>NZ_CP160399.1:0-2295000 GCF_040730495.1 Methylococcus sp. ANG | reverse complement strand
AAAGGCGTAGTCGATGGAAAACCGGTTAATATTCCGGTACCGGCTGCAACTGCGATGGGGTGACGGAGAAGGCTAGGTCAGCCGGGTGTTGGACGTCCCGGTTTAAGCGTGTAGGAAGGTCCCTTAGGCAAATCCGGGGGATCAATTCTGAGGCGTGATGACGGTGCTGAAGGCGACTTCAGCCGAAGTGATTGATGCCAAGCTTCCAAGAAAAACCTCTAAGCTTCAGGTTGCAGGCGGCCGTACCAAAACCGACACAGGTGGGCAGGATGAAAATTCTCAGGCGCTTGAGAGAACTCGGGTGAAGGAACTAGGCAAAATGGTACCGTAACTTCGGGAGAAGGTACGCCCCTGGTAGGTGAAGTGACTTGCTCACGGAGCCGAAGGGGGTTGCAGTGAAACGGTGGCTGCGACTGTTTATTAAAAACACAGCACTCTGCAAAGACGAAAGTCGACGTATAGGGTGTGACGCCTGCCCGGTGCCGGAAGGTTAATTGATGGGGTCAGCGCAAGCGAAGCTCTTGATCGAAGCCCCGGTAAACGGCGGCCGTAACTATAACGGTCCTAAGGTAGCGAAATTCCTTGTCGGGTAAGTTCCGACCTGCACGAATGGCGTAACGATGGCCACACTGTCTCCACCCGAGACTCAGTGAAATTGAACTTGCTGTGAAGATGCAGTGTACCCGCGGCTAGACGGAAAGACCCCGTGAACCTTTACTATAGCTTTGCACTGGACTTTGAATTGACTTGTGTAGGATAGGTGGGAGGCTGAGAAACTCGGACGCCAGTTCGGGTGGAGCCGACCTTGAAATACCACCCTGGTGAATTTGGAGTTCTAACCCAGGTCCG
Source organism: Methylococcus sp. ANG (assembly GCF_040730495.1). NCBI lineage: Bacteria > Pseudomonadati > Pseudomonadota > Gammaproteobacteria > Methylococcales > Methylococcaceae > Methylococcus > Methylococcus sp. ANG. The sequence goes on along the minus strand of NZ_CP160399.1, from coordinate 2,294,151 downwards.
TAATCCGGATCGGGGACCGTGCATGGTGGGTAGTTTGACTGGGGCGGTCTCCTCCCAAAGCGTAACGGAGGAGCACGAAGGTGCGCTCAGCGTGGTCGGAAATCACGCACAGAGTGTAAGGGCAAAAGCGCGCTTGACTGCGAGACGAACAAGTCGAGCAGGTACGAAAGTAGGTCCTAGTGATCCGGTGGTTCTGTATGGAAGGGCCATCGCTCAACGGATAAAAGGTACTCCGGGGATAACAGGCTGATACCGCCCAAGAGTTCATATCGACGGCGGTGTTTGGCACCTCGATGTCGGCTCATCACATCCTGGGGCTGTAGCCGGTCCCAAGGGTATGGCTGTTCGCCATTTAAAGTGGTACGCGAGCTGGGTTTAGAACGTCGTGAGACAGTTCGGTCCCTATCTGCCGTGGGCGTTGGAGATTTGAGGGAAGTTGCTCCTAGTACGAGAGGACCGGAGTGAACGAACCGCTGGTGTTCCGGTTGTTTCGCCAGAAGCATTGCCGGGTAGCTATGTTCGGACAGGATAACCGCTGAAAGCATCTAAGCGGGAAGCCCCTCCCAAGATGAGATCTCCCTGGGACCGCGAGTCCCCTGAAGGGCCCTGGAAGACCACCAGGTTGATAGGTCGGGTGTGGAAGTGCAGTAATGCATGAAGCTAACCGATACTAATTGCCCGTGAGGCTTGACCATATAACACCCAAGACGTTTGGGTGTGTGCCAGACAGACCGCGAACACCGTGTACGTTGACCAAATTCCTCAAGAGCTCGAGCTCGATCACCAGTTTTGCCTGGCGGCCAGAGCGAGCGGGAACCACCCGATCCCATCCCGACCTCGGAAGTGAAACCGCTTAGCGCCGATGATAGTGCAGATACCTGTGCGAAAGTAGGGAACTGCCAGGCTCTTAATTCAACAACAGCAATCAACCCCGATCTCCTCGACCGAGACTCGGGGTTTTTTGTTGCCTGAGATAACTCGGTCTCATCGAAGCCGGATCATCTTTACAAGCCGCCAGTATCCAGCACCGGTACCACCCAGTAATGGATGCCGCTGCCCCGAAAGTCCGCGCGCAAGGCCTTCAGGGTTTCCCCCAACCCGTCCCCGGAAAGTTGAGCTTCGAAACGGACGCGCCGGGTACGTCCGGCGACCTGCTCGTTCAGGCTCATTTCTTCCGTACGGCTCGAGTGGCCGGATGCGGCTTGGCTGCTGAACCCCCGTATGGCGGGAGCGCTCAGCAGCCAGTCAACCAGAGTGTCCTCAAGCTGCGGGGGCACCAGGAGGGTCAACAACACGAGATCGGACATGCGTCATTTTCCCTCGCCGTAGCGGCGGTAGAGGATGGGCAGGAGTATGAGCGTCAGAAGGGTCGAGGTGACCAGCCCACCGACGCCGACGATGGCCAGCGGTCGCTGGATTTCGGAGCCGGGACCGGTGGCGAACAGGAGGGGAATGAGCCCGAACGCAGCGATGCTTGCGGTCATGAGCACCGGACGCAGCCGCCGCGATGCCCCCAAACGGACGACTTCATCCAGGGGAAGGCCGATGGCCCGAAGCTGATTGAAATAAGTCACCATCACCACACCGTTGAGCACGGCGATACCCAGCAGGGAAATGAACCCCACGGAGGCGGAGACGGACAGGTATTCGCCGGAAAGCCAGAGGCTGGTGACTCCGCCGACCAGCGAAAAGGGGACGTTCGTAAGTACCAGTATCGCCTGCCGCACCGACCCAAAAGTGGTGAACAGCAATAGAAAGATCAAACCGATCGATATCGGGATGACGATGGACAGGCGTTGCGCCGCGCGCTGCTGGTTTTCGAACTGCCCCCCCCATGTCAGGTAATAGCCGCTGGGGAGCGCGACGCGCTCGCCGACCGCTTTGCGCGCTTCTTCCACGAAACCGACCAGATCACGGCCCTGGACGTTGGTTCGGACGACCGCGAACCGCTGACCGCGCTCCCGATTGATGGCCACCAGGCCTTCGGTGCGCTCGACGTGGGCGACGGCGGAGAGCGGCACGCGGCGGCCGTCGGGCAGGGTCACCTGCAGCAACGCAAGCCGTCCGGGGTCGGCAGCCGCCCGGAGCAGCAAGGGCGTCCGCTTGACGCCTTCCTGCACGATGCCCAGCTTGAGTCCCTCGATCTGTGCGCGCAGCATCCGTTCCAGCGTGTCGCCGTCGAGTCCCAGGCGTCCCGTCGCGAGCCGGTCGATTCGGACCTGGAGATATTGCATGCCGGCGTTGCGCATCGTGAACACGTCGGAAGCGCCGTTCACCGAGCGGATCACCCCGGCGATGGCTTCCGCCTTTTCATTGAGCACGGCGATATCCGGACCGTAGAGCTTGACGGCCACGTCGCCGCGCACCCCGGTGAGCATCTCCGTGACCCGCATCTGGATCGGCTGGGTGAAGCCGAAGGCGATGCCCGGCATGGTTTCCAGGACTCTGCGGATGTCTTCGATCAGCTCGTCGCGGGTCTTGCCGTTCCACTGATCGGCTGGTTTCAGAACGACGAAGTTGTCCGTTTCATTCAGTCCCATCGGGTCGAGCCCGATTTCGTCCGAGCCCACGCGCGACACCACCCGCTCTACTTCGGGAACGTGGTCGAGCAGCGCTTTCTGGAGCTGTTCGTCGAGCCGAACCGACTGTTCCAGATTGATCGAAGGCAGTTTTTCCACCTGAACGATGATGCTGCCCTCATCCAGCGTGGGCATGAAGGTCTTGCCGATCTGGGCGTAGATCACGGCCGTCAGGGCGAGCAGGATTCCGGCGGCGGCGACTACCCAGCGGCCGTGGCCGAGTGCCCACCGTAACACCGGTTCATAGCATTCATGGAGCTTCCGGGCGAGCCACGGCTCCTCGTGCTTGACCTTGCGCATCAGCCAGGAGGCCAGGACCGGGATGACCAGCAGCGACATGAACAGAGAGCCGGCCATGGCGAACACGTTGGTGAAGGCGACCGGCCGGAACAGCTTCCCTTCGAGCCCCTGCAGCGACAAGAGCGGCACGAAGACGATGGCGATGATGAGGGCGCCCGACACCACCGGCGCCGTGACTTCGCGCATGGCCCGGTAGATGAGGTGCAGGCGCGGCAGTTTGCCTTGCATTCTGGGATCGGCCAGATGCGTCGTGATGTTTTCCACGACCACGACGGCCGGATCGACCAACTTGCCGATGGCGATAGCCAGGCCGCCGAGGCTCATGAGGTTGGCCGAAAGTCCGAACTGGTGCATCAGAAGGAAGGTGAAAAGCGCTGAAAGCGGCAGGATGCAGGCCACGGTCACCGCGGCGCGCAGGTCGCCCAGGAACAGCAGGAGCAGGATGACGACGAGGACGATGGCTTCCAGCAGGGCGCGGACGACGGTATGGGTGGCCCGGTTCACCAACTCGCTGCGGTCGTAGAACACGTCGAGCGTGATGCCTTCCGGGAGGGCGGGCTGGATTTCCTCGATTTTCCGTTTGACGCCTTCGACCACCTCCCGCGCATTGGCACCGCGAAGGCCCAGGACCAGGCCCTCCACGGCCTCGTCCCGGCCATCCCGGCTGACCGCGCCATAGCGCGTCAGGGCGCCGATGCGTACCTCGGCCACGTCCCCGATCGTGATGGCGACGCCGTTCTGGTTGGCAATGACGATGGCGCGGACATCGTCCAGGTCGCGGATCTGGCCTTCGGCGCGGACGAGCAACGCTTCTTCGCCTTCGGACAGGCGTCCGGCGCCGTCGTTGCGGTTGTTGGACTTGAGCGCTTGGATCAAGGCCTCCATGGTGATGCCGCGCGAGGACATGCCCGCGTTGTTCGGGATCACCTCGAAGCTTCGCACCGTACCGCCCAAGGTGTTGACGTCGGCCACGCCGGGCACCGTGCGGAGGGCGGGACGAATGACCCAGTCCAGCAGGTTCCGCCGCTCCATGAGGGTGAGGTCGCCGCCTTCGATGGTGAACATGAACATTTCGCCCAGCGGCGTCGTCATCGGCGCCATCCCGCCCTCGATCCCCTCCGGCAGGTTGCCCCAAACGCCGTTCAGCCTTTCCGCGATCTGCTGCCGTGCCCAGTAGATGTCGGTGCCTTCCTCGAAATCGATGGTGATGTCGGTCAGCGCGTACTTGGCGATGGAGCGCAGCATGGTCTGCTTCGGGATGCCGAGCAGCTCCAGTTCGATGGGCGCGGTGATGCGGGTTTCGACCTCCTCCGGGGTCATGCCGGGGGCTTTGACGATGACCTTGACCTGGGTGGGGGAGACATCGGGAAAAGCGTCGATGGGGATCTGCATGGTGGCGACATAACCGGCGCCCGCCAGCAGCGCGGTGAGAAGGACGATCAGCAGGCGCTGGGTCAGTGCGAACTGGATCAGCCGGCTCATTCGCCGCCCCCGCCGAGACCGGTCCAGGCGGCCTTCAGGGCTGCGACGCCCTGGACGGCGACCCGGTCGTCGGCGGTCAAGCCTTCATGAATGATGGCCTTGCGCCCGTCCACGGCGGCGATCTTCACCGCCCGCACCGCGAAGCCATCGGAGGTCCGTACGAAGACGTATTGCTGTCCTCCCTCGCTGAAGACCGCGGCGAGCGGCACCCGGCAGATGAAGTCGGTGCTGGCGTGCATGACCTGGACGTTGACGTTCTGTCCGGCGCGGACGCTGTCGTCGTGCTCGTCGATGACTGCGCGCACCAGCGCGGTCTGGCTGTCCGGCCGCACATTCTGGCTGACCTCGATGATCGTCGCCCGGATCCGCGGGGAATCCAGTTCGACCCGGTCTTTCAGCCGGATTTCGCTGAGGCGCTCCTGCGGCATGTCGATTTCCAGCCACAACCGGTCGACATTGCCGATGCGGAACAGCGGCGCCAGCATGCTGACCCGCTGGCCCACGGTGGCCAGGCGGTCCAGCAGTATGCCCTGGATCGGCGTGCGCAAGGAGAGGGTATTGCTTATTCTGCGGGACCGCTTGAGTTCCCCGATGTCCTTCGCGGACATGCCGCTGGCCTCGAGCACCTGCTCCGCCTGGCGAAGGTTGGCCTGGGCCTTGTCGAAGGCGGCGCGGGTCTCCTGCCAGCGCAGCCTCGAGATGACGCCTTCGTCGAGCAGCTTCTGGTCCCGACTCAGCTTGGAGCCGGCGAGTTCGTATTCGGTGGAGGCGTTGAGGAGGTCGCGCTGCAGGGTGAGCAGGTCGGGGCTTTGCATTTCCGCGACGACTTGGCCCGGTGTCACCGACGATCCCAGCGCCACGTCGATCCGGGTGATCACGCCGGCCTGCGGCGCGCTGACGATGAACTCCCGGTCCGGCGGAATGACGACGCGCGCCGGCGCCCAGGCCAGGGGCAAGGCATCGACGATTTCGGGTTTGGCGACGCGGATGTCGAGGTGCTCGATCTGCTGCGCATCCAGTTTGATGATCGGGTCCGCGCCGGCCGGCGTTCCCAGCAACAGGGGGGCCAGAACGGCCAGGACCCGCGGCTTCATGGCGTCACCCCCACGACCTGGTTGTAAGCGGCGATGTCCCGTTTCAACTGGATTTCCTTCTGCATGGCGTCCCAGATCGCCGCCTGCGCGGTGGTCTGCACCTTTAGAAAGTCGATCAGCTGGATTTCGCCGGTTTCAAGCGCGATCCGGTTCATCCGGATCAGGGTCTCGGCCATGTCGCGCCGGTTCCTGGCTATGTCGAGGGCCTTGCGGTCCGCCTCCAGAGTCTGCTGGGCCTGCTTGAGCGCCCGCTGGAGCATGCGGATCAGGTTGTCGCGTTCGGTGATTTTCTGGGTCAGCGCCAGATTCGCCTGGGCGACGAAGGGCTCGTTGTAGGCGTCGCCTCCGATCGGCACCTGCAGGACTACGTTGGTGTCGTTCTGTAAGTTTTTGTCGTTGAAGGCGCGATGCTGGGCGCCGATCAGCACGGTGGGCTGGGTACCCTGCTTCCACTGCCGGACGAATTCCACGTCGGCCTGGGCACGCTCGATCATGGCACTCAGGGCGGCCAGCTGGGGGTGCTCCTCGTTGATGGCCGTCAGCCCGGACAGGTCCTCGTCGAACTTTTCCGGTGCCGCCTGCATTCGGCTCAGGTTCGCGAAAGCCTGGTGGGCATGCTGCAGGTCGACGGCGGCCTGGGTGAGGGCGGTCTTCTTTTCCAGGGAATCGCTCTGTGCCAGAAGCAGGTCGGCCTGGGCGAGATCGCCGAGCTCGACGCGCCTGTTGACCGTCTCGACCAGCTTCAGCGACACTTCGTACACCGTCCTGGCGAACTCATGGCGGTTCTGCGTCATCTTGAGATTCCACAGGCTCTCCCGGACCAGGCCGGCGACCTCGTGCTTGAGGCCCCGGCCGAATTGTTCGGTGCTTTCGGCCGCCCTGTCGGTGACCGCTCGGCTCGCGTCCCGCTGCCCCCAGCGCCAGATGGGGAACTGGTAGCCCCATTGCGTCATGCCTTCGCCGTCGCCCGCGACGTTCTGGTTGTTCTGGACGTAGACCATGGGGTAGCCCGGAATCCAACTGTCGCTGCGCTGCTGCAGGGCGCTGGTTTCCTGGCGCATGGCGTCGACCATCGCCGTTTGCGGATAGTTCTCGAAAGTGGTTTGCACCACGTTGTGGAGACTGAGCCGTGCATCGAAAGGCAGCAGGCCGGCCGGTTCGGCCATGGCATCCTCCTCGCCGCGAGCCGAAGCGGAGGCGATTGCGAGGAGAACTCCGAGGAGTCCCTGTAGGAAGATCATCGGTAATACCAGCATCGTAGGGGTCAGCATACCAAACGCCGCAGCGGGGTTGGGGGCCTTGGCGGGCGCCGTTGCGCGTGCGGTCGAGCCGCAGCACGGGAAAATGAGGATCAGCGGGGCGGGCCGCGGGCGGAGGACGTTTGGCAGGCCGGCGTCCTATAGGCTGGGGAAGTGAACGGATGGGCTGGAGCTGCCTTCGCCAGCTCCAATGGGTGCCATTCGGCTTCGATCCGGCCTGCGACGGTGGCCGCTGCGGGGGTATCTGGACGGCACGGCGGCGAGACGCGCGACTGCTCCAAAATCCCGTTCTCGACGGCGATGACGATCGAGGATTCCTCTTCGGTAGCCGGCGCGTGCCATCTTTCCTCCCCTCGCTGGCGTTCGAGATATTCGAGGCCGGGAATGTGGAACTGGCCTCCGGGCTCGCCGGCGACCGTATGCGCGTGGACCAGCGGCGCCCAGAGCTGGATCGCCACGGACAGGCACAGCGTGAGAAGGCGGGCGTATCGAATCAAAGGGGGACCGTATTCCGTACGCGTTTTGCTGGCGATGAGGATATCCGAAAAAGCGGGTTTGCGCGTCGCCCGGGTAGTGTATCCGAATTGCCCAGCCGGCGCATGCCAGCCCCGATGCCATCCCGGAGCCAGCCGGCGTCGCCTCGCCTACCGGATTGCAGGGCAGTCGGGTATCATCTAGCGGCTTGGCACGCCATCGCGAACAAAGCCGATCGCGCCGGAGCATGCGCCTGCCGCCTGCGTTCCATCCCCCTGCAAGCCCATCCACACGAGTAACAAGACGCCGAACGAGGACGATATGGGAAACTGGAAACGACTGCTGATGTCCGCAGCCGTGGTCATAGCGGTTTTGGCGGGACTGTTACTGGCGCTCATACTCGCGGCGACGCATTTCCTGGTCGACTGGTGGTGGTTCCGGTCGCTGGACCTCGGCGCCTACTTCTGGCTGCGCTTCCTCTACCGCTACATCCTGTCCGGCGGTGTGACCCTTTTCTTCTTCCTGATCTTTTTCCTGAATTTCTGGGCCGCTTCGCAGTATCTGGGGGTCGATCAGGCGATTTATGCCGCAGGCTCGGAGGAATCGCGCTACCGGCGCTGGCTGCGGATGTTCCAGACCGGCGCATTGCCGGTCTATCTGCCCCTGTCGGTGTTTCTGGCGGTGCTGGTCGCACTGCCGTTCTACCACGAGTGGGAAGCCGGGCTCCTGTTCTTTTTCGCCCCCGATGCCGGCGTCACCGAGCCGGTGTTCGGGAAAGACGCCGGTTTTCACATGTTCCGGATTCCGATCCTGGTCCTGATCCAGTCGGAATTGCTGGTGTGCGTCGGCGTTCTGGCCGTCATGGTGGCGGCGCTCTACTGGGTGGAGCACAAATTCTCGCCGGCCCACCGCCGGCCATGGCCGCGGGGCGCCCGCATCCATTTGAATCTGCTGGTCGTGCTGGTCGCCGTGGTCGCGGCCTGGGGATACGTGCTGCAGCGGGAGGAGCTGCTTTATGTGGATGTTCACGAGCCCGTGTTTTTTGGTCCCGGCCTGATCGAGCTCCGCTACCATCTGCCCCTGATCTGGGTCCAGATCGTCTCTTTGCTCGTCGGCGTGGCTGCCGCGCTGTGGTTCGCGCAGCGCCACCGCGGTCTCAAGCTGGCGCTGGCCTGCGCGCTGGTCTGGGTCTCCGCCGCGGGGCTGCGCAAGATCGACGTGGTTCCGGGGCTGATCGACCGTTTCGTGGTCAAGCCGAATCCGGTGAAGATGGAGCGCGAGTTCATCAAGTACAACATCGAGGCGACGCTGGCGGCTTTCGATCTCGACGAAATCCAGACCATCGACATCACCGCGGTGCCAGAGGGTTCCGAAACCATCGATCCGCACGTCCGCGAGCATCTGCACAATATCCCGGTGTGGGATCCGGAATACCTGGACGACGTGTACCAGCAGCTTCAGGGCATCCGGCCGTACTACAGCTTCACCGAGGTGGACATCGCGCGCTATTTCGTCAACGGCCAGATCGAACAGGTGAACTTGGCGGCCCGCGAAATCAATCTCGCCAAGCTGCCCGAAGAAGCCCGGAATTGGGAGAACATCCACCTGCGCTACACCCATGGTTACGGCGCCGTGATCACACCGGCGGCGCAGTCGGGCGACCAGCCGATGCAATGGTGGCTCAGGGACCTGAGCATGCATTCGGACGTCGGGTTGACCACCGAGAAGCCCGATATCTATTTCGGGCTGGAAAACCTGGATTACGCGATCGTGCCCAACCGGCTCAACATCGTCGACATCGCCAGTTTCGATCAGGGGTCCAGCCAGAACTATTCGGGCAGCGGCGGCGTTCCGATCTCCTCCCTGCTCAGGCGCCTTCTTCTCTCCATCTATTTCCGCGACGAGCGGCTGTTTTTCTCGGTCAACATCACCAAAAGCAGCCAAGCGCTGTTCCGCCGCAACATCATCGAGCGGATCAACACGGTCACGCCGTTCCTGGCGCTGGACCGCGATCCGTACATCGTGGTGACCCCGCAGCGGATTTTCTGGGTCGTCGACGCCTATACGACGCTGAATTCCTATCCGGTTTCCAAGCGCACGCGCTACAAATTCCGCGGCGACGAGAAGGAGCGCGAGTTCAATTACATCCGCAACTCGGTCAAGATCGTGGTCGACGCGTTCGACGGTTCGCTGGACTATTACGTCGTGGATCACGACGACCCGGTCCTTAAAGGCTACATCAAGGCCTATCCCGGTCTTTTCCAGGACGCCAGCGCCATGTCGCCGTTGATTCGGGAGCAGCTACGCTTTCCCCAAGACTTTTTCGTGATCCAGATGCGGATGTACGCGAAATACCACCAGACTCAGCCGGAGCTGTTCTACCAGCAGGCGGAAACCTGGGATTTCGCGAAGGTTGGAGTGCGGCTGCGCGATGGCCGGACCGTGACGCGGACGGTGGCGCCTTACTATTTCACGACGCAGCTCGACGGCTGCGAAAACATGCAGAACTTCGTGCTGATCAATCCGATGACGCCGATCGGGCGCAACAACATAAGCGTGCTCGGGATCGGCGGGGCATTGCGGCCCGAGGCTTGCGGCATGCCGTACTCCAAGTCGATCGTTCTCTACAAGTACAGCAAGGATGTCCAGGTCGACGGCCCGGCGCAGGTGAGCGCGATGATCGACCAGGACGCCGAAATCGCCAAGGAATTCGCCCTGTGGGACCAGAAGGGCTCCCATCTCACCCGCGGCCGCATCATCATCCTGCCCATCGGGCGCTCCCTGCTGTACGTGCAGCCGGTCTATATCGAGTCCACCAGCAGCGTCAAGATTCCGGAACTCGCCCGGGTGATCCTGTCGATGGGGGACATCGTGGTGATGGAGACCTCGCTGGAGGCGGCGCTGAACAAGCTGGAGCAGCGGCTCATCGCCTTGCAGAAGGCGCGTGGAATCGCGCCGGTGCCGTCCAGGCGGGAGGAGCCCGGCATGCATCCCATGTGAGCGGGATGGCTTCGTCATTCGTTTCTCGATGGGAAGGGTTGGGGACGTGACCGATGTAATCGTCGTCGGAGGCGGAATCAGCGGCCTGCTGGCGGCGCGCGAACTGGCCGGGGCCGGCTTGTCGGTCACGATTCTGGACCAGGGGCCTGCCGGACGGGAGTCCTCCTGGGCGGGGGGCGGCATTCTGTCGCCGCTGTATCCCTGGCGTGCGCCGGAAGCGGTCACCGCGCTCTGCGCCTGGAGCCAAAGGCGGTATCCCGGCCTGGCCGAGGAGTTGCTGGATTCAACCGGTCTGGATCCCGAATGGCGGCAAAGCGGGCTGCTGGTGCTGGACCCGGAAGAGCCCGCGGTTGCCGATGCGTGGTGCGCGGCGCACGGGGTTCGCCGCGAGTGGATCGAACCCGGTGCCCTGGCCTTGACGGAGCCCCGCCTTGCGCCGTCCCCGCTGCCGGCGATATGCCTGCCCGAGGTGGCGCAGGTGCGCAATCCCCGTCTATTGCGCGCCGTGCTGGCCGATGTCCGCCGGCTCGGCATCGCCATCGAGGAGGGCGTTGCCGTGACCGCCCTGGAAGCCCGGCACGGAAAGATCGTGCGGGCGCTGACCGGGAAGGGGGCGTTCGAGGCGGAAACCTATCTCGTCACGGCCGGCGCCTGGTCCGCGGAAGTGCTGGGGGCATTGATTCCGGATCTGCCCGTCGCGCCGGTCAAGGGGCAGATGCTGGCGTTCCAGGCGCCCGTTGGGGTTGTCGACCATATCGTGCTGGCGGAAGATCGTTACCTCATTCCGAGGCGGGACGGCGTATTGCTGTGCGGCAGCACCGTGGAACACCGCCGGTTCGACAAGGTTCCGGACGCCGAGGGAAGGCGGAGCCTGCTGGAATTCGCCCGCCGGCGGGTGCCGGCGCTGGCGGATGCGGAGATCGTCGGCCATTGGGCCGGGTTGCGGCCGGGATCGCCGGAAGGCATACCGTTCATCGGCGCAGTGCCTTCGTTCGGAAATCTGTATTTGAGCTGCGGCCATTTCCGCAACGGCCTGACCATGGCTCCCGCATCGGCCCGGCTCGTGGCCGACCTGATTCTCGGCCGCCCGCCGATCGTGCCGGCCCAGCCTTATGGCGTGCCGCACGGCGGATAAACCCGCATAACGACAAGGCATCAGGAGAGAGGTAGAGCGTATGAGCAGAATATTCGAGTTCGATGGCGCCGACTGGGATGCATCTTTTTCCGCGAAGGAGCGTGCCGACGCATTGAACGAAATCGAGCAGGGCAAGGTTCTGTACTTCCCCAAACTCGGGTTCGGGATCGAGGCGAATGAAAAGGCCTTCCTGTCGCCGCAGGCGGTGGGCAAGAGCAAGAACGTCAGCTTCGACGCCGCGAGCGGCGACCTGCACGGGACCGGCCCGGCGGTGGCCGACGTGGAAGCGCTGCGGGCCATGATGGCGCGGTTCGCCGGCCGGGCGGCCGGCCTGGTGGCGAGGCTGCTGCCGGAATACAGTCATGCCCTGGTGCAAGGCCGTACCAGCTTCCGGCCGGTGGAGGCCGCCGGACGCGCGAGTTCCTGGCGCAAGGACGACACCCGGCTGCATGTCGATGCTTTTCCTTCATCCCCCGTGCAAGGGCGGAGGCTGCTGCGGGTATTCGCCAACGTGAATCCGGAAGGCCGTCCCCGCCGCTGGCGTCTCGGCGAGGCGTTCGAGCCCATGGCCAAGCGCTTCCTGCCTTCCATCCCGGCGCCGTTTCCGGGCAGTGCTCCCCTCCTGCAGTGGCTGGGGCTGACCAAGAGCCGGCGCAGCGCCTACGATCATTACATGCTGCAATTGCACGACAAGATGAAAGCCGACATGGCTTATCAGGCCGAAGTGGATCAGGCGCCTTTCGACTTCCCCCCATCCACCACCTGGATGGTGTTCACCGATCAGGCCTCGCATGCGGTCATGGCCGGCCAGTACCTGCTGGAGCAGACCTTCTATCTCCCGGTCGAGGCCATGCGCGATCCCGCCACGTCGCCGCTCAAGATCCTCGAGCGGCTGACGGGACGGGTGCTGGTTTGAGGGCCTAGGCCCGGTTCAGGATGCCGTCGATTGCGGCGAGGGTCTTCTCGACCGTGAGCCGCGCCATGCAGGTGAAGGCGCCGTCGCAGGTGGGGCGGCGCTCGCAGGGCGAGCACGGCAGGGCCTCGTAGAGCACGACGGCGTCGCTGCGGCCGGTTTCCAGATACGGGGCGGTGGAGCCGAACAGGGCGAGGGTGGGGCGCCCGAGGGCGATGCTCATGTGGGTCAGTCCGGTATCCACGCCGATGCCGAGGGCCGAGCGCCGGATCAATGCGCCGCTGACGGCCAAGCCGGTTTTTCCGGCGAGGTTCTTCAGGTCCGATCGGCAGCGGTTTCGTATTCCTTCGGCCCGTTCGGTATCGCCCGGCCCGCCCAGCATGACGACGGGCCACCCGTAACGGGCGCTGATCTCATCGGCCAAAGCCGACCAGTTCCCGTCGATCCAGTGCTTCTGTGGGCGGGTGGTGAAGGGGAAGATCGCCGCGTAAGGTCGGCGGATGCCGAGCGCCTCCAGGATCGTTCCGGCTTCCGTTTCGGCCTCGTCCCCCGGCACGAAATCCATGGCGAAAGCCTCGGTGTCGAGTCCGAGTTCGACGGCCAGCTTGAGGTATTCACTGCCGATGGTGTTCGACTCGGTGCGGCGGTCGATGCGCTTCGTCATCAGGAATTGGCTGCCTTCGCGCGAGCCGAGGCCGATGCGGGTCTTGCCGCCGGCCAGCGCCGCCCACACGCCGCTTTTCATGAGTCCCTGCAGGTCCAGCACCCAATCGAAGCGCTCTTCCCTGAGGCTCCGTACCAGTGCGCGGAGCTCCTTCAGCAGGATGCCGTAATGTCCCTCCTTCCGCAGCCTGGCCCAGCGTGCGCGCGGCCAGGTCGCGACCCGGTCCAGCCGTGGATTGTGGATCAGCAGATCCTTGTTGGCTTCATCGGCCAGCCAGACCAGCCGTGCATCGGGAAAGGCCTGCCGCAGCACCGGGATCAGCGCGGAGGCGAACACGATGTCGCCGATGGCGCCGAGCCGGACGATCAGGATGGAGCCGGGGAGGTCCATCACAGGAAAGGCTTGCCCTGAGCGGAGTCGAAGGGGTCGTCGAAGCGGTAGCCGAAGCGTTCGACGTCCGGGCGGTAGTGCGCTTCGATCAGTTCGGCGGTGGTGTCGTTGTAGTAGCGCCGGTAGTCCTTGCTGCGGTCGGTGGCCTTGCGGCTGTGCAGCAGCTTGGGGCAGGCGATGCCGATGCGGCGGCAGGCTTCCTCGAAGTCCTCGGCGAGCCGTTCGTAGCGGCCGACGAAGTCGACGATCAGATTGCCGCGCAGGTCGATGAGGTAGTCGGTCTGGAGTTCGATCGACATGTCGGCGTGGTACTGTGGCGGGCGCTCGGGGTCGAGCTTCCAGCGCAGGAAGTCCTCGAAGCCGTCGATGCCCTCCAGCAGGTCCGGGCGCTCGCGCCGGATGTGGTGGTAGGAACTGACCTGCAGATCCCAGGGATTGCGCACGAAGGCGAACTTGAACAGCTTCTGGTACAGCTCGCGCGGCAGCATCTCCATGGCGGCGATGGCCTTGGCGTGGCGGGGAAACTTGGCGCCGATCTCGTGGCCGGTGAGCCCGCTGAGCTTGCTGCACAGGAATTGCGGAATCCGCGCCGGATCGGTCCATTTGTAGCGCCACAGCGAGTCGCGCACGCTGGTGCCGCCGGTCTTGGCGATATGGACGAACAGGAAGTTGTAGCGGAGCGAGAGCAGCATCTTGCTAGCGATTAAGACTGGAAGAAAACTTTTTTGACACCCTCACCCTAACCCTCTCCCAAAGGCGAGAGGGAGCAATCCCGCGTAGCGGGATCGCGCTGAGGCAGGATCTTGATCGCCCGGGTCGGGCAGAATTTTTCCGCGGCCTGGGCTTTCCCGGCCAGGGCGGGATCGGGCGTTTCGCTGAGCAGGGTCAGCCGTCCGTCTTCGTCGACCCGGAAAATCTCCGGCGCTTCCGCCATGCAATTGCCGTGACCCTTGCACAGATCCCAGTCGACGGCCACCCGGAAAGCGCCGCGGATGATTTCGGCAGGAGCCTCACCGGCACCAGCCTTCGCAGCCACGGCAGCCGGCGCGTTGCGCCTGCGGTAGCGGATCATGCAGGGCGAGGCGGGTTCGACGACCATTTTCTTGTAGTCGTCCTGGTAGGATTCGGGCGCCGCGGCCAGCTCGAACTCGTAGTTCCGCAACAGGACGCAGACGATGGCCTTGATCTGGAACATCGCGAAGGCGTTGCCCGAACATTTGTGGCGGCCGCCGCCGAAGGCCTGCCAGCCGTACAGGTCCTTGTCCTCGGCCCGTTCCGGGGTGTAGCGGTCGGGATCGAACAGTTCCGGGTTGGGGAACAGCTCCGGAATCCGGTGGGTGACGGAGGGCGCGGCGCAGACGAATTTACCCGCCTCGATGAGCTTACCTTGGACCTCGAAATCCTTCATCACCTTGCGCATCAGCAGGATCAGCGGCGGGTGCAGCCGCAGCACTTCCTTGATGACGTTCTCCAGCTGCGGCATCTGCCGGAGCGATTCGAAAGTCACCCGGCCGTGGGCCTCGAACAGGGCGTCGATCTCCGCCCGCACCCGCCGCAGGTATTCCGGGCGCCGCAGCAGCTCGATCAGCACCCAGGCGGTGGTGCCCGAACTGGTGTGATGGCCGGCGAAGATGGTGGCGATCAGCATCCCCGTGATTTCGTGGGGCGTCAGCTTGCTGCCGTCGTCGTAGCTGGCGTCGATCAGCATCTGGAACACGTTGGTGCTGCGTTCCTGCGATTGGGCGCGGCGCTCCATGATCTGGGTCACCAGTTCCTGCAGCCGTACCCGCGCCTTGTCGCGCCGCTTGAACACCGGCAGCGGCAGGTTGGGGAAGACGTAGGCGATCGGCTGGATGCCCATTTCCAGGTCGCGGTAGATCTCGGCGAATTCGGCATTCAACTCGTGGCGGAACTCCGAGCCCAGAAGGCAATGGCTGGAGGTGTAGATCGTGAGTTCCTTGGTGAGCTCCAGCAGGTCGATGGTGCCGGCCTCGCTCCAGTCCCGGATCATGGCCTCGACTTCGGCGACGATGATCTCGGAGTAGGTACGCATCGGCTTGTCGCGCAGCGCCGGCATCAGCATCTGCAACTGCTGGTTCTTGCGCTCGATGCGGGCGTCGAACACCACGCCGCGGCCGAAGATCGGGGTCATGATCTTGTAGGCCGGGCCCTGGTCGAGCACCTCGTCCGGCGCCCGGTAGAAGGCCTCGCTAGCCCCGCTGCCGGTGAGCAGCACCATGCGCTGGTGGAACATCCGGAACTCGGCCACGTCCCCGAACTCGCGCCGCAAGGCCATCATGAAGGCATGGGGGTTTCGGCCGAACTTCAGGATGTGGCCGAGGACGGGCAGGCCGCCGGGCTTGACCGGCGGTGTGTTCGAATGGGGAGAGTTCATCGTCGCGATCAGGTGCGGTGGTAGACCTCGGCCCCGGTCTTGACGAATTCGTCCGACTTTTCTTCCATGCCCTTGGCCAAAGCTTCGGTTTCGTCCAGGCCGTGCTCGCGGGCGTAGTCACGGACGTCCTGGGTGATCTTCATCGAGCAGAAGTGCGGGCCGCACATGGAGCAGAAATGCGCCTGCTTGGCGCCTTCCTGCGGCAGGGTCTCGTCGTGGAATTCCAGCGCTTTCTCCGGGTCCAGCGACAGGTTGAACTGGTCCTGCCAGCGGAACTCGAAGCGGGCCTTGGACAAGGCATTGTCGCGCGCCTGGGCGCCGGGGTGGCCTTTCCCCAAGTCCGCGGCGTGGGCAGCGATCTTGTAGGCGATGATGCCGTCGCGCACGTCCTGCTTGTTGGGTAGCCCCAGGTGTTCCTTGGGTGTCACGTAGCACAGCATCGCCGTGCCGTACCAGCCGATCATGGCGGCGCCGATGGCGGAGGTGATGTGGTCGTAGCCGGGGGCGATGTCGGTGGTCAAGGGCCCCAGGGTGTAGAAGGGCGCCTCGTGGCAGTGCTTCAACTGCTCCTCCATGTTGGCCTTGATCATGTGCATGGGCACGTGGCCGGGGCCTTCGATCATCACCTGCACGTCGTGCTTCCAGGCGATCTGCGTCAGCTCGCCCAGGGTGCGAAGCTCGGCGAACTGGGCCTCGTCGTTGGCATCGGCGATGGAGCCGGGTCTGAGGCCGTCGCCCAGGGAGAAGGCCACGTCATACGCCTTCATGATTTCGCAGATGTCCTCGAAATGGGTGTAAAGGAAGCTTTCCTTGTGGTGGGCCAGGCACCATTTCGCCATGATCGAGCCGCCGCGCGAGACGATGCCGGTGGTGCGCCTGGCGGTCAGGGGGATGAAGGCTAAGCGGATGCCGGCATGGATGGTGAAGTAGTCCACGCCCTGCTCGGCCTGTTCTACAAGCGTGTCGCGGAAGATTTCCCAGGTCAGCTCCTCGGCCCTGCCGTCGACTTTTTCCAGCGCCTGGTAGATCGGCACGGTGCCGATGGGTACGGGCGAATTACGGATGATCCACTCGCGGGTCTCGTGGATGTTCTTGCCGGTGGAGAGGTCCATCACCGTGTCGCCGCCCCAGCGGATCGCCCACAGCATCTTTTCCACTTCTTCTTCTATCGAGGAGCTGACGGCGGAATTGCCCAGGTTGCAGTTGATCTTCACCAGGAAATTGCGGCCGATGATCATCGGCTCCGATTCCGGATGGTTGATGTTGTTGGGGATGATGGCGCGGCCGCGGGCGACCTCGTCGCGCACGAATTCGGGCGTGATGACCTGGGGGATGGCCGCGCCGAAGGCTTCGCCCGGATGCTGGAACTGGTACATCTCCGCCAGGGCGTCCAGTTTCTGGTTCTCGCGGATGGCGATGAATTCCATCTCCGGCGTGATGATACCCCGCCTGGCGTAATGCATCTGGGTGACGTTGGCGCCGGCCTTGGCCCGGCGGGGGCTGCGGATGTGCTCGAAGCGCAGGGAAGCCAAGGCCGGATCGTGCTGGCGCTGCTGGCCGTAAAAGGAGCTCGGACCCGCCAGTTGCTCGGTGTCGCCGCGCTCCTCGATCCAGCGCTTGCGCAAGGGCGGCAGGCCCTGCCGCAGGTCGACCGAAACGGCGGGGTCGGTATAGGAGCCGGAGGTATCGTAGACGTAGACCGGCGGGTTCTTTTCCCGCCCCGAGCTGGTGGGCGTGTCCGACTGGCTGATCTTGCGCAGGGGGACGCGCAGGTCCGGGCGGCTGCCCTGGACGTAGACCTTTTCCGAGGCCGCGAACGGCCGGATCGAAGCTTTCTTGGCGGTGACCGCCTCGTGCAGGAATTCTTGGGGGATCGCGCTCATCGCTTGCTCCTGGTTGGACACGGATAAGGCGCGCGGGGGAGGATGTCGATCGGGTTCTTCGAACAGCTCGAAAGCTCAGCTTCCCTACGCCGGTATCAGCCGGATCAGGTTCGAAGGGTATGTCTCAGCCCGGCCATCGCCAGGCACCCCCAGCCTTACGGACCGCTCACGGTAATGCATCGAAGGGGGGATTTCAAGCTTTCCGTCATGGCCAAATTTGCAGATGTCGAGCCGCAACGGAGATACGGATAGTTGGTTGATAGCACGAATGAGATCGATTATCATTAGCCAAATTGTTATATGTACTTTGATTGGGAAAGGGGGGTAAAGATCATGAGCTTTCCGTGGCAACCGGCAATTTCCTGCTTCGCTTTGGTAGTCCTGGTGTTGCCAGGTCCAGTAACGGCCTTTTCAAAAGGTGACACGGTCCCTGGTTACGTCATGCAAGTTCCTTACGGTTCACGTGCAGACGTTCGGACCACAGCGCGCTACGAGGAGGGGAGGGGCTGGAGCGTCACCTTTCGACGCAAGCTCGATACGGGCGATCCCGCCCACGACGTCGTATTCGCCAAAGGCGGGACCTATGCATTTCAAGTGACGACGTTCGACAATGGGGGAGGCAAGGAGGACTTGTCGCACACGACGCAGGACAGCGGCAAGGTGTTCACGATGGGTATCCCCATGGAGGCCGGCGATCTGGTTTTCAGCGAGAAACCCGCACGTCTGTCGGAGTTGAGGGGAAAGCTATTGGCGAGTGATGAAATCGAGATCACCGCGAGTTGGACCGATCCGACCCGCAACGATAGGCGGGGCGAGTGGACCTATGGAAGCGGCGGCTGGGTCAAGAGCACGGAGAACGAGGACAGGATCGCCTTTCTCTGGGACATGCAGAACGACGATTTCGTTTCGGCAGGTACCTGCGCCAGCATGTGCCACGGAAACCTGCACGCAACCGCTCCCGGTACCAAGGTAGACAACTGGCACTGGAAGGCGTCCCGTTCCCACCCCATCGGTTACGCCGACGAGCAGTGGTGGTACGACGGCGTCGCGCACAACGGCAACGGGCGCCGCGATGATCCGGGAGTCGGAACCGCCGTTGAAAACGTCCTCGAAAACGGCCATCCCAAATATATGGCGGTCGGGGGCCAGAACAGTTCGGCCCGGTTCCTGTATCTGGATGCGCCGCAAGCGAATGGTTGGAGCCGTGCGGTGGCGTTCGGCACCGGTTCGCCGGGCATTCTCATTCGGTCGATCACGAAATCGAAACTGAAAGTGAAGAAGCCAGGCAAGGGCGCACTGGATGTCTCCGGCACGTACAACGATGGCGGTAATGGACTCGATCTGCAGAATGTCGAACTCCGGATCGAGCTTGGTGGTAAGAACCTCGTACTGGTACCGGCTGGGAGCTTTAAATCGGTCGCCAAGGGCAAGCGATTCACTTATACGAGTCAGGCGTCAAGAGTCAAGGTGGTCTTCAATACCGTAACAAAGTCATTCGTCATTTCTGCTCGGAAACAGGATTTCATCGGCTGGCTTACGCCGGTGGATTTGAGAATGGAGCTAGGCAGCCTCTGGGGAACGGCATCTATCAACTGACCGAGCGGGAAGGTTTCGATCCGCAAAAAGGCGTGACGCCCCCTTTCCTCGTCCGTATCCACTCACTATGACACGTCCAGGGCAAGGGGAAAAAGCATAGAGGCGCTATCTGTTGCCATGCCGTGAGCGAACCGCCTCACTGCGCCAGTTCCGCCACCACGCGGGCGAGCCCCGCCGTCACCCGGGCCAGGCTGTCGTAGTCGAGCCGGTCGGGTGTGTCGTCGGCCGTATGGTAGTGCGGGTAACGATAAAGAGCCGTGTCCGTGACCATCAGGGCGGGGTAGCCTTCGCGCCAGAAGGACCAGTGATCCGACCAGTGAACCCCGCCCCACCAGCCCGGGGCGGCGATGCCCTCCGAAGGGAAGGCCGTGTGGCGGCGGAACGAGGCGACCGCAGTCCGCACCAGGGAGCGCGAGGCGAGGTTGCCGACGAAGGCGAGGAAATCGCCGCGGTCGGGATAGAAGAGGCCATACAGCGGGTTGGGATAGCGCTGACTGCCGGGAGCGGAAGTGTAAAAACCGAGGGTCTCCAGGGACAGCATGGCGACGATGCGCTCGCCCCGTTCGAAGGACCTGCGGGCATAAACCCGGCTGCCCATGTCGGGGCCATAGAACAGCGGCGGTTCCTCATTGACGAAGGCCACGAAACGCACGGCGCGGCGTGCCTCGGACCCGGCCAGAAGCCGCGCGATCTCGATCATCGCCGCCACGCCGGAGGCGTTGTCGTTGGCCCCGGGGGAACCGGCGACGGTGTCGTAGTGGGCACCGACCAGGACGATCTCGGGCGGCTCCCCGCTCCCCGGCAACTCCGCCTCCAGGTTGCGCACCGGCTTGCCATGCGCCACATAAAGCTGGGAGGCAACCGCATAACCCAGGCCGGCCAAGGACGCCTCGATGTCACGGGCGGCGGACTCCAGGGCGCCGTGGCGCCACAGATGGCGCTCACCGATGTTTCCCGCCAGCGCCTTGACGTGCAGTTTGAGCCTCTCCCGCAATGCCGTTTCCTCCGGGGTCAGGGGAGGCAGCGGCCCGCTATGGGAGCCGCCGGGCATGCCGGTCATGAAGGGAATGCCGACGCCCGCCAGTACCGCCGCCAGCAGCCCGAGCAGGGTCCGCCGTATCATGAGCGCATGGGGTTTTCGGCCGGGTCGGCCCGTCAATACACCGGGTTTCTGCCGCGTATCCGATGGCGGAGTCATCGGTCTCGCCGGGCCGGCGCCGTCCTCGATAGCGGCCATCCTCATCCTGGTCGTCCTGTACGGCTTGGCCCTGGGGAGCGCCATGCTTTAAGGCGCGGCCGGCTGACGGGCGAACCGCCCGCGAGATCGTTTCTTGGATGGAACGGAGTGGCGTACCCGAGCACCCTGCCGGGTCGCTTGCCGCAATAACTCGATGCGATTGCGCACGGGGCGGGCTCATTGGGCCAGGTGGTAGTACCTGCGGTTCAGGTAATAGACGACATCGTCGACTTCGCTCTCTCCCCAGTCGTCCCCGGCGTGCGCGGCCCAACCCTCGACCCGCTTTCGGAGTTCGCTCAAAGTCTTTACCTTTCGCTTCTTGTTGAGGTGAACCCTCTTGGTATGACAAGCCTGACAGTGGTTGCCATAAAGCTCATGGCCGCGTTGGTAGTTTTCCGCCAGCGCGGGTGCCGACGCCAGCGCCAGCACAGCCATGGACAAGCAGCCACCCAGCAGTCCCGTGGAATAATTGACCGACATATTACCTCGAAAAAGCAGCCGGATTGGCCAGAGCCCGCGGTTGTTCCCGCGCGATGATACCATCACGCCGATCGGCGGCGAACCGTACCGTGGGTAGAAACGCGCATTGCCGCGTTGACGATCTTCCAGCGCTGCATCTGACCGGGCTTCATGGTCGCCGCGGGATTGAGCTTGCCGTTCATGAAATCCGAGGAAAGGTGCTCGAACCTTTCTTTCTCGCCGTGGTGTGGGCGAATACCCTGAGGATGGAAAGCCCAACCCGCCTTGGTATTGAAAACACGTCGACGCAGAGGCGCAACATGAGCACCCCAGGAGAATGCCCACACTTCGATTACTGCCAGCTCAAGCGGGAAGCGAACCCACGCTTCGTCAGCACCCTGACCCGTAACACCTACGCCGTGGTGCTCGCCGGCGGGCGCGGCAGCCGCCTCAAACAGCTCACGGACTGGCGCGCCAAACCCGCGGTGCCGTTCGGCGGGAAACTCAGGATCATCGATTTTCCGCTTTCCAACTGCGTCAATTCAGGCGTCCGGCGCATCGGCGTCGTCACCCAATACAAGGCGCACAGCCTGATTCGCCATGTCCAGCACGGATGGAGTTTTCTGTCCGCCAATCTGAATGAATTCATCGACGTGATCCCCGCGCAACAGCGGCTCACCGAGGATTGGTATCAAGGCACCGCCGATGCCGTCTACCAGAACTTGGACATCCTGCGTGCCAACCATCCCGATCACGTGCTGATCCTGGGCGGCGATCACGTCTACAAGATGGACTACGGCAGGCTTTTGGCGGACCACGTGGCCAAGGCCGCGGACCTGACCGTCGCCTGCATCGAGGTGCCGCTCGCCGAGGCCAGGACGTTCGGCGTGATGAGCGTGAACGACGAGGGGCGGATCGTCGACTTTCAGGAAAAGTTCGACCAGCCCGCACCCATGCCAGGGCACCCCGAAAAAGCGCTGGCGAGCATGGGCATCTATGTTTTCGACGCACGGTTTCTGTATCAGGAGTTGCGACGGGACGCACAAGACCCTGCGTCCAGCCACGATTTCGGTAAGGACCTGATTCCCTATCTGGTGCCGCGCGCCCGCGTTTTCGCCCATCGTTTCGCCGACAGCTGCGTGAACATGGTGGGCGATGTGCCGTACTGGCGAGATGTCGGCACCGTGGATGCCTATTGGGAAGCGAACCTGAATCTTACCCAAGTGGTTCCCGACCTCGATCTGTACGACGACGACTGGCCGATCTGGAGTGCCATTCAGCATTTTCCACCGGCCAAGTTCGTCTTCGACGACGACGGCCACCGCGGCCAAGCGTCGGATTCACTGGTTTCGGGCGGCTGTATCATCAGCGGCGCCACGGTGCGGCGTTCGCTGCTGTTCACCAAAGTGCGGGTCGAGAGTTGGAGCCACATCGAAGACTCGGTTCTTCTGCCCGAGGTGGTCGTCGGCCGCCGGGTTACGCTGAAACGCGTCGTGGTGGACAAGTACTGCCGGATTCCGGACGGGATGACGGTGGGCGTGGACCCGATCGAGGACGGTAAACGATTTCATGTGACAGAAAAGGGCGTTACCCTGATCACACCGGAAATGCTGGGCCAGCAGAGGCCATGAATTTGAGGAATGCGCGTGGGTCTTGACACTGCGCATTGATGGCGACGCTGCCGGCGGCTCCGCCGTGCACAAACCCGTCGGGAGAGACCGCCCGGTCCCCAAGGCCCGCGAATTGTGCCCTGGAACCGGGCGTTCGCGGGGATCGACAGCCATTCAGGGCGGTCGATCCGACCCCGCTCACCTCTCCCTCGTCCGGTCCTTCGGGCCACCTTTGTTTTCGGGCAGCCCTGCCCGAAACCCTTCGGGCGTGCGTATTCCGGCCCAACGTGACCGCCGATTCCGTTTGATCGTGACCGCCCATGCCGGGTGAACGTGACCGGCGATTCCGTTTGATCGTGACCGATTTTGGCCTTCCGGCCGGAATCGGTGGTCACGATGCCGGAAATCGCGGTCACGTTCCCGGAATCACCTCAGCCGCGCTGGAATTTCTCAACCCCAACAGGCATAGAGCCGCCCTTTTACTTTCGAAGGGGGCGACATGCCGGCAAAGAGGAGTTCCATGCGACACATCACCGAGATTCTGCGCCTCAAGCACGAGGCGAAGCTCAGCCACGAGAAGATCGCCCGGGCGCTGGGCGTCTCCAAGGGCGTGGTCAGCAAGTACGTGAGCCTCGCCCAGGCGAAGGGCGTTGCTTGGCCGCTGCCCGGGGCGATGGACGAGGCGGCCCTGGAGCGGTTGCTGTTCCCCGCCCCCACGGCCCCGGCGCGCTTCGTGGAGCCGGACCTGCCGCGCCTTCACCACGAGCTCAAGCGCAAGGGGGTGACCCTGCAGCTGCTGTGGGCCGAGTACGTGGCGACCCACGGCGAGGCCGCTTACCGTTACAGCCAGTTCTGCCACCGTTACCGGCTCTGGCAGGGCCAGCAGCGGCGCAGCATGCGCCAGGTTCACCACGCCGGCGAGAAGCTCTTTCTCGACTACTGCGGCCCCACCGTTCCGGTGATCGACCCCGCCACCGGCGAGCTGCGCCAGGCGCAGGTGTTCGTCGCCGTGCTCGGCGCCTCCAGCTACACCTACGCCGAGGCCACCTGGACCCAGGCGCTGCCGGACTGGATCGCCTCCCATCAGCGCGCCCTGCGCTACTTCGGCGGCACCCCCGCGCTGTGGGTGCCGGACAACCTGCGCGCGGCGGTGAGCCAGCCCTGCCGCTACGCCCCCGAGCCCAACGCCACCTACGCCGAGCTGGCCCGCCACTACGGCGCCGCCATCCTGCCGGCGCGCCCTTACCAGCCGAAGGACAAGGCCAAGGTGGAGGTGGCCGTGCAAGTCGTGGAACGGTGGATTCTGGCCCGGCTGCGCCATCGCACCTTCCACTCCCTGGCGGCCCTCAACCAGGCCATACACGAGCTGCTGGAGTCACTCAACGGCCGCCCCTTCCAGCGCCAGCCCGACAGCCGCCGCGACCTGTTCGAGTCCCTCGACCGGCCGGCCCTCAAACCCCTGCCGCTGGTGCCTTACGAGTACGCCGAGTGGAAACAGGTCAAGCCCGGCATCGACTACCACGTCGAGTTCGGCGGTCGCCTCTACAGCGTGCCCCATGCGCTGGTCGGCCAGGTGCTGGAGCTGCGCGCCACCGCCACCAGCATCGAGGTGCTGCACCGGGGACACCGCGTCGCCGCGCACCCGCGCCAGGGCGCCGGCCGCTTCTCCACCCTCCCCGAGCACATGCCCAAGTCCCACCGCGAGCACCGCCAGTGGTCACCGGGGCGCTTCATGAACTGGGCCAAAGACATCGGCGTAGCGACGCTGCACGTGGTCGAACACCAGCTCAACAACCGGCCCCATCCCGAGCACGGCTACCGCGCCTGCCTGGGCCTGCTCAATCTCGCTCGGCGCTACAGCCGAGCGCGGCTGGAGGCGGCCTGTGCGCGGGCCTTGGCCATCCAATCACCGTCCTATCGCTCCGTCAGCTCCATCCTCGACAAGGGGCTCGACCGCCAGCCGCATGAGGCCCATGACGAGACCGCCGCGGCGCTGCCGGCCCACGGCAACGTGCGCGGTCCCGACTACTACAACTGAAACCCGTTACAACAGGAGACAAAACCATGCTCACCCAGCAAACCCTGGACAAGCTCCACACCCTGCGCCTCACCGGCATGCGCGAGGCCTTCGAACAACAGCTCGAACAGCCCGCCACCCACGATCTCTCCTTCGACGAGCGCTTCGCGCTGCTCGTCGACCGGGAGCTGCTCTACCGCGACAACCGCCGCCTCAGCCGTTTGCTCAAGGACGCCAAGCTGCGCCTTGCCGCCTGCATCGAGGATATCGACTATCGCCACCCCCGCGGCCTGCATCGTCCCCCAATGGCCGCGCTCGCCGAAGGCTCTTGGCTGCGCGCCCATCACAATCTCTGCCTCACCGGCCCCACCGGCACCGGCAAGACCTATCTCGCCTGCGCCCTCGGCAATCAGGCCTGCCGCCAGGGACTAGCCGTCCGTTACCTGCGCCTGCCTCGGCTGCTCGAACAGCTCGCCGTCGCCCGCGGCGACGGCTCCTATTCCCGGCTCATGAACCAGCTCGCCCGCACCGACCTGCTCATCCTCGACGACTGGGGCATCCAGCCGCTCACCGCCTCTCAGCGCAACGACCTCATGGAGTTGATCGAAGACCGCCACGGCCTGCGCTCCACCCTCATCGCCAGCCAGCTGCCGGTCGAGCACTGGCACGACTACCTCGGCGAGCCCACCCTCGCCGATGCCATCCTCGACCGCCTCCTGCACAACGCCCACCGGCTACCCCTGACCGGCGAGTCGATGCGCAAAACCACCGCCGGCTTGACCCAACGTGACCGGTCCAAGTAAAAAACCAACCTCCAGCGCGGCATGAGATCCCCGGCGGTCACGATCACCGGAATCAACGGTCACGTTCGCCGGAATGCGCAGATGCGGGGCTGGTGAGGTTTTGCTTGTGCGCCGTGCCCTCGGTTTCCCTTCCCTCATGGGGGTGTGCTCTGAAAAAATGGCTGAACGAGGCGCTGTGGCATCGTGTATTCCCGCCCGAACTATGGGGGCCATACGGGCCGTGGGGAAAACTCCGGGCAGTGGCAGGCGCCTTCTTGGTTCCGATCGTTGCGCCCATCGTACGGGCCTTCCGCAATCGCTGAGGGGGCGCCGCGACCCAAAGCTAGACGGCTCTCCGGATGGCTGCGGGGTCGCCTCGCATAACTCATTGACGGCAGGTCGGTGGAACTGAGTGGACGTGTCTGCGGTCCAATTTCAATGTAAGTGCCTCACCTGCGTATGTCGCGGTCAGGGGTTTCGTCCTTTCCCGCATCGCATTACCAAGGGCCCCTGACTTCGAATTAGGCGAGCGGGGGCGGAAGCCGGGCAACTGGCTGGCAGATCTGAGAGGTCATCCGCTGTGTTCGAAAATTTCTTCGCTGAATTCAACGCTTATCTCCTCGGCCATCCCGCATTCCTGGCCAAACTGAAGTTCCTGTTTTGGTTGAAGTATTGGATTCTGATTGGGCTGATGGCGGTTTTCATCTATCTCCTTTACAAGGAGCGGGGTGCCGACGCCGGCTCGCCGAGCCGGAAGCCCGGTGCTTTGCATGGCTACGGTTCCTTCGAAGCCTGACAGCAAAGTCGGCCGGAATCGGGGGCAGCGGCCCGACCCTGGCGGCGCCCAATCCGCTGCTGGGCAAGTTCGTGAGGATTGACGTAATATCCAGCTTGCAAGGCGAGCCTCCGCTTCGTCCGGCAAACGCTCCCGAAGCGGGTTCCGTTTTTGGTGTAGAAAACGAGGAGGACCGACCATGTTTGCAAAATTTTCTCTGATGCTGATTGCCCTGCTGGGCGTATCTCAAGCTGCACTGGCCACCCCTAACATGTACTGGGATCATATGCAGTCGGCTCTGAGCGAAGCCGACTGCGTGAGCCGGGGCGAGTCGCTCATGTCCGCGCAGACGACGGGTAGGATCAGTAAGGATGCCGACTCCGTCCGTTCCTGGACCGACAAGACCCTGGCAGTGATCGAATGCATTCGGATGGGCGATCACATGATGGTGATGGTGCTGGTGGGCAGCGACGATGCGGCCGCCGGCAGCAAATTGCTCGATGCGTTGAAGAAAGGCATGCAATAGCCCGTCTCATTGCCGGGGTGGTAACTTCCGCCCCGGCCTGCAATGGAATTGGGGGCGGGTGCCGGAAGGAGGTTCCGCCCCCTTCAGCGCAAGAACTTGCCAGCCGGTCGTCGGCACCAGTGCGATCACTGCGCTACCCCTCCCGGCTGTATGCCACGGATCATTCCCGCTCCGTCCCCGCGGCTCGAGCCGTTTCGGCGGGATGCCGCCGCTTGACGCGGCGCTTTCGACCTCATAGCTTCTCTGCCGCGATGCCGGCAAAGGTCCTTGCCGGGATCGAAAACAGAGGATATGGGGCGGCGTCTCAGGCATATCTGAGCCGCATTCATAAGAACGAGAACGCTTTGGCTGAGGCTCAAAATGAAAAAGTGCGAAACTTGTGGTCCGTCGGGGGTGGACGGGAGCCGTGTCGTAATCGGGAAAAATCATAATGATATCTCGTATGCGACGCGCATTTTGGGAGTGTTTCTGATTTATTTGCCCATCCTGACGCTGCCTTTTGTGATAATCAGCGCCTATATCAGTTATTTCCATCTGAAGCTGATGGGCGCTGAAAATGTAAAGTCTTTGAAAGAGTTTCTCCCGGATCGGGCCAGCTTCCGATATAAGCTGTCAAACCAGATCGTCATGCAGCCTGGCTACAGGCTTAGCCCAACCCAGTCCAAGTTATTTTGGATACTTAATTGTACCTGGTATTGTCCTTTCAGCGTGGGGTTGTTCGAATGGCACGCCTATCTCGTCAAGCTGGTGGAGAACTGGTGGTGCCCCTTCCACCACGGACGGAAAGATGCCCATTATCAGGAGGGTGCGATCGACCGTTCGTTCTGGCATATTTTCCCTGAGGACGTGGTCAAACTCGATCCGCAGGACCGGGATAATCCGATCTGGAACGAAGACGCAAGGGACGTGCGGGAGCATTGACGGCCGGTGGCGGAAGCGCCGGGCGGGAGGAACTAAGCGGCGGCGGCCCGCGGTGGAAGGGGACCGCCGGTCGCCGCCAACTGGTTTCCATGACATGAAACTTGGGATTTCATATGGCCGGGGAACCACCGTCGGTCACGGTAAGAAACATAGCGCGTTTTGTTTGTCAGGCATGTCCATTACGTAAGTGGCTTGGCACATGGCTGGCGTCTAGCGACCAGCTGCATGGTATTAGATGGAGTTTACATTATGCGTCGATTGGGGGCGGTTCCTTGGTTGCCCGGTTCCGGCGCTAATCCGTTGGCTGTGGTGCCGAGGGGTTTGTAATCGGGGGATGTCGCGGAAGGGCGGTCGGCCCCGCCGCGGCCGGCCCGCCGTCGGGCTGCATCGTCCAGTCGCAGGCACAGCAGGATCGCCAGGATCACGGCGTAGAGCGCCGGCCCCGATGTGTCCCGTTTTACCAGCCAAAAATAATGGAATACGCCCGCGGCAGCGGCGACATATACCCACCGGTGCAGCAGTCGCCAGTTTCTGCGGCCGAGACGGCGGGCCATGGCCTGGCTGGATGTGACGGCCAACGGAACCATTATCAGAAAGCTCGTCATGCCGGCAACGATAGAGGGTCGCCTGGCAATGTCCCGCCAGATTTCGCGGGCGTCGAAAAACTGATCGAATATCAGGTAGCTCGAGACATGAAGGCAGGCGTAGAAGAAAGCCAGCAGGGCGGCTGTGCGGCGCAGGCTAACGAGCCAGTGTCCGCCGGGAAATTTGGCCAAGGGCGTGATGGCCAGGGCGCCCAGCAACAGCCTCAATGTCCAAAGGCCGCTGCTGTGGGAAATGGTCTCCACGGGATTGGCGCCCAGGCCGTGGGTGAAGCTGCCCAGCGCAAGCGAGAGAAAAGGAGATATCCCGGCGACGAAGAGTCCTCGGTTCAGCAACCGGATAGCGGATTCGGACGGGTTCTTCATGTGGGCGAAAATGTACGGGGAGGGGGCACCTTGTGCGTTTGGCAAGTCGCGGCGGCAGCGGAAGATGGCTTCGCATGGTTGAGTGTGCCGCTCGGTTATTTTCCGTCCACCTCCTCCATTTTGCAAAACGGCGGTCTCTTACCGTTCGGACGATGGTCGTGCCTCAAGCCGGATAGGTTTTCCCGGGGCGTCTGGCTACAATGCCGGGCGCGCGCCGCCAACGGAAGGGCCGGCTCGGGTCGGAACTTGCGGGCAAGAGGGTGCGCGATTCCTCACATCACCCATCAATAATAAGGAACATCTCATGTACAGTGCACGATATCTGTTCGCCGGCCTGCTGCTGGCGGCGTTCATGACGCAGCCCGCTTGTGCGGCGAAGAAGGCCCAGACCAAGGCTCCAGCGCCCGCCGAGCAGGCCCAGGCCGACGACCCGGTCTCGACGTTCAAGACCGGCTGCAAGGCCGAACTGGACAAGTTCTGCAAGGACGTGATGCCGGGCGACGGACGCCAACTGGCTTGCCTCTACGCTTACCAGGACAAGCTTTCCACGCGTTGCGAATACGCCATTTACGATGCGGCGGCCCAGCTTCAGCGTGAAGTCAATGCCTTGAGCTATGTGGCCGCGGAATGCGACGACGATCTGGACAAGTACTGCGCCAACGTCGAACCCGGCGAAGGGCGGCTGTTGGCCTGCCTGGAAAAGAACGAAGCCAAGGTCAGTTCGCGTTGCGAGCAGGCGATCGAGGATACTGGCTTGAACAAAATCAAATAACGGTTCGATTCCGCCCGTATCGGCGCCGCAGTGTCCGCCTCGCCGATACGGGCTCACCCGGAAGCCCGCGCAGGCGGTGTCTCGATTTTGTCAGGTTCGGCGGGGCCTTTTCGAATCAACGTGTTGCGCGGACAGTCTGCAGGGGGCTCACAGAATTATCCACAGAATCTGTGGATAAGCCGGCGGGGGCGTTTCTGGTACGATAGCGCGCCTCGAACCAGGCCCGGAACATGAGGATCGCCTTAGGCATAGAATATGACGGCAGCCGCTTCGCCGGTTGGCAACGGCAGAACGGCAAGCGCACCATTCAGGCCGTGGTCGAGCAGGCCCTGAGCCGGATCGCAAACGCTCCGGTCCGGGTCGTGTGCGCGGGGCGCACCGATGCGGGGGTGCATGCCATCGAGCAGGTAGTGCATTTCGATACCGAAAGCCGGCGCAGCGAGCGCTCCTGGCTGCTGGGTGCCAATACCGCGCTGCCGGAGGATGTGCGGATTTTATGGGTGCGGGAGACCGAACCCCATTTCCATGCCCGGTTGAGCGCGATCGCCCGCTATTACCGCTATGAGATACTGAACCGCCCCATGCGTTCCGCTTTGCGGCCCCGCCAGCTCACCTGGTGCCACGCCCCGCTGGACGTCGAGCGGATGCGGGAAGGTGCGGCCCATCTGATCGGCGAACATGATTTCTCATCCTTTCGAGCCCAGCAGTGCCAGTCCCTCAGCCCTTTCCGCCGCGTTCATTTCCTGCGCGTGCGCCGGGAAGGTGAAAGGGTGGTCATGGAAATCGCCGCCAACGCCTTCGTGCACCACATGGTGCGCAACATCGCCGGGGTGCTGATGGCGGTGGGTGCGGGCAAGCACGATCCGGCCTGGGTCGGCGAACTGCTGGCCATGCGTGACCGCGCCCAGGGTGGCGTCACGGCGCCGCCGGACGGGCTTTACCTGGGAGGCGTGTGCTATCCAGAAGAATTCGGGCTGGCGCGGGACCCCGTTTTCGGAAATCTGCCGGCGGACGCCCGCCGCTACCAACCGGCCGACGAATCATGATGCCGGCATATCCCTCAGGGCGAACTCGGGTTAAAATTTGCGGTTTCACGCAGGCCGAGGACGCGGCTCGCGCGGTGGCTCTCGGCGCCGATGCGCTGGGCCTGGTGTTCCACGGTCCCAGCCCGCGCAACGTGAGCGTCGGCCAGGCGCGGGCCATCGCCTCGGCCGTCCCGGCATTCGTCACGGTGGTGGGCCTGTTCGTGGATGCCGGGCCGGAGCGGGTTCGGGAGATCTGCGGTGCCGTGCGGATCGACCTGCTGCAATTCCATGGCGAAGAATCCCCGGAGTATTGCGCGGCTTTCGGCCGGCCCTATCTCAAGGCCCTCCGGATGAAGCCCGGCATCGACGTCGGGGCCGAGGCTCGCCGGTATGCCGGTGCTTCTGGCCTGCTGCTCGACGCCTACCACCCGGGAGAGCAGGGCGGAACCGGCATGACGTTCGACTGGCGCAGGGCCGAAGCCGGGTGCGCGCTGCCGCTGATCCTGGCGGGCGGGCTCACCCCGGCCAATGTGAAAGAGGCCCTGGCAACGGCGAGGCCCTATGCCGTCGACGTTTCGAGCGGCGTGGAAGGTGAGCGGAAGGGAATCAAGGACCACGACAAGATGGCGGCGTTTTTACGCGAGGTATACGACTTTGACTATGCGAGACGAGATTCAGCCCTATAACCTGCCGGATGACCGCGGTCATTTCGGACCCTACGGCGGCATTTTCGTCGCCGAGACCCTGATGGAGCCGCTGGAAGAGCTGAGAGCCGCCTACCATCGCTACCTGAAGGACCCGGAATTTCTCGCCGAGCTGGATCACGATCTGAACCATTACGTCGGCCGTCCCTCGCCGATCTACCACGCCGAACGCTTGAGCCGGGAGCTCGGCGGTGCGCAGATCTACTTCAAGCGCGAAGACCTCAATCATACCGGCGCGCACAAGGTCAACAACACCGTCGGCCAGGCCCTCTTGGCCAAGCGCATGGGCAAGCGGCGGGTGATCGCCGAGACCGGCGCCGGCCAGCACGGCGTGGCCACCGCCACCGTGGCCGCCCGGCTGGGGATGGAATGCGTGGTCTACATGGGCGCGGTCGACGTCCAGCGCCAGGCCCTCAACGTGTTCCGCATGAAGCTGCTCGGCGCCACCGTGGTGGCGGTCGAGTCGGGCTCCAGGACGCTCAAGGACGCCCTGAACGAGGCCATGCGCGACTGGGTCACCAACGTCGACGATACCTTCTACATCATCGGCACGGTGGCGGGCCCCCATCCCTATCCCGCCATGGTGCGCGACTTCCAGGCCGTGATCGGACGCGAGGCACGCAGCCAGATGCTGGACCTGGCCGGGCGCCTTCCCGACGCTTTGGTCGCCTGCGTGGGTGGAGGGTCCAACGCGATCGGCCTGTTCTACCCCTTGGTCGACGACCGCGAGGTTGCCATGTACGGGGTGGAGGCCGCCGGCGACGGCATCGAAACCGGCCGCCATTCGGCGCCGCTGAGCGCTGGCCGTCCCGGCGTATTGCACGGCAACCGGACCTATCTGATGGAAGACGACGACGGCGAGATCATCGAGACCCACTCCATCTCCGCCGGCCTGGACTATCCCGGCGTCGGCCCGGAACACGCCTGGCTCAAGGATTCCGGCCGCGCGACCTATGTCAGCGCCACCGACGACGAGGCGCTGGAAGCCTTCCACACCCTGACCCGGCTGGAGGGCATCATCCCGGCGCTGGAGTCCAGCCATGCCGTCGCCTATGCCCTCAAGCTGGCGCCGACCCTGAGTCCCGACAAGATCGTCCTGGTCAACCTGTCCGGCCGTGGCGACAAGGACATCAACACCATCGCCACCCGGGAGGGCATCGTCCTGTGAGCCGTCTGACCTCGACTTTCCAAGCGCTGCGCCAGGACGGGCGCAAGGCCCTGATCCCCTTCATCACCGCCGGCGACCCGGAGCCCGGATTCACCTTGCCGGCGATGCACGCCATGGTCGAAGCCGGGGCCGACATCATCGAGCTGGGCGTGCCGTTTTCCGATCCCATGGCCGACGGCCCGGTGATCCAGAAAGCCAGCGAGCGGGCTCTTGTCCATCACATGAGCCTGCGCAAGACGCTGGACATGGTGGCCGAGTTCCGCCGCACCGACCAGACGACGCCCATCGTACTGATGGGCTACCTCAATCCCATCGAATGCATGGGTTACCAGACCTTCGCCGACCGTGCCAAGGACGCTGGCGTCGATGGCGTGCTGACCGTCGACATGCCGCCGGAAGAGGCGGGTGAATTCGTGCCGATGCTGCACCAGGCGGGAATCGACCCGATCTTCCTGCTGGCGCCCAACAGTTCCGACGCGCGGGTTCAGCGGATGGCCTCGCTGGGCCGCGGCTATCTGTACTACGTATCCCTCAAGGGGGTGACCGGGGCATCGCACCTCGACCTCGGCGAAGTCGAAAGCAGGATCGCCCACATCAAGTCGCTGACCGATCTGCCCGTCGGGGTCGGTTTCGGCGTGAAGAACGCCGAAACCGCGGCGGCCATAGGGCGGTTCGCCGACGCCGTGGTGGTGGGCAGCGCCCTGGTGGAAAAGATCGCGGCGGCGCAGGACCGGCCCGACCAGGCGCGCAAGGACATCGTCGACCTGCTCGCCGCCATGCGGCGGGCGCTGGATGCCTGAATCCGGGAGAGATCATGACCTTGAGCTGGTTCCATAAACTCATTCCTTCCACGATCCGCACCGAGGCCTCGACCAAGAGCACCGTGCCCGAAGGGCTGTGGTGCAAGTGCCCGAGCTGTAATGCGATCCTGTACAGGTCGGAAGTCGAGCGCAATCTCGAGGTGTGCCCGAAGTGCTCGCATCACATGCGCATTTCGGCCCGGAAGCGCCTGCACCTGTTTCTCGATCCGGGCAACCGGCTGGAAATCGGCGAGGGTCTGGCGCCGCAGGACCCGCTGAAATTCAAGGACAACAAGAAGTACAAGGACCGTCTGCTGCAAGCGCAGAAAGCCACCGGCGAAAAGGATGCGCTGATCGTGGTGGCCGGCCAGTTGCTGGGTCTGCCGATCGTGGCGGGAGCCTTCAATTTCGAGTTCATGGGCGGCTCCATGGGCTCGGTGGTCGGCGAGCGCTTCGTGCGCGGCGTCAACCACAGCCTGGAGCATGGCGCGCCGTTCGTGGTTTTCAGCGCCAGCGGCGGTGCCCGCATGCAGGAATCGCTGTTGTCGCTGTTCCAGATGGCCAAGACCAGCGCCGCCCTGGGGCGTCTGTCCAAGGCGAGGATTCCCTTCGTTTCCGTCCTGACCGATCCGACCATGGGCGGGGTCTCGGCCAGCTTCGCCATGCTCGGCGACATCAACATCGCCGAACCGGGCGCCCTGATCGGTTTCGCCGGCCCCCGCGTGATCGAGCAGACGGTGCGGGAGAAGCTTCCGGAAGGGTTCCAGCGCAGCGAATTCCTGCTCGAACACGGCGCCATCGACATGATCGTCGACCGCCGCGACCTGCGCGAGCGCATCGCCGCGCTGCTGGGTCTCATGACCCGCGACGGCCGGGCAATCGTTCCCGCCGTGCCGAAGGCGCCGCCGCCGGCGATCGGGGAGGCCGGCGGCGAGGCCGATCTGGCCCGTTATCTTTCCGCGTTGCCGGTGGACGATCCGGAAGCCGAATAGCCGATGCGCTTCTCGACTCTCGGGGAGTGGCTGTCTTGGCAGGAGACCCTACACCCCCAGGCCATCGATCTCGGCCTGGAGCGGGTGCGCAGGGTCTACCGCGCACTCAATCCGGCCCAGGACCGGCCTTTCACCATCACGGTCGGAGGCACCAACGGCAAGGGTTCCTGCGTCGCGGCGTTGGACACCATCCTGCGCCGGGCCGGCTACCGCGTCGGCGCCTACACCTCGCCCCACATCCTGCGCTACAACGAACGCATCTGCATCGGCGGGATGCCGGTCGACGACGCGGCCATCTGTGCCTCGTTCGAACGGATCGAAGCGGTGCGCGGCGATACCACGCTGAGTTTCTTCGAGTTCGGCACGCTGGCGGCACTGGACATCTTCCGCCGCGCCGGACTCGACGTGCAGATCCTCGAGGTCGGCCTCGGGGGGCGGCTCGATGCCGTGAACATCGTCGACGCCGATGCCGCGCTGGTCGCCAGCATCGGCATCGACCACGAGGAATGGCTGGGGCTGACCCGCGAGGCCATCGGCCAGGAGAAGGCCGGCATCTTCCGACCGGGGCGGCCATGCGTCCTGGGCGATCCCGATGCCCCGGCCACGGTATTGCGGCATGCGGAGGAGATCGGTGCGGATTTGCTGATGCAGGGGCGCGATTTTTCCTTCCGGCGTGAAGACGGTGGCTGGATCTGGTACGGACGCGGTGAAACCCACACGGCGCTGCCCAAGCCCTGTCTGCTGGGCGACCATCAGTATTTCAACATGTCCGCGGTGTTGCAGGTGATCGAAGCGGTCAGGCCCCATCTCCCGGTGCCGGAAGCGGCTGTCCGGGCGGGGCTGGCGAGCGTCCATCTGCCGGGCCGGTTCCAGATACAGGAGGGCGAGCCCACGGTGCTGCTCGACGTCGCGCACAATCCCCATGCGGTGCGCGTGCTCGCCGAGTTCCTGCGGCAGTTCAAGCGGGGGCGTCCGGTGCACGCGGTATTCGCCATGATGCGCGACAAGGACATCCGCGGCGTGGTCGAATGCATCCGTGATCTGGTGGACGACTGGTATCTCGCGCCGTTGCAACTGCCGCGGGCCGCGACGCCGGATATCCTGATGCCGGTGTTCGCGGGGCTCGGCGTAAGCAGTGTGCAGCAGGGTTTTGCGGATGCCGCCGAGGCGTTTGCAAGGGTCCGTCGAAATGCCGAGAATGAATCCATCATTCTGGTGTTCGGTTCATTTTTTCTGGTCGCCGAGTATCTGGCCCGAATCGAAGCCAATCCATCCAAAGCTTGAGGAAACGTATGGATGAACAGTTGAAACAGCGGCTGATCGGCGCAACGGTCATCGTCGCCTTCGCCGTGATTTTCGTGCCCATGCTGTTCGACGAGAAGCCGGACGAGCCGTCCCGTGCGGAAGTGGCCGAAATTCCGCCGATGCCCAAGGACATGGAGGAACAGCCGATCGAGCTGCCCCGCTCGGTGGACGAGGTCGCGACGGCCGAGCCGGTGGAGGCCGAAGGAGCGGACCGCATCATTCCGATTACGGGCGGCGAAAACGGCGCCGCGGGAGAGGGCGCGGTCCCGTCTGCGCCGGCAGCGAAACGCGGAGCGGCCCCGCAGAAGGAGAGACCCGGCCAGCCGGCCGAACCGGAGGAGGTGCCGGCCGAGGGGTTCGTCGAGGAAGACGTGCCGCCCGCAGAGGCGGCGCCGCGGGTGAAACCCACGGCGAAACCGTCCGCACCGAAGAAAATCCCCGCCGCGCCTGCCGAGGTGAGGCCGCCGGCAGACAAGGCGAGCAAGTCCCAGGCGAAGGTGGTGCCGGCCGAGCCGCCGGTCCGCAAGCCGGAAAACACACCGCCCGCGACGCCGGCCGCCGGTTCTTCGGTCTGGCTGGTTCAGGCCGGAAGCTTCGTCGAGGAGGCCAATGCGAAGGCGTTGGTCGAGAAGCTGCGCCAGAACAAGCTGTCCGCCTACGCCGAAACCGTCCACGGCAGCACCGGCAAGGTGACCTACCGTGTCCGGATCGGGCCCGAACCCGACAAGGCCAAGGCCGAGCAGGCACTCCGCCAGCTCGAGGCGGTCGCCGGCATCCGCGGCTATCTGGTGCCGTCCCGCGCCCGCTAGGCGATGTTGCCGCAGGTCGTGCCGGCCACGGCGGTCGCGGGTGGTTTGACCTGGGCCGACTATCTCATCCTATCGTTGATGGGCTTGTCCGCCCTGGTCGGGTTGATCCGCGGCCTGGTGCGCGAAGTGTTCTCGCTGGCGGCCTGGGCCGCGTCGATCTGGTTGGGGCTACGGTTCAGCCAGGATCTGGCGGTCCATCTCGAAACCCTGATTTCGGTGCCGTCGCTGCGGCTCGGCGTCGCTTTCGTCGCGATCTTCCTGGTCAGCCTGGTGGCGGGCGGTCTCACGGGTTTCCTGCTCGGGCGGCTGGTGACGGGCACCGGCCTGGGGGGTACCGACCGGCTGGCCGGGCTGGTGTTCGGGCTGGCGCGCGGCGTGCTGCTCGTGTCGGTGCTGGTGCTCCTGGCCGGGTTCACCCCGCTGCCCCGGGACCCGTGGTGGCGGGAGTCGCGCCTCATTCCACCGTTTCAGTCCATGGCGCTATGGATCAAGGCCCTGCTGCCGGCTGAAATCGCAGGTCAGGTCGCCTATCCTTAACACCCCCTTCGTTCAATCGCTTTACAGGTTCAGGCTATGTGCGGAATTGCCGGTATCGTTTCCAATGATGAGGTCAACCAGGAGCTGTACGAGGCGCTTACCGTGCTTCAGCATCGCGGCCAGGATGCCGCCGGCATCGTGACCTGCGAGAGGGAGCGGCTGCATCTGCGCAAGGAAAGCGGCCTGGTGCGGGACGTGTTCCACACCCGCCACATGGTGGAGCTGAAGGGCTCGATGGGCATCGGCCACGTGCGCTATCCCACCGCCGGCTGTTCCAGTACCGCCGAAGCCCAGCCGTTCTACGTCAATTCCCCTTACGGCATCTCGCTCGCCCACAACGGCAATCTGACCAATGCGGCCATGCTCAAGCGCGAGCTGTTCCGGCAGGACCAGCGCCACATCAACACCGATTCGGATTCGGAAGTCCTGCTCAACGTCTTCGCCCATGAAATGCAGGGCATCGGCAAGCTGCGGGTGTCGCCGGACGACGTGTTCCGCGCTGTCTCGGCGGTGCACCGGCGCTGCCGCGGCGCTTACGCCGTGGTGGCGATGGTCACGGGTTTCGGCGTCGTCGGCTTCCGCGATCCGCACGGCATCCGCCCCCTGGTTTTCGGCGAGCGCGAGGGGCGGCTCGGCAAGGAATACATGATCGCTTCCGAGAGCGTGGCCCTGGACGTGCTCGGCTTCGAGCTGATCCGTGACGTGGCACCCGGCGAGGCGGTCCTGATCGAGAAGGACGGCACCCTGCATACCCGGCAGTGCGCCGAACACGTCGTATATTCCCCCTGCATCTTCGAATTCGTCTATTTCGCCCGGCCGGACTCCATCATCGACGACATCTCCGTCTACAAGGCCCGGCTGCGCATGGGCGACAAGCTGGCCGACAAGATTCTGAGGGAGCGCCCCGGGCACGACATCGACGTGGTCATCCCCATCCCGGACACCAGCCGCACCTCGGCGCTGCAGCTCGCCAACCGGCTGGGAGTGAAATACAGCGAGGGCTTCATCAAGAACCGCTATATCGGGCGCACCTTCATCATGCCGGGGCAGACTCTGCGCAAGAAGTCGGTGCGGCAGAAGCTCAACGCCATCGACCTGGAGTTCAAGGGCAAGAACGTGC
This sequence comes from Methylococcus sp. ANG, assembly GCF_040730495.1. Lineage (NCBI taxonomy): Bacteria > Pseudomonadati > Pseudomonadota > Gammaproteobacteria > Methylococcales > Methylococcaceae > Methylococcus > Methylococcus sp. ANG. The sequence goes on along the minus strand of NZ_CP160399.1, from coordinate 2,256,460 downwards.
TGCTGGTGGACGATTCCATCGTGCGCGGCACCACCTCGACCCAGATCATCCAGATGGCCCGCGACGCCGGCGCCCGCAAGGTCTATTTCGCCTCGGCCTCGCCGCCGGTCCGCTACCCCAACGTCTACGGCATCGACATGCCGGCGGTCGAGGAGCTGATCGCCCACGGCCGGACCGACGAGGAGGTGCGGGAAGAGCTGGGCGCGGACTGGCTGGTCTACCAGGACTTGGCCGACTTGGTCGAGTCGGTGCAGAAGGGCAATCCGTCGATTCCCCGTTTCGACACTTCGTGCTTCGACAAGGACTATGTCACCGGCGACATCGACCAGGCCTACCTGGACAGCCTGGGAGAGCACCGTTCGGACGACGCCAAAGCCAAACGTGACGCGGTTGCGACCGCCATCGATCTTTACAACACCGTCTAAGGGAGCAGGAGCCGTGGACGATCTGGACTGGAACGAATTCGCCATGGAAACCCGGGCCGTGCGCGCCGGGCAGCGCAGGACGATGGAGCAGGAGCACGCGGAGCCGATCTTCGCCACTTCCAGCTACGTATTCCGGAGTGCCGCCGAGGCGGCCGAACGCTTCGCCGGCAAGACGCCGGGCAACATCTACTCGCGTTTCACCAACCCCACGGTGCGCACCTTCGAGGAGCGGCTGGCGGCGCTCGAGGGCGGGGAGCGCTGCGTCGCCGTCGGCTCCGGCATGGCGGCCATCGCCAGCACCGCGTTCGGGTTGCTGAAGGCCGGCGATCACGTGGTGTGCTCGCGCAGCGTGTTCGGCAACACCACCCTGCTGTTCCAGAACTACCTGGCCAAGTTCGGGGTGCCGACGACTTTCATCGGTCTCACCGACTACGCGGGCTGGGAAGCGGCCATCCGGCCCGAGACCCGTTTCCTGTTTCTGGAGACGCCCTCCAATCCGCTGACCGAAATCGCCGACATCCCCCGTCTCGCGGACATCGCCCACGCCCGCGGCTGCCTGCTGGTGGTGGATAACTGCTTCTGCACCCCGGCTCTGCAGCGGCCGCTGGCTTTGGGCGCGGACATCGTGATCCACTCGGCCACCAAGTACCTCGATGGCCAGGGCCGCTGCGTGGGCGGCGCGATCGTCGGCGCGCGCGACTTGCTCGACGCGGAGATCTTCCCCTTCCTGCGCACCGGCGGCCCCAGCATGAGTCCGTTCAACGCCTGGGTGTTCCTCAAAGGCCTGGAAACGCTGAATCTCAGGATGAAAGCCCATTGCGAGAACGCGCTCGGCCTGACCCGCTGGCTGGAGGCGCAGCCCTGGGTCGAGCGGGTGCATTACCCGGGGCTCGCCAGCCATCCCCAGCACGAACTCGCCGCCCGCCAGCAGTCCGGCTTCGGCGGCATCGTCAGTTTCGAGGTCAAGGGCGGACAGGAAGCCGCCTGGCGTCTGATCGACAGCACCCGGCTGCTGTCGATCACCGGCAACCTGGGCGATGCCAAGACCACCATCACCCATCCGGCGACCACCACCCACGGCCGTTTGAGCCCGGAAGCCAGGGCCGCGGCGGGCATCGCCGACGGGTTGGTCCGCATCGCCGTCGGCCTCGAGAACCTCGCCGACATTCAGGCCGATCTGGCCCGCTTCGCCTAAAGTCCTTTTTTTCTTATTTCCAAGGAAACCGCATGAAAGTCACAATCTTTGGTTCCGGCTATGTCGGCCTGGTCACCGGCGCCTGTCTGGCCGAGGTCGGCAACGACGTGGTCTGCATCGACATCGACGCGGGCAAGATCGAGCGCCTCAACCGGGGCGAAGTGCCGATCTACGAGCCCGGCCTCGATACCATCATCAAGCGCAACATGGCCGCCGGCCGCCTGCAGTTCACCACCGACATCGACCTCGGCGTGAGCCATGGCCTGTTCCAGTTCGTCGCCGTCGGCACGCCGCCCGACGAGGACGGCTCGGCCGACCTGCAATACGTGCTGGCCGTGGCGCGCAGCATCGGCGAGCGGATGCGGGACTACCGGATCATCGTCAACAAGTCCACCGTCCCGGTCGGTACGGCGGACAAGGTGCGCGGCGCCGTGAACGAAGTGCTGGCCCGTCGCGGTGCCGCCATGGAGTTCGACGTGGTGTCGAACCCGGAATTCCTCAAGGAGGGCGCGGCCATCGAGGACTTCATGAAGCCGGACCGGATCGTGGTCGGCACCGACAACCCGCGCACCACCGAGCTGCTGCGCGCCCTTTACGCGCCTTTCAACCGCAGCCACGACCGCATGGTGTGCATGGACATCCGCTCGGCGGAGCTGACCAAGTACGCCGCCAACGCCATGCTGGCCACCAAGATCAGCTTCATGAACGAACTGGCCAACCTCGCCGAGCGGCTCGGCGCCGACATCGAGAAGGTCCGCGTCGGCATCGGCTCGGACCCGCGCATCGGCTACCACTTCATCTATCCCGGCTGCGGCTACGGCGGCTCCTGCTTCCCCAAGGACGTCAAAGCCTTAGAGCGTACCGCCCGCGACGCCGGCTATCCCGCCCAGTTGCTGCAGGCGGTGGAAGCCGTGAACGACCGCCAGAAGGAAAAGCTGTTCGAGAAGATCAACGCCTATTTCCACGGCGATCTGGCCGGCAAGACCGTCGCTGTCTGGGGCTTGGCCTTCAAGCCGAACACGGACGACATGCGCGAAGCGCCCAGCCGCACCCTGATGGATGCGCTGTGGCAGGCGGGGGCGAAAGTGCGCGCGTTCGATCCCGTGGCGCAGGAGGAGGCCCATCGCATCTACGGCGACCGGGCGGACCTGATCCTGTGCGATTCGCCGGAATCGGCCCTGCAGGGCGCCGATGCGCTGGCGGTGGTCACCGAATGGAACGTGTTCCGCAGCCCCGACTTCGACGAAATCAAGCAGACCCTCACACGCCCCGCGGTCTTCGACGGCCGCAACATCTACGATCCCGCGCATATGAAGGCGCAGGGCTTCGATTATTTCGCCATCGGGCGAGGCACGGCCTAGGCTGCCGCCGCGGGGAGGGCGCCAGGGTTGGGGAGGAGTAGCGCCCGAACATGGGCCGCCACGCTGCGGCCCAGCGCCTGCAGGGCGTAACCGCCTTCGAGTGCCGACACGACGCGCCCGCACGCATGGCGGTCCGCCAGCGTCACGAGTTCCGCCGTGATCCAGCCGTAGTCGTCCTCGGTGAGCGCGAGGTCGGCCAGCGGGTCGTCGCGGTGGGCGTCGAAGCCGGCCGACACCAGGATCAATTCGGGCCGGAAGCGGTCGATGGCGGGCAGCGCGGTGTCCGTGACGGCCTTGCGGTAGGCCGCGGAGCCCGTGCCCGCGGGCAGGGGGATGTTGACCAGGTTGCCGACGCCGGTTTCCTTCGCGCTGCCCGTGCCCGGATACCAGGGATACTGGTGGGTCGAGGCGTACAGGACCGCCGGGTTGCGCCTGAACGCGGCCTGGGTGCCGTTGCCGTGATGCACGTCGAAATCCACGATGGCGACGCGCTGCAGCCCGCGGTTGGCGAGGGCATGGGCGGCGGCGATGGCGACGTTGTTGAACAGGCAGAAGCCCATGGCCGCGTCCGGTTCCGCGTGATGTCCGGGCGGGCGTACCGCGCAGAAGGCGTTGCGCGCGGTGCCGGCCACCACCTCGTCCACCGCCAGGCAAACCGCGCCGACCGCGTGCAGGGCGGCTTCACCGGATTCGGGCGAGACTACGGTGTCGGCATCGACGAAGTGATGGCCGGTCTGCGGAATCGCGGCGAACACCCGTTCGATGTGCCCCTTGGAATGGACCAGTTCGAGCCGGGAGATTTCGGCGCGCGGGGCTTGCAGACGCCGCAGATCCTGGAATTCCGGTGCGGCCAGGGCGCTTTCGATGGCGGCAAGGCGCACCGAACCTTCCGGATGGCCGGGGCCGGTGTCATGGCGGAGAAAGACCGGGTGGGTGATGTAGAGCGTCGTCATGGTTTGAGCATGCCGTTTCGGGGCGGGTTATTCCATATAATAGCCCTAATATTTCCCGCCCAGCTCCGGTCGCGTAGTTTGGCGGAACCATCTTTTCGGGTTCCGCCAAACGGGGTTTCCTGGCGTCGGAACCCGATGAAGCCGGTTCCGACCTACGTGACTACACAGGGAACGCCAAGCTCGTGTCGTCCATGACTTCTGGGCTCCGGCATTCCCTGTCGGAGCGACGTCGCTTTACCGCAGTTGGTTGTCTTAAGAGGGCGGGGCGGGTTTCTTTACTTATCTGGGGTTGAACATGTTGACCGAATACCGAGAGCACGTGGCCGAACGTGCCGCACAGGGCGTCGTACCCAAGCCGCTGACCGCCGAACAGACCGCGGCGCTGGTGGAACTGCTGAAGGCGCCGCCCGCCGGCGAAGAGGCGTTTCTGCTCGATCTCCTGAGCAACCGCGTCCCGGCCGGGGTGGACGAGGCGGCCTACGTGAAGGCGGGTTTCCTGGCCGCGGTCGCCAAGGGGGGGGCGGTTTCGCCGATCGTGTCTCCCAGGCAGGCCGCCGAGCTGCTCGGCACCATGCTGGGCGGCTACAACGTCGCGCCGCTGATCGAGTTGCTGGACCATCCGTCGCTGGCCCCGGTTGCGGCTCACGGCCTGTCCCGCACCCTGCTCGTGTTCGACGCCTTCCACGATGTCGAGGCCAAGGCGCAGGGCGGCAATGTCCACGCTCAGGCCGTGCTGCGCTCCTGGGCGGAGGCCGAATGGTTCACCTCCCGCCCGGAAGTGCCCGGGAAGTTGACCGTGACCGTGTTCAAGGTGGCCGGCGAGACCAATACCGACGACCTGTCGCCGGCCCAGGATGCCTGGTCGCGCCCGGACATCCCGCTGCACGCCAAGGCCATCCTGAAGGTGCCGCGCGAGGGTATCCACGACGCCGAAGCGCAGATCGCCGAACTCAAGACCAAGGGTTTCCCGGTGGCCTACGTGGGTGACGTGGTCGGCACCGGCTCGTCGCGCAAGTCCGCCACCAACTCCGTGCTGTGGTTCACCGGCGAGGACATCCCCCACGTCCCCAACAAGCGCCAGGGCGGGGTCTGCATCGGCGGCAAGATCGCGCCGATTTTCCTCAACACCATGGAAGACTCGGGCGCCTTGCCGATCGAATGCGACGTCACCGCCATGCGGATGGGCGATGTGATCGACATCTACCCCTACCAAGGCATGATCCGCCGCCACGAAACGGGCGAGGAAATCTGCCGGTTCGCGCTCAAGACCGACATCCTGCTGGACGAGGTGCGGGCCGGCGGGCGCATCAACCTGATCATCGGCCGCGGCCTCACCGACCGGGCGCGCAAGGCCTTGGGTCTGCCGCCTTCCGAAGTCTTCCGCCGCCCCAAGGCGCCGGCCGAGAGTGGAAAAGGCTACACCCTGGCGCAGAAGATCGTGGGCAAGGCCTGTGGGGTGGCGGGCATCCGTCCCGGCACCTACTGCGAGCCGGCGATGACCACGGTGGGTTCGCAGGACACGACCGGCCCGATGACGCGGGACGAGCTGAAGGATCTGGCCTGCTTGGGCTTCTCGGCCGACCTGGTGATGCAGTCGTTCTGCCATACCGCGGCCTATCCCAAGCCGGTCGACGTCGAGACCCACCACACCCTGCCGGACTTCATCATGAACCGGGGCGGCGTGTCGCTGCGGCCGGGCGATGGCATCATCCATTCCTGGCTCAACCGCATGCTGCTGCCGGATACGGTCGGTACCGGCGGCGATTCGCACACCCGCTTCCCGATCGGCATTTCCTTTCCGGCGGGTTCGGGCCTGGTGGCCTTCGCCGCCGCCACCGGCGTGATGCCGCTGGACATGCCGGAATCGGTGCTGGTGCGCTTCAAGGGCGAGATGCAGCCGGGGATCACCCTGCGCGACCTGGTCCACGCGATTCCCTACGCGGCGCTGCAGCGGGGCCTGTTGACGGTCGAGAAGCAAGGCAAGAAGAACGTCTTCTCCGGCCGCATCCTGGAGATCGAGGGCTTGCCGGACCTCAAGGTCGAGCAGGCCTTCGAGCTGGCCGACGCCTCCGCCGAGCGTTCGGCGGCGGCCTGCACCATCAAGCTGAACCAAGCGCCGATCGAGGAATACCTGCATTCCAACATCACCCTGCTGCGCTGGATGATCGCCGAGGGCTACGGCGACGCGCGCACCCTGCGGCGGCGCATCGCGGCGATGGAGACCTGGCTGGCCGATCCGCAGTTGCTGGAGGCGGACCCGGACGCCGAATACGCCGAAGTCATCGAGATCGACCTGAACCAGATCACCGAGCCTTTGCTTTGTTGTCCCAACGATCCGGACGACGTCGAACCGCTGTCCCAGGTCGCCGGCACCCATATCGACGAGGTATTCCTCGGCTCCTGCATGACCAACATCGGCCATTTCCGTGCCGCCGGCAGGCTGCTGGAAGCCTTCGGCAAGCCCACGCCGACCCGGCTGTGGATCGCCCCGCCGACCCGCATGGACCAGGCCCAGCTCAGCGAGGAAGGCTATTACGCCACCTACGGCAAGGCCGGCGCCCGCACCGAGATGCCCGGCTGCTCCTTGTGCATGGGCAACCAGGCGCGGGTGGCCGACAACGCCACGGTGGTGTCGACCTCCACCCGCAACTTCCCCAACCGCCTCGGCGCCGGTGCCCAGGTGTTTCTGGCTTCGGCCGAGCTGGCGGCGGTCTGCTCCATCCTGGGCCGGATTCCCAGCCTGGAGGAATACATGGCTTATGCCGGCAAGATCGAGGAGAAGGCGGCCGACACCTACCGCTATCTGAATTTCGACCAGACGCCGGCTTATGCCGAGCGGGCGGCGGACGTGAAGGCCGTGGAAGCGGCTTGAGGGCGGTCGGCGGGGATTCGTTGCGACCTTGGGGATGACCGGGAACGTATACACGTACGCCGAGCGCTGTCTCGGCTCGCCCGACGTCGAAACCAAGCTGGCATTGTCCCACGAGGCCTGGCAGGCCTGTCTGGCCGACGAACTCGATTTCGGCGCGGAAGGCGAGCCGCTGCCGACCGGCTTCGCCCGTTTCCCCGAGCGCCCGCCGCGGGTCGATCCGCGCGATCTGCCGCGTCGCGGCATCAACACCCTCGAGGGGCGGGTGGCGCTCTTGCACGCAGTGGCCCACATCGAGTTCAGCGCGATCCAATTGGCGTGGGATCATCTCTACCGCTTCCGCGGCCTGCCGGAAGGCTACTACCGCGACTGGCTGAGGGTGGCGGCCGAGGAGGCGGAGCACTTCGCGCTGGTGCGGCAGCGGCTGCGCGAACTCGGCGCCGATTACGGGGAGCTCCCGGCCCATGGCGGGTTGTGGAGCATCGCGGAGGAAACGGCTTACGACGTCGCCGCCCGCATGGCGTTGGTGCCGCGCTTCATGGAGGCGCGCGGGCTGGACGTGACGCCGGGCATGATCGAGCGGCTGCGACAGGCGGGGGATGCGCGCAGCGTCGAAGCGCTCGAACGCATCCTGCATGACGAGGTCGGGCACGTGGCCTTGGGCTCCCGCTGGTTCCAGTGGGTCTGCGATCAGCGCGGGATCGATCCGGAAACCGAGTATTTCGCTCTCGTGGAGCGCCATCTGCGCGGCCAGGCGCGCGGGCCGTTCAATCTCGAACTGCGCCGGCGCGCGGGATTCAGCGACAGGGAACTCGAACGTCTGGCGGCGGCCGGTTCCCCGCAATGAGGCGCGGCGCCTAGGCTTCGGCCCGGGTGCCGTAATGGGTCTCGATGTAGCGCTCGACCAGTTCCTGGAATTCCTCGGCGATGCGGTCGCCCTTCAGGGTCACCGTCTTGACGCCGTCCTCGAACACCGGGGCGACCGGCTGTTCTCCCGTGCCCGGCAGGCTGATGCCGATGTTGGCGTTCTTGCTCTCGCCCGGGCCGTTCACCACGCAGCCCATGACGGCCACGTGCATGTCTTCCACGCCATGGTAGCGCTTGCGCCATTCCGGCATCTTGTGCCGCAGGTGCGACTGGATCTGCTGGGCCAGCTTCTGGAAATAGTCGCTGGTGGTGCGGCCGCAGCCGGGGCAGGAGATGACCATCGGGGTGAACGAGCGCAGGCCCATGGTCTGCAGGATTTCCTGGGCGACGATGACCTCCAGGCTGCGGTCGGCGCCGGGCTCGGGGGTCAGCGATATCCGGATGGTGTCGCCGATGCCCTGCTGCAGCAGCACCGACAGCGCGGCGGTGGAGGCGACGATGCCCTTGGAACCCATGCCGGCCTCGGTCAGCCCCAGGTGCAGGGCATAGTCGCAGCGGCTCGACAAGGATTCGTAGACCGAAATCAGCTCCTGCACCCCGCTCATCTTGCACGACAGCACGATGCGGTCCTTCGGCAGCCCTAAGCCCTGTGCCTTTTCCGCGCTTTCCAGCGCCGAGGTGATGACGGCTTCGCGCATGACTTCCGGCAGGGGCCGGGGCTCGGCGAGCTGCGCGTTCTCATCGAGCAAACGGGCCAGCACCGACTGGTCCAGGCTGCCCCAGTTGACGCCGATGCGGACCGGTTTGCCGTAGCGGCAGGCGAACTCGATCATCTGGGCGAACTGCGGGTCGCGCTTGGAGCCGCGGCCGACGTTGCCCGGATTGATGCGGAACTTGCCCAGGGCCTCGGCACAGGCGGGGTATTTTTCCAGCAGCTTGTGGCCGTTGAAGTGGAAGTCGCCCACCAGCGGCACGTTGCAGCCCTGCCGGTCCAATTCTTCCCGGATGCGGGGCACGGCTTCGGCGGCTTCTTCGTTGTTGACGGTGACGCGCACCAGTTCCGAACCGGCGCGGGCGAGGTCGACGACCTGGCGGACGGTTCCCGCCACGTCGGCGGTGTCGGTGTTGGTCATGGACTGGACCACGATGGGCGCGCCGCCCCCGATCTGTACCGAACCGACGCGCACGCCGACAGTCTGTTTGCGATTCATCATGCGTTACCTGAAAAGATTGGGAGTCAACCGGCCGATTTTACCAGCTGACGCGCTCCCGGCTAATTTCCTAGTTCCTTACTCGGGTGTCAATCCCCGATTCCCGTTGCCTCGGAGCGTCGAAAATTCCGTTCCCCTGGCCCGTTGAGCCGCTGCAGCGCCCGGATTGCAAGGGCTCCGGCGGCTTGGCACCGGCTTTGTCCTGTCGGCATCGTCAGCCGGTGGGGGCCGGATGACATCTCGTTCCTACGCAGGTCATACGGATGAATCGGATAAGAGGGCTTTCCGTCCGCAGCCTGGACGAGCGGAGCGGCCCGTTTCGAATTCTGCGCCGAGCGTTGAACCCCGGCGTCACGGGCGGCGAGTGGCGCGGATTCATCGAATCCGGTTTAATCGCGCTTTTCCCCGTTTACTCGTTTCGAGGACGAGCGCATGGATCTGGCTACCAAAGTGATGATTTTAAGAATTCTGGTGGCGTTCGCCGCCGCCTTTTTCGTGATCGGCATAATCATCAGCCTGATCAAGCCCAAGTGGGTGCTGTTCTGGGCCAAAAGTCCGGATCGGCTGATGGCGGCGGTGACGGTGTCGACGATCGCGATGCTGATGTTCATGGCCAGTTGGACCGGCATCGCGAAGCTGACGCTCAAGCCGAAGGAGCCGCAGCAGCGTCACGAGGAACAGCGCGGTTCGAGGGACGACCAGAACATGCTTCAACTCAACCGTTAGCGCGAAAAACTCCTTCCGCCAATCCCGAATGTGCGCCGTGGGGGAGGGGCCGCCGCGCCGCGGTTCGACTTTCCCGCCGGAGCGCTTTATCATTCCGGCGTTTTGTCGCTAACCTGAAATTTCCCGCATGGAATCGTCGATCCCAGAGCTCTTGCTGGCCGGGAGCAGGCTCATGCTCATCGGCATGACCATCGTGTTCCTGTTTCTGGCTCTGCTGGTGGGGGTCATCCACACGTCTTCGCGGCTGATCGGCCGTTATTCGCCGGAGGAGCCGGTCACCCTGAAGCCCGTGAGCGCCGTGCCCGTCAGGAGCGCCGGGGGTGAGGACGAGGCGGAGATCGTCGCCGCCATCACGGCTGCGATCCACCGCTACCAGAACAAGTAAGGCACATTCTAAGGAGTTTTTGCATGGCAACCCCCTTGGGCATCACTGACGTCGTCCTGCGCGATGCACATCAGTCCCTCCTGGCCACCCGCGTTCGTCTTGAGGACATGCTGCCGATCTGTCCCAAGCTGGACAAGGTCGGATTCTGGTCCCTGGAGGCTTGGGGCGGTGCGACCTTCGATGCCTGCATCCGCTATCTGGGCGAAGACCCTTGGGTGCGCCTGCGGACGCTGAAGAAGGCTTTGCCGAACACCCGTCTGCAGATGTTGCTGCGGGGCCAGAACCTGCTGGGCTATCGCCACTATGCGGACGACGTGGTGGAGAAATTCGTGGAGCGCTCGGCCGAAAACGGCGTCGACGTGTTCCGCATCTTCGATGCGCTCAACGACCTCCGCAACTTCGAAAAGGCTATCCGCGCGACCATCGCCGTGGGCAAGCACGCCCAGGGCACGATTTCGTATACCGTGAGCCCCGTGCACACGGTCGACATGTGGGTCGATCTGTCCAAGCGCCTGGAGGACATGGGCGCCCATTCGATCTGCATCAAGGACATGGCGGGCCTCCTCAAGCCTTATGTCGCCGAGGAACTGGTCGGACGCCTCAAGCAGGAGGTCGGCGTGCCGATCCACATGCAATGTCATGCGACCACGGGCTTGAGCACGGCCGCCATCGTGAAGGCGGTCGAGGCCGGCATCGACAACGTCGACACGGCGATTTCGTCCATGAGCATGACCTACGGCCACAGCCCCACCGAGGCGGTCGTGGCGATCTTCCAGGGACGCGAGCGCGATACCGGCCTCGACATCCATCTGCTGGAGGAGATCGCGGCCTATTTCCGCGAGGTCCGGAAAAAGTACGCCAAGTTCGAGGGCAGCCTGAAAGGTGTCGACAGCCGCATTCTGGTGGCCCAGGTGCCGGGGGGGATGCTCACCAACATGGAAAGCCAGCTCAAGGAGCAGGGGGCGCTGGAGCGCTTCGACGAGGTGATGCGGGAGATTCCCAAGGTCCGCGAGGATCTGGGCTTCATCCCGCTGGTCACGCCGACCTCGCAGATCGTCGGCACCCAGGCCGTCCTCAACGTGCTCGCCGGCGAGCGCTACAAGACCGTCACCAAGGAGACCGCGGGCGTCCTGCGGGGCGAATACGGCGCCACCCCGGCGCCCGTCAACGCCGAATTGCAGGCCCGGGTGCTGAAGGGTGACGAGCCCATCACCTGCCGTCCCGCCGATCTGCTCGAGCCTGAACTGAAGAGGCTGACCGACGAATTGAAGCGCCTGGCCAAGGAGCACGGGGTGAAGCTGTCCTCCCCGCAGGTCGAGGATGTGCTGACCTACGCCCTGTTCCCCCAGGTCGGCTGGCGTTTCCTGCAGAACCGGGGCAATCCGGCGGCCTTCGAGCCTGCCCCCGGCGCAGAGCCCGCAGCACCCGTGGCCGAGGTCACCGGCGAGGCGGTGGCGCCCGATGGCGCCAGGCTCTACACCGTCACGGTCAATGGCCGCAGTTATCAGGTCGAGGTGGCGCCGGGCGGCGCCATCGGGGCGATCAATCCGGCGGCCGGCGCCGCTTCGCCGTCCGCGGCGGCGCAGATCCTCGCCGCGCGGGCCGTCAGCGAGTCGGTCAGCGCGCCGATGGCGGGACACGTGCTGCGGATCAACGTCACGGAAGGGCAGAAAGTGGCCGAGGGCCAGGTCGTCGTCGTCATGGAGGCCATGAAAATGGAGACCGAAGTGAGGGCGCGCAGCGGCGGCGTCGTGGTTGGTATCGCCGTCAAGCCGGGCGATACCGTCAATACCGGCGACGTGCTGGTCACGCTGGGCTGAGGCAGGCCGATCCATGAACGGATTCGTCGAATTGTGGGGCAGCACCGGCCTGTCCAACTTCCAGTGGGGACAAGTCGTCATGATGACGGTGGGGTTCCTGCTCATCTACCTCGCCATCCGCAAAGGCTTCGAGCCTTTGCTGCTGCTTCCCATCGGCTTCGGCGCGGTGCTCAGCAACATTCCGGTGGCCGGTATCGCTGAAGAGGGCGGGCTGCTCTCGTATCTGTATTTCGGCATCAAGTCCGGGATATTCCCGCTGCTGATCTTCATGGGTGTGGGGGCCATGACCGATTTCGGTCCCATGCTGGCCAACCCTAAGACCCTGCTGCTGGGGGCGGCCGCACAGTTCGGCATCTTCGGCACCCTGTTCGGCGCGCTGGCGCTGAACCTGGTGCCCGGCCTGCAGTTCAGCTTCAGGGATGCGGCCGCCATCGCCATCATCGGCGGCGCCGACGGCCCGACCGCCATCTACGTGGCCTCCAGGCTCGCACCGGACCTGCTCGGCGCCATCGCCGTCGCGGCCTATTCCTATATGGCCCTCGTGCCGTTGATCCAGCCCCCCATCATGCGCGCCCTGACCACGCCGGAGGAGCGCCTGATCGAAATGTCGCAACTGCGCGTGGTCGGCAAGACGGAGAAAATCATTTTCCCGGTGGTGCTGCTGATCCTGACCGCTTTGCTGCTGCCATCGGCAGCGCCTTTGATCGGCATGTTCTGCCTGGGCAACCTGATGCGCGAATGCGGTGTGGTCGAACGGCTGAGCAAAACGTCCCAGAATGAACTGATCAACATCGTTACCATCTTCCTGGGGCTATCGGTCGGTTCCAAGCTGAGCGCCAATGCCTTCCTCCGCCCGGAGACCTTGGGAATCCTCGTGCTCGGCGCGATCGCCTTCGGTTTCGGCACGGCCTCCGGGGTGCTGATGGCGAAGCTCATGAACCGCTTTACTCACCACAAGATCAATCCCCTGATCGGCGCGGCCGGCGTTTCCGCCGTCCCGATGTCGGCGCGGGTGGCCAACAAGGTGGGCCAGGAGGGCAATCCCCACAACTTCCTCCTGATGCACGCCATGGGCCCGAACGTGGCCGGCGTCATCGGCTCCGCCGTGGCGGCGGGCGTGTTGCTGGCGCTGGTGCAATAATCCCAAGTCGGACTAGCCGGCTTAGGATAATCCGTCCGAACCGTTCTCTGCTGGAAACCCCCAAAATCGCGCGCCGCTCCGGGGCTGTGATGGCGATCGCCTTTGCCGGCACCTTTCGGCGCCAAGGCTTTGCAGGAGATCGTCCGGTTCGATCTGCCGCGCCTCGCCGAGGGTCGGAAACAGACCTTTGAATCCCAGCGGGATACTCGGAAATGCGGGGGAACTGGTACACTGGGCCGTATCCCCCTTCCGAGAAGCCGCCCGAGCATGCTCGACCCACAGCGTTCCAACCGCCTGGCAGGCGAGACCAGTCCCTACCTGCTGCAGCATGCGCACAATCCGGTGGACTGGTATCCCTGGGGGCCGGAGGCGTTGGAAGAAGCCCGCCGTTCCGACCGGCCGATCCTGCTTTCCATCGGCTATTCCGCCTGCCACTGGTGCCACGTCATGGCGCATGAATCGTTCGAGGACGAGGCGACGGCGGAAGTCATGAACCGGCTGTTCGTCAACGTCAAGGTGGACCGGGAGGAGCGGCCCGATCTCGACCGCATCTACCAGACCGTCCACCAGATGCTCTCGCGCCGCGGCGGGGGCTGGCCGCTCACGGTGTGCCTGAACCCGCACGATCTGGTGCCTTTCTTCACCGGCACCTATTTTCCCAAGGAACCGCGCTACGACATGCCGGCTTTCGTGTCCGTGCTGCACCAGTTGGCCGCCTTCTATGCGGAGCACCGGGGTGACCTGGCCCGGAACGGCCAGGTGTTGCGCGAGGCCCTGGAGGCCATGGGTCGCGAAGACCGCGGCACCATGCCGCCGGATGCCGAACTGTTGGCGCGTGCGAAGCAGGCGCTTCGGACCAATTTCGATCCCGTTCACGGCGGGTTCGGCGGCGCGCCCAAGTTTCCCCACACGGGCGACCTCGAATTCCTGCTGTGCTCGGACGGCGAGGGTTTCGAGATGCTTCGCACGACGCTCGACGGCATGGCCCGGGGCGGCATCTACGATCATCTCGGCGGCGGCTTCGCCCGCTATTCGGTGGACGAACGCTGGGAGATTCCCCATTTCGAGAAGATGCTCTACGACAACGGACCGTTGCTCGAGCTGTATGCCAGGATGGCGGCGCACACCGGCGATCCGGCCTATGCCGCCGCCGTCGCGATCGGAACCGCCGAGTGGGTGATCCGCGAGATGCAGTCCCCGGAGGGCGGCTATTACGCGGCTCTCGACGCGGATTCGGAGGGCGGGGAGGGCAGGTTCTACGTCTGGGATCGCCGGGAGGTTCAGGCGCTGCTCACCGCGGACGAGTACGCGGTGTTTTCCCGCCGTTATGGCCTGGACGAGCCCCCGAACTTCGAAAGCCGTTGGCATTTGCGCATTGTCCGGTCCCTGGAAGCCGTTGCGGCGGATTCCGGGAAGACCGGCGACGAGGTGGCCGGGCTCCTCGAATCGGCCAGGGCTTGCCTGCGTCAGGCGAGGGGGCTGCGGGTCCGGCCGGCCAGGGACGACAAGGTCATCGCTGCATGGAACGGCCTCATGATCCGGGGCATGACCGTGGCCGGGCGTTTGCTGGGACGGGAGGATTTCAAGGACTCCGCGGACCGGGCCTTCGGGTTCCTGCGCCGGACCATGGACGTCGATGGCCGGCTGATGTCGGTCTACAAGGACGGACGGGCGCGGTTCGACGCCTATCTCGACGATCACGCCTTCCTGCTGGACGCCACGCTGGAGCTCCTGCAGACGCGCTGGTGCACGGATGACCTGGCCTGGGCGGCCGACCTGGCGGACCGGCTGCTGGAGCGTTTCGAGGATGCCGAACACGGCGGGTTCTTCTTCACCTCTGCCGACCACGAAGCGCTCATCCAGCGCCCCAAGCCCTGGATGGACGAGTCCATGCCGTCCGGCAACGGCGTCGCGATCCGCGCGCTGATCCGGCTCGCCGGCCTGATCGGGGACCTGCGCTATGCCGATGCGGCCGAACGGGGCTTGCGGGCGGCGCGCGGCGCGATGGCGAGGTACCCCAATGCCCACGGCGCTTTGATGAACGCGGCGCGGGAATGGCTCACCCCGCCGCCGCTGATCATCCTGCGGGGCGAAGGCGAGGCGCTGGAGCAATGGCGCGCAAGGGCTCGCGAAGCCGCCCCCGAAGCCCTGGTCTATGCCATTCCCGCCGACGCGGCCGGGCTGCCGCCGGCGCTGGCGGCACGGGTTCCGGGTCCGCGCGGGCCGCTGGCCTATGTCTGCCGCGGGCGGGTCTGCGCAGCGCCGGCAGATTCCCTCGCCACCCTGAATGAAATCCTCTCGGCACGCTGACCCCGTGCTCCGCCCTTGGCATGCATTGCCAAACTTGTGTATAAGCGTAGATTTTCACCTTGAGCGAGCTTCCCCGAGCTTCGGTTCCGGGGCCGTTCAGCCGCACTCTCTCGGAATTCACCGCCTGCATGAAAACCCGGACTTCCCCCGTCGTTCACGAGCTCGTCAGCACCCGCCTTCCCAACCGCTTCGGCGATTTCGTCATCCATTGCTACGGCGGGGCCCAGGACGATAAGCAGCATCTGGCTTTGGTGAAGGGCGAGGTCCGGGGGCGGGAGGGAGTGCTGGCCCGTGTCCATTCCGAATGCCTGACCGGCGACGTGTTCGGTTCGCGCCGCTGCGACTGCGGCGAGCAGCTCGAGCTGGCGCTCAGCGCGATCGGCGAGGCGGAATGCGGGGTGCTGCTGTATCTGCGCCAGGAAGGCCGCGGCATCGGCCTGGTGCAGAAGCTACGGGCCTACAATCTGCAGGATGAGGGGCTGGACACCGTGGAGGCCAATCTGCGCCTGGGCCATCAGGCCGATGAGCGCGACTATTACGTCGCGGCCCGCATGCTGGAAGACCTCGGCGTGAAGAGCGTGCGGCTGATGACTAACAATCCCAAGAAGCTCGACGAACTGCGCCGTTACGGTATCCCCATCGGCGCGCGGGTGCCGATCGAGGCGCCCAGCCATCCGGAGAACGTCCGTTATCTCCGGGCCAAGGTCGAAAAAATGTCGCATATGCTGTCGTTCGAGCGGAAACGTCCGCGTTTTGCGTTTCTCGATGCCCTGTTCGAACGACTGGTCGAAGGCCCGGTTTCGCCAGGCCGGCCGTTCGTGACGCTGAGCCGCGTCCAGAGTCTGGATGGGGGGGAAGCGCAGGCGGCAGGGCCTGAGGCGTGCGAGCTGTCCGGCGCCCTGCGGGCCGCTCACGAGGGGGTGCTGACGGCGGCCGGTCCGGAGCTGCGGCTCGCTTTGCGCGGCGCTTCGAAAGCCCCCGTCAGGTTCACCGTGGCCGGCACGCCGACGGCTGCCGGCGATGCCGTCACGGTACCCGCCGATGCCCGGGGCGAAGCCGACCTTGCTGCAGTGCTGGCGGCCGTCCTTGGCCTCGGGGTGCGTTCTCTCCTGGTCGAGGGGGATGCCGGCTTGACCGGCCGTTTCCTCGATGGGGCGCTGGCGGACTACTGTGTGATCACCGTGGTGCCGCGGTTCCGGGGCGGCAGCGGGAATGGCGGCACCGGACCGGAATCCGCCAGGATCGCCGATTGCGGCTGCCAGCCGCTGGGGCGCGATCTGGTCGTGTACGGCCCCTTGCGCGCCGAGGCATCAGAAGCGCTGGCAGTAACCCCCGCGGGCTGACTCCGGCCGGTCATAGGGTGCCAGGGCCTGGACCTTCAGCAGGCGCAGGGCGGCCCGGTCGCCGTACCAGGCGCCGGATGCGGGATCCTGCCATTCGATGCGGTACGAGGTCGCTGAGGGGAGTTTGCGGCGTTTCCAGCCGCTGCCCCATAGCATCAGGAAGGTCTTGGCCTTGTGCAGGCGGCTCGCGATGGGCGTGGTCATCGGCATGTCCTCCGGTCGTCGGTGAGGTCGAAGCCGTTCCGTAGCGCGGTGGTCCTTGTCCTGTGTCCAGCATATCCCGTGCCGTCGCGGCCGGGCCTTGAAAATCAAAGATAGCAAGCACCAGGGCTGGCCCCCGCATGTCCTGCGCACCCGAATCGTGCGGCCATTTGTCGGGAATCCGACAAGGCCGCGGGCGGATCAGGCGGTTTCCTTGAGACCGTACTTGCGGATGCGGTAGCGCAGCGTCTCGCGGGTGGCACCCAACGCCCGGGCCGCGGCGGTGACGTTGCCGCCATAGCGTTCGAGCGTGGTGCGGATGATGTAGCAGTCCATGTCGTCCAGCGCCATGCTGCCGTCCAGGGGCAGCACGATGCACTCGGTTCCCGGCGGCACCGCTGAAGGAGGCGGCGGAGCGTTGACGTGTCCCGGCAGTTGCAGCCACTGCGCCGGGAATACGGGGCCGTCGGCGAACAGCACGCAGCGTTCGATGACGTTGCGCAGTTCACGGACGTTGCCGGGCCAGTCGTAGGCCCGGAGCAGGCTCCAGGCGTCGTCGGGAACGACTTTCACCTGCTTTCCGGCCTTGGCGTTGAATTCCGCGATCAGCAACGGCACCAGTTCGTCCAGGTCCTGCTTGACCTGGCGCAGCGGCGGCAGTTGCAGCCGGAAGACGCTCAGCCGGTGAAAAAGGTCGCCGCGGAAGCTGCCGTTGCGCACCATGTCTTCCAGGTCGCGGTTGCTGGCCGCCAGGATCTGGACGTCGACGCTGATTTCCTTTTCCGAGCCCAACCGGCGGATCTTGCGGTCTTCGATGGCCTTGAGCAGTTTGGCCTGCAGGTCGAGGTGCATTTCCCCGATCTCGTCCAGGAACAGGGTGCCGCCGTCGGCCTGCTCGATGAGACCCCGGTGGCGGCCGATGGCGCCGGTGAAGGCGCCGGCCTCGTGGCCGAAAAGCTCGGATTCGAGCAGGTCGTGGGGCAGGGCGGCGCAGTTGAGTTCGATCAGCGGGTGTTGGGCGCGCTTGCCCGAATAGTGCAGGATGCGGGCGACCAGTCCCTTCCCGGTGCCGCTCTCGCCGCCGATGATCAGGGCGCTGAAGGGCACCCGGGTGAGGCGCTCCAGCATGTCGCGCACCCGCTGCGCGGCTTCGCTGCGGCCGACGTAGGCCTCGGGCGAATAGCGGCGGTGCCGTTCCTGCGCCTGTTCGAGCAGGCGGCGCTGCGCCTGGGCGGAACGCGTGGCGCTGGCGACCACCAGGTCGAGGCGCTCGAGTTCACAGGGCTTCTCCAGGAAATCGTAAGCGCCCAGACGCAGCGCTCGGACCGAATCCGGCACGCTGCCGTAGCCGGTCAGCAGCAGCCATTCCGAAGTGTTGCCCTGGCCGCGCATCTCTTCCATCAGGTCCAGCGCATTGCCGTCCGGGAGGCTGCGGTCGGACAGCACCAGCAGGGGATCCACCGCCTTCCTGGTGAACAGGTCGCGCGCCTCGGCCAGCGTCTTGGCCCAATAGACGTCCCAGCCGGCCCGTTCGTAGTGCCGGACCAGTTCCGAGCCGAGCAGTTTCTCGTCTTCGATGATCAACAAGCTATAGGCCATGGGCGGGCTTTTCTCCGGCGGAAACGATGTGGCGCGGGATGATGAGCGTGCAGCAGGCGCCTCCCTGGGATCGGTTGGCCAGACGTATCCGGCCGTTCACCTCGCGGATGAAGCGCTGCACCATGGCGAGGCCCAGGCCGGTGCCGCCGGGGCGGCCGGTCCCGAATGGCCGCACGCCGTGTTTCAGGATTTCGTCCGAAAACCCGGGGCCATTGTCGCAGACCTGGATGATCAATTGCTCCCCCTCGGTATGCACTTCGATGCCGATCTCGCCGGGCGCCGGGCCGATGGCCGCGGCGGCGTTCAGGATCAGATTCAGCAAAGCCTGCCGCAAGCTGCTGTCCGGCAGATGGCAGGCGAGCCCCTCGGGCACTTCGTATTTCAGTGCGATGTGGGGGGGAACCTGGTAGCGCGTCAACGCCGCCAGGTCGTGAAGCATCGAGGCCAGGTTGAAATCCCGCGCCGGAGCCGGCGTGTGCTTGCCCTGAGCGAGCAGGTCGTTGAGCAGCCGGCCCATCCGCTTGAGTTCGTCGATGATGAGCTCCAGCCGTTCGACGTGTTCCGGGTTGCCCACCTCATTCTTGAGGTTGCTGCAGCTCATCTGGATGCCCGCCAGCGGATTGCGCAGTTCGTGCGCGATGCCGGCGGCGAGTTCGCCCAGCGCGGCGAAGCGTTCCGCCCTCGCGAGGCTGTATTGCTGTTCGAGCAGGGCCTGGGTGGCTGCGCGCACGTCCGCTTCCAGAGATTCCGCATAGCGCCGCTTGGTTTCCTGAAGTTCGGCGAGCTGGCTCACCATTTCGTTGTAGCTGGTGAAAACCGGCAGCAGCACCGGGTCCAGGTTGCGGGTGGCGATCGGCGAGAAGTCCTCGAGGGCGATCCGCGACAGCAGTTCCCGCAAGTTCCGCAAGGGGGTCAGGATGCGCTGGGTGAGGAACAGCATGGTCACCAGCAGGATGGCGGCCAGCGTCAGGCTGGCCAGGGTGATCTCGCGGCGGGTATTCGCGCTGATGTCCTCCAGCAGCTCCTCCCGGCGGGCGGTTTCCGCATCCAGCATCTCGCTCATCACATGCAGCGCGAGCAGCAGGCGGGTCCGCCGGGGGCGAGGGCCCAACTGGCCGAGCAGGGGATCGGTGAGATAGGTTTCGACGGTTTGAAGTTTGCGCGGCGTGTCGGGATCGAAATGCTGATCGGACTGGCGGAGCTGGTTGAGGTCGCGGGCGAGGGTGTCGAAGCGTCCGGGCCGGATCGCCTTTTCGTTGTCCTGCAGGGAATCCGTCAGCGCCTTTTGGAGGTCCAGGCCGGTCTGCATGATGCGGTGGGCGTAACTGACGTGGGCGCGGATGGTCTCGAACCGGTCGAGGTTGCGCCAGATCATGCCCACTAGCACGGCAAGGATCAGCACGAGCAGGCCGAGGAGAGCCCAGCCGCGAAGCTGGGCCGCACGGTAGACCAGAGGTTTCACGACGGACATGGGGAATGGGGGCTGCGGGCATTATAGCCCAGTCCATTCATCGCTCCAGCGCCCGTGGCCGATACCCGCCGGCGGCTTCGGGAAGCGGCGTCAGCCGGCCTGCCTGCCCAATCTGACCTTGCCGGGGCCGTTCGCTTGCGATCTGCGTTTTCTCGCCGCCAGGGGATGGTTCGAATACGGCACGTGGGATTCGAGGCCCCGTATCTCGCAGCGGCCGCCCCGCTGTGCATAGTCGTGGCGGAAATGGTCGATGAATTCCATGACGGTGTGATCGATGAAGTCGGCATCTGACAGGTCGAAGATCACCGTCTTGCCGACGGGCAAATCCGCAACCTCGCTTTTCAGCGCGATGAAATTGGAGAAGATCGCAGAGCCGTCGATGTGGATCACGAAGGTGCCGGCCGGGCGCTCTTCGACGCGGTAGGAAATCTTGAGGAGATGCTTCGGGTGAACGCCGCGCAGCATGTGGATGACCAGCTTGGCGAGAATGCCGATGGCGACGCCGATCAGGAGGTCCGTGGCAAGCACGCCGAAGATGGTGATCACGAACAGCGTCAACTGCTCCCAGCCGATGTCCATGGTCTTCGCGAATTCCTTGGGGGAGGCCAGGCGGAAGCCGGTGTACACCAACAGCGCCGCCAGTGAAGCCAGCGGTATCTCGTGGATGACATGCGGGAACAGCGCGACGAACAGTAGCAGGAAGGTGCCGTGGAAGAAGTTGGACCAGCCGGTCTTGGCCTCGTTGGTGATGTTGGCCGAACTGCGGACGATTTCCGCGATCATCGGCAGCCCGCCGATCATGCCGCAGACCAGATTGCCGGCGCCGACGGCGGTGAGATCGCGATTCAGGTCGGAATAGCGCTTATAGGGGTCGAGTTTGTCCACCGCCACCGCGCTGAGCAGCGTTTCCAGGCTGCCGACCAGGCAGATGCTGATCACGGCGCCCCAGAATTCCGCCGTCCGGACCTTGGAAAAATCCGGGAAATAGAACCCCGCAGTGAAGTCTTCCGGAATGGTCACCAGGAACTTGGGGCCGATGGTGTATTCGTGGTGGGGCAGGATCGGATTGTCGGGATGGAACATATAAATATGTTCATGATCCAGGTCGAAATACTTGCCGAGGGCCATCCCGGCGATCACGACCAGCAGCGGCGCCGGGACCATCTTGAGATGGCGGCTTCGCATCAGCGACCAGGCGATGAGGATCAAAAGGCCCACGGCGCCGATCAGTGCGATTTCCGGGTTGGGGTCGAGCAGGCTGCGGGGAATCTCGGCAATCGTCGCAAGGAGGTCGTCGCTGGCGGCTTCCGGCTTGACGCCAACCATGACGTGGATCTGCTTGGCCAGGATGATGATGCCGATCGCGGCGAGCATGCCGTGGACCACCGAGGCGGGGAAATAGGCGTTGAGGCGTCCCGCCTTGAACAGTCCCAGCGCTATCTGCAGCACCGAAGCCACCACGATGGCGGCCAGCGTGCAGCGATAGCCCTGCATCGCGTCGCCCTGGCCCAGCGTCTGCGTCGCGGCGAGGATCACCACGATGAGCCCGGCGGCGGGGCCGTTGATGGTCACATGAGAGCCGTTGATCCGGGATACCAGCAGGCCGCCGACGACTGCGGTAATGATCCCGGCCATCGGGGGGAAGCCCGAAGCCATGGCGATGCCGAGGCAAAGGGGCAAAGCGATCAGGAAGACCAGGAAGCCCGAGACCAGGTCGTTCTTCCAGTGTGCTCTCAGGCCGGCAATACCGCCCGGCGGCGTGCTGTCGGCAATCGTCGATGTGTTCATGGCGGTCTCGCGTCGGATACGGGGTTCGTGATCTTCCGACAAGCGAAGACCGTGCCATTCTCCGGCCGATTGAAAATGGCCTGATGGCGGCCGGTTGCGGGCGCCGACCGATAACGGTGGTTTGCACCACCCACAATGAGGGGTGGTTATCCACCAGCGGCCGCCGTATCCGCCGATTTTTCGCGTAAACTTGCCTGAACGTTAGAGAGGCCTGACCGGAAAATGTTTCCCGAAATCGCAGCCCTGGAGGCATTGCTGAAAGATATCGCGCGCGACGAACTGCTCCCCCGTTTCGCCCGGTCCCAGCGGTCGGTCAAGCCCGACGGCAGCATCGTGACGGAGGCCGATCTGGCCGTGCAGGAGCGGTTGGTCGGAGAGCTCCGCAGGCTGACACCCGGCATCGACGTGCTCGGAGAAGAAATGAGCCGGGGCGAGCAAGAGAGACTCATGGCGCGTGCCGGAGCCAGCCTGTGGTGCCTGGATCCCCTGGACGGGACCAGCAATTTCGCCGCCGGGATTCCTTTCTTTTCGATATCGCTGGCCTTGATCCGGGAGGGGCGTTCGGTGCTCGGCCTGGTATACGATCCGGTGCGCGGCGAATGCTTCTCCGCCAGGGCCGGCGAGGGGGCATGGGTGAACGGCGAGCGCCTGCTGCCGCGGCGTGTCGGCCTGCCCCTGCCGCGCTGCATCGCCGTGGTCGATTTCAAGCGTCTCGATCGAGCCTTGAGGCGCCGGCTGGTGGACGAGCCGCCGTTCAGCTCGCAACGCAACTTCGGTTCCACGGCCCTCGAGTGGTGCTGGCTGGCGGCGGGCCGTTACCATCTTTACCTGCACGGCGGCCAGAAGCTGTGGGACTATGCCGCTGGAATGCTGATCCTGGACGAGGCCGGCGGCCGGGCGACCCGCCTTGCCCGGGAAGTGGCTGTCGCGGGGGACATGGGCGTGCGTTCCGCCGTGGCCGCGCTGGATCCCGATCTGTTCGCCCAATGGGTGTCGTGGCTGGGCGCAATGCCATTGGAGGGATGAGCCCCGGTTTTGGGAAAAGGGGGCGCGCATGTAAAATGCGTGCCCACGATGCGGGACCGGACTTGGCCGCTCCCGAGATGACAACGCTTCACTCAAGCGAATGACCTTCGACCTTTAGGATTGCTCAGATGACCTTTGTTGTGACTGAAAACTGCATCAAATGCAAATACACCGATTGCGTTGATGTCTGCCCGGTGGATTGTTTTCACGAGGGCCCCAATTTTCTCGTCATCGATCCCGACGAATGCATCGATTGCACGCTGTGCGAACCCGAATGTCCCGCTCATGCGATCTATTCCGAGGACGAGCTGCCGGAAGGGCAGGAGCAGTTCATCCAGTTGAACGCCGAGCTTTCCAAGACCTGGCCCAGCATTTCCGAGGTGAAGGACGCCCTGCCGGACGCCGACGAGTGGAATGGCAAGCCGGACAAGCTGCAGTATCTTGAGCGCTGACCGGGGGAGCGGCTCCGCCGCGATCAAGGGTGCGTCGGCTTCCCGTTACCGGCGCGCGTCTACGCTCAATCGGTGCGAGGCGCCTGCCGGCTCGATTCCCGGAGTTCAGCGGTGAAGCTGCAGCAGTTGCGTTACGTCTGGGAGGTCTCCCAGCACGATCTCAACGTCTCCACCACCGCGGACGCCTTGTTTACCTCCCAGCCCGGCATCAGCAAGCAGATCAAGCTGCTGGAAGAGGAGCTGGGAATCCCCATCTTCGCCCGTAACGGCAAGCATCTGACCGAAATCACGCCGGCCGGCAAGCATGTCGTGGAACTTGCCGGGCAGATTCTCAGCAAGGTTCAGGACATCCGCAGCGTCGCCCAGGAATTCCGCGACAACCGCGTCGGTTCGCTGTCCATCGCCACCACCCATACCCAGGCCCGCTATGCCTTGCCGCCGGTGGTGCGCGAATTCATGCGGCGCTATCCCGGCATCAAGCTCAACATGCATCAGGGTACGCCGGTCCAGATAGCCGAGGAGGCCTCGCGCGGTTTGGTGGACATCGCCATCGCGACCGAGGCGATCGAGCTTTTCGGCAACTTGGTGATGCTGCCCTGCTACAAATGGAACCGGATCGCTCTGGTGCCAAAGGGCCATCCCCTGACTGAAAAGCCCGGCCTCACCCTGCAGGATCTCGGCGAATACCCCTTGGTCACTTATGTCTTCGGGTTCACCGGCCGGTCGCACCTGGATCAGGCCTTCAACAGGGCGGGCATCAAGCCGCGGCTGGCCCTGACCGCCGTCGATGCCGACGTCATCAAGACTTATGTGCGGCTGGGTTTGGGCGTCGGCATCATCGCCAAGATGGCCTACAACCCCGAAACCGATGCGGATCTGGTCGCGCTCGACGCCTCCCATTTGTTCGAAAGCAGCGTGACCAACATCGGCCTGCGGCGCGACATCTTCGTCCGCGGCTTCCTCTACGATTTCATCGAGCTGTTCGCGCCGCACCTGACCCGCGCGGTGGTGGATCGGGCGCTGGCCTTGCGCGAACCCAAGGAACTCGAAGCCCTGTTTGCGGGGTTGACGCTGCCTGTCCGGTAGTTTCGGATCGTCAGGCCGTGGAGGCGTCGCCGATGTGCAGGCCGCATTCCTTCTTGAGCGCGTCCTCCCACCACCAGCGGCCCTCGCGTTCGTGCTGGCCCGGGCGGATCGGGCGGGTGCAGGGTTCGCAGCCGATGCTGACGTACCCCTTGAGGTGCAGAGCGTTGAACGGGAGCTCGCAAGCCGCGATGTAATCCCACACCTGGGCGGAAGTCCAGCCGGCCAGCGGATTGAACTTCACGAGGGGGCGGCTTTCGCTCGTAAAGGCCGGATCGGCCTCCACTTCAGGTACCGCCAGCCGGGTCGGGTTCTGGTCCCGGCGCTGGCCGGTGATCCACGCGTCGAGCGTCGCCAGCTTGCGGCGCAGCGGTCCGACCTTGCGGATTCCGCAGCATTCTTGATGGCCGTCCCGGTAGAAGCTGAACAGCCCTTTTTCCCGCACCATCGCTTCCAGTGCCGTGGCGTCCGGCGACAGCACCTCGAGGCTGACGGGAAAGCGTTCGCGCACTTCCTCGATGAAGCGGTAGGTTTCCGGGTGCAGGCGTCCCGTGTCCAGGGTGAACACTTCGATGCCCGGACGGAGGCGTGAGGCCATTTCGACCAGCACGACGTCTTCCGCCCCGCTGAAAGATACCGCGATCCGCTGGAAGCGGCTCAACGCCGCTTCCAGAACGGCGCGGGGGGAACGGCCGGCCAGTTCGGCCCGGAGTGTGTCGATGTCGGTGTGCGTCATGGGGATCGCGGAATCGGTTGCATGCTTTCAGGTTTGGGCGAAGTAGTGCTCCAGATAGTCGGCGAAGGCTAGCGAATCGCTCGCCTCGACGGCTTCCTGTTCCGTCAGGGACGCTTCGGCCATGCGCCGCATGGCCTCGGCCTTGACGGGTTCGAGAGGATGGCTGCGCAAGGTCTCGGCGTGCTGCAGCGACAGCCGCTGCGCGAATTCGGCGAAGGATTCGCGGTTGCCGCGCATTTCCTGCAGCATGCGGGCCGAAGGCAGATGCTGTTCGGGATCGGCGATCGCCACATACTGCTGCTCCAGGGCGGCGGAAAACGCCCGGCCATTCGAGTCGCCGTCCAGCGCGGCGGCGATCGGCGCCATGGATTCGCACAGCTCCTTGGCCCAGGCTCGAAGATCCGCGGCGGCATCACTCCGGATCAGCGCCATGCCCGGCGTGCGTCCGCAACAGGCGGTAGCCAGCATGTTGTTGGCCGCGGCTTTCTTCTCCTCGATACTCATCGGCGGGCTGTCGGCGAGCAAAGACAGCAGCATGAAGGTCTCCAGGAACCTCAACTGCTCGAGACCGATTCCGGCCGGGTGATAGCAGTTCAGGTCCACCGAGCGCAGTTCGAGGTAACTGACGCCGCGCTTTTTCAGCGCCAAGGTGGGCATTTCGCCGGAGCGGGTGACCTGCTTCGGGCGCACCGTGCTGTAGTACTCGTTTTCGATCTGCAGGATGTTGGCGTTGAGCTGGCGGTATTCGCCCTCCACTTCCACGCCGATGGCCTGGTAGGGCGCATAGGGCGTCGATATGGCATGGCTCAGATCGCGGACGTAGTCGTCGAGCCGGTTGAAGGAGATGTCCAGGCTGGCCTGGTTGTCGTTACGGTAGCCGATATCGCTCATGCGCAGCGAAGTGGCATAGGGACGGTGCCAGGTGGCGGGGTCGAATTCGGTGAAACTCGAAGCCAGCGGCGTCTCCCGCCCCGTGAGGAAGGATTTGGACATCGCGGGCGATGAGCCGAACAGGTACAGGATCAGCCAGCCGAAGCGCTGGATGTTGCGCACCATGCCGAAATAGCGGTCGGCGATGAATTCGGCCAGGGGGCGGCGGTCGCCGGCCAGCGTCTGCAGGGCCGGCCAGAGTTCCTCACTCACCGAGTAATTGAAGTGGACGCCGGCGATGGCCTGCATGGCCCGGCCATAGCGGTAGCCCAGGCCGCGCCGGTAGATGTGCTTCATCCGGCCGATGTTGGAGCTGCCGTACACCGCGATGGGGATGCTCTCGTCGCCCTCGATCCGGCAGGGCATCGAGGTCGCCAGCAGCAGTTCGCCGTCGATGTTGGCGTGAACGAAGCGATGGATGTCCTCCATCGCCGCCAGGGTGTCGGCGCTGTCCTCGAAAGGCGGGGTGATCAGCTCGATCAGCGCCTCGGAATAGTCGGTGGTGATGGCGGGATGGGTCAGCGCCGAGCCCAGGGCCTTCGGATGCGGCGTGCGTGCGATTTCTCCGGCGGCGGTGATCCGCAGGCTCTCCTTTTCCAGCCCCTTCAATCCTTTTCGCAGCAAATGCGCCTGCCCGGCGCGGGCGAGCTGCTCGAGCCGCGAGTCGATGAGTTTTCTCAAGCGCGGAAATCCTAAAAAAGACGCGTTGCCGTGATCGCTAGGGGCGGCTTACCAGCTGAACAGGACCCATTGCGGGATGTCCATGCTGCGGGCCATGTCGGTCGTCCGGACATCCATGTTACCGTCGCCGTCCTTGTCCATCATGATATAGGGCAGGCCGATCTTGGGTTTGACCTTGATCATGTAGAGCCTGCCGTTGATCCGGTACTCTTCGTAGATGTCCTCGCCCTTGCGCATGATGGTCACGTCCGGCTCCAGTTCCTCCCCGCTCTGGACCGGCCCCGGGATGTCGGGCGGATCGGGTACCGGCTGGAGCTTCCCTTCCTCGGGCGAATCGATGCCCCAGGCAAGCGGCGCGAGCAGCAGGAGCAGTAAGGGCAGTCGTCGGGTCGGGAATGGCATGGATGATTGAGAGGTCTGAGGTCTACAGGGTGTTAATCATATTATCCTAAAAACGGCGGTTGGACGTGCCCGAGTGTGCGGCTGGCGGGCCGGCTGGCAAGGCGCGACGACGCCGTGGGGCCGTCCCCCACAAGAAGGAGCAACGCAGCCAGGCGGTCTGCCCGCCGTGCAATCGGGTACGTAGCGGCCTCACCCAAAAGGTGAACACACGGTTGGCGAAAACATCGTTTTCTCATAACCGCTTGTCAATTCATCGAAGCGGTCAACCGCCGTTTTTAGGATTATAGATTCGGTCCCGCCGCCGCTTTGCCATGGGGTCGTCAGCCGTCCGCCGCCTTTGGGGGGAGCCGGACGGCTATCCTGATGATGCAGCCGAGTACGATGGCGCCCATGGCCAGCAGCACCATGACGGGGTCTGCGCCTTGCGCGGCAGCGGCGGTGTAAAGGCCGACGGCGACGAGCATGGCGGCGTTCAGGAAGAAGTTCTGGATGGCGACGGCGATGCCGGCGCCGACGCTGCGGTGGCCGATGTCCTGGATGGCGGCGTTGAGCGGCACTACGAAGAAGCCGCCGGCGATGCCGATGCCGAGCAAGGCGCCGCGGGCCGGCCAGAATTCGGACGAGGCCGCGAGCAGGCCGAGCATGAGCGCCATGGCGTAGCCTGCATAGCGGGTGCGGCGGATTTCCGCCAATGGAATCCAGCGCGGCGCGAGGGCGGCGCCAATGATGATGCCGATGGCCGTGAACAGGGTCAGTTCGGCGATGTCGGTGGCGGTCCGGGTGTGCAGCACGGCGGGCGCCCAGGCGACCAGTACGACACGCAAAGTCGCGGCGGCGGCCCAGAACATGGCCAGCCCCAACAGCACCAGCCGTGCGCGCTGGGATTTCAGCAAAGCCCTGCTCTGGACGACCAGTTGGCGGACGGCGGAGACTTCGGCGGTGTGGCGCGCCGGCAGCCTGGGCAGCAGCAGACCTACCAGGACCGAGAGCAGGAAGCAGCCGCAAATGACCGCCAGGGCCGCCGGGATCGACTGGTCGGCGATCTTGGCGCCGCCGACGGTTCCGAGCAGGATGGCGGCGATGGTGGCCCCCTCCACCCAGCCGTTGGCCTTGACCAGATGATCCTTGTCGGCGATTTCCGGCAGGATGCCGTACTTGGCGGGGCTGTACAGGGCCGCGCCGGCGCCGACCAGCGAGTAGGCGATCAGAGGCTCGACGCCGACCAGCAGCAGAAATCCCCCCCCTGTCTTGATCAGATTGGCGATGATCAGGACCTGCGGTTTAGGCAGCCGATCGGCCCAGATGCCGACCCAGGGCGCGAGCGTCACGTAGGCGACCAGGAAGACGCTTTGCAGGGCCGGGACGTACCAGTCTCCGCGTCCGCCGCCCTGCAGCACGATGGCGATGACGGTGAACAGGATGGCGTTGTCGGCGAAGGCGGAGAGAAACTGGGCGACGACCAGCGGAGCGAGACCCTTGATCATTCCCCGGTCTCCGCCGCCAGCAGGGCCGTGAGCGCCGGGTAATCGATCTTGCCGGAGCCGAGCAGAGGCAGGGCCGGCAGAATCCGGATCCGCTTGGGCAGGTAGAGTTCGCTCAGTCCTTCGGCGCGCGCCCGTTCGAAAAGCGGGGTCCGGTCGGCCCGCGGCTGGCTGGTTGCCAGCACGATCTGTTCGCCCTTGCGCGGGTCCGGGAGGTTCACCACGGCATGCCGGGCGTCCGGCCACACCCGCCCGGCCAGTTCCTCGATGACCGCCAGCGAGATCATTTCCCCGCCGATCTTGGCGAAGCGCTTGGCCCGGCCCTTGATGGTGACATAGCCGTGCCCATCCACGCTGACGATGTCGCCGGTGTCGTACCAGCCGGGGCCGAAGCACGAAGCCGGCGGTTCGATCCGGCCCGGCGCATGGGCATGGAGATAGCCGAGCATGACGTTCGGGCCTTTCACGTGCAGCCGCCCGCCGTCGGCGATGCCTTCCACCGGTTCCAGCGCATAGTCGATGCCCGGCATGAGGCGGCCGACCGTGCCTTCCCGGTAATGCATCGCCGTGTTGGCCGCCAGCACCGGACTGGTTTCGGTGACGCCGTAGCCTTCCATGATGCGGATGCCGAATTTGTCGGCCCAGAGCCTGCGGGTTTCGGGCTGCACCTTTTCGGCGCCGGCGAACACGTAGCGGATGCTGTAGAAATCGTAGGGGTGCGCGTGCTTGCCGTAGCCGTTCAGGAAGGTATTGGTCCCGAACAGGATGGTGGCGTTGATGTCGTAGGCCACCTCGGGAATGATCCGGTAATGCAGCGGTGAGGGGTAGAGGAATACCCGCGTGCCCGACAGCAGCGGCAGCAGGGTGCCGGTGGTGAGGCCGAAGGAGTGGAAAAGGGGCAGGGCGTTGAGGATCACGTCCTGCGGACCGAAGTCCACGCGGGCGGCGAACTGCTCGCGGTTGGACAGCAGGTTGGCGTGCGAGAGCGCGACGCCCTTGGGCACGCCTTCCGAACCCGAGGTGAACAGGATCACCGCCGGCGAGTCCGCCGATACGCGGCCGCGACAGCCGTAATCGGCCACGCGTCCTTTCAGCAGCGCCCCCAGCCTGTCCAGCGCCGAAACGTTCCGGAAGAGTTCGTCCAGATAGATCACCTTGACCTTGGTCTCGAGCCGGGCGAGGGTGTCTTCCAGTTTGGCCGCCTCGACGAAGCGCCGGGAGGTCAGGACCGTCCGGATGGCGGCCGTCTCGCAGGCCGCCAGCAGGATGGAGACGCCGGTGCTGAAGTTGAGCATGGCGGGTACGCGGCCGGCATGCTGCAGCCCCAGGAGCGTGGCCACCGTGCCGATGGCGGTGGGCAGCAGGATGCCGACCGTTTCGCCCGCTTCGGTCAGGCCTTCGAGTTTTTCGCCGGCGAACAATGCGCGGGCGATCAGATGGTCGTAGCTGACGGGCTTCCGCTCGGTGTCTTCGAGCACGGGGGTCTTGCCGCCGTGCACCTTGCGGGCATCGAGCAGGGCCGAGAACAGGGTGCCGTGGTGATTGCCGGTGGCGAAAATCATCTCGCTCATGATGTCCGACAGTGCGAGGCCGGCATGGCGTCGGCGCTCCTCGCCCTGAGCGTCCGGCGGCGGGGTGATCTTCCGCGGCGGCAGGATGTTGATGCTGATCCGGGGCAGCCAGCGCAGCCGGACCACGCCTTTGAGGCGGGAGAACGGCGTGTACTGGGCGCCGTCGATACGTATGGGCAGCACCGTGGCGTCGGCCTTGTCCGCCACCATGCCGGAGCCGTCGTAGATCTTCATCAGCGAGCCGGTCACGGTGATACGGCCTTCGGGGAACACCACCGCTTTCCGGTCGCGGCGCAGGTGATGGGTCAGGGCCTTGACCGACATGGGATTGATGGGGTCCATCGGGAAGGTCCGGACCCAGCGCAGGGCCGGTTTGACCCACCAGGTCTCGGCGATGTGGGTATTGATCGCGAAGGTGATTTCATCCGGCAGAAAGGCCCAGAGCAGGATGGGGTCGAGGAACGATGTGTGGTTCGAGACGATGAGCACCCGCTTCCCGGCGCTGTGGAAATGCTCGATGCCCTTGACCTGGACCTGGTAAAGGGTTTTGAGTATGAATCGGATTATCGGCTTGATCATTGTGGGCTGGGTTTTCGCCGGCTGGGATTGGACTTGCTCGGATTCGGGAAATAATGGAAGTTTCGCTGTTCGCCTATGGCACCCTGCAGTTGCCGGAAGTGATGGCCGCCGTGGCGGGACGGGCTTTCGACGCCGTGTCGGCGTGGCTCCCGGGCCATGCGCGCTATCGCCTGCGCCGCCGCGTCTATCCGGGCTTGCGGCGCGAAGCCGGGGCGATCACCCCGGGTACCCTGTTTCTCGGGCTCGGCCCCCGCGATCTCGCTCGCCTGGACCGTTTCGAGGATGCCTTCTATACAAGGACCGAGGTTACGGTTTCAACCGCCGCGCTGGGTTGTCAAGCGGCCCAAGTCTATCTGATCCCGCCTCGCAGCGAACATCTGCTGGTTTACCGCGGCTGGAGCCTGGACGATTTCATCAGGGCGCACGGTCCGGCCTATGTCCGGCGCTGCCGGCGGCAGTTCCGGTAAATGCGGTTCACAGCTTCGAGTAGGGCGAGGCTGCCGGAGCCGGCTTCGGGTCCTTGAAGGTTCCGGAGGTGAACGCCGGGCCATAGCTGGTCTCGTCGGAAAACTTCTGCCAGACGAATTCCGGGTGGGCGATCGGCTCGGTCGGCACCGGGAAGGTGAGGAAGTCCACGGCGCCGGTGAGCGTACGTCCGACCGTGTGCAGCAGTCCCTTGAACAGTCCTCCGGAGATGCCGAACAGGACGTTGGTCTGGTTGCTGGTGTTGATCATGTTCTTGGGGATTTCCAGCCAGCCCAGGGTCAGGTTCGACAGACCGCTGCCCAGCTTGAGCGTCGTGGTGGTGCCATAGTCGTCGGCTTGCGCCGCCGGCATGGCGGCGCCGATGCCCGCCAGCAGGAGCAGGGCCGGGACGGAAAGCGGTTTGTTCGGCATGATGGCGTCCTTGAGGTCGAAGACCGGTTACCACGGCAATTCTCTGCCGTCGAAATTCATGAAGCGGCCGGACAGTGCCGGCGTGTACTCGTCGATGATCCGCCGCATGCCGCCGATGCTCTTGTCCGCGGTCGTCGTCGCCCTCGGGCCGCCCATGTCGGTCAGCACCCAGCCGGGGTTGAGGATCAGCACGCCTACACCGAGCGGCTCGAGGTCCAGGGACAGGCTTTTGAACGCGGCGTTCAGCGCCGCCTTGCTGGAGCGGTAACAGATCGCGTTGCCGCTGGTGTTGTCGCCCATGCTGCCCATCAGGCTGGTGATGCCCACGATCAGCTTGCGGTTCCCGAGTTTCAGATGCGGAAGGAAGCTTTCAGCCATTTTCACGGGCGCCATGGCGTTGGTCTTGAAGACGTCCTGCCACAGGTCGTAATCGATGGTCCCGAAACCGTTGCCGGGCCCGTCGCCATAGATGCCGGCGTTGTTGATGAGGACGTCGATCGGTTGACCGGCAAGGGCCGAGGCCAGTTGATCGATCGCAACGAAGTTCCGCACGTCGACCGCATGGATGGCCAGATGCTCGTAGCGCTTGGCCAGTTCGCGCAGTTCGGTGGCGTCATGGGGATGGCGGCAGGTGGCGATCACCCGCCAGCCGGCGCCGAGGTACTGGCGGGTGAATTCGAGACCGAGTCCGCGGTTGGCGCCGGTCACCAGGACGGAAAGCACGGTTGAACCCTCGAGCGGTGGATGTCGTGGATGCGAATTCTATTACACCGGCGAGCACAAAAAAGCCCTCGTCCGTCAGGACAAGGGCTCTCTTTCGCGCAAAGGAAGGCTTCAGCCGGCGAAATTGGCCGCGGCGAATTCCCAGTTCACCAGGTTCCAGAAGGCTTCCACGTATTTCGGGCGGGCGTTCCGGTAATCGATGTAATAGGCGTGTTCCCACACGTCGCAGGTCAGCAGAGGGGTCTGGCCCGACGTCAGCGGGCAGCCGGCGTTTCCGGTGCTGACCAGCGCCAGGCTGCCGTCGGCGTTCTTCACCAGCCAGGCCCAGCCCGAGCCGAAGGTGGTTACCGCGCATTTGGTGAATTCTTCCTTGAACTTCTCGAACGAGCCGAAGCTCTTGACGATGGCTTCGGCCAGCGCGCCGGTGGGCTCGCCGCCGCCGTTCGGGGAAAGGCTGTTCCAATAGAAGGTGTGGTTCCAGATCTGGGCCGCGTTGTTGAAGACGCCGCCGGCCGGCGCCTTGCGGACGATCTCTTCCAGGGACAGGTTTTCGTATTCCGTGCCCGGGATCAGGTTGTTCAGGTTGGTGACGTAGGTCTGGTGATGCTTGCCGTAGTGGAACTCCAGAGTTTCGGCCGAAATATGCGGTTCCAGGGCGTTTTTTGCATAGGGCAGAGCGGGCAGTTCATGGGTCATGGCGTGTCTCCTTGTTGGTTGGGTGGTGGTAAATCGCCCGAACGGCGGGGCGCCTTCGGGGAGATAAATCCCAGGTATTTTACTAGGAAAAGCCGGCCTTGGGAGCGGCCCTCAGGGATCGGAATCGGGGAGGCGGACCGCCTGGCCCGGGGGAAGCAAGAACGAGCTTCAGCGGAAGCTCGTTCTTGGGAAGAGAGGAGAGCCCGGGCATGTGCCGGGAGCGGCAGCCGGCGTTCCCGGTTTCAGCCACGGGATCGTTCCGACCACTGCTGGACCTGGGCTTTCCAACTGCCGTCGCTCTGGCGTTTGAGTACGCTGTACAGCACGCCGTCGTAGTGGTACCGGAGCGTCTGGTGCGAATCCTGCAACGTCTTTAGGTCGGACAAGGTGGTGGTCGTGACGATGGTGTCGTCTTTTTCGCCTTTAACATCTACGATATCGATTTTGAACGCGCCCTGGTCGATCAAGGTCCGCCAGAAGTTGCGGATTTCGCCCGGATCGCGGGAGACTTTTCCGTTCGGCTGCACCAAAATGGCATCCGCCGTGTACAGCGAAACGATTTCATCGACCTTGCCGTCCGCGAACGCCTGGTTCCATTCGGCAGCGTTGTTCGCAGCGATGGTCCGGATGTCGTCCTGTGCCCATCCAGGGGTGGTCAAGAGGCCGAAGGCGGCCGTCAGCAAGAGGATTTGAGTACGCACGGGGGTTCTCCATTGTCGGTAGGGTTTGAACTGACTATAGGAAACCACGCCATGGTTTACAATATCCAATAAAATTTACGAATTGTTTCAATAAATAGCACTTTAGTCGGGACAGGACATGGACAAACTCACGAGCATGGTCGTATTCACCAAGGTCGCGAAAGCGGGAAGCTTCGCGTCTGCCGCCAAGGAAATGGGGCTGTCGCGGGCCATGGCGACCAAGCACGTGATGCAGCTCGAAAACAGTTTGGGGGTCCGGCTCTTGAACCGGACCACGCGCCATTTGAGCCTGACCGAGGTCGGCATGGTCTACCTGGAGCGCTGCCTGCAGATCCTGGACGACCTGGAAGAGACCGAACTGGCCGTGACGCGTTTGCAGACGGAACCCCGAGGGACGCTCAAGCTCAACGCCGCGCCCTTTTTCGGCGCCTACCATCTGGCCCCGGCGATCGCGGCTTACCTGGAAATCTATCCAGACGTCAACGTGGAGCTGGTGCTGCAGGCGGGCTACGTCGACCTGGTGGAAGAAGGTTTCGATCTCGCCATTCACCTCGACGAGCTGCGCGACTCCAGCCTGATCGCGCGCAAACTCGGCACATCCCAGCGCATCGTCTGCGGCGCGCCGGGCTATTTCGAGAAACGCGGCGTGCCCAAGACGCCGGAAGACCTCAAGAAGCACAACTGCCTGAGCAATTCGAGCCTGCCGCCGCGCGACCAGTGGCAGTTCGTGTCGCAGGACGGCAAGTCGACGGTCATCAAGGTCTCCGGCACCCTGGAGGCGAACTCGGCGGATGCCCTGCGCATGGCGGCCATCAGCGGCCTGGGCCTGGTCCTGCTGCCGACTTACATGGTCGGCCAGGACATCCGCAAAGGCAGGCTCCAGGCGGTATTGACCGATTACGTGCCGGCGGCGGCGGACATCCACGCCGTTTACCCGCACCGCAAGCATTTGTCGGCCAAGGTGCGCACCTTCGTGGACTTCCTCCACGAGCGGTTTCATCCCACGCCCTACTGGGAGGATTGGATGCATCCCGAGGGCGGGGAGTGGGCGGCGCGTGAATCCTGAAGGCGGCAGCGGGCCGGATGTCTTTGCCCGGCAGGGGCCGAAGGGGGTGGGTTATGGACGAGCATGACCGTCTGGTGGCGGCACTGAAAGACATCATCGTCCTGTTTTCCCTCATGGCGGCGGTGGGCTCCTTCTACCACGGCGCGTGGCTTGCGGGTTGCGGCTATTCAGGGCTGGCGCTGCTGTTCTTCAACGAGAAACAACTGCGCCGGTGGTGGCGCGGCAGGCGTGGACGGCGGTGAAGCATGGGGCTTGAAATCGAAAGGAAGTTCCTGGTGCGCGGCGAGGGCTGGCGCAAGGCGGTGAGCGATTCCATGCGCATCTGCCAGGGCTATCTGAACGACGAGCAGCGCTGTTCGGTGCGGGTCCGGATCAGTGGCGAGCGGGCCTGGCTCAACATCAAGAGTGCAACGATCGGAGCCCAGCGCCATGAATACGAATACGAGATACCGGTCGCCGACGGCGAATCCATGCTCAAGGAACTGAGCTGCAAACCGTTGATCGAGAAGGTGCGCTATTTCGTCCCGGTGGCGGGCAGGCTGTGGGAGGTCGATGTGTTCGAAGGAGAGAACGCCGGCCTGGTGGTGGCCGAACTCGAACTCGATCATCCCGAGGAACCCTTCGAGCTGCCGGAATGGGCGGGCGAGGAAGTCACCCACGACGCGCGCTACTACAACACCTGCTTGTCGACGATGCCCTTCGGCCGCTGGTCTCAACGGGACCGGAACCCGGCTGCCGGCGAATGACCGCGCTCCTGTTCCTCGTCGGTTTCCTGCTGCTGGCGGTGGGTCTCCTGGTCCTGCTCGGCACGCGTTTGCCGAAAACCCATCAAGCCGCGAGCCGGATCAGGCTACCGGCGACTCCAGAGCGGGTCTGGGAGATCATCACCGATTTCGGGAGCTTCCCGCTGTGGCGGCCGGGTCTCGCCGCCGTGGAGCGGGCCCCGGACGTCGACGGGCTTCCCAGTTGGGACGAAGTGTGCGCGGCGGGGGCGAAGGTGCGGTTCCGGGTGCTGGAGGCCGTGCCGCCGAGGCGTCTGGTCACTTGTCTGGCAGGCGAACATCTGCCGCTGCGGGGTGTCTGGGTGTACGAACTCGAGGCGGACGGCGATGAAGGGACGGTGCTGACGATCACCGAACGCGACAGCATTTTTCATCCGGCGTTCCGGTTCTTCGTGCGTTACGTGCTGTCCTACCACGGTGTCATGGACGTATTCCTGCTCGCGCTGGCGCGGGGCCTGGACAGTCCGGCAAAGCCCGAGCATCTGAGCCTTCGGGTGGAAGACGGCGACGCCGGCGGGGAGGATGTGTGAGGACGCGTCGCGGCGGCTTTCTCAAGTTCGCGGCCGTGTTCGAAGGCGGCTTGCTGCTGCTGGCGTTCGGCTTCGGCGGTCTGGCGGGAATAGACCCGATCGCCGCGCTGCGTTTCGACCTGGAGGGTCTGGCCTACGGGCTGGTTGGAACCTTGCCGCTGTGCCTGGCGTTCCAGTGGTCCTACAGCACCCGCGCCGCCGGCCTGAGAGAAATCAGACGGGTATTGGTGGACCGCCTGGGGCCTTTTCTCGCGGCCTGCGGAATGGCCGACCTGCTTTTCCTCGGATTCCTCGCCGGCATCACCGAAGAAATCCTGTTCCGCGGATTTTTCCAGCCCTGGTTCGAAGCCAACTGGGGCTGGCTGGGAGGATTGGTCTTCAGCAACCTGGTGTTCGCCCTGGTGCATTGGGTTTCTCCCTTGTACGCCCTGCTGGCCGGCCTGACCGGTGTCTATCTGGGGCTGGCCCTGGATGTCGGGGGCGAGCGCAATCTGCTGGTTCCCATCCTGATCCACTCGCTTTACGACGTCGTCGCGTTCCTGGCGGTGGCCGCGAGCTACCGTGCCGGCGTTTCCCGCTGACTGAGTTTCAGGCGCCGCTCCGGGCGGCCAGCTTGCGCTCCCAGTCGAGCGAGGTCCGCACGATCAGTTCGATGTCGTCGTAGCGCGGCGTCCATCCCAGGGTTTCGCGGATGCGCCCCACGCCGGCGATCAGGCGCGGAGGGTCTCCGGCCCGGCGTGGTTGCTCCTCGACCGCGATGGGGGTGCCGTTGACGCGGTTCATGGTGTCGACGATCTCCCGCACGCTGTATCCGTGGCCGTAGCCGCAGTTCAACGTCCTGGATTCGCCGCCGGCGCGCAGGTAGGCGAGGGCGGCGACATGGGCTTCGGCCAGGTCCGACACGTGGATGTAGTCGCGGATGCCGGTGCCGTCCGGTGTCGGATAATCGGTGCCGAAGATGCACAAGCGGTCGCGCCTGCCGGTGGCGACTTCGGCCGCGACCTTGATCAGCAGCGTGGCTTTGTGGGTGCTTTGGCCGATCCGCCCTTCCGGGTCGGAGCCCGCGACGTTGAAATAGCGCAGCACCACGTGGCGCAAGGGGCTGGCGGCCGACAGGTCGCGCAGCATCATCTCGCTCATCAGCTTCGAGCTGCCGTAAGGATTGATCGGCGCGAGCGGCGAGGTTTCCAGCGCGTATTCGCCCTCCGGGATGCCGTACACAGCGGCGGTCGAGGAGAAGATGAAATGGCTGACCCCGGCCCTCTGACAGGCCTCCAGCAGGGTGCGGGTCTTGCAGGTGTTGTTGCCGTAATACTTCAGCGGGTTTTCGACCGATTCGGGCACGATGGTGTGGGCGGCGAAGTGCATGACCGCCTCGACTTCGTAGTCCCGCAGGAGCCTGTCCAGCAGGGCGCCGTCGCCGGTGTCGCCCTCGACGAAGTCGCCGTACAGGACGGCATCGCGGAAGCCGGTCGACAGGTTGTCCAGCACGACCAGGCGTTCGCCCGCCTCGCCCAGGGTTTTGACGACATGGCTGCCGATGTAGCCGGCGCCGCCGGTGACGAGTATGCCTTTGCGTTTCATGGGATACAGGGTCTCAGGGGTTGATTCGAACCGCCGCGCGTGGGCAGCCAGTCCAGGATGAAATCGGCGATCTGGCGGGGATCGTTGAGATCGAGCCGCGGAATGGGAAGGGGATCGCAGGTCTCCGGACCGTCCGTCGCGAGGGCGATGATGGAGTCGTCTTCCGGAAACAGCAGCGGTTTGCCCAAGGCCGGACGATGCAGCTCGATCTTGGGGTAGCGTTCGTGTTTGAAGCCCTCCACCAGGATGAGGTCCAGCCCGGAGCCATCGAGATGCGCGAGCTCCTCGGCGAGGCTGGGTTCCCGTGGAGTCTCGTGTTCTGTGATGACGGCCCGGCGCTTCGACGAGGTGACCATCACCGGCGTGGCGCCGGCGGCGCGCAGTTCGAAACTGTCCTTGCCGGGGTGGTCCACGTCGAAGCTGTGGTGGCTGTGTTTGATCGCAGCGACCTTCAGGCCTGCCCGCTTCAGCAGCGGAATCAGGATTTTCAGCAAAGTGGTTTTCCCGGTACCGCTGGAGGCGGCGAAACCCAGAACCGGCGTATCCATCGGGTTCAGCGGACGCCGTAATAATCCCGGTACCACTCGACGAAGCGCGCGATCCCGGTCTCGATCGGGGTTCCCGGCCGGTAGCCGGTATCGCGCATCAGGTCGTCGACGTCGGCATAGGTATCGGGCACGTCGCCGTCCTGCATCGGCAGCAGGTTCATTTCGGCCTTGCGTCCCAGGCATTGCTCGAGCACCTCGATGAAGCGCAGCAGCTCGACCGGTTCGTTGTTGCCGATGTTGTAGAGCCGGTAGGGTGCCCGGCTGGTGCCGGGGTCGGGCCGGTCGCCGCACCACTCCGGGTCGGGCGCGGCGACTTTGTCCAAGGTCTGCACCACGCCTTCCACGATGTCGTCGATATAGGTGAAATCCCGCCGGTGGTGGCCGTAGTTGTAGACGTCGATCGGCTGCCCCGCCAGGATGCTGCGGGTGAACTTGAACAGCGCCATGTCCGGCCGCCCCCACGGGCCGTAGACCGTGAAGAACCGCAAGCCGGTGGTGGGAAGCCCGAACAAATGGCTGTAGGTATGGGCCATCAGTTCGTTGGCTTTCTTGGTCGCGGCGTAGAGGCTGACCGGATGGTCGACGTTGTGGTGCACGGAGAACGGCATCGCGGTGTTCGCGCCGTAAACCGAACTGGACGAGGCGTAGACCAGGTGCTCCACCTCATGGTGGCGGCAGGCTTCCAGGACGTTGCAGAAGCCGACCAGATTGGCGTCGACGTAGGCGTGCGGGTTTTCCAGCGAATACCGCACGCCGGCCTGGGCCGCCAGGTTCACCACCCGCTCGGGACGGTGCCGGGCAACTACGGCGAACAGTTTCTCGCGCTCCTCCAAGGCGATCCGTACCTCGGTGAAGCCGGGGCGGGCGCGAAGCCGGGCGAGGCGCGCTTCTTTGAGGCCGACGTCGTAGTAATCGTTGACGTTGTCGATGCCGATGATTTCATCGCCCCGGTCCAGCAGCTTGTGGGCCAGGTGCGATCCGATGAAGCCGGCGGTGCCGGTGACCAGTATTTTCATATATTCCGCCAGGAGCGGCCCAGTCGGCGCCGCTTTAATGAAAACGTCATCTTTCCGAAGTCTCCAGGTTTTGCAGATATTGTGGACGGGCGATGCCGGGTTGAAGGTGGGAATGGGGCATGGATTTTATTGGATGGGCTGGATTCTATAGGATAGCCGTGAATTTCCGGAAGATTGGGAAACGCTCCACGCCTCGTCGTCTTTTACCGCGCCAGCCGAGTTGGTAGAATCGTTGCCCATTCGTCCGCAGCTTCGCCATCCGAGACAGCCGCCAGCCAAGCCATGCCGTCCTTCCTCGACCCCGAGCACCAGCATCAGCATACGTCCAAGCAGTTCGACCACGAGTTGCTGGATATTCGCAGCCGGGTTCTGACCTTGGGGGGACTGGTGGAGGAGCAGGTGGCTTCGGCGGTGAAGTCGCTGCTGGAAGGCAACGCCGAACTTGCCGAACGCGTCATCGCGGACGATTATAAAGTCAATACGATGGAAGTCTCCATCGACGACGAATGCACCCAGATCCTGGCCCGGCGCCAGCCGACCGCTCGGGACCTGAGGCTCGTCGTGGTCGTCATCAAGACCATCACCGATCTGGAGCGGATCGGCGACGAGGCGAAACGGATCGCGCGCCATACCCTGGACATGGTTGGCCATTTTCCCCGCAGGAACCAGCTTTCGGAGATCGAGGAATTGGCCAGGTACGTGCGCAACCTTCTGCGCGGCGCCCTGGACTCCTTTGCGCGCATCGACGTGGACGCCGCCCTCCGCGTGGTGCAGGACGACCGTCTCGCGGACCGCGAGTACGAGACCATCCTGCGCCAGCAGATTACCTACATGATGGAAGATCCCCGCACCATTCCCGTGTCCCTCAACATCATGTGGTCCGCGCGGGCGCTCGAGCGCGTCGGCGACCGTGCCTGCAACATCGGCGAATACGTCATCTACTACGCCAAGGGGAAGATAATTCGGCATATCAGCCTCGAACAGCTCGAGGAAGATCTGCGAAGCGAATGACCGACCGGTTCCGAAGTTCCGCATGCCGTATCCCACCGCTTCCGGCCAAGCCCTTGAACGATAGTTTTGCTGCATTTTCCGGCGCGGCGAAATCCGTGCGCACCCTGTGCGCATGGCTGCTGATCCTGACCTGGCCATCCCTGCTGCTCGCCTTCGAGCCGTTCGTCATCCGGGATATCCGGATCGAAGGGCTGCAGCGGATTTCCGAGGGCACGGTGTTCAACTACCTCCCGGTTCGGGAAGGCGACACCCTCGACGAAAAACAGTCGGCGGAGGTGATCAAGGCGCTGTTCAAGACGGGTTTTTTCAAGGATGTCCGGCTGGACGAGGATGACGGCAGGTTGATCATCTACGTCGAAGAGCGTCCTTCCATTTCCAGCGTGAAGATCGACGGCAACCACGACATCGGGAGCGAGGATCTGCTGAAGGCGCTCAAGGGAATCGGTCTGGCGGAGGGCAAGGTGTTCGACCGGCAGATTCTCGACAAGGTCGAACAGGAACTGCGGCGTCAGTATTACAGCCGGGGCAAATACAGTCTGAAAATCGATTCCCAGGTGACCGAGCTTCCCCGGAACCGCGTGGCGGTCAATATCAATATCGCCGAGGGCCGCGTCGCCCGCATAAAACAGATCAATATCATCGGCAATAACGCCTTCAGCGACGAAGAGCTGACCCAGGATTTCGAGCTGAGCACGTCCAATCTCCTGTCTTTCTATACCAAGGACGACCAGTATTCCAAGCAGAAGCTGTCGGCGGACCTGGAGCGGCTGCGCTCCTACTATCTCGATCGCGGCTACATCAATTTCGAAATCGAGTCCACCCAGGTTTCGATCACGCCCAACAAGAAGGAAATATATATCACCATCAACGTCAAGGAGGGCGAGGTTTTCCAGGTGGAGCAGGTCAGGCTGACCGGCAAAACCATCGTGCCGCCGGAACAGCTGGTCCCCTTGGTGCGTATCGGACCGGAGGACACTTTTTCCAGGAAACTGGCTACGGAAACCCAGAAGGGCATTTCCGACCGGCTGGGCGAGGAGGGCTACATCTTCGCCAACGTCAACATGGTGCCGGACATCAATCAGGAGAAGAAAACCGTAAACATCACCTTCTTCGTCGATCCAGGCAAGCAGGTTTACGTCAGGCGGATCAATTTCCAGGGCAATACCAAGACGCGGGACGAGGTGCTGCGCAGGGAAATGCGGCAGATGGAGGCGGCCTGGGCGTCGACCACGAAGATCGAGCGGTCCAAGACGAGGCTAGAGCGTCTCGGCTATTTTCAGGACGTCAACGTGGAAACGCCCGCCGTCCCAGGGACTACGGACCAGATCGACGTCAACTACAGTGTGACCGAAAAGTCCTCCGGCAACCTGACGGCGGGCGTGGGATATTCCCAGTTCCAGGGTATCATCTTCAATGCCGCCGTAACCCAGGACAATATTTTCGGCAGCGGCAAGCGCGTCAGTTTCAATTTCAACAACAGCCAGATCAACACGATCTACGCTTTGGGGTATTTCAACCCTTACGCCACGCTGGATGGTATCAGCAGCGGGTTCGACATCAGCTATCGCGATACCAATACGAGCTCTTCGAATTTTGTGGCCAACTACATCACCAACGTGTTCCAGGTGGGCGGCAACTGGGGCCTGCCCATCGGCGAGTTCGACAGCATTCGGACCAACCTCGATTACAGCAATACCAAACTCAAGACTACTTCTCAGTCTTCGGCACAGATCAGGGAGTTCATCGTCGAACACGGCAGCGAATATTCGACCTATTCGTCCTCCCTCGGCTGGACTCACGACACCCTGAATCGCGCGATATTCGCTACCAGCGGTGGCGCGCAGCGGCTGACGGGACTGTTCGCGCTGCCATTCAGTACCCTGCAATATTACAAGGCCAACGTGCGGCTGGAGCAGTATTTTCCTCTGACCCAGGATCTGACGCTGTGGCTGAACGGCGATATCGGCTACGGCGGCGGCTATGGCGGCGGCGGCAACAGCGTCCTTCCTTTCTGGGAGCATTTTTACGCCGGCGGCCCGAATTCCGTGCGCGGGTACCAGCCGAACTCGCTGGGCCCCAGGGACAGCCGGGGCTTTGCTTTTGGCGGCAACAGCAAACTGACCGGCTCGGTGGAGTTGCTGTTCCCGGTGCCGTTCGCCGGTGAGAAACTGAAGAGCGTCCGTTTGGGAACCTTTGTCGACGGAGGGAATGTGTTCACCAATTCGCCCGAGCTTTCGGACCTGCGTTTCTCGACGGGAATTTCGGCCAAATGGCTGTCCCCCTTCGGCGCCCTGATGTTCTCGATCGCCCAGCCGCTAAACTCCCAGAGCGGGGATCGGATTCAGCATTTTCAGTTCAATTTCGGCTCCGGATTCCAGGGCATGTGACCCCGCGTGTCGGGCAGGGGCGAGTATTTTTGTATAATGCGGCGGGTTTCCCGGCGTCTGTGAAAGCCCGGCCGAGCCCCTCGCGGCTTAGGGGTAAGGACAGGTTCCCGAATCAGCGGCATTTCTGCCGCGGTCAACATTCATCATCGGAGAGGAATATGGTACGGAAAGTTCTATTGCCTTTGCTCATGTCGGCGGCGGTCTTTGCCGAACCCTGCGCGGCTGACATCAAGATCGGCTTCGTCAACGTGGGGCGGTTGTTGGAAAAAGCGCCGCAGGCTGAAGCCGCCAAGAAGGAACTGGAGAAGGAATTCTCCGGCAGGGACAAGAAACTGGTCGCGGAACAGAAGGAGATCAAGTCCCTGGAAGAGCGTCTGGCGAAAGGCGGGGAGATCACCAAGGAGCAGGAGCGCGATCTCATGAACCGCAAGCGCGAAGCCAAGAGGGCGCAGGATGAATTCCGCGAGGACTTCAACTTGCGGAGAAACGAGGAGCTGGCCCAGCTTCAGAAGGAAATCTTCGAGGCGATCCAGTCGCTCGCAAAGGAGGAAAGCTTCGATCTGCTGCTGACCGACGGCGTGGTCTATGCGGCGGAAAGCATCGACGTGACCGATAAAGTCGAGAAGAGGCTGGTTGCGAGCTACCGTCCCTCGGGCAAGAAGAAATAGACCGGATTCGGGTTGATGGCCTGACGACGAAACCCGAGAAGGAAAAAGTATTGGATATTCAAGCGATCAAGGACTTTTTGCCTCATCGTTACCCGTTTCTTCTGGTAGATAGAGTGCTGGAGTGCGAGCCCGGAAACCGGCTGCTCGCCATTAAAAACGTCACTTATAACGAACCTTTCTTTCAGGGGCATTTC
Source organism: Methylococcus sp. ANG (assembly GCF_040730495.1). Classification (NCBI taxonomy): domain Bacteria; kingdom Pseudomonadati; phylum Pseudomonadota; class Gammaproteobacteria; order Methylococcales; family Methylococcaceae; genus Methylococcus; species Methylococcus sp. ANG. Next base: position 2,213,051 of record NZ_CP160399.1, on the reverse strand, counting down.
CCGCATGTGCCGATCATGCCGGGGGTGCTGATCATCGAGGCGCTGGCGCAGACGACCGGCCTGCTCGCCTCGGAGACGGCGCCCGACGTGCTCGGCAAGGGGGCGACCTACTACCTGGTCGGGCTCGACAAGGTGCGTTTCAAGCGCCCCGTCGTGCCGGGCGACCAGCTTCGGCTCGAGGCGACGTATTTGCGCCACAAGCGGAACATCTGGGCGTTCGCCTGCCGTGCCGACGTCGAAGGCGAGTTCGTGGCCAGCGCCGAGATCATGTGTGCAGCTGCGGAGCAGGGCTCTTGATCCACCCGACGGCGATCGTCGATCCGGCGGCGGATATCGGAGAAGGCGTCGAGATCGGTGCCTATTCCATCGTCGGTAGCGGCGTCAGTATCGGAGCGGGAACGGTCATCGGCCCTCACGTCGTTATCCGGGGCGCTACCCGGATCGGCGGCGACAACCGCATTTTCCAGTTCGCCTCGGTCGGCGAGGACCCGCAGGACAAGAAGTACCGCGGTGAACCGACCGTGCTGGAAATCGGCGACCGGAACGTGGTACGCGAGTTCGTCACTCTCCATCGCGGCACGGTTCAGGACAAGGGGGTTACCCGCATCGGCGACGACAACCTCTTCATGGCCTATACCCACGTGGCCCACGACTGTGTGATCGGAAACCGGGTCATCATGGCCAACGCGGCCTCCCTGGCGGGCCATGTGAGGGTCGATGATGACGCCATCCTCGGCGGCTTCTCCCTGGTCCATCAATTCTGCCGGATAGGGCAGCACAGCTTCTCCGCCATGGGCAGCGTGATTTCCCGCGACGTGCCGCCCTATGTGATGGTGGGGGGGCGGCCGACCAAGCCGCATGGAATCAATGCCGTTGGACTGGAGCGGAACGGATTCGATTCGGTGGCGATCAGGCAGATCAAGAAAGCCTACAAAATCGTCTACAAGACCGGTTTCAAGCTCGAGGAAGCGATCCGCCTGCTGGAGGAAATGAGCGAGGACGGACCGGAGGTCGCCTGCATGGTGGATTTTCTGAGGGCGAAGGGCCGCAGCATCATCCGCTGAACGTTGTAAGAGGGGGCTTTGGGTGGCGCGTCTGGTTGCAGGCATCGACGAGGTGGGGCGCGGTTGCATCGCCGGTCCGGTGATCGCCGCGGCGGTCATTTTCGCTCCCGGCCAGGATACCGGCGGCTTCGACGATTCGAAACGGCTGAGTCCGGAGCGCAGATTGGCGCTGGCCGGCCGCATCAGGTCGGAGTCCCTGGCCTGGGCGGTGGGGCGGGCGGAAGTGGCTGAAATTGACCGGCTCAATATCCTGCAAGCCACTCATTTGGCCATGTGCCGGGCGGTCGCCGCGCTGCCCGTTCCGCCGGACTGGATCAAGGTGGACGGCAACCGTTACCCCCCCTTGGATTGCCCCGGCGAGGCCATCGTCGGCGGGGACGCTTCGGTGGCCGAGATCGCGGCCGCATCGATTCTCGCCAAGGTCTTCAGGGATCGGGAGATGCAGGTGCTGGATCGGCTTTGTCCAGGCTACGCGCTGGGGGTGCACAAGGGTTACCCGACGCGAATGCACGTCGATCGCTTATCCAGCCTGGGCGTGAGTGTTTGCCACCGGCGCAGCTTTGCGCCGGTGCGGGACGCCATCGACCGGGGTTCGGCTTCATGAAAATCGTAGGGATCAGCATCGGCAGCGAACGCCTGATCGAACATGCCGGCCGCCGCATCGGCACGGGCATCTACAAGACGCCGGTCGATCACCCCGTCAGAGTCGGAGCGGCCGGCATCGAGGGTGACGTTCAAGTCGACCGGGAAAACCACGGCGGACCCGACAAGGCGGTTTATGCCTACAGCGCCGACAACTACGGCTACTGGCGGGAGGACCTCGGTATCGAAACCCTGCCCTGCGGTTATTTCGGGGAGAATTTGACCCTCGCCGGCGGTGGCGATGACGAGGTGCACATAGGCGACAAGTTCCGGGCGGGGCCGGTACTGTTCCAGGTGACGCAGCCCAGGGTTCCCTGCTTCAAGCTCGGCGTCAAGGTGGGCGACAACACCTTTCCCAAACGCTTTCTCGTCTCCGGCCGCGTGGGGTTCTACCTGAGGGTGCTGGAAGAAGGAGAGCTCCGGGTCGGCGACAGGCTGGAGCGCATTGCGGAGGACCCGGGACGCGTCAGCGTGCGCGAGGCCATGCTGGCCCTGGTCAAAGGACCCAGGCAGCAAGAGGTCATTGCCAGGCTGCTGAATCTGGATGCGCTGTCCGGGGCCTGGCGCGAGAGCCTGCTCGAAAAACGGAAATGACGCCCTAGGGCAGGGCGACCGGGGCCGCCGGTTCCCAGCCCTGCGCGCGCCGTTCCGCCACCACGGTCGTGTAAATACCGCCGCGTACGTTGAATCTCGCGGTCACACGCATGAATCGAGGAGATGAGGCGCGGGCCAGGTCGTCCAGAATGGCGTTGGTCACGGCTTCGTGAAAGGCCCCTTCGTTCCGGAAGGACCAGACGTACATTTTCAGCGATTTGAGTTCGATGCACTGCCGGTCGGGGACGTATTCCAGCAGGATCGTCGCGAAGTCGGGCTGCCCGGTCTTGGGGCACAGGCAGGTGAATTCGGGAATTTCGATGCGGATCGTGTAGTCGTGTTCCGGACGGGGATTGTCGAAGGTTTCCAGGGTCTTGCTAGGTTGGGAAGGCATCAGGCGTCGTTCGTGTATTGCTGTGGTGCATCCGGCGCCCGACATTCGGGCAGGTGCCGGCTTTGACCTGTATAATAGCGTGTTACGCCAGCCCCGAACAATCGCCGTCCCGACGCCCCTTCCGGTGTCATCGTCCTGAATCCCCATGCGACTGGAAAAGCTCAAGATCGCCGGTTTCAAGTCCTTCGTGGATCCGACGACCATACCCTTGCCGGGCAACCTGGTGGGGGTGGTGGGGCCGAACGGCTGCGGCAAGTCGAATGTCATAGACGCGGTGCGCTGGGTCATGGGGGAAAGCTCGGCGCGCCATTTGCGCGGCGAAACCATGGCGGACGTCATCTTCAACGGCTCCAGCACCCGGAAGCCGGCGAGCCTGGCTTCCGTCGAGCTGGTTTTCGACAACTCTTCCGGACGGGCCGGGGGCGAATACGGGAAGTATCAGCAGATCGCCATCCGGCGCCAGGTTGCCCGCGACGGCCAGTCGAGCTATTTCCTGAACGGCACGCGCTGCCGCCGCAAGGACATCACCGATCTGTTCCTGGGTACGGGGCTGGGCGCGCGCAGCTATGCGATCATCGAGCAGGGCACGATTTCCCGGTTGATCGAGGCGAAGCCGGACGAAATGCGCGAAGTCATCGAAGAGGCGGCCGGCATTTCCAAGTACAAGGAGCGCCGGCACGAGACCGAGCAACGGATGCGCCATACCCGCGAGAACCTCGAGCGCCTGGCCGATTTGCGCGAGGAAGTCGGACGGCAGCTGGGGCATCTGCAGCGCCAGGCCAGGAAGGCCGAGAAATTCATAGCCTTGCGCGACGAAGAGCGCCGGCTCAAGCTCGAACTGCTCGGGCTGCGCTGGCGTACGCTGGAGCGGCAACTCGATCGGCTCCGAGGCGAACTGAAGGACTCGGAGGAGCGGTTCCGGCGACTCACCGGCGAGGAGCATGCCTGCGAGGGGCGGCTGGAGGAGCTGGCCCGGCTCCGCGGCGGCGCCCAGGAAAAACTCGATGCCCAGCAGGGACGGTTCTACGAACTGGGCGCGGAAATCAGCCGCCTGGATCAGTTCATACGCCACACCCGGAAGTCGAGGGAGGAACTGGTTCAGGAGCGGGAGCGGGTCGAGGCCGAATTGCGGAAAGCCGAATCCGACCGCGACGAAGACCGGTTTCGGCTCGAGGAGGTACGTGCGGAGGCGGCCGAACTCGTCGGAACGCTGGCCTCTCTGGAGCGGGAGGAGGCGGAAGCGGTTTCGGTTCGGCAAACCGCGGAAGCGAAGCTGAAGGAGTGCCGCGAAGGCTTGGAAGCGCTGACTGGCGATCGGCACAAGCTCGAAGGGCAGGCGGCTCTGCAGCGTTCGCGGCTGCAGCAGCTGCGGGAGCAGGAGCAGCAGCTCGGCGGGCGGCGCCAGCGCCTGTCGCAACAGCAGTCGGAACTGGAGCGCGTGCTTGCCGGCCTGGACGTGGAAGCGCTCCGCGCGGACGCGGCCGGCCTCGAGGCGGAGCGGGAAGAGATGCTCGGCGCGGCCGAAGCATTGGCAGGGGAAGCGGAGCGGCAGCGTGAACGGCTGCGCTCCGCGCGTGAACGCCTGAACCGGATTCGGGCCGGCCTGCACGCCTTGCAGGGGAAGGTCGCTTCGCTCGAGACCCTGCAACGCCATGCGATGGGGCGCGACCGCGGTGCCCTGGAGACGTTGCTCGACGCATGGCAACTCTCGGGCGCCGACCGTTTGGGCGAGAAGATCGAGGTGTCGCCCGGTTGGGAGAATGCCGTGGAGACGGTCCTGGGGATGCACCTCGAAGCGGTATGCGTCGACAGTCTGGCGCCTTACGCCGCGAACCTCCAGACCCAGGAGCCGGCGGAGTCTTTGGCACTTTGCGAGTATCGGCAAGGGGAGGCCCCCGAATGGTCCGCCGGGCAGCGTCTGCTGGACCGTGTCCGCGCTCCCCTGGCCATCGAAGGCTTGCTGGGAGGGATTTACTGCGCGTCCGATCCGGCGGAGGCGGCGGACCGGGCGCGATCGCTGCAGCCGCACGAGTCCGTGGTGACGCCCGGCGGAATCCGTATCGGGAAGGGCTGGATGCTGGTGCAGAAGCCGGATGCAGGACATGCCGGCGCGCTTGCCCGCGAGCGGGAGCTGCGCGAATGCCGGCGGCAGGCCGACGAGCTGAGGGAGCAGTCCGAAGTTCTGGAAGCGGAGGCAGCGGAAGCCGAGACGGAACTGGAGCGCCTGGAGGCGACGTGGCGCGAGGCAAGGAAGAAGGGTGACGACCTTTCCGCGCAGCTTTCCCGCGCGCGGTCGGAGTTGGCCGCGGCCGAAGCCAGGAGCGAACAATTGGGGCATCGCCTGACCCAGCTCGGCCATGAGCTCGACGAGCTGGTCGACCAGGGCGTGGAACTCGCCGAGAAGCGTGCCGAAGCCGAGGAGGCCTTGCGGGCGGCCGAGAGCGATTCGCTCCGGCTGCAGGATGCGGCGGCGCAGCGGATGGCGGAGCGGCGGGTGCTGGAGGATGCGTTCGCCGGTGCCGAGGCCGCGGAGAAGTCGCTGCATGAGGAAGTTCGCGCGCTCCGCAGCCGGGCAGCCACGCTCGAATCGAACGAATCGCTGACCCGCTCCCATCTGCGGCGGTTGGAGCAGCAGCACGGCCAGACTTCCGACCGGCTCGCCGCCATCGTCCGGAAGCTGGAGGAGTCGGAGACGCCTCTGGAGGACGAACGGCTGCGCCTCGAGGCGCTGACGGAGGAACGCGGCGTCCTGGAGGCCGAAATGACGCGCCAGCGCCGCCGGCTCAGCGAACTCGAATCGGACATCCGGCGCGTTTCGGGAGATCGCCAGCGCGCGGAGCACGAGCTGGCGGTCTTGCGGGAAAATATCGGCCAGATCAAGCTGGCCTGGCAGACCGCCGAAGTCCGCCGCCAAGGCATCGAGGAGCAGTTTGCGGAACTCGGGGCGGCGCCCGCGGCGATCGTGGCGGAGTTGCCGGAAGAAGCCGAGGAAAGCGCCTGGCAGGCGTCGGTCACCCGCCTGGGGGAGGAGATCGACCGGCTCGGGCCGGTCAATCTGACGGCGATGCAGGAATATCAGGAGCAGGAGGCGCGTCAGCGCTATCTGGAGGAACAGGACCGGGATCTCACCGAGTCCCTGGCGACGCTCGAGCAGGCCATCGAAAAGATCGACCGGGAGTGCCGGGCGCGGTTCAAGGAGACCTTCGAAAAGATCGATGCCGGCTTTCAGCGCATGTTCCCCAAGCTTTTCGGCGGCGGGAGAGCCGCCCTGGAGCTCACGGAAAACAACCCGCTGAGCGCCGGGGTGAGCGTCATGGCCCAGCCGCCCGGCAAGCGCAACAGCTCGATCCACCTTCTCTCCGGCGGCGAAAAGGCGCTGACGGCGGCGGCCCTGGTATTCTCCATCTTCGAGCTGAACCCCGCGCCCTTCTGCCTGCTGGACGAGGTGGACGCGCCGCTGGACGACGCCAACGTCGGGCGGTTCAGCCAATTGGTAAAAGAAATGTCCGAGAAAGTACAATTTCTCTTCATTACCCATAACAAGGCCACGATGGAAATTGCTCAATACCTGGCGGGAGTCACCATGCGGGAGCCCGGGGTGTCGCGCATCGTGGCGGTGGACATCGACGCGGCGGTCGATCTGGCTTCGGTTTGAGGGGCGAAATGGATAGAGACACAGTCCGGATCATCATCCTGGTCGTAGGCGCGCTGGTGATTGCCGGCATCTATGTCTGGGGACGTTACAAACAAAAGATCCTCGATACGCTGGAGCGGTCCAGCGAATTCGACGTCTTCGAGAAGGAGGACGAAATCGGGGAGCCACGCTGGCCGGCCAGGGAGGCGGACATGGGTTTCGCCGACGAGGACGGGGAGCCGGCGCCGGCCGAGGGGGATGCAGCCGCGAGTGGGGAGGTGGACGCGCCCTCGCGGGAGGCGGTTGAGGAGCCGCCGGCGAGCACTTCGGGAGCGTTGGGCGCCCCGTTTCTCATCCAGTTCAGCGTCGTCAAGGGCGGCGGTGGCCGGTTTCCGGGCGAGCGCTTGCGTGACGCCCTGATCGACCTGGATCTGGTATACGGCGAAATGGGGATTTTCCACCGCTACGACAGCGCATATCGCGAGCCTCTGTTCAGCGTGGCCAGTCTGGTCGAGCCCGGCACTTTCCCCGTGAACGACATGGAGAATTTCCGCACCCCCGGCGTCGTCTTCTTTTTCCAGCCAGCCAAGGTACCGGACCCCTTGGAGGTTTTCGATGACCTCGTGGATACCTGTCGCGGACTGGCGGGCGCGCTGGAGGGCAGGGTGTTGGACGAACACCGGGCAGAGCTCACCGAGGCACGGGTGATCGAAATGCGCGAAATTCTGGCGGAGGCGTGCGAACAGCCGTGAGCGCTCCTGCCGAGGTGATCGAAAAAGTACGCAAGCTGCGCGAAGAAATCGAGTTTCATAACGTCCGCTACTACCGGCTCGACGATCCCCTGATCACCGACGCGGAATACGACCGCCTGATGGCTGAACTGCTCGCCATCGAGGCTCGGTATCCCGAGCTCGTCACTCCCGATTCGCCGACCCAGCGGGTAGGCGCTCCCCCGGTCGAAGCCTTCGCCGAGGTCCGCCACGAAGTGCCCATGCTGTCGCTGGAGAACGCTTTCAGCGAGGAGGATCTCGCCGCGTTCGACCGGCGGGTGCGCAAGGAGCTGTCCCGGGACGAGGTCGAATATCTCGCGGAGCCGAAGCTCGACGGCCTCGCAGTCAATCTGCTCTACCAGGACGGCGTTCTGGTCAGGGCCGCCACCCGCGGCGACGGGGAAGTCGGAGAGGATGTGACGCACAACGTCCGGGCGATCCGGGCGATTCCTTTGCGGCTGAAGGGCGGGGACTTTCCGGCCCGTTTCGAGGCGCGGGGCGAAGTCTTCATGCCCAAACGGGGATTTCTCGCCTTCAACGAGCGCGCCCGCCGCAGCGGCGAGAAGGTGTTCGTGAACCCGCGCAACGCCGCGGCGGGCAGCCTGCGCCAGCTCGATGCCCGGGTCACGGCTTCGCGTCCCCTGTCCTTTTATGCCTATGGGATCGGTGCGTTTCCCGACGACAGGCTGCCCGCCACCCAGCACGAACTCCTCGAATCGTTGCAACGTTGGGGCCTGCCGGTTTCTCCGGAACTTCGCGTCGTCCAGGGAGCGGCCGGCTGCCTCGAATACTACCGGTCACTGGGAGAGCGCCGCCATGGCCTGCCGTACGATATCGACGGCGTCGTGTACAAGGTCGACGGCTTGCAGCTTCAGGCCGCGCTGGGGTTCGTTTCGCGCGCCCCGAGGTGGGCCATCGCCCACAAATTTCCCGCGGAGGAGGCGAGGACGCGGGTCTTGGGGATCGACGTGCAGGTGGGGCGTACCGGCGTGCTGACCCCGGTGGCGAGGCTGGAGCCGGTGTTCGTCGGCGGGGTCACGATCACCAACGCGACTCTGCACAACGCCGACGAGATCCGCAGGAAAGACGTCAGGCCGGGAGACTCGGTGATCGTGAGGCGGGCCGGCGACGTCATTCCGGAAGTCGTCCGGGTCATTCCCGAACTGCGGGAGCCGGGGACCGAGCCGTTTCATATGCCGGAAGTCTGTCCCGAATGCGGTTCCGCCGTGGAAACGGAGCCGGGCGAGGCGCTGGCCCGCTGCAGCGGCGGTCTGTACTGTCCCGCCCAGCACAAGGAGTCGATCAAGCATTTCGCTTCCCGGCGGGCGATGGATATCGAAGGGCTGGGCGACAAACTGGTGGACCAGCTGGTGGACAGAAAGCTGATCGCAACGGTGGCGGACCTTTACCGCCTCAACCTGGACCAGCTTGCGGGGCTGGACCGGATGGGAGCGAAATCCGCGGCCAATCTGCTGGAGGCGCTGGAGCGCAGCAAGCACACCACCCTGGCGCGTTTCCTCTACGCGCTCGGCATCCGCGATGTCGGCGAGGTGACGGCCAAGGCGCTTTCGGACCATTTCGGTTCCCTCGAAGCGTTGATGGATGCCTCGGAAGAGGAGCTTCTGGCCGTCGCCGATGTCGGCCCGGTGGTGAGCGGCCATGTCCGGCTGTTTTTCGCACAGCCTCACAACCGGGAAGTGATCGCGCAACTGATGGCGTGCGGCGTGGGCTGGGAAAAGCCGACGCAGCCCCCGGGAGAGAAGGGGCTGCCGCTGCAAGGCCTGGTTTTCGTGCTCACGGGGACGTTGGCCTCGATGAGCCGGGACGAAGCGCGTGCCCGGCTCGAAGCGCTCGGGGCGAAATGCACCGGCAGCGTCTCCAGGAATACGAGCTTCGTCGTTGCCGGATCGGAACCGGGCTCGAAGCTGGACAAGGCGTCCGAACTCGGCGTTCCGGTGCTCGACGAGGACGGCTTTCTGGCAATGCTCGAGCGCGGACGGGGGTAGCTTCCCCCGGTTTTGGCGTGCCAGCGTCCCCCGGCCGAAAGCGGTCTTCCCTGTCATTGCCCTTCGTTCTTCATCGCCGGCTCGTTCCGCCGTCAGCCTGAAAACTTCCCGTGCCTTCGATAGCGATCCGTTCCAGGTTTTCCGACGGACTTGCCCTGCCGTTTTTTTCAAACCGGGCCGTGGCTGCAGAAGGCGTTGCCGGAACCTCTCCCGGCCCGGTCAAACGAGCAAAAAATCTCCGCCAAACAAGGCGGTGAGTTTTTTTTGCAACTCATCTTGACTTGCCTTCGGCGCGTTTCTATAGTGGTCCGCAGGTGGTGGAAAGTGGTGTTTTCTGGGGGAATGTGGAGCTTGGGGGCGGCTTGTTCAGAGGCGTTAATTCCATCAGCCTGGACGAAAAGGGGCGCATGGCGGTGCCTACCCGTTACAGGTCCGAACTCCGGGAGTCCTGCGAGGGACAACTGGTGGTCACCGTTGGAACCGATACCTGTCTGCTGCTTTTCCCTTTGCCTGAGTTCGAGGAGCTGGAGCGAAAGCTGGTGAAACTTCCGGCCTTGAACAAACAGGTGAAGCGGCTTCAACGTCTGCTGATCGGCCATGCCACCGAATGTGAGCTGGACGGCCAGGGACGCTTCCTCATACCCGAGCCGTTACGCCGGTTCGCCAGCCTGGACAAGCAGGTCGTCCTGATCGGCCAGGGCAACAAGTTCGAAATCTGGGATGAAGGCCTTTGGGAACGCTGCCGCCAGGAATGGCTGGAAGAGGCGAGCCTCGAAGGCCTCGAGGACATGGGGCCGGAGCTCGGGGCGCTGGCGTTTTGATGGCGGCGGCGGAAGGCGGACACCTCCCCGTCATGCTGTCCGAGGTGCTGGATGCGCTGGCAATTCGGCCGGAGGGTATTTACGTCGATTGCACCTTCGGGCGCGGCGGGCACAGCCGGGCGATCCTGGAGCGCCTGGGCGCGGAGGGTCGCCTTCTGGCGATCGACCGGGACTTGGAGGCAGTGGCGGCGGCCGGCGCTTCCGGATTGCCCGGCGATGCCCGGTTTGCCATCGAGCACGGCCGTTTTTCGGAGATCGGCCGGATCGTCGGCGAAAGAGGATGGACGGGCCGGGTCGACGGCATCCTGATGGATCTGGGCGTGTCATCGCCGCAGCTCGACGACGCCCGGCGCGGATTCAGTTTTCTGCGGGCCGGACCGCTCGACATGCGGATGGACCCGAGCCAGAAGACCAGCGCCGCGGAGTGGCTCGCCGAGGTTTCCGAACGGGAGCTGACCCGGGTGTTGCGGGAGTATGGCGAGGAGCGTTTTGCCGGACGCATCGCCCGCGCCGTGGCCGAAGAGCGGCAGCGGCGTCCGATCGCCACGACGACCGACCTGGTTCGGCTGATAGAGGCCGCGATCCCGTTTGCGGATAAGTTCAAGCATCCGGCGACGCGCACCTTTCAGGCGATCCGGATCGCCGTCAATGACGAGTTGGGCGAGTTGCAACAGGGATTGAACGAGGCGGTGGAGGCGCTTGCCGCCGGAGGACGCTTGGTGGTGATCTCATTTCATTCGCTCGAAGACCGGATCGTCAAGCGGTTCATGCGGGACGAGGCCCGCGGCAAGGAAATGTCGGGCGGGATCTTCGCATCCCGTTCGACACCGCGCCTTGCCGTTCGGGGAAAACCGCTGAAGGCGAATGAGGACGAAGTCCGGGGCAATCCCCGGGCGCGGAGCGCCATGTTGCGCGTCGCCGAAAAGCGGGCGCCATGACGCGGATACTCCTGCTGTCGCTCGTGGCCGTTTGTTCGGCGCTCGGCGTCGTTTACGCGAAGTACCGCACGCGCATGCTGTTCGCCGAGGTTCAGCGTCTGGAACTGGCCCTGAATCAATACGACGTGGAGCTGGGCCAGCTTCAGCTGGAGCAGAACACCTGGGCCGAGCATGGCCGTGTCGAACGTCTGGCTCGCAGCAGGCTGGGGATGACCCTGCCGGCGCGCGAGTCGATCATTTACATCAAACCCTGAGCTCATGTGGGGATGAGGGGGTGTCTGCGATGATGTACATAACGAATCCGCGAAGAGAAAGCGATTTCGGAGCGCGCTGGTCGCTGCTGCTGATCGGTATGATGGCGGCCATGCTCGTCCTGGTCGGGCGGGCCGTCAATCTGCAAGTGGTGGACCGGCAGTTTCTCAAGCACCAGGGCGATTTGCGGCACATGGGCGTAGTGCCTTTGCCGGCGCATCGCGGCCGTATCCTGGACCGGAACGGCGATTTGCTCGCGACCAGTTGCCCGGTGAAATCGATCTGGGTCAATCCAAAGGAGTTCGAGGCGAGCGAAGCGCAATACCAGGCTTTGGCCGGCCTGATCGGGGATGCGCCGGAGAACCTGAAGCGCCGTCTCGGCGATGCCGGCACCAATCGAGCCTTCGTGTACCTCAAGCGTCGTGTCAGTCCGGAGCTTGCCGATCAGGTGACGGCGCTCGGTTTGCCCGGTGTCTATGCCGAAGAGGAGTATCGGCGCTACTACCCGACCGGCGAGGTTGCCGCCCATGTCCTCGGTTTCACCGACATCGACGACAAGGGTCAGGAAGGGATGGAGTTGGCCTTCGACGGGCACTTGAAGGGCATCGAGGGTGCCAGGCGCATCATCCGCGATGGAAAGCGTCGGGTCATCGAGGATGTCGACAGCGTCCGCCAGCCGGTGGCGGGCAAGGATCTGAGCATCAGCATCGACCAGCGGCTGCAGTACCTGGCCTACCGGGAACTGAAGAAGACGGTGCAGCAGCATCGGGCCAAGGCGGGCGCACTGGTCATGCTCGACGCCAAGACCGGCGAAGTGCTGGCGATGGTCAATCAGCCGACTTTCAATCCCAACGGCCGCAATGGCACCGTGCCCGGGTCCACCCGCAACCGCGCGGTCACCGATCTGTTCGAGCCGGGTTCGACGATGAAACCCTTCGCGGTCGCCTGCGCCCTGGAAATGGGGGCGTTCCGCGCCAATGCGGTGATCAATACTTCGCCGGGCGTCATGCGCGTCGGCTCCAACGTGGTCAAGGACGTGCACAACTACGGCGTGCTCGACGTCGCCGGGGTGCTGCGCAAGTCGAGCAACGTGGGCGTCACCAAGATGGCCCTGGCATTGCCGCCGGACAAGTTCTGGAGCTTCTACCGCGACCTCGGCTTCGGCCAGGTACTGGGTACCGGTTTTCCCGGCGAGGCCCAAGGGCGCATGCCGGACCGCAAGGGGCTGCGGCCGTTCGCGCAGGCTACGCTGTCCTTCGGCTATGGCGTGTCGGCCTCGCCGTTGCATCTGGCGCGGGCTTATCTGGCCTTGGCCAGCGATGGTGCGATGCCGCCGGTCAGCCTGCTGAAGCTGGACCGCCCGCCGGAACCGGTCCCGGTGATGTCGAAAAAGACCGCCACGGCGGTGCGCAACATGCTGGAAGGCGTGGTTTCGGCCGATGGCACGGCGATCAAGGCCAGCATTCCCGGCTTCCGGGTCGCCGGAAAAACCGGGACGGTCAAGAAAAGCGCCGGACGCGGCGGTTATCAGTCCTCGCGCTACATCGCCGTGTTTGCAGGCATGGCGCCGGCGAGCGACCCGCGGCTGGTCACCGTCGTGATGATCGATGAGCCTTCGGCCGGGGAGTATTACGGCGGCGCGGTGGCGGCGCCGGCATTTGCCGCCGTCATGGAGCCGGGATTGAGGTTGCTCAACGTCCTGCCGGACCAGGACATGGGCCAGTCGATTCTTTCGGCCCAGAAGGAAGAAGTCTTTTGAGCCGCGAAGGTGGGGGGGCTTCCCTGCGGAGACTGCTGGATGGCTGGACCGATGCGCGGGCCGTGCCGGACATTCCGGTCTACGGTCTGAGTCTCGACAGCCGGTCGGTGCGCACCGGCGATGCCTTTTTCGCATTGTGGGGGGGCCGGGAACACGGGCTCCGGTATGCGGAAGATGCGGCCAGGCGGGGGGCGGTCGCTGTCGTCTATGACTCTTCGGGGGGTGGCGGCGCCTGTCTGCCGGAACCTGAACTCGGCTTCGCCGTACCGGTTCCCGATCTGGGGCGCCATTTGGGCAGCATAGCTGCCCGTTTTTTCGACCATCCTTCGGAGACCCTGGGCGTCATCGCGGTCACGGGGACCAACGGCAAGACCTCCTGCACCCATTTCATCGCCGAAGCATTGCAGCCAGACCATGCGGCGGCGGTCATCGGTACCCTGGGCTGGGGAAAGCCCGAAAAGCTGCGGTGGATCGCTCATACGACGCCCGATGCGATCGAGATTCATGCCATACTTGCAACCCTCAAGGCCCAGGGGTTCGAACTGGCGGCCTTGGAGGCTTCCTCGCACGGGCAGGCGCAGGGCCGTATCAACGGTGTACGCTGCCGCGGTGCGCTATACACCCGCGTTACCCGCGATCATCTCGATTATCACGGAACTTTCGAATCCTACCTGTCAGCCAAGCTGGGGCTTCTGGCCAATCCCGCATTGGAGTTCGTCGCGGTCACGCTCGACGATCCGTCCGTGGATACCATCCTGGCGAGCGTTCCCGCGGGGGTGAAGGTGATCGGCTACGGTCTGGAAGGCGGGAGATCGGCGGATTTTCCGGTGATTCGCGCCGAGACGCTGGAGCAGACGCCGGAGGGGCTGCATCTGAAGGTCGATTGCGGGGGCCGGGCCGTCGCGGTCGATGCGCCGGTGTATGGCGATTTCAATGCCGAGAACCTCCTTGGGACCATGGCGGTCCTGGTCGGCCTCGGCTATCCGGCCGAAGCCGCCGCTTCGCGGGTCGGCCGGGTCCGCCCGGTCGCCGGGCGCATGGAGCGGTTTCACGAAAATGGACTGACCGCGATCGTCGATTACGCGCATACCCCGGACGCGTTGCGAAACGTGCTGACGAGCCTGCGCCGCCATTGCCGTGGCCGGTTGTGGGTGGTCTTCGGCTGCGGCGGCGACCGGGACAAGGGCAAGCGCCCGGAAATGGGAGCCATCGCCGCGCGCCTCGCGGACCGCATCATCGTCACCGACGACAATCCGCGCTTCGAGTCGGGGGATGCCATCGTCCAGGACATTCTCAAGGGTTGCGAGGGTGCCGCCGTCACGGTCGTGCGCGACCGCCGTACGGCCATCGGCCAGGCGATCGCCCAGGCTGGCGACGGCGACATCGTGCTGGTGGCCGGAAAGGGGCATGAAGCTTTTCAGGACGTCGGCGGCGTGTCCTACGAATTCTCCGACCGGGACGAGGTCGGGAGAGCGCTGTCGGCCCGGCACCGCAGCGCCGGATAAGGTTGCAGAGGCGATATGCCCTGCGTTGAAGCAGTTTAAGGAAATGCGATGCTACTGATTCTAACGAACTGGCTCGAGCACTATTTCGACGTCTTCAGAGTCTTTCACTATCTCACTCTCCGCGGGATCCTGGGTATCCTCACCGCGCTCGTGATTTCTTTCATCGTCGGTCCGGCGATGATCCGGCGCCTGGGAAGCTACAAGATCGGGCAGACGATCCGCGACGACGGCCCGCAAAGCCATTTGTCGAAGGCCGGCACGCCCACGATGGGCGGTGCGCTGATCCTGGTGACGATCACCGTCAGCACCTTGCTGTGGGCGGACCTCGGCAACCGCTACGTCTGGGCGGTGCTGCTGGTGACGCTGGCTTACGGCCTCATCGGCTTCATCGACGACTACAAGAAGCTGGTTCTGAAAAACAGCAAGGGGCTGGCGGCGCGCCACAAGTACCTGTGGCAATCGGTATTCGGCCTCGGGGTGGCCCTGTTTCTCTACCACACCGCGAGTTCGCCGCAGGAAACCCAGTTCATCGTGCCGTTCTTCAAGAACGTGGTATTGAACCTGGGATGGCTCTACGTCCCCATGGTCTACTTCGTGGTGGTGGGGTCGAGCAATGCGGTGAACCTGACCGACGGCCTGGACGGGCTGGCGATTCTCCCTACGGTGCTGGTCGCGGGGGGGCTGGCGATTTTCGCCTATGCTTCCGGCCACAGCGAGTTTTCGGAGTACCTGGGAATTCCCTATCTGCCGAAGGCGGGGGAACTGGTGGTGTTTTGCGGCGCCCTGGTCGGGGCCGGTCTGGGGTTCCTCTGGTTCAACACCTACCCGGCGCAGGTTTTCATGGGCGACATCGGGGCCCTGGCGCTCGGGGCCGCCCTGGGGATGGTGGCCGTGCTGGTCCGGCAGGAAATCGTGCTCATGATCATGGGCGGGATTTTCGTCGTGGAGACGGTCTCGGTGATGCTGCAGGTGCTGTCTTTCAAATTGACCGGCCGGCGCATCTTCCGGATGGCACCGATCCACCATCATTTCGAATTGAAAGGATGGCCGGAGCCCCGGGTGATCGTGAGATTCTGGATCATCTCCGTCATTCTGGTGCTCATCGGCCTTGCGACCTTGAAGCTGCGCTGATGAACATGCACGACCGCGCCATCGCCGAAAAGCCGCCCTGCGGGTTCGCCCGCCTTGGGCTCGACGCCCGTTCGCGGGTGCTCGTGCTGGGCCTGGGCGCGACCGGCTTGTCGACCGTCCGTTTCCTGCGCCGGCACGGATTCGAATGCGCGGTCATGGACAGCCGGATCGCCCCGCCGGGCCTGCCGGACCTGCGCGAGGCATTTCCCGACGTTCCGCTGTTTCTCGGCGACTCCAGCGGAAATGCCCTGGCCGCCGCGACGCACCTCGTCGTCAGCCCGGGACTTTCCCTGGAGCTGGACGAAATCCGCGAAAGCCGCCGCCGCGGGGTGCGTGTGTTCGGCGATCTGGACCTGTTCGCCTGCTGCGCACGGGCGCCGGTGGCGGCCATCACCGGCGCGAACGGCAAGAGTACGGTCACGACCCTGGTGGGCCTGATGGCGAAAGCATCCGGCCTCCGTGCGGCGGTGGGCGGCAACCTGGGCACGCCGATGCTGGACCTCCTGGATGAGGGCGCGGAGCGGTACGTCCTCGAATTGTCGAGCTTCCAGCTCGAACGCTCGGAGTTGTTCGAAGCGGACGTCGCGACCGTCCTCAACATCAGTCCGGATCACATGGACCGCTATCCCGACCTGGCGGCCTATGCCGAGGCGAAGCGGCGGGTGTTTCGCGGCGACGGCCTGATGGTGCTCAACGAGGACGATCCGCTCGTCGCCGCCATGTACCGGCCCGGCAGGCGGGCCGTGCGGTTCGGATTGGGTATCGGCGCCGGCCTGGACTACTCGCTCGCCCTGCGCGAGGGCAGGGTGTGGATTCTGGCGGAAGGGGTTCCGCTGCTCCCCGCCGACGAGGTGCGCGTCAAGGGCCGGCACAATCTGGCCAACGCCCTCGCCGCCGTGGCGATCGCCGACGCCTGCAAGTTCGACCGCGAGTCCGTCGCACAGGTGCTGCGCACGTTTCCGGGGCTGGATCACCGCATGCAATGGGTGGCCGATGTCGACGGTGTCGCCTACGTCAACGATTCCAAGGCGACCAACGTCGGCGCCTGCATCGCGGCCCTTTCCGGGCTGGAAGGCAAGGCCGTGCTCATCGCCGGGGGGGACGGAAAGGGCGCGGATTTTTCGTCCCTGGCCCCGGTCGCGGCGGACAAGCTGCGGGCCGCCGTCCTCATGGGGCGCGACGGGCCTCTGATCGAGCAGGTGCTCAAGGATGTCGTACCCACGATCCGGGTCAAGACGATGTTCGAGGCGGTCCGAGCGGCGCGCGGGGTGGCGCAGGGCGGGGACACCGTGCTGCTGGCGCCGGCCTGCGCCAGCCTCGACCAGTACAAGGACTATCAAGAGCGCGGAAGGGATTTCGCCGCAACGGTGAGGAGCATGTCATGACTACGCAAGCGATTCGCGGCAGCCGGGGGCTGGTGTTGAAATGGGGGGCCGGCCGTTTTTACCTGGACACCATCCTGCTTTCGGTATCCCTGGCACTGATGCTGTTCGGTTTCGTCATGGTTTCCTCGGCCTCGTTGCATCTCGGCGAAAAGATGGCGAGTGACAGCTTCTATTTTCCCAAACATCAGCTCGCGCACATCGTGTTGGGGTTGGCGGCCGGGTGGGCGGCGGCGAAAGTGCGCCTGGACACCCTGGAGCGGCATTCCAGGTCGCTGTTCTGGGTGGGGATCGCCCTGCTGGTCCTGGTTCTGATTCCGGGTGTCGGCAAGTCGGTGAACGGCAGCGTGCGCTGGATCAACCTGTTCGGGCTCCGTGTCCAGGTGTCCGAGGTTTTCAAGCTGGTGGCGGCGATCTACGTGGCCGGCTATATCAGCCGGCACCTGGAAACCGTCAGGACCTCGGTAAAGGGGATGCTTTTTCCCTTGAGTCTGCTCTCCATCGGCGCGGTCCTCCTGCTGAAGGAGCCCGACTTCGGCGCCACCGCGGTGGTCATGGCGACGGCCTTGGGGATGCTGTTTCTCGCGGGCGCCCGCCTGTGGGTGTTCGCCTCTCTGTTGGGCCTGGTCGCCGTCGCCGGGACCTTATTGATCTTCACCGCCGAGTACCGCCTGAAACGGGTGCTCAGCTTTCTCGATCCCTGGGCCGATCCGCTCAACTCGGGGTTCCAGTTGACCCAGGCCCTGATCGCCTTCGGACGGGGCGAGTGGCAAGGGGTCGGGTTGGGTTCCAGCGTCCAGAAGCTGTTCTATCTGCCCGAAGCCCATACCGACTTCTTGTTTTCGGTGATCGGCGAAGAGCTGGGGCTGTGGGGGGCGACTACGGTCATCCTGCTGTTCGCCGTCGTGGTCTGGCGGGCGCTGGCGATCGGCCGGCTCGCCGAGCGCAGCGGCAAGCTGTTCGCCGCTTTCCTCGCCTACGGCATCGGCCTCTGGCTGGGCCTGCAGTCCTTCATCAACATGGGGGTGAATATGGGCATGCTGCCGACGAAGGGCCTGACCCTGCCGCTGATGAGCTACGGCGGCGGCAGCATGATGGTGGTCTGCGCCGCGATCGGACTGCTGTTCCGCATCCGCAGCGAGGTGGTGGCCAGCTTTCTGGGCAACGGCCGGAAGGGCGTATGGCCAAGCGCGTAGTGATTCTTGCCGGGGGGACCGGAGGCCACGTGTTCCCGGCACTCGCGGTGGCGGACAAACTGCGCCGGGCGGGAGCCGAAGTTTCCTGGATGGGGACCCGGGCCGGACTGGAAGCCAGAGTAGTGCCGGCAGCCGGCTATCCGATCGACTGGCTCAGCGTCAGCGGCATACGCGGCAAGGGCCTGGCCTCCAAGGTGAAGGCCCCGGCCATGTTGGGCTTGGCCTGTCTGCAGGCACTGCGTATACTTCGCCGCAGAAGGCCGGACGCCGTGCTGGGCATGGGCGGCTTCGTCGCCGGTCCCGGCGGACTCATGGCCCGGGTGCTCGGCATTCCGCTGGTGATCCACGAACAGAACCGGATTCCCGGCACCACCAATCGATTTTTGTCCCGTATTGCCAACCAGGTGCTGGAAGCCTTTCCCGGCGCCTTCCAACCATCTTCCGGCGCGGTCTGCACCGGCAATCCCTTGCGGCAGAACATAGAATCCTTTCAAAACCATCATACGGCCCGTGAAGGCCGGCGCGTGCTCGTCCTGGGCGGGAGTCTGGGGGCGCAGGCCTTGAACCGCGTCGTCCCGCGGGCCCTGGCTGCCCTGGGCGGGGAGCCGGTCGAGATTCGCCATCAAACCGGGCAGGCGATGCTCCAGGAAACCGAAGACTTGTACCGGCAGTTCGGACTGCCGGCGAAGGTGGACGCATTCATCGAGGACATGGAGGAGGCCTACGGCTGGGCCGACCTCGCGGTATGCCGCGCCGGTGCCATGACCGTGAGCGAACTGGCCGCGGCGGGGTTGCCCGCCATACTCGTGCCTTTCCCCTATGCCATCGACGATCACCAGACCGCGAACGGCGGCTATCTGGCGGAGGCGGGCGCGGCGGTGCTGATGCCCCAGTCCACGCTCGACGAGGAATCGCTGGCGGCCGAGATCCGCGCCCTGCTGGACGAGCGCGGACGGCTCAAGGCGATGAGCGCGGCGGCCCGGAACCTGGCCCGCTACGATGCGGCCGACCGCGTCGCGAAGGTCTGTCTGGAGGAGGCCGGCGCATGACGCCTCGAACCGAAGGCATGAAGAAAATCACCCGCATCCATTTCGTCGGTGTAGGCGGCGCGGGCATGAGCGGCATCGCGGAGGTCCTGCTGAATCTCGGTTACCGGGTATCGGGCTCCGATCTGCAGCGGAACGCCAATACCCGCCGCCTCGAGGAGCGGGGCGCCGTGATCTCGATCGGGCACGAGGCCCGGCACGTCGAGGCGGTGGACGTGGTAGTGGTTTCCAGCGCGGTGGAGCAGTCCAACGTGGAGATCGATGCCGCCCGGTCCGCCCGGATTCCGGTCATCTCGCGGGCCGAAATGCTGGCGGAGCTGATGCGCTTCCGTTACGGCGTTGCGGTGGCAGGCACCCACGGCAAGACCACGACCACCAGCCTGACCGCCAGCATCCTGGCCGAAGGGGGCCTGGATCCGACCTTCGTGATCGGCGGCCGGCTGAACAGCGTGGGCGCCAACGCCCAGTTGGGGCAAGGCGAGTATCTGGTCGCCGAAGCCGATGAGAGCGACGCCTCGTTCCTGCACCTCCAGCCCATGATCGCCGTGGTGACCAACATCGACCAGGATCACATGGGCACCTACGGCAACGATTTCGGCCGGCTCAAGGACGCGTTCGTCGAATTCCTCCACCACGTGCCGTTCTACGGGGCGGCGGTGCTGTGCGCCGAAGACCCCGGCGTCCGCGACGTCCTCCCGCGGCTGAGCAAGCCATACCGCACCTACGGGGAGCGGGAGGGCGTCGACATCCGCGCGGTCGGCATCCAGCGCCTGGGCCTGCAGAGCCGGTTCAGCGTGCTGCGGCAGGGGGTGGAGCCGCTGGAGATCACGCTCAACCTGCCGGGCTACCACAATATTCTCAATGCGCTGGCGGCGATCGGCGTGGCCACCGAGCTGGGCGTCGCCGACACCGTGATCCAGCGGGCGCTGGCGGGATTCCGCGGCATCGGCCGGCGGTTCCAGATCAACGCCAGCCTGAGCTTCGGCGGCGGCGAAATCACGTTCGTCGACGACTACGGCCATCACCCGAGCGAATTGGCGGCGACCCTGGATTCCGCCCGCAACGCCTGGCCCGACCGGCGCCTGGTCGTGGTGTTCCAGCCCCACCGCTATACCCGCACCCGCGACTTGTTCGAGGATTTCGTGCAGGTCCTGTCCCGGGTCGACGTGCTGGTGCTGCTGGACGTTTACTCCGCCGGCGAAGCGCCCATTGCCAGCGCCGACGGGCGCGCCTTGAGCCGGGCCATCCGCGTGCGGGGGCAGATCGATCCGATCTTCGCGGAAACCCCGGAGGAAGTGTTCGACATCCTGCCGAACGTATTGAAGCCGGGGGACGTCGTGATGACGCTGGGCGCAGGCAGCGTCGGCGCGCTCGCCCAGCAGTTGCCCGAGCGCCTGGGCTCGGAGGCGGTTCCGTGACCGCCCGCGGGTTTGCTGCCGGCACCCCAACGGTGCCTCTGCGCGGGACCTGGCTCGAACACGAGCCGCTGGCCGAGCATACCAGCTGGCGGGTGGGCGGTCCGGCGGAACGCCTCTATCAGCCCGCCGACCTCGACGACCTGGTCGAATTCCTGCGCGCTCTGCCGGTTCAGGAACCGCTGTTCTGGCTGGGCCTGGGCAGTAACGTGCTGGTCAGGGACGGCGGTATCCGCGGCACGGTGGTCTGCACCAAGAACCGCCTGCGCGTCATCGAGGCCCGTGGTCCCACCTGCGTCTACGCCGAAGCCGGCATTCCCTGCTCCCATGTCGCCCGCTTCTGCACCGACCGGGACTGGGTCGGCGCCGAATTCCTGGCCGGTATCCCCGGCACCTTGGGCGGCGCCCTGGCCATGAATGCGGGCGCCTTCGGCGGCGAGATCTGGAGCCTGGTGCGGCGCGCGCTCACGGTGAACCGCAGCGGACGGAGGATCTGGCGGGCACCCGAGGAATTCGAGGTGGGCTACCGCCACGTGCACGGGCCGGAAGGCGAGTGGTTCCTGGCGGCCGAACTCGAACTTTCGCCCGGTGACGGGCGGGCCGGACGGGAGCGCATCAAAGCCCTGCTGGCGCGGCGCTCGGCGACCCAGCCGACTCATCAGCCGAGCTGCGGGTCGGTGTTCCGGAATCCGCCCGGCGATTTCGCGGCGCGGCTGATAGAAGCCTGCGGGCTCAAGGGACACGCCGTCGGCGGTGCTCAAGTGTCCGCCAAGCATGCCAATTTCATCGTCAACTCCGGGAACGCGACGGCGGCCGACATCGAGACGTTGATCTCGGAGGTGCGGAACCGGGTGGCCCTGCTCTGCGGCATATGGCTCGAACCCGAAGTCCGGATCGTGGGCGAACCCCTGGTGTAGAAACTTTTCAAAGAGGAACCGAGTGGAAAAACGGATTCAGCAGGCATCGGAGTTCGGCAAGGTCGCAGTCCTGATGGGTGGGGCCGCGGCCGAACGGGAGATTTCGCTGAAGAGCGGCAAGGCCGTCCTGGAAGCGTTGCAGGGCTGCGGGATCGACGCCGAAGGTTTCGACGTCGGGCACGACATGATCGCCCCGCTGCTGGAGCGCCGCTTCGATCGCGTGTTCAACGTCATTCACGGACGCGGCGGCGAGGACGGCGTGTTGCAGGGCGCGCTGGCCTGCCTGGGCGTCCCCTGCACGGGCAGCGGCGTGCTGGCCTCCGCGCTGAGCATGGACAAGCTGCGCACCAAGCTGTGCTGGACGGGAGCCGGTCTGCCGACCCCCCCGTGGCTGCGGCTGGATTCGCCCGCCGATCTCGATCGCTGCCGGCAAGCCCTGGGCTTTCCGGTGATCGTCAAGCCTGCGGAGGAGGGGTCGAGCATAGGCATGAGCCGTGCGGCCGATGCCCAAGAACTGGCACAGGCCTGGGAGCGCGCCTCCGGTTACGGCTGTGCCGTTTTCGCCGAGCGCTGGATCGACGGTGTCGAATACACCGGCGGCATGCTCAAGGGCGTGCCGCTGCCGCTGATCCGGCTGGAAACCCCGCGCGCCTTCTACGATTTCGACGCCAAATACCGGGCGGAAACCACCCGTTACCTCTGCCCCTGCGGGCTGGACGCCGAGCGTGAGGCCGAACTTCAGGCGCTGGTGCTGCGGGCCTGCCAGATCGTCGGCGTCGGCGGCTGGGGCCGGGTCGACCTGCTGGTGGATCGCAGCGGCCAGCCCTGGCTGATCGAGGTCAACACCGTGCCCGGTATGACGGATCACAGTCTCGTTCCGATGGCCGCGAAGGCCGCGGGCATCGATTTTCAGGAACTGGTGTGGCACATCCTGGAAACCAGCGCCGCCTGAAACCGGAAGGGCGGAATCGCGCCGGGAACGCGGCCGTCCCAAGCGGCCGCCGCTTGCGCGCCTCTTTCACGGCGCTGTTCGCTCTTTGCCTGATATGGGGAGGAATAGGCTGGGGGGTGTCGTGGATCGCCGAACGGCGGGTGCAGACCGTCCGAGTGAAGGGCGCTTTCCGCTATATCGATCCGGCGGTGGTGGAAGACCTCGTCAGGGACAGACTGGCCAGCGGCAACACTTATTTCGGAATCCCCATGGCCGAAATCCGGCAAGCGGTGGCCTCCATCCCCTGGGTGGCGGAGGCTTCGGTGGAACGCCGGTGGCCGGACCGCATCGAGGTGGAGGTGCGGGAGCATCGCCCCGTGGCACGCTGGGGGGATGCGGAATTCATCGACGACCGCATGAACCGTTTTCATGTCGGGAGTACCCAAGGGTTCGAGCATCTGCCGTTGCTGACGGGGCCGGATGGCCAGGAACGCCGGCTGGTCAAGGTGCTGATCGATCTCGACGAACGGTTCGGAACCTGGGGAACGCGGGTCGCCGAACTCCGATTGACCGACCGCTGGTCATGGTCGCTGCGGCTGGAATCGGACGTCCGGATCGAGTTCGGGCGCCAGGAGCCGGCCGAGGCCATCCCCAGTCTGCTGAGCCTTCTGCCGCTGTTGGGAAAAGAACGCATGACCCTGCTCCAAAGTATCGATTTGAGGTATCCTTATGGCTTTGCGGTGGTTTGGAAAATATACCCGCCCGACGCGGAGGTTCCCCCGGAGCAGCCTGGGGCGGTTCCTCCCGCATGAGGAGGCGCACGCATCGACGATAGGGAATCTTTTTCCGCTCAACACGCCCGGTCGGGCGGGGAACGGCAGGGTCGGCTATTGAACGCAATAGGCTGGGCACGCGTCTGACACATCCTTCGAATATCACTTCATGGGCAAAAAGTCTGACAAGAACGTAATCGTAGGGCTGGACATCGGCACTTCCAAAGTGGCCTGTCTCGTGGGTGAGGTCAACGAGGATGGCCAGATCGAGGTGGTCGGACTGGGCACCCACCCATCGCGAGGGCTCAAGAAAGGCGTCGTCGTCAATCTCGAAACCACCGTTAATTCCATTCAGCGCGCGGTCGAGGAAGCCGAGCTGATGGCCGGTTTCCGGATCCACTCGGTCTACGCGGGCATCGCCGGCAGCCACATCAGCAGCATGAATTCGCACGGCATCGTCGCGATCCGGGACAAGGAGGTCACCCAGGGGGATGTCGACCGTGTCATCGACTCCGCAAGGGCGGTCGCCATTCCCGCCGATCAGAAAATCCTGCACATCCTGCCCCAGGAATTCGTCATCGACCGGCAGGAGGGCGTCAAGGAACCCATCGGCATGTCGGGCATCCGCCTCGAAGCCCGGGTGCACATCGTCACCGGCGCGGTGAGCGCGGCCCAGAACATCCAGAAATGCATCCAGCGCTGCGGCCTGGAGGTCGACGACATCGTGCTCGAACAGCTTGCATCGAGCCAGGCCGTCCTGACGGATGACGAGAAGGAGCTCGGCGTGTGCCTGGTGGACATCGGCGGCGGCACGACGGACATCGCGGTGTTCACCGACGGCGCCATCCGCCACACCGCGGTGATCCCCATCGCCGGCGACCAGGTGACCAACGACATCGCCGTGGCACTGCGCACGCCCACGCCCCATGCCGAGACGCTGAAACTCAAGCACGCCTGCGCGCTGACCCAGCTCGCCGACATCGAGGACACGATCGAAGTGCCCAGCATCGGCGACCGGCCGTCCCGGCAGATTTCCCGGCTCAATCTCGCCGAGATCGTGGAGCCGCGCTACGAAGAATTGTTGCTGCTGGTGCAGTCGGAACTGCGCCGGGCGGGTTTCGACGATCTGATCGCGGCAGGCATCGTGCTGAGCGGCGGCAGTTCGCGGGTCGAGGGGCTGGTGGAGCTGGCGGAAGAAATTTTCCACATGCCGGTGCGGCTGGGCGTGCCTTATACGGTCTCCGGCCTCAACGACGTGATTCGCAATCCAGCCTATGCCACGGGAGTGGGGTTGTTGTTGCATGGGCGGCAGCATTTGTTTTCCGGGGAGCGCCCCATGCTGGGAGGCGGCGGTTTCAGGAGCATCTGGCTGCGCATGAAGAATTGGTTTCAGGGAAATTTCTGAGATTTTCGGTTTTTCCGGATAGCCCGTATTCAGAGGGGATGGGAACATGAAATTTGAACTTGTAGATTCGTTTAGCCCGAACGCGGTCATCAAGGTGATCGGCGTCGGCGGTGGCGGTGGCAATGCCGTCAATCACATGGTGAGCAGCCAGATCGAAGGCGTCGATTTCATCTGCGCCAATACCGATGCCCAGGCGTTGCGGAACCTCGGTGCGCGCACCGTCATCCAACTGGGCAACAATCTGACGAAAGGCCTGGGCGCCGGGGCCAACCCGGACATCGGCCGGCAGGCCGCGCTCGACGATCGCGAGCGCATTCTCGAAGTGCTGGATGGCGCCGACATGGTGTTCATCACCGCAGGCATGGGCGGCGGCACCGGCACCGGCGCGGCGCCCGTCATCGCGGAAATCGCCAAGGAGGCCGGCATCCTCACCGTCGCGGTGGTGACCAAGCCGTTCCCGTTCGAAGGCCGCAAGCGTCGTCTGGTCGCCGACAAAGGCATCGCGGAGCTGAGCCAGTTCGTGGACTCCCTCATCACCATTCCGAACGAGAAGCTCCTGCCCGTGCTGGGCAAGGACGTGAGCCTGATGGCCGCGTTCGCGGCGGCGAACGACGTGCTGCTCGGCGCGGTGCAGGGCATCGCCGAGCTGATCACCCGTCCCGGCCTCATCAACGTGGACTTCGCCGACGTACGCACCGTCATGTCGGAAATGGGCGTCGCCATGATGGGCACGGGCGTCGGCAGCGGTCCGACCCGGGCGCGCGACGCCGCCGAACGGGCCATCGCCAGCCCCTTGCTGGAAGACATCAGCCTGTCCGGCGCGAAGGGCATCCTGGTCAACATCACCGGCGGGCTCGATCTCGCCATCGGCGAATTCGACGAAGTGGGCAACGCGGTCAAGGACTACGCTTCCGACGAAGCGATGGTCGTCATCGGCACCGTGATCGACCCGGAGATGCAGGACGAAGTCCGCGTCACCGTGGTGGCGACCGGACTCTCGGGCCAGTCCCAGATGGTCTCCGAAGCGCCGCTGAAGCTGGTGCACAAACAGACCGGCGAAATCGACTACGAACAGATGCAGCGCCCCACGGTACTGCGCAAGCAGCCCAAACACGAGCCGCGCGGCGAACCCAGCAAGGAAATGGATCTCGAGTATCTCGATATCCCCGCATTCCTGCGCCGCCAGGCCGATTGAGTTTCCGATTCCTGCTCTTTCTCCACGCCTTGAAAAGCTCATCCGGGAAACACGCGGACCGTGGCCCGGATGACGCATCGAACGACCTACCGGATTGGCCGCCGCACGGCGGCCCCACAGAAGGGGGACACCTGTATGATCAAACAAAGAACCTTGAAAAACGTAATCCGCGCCACCGGCGTGGGCCTTCACACCGGTGAAAAGGTTTATCTTACGCTCAGGCCGGCGGCACCCAATTCAGGCATCAAGTTCAGACGGGTCGATCTCGCCGAGCCGGTGGTGATCGATGCCCGGCCCGACAACGTCGGCGATACCACCCTCTCGACGACGCTGGTGAAGGGCGACGTGCGCATCTCCACGGTGGAACATCTGCTTTCCGCTTTCGCGGGCCTGGGGATCGACAATGCCTACGTCGACGTCAGCGCGCCGGAAGTGCCGATCATGGACGGCAGCGCCGGCCCCTTCGTTTTCCTGATCCAGTCCGCCGGCGTGCAGGAACAGGAAGCGTCGAAGCGGTTCATCCGCATCAAGCGGCCGCTCCAGGTCGAGGACGGCGACAAATGGGCCCGGTTCGAGCCCCATGACGGCTTCAAGGTGACGTTCACCATCGATTTCGACCATCCGGTTTTCGACAAGGACTCGCAGACCGCCAGCATCGAGTTTTCCTCGACCAGTTTCGTCAAGGAGATCGCCCGCGCCCGCACCTTCGGCTTCATGCGCGACATCGAAATGCTGCGCAAGAACCGCCTGGCCCTGGGCGGTTCCATGGACAACGCCATCGTCGTGGACAAATTCCGGGTGCTCAACGAGGACGGCCTGCGCAGCGGCGACGAGTTCGTCAAGCACAAGATCCTCGACGCCATCGGCGATCTCTATCTCCTGGGTCACAGCCTGATCGGCTCGTTCACCGGCTACAAGTCCGGCCACGGGCTCAACAATCACCTGCTGCGCGAACTCCTGAAGGCGCGCGACGCCTGGGAAATGGTGAGCTTCGAGGACGAGGGGTACGCCCCGATCTCCTATATGCGGACGGCGCCGGCGGCGCGTTGAGGTTCAACGCGGCAACCGGCGCAGGGTGCCGCACAGGCGGGCGAGGGCGGCTCCGATTTCGCCTTCGCTGGCCCGCGCCGCCGCCTCGAGCGCGGCGATCGTCGCCGGGAGGGGGCGGTGCGGAGCCGGCCGGGGCGGGGCGGCGTGCGGTGCCTCCATGGCCATCGCGAGGGTCCTGACCTTGCCCTGGCGGAACCGGCCATGGCCTTCCTTCGCCAGCTCTTCGATGATCCGGGGCAGGTAGAAGCGCAGCTGCGAAGCCCAGGCCGCGGACTCGGCGTAAAGCACCAGGGTGCCGTCTGTCGCCACGCAGTCCCGGCAATGGGCGGCCAAAGGGGGCGGCAGTAGACGCCGTATCGTTTCCAGCAGTCTCCGGTGGTTTTCGATGCGTGCCAGGCAGGCTTCCAGGGCTTTCCTGGGGATGAGTTCGGAAACCCGGTGAGGATGCGGCCGTTCCTCGGCCGGCTGCGCAGGGTGATTCGGCGTCACAGGTTTCGGAACACTTGCACGATCGAGGCATCATCGGCCGCGGGGGCCGCCGAGAACCCCAGCGCTTCCATGAA
The DNA here is from genome assembly GCF_040730495.1 of Methylococcus sp. ANG. Lineage (NCBI taxonomy): Bacteria > Pseudomonadati > Pseudomonadota > Gammaproteobacteria > Methylococcales > Methylococcaceae > Methylococcus > Methylococcus sp. ANG. The sequence continues at coordinate 2,185,668 of NZ_CP160399.1, read as the reverse complement.
GTGCAGCATCTTGCCGTTGCCCGCCAGCACCTCGCCCTGCAGCTTTTGTATGCCTTTTTCGCGCGCCGCGTCGGCCAGCATGGCCATGAGGCGCGCGCCGATGCCGCGGCGCTGCCAGGCGTCGGCGACGACGATGGCGAACTCGGCGGTTTCTCCCCCCGGATTGCTGAAAAAGCGTGCGACCGCCACCTCCGTCTCCCTTTCGTCGGTCTCGACGGTCGCGATCAGGGCGAGTTCCCGGTGGTAATCGAGCTGGGTCAGGCGCACCAGCATTTCGGCGCTCAATTCCTGGACCGATTGCATGAAGCGGAAATACTTGGCCTCCTCCGACAGGCCGCGGACGAATTCCTGCTCCATCGCCGCGTCCTCGGGCCGTATCGGGCGGATGGTGACGGGGGTACCGTCGTTGAGCTGAAACCGGCTGACCCACTGCGCGGGATAGGGATGGATCGCCATGTGATCGTAGCGTCTGCGTCCGGGCGGCGGGTGGCGCACCACGATCCGGGCATCGAGCGCATAAACCCCGGTTTCGTCGGCCATCAGCGGATTGATGTCCATCTCGCGGATCTGCGGCAGTTCGCACACCATTTCCGACACCCGCTGCAGGGTTTGGACCAGCGCCTCCATGCGGATCGGCGGCAGGTTGCGGAAAGCTCCGAGGGCGGCGGAGACGCGGGTCTGGCCGATCAGGGTGCGGGCGATATGGGCGTTGACCGGCGGCAAACCGATCGCCCGGTCGCGGCTGATCTCCACCGCCGTGCCGCCGGCGCCGAAACCGATCACGGGGCCGAACACCGGATCGTCGATCACGCCCACCAGCAGTTCGCGGCCGTTCCGCCCCGTATACATTTTTTCCACCGAGGCCCCTTCGATGCGGGCATCCGGTTTGCGCCGGCCGACCCGTGCCAGCAGCTCGTTGTAGGCCTGCCGCACCGATTCGGCATGTGTCACGTTGAGCATCACCCCGTCCACGTCGGACTTGTGGGTGATGTCCGGCGACAGCACTTTCAGGACGACCGGAAATCCCAGGCACTCCGCCGCCGCCAGGGCCTCGTTGGGGGAATGGGCGGGGAGAGCCGGCAGCATGGGGATGCGGAAAGCCCCGAGGATGGCCCGCGTTTCCAGCGGGGAAAGCAGGCTGCGCTTATCTCCCAGCGCGCCTTCCACGATCAGGTGGGCGCCGGCGACGTCGGGCGCTTCGAGTTCGGCCAGGGGGCCGGGCACCTGCAGCAGCATCTGCTGGTTGCGATGGTGCTCGGCGAGGAAGCCGAAGGCTTCGGTGGCGCTCTCCGGATTGGGGAAGGAGGGGATGCCATGCTCCGTGAACAGCGCCCGGCCCTCCCGGACCTGGGTTTCGCCGAGCCAGCAGGCCAGGACCGGCTTTTTCGAATCTCCGATGGCCTCGAGCGTCCGCTTCGCCGCGCCGGTGGGATCGGTCATGGCCTGCGGCGTGAGCATCACCAGCAGGCCGTCCACGCCGGGATCGCCCAGGCAGGCTCCGACCGCCGCGGCATAGCGCTCCGGCGTGGCGTCGCCGAGAATGTCGATCGGATTGCCATGCGACCAGAACGCCGGCAGGGCTTGATCGAGGCGCTGCAGCGTGCTCTGGGACAGCTCGGCCAGGCGCAGCCGCCGTTCGACCGCGGCGTCGGTCGCCATCACGCCGGGGCCCCCCGCATTGGTGACGATGGCGAGACGCTCTCCCTGGACCGGGTGAGCGCCGGCCAGCAACTGGGCCGCGGCGAACAGTTGCTCGATCGTCTTGGCGCGGACCACGCCGGCCCGTTTCAAAGCGGCGTCGAACACGTCGTCGGCGCCCACCAGGGCGCCGGTATGGGACACCGCGGCGCGGGAGCCTTCGGCGTAGCGGCCGGCCTTGATGACGATGACCGGCTTGAGCCGGGCCGCCGCCCGCAAGCCGCTCATGAAGCGGCGGGCGTCGCGGATGCCTTCCACATACAACAGGATGCTGCGGGTTTCCTGGTCCAGCGCCAGGTAATCCAGGATGTCGCCGAAATCGAGGTCGTAAGCCGAGCCGATGGAAGCGACCACGGAAAACCCGATGCGGTGGGCGCTGGCCCAGTCGACGATCGCCGTGCAGAGGGCGCCGGATTGGGACACCAGGGCGAGTCCGCCTGGCAGGGCGACGTTGTTGCTGAAGGTGGCGTTGAGATTCAGGCTGGGCCGCATCAAACCGAGGCAGTTCGGCCCGAGCAGCCTTATGCCTTGATTTCTGGCTTCCGCGAGAAGCGACTGGGACAGGCGGCGGCCCTGGCTGTCGCCGTCCCCGAAACCGGCGGAGAATACGATCGCGGCCCGGACGTTCTGTTCGCCGCATTCCCTCAGGATGGCAGGAACGGTCGGTGCCGGGGTGGCGATCAGGGCGAGGTCGACGGCGCCGTCGACTTCGCTCAGCGACTTGTAGCAGCGCTGGCCCCGGACCTGTTCGTGCTTGGGATTGACGGGATGGACCGGGCCGCGGAAGCCGCCTTCGAGCAGGTTGCCGAAGAGGCGGAATCCCACCGAATCGGGCCGCTCGCTGGCTCCGAACACGGCGACGGCGCGGGGCCGGAAGAGGGTATCGAGGTAAGGGCCGGCCATGCCGTCACACCGTGCCGGCCAGGAGCGGAACGAACACGGCCGGTTCCATGGACCGGGCGTCATAGCCCGAGTCGGTACGCACGATGCGTTCGAGCGTCTGTTCCCGGTCCGCTCCGACCGGGGCGACCAGCACCCCGCCGGGATTGAGCTGGTCCAGCAGCGCGTCCGGCAGCCGCGTCGGGGCGGCGGTCACGATGATGCCGTCGAAGGGGCCGGATTCGCGCCAGCCCTGTTGGCCGTCGCCGTGTTTCAGCCGCACGTTCCGGAGGTTCAGGTCGGCGAGGCTGCGGATGGCCCGTTCCTGCAAGGCCTGGATGCGTTCTACCGAATAGACGGTGCCGACCAGTTGCGCCAGGACGGCGGTCTGGTACCCGGAGCCGGTACCCACTTCCAGCACGCGGCGCAGCGGGCCGGCCTCGACCAGCAGTTCGGTCATGCGGGCGACCGTGTAAGGCCGCGAGATGGTCTGGCCGAAGCCGATCGGCAGGGCCATGTCCTCGTAGGCCCGGCTGGCGAAGGCTTCTTCGACGAAGATGTGGCGCGGGACGCTCCCCATGGCGGCCAGCACTTTCGCGTGGCGGATCCCGAGCTCCCGCAGCCGGTTGACCATGCGCTCGCGGGTACGCGGCGATGTCATGCCGATGCCCCGCAGGCGGACATTCATGCGGCGACTCCGCCGGGCAGCCAGGTCCCCAGTTGGCTGAGCCGCTCGTAGCGGGTGAGGTCGATCTGGAGGGGGGTGACCGACACGCAGTTCTCGCGGATGGCGTGGAAATCGGTGCCGGGGCCGGCATCGGCCTCGGGGCCGGCGCAGCCCACCCAGAAAATCTCACGCCCGCGCGGGTCACGGGTGCGGATGACCGCTTCGGCCTTGTGGCGGGCGCCCAGCCGCGTGGCCTGGTAGCCCCGAAGTTCGTCCAGGGGGATGTCGGGGACGTTGACGTTCAGTATGGTGTCCGCCGGCAGCGGATTTTCGCGGATGCGCCCCAGGAGCTCGACGGCGACCTGGGCGGCGGTCTCGAAGTGCGCCGGGTTGTGGGCGGCCAACGAGATCGCCACGGCCGGCAGGCCGAGGAAACGGCCCTCGGTGGCCGCGGCGACGGTGCCGGAATAGATGACGTCGTCGCCCAGGTTGGCGCCGTGGTTGATGCCGGCGAACACCATGTCCGGCTCGCTGTCCAGCAGCCCGGTGATGGCCAGGTGCACGCAGTCCGTCGGCGTGCCGTCGACGCGGATGAAGCCGTTTTCGGCGCGGGATGCGCGCAAGGGCCGCTCCAGGGTCAGGGAGTTGCTGGCGCCGCTGCGGTTGCGTTCGGGCGCGACGACCGTGATCTTGGCGAGCGGGGAAAGGGCGGCCGCCAGGGCGCGGAGACCGGGGGCGGCGTAGCCGTCGTCGTTGCTGAGGAGTATGTGCATGGAGGGCGGAAGGATCGAACCAGTGATCCTCATTCTAACCAGAAAACGCCCATACCGGTTGAGCGTCCTGGCATAAAGGTATAATCCAGAGAGTACCGGGGCAGGGCCATCGCGGCCGTGTTTCGGCGTCAACCATTTTTTTCGGCATCGGGCGGGGGGGAACATGGCGGCGACTGTCTTCAAGCAACTGGGCGAACGTATCGGCACCTCGCCCCTGGCGCAGCGGTACCGCGCCCTGCCGCCGCTGATGCAGCGGCTGGTTGCGGTCGCTTCGGCGGTCATGTCGCTCACCCTCGTCCTGGCCCTGGTCTACATCTATGCCAGCCCGGTGATCGCCGCCGGGATTCTCGCCAGCATCCTGGCGGGACTCGCGACCGGGGCGGGGGCCTTGCCCGCGCTGTTCGTCCGCGACTTTTCCCACCGCACCCTCTGCATCATGCTGGGCGGGGCGGCCGGCGTGATGCTGGCGGCGACGGCGTTTTCCCTGATCGTCCCCGGCATCCAGTACGGCAACCAGGTCTGGCCGGGCAAGGGCATCTTCGCGGTGGCGCTCGGCATGATGACCGGCGCCCTGTTCCTGGAGGCGGCGGACCGCCTGCTGCCCTACGAGCGGTTTCTGGCGGAGAAGGGCGAATTGATCGGTTCGCTCCGGAAGATCTGGCTCTTCATCGTGGCGATCACGCTGCACAATTTTCCCGAAGGCATGGCGGTGGGCGTCAGCTTTGGGGGCGGCGACTGGCACAATGGCGCCACCCTGGCGATCGCCGTGAGCTTGCAGAACATCCCCGAAGGGCTGGCGGTCGCCATGCCCCTGGTGGGGATGGGATACGACCGCCGGCAGGCGGTGCTGATCGCGACGCTGACCGGATTGGTGGAACCACTCGGCGGTGTACTGGGCCTGGGCATGGTCTCGGCCTTCTTCCCGCTGCTGCCGTTGGGGATGGCGTTCGCCGCCGGGGCGATGCTGTTCGTGATCAGCGACGACATCATTCCCGAGACCCAGTCCCGCGGCAAGATGCGCGCGGCGACCTTCGCCGTCATGATCGGCTTCATCGTCATGATGATCCTGGATAACCTGTTCAGTTGACATGTCCTGTTTCTGGTCTTGGAGCTTGCCCGAATGGGCGGGCTCACCGTCGCTGTCGTCCGGCGCCCGGGAGTGGGGTACGGCGGCGGCCACGACTTTCGCCCTGATCGCCGCCGCCGAGATCGGCGACAAGAGCCAGTTGGTCTGCATGACGCTGGCGGCTCGCCACCGCGGCCTGCCAGTGCTGCTGGGCGCAACGGCCGCCTTTGGGCTGCTCAACCTGGCGGCGGTTTTGTTCGGCGCGGCCTTGGTCCACTGGGTTCCGCGGCCCGTCGTGGCCGGGGTGGTTGCCCTCCTGTTCCTGGGATTCGGCCTGAAATCGGTGCTGGCGCGGGAGCAAGCGGAGGATGAATCGGTCGAGGAAAAGCCCGGACACGGCGTCTTCGTCACGACCTTCCTGATGATCGTGTTCGCCGAGTTCGGCGACAAGACCCAGCTGGCGGTGGCCGGGCTGGGCACCTCGGTCTCGCCTTCCGCGGTGTGGGCCGGAGCTTCGCTCGCACTGGTCCTGACCTCCGTGCTGGGCATCTGGGCCGGGCGCACCGTCCTGCAGAAAATCCCGCTGCTCTGGCTGCACCGGCTCAGTGGCGTGTTGTTTCTGGTGCTGGCCGTTTATGCGAGCATGGAGGCCATGCCGGCTGCATTGCAGTTCGTCCGCGCCTTCGGCTAAAGGCGCGCGGATTTTCATCATGCAGACGCTTGCCGACGAGTCCCGCCACATCGTCCTGTTCGGCCCGAGCTTCGGCGAAGGGGGCGTCGCGCGCGACATCGTCAATCTCGCCAATGGTTTCGTCCGGGCCGGCATGGAAGTCAGCGTCCTGGTGAACCGTCCGAACGAGCTTTTTATGGAACAGTTGTATCCGCGGGTGCGCCAGGTGGTGCTGCCGAGCCGGAGCGACCGGGGCTTGGCGCGCGAGCTGCTGGCCTTCATTCGGGCGCATTGGCCGGATGTCGTCCTGACGACCGAAGAACGCGACGATGGCATCGCCGTGGCTGTGCGCGAAGAACTCAAGGATGCGCGGGTGCGTTTCTTCCTGCGTATGGTCACGACGCTGTCGGTGCGGCTGGCGAACCAGTACCGGTTCCGGCTGAACCGGGCGCTATACCGCCGCAAACTCCGGCAGATCTATACCCATTGCGACGGCGTGATCTGCAATTCGGGAGGGGTGGCGGACGATCTGGTAGCGTTTCTGGACCTTCCCCGCGACGAGATCGCGGTGCTGCCGAATCCCACCATCACCCCCGAATTGCTGGCAGCAGCCCGTGAGCCCTTTGTCCATCCGTGGTTCGCGCCCGGCGAGCCGCCGGTGATTCTCGGCGCCGGCCGTTTGGGGCGGGCCAAGGATTTCGGGACGCTGCTCAAGGCCTTCGCCTTGCTGCGGCGCAACCGCCCTTGCCGGCTGATGATCCTCGGCCAGGGACGCCAGAAGGAGCGCCTGGAGGCGCAGGCCGTGGAGCTCGGGGTGGAGGCGGATTTCGAGCTGCCGGGTTTCGTGTCCAACCCTTACGCCTACATGGCACGGGCCGGGCTGTTCGTGCTGTCCTCGCTATGGGAGGGCTGCCCGAACGTGCTCATCGAGGCAATGGCGGTCGGTACGCCGGTGGTCGCCACCGACTGCCGCAGCGGACCGCGGGAGATCCTGCAGGGCGGCCGGTTCGGCCCGCTGGTGCCGCTGCGCGACGCGGAGGCGATGGCCGGGGCGATGGCGGCGACGCTCGATCGTCCTTTGCCCCCCGCCGTACTCCGCGAAGCGGTGCAGGGCTATACCGTCGAAAACAGTATCCGGATGCATCTGGAAACGTTCTTTCCCTGACGGACCGTCACAGCCAGCCGCAGGCCCGAGCGATGTTTTCTTCCCGTTTCTCCCAGGAAAAATCGCCGGCGCGCTCCGTGGCGGCGTGGGCGAGCCGGACGGCCAGTTCGCGGTCGGACTGAAGCCGCCGGACCGCGGCGATCCAGGCTTCCACGTCTTCCGGGTCGACCAGGAGGGCGGTCTTCTCGTGTTCCAGCAGTTCCCGCAGCACCGGCAGGTCGCTGGCGATGATGGGCCGGCCGGCGGCCAGGGCCTCGAACAGCTTCATCGGGCTCATGGAGTCGGCGGTGGCGAGCTGCGGCGGATAGGGCAGCAGGGTGACGTCGGTGCGGCCGTACCAGCCGGGCACCTCGTGGTGCGGCACGAACGGGCGGGATTCCACGCTGTCCGGTGTCCGGTAATCTGAGCCCGGTTCGGGTTCGCCGATCAGCACGGCTTGGCCGATGCCGCGCCGGGCCAGGGCGTCGAAGACATGCAGTCCGCGGTCCGCGGCCAGCGTTCCGAGATAGACGAAAGTCGGGTGATCGAGCCGGGTCGGCTCGAATTTCGGCAGCGCGGCATAGGCTTTCAGGTCGACGGCGTTGGGGGCGACCAGCACGCGTTCCGGATCGGCGCCGGATTCTATCAATACCTTGGCGGCGGCGCGGCTGACCGGCACCAGCCAGTCGACGATCCGGCGCCGATGGCAGCCGACGACATGCGCCATCCAGCCGCCCTGGATCAGATCGCGGTCGGCGTCGTGGATTTCCAGCACGTGCTTGAGCCCGAACCGCGCCAGCCAGCGGCTGAGCATCAGGTTGTGGGTGAAGATGCCGCGTGCTCTGCGCAGCTCGCCCAGACGGCGGACGAAGAACGGCCACAGGCCGAAGCGGGTGTGCAGCCAAGGGTCGAGCCGCAGGTCCAGGGTTTCGTCGATGCCGAAATCGCGCAGGCGTTCCGCTACCGTCACGCCTTTGGCCGGCGGCAGGTAAAGCCGGGTCGGCACGCCGATCCGGTCGAAGCTTTCGACCACATGCAGCGCCTGGATCAGGTTGGCGCCGTTGCGGTGCAAACGGCAGCGGGCGGGGTAGATCAGGGGGGCTTGGTTCATCGCATATCCCACAGTTTGGGCGTTTGTCCCAATCTCTTTTCCCAGAGGCGATGTCGTTAAGGTAGGGTTGTCTCGTCACCCCGGCAGGGAATGCCGGGGTCTAGGAACCAGGGATGGTTTCGGCCTTACACATCCTTGTGCGCTGGATTCCGGCAATCCATGCCGGAATGACGGCTTAACGTAACGTCATTGCTCGCAGAGAGAGAAGGAAGTTGAGGTTATCGTTCGGCTTTCTTTGCCCGGCGGCGGGTACGTAGTCTATAGATGGGCTGAGTCAGGAGCGGCCGGCGGGTGAGCCAGTACACCGCCGCGCGCCAGTAAAGGTCCAGCCGCTTGCCCAGACGCCAATACCAGGGCCGCTCCGGCAGCACCAGGGCGCCGCTGTCGTCGGGCGCCACGCCTTCCAGCTCGGCCAGCCAGCTCTTGTCCTGCTCGTAGCCGAGTTCGATCAGAAGCTCGGACAGATCGCCGTATTTCGTCATCTGCGCCGCCAGATGCGGCTTGTGCTGGCGCCAGTTGCCGATGCTGCCGGGATCGATCGGCCGCAGACTCCCCAAGGCGTCGAGCGAATCCCGGGAAGGCCGGGCATGGCGGTGGAATTCGCTGAAGGGATGGCGCAGGCGCAGGAACGGCATGCGTTCCATCAGGTTCCGCTGCACCGCGTCCGGATCGGACACCAGATCCTCGTAGCGCACGGTGAGGAAGCGAGGATGGCGCATGAGCCGGGTTGCCGCGCCGTGCAGTTCGCGCCAGAGGCCGAGGTTGCTCCAGTAGCGCCGGGTGTCCTTGCGGTGGCTGCGGCTGGAGACGGCGTCGCGCGGATCGCGCAGCAGGTAGATCACCCACAGGTGGGGGTCGACCGCCAGGAACGGCGCGACCACGGTGGTTTGCAGCGGATATTTGGTCAGCAGTATGTCGTCGCTGTAATCGTAGGGTTTGTAGATGCTCTGCTCGTGCTCGGCGTAGCCGCCGATCTCGAAGCAGGTCACCATGAGTTCGTTCAGCAGGGTCGTGCCGCTGCGGGGCGAGCAGCCGACGATGTGGATGCGATGGGTCATTCGATGTCTCGGATCGGAAAAGCCGCCGGCGCGCCGTCCTTGAACACGATCAATTCGCCCGGCGCCATGGCGGTCCAGGTTTCGTTGTCGGTCAGCGGCTGGGTGGCGATGACCGCAACCCGGTCGTCCGGCGTGGTGAGGTCGGCGAAGTCCACCGTCAGGTCCTCGTCGACCAGATGGGCATGGCTGAACGGCGCCTGCCTGACGATGTAGTGCAGGTGGGTGGCGCAGTGCGCCAGCATCAGCTCGCCGTCGGACAGGATGTAGTTGAAAGTGCCGTGTCTCGCGATTTCAAGTGTGACTTCAGCGATTGTCCGGACCAGATCGGCGCTGCCGGGCGACTCGGGATAACGTTCGCGCAGGGTCTCCAGGATCAGGCAGAAGGCGTGCTCGCTGTCGGTGGTGCCGACCGGGCGGTAGTAGCGCTGGCGCAATGCGGGCAGGTTTTCCAGGTTGCCGTTGTGCGCGAACAGCCAGTTCCGTCCCCACAGCTCGCGATGGAAAGGGTGGCAGTTGGCGAGTGTGGTCTCGCCGACCGTGGCCTTGCGGATGTGGGCGATGACGTTGGTCGATTTGATCGGATAGTTCCGGATCAGCTCGGCGATCGGCGATCCGGCGGAGGGCTCGTAGTCCAGGAACACCCGGCAGCCCCGATCCTCGAAGAAGGCGATGCCGAAGCCGTCGGTGTGGTGGCCGGTGCGCCCGCCCCTCAGCGTGAAGCCGCGGAAGGAGAAGCAGATATCCGTCGGCACGTTGCAGTTCATGCCCAGCAGTTCGCACATTGGGAGGGGGAGGGTCTGCCGTTTCAGAAGACGCGTATTCTACAACGGCCTTGCGTTCAGCCGCTTAACCGGGACCGGCCTCGTGCCGGCCGACGCGTCCCTCTCCATCCATCCAAAGGGCCGGAACCCCCAGACGCCGCAGCCATTCCGGTCCGTCGGACGCTTTCGGCATGGATGCGGCCCTGGTGCCTCGTCCACCCATGCGGTGTCGGACGCGTAGCCGGAACCGGCGGCGAGGGGCGTCGCCTTCCGGTTGAGGTTCCACCGCGCGTCCAGGTTGAAGAAGTTGGAGATGTAGTCCCACTCCGTGGAGTTGCCGCCGCCGATGCCCAGGGTCAGGTCGTCCAGCGCCCAGGGCGCCGGCGATGGCCAGGCGTTGGTCGTGGATGCCGCGCTGTGGCCCCTGGGCAGCCTGCGACAGTTCCAGCTCGCTGCATTTTGTCGGAGTCGTTGTTCGCGCCCCCAGCCGTGCCGTCGAACCCGGGGAAGGCTTCGTTGTCGTATCCTTGGAGAGCGGTCACGGCTCATCGAGCAGCGCCTCGATCTGGGCGCGGATTTCCGCCTTGTCCTTTTCCCGGAACCCCAGGTGGACATGGCGGATGTTGCCCTTCCGGTCGATGAGGAACGAGGACGGCATCGCCTGGACGTCGTACTGTCTGGGACAATCGCCCGCCGGGTCGGAGGCGATGGTGAAGTCGGCGGGCTGTTTCGCCAGGAAAGCGTCGGCGCCCTCCCGCTCCTCGTCGAGGTTGACCGCGATCAGCTCGAAGCCTTTCGGCTTGAAGTCCTTGTAGGTTTCGGCCATGAACGGGAACGATTGCAGACAGGGGCCGCACCAGGAGGCCCAGAAGTCGACATAGGCCACTTTGCCCTTGAAACCGGCGATATTCAGGGGAGCTCCGTCCTGATACCGGCTCAATCGGCAGTCCGGGGCGGGATTGGCGGAGACCGCGGCGGCGAAAAATGCCGAGAGAAGTCCGGAAGCGAGGAGTCTGGTCATGGCATTCGATACGCGATAAAAGCGGGGCGCTGAACTCGAGGGTAAGTAGCCTGAACCATTTTGCAACGGGGCGCAATTGCCCCGGGACGAGGTCCGACACTGTGGGAAACGCAATGAAAATGAACGGAACGAAGGGCTGGCTCGTGACGACGGGTATCGCCGGTTTCACAGGCGTTGCCATGGGCGCTTTCGGCGCTCACGGCCTCAAGAACGTCATCGCGCCGGAGATGCTGGCGGTCTATCAGACCGGTGTGCAGTACCATTTCTGGCATGCACTGGGGTTGGGCCTGGTCACCCTCCTGAGGGCACAGGCTTCCCCGTCCCGGCCGCTGGCCTGGGCGGCATGGCTGATGCTCACGGGTATCATCCTGTTCTCCGGCAGCCTGTACCTGCTGGCCGTTTCCGGCATCCGCTGGCTGGGCATGATCACGCCCTTCGGCGGCATGGCCTTTCTCGCGGCCTGGGCCTGTGTAGCGGTTCATGGCTGGCGGCAACCGTCTTGACTCTTAGTAACCTAGCAGAAATAACTTGAACAATAGCCTTTTAGCCGCCGAGATCGCGAGGCTTGAGCCGATAGTTCCACTCGCCATGGAACTCGTCGCGTTCAATGGCCAGTTCCGCGAGTTCCTGGTCGGAGACTTTAACTCCTGCCGGATAATCCCGGTCGTCGAGTTGTGCCTGGATGCGCAGCCCTTCGGTGGTCGTCGTGTTGCCAATCAGGTTCACGACAACCTCCCGACTGACCAAAGGACGACCACGCCAGTTCTGGGTGATGTGACAGAACATCCGGTGCTCGATTTTGTTCCACTTGCTAGTGCCGGGCGGAAAGTGACAGACCTGGATCACCATCCCCAGTTCGTCGGCCAGTTGCTGCAGCTCAACCTTCCAGAGCCGCACACGATAGCCGTTACTGCCGCCGCAGTCGGCGGTGATCAGCAGGCGACGCGCGGCCGGATAGAGTGGCTGGCCCATCTCGCGCCACCACCGGCGGATACTCTCAACCGCAAATGCCGCCGTGTCGTGGGTGATCCCAACACTGACCCAGCCCTGGTTGGCGCCCACGTCATACACGCCATAGGGCGCGACTTTACCCAGTTGCGGATCGATGAAGTCGTAGACGCGTACGCCCTCCGGACGACCTTTCGGCTGCCATTCGCGCCCGCCATTCTTGAAGTCCCCGACCAGTTCTTTCTTTTTGGTATCAACCGAGACCACCGGATCGCCCGCCGCCTGATACTGCGCCGCCGTCGCGGCAATGTGGCTGAACTGCGCATCACGATCGGCCTGCTGACCCCCTTCGTGAATCTTCCGGGTCGCTTGCAGACTGTAGTCCAACTGCGCCAGCAAATCACACACGGTGCGCTGGCTCACCTGATGACCTTGGGCCACCAATTCCTTGGCCAAACGCGGCGTACTCTTGCAGGTCCAACGCAACGGCGACTGCGGGTCCCCACGCGTCGTCGGTTCGACCAACGCATCCAGGTCGCGCAACAGCGTTGGGTCTTTGGCCGTCAGCTTCTTGCGCCCACCACCCTTGGCCCGAACACGGCCCATCCTCGCCGTGACTGGCTCGCCACCGGATGGCGCCATAGCGAGCTCGCGCAGACCGGCATAGATCGTCGTGCGCGACAAACCCACCGCGCTCGCTACGGTACTGACGCCCCCATGGCCGAGGGTAAGCGCCTCAACCGCTGCCCACAACCGCAGCGTTGCTTCGTCCAGACGGCCGGAAAGCGCCAGAAATTTTTCCTCAATCACCTTGGTGGCGTCCATGCACAAAGCGTAGGCACAGACCGCTCACTGTTCAAGTTATTTCTGCTAGGCTCCTTAGTAATTTGCATAAAACCACGAGGAAGAAATAATTCGATGTCACGATCAATGCGGAGCAGGCGTTTGTGGATACCGTTGAGCGGCTCGGCCGCGCTGTTGGCCGCGGTAAGCACATTGCATGCGGACTTCCTGGCTTACGACGCCGTCGCCAGTGCCACGACTCCCGTGGCGACGCCGACGCCCCAGCCGCAAGCCCAGCCCCTGGTGACCCTGGCCAAACAGAAGCAGGACGGGGTCGTGCTGACGGTGAAGCGAACCAGGTGGTCCGCCAAGAAGGATCAGATCGAGGCTTCCCTCACCGTGAAAATACCGAACGATGCTTTGAGCCTCGCGACAGCCGATGACGCAAGGAACCGGCATGATCTCCTGCTGGAATTCCGGCACTCCGACGGAATGGCGTTTGCCGAATGCGACCTCGACGTCAAGCAGGCCAAAAAGAAACAGGCCGTTTTTGTAGCCAAGGAAATCTATCGGCGCGGAATACTGCAAATCAAGTCCGGCGTATGCGATCCCGATATCTCGACCGAAGTCGCCGAGCAGACGATACCCGACGCGAGGCCCGGCGACGTCGTGATATTGAAAGATGCCACCGGCAGCGAATTGCTCAGCGCAACGTTCGTCAAGACCAAATGATTTGATTTGGGTTATTGAGACTGAAGATACCCTCATTCATGGTGGTGGCTATTCCGTGTTGCCGGTTTCTATCCGCTCCCGGATATTAAGCCGGGAAATACCCCTGCTGTGGGAGCGGCTGCGCCGCGATCCGGAGTCTCAATCCACTCCCGGCTATTGAGCCGGGAGATACGCGCGTCGTTGGCGGCCTGCCTTGCCTTGTCGATGTTTCAATCCACTCCCGGCTATTGAGCCGGGAGATACCCAGCGCGGGGGTATTGGTGAGCGCAACGCTCAAAATGCACAGCGGAACGGCAGTTTTGGCGTCGTAGCTGAACACCGGGGACAGGTAGCGGTATTGGTCGGCCGCGATGGCGGCACGGGCCTCGGCGGTCCATTTCACCGTCGCGGCGATCCCGGCGCCCTCACGCCAGACCAGCGTGACCGGATCGATCCAGCCGGCCGCCGGCGCTTCCCCGCCGCTCCCGGCGGCGATCAGGGTCTGGTGGTTGTAGTCGACCACCGCCGCCTGGCTGCCGAAATAGCGCCGGGTGGTCGCGATCAGCGCCTCCGCGGACCGGGCATCGAGCCGCCATGGCCCTTGCCCCATCAGCGCGCCACGACTGCCACCGAAATCTCCGGCCGGGAAGATCAGGATTTCATCGGCGGAGTCGCCCAGCGCAAACGCGCAAGCGGCGATCGACCCGGGCAGCCAGGGCATGCCGGATCCGGCGGGAGCGGCTCCGCCGCGAAAACCACGCTGTGAGGGAAGTTCTTTTGCCATGGTCCGCAGCTTACGGACCGGCGGCGCGGGGATCGGGATGACCAGCGTCATCCAGGGGATTGGGGATCGTGGGAGCGGCTCCGCCGCGAAAACGGGCGTCATCGAGCGGCTCCGCCGCGAAAACCGGCGTTTGCTCCGCCGCCCACCGGCGAACATGCCCGTGAGGCGCGTTAAACCCCCGTTAATCGCCGAGTTCCGCCCTTCCATCTCCCCATGGCCGCGCCAGGGCGGTTTGCGCGGCGTGGCGGGTCTTGGAGTCGGTCGCTTTGGAAATCCGAGGGACGACCGCATCGCGGCGGAGCCGCTCCCACCACAAGGGTAGCCGGAGCGGCTACGCCGCGAACTCAGGCCCCCCCCAGCGCCTCGGCGACGATTTCGAGGATATGCCGCTTGTCCGCCTCCGACAACCCCAGAAACGGCCGGGCCGGAATGTCGCCCCAGGGGATCGGGCCGCCGCGGCGGGTGGTGCCGAACTCGCCTTGCTCGGCGCCGAACTGCTGGGTGGCCGCGTATTCCATCGGGCTGCCGACCAACAGCGCATCGCCCTGGAGCACCGCGTTGATTTGACTGGACAGGCGCCTGGTTTCGCCGATCAACGGCTTCTTACCGGCCAACCGGGCCGCGCCGGCCTTGCTGAGCTTGCCTTTCTTGGTCAAATGCCAGGTGGCCAATCGATCGTACGTCACCGGGCTGTTCGGCGCCCAGGGCGTGCCGTCCGGCGCCGTACCGGTGGCGAACCGCCGCTTGGTCGATTTGATCAGCACCTCGCCGATACCCCGCAATACCGGCTTCAGATAGCCGACGCGGGCCTGCAAGCGCCGCAGGGCTTCAAGCACGCCCTGGTCGTTTATTTCGATGGTGATCATGCCTATAATTCGCTAAAGGCGGCCTCGTTTCGGACGTATAGGTCAGGGGGCGCGCAAGCGTTGCATTGACTCCCGCCTACCTCCCGGCTTTTACCACCATCGAAATCAAGGTCAGGGAACGATTGCGTTTCCCATCCCTCACCTCGAATACGCATCGATAGGTTTCCCCACCTATTCTTTTCGTCACCACCAATCGTTGAGCCCCTCTGGAGCTCGGATCGCCGACTCGAACCGTGTCGAATGCAGACAGCACGTCCTGCACATGGCCGAAGTCGCCGGGCTCCGTGGGGCGCTGATTGCCACCATCCCGGCCATGGCTGTACTCGACGTGGCGCACGGAGTCCGCGGGCAGCAGTACCAGATAGCCTTTAACATCAATGTCGGTGGCTGCTTGTATCTCCTGGAACGATTCAACGAATCCCAGCCATAAAGGTTCATTGACGCTAGGAGTCTGTCGGACTTTCCGGTTCTGGTTCGAACCGGATTGGAGGGGCGGAAGTCCGCTGTTTCCGTTAACATAGCGGCCTATTCCGGATAGATCGCGACAAGGTGAGACCCGATGAGCCGCTTCATCCCCGTCAATCGCCACCAGCAGTATCTGCTACCGCCCTCGGTTGACGAATGGCTGCCAGCCAACCACCTGGCACGGTTCCTCGTCGAGGTCATCGATCAGCTGGATTTAAGTCGACTGACGAGCCGCTACTCGGGGCGCGGGTCGGCGGCGCACCATCCGTCGGTACTACTGGCCCTGCTGGTTTATGGTTATGCCACCGGGGTGTTCTCCAGCCGCAAGATTGAGCGGGCCACCTACGATTCGGTGGCCTTCCGCTTTCTGTCGGCGGAAACCCATCCCGATCATGACACCCTGGCCCACTTTCGCAAGACCTTTCTGGGGGAGCTGGAGGACCTGTTCGTTCAGGTCTTGAGCCTGGCGCAGGCGATGAAGCTGGTGAGGCTCGGGCAGATTTCCCTGGACGGGACCAAGATTAAGGCCAACGCCTCCAAGCACAAGGCCTTGTCTCATGGCCACATCGAGAAGTTGGAAGCGCAGTTGCGGGAGGAGGTGCAGGCCTTGTTGCAGAAGGCGGCGGAGGCCGACGGGGCGGAGGAGCCGGACGGCATCGACCTGCCAGAGGAGTTGGCGCGGCGGCAGGATCGGCTGAAGGCCCTGGCGGAGGCGAAGGCCAAGATCGTGGAGCGGGTCGCGGAGCGCGATGCCCGGGCGCAGCAGGACTATGAAGCCAAGGTAGCCCGTCGCGAAGGCCAGCGGCAGGCGGGCAAGAAGCCACGTGGGCAGGAGCCGAAGCCGCCGGAAACCGGGCCGAAGGCCAGCGACCAGATCAATCTGACCGACGAGGAATCCCGCATCATGCCGAGCCACGCGGGTTTCCTCCAGGGCTATAACAGCCAGGCTGCGGTGGATGTGGAGACGATGTTGATCGTCGCCACCACCGTCAGTCAGCAGACCAACGACAAGCAGCAGGTCGAACCGATGCTGGCCGAGATCGAGAAGCTGCCGGAAGCCTGGGGGAAGCCCGAAGCCCTGCTGGCCGACACGGGCTACTTCAGCGCCGGCAACGTGCACGCCTGCTGCGAACAGCAGATCGAACCGCTGATCGCGATGGGACGGGACAGCCATCACGTGCCGCTGGCGGAACGCCTGGCTCCGGATGCCCCGGAACCGGAAACCACCGATCCCGTGGAGAAGATGGCCTGGAAACTCAAAACGAAGGCAGGGAAGGCCCGCTACGCCAAGCGCAAATCCACGGTGGAGCCGGTGTTCGGCATCATCAAACAGGTCTTGGGATTCCGCCAGTTCTCTCTGCGCGGCTTGGAGGCAGTGGCCGGAGAATGGAAGCTGGTGGCGATGGCGTTCAATCTGAGGCGGATGCACGTGTTGGCGGCAGCGTGACAGGCTTCACGTAAAAACCAAGCGTTACACACCAATAGCGCCGCCATGGGGGAGGCGGGGCACATCTTGGTCTAGTTATCGACGCGAAACGTTGGTGACTACCCCGCCAATGCCCCCGAAAAATTCTCGATTCCAAGAATCCCGACCCGAGTAAATCCATAGTCCGACAGACTCCTAGTGTCCGCCAGCACGCGCCTGGCGAATTCAGCAGGCCGGTCGTTAGCATTGATATAGCGGGCCACATCCCGCGACAGCGCGGTCGTGATCGCCGGCCGATAGGTAATCAGCTTGTCCTGCACCACCTGGCGCAAAGAGGCATCCACGCCGGCGCCCGGCGCGTAATTCCATCCCTTGTCGATGCCCACCGGCGCGCCGGTTTTGGGATCGGTCTCGGACCAGTCCGGATCGACTCGCTTGTCCGGATCGCCGCCCAGCCGCCGGGCGCCAGATTCGCTGCGGGCGCCGACCACGTAGCAATGACAGCCCCAGCCGTTGGGCGGGTAATGGGTTTTCCAAAACGGATGGTCCGGCGGCAGCGCCAGGCCGTTCCAGGCGAGGTGCAGGGGCCGGGGGTGCAGCACCGAATCCGAATGCCGGTACACCCACAGACCGAACCCGGCCTCGGTGAGCTGGGCGAAACGTCCGGCGGCGTAGGAGGCGGACAGGTTGGTGTTATAGATGACGCGGGTGCGCCAGGCCACGCCGGCCTTCGTACCCTCGCCGGTCCAGCCGGTCCAGCCGTGTTTAGCCACGATGGCCTCGAAGTTCTGGCGGAACCACTGGATCGACTTGCCCTCGCGGATCGCCTGCTCCACGGCGTTGTGCAGATCCGTGAGCAGGTCCGCCTTCTGCGCCCCGGCGACGATGAAGCCGCGGTCGTGCGCGGCACGCTCGATGCTGTCCCAACGCTCGGATGGCAGCTTCAGCTTCTGCCGGAAAAATGCGATCTGCTCCGGAAACGGCAGCCGGAAGGTGTCGCGACGCCCCCTCTCCGGCCCGCTCGGGGCGGCGGACGCTTCTGGGGCAGTAGGAGCGGCTCCGCCGCGATCCGGGGCGGGATCGAAGCCGACGCGGCCAGGGGAGACGGTCAGCAGCATGCTTAGGCCTCGATGCCTGCCGCCTGGACGAACAGCGCATCGAGCTGTTCGTCGGACAGCCCCAGCGCCCCCGCCAGGGAGAGGACCGAGAATAGGGCTCCCAAGAATCCTCCCACCGTGCTGAGTTCTCCCATAGCAAAACCTGGGGTGTATTTATTGATCATGTGACACTCCTTCAAAAGCCTTGTGCCCATTGGGGCGATCACAACCCCAGCGCTGATCGAAGCGGGGTCAAGTCCTCGTTCGTCCACCAGTTTTTCGCGAGCATTATCCTTAGATGCTCGCGGTTCCGTTCCAGACAGTCAGCCCATTCATCACCGTCCATATAGTCAGGCTGCCCACCATTGATGAGGTTCACACTATCCATCGCCGCAGCGTAATGATGGGCAATTTGATCCGGCGTTACATCGTTCATACTTGCGTTCTCCTAATCAGCCTGCCACCCAGTTGGTGCCGTTGTGGAAGTTTCAATCCACTCCCGGCTATTGAGCCGGGAGATACCCGCGACGCCGTCGCCGTCCCTGTCGGCCAGTTGCAGTTTCAATCCACTCCCGGCTATTGAGCCGGGAGATACTCGGCCGCTTCGCAGATGGGCTTGAGCGCTTGCCGGTTTCAATCCACTCCCGGCTATTGAGCCGGGAGATACTCGACACCCCGGCCGGAGCGGTGCGCTGCTACCTGTTTCAATCCACTCCCGGCTATTGAGCCGGGAGATACGATGACTGGGCGAGAGAGATTGATGAATATCTTGAGTTTCAATCCACTCCCGGCTATTGAGCCGGGAGATACATCGAACGCAAGGATGCCGGTGCGCGCACCGTCAAGTTTCAATCCACTCCCGGCTATTGAGCCGGGAGATACCTCTTAGGCGTAGTCGCGGGCGTCGCGCACCGCGAGGTTTCAATCCACTCCCGGCTATTGAGCCGGGAGATACGACATCGGCGACGCCGGGGCGCTGGTGCAGATAGAGTTTCAATCCACTCCCGGCTATTGAGCCGGGAGATACCTGCAGCGGCCCGAAAATGGTTTTCAGGGCCTGATTGTTTCAATCCACTCCCGGCTATTGAGCCGGGAGATACCGCTGCGCGTTCCGCCCTACCTGTGGCGGCCGAATGTTTCAATCCACTCCCGGCTATTGAGCCGGGAGATACGCGGCCCCGGCATGACGACCGTACGGGCCGTTCAGTTTCAATCCACTCCCGGCTATTGAGCCGGGAGATACTTCATCGCCCGCAATGCTCACCGGAAGGGTTCGCGGTTTCAATCCACTCCCGGCTATTGAGCCGGGAGATACGCACGACGTCCAGCCAGCGCTTGAGCTGCTTGCCGTTTCAATCCACTCCCGGCTATTGAGCCGGGAGATACCCGGCATTCCAGTTCATCGGCCGGATCCACGATGAGTTTCAATCCACTCCCGGCTATTGAGCCGGGAGATACGACCATTGCGCATCAAAATATGACCGTGGCGCATGGTTTCAATCCACTCCCGGCTATTGAGCCGGGAGATACGAAAACCACGCCTGCTATCCCTCCATCGCCCGCCTGGTTTCAATCCACTCCCGGCTATTGAGCCGGGAGATACCCGAGCGGCACGCAATCCAGGAGGCTGCGTAATGGGTTTCAATCCACTCCCGGCTATTGAGCCGGGAGATACATGAAGGTCCGGCATCATGCCCAAATCGCCGGCAGTTTCAATCCACTCCCGGCTATTGAGCCGGGAGATACGGCCGAGGTTCAGCTGGAGCGAGCGCAACTCATTGTTTCAATCCACTCCCGGCTATTGAGCCGGGAGATACTACCAACCCGACCAACGGTCGTCGAGCTGGAAGGGTTTCAATCCACTCCCGGCTATTGAGCCGGGAGATACCAATCGAGCGTCACCAGCCAGGTATCGGCCTCGGTTTTCAATCCACTCCCGGCTATTGAGCCGGGAGATACCGCCATCCACCACCGTCAGTTTTGGCGGCAAACGGCTTTCAATCCACTCCCGGCTATTGAGCCGGGAGATACCGGATAGTGCCGGCGCCATAATGTCCTGCAGGCAAGCTTTCAATCCACTCCCGGCTATTGAGCCGGGAGATACCGATCGGTATGGGACTACGTTCTCAAGCTCAGATTCTTTCAATCCACTCCCGGCTATTGAGCCGGGAGATACCCGCCTTTCGGCAACCCAATGATACATGGTCATTTTTCTGGCAGGAAGCGCGAGGTCCGGGAGAGCGCGCTCGTCTACGTGGCCGTGTTGGGCGGAAGCGGGGATGGAGGTCTGAAGGAACAGAGAGTTGGCATGCGCGCGAACCTGTCGGGTGTTTCGCATCGCTCGAGGTTCGCGCGGTTCGGCGGTCATACGATGAGGGTGTCGTCGAAGTCCGTGGCGCGGAAGCGGCCGAATTCCATCACGTGCTTGTCCAGCGGTTCGGGAATCCGGTAAATCCGCAGGTTGTCTTCGGCCTCGTTGATTTCGTCGAGCAACTGGAATTTGAGGGTTTCGAGCTGGGCCTGATCGACCCGGCATTCGAAAACCGATTTCTGTACGCGTTGTCCATGGTTCAGGCAGATTTTCGCAACCCGTCGCAGCCGGCGCCGGCCTGCCGAAGTTTCGGTCGATACGTCATAGGACACGAGTACCAGCATGGGTTTCCTTCACCGCTGAAGATAAGGGACGTAGGCCGGAACGTCCTGCCGCAGGAAGCGCGCCAGTAACCGGGCCTGGAGGTGCGGCAGCAGGCCGATCGGTGTGTCCTGCTGGAGCAGGGGATGCGTCAGGGTTTCCTGCTTGCGTCCCTGATAGGCGGTGATCACGGTTTTCCGTCCCTTGTCGTTCAGCAGGACGGCGCCGCCTTCGCGGCAGTCGAAATCGCCGGGCTGGATCTGGCCCCGGTTGATGAGTGTGAGGGCAAGGCGGTCCGCCAGCGGGGCGCGGAACTCTTCGAGGAGGTCGAGGGCCAGCGCCGGACGGCCCGGCCGCACGGCGTGGAGAAAGCCGAGCTGGGGATCGAGCCCGACGGTTTCCAGCGCGGAGCGGCAGTCCGCCAGCACCAGGGCATACAAAAAGGAAATCAACGCATTGAACGCATCGCGGGGTGGCCGCCGGCTGCGGGCTTCGAAGGGAAACTGCCCCCGAACGGGCTCGCGCATCACAGCGGGCAGCGATTCGAAATACAGCCGCGCCGCGTCCCCTTCGAAGCCGCGCAGGGTGTCTAGCGTTTCCGCCTGTGGCAGCTTGCGAATCTGGGTGGCCAGAATGCGGGCAGCTTTCACCAGGGTGTCGCGGTCGACGTCGGATTTGGCTTCCCGGGCGCCGCGCATCAGCACCTGCCGGCTGTTGCGCAATTTTCCCGCGACCATGGCGCGGGCAAGGCCGAGCGCGCCGTTGGCGTTCTCGGCGGCGCGGAATTGCGCTTGCCGCAGCAGAATGTTGCCGTTCACCGGCCCTTCAAGCCGGGCTTGGAAGCGGCCCGAGCGGTTCAGCCAGACCACGGATCGGCCGTCCTCGGCGCAGCGCCCGAGCAGGGCAGGGCTGAGCATGACGTGATCGAACAGGACGAGCGCGCCCAGATGATGCAGCGGCACTTGCAGGCGTTTCTGCTGTTCGACCATGACGCACACCGTTTCGCCTTCGAGGCGAAGATAGGCGTCGGGTGTGGTGACGTAGAGGGTGTTCTGGAAAACACTCATGACGATTTTCCTGTCTTATGGCAGTATTTCACGTACGTGTCATTTCTGTCGTCATCAGACAATGGGTTGGAAAGATGGATCGGCAAATCGTAAAAATCGGCCCAGGGGGACGGATCGTCATTCCGGCGGAAATTCGTTCGCGCCTGAACATCAAGACAGGCGACACCCTGGTTCTCACCGAATCGGCCGGTGAAATTCGGCTTTCCACCATTGAAGCCGGGACTCGTCACGCTCAGGTGTTGATCGGCCGTTATGTTTCGGCGGACGTCAATCTTGCCGACGAATTGATCGCGGAACGCCGAATCGAGGCCAAGCGTGAATAGTCTGGTGCTGGATGCCTCGGCGTTGCTGGCGCTGTTGCATTCGGAGGACGGAAGCGAGGAAGTCCGCCGTGCTCTCAAGACGTTGCGCTGCTTGATTTCCAGCGTCAATCTGGCGGAAACCGCTGCGAGACTCGCGGATCGAGGCGTGCCGGCGGAAATCGTGAGGGAGGCCTTGGCGGCGATCGATATGGAAGTCGTCGAATTTCGCTTCGTCCACGCCCTGCTTTCAGGAGAGCTGCGGCCTCTGACGCGCGGTTCGGGGCTGTCGCTTGGGGATCGAGCCTGTCTTGCGACTGCGAAAATTGCGGGGGCGGCTATCCTGACCACGGATCGCGCCTGGGCTTCCTTGGATCTGGGTCTGGACATCCGCGTCATTCGGTAGGCCATTCCATTCGCCCGGTCCAAGTATGTCCTGGTGGGCGCGGCATTCAGGCCGCGATTTTCGCGGGCTAAAGCCCGCTCCCACAGATCACTTGCCAGGGGTGTTTCGGGCCGCATCAATAATTCTCCGGCTCGAACAGGCTCTCCGCGGCCTCTTCGATCGCCGCATCGGCGCCGACCATTTCCGGCTGGCAAGCGTCTTTCAGCGAGCAGCCCCGACACAGCGCGGCATCCGTCGCAGGTGGCGGCAGCCGTCCACATTCCAGCATGCCCCGCACTTCCTCGGCCAGACGCTCGACCTTCGCCCTCAACTCGGGCGTGATGGGCACCAGCCGCCGGCGCCGGGACGAATGGTGGAACACCACGCCTTCAGGCACCTGCCGGCCGAACATTTCCTCCAGGCATAAAATCTGGGCCGCGACCTGAATGTCATCGTGTTCCTTCTTCCGTCTCGGCCCATGCTTGTATTCCACCGGCCGCGGCGTGCCGTCGGGCGAGAACTCGACGATGTCAGCCTTGCCGCTCAAGCCAAGCCGATCGCAGAACAACGGCAGAGCCTGCTCGATCCGGACGCCTTTTTCGCAACGGGTATCCGGTTCGTCCACGCGCTCGTGCACTCTCTGACCGCGCAGGGTGAAAATGTTCTCGGCAAAGGTCTGCTCCTGATGAATCAGCGCGCATTGCCGGGGGCAGTAGCTGTAGTGCTGGAGGGCGGAGAGGGGGATGGTTTCGTCCATGTCAGCCGGTGTTGGAGGGACGGTGCCGTTTCAGGAGGGATTCCGTAAAGAATTCCAATCGACGATTTTGATTTGCCCATTGGCAGCGTTCAACAAACCCCGATCGTTACTCCAGAATTCATTGCAACTGGCCTGTAAGGCAGTGGCGAGGTGCAAGGCATCCGGCGTCTTGATGCGATGGCGCACCCGCAAGTCTGTGGCACGCTCGAAGACAGCACGATCCAGCGCAACCATCTCGCAATGGTGGAAAAAAATTGTGTACCGATTGAGAAAGTCTCTCCGATCGTCCTTTAGCGCCTTGATACGGGCTTCCATACGCACCAGCTCGCTTCCGACGACCCACTTTCCCTTGAGTGCGTGGCGGAGCAAGCTTTGGTCTTCGGGCTCGCCTTCGATCAAATCGATAACCAGACAGGTATCCAGGTAAACGCGGCTCACGGCGCGTTTCCCCAGTTCTCACGCTCTTCCTGCACTTGCTCAGCGATGTCGGAGCGACTACGGCCCGCGGTGTTGAGAGGCAGAGTCGCGAGGAATTCGTCCAGATTGCCACAGACCGGCTCACCAGCCCGTTCGTCGTAAAGCACGATGACTCGCGCCCGCCCCTCGCGCGCATCGATCGGCAGTTTCAAATGAATTTCGTGGTCGTGGCCAATGATGGTTTCAAATTCTAAAGCTTGCATGGCTGTTCTCTCATTTTGTTCGGACCGAATGATCGGACAGTGGGGGCGTTATATCCTGACTGCCGTGCCTGGTTGCTCAGTCCACCCGCCGAATCAATCTCACTCCTGCCGGCAATTCGGCTTCCCTAACGTCAACTACGTAATCGATGAAACTCCGAGGCACGGCGACGTCTTCCTTCAGTTTCGGCACGATGCGGTCGAACAGGCTATGCGCGTGAGCGTTGCCCAGCTCGGACTCGTGCTCGAACACGTAAAGTCCGCGTGTGGCCATCTCCCCTCGGGCGGCGGAACGGTCGTGCTCGAACATGTTTTCCAGCGCTTGCCACAGCAGTTCCAGATCGTTTTCATCGAAGCCGGTCTGTTTGGCCAGAAACGCTGAAACGAAACCGTGGGCCATGTACAGACCATAAGGCACGGTGTGCTTGCGGCCCATGGTGCGGTTGTCGCCGTCCTGCTTCTCGGCCTCCGCCTCGGTCGCGACGGCCATGCGGGTGATCGAGTGCTCCTGGGCGATGATCGGATCGAGCGAACGGGCGAAGGTCAGTTGCACCGGGCCGCGCACCTGCCCGCAATTGATGCCGGTGGACATGACCGCGCCGAAAGTCCGGACGTCATAGAAATTCTGGCACATCCAGGTGCGGGCCTTGTCTACGCTGTCGCCACCGCCCTTGCGCTTTTTTTCCTTGCCGGATTTTTTTTGCGTCGCCTCCTCGGCTGCCGCTTCGGTTTCTGCCTCTGGTTCGGCGTCGAGCTTCAGGGCGGAATAAGCCCTTTGATGCTGGAGGTTGAGGATGGCCTTTTCGCGCACGTAGATTTCAAAACGCTTCTCGCCGGGTTCGGGGTCGCGTTCAAGCTGGTCGTGCTTCATGGCGACGAAGTTCCGGATTTTTCGCTTGATCGAGACATCGGTCACCAGGCCGTGGCCGGTCTCCGCGTCGATTCGTGGCAAATTGCCGGCGTCGGGATCGCCGTTGGGGTTGCCGTCTTTGACGTCGAACAGCAGGACGAAGTCGTAGCGGTGGTTCAAGCTCATGGCGTGTTCTCCTGATGGTCCTTGAAAGAGATGGGATAGTTTGTGGGAGGGGGCTTCAGCCCGCGATCGGGGCAGTGGGTCGCGGGCTGAAGCCCCCTCCCACAAGCAGCCGCTCCCACAGGGAAAGTCATTTGGCAAAGAAGGCTTGGCGCTGGTGGTAATAACCGAGCGCAAACCGGCCTTGCTCAGGCAGGCGTAGTTGGCGCGGGATTTCGTCGACTTGATTGAGTACTTGGCCGATGTAGTTGTCGGGTGTGTTGTCGCTGAATGCCCGGTAGAGCATTTTGCGTCCCTTTTCGTCCAGCTTGCCGATGTGGTGCGTGGCGAGTTTCAGCAGCAGGGGAAACACCGTGGCCGGAGCGCTGGATGCCGCACCGTAGTAACGGTCGCGAATTGTGGCATTGATGCCGGGATTGGCTTCCTCCTGGATTTTCTCCAGCACGGCGAATAACCGTCCCATGCGGTAGGCCGCGTCGGTATTTTGGGGATCGAGCATGACGTCAAACTCCTTCTCGGGCGTGGATGAGTTTCTGTTGTCGCGGCGGATGCTCCGGTTCAGCCAGGCCTTCAGCGCCGCCGCGCGGGGATAGGTCACTTTCTGTTCCGCCCGGCAGCGCTGCACGGCGGCGTTGAGCAGGGTAGTGGGATAAGGCAGGTCTTCCAGGATGGCGCGGACGATATCTCCGCCGAGATTGGGCGGGATGTTGTCGGCCTTGCCTTGCACGGCGACCGAGGTCAGCAACCGGAATAGCGACAAATGCTCCGCCTCGTAGTCCGCCTTGGCGATGCGGATGTCGTCGAAATGGCGTTTCAGCCTTCGGGCGAGTTCGTAAGCCGGTGCGGTTTCCCAAAAGCGGATGCTGATTCGGGCGGCATTGGGGGCCAGTCCCAGCACGTGGAAGCGGGTATCTGCCTCACCGATGGCGAAGTTGCCGGATTCGACGGACTGGTACAGTGCCTTTAGAGCGTCGGTACCGCGGTCCGGCTGGTCCTTGGGCGGCTCGCCGAACAAATCCGCCGCCATCGTTTCCAGGTCGTGAGGCTGTTCCGCCCAGAAAACGGTGGAAGCGTCACCGATCTGGATGCGTTGGCGGGAACCTTTCGAGAGCAAATGGTTCAGTGCGGTGGTATAGGCGAAAACAGCGGGTTTGCCGACTGGAGCATTTGCCCCCTGCTGCTCGGTTTTGCCGTAGGATTCAAAAGCGCGGCAATTGAACGAAACGATGTTCTTCTGAGCGGGTGAGCCTGGTTTGTCCTTAACGCCTTTAATCGCCGGATGCAGGCGTTCTATTGGTGCAATGGCGCCAGTAACCAGACAGATTCCGGAAGGCGATTCCCCGTCCGCGTTTTTCGTACCCACCGCCACCATCGCCACGGCAGAACGCTGGCAGATCAATTCCACATCGCCGTGCAAGCGGAAACTCAGGGTGGGGTTGGTCGCAAGGACGTCGTTCCAGGCGGGATGATTCTCCAATGGCGCGATATCCCGCCGGTCGAGAAAATTCCGGACGGCGACGATACCGGGGTCGGATTGCGCAGATTCCGGCAGTTCGTCGAGCCGGCTCCGGAAAGCCGAGTGCTGCTGCACGATTCGGTCCGGATTGCCGCGAGTATCCACGCCGAGGACATATTCCGCCGTATCCCAGAGGAGATTCGCAGCTACGCCCGAGGTTTTCTTGACGCCCTGGGGTACGAGAAAGCGCTGAGCGGTCTTCTTCTTGCCGTCTCCGGTACGGGTGTCGGCCAGGTTGACGAAACGGCCTTCGCCGTCGATTTCGATGATGAATGGAATTTCCTTCTCTTCCAACCCATAGGCGGGCAAGCGATCCTTGGGATCGTCCGAGCGCTGCTTGCGTTGGTAATAGTCATGCAGGGCTTGCAGAATCATCCTCGCACCTCTTCGCTGTCGAGGCCTGGGATTTCCACCGAGCCATCTTTGATCTCCGCACGGAAGAACAGCGGCCGGGGATCGGCGGGGTCGGCGAAATCGAGGTCGTAAAGCATGTATCCGAGGTCGCGGGGCCGGCCGAGTCCCAGATCGGCCCGGCTGCGTTCATCGAGAGGCGGACGGTCTGGAGGTTCGGATTCGGGGGCGGCTATGAAACGGAACTGGGCTGAAAACTCCCGGCAGCCGAGATAGGGCTGGTTGACGCATTGGCCTTTCCTGGCCCGCCGTTCGAACATTTCCTGGTACTTGACCGGTGGGTTGCCCGGTCCCGCTTCCGGCTTGACTTCCAGATCGGCATGGATGCGGTATGCCACATCGCGCAGGAACAGCCCGGCGCGCTGTTGGCGTTCGTCTTCGATGAATTGCGCCAGGCTGCCGCCGCCGTTGCGCATGGCGGTTTCAACGTTGCGGCTGGATATCCCCCCGGAAACTTCGTTGCGCCGGAGGTTCATCCAGCGGATGGGCTTCAATACCTCGATGCGTCGCACATGCCACCGAATGGCTGGTTTCCACAGGATGGCTTCGAATACCGCACGGGCAGCGGAGGGTGTCATCACGTCATAGCTCACCCGCTCCACCTTCATTTCCGGTCGTGTGAAGCAGGCGAAATCGCCTGAGACTTCAAGGCAGTAGGTCATTCACGACTCCTTAAATCGTGTTCCAGATCGTTTGGCATTCCTGTGGGAGGGGGCTGGAGCCCGCGACTGGGGGTTCGGGAGATTCGTCGCGGGCTGAAGCTCGCTCCCACAAGATAATATATTCGGTCATGCCAGCCACACCTGCGAACAAAGGCTTTGTGCATCTCCCAGTACCAATCCCAGTTCCTCGGAGTAACCCAGGTCACACGTTTGCACAAACCAGCCAGGTTGCCATTCCTCCACGTCGCCGGTGCGTTGCCGCTCCTGCACTTCCCGCTTGTGTACGGTAACGGTATAGCGCTGAAGCTTTCGCATCAACCAGCGTTCCGGGCCGTCTTTGCGCAGCTTGCCAAGCAGTGTGTCCAGCGTATCGTCGTTGCCAGCGGGGCCGCGATAGCGCACGACGACCGAAGCGGTGTCCTCATCGCGGATCAGACGAAACTTCTCGGCCGCGCTACGGAAATTCACGGCAAGGGATTGCCCATCGACCTCGAGTAGCTTGCCGATGCCGTGCTCGTCGAGGTCGCAGGCGTAGTAGAACTGTTCGAAGTACCTGGCGAACGACGCCCGGTCCAGCGGATCGTCGATGGTGTCATGAAGCACGCTGCGGCTGGTGTCTTCAGCCTTGCGCAAATGGCCGGGCGGGGCGGGGTTGGGGGGGACGAACACGATGACTTCGCCTCGTTTCAGCAGACCTTCCCGGTTACAGCGTCCCGCTGCCTGAGCGATGGAGTCCAGCCCGGCCAGCGCCCGATAGACCACCGGAAAATCCAGGTCGACGCCGGCTTCCACCAACTGGGTGCTGATGACCCGCACAGGTTCTCCGGACTCGAGGCGCTGTTTGACGCGGCGTATGACGTCCGAACGGTGCGCGCCGCACATCAGGGCGGAGAGATGGATCGTGCCCTCGGGCATGAGCTTAAACAGCTCCCGAGCGTCCTTCCGCCGGTTGACGATGCACAACACGCGGTGCTGCGTTTGCAGTTCCGAGGCCAATTCTTCCCAAGTCACCGGGGTACGACGGTCCACCGGAAGTTTCACGTCCACCCGTTTCAGCGCCCGGTAAAGCTGGTCCGGCTCCTCGACATGAGGACCGCCCGCCATCAGTTCGCGAACGTGTTCCAGCCCTCGCAGATTCTGACGGGGATCGAAATATTCGCGCGTGGACAAGGCCGGCTGAGTGGCGGTGGACAGCACGATGCTCACCCCGTAGTGCCGGCTCAACAGATTGATGACGTCGAGGATGGGCTGCAGGAATTCCGGCGGCAGCATCTGGGCTTCGTCCAGCACGACCACGCTGTCGACGATGTTGTGCAGCTTGCGGCAACGGGAAGTGCGGGCGGCGAACAGGGATTCGAAGAACTGGACGTTGGTGGTGACCACGATGGGCGCATCCCAGTTCTCGCAGGCCAGCCGGCTCCTGAGCGTTTCCTCGTTCGGGTCGGATTCGGCGTTGCTGTGATGTTCCACCACCGGATCGGGCTCCAGTCCTCTGAATACTGAGCGGTACACGTCCGCGGTCTGTTCGATGATGCTGGTGTAGGGGATGACATAGATGATACGGCGCTTGCCATGGCGTCGGGCATGTTCCAGGGCGAACGCCAGGCTGGACAGGGTCTTGCCGCCGCCGGTAGGCACGGTGAGCGAGAACAGGCCGGGTGTTTCGGCTCCTTTGGCGCGGCATTGCCGCAAGATATCTGCCCGCAGCCGGTTGACCGGCGTCAACGGCCCTTGCTCCGCCAGCCGCTGTGCCAGCGCGTCCATGTGAGCGTCGAAGCATTCCAGCAGGGCGGGAATTGCCGGATACCCGCCCCGCCGCGCGCTCCTGCTTTCGTCCATGAACGCCTCGGTGTCGAGAAAATCGGCGTCCACCAGGCAGGAGAACAGCATTCGCAGCCAGAGGGCGAAACCGGCCGTGAGGCCGGGAACATGGCGCAGGTCGGCATTGAAGGCATCGGCGGCGGCGAGCAGCTCGGCGCGCGGCACGGCCGCCAATGCTTCATCCAGTTCGCTTCGGGCATTCTCTCCGTCCAGCCGGATTTGCAGACCGCCGTGCCAATCGTGGAGTCCGGCGTGATGGCCGGCGATCAGATAAGCCAGGACCCGTCCGGGCTTGCCCAGTTTGTCGCAGGCCAGCAGGGCGCCTGCCGTGGAATGGGGCGCCTTGCCGGCTTCGCCGGTGATGTGGGCCGCCGGGTCGTAGCCGCTTTGCTTGCGGATATAGTTCTGGAAGGGGGGGCGGAATTTCCCGAGGTCATGCCACAGGCCGGCCAGCCGGCCCCATTCTTCCGCGCCGAACGCCGCGGCGAAGTCGCCTGCCAGGCGGCCGACATCCCGCAAGTGCTCGTCGAGCGGGTGGAGATGCCAGTCGCCGTTTTCCTCCTGCCGGCAATGGGCGATCGGCGGTTGTGTCACGGTATCGCCCTCCTCCTCATCCCTCCCACCTCACGCCACGCCGGCCTGACCCCGCGCCGGATGAACGTCGGGATGTCGTAGTCGTTCCAGCGATCGGTGAAGGTCGAGCCTCGGGGGCTGGAAGCTGCGCTGGCCTGGGCGCAACAGGGAAGGGAGGCCTGACGGTACGGCGGGACATGCGTTTCACGGCCGCAAGATATTGCTTTCATCGATCTGCTCCTGGTTGAGGAAAGAGGCAGGGTGGAAGATGCGGCGCCTACTGCCTCATGGCGTGAGGCAGTGAAAAATTTTTTTCAATCCCGGTAGAGCGCTGCCATGTCGGCAATGGCGGCTCGTACCCGCCGGCGCAGCGTTTGCGGTTCGAGCACTTCCACTTCGGCGCCGTGCTTGAGAATGTCCATGACCAGCTCGCGGTCGTCGGCATAAGGAACCGTCAGCAGATAGCGTCCGGCCTCGTCCCATTCGCCGTGCTGCCGGGGATGCCAGATTTCGCGGCTGACCCATTGGGCCCGTTGGGGGGTGAAGCGCAGTCGGGCGTATTGTCCGGCCGGACCGGAAAAAATGCCGTAGCCGCTATCGAGATGGGCGTCGAGGCTGGCCGGGTCGATGTCCACGGCTGGCTCGGGGAGCGCCTCGACGGTGGTCATGGCATCGACGGCGAAGCGGCGGAGGGCGTCGCGCAGGTGGCACCAGGCATCGAGGTACCAGGCGCCGCGGTGATGGGTGAGGCGCTGGGGCGAGACGATCCGGCTCAGGGTGGCGCCGGTTTCCCGGTTGAAATGGCCGATGTGCAGCCGGCGCCGTTCGAACGACGAGCGCCTGCAAGCCGCCAAGGCGTTGATCGGTTGAAATGGCCGATGTGCAGCCGGCGCCGTTCGAACAGGGCGGTCGCAACCGGCTGGAAGTGGCGCTGTTCGGCGGTGCGCTGGGCGGTCTGGAGGATGCGCACCCGCTTTTCGATGTCGCCCACGCTGCGGTCGCCATGTTCCAGCAGGCCGTTGAGGCGGTCGAGCAGGGGGCGCACGTGCGGTTCGAGCAGGCCGGGCTGGAGTTCGGCCAGCAGCCGGCGCATGGTGAGCAGGGCGTGGATTTCCGAGGCGTTGAACCACAGGCCGGGCAGCTCGTGGCCGGTCCGTCCGTCGGGTTCGCCGAGCCGGTAGCCGCGCAGTTCGCGGTCCCATTCGATGGGAGCCTTGAGCCGCTCGCGGAGGTATTCGAGATCGCGGACGAAGGTGGCACGCGAGACGCCGAGGACGTCGAGGAATTCGCGGAGCGGCACGGTGCGCCGCTCGCGCAGCATCTGTTCGATCCGGTAGAAGCGCTCGGTGCGGTCCATGCGGCCGGAGCCCGGGTCCGCGAAGGGTGCTTCGGCTCAGCCGAAGGTGTAGTGCTTTCTCACCGGTACGTGCACGTCCCAGGTGCAGGACAAGCCGGTCGGGAAGGTGACCAGGTCGCCCTTGCCGAAGCGGACAGGCTCGCCGCCTTCAGGGGTGACGGTGACCTCGCCTTCGAGAATGTAGCAGGTTTCGCTTTCGTCGTAGGTCCAGGGGAAGGAGGAGACGCCGCAGCTCCAGGTCGGCCAGCGCCTGACGCCCAGTTCGCCGAGACGGGTTTCCGGGGGATTGTTTTCGACTTTGATCGTGGACATGGGGTTAACTCCTGTCATCGAGTGGGAGGGCGCTGAAAATCTAGCCCAAATGTTGCGCCTGCGTCGAGATTTCAGCGGGTGTTGCAGGGACAGATGGGGGTAGCTCTAGCCTGCGTCCGATCGAGGGCTGAAGCCCTCTCCCACGAACGGGTTGGAGCGCCGCTCCTCGCCGAAGGTCGAGGTCGGGCCGTGGCCGGGGATGAAGGTTACGTCGTCGCCCAGCGGGAACAGCCGCTCGCGGATGGAGCGGATGAGGGTATCGTAGTCGCCGCGGGGGAAGTCGGTGCGGCCGATCGAGCCTTTGAACAGGACGTCGCCGACCAGGGCCAGCCGCTGGCCGCGATGGAAGAACACCACGTGGCCGGGCGTGTGGCCGGGGCAGTGCAGCACCTCCAGGGTCTCCGCGCCGAAGCTCACGGTGTCGCCGTGCTCCAGCCAGCGGTCGGGGGTGAAGACCGTCGCCCGCGGCAGGCCGAACATCAGGCATTGCTGGGGCAGGGTTTCGATCCAGAACTCATCGTCCCGGTGCGGGCCTTCGATCGGGATGCCGAGGCGCGCGGCGAGAGCGGCGGCGCCGGCGGCGTGGTCGGCATGGGCGTGGGTCAGCAGGATCTTACTCAGGGTGAAGCCGGCGTCCTCGGCGGCGGCCATGATCCGGTCCAGCTCGCCGCCGGGATCGACCACGGCGCCCAGGCCGGTGGCCTCGCAGCCGAGGATCGTGCAGTTCTGCTGGAACGGGGTGACGGGGATGACGACGGCTTTCATGCGGCTGTTTTCGGGCGGGTCCGGAGCGGCCATGGTAATCGAAAACGCGGCCGACATGGTTTCGATCCGGCGGTGCACGCATAATGCACTGTTTACTGGTCCTGGGAGCCTACGCATGATCCTGAAACGCCTGACGTTCATCGCCGGCTTGCTCGGCGCATCGTTCTCCTTCGCGGCCGAGCAGGCAACCGTCCGCATCGGCACCTTGGCGACCGGCACCGTCAACTGGGAGGTGGCGGCGATGCGCCACGGCGGGTTGGATAAAGCCAATGGCGTGGTGCTGGACGTGACGGTGCTGGCGGGGCCTGATGCCGGCAAGATCGCCCTGCAGGGCGGCAGCGTCGACGTGATCGCGACCGACTGGATATGGGTGGCGCGGCAGCGGGAGAAGGGAATGGATTACAGCTTCGTGCCCTATTCCAGTCATCAGGGCGTGGTGATGGTGAAGGCCGATTCCGCCCTCCGGACCCTGGCCGACCTCCAGGGCAAGCGGCTGGGCGTGGTCGGCGGCGGCCTGGACAAGAACTGGCTGCTGCTCAAAGGCGCGGCCCAGCAGAAACACGGCATCGATCTGGCGACCCAGGCCGAGCCGGTGTTCGGCGCCCCGCCGCTGCTGGCGCAGCAGCTCAAGCAAGGGCGGCTCGATGCGCTGCTCACTTACTGGCATTTTGCGGCCAGGCTGGAAAACGAGGGTTTCCGCCGCCTCATCGACGGGAAGGACGTCTTGCGCGAACTCGGCGTCGATCCCGGGATGGCCAGCCTCGGCCTGGTGTTCCGCGAAAGCTGGGCGCGCGCTAACGGGGCGGCGCTGGAGGGGCTGCTCGAGGGCATGGATGGCGCGCGGGACGCATTGTGCACCTCGGATGCAGCCTGGGCGAAGGTCGCGCCTTTGAGCGGCGAATCCCGGCCGGAGGTATTGGCGGCCTTGCGCAAGGGCTACTGCGAGGGCCGGATCACCGAGACCGGCGCGGCCCAGGCCGCCAGCGCGGAAAAGGTCTATGCCCTGTTGCGGCGATTCGGCGGAGCCGAGTTCGCGCAAGGCGGGGCAGGGCTGCCACCCGGCGTGTTCTGGTCCGCGCCGGTCCGGTAGTTCAGCGCTTCCACAGCCAGGCCGCTCCCCGCACTCCGCTGGAATCGCCGTAGCGGGGCGGCACCAGCTTGGTGTCGACTCGGTCGGAGAACACGTATCGCCCCCATAGGCGGGGCACGTTCGCATACAGCCGCGTGCAGTTGGACAGTCCGCCGCCCAGCACGATGACGTGCGGGTCCACGATGTTGATGACGTGGGCCAGCGCGCGGGCCAGCCGGTCCTCGTAGAGCGCCATGCTGCCGCGGCAGGTCGAATAGCCCAGCTCTGCGCGTTCGGCGATGGTCCTGGCGTCCAGGGACTCGCCGGTCCGGCGCTCGTGGTCGCGGGCGAGGCCGGGACCGGACAGGAAGGTCTCGATGCAGCCGCTCCTGCCGCAGTAGCAGGGCGGGCCGGGGCGCTCGACGCCCTGAGGCCAGGGCAGCGGATTGTGGCCCCATTCTCCCGCGATGGCGTTGGCGCCGTTGAGCAGCCTCCCCCGCACCACGATGCCGCCGCCGACGCCCGTGCCCAGGATCACCCCGAACACGATTTCCGCACGCGCCGCGGCACCGTCCACGGCTTCCGACAGAGCGAAGCAGTCGGCGTCGTTCGCCAGCCGTACCGGCCGGCCCAGCGCCCGCGCGAGGTCTTCCCGCAGGGGCATGCCGTTCAGGCACACCGAGTTGGAGTTTTTCAGCCGCCCCGTCGCCGCCGACACCGCGCCCGGCGTTCCTATCCCTACCGTGCCCCTCTCGGCCAGCTCGTCCTCGGCTTCCTCGACCAGCTTCACGATGGTCCGGATCGTTTCCGGGTAATTGCCCTGAGGCGTATCGGTGCGGCGGCGGCGGAGCAGCTCCCGGCCGTGGGAGGTCAGGGCGATCAGTTCGACCTTCGTTCCCCCGAGGTCGACACCCAGCAGTAAGCTCATGAAGTCAACGTGTCAATCAAAAAAACCGTGAGGGTAGCCAGTACGGGCGTTCATGCGCAAGCGGCGGAGAGGGAAGACCCGGCGGGCGTGTAGTACCATGCGGGCCAAAAGCCCGGCAGGGCGTCCAATAATTAAAATAAAGTAAGGGAGGGGGTATGCAGCACTTGCGCGAATGGCTCAGCGACTGGTTCAGGCGGATTCTTCCCAACGCCCAGGCCGTCTCGTTTGCGATTCTGCTAGTGGTCGGCTTCATCGTCGTGGTCAGCCTGGCCAAGATGCTGATACCGGTGTTCGCCGCCGGGATCATCGCCTACCTGCTGGACGGCCTGGTGGAATTCGGCGAGCGCAAGAAACTGCCGCGGCTGGCTTCGGTGTTCCTCGTCTATCTCCTGTTCCTCGCGCTGCTGCTGGTCGTCTTCGTCGGCCTGCTGCCGCTCTTGTACCAGCAGACCCTGCAACTGATCGAGCAGGCGCCGAGTTGGGTGAACCGCGGGCAGGTGCTGATCATGGAACTGCCGGAGCGCTATCCGGACTACATCACCCAGGAGCAGGTGAACGACCTGATCGGCGCGATCCGGGCGGAACTGATCTCCTACGGCCAGTCTATGCTGACCTATTCCTACGCCTCCCTGGTCAGCCTCATCACCGTGGTGGTCTATTTCATCCTGGTGCCGCTCCTGGTGTTCTTCTTCCTGAAGGACCGGGACCGCATCCTGGGTTGGTTCACCCAGTACCTTCCGCGCGACCGCAACCTGTCCAACCGCGTATGGAAGGAGGTCGACATGCAGATCGGCAATTACGTGCGCGGCAAGTTCGTCGAGATCGTCATCCTGTTCGCGGCCAGCTTCGTGACCTTTTCCGTGATGGGGCTGAACTATGCCCTGCTGCTCGCCGTGTTGATGGGGCTTTCGGTCATCATCCCCTATGTCGGCGCGACCCTGGTGACCTTCCCGGTCATGATCGTCGCGTTCTTCCAGTGGGGCGTCTCCGACGATTTCTGGTACCTGATGCTGGCCTACGCCATCATCCAGGCATTGGACGGCGTCATGCTGGTGCCGCTGCTGTTTTCCGAGGTCGTCAATCTCCACCCCGTGGCCATCATCGTGGCGATCCTGTTCTTCGGCGGCTGGTGGGGATTCTGGGGCGTGTTCTTTGCCATCCCCCTGGCCACGCTGGTGAAGGCGGTGCTCAGTGCCTGGCCCAGGCTGGGGGAAGGCGAGATGCCCGCCGCCGGCGGACAGTAGTCGCGCGGCTCAGAGCGTATCCGAGGCGAAATCCGCCAGCCGCGAGCGCTCGCCCCGGCGCAGGGTGATGTGGGCCGCGTGCGGCCATTGCTTGAAGCGGTCGACGACGTAGGTGAGGCCCGAGGTGGTGCCGGTGAGGTAGGGGGTGTCGATCTGGCCGATGTTGCCGAGGCAGACGATCTTGGTGCCGGGGCCGGCGCGGGTGATCAGGGTTTTCATCTGCTTCGAGGTCAGGTTCTGGGCCTCGTCGAGGATGATGTAGCGGTTCAGGAAGGTGCGGCCGCGCATGAAATTGAGCGATCTGACCTTGACCCGGTTGAGCAGCAGGGTGTTGGTCGCCGCCCGTTCCCAGGCGCCGGCGTTCTCGTGGCTGCTGAGCAGTTCCAGGTTGTCGAGCAGCGCGCCCATCCAGGGCGTCATCTTTTCTTCCTCCGTGCCGGGCAGGAAGCCGATGTCCTCGCCCAGCGGGATCGTCTCCCGGCTCATGATGATTTCGCGGTACAGCTTCTGGTCCAGGGTCATGACCAGGCCGGCGGCCAGGGCCAGCAGGGTCTTGCCGGTGCCGGCGCTGCCGAGCAGGGTGACGAAATCGATGTCCGGATCGAGCAGGACGTTGAGGGCGAAATTCTGTTCGCGGTTCCTGGCCTGGATGCCCCAGACGGCATGCTGCGACGTGCGGAAGTCTCGGGCCAGCTCGATGACGGCGCTGCCGTTCTCGCGCCGGCGCACGATGGCTTCGAACTGCGATTCGTCGGCCAGATAGAGGTACTGGTTGGGGAAGAAGTCCTTCACCAGCGGGCCGTGGACCCGGTAGAAGGTCCGGCCGCGCTCCTGCCAGGATTCCATCTTGCCGCCGTGGCTGTCCCAGAAGTCGGACGGCAGCTCGATGGCGCCGCTGTAGAGCAGGTTGACGTCGTCCAGCACCTGGTCGTTGTGGTAGTCCTCGGCCCGAAGGCCAAGCACCGTGGCCTTGATGCGCATGTTGATGTCTTTCGACACCAGCACCACCTGCCGGTTGGGGCATTCTTCGGACAGCGCCAGGAGGGTCGCCAGGATCGAGTTGTCTGGAATGTCGCCGGGCAGATTGACCGGCAGCGAGGCGGCGAGGCGGCGCGTCTGGAAGAACAGGCGGCCCTGGCAACGTTCGTCGATGCGGCCGGCGTAATCCGTCCGCGTCAGCGGGATGCCCTGGTCGATGTCGTCCAGGGCGGTCAGGTGGACCAGTTCGTCGAAGAAGCGGCTGGCCTGGCGGGCGTTCCGCGCCACGTCGGACAGGCCCTTCTTGCCGTGATCGAGCTCTTCCAGCACGATCATCGGGATGAAGATGTCGTGCTCCTGGAAACGGAACAGCGAGGCGGGATCGTGCATCAGCACATTGGTGTCGAGCACGAACAGCTTGCGATCGGCGGCGGGCGTCATGAGGCGGATTTCCCTTGAGAAGCGATCAAGCGGAGGTGTTCGCGGCGAGCCCTGCGACGGCTCGGAGCACCTCCTCGGCATGCCCTTTGACGCTGACCTTGCGCCATTCGGCGGCGAGCCGTCCTTCGGCGTCGATCAGGAAAGTGCTGCGCTCGATGCCTCGCACCTGTTTACCGTACATGTTTTTCAGGCGGATGACGTCGAACATCTGGCACAGCGCCTCGTCGCCGTCGGAGAGCAGCTCGAACGGAAATTCGTACTTGCAGCGGAAGCGTTCGTGCGATTTCAGGCTGTCGCGTGAAACCCCCGCGATGTCCGCGCCGAGTTTCTGGAACTCGGGGTAATGATCGCGGAAATCCTGGCCTTCCTGGGTGCACCCCGGCGTGCTGTCCTTGGGATAGAAGTAGAGGACCAGGTGGCGTCCGCGCCGTGCGGACAACTGGAACGGCTCTCCGGCGGTCGATTCGGCATGGAAGTCCGGCACGGGTTGTCCGATCGTCGGTGTGCTCATGGGAAAGCTCCTGTGAAAGAACGGCTTTTAGCGCTTGACCGGCTCCAGGATGGCATCGAGGTTTTGCCGGTCGCAGAATTCGACGAATTCGTCCCGCAACGGGATGATTTTCATGGTCGGCGGGATCATCACGGTCAGGTGCGCGATGAACATCGGCGTTCCGCTGTAGGGCGCGGGCGGGCGGCTGGTGCTGACGTCCAGAATCTTGATGTGGCGGGCGACGAAGAAATCCGCCAGTTCGAACAGGTGGCTGCCGCTCTCGCCGGCCACCACGTCCACGGCGTAAGGAATCGCATCCTCTTCCCGGGTCTTGTCCTCGGGCACCCGCAGCATGTGGATCTTGAGTGCGTAGCGCGCGGCCAGATTTTCCAGCGCGCTTTCGAACCGGGCGATGTGGTTCCAGTTGCCTTCCACCATCAGATGGCCGGCGAATTCGGTGCCGAGTTCGGTCATGCGGCTTTCGAGCAGGGTGCATCGGCATTCGCTCACCACCTGGCTGATTTCGGCGATCAGGTTCAGGCGGTCGGCGCCCAGTATGGTTGCGACGATTTGCATTCGGTGAGGGTTGGGTTCGTTGTGCGGGAGTTTGGCGGGAAGTTTACCACGTCATGCCGGGCGCTCAGGCGGTCCAGGCGACCAGCCCGTAACGGGCCGTGGCCAGCACGACCAGACCGAAGGCGATCCGGTACCAGGCGAAGATGGTGAAGTCGTGTCCGCCGATGTAGCGCAGCAGCCCGCGCACGGCGAGGAAGGCGCTGACGAAGGCCGCCGCGAAGCCGATCCCGAAGGAAGACAGGTCTTCCGCGTGGAGGATTCCCCCGGTCTTGTAGAGGTCGTAGGCCGTGGCGATGAACAGCGTCGGGATGGCCAGGAAGAACGAGAATTCGGTGGCGGCCCGGCGCGAAAGCCCCAGCAGCAGGCCGCCGATGATGGTGGCGCCGGAGCGCGAGGTGCCGGGGATCATCGCCAGGGTCTGGAACAGACCCAGCTTGAGCGCCAGGCGCCAGTCGATGTCGTCGAGGGATTCCACCCGCGGGGGGCGTTTGCGCCGTTCCACCCAAAGGATGATCAGACCGCCCAGGATGAAAGTGGTCGTCACCGTGGTGGAGTTGAAAAGGTGGGCCTTGATGGCCTTGCCGGCCAGGAGTCCCACGACGCCGGCGGGGATGAAAGCGATGACGAGGTTCATGACGAAGCGGCGGGCCTGCCGGCTGTGGCCGAGGCCGAACAGCAGCTCGATGAGCTTGCGCCGGTATTCCCAGCACACGGCGAGGATCGCCCCGGACTGGATGACGACCTCGAAGAGCTTGCCGCGGTCGTCGTTGAACTTGAGCAACTCGCCCACGAGAATGAGATGGCCGGTGCTGGACACCGGCAGGAATTCGGTCAGGCCTTCGACGAGGCCGAGGATCAGGGCGTTGAGCCAGTCGGGAAGCAGCATGGCGGAACCGGATGGGTAGGGAAGAATTTGGAATTGGCCGGGATCAGTCTTTCGGCGCGGGTGCGGCTGGGGCCGGGCGCTCGCGCAGATAACCGATCACCAGGGGCAGCACCGAGACGGCGATGATCGACAGTACCACGATGCTGAAATTGTCCTTGACCCAGGGAATGTTGCCGAAGCCGTAACCCGCTCCGACCAGGAGCCCCACCCAGAGCAGGCCGCCGATGACGTTGAAACTGGCGAATTCCACGTACCGCATGCTGCCGACGCCGGCCAGGAAGGGCGCGAAGGTCCGCACGATCGGCACGAAGCGGGCGATGATGATGGTCATTTTGCCGTAGTGCTCGAAATAGCTGTGCGTGCGCTCGATGTGTTTCCGGTCGATGAAGCGCAGGAAATCGCGGTCGTGGAGCTTGTATCCGAAGAAATTGCCTGCGAGATAGTTGACGGCATCGCCCACGATCGCCGCCGTGGCGAGGACGAGGCCCAGGGTCGAGACGTCCATGGCGCCGGTTGCCGCCACCGCGCCGGCGGCGAACAGCAGCGAATCGCCGGGCAGGAAGGGGAGGACGATGAGGCCGGTTTCGCAGAACACGACCAGGAACAGGCTCAGGTAGATCTGGCTGCCGTGGGCCGCTGCCAGCTCCGGCAGATGCCGGTTGAGATGGAGGATGTAGTCCAGATAACTGGTCAATTCAGGCATGATGGTCCGAGTAGGGGTAAGGTCTTGGAAATAGGCTCGAAACGGCGGATTCGGGGCGGGAGTCGCGACTAGGAATCGATATCGGAGACCCTGTATGATAGTTCATCTCGTGTGGTTCCGATCGTTCCCTTGTCCGCTCTCAGCCCCTTGCCCCCAACGACCGAATCCTTCTATCGACCGGGCGCGGTGATCCTGCTGCTGGTTTCCGCGGCGCATCTCGGTCTGTGGCTGGCCTGGCGGGAGATGAAGCGGCTGGAACCGGCGCGCGTGCCGCAGCAGGCCATCGAGGTTTCCCTGCAGATGCTGGCGCCGAAGGCGCAGGAACCGGCGGCATCTCCCGCGCCGGCGCCGACCGCGCCGCCGAAGCCGGTGACTCCGCCCAAACCGAAACCCGTCGCCAAGCCCAAGCCGGTGGCCAGGACTTTGCCCAAGCCGCTGCCGGTCAAGCCCGCCGAGGAGGCGTCCGCCAAGAGCGAGTCCGCCAGCGCGCCGCCGCCCGAAAGCGCGCCGGCTGCCCGGGCCGACGGCGGCGGCGCGGGGCCGGCGGCCGTCCCGCCTTCGACGCCCGCGAACTTCAGCGCCAATTACTTGCACAACCCCGTGCCGGAATACCCGGCGTTCGCCAAGAAGCAGCGCTGGCAGGGCAAAGTCATGCTCAAGGTCCACGTTTTGCCGACAGGGCTTCCGGCCGAAGTCGAGCTGCAAGGTAGCAGCGGCCACGACATTCTCGACGAGTCCGCGATGGAAACCGTCCGCCGCTGGCGCTTCGTCCCGGCCACCAAGGGCGGCAAGGCGGTCGCGAGTTGGGTCGTGGTGCCGCTGGAATTTTCACTCTCTCATTAACCCTAGCCGGTCGCAATCATGGTTACCGATTCCTCCACCCTCATCATCAATGCCACCCTCTGGGTCCTGATTGCCTTTTCCATCCTCACCTGGACGCTGATCGTTCTCAAGGTCTGGCAGTACTGGCGGCAGAGCCTCGCCAACCGGAGTTTCGAAGAACGGTTCTGGGGCGCCTCCAGCCTCGACGAGGCCCGCGGGGAAATCGGCGCCGGCAAGACCGCTCCCGTCGTCCGGCTCGCCGGCGCCGGTTTCGACGTGCTCGACAGCGCCGGCCAGAGCTGCCCGCCGGCCCTCAAATACCGAGGCGACCTGCTCGCCACCCTGGAACGCAAGCTCAAGCGCCAGCTCGAGCGCGAATCCCGGCTGTCGGACATCGGGCTCACGGTCCTCGCCAGCATCGGCTCCACCGCCCCCTTCGTCGGCCTGTTCGGCACCGTGTGGGGCATCATGCGCGCCCTGCAGGACATCAGCAAAAGCGGCAAGGCCAGCCTGGACGTGGTGGCCGGCCCGATCGGCGAAGCGCTGATCGCCACCGCCATCGGCATCGCCGTCGCAGTGCCCGCGGTGCTGGCCTACAACTTCCTGATGCGGCAATCGCGCCGCCGACAGCAGGCGCTGGAAATCTTCGCCGAAGACTTCCTGCACCTGGTCGCCGCCGAAACCGCCGGCCGCCCCTTCGGCTACGCTCAGGGCGAGTGAAGGAGAGACGCCATGGCCATGAAAACCGGGGGCGACAACGACGAAGTGATGAGCGAGATCAACGTCACCCCGCTGGTCGACGTCATGCTGGTGCTGGTGATCGTGTTCCTGGTGACGGCGCCGCTGCTGACCCAGAGCATGAACGTCAACCTGCCCAAGACCGGCGCGGTGGCCGCCTCGGACGACAACCAATCGACCCCGATCGGCATCGAC
Source organism: Methylococcus sp. ANG (assembly GCF_040730495.1). Classification (NCBI taxonomy): domain Bacteria; kingdom Pseudomonadati; phylum Pseudomonadota; class Gammaproteobacteria; order Methylococcales; family Methylococcaceae; genus Methylococcus; species Methylococcus sp. ANG. Next base: position 2,144,403 of record NZ_CP160399.1, on the reverse strand, counting down.
GCCCAGGGGCGCATCGTGCTGGACAAGAGCGAGATCGCCGACCTGGCGCAGTTGGAAGCCAAGCTCCGGGATCAGGTGCAGCAGAATCCGGAAGGCCTGTACATCGTCCACGCCGACCAGGCGGTGTCCTATGCCGTCGTCGCCAAGGTGCTCGCCACCGCCCACAAGGCCGGGGTCAACCGGCTTTCCCTGGCGACGGTGCAGGAGTAGCGTCCGGTGAGGTCGTCCGTGCCATGTCGCAGGCTCTTCCGGAACGCTTTTCCCCGTGTTGTCAGCGATATGGGCGACACGCTACCATCGACACTTTTTAGCGGACGCATCGAATGATTCAAGGCAGTATCGTTGCCCTGGCAACGCCCATGGAACCCGACGGGAGGCTGGATGTCGCCGGCCTCAGGCGGCTGGTCGAGTTCCACATCGACCAGGGAACGGATGCCATCGTGGCGGTGGGGACGACCGGCGAATCGGCGACGCTGGACGAAGCAGAGCACACCGAAGTCATCCGTCTGGTGGTGGAACAGGTCGCCGGCAGGATCCCGGTCATTGCCGGTACCGGCGCGAACGCGACCACCGAAGCCATCAGCCTGACCGCCAAGGCCAAGGCCGTCGGAGCGGACGCCTGTCTTCTCGTCACGCCGTATTACAACAAGCCGACCCAGGAAGGCCTCTACCGGCACCACCGGGCGGTCGCCGAGGCGGTGGACATCCCGCAGATCCTTTACAACGTACCCGGCCGCACCGGCTGCGACATGCTGCCGGCCACGGTGGGGCGGCTGGCGCAGGTCCCCGGCATCGTCGGGATCAAGGAAGCGACGGGCAAGCTCGAACGGCTGGCCGAAATCCGGGCGCTGTGCCCCGAGGGATTCGCCCTGTATTCCGGCGACGATGCGACGGCGTGCGAATTCTGCCTGATGGGCGGCAACGGCGTGATTTCCGTCACGGCCAACGTGGCGCCGCGGCTCATGCACGACATGTGTCGGGCGGCCATCGCCGGGGACCGGGCGAGCGCCGAGGCGTTCAACCGCCGGCTCGAAGCCCTGCATCGCGATCTGTTCATCGAGTCCAATCCCATACCCGCGAAATGGGCGTTGCACGAAATGGGATTGATCCAGGAGGGTATCCGCCTGCCGCTGACCTGGCTGGACGAGTCGTGCCGGGAGGCGGTACGCCAGGCCATGCGCCAGGCCGGCGTGATCTGAGGGCCATTCCATGGGCAATGCATTCAGGTGGGCGGCTCTCGGCGGGGCGCTCTGGCTGCTGGGCGGCTGCACCTATATCGCCAGTCTGTTTCCGGACAAGCAGAAGCAGTACCGCTATCATTCGGAAATACCGCCGCTGGAAATTCCGCCGGATTTGAGCTCGTCGACCATCGAAGGAGCGGTGGTTTCCGCGGCCCAGGCGGAAGCCCTCCAGCCGAAGGAGGATCCGACGCCGCGGGTCTCGTCCGAAGCGGAGGCCGAGGAGCCGGATCCGAAGACGACGCTGGCGCAGGACATGAGCGACGTTCCCCTCATCGAGGTCGAGGCGCCGTTCGAGGAGGCCTGGCGCTCGGTCAACCGCGCCCTCGGCCGGGCCAAGCTCGAGGTGGTCGGGGAGGATCAGGCGAAAGGCATATTCGAGGTCTATTACAACGGCACCGGCCAGCGCGCCCCGGAAGACGTGGGATTGTTCTCCGGCTTGTTCGGCGGCGGCGACAGCACGGCGTCGGCCTTCCGGGTCCATGTCGAGCAGAAGGGCAAGATCACCCAGGTTTTCGTGACCGACGGACGTGACGACCCGCAGCAATCGGGACTGGGGCTCGAGCTGCTGAAAACGATACACGCACAGTTCCAGAAATCCGCGAGCGCTCCGCCGGCATCCGGCAGCGAGGGCGATGCCGGGACGGCGGAAGAGTCTCCCAAGCCCGCCGAATAAGGCGGATCTCGATTTTTGTCCACAGTCTGCGAGCCATTGCCATGGTTGTCTGTATTCCGGGGCCATCGGCCTTGTCCGTTTTCCGCGCCAGCCGACTGCTGGCATCCCTGCGGGGAGTCGCGCCGGCCGTTCGCAAGGTCGAGGCCCGGTTCGTCCATTTCGCGGAGCTGGCGCGTGAGCTGGACGAGGCGGAGAACCGGCTGCTGCGGCAAGTCCTGCACTATGGTCCGGTGGAGAGCGCGGCGGAAGCGGGGGAAGCCTTCCTGGTGACGCCGCGGATCGGGACGATTTCGCCATGGTCCAGCAAGGCGACCGAGATCGTCCGCCGCTGCGGTCTGGAGGCGGTCTGCCGGGTCGAGCGTGGCATCGTCTACACGCTGCAGCTCGACGGCGAGCTGTCCGCGACGCAGCGCGAAGCCGTCAGGGCGCTTGTGCACGATCGCATGACGCAGACCGTCCTCAGCCGCGGGCAGGAAGAGGTGCTGTTCCGCCACCGCGAGCCGGAGCCGCTGCAATACGTTCCACTCATGCAGGAAGGCCGGTGGGCGCTGGTCAAGGCCAACGCCGCTCTGGGGCTGGCGCTGTCGGAAGACGAGCTGGATTACCTGGAGGAGAGCTATCGGGCGATGTCGCGCAATCCCAGCGACATCGAGCTGATGATGTTCGCCCAGGCGAATTCGGAGCATTGCCGTCACAAGATATTCAATGCGCAATGGCGGATCGACGGCGAGGCGCAGGATCAGACCCTGTTCGGCATGATCCGCAATACCAGCAAGGCGAGTCCCGAGGGCATCGTCTCCGCCTACAGCGACAACGCCGCGGTGGTCCGGGGCGCGCGGGCCGAGGTGCTGCTGCGGGAGCCCGGCGGCTTCGCCTATGGCTACCGGGAAGAGCCGGCCCATCTGGTGATGAAGGTGGAGACCCACAATCACCCGACCGCGATTTCGCCCTTCCCGGGCGCCGCCACCGGCGTCGGCGGCGAGATCCGCGACGAGGGCGCCACCGGGCGCGGTTCTCACAGCAAGGCGGGGTTGTGCGGCTTCTCGGTCTCGCATCTGCGCATCCCGGATTTCATCCAGCCCTGGGAGACCGACAGCGGCAAGCCCGGCCGTATCGCCTCTCCCCTCCAGATCATGCTGGAGGGGCCGATCGGCGGTGCGGCGTTCAACAACGAATTCGGCCGCCCCAACCTGTGCGGCTATTTCCGAACCTTCCAGCAGTTGTCGCCGGATGGCGCGAGCCTGTACGGCTACCACAAGCCGATCATGCTGGCCGGCGGCATGGGCAACATCCGCGAAGTCAATCTGGGCAAATCGGAAATCCCGCCGGGCGCTCCCATCGTGGTGCTGGGCGGTCCGGCCATGCTGATCGGCCTGGGCGGCGGCGCCGCCTCCTCGGTCGCCTCCGGCGAAAGCGCCGAAGACCTCGACTTCGCCTCGGTGCAGCGCGACAACCCGGAGATGGAGCGGCGCTGCCAGGAGGTCATCAATCATTGCGTCGCCCTCGGCGAGGACAACCCGATCCTGTCGATCCACGACGTCGGCGCCGGCGGGCTGTCCAACGCGGTTCCGGAAATCATCCACGACAGCGGGCGGGGCGGGCGTTTCGAGCTGCGCAACATTCCGAGCGCGGAGCCGGGCCTCTCGCCGATGCAGCTCTGGTGCAACGAATCCCAAGAGCGCTACGTGCTCGCCCTGCGCCCGGAACGGCTGGAGCGCTTCCAAGCCCTGTGCGAACGCGAGCGCTGTCCGTTCGCGGTGATCGGCCAGGCGACGGCGGACGAAGACTTGGTGGTCAACGACCTGCAATTCGCCAACCATCCGGTGGCGATCCCGATGTCCCTGCTGTTCGGCAAGCCTCCCCGGATGTTGCGTGACGTCGGCCGGCTCCGTCCGGCGACGAAGCCGCTGGATTTCGCCGGCTTCGACTGGCGCGACGCCGTCAAGCGGGTACTGAGTCTGCCGGCGGTGGCCGACAAGAGTTTCCTGATCCACATCGGTGACCGCTCCGTGGGCGGGCTGGTGGCGCGGGACCAACTGGTCGGCCCGTGGCAGGTGCCGGTGGCGGACGTGGCGGTGACGGCATCGGGTTTCCGCGCCGTCACCGGGGAGGCCATGGCCATGGGCGAACGTTCCCCCATGGCCGTGATCGACGCTCCGGCGTCCGGACGCATGGCGGTGGGTGAGGCGTTGACCAACATCCTGGCGGCCCCGATCGCCTCGCTGGGCGACGTCAAGCTGTCGGCGAACTGGATGGCCGCGGCCGGTGTGCCCGGCGAAGACGCCCGCCTGTTCGATACCGTGCGCGCGGTGGGCCTGGACCTGTGCCCGGCGCTGGGTGTCGCCATCCCGGTCGGCAAGGATTCGCTGTCGATGCGCACCGTATGGCGCGAGGGCGGCAAGGACGTGACCATGGCTTCGCCGCTGTCGCTGATCGTTTCGGCATTCGCGCCGGTGACCGACGTGCGGCGGACGCTGACGCCGGAATTGCGGCTCGACGGCGGCGGCTCGGTGCTGGTCCTGATCGATCTCGGCCACGGGCGCAATCGCCTCGGCGGTTCGGCATTGGCCCAAGTGTACGGCCAGATGGGCGAGACCTGCCCGGATCTCGACGACCCGACCCTGTTCCGGGCATTCTTCGGCGCCGTGCAGTCGCTCAACTCGGACGGGCTGATCCTCGCCTATCACGACCGTTCCGACGGCGGCCTGTTCGTCACGGCCGTGGAAATGGCCTTCGCCGCGAGGACCGGCATCGACCTGCACCTCGATCACCTCGGCGATCCGGTGGCGGCGGCATTCGCCGAAGAGCTGGGCGCGGTCATCCAGGTAGCCAGCGACGATCTGCCCGCGGTGATGGTGAGGCTCGAGGATGCCGGCCTGGGTGCCTGCAGCCGGGTGGTCGGTGCGCCGCGTTCCGACAGCCGGATCGTGGTGCATCACGGCGGCGTGCCGGTATTCAGCGCCGGCCGCGCCGAACTGCAAGGGATCTGGTCCGAGACCAGCTATCGCATGCAGGCGTTGCGGGACAATCCGGATTGCGCGCGGCAGCAGTTCGAAGCCCTGTTCGATGACGGTGACCCCGGCTTGCACGCCAAGCTGAGCTTCGACCCGAACGCCGATGTGGCGGCTCCCTATCTCAATCTGTCGCGACCGCGGATGGCGATACTGCGCGAACAGGGCGTCAACGGCCACATGGAAATGGCGGCGGCGTTCGATGCCGCAGGCTTCGCCTGCGTCGACGTGCACATGAGCGATCTGGCGGAAGGCCGGATCGGCCTGGCGGACTTCCGTGGACTGGCGGCCTGTGGCGGGTTTTCCTACGGCGACGTGCTCGGCGCGGGCGGCGGCTGGGCCAAGTCGATCCTCTACAGCGCACGGCTGAGGGATGAATTCTCGGCCTTCTTCCGGCGGGAGGACACCTTCGGGCTCGGGGTCTGCAACGGCTGCCAGATGCTTTCGCAGTTGCACGAACTGATCCCGGGGGCCGAGAGCTGGCCGCGCTTCGTCCGCAACCGTTCCGAGCAGTACGAGGCACGGGTCGCCATGGTGGAAATCCAGCCGTCCCGCTCGATCTTCTTCGATGGCATGGCGGGGTCGCGGCTGCCGGTCGTGGTTTCGCACGGCGAGGGCCGGGTCGAGTACCGTGCCGGAGCGGGCAATGGGGGCCAGCTCGTGGCGGTGGCCTTCGTCGACAACTACGACCGGATTACCGAAGCGTTCCCATTCAATCCCAACGGCTCGCCCCGCGGTGTCACCGGTCTGACCACGCCGGACGGGCGTTTCACCATCATGATGCCGCATCCGGAGCGCTGTTTCCGCAGCGTGCAGAATTCCTGGCGGGCCAGGGGCTGGGGCGAATACGGTCCGTGGATGCGAATGTTCCGCAACGCCAGGCGGTGGGTCGGATAACGCGGCTTGGGTTTGGCGGTCCGGCATTGAAAAGGTCTCGGCCGAAGGTATAATCGATCGATTTTTCCGAGGAGCCCGGATCGATGCGTCGTCCTCTGGTGATTGGAAACTGGAAGATGAACGGCAGGAGCGCAAGCGTGGCTCGCCTGCTGAACGACATTCTGGCCGGCATCGGAGACTGCAAGGCGGAAGTCGGGGTGTGCGTGCCGTTCGTTTACATCCCCCAGGCATCCGAGATACTCAAGGGCACCAAGGTGATGCTCGGCGCGCAGAACGTCGCGGACCACAACTCCGGAGCGTTCACCGGCGAAATCTCGGCAGGCATGCTGCGCGAGTTCGGGTGTGAACTGGCCATCGTCGGGCACTCGGAACGGCGTCTGCTCTACGGCGAGTCCAACGAACTGGTGGCGTCCCGTTACGAACAGGCCATCCAGGGACATCTGAAGCCGATCCTCTGCGTCGGCGAAACGCTGGAGCAGAGGGAGCAGGGCAGGACCCTCGCGGTCATCGGGGCGCAGATCGACACCGTGTTCGAATTCGCCGGCGTCCAGTCCCTGGAGCACGCGGTGATTGCATACGAGCCGGTATGGGCTGTCGGGACCGGGCGCAGCGCGACCACCGGCCAGGCTCAGGAAGTGCACTATCACATCCGGAGCTTGATCGCCCGGTGGAATCCGGAGGTGGCTCAGGCGGTACAGATTATCTATGGCGGAAGCGTGAAGCCGGAGAATTCCGCCGAATTGTTTGCGATGCCCGATATCGATGGCGGCCTGATCGGCGGCGCCTCGCTCGATGCGCGGGCATTTTTGTCGATCTGTCATTCAGTTTCAGTTTAGGTGCTGTTTATGATTCAAGCGTTGACTGTCTTTCATGTTCTGCTCGCCTTGAGCATCGTCGGGCTGGTGCTGCTGCAGCAGGGGCGCGGAGCGGATGCTGGCGCCGGTTTCGGCGGCGGCTCCTCCGGCAGCCTGTTCGGTGCGCGCGGCGCGGCGTCCTTCCTGTCGCGGACCACGGCCATTCTGGCCACCCTGTTTTTCGGAACGAGCCTGACCCTTGCTTATCTGTCCGGGCACGTGGATAATAAGCGGCTCGACATTATGGACGTTCCCGCCGCCCAGCAGTCCCAGCCGGACATGCCCGTGGTAGCGCCGGAACCCGCCAAGAATGAGTCCGACGTGCCGGGACAACCCGCGCAATGACGTCCGTTCCCGAACAGCCTGCCGATGTGGTGGAATTGGTAGACACGCCATCTTGAGGGGGTGGTGACGCAAGTCGTGTCGGTTCAAGTCCGACCATCGGCACCAATTGAGCTTTTAAGGACATCCAAGGAAGTCCACAAACCCGCAAGTTTCAAGGCTTTGCGGGTTTTTTATTGCCCAAGGAAGACCAGGTGAATCCATTGACAGCTACACACAGGGGTGTGTAACTTCGGGTGTAAGTGAGTTACACCCACCGGAGGTTACACACATGGCCTTGACCGACACCGCTGTAAGGCTTGCCAAGCCTGGCGAAAAGCCCATTCGCAAGACCGACGAGAAAGGGCTGGTGTTACACATCATGCCCAACGGCTCGAAGTGGTGGCGGTTCCGCTATCGTTTCGGCGGCAAGCCCAAAATGCTGAGCCTTGGCACCTATCCCGAGGTAACCCTGAAGGAAGCCCGCGAGAAGCGCGACGAAGCCCGCAAGCTGTTGTCCACCGGCATCGACCCCAGCGATCACAAGAAGGCCGCCAAGCGGACCGAGGCAGGCGATGACAGCTTCGAGCACATCGCCCGCGAATGGCACGCCCGCCATATGGCGAACAAGTCGGAAAGCCACGCCACGAAGACCCTGGAGCGTCTGCAAAAGGACGTGTTCCCCTGGATCGGCAACCGGCCCGCCCGCGAGATCACCGCGCCGGAGCTGCTGGCCGTGCTCCGGCGGATCGAGTCCCGTGGCGCCATCGAGCTGTGTCACGTCACGAAGCGGATATGCGGGCAGGTGTTCCGCTACGCCATCGCTACCGGACGGGCAGAGCGCGACCCTGCCGGCGATCTGAAAGGCGCATTGCAGCCGGTCAAGTCGGAGCACTTCGCCGCCGTCACCGATCCCAAGGCTATCGGACAACTGCTGCGGGACATTGACGGATACACCGGTCACTTCGCCACCCAGTGCGCCATGAAGCTATCACCGCTTGTCATGCTACGCCCTGGCGAGGTCAGGCAGGCCGAGTGGACGGAGATCGACATCGAGGCGGCAGAGTGGCGCATACCGGCCAGCAAGATGAAGATGCGGGACGAACACATCGTTCCGCTGAGCAAGCAGGCTATCGAGATTTTTGAGTCCATCCGCCCGCTGACAGGCCGAGGCCGCTACGTGTTCCCAAGCGCTCGTACAGCGCCAGGATCGAAGGACGAGCGCCCTATGTCGGAAAACGCCATCACGGCGGCGCTGCGGCGAATGGGATACACCGGCAAGGACATGACCGCCCACGGGTTTCGCAGCATGGCGTCAACCCGGCTGAACGAATCCCATCTGTTCCACCCTGACGCGATCGAGCGACAGCTGGCCCACGGCGAACGGGACAGCGTGCGTGCCGCCTACAACCGGGCCGAGCACCTGCCGGAGCGGCGCAAGATGATGCAGTGGTGGGCGGACTACCTGGACGGCTTACGCACCGGGGCCGAGGTTATCCCGATCCGGTGCTCCCAGTCCTGAGATACAAGGAACGCGTTCATGCCGAATCTAACCCCTGTTCGAGCCTATTTCACCATTGAAGAGCTTGCCGATCATTGGAAATGTCGAGTAAGCGACGTCAATCATATGATCGAGGCGTTTGGGCTTACGACAACCTATAGGTGCGTGGCGAAGAGCTTCAAATATTACAAATGGGAAAAAATCGAATGGAAGAGAGCGGTTCCGTCATTTGTTAAATTTGTCACACCGCAAGAATGGCTTTCCCGCCTTAATGGTACTTGGCTTCAGGATAGATTTGATGAACTTAACGACCTATATACGGAATTCGTTCCAATACATTCTTGCCCGCCTGATACCGATGACTTCTACGCTGAAGCGGAGCGATTACTGAAAAAAATGGAGGAAGATGGCGACCTTGATCCGGTAATAATGACTTTCGAGGTTTGGGGATTTGAGGACGAGAACCAAGACATAATTCATTCCGACGAAAGTCAACGCGGCAACCACGTGAAAACCACTAAAGGAGGACGTGAAAACATACCTATACAGGAGCTTAGGAGAGAAATAGACGAATTTCTCTACAGCAAGTGGCTCGAACATGGTATGCCTACGGCTGCCATTTTTTTGAAAAATTTGAATCAGTACGTTAACAAGCCAGGCTCACCCATTACGGCGGTCTACACGCTAGGCTTGGATCGAGGTCTTGAGTGGAGGTCGAGTTCTGGGAATAAGGGGGCGATATTTTACAAGAGGTTGTCCAACATCATTTCAGAGAAGTTCAAAAAGCTGTCAACCCCTTCAGAAGGCTAAAACTTCCCGACAGCGTTTCCCGTCCTTTCCCGACAGTGTTTCCCGATTTCCCGCGGGAAAAGATCGGGAAAAATCCCATGATAGCGTGGCGTCATACTCAAGCAGGCCAAAGGAGGCCCAGGTATGACAAACGACGCATCGGCAGCACTGACAAGCCAGAAATACACGTCAAATCCAGTTCGCGGCTTTGAGCTGTGGAGGATGAAGCAGGTCCGGGAGGTCGTCGGCCTGTCGGACTCGATGATCTACATCCTCATCCAGCGCGGCGAGTTCCCGAAACAAGTGACACTCACCGGCCGCACGAGGGCATGGAGAGCTGCCGACATCATTGACTGGTGCGAGGCGAGGGCCAAGGCAGGGGATGCAGCATGATCGCCCACGCCGTTCCTCGACACCAGGCCGGCGCGGCGATGATCTGCCGGGTTGACATCGCCGACCACAGTGGTAGTCTTCGGGCTACGGAGCGTCAGAAACTCCCTAGAAGCGTCACCCGCACACGAAAGCCTTGCGGATTTTTTATGCCTGTCACGCAGGCAATCCCTGCCCGAGTTCCAAGTCGGGAGGGGGTGGAAATAGCCCTTCGGGGTAATACCGCCCGCCGTCTTCTAGCGGTTCTGAACCTCCCGGCACCTATCGCCCGATCGGTGTCAATTCAGAAACTAGAAGGAGGCCATCATGGCCGGTAATACCGCACACAGCCCGACTCAGGGCAACGAAAGCCCCACAACCGAAAAACTGGCTCGATTGCTGATCGCCGTCGATGGCGTATCCGCCATGCTGTATTGCGCTGCAAACAAAATCGGCGAAGGCAGCGATTCGCCAGATCGCATTGGCGGCATCGCGCAGATGTTGGCCGACATCGCCATCCAGCTGGACGAAATAGCCAATACCTTGGCCGCCGCCACGGAGGGCCGCAGCAATGGTTGAAATAACCTCTGATCTTTTCCACCTGGCCGCAGACCAGGCCTATGCGTGTGCGTCGGAAATACTAGGGATTGCAGACAGTCAAGATACGAGCACCGACCAGGCCAAGACAGTATTGCGCCCGAAGATACTTGAGCTTGGAAGGCTGCTGGGCGATATGAAGCGTTTTGTCGGACTGCCGGTAGCCTCGCCAGATACCACGCCACTGCCAATTACCCGCGCCGACCTCGACAAGCTGGAAACCTGTATGAAGGATTGCCGGCTGCTGTATTCGGCGTTGTCGGCGATTATTGCGGTCGATTGCACCAATGAAAGCAAAATCGATGAGGCGATTATCACGGACGTGGCGGAGTTACTGCGGGACCAGACCAATAGAATTTGGCAAGCCGTGGATGAGGTATCGGTCAGTATCCGCGGCAAGCTGGTCGATGCAGGGCAGTTGGAGGGGCTGGTATGAACGCGAGTGAATCCTTATTGCTGATTTTCGCCGCTCTTGGCGCTGATCGGCTTGTTCAGGCCATTGCTGATTTATTGGCCGAGGTGGCGCGATGAGCGAGAACACACGATCCATATTCGTCCGGCTCGACAAGGCCGAGACTGAACAGGTTCGAGCGTTGTCTCGTGAATACCATCTGCCGATGGAGGAGGTTATCAGGCGCATGGTGGTCAACTCGCTTGAGCAATTGGAAGCTGAGGCGAAGCCAGTTGAAGAAATGACCGCTGAGGAGCGGCAGCAACGCGCTTATGCCGAAGCCGTGAAGCTGGTTGAAAAATGGGAGCCTGAGTTTTGAGCAGACCAGATGATCCGATGCAAAAACCGTCAAGGCAGAATCGCAAGCCGAAACGGAAGTGGCGACGCAAGAAAGAACGATAAGACACATTGACCGGAGCGCCTGGCGGGGAGGACGGGCGCTCCATTGCAGATGGAGTTTTGAATGATTGAACAAGCGAAAGCCGCGCAGGGCGGGCACCCGAACGCGGCTCTGAAGATTCACAAAACTGGCGGAACAAATTATCCACAGGCCACCCACGGCACGCAACCCCGATTGCCGCCATTTGCCCGCCAGCTCAGGCCGAGGGCGGACCGCAGTCTGGTTGTGGTCGTCGGCCGCCGAGGCTGGGAACTGTTCCAGCATCCGGGCCGGGCCGGAATCGACTACAGCATTTTGCTGCCCGATCCGAACCCGACGCTGTACCGCTGGCCCAGCTTGGCCGGCTGGGCAGACGCGATGATCGTTGACACCGACGGTACGCTGACCCGCGACGATGAGCGCGAAATCGCCCGCGCCCTACTGGTGTCCGGGTGTCCGTACATCGTCGGGCGCTGGACCTCTTACGCGAGGAGGGCGCAGGCATGAGTGCCGCAGCACCGAAAGTTGAATATCTCGACCTTGGCGACACCTCGCCGCCGCTGAAGCAGTACCGCGCCGTTGATCTGTCCGAACTGCTGGCGCACCAGTTCCCTGAGCGAGAGCACGTTCTGTCTCCCGTGCTTACGCTCGGGAGTCTAAACATGCTCTACGGCTGGCGCGGCCTCGGAAAAACCCACATGAGCCTGGGTATCGCCTACGCGGCAGCGACCGGCTCAAGCTTTCTGGGGTGGAACGCCACGAGACCCTTCAAGACGCTGCTGATCGACGGTGAAATGCCCGGCGAATCGCTCCAGCTCCGGCTGGCGACCATCGCCGCATCCGCCGACAGCGAACCCGAGCCCGGTTTCTTCCGAGTCATGACCATCGACCTCTGCGGCGGCTGGATGCCGGACCTTGCCACACGGGAAGGCCAGGCCGCTGTGGGCGAGGAGTGCGACCAGGCCGAAATCATCATCGTGGACAACCTGTCATGTCTCTGCCGAGGGAAGGCCAGGGAGAACGACGCCGAGAGCTGGTTGCAAGTCGCGGAGTGGGCGATGAGCTTGCGCAGTCGCGGGAAGTGCGTGGTGTTCGTCCACCACGCCGGCAAGGATGGTAATCAGCGGGGCACATCAAAACGCGAGGACATCCTGGACGTTGTAATCGGGCTGAAGCGGCCGGCGGATTACAGCGCCGACCAAGGGGCGAGGTTCATAGTCAACTTCGATAAGGCCAGACATCTGACCGGCAAGGACACCACGCCCTTCGAGGCATGGCTACAGGCTGATGAGCGCGGACGCAACGTCTGGACAATCCGGGAGACCGCCGAATGCACCTTCGACCAGGTTGTTGAGCTGGCGAACCTGGGCATGTCACAGCGAGACATCGCCGAGGAGTTGGGCATCAACAAGTCCAACGTCTGCCGTCACTACGCCAAAGCCGTCGCCGAAGGACTGATCGAGCAATCGCGCGCCAAGGGCGGGCCGAAACCGATCGTCGTTAAGCCGAGGAAGGACACCGATGATTGACCATCCTAACGCCAGCAACCAAAAAAGTTGCGTGGTTGCGGTCCCTAGGCAGCGCAACTGCGCAACTTCAGCTCAACACGGCGCAACGCATGTCGCAACTAATGCGCAACCGCATACAACAAATACCGGAACCGATGTGGCGCAATTCCATGAAGATGAGCCGAATGATAAGGGTTGCAGCGACATTAAAGCCCTCGCTAGCGCCGTTCTTGAGCGCAACAAGTCGCGCAACCATAGCGCAACTTATGCTGAAAAGCAGCGCAACTTTCCACCCCCAAAAAGCACCGCAAAAGTTGCGCGAGTTGCGGAGCCATATGACGAAGTTGCGCGGCTCGATCCACCAGCCAATGGTCCCGACCAGCTCGCCGACCTGACCGACGCCGAACGCGGCCTGCTGGTGGCGATGGGTTTGCGATGGGGCTACACGCCCGAGGACTGGTCACGCCTTTGGGCGGACTGCCAAGACCCTGCAAAACGGGCAGCGTGGCTTGCGACCGCCAGGCTCGAAGCGCCCAGCCAGGACCAGGACGGGGCCGAAGACCTGGAGCCGAGCATCGTCATCCGCATCGAGGCCAACATCGGCACCGGGCGCAAGGTGTTCGATCTGGGGATGCCAGCGCACCGATGGGACGAAGCCGCCTTCGCCGAGCAGATTGCCGCGATGCCGGGCGCGCGATGGTGGCGACTCGGCCAGCCACGGACATGCGCATCGTGCAGACACCAGGAGCGCACCACACACCCCTCGCTGGTCACATGCGCCAACCCCGAAGGCGACCACCACTACCCCGCGGCCGGAGCCCATTGGGACACCGACGAACGCATGTGCCGAGCATGGGCGCCGACCAGCAGCACCGACATCAACGGCCAGACGGCCGACACCGAACAGGAGTAGCACCATGACCAAATACACCAACACCCGCCGCGGGCGGTTCTGGGACACAAATAAGCCGGGGCCGTGGCTAAGGCGTAAAACCAACACCAAGAACAGTAGTCTGTTCTGGGGCGCGTACTCTATCGGAATGTTCGCCGAGGCCAAGCTGTCCGAGCACATGCGAGATGTTCCTAAGCTGATGCATGAGCTTTTCAACAAGCATCGAAAATCCCTGCCGCGAAACAGCTCTATGGCTACCGGTCCGGTCTATGGAACATGGCTTCACTGCCCTAACGCGCTGGCCGATGAAGTCGAGGCAACCATCAAGCGTCGCCATGCCGAGTTCCTTGCGCAAGGGTATGACGACATGGAGCTGATGCGCGAATGCGTCGGCCCCATCGTCGGATCAAAACTGATGAGGGCCGCGCCATGAGCATCCATTGCTTGATTTCCGGCACCTTGTACAAAGACCCCCAGTCCCGGACATCTGCCAGCGGCAAGCCCTTCTGCACCGCACAGCTCCGGACCGAGCAGGATGGGCAGAGCGTCTGGTGTTCTGTCATCTGCTTCGACACCGCAGCATGCGAGGAGCTGATGCGCTGCCATGCCGGCGATGCGGTCGCGGCTCAGGGCCGGCTGAAGATTTCGACGTACGAGAAAAACGGCGAGGTTCGGCCTAGCCTGGACATCACCGCGAGCAGCATCTTGCCGCTGAAGCCGAAGCCCCGAGAGCGGAAACCGCGGCAGGCCCGGACGGGCGGCAGGGAGTTCGACCCGCGCGACCTATACGGGGCCAGCGGACAGCACCAGGCCGACGAAGACTTCTTCAACGATCCCTGCCCGATTTGAGGACCACCCATGACGACCCACACCAGACCCCCACGCCCTAGCTGCCCACACTGCGGCTACCCCTTATCGGTCGCTCTCAGGCCGAACTTGCGATGCTGCCTGTGGTGCGGATGCGAACACGCGGCCGACCAGCCGGATGTGGCGCCGGAGCACCACGAGAGGCCGGAGGGTGCTGCGGGTCCTTCCCAATCACCTTGCGCGCCACGGGTGATCAAACGCGCGGTTTCTGGCTAATTTTCCGGCCCCTATAGGCTTCTTCTTCATGTCGACCAACGATCCAATCCGCCTCACCACCGAAATTCTGGAAGGCCGCCCCAGCGACGACGCTATCCGATGGCTCCAGGGAGCCTTCAGGTTTTGGCTTTCCGGCGCTGACCTAGTAGACGCGCTCGGCCTGGCCCGCTCTCACAGCAGAGGGCCGCGGTACGCCATTCGACGCCGGCTCCAGCTCGATGCGCTCAGGCAGGCAGCGGCGACGATTCCGGCCGAGTCGACATGGGCGAGGTCGAAGTTGCTGGCCTCAGAAATTAGAGCCTTCCCGCGGAAGCGGCACCGTCCACCGCGAAACGACTTGGAACGGGCACTTGCCCGCGCCTTCGAGTTCGGCGACCCACCGACCACCACGAGCGGCGTTCACGCTGTCCTGAGCGCTTTCAATGGTCCCCATCCATCCGATTGAATCTTTCCGGCAAACTGGTTGCACTCACAAACCCAAGGAGCTGCCCGTGCAAATCGACCTAGCCAAACTTCACCGCCTGGAGGCGGCCGCCGAAGATGCCCGAACTCTGCTACTCAGCGTCGAAAGCCGCCTCAGAGATAAGCGAACCCAAATATCCCAGAAAAAAATGATCTTGCTGCACGAATGGCGCAACTCGCCAGGGCATTCCATCTTCGCCCGCCTGGTCGAAGACCTTGGCTGGTCCGAGGCCCGCCTGACCAAGAATGAGGATTTCAGCAGACTTGAGCACGGAGAAGGCGCCCTCCGCGCCCTCCGCGCAATCGAATCCCTTCAAACCGAGGCTGACCGGCTAGACGCCGACCGCCAGCTCAAGCAATCCCACTGGCAGAAACTTGCCGCCCCGTTGCCCAGCCTTCGCGACTTCGCCGAAAAATATGGCGTCCGCCAAGACAGCCCTCGCGCCTTCCTTCGCGGAGCCGACCGTCCGTCCACCTCAATCTTCGGAGGTGCAGCATGAAGCGCTCCATCAAATCCACCACGAACACCGACCTGCCCGCCGAACTCGAGCGCGTTCGCGGCGACATTCTGCGGACCAAGGACGACCTGGAAGACCTGGCACACGCGCCGCTTACGGCCGATATGGCAAAGCGGAACGCGTCCGCAGCGGTCGCGCATATGGCCCAGTCCTTCGACCTGCCGAGGCTGGCTAGAACCTTTGCAAACCCTGACCGCAGATCCCACGGCATTGACGCGATTTCCCGCCACGTTGACGGCCATCCATCCCGCAATGAGCACGCGGTCATGGCGTTGTTGGCCGCGGTACTCCCGGACGCACTGGAGAAAGCGCTGCATCACTCAATCGACGAGCAAATCGGCGACACCGGCATTTCGTCCGACAACCGAGCACAGCGCGTTGAGGCGCTGGAGCAACGACTGTTCGAGCTTGGCTGCCAGGAGGAGCGGCTTGTCTGCGCAGCCGAGAGCGCCGGTCTGGCGGTCTTCCGCCGCGCCGACGTTGACCCCGCTTGCGTCCTCGCCCTCTGCACCAGTGACGAAGCAGCATGAGTTGATCCGGGCCGGGCACAGTACCTCTGCCGCGGATGCGGTCCGGACCAGGGCAAAGCCATGCCGTGCGCTGGCCCGGCGCACTCACACAACGGCCTGGCACCTACCGGAGAACACAGACCCATGAGCGCTACCCGACCAAACCAACCGTACTCCACCGAAGTCCAACGAGCCAACGGCCTTGCGGCCATGCGGGTCGTCGGACGACTGGCGGACGCCGGCATCGACCTCGAAGGCTTCCCATCTGAGAGCTTGGACCGCCTGATCGCGGTCGAGGCAGAACACGTCCTTGCCGGCACGCCATCGCCCACCGCAGCCACCGCCAGCCCTAAGCCCAGACAGCCAGCTCCGCCCCCTGCACCCGCTGTTCCCCCGCCCGCCACCGCTGCACCAGGCTTGCCACCGGGAGTGCTCAAACCACCGGCAGGAAGCAAAATACATCCGGACGGCTTGATTAGGGCGCTGGGCGGGCAGACGTTCACGCCGTGCTCAGCATCTGGCGTGCGCCTCCACATGGGCAAGAGCGAGCCGTACCCCGCCCCGGACTGGGTTTGCTGCCGGGCATGAGTAACGAAACACTGTCCCGAGTCGCAGACTGCATGATCTTCGCGGTTATCCTCCTTGTGTTCTACTGCCTCATGTTGGAGGCCATCACATGACCGACACCAGCCCCTTCGACAACCTGCAACACCAGCTACTCGGCCTGCTGGTCGGCCACCCGGCGCTTCACCACCAGGCCGAGCGGATATTCTAGTCGTTCAGGGCGACCCACCAGGGCAAGCGCGTGCTGATACCACGGCGCATCACCGAGCAGGAGTCCGCCAGGCTCAAGGAGCTGGTCGACGCCGGCTACAGCGTGTCCTATGCCTGCCGGCTGCTGAACCTGCCCCAGAACGGCATCGTCCGGCAACGAGCTGGCTTCCTGCCTTGACGGGTCCTTCCCCGCGTCCTATGTCAGACGGGTGATCAAACTCGCGAGGTTTGGCTAGTCGCAGAGTTCCCATGGATTTCCTACCTAACCGCCCAAACCCGCGCCATTACTGGATTTCAGCCATTTTCAAGCCTGATGGCTATTTCCTATGCTCCAGCCGCAAGACGACCCACCACCAGAACACCTTACCGCCGCTGAGCTGGGCGCCATCATCGGCGTATCTGCCCGCCGGGTGAGGCAGATGCTCCACGAAGATGATCCGCCGCCGCAAGACCCCGTGACCCGCAAGTTCCCGCCCGGAGCGGTCGGCGAGTGGCTCCGGGCACGGATCGCCGCCGAGTACGGCCGGGAGCACAACCTCGAGCACGAACGCGCTCGCCTAGCCCACCACCAGGCCAACATTGCAGCCATGGCCGAAGCCGACAAACGCCAGAACCTGATCCCGGCCGACGTTGTGACAGCGGAGTGGTGCAATCAGGCCGCGAATATCCGGGCCAAGTTGCTGAACCTGCCTGGCCGAGGTGCGGTAGCCGTGGCTGGCATGGACACCGTCCAGGAAATCGAGCGAGAGTTGAGGAAGTTGGTCTACGAATGCCTGCGCGAACTGTCGCAGCCCGACGACGAACCCGCCAAGCCCGGTAGCAATGCCTGAGCTGCTGGACTCCCTCGAAGCCGAGCGGAACTACCTACCGCCTGGCGCATCTGATAGCATTGCGTTGCATACCGTGTCATACGATTCGAGGATTAGCGTGCGCAGTCATGGGAGATTTCCAAGGGAGCAAGTTCCAAGGGGACAGATTCCACCCAAGCCACCACCGCCGCCACCTCCTCCGACGCCCAAACAGATTGGGGAATGACCATGTCCAAGACAATGTATGAGATCACCTTTGAATTGCGCTATGCCGTCCGTGTATTGGAGCGGAGCGCGTGTTACTGGCGCACCGTCGATACTATGACTCGCATGGCGGGGCTTCTTTCAGGAACCGCAGCGTTTGCGGCGATCATAGGAACCAACAAGGAGATGACGCTGGCGTTCGGTATCTGCTTCGCCATACTTCAGGCTATCGAGTACATTCTGTCACCGGCGGCAAAAGCTGCGGCGGCACATGAGACGTCGAAAATCTACGATGCCATCATGGCGGAAAGGCTGCGCAAATCACCTGAAGAACTGGAGCAGGCGCTTCTTGATGCACGCACGAAGGACATGGTTATAGTGTCCAACTCGCTCAAGCGGCTGGCCTACAATGACGTCGCCGAGGAGATCGGCCGGAGTGATTACGGATTCAGGCTTGGCGCGTGGAATCGCATTGTTGGACTGCTGGCGTAGATCATCCTTTCCGCATCACACCAGCCCGGCCCCGTCCGGGCTTTTTCATGCCTACCCGCGTCCATCGCCTCGACCAACTCCTCCGCGCCGTGGTCGACGACTTGCTTGGCCTTACGGTAGGTCCATTCGCTTCCGAAGCCCGCCGCCTTAGCTGCTATCACGTCAGACCTTCCGCTAGAACTTTCGCGAGAATTCTCGCGAATGTCCGGCTTCAGGTCCGTCCGCCGCCCTTGCCGCTCCTTGGCATTTTTTTTTTCGTCCTCCTCAATCGCCCGAGCGATGGCGACCTTCTCGGTAGGCTTAGCTTGTGGACAATTGTCCACAAGCTCCAAATCCGTCCGCTGTCCCTGCCGGTTCCCCATCTCCTCCTCCAGCGCCCGAGCGATGGCGACCTTATTTGAGCTCACCGATTTTGGCGAGCGCAGGCAGAGTGCGCGATTTCCGAAATTGGAATCCGTCATGTGACCTTTTCGGGAAGGCTCCCAAAAACCCGCCGTCACCCACATGCGCGTGGGCGACTCTCACACTTCTAGCCCGGATGTTTCATAAAAATGCCCCCTGCGCCCGATAGCTTGGCCAGCTGCCTATTTTTTCAGTCCACCGAACTGACCTACGCCCCCCATGAGGCATGGGCAGCCCCTCGACCTGCCTCTTTTCGCGGGGGTGGTGGCCGGAATCCAGACACTGGACGCAATCAACCCTCCGAGTCCTGCCGGATCCTCCTCGGTTGAGGGTGACGGCGCGCTTCAGGCCATGGCCGGTGGTCGGACGAGATAGAGTATCTCGGTGACCCGGTGCAACAGCGCCTTCACCGGACAGGCGCTCGGCAAGTGCAACTTGATCCGGTCCTTGTACTGCACCACCCGCACCGCCAGCTTGAACAGCTTCAGGATGAGGGTCATGGGCTGCGCCTTGGCCAGTTCGGTGTGGCACAGGGTGTGCTCCCGCAGGCTGTGGATCAGGCTGTAGGCGGCACAGGCATAGAACAGGCGCAGGTGGTTGGCGAGGAAGGCATGGTCGGCGGTGCGATCACTGGCCAGATCGTTCTTCACCGCCTTGATGAAGTTCTCGTCCTGGCCGCGTGCGCAGTACAGATCCCGGTACAGCGCCTCCGGCGTCGGGTCGGCGAGCGAGGTCACGACGAAGCGCGGGTTGTCCCCCAGGCCCATGACCTCGGCCTTGAGCACCACCCGATAGGCCTTGGGCCAGGAACCGGCCTGGTAGGCCACCTCGTCATACAAACGGGTCGCCGCCGGCTCGGGCTGTTCGGCGCGGCGAGCGAAATCACAGCGTTGCGCATGCAAGGCGCGCGTCTTGGCAAGCAGCGGCTCGGCCTTGGGCGTCAGCACCTGGTTGCCGGCCAGGCCGAAGAGGAAATCCATCCGTGCATCGGCTTCGCACAGGGCCATCAACTCCGGGTTGGCGAAATGGCCATCCCCGCGCAGGACGAGGTGGGTATCCGGCCAGGCCTGGCGCAGGCGGCGCACGACCCGCTGGAGGATGGCGGCGTTCTCGCGCCCGGTGGGGCGTTTGCCGGGCCGCAGCACGGCGGTGATGAACTTGCCGGAGAGGCCCTCGAACAAGAACAGCGGCAGATAGCAGTGGCTGCCGTAGTGGTGATTGTAGAAGGCCAGTTCCTGCTGCCCGTGGGTGCGGTCTTCGGAGTGGTCCATGTCCAAGACGATGACCGCGGGCGGGGTGGTGTAGCTGGCGATGAAGGCATCGACGAAGGCGCGGGCCAGGCGGTAGATGTCCTTGCGGGAGACTCCGTTCTCCAAGCGCGAGAAGGTGGGGCCGGAAGCCAGGGCGTTGTCGGCATCCAACGGCGCCCGCTCGGCCGCCAGCTTGAACACGGGATCGTGGCGCAGGCTGTTGGCGTCGTTGCCGTCGGCATAGCCGCAGGCGGTCTGGAAGATGCGCTGACGCAGGAGGTCGGCCAAGCTGTGGGCGATGTAGGAAGGGTGCCGGCGATCCTGAATGGCCGAGGCCAGACGGGCGATCAATCCGGTCTGCCGATCCACGCCCTGCAGGAGGAGGGCGCCGAAGTCGCTGGACACCGCGCCGCCTTCGAAGTCGGCACGGACGGTGAAGCCGGCGACGGTGGGAAAACGGAGCTGGGTCGGGATAGAATCACTCATTGGGCGGTCTCGTTTAGGCTTCGTACGAAGCGTTATTGGCGCAACTCCAATTATATCAATTGGTTAAGCGAGATTCGCCCACTTTCTTGAAATATCCGGGCTAGGACATTCCCGAGAATTCTCGGGAATGTCCGGATTCAGGTCCGTCCGCCGCCCTTATCCACGACACGCTTGGCGTCAAGGTATGACCTTTTCCCGCCAAAGCCGGCTCTTTTGGCTGCTATCTCATCCGAGCGGCCCGTCAATTCGTCCCCGTCGGGACGAATTTCGTTCGATGGCCTTCCGCGCCGCTCCGTGGACTTCAATTCCTCCTCCAGCGCCCGCGCGATGGCGACCTTTTCGGCGGCTATCTCGCGGGATTCCTTGCCTAGCTCACATTCCGGAGAATTCTCCGGAATGTCCGGATTCAGGTCCGCACTGCAACGAAGGATGAACAAGTCGCCGATCACCCGATTCTGGGGCCAGACCAGGACGGCGGCCGGCGATACGATACAGGCGATACGATACGTTCAGCAGTTCGTACAGCACCACCCGCGCATGGGCACCATGACTACGTGGTTTTTGCCGAAACGGGAAATAACCGATCACCGCCGGCGAGCGCATGCAGATGTGCGAGGGGCTGCCGTTTTCGGAGCGGACGGCGCAGCGATTGATGAGCATTGCCAGCGACCCTAGGCTTTCGAATCCGACACACGTGTCGGTTTTACCCAACTCCTGGGGCACCCTCTACGAACTCACGAAGGTGGTGGTGGTGGAGGAGGCGTCCGTGACTTTTCCGCATGGATGGATCAAAATGCGCGCCCTTGAATAGGCGGCTGCGATGGTCGTGCGCGTGCCCAGCTTCTACCGGCTGAGTTGGGTAGCAAGCCAAGTCTGTGTGTAACTTTGGGTGTAACCTAAAAAATGACGAGGCAATAAGGCATTGTGAATCACCGTCTTGTGATTCCGATGTGATTGAGACCATCGCACCAATTTGAAGATCTCTAAAGCCGGCCTTGACGTGTTTACGTTCAGGCCGGCTTTTTGTCATTCTGGCCTTAGAACCCATGGAATTCGCTGTCAAATGCTGCGACGGTCCGGCTCGCCGGGGCGAGCTTTCGTTTCCGCGCGGCCGCGTGCAGACGCCGGCCTTCATGCCGGTGGGCACCTACGGCACGGTCAAGGCCATGACGCCGGAAGAACTGCGCGACAGCGGCGCGGAGATCATCCTCGGCAACACTTTCCATCTGATGCTGCGCCCGGGCGTCGACGTCGTCCGTCTACACGGCGACCTGCACGGATTCATGCACTGGGACGGGCCGATCCTGACCGACTCCGGCGGCTTCCAGGTGTTCAGCCTGGGTGCGATGCGCAAGATCAGCGAGCAGGGCGTGCAGTTTCGCTCGCCCATCGACGGCAGCCCGGTGTTCATGGGGCCGGAAGAGTCCATGGCGGTTCAACGCGCGCTGGGTTCGGACATCGTGATGATCTTCGACGAATGTACGCCATACCCGGCGGAATATGGCGAAGCGCGCGCCTCGATGGAACTGTCCCTGCGGTGGGCCGAGCGCAGCAGGACGGCGCATGCGGACAATCCATCCGCGTTGTTCGGCATCGTCCAGGGCGGCATGTACGAAGACCTGCGGGCCCGTTCGATCGCCGGTCTGCGGGAGATCGGCTTCGACGGCTACGCGATCGGCGGCCTTTCGGTGGGGGAGCCCAAGGAGGACCGGCACAGGGTGCTGGAGGCGCTGATGCCGTTGATGCCCGCCATTCGCCCCCGCTATCTGATGGGAGTGGGCACGCCGGAAGACATCGTCGACGCGGTGACGCGCGGCATCGACATGTTCGACTGCGTGCTGCCGACCCGCAACGCCCGCAACGGCCATCTGTTCACCCGCTTCGGGGCGGTCCGTATCCGCAACGCCCAGTACCGGGACGATCTGCGGCCGATCGACGAGGAGTGCGGCTGCTACACCTGCCGTCACTATTCCCGTGCCTATCTGCGCCATCTCGACCGTTGCGGCGAGATTCTCGGGGCGCGCCTGAACACCATCCACAACCTGTTCTATTACCAGGAGCTGATGGCAGGTCTGCGGGCCGCCATCGAGGAAGGAACCCTCGAGCGGTTCGTCGAGCGATTCCATGCCCTCCGCTCCACGGGTAACGCATTTGTGTGATAATGCGCAACTTTGAATTCGTCAAATAAGAACTAGAGGTTGACCATGAGTTTCTTTATTGCCGACGCCTTGGCGGAGGCCGCTCCAGCGGCGCAGGAACCCGGCGCCGCGGGCTTGATCCTGCCCATGGCCGTTCTCGCCGTGTTCTTCCTGCTGTTCGTGTTGCCGCAGAACCGCCGCCAGAGGGAACACAAGAAGCTGCTGCAGTTGCTCGTCAAGGGAGTCGAGGTAGTCACGACGGGCGGAGTGCTGGGCCGGGTGGTCGAGGTCGACGACAACTTCGTGACGCTGGAAGTGGCCGAAAACGTCCAGATCTGCGTACAGCGCAACGCCGTGGCCTCGCTGATGCCCAAGGGTACTTACAAGGCGGCCAGGCGCAAACCCGAATCCAAGTAAACCCGCCTCTCCGGCGGGTGTGCCAATCCGCCGGATACTCCCGTTTCCAAATAGGTTCCGAGCATGCGAAACCGTTTTCCCTTATGGAAAAACCTGATGGTCGCAGCCGTGTTGATCCTCGGGATCATTTACGCGCTGCCCAATTTCTTCGGTGAAGACCCATCCGTCCAATTGTCGGCGGTTCGTGCGGCGAAGGTCGACGACGGCCTCAAGGTCCAGGTGCAGGGCCTGCTGGATGCAGCCGGCCTCAAGGCCAAGACCGTGGAGATGGCCGACAAGCGGATGCTGATCCGGTTCAGCGATACCGATTCGCAGCTCAAGGCATCCGACGTGCTGAACGAGAAACTGGGGGAGGCCTACACCGTGGCTTTGAACCTGGCGCCGTCGACGCCGTCCTGGCTGCGCGCGTTCGGCGCCAAGCCCATGTATCTGGGCCTCGACCTGCGGGGTGGCGTGCATTTCCTGCTGCAGGTCGACATGGACGCCGCGGTCAAGCAGGCGGAAGACCGCTACGCGGAGGATGCCCGCAGCCTGCTGCGTGAAAACAAGATCCGCTACCGATCGGTGGAAAAACAGAACGGCGTGATCCAGGTCCGCCTGCCGGATTCCGACACCCTGTCGCAGGCGCAGGTGCTGCTGAGGCGCGAGCTGCGGGGCCTCCAGATCGATGTGAAGGACAGCGAAAACCTGCTCGAAGGGCGCTTGTCCGAAGTCGAACGGCGCGAAATCAAGCGCTTCGCCGTGGCTCAGAACACCACGACGCTGCGCAACCGCGTCAACGAACTCGGTGTGGCGGAGCCCGTGATCCAGCAGCAGGGCGAGGATCGCATCGTGGTCCAGTTGCCCGGCGTCCAGGACACCGCGCGGGCCAAGGAAATCCTCGGCGCCACCGCGACCCTGGAGTTCCGCCTCGTCGACAACGAACATCCGGTGCCGGCCGAGGGCGAGAAAGCGCCTCTGGGCTCGCACCTCTACCGCGACCGCCAGAACCGTCCGGTCCTGCTGGAGCGCAAGATCATCGTCACCGGCGACCAGGTCGTCGACGCGGCTTCCGGCATCGACCAGCAGGGCGGCCAGCCGGCGGTGTATGTCACGCTCAACAGCGTGGGCGCCAAGAAGATGGGCGACACTACCCGCGAAAACGTCGGCCGCGCCATGGCGGTGGTATACATCGAAAACAAGTCCGAGACCAAGGAGGTCAATGGCCAGAAGGTGACGACCAAGAAAAAGGTCGAGGAAGTCATCAACATCGCCACCATCCGCGACCGCTTCAGCAAGCGTTTCCAGATCACCGGCCTGGACAGCACCGAGGAGGCGCGGAACCTGGCCCTGCTGCTGCGGGCGGGGGCCCTGGCCGCGCCGGTGGACATCGTCGAGGAGCGCACCGTCGGCCCCAGCATGGGCAAGGAAAACATCGACCGCGGCGTCAAGTCCAACGGCTACGGGTTCATCGCCATCGCGGCATTCATGATCCTTTATTACCGGGTATTCGGCCTGTTCTCCATCCTGGCGCTGGGTACCAACGTCCTTCTGCTGGTCGCCGTGCTGTCCTTGCTGCAGGCGACCCTGACCTTGCCGGGTTTGGCCGGTATCGCTCTGACCGTGGGCATGGCCATCGACGCCAACGTGCTCATCAACGAACGCATCCGCGAGGAACTGCGGGCGGGAAGCACGCCGCATGCCGCCATCCATGCCGGCTATGAGCGCGCTTTCGCCACGATTCTGGACTCCAACGTCACCACCTTCGTCGCCGGCGTCGCCCTGTTCCTGCTGGGCGCAGGTCCCGTACGCGGCTTCGCGCTGGTGCTGTGCATCGGCATCCTGACCTCCATGTTCAGCGCCGTTCTGGTGTCCAGGGCGCTGGTCAACTTCACCTATGGCCGGCGGCGCAAGCTGGTCAAGATCGCAGTCTGAGGATCGCACCCATGGAATTCTTCAAGATCAAGCGTGACATCCCGTTCATGCGCTACGGGAGGCTCACGACGACCATTTCCCTGGTGACCTTCATCCTCGCCGTCCTGGCTTTGGGGTTCAAAGGCCTCAATCTGGGCATCGACTTCACCGGCGGCATCCTGATGGAGGTCCGCTATGCCCAAGCCGCCGACCTCGAAGCGATACGCAAGACGCTGGAGGAGCAGCGGATCGCCGAATCCGCCGTGCAGAATTTCGGCACTTCCCGCGACGTGCTGATTCGCCTGCCGCTGCGGGAGGATACCGGCGCCAAGCAGAGCGATCAGATATTCTCGGCGCTCAAGGCCCAGGACGGGACGGCCGAACTCAAGCGCGTCGAGTTCGTCGGCCCCCAGGTCGGCAAGGAAATGTATGAAAGCGGTGGACTGGCCCTCATGCTGGTGGCCGCCGGCATCATGGCCTATCTGGCGATGCGTTTCGCCTGGCGGTTCGCCGTCGCGGCGATGATCGCCAATATGCACGACATCGTCATCATCCTCGGGATGTTCGCCTTCTTCGAGTGGGAGTTCACGCTCAGCGTGCTGGCCGGCGTGCTGGCGATCCTGGGCTACTCGGTGAATGAGTCCGTGGTCGTGTTCGACCGGGTGCGCGAGAACTTCCGCAAGATGCGCAAGGCGGCGGTGACGGAGGTCATCGACAATGCCATCACCGCGACCATGTCCCGCACCATCATCACCCACTCCATGACCCAGCTGATGGTACTGGCGATGTTCTTCTTCGGCGGCGACGCCCTGCACAACTTCGCCTTGGCGTTGACCATCGGCATCGTGTTCGGCATCTATTCCTCGGTACTGGTCGCCTGCCCCGTCGTGCTGGCGCTGGGTGTGAGCCGGGCCGATCTGCTGCTGCCCGAGAAGGAAGGGTTGGTCGACAACCGCCCCTGAGTCGGAGCCGTGTCCCGTTCCCGGAGGCCGCCTTGCGCGGCCTCTTTGTTTTCAGAAGAGGTCGAGATAGTTTGCCGGCGGCTCGGGCGTGTCCCTCTCGTCGGGTCCGGTCGGTCGCCCGGCGCCGGCGGGTTTTGTGGGTTCCTCGGACTGGCTGGATTCGGAGATTTCGCCGGCTCGTGAAAAACGGGCGGTCGGCGCGACGATGATGAGCGTCCGGTAACCGCTGATCTTCTTCCGCGCCTTTCCCACCAGAACAGGGCGGCCGGTCTTGCGGTCGATCTGGTCGATCAAGCCGTAGCCGCTCCGGCCGATCAGGTGGTACAGCTCCTCGGCGCGATGGTCCTCCACATGAACGCAGCCGTGCGAGTCCGCGGCCCGCCCCAACTTGTCCAGCGCATCGCGGTCCAGCGAGGAATGGAGGGAAATACCGCCATTGAAGAACACCGACCAGAGCATCGGCGCATCGTAAGGGCCCGACCAATGCCGGTACGAAAAGCCCTGGGGGATGAAATAACCGGAAGGCGTTTCGAAGCCGGGGACGCCGGTGGATATCAGCCAGTAATAGAGGAGCCCTTCTCCCCGCCGGTAGACCCGTAAGGTCTGGCCTCTGCCCCAGAACGCGTCGTCGACTTTGTTGACGATGACGATCAGCCGGTAGCTGCTGAAGGAGGGATCGAGCAGGGGATCGGGCAGCGACTCCGCCTCGCTCCTGTCCGGGTCGCGGTAGGGCGTGAAGGCCTCGCGCACGCCGAATCTATACTGGAAATTCGCTCCTTCGTCCTGTTCATAGCGGGGCTTGGGCACGCTACGGCCATAGCCTTCCCAGGCATCGGACCGGGCTTCCGGCGGCGTGGCCAATCCCGCCCAAGCTAGCAGGACCAGAGCCCCGGCACGGAGGATGCCTGGAACGAACGGCCTCATTCTCATGATTTGCTCCCTGGCAAGGGGAACTTCCTGGGGGCTATGTTAGCCCATGCGGGGGAGCGTTGCTCAAGGCATCTGGCGGGATCAGTCCTCGCAGGCCGGCAGAGTGGCCCGCTCGAGCCATGCCAGCGAAGCCATGGCATACAAGCGGTCGTCTCCGCACATTTCGGCGGAAGGCCGGAGCCCGGAACAACAGTCGGGACGCTCCGGTCTTCCGAAGATGGAGCATTCCATGTTGTCGCGGAGCTGGATGCAGGGAGTCCCGGCGGGTTTGCCCTGGGGCATACCCGGTATCGGACTGGAAATCGAGATGGCGATGCAGCAGGCGCCGCAGCCCGGCCGGCAGTTCACGGAAGCGGATTCGCCTCGAACCGGGGCAGCCGCCCCAGCAGCTCCCGCAGTCTGCCATCGAAGGGATCGGCGTAGGGCACCGGATCGAAACGGCCCCATACGACGCCGGGCCAGGCGCGGTCGTCCCGATATCGCACGATGTGGTGAATGTGCAACTGTGGCACTAGGTTGCCGATCGCCGCGACGTTGAGCTTGTCCGGCCGGTAGATGTCGGCCAGCAGGGTGGACAGTTCGGCCGATTCTTCCCAGAGACGGACGCGGTCCGGCTCGGCGAGCTGGTGGACCTCGCGGATGCCGGCGCGCTCCGGCACCAGGATGAACCAAGGATAACTGCTGTCATTCATCAGCAGCAGCCGGCAGAGAGGGAACCGGCCGAGCGGAAGGCAATCCTGCGCAAGACGTTCGTGCAGAACGAAATTCGGGGCGAATTCTGTCGTCATCGGCCGGCCCCGGGCTCTTTCGGGCTTATGAACATCGCGTCGCCGTAGCTGAAAAAGCGGTAGGCCTGACTGACCGCATGGCGGTAGGCGGCGAGCGTTTCACGATAGCCCGCGAAGGCACAGACCAGGACGAGCAAGGTCGACTCCGGGAGGTGAAAGTTGGTGACGAGCGCGTCGACACAGTTGAAACGGAATCCTGGCCTGATGAACAGGCGGGTGTCGCCGGCAAAGGGCCGCAGCTCGCCGCCGCTGGCCGCCGTCTCCAGGCTGCGCATCGAGGTGGTACCGACCGCGATCACCCGTCCGCCCCGGCTGCGGGCGCGCCTTACGGCTTCGACCACGTCGGGCCCCACTTCGCAATACTCGGCGTGCATGCGGTGATCCTCGAGATTCTCGGCGCGCACGGGCTGAAAGGTGCCGGCTCCGACATGGAGAGTCACCCGAGCCGTGTCCACGCCGGCCTCGCCGAGCCGTTCCAGCAGGTCCGCATCGAAATGCAGGCCTGCCGTCGGAGCGGCCACCGCTCCCGGCTTCGCCGCATACACCGTCTGGTAGCGTTCGAGGTCGGCGGAGGTATCGGGGCGGGTGATATAGGGTGGTAGCGGCATATGGCCGATTCGCTCGAGCACGGTTTGGAGCGGTTCATTGCCGGCCAGCTCGAGACGGAACAGATCGCCGTCGCGTCCGAGCACCATCGCCCGGTGGCCTGCTTCCAGGAAAATCCAAGTGCCGGGCTTCGGCGACTTACTGGCTCGCACATGTGCGAGCACGAGCCGCTCGCCGAGGAGCCGTTCCAGCAATATCTCCACGGCACCGCCGGTTTCTTTGCGGCCGAAAAGGCGTGCGGGAAGCACGCGGGTGTCGTTGAATACGAGAAGGTCTCCGGGGCGTAGGAGCCTCTCGAAGTCGCGGAAGACCTTGTCTTCCAGAGTGCCGGTCGCGCCGTCGAGGCAGAGCAGGCGGCTGCCGGAACGTTCCGGCAGCGGCGACTGGGCGATCAGTGTTTCAGGCAGATCGTAATGGAACTCGCTTTTCAACATCGCTTCATGTTAACAGAATTCGAGGGGAGCCAAACGGTGGGGCTGGCGCTGACCCGGGAAGTTCCTTATACTTATCGGCCCTGATTGCCGGGATGGCGAAACTGGTAGACGCGCCAGACTCAAAATCTGGTAGTGGAAACACTGTGTCGGTTCGATTCCGACTCCCGGCACCACCGATTCGTTCGCAGAAGTCCGCTAAAGTCCACGAAGCCCGCGCCACGCGGGCTTTTTCATGCCTAGCGTCGTCCGCTAACGTGCGCAGAAATCCGCTAGAAGCCGGTAACTTCTGGCAGTAGAATCGACGGTAACTAGGCCCTCTAGGGGAGTTACCGTCATGGCACTTACCGACGCAGCCGTCCGCAACGCAAAACCCAACGGCGACAAGGCTTACAAGCTTTCCGACGAAAAGGGGCTGTACCTCATTGTTACCGCCAATGGCGGTAAGTGGTGGCGGCTCGATTACCGTCACGATGGCAAGCGCAAGACCCTATCCCTAGGCACCTATCCCGAGACCACCCTGAAGGAAGCCCGCGAGAAGCGAGACGAAGCCCGTAAGGCGGTAAGCCAAGGCATCGACCCCAGCCGGCAGCGGCGGGTGAGCAAGCTGAAGGAACGGATCGCCAGGGAGAACTCGTTCGAGAACATCGCCAAGGAGTGGGCAGGCAGGCAGGCGAACCGCTGGACGCCGGACCATCACGACCGCGTTGTTACCTCATTGGCCGCCGACATCTTCCCGGAGCTGGGCGAGTTCCCAGTCAACGAGATCACCGCGCAAGACTTGCTGAAGGCGTTGCGCAAGATCGAGGCCCGCGGCGCCCACGAGACGGCAGGGCGAGTGCTCCAACGATGCGGCGCCGTGTTCAAGTACGCCATCGTCACCGGCCGCTGCACCTACAACCCCGCCGCCGATCTTCGCGGATCGCTCACCCCGGTCAAAGTCACCCATCGCGCGGCGCTGAAGGCATCGGAAATGCCCGAGTTCCTTGACCGCCTGGCGAACTATGACGGGCACGTGCAGACCCGGCTTGCCATCCAACTCTTGATGCTCACGTTTGTGCGGCCGGGCGAGCTTCGCGGCGCGGCCTGGCAGGAATTTGACTTCGACCTGTCCGAGTGGCGCATTCCCGCCGAGCGGATGAAGATGCGAGACGAGCATATCGTTCCTTTGAGCCGCCAGGCGGTAGATGTACTCCACCAGCTTCACGTCATCAACGGAGCGTATCCGCTGGTGTTCCCTGGCGCCAACAAGCCCCACCAGCCCATGAGCGAGAACACCGTTCTGTTCGCCCTGTACCGCATGGGATACCACGGCAGGGCAACCGGGCACGGTTTCCGGGCGACCGCTTCAACGATCCTGAACGAGCTGGGATACAACCACGACGCCATCGAGCGCCAGCTTGCCCATGCACCACGCGACAAGATTCGAGCCGCCTATAACCGGGCTCAGTATCTCCCGGAGCGGCGGAAGCTGATGCAGGATTGGGCGGACATTATCGACGGATTCAAGAATGGCGCGAAGGTTATACCGATACGGCGTAATGGGTGAATCATGGAATTCAAGAAAATAAATCAGTTATGGAATCTCGCCGATACGCTGACGGTAGAGCAGGCGGCTGCACTTATTGCCGGCTTCGACCCTGGATCGGTTTGTTTTAATACTGACGGAAGTGCGCACTTCCGCGACATCGAAACAGGATTAACCGATAGTACCGGCATTTCGGATGCAATAACCGCGTTTGCTGCCGTGGTGAATGCGATCAATTCAGGGATGCTAAAAGCGACAATCCGCAGGAACGCCCATAGTCAAGGATGGGACGAATGGCCAGACGATGGGGAGGGAGTTAGGGCTGAACTGGATGAAAAAGGAGAGCCAATTCAATTCTCAGGGGTAATATTCACGATTGAACCGGCATGGGATAAAACCACAGTAAGCCGTGACGATTTGGTTTCATGGCTGAGGAGAAGGGGATTTATGAGCGGGTTTTTCTTCCCAGAGGCTCAGGATGCAGAATCTCCCGGCTATCTCGACCCGCAGAATCCGCGCTACGCCCCCAAGCTGGCCGCCGCCGTCAAAGCCTGGCAGGCTGTGACCGATACCGGGGGGAAGACTCCCAAGAGAGCGTTGGAGAAGTGGCTGAGGGAGCATGCTGCTGATTTTGGCATGACCGATGAAGACGGAAATCCGGTCAATACGGCCATCGAGGAGGTCGCCAAGGTCGCGAACTGGGCACCAGGCGGCGGCGCACCGAAGACCCCTGGCGGATAACCTACCCACCCCCTGAGCCCGCGCCAGTGCTGGATTTCACGGCGTAGGTGTAGGGAACCTACCCACCCGTTACTGGGGAACCTACCCACCCCTTACCCCCTTTCCGGGGGGTAGGTTTATTGAACCTACCCACCTATTCGGGCAGCAGACCGCTCCGCATCATAGCGCCATGTCCCGGACTTCCCCGGGGCTCCTCGACCCTTGGAGTAAGCATGGCGATCACACAGACATCTGAACGACTCCTGCGCAAGCCCGCGGTCCTTGACATGACCGGGATGGGGGCAACGCTGCTGCACGAGATGGTCCGCGAGGGCCGGTTCCCTCGGCCGATCAAATTGAGCGCAAGGGCAGTGGCCTGGCCGGAATCAGCGGTACAGGCCTGGATTGCTGATCGGGTTAAGGAGGGGCGGAGATGATCGCCTTCCACGACCACCTGCTTGACATCGAGCACGATGCTGCTATCGTTTGCAGCACGGAGCCTAAGAACCTCCCACATAGCGGCACCCGCCCCGATAGAAGCGGTTTTCTTTTGCCTGTCATACAGGCGCACTCCGCCCGATTTCAACGTCGGGAGGGGGCGGAAATAGTCCTTCGGGATAATACCGCCCGCCGTCTATGTGCGGTTCTTAGCCTCCCGACACCCTTCATTCGATGGGTGCCAACTAAGAAACATGTAGGAGGCCATCATGGCCCGTAACGCCCTCATCCGCCCGACTCAGGGCAACGAAAACCCCACAACCGAAAAACTGGCTCGATTGCTGATCGCCGTCGATGGCGTATCCGCCATGCTGTATTGCGCGGCAAACAAAATCGGCGAAGGCAGCGATTCGCCAGAGCGCATTGGCGACATCGCGAATATGTTGGCCGACATCGCCATCCAGCTGGACGAAATAGCCAATACCCTGGCTGCTGGCGTGGAGGGCAGGTAATGAGCGCCGATACCTTCCACGAAATCGCCGACCGAGCAGTTACATCGGCAACTGAAATACTTGCGATTGCGGAAACTTCCGATACCGAGGCCGACCCGGTAAAGGCCGGTTTGCGCCATAAGGTTGTCGCTCTGGGTCATATCGTCAACGACATGAGGCTCCACATCGGCGAGCCGCTATCCTCGCCAGATACCCCGCCTCTGCCAATTACCCGTGCCGACCTGGATAAGCTGGAAACCTGCATGCGGGATTGCCGGCTGCTGTATTCGGCGCTGAGTGCGATTATTGCGGTCGATTGCGCCAATGAAAGCAAAATCGACGAGGCAATTATAAATGACATCGCTGAGCTGCTGCGGGACCAAGCCAGCAGAATTTGGGATAACCTCGAGGAGTTATCAATCGGTATCCGCGGCAGGCTGATTGATAACGGTCAACTGGAGACGTTGGAATGAACGCATCCGAATACCTACTGTTAATATTTGCCGCCCTTGGAGCCGACCGGCTGGTCCAGGCCGTGGCCGAGCTGATCGCGGGGGCGCTATGAGCAAGCCAATCGACCCGCACCAGAAACCGTCACGTCAAAACCGGCGACCCAAGAAGCGGTGGAGCAAGCGGCAGAGCTGACAACGAGTTAGGCCGCGCCTAGGCCGACGGGCCGAAAACGGGACACCTTTCACCCGCTGGCGTGGCTCCTACTATGAAAGGCTGCCCGAGAAAGGGGGCTATATGGACGACGAAGACGGTTTCTATGTCCTAACCGCAAGCGGTCAAAAGGCATGGTATAGCACGTTCGATCTGTATTATCGAGCTTACAGGGAAAGCGGATTATTCGTGCTATTGGCCGGCGCATACGTGGTTTGCCGGAACAAGGGATATTCACCGCCGCCGTATCTGCTCGATGATTTGCACAAGCATTTCGTCCAACTTCTGGAAGCCGACACGAAAGCCGAGGGCCTGGCGGCACTGAGCTTTGACAACAACGCGAAAGGCGGGCCGTGGCAGGGCGCGGTAGCAAAGAGCGAGCTGGCGCACCAGCAGCGCATTCGGCTGGCTCAGAGCATGGGAATGTTTGTCGCCGGGCTGAGAAAAACCGACCCTAAGTCAGACGATGACGAATCGAATTTCTTTGTGGCGTTTGCCAAGGTGTTGCCGGCATGGGCGAAGGCTACGCCTAAGTATCTCAGGAAGGCTTTGCGAGGAAAGCGCTAGGGTACCTGAACTCTGGGAGATTCCGTACCCTTTTATTCATCTGATTTAATCATGGCCACCGCTTAAGAATCGGGGAAAAACATGAGCACAGAAGACATCGGATCACTCCCAAATGACGCGCTCCTTTTAGATCACGAGGCCGCGGCAATACTTCGGATGAGCCGGTCTACATTGAATTCTTGGCGCGTGGCCCGAAAAGGCCCGCCGTTTATGAAAATAGGCGGCGCCGTGAGGTATCGCGCCGCAGATTTAAGAGATTGGATATACAACCAGTACAATGCTGGAGTCGCCAATAAATGACCACACAGCAAAAAGCCGCCCCCGGCTGGCACCGGGAAGCGGCTCAGAAAAGCAATTCCGCCGCCAGTATTTCACAAGGCCCGGCCTTTTCGCAAGCCCTTCGGCTGCCTCCGTTCGCCCGGCAGCTCAGGCCCCGACCGGACCGTACGCTGCTGGTGATCACCGGCAAGAGCGGATGGTCTCTGTTCGATCGCGGCGGCACCACGAATGCGATTTTGCTGCCAGATCCCGATCCGAGCTTGTACCGCTGGCCAGACCTTTCTGGCTGGGCTGATGGCTTGCTGATCGACGTCGATGGCACGCTGACCAGTGACGAAACCAAGGCGCTGGCCGTGGCGCTGCTGGCTGCTGGGCTGCCGCGCGTCGTCACGGACCTGGCAACCTTTGCAAGGAGGGTAAGCTGATGGTCGACGCGACATTCACCCCTGACCCGGAAAACCCCTCAACCATCCACGTCGATCTGGGCGATACACCAAAGACTTCAAGCCCAAAGACCGACGACCGCACCAAGAAGTCGCAGGCCACAACCCTGATCGAGCTGTCGTCGATTCTTGATTATGTGCACGACCAGGATGGTGCCGTTTACGCGCTGATCGACCGCGACGAGCACCGCGAGGTGTGGCCGGTGCGGAGCAAAAACTTCAAAGAGTGGCTGTCCGACACCTTTTATAAATCGGAAGGCAAGGGCTGCAACAACAACTCCATTTCCGACGCGCTGAACACGATCGAGGCCCGCGCCAAGCACATCGGAAAGCCGGTCCAGGTCTATATTCGTGTCGCCCACCTGGCGGATCGCGTCATCATCGATCTGTGTGACGACCAATGGCGCGTGATCGAGGTGACGGAGGAAGGCTGGGAAGTGTTGGACAAGTCGCCCGTCTACTTCATCCGCCGCAACGGCATGGCCGCACTGCCCGCCCCCACCGACAAGGGCGGCGTGGAACATCTCAGCGAATTTATCAACATCGATCCCAAGGAGTTCCCGCTGGTCGTCGCCTGGCTGGTAGCGGCACTGAGCGGCGCTAAGCCATATCCAGTGCTTGTTTTGCAGGGCGAGCAGGGCACCGGTAAGTCCACCACCAGCCGTGTCATCCGCAGCCTATGCGATCCGTCCACGGTTCCGCTCCGGAGCCCGCCGCGGGAAGTCCGTGACTTGCTGGTGTCGGCCGCAAATAACCATTGCGTAGTGCTCGATAACCTGTCCGGGCTCAACCCGGAGCTTTCCGACTGCCTGTGTCGTCTGAGTACCGGAGGCGGTATTGATTGTAGGCAGCTCTACAGCAATTTGGAGCAAGTGCTGGTAGAGATTCAGCGCCCGATCATCGCAAACGGCATCGACGACATAGCCACCCGGCCCGACCTGGCCGAGCGATCCATCATCCTAAACCTGCCGATCATCCAGGCAACCGACCGCCAGGACGAAAAACGCTTTTGGCACGACTTCGAGCTGGCACGTCCTAGCATCTTCGGGGCGCTGCTGAACGGCGTATCCGCCGCGATCCGTGGTCACTACAGGATTCACATTTCCGAAAAACCGCGCATGGCCGACTTTGCCCTGTGGTCAGTAGCTGCGGGGGTGGCTTTTGGCTGGGATGGAGAGTTCATGTCCGCGTACACCCAAAACCAGGACGAGGCCGTCGAGGCCGGCATCGAGGCCAGCCCAGTGGGTTCTGCGCTGATCCTTTTGCTAAACGCCAGCAGCGGCCGATGGGCTGGAAATTCCACAGCGCTGCACCGCGACCTGTCCGAGTACGCTGGCAACCAGGCCAAGTCCAAAGCATGGCCCATAACGCCGAAGGGGGCCACCAATGCTATCAAGCGGCTAGTGTTTAATTGCGTAAATTAGCGATAGTATTGCGCAGCTGGGAGCCTTTGACTTCCCGCTTGCGCCAGACGAATGGGGCGGCCTTGTCGTTGTAGGCGGCGATGAAATCGTTGATCGCCTGCGCCAGTTGGTCGATGCTGTTGAAACTGGCCCCACGTAAGGCCTTGCGGGTCATGATGCCAAACCAGATTTCCACTTGGTTCAACCAACTGGCTGAAGTGGGCGTGAAGTGAAAGTGCACGTTGGGATGGGCGGCCAACCAGTCATCGTTCTTCTTGTGAGTGCAATAGTTGTCGAGAATCACATGAATTTCCCGATCAGCCGGAACATCGGCGACCACCTCATCGAGAAAGGCCTGAAAGTCAGGACGCTTCTTGGTCGTGGTGGTTTTGGACTGAATGGTACCGGTCGCCACATTCAAGGCCGCAAAAAGATTGATCGTGCCATGGCGCTTATAGGTGCTTTTCAATCCACGAACCAGCTTGCCGCTGCTGGTAAAGACGAAACCGCTGGCCCTTTCCAGCGCCTGAATGGAAGGCTTTTCATCAACGGAAATGACCAACGCATTTTGCGGCGGATTCAGGTACAGCCCGATAATGTCGGCCGACTTGATGGCAAACTGAGGGTCCGTGCTGACGCACCACGAGCGATGCCGCTGGAGTTGGATGCCTTCTTTGCGCAACAGACGCCAGACGGCATCATCGGAAACCCCCAAGGCTTTCGACAACGACCCGCCATCCCACGTCGCCTGTCCGGCCGGCGGCGGCTGTTCAATCTGCGCAAGCAATCGATTGCGCAACTCGGACGGCGGGTACCGCGGAGGCTTGCCCGGTCTTTTTCGATCACGCAGTCCTTTCAACCCTTCAGCCGCAAAGCGCCTGCGCCAGACACCGACCGTGCCGGGCCGGATACCGAGTTCAGCAGCAATTTCGTCATTGCGCTTGCCCGCCAGACAGCCCATGACAATCTTGGCGCGTTCGACCAGACGAGCCTCCTCGGTGCGGCTATTGCTCAAACGCTCCAACTCACGCCGGTCTTGGTCCGTACAACTCACCGATATGGCAACTCGCGCCATCCTTCCCTCCGTTCCTGTGGGTAACGGAGACATGATATTACAGTCGCTTAATAATGCAATTAGACACTAGCTCCGAGCCTACGGCGCATAGGCATCACCGTAACGCTGTCCAAGGACGGAAACGGAAACCGCATCTACACAATTACGCAAGCTCCGAAACAAGCGCCGTATCCGCCGTATCCGCCGGAAGCCCCGGAAACTAAGGGTTTCGGTACGGCAGATGCGACGGCACATAGCGAAGGTACGGCAGATAAGTGCCGTGGTACGGCAGATAGCAATTCGGATGTGCCGTACCAAAAACCCAGCAATGACGCTGGTTCCGGCACTTCCGGCGGATACGGCGCTTCTAGCGGACCTTGTGTAAATGAGGATGATCCCACCAGCGACGTGAGGGCGACCCTGTGAAGACCCTATCCGACCTCGCCGCGTTTATCTCCGAGCTGCTGGACCGCGGCGTGACGCTTGAAGCTGACGGCGATTTCTTGCACATCGCGGGACCGCTGAAGCAATCAGAGATTCAAAGGCTGAAGGAGAACAAATCCGAGATTATGCGCATCCTCGCCGCGACCGATGAGGGCGTTTCCCGCGCATCCTTCGACGCCGCATCGGTCGTCGGCCCGCCGGTCTTGGTCCGCATCGAGGCCACGTTCGCGAAATCAGGCTGCGTCCGGCTCGATCTTGAAATTCCTGAGCAGCGCTTCGACGAGGAACGCTTCGACGAGCAGGTATCCCGGCTGACGGATGCGTCGTGGTGGAGGCTCGACACGCCGAAGACGTGCTCCGATTGCCGGCATGCCCAACCCACGCAGCACACCGCCCTTGTGACTTGCGGCGCAGGGCGCGAGGACTACCCGGCTTGCGGCGCATTCTGGGATTCGGACCCGAAGCCATGCAACCAGTGGGCACCAGCCGCGAACACCAGCACCAACGGCCAGACGGCCATCACCAAATAGGAACCAACATGAACGACATCATCACAACTAACCTTACAACCCTGGCGTCAGAAATCCGCGTCCACCACATCGCCGCAGTGACCGCCGCGATTGATGCCGTAGGCCACGCCCGCGAGGCTGGAAAGCTACTGGTCCAAGCCAAGGAGCAACTCCCTCATGGCGCGTGGCTCCCGTGGCTGACCGAGAACTTCGAGATGAGCGAGCGAACAGCCAGAGGCTACATGCAGCTAGCCAAAGCCGACCCGTCAAAATGGCAACGCGTTGCCGATTTGCCTCTACGCCGAGCACTCAAAGAGTTGTCCCAACCCAAGCCCGAGGTAACCTCCGCGCCGACACCAAGGCCGATATTGTCACAGCCCGCCGAGGATATCCGAGACCTGGCTAAATGGCCCGACATCGAGGCGGCGTTGGTCTGGCTGCTGTTCGCGTACGGCAAGACGAATGACGAAATCGAGCGGACCACCGGCTTCGACCACTACGAAATCGACTTGATCGTAAGCCCGCGTCCGCCCGTGAGGTCCACCACATGGAGTGAGATGGACGAAATCGACGCCACCGACCCCATCGCGTTCGTGGCGACGTATCGCGGCTATGTTGATTCGCTTGTGGCTGCCGTCACTGCGAACTCAATCGATAGCGCAATTAGGCTTGCCGACCGCGAAGGCATGAGTCACGCCGTGCCGGCGCTCAATGGCTTGGCGCGAATGTGGCGAAGCCGCGAGACCGTTGACATGGGTGCCATAAGAGCTAGCGGCTGCGATTTCGTTAAATGGATAGCCCGAGCCTTCAACGACGCAAGAGTTGCTATCGGCCTTGACCGCGACCGGGCCGAGGTGGACATGGACACCGCCGACATCATCTTTAACGCCATCGTTCTCGAAGAAGACCGCAAGATGAGGGCGATGCAATGACCATTTACGTACTCGCTCAAGGCGAGCTGCACCGCGACCCAATCCAGCGCACCAGCCAGACGGGCAGGGTCTTCACCACCGCGAACCTCAAAGTTCAGAGCGACGGCGAGACCGTGTGGGCCAGCATCATCTGCTTTACAGACGAAGGCCAGCAAGAGCTGCTGCGGCTCCGGGCCGGCGATGCCGTCTCAGTCCAGGGCAAGTGCAAGCTGACCGTCTACCAAAAGGGCGACGAATACCGCGCATCGTTGGACGTTGTGGCGAACAGCGTCATCGCGCTGAAGCCGAAGCCCCGGCCCAGGCAGCCGAGGCAGGCCCGGACGGACGGGAGGGAGTTCGATGCCAGACAGGCATACGGCCGAGCTGCGCCAGCGCACCAGGCAGACGACATGCCGTTCGATGACGAAATTCCTTTTGCCTGAGGACCACCCATGACGGCCCAAACAACATCATCGCTTGATGTAGTCCTTGAAGTCATCGAATCCCGAGGCCGGCGGCCACTGAAACCGGCCACCATCGCATGGTTATCGGATGCTTTCGCACGGGCGCTGGCCGGAGAAGCTGACCTCGCCCATGCCTTCGGAGTTTCGCTATCTGTCCGCAAAGCCATCAAAGCCAGGCAACTCCGCGAAGCCGCCCGTCTGACCGGCGAACGCTCGACCTGGAAACAGGCATCGGCACTTTCTCTTTTGCTCGAGCAACTCGATTGGTCTGACTGGCCACCGTTATCTGGAGACGCGGCTCCGGCTGTCCGAGCGCTTTATGAGGCCAAGCGATTCGGAGGTGTTCCACGGTCGGAGCGGCAGATTTACCGGCTTATATCGGGGAATTCTGACTGACATAACATACTGTTATCTGGCAGTGATTTAACTTTGCGCATCAAATATTATGTGAGCCTGATATTTCCGCCACCAACTCAGGAGCACAACATGGCAAAAAGCCCAACGATTGCCGAAATGGCAATACAGCTTCGACAAAACCTCGAAGCAATCGCCAAGCGAATCGAGCAAAAACAGATTGAGCGGCACCAAGTCGAAATGGCACCAAGGCCAAAGGATGAGGTTATGGCCGAAATCCTGGCGGACCTTGACCGGCAGGCCAGAGAGTACGCTGGTTCGATACTGAATCAATTCCAGTCTGCCAAGTCCCCGCGAAGCACCGGCGTCGGAAGATTGCTTCACCCAGCCGGGCCGCGCCTAGAGGCCGATTCTCGAGCAGTCATCTGGCTTTTACGCCCACTCCTCGAGGAGCGCTTGCACGATGTTTTGAAGGATGACCCGATTTACTCAGGCGAGGAAACCGGCCTGAATCACGCCGATCGCCAGGAAAAGCTGGCCCAGATCGACGCAGAAATCACCGAGCTAAAAGACCAGCAACAGACCATCGTCAACGAGCTGTCATCCGCCGGCATCCAGGTATTTCTCTGAAGGAAAACCCATGAACGAAATCCAAGTATTCGAAGACGCGATCCTCGCAACCAGCCGCGCACAGGCTGTTGCCGAGGTATCACGAAAAGACAATCCGCACCGCCATAAACACCAGGGCATAACCTGGAGCGAAGGCAGCGAGAACATCAAGCTGCTGTTTGCCGACATGACCGACGATGAGTTGGAAACTCTCGGCATCGAGCGCGACAAACTGCTGAACCACGTTTTGGAGAGACGGACATGAGCGGGCTTAACTCCCCGGAAGTCGGTAACTACTTCGTCGCAGAAGATCGGCCGATGAGCCGGATTGATGCAATTAGGTCTCTAGGTGAAAGGCTGCGAGATCGCGGCTGCGAAGTCGGAATTTTGTACACGGACTTGAGCGGCGCAAAGGTCCGGGTTTTGTTCAGACACATGAGCCACGCGGAGCGGCAAATCGTAGGCGGCGCATTCATTACCATCGATTAACCATTCGGGCAAGCCTTGGCCGTGCGCTGGCCCAGCGCTGTACCTCGCGGTCAAGGCACCTTTTCAGGAGAAAACCCATGTCAAATCTAAGCGAGTATGAAAAATCCAGCTTGCGCAGTCGCATTTCCACCGAAGTCGTAGCCGAGCATTTGGCCCGCGGCACGCTGATGCAAACGCCACAATCGGCGATTGACGCCGAGGTTGAAACCATACTGGCTCGCCAAATCGAGGCCGCAACAAGGCCGGCGTACGAGACTCCCGCCGTTCCCAGCCCCATGAACGCCACTGCCCTTGCCGGAGCAGTAGCCATTATGGATAGCGCCATGCGCCCGCCAGCGCCACCAACGCCCGCGGCCACGTATCAGCCACCCGCACCCCGCGCTGAATCACCGCGACTTCCTGCCGGCATCTTCCAGGCCCCGCCAGGATCACGCATCCACCCGGACGGCAAAATCCGAACGCTGGACGGCAAGACGTTCACGCCGTGCTCAGCATCTGGCGTGCGCCTCCACATGGGCAAGAGCGAGCCGTACCCCTGCCCGGACTGGGTTTGCTGCCGGGCATGAGTAACGAAACACTGTCCCGAGTCGCAGACTGCATGATCTTCGCGGTTATCCTCCTTGTGTTCTACTGCCTCATGTTGGAGGCCATCACATGACCGACACCAGCCCCTTCGACAACCTGCAACACCAGCTACTCGGCCTGCTGGTCGGCCACCCGGCGCTTCACCACCAGGCCGAGCGGATATTCGAGTCGTTCAGGGCGACCCACCAGGGCAAGCGCGTGCTGATACCACGGCGCATCACCGAGCAGGAGTCCGCCAGGCTCAAGGAGCTGGTCGACGCCGGCTACAGCGTGTCCTATGCCTGCCGGCTGCTGAACCTGCCCCAGAACGGCATCGTCCGGCAACGAGCTGGCTTCCTGCCTTGACGGGTCCTTCCCCGCGTCCTATGTCAGACGGGTGGGCAAACTCGCCCGGTTTGCCTAGTCGCTAGTTGCTA
Source organism: Methylococcus sp. ANG (assembly GCF_040730495.1). Taxonomy (NCBI): domain Bacteria; kingdom Pseudomonadati; phylum Pseudomonadota; class Gammaproteobacteria; order Methylococcales; family Methylococcaceae; genus Methylococcus; species Methylococcus sp. ANG. Next base: position 2,103,399 of record NZ_CP160399.1, on the reverse strand, counting down.
CTAGATTTCCTACCTAACCGCCCAAACCCGCGCCATTACTGGATTTCAGCCATTTTCAAGCCTGATGGCTATTTCCTATGCTCCAGCCGCAAGACGACCCACCACCAGAACACCTTACCGCCGCTGAGCTGGGCGCCATCATCGGCGTATCTGCCCGCCGGGTGAGGCAGATGCTCCGCGAAGATGATCCGCCGCCGCAAGACCCCGTGACCCGCAAGTTCCCGCCCGGAGCGGTCGGCGAGTGGCTCCGGGCACGGATCGCCGCCGAGTACGGCCGGGAGCACAACCTCGAGCACGAACGCGCTCGCCTAGCCCACCACCAGGCCAACATCGCTGCGATGGAAGAAGATGTGAAACGCAAGAGCCTGATTCCGGTTGACGTTGTGAAATCGGAGTGGTGCAATCAGGCCGCGAATATCCGCGCGAAGCTGCTGAACCTCCCCGGTCGCGGAGCCGTGGCCGTAGCTGGGCTGTCCACCGTCCAGGAGATTGAGAAGGAACTGCGGGCGCTGGTGTACGAGGCGCTGTCAGAGCTGGCCGCCGGCAAGTGAGCGCCTGCCCGACCTGCTGAACGCCATCGAAGCCGGCCGGAACTATCGCATCGCCTTCGCGGTCTGCTACTATCCATAGAAGTCCGTAAGCGTCCGCGAACGTCCGTATAGGCACCCATGAAACCGCAGGCACCGAAATGAATAAGCAGCACACCAAGCGCTTTTGGGGAGCTGTATTTGATGGGTTGACCGGGGCTGGTCTGTTCTACCAGCCTAAGAGGCCGAGCCATCGCCCCAACTGTGACATGGAGGCTTTGCGATCCGACTGGATCAAGGTAGGACGGGACATCTATGCCTCGACCAGCTCCTCCGCTCCGTGGTCGACGACACGCTTGGCGCGTCGGTAGGTCATGTCACTTCCGAAGCCCGCTTTCTCGGCGGCTATCTCGCGGGATTTCTGACTAGGAGTCTGTCGGACTTTCCGGTTCTGGTTCGAACCGGATTGGAGGGGCGGAAGTCCGCTGTTTCCGTTAACATAGCGGCCTATTCCGGATAGATCGCGACAAGGTGAGACCCGATGAGCCGCTTCATCCCCGTCAATCGCCACCAGCAGTATCTGCTACCGCCCTCGGTTGACGAATGGCTGCCAGCCAACCACCTGGCACGGTTCCTCGTCGAGGTCATCGATCAGCTGGATTTAAGTCGACTGACGAGCCGCTACTCGGGGCGCGGGTCGGCGGCGCACCATCCGTCGGTACTACTGGCCCTGCTGGTTTATGGTTATGCCACCGGGGTGTTCTCCAGCCGCAAGATTGAGCGGGCCACCTACGATTCGGTGGCCTTCCGCTTTCTGTCGGCGGAAACCCATCCCGATCATGACACCCTGGCCCACTTTCGCAAGACCTTTCTGGGGGAGCTGGAGGACCTGTTCGTTCAGGTCTTGAGCCTGGCGCAGGCGATGAAGCTGGTGAGGCTCGGGCAGATTTCCCTGGACGGGACCAAGATTAAGGCCAACGCCTCCAAGCACAAGGCCTTGTCTCATGGCCACATCGAGAAGTTGGAAGCGCAGTTGCGGGAGGAGGTGCAGGCCTTGTTGCAGAAGGCGGCGGAGGCCGACGGGGCGGAGGAGCCGGACGGCATCGACCTGCCAGAGGAGTTGGCGCGGCGGCAGGATCGGCTGAAGGCCCTGGCGGAGGCGAAGGCCAAGATCGTGGAGCGGGTCGCGGAGCGCGATGCCCGGGCGCAGCAGGACTATGAAGCCAAGGTAGCCCGTCGCGAAGGCCAGCGGCAGGCGGGCAAGAAGCCACGTGGGCAGGAGCCGAAGCCGCCGGAAACCGGGCCGAAGGCCAGCGACCAGATCAATCTGACCGACGAGGAATCCCGCATCATGCCGAGCCACGCGGGTTTCCTCCAGGGCTATAACAGCCAGGCTGCGGTGGATGTGGAGACGATGTTGATCGTCGCCACCACCGTCAGTCAGCAGACCAACGACAAGCAGCAGGTCGAACCGATGCTGGCCGAGATCGAGAAGCTGCCGGAAGCCTGGGGAAGCCCGAAGCCCTGCTGGCCGACACGGGCTACTTCAGCGCCGGCAACGTGCACGCCTGCTGCGAACAGCAGATCGAACCGCTGATCGCGATGGGACGGGACAGCCATCACGTGCCGCTGGCGGAACGCCTGGCTCCGGATGCCCCGGAACCGGAAACCACCGATCCCGTGGAGAAGATGGCCTGGAAACTCAAAACGAAGGCAGGGAAGGCCCGCTACGCCAAGCGCAAATCCACGGTGGAGCCGGTGTTCGGCATCATCAAACAGGTCTTGGGATTCCGCCAGTTCTCTCTGCGCGGCTTGGAGGCAGTGGCCGGAGAATGGAAGCTGGTGGCGATGGCGTTCAATCTGAGGCGGATGCACGTGTTGGCGGCAGCGTGACAGGCTTCACGTAAAAACCAAGCGTTACACACCAATAGCGCCGCCATGGGGGAGGCGGGGCACATCTTGGTCTAGTTATCGACGCGAAACGCTGGTGACTACCCCGCCAATGCCCCCGAAAAATTCTCGATTCCAAGAATCCCGACCCGAGTAAATCCATAGTCCGACAGACTCCTAGGCTTAACTTGTGGACAATTGTCCACAAGTTCCAAATCCGTCCGCTGTCCCTGCCGGTTCCCCATCTCCTCCTCAAGCGCCCGAGCGATGGCGACCTTTTCGGAGGGCGGCATCTGTCGGAATCCGTCACTCAAAATTTGAGCTCACCAAAACCGGCGAGCTCAAAGTCGATGACCGCTCCCCAAATCTGGGGACCGACCAGGACGGCGGCCGGCGATACGATACAGGCGATACGATACGTTCAGCACTTCGTACGGTTCGTAGCGCGTACGAAGCTCTGGAAGCCTTGCCGGGCGCCTGAGTTCGTGCAATTCGTTCGGTTCGTAGCGTATGCAGATGTGCGGGCGGCGCTGCGGGCCATCAACCTCGCCGTGCAGAAGATGCTCACGACACCCAGAAGATGCCCACGTTTTTTGTTGGGCACCTTCTGCATTTCTTGAGCACCTTCTGACGAGGACATGCCCATGCAGACGGCCGCGGCTGCCGATCACCGGGCCGAGCTGGCCGGCGACTCACTTCCTCCTGCAGGGAGTGAACAACCGGATCATGCGCACCGCGGCGCGTCACCCGCACCAGGGCATACACCGGCTGGCGGAGATGGGCGGATTGTGGACGGCACCGCCAAAAGCTTGACGGTAACTGTGACGGTAACTGAGGTTTCACGATTCGGAGAAACCTTGATATGTATGGCATGGAGCGGTAAATATGGGTGCGACTCCCGCACCACCGATTCGTTCGCAGAAGTCCGCTAAAGTCCACGAAGCCCGCACCACGCGGGCTTTTTCATGCCTAGCGTCGTCCGCTAACGTCCGCAGAAATCCGCTAGACCAGCTCGAAGCTGAGCTGACCACCCACCTGCCAGAAGATCATCATGCGGCGTCTACACCGCGGCAGACCACGTCCGCACCGAGTTCGGAGGCGACCGGTACTACATCGCCCAAAAGTCGGCCGACCGGCGCAATCGTGAAATCCGTGCGCTTCGGGCTCAAGGCATGACGTTCGAGGCCATCGCCAAAAAGGTCGGCGTGAGTAACGCGACCGCGTGCAGGGTTGTTCGGAAGCGGGCCGGTTTCTTGTAGGCCGAGCGGAACTACCTCATTGCCCTCGCGGTCTGCTACTATCCCCAGAAGTCCGTAAGCGTCCGAGAAGGTCCGCCAGGAGTCACCATGAAACCAGCCCTCAAGCTGCATTATCTCGTCAAGCGTGAACCACAAGGCTATTGGGCAGCCTACTGCCTGGATTTCACCTTGTACGCCGTGGGCGACACTGCCGACGAGGCAAAAACCAAGCTCGACGATCAAGTTAAAGAGTACATTCGGGATGCAGTCATCGGCCCCGATGCGCCATATTGGGGCCAGCTCTTGAGCCGCAGCGCACCGTTCCGGGATTGGATCGCGTTCTATGTCCTATTCGCGCTGCAATCCGTCTTGAGATGGGGCGACCACCTGCACCGCACCGCCTATACGCCGATCATGCTTTTGATTCCGCCCAATGCCCATGCATGAGCAGCAAGTATCCGCCGCTCACATGCGCTGAAGTCAAGACTATTCTCAAGAACCTTGGATTTCAACCGGAGCCGCGCACCGGGACTTCCCATGAGAAATGGTCGAAGGTTGAAGCCGGAACGAAGCGTGTGGTCACTGTCGATTGTCCTAAAGCCCCGTTCAGCCAGGATTTGATTCGCTACATGGCGTTGACAAAAAGACGTTCTACGCATTCCTCAAGTAGCCCGGCCAGTCCGGGCTTCCCCTTGCCGGCCGATAGGTTTCCTTGCTCCCGAAACCGGCTTCCTTGACGACGCTCGGCGTTGCCGTCACCGGTTACGGTTAAGTCACGACACCGAGCACTGGGTCGGCGACCGGCAGATGTCGGGCTTCCCGGCATCGGCCAGCACCAGCATGGGCGGTTTGCTCCTCCGATTTTGCCGATATGAGGGAAACCCGACAAATGGAGGTTCGCTTCGGCGTCTTGGTTGGTCTGTCGACACGGTGGGATCTGACCGGAATGGACATTTGGGCAGGTTTGCCGCCTGGACGGATTCTTGCTTGCCCGATGATCAGGGCAATCCAGCCGATCGATGAGCCCGCCGCAGTTTTGTCCGAATGGAGAAAAACGCCATGACCGAGAGCACCGAAAGCACGGCCGTAATCCTCGCGAATGTGCTGAAGTTGTCCCCTGGTGCGATTGCCAATGTTTCAGAGCAAGAGCAGCTCAGCATCGCGATGGATTCGCTGGTAGTGTTCACCGAACAAGCCAAACGCGCCCAGGAACTGGCCGACAAGGCCCAGGATCAGACCGATGCCGCGCTGCTGGAACTGGAGGAATGCCGTCGTCAGATCCGCAAGCTGTTTGACGCATGCCAGAAGTGGGAAGCCATAGCCAATGACCTTCTGGCGCAGCTGGTAATGGCGATGCGGTCACCCGGGCAGTCGGAACGGGTGCATTGAGACGGCGAGCCGACAGCCCTTGGATTTCCTTCGGACCGGAATTACTGCCGCTGCCTTGGTTCCAGCGTCTTTCCTTCATTTCGGCGCCGCATCGCAATAAGATGGGATCGCCCGGAAGGATTGCGTTCCGGCGCCAACGTTATCCTGAACGGGGGAGCGATATGAATGCAGAGGAGTTTCTGCTTGCGCTGGGTCTGACTGAGGAGGGCGGCGCTTGGCGAGACGGGACGGATGGCAGGATTGTTGGCCAGAATGCCGAGGAGGCTCTGATCGCGATGAAGGGGGACATCGTCCGCATGGCGTTCGAACCGGGAATCGATGAACCCCTCTCCATGAAGCGGGCCATGGAGGCATTGCGGCTGATCTCGGAGCTGGAAAAGCGGTAGTTCCCTCCGCGCGTTTTGACGCCTTACCCTCGAGGCGCGGAAGCCTGAGGGGAGTCGTGCGATGTGCCTCACCTCCGGCGGTCGCGTTTTGAGGAGCTTACCGCCGGTACAGCCGCATGAAAGATGACGCCGCGTAGATCATCACTGCGAAAAGAATCCATTCCTCGACTGATACCGACGTCGGGTCATCGTCGACCAGCACGATGCCGGCGAGAGCGGCGGTTACGATGATAGCGTAGTTGAGCATCGGCGCACCTGAACAAAGGGGACGGCAACAATCTACAGCATTTACCCCGGTTGTTTACAGGCGGCTCCTGAGTGTGCGTCCGGTTTTTCGGTGTATTATTCCGACCGACCCAAAGTTTGCGAAAAGCCATGGAGCCCGTGCCAGCGGGCTTTCTCAGGAAAAAAGATGACGCCGGGCAACCTCCGCAGCACGCTATCCCGCCATGTTCAGCTTCCACCCCTGCACGCGGGACGGCGGCTGATACTGAAGCAAAACAACTTCGGTTTTCTGCTGACCGGTCTGGTGTCGACCCTGATAGCCGGGCCCCTGCTGCGCGAATTTTCCGTGCTGGCAAGGAACCAGGAGTTCTTGGATTGGCTGATGGAGTCGGTATTCGGTCTGATGGTTCTGATCGGAGTTTGGAGCCTTCAGGAAAACCGGGGCGTTTTTCGCTTAGGCCTGCTGCTCGGCGTGCTCAGTCTGCTATTTCCGGTGCTCGCCTGGAATTCCCGTTCCCCGGTGCTGGATGTCCTGGAAGTATTGGTCTTTTTGCTGTTCTGCGTGCTGAGTTGCTATCTGGCGGCCAAGCACGTGTTTCGAGGGAAGGATGCCGACATCAACAGGTTGCCGGGTTCGGTATGCGTTTTCCTGCTGATCGGCTTCATATGGGGCTTCCTTTACATCCTTTTGACCATGGTGAGGCCGGGCGCTTTCCAGGGGATCAACGTCGGTGAAACACTGGACGGGCGCTATGACGAGCTGCTGTATTTCAGCTTCGCCACCCTCACCACGCTGGGTTATGGCGACATCACACCGGTCATACCGCTGGCCCGGATACTGAGCGTCCTCGAAGTCATGTGCGGGCAGTTCTACCTGACGATTCTGGTGGCCAGCCTCGTCGGGAATTTTCTTGCCGGACGGATGCTGCGTTAGCTGGGCTCATCGCCGGCGTCGAGCCAGGCTTTCAGCAGGGCATGGCTCACGGCCAGGAGGGTGGAGCCGATGAATATGCCGATGAAGCCCCAGGCCAGCATTCCGCCGATCACGCCCAGGAACACGATCGCCAGCGGCGTGCCGCTGCCTTGGGCAATCAGATAGGGCTTGATGAAATTGTCGATGGTGTTGACGAACAACCCCCAGATCACCAGGAAAATCATCCAGCCGGTCTGGTCCTGAATCTCCAGCCATATCGCTGCCGGAATCCAAACCAGCGCGGTGCCGAGCTGCAGCGTGGCCAGCAGGAAACTGGCGAACCAGAGCAGCAGCGCGCCCGGCACGCCGGCTGCCAGCAAGCCGAGTGCGGTCAGCACCGATTGGATCAACGCCGTTCCCATGACCCCGATGGTGACGCTGCGGATCGTCAGTCCGGCGGTGTGCACCAGGCTTGCGCCGCTTTCTCCCGCGATGGCGGACGCGAACCGTTCGAGCAGGCCGGCGAGCGATTTCCCGTGCACGAACAGAAAACCGGCGAGCACGGTGGCGAGCAAGAATTCGAGCAGGGACAAGGTGAGATGGGCGCCCTGGTTGACCGTCCAGGCGGCGGCCTTGCCGATCCAGGGGCGGATCTTCGTCAGGGTCGTCTCGAGATTTTCGACCGCCGCCAGCCAACGCGATTCGATTTCCGGCCCGACCAGCGGAATTCGGTTCACCCACTCCGGTGGGCCGGGAAGACGGAGCGATGACACGTCCTCGGTAATGTGCAGGACGTCCTGCACGTGCTCGGCCAGGGAGTTGATCAGCAAGGCCACCGGCATGGCGATCACGAGGAGGATCGCGAAGGTGATCAGCGTGGCGGCGACGCCGGCACGGCCGCCCAGGCGCCGGGCCAGGTGCTCGAACACCGGCCAGGTGGCCACGGCGATGATGGTGGACCAGATCAAGGCACCGGTGAAGGGTGCGACGATCTTGATGCAGGCGGCGATCAAGAGGCCTACCGTCATGAGGCCGATGGCGCGTTCGAAAAAGCGGTCAGTTGGCATAAGAGGTCAAGGATGGCGGAAGGTTTCCATGGCGCTGCCGGCTTCTCGGGCGAAGGCGGCCAGCAGTTCGCTCTGCGCCGAGACCAGCGATTCGGTGTCGCCAGGCCGGGCGGAGGCTTGGTAGTTCGAGCGTTTGCGGTAGACGGTGGCGCCGCCTTTGGAGATGCCCCAGGCGACGTCCAGGACGCTGGCGCCGCTGCCGTCGGTATGGAAGCGGTCGATCCGGGCTTCGAGCTGCAGTTCGGGTGCGTCGTTGCGATGCCAGGGATAAATGATGACATGGTCCGCCGGATGCAGACGGGACAGGTTTTCCGCCAGGACCCGGGTCAGATTTTCCTGCAACGGCTCCGACCAGCGCTGGAATTCGTCGAGCTGCAGCCGGTTCCGCCCTTCGGCGACGACAATCTGGGGCCGGTCCAGATAGGAAGCCAGCTTGATCGGTCCGACGCCGACCACCGCGGGTTTGACGTTCGCCGGCTGTTGTCGGGACGCGGTAAGCGGCTGCAACTGGTAGAAATTGGCCGGTTCGGTGCTGCGCAGGCAACCGGCGGAAGCCAGTGCGGCCAGCGTGAGCAGCATGAAGGGAACCGGTTTGCGGTGGTGGCGCATCGGGCTCAATCTCCGTCGTTTTCCTTGCCCACGATCAAGGCGTTCGGGTTGCGCTGGATGAAGTCGCTCAGCACCCGGATGGCCCGCGCCGCCTGGGATACTTCGTCGATCGCCGCATCGAGCGTGTGCTGGAGTACGGGATCGTTGACGCTGCCGGCGGCGCCGTCGATCCGGCGCATGGCGGAGGTGGCGGCAAGCAGGGTCTCGTCCAGGCGCTTGAGTGTCGGCTGAACCTCGCGGTCCAGATCGTTGGTCAGCCGCCGGTGATCGCCGATGGCACCGTCCAGGTTGGCGAGCATGGGCCCCAGGCGGGCCCGCGATTCCTTGAGCGTGGCGTTGACCTGCTGCAATGCCTGGTCGGTCGAGGTCAGTATCGACTCGATTTTCGGCGAATTGAGCAGCGCCTCCGCCCGCCGGATGGAAGCGACCAGCGCAGCCGCGATCTCGTGCAGCGGCAGTTGGCGGAATTCGGAAACCACCTCGTCGATGGTGTTGGTGATTTTTTCCTTGCTGGAGGGAATGGCCGGGATTTCCTCGTAGGGGTGGAAGTCCAGGGTGCTTCCGACCAGATCGACGGGCGTGTAGGGGAGGAAATCCAGGGCGACGTAGAGCTGGCCGGTCACGAGGCTCTGCACTTGAAGCTGGGCCCGCAGCCCGCGTTCGATCAACGGCTGGATGCTGCGGTTGCGCTTTTTCGAGACATGACCGGAGCGGTCGACCATCTTGTTCGGGTCCACTTCGATCACCACCGGCGTCAGGACGCGGCTGCCGTCCATGTCTGCGAGCACGCGAATGTCGACGACGTTGCCTACCGCGACGCCCTTGACCTTCACCGGCGCGCCGACGTTCAGCCCGTTCACGGATTCGGTGAAGTACACCACGAACCGCATGGCATCGCTGACTTTGAGCTGGGTGAACAGCAGCACGCAAACCACCAGCAGCACGATGCCGCCCACCACGAAGCCGCCGATCAGGGTGGGATTAGCCTTGTTCATCGGAATACCATGGACCTGCCTGGGTTTCTTGTTCGGACGTTGCACCGGCCGTGCTCTTGGCCCCGCCGCGGGTCAGGAAAGCCAGCACCCGCGGATCGTCGCTCTCGGCCAGCAGTTTACGCGGATCGCCCGAGGCGATCATGGTATGCGATTCGGCATCGAGGAAAACGGAATTGTTGCCGATGGCGAAGATGCTGGCCAGTTCGTGGGTGACCACGACGACGGTGCTGCCCAGGCTGTCGCGCAGGTGCAGGATCAGATCGTCCAGCAGCTTGGCGCTGACCGGATCGAGACCGGCGGAAGGCTCGTCGAAGAACAGGATTTCCGGGTCCAGCGCCATGGCCCGCGCCAGACCGGCCCGCTTCTGCATACCGCCGCTGATTTCCGAAGGGTAGTAGTCCTCGAAGCCGGCCAAGCCGACCAGGGCCAGCTTGAGCGAAACCAGTTCGCGGATTTCGGCCGGGCCGAGCCGAGTGCATTCGGTCAGGGGCAGCGCGACGTTTTCGGCCAGGGTCATCGAACTCCACAAAGCGCCGTTCTGGTAAAGCACGCCGAAGCGCCGCATCAACCGCGCCCGCTCGGCTTCGGAAACGTCCCACAATCCCTGGCCATCGTAATAAACATGGCCGGCGGCCGGCTTCTGCAGGCCGATCATGTGCCGCAGCAGCGTGCTCTTGCCGCAGCCGCTGCCGCCCATGATGATGAACACATCGCCGCGGTTGACCGTGAAGCTCAAGTCCCGCTGGATGACGAAGTCGCCATAGGCCAGGGTCAGGCCGGTGACGCGAATGTGGGGTTCCGCCATAGGCCGGATTTCCTAAAGATGCAGGATGGTCGTGACGACCGTCATGACCGCATCGGAAGCCACGATCAGCATGATCGCCGTGACCACCGCCGAGGTCGTGGCAAGACCGACGGCGGCGGAACTCCGCCCGCATTCCATGCCGCGCAGGCAGCCCGCCAGCGCAACCAGCACGCCGAACACCGTGCACTTGAAGAGGCCCACCGCGATGTCGCCGAAATGGACGAACTTCTGCAGCTCGTTCAGGAACTCCGAGCGGGAAATCCCGTAAGTGCTGATCCCCACCAGCGCGCCGCCGGCGATGCCCATGATGTCGGCATAGATGCACAGGACCGGCATCATGAGGACAAGGGCCAGCATGCGCGGCAGCACCAGGAAATCCATGGGGTTGATGCCCATGGTCTTGAGCGCGTCGATTTCCTGGTTGACCTGCATCGTCCCGATCTGGGCGGCATAGGCGGCGCCGGTCCGTCCGGCCATGATGATGGCCGTCATCATCGCGCCCATCTCGCGCACCATGCCGATGCCGACGGCGCCGGCGATGTAGATCTCCGCACCGAACATCGACAACTGGTGCGCACCCACGAACGCCAGGATCATGCCCACCAGCAGGCTGATGAGCGTCACGATCGGCAGCGCCCGCGCCCCGGCCTCCTCCACGAACAGCCAGAAATCGACCCATCGAAGTCGTGCGCGCCCGCCGAACAGGCGGAGGACGCTGAGCGAGGCCTCGCCGATGAAGCCGAGCAGGCTGCCGGCCAGGTGCCAGACCGTCAGGGCGCGCAGGCCCACGCTTTCCAGAAATCCGGGATTGGTCTCGGTCCGGCGCGCGTCCTGGCGCTCGGGCACCGCGTAAGCCAGGTTCAGCAACCCTTGCACGCCGGCGGGCAGGCCGTCCGGCACGACGGCGATACCGCGTCGGCGGCACGTATCGAGGACGCGTACCAGGAAGGTCAGCAGGGTGCTGTCCCAAGCCGCCAGGGCGTCGGTTCTAAAGGAAACGGTCGCGGATTCGGGAAGCTGCTCGACGATGCCGGGAAGTCCGGCATCGCCGTCCCCAATGCCCTCGCGCGTCCAGTTGCCGCTCAGAGCGAGGATCAGGGCGTCCCCCCGGCTTTCGATGCTCAGTTTTCGGCCCGGTTCGGGTTCCTTGGACATGCAGACAAGTTAAGGCGCGGAGCAGGAAAGAGATTGACAGATTATCGCAACATCGGACGGCCGCCGCCATGTCGCCGGCCATACCAAGCGGAAAACGGCATGTATGACAGCCGTACCTTTCCGTATCGCCATTCCGCCCCCTCAGAGTTTGTGAAAAAACCGGACGTTCTCACAATTGTCGACACGTACTAAGGATCATGAAAGTAATGTCATATATACCCCTATTTGAGAGGGTTGGGGTGGGGGAAACTGATACAATATGAAACGATTCAATCAATTGTTGGCCTGACACAGAAATGAGCGCAGGTGGATAGATTGCGATATACAGCGTCGGGGCGACTTGGCCTGTGGGACTCGACTTTGAACAGACGCTGCTGAACGGTCCGTGTGTGCCGTTCTTCCGCGTGGAGGCACCGGCCGAAGTCCCCAATGTCGGTTGCCGGATGTCCGCCCTTCAGATTCCTGGCACGACAGCCCCTTCTACGCAGTTTCTGTCCGTCGGCTCGCACCTTTGCGCTCGGGCTTCCTTCAGACAAACCCTCGCAGACTTGCCCTTGCCGTCGGCTAGTAGTTATAACTGTCGCATGGACAGGTTCAGGTACTCCTACAGGGGACTTACACCCCATCAGTTCATGCCCATGTCGGGTGTACACCAATCGCTCCAGGCGACTCCGTTTCACTACGCGCCTGAGCTTGGGCGTTGGTCGACAAGCAGCTGAACACCACAATTGCCCAATCGAGTGAAAGGAGAGTCTGATGACCGTTACGAACAGCCGGTCCGGGACGAATGTGCATGAGGTTGCTGACGGCATCTATCGCATCAACACGCCGGTCCCGAGCGAAGGAGGCGGGTTCTCGTTCAACCAGTACCTCATCATGGATGATGAACCACTGCTTTTCCACACGGGTCCGCGAAAGATGTTTCCGCTGGTGTGTGAAGCGGTGGGAAGCGTTTTGCCCGTCGAGAGCCTTCGTTACATTGGGCTCTCCCATGTTGAGGCCGACGAGTGTGGCTCGCTCAATGAATGGCTTGCCATCGCGCCGCAGTCCGTACCATTGTGCGGCGCGGTTGCTGCCATGGTATCGATTAGTGACCTCGCTGATCGGGCACCCCACGCGCTTGCCGACGGAGAGCCGCTTCTTCTGGGTAAGCACTGCGTGCGCTGGCTGGACGCGCCGCATCTGCCGCACGCGTGGGAATGCGGTTTTCTGATGGAGGAACGAACCTCTACGTTACTCTGTGGCGACCTGTTCACCCAGGGTGGCGCCAATCTCCCGCCCGTCACGGAGTCGGACATTCTTGGGCCGAGCGAGGCTTTCCGTCACGCGATGGATTACTTCTCGCACACGAAGAACGCATATGTGATGCTTGAAAAGTTAGCCTCGACAAATCCACAAACACTCGCGTGCATGCACGGCAGCGCATGGCGCGGAGATGGGGCAAAACTCCTCCGCGCTCTAGCAGATGTGCTTTCTGCATGATTTGCTTCCCTAACAGGCCTGGATATGTCGCCCAACCAGGCGCTCCAGCGATCGCCGCGGAGCTCGGTCGTTAGCCACATAAGAGAGGAGAATTACTCAAGTGAGTCATGGCTATATTTCCTGCACGGCCTGGAAGCAGCTTCACCGGGATGAATTGATGGCTGCATGCTGAGGCCAGCCATGGCTAACAAGGTGCCCACCCATCGTTGCAGGGGACGCTCCGCCTATCGGAGGAGCGTCCCTGAAGTCAGACGTAAGATTTGTGAGCCGAGGTAAATCCCCCGGTTCCGCGGGGGATTTACAGGGGTTTGACTCGTTGTACCTTGAAGGATACAGATTTTCGTCAAGCCGGTTCACGCCTATTTCAGGCTCAGAATCCACTGCACCAGTTGTTTCGCTTCTTCTTCATTGACCTGTGGATTGGGGGGCATCGCCATGGTGCCCCAGGCGCCGGAGCCTCCCTTCATCACTTTTTCGGCGAGCTTGGCGTCGGCGCCTTGCTGGCCGGCGTATTTCTGGGCGACGTCCTTGAATGCCGGCCCCAGGATTTTCTTGTCGACCGAATGGCACATGACGCAGTTCTTGGCTTTGGCGAGTTCCTCGCTGGCCAGCGCAGGGCCGCTGACAGCGGCGCCGATGGCGGCGGACAAGGCGAGTTGCATCGTTCTCTTTCGCATGGTCGTTCTCCTCCACTTGGATGATGGTGAACCGCGGCGCTCGTTCCGCGCGGTGTCCACGCCGTGCGAGCGCGCCCGCCGGATGATGGCACGGCCATGTCGCTCACAACAAGAATCCGCGGCTTGGATTTTTTGAACAGACGCCATTTCGCTGCTATACGTTATGAGGGCCGAATCTCGTCCAGACCACAACAGGACCGCTGGAAATGAGCTTGCCACGATTCACGATAGCCGCCGTGCTGCTGTCGCTGCTTGCCGGATGCGCCGAAGCGCCTTTCCGGCTGGCCATGTTGGAGGACACGAGCGAAGCCGAGGAGGCCGATGCCGGCGACGACCGGATTCCGCGCCTGAACTCCTCCGCCGACGGGGACCTGATCGAAACCCTGCTGGCGGACTACTTCAGGTCGCTGGAGTCCGACGCCGTCCCGGTTCAGACGGCGATGGCGCCGGAGAACGCGGCGCCCGAGCCGGTCCAGCGTCTGTCGGGCAAGGGTATCCGGGTGATTCCCGTCGGTCCGCCCAAGACCCACAAGAACGGTTTGTGGCATTACGTCAGGGAGCGTCTCGAACTCGCCCGCTGGAACCATGAATCGGTCGAAACGGAACTGGCGGGATTTCGGGACAGGCCGGCGCGGGTTCGTGGCCTGGCCAAACGGGCCGAGCCGTTTCTGCATTATTTGGTCGGCGAGGTCGAGCGCCGGGGCTTGCCGCTGGATCTGGTGCTGGTGCCGATGGTGGAGAGTGCATGCGACCCGGGCGCGCTTTCGGCGAAGACCGCCGCCGGCTTGTGGCAGTTGATTCCCGCCACGGGCCAACGTTTCGGCGTGGAGATGGCTGTGGACTACGATGGCCGCTATGACATTCACGCTTCCACCGGCGCCGCCTTGTCTTATTTGCAGCATCTGCACAGCCGGTTCCAGGGCGACTGGCTGCTGGCCCTGGCCGCCTACAACGCGGGGGAGGGCGCGGTTCAGCATGCGATCGCGAGCAACCGCGCGGCGGGCCGTGGCACCGATTTCTGGAGCCTGCCCCTGCCGCCCGAGACCCGTGGCTACGTGCCGAAAATTCTTGCGCTGTCGCGCATCCTCGCGGGCCCCGACCGCTACGGCCTCAAACTCGAACCGGTGCCGGGTACGCCGGTCCTGGCGCGGGTGGAGATCGAGCCCGGTATCCGGCCGGCTGACGTCGGCAATGCCGCTGGCCTGCCGGAGCCGGTGTTCAAGCTTTTGAATCCGGCACTGAAGTCCCTCCACGACGCTCCCCAGCACAAGTATGGCCTGATGCTCCCGCTGAAGAACGCTCAGGCCATGGCCGCCAGCCTCGATGGGGCGGAACTGGTGTCGGCGAAGACCATCGTGGTGAAGAAAGGGGAAACGCTTGCCGCCATCGCCAAGCGCGTCGGGGTTTCCGAAACGGCCCTGGCCGGCTGGAACGGCCTGACGCCCAACAGCCGCCTCAAGCCCGGCCAGGAACTGCTGATCTATCCGGCCTGAGGAAAGTGGATCGTGGATTTCTCAGCGATCCGTTCCGGAACGGCTTGACATGCGTATGCCGCGCAATAATATGCACTCATAATACATGTTATTGCCGCGGGCATTCTCGTGTTCACGGAAATGCCCTGCGGGTCCGCCGGATTCGTCGGCGAAGGTTCAGCCTTAGGGATCTCGATGCAAATCAAACGCTTGAAGTTTCCTCGTCTGTGGCGGCCCGAGCCCTTGCTGACCAGCTTCCCGGAACAATTCCGCTCCGCCCTGGCCGCAGGGCTGGCGATATTCCTCATCGGCGTGATCAGCAGCCGGTTCGTCGAGGGGGGCGGCTTGAAGACCCTGGTCGCGTCGATGGGGGCCTCGGCGGTGATCCTGTTCGTGGTGCCGCACAGCCCCATGGCGCGGCCCTGGTCCCTCATAGGCGGACACCTGATTTCCGGCCTGATCGGCATTCTGTGCGCCCGCTGGGTGCCGGATACCTGGCCGGCGGCGGCGCTGGCGGTGGGACTGGCCATCTTCGCCATGCAACTCGCGCGCTGTCTGCATCCGCCGGGCGGCGCGTCCGCCTTGATCCCGGTGCTGGGGGATGCCGGCATCCGGGCGCTGGGGTTCCAGTTCCTGCTGACGCCGCTGGCGGTGAACGTGGCGGTCATCCTGGCGGTTTCCCGGCTCTACAGCCGCTGGGTGCATGCCGCCAGACCGGCTCCCAAGACCGAGCCTCATCCGCCCAGCCCGCTGGAGCGCATCGGCATCCGGGCCGAGGACTTTCACGCGGCCCTCCAGGACATCGGGGTGTTCGTCGACGTCAGCGCCGACGAACTGAGCGATATCTACCACTTCGCCGCCAGCCGGGCGTTCCGCCGCACCTTCGGCGAGACCACCTGCGCCCGTATCATGACCCCCCAGCCGTTGACCGCCGAATTCGGCGACGATCTGGAGTCGATCTGGCAACTGATGCAGCGCGAGGGCGTTCGGGCCTTGCCTGTGGTGGACCGGGGGCGGCATGTCATCGGCATCGTCACGCTCAAGGACTTCTTCCGCCACACCCGCGCCGAAAGCTTCGGCAGCCTGAGCGCGAGGCTGAAGGCGCTCCTGCTTCCCTCGCCCGGGGTGACCTCGAGCAAACCGGAGGTCGTCGGCCAGATCATGACCGCGCCCGCCATTACCGCCCGGCAAGACGTGCATATCTCCGAACTGGCCCGGCTGCTGAGCGAACACGGCGTCCACCAGGTACCTATCGTCGACGAGCGCGGCAAGCTGGTCGGCCTGGTGACGCAAACCGATTTGATCGCAGCCCTCTACCGCAGTGTTCCCACTGGCCTGACTCAGCCGGCGATGGCGGTGGCTTCGTGATCGAGCCTGTCGACCCGGAGGATCTCCGGCTGGTGTTCGTGGCCGCCGCGGCGATCGTCGTCGGAGGGGCGGGATACGCGGGACTGTTCGCCTGGGCGCGCTTGAAGAACCGGCGGCGGTGGCTGGCTGGGGCCTACGTCTGTTATGCGGCATTGGCCGCTGCCGTGCTGCTGCTGGCCCGGACCGCCCACCTGAATGGCGCGTGGCAGGGGGTGGTGGTTCTGATGCTGGTCGGTTACCTGCTGGCTCCTCACGGTATCTGGCATTTGTGCGCCGCCAGCCATCGTCTCGAAAGAAGTTCCAGGGCTCCGCCAGGGGACTGATCCTCATCGTCGAAGATCGTGCCGGTTTTGACAACAAGGGCAACCGCAAGGGGGAGTTGGCATGAGTACCACACCGCCCGTCTGGGCTTCCGAGAGCTTTTGGAAAAAGGTCGCGATCTGGGTCACGGCCGGTTCTTTCGTCATCCTCATCATCCTGACCTTCGACACGCTGTCGAAGACCGCGGTCGGCGGCAGCCGGGTGCAGGCCTACAGCGTGATCAACAAGGTCATCGACTACCGCTTCGATTACAGCCAGAACCGCTACCGCCCGGTATTCGGTGGCGACGAACCGCTGTTCGGTCGGCCTCTGAGTGAGGAAGAGGCGGCAGCTCTGGTCACCCAGGGCAAGAAGACGGTGCAGGCCAAGAACTGCATGAACTGCCACACCCTGCTCGGCAACGGCGCCTATTACGCTCCCGATCTCACCAAGGCCTGGCTCGATCCCAACTGGGGCAGCGTCGAGGAGCGCGAAGCCCGGATGCTGGCCTTCCTGCTGGATCCCGAGAAGAACGCCGTCACCTTCAGCTCG
Organism: Methylococcus sp. ANG; assembly: GCF_040730495.1. Classification (NCBI taxonomy): domain Bacteria; kingdom Pseudomonadati; phylum Pseudomonadota; class Gammaproteobacteria; order Methylococcales; family Methylococcaceae; genus Methylococcus; species Methylococcus sp. ANG. The sequence goes on along the minus strand of NZ_CP160399.1, from coordinate 2,086,349 downwards.
GGGCGCAAGATGCCAAAACTCGGGATCACCGACGCCGAAGCCCATGCCATCGTCGCCTTCCTGAAATGGATGTCGGCCATCGACACCAACGGCTTTCCCACCAACTTCAAGACCATCGGCCGCCAGGAGGACTGAACATGCGCACCGGAATCATCGATAGCGCCAACCTCAACGGGGGGCAGCAACTGGCGGTCAAGTATTTCAGCGTCGCGGTCGTGCTGTTCCTGGCTCAGATGCTGTTCGGTCTGGCGGCCGCGATCCAGTTCGTCCGGCCGGATTTCCTCTACAACGTGCTCGATTTCAGCGTCAACCGCATGGTGCACATCAACGCCATGGTGGTATGGATGCTGTACGGCTTCGTCGGAGCGGTGTACTGGCTGCTGGAGGAGGAGAGCGGCACCCGCATCGTCGGGCTGGGCTTGGGCAACCTGGCGTTCTGGGTGCTGACCGCGGCGGTCGCCGTCGTGGTGGTGGTCTACCTGCTGGTTCAGACCGGTCCCGGCAACGACCTCACCCGCTGGTTCGTCAACGAGGGCCGCGAATACCTCGAAGCCCCGCGCTGGGCCGACCTCGGCATCGTCGCCGTGCTGGGCGTGTTCTTCTACAACGTCGCCGCCACTTTCTCGAAAGGCCGCTGGTCCGGCATCGCCGGCGTGCTGACCCTGGACCTGGTCGCTCTGGCGGGACTGTATTGCGCCGGCATGTTCTATCTGACCAACATCACGGCGGACCAGTACTGGTGGTGGTGGGTCATCCACCTGTGGGTGGAGGCGACCTGGGAGGTCCTGGTCGGCTGCATCATGGCCTGGGGCCTGATGCACGTGCTCGGCGTGCGGCGCCGGATCGTGGAAACCTGGCTGTACATCGAAGTGGCGCTGATGTTCGGCTCAGGCATCCTCGGCCTCGGCCATCATTATTTCTGGATCGGCACGCCGGATTACTGGTTCTCCATCGGCGGCTTCTTCTCGGCGCTGGAGCCGATTCCTCTGGTCGCCATGGTGGTGCATTCGGTGTACGACGCCGGCGTCCACAAGTTCAAGAACGGCAACCATCCGGCGCTGGCCTGGATCATCGCCCACACCTTCGGCAATTTTCTCGGTGCAGGCGTCTGGGGCTTCATGCATACCCTGCCGCAGATCAATTTGTACACCCACGGCACCCAATGGACGGCGTCGCACGGCCACCTGGCCTTCTTCGGCGCCTATGCCACCATCAACATCGCGTTCTTCTACATCGCCATGCAAACTTGGCGGGGTAATATCTGGCTGGGTGGCGGCTTGGCCGGTGGCGGCTGGAAGTGGAAATGGGCGCTCGCCTTGCTCAATCTCGGCGTGATCGGCATGACGGTGGCGCTATTGATCGCCGGCTACGAGCAGTCGTTCATCGAACGGGCGGTGGAGGGCTCGACCTGGGGTGGTTATTTCGCTGCCCAGCAGCATCCTTGGTTCCAGCAGGCCATGGCCTGGCGCCTGGTGTTCGGTGTGGTGACGTTGGCGGGTGTCTTGCTGCTGGTGTGGGATCTCCTCACCATCGGCGTGGGTGAGATGCGCCGGGCGCCGCAGCTCGCAGCCGAGGCCGGATAGTCAGGAGAGCCATGTGTAGGCTCGTGCGGCCCGTGGCGGGTTTGATTTTTTTTTCAACGGCTTGGAGAGGGGTTATGTCAGCTGAACACGATTCCGGACACGAAGAAGCGCCGCGGGGCACGTGGGTATTGCTTTGCCTGGTGGCTCTGGGGATGACCGCGGCCTGGTTGTTCCTCTATTTCGGGGTGTTCCTGCCCCGCGGCCAAGTGGGTTAGCGATCCCAAAACAGACCTGCCCGCGGGGCAACGCTTCCCCGCAGCGCGAAACCGGCGCGTCAACGAAAAATAAGGGGAAAAGGTTATGCGAATCCGTTTTCCAGACAAGAAGTGGTTCCACGAAAAAATGGCGGGGCTGGGGGAAGAAATGTCCCGGCTGGAAATCAATGAGCTGGAAAGGAAGTGGCTGTTCGTGTCCGTCGCCATGATCGGCCTGTTCGTCGGCGCGATCGTCGTCACCGCAGCCATGCACGGCGTCCATCCGCCCAGCCATGTCGAAACCATCGATTCGGCCAGCTTGCATCTGAGCCAGGAATTCGCCGAGGACAAGCTGGGCGTGCAGCCCGAGCCGCTTCCCGACGGTTCCCTCCAGGTCCGGCTGGTGGCCGGCCGTTACGGCTTCTATCCGCGGGAAATCGAGGTGCCGGCGGGGCGCCGGATCGTGTTCCGGATGGCCAGCATGGACGTGCTGCACGGCGCCCACATCCCCATGACCAACATGAGCACCATGATCGTGCCGGGCTATGTGTCCGAGGTGGTCAGCGTTTTCCCCAAGCCGGGGGAATATCCCATGTTGTGCAACGAATACTGCGGCCTGGGCCATGACCACATGTGGAGCAAGGTGACCGTCGTCGCCCAGGAAAACTGGCGTGCGCCCGCGACCGGAGGAAAGCAGCCATGAACGATGCAACTACGACTCGCCTCACGCTCTTCAACTTCTGGGTGGCCTTCGGGGCGTTCGGCCTGGCCTGTTTCTTCGGCATGTACCAGGTTCTGGAGCGCAGCGGACTGTTCGCCTTCCTGCAGTCGCCCGCCGTCTATTTCGCCTCGGTCAGCACCCACGGCGTGCTGATGGCCTTCGTGCTTACGACCTTTTTCATCATGGGCTTCGGCTATTACACGGCGGCGCAAAGTCTCCGGCGGCCGGTGTGGAATCCGCAACTCGCCTGGGCGGGCTACGGGGTTTGCGTGGTCGGGGTAGTGCTGGCGGCGGTCCCGCTCCTGCTGGGCAAGGCATCGGTGCTGTATACCTTCTACCCGCCGATCCAGGCCAACGTCTTCTTCTATATCGGAGCGACGCTCCTGGTGGTGGGCTCGTGGTTCTGGTGCGCGATCATGCTGGTCATGTTCGCCCAATGGAAAAAGGACCATCCCGGCGAAACGGTGCCGCTGCCGATGTTCGCCACCGCAGCCAACGCCCTGCTGTGGTTGTGGACCAGCCTCGGTGTGGCCCTGGAGTCGGTATTCCAGTTGTTGCCATGGGCGCTCGGGTTGACCGACACCATCGACGTCGGTCTGGCGCGCACCCTGTTCGCCTGGACCCTGCACCCCATCGTCTACTTCTGGCTGATCCCGGCCTACATCGCGCTGTACTGCTACGTGCCGCAGGCCGCCGGCGGCAAGCTGTTCAGCGACGTGCTGGCGCGCACGGCGTTCGTGCTGATCCTGGTGCTCGGCCTGCCCATCGGCTTCCACCATCTCTACATGGATCCCGAACAGGCCGCAGGCTGGAAATTCCTGCACATGGTCGGCACCTTCGCGGTCGCCATTCCCACCCTGCTGACCGGCTTCACCGTCATCGCCTCGCTGGAGATGGCCGGGCGCAGGCAGGGGGGTACCGGGCTGTTCGGCTGGATCGGCGCACTGCCGTGGAAGAACCCGATGGTGCTGGCGGCGATCCTGTCCCTGCTCATGCTGGTGCTCGGGGGCTTCGGCGGCATCGTCAACGCCAGCTATGCCATGAATGCCATGGTCCACAACACCGCCTGGGTGCCCGGCCATTTCCACCTGATCTTCGCCGGCACCGTGGTCACCATGTATCTCGCCGTCGCCTACAAACTCTGGCCGGAACTGTGCGGACGCAAGCTGTATTCCGAAGACCTGCCCCTGGTGCAGCTGTGGGGCTGGTTCATCGGCATGGTCATCATGACCACGCCCTGGCATGTGCTGGGCCTTTTGGGCCAGCCGCGGCGGATTTCTTCGGTGCAGTACAACAGCGTCCTCACCCTTTCCTGGGATCCGTACGAAGTGGCCATGGTCATCGGCGGACTCATCCTGCTGGGTTCCGCCGGCCTGTTCGTCTATCTGCTGTACAAGACCCAGGCCGCCGGCGAAAAGGTGGAGGCCAGAGTGGAAGCGGCGGACGATTCCGCCCCGTGGGCGCCGGCGTGGCTGAACGGATTCGCCCTCTGGAACCGCCTGATCCTGGTGCTGATGGCGCTGAGCTACGGCTATCCCATCCTCCAGTTTTTCCTGCTGAAAACCCATAGCCCGACCGCCTGGGGGTATTGAAGATGAAAGCCATCCTGCTCGCGACGATCGGCGTGACGCTGGCGGCCACTGCCGCCGCGGCACCTTCCACCCAGGTCGCCTGGACGCCGGCGACCCTCGACTTCGTCAAGAAGGGCGACGCCGACCGCGGCAAGGCGCTGTCCGCCCCCTGTGCCGGCTGCCACGACGGCACCGGCGCCAATCCCAACCTGAACGGCCAGTTGCCGACCTACCTCTACCGCCAGTTGCAGGACTACAAGAGCGGCACCCGCCAGGACCCGGCCACGATCATGAACGCCATGGCATCGGCCTTGAGCGACCAGGACATGGCCGATTTGGCCGCCTGGTACGGCAAACAAGCGCCGATGCTCGGTGCCGGCGGAGCGGCGGATGCCACCGGCATCGCCGAACGGGGGGAAGGCCGGCGCATGGAGCCGGCCTGTTCGAGTTGCCACGGCGGGGCCGGGCAGGGCGAAAAGGTCGACACGCCCCGTCTGGCGGGCCAGAATGCGGCCTATCTCGAAGCGACCCTCCTGGCCTACAAGAGCGGCCAGCGCGCCAACGACATCTACAGCCGCATGCGGCTGATCGCCGGCAAACTCAGTGACGCCGAGATTCGGCAATTGGCCGACTATTACTCCAAGCTGAAATAAGATGCCGGCAGCACGGAGGGCGCGGTTTCCCGTCGCGCCCTCGTCTGCGACCTGATACGCCGCCCTCCTGCGCTATCCTTTCTCCTCCCCATCCGGGTCAGGGAGAATGCCCCATGTCCATCCACGCTTCCGTGTTGTCGCGCCGAAACGTCATTGCCGGTGGCTTGTACGGTTTGCTGATCGGCGATGCCGTCGGCCGCTGCTATGAATTCAAACCCGCCGCGGACTTGCCGCCGCCCGAAGCCATCGCCATGCGGCCGCCGTCCGGCTATCCCGCCACCTATCCGTTCGTTCCCGCCGGCACCTGGACCGACGATGGCGCCCAGGCACTGGCCCTGCTCGATTCGCTGCTCGAATGCGGCCGGCTCGACCTGGAGGATTTCGGCGCCCGCCTCCTGGCCTGGTGCGACGAGGGGGCCTACACTCCCGACGGGCAGGTGTTCGACATCGGCATGCAGACCGCCCGCGCGTTCAGCCGGATGCGCGCCGGGATACCCGCCGCTCGGGCCGGCGACGCGCACGAGCACGCCAACGGCAACGGCGCCCTGATGCGGGTGCTGCCGCTGGCGCTGTGGCACAGGGGCGCTGACGCGGAGCTGGTGAGGCTGGCGATCGAGCAGGGCAGGCCCACCCATGGGCACCCCCGCAGCGGCGTCGCCTGTGCGACGTACTGCCTGCTGGCGCGGCGGCTGCTGCAAGGCGAAACCGCCGAGGTCGAAACCCTCGCCAGCGGGTTGCGTGAATTCCTGAATGACGACGAGCGGGTGCAACTCGACGTGCTCATGACTGCGCCGCAACGGGCACATCCCGCCGGCACCGGCTACGTCGTAGACACCTTCTGGAGCGCGCTGCGTGCGCTGGAGGCATCGAGCTACGACGCCGTCATCCGTGCCGCCGTCGGTTTCGGCAACGACACCGACACCACCGCCTGCATCGCCGGCGGCCTAGCCGGCATCCGCTTCGGGATCGAAGGCATCCCGGCCGACTGGAAAGACGAGCTGCGCGGGCGGGACCGGGTCGAGGGCCTGCTGGAGCGTCTGGCGCGCGTTTGATCTTCTCCCAGCCCTGGCCGATACTTTGTTGAAATTTTCAACAAGCGAGGCAATCCCCATGGCGACCGTCAATTTCAGCGTGCCGGAAGACGTCAAGAACGCCTTCAACGAAACCTTCAAAGGCCAGAACAAGAGCGCCATCATCGCCGAGCTGATGCGCGAAGCGGTGGAGCGCGCGGCGCGCAAGCAGCGCGGCGCCGACGCGATCGGCCGGATTCTCGAGCGTCGCCGGCATGCCCCGGCCGTTACGGATGAAGAGCTGCGCGCCGCACGGGAAGAAGGCCGTCCATGATCCTGGTGGTCGATGCCAGCGTCGCGCTCAAATGGTTTTTTCAGACCCGCGACGACGAGCCCGACAGCGACCTGGCATTGGCTATCTTGGCCGGCGTGGTCGACGATCGGATTCAATTGCTCCAGCCACCCCACTTCATCGCGGAAGTGGCCGCCGTCCTCGCGCGGGAAAAGCCGGAACAAGCCCCGGATGACATCGCCGATCTGTTGCGCATCGAATGTGCCTTTGCTGATACCTTAGAGACCTATACGACCGCCATCGATCTTTCCATCCGTCACCGGCATCATCTTTTCGATACCCTCTACCACGCCGTCGCTCTGAACACCCCCGGTGCCACCTTGGTCACCGCCGACCGGCGTTATTACGACAAGGCGTGCGGTTTGGGGCGGATCGTCTGGCTGGCCGATTTCCGGTTACCTTCCTAAGACAGGACAGCGAATGACCGATTTCCAGGATACGCTCCCCCCAAAAAACTCCAATCGCAACGAACTCAAGGACGCCATCCTCCGCCAATGGGTCATGCTCCAGCTCATTCCGCGGGAGCCGGGCGGAGTCACGGCCCAGCAACTCCAAGCCAAACTGGCCGGCATCGATCCCCTCTACGAGGTCCATAAGCGCACCGTCGAGCGCAACCTCATGGCCCTGATGTCGGTATTTCCCGCCCTGGACTACCGGGCCGGACCGAACGGCAATCTTTGGTTCTGGCAAAAGGACGCGGTTCTCGACATTCCCAAGCTGGATGCCAAAACCGCCTTGATGTTCCGGCTGGCCGAGGCGTTTCTCGCCCCGGTGCTGCCGCGTTCGACACTGAGCGAACTCCGCCCGCACTTCCGGCGGGCTCAGGAAATTTTGGATGCGGCAGGTGACGATCAGCACTCGATCTGGCCTGCCAAAGTCCAGGTCATACCCAACAGCCAGCCCCTTCTTCATCCAGACGTCCGTCCGGACATTCTCGAAGTTGTTTATGCCGCGCTGTTCGAAGATCGCCGTTTCCAGGCGCGCTATCGTCCTCGCAACGGACCGGCCCGAGATTACGAGGTCAGCCCTCGGGGTCTGGTGATACGTGATGGCATCATCTATGTCGTCGCCACGCTTTTCGAATACACGGATCTGAAGCACCTGGTACTGCATCGGATGGAAACCGCCTCCCTGCTCGACAGTCCGGTTTCTCCCATGCGCAGCTTCAAGCTGGAACGCTACGCGAAAACCTGTTTCGACTACCCATTGGACGTTCTGAGCGTGACCACCTCCGGTACCGTGACGCCCCCGGCCAAGCTCAAGGTGCAACTGTTGTTCGACGCCGAAATCGCCGTCCATCTCGAGGAATCGCCCCTAAGCGAGGATCAGCGCAGCGAACGCTTGCCCGATGGCCGCGTCCGGTTCCGCGCCACGGTCGCCAACACCCAGCGCCTGCGCTGGTGGCTGCTCGGTTTCGGCGATCGGGTCGAAGTCCTGGAGCCGCCGGCTCTCCGCGACGAAATCGCCCTGACCTTGAGCAACGCGGTGCAGCGCTACCAAGCATGATCCCCCCCCCGGCGCGACCTAATTTGTCGCGGCTCTGAGCTAGTTTTTCCACTGTAATCGCCGTTTCAGGAATGTTCACTTCGAACGGGAGGAAAGGGTATGACGCACAGCAAAGACACCGCGCGGGCTCTGCGCCGCCATCATCTGGCCCGCCTCAAGAAAGCACGGCGCCTCGACTTCGGCGTGCCGCCGTCCGATCAAGGCGATCCACGCCGGCTCGGCCGCCACGTCACCACGCCCGCGGCTTGCAGTTGCTGGATGTGTGGCAATCCGCGCCGCTTCTTCAAGGACAAAACGGTCCAGGAAAAGATTTGGGACGGCAAGCTCAGGGAGGAAAGGGAAGACGACACGGGCCAACAACAAACCTGATTGACGGTTCGGCAGGCATGGTGTTCACGTTCGCCTCCAACTTTCCTTAGACCGAAAGGCGTGGAAATGAAGACTCAAGTCGTTATCGAAGGAAGCAGCAAGCCGGTCAAAGTCATCTGGATGATTGGACGCTGCATGACATGGGTCGGATGCCTGATTTTGTCAGCCATGTTTTTCATCGAATACAAATATCCTTATCTCACCGCAACGACGGCTTTGGGGGTGGTAATTCTTGGCGGAATATTCATAGCTGTCGCGAAATTCATGAATTTCTGGGATCGCGGAAGCATATAAACATCATAGGAAATTATGGAAGGGATGCCGCCGTTTCATATCCGCATCTGACAATACGTCGTCCAACACCAAGACGCCGATGCCGTTTGGATGAGATTTCGACCACGAGAGTGGAAAAAACTCATGGGCGCGACCTAATCTGTCACGACGTCTCGCTATCGTGAGTGCCGTCGAGACACGCAGGTCAGTGTCTCCAGACAGACTTTCTCAATCGTATTCACGGAGGTTTCCCATGGCGGCACAAGATGCTCAGAACACTCAGAACCTGTCTTGAAAAACAAAACGTAGTAAAGTCAATGGTCCCTGGACCTGACGAGCGAAGCCATTGAGTTATCCGAGTGATTTGAAAGAGCACGAATGGGCGCGGATAGAGCGCTACTTTCAGCCCAATGATCGGCGAGGCAGCGGGTGTAAGCATTCGCGAAAACGCATCGTCGATGCCATTCTGTACTTGGTGAAAACGGGTGCCCAGTGGCGGCAGTTGCCCAACGACTTTCCTCCGTGGAAAACGGTGTACGACCATTTCAGCCGCTGGAACAAAAACGGCGTTTGGGAACGCGCGCTGGACGACTTGAATCGGCAACGGCGAAAAAAAACGGCAGAGCGCCCTGTCCCCGCTACGGCATCATTGATTCGCAAAGCGTCAAAACCCAGTACGACAGCGAAGAGCGTGGCATCGACGGCGGCAAAAAAGTGAAAGGCCGCAAACGCCATATCGTGGTCGATGTCTTGGGCAATCTGTTGCACGTCCAGGTTCATGCCGCCAACCTTCACGATACGGTGGGGGCTTGCGAGGTGCTGCGTCGAGCCGCGGAAAAGCATCCCGGTCTACAGGCCTTTTCCGGCGACGCCGGGTATCGCGGCACCGCCGTTCGGTTTGTCGACGAGACCTTGGGGTTGACGCTGCATATTTCCGAGAAGATCAAAGATGGCTTCGCAGTCCTGCCCAAGCGCTGGGTGGTCGAGCGCACCTTCGCTTGGCTCGGGTCGTTCCGCCGACTCGCCAAGGATGTCGAAATCCTCACCGCCACTGCCGAAAACATGATTCGCATCGCCATGCTCAAGCTGACTCTTGCTAAATGTGCTTAAACTTTTACCAGACAGGTTCTAAGGGTGATCAAAGACGAGCCGGACGTGTCGCAGCTGCCAGAACCCACCGAGATAACTTGATTGATCGTTCCCACGTTCCAGCGTGGGAACGCCAGCTGGGGGCGCTCCAGCGTCCCGAACTGAAGGAGAAACCGTATGGGCAGAAGCCGCTATGTGATTCTGGAGCCCGAAAAACCCCATTTTCTGACCTGCACGGTCGTCGAGTGGCTTCCCGTCTTCACCCGGCCGGATTCGGTCCAGATACTCCTCGATAGCTGGTCCCATCAACGCGCGAACGACGGTTTGCGGCTCTTCGGCTATGTGATACTGGAGAATCACCTGCACTTCGTTGGCCAGGCACCATGGTTGGATAAATGCTTGAGCAGCTTCAAATCGTACACAGCCGCCCGGCTCATCGAACTGCTGGAGGCGCACAAGGCGGAGCGCCTGTTGGCCCGTCTGCGGTTTGCCAAGCGGGCGCATAAGAAGGATCGGGAATACCAATTCTGGCAAGAAGGCTCCCATGCCGAAATGGTTTTCAGCGACACTGTGATGCGGGAGAAGCTGGACTATATCCACCAAAACCCGGTGAAGCGCGGATATGTGGACTTGCCCGAACATTGGCGGTATTCGAGCGCGCGGAATTATGGCGGACAGGCAGGAATGATCGAGATCGACCGGTGGTGCTGAAGGAAATGGGACGCTGGAGCGTCCTTGGCTGCGTTCCCACGCTGGAGCGTGGGAACGATTAAATACCCAACACCCTTTTCCCGTAATCATGACCCCCCTCAACATCGTCTTCTCCAACCGCTTCGAATCCCTGGCGGACCGTCTGTTCGACGATCTGGCGCCAGGACCGGCCGATCCATTCGTGGCGGAGCAGCTCATCGTGCCCAGCGTCGGCATCCGGCGGCGGCTGGAGCTGGATTGTGCGGACCGGTTCGGGGTGTGCGCGAACGTCGAGTTCAGCTATCTGGCGCAATGGCTGTGGGCGCGGATCGGGCAGGTGATCGAGGTGGGCGAGTCCTCGCCGTTCGAGCCGGCCACCTTGACCTGGCGGGTGTTTCGGGCACTGGGCGAGGAAACGCTGGTCTCGGCGCATCCGCGGCTGGCGTCCTACGTGGAGCGGGCCGATGCGGCTATGCGGTTCGATCTGGCGCAGCGGGTGGCGCGACTGCTCGAGCAGTACATCACCTACCGCCCGGATTGGCTGGCGGCCTGGCTGGGAGGCCAGCCGGCCGAGGGTCTGACGGAGGCAGGCCGGGAAGACGAGGCTTGGCAAGCGGCGCTGTGGCGGGCGCTGATGGGCGAGATGGGGGCGCGGCAGGAGCATCCTTCGGCGGCGTTCTTCCGGGCCGTGGAAGCGCTGGGGCCGGAGGCGATACGCCGGGCCGGACTGCCGGAGCGGGCCCATCTGTTCTGCCTGCCGACCATTCCGCCGCTGTATCTGGACATCCTCGGCAAGCTGGCGCGGTGGACCGAATTGCACCTGTACGTGCTGAACCCTTGCCGGGAATATTGGTTCGAGATCGTCGATCCCAAGCGGCTGAGCTACTTGGCGGCTCGGGGCGATGCGCTGTACCGCGAGACCGGCAACCGCCTGTTGGCGACCTGGGGACAGCAGACCCAGGCGCACATCGATCTGTTGTTCGACAAGGCGGAAGGGGCGGTGATCGACGATGCCCGGTTCGAGCCGCCGGATCGGATGGGCCTGCTGGCGGCGGTGCAGGAGGCCATCCTCGATCTGCGCGATCCCGAGCCGGGTTCCTGTGCGTCCGTGGCCGGGGACCGCAGCATCGAGGTCCATGTCTGCCATTCGCTGGTGCGGGAGCTGGAGGTGCTGCACGATCAGTTGCTGGCGATGCTCGGGGGGGATGGCCCTCACCCCAACCCTACCCAGGAACCTATCGGGATCGTAGGGCGGATAAGCTGCGGCGCATCCGCCAAATTCAGCTTCGCTGCTCTTCGAGTCGGCTCCGCTGCTCTTCGAGTCAGCGCGGAGGTGGATGCGCTACGCTTATCCACCCTACCCGTAGGTTCCGGGGAACAATCCGGTGCGCTGCGCGAGCATCCATTGAAAGTCTCGGACATCCTGGTCGTGACGCCCCGGCTGGAGGAGGCTGCGCCTTTGATCGATGCGGTGTTCGGCACGGCGCCGCCGGCGCGGCGGATTCCCTACACCATCACCGGCTTGCGCAGGACGGTGGAGAACCCGGCCGCCGCCGCGCTGCTGGCCCTGCTCGATCTGTTCGCCTCCCGCTGCAAGGCCAGCCAAGTGTACGAGTTCCTGCAGCGTCCGCTGGTGCACACCCGCTTCGGCCTGGAACCGGATGACCTGGAGCGCGTCCACGGTTGGTTCCGGGCGGCGGGGATCCGCTGGGGGCTGGACGATGCGCACCGGAAGGCGGCCGGTGTGCCGGAGGTGGAGCGGCACAGCTTCCGCGACGGTCTGGACCGGCTGTTCCTGGGCTATGCGCTGGGGGACGTCCCCGCGCCGTTCGACGGGCGTTTGCCGGCGGCGGATGCGGAAGGGTCGGAGGCGCTGGCGCTAGGCGGGTTCGCCCATTTCGTCGACACCCTGGACCACTGGCACCGTGCCTGGAGCACGCCGGCGGCACCCGAGGCCTGGATCGAGCGGCTGAATGCGCTGGCCGGCGATTTCCTGGCCGAGACGCCCGAAACCGTCTCCGATCTCCAGGAGGTCCGCGCAGCCATCGCCGCGCTGAGCCGGCATTGGGCCGAGGCCGGCGTGACCGAGGCGATCGCGCCGGACGTGGTGCGGGCGGCGCTGGAAGCGCTGCTGGACGATCCGGCCCGGGGCGGCCTGCCGTCCGGGCGGGTGACCTTCACCGCCATGGCCAGTCTGCGCAGCCTGCCGTACCGGGTGGTCTGCGTCGTCGGCTTGAACGACGGCGTGTTCCCCAGTCCGGACCGGCCCACCGAGTTCGATCTGATCGCCCAGACCCCGCGCCGCGGCGACCGCCAGCGCCGCCACGACGAGCGCAATGTATTCCTCGACCTGCTGCTGGCGGCGCGGGAGCGGCTGTACCTGAGCTATACCGGCCGCAGCGTGCGCGACAACGCCCCTCTGCCGCCCTCGACGCTGCTGTCGGAGCTGCTGGATTACGTGCTGCCGCTGGTGGCCGCCGAGGGCGAGAGTCCGGAAGAGGCGCGGCGCCGGCTGGTGGTCGAACATCCGTTGCAGGCGTTCTCGCCGGTGTATTTCGATGCCGCGGCGCCGAAGGATCCGCGGCTGGTCAGTTTCAATGCGGAATATTGCGAGGCTTTGAAAGCCGCGGCCCCGCCGGTTCCCGTCTCCCTGGACGAAGACTCGGGCGAGGACGAGCCGCCCGAGAGCGCCGCGCCGTTTTTCCCGGCGAAACTGTCCGAGCCGGAGCCCGAATGGCGCGAGCTGAGCCTGGACGGCCTGAAGCGCTTCCTGCGCAACCCCTGCCGCTATCTGCTGGAGCAGCGCCTGGGGCTGACCCTGGCCGAGGGCGAGGAGGAGCTGGCCGACGACGAGCCGTTCCTCCCCGGTTACTTCGACCGCGGCGAGCTCGCCGAGCGGCTGCTGCCGCTGATGCTGTCCGGCGCCGCGGACGAGGCGGTCGAGGCGGCGGCGAAGGCGGGCAACGAGTATCCGCAGGGGCGGCTCGGCGAACTGCTGCTCGAAGGGGAGCTGGCGCGGATTCGGGATTATGCGAAGCGGATCTCGGAACTGACACGGGAGGAGCCGCTGGAGCCGCTGCCGGGCGCGCTGGTTTTCGAGATCGAGGGCGAAACCTGGACCCTGAGCGGCGCGCTCGGCCAGGTGCGGCCCCGTGGGCTGGTGGGCTGGCGCTACGACGACACCCGGCCGGCGGATTATCTTTCCGGCTGGCTGGATCATCTGTTCCTGAATGCCTTGGCGGTCCGATGCGTGGAGCCGGCCACGACCTGGATTTCGCGGGACGGCGAATACCGGCTCCGGCCGGTGGCCGCGGCGCATGAGCGATTGCGCGAGCTGGTCGCGCTGTATCGGGAGGGTCTGCGCCTGCCGCTGCATTTCTTCCCCAAGAGCGCCTGGGCCTGCGCCTTGAAGCTGCGGCAGGGCGAGTCCGAGGCCGCCGGGCGCGAGGCGCGCAAGCGCTGGGAGTCGTCCGACTACGGCCGCGGCGAATCCGAAGACCCCGCCTACCGGCAGGCCCTGAGGGGCCAGGCCGATCCCCTGGACGGCGAATTCCTCCGCGCCGCCGAAACGGTGTTCGGCCCGCTGCTGGATCATCTGGAAGACGAGCGCATCGCATGAGTGCGGCACAAGCCCTGGACGTGTTCCGCTGCCCGCTGGCGGGCATCAACCTGATCGAAGCCTCCGCCGGCACCGGCAAGACCTGGAACATCTGCGGCCTGTACCTGCGGCTGCTGCTGGAGCAGGAGCGGGCGGTGCAGGACATCCTGGTCGTGACCTTCACCAACGCGGCGACGGCCGAGCTGCGCGAGCGCATCCGCGGCCGGATCGCCGAGACCCTGGGGTTCCTGAACGGGACGGGCGGGGCGGCGGGCGATCCCTTCGTTCCCGGCCTGGTGTCGGCGCTCGAAGGGAAGCTGGACCGGGAGACGATGCGGGAGCGGCTGGACCGGGCGCTGCTGGCCTTCGACGAGGCCTCGATCTTCACGATCCACGGCTTCTGCCAGCGCGCCCTGGCCGGCACCCCTTTCGCCGCGGGTCTCCCCTTCTCGCTGGAGCTGGTGCAGGACGACGCGATGCTGGCGCAGGAAGTCGCCAACGATTTCTGGCGCAGGCGGGTCGCGGCCGGCGACTTGAGCCGGCTCATGATCGCCCATCTGCTGGAGGCCGGCGACGATCCGGAGAAATACGCAGGCCTCTTCAGGCGCGCACTGGCTAAGCCGCTGTCGGACAGACTGTGGCCCGATCCGGTGGAAATGCCGGACGAGCGGGACGAGCAGGCTTTGCAGGCCGCGTTCGGCGCGGCGCAGCGGCTGTGGCGGGCGGATGCGGCCGGCATCGTCGGCCTGGTGGTGGAGGCGCTCGACGGGCTCAACGGCGTTTCCTACAAGCCGGCTTCCGTCGAACTGGCGCGCATGGGGTGGGAGGCTTGGTTCGGCGCAGGCGATCCTCTGGTGCCAGCGGAGGACAAGATCCGGCTGTTCCGGACATCGGTGCTGGAGAAGGGGACGAAGAAAGGCAAGACCACGCCGTCCCATCCGTTCTTCGATGCGGCCGAAAACCTGCTGGCGCTCAAAGACGGCATCCGGGAGCGCCAGGCGGCCGCGCGCCTGGGCCTGATCCGGGAGCTCGTCGAACAGGGCGCGGAGGCGTTGCGGGCGGAGAAACGTCGGCGGCGGGTCATCGGCTTCGACGACATGCTGTGGAACGTCCATGATGCCCTGACTTCGGGCCGCTATCCCTGGCTGGCCGAGACCCTGCGCAGCCGCTATCCGGTGGCGCTGATCGACGAGTTCCAGGACACCGACCCCCTGCAATTCGCCATCTTCCGTGCCCTCTACATGGCCGAAGCTGCGGAGGCCGGGCCGGTGTTCCTGGTCGGCGATCCCAAACAGGCGATCTACAGCTTCCGCAACGCCGATCTGCACACCTATCTCGGCGCCCGCCGCCAGGCCGGCCGCGAATACACGCTGGCGGAAAACCAGCGCTCGGTGGCGGGCGTGATCGATGCCTGCAACGCCCTGTTCGGCGCCAACCCCCGCGCCTTCATGCTCGACGGCCTCGATTACCGTCCGGTCAAACCGGGAGCCAAGCCGCGCCCGGCTTTCGCCGACGCCACCGAGCCGCGCGCACCGTTCCAGGTCTGGCTGCTGCCGAAGGACGAGGCGGGGGACTGGGTGCTGCGGGCGGAAGCGATGCGGCGCTGCACCGATACCGCCGCCGCCGAGATCGCCCGCCTGATCCGCGAGGGCGGAGCGGGGCGCATCCGGGTCGGCGGGCGGGCCTTGCGCGCCTCGGACATCGCGGTGCTGGTGCGCAGCCATGCCCAGGGCCGGCGCATCCGCCAGGCCCTGGCGGGGCAGGGGGTGGGCAGTGTCGAGCTGTCGCAGGCCAGCGTGTTCCACGCGCCGGAGGCCGAGGAGATCGAACGCATTCTGCTGGCGGTGCTCGAGCCCAGCCGCGACCGCTTGCTGCGGGCCGCGCTGGCGACGGAGATCATGGGTTGCGATGCGTTGAGAATCGCCGAGATTTCGGCGGACGAAAACCGCTTGCTGGAAAGCCTGCTGCGCTTCGGCGAATACCGCGAGCTGTGGCACCGGCGCGGCTTCGGGCCGATGTACCGGCGGCTGCTGCACGACGAGGGCGTGGCCCAGCGGGTGCTGGCCCGGCCCGGCGGCGAACGCCGGTTGACCAATCTGCTGCACCTGGGGGAGCTGCTGCACCAGGCCCAGGCCGGCCTGACTTCGCCCGACGCCCTGCTGCGCTGGCTCCAGAGTCGGCGGCGGGATACCTCGGCCCAGGAAGACGCCCAGTTGCGGCTGGAGTCCGACCAGAATCTGGTGCAGATCGTCACCATCCACAAGTCCAAGGGCCTGGAGTATCCGGTGGTGTTCTGCCCCTATCTGTGGGACGGGTACCGCAACTCGCGGGGCGGGCAGGAGGGCGTCGAGTACCATGACGAAGCCGGCGTCCCGGTGCTCGATTTCCGTCCGGAAGCCAAAGACGATGCCGAGATCAAGGGCCGGCGCCGGCTGGAAGAGGACGCCGAGACCCTGCGCCTGATCTATGTGGCCCTGACCCGCGCGGTGCAGCGCTGTTATCTCTTCGCCGGGGTTTACGGGGCCAAGGCCGGCGGCTCGGTGTCCTACGGCGAAAGCACCCGCAGCATGCTCAACTGGCTCGCCTGCGGGAAGGATCACAGTCCCGAGCAATGGCGAGATACCAAGACCAAGCTCGATCCGGCGCGGATCGAAGCCGGCTGGCACGGCTTGGTGATGGCCGGCGTCGCGCCGATGCCGGCCATCACCGTGCCCGCGGCGGCGGAACCGCCGCCGGGCCTCGAGCGGCTGGCGGCGCAGACGCCGCCGCCTTGGATTCCGCCGGGCTGGTCCACGGGCAGCTTCACCTCCTTGAGCCGTGCCATGGAGGCCGGCGCCGAGGGGCGCGACCACGATGCCCTCAGCGTGGCCCCCGGCCTGGGTCCGCCGCCGCCGGCGCTGCCCGAGAGCGACGTCCTGCGCTTTCCGCGCGGCGCTTCCGCCGGCATCTGCATCCATCATGTGTTCGAGCATGCCGATTTCACCGATCCCACCGGCTGGGACGGCGCCATCGGCCGCGCCCTGGCGCTGCAGCCGCAGGGCCCGGAACCGGCAGCACCCGCCATGCTTAGGAGGCTGCTGGGCGACGTGCTCTCCACCGATCTGGGCGACGGCTTGAAGCTGAACGGCATAGGCCGCGGCCAGCGGCTGAGCGAGCTTTCCTTCCGCCTGCCGGCCGAGGGGCTGGAGCCGGTGCGGCTGAACGCGTTGCTGCGCGATCACGGTTATTCGATAGGCAAGCTGGATTTCCGGACGCTGAGCGGCTATCTGCAGGGCGCCATCGACCTGGTGTTCCGCCACCGGGGCCGCTATTACCTGCTGGACTGGAAGTCCAACCATCTCGGCTATGCGCGCGAGGATTACGGCCCGGAAGCGCTGGCGGAGGCCATGGCCGCGGAGGGCTATCATTTGCAACACCTGCTCTACACGGTCGCGCTCGACCGCTACCTCGCCCGCCGCCTGCCGGACTACGCTTACGCGACCCACTTCGGCGGCGTGTACTACCTGTTCGTGCGCGGCGTCCGGCCGGCCTGGAACGGCGCCGGCGTCTATTTCCACCGGCCCGCGGAGGACTGCGTCGCCGCGCTGGATGCTTTGATCGGCGGGAGGCTCGAGGCATGAGCGCCGCCGAATCAGTCTTGCTCCCTTCCCCCTTTGGGACAAATCTGCCAGGAGCAGATTTGCATTTACCCGGAGGGCGCTGGGCAGGAGTTCAGCGTGAAAGGGCCGGGGATGAGGGCAACTCTTCGCCACAGCACCTGCTCGCCGCCGGCTTCGCCCGCCGTTGCCTGCGCTGGGCAAGGAACCCGTCGGCGCCCGAGGTGCTGGAACGGGCGGCTTACCTGGCCAGCTTCGCCACCACGGAGGGCCATGTCTGCACCGATCTGGCCGAACTGGCCGAAGACTTCCCGCAGCATCGCCCGGAGTCTTTGCGGACGATGCTGCTCGGTTCCGGCGTGGTCGGTACGCCCCAGGGCCAACCTTGCCCGTTGATTCTGGACGACGATGGGCGGCTCTACCTCTACCGCTATTTCGACTACGAACGTCGCCTGGCGTCCGCCTTGCAGCGGCTGGCACATGGCCGTGGCGGTCTGGCGCCGCCGTCGGAGGCGGTGCGGAGCCTGTTGAACGCCCTGTTTCCAACCCGAGCCGGCGGCCCCGACTGGCAGAAGCTCGCCGCCGCCCTGGCCCTACTGGGCCGGCTCACGGTCATCAGCGGCGGGCCGGGTACCGGCAAGACCACCACGGTGGTGAACCTGCTGGCCTGTCTGATCGCCCAGAATCCGGACTGCCGCATCGCCCTGGCCGCGCCCACCGGCAAGGCCGCGGCCCGCATGCTGGACGCTTTGCGTGAGCGGGCGGCGCATCTGCCCGAGCCCATCCGTGCGAAGCTTCCGGATGCCGCCGGCACGATCCACCGCCTGCTGGGCGTGATCCCCGGAAGCGGTCATTTCCGCCATCATGCGGAGAATCCGCTGGCCGCCGATGTGCTGGTGGTCGACGAGGCCTCGATGCTCGATCTGGGCTTGGCCACCAAGCTGGTGGAAGCGGTGTCCCCCAGCGGGCGGCTCATCCTGCTGGGCGACAAGGACCAGCTCGCCGCGGTGGAGGCCGGGGCGGTGTTCGCCGAACTCAGCGCCGATCCGGGGCTGTCTCCGCCGATCATCGAACGTCTGGCCGCCCTGACGCAGACTGATCCGGCTGCCATCGTCACCTCCGCGCCCGTCCAGCCTACTCCGCTCAAGGATTGCGTGGCCTGGTTCACGCAGAACTACCGCTTCCGCGGCGATTCCGGCATCGGGCGGCTGGCGGCGCGGGTCAACTTGGGCGAGGCCGAGGCGGTGATCGCGGACTTGCGGGCCGGTGGGGAGGACGGCGTCAGTTGGCTGGAAGACGGCGCGGCTTCGCCCGGTCCGGACCTGCTGCACGTGCTGCTGGGCGGCTATGCCGATTACCAAGCCGTCATGCAAGCCGGCCCGGCAGCGCCGGAAGCGGCGTTCGCCGCCTACAACCGCTTCCGCATTCTCTGCGCGGTGCGCGAATCCCCGCGCGGGGTGGTGGCGGTCAACCGGCTGATCGCCCGCGAATTCCGCCGCCGGCTCGGTTTGGGGGCGGACGAACGGGCCGAATGGTATCCGGGCCGGCCGGTCATGGTGCTGCGCAACGATTACGTGCTGAAGCTGTTCAACGGCGACATCGGCATCGTCCTGCCCGAGCCTTCCGGCGAGCTGCGGGTGCGCTTTCCCGACGCCGACGGGGGGTTCCGCGCCATCCCGCCCGCCCGGCTGCCGGAGCACGAGACCGCCTTCGCCATGACCGTGCACAAGTCGCAAGGCTCGGAGTTCGACCAGGTGGCGCTGCTGCTGCCGGACCGCGTCTCGCCGGTGCTCACCCGCGAACTGGTCTACACCGGCATCACCCGGGCCCGGCGCGCGGTGTCCCTCATTGGCGGCGCCCCGGTGCTGGCGGAGGCCATCCGCCGCCGCACCCGCCGCCACTCCGGCCTGATCGCCCGGCTTAGGGAGATTCAATCGGGGTTGCAAGGAGAATCGCCATGAGCCGGACCGGCCCTTGCCGCTGGCTGTTTTTCATCCCCGCGGTCCTCGCGGCTTTGCCGGCGTTTGTCCTGGCCGAGCCGGCGAAGCCTCCGTTCTGGCCGGACACCGGCGCCGGCCGCCTCGCCGCGCTGGCGCTGATCCAGACCCTCAACGCCGAGCTTTTGGCGAGCCGCAGCGCGACGCTGGTGCTGGAAAAATGGTGCCGCGATTATCGGCTGGCGACAGAGCCGCGTATCGTGGCCGAGCGGGTGAAGGGAGAAGACAAGGCGCCCGATGCCGAACAGCTCCAGCGGCTGGGCGTGGCATCCGCCGCCGAGCTGAAGTACCGCCGGGTCCGGCTGAAATGCGGCGAACGGGTGCTGTCCGAGGCGGACAACTGGTACGTCCCTGCGCGCCTGACGGCCGAAATGAACCGGCTGCTGGACGCCACCGACACGCCGTTCGGCAAGGCGGTGGCCGCGCTCGAGCCTTATCGCCGGGCCGTCTCGACGCGGCTGCCATGGTTGCCGTTGCCGGACGGCTGGGCTGTGGCGGGGCGGGTCGGCTCCACCGTGCAATCGAGGCGCCGCCTGGCGATTCCGGCGGAACTGCTGGAGCACCGGGCCGTGCTGTACACGCGCGATCATCTTCCGTTTTCGGAAGTTCACGAGGTCTACCAGCGGGATCTGCTGGAATTTTCGCCGCGCCTGCCTTGAGCGGTGGCTGCCAGCGGAAGGGAAGACAAAGTATTGGCAAGCGGGGATGACATCGCTATAATGCCCGCTTCTTGTCGAATTACGACAGGCGCGTAGCTCAGTTGGTTAGAGCACCACCTTGACATGGTGGGGGTCGTTGGTTCGAGTCCAATCGCGCCTACCAGATATCCCGGGAAGCATCGCAAGGCGATGCTTTTTTGTTTGTGGGTTCGAGTCAAACCGCGAGCGTCGATATTATGCCCGTCGTTACCTTGCCCGACGGTTCCCGCCGGGAATTCGATCATCCCGTCACGTTGCTGCAGGTGGCCGAGTCCATCGGGCCCGGGCTCGCCAAGGCCGCGCTGGCCGGGCGGGTGGACGGCAAGCTCGTCGATCTTTCCCATCGCATCGAAGCCGATGCCCAGGTTGCACTGGTCACGGCGCGCGATGCCGACGGCGTGGAAGTGATCCGCCATTCCACCGCTCATCTGCTGGCGCAGGCCGTCAAGGCGCTCTATCCGCAGGCCCAAGTGACCATCGGCCCGGTCATCCAGGACGGTTTCTACTACGATTTTTCCTTCGAGCGCCCGTTCACCCCGGAAGACCTGGAGGCGATCGAGGCCAAGATGCAGGAGCTGGCGGCCCAGGCCCTGCCGGTCGAGCGCAAGACCATGCCGCGCGAGGATGCCATCGTCTATTTCCAGGGTCTGGGCGAGGTCTACAAGGCCGAGATCATCGAGGCGATCCCGGCGGGCGAGGTGATCTCGCTGTATTCCCAGGGCGATTTCACTGATTTGTGCCGCGGCCCGCACGTGCCGGACACCGGCCGGCTCAAGGCCTTCAAGCTGATGAAGATCGCCGGCGCCTACTGGCGCGGCGACTCGCGCAACGAGATGCTGCAGCGCATCTACGGCACGGCCTGGGGTGACAAGAAGGATCTCGCCGCCTACCTGCAGCGGCTGGAAGAGGCGGAACGGCGCGACCACCGCAAGCTCGGCAAGGCGCTGGACCTGTTCCACATGCAGGAGGAAGCGCCCGGCATGGTGTTCTGGCATCCCAAGGGCTGGACCCTGTGGCAGGAGATCGAACAGTACATGCGCCGGGTGTTCCGCGACAACGGCTATCAGGAGATCCGTACCCCGCTGGTGGTGTCCAGGACTCTGTGGGAGCGCTCCGGCCACTGGGAGAAGTTTTCGGACGAGATGTTCACCACGGCGTCGGAGGAGCGCGACTACGCGATCAAGCCGATGAACTGTCCCTGCCACGTGCAGGTCTACAACCAGGGCTTGAAGAGCTATCGCGATCTGCCGCTGCGGCTGGCCGAGTTCGGTTCCTGCCATCGTAACGAACTTTCCGGCGCCTTGCACGGTCTCATGCGGGTACGCGGCTTCACCCAGGACGACGCGCACATCTTCTGCACCGAGGAGCAGATCCAGGACGAGGTTTCGCGTTTCATCGACCTGCTGTTCAAGGTCTACGCCGATTTCGGTTTCAGCGAAGTCCAGATCAAGCTGTCCACCCGGCCGGAAAAGCGGGTCGGTTCGGACGAAGTCTGGGACAAGGCCGAGCATGCGCTGGAAACGGCACTGAACGCCAAGGGGCTGGCCTGGGATCTGCAGCCCGGCGAGGGCGCGTTCTACGGCCCCAAGATCGAGTTTTCGCTGAAGGACTGCCTGGACCGCGTATGGCAGTGCGGCACCGTCCAGGTGGATTTCTCCATGCCGGACCGGCTCGGGGCCAGCTACGTCGCCGAGGACGGCGCCCGCCATGTGCCGGTCATGCTGCACCGGGCGATCCTCGGTTCCATGGAGCGGTTTGTCGGCATCCTGACGGAACACTACGCCGGCCACTATCCGTTGTGGCTGGCGCCGGTGCAGGCGGTGGTGCTCAACATCACCGACCGGCAGGCCGATTACGCCCAGGAAGTGGCACAAGAGTTTGTCTCTAAAGGATTTAGAGTCATCGCCGACTTGAGAAATGAGAAGGTCGGCTTTAAAATCCGCGAACATTCCATGCAGCGGGTACCTTATTTGCTTATCGTTGGCGATAAGGAAATCGAAGCGGGAAGCGTCAGCTTGCGGACGCAAGACGGTAAGGATCACGGCAGTTTCGGGATAGGCGATCTGGTGGTGAAGTTCACCGAGGAATCGATGAAGCGCGCCGTGAGTCATTAACACATCGGAGGACTGGGGTTATCACTGCCAACGACAAGAAAGAGCCGCGACTCAACGAGGAGATCACGGCCCCCGCCGTCAGACTGATAGGCGCGGATGGACAACAGCTCGGGATTGTTTCTACGCGAGAGGCCAGACAGATCGCCTACGATGCCGATCTGGACCTGGTCGAGATTTCGCCCACTTCTGACCCGCCGGTGTGCCGGGTCATGAACTACGGCAAGTTTCGGTTCGAACAGAACAAGAAGCTTCAGGCTTCCAAAAAGAAGCAGAAGCTGATCCAGATCAAGGAAGTCAAATTCCGGCCGGGTACGGACGAAGGCGACTACCAAGTCAAGCTGCGCAATCTCATTCGCTTTCTGAATGACGGCGACAAGGCCAAGATCACCGTGCGGTTCCGTGGGCGTGAACTGGCGCACCGCGAACTCGGCATGGACCTCTTGAAGCGGATCGAAACGGATCTGGAAGAATACGCGTCGGTGGAACAGTTCCCGAAACTGGAGGGGCGTCAGATGAGCATGACCCTGGCCCCCAAGAAGAAAAAGGCTTAGAGACTCTGGAGATTAAAGAAATGCCCAAGATCAAGACCAATCGCGGCGCCGCCAAGCGCTTCAAGCGGACCGGTTCCGGCGGCTTCAAGTGCGTGCAGTCGCATCGCCGCCACATCCTGACCAAGAAGTCCACCAAACGCAAGCGCCAGCTGCGCAGCCCGGACATGGTGCATCCGTCCGACGTGCGTGCAGTAGCGCGCATGCTGCCGTACACCTGATCAGTCCCGTTACCGAGTTACCGCAAGAGGAATAAGCCATGGCACGAGTCAAGCGCGGAGTGATAGCGCGCGCCCGTCACAAGAAGGTCCTGAAGCAGGCCAAAGGTTATTACGGCGCCCGCAGCCGTGTTTACCGCGTCGCCAAACAGGCGGTCATCAAGGCCGGCCAGTACGCCTACCGCGACCGCCGCCAGAGGAAGCGCCAGTTCCGCGCCCTCTGGATTACCCGCATCAACGCCGGCGCGCGCGAATTCGGCCTGTCCTACAGCCGTTTCATCAGCGGTCTGAAGAAGGCTTCCATCGAGATCGACCGCAAGGTTCTGGCCGACCTGGCCGTCCGCGACAAGGACGCCTTCGCCGAGTTGGCCCGCATCGCGCAGGGCTGACCGCGCACGCGTCGTACCCGGCGGTGGCTTTACGCTTCCGCCGGATTTCTTTCGCCATCACAAGATTAGCCCCGTCGTGAATTCGCCGCCCGAGTCCACCCTGGAACAAGCCGCGCGCCTGTTGGCCGAGGCCGGAAACGTCGCCGAGCTGGACCAGGTCCGGGTGCGTTATCTGGGCAGGAAGGGCGAGTTCACCGAGCAGATGAAGACGCTCGGGGCGCTTTCGCCGGAGGAGCGCAAGGCGTTCGGTCAGCGCGTCAATCAGGCGCGCGACGAATTCCAGCGCTTGCTGGACCGGCGCAAGGCGGAGCTGGAAACCGAGGCGCTGGCTCAACGCCTGTCCAGCGAAACCATCGACGTCACGCTGCCCGGCCGCGGCCAGCGGCCCGGCGGGCTGCATCCCGTCACCCTGACCCTGCGCCGCATCACCCAGTTGTTCCGCAGCGTGGGTTTTTCGGTGGTCGAGGGACCGGAAATCGAGGACGATTTCCACAATTTCGAGGCGCTGAACATCCCGGCCCATCATCCGGCCCGCGCCATGCACGACACCTTTTATTTCAGTGAGCACATGTTGCTGCGTACCCACACCTCGCCGGTGCAGATTCGGGTGATGGAATCGGGGCAGCCGCCGCTGCGGGTCATCGCGCCCGGCCGGGTCTACCGCTGCGATTCCGACCTCACCCACACCCCGATGTTCCACCAGGTCGAGGGTTTCTGGGTGGACGAAAACGTCAGCTTCGCCGATCTCAAGGGGACGCTGTACGAATTCCTGACCGGCTTTTTCGAGAAGGACTGCGCGGTGCGGTTCCGCCCGTCGTACTTTCCGTTCACCGAACCTTCCGCCGAGGTCGACATCGAGTGCGTGATCTGCGACGGCCAGGGCTGCCGTGTGTGCAAGCATACCGGCTGGCTCGAAGTCATGGGCTGCGGCATGATCCACCCTCGTGTGTTCGGGGCGGTCGGCATCGATCCGGAGCGCTACGGCGGTTTCGCCTTCGGGCTCGGAGTCGAGCGTTTGACGATGCTGCGCTACGGCATCAACGACCTGCGCCTGTTCTTCGAAAACGACCTCAAATTCCTGCGGCAGTTCAAGCCGTTCTGACCCTGAAAGTTCCCGTCGAATAGCCGACATGCGCCTGAGCGAAGCCTGGTTACGCCAATACGTCAATCCTGCGGTCGACACGGCCGGGCTGGTCCACCAGCTGACCATGGCGGGCCTCGAAGTCGACGGCGCCGAGTCCGCGGCGGCCGATTTCAGCGGCGTGGTGGTCGCCCGGATCGTGGAGGCGGCCCCGCATCCCGAAGCCGACCGCCTGCAGATCTGCCGGGTCGACGCCGGCCGCGGCGAGCCGCTGCAGATCGTCTGCGGCGCGGCCAATGCCCGCGCCGGCCTGGTGGCGCCTTTGGCGACCGAAGGCGCGGTGCTGCCCGGTTCCCTGACGATCAAGCGTTCCCGGCTGCGCGGCGTCGAATCCTTCGGCATGCTGTGCTCGGCCAAGGAGCTCGGCCTCGAGGAGAACGCGTCCGGCCTGCTGGAGCTGCCCGCCGACGCGCCGGTCGGCGCCGACATCCGCGATTATCTGCAACTCGATGACCGAGTTCTGGAAGTCGATTTGACCCCCAACCGCGCCGATTGCCTGAGCGTGGAGGGCATCGCCCGCGAAGTGGCGCTCATCAACCGGCTGCCGTTTCAGGGTGTCGAACCCGGAACGGTCACCGTCGGCGGCGACCGGCGGCTGGCCGTGCATCTGGATGCGCCCGAAGCCTGTCCGCGCTATCTCGGCCGGGTCATCGCCGGCATCGATGCCGGGGCGGAAACCCCGCAATGGCTGAAGGAGCGCCTGCGCCGCAGCGGGCTGCGCAGCCTGGGGCCGGCGGTCGACGTCACCAACTACGTGCTGCTCGAGCTGGGCCAGCCTCTGCATGCCTTCGACCTGGCGAAGCTCTCCGGCGACATCCATGTACGGCAGGCCCGCGAAGGCGAACCCCTGAAGCTGCTGAACGGGGAAGAAATCACCCTGTCTTCCGAGGTGCTGGTCATCGCCGACGAAGAAAAGCCCTTGGCGCTGGCCGGCATCATGGGCGGCGAACGGAGCGCGGTGGGGGAAGCCACCACCGACATTTTTCTGGAATGCGCCTTCTTCTCGCCCGCCCGCATCATGGGCAAGGCGCGCCGGTACGGTCTGGCGACCGATTCCTCCCACCGCTTCGAGCGGGGCGTCGATCCGGCGTTGCAGCGGCGGGCGATCGAGCGGGCGACCGCGCTGCTGCTGGAGATCGCCGGTGGCGAAGCCGGCCCCGTCACCGAGGCGGTGCGTGAGGATCTGCTCCCGGTCCGGGCGCCGATCCGCCTGCGTGAGCGGCGCATCGGGCGACTGCTCGGCCTGAGCCTGGCGCGGGGCGAGATCGCCGACATTCTGACCCGCCTCGGCATGGGCGTCGAAGAGGACGAGCAGGGCTGGACGGTCACGCCGCCGAGTTTCCGCTTCGACATCGCCCTGGAGGCCGACCTCATCGAGGAAATCGGCCGCGTCTACGGTTACGACGACATCCCCCGGCGCCGCCCCGCCGTGGCTTCGGCGATGCAGCCGGCGTCGGAAACCGTGCTCGGGCTGGACCGGGTCAAGGACCTGCTGGCCGACCGCGGCTACCAGGAGGTCATCACCTACAGTTTCGTGTCCGCCGAGATGCAGCGGCGGATCGATCCGGAACTCGAGCCCGAAGCCCTGCTGAATCCGATTTCCGCCGATCTGGCGGTGATGCGGACCAGCCTTTGGACAGGCTTGTTGGACGCCGCGCAGAAAAACCTGAGCCGCCAGCAGGAGCGGGTGCGTATCTTCGAGACCGGGCTGAAATTTTTGAGGCGCGACGGGCTCCTCGAGCAGCGCAATACCCTGGCCGGCCTCGTCCTGGGTTCCGTCCTCGACGAACAATGGGGAGAGCAATCCCGGCCGGCGGACTTTTTCGACGTGAAAGCCGACGTCGAGGCTATACTGGGCTTGACCGGCAAGGCGACGGTTCGCTTCCGTGCGGCGGTCCATCACACCCTGCATCCCGGCCAGAGCGCCGAAATCCTGATCGGCGGTGCCGGCGCCGGCTGGCTGGGCACGCTGCATCCGCAAATCGAGCGCGACCTCGGATTCGAGCAGCCGGTCTTTCTGTTCGAACTCGACGCCGGGGCGCTGCTGCAACGCGATCTGCCGCGGTTCGCGCCCTTGTCCCGCTTCCCGCACGTGCGGCGCGATCTGGCCCTGGTGGTGGAGCGGGCGCTGCCGGCGGCGGAGCTGCTGGAAGCCGTCGCCGCGAGTGGCGGGGCCCTGGTTCGCGACACGGTGTTGTTCGACGTTTACGTGGGAGCCGGCGTGGAAGCCGGCAAGAAGAGCGTGGCGCTCGGCGTCACCCTGCAGGACGCGGAGGATACGTTGACCGACGATCGGGTGGACGAGGTCATGGGCCGGATCGTGGCACGGTTGGCGGCTGATTTTGGTGCGAAATTGAGAGAATGAGGCAATGGCGCTAACCAAAGCGGACATGGTCGAAAGGTTGTTTGCCGAGCTTGGCTTGAACAAGCGGGATGCCAAGGAACTGGTCGACCAGTTTTTCGAAGTCATCAAGGCTTCGCTGGAAAGCGGGCGTTCGGTAAAACTCTCCGGTTTCGGCAACTTCGATCTGCGCGACAAGCGCCAGAGGCCGGGCCGGAATCCGAAGACTGGCGAAGAGATCCCGATCACCGCGCGGCGCGTCGTGACCTTCAAGGCGGGCCAGAAACTCAAGGCCACGGTCGAAGCCCTCCAGGATGAGGAACAGGCTGAATCGGGCGTCGAGCGAGTCGAGGAGGCATGACGCGGGTTCCGGACCTCCCGGCCGGACCCGCTTTTGTCCAGGGGGGCGGCGCCGATAGCCGGCCGCCATTCATGAAATCGGGATCAGGGACATCCCCGGTCTCGAGCCTTTTTACCAAGCCGGCGTTTCGAGGGGAGGGGCGGGTCCGCCTCCGGCCGGGCCGCCGCCCACGGTCTGATAAAATGGGTTCTTGTCGAACTTTCCGGATTCGCGAACAGACATGACGTCAGGCAAGCCGATCGAAGTCGGGATCATAGGCGGGACTGGTTATACCGGTGTGGAATTGCTGCGCATACTGGCGCTGCATCCCGGCGTCCGCATTCGCGCCGTCACCTCCCGCGTGGACGCCGGCAAGGCCGTTGCCGATCTCTATCCCAACCTCCGCGGCCGCGTGGAGGCCGTCTTCACCGATCCCGAGGTGGAGAATCTCGGCGGCTGCGATGTGGTGTTCTTCGCCACCCCCAACGGCATCGCCATGCAATCGGCGCCGGCATTGCTCGAGCAAGGCGTCGTCGTCATCGACCTGTCGGCGGATTTCCGCCTGAAGGATGCGGACGAGTGGGCGCACTGGTATGGGCAGGCGCATGCCTGTCCCGAGCTGCTGGAAGAGGCCGTCTACGGCCTGCCGGAAGTCCGACGCGATGCGATCCGCTCGGCGCGTTTGATCGCCAATCCGGGCTGTTATCCCACGGCGGTGCAGCTCGGGCTGATGCCCTTGCTGGAAAACCGGCTGGTGGCGGCGGACCGCCTCATCGCCGACGTGAAATCCGGCGTCAGCGGAGCCGGACGCAAGGCGGAAATCCCGCTGCTGATGAGCGAAACCGGCGAGAGTTTCAAGGCCTATGCCGTGGGGGGGCACCGGCACTGGCCGGAAATCGTGCAGGGCCTGGTGCAGATGGCAGGGGAGCCGGTCGGGCTGACCTTCGTGCCGCATCTCCTGCCGATGATCCGTGGCATCCATGCGACCCTCTACGCCGTGCCGGTCGATGAGCCGGGCGACATCCAGCGGCTTTACGAGGAGCGCTACCGCGGCGAGCCGTTCGTCGACGTGCTGCCGGCCGGCAGCCACCCGGACACGCGCAACGTGCGCGGCTCCAACCGCTGCCAGATCGCGGTGTTCCAGCCCCGGGAGAGCGGCCAGATCGTGGTGCTGTCGGTGCTCGACAACCTGGTCAAGGGCGCCGCAGGCCAGGCGGTGCAGAACATGAACCTCAGATTCGGTTTCGAGGAAACCACCGGCCTTCAAGCCATCGGCCTGTATCCATGAAGACGACGCACCTTTCCGTTCTCGAAACCTTGACCACGGTGCGCGACTATATCCGCTGGGGTGCGACGCGTTTTTCCGAAGCCGGCGTGTTTTTCGGCCACGGCACCGGGACCGCGCTGGATGAAGCCGCCGCCCTGGTCATGCACGTGATCCGCCAGCCGCACGACATGCCCTCGGGGTATTTCTCCGCGGTGCTGACGTTCGAAGAGCGCGAGCGCATCCTGCACCTGGTCGAGCGCCGGATCGAGGAGCGCGTGCCTTTGGCCTATTTGACCCACGAGGCCTGGTTTGCGGGCCTCAAGTTCTACGTGGACGAGCGGGTGCTGGTGCCGCGCTCTCCCATCGCCGAACTGATCGAAAACCAGTTCCAGCCCTGGCTCGAGCCCGATGCGGTCGGCGACGTGCTCGACCTTTGCACCGGCAGCGGCTGCATCGCCATCGCCTGCGCCGAAGCCTTTCCCCAGGCGCGGGTGGATGCCGTGGACATTTCCGGCGGCGCGCTGGAAGTGGCTCGGATGAACGTCCGCGCCCATGGGCTCGAAGACGCCGTGCGGCTGGTGCATTCGGATCTGTACCGGCAGCTCGAGGCGGGGCGTTACGATCTGATCGTGAGCAATCCGCCTTACGTGAATCTGCAGGAATGGCGCGACTTGCCTTCCGAGTACCATGCCGAGCCCCGGCTCGGGCTGGAATCGGGCGAGGATGGGCTGGACTGCGTGCGTCGCATCCTCGCCGGCGCGGCGGACTGGCTCAAGCCCGGCGGCGTCCTAGTGGTCGAAGTCGGCTCCAGCGCCGAAGCGTTGGCGGCGCTGTACCCGGAGGTCGATTTCCTCTGGCTGGATTTCGAGCACGGTGGCGAGGGGGTTTTCCTGTTGACCGCGGCCCAGGTCGAAAGGCACAGGAATCTGTTCGAGAGTTCGCTCGGCCCGGAAACCGCGGTGGCCCGCAAGACCCTCCAATAAGCCCAGCGAGAGACCATGTCCGGAAACACCATCGGCAAGCTGTTCACCGTCACGACTTTCGGGGAGAGCCACGGTCCCGCGCTCGGCTGCGTCGTCGACGGCTGCCCGCCGGGACTCGCGCTGTCCGAGGCCGATCTGCAGCGCGACCTGGACCGCCGCCGGCCGGGTCAGTCCCGTCATACCACCCAGCGGCGCGAGTCCGACACGGTCAAGATCCTGTCCGGGGTGTTCGAGGGGCTTACCACCGGTACGCCGATCGGCCTCCTGATCGAGAACGAGGACCAGCGCTCCAAGGATTACGCCAGCATCGCCGACCGCTTCCGCCCCGGCCATGCCGACTACACCTACCAGATGAAATACGGCTTTCGCGACTACCGCGGCGGCGGCCGCTCCTCGGCGCGCGAAACCGCGATGCGGGTGGCGGCGGGAGGCATCGCCAAGAAATACCTGCGCGAGCGTTTGGGTGTCGAGATCCGCGGCTACCTGGCCCAGCTCGGGCCGATCCGGCTCGAGCCGGTCGACTGGAATGCCATCGACGACAACCCCTTCTTCTGTCCCGATCCCGCCAAGGTGCCCGAACTGGAAGCCTACATGGACGCCTTGCGCAAGGAAGGCGACTCGATCGGCGCACGGGTCAACGTGGTGGCCAAGGGCGTGCCGCCCGGTCTGGGCGAACCGATCTTCGACCGGCTCGACGCCGAACTGGCGTATGCGCTGATGAGCATCAACGCCGTCAAGGGCGTGGAAATCGGCGCCGGCTTCGCCTGTGTCGAAGCCAAGGGGTCGGTGTTCCGCGACGAGATGAGCCCCGACGGCTTCCTGGGCAATTCCGCAGGCGGGATTCTGGGCGGGATATCCAGCGGCCAGGACATCGTCGCCAGCATCGCCTTGAAGCCCACCTCCAGCCTTCGCATCCCCGGCCGTTCGGTGAACATCCGCGGCGAATCGGTGGAAGTCGTGACCACCGGCCGCCATGACCCTTGCGTCGGCATACGCGCCACGCCGATCGCCGAGGCGATGATGGCCATCGTGCTGATGGACCACTATCTGCGCCACAGGGGCCAGAACCAGGACGTCGTGCGCACGCTCGACCCCATCCCGCCCAGCGCGTTTTAGTCCGCCGCGTCCGCCCATGCCCGGCCCAGTGCCGTACTGGCGGCTTTCCGGCCTGTACCTCTGGTATTTCGCGGCATTGGGCATCTTTCTGCCGTACTGGCCGCTTTATCTCCAGTCGCGGGGGCTCGGCCCGCAGGACATCGGCATCGTCATGGCCGTCATGGCGGGCACCCGCATCGTGGCGCCCAACTGCTGGGGCTGGCTGGCCGATCATACCGGCCGCGACCTGTTCCTCATCCGCCTGGCCTGTCTGCTTGCGTTTCTCGGCTTTGCCCTGATCTTCGTGCTCCCCGGCTATTGGGGGCTGCTCGCCGCGGTGGGGCTGTCCGGTTTCTTCTGGAACGCCTTCCTGCCCACCCTGGAGTCGCTGAACCTGGCCTTGCTGAAGGGCGATGCCAGGGGCTACAGCCGGATCCGGCTGTGGGGTTCGGTCGGTTTCATCCTGGGCGTGCTCGCCGTGGGCGCGGCGCTCGAAGCGCGGCTCGCGATCGGATGCCTGCCGCAGGTGCTGGCCTCGCTGTTCGCGATGATGTGGCTGTCCAGCCTCGCCATTCCGGGCGGCGCGCGGGTGGTTCACGCGCCCGCCCAAGACACCTTGTGGCGGGTCGTCAAGCGGCCCGAGGTCATCGGCCTGCTGCTCACCTGTCTGCTGATCCAGATGGCCCACGGGCCGTATTACAGCTTCTATTCGGTGCATCTGGAGAACCACGGCTTCGACCGTTCCCGGACCGGCCAGCTCTGGGCCTTGGGTGTGGTGTCGGAGATCGTCCTGTTTCTGGTCCTGCCGGCGATCCAGGCCCGCGTCTCGCTGCGCGCCATCCTGCTCGCAAGCATCGCCTTGACGGTCCTGCGCTGGCTGCTGATCGGCCGCTACGCCGAATGGCTGGGAGTCCTGGTTTTCGCCCAGCTGCTGCATGCCGCCAGCTTCGGCGCGTTTCACGCCGTCTCGATCGCCCTGGTGCACCGCTATTTCCAGGGGCGCAACCGCAATCGCGGCCAGGCGCTTTTCACCAGCCTGAGCTACGGCGCGGGCGGCGCGCTGGGGAGCTTCGCCAGCGGCTACGCCTGGGCCGATTTCGGCGCCGGGCCGGTCTATGCCGGCGCGGCGGCTGTGTCCTTGGTCGCCTTGATCATCGCCTGGCTGCTGGTGGATCGGCGTCGTCCTGTTTTCGGGGCGAAGGCTTGAATGGCTGGACTGGCGCGGGAGCCAGGAAACCAGGCCACAGACGGTTTTCGGTATCCAGATAGGCGAGTTCCAGCGCCCGGAGTTTGTGCAAATCCCGCTGCCGGGTCTTGTCGTTGAGCTTGAGGTAGAGTGCGCCGTACCAGGGCATCAGGCGAAGTTCCGCTAGCGGCAAGGGGCGCCCGTTGTTCAGCAAATGAGTCAGTATCGTGTACTGTCTTGCGTTGAGTTCCTTCAGGTCGAACAGCTGTTTCACCCGGTTTTCGAACAGTAGCATGGTGATCAGGCGATTGACCCGGTCGTGCAGCCCATTGATGACTATGCGCATGCCTTCGAGGTGAAAATCGATGAACGGCATGTTCGGGGCCGCCTGGCGTTTTTCGGCCGATTTACGGCAGATGTTGAACAAGGCGAAATAAGTATCGATGTGTTCGTGGTAGTAGCGCGCCATGGCGAACGGCGCATAACGGTAGCCGGCCGCTTGGAGCAAGGTGGCTTCGAGGACGCGGCCGACCCGGCCGTTGCCATCCCAGAAAGGGTGAATCCATTCGAAATAAAGATGGACTAAAGGGGCGCGTATCAGTGCGGGAATTCCGGATTCCTCCATCTGCCGGTGCCAGTCGACCAAGGTTTGCATGAGCAGCCGGATATCGGCACCGGATTGTGGCGGTTTGTAAATGCCGCCATGAGCGGCGTCGCCTACCCGCGTGACGATTTCCTTGGCATTGTCGCGGAACTGGCCGGGAAGGTTGTAGGGGTGGGGAAGGTCTCCGGTGATCGCTGCGTGCACTTCGCGGATGAAATCCAGGCCGATGTGCCAGCCCTCGGTACTGGCGGCCGTGCGTGCCAGATCGTAGGCGGACTTGATGTTGACGGCGCGACGCTGCTCGGTTTCACGGATTTGCCCGGGGGCCAGGGCCAAGGCTGCTCCGGTCTCTTCCTCGCTCAGCATGCCGCCTTCGATGCTGTTGGTGCCGAATATGCTGCTGACCACCACTTCCCGTTCGAGCTGGTTGGCTACTTGAGCCAGCGGCGAGGCGTCGAATCGTTGATGTGCGTCCTCCACCCGGACCAAGGCGACTTCGATCTGAGCGGGGTCGAACCCTAAGCAAAAGGTGAAAGGGCCGAAGCGCTGGGTTTCGACCCGCACGGTGCAATGTTCAAAGCCGGATTTGTCCCTTGGAATGTCCATCCGAAAACGGATACATGACCATGAATTCAAAAGAGAAATTCATAGTAACAGCAAAATAATGTCCGGCAAAATGTCCGCTTCGTCGTCGGCTGTACGCGTGGGCGTGAGATGAGCCCATTCGTAGGCGAGCTGGCCGTCCGTGGCCGTCATTAGGGTCGGCATCGGGCAGGGGGCGATCTTGCCCGCGTCGAAGCGGTAGCCCCGGCGCTCGCCTTCTGCGTGGACGGCCCGCAGATAGTGCGTGATCGCCGCTTCGGGGGCGGGCGTCTCCCGGAACCGGGTCAACTGGGGGTGACGGGTATAGCCGCGCGTCAGCCCCTTCAGCACGGCTTGCGCCAGCAGCGCTTCGCGCCAGAGCGCGACCAGGCCCTTGGCGTCCAGGTAGCGGGGATGCAGGGTCCACAGTCGCATGGCCGGACTCGTCTCACTCCCGCTGCAGCCGCAGGGCGTTCAGCACCACGCCGACCGAACTCGCCGCCATCGCCGCGGAGGCGGCCATCGGATGCAGCTTGCCGAAGGCGGCCAGCGGGATGGCGACGAGGTTGTAGCCGAAGGCCCAGGACAGGTTCTGGCGGATCACCCGCAGCGTGCGGCCGCTCAGTTCCATGGCCTCCGCCGCCTTGGAAATGTCGCCGGTGAGCAGGGTCAGATCGGCGCTCTGTTTGGCGATGTCGGTGCCGCCGCCGATCGCCAGCCCGACGTCGGCCGCGGCGAGGGCCGGGGCGTCGTTGATGCCGTCGCCGATCATGCCGACCCGCTCGCCGCGGTTTTGCAAGTGGCGGACGATTTCCAGCTTGCGCCCGGGGCGTGCCCCGGCCTCGATTTGGTCGATGCCCACCAAGGCGCCGATATACTCGGCGGCGGTCGCGACGTCGCCCGTCACCATGAGCGTCCGTACTCCCCGCCGGTGCAGGCGGGTGACGGCTGCGGCGGCATCGGGCCGGGGGCGGTCGGCAACGCCGAGCACGGCGGCGGCGTGCCCGTCCAGCGCGACGAACACCGGCGTCTTGCCCTGCTTGCCCAGCTTCCGCGCCGCCTCGCCCAGCTTCCTGCCGCTCTTGATCTTGTGCTTATCGAGCCAACGCTGATTGCCGATCAGTACTTCGTGGCCCTCGACGATGGCGGCGATCCCCAAACCGGGTTCGACCCGGAACTCGGCCGGTTCGGGCCAAGCCATGCCCAGGGAACCGGCGTGGGCGAGGACGGCCTTGCCGATGAAGTGCTCGGAATGCGACCCCGCACCGGCGGCCAGCCGCAGCAGTCCCGCATCGTCCAGATCCGAGACGTTGGCGATGTCGGTGATCCGAGGCCTGCCCTCGGTGAGGGTGCCGGTCTTGTCGAACACGATGACGCTGAGACCGGATGCGGTTTCCAGGCTCTCCGCGTTGCGGATGAAGATGCCGCGCCGCGCCGCCTGCCCGGTGCCGACCATCACGGCGGCCGGCGTCGCCAGCCCCAGGGCGCAAGGGCAGGCCACCAGCAGCACGGTGATGGCATGGATGAGCGCGGTGCCGAATCCCGCACCTGCCGCCATCCAGCCGAAGAAGGTGGCGCCGGACACCGCCATCACCGCGGGTACGAAGAAGGCCGACAGCCGGTTGACCGTGCGCTGAACCGGCAGCCGGCTGGTCTGGGCTTGTTCCAGTGTGCGCAGGATGCCCGACAGGACGGTGTCCGCGCCGACCGCGCCGACCCGGATCTGCAAGGCCCCGTTGCCGTTGATGCAGCCGCCGGTGACCCTGTGGCCGGTCTCCTTGACCACCGGCAGGCTCTCGCCCGTCACCATCGATTCGTCCACCGCCGACAGCCCGTGGACGACTTCGCCGTCGGCGGGGATGCGCTCGCCGGGCCTCACCAGCACCAGATCGCCGATCCGGACGTCCTCGATGGGGAGGCTCACCGGCCGTTCGGTCCGCAACACCGTCGCCGTCTGCGGCTGCAGTTCGACCAGTTGGCGGATCGCCTGGTGCGCCTGGCCGCGCGCCTTCTCTTCCAGGTAGCGGCCCATCAGCACGAAGGAGATGACGCCCGCCGCCGCCTCGAAGTAATAGCCGCCACGTCCGGTCGCCAGGGAGAAAAAGCTGTAGGCGTAGGCCGAACCGACGCCGGCGGCGACCTGAGAGTTCGTCCCCATTGCGCTTATCGCCTGAGGTATGATCCTCGCCGATTTTTGAGTAGCTACAGGTTTGCAATGCCTCAGCGTTTGTAGCGTGTCGGTACTGGCGGAGCGGCGTTTGGCCAACTGCCAGGCCTTGTCGAAGAACTCCCGTCCGCCGCCCAGCAGCACCGGCGCCGACACCGCCAGCTGCACCCAGCCCATCAGCCGGGAACGCGGCGCGAACAGGCCGATCAGGAAAGTCGGCACGCTGAACACCAGCGACCAGAAACAGTGCTGCCGGGCTTTGCCGATGCGGGCTTTCTCCCGCGCCAGCAAAGCCCGGCGCTGCGCCATGCTGTCCATCGGCTGAGGCTGGTAGCCCAGCCGCCGCAAGGTCCCGTACAACTCGTCCCGGTCCATCGACGTCAGCACCTGGGCGGTTTCCGTCGCGAAATTCACGCTGGCCGAAGCCACCCGCGGATCGCGCCGCAGCAGCATCTCGATCAGCAGCGCGCAGGACACGCAAGTCATCCCTTCGACCGCGACATGGAACTCATGCAGCGGCAGCTCGGGATTCGTCTCGTGTCTGACAGTGGGAGGAAGCGTCGGCGACGGCCCCAGATTGCCCAGCACCTTGCCGAAAAAGGCCTGGAGATCGGCCGCCGTTACCGCCGAAGGATCGAAATGCACCGTTACCGAACCCAGCGCCGGCACCACCCGGACCCGCCTCACCGCAGGGTGCTTCCGCAGCAGCACGCCGAAGATCTGGGTCCGCTCGACTTGCTTACGCAGGGTGGGGACCATGAGGCGCAGGCGGGAGCGGGTCTGGTGGGCGACCTGGAAGCGTTCGAGCGTGTTCGATTCGGCGGCCATGCCTGAAGGGCCTCGGGTTAGTAGAGACGGGCCATTATAGGCGTAGGCATCAGGTCGGCTAGAGGGGAATATCAGGGATCTGAGAACCTGTCTTGAAAAACAAAACGTAGTAAAGTCAATGGTCCCTGGACCTGACGAGCGAAGCCATTGAGTTATCCGAGTGATTTGAAAGAGCACGAATGGGCGCGGATAGAGCGCTACTTTCAGCCCAATGATCGGCGAGGCAGCGGGTGTAAGCATTCGCGAAAACGCATCGTCGATGCCATTCTGTACTTGGTGAAAACGGGTGCCCAGTGGCGGCAGTTGCCCAACGACTTTCCTCCGTGGAAAACGGTGTACGACCATTTCAGCCGCTGGAACAAAAACGGCGTTTGGGAACGCGCGCTGGACGACTTGAATCGGCAACGGCGAAAAAAAACGGCAGAGCGCCCTGTCCCCGCTACGGCATCATTGATTCGCAAAGCGTCAAAACCCAGTACGACAGCGAAGAGCGTGGCATCGACGGCGGCAAAAAAGTGAAAGGCCGCAAACGCCATATCGTGGTCGATGTCTTGGGCAATCTGTTGCACGTCCAGGTTCATGCCGCCAACCTTCACGATACGGTGGGGGCTTGCGAGGTGCTGCGTCGAGCCGCGGAAAAGCATCCCGGTCTACAGGCCTTTTCCGGCGACGCCGGGTATCGCGGCACCGCCGTTCGGTTTGTCGACGAGACCTTGGGGTTGACGCTGCATATTTCCGAGAAGATCAAAGATGGCTTCGCAGTCCTGCCCAAGCGCTGGGTGGTCGAGCGCACCTTCGCTTGGCTCGGGTCGTTCCGCCGACTCGCCAAGGATGTCGAAATCCTCACCGCCACTGCCGAAAACATGATTCGCATCGCCATGCTCAAGCTGACTCTTGCTAAATGTGCTTAAACTTTTACCAGACAGGTTCCCGGAAGCGATTGTCATGGTGGGGTCTGCGTGCCGCCGGTTTGTTACTTCTGCTGATTGGATAGAGGGGATTCTTGACTAACCTCGATCGCATCGAGTCCGTTACACATGCCGATCTGATAGATGCCCAACTCGTTCGCGCGGGATGGTCCAAGCACCGCAAGATGCTTCTCGAAGAGGTCATGTTGCAGGCCGCGGAACCCGAGGGTGCCTACGGTCAGTATCAGTTTGCCGATTATGTTCTGCTGGGCTCGGACGGCAAGCCGCTTGCTGTCGTTGAGGCCAAGCGCTCATCCCGTGATGAACTCTCCGGCAAACGCCAGGCTGGCGCCAGACATCAGCCACGTTATACCCAAGCCGAGATCGTCTCCCATATCAAAACAGAACAAGCCGTTCTGTCGCCCACCAGACCGCATTATGAAGTGCATCGAACCGTGTTCGATGCCTTACTGGATAAGGCCCGGCTGGATGCCTGGCAAACCGAATTGGGATTGGTGACATGAGTTCTTCTGGTCCGGGCATGAAGCAACCGCCCACCTGCTGGAACATCGCCGGGCCGAATGGTGCGGGGAAAACCACCTTCGCGCTGGAGTATCTGCCTCGGGTTGCGCATTGCCGGCATTTCATCAATGCCGATCTGATCGCCGCCGGCCTGTCGCCGTTGGCGCCCGAACTTCAGCTGCTCGCCGCCAGCCGCTTGTTCCTGGGTGAAATTGAAGCTTGTATCCTGAATCCGTGTTCCCCTCGGCTTACACCTTCCCATCGGGCCTGAACGCATGAATTTCGAGCGCTCTCCCTTGGGATTTGCCCTCGCTACCGGCGATCCGGGGAACGTTCGACCGGGGTTTCGGGGCCAATCTGCTTGGCGTGCGCTTATCGTCAGCTCATTTTCCGCTCCCTGCGCGAGACTGTCCCTTCCGGGGTTCCGGAATCAGGGATTCGAGGCGTGCGGCAGGCATTTCCCGTCATCCGGACGCCGCCGCCCACAGCCGATTCTGAAGCATCACGAACACGGCTACGTTTGCCGCCACGCCACGGCCGAAATCGAGGATCAGCCGGCGGGCATGGGCGACGAACTTCGCCGCCCGGTACATGATCTCCTGCAGCACGGTCCGGATGCGGCGGCGCTTGGCCGGATGACGGATCGGCGCAATCTCGCCAGTCAGGCCGATCTGTCCCAAGAGACGCAGGCAGTTGTAGGCGAAGGCCGCCAGATGCAGGATCACGTCGTGGGTGTCGAACTTGCCCGAGGGCAGCCGTTCCAGGTCGAGGTCGGTCTTGACAAGCCCGAAGGGCGCAGGACGCCACGCAGTGGCGGTCCTGAGCGAAGCGAAGGATTCGGCGGAGCCGAACAACTCGGAGTGGAACTGCTCATGCATGCCGTGGTGCTGGTAGAGTTCGATCACTTCCTCGGCGGAACAGGAGAGCGTCGTCCACCAGCCTTCCAGTTCGACCTCCGGGGCCAGCAGGTGTTGGCCCTTCTTGTCGATGGTGCGCTCGACGACCCTGGCGACCAGGCGGAAGGAGCGCTTCTCCTTGTGCCAGGCGCGCTCGATGTCCAGCGACAGGAGGGCCTCGCGCTTACCGGGGCGAGTCTCGGCAAAGGCGCCCGCGTCCTCGGCGCGCGCCACCCAGGCCGCCTTGTCCTGCTTGCGGGGGTTCCACTTGCAGATGAAGTCGAGGCTTCGCCCCAGCGCGGCTTGCCGGTCTCGCTCCGCGGCCTTGGCGAACAGGAGCTGTGCGCCGTCGAAACCGCTGTCCTCGCGCAGCAGCACGGGCTGATCCGGTTTGACCAGGCGTTCGATGCGCGGAAACAGCCGCTCGTAGAAGTAGTGCGTCTCGAACGCCGAGTGGCGGGACCCTGGCCTCAGTTCCAGCCCGGTGTTCCAGCCTTCGTTGCCGAGATAGGCGGCAATCGGCGTGTAACCGTCGAAGCCCTGATAGGTGCGCGACACCGCTTCCTTCTTCGTGCCACTATTGTCCATGGCGAAGGTATCAATGTCGCAGCAGACATAGCCCTTGTGCGGCGTGATCGGCGCCTCGGCTCGCTCCAGCAGCCTCAGGGAAAGCTCATCGGCCAGATCGCGGATGGCTTCCGCCTTGGCATTCAGACGCTGGCGCAGCCACACGGCTCCGGGCACCTTCGTCAGCCCCAGCGACTCCTTGAAGAAGCGGTCCTCCCGAAACGGCTCGATGGCTTCGAAGTCGCTCTTGCCCAGACTCAACAACCCGACCACGCTCTTGACGATGTCCGAGGTGCGCATGCCTTGCGACACCGGAATCTTCGGATCAATGACCGCCTCCACCTGCGCCGCCTGGCAGCACTGGCCAATCAGCGCCAGGCCGGAATACGAGGTCAGTTGCAGCTTGCTGGATTGCTTGACTTCAAAGCGCGGCATGATCAAATGGGTGACATCGAAAATGGGCTAATTATACAATGGATTCAATATGTTATGAATTATTTAGAGGGTGGGAGCACGGATTCAGGTTGTATTTCTGCAGGACAGAGCTTCGCTTTCGAAACGACCTTGGCAGGGCGCAGTTACGTGAAATTGATTCGGCGTTTGCAGGCAGAGGGTTGGCAGGTGGAGTTGATTTATTTGGCACTTCCAAGCGCCGAAACATCGCGGCTGCGGGTGGCCGAGCGAGTCGCCCACGGCGGGCATGACATTCCGGTGGCCGACATAACACGCCGTTTTCCTCGCAGCCTGCACAATCTCCTGCACCTGTTCTCTCCGTTGGCGAATCAGGCGCTCTGTTTTATGAACAGCGGCAAACAGCCCGAACTGGTTTTCAGACGATGCGGAGCCCTGCGCCAAGTGTTTATCCCGGAATATTTCGAATTGCTTCAACGCGAGGCTCAGCCATGACGGATCAACCATCACCGACAATCGACCCGAAGACCCAGGCAACTCTCGACTGTTTGCGCCGTGCGGTCGAAAAGGCGCTGGAACGCAAACGCCGTCTCGGTCAGTACGCCATCGTTTGGTCCGATAACGGTCCGATGGCGGTAGGCGAAGACGCTCCACCGCATCTGAAAGCTTGTGGAGACGACCAGGATTGCCCGACCGCTTGACACCAATCCGTCCACGGCTATCATTTGGCACTCGCTTCAAGGGAGTGCTAACAGCCGTGTCGGGAGCGCCCTTGGAATTTCAGCCGATTTCATCAGGAATTCAGGAGATTACCGTGAAAATTCGTCCTTTGCATGACCGTGTCATCGTTAAACGTCTGGAAGAGGAACGCACCAGCGCAGGCGGAATCGTGATTCCCGACAGCGCTGCGGAGAAGCCCATGCGCGGCGAAGTCCTGGCCGTCGGCAACGGCAAGGTGCTCGACAACGGCGAGGTGCGCGCACTGCAGGTCAAGGTGGGTGACAAGGTCCTGTTCGGCAAGTACGCCGGCACCGAGGTCAAGGTCGACGGAGAAGATGTGGTGGTGATGCGTGAGGACGACATCCTGGCCGTTCTCGAGAGCTGATCTTTAGCTCCGCTCGCAGATTCCCAAGCCCTTATCAATCATCAATATCGCAGGTAAATCCAAATGGCAGCTAAAGAAGTCAAGTTCAGCGACGACGCACGCGCCCGCATGCTGCGGGGCGTCAACATCCTGGCGCACGCGGTGAAAGTCACCCTGGGTCCGAAGGGCCGCAACGTGGTGCTGGAAAAGAGCTTCGGCGCTCCCACCGTGACCAAGGACGGCGTGTCCGTGGCGAAGGAAATCGAGCTGTCCGACAAGTTCGAGAACATGGGCGCCCAGATGGTGAAAGAAGTCGCTTCGCAGACTTCCGACGTGGCCGGCGACGGCACCACCACCGCCACCGTGCTGGCGCAGTCGATCCTGACCGAGGGCCTGAAGGCCGTCGCCGCCGGCATGAATCCGATGGACCTGAAGCGCGGCATCGACAAGGCCGTCGCCACCGCGGTCGAGGAAATCCACGCCATGTCCGTGCCCTGCACCGACAGCAACGCGATCGCCCAGGTCGGCACCATTTCCGCCAACTCCGACGAATCCATCGGCAGCATCATCGCCGAGGCGATGGACAAGGTGGGCAAGGAAGGCGTCATCACCGTCGAGGACGGCTCGGGCCTGGAAAACCAGCTCGACATCGTCGAGGGCATGCAGTTCGACCGTGGCTACCTGTCCCCCTATTTCATCAACAACCAGCAGAGCATGAGCGCCGAGCTGGAGAACCCGTTCATTCTCATCAACGAGAAGAAGGTCTCCAACATCCGCGAACTGCTGCCGGTGCTGGAAGGTGTGGCGAAGGCCGGCCGTCCGCTCCTGATCATCGCCGAGGACGTCGAGGGCGAAGCCCTGGCCACCCTGGTGGTCAACAACATGCGCGGCATCCTGAAGGTCGCGGCGGTGAAGGCACCGGGCTTCGGCGACCGCCGCAAGGCCATGCTGGAAGACATCGCCGTGCTGACCGGCGGCACCGTCATCTCCGAAGACATCGGCCTGAGCCTGGAAAAGGCGACCCTGGCGGATCTGGGTACCGCGAAGAAGGTCCAGATCACCAAGGAAAACACCACCATCATCGACGGCGCGGGTTCCAGCGAGGCCATCCAGGGCCGCGTGGCGCAGATCCGCAAGCAGGTGGAGGACACCACGTCCGACTACGACCGTGAGAAGCTGCAGGAACGTCTGGCCAAGCTGGCCGGCGGCGTCGCGGTCATCAAGGTCGGTGCGGCCACCGAAGTCGAAATGAAGGAAAAGAAGGCACGCGTGGAAGATGCGCTGCACGCCACCCGCGCGGCGGTCGAAGAGGGCATCGTTCCGGGCGGCGGCGTAGCCCTGATCCGGGTGCTGGCCAAGCTGGGCGACCTCAAGGGCGCCAACCACGATCAGGACGTCGGCATCAGCATCGCCCGCCGCGCCATGGAAGAGCCGCTGCGCCAGATCGTCGCCAACGCGGGTGACGAGCCTTCGGTGGTGTTGAACAAGGTCGCGGAAGGTTCCGGCAACTTCGGCTACAATGCCGCGACCGGCGAGTACGGCGACATGGTGGCCATGGGCATTCTCGACCCGGCCAAGGTGACCCGTTCCGCCCTGCAGAACGCGTCTTCCGTCGCTTCCCTGATGATCACGACCGAGGCCATGGTTGCCGAGGAGCCGAAGGAAGAGGCTCCGATGCCGGGCGGCATGGGCGGTATGGGTGGCATGGGCGACATGATGTAAGCCTAAGGCTCGCTATAGCCGTTCCAAGGTCTTGGGAAAGGCCCCACCCGCCAGGGTGGGGCCTTTTCCTTTTTATGGGGCGGCCGATGAGCTTCCGGCCCTGGCGGTTCTGCCTTACTATCACGGCGGGCCGAATTGCCGGGCCGATCTGAACTGCGGGGCAACATGATGGGGCATAATTTCGAAAGGTTCGAGGAGCGCCAGGCGCCTGAGCCGCTACCCCGGTCGCCGTGGCGCGAGTCGCTTTACCAGTACCTGGCGACCATCGCGCTGATCCTGGGGGCCTGGTATCTGGCCTGGCGCTGGACTGCCTCCCTGAACGAGCACGCGCTGTGGTTCTCGGTGCCAGTGGTTCTTGCCGAAAGCTGCGCTTATCTCGCTTGGGCGTTGTTCGCCTACAATTTGTGGCGGACCGCCGATCGGCCCTCGCGGCCGGCGCCTTACTGGATCTCCGAGTGCGTTTCGGATCTCGCCGCGCCCCACCGGCCGCTGGCCGTGGATGTGTGTGTCGCGACCTGCGACGAGGATGCGGCCCTGGTCCGCCAAAGCCTGGAAGATGCGAAAAAGCTGAATTATCCCTATCAGATCGACATAAGGCTGCATCTCTATGATGCGGGCCGCCGCCCCGCCATGAAGCAGCTTGCGGAGTCCCTGGAAGTGGCCTACATCGTGCCGGAGGAGCGGGACGGCCTGGGGACGCACAATCTGCGCCGGATCGTCGAGGAGACACAAGGGGATTTCATCGTGTTCTGCGATGCCGACACCCGGTTGTTTCCCTCCTTTCTGGAACATACCTTGGGGTATTTCCGCGATCCGGACGTGGCCTGGGTGCAGACGCCGCAGTGGTATGACGACATCCCCCAAGGCACCCCGCTGGGCGATGTCCTGGGCCGCCGTTTCGGCCCCACGGGCCTGGCGGTCGGAAAAGCGTGCGAGGCGGCGGCGGGACCGATACGGATCGGCAGGGACCCGTTCGGCAGCGATCCAACCATGTTTTTCGGCGTGATCCAGCGCCGGCGCGACCGCGCCGATGCGGCCTATTCGTGCGGCGCGGGCGCCGTCTACCGCAGCGACGCGCTCGCGGAGGCGGTGGATCTGGCGCGCGCCCGGCGGGTGGGCAAGGAGGTCGGCCGGTTCGCGAAGGGGATCAGCGACCGGGAATGCCGTGCCGATTTCGTCGAATCGGTGACGCGCCAGGCGGCGGCGGATGCCGGCGTGGCGCCGTATCATCTGCGCGAATCCGAACATTTCTACGTGTCCATGGTGCTCCACGGCTGCCGCAACCGGCGCTGGGGTTCCGTGCTGCATCCCCGGATCGAGTCGAAGATGCTCTCGCCGCAGACTTCGCGGGATGCGGTCGCCCGGCGTTTCCGCCGCACCCTGGGGCTCATGGAAATCGCGCTGCGCGACAACCCCGTTTTTTCCCGCGGCCTGAGCCTGTCGCAGCGGCTCCTGTATGCCCAGATCCTTTGGTCCTGCTTCGGCTCCCTGTGGCACTCGGTTTTCCTCTTGGCGCCGATCGTTTTTCTGTACACCGGCATCGCGCCGGTCGCCGCTTATTCCCCGCGGTTTTTCGTCCATCTCCTGCCGTTCCTGCTGGCTGCGGAGCTTGCCATGATGACGGGTACCTGGGGCGTGTCCTGTTTCCGGCAGCGGGCCGCGTCGCTGGCCCTGCTGCCGGTGGATCTGCATGCCTTGTGGTCGGTGCTGCGGGGGCGGCGGTTTCCCACGGTTTCGAGAAGCAACCGGGCGCGCGATTTGTCCCGGCTGGCCGAATTCCGCATCGCGGCCACGGCTTTGACGCTGGGCGGGATGTTTTTCGCCCTGGTACGCCTGGCCTTCGGCAGCCACGCGGACCCGGGCGGCCTCCTCGCCAACGGCCTGTGGGGGCTTTACAACGTCGTTCTGCTGTCGGGCACCGTGAGCCTCTCGGCACGGAACGTTCCCGTCGAACCATCTGACGCGCAAGAGGTCCAGGCATGAGCTTTCCGAGCGCATTACTCGCCGCACGCCAGCATCTCGTGGTGATCCTGGGTCTCCTGACCGCGGCCGCGCTGGTGTCGTGGCTGGAGACGCCTTCCCGCCCCGTGCCGCCGCCGCTTCCCGCCGGGGAAATACCCGCCTCCCGCCACGGCACCTTGTCCGAGGAAGAGACCCGCTGGGCTCGGGCCGCCTGGCGCTATTTCCAGCGCAATTCGCGGGAGGAGACGGGGCTGGCCAATGCGGCCGACGGCCGTTCCGTCACCACGCTGTGGGACACGGGCTCCCATCTGCTCGCCATGATTTCCGCCTATCGCCTCGGCGTCATCGACCGTGCCGAGTTCGACCAGCGGCTGGGCCGGGCCCTGAACGGCCTGGCAAGGATACCCTTGTTCCAGGGCGAACTCCCCAACCGCTTCTATCTCACCGAAACCCTCGGGATGGCGGATGCCGAAGGTCTGCCCTCGGACCAGGGCGTCGGCTGGTCGGCGGTCGATATCGCCCGGGTGCTGGTGCCGCTGAACGTCATCGTCTGGAACCATCCGGGCCATGCCGCCGAGGCGAGCGCCGTGGTGCGGCGCTGGCGGCTGGACCGGCTGGTGCGGGAAGGCGTGCTGACCGGCGCGGTCGTCGACGCGCAGGGCCGGGCGGAGTATTCGCAGGAAGGCCGGGGGGCTTACGAAACCTATGCGGCGAAGGCTCTCGCGCTGATGGGGGGTGGCGTGCCGGCAACCGCGGCCTCGTACGGCTACGCCAAGGTCCAGGGGGTGCGGGTTCCGGTCGACCAGCGGCCGCCGGAAAAATTTTCCACCCGCAACTACACCGTCGGCGAGCCCTATATTCTCGAAGGGCTGGAATTCGGCTGGGACCGTAGCGGACGGGAGGACGCCTGGCGCATATTCCGCGCCCAGGAAAACCGGTTCAAGGCGACCGGCAAGTTGACGGCGGCCAGTTCCGGTCCCGTCGACGAGGCGCCGTATTTCGTCTACAACGCCGTGTACGCCGGGACCAGGCCGTGGCAGACGCTCACGGCGGACGCCAGGGAGGCTTCGGACTTCCGCTTCTTGAGCGCAGGCGATGCCGTCGGCTGGCATGTCCTGTACGATGCGGGCTATGGCCGGCAACTGGCGGAAAAAGCGGCGGGCCTGTTCGATCCGGAGCAGGGC
The DNA here is from genome assembly GCF_040730495.1 of Methylococcus sp. ANG. NCBI lineage: Bacteria > Pseudomonadati > Pseudomonadota > Gammaproteobacteria > Methylococcales > Methylococcaceae > Methylococcus > Methylococcus sp. ANG. The sequence continues at coordinate 2,041,390 of NZ_CP160399.1, read as the reverse complement.
TGGTATGGCGGCTGGTACGAAGCCAAGGATCGCCCCAACCGCGTGCTGAGCGCCAACACCAATGCCATGGTGCTGGAGGCCTTGCATTACCGGCAGTTTGGCAAGCTGGTGGCGGTTTACCCGCCGGCCGACATCGCCGAATCCGCAGCGCCCGTCCGACCGCCAGCGGGCCAGCCTTCGGCGGACAGCGGCGGGACCACGGCGCGGGCCAAGCCGGCGGCCAAGTCCGGCCCGGCCCACAAGGCCAAGATCGGGACGGCCGGCTCGCGGAAAGGGAAGGGCGGCTCCTCCGCCTCCAAGGCTTCCGGCAGACACGGTTCGAAGGCCCGGAAGACGGAAGCCAAGCCGGCAAAGAAACGTCGCTGACGGCGGCTTCGCCCAAGAACCCATGAAGAAGGCGCTCGTGCTGGGTTTGCTGGTCCTGGCGGGTTGCGCCACCGCGCCGCCCCGCAACCCCGCCGACATCTGCTCCATCTTCAGGGAAAAGGACGACTGGTACGAAGGCGCCCGCCAAGCGGAGCTGAAATGGGGGCTGCCCATTCCGGTGCAGATGGCGATCATCAAGCACGAGTCGGATTTCGTGGAAGACGCGCGGCCGCCGCGGGTCCGGTTCCTGGGGATACCGCTTTGGCATCCGACCTCGGCTTACGGCTATGGCCAGGTGCTGGACGGAACCTGGGACCTTTACACCGAGAAGAGCGGCAATTCCGGCGGCGACCGGGACGATCTGGCGGACGTCGCCGACTTCATCGGCTGGTACGCGCATCAGTCGCAGAGCCGGCTGGGTATTCCCAAGCGCGACGCCTACAACCTGTATCTTGCCTATCATGAAGGCTGGGGCGGGTGGCGGCGCCGCAGCTATGTGTCCAAGAGCCGGCTGATGAACATCGCCAGGAAGGTGGCGGCCACCGCCCAAACTTACGAACGGCAACTGTACCGCTGCCGGCCCGATCTGGAAGCCGCGGCGGAGTGAGAAATTCGATTTTTTGAGATGAACCTTTCCTATCGGCTACCGGTCCGCGAAGCGTACGAGCCGGTGCGCCGCGGCTTGACCGTCGTTCTGCGCTGGGCAGTCGCGTTGGCGGGCGAAATCCGCGCCGGCGGGCTGGATTACCGTGCCATGAGCCTGGTATATACCAGCCTGCTGGCGCTGATCCCTTTGCTCGCCGTGGCGTTTTCCGTGCTCAAGGCTTTCGGTGCGCACACCGAGCTGGAGCCCTTGCTGTCGGAACTGCTCGATCCTCTGGGGCCCAACGCGGAGCAGGTGAAGGACGCCATCATCGACTCGGTCAAGCGGATGAAGGTCGGGGTGCTCGGTTTCCTGGGCTTCCTGTTCCTGTTCTACGTCAGCATCACCATGCTGGACAAGATCGAGGAATCCTTCAACCATGTCTGGCGTACCCGCACTTCCCGCAGCCTCTGGCGCCGGCTCGGCGACTACCTGAGCTTCACCCTGGTCGGTCCGCTGCTGGTGTTTTCGGCCTTCGGCAGCATGACCGGACTCCTGGGCCGCCACTCCGGGCGAGGCGCGGCCGGCTGGGCCTGGAGCCTGGCGGATCACGTGCTGCCGTATGCGGCGATCATCCTGGCCTTCACCCTGTTCTACCGGGTCATCCCCAGCGCCCGGGTCAAGCTGCGCTCGGCCCTGTTCGGCGGCGTCGTGGCTGGCGCGATGTGGGAAGTGGCCGGCTGGGTGTTCGGCAAGTTCGTCGCGGGGTCTTCGCAATACCATGCGGTCTATTCCAGCTTCGCCATCCTGGTGCTGTTCATGGTATGGCTGTACGTGAGCTGGCTCATCGTGCTGCTGGGCGCGCAAAGCAGTTTTTTCTTCCAGAATCCCCAATGCATCGGCCAGTCGGGGGGCAGGGCGAGGGCGGACAACCGCCTGTGGGAGCGCAGCGGCCTGGCGGTCCTGTACCTGATCGTCCAGCGTTTCCTGGCCGGACAAAAACCCCCGAGCCTCCCGGACCTGGCCGAATCGCTCAAATTGCCGGAAGTCCTGACGGGGGAACTGCTGGCCCTACTGCAGCATGCCGGCTTCATCGTCGCCATCGACCACGGCCGTCCGGGTTTCCTGCCCGCCCGCGATCCGGGGACGATAGCCGTGCTCGAGGTGCTCGAAACCCTGCGCGGAGACGAGGACGGCCTCCCGGTCCCGGAGCCGGTCGCCTTGGGGTTGGCCGCCGCCGAGACCTCGCTGTGCGCCGCTCTGGCCGGCGCGAGCCTGCGCGACTGGGCCACCTCGGCCCCTCCCCAATAGTTCGATCGATTCATCATGCCAACATCCCGAGATTTTTTTGCCACGGCCCCCAAGGGTCTGGAACCTTTGCTCGCCCGCGAACTGGACGGCCTGGGGGCCGAATCCGTCAAGGAAACCCGCGCCGGGGTCGAATTCCGCGGCACGCTCGAAACGGCTTATCGCGCCTGTCTGGGGTCGCGGCTGGCCAACCGGATACTGATGCCCCTGGACCGCTTCGCCGCGGCGAGGCCCGAGGCGCTGTACGAAGGCGTGCGGCGCACCGACTGGGCCCGGCACTTCGAGCCCGAGGTCACCCTTGCCGTCGACTTTTCTTCCCGCCGCTCGGCCATCACCCATACCTTGTTCGGCGCCCAGAAGGTCAAGGACGCGATCGCCGACCAGTTCCTCGAACGCTGCGGACGGCGGCCCTCGGTGCGGCTCGAACAGCCGGACATCCGCATCAACCTGCATCTGGAGGCCGACCAGGCCGTCATCAGCCTGGACCTCTCGGGCGACAGTCTGCATCGGCGAGGCTATCGCACCGAAGCCGGGCCGGCGCCGCTCAAGGAGAACCTGGCGGCGGCGGTCCTGATCCGCGCCGGCTGGCCGGAGGCCGCGGCGCGGGGTGGCGGTCTGATCGATCCCATGTGCGGTTCCGGCACCCTGTTGATCGAAGGCGCGCTGCTCGCGGCGGACATCGCTCCCGGTCTGTTCCGCGAGTATTTCGGCTTTCTCGCCTGGAAGGGGCATGACCTCGAGCTATGGCAGCGACTGTTGGATCAAGCCCGTGAGCGGGGCGATGCCGGGCTGGCCAGCCTCCCGCCCATCCTCGGCTACGACATGGACCGCCGCGCCATCCATTTGGCGCTCAACAACATCGACAGGGCGGGCCTGCGCGGCAGGATCCACGTCGAACGCAAGGCCGCCGCCGATGCGCGCCCGAAAGGGGCGGCGGGGCTGGTCGTGGTCAATCCGCCTTACGGCGAACGGCTGGGCGACGTCGAGAGCCTGATCCCGGTCTACCGCGAATTCGGCGAAACCTTGCAGCGGCATTTCCAAGGCTGGAAAGCCGCCCTGCTGACCGGCAATTTCGAACTGGCTTTCCAGATCGGGATACGGGCGGGGCGTTACTACACCCTCTACAACGGCGCGCTGGAGTGCCGGCTGTTCCTGTTCGACATCGCGCCCGAACGGTTCTTCACACCCCGCTCGGGCGCTCCGGAGACCGAAGGCCAGAAGAAGCTGCGGCAGATCATGGAAAAAGCCGGGCGCGGTGCCATCCCTGCGGAACAGGCCGAAATGTTCGCCAACCGCCTGCGCAAGAATCAGCGCAACCTGGGAAGCTGGGCGCGCAAGAGCGGGGTGAGCTGCTACCGGCTGTACGACGCCGACCTGCCCGAGTTCGCGGTGGCGGTGGACCTCTACCAGGGCGAGAAACTCTGGGTCCACGTGCAGGAATACGAAGCGCCTGCCAGCGTCGATCCGGCGAAGGCGGAAGCACGCCTGGCCGGGGCGGTCGCCATGATCCCGGAGGTGCTGCAAGTGCCGCGCGAGCAGATTTTCCTCAAGGTGCGGCGGCGTCAGAAGGGCGAGGCGCAGTACGTCAAGCAGGACCAGACCGCGCATTTCCAGGTGGTGGAGGAGGGCGGCTGGCGCTTCTGGGTCAACTTCGAGGACTACCTGGACACCGGCTTGTTCCTCGATCACCGCATCACCCGCGGCCTGATCCAGCAGGCGGCGCGCGGCCGGCATTTCCTCAACCTGTTCGCCTACACCGGCACGGCGACGGTGTACGCGGCCGGCGGCGGCGCGGCCTCGACCACCACGGTCGACATGTCGCACACCTATCTCGACTGGGCGGGCCGCAACCTGGCGCTGAACGGCTTCGGTGAACGAGACCATCTGCGCATCCAGGCCGATTGCCTGGACTGGCTGGATCAGGCGGTCACTCGCGGCCGCCGTTACGGCCTGATTTTCCTCGACCCGCCGACGTTCTCGAATTCCAAGCGGATGGCAGGCAGTTTCGACATCCAGCGCGACCAGGGGCCGCTGCTCGAGAAAGCCGTGTCTCTGCTCGAGCCCGGCGGCATCCTGATCTTTTCCACCAACTGCCGCAGGTTCAAACTGGACGAAGCGGCGCTGGCAGGCTGTGTGGTCGAGGACATCAGCCGCCTCACCTTGCCGAAGGACTTCGAGCGCAACCCCAAAATCCATCTGTGCTGGCGCATCCTCGCGCCGGCTGGCCGGCGTTGAAAAATAAGGAGCGAGCGGGAAAAATGAAACGGGTCCACGTCCATGTCGCGGGACAGGTGCAAGGGGTCTGGTACCGGGCGTCGGCGGCCAGGAAGGCTGCGGAACTGGGCCTGACCGGCTGGGTGCGCAACCTTCCGGACGGACGGGTGGAGCTGGTCGCCGAGGGCGACGCGGAAACGGTCGATGCCCTGCTGGCCTGGTGCCGGCGCGGTCCGCCCCTGGCGCGGGTGGCCGGGCTCGACGTCCGGGAAATGGCGGTCACCGGCGAGTTCGTAGAGTTCGCCGTGTTGCGTGACGAATGATGGACTCAGGACGGCGAGGACAAATCCTGCAGCAGCTTGATGAACGGTTCGGGCCGCGCGCCGAGATCGCCCAACAGGGGACTATTCATGGACAACACCAGGATCAGGACCAATGACAGCATGCTGGTCACGATGCCGGTGAGCATGAGCTGGACCCTCTGGTTTTCGGCGCCGAAGAACCAGAGGAAGGCGATGGTGAAAGCGGCGCCCACCCACAGCACGAACCGGAGCAGGTCGCTCAGATCGTCGTTCGCGGCGGAAATCCGTTCGTAGCGGGCTTCGGCCAGATTTTCCAGCATCGAGACGGTCGTATCGTAGAGTGCCTGGCCGCGCGGCTCGGCCGGATCGATCGCATTGCTGACCCGCCACAACCGTTCCAGCGGCGCGCGCTTGATCCGTCCACCCTGATGTTCGGCCAGCAACGGCCATTCCTGTTCGATGACGGCGTTCGCGTAGCCCACCGCGGCGGCGTGGACGGCATGCCCGACCTTGTCGTTGTAGGCTTCCGCCACATTGACGAGGTCCATGAGGATGGCGGCCTCATGCACGGTGGCGGAGGAAAGATCGCCCAGCCGCTCTTCTCCCTGGCCGACCAGGATGCCCAGGATCAGGCTGAACAGCACGCCGAAATTGGTGTACACGGCCGCCGCCACATCGTTGTGGTTGCGCAGCTTGCGGTGGTCCACCCGCCGTTGGATGAGGCCGTGGATGCCCATACTCGCCAGCCCGGCTAGGGCAGTGATCAGAATGATGCTGAGGATGGTCATGTCGGGCGGTCTGGTCGATGAGTGCGGCGGACTGGGGCAAGGCCGCGCAATCATGCCATCAAGCGGCCTCGGGAGATAGAGGCGACCGAGGGATGGCCCGGAGCGGAGCGGAGGCATCCCTGCCTCCGGGAGACGGGCAGCCCCGCCGGAACGGGGCCGGGGAGACTGCGCTCTTTATGCGCTCAGGCAGGGTCCGTAGAGTTTGTCGACTTTGGGGATGTGATTGACCAGCCAATCCCGGACGAAGCGCGTGGTGTCCTGGTTCACCTCGGCTTCACCGGCGTGGAACTTCTTCTGCAGATCGGCGCAGACGCCGACGAGCTTCACATGTTCTGCTTTGTGAGCCTCGAAGTCGGCGTAGCCTTTCTTCTGCATTTCGGTTTCTTCCGCCTGGAAATGCATGACGACGTAATCGATCAGCGCGTCCAGTTGCTTGCCGATTTCGGCGCGATTGCCCGTGGCGGCGGTATCGTGCAGCTTGTTGACCATGTCGAAAATCGTCTTGTGCTGGTCGTCGGCAAAGCCCACGTTGGTGCCGAACTCTGCTGCGGTCCAGGTCATTAATGCCATGGATTCATTCCTCCTCGTTTTAGTGTGTGGGGTTCTGGACGCGGGACTCGTGCGCCAGATTGGGGCGCAAGGCCCAGAGGTGGACTATACGGATTCTGGCGCATCGGAATTTGATCTGGATCAAAACTTTAACGATTCAGTCGCAAAGCGGTCCTCCCCGCTCCGGCGGCTTGCGTTGCCCGATCCCTGATATGATCGGGGCGGAAAACCGCGGTGGGTGGCGCCGCGCCTTGAATTGACAGGTGGCCGATGTTCATAGCGTTCTGGTGTCGTGTGATTGTCGTGCTGAGTCTCGCCGGGATGTTCTGGGGGGCGGCGGCGGGTCAGGTGTCCGGTTTGCCGCCGTGCGAGTCGGCGGTGTCCGGCGCTTCGATCCGGGTCTCGCCGCGCGTTCCCGTGCCGGGCGAACCGCTGAAGATATTGGCGGTTTCCGCCGACGCGCCGATCCGGAACCTGTCCGTGCGCGCTCCCGATGGAACCAGCCTGCCGCTCGAGCCCGAGCGCCGGGGCGGTCCGCCCTGGAGCCTGGCGGTGGAGATCGGCCGGCCTGCGCGGGGGGGCTATCGGGTGGAGGCGCGCGGCGCGGAGGGGGCACTCGCATGCCTGGATCTGAGCGTGGACGGCGGCACGGCGGCCGGCCTGCCGGGGCGCTGGGACCGGGCCGCCGAGGCGTTCTTTTCCGCCTGGGTCGAAACGCTGTTCGACTATCCGCTGGAGGAAAGCGTCAACCTCCCGTCGCTCAAGCCGGTGCTGACGGACCCCTCCCGCAATTTCCTGTACGACTATTTCGGAGCGGGCGAGGACCGGCGCATTCCCTCCGATCCCGACTGCGCGGACCTGCCATATTACCTCCGCGCCTATTTCGCCTGGAAAATCGGCTTGCCCGTAGCCTACCGGGGCTGCAGCCGCGGTTCGGCCAGCCAGCCGCCGCGCTGCGGGGCGGCGAACGTCGCCGATGCCTTCGCGCGGGGGCCGGCGCCGGCGGGCGTATTCACGGGGGTGATCCGCAAGGTGATGGATACGGTGCACTCCGGCAGCGCCCGTACCGGCCTCCGCGACAGCGCCACGGATTTCTACCCGGTGCCCCTCAAGCGGGAGTATCTCTGGCCGGGCACGGTCTATGCCGACCCCTACGGCCATGTGCTCATGATCGCCAAATGGGTCCCTCAGTCGATGGACCGGAACGGTATGCTGCTCGCCGTGGACGCCCAGCCCGACAACTCCATCAGCCGCAAGCGGTTCTGGGAGGGGACGTTTCTCTTCGCCGACGACGTGAGGGGCGCGGGTCCGGGCTTCAAGGCTTTCCGGCCGCTCGTGTCCGCCAGTGCGGCTGTCCGGATTCCCGGCAACGGGGAGCTGGCGGGCTCGGCCTTGACCGCGCCGTTTTCGGCCGAGCAGGGCGAGCTGACGCCCGAGGACTTCTATGCCGAAATGGGGCGGCTGATCAATCCTCAAGGGCTGGACCCGCAGCAAGCTTACGAGGCCATGTTCGAGGCCTTGATGGAACAGTTGGAGACGCGGGTGGCTTCGGTGGAAAACGGCGAGGCGTACTTCCGGAAGAATCCCCGTGCCGTCATCGCCATGCCGTCCGGCAGCGCGGTCTTCGAGACCATCGGCCCGTGGGAGGATTATTCGACCCCGTCGCGTGACATGCGGCTGATCATCGCCCTCAACGTCATGTCGCAGCTTCCCGACCAGGTGGTGCGCTATCCGGAACTGTTCGTCCTGCACGGCCAGTCTCCGTCGGAGGTCAAGGCGTGGCTGGAGCGGTTGGATTCCGAGCGCCTCCGCGACGCGCACATCGTCTACCGCCGCAGCGACGGCAGTCCCTGGCGGCTTTCGCTGGCCGAGGTGTTCGCGCGCCGGAAAGCCTTGGAAGTTGCGTATAATCCGAACGATTGCGTGGAAGTGCGCTGGGGTGCCGAGCGCGGAACCGAAGAGTATTCCACCTGCAGCCGGCACGCGCCGGCGGATCAGGCGGCGCGCATGGAGCAGTACCGGGCCTGGTTCCGCGAGGCCAAGCGCCCGCCGCGTTAGCGGGGGCTTCGGGGCTGGATTGGAAAAGCGGGTCCATCGGGAAATCTTGTTGGAAAATCGGGATGAATCGCTTGAATCAGGGAAATCGTCAATGGCGCGCCGGTCGGCGAAGCCTGCGCTTTTGCGCTTTGGCTTTTTGCCTCGCCATCGGCGGCTGCGGCGGCACGAAGAAGGCGCCGACGCAGCCCGTGCCGTTGACGGAACCGGCCGCGTCGGCCGAGAAGCCTGCCGTGAGGGAACCGACGCTGTCGGCGATCAAGCGCCGGATACTGGCGCTTGCCAACTCCGAGTGGGAGTTCTTCGGCTCCCAGCGCGTCATCTATGACGGCGGCCAGGAAAGCATTCCGCATGTGGGCTATTGGGAGGACGAGGACGACGCCCATATCCAGCGCGTCAGCCGCTACTGGCAGGCGGTGAACAAGCCGGGGCTGTCCGGACTCAACTGTTCCCAGCCCTGGTCCGCCGCCTTCGTGAGCTGGGTGATGGAAATGGCCGGCGTGCCGGAAAGCCAGTTTCCCCCGGCCAGCGCCCACTGGGTCTATCTGAGCCAGATCATCCGCAAGTCCGATGGACCGTATGCCTCCTTCGTCCCCCACTCGATCAAGGAATACAGCCCCCGTCCCGGCGACCTCATCTGCGCCAGCCGGGAGCGCTACGGCCTGCCCAGCGTGACCCGGCCGCTGGAAACCTACATGCTGGAAGATACCAAGCTGCATTGCGACATCGTGGTCGAACGCAACGGCGGCAGCGTGGATGCGATCGGCGGCAACGTCCGCAACTCGGTTTCGCGCAGCACGGTCGCGCTGAACAAGGACGGCATGCTCGTCCCCACGCGGCAGCGTCCGTGGTTTCTGGTCCTGGAAAACCGGTTGTGACCCGTCCGGCACCCTGCCGCGGGGGCTCCTTTCGCTCATTTCACGGGAAATAAAGCCATGCAGTCGCCGGATACGGGCGCGCCGGAGCTGAAGCGCGCCCTGGGCTGGGCCAGCGCGGGTGCCATCATGGCGGGTTCGGTGATCGGCACCGCCATCTTCCTCGTTCCTTCGACCATCGCCCGCGAAGTCGACTCGGTGGGTTGGACGTTTTTCGTCTGGGTTTTCGGTGGCCTGCTGTCGCTGGCCGGAGCGCTCAGTTATGCGGAATTGGGCGCGGCCTTTCCCGAGGCCGGCGGGGAGTACGCCTTTCTCCGCCGTGCCTATGGCCCCCTGTGGGGCTTCCTGTTCGGATGGCAGCAGGTCGTCATCGGAAAGACCGGCTCCATCGCCGCCATCGCGACCGGCTTCGCCATATTCCTCGGCTTTTTCGTCGACGGCTTGCAGGAGGAATGGCTGCGCCTGCCGTGGGGAGAGGGCGGCTGGGGAGTGACGGGGCTACAGCTCGCCGCGATGACGGCGGTCGCGTCGTTCTCCCTGATCAACTGTTTCGGCGTCGGCCGGGGCGGCGCGGTGCAGAGCTTCCTGACCGTCCTGAAGGTGGCGGCCATCGTGGCTTTGGCCGTGTTGGTATTCGGCGCCGGCAAGGGTTCCTGGGACCATTTCCGGCCCGCTCCGGAAAGCCCGGCCTGGGCCGGACGAGGCGTGGGCGCCTTCGCCGCCGCGCTGGCCGCGGTGCTTTGGGCTTACGACGGCTGGAACAACCTGACCCTGGTGGGCTCGGAAATCCGCGATCCGGAGCGCACCATCCCGAAGGTGTTCCTGTTGGGGCTGTTGGGCGTGATGGGGGTTTATCTGCTGGCCAATTTCGCCTATTTCTACGCCCTGCCGCTGGAGGCGGTGAAACGCTCGGAGCGGGTGGCGCAGGACGTGGCGCAGATCGTCTTCGGCGACTGGGGGGGCGCCGCGATCACCGCCGCCGCCGTGGTGTCGACCCTGGCGGCGCTCAACGGCTCGATCCTGTCGGGCGCCCGGGTGTCCTACGCGATGGCGCGGGACGGGCTGTTCTTCGGCCCGCTGGCGCGGCTGAATCAGGCCTATCGCGCCCCGGTCAACGCCCTGATCGTCCAGGCGCTGTTCGCCTGCTTCCTGATCCTCCTTTTCGGTCAGGACCGGGCCGGTTTCGACCGGCTGTTCAACTACGCGGTCTTCGGGCTCTGGGCGTTCTACGGCATCACCGCACTCGCCGTCATCGTGCTGCGGCGGAAGTCGCCGGAGGTGGCGCGGCCTTACCACGTGGCGGGCTATCCCTGGGTGCCGCTGATTTTCGGCGCGGTCGCCGGCTTGTTCTGTCTCAGCATGATCTTCAAGAATCCAGCGGAAACCGGTATCGGCCTGGCCTTCCTGCTGCTGGGCATCCCCTTCTATCTCTATTGGCGCTCCAACGGCGAGGCCGAGGCTTGCCGTGAGCGGGGTCGAACGGAATGAGCGAACTTGCCGTGAGCGAAGCCGAACGGATCGTATACGCCTACACCGATGGCGCCTGCCGCGGCAATCCCGGCCCCGGCGGCTGGGGCGTGCTGCTGCGCTACGGCAGCAAAACCCGGGAGATCTACGGCGGTGAGCGCGAGACCACCAACAATCGCATGGAACTGATGGCCGCCATCCAGGCGCTGGAAACGCTGACCCGTCCCTGCACCGTGAAAATCGTCACCGACTCGCAGTACGTGAAGAAAGGCATCACCGAATGGGTCGCGCAGTGGGAGAAGCGCGGCTGGAAAACCGCGGGGCGCACCCCGGTCAAGAACGTCGACCTGTGGCAGCGGCTGATCCAGGCGGAGCAGCGCCACCAAGTGAGCTGGGGCTGGATCAAGGGCCACTCCGGCCACCCCGAAAACGAGGCTGCGGACCGCCTCGCCAACCGCGGCATCGACGAACTGCTTGCGGTGAGCGGAGCCGAACGGCTGCAATCGAACAAAATCTCCGCCTGAAGGGCAGACCATGCGCCAAATCGTACTGGACACCGAAACCACCGGCCTCGATCCCAAGGCCGGCCACCGCATCATCGAAATCGGCTGCGTGGAACTGCTCAACCGGCGGATCACCCAGAACCGCTTCCACGTCTACATCAACCCCGAGCGGGAGATCGACGCCGGCGCGATCGAGGTGCACGGCCTGACCAACGAATTCCTGGCCAGCAAGCCCGTGTTCAGGAGCATCGCGGACGATTTCCTGAACTTCATCGGCGGCGCCGAACTCATCATCCACAACGCCGCCTTCGACGTCGGCTTCCTCGACCACGAACTCGCGCTTCTGGGTGAAAACCGTGGCCGGATCGCCGACTACTGCGGCGTCTGCGACACCCTGGCGATGGCGCGCAAGAACCATCCCGGCCAGCGCAACAGCCTGGACGCCCTGTGCAAGCGCTACAACGTCGACAACAGCCGCCGGGAACTGCACGGCGCCTTGCTGGACGCCGAAATCCTCGCCGACGTCTACCTGGCGATGACCGGCGGACAAATCGCCATGCTACTGGAGGCCGACGGCGAATCCGGCGGGGTTCTAGGCCCGGGCGGGGCCGACGGGCGGCTCGAACGGCTTGCCGTGAACCCCTCGGCGGGTTTCGGCCACGCTCACCCCGAGCCGCTCGGGGCAAACTCCGTCGAACGGCTCGCCGTGGGCGGAGTCGAACGGGAGCAGGCGGCGCCGAGAGTGGTCGACACCAGCCGCCCGCCGCTGCGGGTCATCCGCAGCACGCCCGAAGAGGCCGAAGCCCACGCCGCCCGCCTGGAAGCCATCGCCAAGGCGAGCTCCGGCAACTGCCTGTGGTCCCGCAGCAGCAGCTAGCGCGCGGCTACGCCATCGGGTATCCTACGCCGCCTGATCGGAAGCGGCAGCCCAAGCCCGCTGATATCGATTCTTGTCTTTTATGGAAGAGTGGCCGAGTGGTTGAAGGCACCGGTCTTGAAAACCGGCAACGGGAAACCGTTCGTGGGTTCGAATCCCACCTCTTCCGCCAGTTGAACTCGCAACGAAGTCCAGGAAACCCGTGAGCAATAAGGCTTGGCGGGTTTTTTGTTGTCCAGAATCGGGAACCGCTAGTAGATAGGCGCCCGACGAGCGAGGCCATGGATCTACCCCCTCTCCGCGGCCGGCGTTCCCTCCTGTCACAATCGCTGGTTGGGATCGTGTCAGGCCGGAGCCAAGCACCAGCGAGGCAAATCACGGTTGCCGTGGCTAAGCCGACTGTTGTTTATACGGAAGTTACCATGTGTTACCGAAATCTGTTAGCGCGCTTTGTAGAAAGTTGCTGCTACTGAATGTTTCGGTTACGCCGGCCAACGCGTGCGTCGGACATCGGTCAGTCGCCGACCTTGCTGCGGGAAGGCGACCGGACGGTCATCGGCGGTGCCGGATACGTCAATGACACCTACAAGCGGGCCGATTCTGCTGGCACGGGTAACATACCTACTTAGCCGTCATCGAATCGAAAGTCTTTTTGGCATAGCTGCGACAATTCCATAGGCAGTCCTTTTCACGCATATCAACATATTCCGGGTGATCGTTACAAATTATCTTACCGCTTTGCGGATATGTTTGTAGACAAGCGTCCCATGCCCAATCGGAACACTCAGACTCACAAGACTGTTCAGCATAGCTCAATATCGGCCCGATACATTCTATATAATCTGAATCACACCGAGATAACTTCGCGATTTCGCATTGCCTTCTCTCGGCTCGGCAGGCCGCCAGTTGTTGTTGACCATCCGGCGGCAAATACCCTCGCGGATAAGAATCGGCATTAACGTGAGAAAGAATCGTAAATACAAATATAGCCCCAAAAGTTACTAAGCGTAAAACAACCAAAGCCATATCGTTTAACCTCATTTTCTCGCTGAAATGACATGCATGCGCGTCGTCAAAAAAAATCCGCATATGGATCAAAATAAAGGGGGTCATACATAAACGAGAAAGCCAAACCAACAATAGAGTTGTTTCCGATGATAACCGCATGATTACCTGGAGCGTCGCCATTTTTTGCGAAACCCGACGGGACATCCCAGTCACCCTCGGGAGCAAAAAATTGGCGACGTCTTTGCCTTCGGCGGCCCGCGCCGTCCTGCGTCCGCCTCGGCTTCGTCCGTCTCTCCGCGACGCACTCCGCCAAGGCTCCCACAATGGCTCGACGCCGTGTCGGTTCCCTTATGTTTTGTCTCCGCCCGCGATGAAGCCGCGGACTCCGACAAAACATCCGGGCCTACGGCTTCGCGGGGGTCGTCGCACTCGCTCGCTTCGCTCGACTTCCTTGTGCTCCTTCAAAGAAATTTTTAGATTCCAAAGGCCAGCGCCAAGCCCGAAAAAGCTATCTATGAATAGACTGAGTCGGTTTCTAATGCGATGCATCAAGCAATGAAAGGTCTTCATTCCTCCAATGGAGTGTTCGACGGAGATGCGAGTTCGCGCTTGCTTTTTGTTCTCGCGCCTTTGTTGATCTGCCAACGCGGGATGAGGATTGTTCTTGGAGGCTCTGGGTTTCTTATGAGGCAGGTGAATTCTGGCTTTATTCCCATAATCGGAAGCGGCCCCCAAGAACCCCAAATCCAACCAGACATCGGCACCGTCAAACCATGATAAGGCAGGATCGAACCATCGCTTCATCAGCGCATAATCATGAACACTGCCGGCCACGATACTTCCAACGAACAAAATTTGCCGTGCCAGGGTCGAAATGACTAGGGTTTTAACCGTATGGCGTTTTTTTTACCGCTATAGTGGGCTTTCTGCTGATCGTCATCCTGCGGCCTGACGCAACTGCATTCCACCCCGTCAATGATGATATCTCCATGTTTTTCAATCAGCTTCATCATCTCTCCCGGGGTCGTCAGCTCCCGCTCGGGCAGCAGATCAAGTTTCGCCAGGCTGCGCCGTAACACGGGCAGAAGTTGCGCCACATGGCGATGCGCGTGTCCCGAGCTGAAGCCAAAATGAAAGCCCAGGACATCGAAAGTACAGTAGGTCTTGAGGTAATGCAAAATGAAGAACAGCTTCTTATCTATCCGATCGAGATAGCCCACATGGCCACCTTTGGGTACCCGTTTTATTTCGCCTTGCTGAACGCGTTCTTGCTGAATCTCCGCATGGGCCTCCTCAAAGATAGGGCAAAGCTTGGCGAATTGAGCCTTACTCATTCCGATCAGGGCTCTGACGGTACGCTCACTGGTTTCTTCCATGAACTTTTCAAAAATCATTGGCTGACATCATTCGATTGTTGTTAATCATTTTATACCACAGCAAATCCATTTAGTTCAACGGAAGCAACTCTAATGGCAAGCGGAAACGTAAAGCCGGACAACAAAGCCTCTGACGGGGTCATCTGCCTAAGCGTATAGTGTTGGTTCTTCATGCATTCCCTGATGAATTCCCGATTTATCCCTTCTTTATTGGCCACCCATTCCACGCATGTTTGACCACGGGTTGTCCACTTGCCGTGTACCTTCCCGTCTATGCCAACAACCAGCAGAGAGAGCCTGCTGGCGCCTCGTCCGGGCATTGCTGAATAGGCTGCGCGCTTTTCAATCACAATGAAAAATCCTCATTCCGACGAGCTGAGTGTGGAAGATAGTTAGATTCCTTGGCTCGAGAGGCAGCACACCCAAAATTCACGGTTGCTAAACATACGAAGCAAAATAAAACAATCAACGCTTCTATTATTGGTTTTCTTATGCGCAAGGAAGGCGTCGCCGAAACCCATTGCTCCGGCGACTAACCTCGGAGTAGAGATCGATCAGCAATTGGGCTTTCATTATTATTAGGTCTTATTGGAAACCGATATAATCGTATTTCACTTACATCTTTTGCGTTAACACGTCCTGGTTTGTTTTCGCTTTCTAAATTTATTCTACTGAGCTTGGTACACTTTGAAAGTGACTGGCATGACACACAACCAAATTCCACCTCCAGTAGGGTTGCAATTGGCGCTATTTGGATCAAAATAAGCACAAGAAACCCAAGATTTACTACACCAGTCAGAGGCTTGAGCGTTTACTGACAATAGGGCATCTTGTAATGAATTCCCATAAGCTCCAAACGTCTCGGTCTTCTCATAGAGAAGCCTCCCGGCCGCAAAACAGTTAAAAGCAATTAAAACGGCAGCAAAGAATAATAATTTAATTTTCATGAGCTTCTCCGTTAAAGAATAAGAAATAAAGATAAGCACCTAACAAAAAGTCATTTGGTATTGCGATCCGAATCCTGCGCCGATGTGGTCGATGGCCTGTTCTAGTTCGTGGGTAAAGGACCTGAAGGGCAGCCATTCGTACTTCATCTTCTTCCACAGGATTTCGATCCGGTTCAATTAAGGGCTGTAGGCCGGCAGGAAGTAAAACCGCATGCCTTTTTCCTTCAGCAGCTCCCATACGGCTCCAGCGCTTTCGCCGTGTGGCTCGACGCATGGTCTAGGATCACCACCATCGGTTTCTTGACCTACTCGATCAGGGCCCTCAGAAAACCGAAGAACAACAAGCCATTCACGCTGTGCCATAGCTTCGCTATCACCAACTGCCCCGAGGACAGCAGCACTGATTCTGCAGTCCTCAGCACGACAAAAACATCACCAATCTTGATGATGTTTTTTCTGGCGAGTTGTGGTAGGGGCCGCCCGAAATGCCGTATGCTTCGCGAGGACTTTCTTTCGGAGCATTCGTCGTGACGCGGGAAGACGAGTTGGATGGGCTGATCGGAACGCTGTACGAAGCGGCGCTGGAGCCGGAATTGTGGCGAGAGGCGATCGAAGGCCTACTGCGGATGGTGGACGCGCAAATCGGGCATTTGTACTTCTTGGAACGGAACAGCGGACGGGTCACCAGCTCGATCATGCTGGGGCCGGGACATAAAAGGGAGGACATCGAACAGATCGATGCGGATTATTCCGGCTACTATCGAACCATCGATCCACGGCAGGCGGTCGCGGCACGCGCCGGCGTGGGCGAGTGGATTCTGTGCCACGAACACTGGGACGAAGCTTTCGTACGCCGCAGCGAGTTCTTCAACGATTTCCTGATTCCTTCCGGCATGCGCTATTTGCTCGGTGCGCGTCTAGGCGATCTGGAAGAGCGTTCGATATTTATAGGGATGACCCGCGCCGTGGGCCATCGCCCTTTCGGCGAGGGCGAAGTCCGTCGGATCAAGCGCATCGAACATCATCTGGCACGGGCGGCGCGGCTGTATTTCAAGTCGGAAGGTCTGCGGCGGAAGCTGGACAGTGGGCTGGCGGCATTGGACGCGCTGGATTTCGCGGCGTTGATCGTCGACCAGATCGGGGCGGTCCACTTCGCCAATTCGGCGACCGAGGGCCTGCTGAGGCGAAAGGGAGTCGCGCTGAAGGTCAGGGGTAGCCGATTGTCCCATGCCGTGCCCGAGATCAACGTGCGGCTTGAAACGTTGTTGCGGGAAGCCGTTGTCGGCGGCAAAGGCGGGGGGATGCGTCTTTCGCGTGGCAGGGAGGGCCCGGACCTGCATCTGCTGGTGGTACCGCTGTCGGCACGTTCGCGCCTGGCCGCGCCCTGGCAGATGCCGCTGGCCCTTCTACTGGTGTCCGACCCGACGACCCGGCGAATGCCACCGGACCGCTTCTTGCGTCTGCTGTTCGGACTGAGCCCAACGGTGCGCATTCCGGCGAACGTGACCGTTGATTCCGGTGATCGTGACCGCCGGGGATCTCATGCCGCGCTGGAGGTTGGTTTTTTACTTGGACCGGTCACGTTGGGTCAAGCCGGCGGTGGTTTTGCGCATCGACTCGCCGGTCAGGGGTAGCCGGTGGGCGTTGTGCAGGAGGCGGTCGAGGATGGCATCGGCGAGGGTGGGCTCGCCGAGGTAGTCGTGCCAGTGCTCGACCGGCAGCTGGCTGGCGATGAGGGTGGAGCGCAGGCCGTGGCGGTCTTCGATCAACTCCATGAGGTCGTTGCGCTGAGAGGCGGTGAGCGGCTGGATGCCCCAGTCGTCGAGGATGAGCAGGTCGGTGCGGGCGAGCTGGTTCATGAGCCGGGAATAGGAGCCGTCGCCGCGGGCGACGGCGAGCTGTTCGAGCAGCCGAGGCAGGCGCAGGTAACGGACGGCTAGTCCCTGGCGGCAGGCCTGATTGCCGAGGGCGCAGGCGAGATAGGTCTTGCCGGTGCCGGTGGGGCCGGTGAGGCAGAGATTGTGATGGGCGCGCAGCCAAGAGCCTTCGGCGAGCGCGGCCATTGGGGGACGATGCAGGCCGCGGGGGTGGCGATAGTCGATATCCTCGATGCAGGCGGCAAGGCGCAGCTTGGCGTCCTTGAGCAAACGGCTGAGGCGGCGGTTGTCGCGGTAGAGCAGCTCCCGGTCGACGAGCAGCGCGAAGCGCTCGTCGAAGGAGAGATCGTGGGTGGCGGGCTGTTCGAGCTGTTGTTCGAAGGCCTCGCGCATGCCGGTGAGGCGCAGGGTGTGGAGCTTGTCCAGGGTTTGCTGGGTGAGCATGGTTTTGTCTCCTGTTGTAACGGGTTTCAGTTGTAGTAGTCGGGACCGCGCACGTTGCCGTGGGCCGGCAGCGCCGCGGCGGTCTCGTCATGGGCCTCATGCGGCTGGCGGTCGAGCCCCTTGTCGAGGATGGAGCTGACGGAGCGATAGGACGGTGATTGGATGGCCAAGGCCCGCGCACAGGCCGCCTCCAGCCGCGCTCGGCTGTAGCGCCGAGCGAGATTGAGCAGGCCCAGGCAGGCGCGGTAGCCGTGCTCGGGATGGGGCCGGTTGTTGAGCTGGTGTTCGACCACGTGCAGCGTCGCTACGCCGATGTCTTTGGCCCAGTTCATGAAGCGCCCCGGTGACCACTGGCGGTGCTCGCGGTGGGACTTGGGCATGTGCTCGGGGAGGGTGGAGAAGCGGCCGGCGCCCTGGCGCGGGTGCGCGGCGACGCGGTGTCCCCGGTGCAGCACCTCGATGCTGGTGGCGGTGGCGCGCAGCTCCAGCACCTGGCCGACCAGCGCATGGGGCACGCTGTAGAGGCGACCGCCGAACTCGACGTGGTAGTCGATGCCGGGCTTGACCTGTTTCCACTCGGCGTACTCGTAAGGCACCAGCGGCAGGGGTTTGAGGGCCGGCCGGTCGAGGGACTCGAACAGGTCGCGGCGGCTGTCGGGCTGGCGCTGGAAGGGGCGGCCGTTGAGTGACTCCAGCAGCTCGTGTATGGCCTGGTTGAGGGCCGCCAGGGAGTGGAAGGTGCGATGGCGCAGCCGGGCCAGAATCCACCGTTCCACGACTTGCACGGCCACCTCCACCTTGGCCTTGTCCTTCGGCTGGTAAGGGCGCGCCGGCAGGATGGCGGCGCCGTAGTGGCGGGCCAGCTCGGCGTAGGTGGCGTTGGGCTCGGGGGCGTAGCGGCAGGGCTGGCTCACCGCCGCGCGCAGGTTGTCCGGCACCCACAGCGCGGGGGTGCCGCCGAAGTAGCGCAGGGCGCGCTGATGGGAGGCGATCCAGTCCGGCAGCGCCTGGGTCCAGGTGGCCTCGGCGTAGGTGTAGCTGGAGGCGCCGAGCACGGCGACGAACACCTGCGCCTGGCGCAGCTCGCCGGTGGCGGGGTCGATCACCGGAACGGTGGGGCCGCAGTAGTCGAGAAAGAGCTTCTCGCCGGCGTGGTGAACCTGGCGCATGCTGCGCCGCTGCTGGCCCTGCCAGAGCCGGTAACGGTGGCAGAACTGGCTGTAACGGTAAGCGGCCTCGCCGTGGGTCGCCACGTACTCGGCCCACAGCAGCTGCAGGGTCACCCCCTTGCGCTTGAGCTCGTGGTGAAGGCGCGGCAGGTCCGGCTCCACGAAGCGCGCCGGGGCCGTGGGGGCGGGGAACAGCAACCGCTCCAGGGCCGCCTCGTCCATCGCCCCGGGCAGCGGCCAAGCAACGCCCTTCGCCTGGGCGAGGCTCACGTACTTGCTGACCACGCCCTTGGAGACGCCCAGCGCCCGGGCGATCTTCTCGTGGCTGAGCTTCGCCTCGTGCTTGAGGCGCAGAATCTCGGTGATGTGTCGCATGGAACTCCTCTTTGCCGGCATGTCGCCCCCTTCGAAAGTAAAAGGGCGGCTCTATGCCTGTTGGGGTTGAGAAATTCCAGCGCGGCTGAGGTGATTCCGGGAACGTGACCGCGATTTCCGGCATCGTGACCACCGATTCCGGCCGGAAGGCCAAAATCGGTCACGATCAAACGGAATCGCCGGTCACGTTCACCCGGCATGGGCGGTCACGATCAAACGGAATCGGCGGTCACGTTGGGCCGGAATACGCAAACGGAGGTACGGCTCGCGGAGGCACTGGTAGCGGGGCTGAGTCCAGGGGAGTATGCGGCAGATGCCGGCGTTTCAATGAATACGGTGCGCACCCAGATTCGGTCCATGTTCGAGAAGACACGCACCCGTCGCCAAGCCGACCTGGTGAAGCTGCTGACATCGCTTCCGGCGATCCGGTTGGACGGTGAGATTTTGTAATGATGACGCGAGAACGGGCTGGCCGGAGTGAGCGCGAAATGTCAATAAGCGCTCGGAGGCCGTCAGGTAGCACTGATCGTGGAACTCGAATTGCTCAAGTGTTCCGTACAGTTAATGACGGGACGCCGAGGAAGAACGATCCAGCCCCCGGCGGACGGTACTTCGTACATCGTCATTCCGCTGGACGCTACCGCAACGGCAAATTCGATATCAGAACAAATTCCGTAAAAACATCGTATGAGGTGAAGTTTGTGGCAGACGCCTCTGCTGAGGGGGCTCCACCGCGTTGTCGGCCTGGGCGCAAGACCGGCGATGCGCTCCGCCGGATTCTCAGGGGCCAGAAATACAAAGGCCTGTCTCGAGCGGGTTTGATCGAGCAATCCTAGCTGTCAATCCCGTGCCTCATGCCGCCGCGCATCGAACCCGCAGGCGGCAGGTTTCCCTGGAGCCGTGCGGAACATCCGTGACGTGATCTTTTTTCGTCCAGACGGTGCGGGTCAAGCCCGACCCAAGCGCCGCGTAAGGTCGCCCCCTCCACGATGCTACGTTGGCGGCGGCGTTCGAGCGGTCGCAAGCCTTGCCGGCGAGCTGTGTGTCCAGCCTGGAGCCTTGGCGTGAGCGGATCACCCAGTGGCACTGCCAAGGTATCCAAGGCACCACCATCCACGCCGCCTTGGCGCGCGAGCATGGCTACACCGGGAGCCTGTCCTCGGTGTACCGCTTCGTGGGGCAGTTGGTGATCGCGTCCCCGCCCGAGGTGCCGCTACGCCTCTCGTCAAGGGAGAAAGGGTGATCTGTGCACTTCATGCTTCAGCGTATCCTACGCGGGCAGCGAGGACTTCAACCCAAAGCCCGCAACACCGCTCCCGGCTCCTTCGCCACCACATGGAGCAAAGTCAAAGCCGGACCGTGAGGCTTACGGTCTCCCCGCTCCCAATGCCGAAGTGTCCCGACACTGATTCGCAGCTTTGCAGCGAACTCCATCTGCGTCAGACCCAAGCTATGGCGCAGCTCCGCCACGTTCACCTCATCCGGGCGATGCATCTTCGCCGGAACCGGTTGTCCCTCCGTCAGCGCAATAGCC
The DNA here is from genome assembly GCF_040730495.1 of Methylococcus sp. ANG. Lineage (NCBI taxonomy): Bacteria > Pseudomonadati > Pseudomonadota > Gammaproteobacteria > Methylococcales > Methylococcaceae > Methylococcus > Methylococcus sp. ANG. The sequence goes on along the minus strand of NZ_CP160399.1, from coordinate 2,020,773 downwards.
TCCTTCAACCCCTGCGCGATACTTTCAAATGCCTTGCTCATCGTTTCTTCTCCAATGCCGTTGTCATCAGCACGTCTACCAGCTTCGCGAGGCTGTTCCGCTCCGCTTTCGTAAGGTTCGCCTGTTCGTTCTTACCGAACACCGTCAGCAAGAACAGCGGCAGCCGTTCATCGTGGTAGTAATAAATCACCCGCACCCCGCCGCTCTTGCCCCGGTTGCCCCGTCCCCATCGCAGCTTACGGATTCCTCCCGTGCCCTCCATCACATCCCCGGCGCGGGGATGAGCGGCCAAGTAGTCGATCACGGCCTTACGATCAGCCTCACCCAGGAGATCGTTCGCACGTCGAATGTACTCCGGCAGTTCTGTAATCGTGGTAAGCATAGCCTCAATGTAAGCCAATGGCTTAGTTCACGCAAGGTCCTTTCCCTTACGACTCCTTACGAAACCGTGCATGTTGACTTCGTGAGGGAGGCAGCCGTGGTGTCATTTTGCTCATCGGCAGCTACTACCAGGCCGAAACCGACCTGCTCGAGGGCAAGCCCGGCCATCACCTGAAAATCGAGCTCTCGCCCCATCTCCTGGCTGCCTGTAACTCTCAGGCGATCCAGACCGAACTGGACAGCTTCGCGCATGGCCTCATGACCGCCCCCGAACCCGCCGGCGTCGCCATTCATCTGGCGGTGGACGTTCAAGGCTGGTCCCCCGATCCGCACTTCCAGGACCGTTTCATCACCCGTGCCCGCATTGCCCGGCGCTATGACGGCATCTCGGACGCCGAATTCGATGGGCTGTCGGATGTCTCCGTCTGCTACGGCAAGCAGGCCGCCGAAAGCCTCACCTTCGGCAAGGCGGCTTCCCTTCAGCTCTGCCTCTACGACAAGTCCAAGCAGATCGTCCACGCCGACAAGGTGGACTTCATGCAGGGGCAATGGGGCGAGTTCACCCAAGGCGAATTCGACCCCACCCAGCCGGTTTGGCGGGTGGAAGCCAGGTTCCATCACTCGGCACGGGCCGGAATTGAGAATTTCCGCTGGCACGATCTGCGGCGGCCCGCGTCGGGTGGTTACGAATCGGCTACGCCCAGAAACAAAAAAGGGTTAAGCTTTCGCCTAACCCTTTAAATTTATGGTGGGCCATGTAGGGATCGAACCTACGACAAACGGATTAAGAGTCCGCTGCTCTACCAGCTGAGCTAATGGCCCGTAAAACGGGGATGGGGTGACCGATGGGGCTCGAACCCACGACAACCGGAATCACAATCCGGGACTCTACCGACTGAGCTACGGTCACCACTGAAATTGGCGCGCCTGGCAGGACTCGAACCTGCGACCCTCGGCTTAGAAGGCCGATGCTCTATCCGGCTGAGCTACAAGCGCTTGATTGGTCGGGGTAGAGGGATTCGAACCCCCGACATTCTGCTCCCAAAGCAGACGCGCTACCAGACTGCGCTATACCCCGGATGAGCTTGCCGAACCTTGTCAATGCGCTGCTCAAAGAGACGCGCATTTTATAATCCCAAAACAGGCCCGTCAATCTCGATATCTAAAGATTGGCTTTGACCGTTTCGAAAACGGCAACGGCCTTGGCCTCGCCTTCCTTCAGTAGGGTTTCGAGCCGGTCCACCCGGTCCCGGGCGAAAGCCTCGTCCTTCACGCCCTTGGCGTTGACGTAGACGTTCAGCGCCGCGCTTTTGAGGGCGGCATGGGCGGCCATGACGGCCACGCCGGCGTCGCTGATGAGGTTGCGGTTGCCTTTTTGGGCGACAATTTCACTCAGTTCGATGATATCCACGCAAAGCCGGGCGCAGACCAAGGGGACCTCGGTTGCGGCCTTCAGCGCTTCCTGGACGGCTTTGCCGCGTGCGGCTTTGTCTTCCTCGGTTTCGCGAGGCAGCGCGTAGGCAGCCATGACGCGGTCGAACGCTTCGATGTCCGCCCGGATCAGGTCCATGGATTGCGCCCGCAAAGCGTCTGCCCGCGCCAGGACGTCGGCCATCTCGGCTTCGACGGTCTCGTAGTTCTTCTTGCCCACGGTCAGATTGCACACCATGCCGACCAGCGCCGCGCCCATCGCACCCATGATGGCCGCCGCGCTGCCGCCACCGGGCGTCGCCGATTTGCTGGCGAGTTCGTCGAGAAACTGCTGGATGGGCTGGTCCTGGATCATGGGGTCGCGCGTAGTGCTTGAGAAAATGATGACCGACCATTATAAGCAAGGCCGGCGGCTAGCGTAAAATCGCCAGCCGACGCCCCGCATACCGATCACCGGGAAGAAACCCAAGCACGAATCCTGACCATGAAAAAACTGCTGTTTCAATTCGATACCGACCTGCATCCGTCCGTCTTCGACACCGTCGTCGGCTACGACGGCGGCGCCGATCAGGTCATTGCGCACGGACATCTGACGCCGGACAACGTCGGCCCGCTGGTGGAGGGCACCATCTTCACCCGCGCTCCCAAGGACAAGAAGAACACCGCCATATTCGTGGGCGGCAGCGATCTGGTGGCGGGGCAGAATCTGCTCCGGGCGGTGCGGAAGAAGTTTTTCGCCGATTTCCGGGTATCGGTGATGCTGGACAGCAACGGCAGCAATACCACCGCGGCGGCAGGCGTCGCCAAGCTGGCCTCGAGCGGGACGCTGGCCGGCAAGAAGGCGGTGGTGCTGGCGGGCACCGGTCCGGTAGGCCAGCGGGCGGCGGTGATGCTGGCGAAGGAGGGTTGTTCGGAGGTGGTGATCACCTCGCGGCAGTTGGCCCGCGCCGAGCATGCCTGCGCCGAGATGAAAACCCGCTTCGGGGTGGATCTGGTTCCGGTCGAGGCGTTCGACGACGATGCGCGCGGTGCCGCGATCGCCGACGCCCAGATCGTATTCGCCACCGGGGCGGCGGGGGTGCAGCTGTTGGAGGAACGTCACTGGCGCGACCATCCGAATCTGGAGCTGCTGGCCGACGCCAACGCCACGCCGCCCTTGGGGCTGGGCGGTGCCGACATGATGGACCGGGGCGCGGACCGGCACGGCAAGATCGTATGGGGAGCGATCGGTTTCGGCACCCTCAAGCTGGCGCTGCACCGGGCGTGCATCGCCAAGCTGTTCGAGAGCAACGATCGGGTGTTCGACGCGGAGGAAATCTTCGCGCTGGCCAAGACCATGGCCTGAGGGCCGGCCCTATTCGCGCCGCCAGCTCGTGCCGCCGGCGGAATCCTCGAGGATCACCCCCTGGGCCTTGAGTTCGTCGCGGATGCGGTCGGACTCGGCCCAGTTCTTGGCTTTGCGGGCCGCCAGCCGCGCCTGCACCAGCGCGTCGATGTCCGCATCCCCCAAGCCTGAACCGGCGGAATCGCCTTTGAAGTAGGCTTCGGGATCGGCCTGCAGCAGGCCCAGCACGGCCCCGAGGGTTTTCAACGTGGCGCCCAACGCCGCGGCCTTGGCCGGCTCCGCCGCCTTGTGCCGGTTGATCTCCCTCGCCAGGTCGAACAGCACGGCGATGGCTTCGGGGGTGTTGAAGTCGTCGTGCATGGCGTCCGCGAAACGCATAGAGAAACCCTCGCCCCGGCCCTCTCCCAGGGGGAGAGGGAGGTCTGGAGCCAAGCCGCGCAGCGCGGTGTAAAGGCGTGACAGCGCCGCGGCGGCCTCGTCGAGGTTTTCGTCCGAATAGTTCAGCGGGCTGCGGTAATGGCTGTTGAGGATGAAGAAGCGCACCACCTCCGGCCGGTAGCGGGTCAGCACCTCGCGCACGGTGAAGAAATTGCCCAGCGACTTGGACATCTTCTCCTCGTTGATGCGCACGAAGCCGTTGTGCATCCAGTAATTGACGAAATGCTCGCCGCTCGCCCCTTCCGACTGGGCGATCTCGTTCTCGTGATGGGGGAACTGCAGGTCCATGCCGCCGCCGTGGATGTCGAAATGGGCGCCCAGGCAGCGGGTCGACATGGCCGAGCATTCGATGTGCCAGCCGGGACGGCCCGGTCCCCAGGGGGATTCCCAGGACGGCTCGCCCGGCTTGGCCGATTTCCATAGTACGAAGTCCAGCGGATCGCGTTTGGCTTCGTCCACTTCGACCCGTTCGCCCGCCTGCAGCTCTTCGAGGTTCTTGCCCGACAGCCGGCCGTAGGCCCGGAAACTCGCTACCGCGTAGAACACGTCGCCGTTGCTACCGACGTAGGCGTGCCCGCGCTCGATCAGTGTTCCGATCATCGCCAGGATGTCCTCGATGGACTCGGTCGCGCGAGGCTCGTGATCTGGCGGCAGCACGCCCAGCGCCCGCTCGTCCTCATGCATCGCCTCGATGAAGCGGGCTGTCAGCGCGCCGATGGTCTCGCCGTTTTCCGCTGCCCGCTTGATGATCTTGTCGTCGATGTCGGTGACGTTGCGGACATAGGTCACGGCCAGCCCCAAGTGCCGCAGGTAGCGCGCCACCATGTCGAACACCACCATGACCCGGGCATGGCCCAGGTGGCAGTAGTCGTACACCGTCATTCCGCACACGTACATGCGGACGCGGCCCGGTTCGATGGGGCGGAATTCCTCTTTCTGCCGGGTCAGACTGTTGTAGATCTTGAGCATGTCACTCCGATTCGTAGGTGAATTCGGCCAGCCGGCGGTGCAGGCGCGGCTTGTCGAGGAGCTGGTAGATTTTCGCCAGCTCCGGCCCGTCCAGGCTGCCGGTCAGTGCCGCCCGCAGCGGCAGGAACAGGTGTTTGCCCTTGGCGCCGCTGCGCCGCTTCAGCCCGGCCAGGAAAGCGGCGAAGTCGTCGGGCGACTCCGTCGCGGCGTCGATGGCCGCCAGGTAGAACGCCTCGCCGGCCGATTGCGCCACGGCGGCGATGTCGGTCGCCAATTCCAGCTCGTCGGTGAACAGGATCCTGGCCCAGGCATCCGCCTGTTTGGGGAACAGGCAGTTGCTGCGGACGATGTCCAGGAAATCGGCGCGGTGAGCGTCCGGCACCACGGCCCGGGTTTCGGCGTGGACCCAATGCCAGAGGGCGCCATCGGCGGCGCCGCGCACAGCCAGGCCCTGCCAGTGGTCCAGGTGGGACACGTCGAAACGCGCGGGCGAGCGGCCCAGGCGATTGACGTCGAAACCGGCCCGCAGGGCGGCGAGTCCCAGCAGTTCTTCACTGTCGTAATGGTGGCCGAGTCGGGCCAGCATGTTGACCACGGCTTCGGGAAAATAGCCTTCCTCCCGCAACTGGTTGATGCTGCGGCTGCCGTTGCGTTTGGACAGCGGCGCGCCGTCGTCGCCGACGATGAGCGAGATATGGGCGTAACGGGGCGCGGGTAAGTCCAGCGAGGCCAGGATCATGAGCTGGCGCGGGGTATTGGCGAGATGATCCTCGCCGCGCAGAACCCTGGTGATGCCCATCAGCGCATCGTCGATGGCGTTGCAGAAGATGAAGGCGGGGGTGCCGTCGGCGCGGCGGATGATGAAATCGCCGATGTCTTCGCCGGCGAAACGCTGCGGCCCGCGCACCTCGTCCTCGAACTCGACCACCTGGTCTCTCGGTACCCGGAAGCGCAGGGTCACGGCCAGCCCCTCCTCATGCTTGCGGCGGATTTCCTCCGTCGAGAGATGGGCGCACTTTCCCGAGTAGCGCGGCGGCCGGCCGGAACTCAGCTGCACCTTGCGCGAAACCTCGAGTTCCAGCGGGGTGCAGAAACAGGGATAGGCCAGGCCTTTTTCCTCCAGGGCGCGGTAATAGTCCGCGTAGACTTCGCCGCGCCGCGACTGATACCAATGCGGATCGGGTTCGGCGGTCCGCGGCCCTTCCTGCCAGTCCAGCCCGAGCCAGTGCAGGTCGGCGATCAGTTCGGCGACGAATTCGGCGCGGCTGCGCTCCAAGTCGGTATCTTCGATCCGCAGGACGAAGACGTCGCCCCCGAGGGCGCTGAGCAGCGCGGTGCGCGCGTTGCCGAGATGGATCAACCCGGTCGGGCTGGGCGCGAATCGCGTCTTGATCGGGGGCATGGTGCGGGTGGCGGTACGGACGAATGGCCGAAAAAGTAACGCAAAAGAGTAACGGCAACGAGCGAGCGCCCGCAAGCCGCAGCGGCTTCTTCCGCAGTTTGCCATCCGTTTGGAGCATGTTAACCTTCTCCGCCGTGTGGCGGGCACCGTCCCTGAAAAAAACGGGTGACCGGGGATCGGCCGGCAACCCCTTTCGAAACGATACCATCGACAAAATCGCGGGATACCGGTCGTCGTGAAAATCTTGAGCTGCCTCCTCTGGACGCCCCTCGCGGGCGCTCTGGTGCTGGCCTTCCTGCCGCAACGGCTGCACCGGCACGCGTGCAGCCTCGCCTTGGGATTCAGCGGACTGTGTCTGCTGTTGGCCCTCCTCGTCGCCATCCGTTTCGAGACGGCCTCGCCGGACATCCAGTTCGGCGAAATGCTGCCTTGGAATCCCGGCATGGGCAGCTTCTACGCCTTGGGCATCGACGGCTTCTCGCTGCCCATGCTGCTGCTCTCCGCCTTCCTCTGCCTCGTGGCCTTGCTGGCAGGCCGTGGCGGCGGCAGGCCACGCGGCTATTACACGGCTTTCCTGAGCCTGGAGTTCGGGATGCTGGGCGTCTTCCTGGCCCGCGACTGGGCGTTGTTCTACGTGTTCTGGGAACTGACCCTGATCCCGCTGTTCTTCCTGATCGACCAGTGGGGCGGCAAGCGCCGGCACAGCGCCAGCCTGAACTTCGTGCTCTACACCATGGGCGGCTCGGTGTTCATGCTGATCGCCCTGCTCATGGTCTACACCGCATCGGCCGAGCATTCGACGCTGATGGATCCGATGCAGGCCACGGCGCGCGGACTGCCGCGCGGCAGCCAGGTCTTGATCTTCCTCGGCCTCGTCATCGGCTTCGGTGTGAAGATGCCGGTATTCCCCCTGCACGGCTGGCTGCCGCTGGCGCATGTCGAGGCGCCCAGCCCCATCAGCATCCTGCTGTCCGGCGCCTTGCTGAAGATGGGGGCCTACGGCCTGATCCGTGCCTGCGGCATGCTGCCGGAGGCGGCGCACCTGCTGCAGCCGTGGCTGGCGGCGATCGCCCTGGTCGGGATCGTGTACGGCGCGCTCCTGGCCTGGCGCCAGAGCGACCTGAAGGCCATGATCGCCTATTCCTCGGTCAGCCACATGGGCTTCGTGCTGCTGGGTCTCGCCACGCTGAATCCGGTGGGTCTGACCGGAGCGGTGATGCAGATGACCGCCCACGGCCTGGTGGCGGGCGCGCTGTTCCTTTTGATCGGCCTCTTGTACGAACGCACCCATACGCGCGAGATCGGCGATTACGGCGCCCTGGGCCGGACCGCTCCCCGCTTCGCGGCGTTCACTGCGCTGGCCCTGCTCGCCTCGATGGGGCTGCCCGGTTCCGCCAGCTTCGTCGCCGAGCTGCATGCGATGCTCGGCGGCTTCCAGCGTTTCGGCGCCTGGATGCTGGTCGCCAGCTTCGGCGTCCTGGTCGGCGGCGCCTATGCGCTGCGGAGTCTCGCCGCGCTGGTTGCGGGGCCGGCAAAGCCGGCGATGTCCGGCCTCGAGGATATGCGTCCTGCGGAGTTCGCCGGCGCGTTCTGCCTGGCCGCGGCCATCGTCTATCTCGGCCTCGCCCCGGCCGCGATGCTCGAGCTGAGCCGGGTTTCGATCGGCCATTATCTGGCGGCCCTGCATCCCGAATCCCTGTGAGGCCGAGCATGAGCCATCCGAACGGCGCCGCCCCAACCGACGTCAAGACACGCCTGGCCGAGGCCGTCCAGCGCATGGAACACGTGCTGCCGGGCCAGGCGCCGATCCGGGACTTCGTCCATCACAACACCCTGCACGGGTTTCAGCATCTCCCTTTCGAAACGGCGCTGGAGGAAGCCGAGCGTCTCACGGGCATCCACGGCTATCTGCCGGAGAGCGAGTTCCGCGCGCTGTACCGGAAAGGCCGCATCGGCGACGCCGACATCGATGCGGTACTCGACCGGCACCTCGGGCCGCATGGCGGGGAAATCCTGGCCATGGCCGGAGGCGAGCCGATCACCCGCAGGCAGATCCATCGCCTGCTGCTGACGGTCGACCTCGAGCCCGTGGACCCCGCCCGTTTCACGTGGCTGGTCGACGAACTCAAGGCGCTCGACCGCTTCGATCCGGAGGTATCGCCCGAAGCCCGGCGCCGGCTCATGGATTCGGCCAAGCGCGGGCAGGAGGAAGCGGTGGCCCCGCCCCGCCCGGTGCGGGATCTCTGGGACGCCTGTCTGGAGCGGCTCGGTCTGGAGGATCGCGCCGCCCTGCATCCGGAAGACCTGATGGAACACGCCATCGCCCAGGCCGAAGCGCTGTACGCCGAATTCAAGGCCGAGTCCTCCGGCAGCGGGCTTTCGGCGCTGCATCGCGCCATGCGCGAGGAGGCGCGCGTCCTGCTCGCCGAAGAGATCGATGCCGTGGGGCGGGAGCGGACCCTCCGCGGCTTCACGCTGAAGCTGACCGGGCAGGACGTGCTTGACCGGGTCCGGCCCCAGCTCATCCGCCACTGCGCGTCGCATCTCGACGAAGGACTGGCCGCCTGGCATGCCCCCGACCGGAGCCACGGGTTCTATGCGGCATGGAAGCGTTCGATGAGGCACGGCGCCGAACGTGGGCTCGGCGAGGTGCCGCTGGACCACGCCGACCTGGACGGCCTGCCCGACGACCCGGCCGAGGCGGTCATTTCCGAACTCGAGCAGCGCGGCATCCCCGCGCCGTACTGGGAAGGCTATCTGGAACGCCTGGCGTTGGAGCTGCCCGGATGGTCCGGGATGATGAACTGGCGGGCCCACCGCCCGGCCTACCGGGCCAACCGGACAGCGCCCGCGAGCCTGATGGATTACCTGGCGGTCCGCCTCATCCTGGACCGCCGCTACCTCCGCCAGATCTGTTCCGAAACCTGGGGCATCGAAGGCCATGTCGGCGAACTGGCGCGCTATTTCGAGCGCCATCTTTCGGAGTTCGTGGTGCGTCACGCGTTGTACCGGAGCGAATTGCCGGAATTCCTGGCCTCGGCCTGCGCCGACCTGGTGCGGCGCGCCGGCAGCGAGCGCATCGACAGGAAGCCCTGGCGCATCGCCGCCGACATGATCTTTTCCTGGCGCCATGCGCCCAGGGTTGGACGGAACTCCGGCTTTTGTCTCCACGGCGGCGGCTGGCGGCTTTTCAAGCTGGCCCAGCATCTGGGCGTTTCGGCCCAGGACGTGCGGGCATTCCGGGAGGAGGACGTCAACCGCCTGCTTGGCGCGCTGGACGAACTGACCCCCGGAAGGCGCGGCTATCTCTGGCTGTGCGCCTACGAACGCAATTACCGCGAAACGTTGTTCAACGCCCTGGCCGGCAACCATGGGCGGGGACGCTGGGCGAGCCGCGACGAGCGTCCCGAGGCGCAGATCGTGTTCTGCATGGACGACCGCGAGGAGGGCATCCGCCGCCATCTGGAAGAACTGAATCCCGCCGTCGAGACCCTGGGCGCCGCCGGTTTTTTCGGGGTGCCCATGCACTGGCAGGGGCTGGACGATGCCGAGCCCATGGCCCTGTGCCCGATCGTCGTCACCCCCTCCCACGAAGTGCGCGAGATTCCGCGTCCCGGCGAGGAAATGGGCCGGCAACTGCACGACCACCGGCGGGGAGTCATCCGGTTTCTCGGCCGGATATTCAACCAGGAGATCCGGCGCAACCTGCTCAGCTCCCACCTGCTGATCGACCTGCTGGCCCCGGGCGTCGCGGCTGGCTTGCTCGGAAGGGTCCTGCTGCCGCGCTGCGCGGCGAAGTTGTCCCGCCGGTTGGCGGAAGCCTGGCTACCCGAGGTGCCGACCACGCTGGCGCTGAATGCGGCGGACGATGCGGGCCCGGCCAGTCCGGAGCGGCCCCGCCCGGGCCTGACCGACGCCGAACAGGCGGACCGGGTGGCGGCCTTCCTGCTGAACATCGGCCTGACCCAGGGCTTCGCGCCCATCGTCGTGCTGATGGGGCACGGCTCCGTCAGCCGGAATAATCCGCATCTCGCGGCATACGACTGCGGCGCCTGCAGCGGGCGCCACGGCGGCCCCAATGCGCGGGTGTTCGCGGCCATGGCGAACCGGCCCGAAGTCAGGGCGCAGCTGGCGCAGCGGAGCTTGCCGATTCCCGACGACACTTGGTTCGTCGGCGCCGAGCACAACACCTGCAGCGAGGAAATCACCTGGTTCGACGCGCAGGACATTCCGCCCTTGAACCGCATCGGCTGGCACGCCTTCGCGGCGCAACTGGACGAGGCCCGCCGGTTTTCGGCGCAGGAACGCTGCCGCCGTTTCGCCTCGGCGCCCAAACGGCCCTCGCCGGCCAGGGCGCTGCGCCATGTTACCGGGCGCTCGGTGGATTTCAGCCAGGCCCGGCCGGAACTGGGTCATGCGACCAACGCCGCCGCTCTGATCGGCCGGCGTTCGGTCAGCCGTGGCCTGTTCCTGGACCGCCGGGTATTCCTGATCTCCTACGACCCGACCCGCGATCCGGAAGGGCGTATCCTGGAAGGCATCCTGCTCGCGGCGGGTCCCGTGGGGGCAGGCATCAACCTCGAATACTATTTTTCCACGGTGAACAACGAGCGCTACGGCTGCGGTTCCAAGGTGCCGCACAACGTGGCCGGGCTGTTCGGCGTCATGGAAGGCACGGCCAGCGATTTGCGCACCGGCCTGCCCCGGCAGATGGTCGAGGTTCACGAAGCCATGCGGCTGCAGATCGTGGTGGAACAGACGCCGGAAGTCCTGGCCGCGATTTACCGCCGCCAGCCGCCGATCCGGGAACTGGTCGGCAACGGCTGGATCCTGCTGTCCGCGATCCACCCGGCGGACGGTACGATCTCGGTGTTCGATCCGGAGCGGGGTTTCGTTCCCTGGACCGGCGTGGTGGCCGAAATGCCGGTGTGCGCCCGTTCGGCCGATTGGTTCGAAGGCCATGCCGGGCCGCTGCCCCCCGCCTTGATCGCCGTCTGACGCCCCGCCATGGCCTATCTCGAAAAAGCCGCCGTTCTGGTTCCGCTCCTGCCCGCCGCAGCCGCGTTCGGCATCGCCGCGGGCATCGCGTTCGGGCGCATCGAGGGCGAATCCTGCGAACGGGCGAGCGCCCGGCTCGCGGGGGCGGCGCTGGGGACATCCGGACTGCTGGCTTTGCTGTTGCTGATGCTGGGATCGGCCGGTACGCTCGATGCCAGAACGGTGCTGGGCACCTGGCTGGCCAGCGCGGATTACCGCGTGCTCCTCAGCTTCCAGCTCGACCGCCTGAGCCTGGGTTTGTCCGTGCTGGTCGCCCTCATGGCCTACCTGGTCGCGCGCTTTTCCGTCAACTACATGCACCGCGAGCGCGGATTCCACCGGTTTTTCCTGGTGCTGTGCCTGTTCGCCGGAGCGATGCAGCTCCTCGTGCTGGCCGGGAATCCGGTGCTGACGTTTTTCGGCTGGGAACTGGCCGGGGTCTGCTCCTACCTCTTGATCGCTTACGCCTACGACCGTCCGGTCGCGGCTGGCAACGCCACCCGCACCTTCGTCACCAACCGCGTGGGCGACGCCGGTTTCGTGCTGGCGATCGCCCTGAGCTTCGCCTGGACCGGCCAGCTCGAATGGCCGAAGCTGCTGGCCGGCCTGGCGCAGCTCGCGCCGGAAAAGCAGAACCTCATCGCCGCCAGCTTCCTGGTCGCGGCCTTCGCCAAGTCCGCCCAGGTGCCGTTCTCGCCCTGGCTGCCGCGCGCCATGGAGGGACCGACACCGTCGAGCGCGATTTTCTATGGGGCGCTGATGATCCATGCCGGCGTCTACCTGGTGCTGCGGCTCGAACCCCTGTTCGTCCATGCGGAAGCAGCTTCGGCGCTGATGGCGGCGGCAGGCCTCTCGACCGCGCTCTACGGCTATTTCTGCGGTCTCAGCCAGACCGACGTCAAGTCCGCCCTGGTGTTTTCGACCCTGGCCCAGGTGGGACTGATGTTCCTGGCCTGCGGCTTGGGATTCTGGCAGCTTGCGACCTGGCATCTGTTCGCCCACGCCGTCGTCCGGGGCTACCAGTTCCTCACCGCGCCGGCGCTGATGCACGCGATATCCGGTCAGCCGCCCAGGTCCTTGCCGTCCTGGCTCGCCAACAGCCGCCGGGGCTACGCCGCCTCGCTGAACCGGTTCTGGTTGGAGGCCGCGGTGGACCGCGCCTGCGTCCTGCCGGTGCAGCGTCTGGCGGACGACTTCGACGCCTTCGACCGCCAAGTGCTGGATCGTCTCGTCGACGCCCCGGCTCCCGCGGTCCAGGCGCTTGCCGCGCTGGCCAACTGGGAGGAGCGGCGCATCGGGGTGCCGCTGGGCGCCGAGGCGGGGCAGGGGATCGGCGGCCTTCCGGGCTGGATCGTGGCACGGACCGCCGGCGCCCTGCACTGGTTCGAGAATCGCCTGGTCCTGCAAGGTGTAGGTCTCGACCTGTGGCGGGCGGGACGGCGTCTCGGGCGCTCCCTGCAGCGGCTCGAAGCCCTGCTCGCCCAGCCGCGCTACGTGTGCCTGGTGCTGCTGGTTTCGCTGTTCGCGGTCGGATGAAGGGGATTCCATGATGGGAGAGATACCCTGGTCCGAAGTCACCGGCTTCCCGGTGCTGAGCACGCTGATCGGTCTGCCGCTGGTGTTCATGCTGGCTGCGCTGCGGGCGGAAAAGAGGGGCCTGGCCTGGACGATCGGCTTTGCCGGCAGCCTCGCAGAGCTGGGGGTGGCCCTATTCCTGCTGGCCCGGTTCGACGCCGGGTCCGCCGATTTCCAGTTCACCGAACACACGGTGTTCCTGTCCGTCCTGAATTACCACCTCGGCGTCGACGGCATCAGCTTAGGGTTCGTGCTGTTGACCGCTTTGCTGACGGTGCTGGCCCTCTTGTTCCGCGAGATCGGGCGAGAGGCGCCGGCAGGCCTGTACGTGGCGACCGTCCTGGCCTGCGAGGCCACGGCGATGGGCATGCTGCTCGCCCTGGATCTGGCCCAGTTCTGGGTTGCCGCCGGTCTGGAACTTTGGCCGGTCACCCTCATCTTGAGGCGCTGGGGCGGAGACGAGGACAGGACGGGGTTGCGCGTCTATCTGCGCTTCGCCGGCTCAGGGCTGGCGATGTTGGGCGGAGGCGTCTTCCTGTTGGGGCTGGGACATGCGCGTGCCACCGGAGTCTGGTCTTTCGATCTGGCGGCGCTGCTGGAGGCCCCGCCTACGGGTACGCTCGAATCCCTGGTTTTCCTGCTGCTCTTCTACGGATTCTCGGTGCGTCTGGCGCAGTTCCCGCTGCACGGCTGGCTGCCCATCGTCGCGGCGCAGGGCCTGCCGGCCACCGCCTTGGCCCTTCTGATAGGCATGAAAATAGGCATCTACGGCCTGCTGCGCTTCGTTCTGCCGCTGCTGCCCAACGCGGTCCACGAATGGGGCGCGTGGACGCTGGGCCTGGCGCTGGCCGGCATGTTCTACGGTGCGGCGCTCGCGCTGATGCAGCTCGATTTCCGCCGCCTGATGGCTTTCGCCACGGTCAGCCAGACGGGGATGCTGGTGGCCGGCGTCTTCGCCCCGAACCTCGAAGGACTGAGCGGTACGCTGCTGCTGGCCTTCAACTTCGGCGCGGCGGGTGCGGGGCTGTTCTTCCTGGCCGGCATGCTCCGGCGCCGCACCGGGACGCTGCTGTTGCCGCGCCTGGGGGGGCTGTTCGAATCCTTGCCGGGGCTGGGCATGCTGTTCCTGGTCGCCGCCTTGAGCACCATCGCCATGCCGGGCACGCCCGGCTTCGACGCCGCCCATCTGCTGCTGGAGGGGCTGATCGAGAACCGCGGCCTGGGTGCGGCGATCGCGGTCGCCGTCGGCAACGTGCTGGCCGCCGGCTTTTTGCTGTGGGCGTTCCAGCGCATCTTTCTGGCTCATCGCCGCTCGCACCGGCCCTATCCCGGATGGCCGCGGCCCGGCTGGCGGGAACACACGCTGATTGCCTTGCTGTGCCTGGTGTTGCTGGGAGTCGGGTTCTACACCGCCCCGTGGATCCATCTCGCCCACCAGGCGCTGCTCCGGCTGGCGCAGGTGCACACCCCGCCGTCCGTGGCGCTTCCTGCCGCTTCGCGGCTGTCCGCCCACCCCTCCTGACCTGAGCGTTGACGACGCTATGATTCCCGATGCCTTGCCGATCCTCAGTCTGCTGATCGGCTTGCCGTTCGCGGCAGGTCTTTCGATGGTCTTCGTGCCGAAACCGGAGACCGGCCGGATGCTGGCCCTGGCGGCCGCTGTGCTGGAGCTGCTGCTGGCCGCGATGCTGCTGTGGGGGTTCGATCCGGTCGACCCCGGCCTGCAGTTCGTCGAGCGCCATGCCTGGATTCCTTCGCTCAACGCGCATTATCAGCTCGGTGTGGACGGCGTCTCGGTGCTGTTCCCGTTCCTCGGCGCCGTCCTCAACCTCGCCGTGATCGTGGCCTCCTGGACGGTGGTGCAAAACCGGGTGCGGCTGTACTACGGCATGATCCTGGCGTTGGGAGGGGCGACCGTCGGCGTGTTCTGCGCCACCGACCTGATGCTGTTTTTCCTTTTCTGGGAGCTGACGATCGTTCCGGTCTACGTTCTGGCCGGTTTTTCCGGCATCGGTCCACAGCGCCGCTACGCCGCCGTCAAATACGCCTTGTTCATGCTCGCGGGCGGCATCCCCCTGCTGTTCGCCATTCTGCTGCTGGCCCTGAATCATGCCCGCTTCCTCGGTGTTCCGGCGCCTGCCGGCCTGAGCTTCGATTATCTGGCGCTGCTGGATACCCCGCTCGGCGGCAGCCTGGCGACAGCGGTCTTCCTTCTGCTGGTGCTGGGCTTCGCCGTCAAGGCGCCGCTGTTTCCTTTCCACGGCTGGCTGCCGACCCTTGCCATGGAGGGCCCGGCGGGGCTCACCGCCTGGCTGGCCGGACTGAAGCTCGGCGCCTTCGGCATCGTGCGTTTCGCCGTGCCCTTGAGCCCGCAGGCCGCGCTGGAATACCGCGGGCTGATGGCAGGGGTCGGCATCCTCACCGCCGCCTATGGCGCCATCGTGGCGATGCGCCAGACCAACCTGCGCCGGCTGCTGGCATTTTCCAGCATCAGCCATGTCGGCCTGGTCGTCGCCGGCATCGCGGCTCTGAACTTCCAGGCCCTGCAGGGCGCGCTGTTCCAGCTCGCCAATTTCAGCATCGTGGCGGGCGGGCTGTTCATGGTCGCCGGATTCATCCAGCACCGGACCGGCTCGACGGAAATCGACCAGCTGGGTGGCCTGGCGAAGCCGATGCCGCTGCTCGGCGCGTTGTTCTTCGTCCTGGGGCTGGCCAGCCTCGGCGTACCCGGCACCAGCGGCTTCGCCGCCGAGCACCTGATCCTGATCGGGCTGCTCCGGCAACACACGGGGCTGGGACTCGCGGCCCTGTTCGCCGGCATCGTCGCCGCGGCCTACGTGCTCCGATACTTCCGGCGCGCCTTCCTCGGGCCGGACAAGCTGGGCACGGCGCCCGGCGAACTCGACCTGCGGCCGCGCGAACTCCTGGTCGCCGGTGCGCTGGTGCTTTGGGTCGTCGTTCTGGGCCTGTTTCCGCGGCTCGCGCTCGATCTCAGCGACGGCGCCGTCAGCGCCCTGCTGGCCCGGGTCCACGAATCCCTGCCGGAGGGGCCGACCTCGGTGGCCGTTGCGGAATGAATTCAAAACCCGCGCCGCAAGGTCGAGCCCGGACGCATTTGCCGATACAATACCGCCCGCAATTCGATCGACCCTTTCGTGCAGGTATCCCGATGCTCAACAGACATCCCATGCGCCGCCTCGTTTTCGCAACCGCATTGTTTACCGCCTTCGTTCCCCTCACTTCCATCGCCAAAGAAACCGGAAAAGCCAAGAAGATGACCGCTCCGCCGACCCAGACTCAGACCCGAGTGCAGCTCCACACCAACCTGGGCGATATCGTGATTCGCCTCGACGCCGAAAAAGCGCCCGTCAGCACCGCGAACTTCCTGAGCTACGTCAAGGAAGGTTTCTACGACGGCACCATCTTTCACCGTGTGATTCCCGGCTTCATGGCCCAGGGCGGCGGCTTCACCCAGGATTACAAGCAGAAGAGCACCCATGCGCCGATCAAGAACGAGGCCGACAATGGGCTCATCAACAAGCGCGGAACCATCGCCATGGCCCGCACGCCGGACCCCAATTCGGCCACGGCACAGTTCTTCATCAACTATGTCGACAACAGCTTCCTCAATTACAAGAGCCCGACCCCGCAGGGCTGGGGCTACGCCGTGTTCGGCGAGGTCGTGAAGGGCATGGAAGTGGTCGACGAAATGGCGAAGGTGCCGACCGGCGCCGGCGGGCCGTTCCCGACCGACGTCCCGCAGAAGGCCATCGTGATCGAGAAGGCGACCGTCGTTTCACCCTGACCGTCCGCGTTCCGGAGGGCCGCGGCGCGTCCCTCCGATTCCCCGTTTTTCCCCGCAATATGCGAAGTTTACGTCCGCTCGAGGAATTCTTGCCTGAGCGGGCGCATTCTGTTATCTATTGCCGATTTAATCCGATACGGCCAAGGAGCTAGTGGATGTCGAACGTCAAAGCCCCAGAAACCCCGTTCAGTTTTGCTCCTTACGAGCCCGCCGAGGGCGAGGAGTACATGAGCCCGGGGCAGGTCGCTCACTTTCGCCGGATACTCCAGAACTGGAAGTCCGAACTCATGGCAGAGGTCGACCGCACCGTCCACCACATGAAGGATGAAGCGGCCAACTTCCCCGACCCGAACGACCGCGCCACCCAGGAATCCGAATTCAGCCTCGAGCTGCGCACCCGGGATCGCGAAAGAAAGCTGATCAAGAAGATCGAAGAAGCCCTGGAAAACCTCGAGCGCGGCGAATACGGTTACTGCGAGACCTGCGGCGTGGAAATCGGCCTGCGCCGGCTGGAGGCGCGCCCGACGGCCACCCAGTGTATCGACTGCAAGACCCTGGATGAAATCCGCGAACGCCAGCTCGGCTGACGGTCCATCCGCGCCGGCTTGAATTCTCGCTTTCCATCCGTCCCCTACCGGGGGCGTTTCGCCCCCTCGCCCACCGGTCCCCTCCATCTGGGTTCGCTCTGTACCGCGCTGGTCGGCTTCTGCGAGGCTCGCCAACGGGGCGGTGTCTGGCTGGTCCGCATCGACGACGCCGACCGGCTGCGCTGCCGGCCGGTCCATGCCGACAGCATCCTCCGCACCCTGGAGACGCATGGGCTGTGGTGGGATGAAGCCGTCCTGTTCCAAAGTCGTCGGGACGAAATCTACCGCGCGGCGCTGGAGCGGCTCGCGGCCGGCGGCCGGGCGTTTCCGTGCACCTGTCCGCGCCGCGAACTCGCCGCTTCCGGCCAGGTCTATTCCGGACGCTGCCGGGCTCGCTATCCGAGTCCGCCGTCTGGCGAACATGCTCTGCGGCTCAGGGTGGACGATGCGGTCATCGCCTTCGATGACCGCATCCAGGGTCGGATCGAGCAGGACCTGGGCGGCGAAGTGGGCGACTTCGTCGTCCGCCGGCGCGATGGTCTCCCCGCCTATCATCTCGCCACCATCGTCGACGACGCGGAACAGGGAGTGACCGAGGTGCTGAGGGGGGGCGATCTGCTCGACTCCACCCCGCGCCAGATACTGTTGCAGGAATGTCTCGGCCTGCCGCGGCCGGACTACTGCCACATTCCCGTGCTGACCGACCGCGGCGGCATCAAGCTGAGCAAGCAGGCGGGTGCCCGCCCGGTGGACGCGGATGCGCCGTCGGAGAACCTATGGACTTTGCTGGCACTGCTGGGGTTCACGCCGGAGCCGGGCTTGCTCGGCGCGAAGCCTGCAGAGATTCTGGACTGGGCGGTGGCGCGCTGGGATATCCGTTGCCTTCCGGCGGGGCGAGGGATAGACGTCAGCGGCCTGGCGCCGTAAGCGCTCGGCGGTTTTGCTCAATCGACGCGCAAAGGCGCCGGTTGTCCCTGCCCCCGGAACCGCCGGTAGTCGGCGAGCACCTGGGCATGGTCGAACACCAGCGGGCTCGGCAGATCGTCCAGGCTGACGATCCGGCAGGCCCCGGCGTCGTCCGCGGCCTGCGGGTCGCCGGCGGCTTCGGCGACGTAGACGGCGGTGACGGTATGTCCGCGGGGGTCGCGCGCCGGCTCGGAATAGAGCCCGAGCAGGGCGGTGAGGCGCACCGCCAGGCCGGTTTCTTCCAGCGCTTCGCGGATCGCGGCGCGCTCCACCGTTTCGCCGACGTCCACGAAACCGCCGGGGATGGCCCATCCCAGCGGCGGGAAGCGGCGCTCGATCAAAACGATGGGACGGCCGGGGCGGTCGGTCAGCTCGATGATGGCGTCGGCGGCGAGGGCGGGTGTTTCGGGGCGGGGCATGGCCTTTTGTACCTGGCGAGTGTCTTGGGAGTAAAATCCGCGATCACCGCGGGCACGCCCGCGGATTTTCTCGGAAGTGGTTGCGACGATGCGTAAATCGGGTTTGGGTAGCGGAAATTATCTCACCTTGGCGGGGCTGCTGAGCCCGATCATTCGGCTGATCGGCGGCAGATTCCAGAAAATCTATTTCCAGATGGTCGAATCGGCCGGCCGGCACAAGCGCGACATTCTGGTGGCGCGTGTCGACAACGCCCGAGGCAGTCTGGAGGAAGCCAAGGAGCAGTTCCAGACCGCCCTGGAAAAATTCAGCGCCCTGACCCAATTCGACGGCGGCGCACTGGAGGACGTCTACCGGCAGCTCAAGATCGAATTCGACTATTCCATGTCCAAGGCGCTGGCCGTGCGCGACCGGATCGACGCGGTTCAGGACGTGGCCGAGGCGCTTTTCCGGGAATGGGAGGAGGAGCTCGACCAGTACACCAACCGCAGCCTGCGCGCGGCGAGCCGGCAGAAGCTGAAGCTGACCCAGCAGCACTATGCCCAGTTGATGAGCGCGATGCGCCGCGCCGAGGGCAAGATCGACCCCGTCCTGCGGGTGTTCCGGGATCAGGTGCTGTTCCTCAAGCACAACCTCAACGCCCAGGCCATCGCCTCTCTGGAGGGCGAGCTGGCCGGCATGAGCCACGGTGTGGCCGGCCTGATCCAGGCGATGGAGCGCTCCATCGACCATGCGGAGGTGTTCATGCGCACCCTGAGCGGTCCCAGGGCCTTGCCGGCCGGTTCCTGATGGCGGAGCTCCCCTTCTGGCGCGCCAAGGCGCTGACCGAGCTCAGCCAGGTGGAATGGGAGTCGCTCTGCGACGGCTGCGGCAAGTGCTGCCTGCACAAGCTGGAAGACGAGGACACCGGCGAGATCCTGCATACCCGTGTGGCCTGCCGCTTGCTGGACATCGCCGCCTGCCGGTGTACCGGGTACCAGGATCGTTTCCGGTTGGTGCCCGATTGCATGGATCTGCGGCAGGTGTCGGACCGGTTCCATTGGCTGCCCGCCAGTTGCGCGTACCGCCTCCTGTCGGAAGGGCGTCCGCTGCCGGACTGGCATCCTCTGGTCTCGGGCGCGGCGGATTCGGTGCACCGGGCCGGCAAGTCCGTGTGCCGGTTGGCGGTTTCGGAAACGGCGGTGGCCCGCATCGAGGATCATGTCATCGAAGGCTTGGGCGATGCAGTATGATGCCGCCTTTTGCGACGGATTTGAGGACGTGATGGATTCCAAGACTGTAGTCGAAGCCGCCCTCGCCAGGCTCGATACGCTGCTGGCCCAGGACTACGGCGCCAAGGGAAGCAGCTTCGGGGAGCGGATTCGGGGCCTGGCCGCAGCGCTGCCGGCGGACACCCGCAAACGCCTGCTCGATCTGGCGGCGCGGGGCGAATCCCTGGCGCGGACGGATGCCGGAGAGCTGGCATTGGCCGAATTCGTGTTCGACTGCGGCGTGGCTTACGAGCAGGTCGACTTCCTCCGCAAGGCGCAACTGGCGGAGGAACTGGGGCTGGTCGAGATGAACGGGCTGCCCCCGGCCGAGCTGGAGCGCAGCGACCTGGATGCCATGGCCCGGTTCATCGCCGCCCGTGATCGGCTGGTAGCCAAGGTGGCGGGCTTCACGCTCAAGGCGCTCGCCGTCATGGGGGCATTGTTCGTCATCGGGTTGGTTTTCGGGATCGTTTGATAGCGGCGTTACGGGAGATGGCATGTTTTCGGCAGTGAAATCGAGGGGGCGTGGGCTGTTGTCGGCGCTGTTCGCAATCGGCCTCGCGGCGTGCGGGCCTTCGTTCGACGGAGAGAAGAATCTGATGGAAGCCAAGCAGTTCATGGAAGCCAACAAGCAGAAAGCCGGCGTGGTCACCACGGCCAGCGGCTTGCAGTATGAAGTGATCCGCGAGGGCGCGGGCGAATCGCCCAAGGCGACGGACACCGTGACGGTCAACTACAAGGGCGGCTTTCCCGACGGTTCGACCTTCGATGCGGGGGACGGCGTCAGCTTCCCGCTGAACGGGGTCATACCGGGGTGGACGGAAGGACTTCAGCTGATGAAACCGGGCGCCAGGTACCGCTTTTTCATCCCGCCGGAACTGGGTTATGGCGAGTATGGCGCCGGCCGGGTCATCCCGCCGAACGCCGCGCTGATCTTCGAGGTGGAACTGCTGAAAGTAGGCGGCTGACGACGCGCCGACACGCTTTTTCTCCTGGTGCCGCAAGCGCGGCGATCGGGCGAACTCAAATCCAACCGGAGAGCGGCTGAAGCCAGGGCAGGCGGCGACGTGCTCGACTTCAGGGGGGAGCTCGAAATGGCGAGAACAAACGAACCGTTCGCGGGGGAAGGGCAGGTTTACACCTGTCCGATGCATCCGGAGATCCGGCGGGCCGGGCCCGGCAGTTGCCCCAAGTGCGGAATGGCCTTGGAGAAAATCGCCGGACCGGCTTCCGAAGCCGGAATCGAGTATGTCTGTCCGATGCATCCGGAGGTGGTTCGTCTCCAGCCCGGCCACTGTCCGGTCTGCGGCATGGCGCTCGAACCGAGAACGGTCGCGGCCGAAGCCGAGGATTCCGAACTCGGCGACATGTCGCGGCGGTTCCGGTTCGGTGCGGCGCTGTCCCTGCCTTTGTTCATTCTGGCGATGGGGCATGATTTTTTCCCGGAAGCCGTGGGCGGTCTTCTCGGACCCTCAATGCTGCAGCGTCTTGAGGCGGCGCTCGCAACGCCCGTCGTGTTATGGGGAGGCTGGCCGTTCTTCGTGCGCGGTTGGGCCTCCCTGGTCAACCGCAGCCTCAACATGTTCTCCCTGATCGCCTTGGGGATAGGCGTCGCCTGGCTCTACAGCATGACGGCGGCGTTATTGCCCGGACTTTTCCCCGCCGCTGTGAGGAGTGGGGAAGGTCTGGTGCCGGTCTACTTCGAAGCCGCTGCCGTCATTACCACGCTGGTGCTGCTGGGGCAGGTGCTCGAACTGCGCGCCCGCAGCCGTGCGGGCGCCGCCATCAAAATGCTGCTGGGCCTGGCGCCGAAGACCGCCCGTCGGGTGTCGGAAGACGGCGGCGAACGCGATGTCCCCCTCGAAACCGTGCAACCGGGCCACGTGCTGCGGGTTCGGCCCGGCGAAAAAATTCCGGTGGATGGAACGGTTCTGGAAGGCAAGAGTGCCGTCGACGAGTCGATGGTGACCGGGGAGCCCATTCCGGTGGAGAAAACGGCCGGCAGCCGGCTGATCGGTGCCACGGTGAACGGCACCGGCAGCTTGCTGATGCGCGCCGAGAAGGTGGGGGCGGATACGCTCTTGGCACAGATCGTCCGCATGGTCGGGGAGGCGCAGCGCAGCCGCGCGCCCATCCAGAAGCTGGCGGACACAGTTTCGGCCTACTTCGTCCCGGCGGTGGTGGCGATAGCCCTCGCCACGCTGGTCGTCTGGAGCGTATGGGGTCCGGAGCCCCGCCTGGCTCACGGCATCGTCAATGCCGTGGCCGTGCTCATCATCGCCTGCCCCTGCGCATTGGGGCTGGCGACGCCCATGTCCATCATGGTGGCCACCGGGCGGGGCGCAATGACGGGAGTGCTGATCAAGAACGCCGAGGCCCTGGAAACGCTGGAACAAATCGACACACTGGTCGTGGATAAGACCGGCACCCTTACGGAGGGCAGTCCGCGGCTGGTGTCCGTCATGACGGCGGACGGCACGGACGAGCGGGAGCTGTTGCGTCTGGCCGCCGGACTGGAACTCGGCAGTGAACATCCCCTGGCATCGGCCATCCTCGAAGGGGCCGAGCAGCGCGGCATCCGGCCGGCGCTTGCGGAGGAATTCCAATCGCTGACCGGGCGTGGCGTGACCGGCAGGGTGGAAGGGCATTCGGTTTGTCTGGGCAATGCCCGGCTCATGGCGGAGTTGGGCTTCGAAACTGGTCGCCTGGCCGAGAGCGCCGAAACGCTGACGCGGGAAGGCCAGACGGTGATGTGGGTCGCGGTGAACGGGGAGACGGCCGGATTCCTCGGCGTAGCCGATCCGATAAAGTCCTCCGCGCCGGAGGCTATTGCGGCTTTGCATCGGTCGGGGCTGGACATCGTCATGCTGACGGGGGACAGCCGCATGACCGCAGAGGCAGTGGCGCGCCACTTGGGTATCGGCCGGATCGAGGCGGAAGTGCTGCCCGACCAGAAAGCCGCCGCCGTCAAGAGGCTGCAGGCCGAGGGCCGCAAGGTCGCCATGGCCGGCGATGGCATCAACGACGCGCCGGCCTTGGCTCAGGCCCAAGTCGGCATCGCGATGGGCACCGGCACCGATGTGGCGATGGAATCCGCCGGCGTGACCCTGGTGAAAGGCGATCTGCACGGCATCGTGCGTGCGGTCCGGCTGAGCCGGGCGACCATGCGCAATATCCGCCAGAACCTGTTTTTCGCCTTCATCTACAACATCCTGGGTGTGCCAGTCGCCGCCGGCGTGCTGTATCCCGCGTTCGGCCTGCTCCTATCGCCCATCGTCGCGGCGGCGGCCATGAGCTTCAGCTCGGTGTCGGTCATTGCAAATGCGCTGAGGCTCAAACGGGCAGGGCTGTGAACCGGCTGCGCGTCCCGCCGACGAGGGCGAAAGCCCATCCTGATACCGGGGGTTACGGCAGCTTCGCCGGATGGGTGAAGACGTAGTCGGCGGCTTTGGCGCCGCTGTGGCAGCCCATGCATTCCTGGGCGAAATCGGCGTTCGCGCCGTAGGGCTTCTGTTCCATCCCCAGCCAGCGGGCATAGCCCCAGCCGCCGGTCGAGGCGTACTTGGCGGCGTCCTTCACCATGAAATCCGCTTGCGTGAAGTCGCCCGGTACCTCGGCCGACGGGAACAGCTCGTGGGTGCCCTTCTTCCAGGACAGCTTGACGAGAATCGCGCCGTCCGGCCAGGGATTGGTCTTGCCTTCGCGTGCGGCCTTGACGGCGATGTCGTTACCGAGGATCGCGCGCAGGTTGTTCTGCTCGATCCGCGAGGAAACGCCGATCATCTTCCAGTCCTTGTAGCCGGCGGGCAGCGAAATCCCGTTGGGTGCGGCTGCCGGTTCGGCGAGGGCTGCGGCGGCGGGAAACAACAGGGCGATGGCCAGTTTGCGCATGGGTAGTCTCCTCACGATGGTGTTGTGCTGGGATTTGAAGTCGGGTCAGGATTTGGGTCCGACGTGCACATAATAGGCGTGGCTGCGTTCGCAGCCATCCTTGCTGAATCCGCTGACCAGTATTCGCACCCTGGCGCCGGGTTGGCCGATCGGGGCGTCGGGACGGCCTTCGACGGTCAGGCGTCCGCTGCGCTGCGGCGTGATCGTGGGCGCTACCGGCTTCCCGTCCACCCAGATTTTCAGCGTGGCGCCGTCGGTATTGTCGGAAGCCGTGAAGGAAAACCGGTCGAAGACTTCCACGGTCGAATCGTTCGCGGGCGACTCTTCGAAAAACAGGGGCGGGGTGCAGTCGAGGATCAGGCCGCCGTGATGGCTGAGGGCGGCGGCCGAGGCCGTCATGGGGATCAGCGGCAGCGTTGCGCAGGCGATGAAAGTGTTGAGTCTCATGGCGTAGCTCCGTGGTGCGAGGTTCTTGCCGGTTGCCCCGGTACTCAGGCGCCGTCCAGTTGCAGGGCTTCGGCGAGATAACTTATCAGAATCCGGGCGGTGGCTTCGACCGTCCGGCCGTAGGCGATGATGCCGTCGGCATGGCCCAGCATGGCGATCAGCGGTACGCCGGGCCCGGCGGCAATCGCTTCCACCGCCAGCGCCATCTCCGGCGTGCCGTACTCGATCTCCGGAGGCGTGGCCGGGAGGCCGAGCCTCCCGGCGTGGCGCCAGATTTCCGGAGAATGGGCATGCATGACGCAGTGCCAGGCCGGCTGGGCGCGGTAGACGGCGGCGTGGGTGAGGGCTTCGGAGGACGGCGGAACGGGGCCGCTTGCCTCCAACTGGTTCGCCTCCAGATTGAAGCCGTGCACCTCGCAGTAGTCGCCGGAAGTCAGATGAATGCGTCCGCCGGTTTGGGTCCCGCTGATCAGGAAGCGGATGTCGCCGCCGGGCAGCCGTAGGCTGACGTTGCCGTAGGCAAGGCCGCCGTAGCGCGCGGGATCGAGCCCGTTGAGACCCAGCATCCGGATGATGCTCCGCCAGGCGTTCAGCTCCCGGATTTGGTCCGTCGAGGGCGGGGAGGCCGGAGTGAAAATCAGCCTGTATTTGGTGACGCCTTCGCCGCCGGCCATCATCGGGCGGTGGCTCCAGAGCGGGTGGCGAACAGGAGCAGCACAGCGCAGGCGCTGATCCAGCCGGCCGACAAGTAGCCTATGATCGCGTCGTAGGAGCCGACCAGTATGCCGAACGGCCCGGCGTTGCCGTCATAGGTGAAAGACTTGCAGGTCTTGATGACGAAGACCCAGCCGGCGTGGATGCCGATGCAATAGCCGAGGCCCTGTGCAGCCCGCGCACGCACACAGCCCAGGAACACGCCGGCGCAGAGCAGCGCCAGAAAGGAGCTGAAGTCGGCTTCCGCGACGCCGTTGCCCACCGCATCGGCCAGCACCGTGAAGCCGCTGTCCCAGTTCAATTCGTTCTCGCCCAATTTCAGCCGGCTGCGGAGGAAATGCGGCAGCGCATAATAGAAGGACGTGATGGCGATGACGTAGGCGGGTCTTACGAACTTTGCCAGTATCGCGAAGGTCAAACCCCGAAACAGCAGTTCCTCGCTGGTCGCCAGCAGCAGCGCGACGCCGATGTGCTTCAGCAGCAGTATTGGAACGGAAGGGTGGCGGGCCGCCTGGACTTCGCTGAAGACGCGGATGTCGAGCGCCATGATCACGGCGACGTGGAGTCCCAGCATCAGGAGTCCCAGACCCAAGCCCAGGCCGATCTGGCGGCCGAATCGGGCGTAACCTGCGGGAAAGCCCACCGAGCGCCAGCCGATCCCCAGCCGCCGCGCCCCCAGGATGAGGCCGACGAACACCAGCAGCAAGGTGCCGCGGCTCAGGATCGTGGTGATGCCGAGCGCGCCGCCGCTGAGCCGGGCCAGGGGATAGCTGAGGGCGGCGACGAGGATCAGGGCGAGGGCGAGACAGACGAAAGGCGCAAGCGAGGCGGCAAAAACGGAACGGATGCGCATCGGGGAGGATGTGAAAATTTGTTGAAATCCCTATAATACGGCGTGATTTTTTGCCGAAACCGGCCCAATCGTCTGCCATTTCCGCGCTTCCCTGGCGCCCGTCTTGCCAGACGCCGCGAGTATAATTGAACCGTGAATTCATTGCGAATGTGGCGAAACTGGTAGACGCGCTGGATTTAGGTTCCAGTGGGGAAACCCTTGAGAGTTCGAGTCTCTCCATTCGCACCACTCTCGTTTGCCTATCCGCCATCCGCGTTTGCGCGGTGAGGCGTGTCCGGCACGTCCCTGATTGAACGCACCCAGGCCCAAGTTGAACCCGAGGTATTTTGAGTATGCAAGTGTCCGTTGAAGCCGTCTCCGAATTGAACCGGAAAATGACCGTGAACGTCCCCGAAGACAAGATTCGGGAAAAGGTCGAATCGCGCCTGAAATCCTTGACCCGCGAGGTCAGGCTGGATGGCTTCCGGCCCGGCAAGGCGCCCGCCAGCCTCGTCCGCAAGCGCTATGGCGCCCAGGTGCGGGAAGAGGTGCTGTCGGAGATGATCCAGTCCAGTTTTCATCAGGCCGTGAACGACGAAAACCTGAAACCGGCCGGCATGCCGCGGATCACCGCGACGGCCATCGGGGAAGGCGAAGGCCTCTCCTACATCGCGGACTTCGAAGTCTTGCCGGAGTTCGGACTGGCGCCTCTGGAAAACCTGCAGTGCCCCCGTTTCACCTGCGAAGTGACGGACGGCGATCTCGAAGCGATGGTCCAGCGGCTGCGGGAACAGCGCCGGATCTGGCGCGCCGCGGAGCGTCCGGCGGCCTTGAACGACCAAGTGGTGATCCATTTCGAAGGCAAGCTGGGTGAGGACAGCTTCACCAACGGCCGGGTCGAAAATTTCCGCGTCGTGCTGGGGGCGGGGCAGTTGATTCCCGGCTTCGAGGACAAACTGGTAGGGGCCGAGCGGGGAGCGAGGATGACTTTCGATCTCGAATTCCCGGCGGAATACGACAACGAGAAACTGGCCGGCAAGACCGCTTCTTTCGATGTCGATGTGGCCGAGATCAACGAGAGCGTGCTGCCGGAAGTCGATGCGGAATTCGTCCGGGCCTTCGGCGTGGATGGTGATGTCGAGGCGTTCAAGGCCGACGTCCGGGGCAACATGGAGCGCGAAATGCGGCGCGCGCTCAAGGTCCGCACCAAATCGGCCGTTCTCGACGCTTTGCTGGCGGCCAACTCCTTCACCTTGCCCGAAGTTCTCGTGGCGGATGAGCTGAACGACCTGTTGCAGCCGTATCACAAGGCGGCCGAGCAGGGGAATCCCGGCGTCGAACTGGCAACGCTGAAGGAGCGCTACACCCCTCTGGCGAAGCGGCGCGTGGCCCTGGGTCTGATCCTGAGCAAGCTGATCGACGACAACAAGCTCAGCGTGGATCGCAAGCGGGTGCGTTCCGCCATCGAGGAGCAGGCCCAGAGCTACGAAAATCCGGAGCAGGTCGTCAATTGGTACTATTCCGACAAGAACAACCTGCGCGAAATCGAAAACCTGGTGCTGGAGGATCAAGTCGTCGACCTGATCCTGTCCAAGGCGGCGGTGACGGAGCAAAGCGTGGATTTCGCAAAGCTCATGGCGCCCGCCGGTGCCACCGAACAGCAACCCCAATCGTGAGACGGTCGATGATAATTGGCGACATGGGCCTGAAACAGGCCGAAACCGCGGCGGGCGGGCTGGTGCCCATCGTGATCGAGCAGTCGGCGCGCGGAGAGCGGGCCTTCGACATCTACTCCCGCCTGCTCAAGGAACGCGTGATTTTTCTGGTGGGGCCGGTCGAGGACTACATGGCCAATCTGGTCATGGCCCAATTGCTGTTTCTGGAGTCCGAGAATCCCGACAAGGACATCCATCTCTACATCAACTCCCCGGGCGGCGCGGTGACGGCGGGTCTGGCCATCTATGACACCATGCAGTTCATCAAGCCCGACGTCAGCACCCTTTGCGTCGGCCAGGCCGCCAGCATGGGCGCGCTGCTGCTGGCCGGCGGGGCCTCCGGCAAACGCTACTGCCTGCCGCATTCGCGGATGATGATCCACCAGCCGCTGGGCGGATTCCAAGGGCAGGCTTCCGACATCGACATCCATGCGCGGGAGATACTGGCGGTCCGTGACCGCCTCAACAAGATTCTCGCCCATCACACCGGCCAGCCCATCGAGAAGATCCAGATCGATACCGATCGCGACAACTTCATGGGCGGAGACGATGCGGTGAGTTACGGCTTGATCGACAAGGTGTTGACCCACCGGGCCGTGACAGCGGCGTGAATGTCGGATAGATTTGGGCCCTAAGAGGGTACCGGCCGCGGCCGCGGGTCCGTCCAGAGGGCGGACTCCACTGCGGAAAACGAAGAGGTAAAGCGATGAGCGAGGATAAACACGGCAAAGACAGCGGCGGCAAGCTCCTGTATTGCTCATTCTGCGGGAAAAGCCAGCACGAGGTCCGCAAGCTGATAGCGGGGCCGGCGGTGTTTGTCTGCGACGAATGCGTCGAGCTGTGCAACGACATCATCCGCGAGGAATTGCAGGAGAACGCCTCCAGCGGCGCCGACAAGCTGCCCAAACCGAAAGAGATCAAGAACGTACTGGACGAGTACGTGATCGGCCAGGAGAAGGCCAAGCGTATTCTTTCGGTCGCCGTCTACAACCATTACAAGCGGCTGCGCGCCCAGACCCACGGCAAGAAGAACGAAGTCGAGCTGGCCAAGAGCAACATCCTGCTGATCGGGCCGACCGGTTCGGGCAAGACGCTCTTGGCGGAAACGCTCGCGCGCCTGCTCGACGTGCCCTTCACCATCGCCGACGCGACCACGCTGACCGAGGCGGGCTATGTGGGCGAGGACGTGGAGAACATCATCCAGAAAATCCTGCAGAAGTGCGACTACGACGTCGAAAAGGCGGAGCAGGGGATCGTCTACATCGACGAGATCGACAAGATTTCCCGCAAGGCGGACAACCCCTCGATCACCCGCGACGTCTCCGGCGAAGGCGTGCAGCAGGCATTGCTCAAGTTGATCGAAGGGACCGTGGCTTCCGTGCCGCCGCAGGGCGGGCGCAAGCATCCGCAGCAGGAGTTCCTGCAGGTCAACACCGCCAACATCCTGTTCATCTGCGGCGGCGCTTTCGCGGGTTTGGAGAAGATCATCCGCTCGCGCTCCGAGCAGGGCGGCATCGGTTTCGCGGCGGACGTCAAGAGCAAGGACGACAGCCGCAACGTAGGCGAGGTGCTCGCCGACGTCGAGGCGGAGGATCTGATCCGCTATGGTCTGATTCCGGAATTCGTCGGGCGCCTGCCGGTGGTGGCAACGCTGGAGGAACTGGACGAGCCGGCCCTGGTGCGCATCCTGACCGAGCCGAAGAACGCCCTGGTCAAGCAGTACCGGCGGCTGTTCGAAATGGAGTCCTGCGAACTGGAAATCCGCGAGGACGCGCTGGGCGCCATCGCCCGCAAGGCCATGGCGCGCAAGACCGGAGCGCGGGGACTGCGGACCATACTCGAGCATACGCTGCTGGACACGATGTACGAGCTGCCTTCCTCGGACCGGATTTCCAAGGTGGTGGTCGACGAAAAAGTCATCAATGGCGAAAGCGAACCCCTGATGATTTACGACAACAGCCTGGAAAAGCAGGCGGCGGCAGCGGATTGATCTGCCGCGGGATACCGCTTCCTGCTTTTCCTCTCCGGCGTGCGCGCATTTTGTCATGAACGATGCTTGCAATTTGCGCGCCGCGCCCTCAACTCACTTATGTGGCTTAAGACAATCGAGAGGGTGCTTCGATGGAAAATTCAGGCGTCGAACATGATTTGAGCGGCGAACGGTGGGTCCCGGTACTGCCTTTGCGCGACGTGGTGGTTTATCCCCACATGGTCATCCCCTTGTTCGTCGGGCGCGAAAAATCGATTTTCGCGCTGGACAGTGCGATGCGGGACGGCAAACAGGTCTTGCTGCTGGCGCAGAAAGACGCGGAAGTCGACGATCCCGGCTTCGAGGATCTCTACCGGGTGGGCACGCTCTCCAACATCCTGCAATTGCTGAAATTGCCGGACGGCACCGTGAAGGTGCTGGTGGAAGGGGCTCAACGCTGCCGGGTGGAGGACATCCGCCTGGCGGACAAGCACTACAGCGCCAGCGTTTCCGAGATCCGGGAGGTTCCCGGCATCGAGGAGCGGGAGCTGGATGTCCTGATGCGCACCGCGACCAATACCTTCGACCAGTACGTCAAGCTGAACAAGCGCATCCCTCCAGAAGTTCTCAACTCGCTCTCGGGGATCGACGATCCGGCGCGGCTGGCGGACACCATCGCCGCCCACATGACGGTCAAGATCGAGGACAAACAGGCGATCCTGGAGAACAGCGCAATCTCGGCCCGGCTGGAGAAGCTGATCACGCTGATGGAAGGCGAGGTCGACATGCTGGAGATGGAACGGCGTGTGCGCGGCCGCGTCAAGCAGCAGATGGAGAAGAACCAGCGCGAGTACTATCTGAACGAGCAGATGAAAGCCATTCAGAAGGAGTTGGGCGAGATGGAGGAAGTGCCCAATGAATTCGAGGAGCTGGGCCGGAAGATCGAAAAGGCCGGCATGCCCCAGGCGGCCCGGGCCAAGGCGGAAACCGAACTCAACAAGCTGAAGCTGATGTCTCCGATGTCCGCCGAGGCCACGGTGGTCCGCAACTACATCGACTGGATCGTGAACCTGCCGTGGAAGAAGCGCACCAAGGTGAGTCACGACCTGCAGCAGGCCGAGGAAATCCTCGAAGCCGAGCACTACGGGCTCGAGAAGGTCAAGGAGCGCATCCTGGAATATCTGGCGGTGCAGCAGCGCGTCAAGAAGATCAAGGGGCCGATACTTTGCCTGGTGGGGCCGCCCGGCGTAGGCAAGACTTCCCTGGGGCAATCCATCGCCCGCGCGACCAATCGCAAATATGTCCGCATGGCCTTGGGCGGCGTCCGTGACGAGGCGGAGATCCGCGGCCATCGGCGAACCTACATCGGTTCGATGCCGGGCAAGATCCTGCAGAATCTGTCCAAGGTGAAGACGCGGAATCCGATGTTCATGCTGGACGAAATCGACAAGATGGCCATGGACTTCCGCGGCGATCCGGCGTCCGCCCTGCTCGAGGTGCTGGATCCGGAACAGAACCACACCTTCGCCGACCATTATCTGGAAGTGGACTTCGATCTGTCCGAAGTCATGTTCGTGGCCACGGCGAATACGCTCAACATTCCGCCCGCGCTGCTGGACCGCATGGAGATCATCCGCCTCCCCGGTTATACCGAGGATGAGAAGGTCAACATCGCGATGCGCTATCTGGTGCCCAAGCAGATGAAGAACTGCGGGCTGAAGGACACCGAGGTTCACATCAGCGAGACGGCCGTCCGCGACATCATCCGGCACTACACCCACGAGGCCGGGGTTCGCAGCCTGGAGCGGGAAATCGCCAAGATCTGCCGGAAGGTGGTCAAGAATCTGCTGCTCAAGCCCAGCCACAAGAAGGTGTCGGTCACTCCGCGCAACCTGGACGACTACCTCGGCGTGCAGCGTTTCCGTTTCGGTCGTGCCGAAGAAAGCGACCAGATCGGCCAGGTCACGGGGTTGGCCTGGACCGAAGTGGGCGGGGAACTGCTGACGATCGAAGCGGTAGTCATGCCGGGTACCGGCAAGCAGACCTACACCGGCAAGCTCGGCGAAGTCATGCAGGAGTCGATTCAGACGGCGGTGACCGTAGTCCGCAGCCGCGCCGAAGCGCTGGGTATCGATCCCTCGTTCTACCAGAAGCACGATGTCCATATTCACGTGCCCGAAGGCGCGACACCCAAGGACGGACCGAGCGCGGGCATCGGCATGTGCACCGCCCTCGTTTCGTCCCTCACGGGCATCCCGGTGCGCTCGGACGTCGCCATGACCGGCGAGATCACTTTGCGCGGTGAGGTGCTGCCCATCGGCGGACTGAAGGAAAAGCTGCTGGCGGCACATCGAGGCGGTATCACGACGGTCCTGATTCCCAAGGAAAATGAAAAGGATTTGGCCGATATCCCCCGGAACATCAAACAGGACCTGGATGTCCGGACGGTGCGGTGGATTGACGAAGTGCTGGCCGTAGCCTTGCAACGCTTGCCGGAACCGTCCGAACGGGTGGTTCCCCCCGCCGAGGAGTGCGCTCCGAAAACGGTGGGAGCGGCCGGTGGCCTGACCGCGCATTGAAGGGCCGGATGGCGAGGAATTCCGGGGCTTGCGCGCCTTGACACGACTTTTTTTGCGCTGCTAAAGTGCGGCAGCTAGGGGGACGCCAGTTCCACTGGATTCACGGCCCGGCTTTTCGATGCAGCGGTACAGTCAACTCAAATAGGGGAAAGAAATGAATAAAGCGGAACTGATTGAAGCTATCGCCGATTCGGCCAATCTCACGAAGGCCGATGCGAGTCGCGCTCTGGATGCCGTGATCGACGCAATCACCGGTGCGTTGAAGAACGGCGATACGGTCTCGCTGGTCGGGTTCGGCTCGTTCGCGGTCAAGGAACGCGCGGAGCGCCAGGGGCGCAATCCGCAGACGGGCGGTAGCATCACCATCAAGGCTGCGAAAATTCCGTCGTTCAAGTGTGGCAAAGCGCTCAAAGATGCTGTAAACTAATTCTTCTTCACTTGGGGTGCTTAGCTCAGCTGGGAGAGCATCGCCCTTACAAGGCGAGGGTCGTAGGTTCGATCCCTACAGCACCCACCAAGAGAATCAGATTATTGGAGCGGTAGTTCAGTTGGTCAGAATACCGGCCTGTCACGCCGGGGGTCGCGGGTTCGAGCCCCGTCCGCTCCGCCATATCGAAACCCCAGGCATCCGCCGGGGTTTTTTTTTGGCTCTAGTGTTTAATTGCGTAAATTAGCGATAGTATTGCGCAGCTGGGAGCCTTTGACTTCCCGCTTGCGCCAGACGAATGGGGCGGCCTTGTCGTTGTAGGCGGCGATGAAATCGTTGATCGCCTGCGCCAGTTGGTCGATGCTGTTGAAACTGGCCCCACGTAAGGCCTTGCGGGTCATGATGCCAAACCAGATTTCCACTTGGTTCAACCAACTGGCTGAAGTGGGCGTGAAGTGAAAGTGCACGTTGGGATGGGCGGCCAACCAGTCATCGTTCTTCTTGTGAGTGCAATAGTTGTCGAGAATCACATGAATTTCCCGATCAGCCGGAACATCGGCGACCACCTCATCGAGAAAGGCCTGAAAGTCAGGACGCTTCTTGGTCGT
Source organism: Methylococcus sp. ANG (assembly GCF_040730495.1). Taxonomy (NCBI): domain Bacteria; kingdom Pseudomonadati; phylum Pseudomonadota; class Gammaproteobacteria; order Methylococcales; family Methylococcaceae; genus Methylococcus; species Methylococcus sp. ANG. Next base: position 1,987,988 of record NZ_CP160399.1, on the reverse strand, counting down.
GGTGGTTTTGGACTGAATGGTACCGGTCGCCACATTCAAGGCCGCAAAAAGATTGATCGTGCCATGGCGCTTATAGGTGCTTTTCAATCCACGAACCAGCTTGCCGCTGCTGGTAAAGACGAAACCGCTGGCCCTTTCCAGCGCCTGAATGGAAGGCTTTTCATCAACGGAAATGACCAACGCATTTTGCGGCGGATTCAGGTACAGCCCGATAATGTCGGCCGACTTGATGGCAAACTGAGGGTCCGTGCTGACGCACCACGAGCGATGCCGCTGGAGTTGGATGCCTTCTTTGCGCAACAGACGCCAGACGGCATCATCGGAAACCCCCAAGGCTTTCGACAACGACCCGCCATCCCACGTCGCCTGTCCGGCCGGCGGCGGCTGTTCAATCTGCGCAAGCAATCGATTGCGCAACTCGGACGGCGGGTACCGCGGAGGCTTGCCCGGTCTTTTTCGATCACGCAGTCCTTTCAACCCTTCAGCCGCAAAGCGCCTGCGCCAGACACCGACCGTGCCGGGCCGGATACCGAGTTCAGCAGCAATTTCGTCATTGCGCTTGCCCGCCAGACAGCCCATGACAATCTTGGCGCGTTCGACCAGACGAGCCTCCTCGGTGCGGCTATTGCTCAAACGCTCCAACTCACGCCGGTCTTGGTCCGTACAACTCACCGATATGGCAACTCGCGCCATCCTTCCCTCCGTTCCTGTGGGTAACGGAGACATGATATTACAGTCGCTTAATAATGCAATTAGACACTAGTTTGTCGTATCAATCAACGATAGTCATTCCGGTACCGATATATGCTGCAGGCCATTCGTGATAAAGCGCAGGGTATTTTTGCCTGGGCGATGTTGATTCTGGTGGGTATTCCTTTCGCCTTTTGGGGAATCAACAACTATTTCGATTCGGGCAAGGAGGCACCCGTAGCGGTCGTCGGCGACCGGGATTTCTTCGAACGCGATCTGGTCCAGGCCTACCAGCAGGATCTGGCCAATCTGGTCGGTCTCGGGGACGTCGACGAAAAGCAGTTGAAACGGCAGGCACTCGAGCGCCTGGTGCGCGATGAGCTGATTTCGCAGGCCGCGGCAGGCGAGGGGCTGGCCGTCCCCGATTCCGCGGTGCGTGCTTTCATCCAGACGCTGCCGTATTTCCAGACCGACGGCAAATTCGACAGGGACAAGTACGACGTCATGCTTTCGGCGCAAGGGATGAATTCGCCGGTTTTCGCCGAGCAGGTCAAGCGCGCCCTCTTGATGGAGCAGTTTCAGCGGGGCATTACCGATACCGCTTTTGCCACCAAGCAGCAGGTGATCGCCTTTTTCCGCCTGAAGAACCAGGAGCGTGAAATCGAGTTTGCGACGGTGCCGCTGGCGAAGGCCGATGAAGACGTGACCGAGTCGTCGATCGACGAGTATTACCGTTCGCACCAGGACGAATTCCAGTCCCCCGAAACCGTTACCGTAAGTTACCTCTCGCTGAGCCTCGACGACGTGGCGAAAGAGGTGCAGCCTACCGAGGAGGACCTCAGGAATTTCTACGAGGAACAAAAGGCCGGTTTCACCACGGAAGAGCGGCGGAAAGTGAGCCATATCCTCGTCACCGCGGATTTGGCCAAGCCCGAAGAGGAGGCCGCCGCGCTGGCGAAGATCAATCAGATCCGGGACCGTCTGCTCAAGGGGGAGGATTTCGCCAAGGTTGCGAAGGAAACCTCCGACGATCGGGTTTCGGCCGAGAAGGGCGGCGACCTCGGCGTGGTCACCAAGGGAGCCATGGAGCCGAACTTCGAGAAAGCGGCATTGGCGCTGTCCCAGGGCGCGGTTTCCGAACCGGTCAGGACGTCCTTCGGATATCACTTGATCACGGTGACGGAGTTGGTGCCCGCTACGACCAAGCCGTACGACCAGGTGAAGGATGAAGTGGCCGCAGGCTTTCGCAGAAATGCGGCGGAGAACCGGTTCTACGATCTGGGGCAGAAACTCACCGAATCCGCATTCGAGCACCCCGACACGCTGGAGCCGGCGGCTCAGGCGCTGGGATTGAAGGTCGAGGAGAGCGGGCCGTTCACCCGCGAGGACGGAGAGGGAATTTTTGCGGAGGAGGGAGTGCGCAAGGCGGCTTTCAGCGAGGAGGTGCTGGGTGGCAAGAACAGCGATGTCGTCGAAATCGGGGCGGACAAGGTCGTCGTGCTCAGGCTGAAGGAGCATCGTCCGGCCGAAGCCAAGCCTCTCGCCGAAGTGCGCGGCCGGATCGTCACCCAACTGCGTGATCAGGCGGCCAGGCAGAAGACTCAGGGCATCGCGGATGCGGCGCTCGAAGAGATTGGCGCGGGCAAGACCCTGGGGGAAGTGGCGAAGGCCCACAACTGGAAAGTCACCGGACCGCTCACGGTCGAGCGCGATGCCTCCGAGGTGGCGGCTGCCGTCGTGAATGCCGCGTTCGGGACGAGGGAGTCGAACCGCCCGATCCTGGTGGCGCTCGAAAACGGCGACCAGGCAATCCTCCGCATCGCGGCGATCAAGGAAGGGGAGGCGTCTCCAGAGGCCGACAAGGACATGGAGACCGTGCGCCAGTCTTTGGCACGGAGCGCCGGCCAGAAGGGATTCGCCGCGTTCGTGGCGGAGATGCGCAGGAGCGCGGACGTCTATATCAAGCCCGACCAGGACTGATCCGTTTCATGGACGCCGGCGCGGGATGAAGTGATCGGCAGCAGGGAGGCCGGATGGATTTCGAGGTTCTGCTGGTCGTTGGCATCGATGCGGTCGGCATCGCCCGGTTTCCGCGTCTTCTGCACGATGCCGGCTGCCGGGTGACGCTGTTGGCGCCGCCGGGACTGGCGGTGGCGCGTTCGCGTTACGTCGCCAGCCACGTCGCGACGGCGGCCGAGCCGGAAACGCAGGCCGGCCGGCTCGAGGCGTTGCTGGCCGAGCGGAATTTCCACCACATCATCATCGGCGACGAACCGACCCTCACGGTCATTGCCCGGCATCGTGGCGAGGCATGGCTGGACGGCTGGTTTCCGGTCGACCACCACAGCGATGCCGTCGAGGTGATCCTGTCGAAACCGGCCTTCCAGCAGGCGGCGGGCGCAGCGGGATTGACCATTCCGAAATCCGAAATCTGCACCGGTTTTGCCGAAGTCGAGGCCGCGGTGCGGGCCATGGGCTATCCCGTCATGCTCAAGAGTCCGCACGGTTGCAGTGGGTCGGGCGTCCGCAAACTGGTGGGTGAGGCCGAACTGAAAGCGGCCTTCGAACTGCTGGATGAAGGCAGTGGCGTGATGCTCGTCCAGCAGTTTGTGGACGGCCGGGTCGGTTCCTCCGACGTGCTGTTCGACCGCGGCGTGCCGGCGTGCTGGCAGTCCTGGTATTCCCGGCTGTGCTGGCCGACGCCGCTGGCGTCTTCCTGCGCCCGTGAGGCGATGTTCCACCGCGATATCGGGCCGATGCTCGCCGGCGTGGGGGCCCTGAGCGGATTCCACGGTTTCGCCGGGGTGGACTGGATGCACGATGCGGAACGGGACCGCGTGTATCTGATCGAATTCAACCCCAGGCCCACGCCGACCTACCACCTCGACGCGCATTCAGGGGTCAGCTTCGCGGGCAGCTTCCGCGCCATGCTCGAAGGCACGCGCGGAGATGGGTGCCGGGCGCCGTCGGCGGCGTGCGGGTCGGTGATCCACCTGTTCCCGCAGAGCCTTTACCGCGCCGTCGGCGAACGCGACCTCGACAGCCTATGGCGGTGCTGGAGCGATGCGCCCTGGAGCGATCCCCTACTGATCGCCGCCTATCTGCGCCGGGTTTTCACCCATTTTCTGCCGATGCGTTGGCGGCAGGCCGTGAAGCGCCTCCTGTTGAGATGAGCCATCCCGTCAACGGGTGGCGACGAAGGCGAGAATGAGGCCGGCCACCACGTTGCCGACGATGCTCACGACCAGTTCCCGGGTGAAGAATGCCCCCGGTCTCATCTTGCCGATGCGGGGATTCTTGTGCTTGGCCGAGATTTCTATGCTTCCCGTCGAGAGGTTTTCGACGGTCGCCCGTACCAGCTCCACCACATAGGCTTCGGTGTGGATGGCCGGATGATACTTGACGAGCAGAGTCCCGGTCGTGATGTTGGGCTCGGCGTGGTAAATGCCCTTTCCAGCCGCGTCCCTGAGGATCGACTGCTTGAGGATTTCGGCGTAGGTCTGCCGGTACCTGATGAGCGGCACCCGGAAGCGAATCCGGTTGGGAACCTTGTCGTGGACGATGGAAACGAGTTCTGCCGTCGGCTGCGTCATGGAAAGGGTCCGGTATTGAAATCGAAATGCGTCGGGGATGTCCGGCGGTCACCCGCCGCGTTCCCGCTCGGTTCCGAATGTTATCATTGTTGCCGCTCTTCATGATGACGGAACGTCCGCCCGTGTTGTCCAGAATCCGACCACCGCTTTCATTGCTGTTGCTCAGTCCGGCGTTGGCCGCGGCTGGGCTCACCGGGCCATCGAACTATTGGGAATGCATCCTCTACGGCATGGAGGACGTGAAAAACGACCAGGTGGCCCGGGAAATCATGAAAATCTGCCTGGCCGATTTTCCCGACGATCTTTCCGTGGAAGAGCCGCTGGAAGGGACGCCGACCGAATGCATCCTGAAATACGGGGAAGACGTGTCTAGCGCTTTCGCTGCCCAGCAGATCCAGACCGCCTGCAATGTCCTTTATTCCCGGCCATGAGTCTCAGCCGCCGCTGAACTCCACGGCCGAACCGAGCCGATCCAGCAGCTTGAGGTAGCGTTCGTAGCGGGCCGATGAGAGCGTTCCGGCTTCAACGGCTTCGCGCACCGCACATCCCTTGTCCTTGACATGGCGGCAGTCGTTGAAACGGCATTTTCCGAGATAGGGCCGGAAATCGCGGTAAGCCTGCGCGAGCTCCGTAGGCGCCATCTCGGCCAGGCCGAACACGGCGACGCCCGGACTGTCGATCAGTTCTCCCCCCTCGGGCAAATGGTAGAGCGTCGCCGAGGTGGTGGTATGGCGGCCCAGGCCGCTGTGGGCGGAGAGTTCGCCGACCCGCAAATTCCGCTCCGGCAGCAGGGCGTTGGTCAGCGAGGATTTGCCCACGCCGGATTGGCCGCTCAGCATGCCGCAGCCCGAATGGAGGACGGATTTCAGGGCGTCCAGTCCCTCCCCGGTCCGGGTGCTGATGCGGAACACCTCGTAGCCGGCGGATTCGTAATCGCGCAAGGCGCCATCCAGGGTGGACGCGCCCGCGAGGTCGTTCTTGTTGAGAATGAGGGCAGCCGCGATATGCCGGCATTCGCAGACCGCCAGGATCTGGTCCGCGAGCAGCCAGTCCGGCTCGGGTTCCGGCGCCAGGACCACGAAGACCCGGTCCAGATTGGCCGCAACGATGCGCACGCGCCCGCCGTATGCGGGCCTCACCAGGCTCGAACGGCGCGGCAATATTTCCAGCACCCGGCCCTGATCGCCCTCGCAGGGTTCCCACCTCACATGGTCGCCGACGGCGGCATCGCCCAGCCGCCGCCGCGTGTGGCACAGGACGATACGGCCGGCTTCGTCCTCCACCGCCAGCCCTTTGCCGAGATGGCAGACCACCCGTCCTTTCCGGACCTCCTCCATGACGGCAAGGGCCGCCGCTAGATTTTCGCGGCCAGATGGTCGATGCGTATCGCGGCGGGCGGATGGCTGTAGTGGAAAGCGGCGTACAGCGGGTCCGGCGTGAGGGTGCTGGCGTTCTCCCGGTACAGCTTGACCAGGGCATGCACCAGGTAGCGGGCGCGGGTCTGGCTGGCGGCGAAATCGTCGGCCTCGAATTCGTAGCGGCGCTGCACATAGGCCATGAGCGGCTGCAGGAAGACCGAGAACACCGGCGACACCAGCATGAACAGCAGCAAAGCGACGGCATGGGATTGCTCGCTGACGCCGAGGCCTTGGTAGAACCAGTCCTCGCCGCTCAGCCAGCCGAGCAGGCCGAAGCCGGCCAGCGTCACCAGCGACGTGCCGGCCAGCATCTTCAGCACATGGCGGCGCTTGAAATGGCCGAGTTCGTGGGCCAGCACGGCTTCGATCTCGTCGTGGTTGAGCGAGTCGACCAGGGTGTCGAAGAACACGATGCGCTTGTTGTTGCCCAGCCCAGTGAAGTAGGCGTTGCCATGGCCGGAGCGCTTGGAGCCGTCCATGACGAAGATGCCTTGTGCGTGGAAGCCGCAGCGCTCGAGCAGGGCCTCGATGCGCGCCCTGAGCGTCAGGTCCGCGAGCGGGGTGAATTTGTTGAACAAGGGGGCGATGAGGGTCGGGAAGGCCCAGCTCATCAGGATCGAAAACGTCATCAGGATGGCCCAGGCGATGATCCACCACTGTGCGCCTGTGCTGTCCATCACCCAGAGGATCGAGGCCAGCAGCGGGGCGCCGATGACGATGGAGAGAGCCGTTTGCAGCCCCAAGTCGATGACGAACTGGCGCGGCGTCGTACGGTTGAAGCCGAAGCGCTCCTCGATCCGGAAGGTCTGGTAGAGGTTGAGCGGCAGCTCAAGCAACTGGGATGCCAGCAGCGTCGTCAGCACGATACCGACGCCGGTGGCGATCGGCGCAAGCCCGAAACCGTTCCAGATCGCGGCGATGGCGTCGATCCCGCCGCCCAGGGTGAATCCCAGCAGGATCGCGATACCGACGATCCGCCCCACGTCGCCCAGACGGCCCTTGGCCAGGGTATAGTCCGCCGCCTTCCGGTGGTCCTCCAACGACACGCTGTCCCGGAACGCTTCCGGCACACGGTCGCGGTGCAGCCGCACGTGGCTGGCCTGGCGCCGGGCCAGCCAGTATTCGATGCCGGAGGAGACGGCCAGCGCCGCCAGGAACAGGGTGGTGAAGGTATTCATGCGCGGTTATGGGTATGGATTTGGGAAAACGGCGCTAGAGGGTAGCCTTTGATAAAATCCCTGACAAGTTTGTTTGGACCCCCAGGCATTTTGAAGGACCGGCATGGCTCAGGACGCACAAAACCTCATCTGGATCGATCTGGAGATGACCGGGCTGGACACCCAGAACGACGCCATCATCGAAATCGCCACCATCATCACCGACAGCCAGCTCAACGTGCTCGCCGAAGGCCCGGTCCTGGCGATCCACCAGCCGGAATCGGTGCTGGATCGCATGGACGACTGGAACCGCAAGCAGCACGGCGAATCCGGGCTGATCGAACGGGTGCGGCGCAGCACGGTCGACGAAGCCGAGGCCGAGCGGCTGACGCTCGGTTTCGTCGGCGAATGGGTGCCGCCGAACGAGTCCCCCATCTGCGGCAACAGTATCTGCCAGGACCGCCGCTTCCTCGCCCGCTGCATGCCCAGGCTGGAGGCCTATTTCCACTACCGCAACCTCGACGTGTCGACGCTGAAGATCCTGGCCGAGCGCTGGGCACCGGCGCTGAAGGAAGGCCTGCAGAAGCAGAGCACCCATCTGGCGCTGGACGACATCCGCGAGTCCATCGCGGAACTGCGGTATTACCGCGACACCGTGCTCAAGATCTGAAGGCCTTGACGCGAACGGTCCTGATCGTCGGCTGCGGCGACATCGGCAGCCGGGTGGCCCGGCTGGAACTGGCCGAGGGGCACGGAGTTTACGGTTTGGCGCGTTCGGCGGAAACGGCGGCACGGCTGGCGGGACAAGGCATTGCCGCAGTCGGCGGCGATCTGGACAAGCCCGATTCCCTGGCCGGGCTGAAGGGCGGTTGGACCACCCTGTATTATCTCGCCCCGCCGCCTGCTTCGGCCGTGGACGATCCGCGGCTGGCGGCTTTGCTCGAAGCCTTGCCGGCAACGCGCCTGCCCGGGAAGGTAGTCTACATCAGCACCAGCGGCGTATACGGCGACTGCGGCGGGGACTGGGTGAGCGAGGATCGGCCCCCCCATCCTCAAACCGGCCGCTCTCGCCGTCGCTGGGCGGCGGAGGAGGCGCTTACGGCCTCGAGCCGCCGGCACGGCGTCACTGCGGTGATCCTGCGGGTGCCGGGCATCTACGGGCCGGGACGTTTGCCGCTGGAGCGCATACGCGCGGGCGTCCCGGTCGTATGCGAGGAGGAGAGCCCCTATTCCAACCGCATCCATGCTGACGATCTGGCCGAGGTCTGTTTCGCCGCGGGCAGACGGCCTGCAGCCGAAGGCGTCTACAACGTCAGCGACGGCCGTCCCACCACCATGACCGATTATTTCTATCGGGTCGCCGACCATTTTGGCCTGCCGCGGCCGCCCGCGATTTCGATGGCGGACGCGCGGCGAGTCCTGAGCCCGGCCATGCTGTCGTTCCTGGAAGAGTCCAAGCGGCTCGACAACGGCCGGATGCTGCGTGAACTTCATCCGAGGCTGCGCTATCCCGATCTGGAACGAGGCCTCGCGGCCTGCTCAGGGCTCGATCCCTAACGCCTCGAGGTAATTTCTGGCGCTGATGGCCCGCGTGTATTCGGACACGGCCTGCCGCAGCGTCTGCGGCGGCAGGGGGTGATCCAGCGCATGCGCCATGGCCGCGGCCAGCGCTTCGACATCGCCGACCGGCACCAGCGGCCCATATTTGCCGCCTTCCAGCAATTCCGCCGGGCCGCTGGGGCAGTCGGTCGAGACCACCGGCCGGCCCAGCGCCATCGCTTCGGTGAGGGCATTGGGCGAGCCCTCCCACAGCGAGGACAGCACGAACAGGCTGCAGCGCGCGATCAGGGCATGCGGGTTCGGCAGGAAGCCGGTGAAGCTCACGTCCTCGCTCACGCCGAGCTCTTCCGCCAGCCGTTCCAGCATTTCCCGGTCTCCCCCCTCGCCGGCGATGACGAGCCGGCAAAGGCGGTCCCGGCGGAGCCGGGCGAATGCGGCGATGAGATCGGGGAACCCCTTCTGCTGCGTCAGCCGGCCCATGCCGACGATCGCGGGGACGGCCGGGTCGTTCAGCCAGGGATGGTTGCAGGGAAGGGCCGCCTGCCGTTCCAGTTCGGGCGTGACGACGGGATTGCGGATGACCCTGACCCGCTCGGAGGGCAGTCCGGTGATGGCGAGGATGTCGTCTTTCACTCCTTGGGAGACGGCGACGATCGCGTCCATGTGCGGATAAAACAGCCGCATGCCGGCATACCAGGTAAGTTCACGCAACCGGCCTTTTCCCCTGAGGGCGGCCGAGACCGTCGTGCCCAGCCGTCCCACCAGCCGGGCATTCGAGCCGGCCAGCCGGCGGGCGAGCAGGGCGACCCGGATGGCACGGTCCTTGGCGGCGAGGATGGCGTCCGGTTTTTCCTCGCGGAGGTATCGGCCCAGACCCGGCAGGGCGGTGAAGGTGTGGCCGACGTTCAGCTTGACGATGCGCACGCCGGCCGGGATCGAATCCAGGTGCTCCCCCTGGGCGCGCGCCAGCACCAGGTCCACGGCGATACCGGCGTCGAGAAATCCCGCGGCCAGGTTCGCGACCATTTTTTCCACACCGCCTTGGCCGGAGAAGGAGGCGAAGATGGCAAGGCGAGGGGGCGTGGTCATGGGTTCAGCTCTGCAGGATGTCCAAGGGATCGGTCAGCGCCTCCGGCCGCTCCCCGTTTCCGGAAATGAACAGCCGGTGCCAGATCGCGAACTGAATCACGGCCCAGAGCATGGTGCTGCCCTGGCGCTCGTCGCGGCAGCCGGCGATCAGCGTGCGGATGCCGCCGGGCTTGAGCCAAGGGGCGAGTGCGGGGTGCTCCGGCAGGATTTGAGCCAGCCGTTTGAGGAAAGGCTCGTCCAGCCATTCGCCGATGGGGACATGGAATCCCCGTTTCTTGGCATAAAGATGTTCCGCCGGCACCAGCCGCTCGCCCCAGCGTTTGAGGAACAGCTTGCCCTGGCGTCCCTCGACCTTGAGCCGGTCGGGCAGGCCCAGGCCGAATTCGACGATGCGGTGGTCCAGGAACGGCACCCGTCCCTCCACGCCCCAAGCCATCAGCATGCGGTCGGCCTTGACCAGCAGGTTGTCGGGCAGCGCGTGGCGGAAGTCGACGTACTGCATCCGCTGCAGATCGCTCCATTGGCGCGGCGTCTCCCGCCAGGACTCCAGCACCGGGCGCCGGGCCTGTTGCGAGGCGGCCAGCAGCGCGGGGCCGAACAGCGTCTTCGGCCAGTGTCCGCGGAAACTGCCGCGGGTGCGGAAACCGCCGGAGCCTGGCGCCAGCAGCCCCTTGAACAGCCGTTCGATGGGCGATGACCGGTAGCGGCCGTAGCCAGCGAACACCTCGTCGCCGCCCTCACCCGAGAACACCACTTTCAGTTCTTCGCTCGCGGCTTGGGCCAGCAGCGAGGTCGGCAGGTTGGCGTTGTCGCGCATCAGATCGTCCGCCGCCCACACGGTCAGCGGCAGGCTGTGGAAGATGTCTTTCGGATCGGGCCGGATCTCGCGGTGGCGGCTGTCGAAACGCTTGGCCAGGTCTTCGGCCAGCGGCAGCTCGTCGGTCAGCGAGGTGCCGGGAAAACCGACGGAAAAGGTGCGGATGGGCTGGTCGGAGTAACGGCTCAGCAGGGCGAGCAGCAGGGAGGAGTCGACGCCGCCGGACAAAAACAGCCCGAACGGCACGTCCGAGCGCATGTGCTCGACCATCACCCGTTCGATCAGCGCATCGAAGCGCGCCGCCGCTTCGTCGAAGGCAAGATTTTCGGTGCGTACGCTCAAGGGCGACCAGTAGCGGAAGCGGCGGGCCACCCTGCCGGCTTCGACGACCACGGCCTCGCCGGGCAGCACCCGTTCCACGCCTCGCAGGACCGTCGTGGCGCCGGTGGAGAACTGGTTCTGGAAATACTGGGCCAGCCCTTCCGGGTCGATCGCGGGCGGGCGGTCGAGCAGCGGCAGCAGGGCCTTCAGCTCGGAGGCGAAGGCGATGCCGCTGGGGCTCTGCGCCAGGAACAGCGGCTTGATCCCCAGCCGGTCACGGGCCAGGATCAGCCGCCCTTCGGCGGCGTCGTACAGCGCGAAGGCGAACATGCCCTGGATGCGATCGAGAAAATCGTCCCCGAAGGCGAGGTAGGCATGGAGGATCACCTCCGAATCCGAATGGGTCTGGAAGCGGGCTCCCAAGGCTTCCAGCTCGGCGCGCAGCTCGACGAAATTGTAGATTTCGCCGTTGGCGATCAGCGCCAGTTTGCGGTCTTCGGAAAACAGCGGCTGGTGGCCGCCCGCCAGGTCGATGATCGAAAGGCGGGTGTGTCCCATGCCGAAACGTCCGTCGAGGAACACGCCCCGGTCGTCGGGGCCGCGGTGGGCCAGCCTGGCTACCGCGTTTTCGAGTCGTGTTCCGTCGATGGGCGCGCGGGTGTCGAACAGGCCGGCTATACCGCACATGGTGGCAGGTTCTTGAAGAGTTGGTGTTGGAGAGAGCGTCGCCGCCCGGTCGCGTCAGTGGGCGGAGGAGTTGCGGCGGCTCGCGCTTGCCGTGCCTTCAGTCGGAATTGCCGAACGGCAGTCCCAGCCATTCCGGACCGGTGTCGGATTTCACGCCCATGGCCTTTTCCAGGGCGCCCAGCCGGTTTTTCACGACGTTGGATTCATGCGTCTTACGCAGCATGTCGAGCACATAGGCCAGGCGGGTGCCGTTATTGCAGTCGATCCGGCCCGCGCGCATGTCGCGGTAGACCGCGGCCATTTCCTTGCGGATCACCTCGAGCGAGGTATCCACCGCCGGTTCCCGGCCAAGCCGGTCATACAGCGCTTCGACGTCCTCGAAGTCGGCCTGTCCGGCCTTTTTCCTTTCCTCGGTCGCCCGCTTCTCTTTCCACCAGTCGGCCATGCTCTTTTTGCTCATGAAATCCCCCTCGAATTATTTGTGGGCAAGCCAGTGCCGCCATTAAGTTACAACGGCCGTGATCGGAAGGATAGGGATGACTCTGGCCGGAGAGCCGCGGGAGCAAACTGCACCGGGGAATCCCGGAAAGGGCCGCGAAAGGCGGCCCCGGGGCCGCCTTTCGCGGTGAAACGAGGAAGTGCGGCTGGCCGTTATTTCTTGGCCGCACGCTCCTGGGCTTCCTTGATGACTTCGTCCGCGACGTTCTTCGGGCACGGCATGTAGTGCGAGAACTCCATGGAGAACTGGCCGCGGCCGGACGTCATGGTGCGCAGGTCGCCGATGTAGCCGAACATTTCGGACAGCGGTACCTCGGCCTTGATGCGCACGCCGGTCACGCCGGCTTCCTGGGACTTGATCATGCCGCGGCGGCGGTTCAGGTCGCCGATCACGTCGCCGACATGGGCGTCCGGCGTGAACACGTCCACCTTCATGATCGGTTCCAGCAACTGCGGCGCCGCCTTCGGCACGGACTGGCGGAAGGCCGCCTGGGCCGCGATTTCGAAGGCGATCGCCGAGGAGTCCACCGCGTGGAAGCCGCCGTCGGTCAGGTTGACCTTGAAGTCGACGCACGGGTAGCCCGCCAGGACGCCTTTGCCGAGCATGCCTTTGAAGCCTTTTTCGACCGCCGGCCAGAATTCGCGCGGGACGTTACCGCCGGTGACGGTGGATTCGAACTGGAAGCCGGTGCCCGGTTCTGCGGGTTCGATGATGTAGTTGATCTTGGCGTACTGGCCGGAACCGCCGGTCTGCTTCTTGTGGACGTATTCGTCCTCGACGCGCCGGGTGATGGTTTCACGGTAGGCCACCTGCGGCTTGCCGACGTTCACTTCCACCCCGTGGGTGCGCTTCAGGATGTCCACCTTGATGTCGAGGTGGAGTTCGCCCATGCCCTTGAGGATGGTTTCGCCGGATTCCTGGTCGGTTTCCACGTGGAAGGACGGGTCCTCCTGCACCATCTTGCCCAGGGCGACGCCCATCTTCTCGTTGCCCGCCTTGTCCTTGGGCGATACCGCGATGGAGATGACGGGGTCCGGGAACACCATCGGCTCCAGGGTGGCCGGCTTGTCCGGATCGCACAGGGTGTGGCCGGTCTGCACGTTCTTCATGCCCAGCACGGCCACGATGTCGCCGGCCTGCGCGGAGTCCAGTTCGTTACGGGCGTTGGCGTGCATTTCGACGATGCGACCGATGCGCTCGGTCTTCCCGGTCGCGGTGTTCAGCACGGTAGTGCCTTTTTCCAGGCGGCCCGAGTACAGGCGCAGGAAGGTCAGGGCGCCGTAACGGTCGTCCATGATCTTGAACGCCAGCGCGCGCAGGGGACGGTCCGGATCGACGATGGCGAATTCGCCGGTCTCATGGCCTTCCAGGTCGACCTCGGGCTGCGGCTTGACTTCGGTCGGATCGGGCAGGTAGTCGACCACGGCGTCCAGCACCAGTTGCACGCCCTTGTTCTTGAACGAGGAGCCGCAGTAGGTGGGGAAGAAGTCCAGGTTGATGGTGCCCTTGCGGATCAGGCGCTTGAGGGTGTCGATGTCCGGCTCTTCGCCCTCGAGGTACTTTTCCATGACTTCGTCGTCCTGCTCGACGACCTTTTCCACCAGGTCCGCGCGCCATTTTTCGACTTCGTCGGCCATGTCGGCGGGAACGTCCTTGATCTCATAGTTCATCGGGTCGCCGGAGTTGTCCCAGATCCAGGCCTTGCGGGTCAGCAGGTCGACTACGCCGACGAAGCTTTCCTCGCGGCCGATCGGCAGGGTCATGACCAGCGGGTAGGCCCCCAAAACGTCCTTGATCTGCTTGACCACGCGGTAGAAGTCGGCGCCGATCCGGTCCAGCTTGTTGACGTAGATGATGCGTGAGACTTCGGAGTCGTTGGCGTAGCGCCAGTTGGTTTCCGACTGCGGTTCGACGCCGCCGGAACCGCAGAACACGCCGATGCCGCCGTCGAGGACCTTGAGCGAGCGGTAGACTTCGATGGTGAAGTCGACGTGTCCGGGGGTGTCGATGATGTTGAAGCGGTGATCCTTCCAGAAACAGGTGGTCGCCGCGGACTGAATGGTGATACCGCGTTCCTGCTCCTGCTCCATGAAGTCAGTCGTCGCGGCGCCATCGTGCACCTCGCCGATCTTGTGGATCTTGCCGGTGAGCTTCAAAATCCGCTCGGTGGTGGTGGTCTTGCCCGCGTCGACGTGAGCGAAGATGCCTATGTTTCGGTAACGCGATAAATCAGTCATGTCGATACTTCTGGGGTTGGAAAAAAATTCGCCAATTATATAGTGCCGGTGAGGTTTTTGTCTGCCCCTGTTTGGTGCCGCATCCCCCGGCCTCGGGCGCGGCCGATTGTACAACGGTTGGGTTGACGGCTTTTGCGGCCTGCCGGCCTTCGTTCAGGGGACGAACACGAAAAACAGGTAGGCGACGAACAGCATCAGGTGAACCATGCCTTGCAGGACGTTGGCGGATCCGCTGACGAACGTCATCACCGAGACCAGCAGGGTGGCGTACAGCAGGGTTTCCTCGGCGCCGTTCAGGCCGAGGGTCAGGGAATGCTGTTGCAGGCTGGCGGCCACCAGGATCGTCGGCACGGTCAGGCCGATGGTGGCGAGTGCGGACCCCAGGCAGATGTTGACCGCCCGCTGCATCAGATTCAGCGCCGCCGCCCGCTGCGCGCCGACGCCTTCCGGGAGCAGCACCAGTGCCGCGACCACGAGCCCGCCGAGCGCGGGAGGGGTGTGGGATTCTTCGATCGCGAAGTCGATGACCGATCCGAGGTGTTCCGCGAGGAGGACGACGGGCAGCAGCGCGGCCAGCAGGTTCAGCGAGGCGCGCACGATGGCGCCGCGGCGGCGGGAAGGTGCCGGGGCGGCGTTGCCGTTTTCCTCCGGTTCATCGTCGAGGACGGCGCTCATGTTGGCGAAATAGGACCGGTGCCTGCCGGTCTGGATGACCAGGAACACGCCGTACACCAGCAGGCACAACAGCCCCAGGAACGCTTCCTGGACGGGGGCCAGGGTCGGCCCGTCGGTGCTGCTGGTATAGTTCGGGAGCACCAGCACCAGCAGCAGCAGCGAGAGCGGGGCGATGAGGTGCAGGAACGACAGGGCGCCGCGCAGGTTGAACGACTGTTCGACGTTGACCCAGCCGCCGCTGACCAGGGACACGCCGACCATGCCGTTGAGTACGACCATCAGGGTGGCGAAGATGGTGTCGCGCAGCATCGCGGGATTTTGACCGCCGCCGGCCATGACCATCAGCATCAGGCTGACCTCGATGGCGGTGGCCGACAGGGTCAGGACCAGGGTGCCATAGGGTTCGTCCAGCAGTTCGGCCAGTTCGTCGGCGTGCCGGACTACCGCGAAGACGCACCCCAGCATGGTGCAGAATGTCAGCGCCGAGCCTGCGGCCAGCGCCGTCAGGCTATCACTTGGCCCGAACTTGTGGCCGCTGAGCAGCAGGATGAGCCATATCAACCAACCCAGGATGACGAAAACGTGGTCGCGGAGCAGCTTCCGGAGCTTTGAACGCTTGTACATGATTGTGGCGCGCTTTCATTTTGTTCTTCTATTTTAAGGATACCATTCGCGAGCGCGGCCTCTGCGCCGGCGGTGTGGCCGAGCGCCGGGGCGCGTTGCGGACAAGCGGCGGACGGATGCGGGGCGGCGGAAACGAGGATCGAACGATGCCGGTTTTTCGGAAATCCAATTTGCTCAGACGGTTGCCGGCATTCATGCTGTTCGTCCTGCCGGTGTTCGCCGCCGCTGCGGCCGCTGCCGGGGTTCCCCTGCCGGCCACCGCGACGCTGGGCATCGCCGACGTTTCCGGCCTCGATCAGGGCGAAATCATTTCCTACGACGTCCGCGAGCCGACCGACAAGACCCTGGCCGCCGGTTTGGCCATGTACGTCGAGGCGCCGCCCGAGCGGCTGATTGCAGCGGTACGGAACGGGGCGCTTCTGGTGGGTGATCCCGAGGTGATCGCCGCCGGCACCTTCCTCCCGGCCAGTGGCCCGGAGGCGCTGGAGAAATTCGAATTCGGAGCCTCCGACATCGACGAAGCGGAAGCCTTGAGCGAAGTCGAACCCGGCTCGGAATTCAATTTCTCGGCGGCGGAAATCGAGGGATTTCGTGCGCTGGGCCGGACTTTGGCGCGCGTGTCCGAGGCGGAGAGGCTGCGCCTGCTGTCGCGCCGGTATCGCGAGGTTTTGTGGCAGCGGCTGGACAGCTACCGCAAAAACGGTCCGGACGCCATCGCGCCGTACGCCCGCTCCGGCGGCAACACCGTGGACGTGGCCGCGGAATTGAGGACATTCACGGAGCAAAGCGTGCCGTTGCGGCTGTACGCGCCCGAATTGCAGGAGGCTTTGCTGAAATTTCCGTCGCAATCGTCTTCAGACACGGCCAGCACGCTGCAATGGGTCGAGCGCAAGGTGGAGGGGCGGCCCACCGTCATCCTGGTTCACCAGATGATCCAGCGAACGGGCGGCGGCGCCGTCGTCGCGGTGCGCGATTTCTATGTCGGCCATTCCTTCAATTCCAGCCAGATGGTGCTCGGCATCCTGCCCTACCGGGAGGGAAGTCTGGTGTTTTACAGCCACTGTACCTCGACGGACCAGGTCGCCGGCGTCGGGGCCGGCCTCAAGCATGCGATAGGGCGGGAACGCCTGAGGGCGGTCATGTCCGGGCGGATGGAGCGGTTCAGGGCGTCGGTGCGTTGATGCCGGCATTTTCCAGGTAGCGACGGGATTTGATGGGCATGGGCCTGCCATACGGACAGCCGGATCTGATCTATTTCCTCTACGGCCTGTCATTCGTTCTGCTGGAGGCCGTCTGCGCGGCGATCCACGACAGAGCCCGCCAGCGCCTGCCTTGGCTGTGGCTGGGGATGTTCGGCGTCGCTCACGGCGCCAACGAATGGCTGGATCTGTTCGCCATCTCGCTGGGGGACCATCCGGTATTCAGCGGGGCACGGTTGGCGGTTTTGGCGATTTCCTTTCTCTGTCTGCTCAATTTCGGCATCCAGGGTCTGGCCAGCCAGCGTGTCCGGCTGCCCGCGCGGTGGGTTTATCCGGTCCTGGCGGTCCTGCTCGTCGCCGCTGGAGGATGGCATGCCGACGGCCCCGCCCCGAGCGCAGCCGGCGGGCTTGCCCTGAGCGTAGCCGAAGGGCTGAACGGCGCCGTGCGTTATGCCTTTGGGTTCACCGGCGCACTGGCCGCTGCCGGGGCGCTTGGCCTTGCGGCACGAACGACGCCGAGGCGGTACGACTTCGCACTCGGTGCGGCGGCCTTTGCGATGGCTGTCTATGCCGCGAGCCTGGGAATCGCCGTGCCCGGAACGCTTCCGCTCACGCCGGACGGCGCCGGCACGGCGCCGCAGTCCGCGGCCGCGCTGGTCATTCCGTTGCTGCGCGGCATCTGCGTGCTGTCCATGAGCTCGGGAATCTGGCTCCATTACCGCCGCTCGGGTGAACTTCCGGTTCCCGCTGAAGAACTCAGCTCCGGGATGGGATTCGGCCTCAGGCTCGTCCTGATCTCGTCGGTCGTGCTGGGGGCGGCGTTCGTACTGACGGAGTTTTTCGGGCATGCCGCCGACAGGGGCGTCCGGCGCGAGCTGTCGATCCAGGCCGAAACCGTGGCGGCGTCGATCAACCCGGAGCGGATTCGTCACGTCCGCACGGGGAGCGCGGAGACCCGGGAAAGGGAGGAGCATCGGCTCATCAGCCAGCTCTGGCGCATCGATGCCGCGGATCCCAAACTCAGGGGTCTTTATCTGCTTCTTCCGGACGAGGGCAGGGCGATGCGCGCCATCGGTTCCAGCACGGTCGACGCAGGGCTTGCCCTGAGCGGAGTCGAAGGGGCCGCTGCCGAGAGCCGGCGGCCGTATGCCGAACACGCGGAGGCCCTGGCCGGCTTGTTCGCCAGCGGCCGGTCGCTGGTGGTCGGTCTGTCCGGCGAGGGCGGCAAGGACACGGTTTCCGCGTTCGCCGCGGTGCGGGACACGGACACCGCGGAAGTCCTTGCCGCCTTGGGTCTGGACATCGATGGCGCGGTGAGGCGGGAGCGGGTCGCGGCCTACCGCGTGGTCGCCATCGCCATCGCGCTGCTGATCGCCATGGGCACGCTCGGCTTCGAGGTGAGCCGCCAGCGTCTGTGGCTGTCTTCGCGGATCGCCAAGGCCGAGCGGCGCCGGCTGGCGGAGGCTCAGCGCCTCGCCCGGGTGGGAAGCTGGGTGTACGACCCTGCGACGGATCACATGACGTGGTCGGAAGAGACCTGCAGGATTTTCGGGCTCCCCCCCGACCGGGAGACTCCCCGCCGATTCCATGAGTTTGCGGCCATGTTCGCGCCGGAAGACCATGAGGCCGTCGAGGCCGCGCTGCGCGGAGGGCGCGACGATGCGCTCGGGGTGGAACGGGCGCTGCGGGTGAATTGGGCGGACGGCGCGGTCCGGCATGTGAACTTCAAGGCCGAACTCCTGGGACGGCGGGGAGATTCGGGGCCGGTGCTGCAAGGGACGCTGCAGGACGTCACCGAACGGTGGGAAGCCGGGCAGGCGCTGCGGCAATCCGAGGAAAGGCTGCGCCTTCACGTCGAGCACCTGCCGCTGGCGGTGATCGAGTGGGACCTGGATTTCATCGTCAGCCGCTGGAATCCGGCGGCGGAAAGAATTTTCGGCTACGGCGCGGACCGGATGATAGGCCGTTCCGCCGGCATACTGTTTCCGCAGGACGTGATGGAGCGGGTGCATGAGACGTGGCGGGAGGTATCGGGAGGGTCCGGAAACCGGAGCGTCACCGCCAACCTGACGGCGGATGGCCGCACGATACGTTGCGAATGGTACAACACCCCGCTGACGACGCCGGACGGCACGGTGATCGGCGTGGCCTCGCTGGTGGACGACATCACCCAGCGCGAGGCGGTCGAGGCCGAGTTGCGGCTGGCGGCGACGACCTTCGAGACCGACGAAGCCATCATGATCACCGCCGCCGACGGCAGGATCCTGAGGGTCAATGAGGCGTTCAGCCGGATCACGGGCTACCGGCAGGAAGACGTCGTCGGCAGGACTCCCCGGATGTTCAAGTCCGGCCTGCATGGAGCCGGATTCTACCGGGAAGTCTGGCGGAGCCTCGAGCGGACGGGGCGCTGGCAGGGCGAGATCTGGAACCGGCGCAGAAACGGCGAGGTCTATCCCGAGCGCAAAACGATCACTGCGGTCCGGTCGGCTACGGGGGAACTCACGCACTATGTCGCGATTTCCTCGGACATCTCCGAACTCAAGCGCACGGAAGAAAAAATCCGCCAGCTCGCCTATTACGACTCCCTCACCGGCCTGCCGAACCGGAGCCTGGTCTTCGAGCGGCTCGCGCAGCAGATGAAGGCGGCGCGCCGCGCCGGGACCTACGGTGCGCTGCTGTTCATGGACCTGGACTATTTCAAGACCCTGAACGATTCCCTCGGGCACCACATGGGCGACCGGCTGCTGGTCCAGGTGGCCGAGCGCCTGAGAAACTGCATGGAGGACGAGGAAGCGGCGGCCCGCCTGGGGGGAGACGAATTCGTCGTTCTGCTCGCGCCGGTCAAGCCCAGCGCCTCGGTCGCGGCCGGCCAGGCGATCGTCCAGGCGCGGCGGGTGCGCGAGCTGCTCTCGGCGCCGTTTCAGCTCGACGATTACGTGCACCATGTTTCCGTGAGCATCGGCATCGCGCTGTTTCCCGACGGCGCGGACACCGCGGACGACGTTATCAAGCGGGCCGATACGGCCATGTACGTGGCCAAGAACGAGGGGCGCGACGGCATCCGTTTCTACGAGAGCGCCATGGAGGCCGTCGTCCGCGGCGGGCTGGAGCTGGAAAAGGCGTTGCGGAAGGCGCTGGCCAACGACGAGTTCGAGGTCTATTACCAGCCGCAGATGCTCGGCGACGGACGGGTGGTGGGTGCCGAAGCCCTGATCCGCTGGTTCCACCCCGAACGCGGAGCGATTTCCCCCGATCGGTTCATACCGGTCTGTGAGCAGAACGGCATGATATTGCGGGTGGGCGCCATCGTTCTGAGGCGGGCCTGCGCCTGCCTCGCCGAGATGCACGGCCAGGGGCTCACCCTGCCGAAGCTTTCCGTGAACGTCAGTCCGCGCCAGTTCATGCGCAGCGACCTGATGAGCCAGTTGGAGCAGTTCTGCCTGGAGAACGGTGTTTCGCCGGCGCACCTTTGCCTCGAACTGACGGAAGGCGTGCTGCTGAACCACACCGACCTCGCCGTCGCGCAGATCGGGCGCCTGAAGAACCTCGGCGTGAGTTTTTCCATCGACGATTTCGGAACGGGGTATTCCTCCCTGGCCTATCTGAAACACCTGCCGCTGGACGACCTCAAGATCGCCTCGGCGTTCGTCCGCGACCTGGAACAGGACAGCAACGACGCGGCCATCGTCGAGACCATCGTCAGCATGGCGCGCCATCTGGGGCTCGACGTCATTGCCGAAGGCGTGGAAACCCAGGGCCAGGCCGAGATCCTGGAGCGTTACGGCTGCCACCGGTTCCAGGGCAACTACTTCGCCCGGCCGATGCCCAAAGACGACTTCATCCGCTTCGTCGCCGAACGCCAGCGCCCCGGCTGAGGCCGTTCCCGGCAAGGGACGGCAGCTCCCGCCATTCCCCCGGCGCCAAGCCTTCCAGCGTCCAGGCGCCGATGGCCCAGCGGATCAGGCGAAGGGTCGGAAAACCCACCGCCGCCGTCATGCGCCGCACCTGGCGGTTGCGGCCCTCGCGGATGACCAGTTCCAGCCAGGCGGTGGGGATGGCGGCGCGGAAGCGGACCGGCGGTTCGCGCGGCCACAGCCAGGCCGGTTCGGGGATAATGCGCGCCGCGGCCGGCCGGGTGAGGCCGTCATTCAGCCGCACCCCCTGCCGCAGCCGGTTCAGCGCCGCTTCGTCGGGCAGTCCCTCGACCTGGACCAGATAGGTCTTGGCCATCTTGTGGCGGGGATCGGCGATCCGGGCCTGGAGCCGGCCGTCGTCGGTGAGGACGAGCAGCCCCTCGGAATCGCGGTCCAGGCGGCCGGCGGGATAGACACCGGGAATGGGAAGATATTCGGCCAGCGTCGCCCGGCCGTGTTCGCGGTCGGTGAACTGGGTGAGGACGTCGTAAGGCTTGTTGAAGAGGATGATGCGGGACATGACCAGATGATGCGGAAAACCAGGCCGCCCCGTGCCGGCGGCGCCCCCGGAAAACGCGGAGCCGAGGCCGCGGTGCGGGTGGCGCGGCCGGGAGATGCCGGCGCGGCGGAAGAGAAGCTTACCAAAATCGCCGGCCTGTCCGCCGTGGCTGCCGTGTTCCGGCGTGAGCCCGAGCGCGTCGTGCGGCTTTACTACGACGACTCGATGAAAACGGCGGCAGGGCCGTTCTGCGCCGAGCTGGCGCGGCTGCGCCGGCCGTACCGCCTGCTGCCGCCGGAGGAAATGGCGCGGGTCGCCGGCACCGTGCTGCACGGCGGCATCGTCGCCGCGGTCAGGCCGCGCGAGGTGCCGGACCTCGCCCTCGAGACCGCGAAGCAATGGGCGAAAGTGGGCGCCGCCACGGTCCTGCTGGATGGCGTGGGCAATCCCCACAACCTCGGCGCCATCGCCCGAACTTTGGCCTTCTTCGGCCTGGGCCACCTGCTCCTGTCGGATCATCCGGCCCAGGCCGGCCTGTCCGACGCGGCCTACCGGGTGGCCGAGGGCGGGCTGGAGTTCCTGGACGTCCGCCGCCTCACCGGTGTGGCGCAAGCCCTCAAAAACCTGCGCTCCCATTTCCATGTCGTCGGTACCGCCCTGCATGCCAGAGGCGTTCCCCCGGAAGCCGTGCCGCTGGACCGCCGTCCCGTTCTGCTGGTGCTGGGCAACGAAGAAAACGGCCTGCCGCCGCCGACCCTCGCCGCCTGCGAAACCATCGTCACCATTCCGGGCGGCGGGCAGATCCAGTCTCTGAACGTCTCGGCGACGGCGGCAATCCTGACGTATTCGCTGCTCCTGCGGCAAGCGGAACGATAGGGCGGGTGCGGGTCGCCAAGATTCCGTTACCCTATATCGAGGTTTCAGGAACCGCTTCGTCTCCACCGGCCGGACAACAAGGACCCGCTCCATGACAGAAATCGACCCTACTCTGCGCGAACTGATTCTTCGCCACGTCCCCGAGAACGGCGCCAGCATCGGCAACAAGGCCTTGCTGGAACGGCTGGCCCAGTCGCTGGACGGCGAGGTTTCCGACGAGGATTACCGCCGGGTGCGCGATGCCCTGATCGCGGAAGGTTTGCTGGCGAGCGGACGCGGACGGGGCGGTTCGGTCATGCGTGCCGTGCCGGTGGATCCCGAAGACGATGAGCCGTTGCTGAACGTTCAAGTGCAGGTTACGCCGCCCAGGGCCGCTCCGCGCGGCGCGCCACAAGGCGGTCCAGGCACGCGCCCCAAACCTGGCGACACGACCCAGGTTCTCAGCTACCGCCACGGCGACAAGCGCCGGAACAACCCCCACGTGGGCATGGTGGACGCCGCCAGCGACGGCGTGGAGGAAGAGACCCGCTGGGCCTATGACCCGCACATCGATCCGGCGCTCCAGTTCGACAGCGCCCGCGCGGGCATCGAAAACCTCATCGACGACGCCCTCGCATCCGGCGACCCGGACCACATGCGCCGGGCGCTGGAACAGCTCAAGCGCATGCAGGCGCCCCATCTCAACTGGACCGGCAAGGCCGAGCGCACCAGTTTCGAGGTGGACACCGTTTCCCTGCACGTCCACGAACGCATCGACCCGGCGACCATCCTCGCCGCTGTGCAAAAAGGGTTCAAGAGTCGCGCCGCAGCTAAGAAAGCACCCTCATCCCAAACCGGCTTCGCCCCCCTCGCTTCGCTCTCCCCGCCTGCGGGAGAAGGGTTTAAGAACCCCTCTCCCGCAGGCGGGAGAGCCACAACCAACCCCTCTCCCGCAAGCGGGAGAGGGGCAGGGGTGAGGGGCTCTGTTTTAACCAAAGCCTTCCAACCCGACCTCTTCTCCGCCCCCTTCGAAAACCTGCCCCTCCGCGAAGCCATAGCCTTCTACAAGCACGAGCGCGACTGGGCCAACCGCCTCATCGCCGGCGACTCCCTGCTGGTGATGAACTCGCTGCTGCAAAAGGAGAGCATGGCAGGTGGGGTGCAGATGATCTACATCGACCCGCCCTACGGCATCAAATACGGCTCCAACTTCCAGCCCTTCACCCACAAGCGCGACGTCAAGGACCGCAAGGACGAGGATTTGACCCAGGAGCCGGAAATGATCAAAGCCTTCCGCGATACCTGGGAGCTGGGCATCCATTCCTACCTGACCTATTTGCGCGATCGGCTGTTATTGAGTCGCGAGTTGCTAGCGGAAAGTGGCTCGTGTTTTGTGCAGATTTCGGATGAGAATTTGCATCTTGTGCGGGAGGTGATGGATGAGGTGTTTGGTGCGAGCAATTTTATTAGCCTGATTACTGTCGCAAAGACAAGCAGCGCGACAAGCGAACTATTGGCCGGCGTATCCGACTATGTTGTCTGGTATGCCAGGGATAGTGAAAATGTGAAATACCGTCAGCTATTTCAGGACAAGGAGATTGGTGGCGCAGGAGGTGGACAGTACTCGTTACTGCGATACCCAGATTGGCAACGTGTTCGTGTTTCAGATGTGGAGAAGGCACTAGCCGAGGCACCAGAAGGGACAAGGGTATTTCGTCTTGACAATATGACGAGCCAGCGACCGCCTGGCGATTTTCCAGTTGAGGTATTTGGACAGCAAATTCGGCCAGCAAATGGATACTGGAAAACTGGTGAATCAGGTATGCGGTTGCTTGCGCGTTCAGGACGACTTGATTTGGTCGGCAGGACACTGTGCTATGTGCGCTATATAGATGATTTTCCAGTTTTTCCCTACTCCAATCTCTGGACTGATACGGTTACTTCCGGGTTTTCAGACAAGAAGGTTTACGTTGTTCAAACCAACGCTAACATTGTCGACCGTTGCCTCTTGATGACCACCGACCCCGGCGACCTGCTGCTGGACCCCACCTGCGGTTCCGGCACCACGGCTTTCGTCGCCGAGAAATGGGGCCGGCGCTGGATCACCTGCGACACCTCCCGCGTCGCCGTCACCCTGGCCAAGCAGCGCCTGCTGACCGCCAGCTACGACTACTACGAACTGAAGTACCCCCACGAGGGCCTGAAGGGCGGTTTCATCTACAAGACCGTGCCCCACGTCACCCTCAAGTCCATCGCCAACAATCCGGAAATCGACGAGATTTACGAGCGGATGCATCCGGCCGTCGAACAGGCGCTGGCGGAGTTGAATGCAGCGCTTCAGACTCCCTCACCCCCGGCCCCTCTCCCGCCCGCGGGAGAGGGGAGTGAAAGCCCTTCTCCCGTAGGCGGGAGAAGGGTTTGGGATGAGGGTACTTTGCTCCCTTCTCCCGCAGGCGGGGAGAGCGAAGCGAGGGGGACGAAGCCGGTTTGGGATGAGGGTGCTTTGCCCCCCTCTCCCGCAGGCGGGAGAGGGGTAGGGGGTGAGGGTACGGAATGGGAGTACATCCCCCACCCACCCGCCAAACTGCCCGAAGCCCTGAAACAACACGCACGCGACTTGCGCAAAGCCGCCACCGACGCGGAAAACCTCATGTGGCAGTTGCTGCGCAACCGCCGGCTGGCCAATGCCAAATTCCGTCGGCAACACCCCATCGGCAAGTACATCGCGGATTTTTATTGCGACGAGCAGGGGTTAGTCATTGAACTCGACGGTGGCCAGCACGCAGAGCAGAAAACTTACGATGACCAGCGTACGGCGTTTTTGCGAAGCCAAGGGCTGACGGTTCTGCGATTCTGGAACAATCAGGTGTTGAACGAGACGGAAGCGGTGTTGCAGGTTGTTTGGGAGCATGTTGTGGGGAGAGACGCCCTCACCCCTAACCCCTCTCCCGCCTGCGGGAGAGGGGAACCGAAAAGCCCTTCTCCCGTGGGCGGGGAGAGCGAAGCGAGGGGGGCGAAGCCGGTTGGGGATGAGGGAGTTAAGGAATGGGAGGTGCCTTTCGACTTCCCCGCCGATTGGCCGGAAGCCGCCCGCGCGCACTTCGATGCCTTCCACGCCGCTCGCCAGGCCATGCAAAAGCAGATGGACGCTTCCATCGCCGCCCACGCCGACCAGGAAACCCTGTACGACCAGCCGCAGGTGTCCAAAACCAAGCTGCGCATCACCGGACCCTTCACGGTGGAGGCGGTTCCCTTTCCTACGGTATTGGCGCTGGAGCCCTCACCCCTCTCCCAGGGGGGCCTTGATTTCACTGCCGACGTGGCGGTGGCCCGCTCCGGCGAAACCTCCCGCCAGGGACTATGGCGCGACGAACTGCTGAAAACCGGCATCCGCGGCAAGGGCGGGCAAATCCTCAAGCTGGCCGAGCTGGAGCCGCTGCCGGGGGCGCGTTACATCCACGCCGTGGGTACGGTGGCGGAGGAGTCTTCGCCCTCACCCCAACCGGCTTCGCCCCCCTCGCTTCGCTCTCCCCGCCTGCGGGAGAGGGGCTTTGATCGCGTAGCGGTCAGCTTCGGCCCGGAACATGCGGCGCTGGAGCAGCGCCAGGTGGAGATCGCCATGCGCGAGGCGGGCGAGCTGTTTCCCCTGCCCAAGATGCTGGTGTTTTGTGCCTTCACCTTCGATCCGGAGGCGGCCAAGGACATCGACAACATTAAGGGCATCACCGCCCTCAAGGTGCAGATGAACACCGATCTGCTCACGGAAGACCTGAAAAAAGCCCGCGCCAGCAACGAATCCTTCTGGCTGATGGGCCAGCCGGATGTGGAGGTTAGGAAGCTGTCGGACGGCCGCTATGAAGTGGAAGTGCACGGCTTCGACTATTTCGACACCGCCAGCGGCGAGCTGAAATCCGGCGGCAAGAAGCAGATCGCCCTGTGGGCGCTGGACACCGATTACGACAACCGTTCCCTGTTCCCCAAGCAGGTGTTCTTCCCCATGGCCGGCGCCAAGGAGGGGTGGCGCAAGCTGAAGAAAGACATCCGCGCCGAACTGGACGAAGACCTGCTGGAGCAGTTCCACGGCACGGTTTCGCTTCCGTTTGAGGCGGGGGAGAATCGCTGTATCGGGGTGAAGATTGTGGATGACCGGGGGATTGAAAGCCTCAAGGTCATCGCGTTGGGAGATTGACCATGAACGATTTGCCAAACACCGGAGCATTTCCCCTGTCCGAACTTGCCTTTGACGTAAGGCAATTTGGGCCGATTAAGACCGACAGCACGTTTACCGTTAAGCCGCTCACTTTGCTGTGCGGTCCGAATAATGCCGGCAAGACGTGGGTGATGTATGCTCTGTATGGTTTTCTCAGCCGGTTCGCCCAAGGTGCGCCCTTGCCGGAAATCGGCGATATCGCCAAAACGCTGGCCGAGCAGGGAGAGTACCAGTGGGATATGGTTGCCTGGTTAACCAAGCACGGCCAAGGGGTTATCGACATTATCCATCAGGGAACAAACGGGCGGCTACCCAGGATATTCAGCACCGAAGCCGAGCTGCTCAAGCCTGCTGCTTTCAACCTGAAAATCTCGTCTTCCCGTTTGGCCGAGAGATGCAAAAGCAAGGCTTTTGATTTTCGTCTCTCCATCGGACGCGAGAAAAACGACGCTCTCCGCATTTACAAAGCGGCGGGCGAAGACCATGCTCAGCTTACCTTGCTGGCACAGCGATTACCCGACTTGAAGTTCCGCATCGCCGACGCGGTAATGGACTTCCTGCTGGATTTGGACGGAGACAACAAAGCCTTTCTAATGCCCGCCGAGCGCAACGGATTGCATCTGTTTTTCCGCGAGCTTGCAAGTACACGCACGGCGCTGCTGCATCATGCGACGAAACCTGAAATCGACGTGGCGAAGTTGATAAAAGACGTCATCAGTTCCCGTTACGCCGAACCGATTGCGGACTACATCGACTGGCTAAACGTCATCCATCAACTGCGCAAACAGAGGAACAATACCCTTCACCATTGGGCGGAACAGGTGAAGCAGATTGCCGGCGGCAGATACGACGTGGATGCGGAGGGCAACATATTTTTTACGCCGGGCGTCATCAGTCGGAACACGAAAGGAGCCCCGAAATTGGGTTTGCATATGACATCGTCCACGGCCAAGAGTTTGTTCGGTCTGTGGTTCTATTTGGAGCATGAGGCAAAGCCCGGCGACACGCTAATGATCGATGAGCCGGAGCTGAACTTGCACCCTGATAATCAGCGCAAGGTCGCCAAGCTGCTGGTGCAATTGGTGAATGCCGGGATTCGCGTGGTCATATCCACCCATAGCGACTATATGGTGCGTGAAATCAATAACTTGATCATGCTGAATACACCATTTCCAGGGCGGGAGGATTTGATTAAGAAGTTTCACTACGAAGGTTGCGACTTTCTAAATCCGGAATACGTTGCCGCTTATTTGTTTGATCGCGGCTCCATTCAGCCCATGGAGATTGACGAAAACGAGGGCATCATCGCCGCGACGTTCGACAACGTCATTAATGCGCTAAACCGTTCGAGCGACGAGATTTTCTACACGCGCCGCGATAGCTCGGAGGACTCGGATGTCCAATCCAGCACTTGAAACCATCAAGGCAGTTCAACGTTGTGTCCAAAGCGATTTTCGCCAGGAAAAATCTGGCGAATCTTACGCATTGGTCGATGAAAACAGCGGGCAAAAGCTGGAAATCGCTGTTGGCGGTTTGTCCGACAGCGTGTGCTTGGTCATTGACAAGAAGCGGGCGAAGACCAAAGACGGAGCGCCATCGAAAGATCCGACTTTGCCTTTTATCGAACCTAGCGAGCCGGGCTTAACGAGCAAAGTCGACGCCATCTTGATAGTCAGCCGCGATGATGTGCTGTATGTCTTTTTGCTGGAAATGAAGACGGGCAATGCTGGCAATTACCTCTTGCAAATGCAAACGGGAAAGTTGATTACGGAATTTTTGTTTGGCCTGCTCAAGCTACACAAGAAGTGCGATACCCCCGTGCCGCAATTCTTTGGTGTGCTGTGCTACGGCGGCGAAAGGAAAACTGTACCCAAAGGTACGACCCGGCATGGTTCCGCCATCGAATTTGAGGAACGCCAGGACCTGAAAGTCTGCGACTGGTCGCAACCTATCCTCAATGCGAAAGACCTCGTCAACGCGGCCAAGCGATGCGTTCTTTAATCATCAATTCCCCCTATGCCAAACCCGAGCAGCACTGGGAGCAAGACCCCCACGGCCGCGTGCTTCATGTCGTTGAAGGCCGCCGCAAGGCGGGTTAGCCATCGTCGATACGGTGGGCAAGCGCGGCAAGCCGGGGCAGCGGCTGCAAAACGTGGTGTCCGTGGCGATGCTCTCCGAGGGCTGGGATGCGGCCAACGTTACCCACATCATGGGCCTTCGGGCCTTCACCAGCCAGTTGTTGTGTGAGCAGGTGATCGGCCGGGGACTGCGGCGCGTCGCCTACGAGCGGGACGAGGACGGGCTGTTTCTGCCGGAGTACGTGAACGTGTTCGGTGTGCCCTTGTCCATTTTCCAGGACGTGGGGGAGGGCGGTACTCCTCCGCCACCGCCCAAGCCCAGCGTTCAGGTGGAAGTGGTGCCCGGCCGCCATTCTTACGAAATCCGCTGGCCCAACGTGCTGCGGGTGGACACGGTGCTGCGGCCTTGTTTGGTGATGGATTGGGATGAGGTGGAACCCTTGACGCTGGACCCCATGCAGACGCCCATCCATGCGGAAATCGCCCCGGCGCTGGCGGGCCAGGCCGATCTTTCCAAGATGAGCGAAATCGATCTGGAAAAGGCCGCGGAAGATTTCCGTCTCCAAAACCTCATCTTCCGTGCCGCCCGCAAGCTCTACCTGCAAAGCGCAAACGGTTTCTCCGGAGACAAGCAATACTTGGCCGTGCAACTGATCCGGCTGGTTGAGCAATTTCTGGCCAGCGACAAGCTCGACATCCCGAGTCTGTGGCATCAACACCCGGTGCGGAGGAGGATTCTGCTCGCCATGAACATGGATACCGTGGTGGGACACGTCTATCGTTTCGTGCGTCTGCGGAATACCGAGACACTGGCGATCTGCTTTGATCAGGAGCGGCCCATCGGCTCCACCGCCGCCATGCGCACCTGGTACACCACCAAGCCTTGCGCTCCCACCGGGAAATCGCAGATCAGCCACGTGGTTTACGACAGTGTGTGGGAAAAAGCCGTGGCGGATTTGTGCGAGAAGGAGCCGTGGGTATTGGCCTGGGCCAAGAACGATCACCTGGATTTCAAGGTGCGTTATCTCTATCGCGGCTCGTCACGCAATTTCGTGCCGGATTACCTGATACGGTTGAACAACGGCAAGACCTTGGTGCTGGAAGTGAAAGGCCAGGACAGCGAGCGGAACCGCGCCAAACGGGCCGCCATGGATATTTGGATACAAGCGGTGAATGAACAGGGTGGTTTTGGCCAATGGTGCTTCGACGTCGTATTCGAACCGGCGAAGATGCGGGACACGCTCCTTTTGCATGCGGGATAAGGGCGGTACGTTGAACAGGTCTCGGTCGGTGGCCGGCTTCGGCGTCCGCCTCAGCGGAACGTCCCCTTGCGGATGTTGAAGAACGCCAGTTCCGGCAGGCTGACCAGCATGCCGCGGAGGCCGTGGTGGAGGGTGCGGCCGGCGTCGAAGGGGCTGGCCAGGAGACCGGCCAGGGCTTCGGCGGTGCCGACCGCCAGATTGGCGGCGCCGAACAGGGGACGCGGCCAGGCCGCCGTGTCGGTGAAAAACAGGAACAGGGAGTCTTCGTCGTTCGTACGGTAAATTGCGGAGCTCAAGGGGCTGAGTTCGGCCAGATAAGCTTCGCTGTCGAGGGTTTCCAGGAAAAGCTTGCGGCGCGATGCGAGTTCGAAGGATTCCGTTACGCGGTAGTGACGCTCGACGCGTTGCGCCGAGACGAAGGGGATGGCGTCGACCGCCGTCGGCTCGATGTGTCCGCCCAGCGCTTGGGTGCCGCTCCTGTTCAACCCGGCCAGGCTGTCGTTCAGGGTTCGGAACAGCTCGGTGACACAGTTCCGCTCCACCAGGTGGTACCGGTAGATCTGTTTGAGCCGTTCCCGCTGGCCGCTCTCGGCCGCGCGGAAAGCCGCCGCGGCGTCTTGCATTTCCTCCGCGCCCAACGCGGGGCGGACGGTTTCCGTGGGGCTTCCGGGACGCGAGGGCATCAGTCCGGCGGAGACGCGTAGATGGAACGGCGCCCTGCCCGCCAGCACCTTGCGGGCCTCGAGCCGGCGGTTCGCCGCGTTTTCCAGCAGGCTGTAGCCGACTTCATCGAGTTCCCGGCCGCTGGACAGCTCCTGCCGGGCCAGGCGGAAGTCGGCGTCCGCGGCGGTGAAGACCGGCGGGGCGCTGCCCCAAGGGAGCTCGGTCGTTTCCCGCCCGTTCAGCGTATCCAGGAACACCAGCCGGCCGTAGCGCAGGGTCTTGCCCAGCGCCTCCAGCCGGGCGAAGGCGGCGAGGAGGCCGGGGCCCTGGTCGGGGCGTGGCTGGTCCAGCGCCGCCAGCGCCGATTCCTCCAATTTGCGGGCGAAGGTTCGCAGCGTCTCGATTTCGCCCGGCTTGAGCGCGAATTCGCGGCCGGCCGGCGCGTGGTAGGCCTCGTGCCGGAGTGGCGCGGCGCGTTCCAGCAGCCGATAGGCTTCCAGCAGGGCGAGGAGGTCGTGGTAGCGGTCGGCGAAACGGTAGCGCCAAGGCGGCGAGCCGTTGGCATCCATCGGCAGCGGATCGTCCGGCGGGTCCGGGCGCAGCCCCAAGATCGCCTGACCGACCGAAGCCATGCGCGTCTCGAGACCCTCGGCCCCGTAACGGGCGAGGGCGCGGGTGCGCAGGCCGGCGAGCGCCGGGTCTTCGGGAACGTCCGTCCGCGCCGGCTCGAACAGGCCGAGGCCTTTCACCAGGAGCCGCGGTGGCGTGTCGGTGCTGGCCAGCGTCGCCAGGATTTCGCCGTCGCGGTGGAGCGCTTCCGGCACCTCGAACTGGGCGTTCTGCCGTCGCAGCCGGTTCTCGAAGCTCTCACGCAGGGCTGCGTAGACGTCCGGCGTCACCGCGATCCGGCTGACGTGGAGGGTGCGGTTCTCGGTTTCGGTGTAGAGCCGGCGGAACGGTTCGAACGCCTGGCGGGCGGCTCGGATCAGGCCGCCCTCCGCGTATTCGAAATGGTAGACCTCGTCGCCGAACCGCAGCGCCGCATGGCCTCCCGCCGCCTGACCCTCGTTGGCGTCGAGATAGAGGTAGTCGATCCGGGCGGAATAGGCCTCCTCGGCGCGGAGCGTGGCGGGTAGAACCAGCAGCGCGAGAACGGCGAGCCGGATCAGCGGGAACCCTCGTCGATATACTGCATACGGGTCGGATCGGAATTCGCCAGCAGGCGGCGCAGCGCCTCGTACTGCGGCTGGCCCAGTTTGGCGGCGGCCAGGCCCTTGCCGATGGCGACGTAGGTGCCCTTGTCGCTGTCCCAGCCGGTGATGCCGTATTCCTGCGCCAGCTGGCTGACCCGGGCATAGAACGCCACGCTGTCGCTGCTGCCGGATTTTGCGAATTCGGTGGTGTATTCGGCGACGCTTTTTTCGTAGCGCGCCTTTTTGTTCTGCGACGACTTCGAACTCGACGAGCTGGATTCGGAAATCGAAGCCGACGAGGTGAACGGGCTGGCGGAAGTCTTGACCGAGCTTTCCGAGCTGTAGGAGAACGAGCAGCCTTGCAGAGCCAGGCTGACGACCATGGCGACCAGCCGCCCCGGATGATGAAAGCGACTGTTCGCCATGCTCGTTTCCCTCGCTCCGGCCCTCTCCCAAAGGGAGGGGGTGATCAAGGTTGCCGCGACTTTCATGTCAATGGCGGGGACGAGCAAGAATTTGGTTTTAGGAAGCATGGACTTAACGGGTTCCGTGAGTTGGTCGACCGGGGCGAGACGGGAAGCCTTGTTCTCGCGTGATGTGATTCAATCATATTCCATGACCTCGCTTGTGCCCAACCGACCGCATGGAGCGTTGAGTCTCACTCAAGGAATTCACTACAGTCTTGGAGATCGGATGATTGAAGTATTGCGCAGTCCCGCCTGGTTCTGGGGACTCGTGTTGTGGTGGGGTTTGGCTGCGGGTGGCGAGATCAAGGCGCTGGATGATTTCGAGACCCTGGCCGGCTGGACGGCGGAAGGCTCGCCCGGCACGCGCTTCGAACTGAAGCAGGACCGGGGCTTCGAGGGCAAGGGCCTCAGGCTGGACTTCGAATTCGCCGGCGGCGCCGGCTACGTGATTTTGCGCAAGCGTTTCGAACTGCCCTTGCCGGAGAACTATGCCTTCAGCTTCCGCGCCAAGGGCACGGGGCCGGCCAATACCCTGGAGTTCAAGCTGCTGGACCCGGGGGCGCAGAACGTCTGGTGGCACCGGCGTGAGGCCAAGGGTTTGCCTGCCGACTGGCAGCTCCAGCCGATCCGCAAGTCCGCCATCGATTTCGCCTGGGGGCCGTCGGGCGGTGCGCCGCTGCTGGCGCTGGGCGGCATCGAGTTCGCGCTGACCGCGGCCGCAGGCGGCAAGGGTACGCTGTGGCTGGACGACTTCCGCTTCGAGCAGCGCGACGCGGTGGTGGAATACCGCGGCCAGCCCAGGGTTTCCGCGTCTTCCGCCACCGGCGAGGAGGGCCCGGAGTTGGCGTTGGATGGGCAGGCGCAAACCGTGTGGCGCAGCGCACCCAAGCCGCGGCGCCAGTGGCTCAAAGTCGATTTCGGCCGGCTTCGCGAATACGGCGGACTGGTTCTCGAATGGGATGGGGATTGCCCTGCGCGGGACTATGCGGTCGAGGTTTCGGACGACGGCCGACGTTGGCGCGGTGTCTACCGCGTGGCGGAGGGCAACGGCCGGCGCGACTACCTCCCGCTGCCGGAGACCGAATCGCGCTACCTCCGGCTGGCTCTGCGCCGGAGCGCCTGCGGCCAGGGTTACGCGCTCCGCGAACTCACGGTGAAACCGCCCGATTTCGCCGCTTCCCCCAACCGGTTGTTCGAACACATCGCCCGCAACGAGCCGCGCGGCGCTTACCCGCGCTATTTCCAGGGCGAGCAGATGTACTGGACCCTGGTCGGCGCGAACGGCGGGCACCGCAAGGGTCTCTTGGGGATGGACGGCGCGCTGGAGACGGAACGGGGCGGCTTCACGGTGGAGCCGTTCCTGCATGCCGACGGACGGCTGCTGGGTTGGAGCGAGGGGCGGACCTCGCAGTCGCTGGAACGGGGCGATCTGCCCCTGCCGACGGTGGAGCGCGACTACGGCGACCTGAGCCTCAGGGTGACGGGCTTTGCCGGGACCGTGGTCAACACTCCGGTGCTGCTCGGCCGCTACCGGGTGGAAAACCGGTCCGCGACGGTTCGCCGGCTCAGGCTTTTCCTGGCCGTGCGTCCGTTCCAGGTCAACCCGCCCTGGCAGTCGCTCAACATGAAGGGCGGGATGAGTCCGATCCGCCGGATCGAGGCTGCCGGTCGCGTGCTCAAAGTGGATGGCGCCGATGCGCTGGTGGCGATGAGTCTGCCCGACGGCTTCGGTGCCGCAGGTTTCGACCAGGGGGACATCACCGACTTCCTGGGCGAAGCCCGCCTGCCATCGCGCACCGCGGTTTCCGATTCCGCCGGTTATGCATCGGGGGCCTGGGTGTTCGACCTGGCGCTGGCGCCGGGTGCGGCACGGGAAGTCTTCATCGCCGTTCCCGAACGCAAGAAGGGTTCGTCCTCGTCCGTCGAAGCGGCGCTGAAGGCCGAAGGCGAGACGCTGGGCAACCGCCTGTGGCAGGAAGCCGTCGGCTACTGGCGGAAGGCGCTGGCCGGGCCCGATTTCCTGCTGCCGGAATCCGAACAGGGCCTGGCGCAGAGCCTCCGGGCCAATCTGGCCTACATCCTGGTGAACCGCGACGGTCCGGCCTTGCAGCCGGGTTCCCGGACCTATGCCCGCACCTGGATCCGCGACGGCGCCCTGATGTCCTCGGCCCTGCTCATGCTGGGACGCGGGGAGGAGGTGAAGCGCTTCCTCGAATGGTATGCCCGCTTCCAGACCCCGGAAGGCGCCATTCCCTGCTGCGTCGACAGCCGCGGCCCGGACAGCGTGCCGGAGAACGACAGCCACGGCGAGTTCGTCTACACCCTGGCCGAGTACTACCGCTACAGCCGCGATCTTGAGTTCGTGCGGACGTTATGGCCGCACGTGACCTCTGCCCTGGGGTACATCGACACACTCAGGCACCAGCGGATGACGGAGCGCTACCTCAGCGGCGAGGACGAGGCTTTCTATGGCCTGATGCCGGCCTCGATCAGCCACGAAGGCTATGCCTCGCAGCCGGTGCACGCGTTCTGGGACGACTTCTGGACCCTGCGCGGCATCCGCGACGCGGTGATGCTGGCCAAGGCCTTGGGCGACCAGACCCACGCGGAGAGTTGGAGCAACATGCTGGCGGAGTTCCGCGGCCATCTCCATGCCGCGCTGCAAGCCACCATGGTCCGCAAGGGCATCGACTACATCCCGGCCTCGGCCGACCTGGGCGACATCGACCCCAACGCCGTCGCCATCATGGTGTCGATCGGGGGCGAGGCCGGAAGGCTGCCACAGGCCGCGCTGGCCAAGACCTTCGACGACTATCTCGCGCATTTCCGCAAGCGCCGCGACAGCGACGGCGACGACGGCTACACCCCGTACGAGGTGCGCATCGCCGAGGCGCTGGTGCGGCTCGGGCGGCGCGACGACGCCTGGGAGGTCCTGCGTTCCCTGCTGCGCGACCAGCGTCCGCAAGCCTGGCGCCATTGGGCCGAGGTGGTCTGGCGCCACCCCGAGGCGC
Source organism: Methylococcus sp. ANG (assembly GCF_040730495.1). Classification (NCBI taxonomy): domain Bacteria; kingdom Pseudomonadati; phylum Pseudomonadota; class Gammaproteobacteria; order Methylococcales; family Methylococcaceae; genus Methylococcus; species Methylococcus sp. ANG. The sequence goes on along the minus strand of NZ_CP160399.1, from coordinate 1,953,270 downwards.
CGCGCTTCATCGGCGACATGCCGCATTCCTGGATCGGCGCCGAGTTCATCCGCTCGCTGCGCAGTTGTTTCGCCTATGAGGACGATGCCGAGGATTCCCTGGTGCTGGCCGCCGGAATTCCGGCCGAATGGCTATACAATGCAGCCAACGCCGAAGTCGGCGTCCGCCGCCTGCCGACCGCCTACGGCCCGCTCGATTACGGCTTGCGGGCGGAAGGTGCGGAAACCTTGAAGCTTCACATCGACGGCCGTCTGGCCGTGCCGCCGGGCGGCATCCGGATACGGCCGCCGGCGGGGAGGCCGATCAAGGCGGCGAAGGTGAACGGCGCCGGCGTCTCCGGTTTTGCCGGCGCCGAGCTGAGGATCGAGGCCGCACCGGCGGAGGTCGAGATTCGGTATTGAACCGGAGAGACTGCATTCGTCATCCCGGAAGGCTCCGTGAGGTGGCATCATGACGTCATCGTCGGTTTTTTCCCGAATTCAGTATGAACCGATCTTTCGCCATGCAGAGTTTCGCTCAACATAAAGACGAGCTGGTTCGCCGGTTCGGGGTCACTCGTCTGGCGTTGTTCGGCTCGACAGTGCGAGGAACCGCGAGGGAAGACAGCGATGTGGATGTCCTCGTCGCTTTCGACGGTCCTGCGACCTCGGAGCGTTACTTTGGAGTGCAGTTCTATCTGGAAGATCTGCTGGGGGTGCCGGTGGACCTGGTGACCGAAAAAGCGTTGCGCCCGGAACTGCGGCCTTTCATCGAGCGGGAGGCCGTCGATGTCTGAGGGCGATGGTGCGCCGTTGCGCGAATGGCGGTTTTATATCGACGATATGATCAATTTTGCGGAAAGGGTGATGACCTACAGCGAGGGACTGGACCAAGCCGGTTTTGAAGCCAGCGGCATCACCTACGACGCTACGGTGCGCAATCTCGAATTGATCGGGGAGGCGGCCACTCATATCCCGGACAGCGTGCGCCAAGCGAATCCCGGAATTCCCTGGCGGCTGATCGTGGCGACCCGTAATCGTCTGATTCACGGCTATCTTGGAATCGACAACGATACGCTTTGGAGCGTTATTCGCAGGGATATTCCCGTGCCGCTGCCCCGACTCCGCGAACTCAAGGAGCGCTCGGGATGAACAGGTGTGGGTGAGGATGCCATTGCCGAAGGATGATGGACGAAAGAGGACGCGTTCCGCCATGGCGGTGCTAAAGCTGGCGCTGGCGAAATCGGACAGGTCCGCGTGAACAAAGCTGTTATCGCCCTAGTCGCAGTGTTCCTGGTCGCCGGCGCCGTCGGTCTCGGCGTCTGGCGCGACCGCCATGCCCGTGAGTTGCCGCCCGGCATCGCCCGCGGCAACGGTCGCCTGGAGGCCACCGAGATCGATGTCGGCGCCAAGTATGGCGGGCGTATCGCCGAGGTGCTGGTGTATGAGGGCGACGACGTCGCTCCGGGCCAGCCGCTGGTCCGCATCGATACCAGTGAGGAACAGGCGCAGTTGCAGAACATCGAGGCGGAGCTCAAGCGGGCGCGGGAATCGCTCGATTATGCCGGCCAGATGCTGCGGGTGGCCCGGCACGATCTGGAACTGGCGCAGAACATCTTCAGGCGCTCGTCCCGCCTGGTCGAACAGGCGGCGGTTTCGGCCGAGAAACTGGATCACGACCGCACCGAGCTGAGGAACGCCGTCGCCCGGCTCGATGCGGCCCAGTCGCGGATCGGCGAGGCGGAAGCCGGGATCGACGCCGTCGCCGCCGAAAAGCGCCGGATCGAATCGGTGGTACGGGAGAGCGTGCTCCTGGCCCCCAAGGAGGCCAGGGTCCTGTACAAACTGTCGGAGCCGGGCGAGGTGCTCCCCAGAGGCGGCAAGGCGCTGACCCTCATCGATCTGAACGACGTCTACATGATTCTCTACCTCGGCGAGGCCGAAGCCGGGCAGGCGGCGATCGGCGGCGAGGCGCGCATCGTGCTGGACGCCCTGCCGGACCTGCCGCTGCCGGCGCGGCTGGTGTTCGTCTCGCCCAAGGCCCAGTTCACGCCCAAGCAGGTGGAGACTTCGAGCGAGCGGCAGAAGCTGATGTTCCGCCTGAAGGCCCAGGTCGATCCGGAATTCCTCCGCGCCCATCGCGGTCTGATCAAGCCCGGCATGCCCGGCGTGGCTTACGTCAAACTTTCGCCGGAGGCGTCCTGGCCGCCCTTGCAGCGATGAGCGCCATCGTCCGGGTCGAGGAGTGCCGCCACCGCTACGGCGGGGTCGAAGCGCTCGCGGGCATCTCGTTGGAATTGCCGGCCGGCGGGCTGACCGGCTTCGTCGGTCCGGACGGGGTGGGGAAATCGACCCTCCTGGGTTTGATCGCCGGCGTCCGGGAGCGCCAGGCGGGGCGTATCGAAGTGTTCGGCGAGGACATCGCCGATCCGAAGGCGCACCGGCGCTTGTGCTACCGCATCGCCTACATGCCGCAGGGGCTGGGGCACAACCTGTACGCGACGCTCTCGGTGTGGGAGAACGCCGAGTTCTTCGGCCGTTTGTTCGGTTTCGCCGGAGACGAGCGCCGGCGGCGGATCGAGCGTCTGCTGGCGGCAGTGGGGCTCGCGCCTTTCCGCGACCGTCCGGCCGGGAAGCTTTCCGGCGGGATGAAGCAGAAGCTCGGCCTCTGCTGCGCCTTGCTGCACGAACCGGACCTGTTGATTCTCGACGAGCCGACCACCGGCGTCGATCCGCTGTCGCGGCGGCAGTTCTGGGAGCTGATCGACACGCTGAGGCATGAGCGGCCGGGCATGAGCGTCCTGGTCGCCACCGCCTACATGGAGGAGGCCGCGCGCTTCGACCGTCTGGTCGCCATGGACGCCGGACGCGTCCTCGCGATCGGGACCGCGGCGGAACTGCTGGCCCGCACCGGCACCGCCGACATGGAGTCGGCCTACGTGGCCCTGTTGCCGCCGGAAAAAAGGCGGGGGCATGAGGCGCTCGTGATCCCGCCGCGGTGGAACGGCCGGGGCGAGGCGGCGATCGAGGCCAGCGGGCTCACCCGCCGCTTCGGCGATTTCCTGGCCGTGGACGGGGTCAGCTTCCGGATCGAGCGCGGCGAAATCTTCGGTTTCCTCGGCTCGAACGGCTGTGGCAAGACCACGACCATGAAGATGCTCACCGGCCTCCTGCCGGCCAGCGCCGGTTCGGCCTCGCTGTTCGGCCAGCCGGTGGCGTCGGGCAATTCGGCGATGCGCCGCCGCATCGGCTTCATGTCGCAGGGGTTTTCGCTCTACACCGAGCTGACAGTCAGGCAGAACCTGGAACTGCATGCCCATATCTTCGGTCTGGCGCCTTCCGCGCTCGAAGCCAGGATCGCGGAGCTGGTGTCCCGCATGGACCTGGCCGCGCACCAGGACGCCCTGGCCGAATCGCTGCCGCTGGGTATCCGCCAGCGCCTGTCGCTGGCGGTGGCGTTGGTCCACGAGCCCGAGCTGCTGATCCTGGACGAGCCGACTTCGGGCGTCGATCCGGTCGCCCGCGACCGTTTCTGGGAGATTCTGGTAGAGCTGTCGCGCGAGAAAGGCGTGACGATCTTCATCTCGACCCATTTCATGAACGAGGCGGCACGCTGCGACCGCATCTCGCTGATGCACGCAGGAAGGGTGCTCGCCCAGGGCGCACCCGCCGAGCTGGTGCGGGAGGCGGGGGTGCCCTCGCTGGAGGACGCCTTCATCGCTTGCCTGGAACGGGAGAGCATTCCCCCGCCCGGCGCAGCCGCGACCGTTCCTTCCTTCGCCTCGGGAGTCGCCGGCTCGGCACCCGAAGCCAGCCCCTGGTTCAGTCCCCGCCGCTTCAAGGCCTATGTCTGGCGCGAGACCATGGAGCTGGCGCGGGACCCGATCCGCTTGGCTTTTGCGCTGATAGGGCCGATGCTGCTGATGGTGGTCATGGGCTACGGGATTTCGCTGGACGTCGAGCATCTGCCCTACGCGGTCCTCGACTACGACCGTACGCCGGAAAGCCGCCGATATCTGGAGCACTTTGCGCATTCGCGCTATTTCGAGGAGCGGGCGCCGCTGCGAGACGACGAGGACCTCCTGCGGCGGATGGCGCGGGGGCAGCTCAACTTCGCCGTGGAGATTCCGCCGGGGTTCGGGCGGGACCTCAAGGCGGGGCGTCCGGCCGAAGTGGGCATCCGCATCGACGGCAGCATCCCGTTCCGCGCCAACACGGTGCAAGGTTATGTGGAGGCCGTGCACGCCCGCTTCCGCAGCGACATGATCGACGAAAGCCCGGGCCGAGGCGTGGCGCCGCCGCTGCGGGTGGAAACCCGTTTCCGCTACAACCCGGATCTGAAGAGCGTCTACGCTCTGGTGCCGGGCGTGATCGCGGTGATGCTGGCGGTGATCCCGCCGATTCTCACGGCGGTCAGCGTAGTGCGGGAAAAGGAGATGGGGTCGATCACGAATCTGTATGCCACGCCCTCGACCCGTCTGGAGTTCCTGCTGGGCAAGCAGCTCCCCTACGTCGTGGTGGGCCTGGTCAACGCCTTGTCCTTGATTGCGCTGGCGCTGTGGCTGTTCGGCGTACCGGTGAAGGGGGACCTGTCGGCCCTGCTGCTGGGCGCCGTGCTGGCGGTTGCGGGGACCACCGGCTGGGGACTGCTGATTTCGGCATTCACGCGCTCGCAGATCGCCGCCCTGTTCGCGGCGTTCCTGCTGTCCATCGTGCCCGCCATCAATTTTTCCGGTTTCCTGGCGCCTGCGGCTTCGCAGACGGGCGCGGCGGCCGTGATGGGCTACGGGTTTCCGACGTCCTGGTTTTTGACCATCAGCGTCGGGGCGTTCACCAAGGCTCTGGGGTTCCCCGAGCTGTACCTCAACCACGCGGTGCTGCTGGTCTTCGTGCTGGCCTACCTCGGGCTCAGCCTCTTCCTGCTTCCCTCGCGGGGACGCTGAGCCGGCCGGGCGGATGGCGGTTCCGCCCGACGGCGTGATGATCGGTCAGCCTGCGGCGGCCTTCGCGGCTGCTTCCGTTTCCAGCGACATCACGGTGTCACTGGGATCGGCGGCTGCCGGTTCCGGCTCCTCGGAGGCGGTTTCCGGCGCCGCCGCCGCGGTTTGAGCCAGGATCGGAGATTCGTCCTGCGTGGCGGTTTCCGCCTCGCTTGCCGGCGCCGAGGCCGCCGCCGCTTTCCCGGGGGCGGGCGAGGAATAGACTGCGTAGAGCACATAAGCCAGCAGGCCCACTGCGATTGCGATAACTGAAAGGTCCATCGGTCCTCCTGATATAGTTGTATATCGACGTGTGAACGATGCGCCGCATTGTGTCATGCAGGGGAAACACGGCGTCAATCGTGTGGCAATTATGGACCAGACGGAAAAACCACACCATCTTTATGTGAATGAGGCTCCCTCCGGCCCGGCCGCATTTCCGACCGGAATGCCGTGATGAAGAAAGGGGGACGTCTGCGCACGATTTTCCGCCTGGGGCTGAAGGAGCTGGCCAGTCTCCGCCGCGACCTGGCCATGCTGATCCTGATCGTCTACGGCTTCACCGTGATGATCTACATTCCCGCCAGCCGCGGCATGTTGGAGCTCCGGAACGGGGCGGTGGCGGTGGTGGACGAGGACCGCTCCGAGTTGTCCAGGGAGATCGTCGCCGCCCTGCCGCAGCCTTATTTCCTGCTGCCCGATCCGCTGCCGATGGACCAGGTGGACAGCATGCTCGACGCCGGCCGCTACGCCTTCGTGATCGACGTTCCGCCCCGCTTCCAGGCCGATTTTCTGGCCGGAAGACAGCCGGAAATCCAGGTCAACGTCGATGCGACGGCGATGAGCCAGGCCGGCATCGGCGCCGGCTACATCGAACGGATCATCCGCGAAGAGGCCGCCGGTTTCGGCAGGAACGGGGTCACCCCTGCGGATGCCGGCGTCGATCTGGCGATACGCACCCTTTACAATCCCAATGCCCAAGAAAGCTGGTTCGTCTCGGTGATGGTCCTCATCAACGTGGTCAATCTGCTTTCCATCATCACCTCCGGCGCCGCGCTGATGCGGGAACGGGAGCGCGGCACCGTCGAGCACCTGCTGACCCTGCCGCTCGGGCCCTTCGAGATCGTGTGCGCGAAGATCTGGGCCAACGGCCTGGTGGTGGTCGTGGCGGTCGGCCTGTCATTGACCCTGGTCGTGGAGGGCGTGCTCGGCGTGCCGCTGGCGGGATCGCTGCCATTGTTCCTGGCCGCCACGGCGCTGTATCTGTTCACTTCCACCGCGATCGGCATCTTCCTCGCCACGGTGGCACGTTCGATGCCCCAACTCGGGCTGCTGTGCATTCTGGTGGTGTTTCCGATCACCACGCTGTCCGGCAATACCGTTCCTCTGGACAGCATGCCGGAACCGATCCAGCGGGTGATGGCGTTTTTCGCCTCGACGCATTACGTCAAGATCGCGCAGGCCGTGCTTTACCGCGGCGCGGGTTTCGCAGCCGTCTGGCCGCAGTTCCTGATCATGGCCGGCATCGGCGCGCTGTTTTTCTTGCTGGCCCTGGCCCGCTTCAGGCATACCGTCGCGCGGCAGGTGGGCTGAGCGGTGTTTCTTCCTTCCCCATGTCTCAAAGGAGTCCCGATGAAATTCCTGGCTTTCGCACTGGCTGCGCCGCTGTTCCTGTCCGCATGCAGCCTGTTTCACAGCGATGAAACCAATCCCCATTTCGCCAAAGTCACCGGCACGGTGAGCTGGCGCGACCGCGTGGAGCTGAATCCGAACGCGGAACTGATCGTCAGCCTGGAAGACGTGACACGCCACGACGTCCGGCCGGTGCTGGTCGGCATGGCCGAGGACACCTGGCCCGGTTCGTCGCCGGTGTCCTTCGAAGTGTCGTTCGACCGGCGGGTGGTGGCGGAAGACCGGCATTACCGGGTGAGGGCCGTGGTCAAGCAGGACGGCGAGACGGTGCTCGCGTCCCGGCATGGTGTGCCGGTGCTGACTTTCGGCCATCCCGACCGCGCCGATCTGGAACTGCACCGCGTTGCCGGCCCTTAGGAGAGGTTCCGAAACGCGCCGTTTCGCCGTTGAGGAATACAAGTTGTCATATTCTCCGGCTATGCTTGCTTTCAGGTTGGAGTGAACCTTGCTTGGGAAACGATACGCGCTCGAGCGGTTCCAGTTCGATGGAGGCAAGACATGGCGGCATTGGCGAGAGTCATCGCACAGGGTGAGGCGGATCTGGTGGCTGCAATAGCCGAGGACGCGGATGAGCTGTTCCGCGAGAGCAAGCCGGGCGTGGACCTGCGGGTCTGCCACCGCGAGCCCGACGCGGCCCTGGGCGGTTTCGTCGATACCTTGCTGCGGCAGATGGTGCGGCTCGATGTGACGCGCGGCATCGATTTCGAAAACTTCGACTTCCGCTCTCTGCTTTCCTGGGCCCAGGACATTCCGGGCTACCGGACTTGGGTGTGGGACGTCACCCAGCTGACCTGCCGCTGGTGCGACTGGCACCGGACCGAATATGCGGTGTTGCGGCTCCGCATCCTGGACGCCGGTGCCGTCGAAGAGGAAACCGGCGGGCTGCAACTGGCTTGCCCTTACGGAGGCGCTCCCAAACCGCGGCGCTTCGATATGGCGCGGGGAGAGGGGGAAACGGAAGCTTCCGACGGCATGTATCGCGTCGCGGCATCCCCCGATCTGGTGCCGCCCTATGCCGTCGCCATCACCACCCCGAAAGCGAGGCAGGTGTTGGATTTCCCCCGCGGACTGGGTCAAATGCCCCGGCGTTTGCTGCTGACCGTCCACGGCCAGCGCGACACCTGACCCGCTTCCGGCCGGCCTGTGGTAGATTACGCCGGGTGTAGGGCGGCAGTGTCGCATTCATGTGGTTTCAGAAGACGATCGTTCTCAAGCCTCGCTCGCGGGGATTCCATCTGATCACTGCGGAAATCACGGCGAACCTGCCCGAGCTGGAGCGGTTTCGCCAAGGTCTGGCCCATTTCTTCATCCAGCACACCTCCGCTTCCCTGACCATCAACGAAAACGCCGACGCCGATGTGCGCCGCGATCTCGAATCCTATCTGCTGGCGCAGGTACCGGAGCGGGCCCCTTATTACCGCCACACCCTGGAAGGGGATGACGACATGCCGGCCCACATCAAGGCCACCCTGGTCGGCAACAGCGTGACCGTTCCCGTGCGGCAGGGCCGGCTGGCCTTGGGGACCTGGCAGGGAATCTATCTGGGCGAGCACCGGACGCACGGCGGAGCCCGCTCCCTCGTCGCCACCTTGCACGGCGACTGATCCACAAACCAAGCACCGAGGCCCATATGCGCAGAACGATACTTTTGGGGCTGGCACTGTGCGCCGCCCTTCCTTTGTCCGCCAAGGAAAAGCCCGCGCCCATGGAGGCGACGGTATACCGCAGCCCGACCTGCGGCTGCTGCAAGAAGTGGGTGGAACACATCCAGGCGAACGGTTTCGCCGTCAAGGACATCGTCAAGGACGACATGGCGGCGGTAAAGCGCGAACTGGGCGTACCGGAGAATCTGGCGTCCTGCCATACCGCGGTGATCGGCGGCTACCGCATCGAGGGCCATGTGCCGGCGGCGGACATCCGCAAGCTGCTGGACGCCAAAGCGCCGCTCCTGGGCCTGAGCGTGCCCGGGATGCCGGCCGGTACGCCGGGGATGGAAGCGGGCGGGCGGAAGGACGCCTACAGCGTCGTCGGTTTCGGGCCGGGCGACAGCGTCCAGTCCGTGCACGACTACGCGGGGGACTGATCCGTTGAGCGGGGCGAAGAGTGTGCTGCTGGCGGGAGACATCGGCGCCACCAAGACGGTCCTCGGGCTGTTCGACTGCTGGGGCGACAGGCTGGTCAGCCTGAGCGAGGCGATTTTCGCGAGCGCGGACTACGCCTCGCTGGAGGCGGTCGTGGCGGAGTTCCTGCGGGGACAGGGGGCAGGGATGCCCGAAGTCGCCTGTTTCGGCGTCCCGGGACCGGTGAGCGAAGGCCGTTGCGAAATCACCAATCTGCCATGGGTCCTGTCCGAGCGGGAACTGGCGGAGGCAACGGGTGTGAGCGCTGTGCGCCTGCTGAACGACGTCCAGGCCATGGCACTGGGCATGGCCTACCGGCTGGGCGAGGACGACTGGGTGGAACTGAACCCCCATGCCGTCCGGCCGCGGCCGGGCAACATCGCGGTGATCGCCGCCGGGACGGGGCTGGGCGAGGCCATTCTGTACTGGGACGGCGAGCGCTACCACGCCCTGCCGACCGAAGGCGGGCACAGCGACTTCGCCCCCAACGGCCCCCTGGAAGAAGGGCTGCTCACCTTTCTGCGGGACCGCTTCTGCGGGCACGTCAGCTATGAGCGGATACTGTCCGGCTCGGGGCTGGCCAATCTCTACGACTACCTGCGCCACGCCGGCGTGGCCCCGGAAAGCGAGGCGCTGCATGCGGCGCTGGCCGGCGCCCCCGACCGTGCGCCGATCATCGCCAAGTGGGCCTTGGAACGGCATGACGCCCTTTGCACCGCGGTGCTCGATCTGTTCGCGGCGATCTACGGGGCGGAGGCCGGGAATCTGGTCCTCAAATCGCTCGCGCTCGGCGGCGTGATCGTCGGCGGGGGCATCGCGCCGAAAATCCTCCCCGTCCTGCAAACCGGGAAATTCATGGCCGGCTTCACGGCAAAGGGAAGGCTTTCCTCCCTGCTGGGGGGGCTGCCGGTGCGGGTGGCCGTTCATCCCCAGCCCGCCCTGCTGGGGGCGGCGCATGCCGCCTCGGCCATGCTTTAGCGGGTCGCCGGGCGATCCAAGCCGGCTCAATTGTGGCAGAATGAAGTCAAGCGGATCCGGCCGAGGCCGGAAACAATCCGTTTGCGATTGCACCCTTTATTCACCATCGGAACATGGAGGACACTATGTTCAAAACATGGGTGGTTGCCGCAGAGAGCAGCCGTGCGCGAATCTTCGCCATCGACAATCGACTGAATCCGCTCAAGGAAATCGACGATCTGGTGCATGCGGAGGGTCGAGCCAAAGAGCAGGATCTGACCTCGGACCGCCCGGGCCGGATGCTGAACAGCTCGACCGAGGGGCGCCACGACTACGAGAAGCCGCAGGATGCCAAGCAGCATGAGGCGCAGGTTTTCGCCAAGCGGGTGGCCGAGCGCCTCGAGCAGGCGCGGGTCAATGGCGATTGCCTCTCGCTCATCCTGATCGCGGGGCCCGAGTTTCTCGGAATGTTGCGGCAGGCTTTGAGCGGTCCCACCGCCAAGCTGGTCAGCAAGACCCTGGACAAGAATCTGGTTCAGAAAACCGAACAGGAAATCCGCAGTTACATTTTCTCATGAAAATCGGCGTACCCAAGGAAATCAAGGACCTGGAAAACCGTGTGGCCGTCACCCCGCAAGGGGTTGCGGCCCTGGTGCGGGCCGGACACGAAGTGCTCGTCGAAGCCTCGGCCGGCCTCGGGTCGGGGTTTGCCGACGAGGAATATCTGGCGGCGGGAGCGCGGCTGGCGGACGCGGCCGGTGCCTGGGCCGCCGAACTCGTGGTCAAGGTGAAAGAGCCGGTGCCGTCGGAATACCCTTACCTCAAGCGGCAGACGGTATTCACCTTCTTCCACCTGGCCGGCGTCGATCCCGGCCTGACCCGGGCGTTGCTGGACGGCGGCACCACGGCGGTGGCTTACGAGACGCTGGAGGACGCGCAGGGGCGTCTGCCGCTGCTCGCGCCGATGAGTGCGGTGGCGGGCAACATGGCCGCTCAGGTCGGCGCTTATTATCTGGCGCGCTTCAACGGCGGCAGGGGAGTGCAACTCGGCGAGGTCATGGGTGTGCGCCACGGCAAGGTCGTGGTGATCGGCGATGGCGTGGTCGGCTCGCATGCCGCCCTCACCGCCTGGGGCATGGGCGCCAACGTCCAGGTCATGGGGCTGGTGCCGGAGAAGGGCGAGGCCCTGTGCCGGCGGGCTCCGGGGCTGGAGTTCTTCCTCTCGGACGGCGCGCGCCTGGCGGAGACCTTGCGCGATGCCGATCTGGTGGTGGGGGCGGTGCTGCAGCCGGGTGCCCGTGCCGATTACATCGTGACCGACGCCATGGTGAGGTCGATGCCGATGGGATCGGTGATCGTCGACGTCAGCATCGATCAGGGCGGCTGCGTGGAGACGTCCAGGCCGACCTCGCATTCGCATTCCCATCCGGTCTACGTGGAGCACGGCGTGATCCACTATTGCGTGACCAACATGCCGGGCGCCTACCCGCGCACTTCGACCCTGGCGCTGACCGACGCGACCCTGCCTTATCTGCTGCGCCTGGCCGATGAAGGCGAAGCCTGCCTGCGGGCCGATCCGGGACTGGCCAAGGCCGTGAACACCTACGACGGCTGTATCACCTGCCGGGCGGCGGCGGAAGACCTCGGACTGCTGGAACGCTATCGTCCGTTTCCCGGCTAGCCGCTCCCTCAGTACGGCTCCTTGTCCTCGTCCTCCAGCACGTCGTCCAGCGTCAGAGCGTCCGTGTCGGGGAGATGCAGATCGGGGTCGCTGTAGCCCAGATCGTCTGTTTCCACGTCGTCGAAAGGCGCGCTCCAGTCTTCCGGAGCTTCGATCTCGACGATCGCGGCCTGGTCCCACGAGTTCCGGTCCAGTTCGCTCAATTCTCCCTCGAGGTACTGTATCTCGATGGTGTCGCTCGCGTCGTCCAGGGCCACGACCCGGAATTGCCTGCCGGTTTCCCCTTCTTCGTACCAGCTGTCTACCTCCGGTATTGCGATTGCCATGCGGATTCTCCTGCTTGTCGTGCCGGCAGCGTACTGCCGCGGTCAGTGGTCGCCCACGAATTCTATCAGCGCCTGCCGCAGGGCTGACCGGTCCGCTTCATCGCTCAGCGGCCGGTCTTCCCGGTCGGTGATGAAGAAAATGTCTTCGGCGCGGCTGCCGATGGTGGAAATTTTAGCATTGTGCAGGCGTATGCCCGTCTGCATGAAAGCCTGGCCGACCTTGGACAGCAGGCCGGGGCGGTCGGTGGCGATCAGTTCGAGGACACTGAACCGGTTCTGCGGGTCATCGTGGAAGAATACCTTGGTCGGCACGGTGAAGTGCCGGATCTGGCGGGCGGCCAGGCGGCTGACCGGAGGCGGCGGAGCGCTGCCGCCGCTCAGCACTTCCTTCAGCCGGTCGCAGATCTGCACCAGGCGGAACAGCCCCTCCGGCGCGGTGCCGGACTGTTCCAGCACATTGAAACTGAGCAGCGCGAACCCCTGGCGCGAGGCGATGATCTTGGCGTCCAGCACGGTGAGCCCGAGCTGGTCGAGCACGGCGGTGCTCTGGGCGAACAGGAAGTCACGGTTGCGGTCGTAAATGAACACTTCGGCACTGCCGCGCAGGCTTTCCGGACGCAGCAGGACCAGGGGCAGATGCTCCGGCCGGCAGGCGGCGATGGCGGTGGTGTGCCAGGCGATTTCCTCGGGCCGGAAGCGCAGGAAATAATCGTCGCCGATGTTCTCCCACACCGCGGTGATGGCGTCCTCGGCCAGGCCGAAGCGTTGCAGGAGCGCCCGCGCCTCGTCCTTGGCGGCGGAGATCTGTTCGGCGTAGTCCGGGGGCGTGTCCAGTCCGCGCCGCAAGGTCCAACTGGTGCTGGTGTAGAGCTCCTGCAGCAGGGCGCCCTTCCAGGAGTTCCAGAGGGATGGATTGGTGGCGCGTATGTCGGCGACGGTGAGCAGATAGAGATGGTTCAGCGTGTTCTGGTTGCGCACGATCCGGGCGAATTCGTGGATGACTTCCGGGTCGCTCAGGTCTTTGCGCTGTGCCGTCATCGACATCACCAGATGGTGCCGCACCAGCCATTTCACCAACTGGGTTTCTCGTGGCCCGATCTGGTGGCGCCGGCAGAATTCCTCGGCGATCTTTTCGCCCACTTCCGAATGGTCACCGCCCGAGCCTTTGGCGATGTCGTGCATCAGCGCGGCGATATAGAGCAGCTCGGGTTTTTCGATGAGCTGGAACAGTTCGTAGCACAGCGGATTTTCGTGCTGGAACGCCTCCAGGGCGAAGCGCCGCAGGTTGCGGACCACGAACAGCGTGTGTTCGTCCACCGTGTAGACATGGAACAGGTCGTACTGCATGCGGCCGACGACCCGGCCGAATTCGGGCAGGTAAGCGGCGAGCACCCCGTAACGGTTCATCCGCCGCAGCTGGTGGGTGATGCCGCCCGGCTGGCGCAGAATGGCCATGAACAGCCGGCAGGCTTCCGGATCGTTGCGGAAGGTGTCGTCGATCAGATGGATGTGCTGGCGGATGAGACGGATGGTGGCGGCGCGGACCCCTTCCAGCGTGCTGTTTTTCTGCAGGATCAGGAACACTTCCAGCAAGGCGAGGGGGTGCTCGCGGAAAACCTCGGGGCGCACGGCTTCCAGGTAATCGTTGACCGCCTGGAAATGGTCGTTGACGGGGGTGGGCGAGAACTCTTCCTCGCGGTGCAGCACGGCCTCGTTGAACAGTTGCAGCAGCAGCTCGTTCAGGCGCTCCACCCCGGTGACGGTGCGGAAGTAGTCCTGCATGAACCCTTCGACGACCTCATTGCTGGTTTCGCCCCGGTAGCCGAAAAGCCCGGCGAGTTCGCGCTGGTAATCGAACAGCAGCCGGTCTTCGCAACGGCCGGTGAGGGCGTGCAGGGCGAAGCGGATTCGCCAGAGGAATTCCTGGGCCTCCTTCAGCTCCCGGTATTCGGCGTCGGTCAGCCAGCCGTATGCGACCAGGTCCTGCAGTCCCCGCGCGTCGCTGTGGCGGCGGATGATCCAGCCGATGAGCTGGATGTCGCGCAGGCCGCCCGGGCCTTCCTTGACGTTGGGTTCGAGGTTGTAGGCCGTGTTGTGGTACTTGGCGTAGCGAATCCGCTGCTCGGCCATCTTCGCCTCGAAGAATGTGGCGGAAGACCACATGCGTTCCGGGGCGATCTCGCTCGTCACCGCATCCCACAGCGCTGCCGAGCCGGCCAGCACGCGGGCCTCCAGCAGGTTGGTGATGACGGTCTGGTCGGCGCGCGCCTCTTCCGCGCATTCGGCCGGTGACCTTACGCTGTGGCCCGGCTTCAGGCCGATGTCCCAAAGAAAGCGCAGAAAATCGGACAGGTCCTGCTGGCGCGACGGCTGCACGGCATCGTCGAGGAGCACCAGCAGGTCGATGTCGGAATGCAGCAGCAGTTCGCCGCGTCCGTAGCCACCGACGGCCACCAGTGCGACGTCGGTGGCGTCCCGCCCGAGGCGCTGGTTCCATGCCTCGGCGAGCAGATGGTCGATGAAAACGGTGCGCTCGCGGATCAGCTCGGCGACGGGGGTGCCGGACCGGAACCGCCCGGCCAGCTCGGCGGCGTTGTGCTGGATCTGCGCCTTGCAGGCCCCGATCCGGTCGGACGGATGAAGGTCGTGCGGTTTATCCGAGTTCGGTTCGCCCAAAATCTTCCTCTTGCCGCAGCGTCAGCACTTCGTAGCCCGTCGGCGTCACCAGCACGGTGTGCTCCCATTGCGCCGAGAGCTTGTGATCCTTGGTGACGGCGGTCCAGCCATCGGAGAGCATCTGCACGTGCCGCTTGCCCTGGTTGATCATCGGCTCGATGGTGAAGATCATTCCCGCTTCCAGCCGGATGTCCAGTTTCGGTTCGAAATAGTGGAGCACTTGCGGTTCCTCGTGGAATTCCCGGCCGATGCCGTGGCCGCAGAATTCCCTCACCACGGAATAATTGTGGTGGCTGGCATGCCGCTCGATGGCGGCGCCGATCCGGTTCAAGGCGGCACCGGGCCGCACTTCGCGTATGCCCAGGTACATGGCCTCCCGGGTGACCTCGACCAGTTGCCGGGCATAGGGCTTGACCTGGCCGACCAGGAACATCTTGCTGGTGTCGCCGTGGAAGCCGTCCTTGATGACCGTGATGTCGACGTTGACGATGTCGCCGTTCTTCAGCTTCTTGGGGCCCGGAATGCCGTGGCAGATGACATGGTTGACCGAGGTGCAGATGGACTTCGGGAATCCTTTGTAATTCAGCGGGGCAGGGACGGCGTGCTGCTCGTCTACGATGAAGTCGTGGCAGATCCGGTCGAGTTCTTCGGTGGTGATGCCGGCCTTGACGTAGGGCGCGATCATGTCCAGGACTTCTGCGGCGAGGCGGCAGGCAACGCGCATGCCTTCGACTTCCTCGGCGCTCTTGATGCTGATGCTCATGAAATTACGGCGGAAACGGGAGGGCTCCCGGTCCGTGGAAGGAGGGAGGGCTGATTGTCCAAACGGTGCCGCTATGGTATAAAGCACAGCTTTATTTGGCAACACACCACACACGCATCGTCACGGCCGGTGGGGTGCCGTCCCATAAGGAGCGGTCGCCGGCCGGGATGCGTGGAGGCGCAACCCTACCGCCGGGGTCTGCCAGCCCGGCAAGACATTATACGGAGAAATCGATGACCTCAGTTACTATGCGCCAGATGCTCGAAGCGGGCGTTCATTTCGGGCACCAGACGCGTTACTGGAATCCGAAGATGGCCCCTTTCATCTTCGGCGCGCGCAGCAATATCCATATCATCAATCTGGAAAAGACGCTGCCCCTGTTCAACGACGCCATGAAATACCTGGAGCAGGTCTCCGCCAACCGCGGTAAGATTCTGTTCGTAGGCACCAAGAAGACCATGCGCAAGGTCATCGAGGAAGAAGCCCGGCGCTGCGGCATGCCTTACGTCAATCACCGCTGGCTGGGCGGCATGCTGACCAATTTCAAGACTATCAAGGCATCCATCGCCCGGATGAAGGATCTGCAGGCCATGCGCGACGATGGCCGTCTCAACCGCTTCAGCAAGAAGGAAGCGCTCGGCATGATGCGCGAGCTGGAGAAGCTGGATTGCAACGTCGGCGGCATCGGCGACATGGACCGCCTTCCCGACGTGATGTTCATCATCGATACGGGTTACGAGAAGAACGCCGTCAGCGAAGCGCGCAAGCTGGGCATCCCCGTCGTGGGCGTGGTGGATACCAACAACAGCCCGTTCGGGATCGACTATGTGATTCCGGGCAACGACGACTCCATCCGTGCGGTCCAGTTGTATGCCCAGAGCGCCGCGACGGCGATTCTGCGCGGCAAGGCGTCCGGCGTGGATTTCGGCACCGCTGCGGCGGATGAATTCGTGGAAATGGAGCCGGAAGCGGAACAGGGGGCCACGGGCGAGAGCCTGGGAGGCTGAGAACCCGCACCCGGCAGTGTCGTGAAAAACGCCTCCGCCCGGAGGCGTTTTTTTGAGATTGATCAACGGTTTTTTATTCGAGAGGATGGCTGTAATGAGCATTACTGCGGGAATGGTGAAGGAGCTGCGCGAACGTACCGGCTCCGGCATGATGGAGTGCAAGAAGGCGCTGACGGAAACCGGCGGCGATCTGGAGGCCGCGGTCGAGCTGATGAGAAAGCAGGGGCTGGCCAAGGCCGACAAGAAATCCGGCCGTACCGCCGCCGAAGGCCGCGTCTGCGTCAAGGTGAGCGAGGACGGCAAAGCCGCGGCCATCGTCGAGGTCAACTGCGAAACCGACTTCGTCGCCAAGGGCGATGATTTCGTCAAGTTCGCCGACGACGTCGCCGCTGCGGCCCTGGCGTCCTCCGCGGCGACCGTCGAAGATTTCCTGGCCGGGCAGATGGCGGACGGCACCCCGGTGGAGCAGGCGCGTCGGGAGATGATCGCCAAGATCGGCGAGAACATCAACGTGCGCCGCTTCGAGCGCCTGAGCAGCCAGGAAGGCAGGGTGGCGAGCTATCTGCACGGTACCCGGATCGGCGTACTGGTCGAGCTGGTCGGCGGCGATGCCGAACTGGGCAAGGACATCGCCATGCATATCGCGGCCAGCAAGCCCCTGTGCTGCGACGAGAAGGGCGTGCCCGCCGAAGTGATCGCCAAGGAAAAGGAAATCTTCAGCGCCCAGGCGCAGGCCAGCGGCAAGCCGGCGAACATCATCGAAAAGATGGTCGAGGGCCGGATCGGCAAGTTCCTCGGCGAGATCACCCTGGTGGGACAGCCGTTCGTCAAGGATCCCGACCAGACGGTGGGCAAGCTCCTGCAGTCCAAAGGCGCTTCGGTGGTGCGTTTCGTCCGCTTCGAAGTCGGCGAAGGCATCGAAAAGGAAGAAACCAATTTCGCCGAGGAAGTGATGGCGCAGGTGCGCGCTTCCTGACGCACCGTGGCCCGGCGCCTTGGCGCGCCGGGCGAACTTCCGGGCCGGGTGTGGCCCGGATCAGAGTGGATTAACCAGCTTCCGACGAGTTTATGACAGAACCGGTATACAAGCGTATCTTGCTCAAGCTCAGCGGCGAAGCCTTGATGGGAGACCAGGGTGCCGGCATAGATGCCGACATCCTGAAGCGGCTCGCGACGGAAATCGACGAGCTGTGCCGGGCCGGCGTCGAGGTCGGTCTGGTCATCGGCGGCGGCAACATCGTCCGTGGCGCCGAAAAAGCCTCCGAAGGACTGGATCGCGTGACCGGCGATCACATGGGCATGCTCGCCACGGTCATCAACGCCCTGGCCATGCAGGATGCCCTCGAGAACCTGGGGCGGCCGGTACGGGTCATGTCGGCCCTCAAGATCAACCAAGTCTGTGAAGACTATATCCGCCGGCGCGCAGTCCGGCATCTGGAAAAAGGGCGGGTCGTGGTCTTCGCCGCGGGCACCGGCAATCCGTTCTTCACCACCGATTCCGCCGCCAGCCTCAGAGCCATCGAGATCGGCGCTGACCTGCTGATCAAGGCCACCAAGGTCGACGGCGTCTATTCGGCCGATCCCCTGAAGGATCCCGAAGCGAAATTCTATTCGCGCCTGACGTACGACGAGGCGCTGGATCAGCGTCTCAATGTCATGGACACGACGGCGCTGGTGCTGTGCCGCGATTACAAGATGCCGCTGCGGGTCATGAACGTTTTTCGCCCAGGCGCGGTGATGCGCCTGATTCGGGGCGAGGATATCGGATCTTTGCTGGTAACGGGGTAATGAACATATGATCAACGACATACAGAAACGTACCGCGGAGCGGATGCAGAAGAGCATCGAGGCCCTGAAGCACGAATTCGCCAAAATTCGCACCGGGCGTGCCCACCCGAGCCTGCTGGAGCATATCCGGGTGTCTTATTACGGCAATGAGGTGCCGCTGACCCAGGTCGCCAACGTCGCGGTAGAGGACGCCCGCAGCCTGGCGGTCACCCCCTGGGAGCGGAACATGGTGCAGGCGATCGAGAAAGCGATCATGACCTCGGACCTGGGGCTCAATCCCTCAACCGCCGGCACGGTCATCCGGGTGCCGCTGCCGCCGCTGACCGAGGAGCGCCGCCGCGACCTGATCAAGGTGGTGCGCCATGAGGCCGAGAACGGGCGGGTGGCGATCCGGAATATCCGCCGCGACGCCAACAACGAACTCAAGGCGGCGCTCAAGGAGAAGCTGATTTCCGAGGACGAGGACCGCCGCAGCCAGGAGCAGATCCAGAAAACCACGGACCAGTTCATCAAGGAAGTGGACAAGCTTCTGGAGCAAAAGGAAGCCGACCTGCTTGCTGTTTAGCACTCTGCGATCGATGGTTTTCTCGCCGGACAATATCAAGCCGGTGGCGCTTGCCCCGGAAGATGGCGCCAGGACGCGCAGCCTCCCCCGCCATGTCGCCATCGTCATGGATGGCAACGGCCGCTGGGCGCAAGAGCGCTATTTGCCCCGAACCGCCGGCCATCGCGCCGGCGTCGGCGCGGTCCGCAAGGTGGTGGAGCACTGCGCGAAGCGGGGCGTGGAAGCGCTGACGCTGTTCGCGTTCAGCAGCGAGAACTGGCGCCGTCCCGAGCAGGAGGTCTCCGTGCTGATGGAGCTTTTCCTGTCGACGCTGGAACGGGAAACGGAAAAGCTGCACCAGAACGGCGTACGCCTTCGCATCATCGGCGACCGCACGGCCTTTGGGGAGGCTCTGCGCGAGCGGATGGACGCCGCCGAATCACTGACCCGCAACAATACCGGCTTGCAACTGGCAATCGCGGCGAATTACGGCGGGCGCTGGGATATCGTCCAGGCGGTCCAGACCCTGGCGGCGAAGGTCCGGCAGGGCGAGCTGCCGCCTGAGCAGATCACGGCGGACATGCTGCAGCAGCAGCTCGCCCTGGCCGATCTCCCCGAGCCGGACCTTTTCATCCGCACCGGTGGCGAGCGCCGGATCAGCAACTTCCTCCTCTGGCAGCTTGCCTATACGGAGCTGTATTTCACGCCCCTGCTGTGGCCGGAATTCGACGAGGATGCGCTGGATCTCGCGTTCGAGGACTACGCCGGCAGGCAGCGCCGGTTCGGCTATACCGGGGAACAGGTCGCGGGCCAGATGCCCTGACCTCATGCCGCCAAGATTTTCCAACTCACCCAATCCGATTCCGCCATGTTCAAAAATCGCTTGATTACGGCCCTGGTCCTGGCGCCACTGGTCATCGCGGCCGTCCTGCTGCTTAAGCCCACCGCGTTTTCGGCGGTGTGGGGGGGCGTGATCCTGCTCGCCGCCTGGGAATGGGCGGGCGTCTCCGGTGTGGACAACCGCGTCGGGCGGATCGCTTTCCTCGCCGCCCTCGGACTGCCCATGGTTTTCGCCAGTGCGTGGGCGCCCTATACGGTCGACTGGCTGATGTGGCCGGTGGTGGCGTGGTGGTTCGCCGTCGGCATGCTGCTGCGGGCCAGGCCGGACAAAGCGCTGGCGATCCGGCTGCCGGTGGGGCTGAAGCTGGGGCTGGGCTGGTTCATCCTGCTCACCTCCTGGATCCTGTTCATCTGGCTGCGCTTCAATTTCGGCGCCGTACAGGCGCTGTATCTGCTGGTGCTGATTTCTTTCGCGGACATTGCCGCCTATTTCGTCGGGCGCAACTGGGGCTTCACCAAGCTGATGCCGGAAATCAGTCCCGGCAAGACGGTCGAGGGGCTGTACGGCGCTCTGGCGGTCTCGGCCGTCCTGGCAGTCGCCGTGGGGCTGTGGTTCAAGCTGGAGCCTTTGACCATCGCCGATTTCGTCATCCTTTCCGTCGTCACCGTCGTGATTTCCGTGGGTGGCGATTTGTTCGAAAGCCTGCTCAAGCGGCAGCGCGGCGTGAAGGATAGCGGATCGCTCCTGCCCGGCCATGGCGGAGTGCTCGACCGGATCGACGCTTTGCTGGCCTCGGTCGCGGTCTTCTACGCCGGCTCCATGCTTCTCGGCCTGTTTCTGCAGACCGCGGAGCCCGTGACGATCGAAGTGCCCGCCGAAATGGAGGGCGCGCCGGTTCAGGTCGAGCCGATCCAGCCGGAAAGCGATGAAAGCGTTCCGGAACCGATGGAGCCGGAAGACGCCGGGACCGATGAATCGGCTCCGGAAGAGTAAACCGCGGCGCTGGCAGAAATCCTGGAGAATTCCGTGAAAGGCATATGCATACTCGGCTCCACCGGCTCGATCGGCGTCAGCACGCTCGATGTGGTGGCGCGCCATCCCGACCGCTACCGCGTGGTGGCATTGACCGCCAACGGCAACATCGACCGCTTGTTCGAGCAATGCCGCGATCACCGGCCGCGCTATGCGGTGGCGATCCGGGCCGAGGCCGCGGCGGATCTGCGGGAGCGGCTGGTGGCAGCGGGTCTGGGCGGCATCGAGGTACTGTCCGGTCCGGGAGCACTGGAACAG
Organism: Methylococcus sp. ANG; assembly: GCF_040730495.1. Lineage (NCBI taxonomy): Bacteria > Pseudomonadati > Pseudomonadota > Gammaproteobacteria > Methylococcales > Methylococcaceae > Methylococcus > Methylococcus sp. ANG. The sequence continues at coordinate 1,932,628 of NZ_CP160399.1, read as the reverse complement.
GTCGCCTCCCTCCCGGAGGTGGACAGCGTGATGGCGGCGATCGTCGGCGCCGCAGGGCTGCTGCCCACCCTGGCGGCGGCGCGGGCCGGCAAGGAGGTGTTGCTGGCCAACAAGGAAGCGCTGGTGATGTCCGGCCAGTTGTTCATGGCCGAAGTGGTCCGGGCGGGGGCCAGGCTGCTGCCGATCGACAGTGAGCACAACGCGGTGTTCCAGTGCATGCCGGCGGCTTATCGCGCCGGCACCGAGGCCGTCGGGGTGCGCCGCATCCTGCTCACCGCTTCCGGAGGGCCGTTCCTCAACACCCCCATCGCCGAGCTGGAGTCGGTCACGCCGGAGCAGGCCGTGGCGCATCCGAACTGGGTGATGGGCCGGAAGATATCGGTCGATTCGGCCACCATGATGAACAAGGGTCTGGAAGTGATCGAGGCCTGTCTGCTGTTCAACGCTAAGCCCGACGACGTGCAGGTCGTCGTGCACCGCCAGAGCGTGATCCATTCCATGGTGGACTACGTCGACGGCACCGTGCTGGCCCAGATGGGGACCCCCGACATGCGTATTCCGATCGCCCACGCGCTCGCCTGGCCCGAGCGTTTCGAATCCGGCGCGGAACCTCTCGATCTGTTCGCTGTCCACCAATTGAACTTCGAGCGTCCTGACCTTGCCCGTTTCCCTTGCCTGCGCCTGGCCTACGAGGCGGTGCGGGCGGGGGGCACGGCGCCGGCGATCCTGAATGCGGCCAACGAGGCCGCGGTCGCTGCGTTCCTGGACCGACGGCTGGCTTTCACCGGCATACCGCGGGTGATCGAGCACTGCATGGCGACGGTTGCGGCCGGAGCGGTGGATGCCATCGATTCGGTCTTGCAAGCGGACGCGGAAACCCGCAAGGTAGCGGAGACGTACATCGGCAACTGTAGGATTTAATGTCTCTCATCCACACGGTTTTCTATTTTCTCATCGCTCTGGCGCTGCTCATCGCGGTGCACGAGTTCGGCCATTACTGGGTGGCGCGCAAGCTCGGCGTGAAAGTGCTGCGGTTCTCCCTCGGTTTCGGCACGCCCCTCCTGCGCTGGCAAAGGAAACCGGACGGCACCGAATTCACGCTGGCCGCCATCCCCATCGGCGGCTACGTCCGCATGGTCGACGAGCGGGAAGGGACGGTCGCTCCGGCCGACCTTCCTTACGCCTTCAACCGGCAGCGCCTCCCGGTGCGGTTCGCCATTGTCGCTGCGGGACCGATCTTCAATTTCCTTCTGGCCATCCTGCTTTACTGGGGCGTGTTCATGGTCGGCGAGACCGGCATACGGCCGGTGCTCGGGCCGGTGGAAGCGGGCACCTTCGCCGCCGAGGCGGGGTTCGAGCCGGAGGACGAGATCCTCGCCGTCGACGGCGATCCGACGCCGACCTGGGGTCTCGCCGTCGGGCGGATCTTCGAGCGGGTCATGGACGAGGGAGCCGTCGAGGTCGAGGTGAAGACCGGCGATGGCGGACGCGCGGTCCGTACCCTCAGCATTCCGGCCCACGTGCTCAACACCCCGGAAGTCCTGGGGGACCGGCTCGGCCTGCAACCCTGGGAGCCGGAGCTACCGCCGGTGGTCGAGCGGACGGAGCCCGGCGGTCCGGCGGAGCGGGCCGGCATGAAACCCGGCGACCTGCTGCTTTCGGCGGACGGTGAGGCGCTGCGCACCTGGCGCCAGTGGGTCGACATCGTGCGCGCCCGTCCCGGCCAGAAAATCGGGCTGGTGGCCGAGCGTGACGGCGTGCATGTATCCCTGGAGGTCCGGCCCGACACCGTCAACGGGCCGAAAGGTCCGATCGGGAGGATAGGCGCGGTGGCCCGGATACCGGATTCGGTGCGGGCCGCGATGGAAGTGGAGTATCGGCTGGGCGTGCTGCCGGCCCTGGGCGCGGCGGCGGAGCGCACCGGCGATTACGCGTGGCTCTCGCTCAAGATGATCGGGCGCATGCTCATCGGCAAGGCGACCGTGGAAAACCTGAGCGGCCCCATCAGCATCGCCCAGTACGCCGGACAGTCCGCCAAGCTGGGCCTCTTGCATTTCGTCAAGTTCCTGGCCTTGATCAGCGTCAGCCTCGGCGTGCTCAATCTGCTGCCGGTCCCGGTGCTGGACGGCGGCCACCTGATGTTCTATCTGATCGAAGCGGTGAAAGGCGGCCCGCTTTCCGAAAGGACCCAGATGCTGGCGCAGCAGGTCGGGCTTTTCATCCTGATCGCGCTGATGGCGCTCGCTTTCATGCTCGACATCGAACGGCTGTTTTCCTAAGCTCCCAATTCCTTCCCATCCCGAGGTATCCCCTGATGAAACCTGCGTTCCGTTCCCTGCTGTCCCTGGTCGCGCTCCTGGCTGTACCCGTCTCGTCCGTCCTGGCGGACGCCAAAGCCGTGGAGGATGCGATCAAGCAGGCATTGCCGGGGGTGAAGCCCGATTCCATCAAGCCCTCGCCGATGGCCGGCATTTCCGAGGTCGTCGTCGGTCCCAAGCTGTTCTATGTCTCCGACGATGGCAAATACCTGATCCAGGGCTCGCTGATCGACCTCAAGAACCGGGAAGACCTCACCGAACCCAAGCTGGCTGCCGCGCGGATCGGGGCGCTGGAAAAGCTGGGCGAGAAGAACATGATCGCGTTCAAACCGAAGATCGGCAAATACGTGGCCTACGTGTTCACCGACATCGATTGCGGCTACTGCCGCAAGCTCCATTCGGAGATGGACAATTACCTCAAGGAAGGCATCGAGATCCGTTACCTGTTCTTCCCGCGGGCAGGGGAGGGCTCGGATTCCTGGGACAAGGCGGTCAGCGTATGGTGCGCCAAGGACCGCAACGCCGCTCTGACCAAGGCCAAGAAGGGCGAGAAGGTGGAAGAAAAATCCTGCGACAACCCTGTGACGGAGCAGATGGCGCTGGGAACCGCCATCGGTGCCCAAGGCACGCCGATGATCGTCACCGGCGGCGGCAACGTGCTGCCGGGCTACGTTCCGGCCGAGCAGCTCGTCCGCATGCTGAAACATGAAAAGGACGAAGGCGGCAAGCAGGCCAAGACGCCGTAATCTCCCTTTCCGAGCCCGGCGGCGAACCGCGCCGCCGGGCCGTCTTCACAGCGACTGCTTCAGCTCGAACAACAGATTCAAGGCCTCGCGCGGGCTGAGGCCGTCGATGTCCAAGGTTTCCAGCCGCCGCACCACGGGGTGCGGCTCCGGCGCCAGGAACAAATCGAGCTGGGTCACCGGCGCAGCTTGCTGATGGGCCGAACGCGCCTGCCGTTCCAGTTGGTCCAGTTTTCGCCGCGCGTTGTCGACCACCGTCCGCGGTACCCCCGCCAGCGCAGCCACCTGTAGACCATAGCTCTGGCTCGCGGGTCCGTCCTGGACCGCATGCAGGAACACCACCTTGTCGCCGTGCTCCACGGCGTCCAAGTGTACGTTGCCGACGCCGTCGCATTCCTCGGCCAGCGCCGTCAGTTCGAAATAATGGGTGGCGAACAGCGTATAGGCGCGGGTCTCCCGCGCGAGGTGCTCGGCGCAGGCCCAGGCCAGCGAAAGCCCGTCGAAGGTGCTGGTGCCGCGGCCGATTTCGTCCATCAGCACCAGACTCTCAGTCGTGGCGTTGTGCAGGATGTTGGCGGTCTCGGTCATTTCCACCATGAAGGTGGAGCGGCCGCTGGCGAGGTCGTCGGAGGCGCCGATGCGGGTGTAGATGCGGTCGATCGGGCCGATCTCGGCTTCCGCCGCCGGGACGTGGCTCCCGATGTGGGCCATCAGCACGATGATCGCGGCCTGCCGCATGTAGGTCGACTTGCCGCCCATGTTCGGCCCGGTGATGACCAGCATGCGCCGGTCCGGACCGAATTCCAGGTCATTGGGCACGAATGGCATGCCGCTGACCTGTTCGACCACCGGATGGCGCCCTCCGACGATGCGGATACCCGGTGCATCCACCAGTCGCGGCGCAACCCAGTTCAGCCGCTCGGCGCGCTCCGCCAGGGTCGCCAGCACGTCCAGTTCGGCCAGCCCCGCCGCGCAGTCTTGCAGCGCAGGCAGCCAATTCCCGAGCGTTTCCAATAATTCGTCGTAGAGCGCCTTCTCGCAGGACAGTGCCCTTTCGCGGGCACTCAGTACCTTGTCCTCGAAGGCTTTCAGCTCCGGCGTGATGTAGCGCTCGGCGTTCTTCAACGTCTGGCGCCGGCTGTAGTGCACCGGCGCCTTTTCGGCTTGGCTCCGGGGCAGTTCGATGTAGAACCCCTGCACCCGGTTGTAGCCGACCTTGAGGCTGGCGAGGCCGGTGCGCTCACGCTCCTTCTCTTCCAGATCGACCAGGAATTGGTCGGCGTTCTCGCTCAACTGGCGTAGTTCGTCGAGCTCGGCGTGGTAGCCGTCGGCGATCACGCCGCCGTCGCGGATCAGCATCGGCGGATTATCGACGATGGCCCGCTGCAGCAGGCCGCTCAGCTCGGGCTGGTCGACGATGCGCCGCGCCAGCCCGCCCAGCAGCGCGCCTTCGATGCCGTCAAAGCTGTCCCGGATCGCGGGCAGGGTCTGCAGGGTCTGGCGCAGTGTAGTGAGATCGCGCGGTCTGGCCGACTTCAGGGCGATACGGGCGGCGATCCGCTCGACGTCCCCCACGCCGCGCAGCAGATCGTGCAGGGCTTCGAAGCGGCGGTCCGCCAGCAACTCGCCGATCGCTTCCTGGCGCAGCCGGATGGTCGTCCGGTCGCGCAAGGGTTGATGCAGCCAGCGCCGCAGCAGCCTCCCGCCCATCGCCGATCCGGTCCGGTCCAGGATGCCCAGCAGGGTGAATTCGGCGCGGCCGGAAGGATGCCAGTCCAGCTCCAGATTGCGCCGGCTGGCGGCGTCCAGGCTGATGTATTCCGCGCCGGTCTCTGCACGGACGCTGCGGATGTGGGGCAGGGCGCTGCGCTGGGTGTCGCGCAGGTATTGCAGCAGGCACCCGGCGGCGCCCAGCGCCAAGCCCAGATGCTCGCAGCCGAAGCCCGACAGGTCACGGGTGCCGAACTGGTTCAGCAACTGGCGGCGGCCGCTCTCCGGATCGAAATGCCAGGGCGGACGCCGGGTCAGGCCCCGCTGCCCCGACAGCCCCTCCGCCTGCAGTTCGTCTTCGCTGACCAGGAGCTCGGCCGGGTTCAGCCGCGCCAGCTCGTTCAGAAGCTGCGCGGCCGACTCCGGCTGCTGCAAGGTGAAACGGCCGCCGGACAGATCCAGCACCGCCAGCCCGAACACCGAGCCGTCGCGGGCGATCGCCGCCAGCAGGTTGTCGCGGCGCTCCTCCAGCAGCGCCTCGTCGGTCACCGTGCCGGGTGTGACGATCCGCACCACCTTGCGCTCCACCGGCCCCTTCGAAGTGGCCGGATCGCCGATCTGCTCGCAGATCGCCACCGATTCGCCCTGCCGGATCAGGCGCGCCAGATAGCCGTCGACCGCGTGGTAGGGAATTCCCGCCATCGCGATGCGTTCGCCGCCCGACTCGCCCCGGCTGGTCAAGGTCAGGTCCAGCAGCTTCGCTGCCCGCCGGGCGTCTTCGAAGAACAGCTCGTAGAAATCGCCCATCCGGTAAAACAGCAGCTGGTCCGGATGCTCCGCCTTGATGCGGAGAAACTGCTGCATCATCGGAGTGTGTCTGGACAGGTCGGGCTGATCGGTCATCGGATGGAGCTTCGGGTGGGGCAGCGTGCCATGGAGCGGGGCTAAATTGCGGATTTTAACCGAATCGTGAGGGCATCGCCGGCTTTCGGCGCGCGATCGCGTATACTGCGGTCAGCCCCGGAGCCGCTACAGGCGGCCGTCAGCAACCCCGAAGAGCACTCGTCATGACTCAGGCAAGTATCTATTGCGGATCGGCGACGGAATACTATTTCGACGAACGTTGCTACATCACTGAATGGTGGAATTCCACCGACGATGCGGATGTTTCCGTCGCGCGAGCCAGGGTTGAACCCGGCGTCACCACCCGGCTGCACCGCCTCAGCAACACGACGGAGCGTTACCTGATCCTGGATGGCCAGGGACGGGTTGAAATCGAGGGTTTGGCACCTTCGGTCGTTGGGCCTGGGGATGTGGTTGTCATACCGTCGGGTGTTTCCCAGCGCATCTCCAACACGGGCGGGAACGACTTGGTATTTCTCGCCGTATGCACGCCGAGATTCACACCGGACGCATACGAAGACATCGATACCGATGGCATGGACGAGGTTCAGTTGCGATGAAGAACGATGATGAGTCCTACGACGGGGTTCGCCCCACGACCTCTGCACATCTCCCAGTTGTGTCAGCCAAGTCGTCTGCCTATAATGCGCGTTCCAGGAAACAAAGCCGGTGTAGCTCAGTCGGTAGAGCAGCACATTCGTAATGTGCGGGTCGTAGGTTCAAATCCTATCACCGGCTCCAATGATTCAATGGCTTACCACCGAAATCTTCGGGTCTCACCTTGCCGGTGCAGCTGTTTCGTAACCTGCCGCCGGGTTCTTTCATCATGTTGCTGGCGTGCGTAGTCAGACGGTCGCCGCTGAGGCGCGTGTGTACCGGCAAGCCATTTCCGCCGATCCCCCTGTTCCCAGTTCGTCGGGTAAGTGCCGCGCTAGTGTCTAATTGCATTATTAAGCGACTGTAATATCATGTCTCCGTTACCCACAGGAACGGAGGGAAGGATGGCGCGAGTTGCCATATCGGTGAGTTGTACGGACCAAGATCGGCGTGAGTTGGAGCGTTTGAGCAATAGCCGCACCGATGAGGCTCGTCTGGTCGAGCGCGCCAAGATTGTCATGGGCTGCCTGGCGGGCAAGCGCAATGACGAGATTGCTGCTGAGTTGGGCATCCGGCCCGGCACGGTGGGTATCTGGCGCAGACGCTTTGCGGCTGAAGGGTTGAAAGGACTGCGTGATCGAAAAAGACCGGGCAAGCCTCCGCGGTACCCGCCGTCCGAGTTGCGCAATCGATTGCTTGCGCAGATTGAACAGCCGCCGCCGGCCGGACAGGCGACGTGGGATGGCGGGTCGTTGTCGAAAGCCTTGGGGGTTTCCGATGATGCCGTCTGGCGTCTGTTGCGCAAAGAAGGCATCCAACTCCAGCGGCATCGCTCGTGGTGCGTCAGCACGGACCCTCAGTTTGCCATCAAGTCGGCCGACATTATCGGGCTGTACCTGAATCCGCCGCAAAATGCGTTGGTCATTTCCGTTGATGAAAAGCCTTCCATTCAGGCGCTGGAAAGGGCCAGCGGTTTCGTCTTTACCAGCAGCGGCAAGCTGGTTCGTGGATTGAAAAGCACCTATAAGCGCCATGGCACGATCAATCTTTTTGCGGCCTTGAATGTGGCGACCGGTACCATTCAGTCCAAAACCACCACGACCAAGAAGCGTCCTGACTTTCAGGCCTTTCTCGATGAGGTGGTCGCCGATGTTCCGGCTGATCGGGAAATTCATGTGATTCTCGACAACTATTGCACTCACAAGAAGAACGATGACTGGTTGGCCGCCCATCCCAACGTGCACTTTCACTTCACGCCCACTTCAGCCAGTTGGTTGAACCAAGTGGAAATCTGGTTTGGCATCATGACCCGCAAGGCCTTACGTGGGGCCAGTTTCAACAGCATCGACCAACTGGCGCAGGCGATCAACGATTTCATCGCCGCCTACAACGACAAGGCCGCCCCATTCGTCTGGCGCAAGCGGGACGTCAAAGGCTCCCAGCTGCGCAATACTATCGCTAATTTACGCAATTAAACACTAGGACCTGCCAGATGCCAAGATGTGCGGCAGATCGTGCCCGCCGAGAGTCCATGATGCCGCATCGCTCCAGTTTTTACGGGCTCGTTGGCACGTCTACTTCTCACGGCCATCGATGAGGACCTTCAAGCGTGCAGGCTCGTACGGAAATCCAGTCCACCGAGTGTGCGGAGCGGAAGCCGGCCGGCGGTTGTACTCTTCCATATTGTGAAATATTGACTACGCTTTAGGGGTAAGGCTACCGGTGAGATGGCCAGGCTTGTAGCGATTGGGTGAGGAACGACATGAGCGGAGAAGAGTTTGCCAGGGCTTTGAAAGTTGAGAAGTTGGCAGGCGGTGTGAGAGTCGAGTTCCCGAACGGAAGCTTCTATGAGGCGCCGCGCGACGACTGGGCGATGGATCTCAGCGAGGCGGGACACAGGCTCAGCTTGGAAGCTCAAGACTTCTGGGCGTTTTCTCTGGCACGAATCAAGATATTGCAATGCACCCGGTAAGCAAATCTAAAGCTGTCTGGGAAAACGCTGCAAGGAACGGTTGCGCGGTGAGGCGGGGCTGCTTCGGCCCATTGTATCGGGTAACCGCCTAACTGCAGATCCTCGATTTCATACGCGTCGGCTTCGATGATCTGATGCCGAGCGAACAAAGTCGGATCCAATGTCTCACCTTCCTGAGTGACGACGACGGGCAGGCCATAGGGCGACCTCTCGAAAGCCGTCGTGACAGAGAGAGCCAGCTCTTCTCCGGTAATGATGTTTCGAGTCAACATCCCCATTTCTCCAACCACCCCTTTTTCCAATCTTAAGCACGTATCGTTCCACTCGGTTTTTGGGGTCTGATCGCACGATATCGGCTGCCTTACGGGGCTCCACACCGGTTCCCATCGGCTATTACGTTGCCTCCGGGCGACAGTAGGACTAATCGATCGGCGGAGTCGCTGGACTGATGGCTTACCTTCTGGACACGAACGCCGCGATTGCCCTGATGAAAGAGCATCCCCTGGTGGTGAACCATGTTCGCAGGGTGGGGCGGGGCAAGCTGCACTTGTGTGCTCCAGTGGAGGCGGAATTGTGGCTCGGCGTCTGCAAGAGCGGGAAACCGGAAGAGAACCGCGAGCGGCTGCTTACCTTGTTGTCATGGCTGCCGAGTCTCCCTTTCGCCGGCGAGGCGACCCGCCATTTCGGCAAGATTCGGGCGTTTCTGGCAAGCCAGGCAACGCCCATCGGTCCTTACGATTTACAAATCGGTGCCATTGCGGGAGCCCACGGCATGACACTGGTGACCCACAACACCCGTGGATTCGCCCGCATCCCCGGTCTGGTCCTGGAAGACTGGCAGGGGTGATCGCGGCCGTTTCGCCCCTGCCAAGACGTTGCGCCCCTATTGAATCCATCGGTTGCAATGTTTCACCGGCTCTGCGTTCGCCGGTGTCGCCGCACGGGTTCGGCAGGCGTTGCTGTTTCGGTGCCAGGCGTCACCGAGGAAAGCGGGCTGACCGCTTCCGTCAGGTCAGACAGGGAGTCCTCGATGACTCGCGACAGGTCGTTACCGTTGTAAGCGGTGCTTTCGGGAGTGGTTGAAGGGGCATTTGCCGCATTGCGGCTGGGAGAGGTACTTCCGCCTTTCTCCCGATTGATGATGTAAGTTACTGTTCTGACTGAGTCCATATCGCATCTCTGGTTGACCATCCGGATGTCCGGCGTGCATGCGAAGATGCAGGTTACGTGCCGTACTTTCCGAATCCGACAGTTGCCCCTCCGGCTTGGAATAGCCGACAATCGAGTTTGAAAAGGGGCGGTCGCCTCGTTTTTCCGGCAGTTTCACTACAGCGATTCAGCGAGGAGCAAACATGTCCATCGGTCAGTTCTGCATTCGAGATACCGTCATCGTCAAGAAGGACGACACGATCGTGGAGGCGGCCAAGGTGATGCGCGAGCATCATGTCGGCAGCGTCGTGGTGGTGGAGGAGTCCGAGGGCGGCTGCAAACCCCTCGGCATCCTGACCGACCGGGATCTGGTGGTCGAGATTCTGGCAGAGGAAGTGGCCCCCGATGCCGTAACGGTCGGTGACATCATGAGTTTCGAACTCGTAACCGCACGCGAACAGGACGGATTGTGGGAAACGCTGCAGCGCATGCGCGCAAACGGCGTGCGGCGCATTCCCGTGGTCGATGATCGGGGTGTCTTGGTGGGCATCATCAGCGCCGACGACTATCTGGAAATCCTTTCCGCCGAACTGGGGGAACTGGCCAAGTTGCTCGGGCGGGAAAAGGGGCGAGAGGAGCGGACCCGCGGCGGTTGATGGTGGGCCGGGCTCGACATCTGAAATATCTGCTGGCATTTGCGGTGTTGCCGGACCGGTGCTGAAGGGGAGCCGGCTGAAGGAAACGAAATAGTATGCGCAACCTCAGGTCCAGAGACGCGGAGCCCATGGCCCATTACCTGTTCGATACCGATTTCGGTGTCTGCGGGATCGCTTGGCGACAGGCCGAGGGAAAAGACGATGCGCCTGTCGTCACCCTGTTCCAGCTTCCGGAGGCAACGGCGGCGGAGACCGGGTCCGCTATTGCTCAGCGGACAGGGGTGGCGCCGGCGACGTTGCCGCCGCCGGCGATCGCGGAGGTGATCGAGAGGGTCCGGCGGCATTTCCGGGGCGATCTCCAGGATTTCAGTGCGGTTCGGGTCGAACCGGATGGCGCGGGCCCGTTCGCCAGGGCCGTCTACTCGGCCGCACGGGATATCCCCGCCGGGCAGGTCCGCACCTACGGCGAACTGGCCCGTGCCTTGGACCGGCCCACCGCGGCCCGCGCCGTGGGCCAGGCGCTCGGACGCAACCCCATCCCCCTCATCATTCCCTGCCACCGGATTCTGGGGGCGAGCGGGAGGCTCGGCGGATTTTCCGCACATGGCGGCATTGCGACCAAGGCCAGGATGCTGCGGATCGAAGGCCTCGTCTTGTGACCATTGGGAACCCGGCCGGGCGAGCCGGGCCCCTGTGAGCGCCGAGTGCGCGGGTCCGGCCAATTGTCCGGTTTGAGACAAGTTCCCGCCGTGATTCCCGCACGAAATCAATAAATCAGCGGCCAATCTCTTTGGCGCGCAAGTTGCTTCGCACATGGAAATCCTATACTTCCAGAAGCGAATAGACGATGAGCGTGGCCGCAATCGCCTGGGGTGCCCACCCCGACTTTCCCCTGGCGCTGATCGCCAATCGCGACGAGCGCCACGACCGCCCCACCTCGGCGGCCGGCTGGTGGACGCGCGCGCCGGAGTGTCTGGCCGGCGAAGACCAAATGCACGGCGGCACTTGGCTGGCGGTCACGCGCGACGGCCGCTTCTCGCTGGTGACCGCGTACCGGGATGGTTCATCGCCGGCACCCGGCGCGCCTTCACGCGGTCGCCTTCCACTGGACTACCTCGAATCCGGGGAAGATCCCACGGCGCATGCCCGCCGCTTCATCCGCTCCAAGGGCGATCACGCGCCTTACAACCTGCTGCTGGGTTCGCCCCGCCAAGTATTTTACGCCGGTACCCGCTCGCGCCTGCCGATCGCTCTTACGCCGGGTATCCATACGCTGTCCAACGGACTGCTCGATGAGCCCTGGCCCAAATGCGCCTGGCTGGACCGCTTGTTCGGCGGCTATGTCCTTAGCCATGGCGGCTACAAGATGCTGCTCTCGGGGCATTCGCCGCTGGAGCAAGTGGCAATCCAGGGTGCGGGGGATGTCCCGAGGCCGGCTGGCTCCTCTTTGACCGCCGGCGACATCGCAGCCGCCGGTTTCGCGTTGCTGGCCAGCCGCACGACCTATAGTCGGGGTTTGCCGGATACCGGAATCGGGCCTGAAGAGGAGGAACGGCTCTCCGCCTGTTTCGTGACCGGCAGCGACCATGGCACGCGCTCCAGCACGGTGCTGGTCATGGGGCGCGACGGCCACGTCCGCTTCGAGGAGCGCAGCTTCGATGCCAGCGGCAACGAATCAGGCCGGGTGCTGAAGGAATGGGACATGGACCCTGCGGTTTTTTCCGGCAGCGCGGAGGATTGAGCGCATGTCCGCCATGATGCCAAGAGCATTCCCCCAGCCGCTCAGCTTGGCCGATCCGCCGCTTTCTCCCGTGTATGCGCGGCTCGGAGCGCCTTTTCACCAGCCCGTGACCGCCACGCCCCTGCCGGAACCGAGGATGGTGCACTTCAACGCCGCGTTGGCCGGTGAGCTGGGTTTCGATCCGGATGTGGGGCCGCAACTCCTCGAAATCCTGGCCGGCAACCGGCCCTGGCCGGGGTATGCGTCTTCGGCGTCCGTCTACGCCGGCCATCAGTTCGGCGCCTGGGTGCCGCAGTTGGGCGACGGCCGCGCCTTGCTGATCGCGGAAGTGCGCACACCGGCAAAGGAGCGGGTGGAGCTGCAGCTCAAGGGTGCGGGGCCGACGCCGTATTCGCGCGGGCTGGACGGCCGCGCCGTGCTGCGTTCCTCGATCCGCGAATATCTGGGTTCGGAAGCCATGCACGCGCTCGGGGTGCCGACCACCCGTTGCCTCAGTCTGGTCGGCTCTGTGCAGCCGGTGGTCCGGGAAACCGCTGAGACCGCCGCCGTGGTATGCCGGACCGCCGCCAGCTTCGTGCGCTTCGGCCAGTTCGAATATTTTGCCGCCCGCGGCCAACTGGGGCCGATGGCGCGGCTGGCGGATCATGTGATCGCCGAGCACTTCCCGCACTTGCAGGGCCGGCCGGACCGCTACGCTGCCTGGCTGGGCGAAGTGGTCGAGCGTACCGCCCGGCTGATCGCGCAATGGCAGTTGCTGGGCTTCTGCCACGGGGTGATGAACACTGATAATTTTTCCGTGCTCGGCCTGACCCTGGACTACGGGCCGTTCGGCTTCATGGACCGGTTCCGCCAGTACCACGTCTGCAACCACTCCGATTACGAAGGACGCTATGCCTACAGTGCCCAGCCCGAGATCGGCCGCTGGAACTGCGAGCGCCTGCTGCGGGCGGTGTCGCCGCTCTTGGCCGACGGTCCAAACCAGGCGGCGGAGATCGGCCAGGACTTGGCTGCCCGCTACGCACACGTCTATCACCGGTCGGTGATGCGCGGCTGGGCCGATAAGCTGGGGCTCAGGGACTTCCGCGAAACCGATGCCAAACTGATAGACGAATTTCTGGGGCTGCTGCAAAGAAGCCGGGGCGATTTCACCCGCGGCTTCCGGTTGCTCTCCCGGATCCGTGCCGGCAGCGACGCGCCCGCCAAGGGGGTACGGGAGGAGTTCGCCGACATCAAGGCCTTCGATGCGTGGGTCGCCGACTACAGGGGCCGGCTGCGCAGCGAGCGGAATGTCGACGACGAAGCGCGGGCCGGGCGGATGAACCGGGTGAATCCGAAATACGTGCTGCGCAACCATTTGGCGCAGATCGCCATCGACAAAGCCATGCTGGGAGACTATTCGGAGGTCGCCAAGCTGGCCGAGTTACTGCGCCGGCCGTACGACGAGCAGCCCGACATGGAAGCCTACGCCGCCGAGCCGCCGGACTACATGCGCAACATCGAGGTGAGCTGCTCCTCGTGAGAATCGAGTCCGCGCAGGCAGGTGCCGCTGCCGCCGGGTCATCGTGAATTTCTGACCATCCCGTGGAAAGAGGAAACGCTCGTGGCTTTCGAAGACGTCTGCAAACAAAGCCTGCTCGGCGAAGGCGAGCTGGTGCCCTTGACCGTGGGCAAGAAGGAAATCGTCATCCTGTGGCCCGACGGCGGGGAACCGAAGGCTTACGATGCCCGCTGCCCCCACGAGGGGGTGTCGCTGGGGCGCGGGGACTTCAACGGCCGGATTCTTTACTGCATCGCCCACGGCTGGGTTTTCGACGGCCGTAACGGCCAGTGCTTGCAACCCGCCGGCTGGTGCATGAAGGAATATCCGATGCGGATCGAGAACGGCAGGGTGCAGGTGGACGTGTCAGGCGCCTGAGCCGCAACCGCACGCCCCCTCCTGTTCCTGCATCGGCGGGCATTTGACCGAACCGTAGGAACAGAATACGCAGCAATCCCCCGGTTTCGGGCGGAGCAGGGTTCCGCAGCCGGTGCATTCGTAGAAGTACAGGCAGGCATCGGTCGGCATGGTTTCCCGTCTGGCAAAGCCACAGACGGGGCAGGTCAGGAGGGATTCCAGAGTCATGGGTGCTGACGCTCAGAACGATACGATGGCCTCCAGAAAACCGTAATTGCCCTGTTTGCCGTCGTACTGGTTGTTGATGATGCTCTGGCCGAAAGCATGGCCGTAAAACAGGTTGAAGGCCAGATGGTCGATCGGCTTCAGGTTGATCATCACGTGGGTGAGATAGGCCAGGTTGCTGGCACCGCCCGTCGGTGTGCCCGCATAGCCGAACACGGTGTCGTTGGTCGCGCCCGAGCCTGAATAGACGAAGTCCTGGGCGGCGTTGACCCGCAATGCGTGGAAATCCAGCCTCAGGCTGAGCTTGGGGTCGGGCGTCAGGATGCCCTGCACGAAGACGTCCTGGTTGTTCATCATGTTGTAGAACGGGAACTGGGCATACAGCCAGGCCGTGGGCAGCACCTGGAAGAAGGTGCCGTGGGTATCGTCGTCCGGGTTATCGTCGCCCGAGCCGCTGTTGATGCCCGCCCGCAGCCAGGGGGCGGCCCAGACCTCCCTGAACTGGTAGCCGGCCTCGACGCCGAAGGCCCACGCCGCCTGACTCTGGTTCTGCCAGTTGCCGACCTGGCCGAAAGCGTAGACCGTCCCGTCCGCCACGCCGGGGCCGATCTCCTCGACATGCGCCAGGTGGCCACCGATGGTGTGGATCGCCGAGCCTTGGCCCACCGCTTTTTCGCGCGCCGCGAGGGGACGGTTGTCGACGAACAGGATGTCCCGGTCGTCCGAGTAGTAGTACCAGGACAGGCGCCCGATGGTATTGCCGACGTTTTCCGAATCCCGGAGGCTGAGGCTCGCCCCCGCCACGTTGATCTTGCCGATGGTCGGCATGCCGTTGGACTCGAAGCCGCCGAAGGTGGGCATGAAACCGAAGCCGACCGCCTCCAGGTCGTCCGTCAGGTAGCCGACGCTGCCGCCGTCGAAGCTGCGGCCGGCGTGGGTGTACTCGAACGGGCCGATCAGGCGCTGGGCGATGCGGTAGTCCTGGATCCAGCGCAGGTTCTTGTGGCGGGCGAGACCCTGCTGGCCGTCGGAAAACAGTTGGCGGCCGCCGTTGAGATACAGGCCGTTGACGCCGAACAGATCCTTCAGCCGCAGCCAGCCCTGCCGCAGGAAGGCGCCGTTCTGGGTGCTCAACGGCGTGCTGGCGTAATACGCGGCGCCTATACCGACGCCATTGGTCGGCAGGCCGCCGATGTAGGTGTCCTGGAACTGGGCGAAGGCCTCGAAGGGTTCTCCGGTCACCCTAAGGCCCAACTGGAACTTATTGCCCACGAAGCTGTAGTTGTAGTCCTTGGGCACCGGCTTTCCCTTGACCAGGGGATTGCCGAACCAGTCGGCGAATTCGCCACGGGCGCGGTCGAACACTTCCAGTTTGATCCGGGTGTCCGCCGGCCCGGCCCATTCTGTGGGCAAGGCGCTTGGGGGCTTGGTCTGTTTGTCCGCCTCCGCTCCCCAAGCGGCATCGGACAAAGCCAGCACAGCCGAAAAAAGGGCCGTGCCGGCGGTCTTCGACCGGCGGGTGATGGCGCCGGAAGATACGGGCGCTGCCTTGGTCTGGTTCGAATTCGTCTGAGCCATTTTCGTGTCCCCCGGAATGGTTGTTTTACGTTCGCGCATAAAAAAAAGCGTCCGCGATTTCCGGAACATTCCGAAAACCGCGAGACGCCTTTGTCTCAAAGGTCCGCGCCGCCGTTGGCGCGGGATACCGCTTTATCCAGTCATTACCAAAGCACTATCGGTGCCAATGGAGTCGAATAGATGCAAGTATCTGTTTCTTATGGGCTGAGAGTGGCGGGGCGGAATCGCAGTGCGGGGCCGGAGCACGATATCGGGGCGTCGCGCCGCCATTTGTGGCGGTCACCGTCCGCCGGTCAGGGAACGGTCAATCGCTGGTGCCGGTTCGGCGCGAGTGGAAGCGGAAGCGCAGAGAGACATCTGCGCTAGGGGTTTGGCAGATGGGTGAGGAACCATTCCAGCAGCCGGATCAATCCCACCACGGCGCCGACGGAACCGACCACCCAGAGGGTCTGGCGATGGATGGCTTGTGTCAATCGTACCTCCACCTCGCGGATTTCCAGGCGGGTCTTTTCGATCTCCAGCCGGAGCGTCGCCTCGACCTCCTTGATCTCCTTCTGCAGCCGCAATTCGGTCTCGCGCACCTGTCCCTGGGTCGCCACGTCCTTCAACTGGGGATAGCGGTCCTCCAGATGCTCGAAGGCTTCCGCGATCAGTTTGGCGCGCGTCTTGTCCTCGCCCGCTTCGGTCAGTTGTTCGTAAAGTCTTAGCGCTACGCTCATGGTCGTGCCAGGGAGTTCGGAAGCCGCAGTTTACCATGGGGCGGTTCCGGAGCCGGTCGCCGGGCACGCGAGCGGTCGTACGCGTCAGAGAAAATCTTCCAGCGCCAGCAAAGTGCGGGCGACGTCGGCGATGCGCTGGTTCCTGGCCATCGCGGTCTTGCGCAGCGACTGGTAGGCCTCGTCTTCGCTGAGGCCGCGATGCTTCATGAGCAGGCCCTTGGCCTTCTCCACCAGCTTGCGGTCGGCGAGCTGGGCGCGGGTGTCTTCGAGTTCGCGCCGGAGCACCTGGAATTCGCTGAAGCGGGCCATGGCGACCTCGACGATGGGAAGTATCCGTTCCCGGCTCAGTCCGTCGACGACGTAGGCGCTGACGCCCGCTTGTACCGCCTGGCGGATGTATTCGCTGTCGCGGTTGTTGGAAAACAGCACGATCGGCTTGGGATTGTCCCGGCTGACCTCGCGCATCTGTTCCAGGGTGTCGCGGCCGGGGGCCTCCATGTCGATGATCACCATGTCCGGCTTGTGTTCGCCGACCGCGAGCGCAAGGTTCTGCTCGTTTCTCAAGCGCGCCACGACCCGGTAGCCGGCTTCGGCCAGCGCCTGCTGCAGGACGGCGCTGCGGTCGTCGTCCTCGTCCACCAGCATGATGCGAAGGCTCACGGCGAGTTCCCCGCGCGTGCGAGATCGTCGAGCTTCACCCGCATGCGGTGGAGTTCGAAGCCGGCGAGATAGGCGATGGGATCGGCCGGGTCGAAGGCGGTCCCGTCGAAAAACAGGTCCGGCCCCATGACCAAGGGCGAGGCGCGAGTGTCCAGCGTCCATGGCACGGCATGGACGCCCTCGCACTTGTAGTCTGCGGACGGGCAGGGCATCCGGAGGGCAGCCGCGGCGTCCCGGTAGAGGTCGGGACGGTACACCTGTTCCGCGACCGCATGCAGGTCGACGGGTTCGGCGATCTGCCCCCAGCGCAGCATCTGGGTCAGGAACCACAGGGCGTGGGAGCGCCAGGGGAAGGTGGCGGCATAGCGGTGGAATACGTTGAAGTCGGGTAGGGATA
Source organism: Methylococcus sp. ANG (assembly GCF_040730495.1). NCBI lineage: Bacteria > Pseudomonadati > Pseudomonadota > Gammaproteobacteria > Methylococcales > Methylococcaceae > Methylococcus > Methylococcus sp. ANG. Next base: position 1,915,366 of record NZ_CP160399.1, on the reverse strand, counting down.
CGGCCGCTTCGTCCGCCGCGTATTGAAACGAGCCCGTCATGGACATCTGGAGGATGTCCGCCGGAACGCCGACATAGTCGGGACTCGCGAGGAGGGCGGCGGCTTCCATGCGGTTCATGGGCAGGTCGAGCCATTGCGCGGCATCCAGCAAGGCCATCAGGAGAGCGCGCAGGGTATTGGGATGCCGTTCGGCCCAGTCCTGGTTGACACCCAGCACCTTCTCGGGGCTGTTGTTCCAGATTTCATAATCGGTGATCAGCACTCGGCCGATGCCGTGCGCGACCGCGTAGGCATTCCAGGGTTCTCCCGCGCAGTAGCCGGAAATCTCGCCCGCCGCCAGGCAACGGGGCATCTGCGGTGGTGGAATGACCGTCATGCCGACGTGGCGGTCCGGGTCCACGCCGGCGGCCGCCAGCCAGTAGCGCAGCAGGTAGTTGTGCGAGGAGAAGGGGAATACCGTGGCGAACCGCACAGCTTCGCCGCCGGAGTCCAGTTCCAGCAACCGCCGAAGGCTGCGGGCCGAGACCGGCCGCTGTGACGGTTCTTCGCCAGCCACGCCCGTAAGCCGCCGGTACAGGGCGTTGGATACCGTCACGGCATTGCCGTTCAGATCGAGCGACATCGGCGCGATGGTGGCCTTGCGTACGCCGCCCAGGCCGAGGGTGGTGGCGATCGGCATCGGCGCGAGCATATGGGCGCCGTCCAGCATGCCGGCCGCGACCTTATCCCGGATGGCGGCCCAGGACGGCTGGCGCGACAGCACGACGTCCAAACCGTGCCGGCGGAAGTGGCCCTTTTCCAGGGCGATGACGAGCGGAGCGCAGTCCGTGAGCGGAATGAAACCCAGTGTCAGCCGGGGTTTCTCGATGAGGTTGCCGACGGCTGTTTCTTGAGAGTCGTCCATACGATTCGATCGAAGCGGTGTCTGCGGATATCCTGCCCGTCAGCGCCGCGTTTCCGCAAGGAGGGAGCTGATTTCCGGCAGGCAGGAGCCGCAGTTGGTGCCGGCTTTCAGGCGGGTCCCGACTTGTTCCGTCGTGGCCAGGTCCTCCGCCGCGATGGCACGGCGAAGGGCCTTTTCGCCGACGGAGAAACAGGCGCAGACGATCCTGCCCTGATCGTCCTCGGCGGAAAGCGGCCGTCCCGCCAACAGGCTGGCACGCGCCGCATCGGACAGAATATCTTGACCAAACAGGCCGGCCAGCCAGTCGCGGGGCGGCAGTTCATGGCAGGGGCTCACGAACAAGGCGAACTCGATCCGGTCCCCTGCGATCCACGCGCAACGGTAGCGGCCGGCGCGCGGGTCCGCGAACTCCAGCCAGTCTCTCTCCATATCGGTAGCTGTGCCGGCTTGGTTCTGCGCCCACTCGCGCCAGTCCTCCGGGACCGCCTCGCCGGCCAGCTCGTGGCGCCAGCAGTTCCGGCAGGGAATCACGACCCGGTAGGCGGCGTCGGGAAATTCGAGCCGGCGCCGCGCGATGGCGAATCCGTGCCATGCCGGCCTGTAGGGCGTGATCCGCGCCGGCGTGTGCTTGAACTCGGGCTCGCCGGACACCGGGTCGACCGCCGGATTGACCAGGGCGTTCGCCAAGCCCTGCCGGCTGTTGCCCTCGCTCCAGTGCATGGGGACGAACACCGTGCCCGGCCGCTGGCCGGCGCTGAACCGGACCCGGGCCAAGGCGGTGCCGTAGCGGCTGTCGAGCCGGGCCAGGGCACCATCGGCGAGTTCCAGGCGTTCGCCGTCGCCGGGATGAAGCTCGGCGTAGGGTTCGGGCATGTGCCCGGTGAGGCGCGGGGTCTTGCCGGTCCGGGTCATGGTGTGCCATTGGTCGCGAATGCGGCCGGTGTTGAGGATCAGCGGATATTCGGCGTCGGGCGCGTTGACCGGGAGGCGGGGCCGGACGGCGACGAATTTCAGCTTGCCGCTCCCGCCGTCGAAGGCGAGCCGTGGCGTGCCTTGCGGATGCCCGGCGTTGACCGGCCACTGGGTCGGCGCCAAATCGTCGTAAGCGGTTTGAAGCCCGGACAGGTCGAAGCGGCGTTTTTCGGCGCCGGCGATTCCGGAGAGCTCAACGTGTTCGGCGAAAATTTCTGCCGGATCCCGGTAGCCGAACGCGGCGCCGAACCCCATGCGGCGGGCTACTTCGGCGATGATCCACCAGTCCGGCCGGGCCTCGCCGGGCGCACCGAGAAAGGCGCGCTGGCGCGAGATGCGCCGTTCCGAATTGGTCACGGTGCCGTCCTTCTCACCCCAGGCCAAGGCGGGAAGCTGGACATGGGCGAAGCGGGCCAGATCGGTGTCGCGCTCGCAGTCGGAGACCACGACGAAGGGGCAGGCGCTCAAGGCGCGGCGTACGGCGTTGGCGTCGGGCAGGCTCACCGCGGGGTTGGTGGCCATGATCCAGACCGCACGTATCTTGCCTTCGCCGATGGCCCGGAACAGGTCGACGGCCAGGTAGCCGGGCCGGTCGGCGATGCGGGGGGAGCGCCAGAATTCCTGTACTTGCCGGCGGTGGCCGGGGTCGTCGAGGTCGAGATGGGCGGCGAGCTGATTGGCCAGCCCGCCGACCTCGCGGCCGCCCATGGCGTTGGGCTGGCCAGTCAGCGAGAACGGGCCGGCTCCGGGCTTGCCGATGCGACCGGTGGCGAGATGCGCGTTGACGATGGCGTTGACCTTGTCGGTGCCGCTGGTCGATTGGTTGACGCCCTGCGACCACAGGGTCACCGTCCGTTCGGTCGCGGCGAACAGCCGGTAGAACTGTGCCACCTCGCTTTCCGCAAGCCCGCAGCCGGCGGCCACGGCCGGAAGGGTGGGTGCGGTCTCCTGCGCCATGCCCAATGCTGCGGCGTAGCCTTCGGTATGCCGTTCGATGAATTCGAAGTCGAGGCGGTCGTTGTGCCGCAGATAGTGCAGCAGCCCGTTGAACAGCAGCACGTCGCTGCCCGGCCGGATGGGCAGGTGCAGGTCGGCGGACTCGGCGGTCGCCGTCCGGCGCGGGTCGATGCAGACGATGCGGCGTTTCGGGTCGGCGCGCCGCGCCGCCAGGATGCGCTGGAACAGAACGGGATGGCACCAGGCCGTGTTCGAGCCGACCAGCACCACGAGATCGGCCAGTTCCAGGTCCTCGTAGCAGCCCGGCACCAGGTCCTCGCCGAAGGCGCGCTTGTGGCCCGCGACGGTGGAGGACATGCACAGCCGGGAGTTGGTGTCGATGTTGGCCGAGCCGATGAAGCCCTTCATCAGCTTGTTGGCCACGTAATAGTCCTCGGTCAGCAACTGGCCGGAAACGTAGAAGGCGACGGAGTCGGGGCCGTGCCGCTCGATGGTTTCGCGGAACCGGCCGGCGACCGTGTCCAGGGCTTCGTCCCAGCCCGCCCGGATTCCGCCGATTTCGGGATGCAGCAATCGGGTGTCGAGCGACAGGGTTTCACCGAGAGCCGAACCCTTGGAACACAAGCGGCCGAAGTTGGCCGGATGGTCCGGATCGCCCTCTATCGCCACGCCCGCATCCGTGGGCGTGGCCAGCACGCCGCAACCCACGCCGCAGTAGGGACAGGTGGTACGGACGGTCCGCCGCGACTGATGGTCCATGTCAGTTTCCCGCAAGGCTGTCTGGGAGGGAGATCGCCACCATGCCATCCTCGAGGCGGGTTTCGAAACGGCGGGCGCAGCCTTCGTCCGGGGCGACCGCCTGGCCGGAATCGAGCTCGATCACCCAGTTGTGCAATGGGCAGGCGACGCGCGCGCCGTGCACGATGCCCTCGGACAGCGGGCCGCCCTTGTGCGGACAGCGGTCGAGCAGGGCAAAAACCCGGTCGTCGACGGTGCGGAAGACGGCGACCCTGCCCTGCGGCGTCGCGACGACGCGGGCGCCCTGGCGCGGAATGTCTTCCAGGCGGGCGATGGGGGTCCAGTGGCTCATGGCGTTTTCCTCAGGCGATGCAGGCATGCGCTTTCCGCTCCGCGGGCGTCAGCGGTTCGAACTCGTGTTTTTCCGCCCCCTGCGCGCGTTCGGCCCAGGGATCGGTCTGCGCCTTGCGCTGCGATTCCAGGAAGCGCGTGCACAGCGCCTTGCGGCCTTCGGCATCGTCGACGATGCGGCTCTGCACGTACGGCAGTCCGACCCGTTCGATCCAGTGCGCGGTGCGTTCCAGGTAGCGGGCTTCTTCGCGGTAGAGCTGCAGGTAGGCCGCGGCGTATTCCATGACTTCCTCATCCGTCTGCACCTTGCAAAGAAAGTCGGTGGCGCGCACCTTCACGCCGCCGTTGCCGCCGACGTGCAGTTCCCAGCCGGAATCCACGGCCACCACCCCGAAATCCTTGATCGTGGCTTCGGCGCAATTGCGCGGGCAGCCGGACACCGCCATCTTGACCTTGGCCGGGGTCCACGAGCCCCAGGTCATCTTCTCCAGCTCGATGCCCAGGGTAGTCGAATCCTGCGTGCCGAAGCGGCACCATTCCTTGCCTACGCAGGTCTTCACCGTCCGCAGCGACTTGCCGTAGGCATGGCCGGACATCAAGCCGTGCTTGCCCAGCTCCGCCCACATGGCCGGCAGTTGCGATTTGGGCACGCCCAGGAGGTCGATGCGCTGGCCGCCGGTAATCTTGACGCAGGGGACCTGGAACTTCTCCGCCACGTCGGCGATGGCCCGCAGTTCGCGCGGATTGGTCACGCCGCCCCAGATGCGGGGAACCACGGAATAGGTACCGTCCTTCTGGATGTTGGCATGAACCCGCTCGTTGATGAAGCGGGATTGCGGGTCGTCCCGGTACTCGTCGGGCCACTGGCACAGCAGGTAGTAATTGAGCGCTGGGCGGCAGGCATGGCAGCCGTCCGGTGTTCGCCAGCCCAGCGAACCCATGAGTTCCGGAATGGTTTGCAGGCCCTGGGTGCGGACGGCTTCCCGCACCTCCTCGTGGGTGAGGTCCGTGCACCGACACAGAGGCTTTTTGGCGGGACTGACCGAGTAATCGCTGCCCAGGGTGCTCTGCAGTATCTGTTCGACCAGACCGGTGCAGGAACCGCAGGAGGCCGAGGCCTTGGTGTGGGCGCGCACTTCGTCCAGCGTGAACAGCTTCTTCTGAACGATGGCATCGACGATGGTTTTCTTGCAGACGCCGTTGCAGCCGCAGACCTCGGCGTCTTCCGGCAGCCGGGCGGCATGGCTTTCGGCACCGTGGCCGGAATCGCCCATGTGGGCCTGGCCGAACAGGATGTTCTCGCGGAAGGCGGAGATGTCGGTGCCGTCCCGCATCATCTGGAAATACCAGGCGCCGTCCACGGTGTCGCCGTATAGCACGGCGCCCGCGACCTTGTTGTCGCGGACCACCAGTTTCTTGTAGACGCCGCGCGAGGGGTCCTGGAACAGCAGTTCCTCGCAGCCGGCGCCGCCCTGGTATTCCCCGGCGGAGAAGAGGTCGATGCCGGTGACCTTGAGCTTGGTCGAGGTGACCGATCCCTCGTAGCGGGCGATGCCGAATTCCGCCAGATGGTTGGCGCAGACCTTGGCCTGCTCGAACAGCGGTGCGACCAGGCCGAACAGCTCGCCGCGGTGCTGCACGCATTCGCCGACCGCATAGACCTGGGGGTCGAAGGTCTGCATCGTGTCGCTGACCAGGATGCCGCGCTCGCAATGGATGCCGGATGCCTTGGCCAGCTCGACGTTGGGGCGGATGCCCACCGCCATGACCACCAGATCGGCGGGGATTTCCGAGCCGTCCTTGAAGCGGACCGCGCGGACCCGGCCTTCGCCCAGCAGGGCCTCGGTCTGGGCTTCCAGCTTGAAGTCCAGGCCGCTGTCTTCCAGGGCCCGTTGCAGCAGGGCCGCAGCCGGTTTGTCGAGCTGCCGCTCCATCAGGGTGTCGAGCAGGTGCACCACGGTGACGTTCATGCCGCGCTTCTTGAGGCCGTTGGCGGCTTCGAGCCCCAGCAGGCCGCCGCCGATGACGACGGCATGACGGTGCTTTTCCGAGGCTTCCAGCATCAGCTCGACGTCGCGGATGTCGCGGAAGCCGACCACGCCTTCCAGGTCCCTGCCCGGCACCGGCAGGATGAAGGGCGCCGAGCCGGTCGCCAGCAGCAGGCGGTCGTAGCCGGCTTCAGTCCCGTCTTCGGAGCGGACCCTGCGGCGGACGCGGTCGATGGCGACGACTTTTTTGCCCTTGTGCAGGGTGATGCCGTGTTCGGCATACCACGCCTCGTCGTTGAGGATGATGTCGTCCAGCTTCTTCTCGCCGGCAAGCACCGGCGAGAGCAGGATGCGGTTGTAGTTGGGATGGGGTTCGGCACCGAACACGGTGATGTCGTACTTGCCGGGCGCCAGCTTCAGCAGCTCTTCCAGCGTGCGGACGCCGGCCATGCCATTGCCGATGAGGACGAGTTTGGGCTTGCTCATCGCGAGTCTCCGTTATCGTGAATCAAGGGATTGTGGGGGGACGCCGTTCCGGCAGGCGGGCAGGACGGCAGTGACAGGCCCAGACCGGCCATGGCCAGCAGGACCAGCAGCAGCGCCGCGACGGCTTTCCAGAACAGCAGGGGATTGCGTTCGTACAGCGGCAGGGCGCGATGGGGTGAGCGCCTGCCGCCGCCTTTTTCCAGGCCGGCTTCCAGTTCGTAGGCCAGTTCCACGGCGTCCGCCGGCCGCTGTTCCGCATCGGCCGCGACGGCGCGGGCCAGCACGGCGTCCAGCCAGGCCGGGAGGTCCGGGCGGTGGGCGGTCAGCGGCTTCGGGTTGCCGAAGCGCGGGGTGCTGAACGGCTCGATCTCGCCATAGGGGTAGGCGCCGCCGGCGAACATGCGGTACAGAGTGACGCCGAGGGCGAACACGTCGGTGGCGAGGCTGCCGCGCTCGCCCTGGAACATTTCCGGCGCCATGTAGCTCGGGGTGCCGGGGATGGGATCGGCCCGATCCTCGTCCCAGGCCGGCAACCGGGCGATGCCGAGGTCCAGCAGCTTGAGGCCGCCTTCCGGCTCCAGCAGGACGTTGTCCGGCTTGATGTCGCGGTGGACGATCTGCTGGCGGTGCAGCGCATGCACCGCCTTGCACAGCTTCAGGGCGAGATCGATACCGGCTTCCAGGCCGACGCGCGGCCGGTGCGCCAGCTCGTGCTCCAGGGTGGTACCGGGATAAAACGGCATCACCGAATAAAGCCGGCTCTGGCGGCCGGGGACCTGCTCCAGGATCTCGCCGACCCAGGGGCTTTTCACCCGGGCGCCGATCCAGGCCTCGCGCACGAAGGCGTCGTAGTATTCCCGTTCGCTGGCGACGCGAGGATGCGGAAACTTCACCACCACCGGCTTGTCCTGGCCCAGAGTGTCGGCAGCGAGAAACAGCGCGCTGTAGCGCCCCGAGGACAGCAGGCGTTCCAGCCTGAAACCGTCCACCTCGTCGCCCACCTCCGGCAGATCCAGCAGCGGCAGGGACTCGATGGCGAGGCGCAGCAACTGCTTCTCCGCGGGCGGAAGGGCGATGACGTCCACCACCAGGGCGGTGATATTGTCCTGGCTGCCTCGTTCGTAAGCCAGGAGGGCCAGGTTCTCGGCCGTGGTTTCGGGGGTGGCCCGTTCCTGCAGGATCTCCCTGATCCGTTCCTGTTCGAGGCTGCCGTGCAGGCCGTCGCTGCAGAGCAGAAAACGGTCGTGCGGTTCCAGCGGGTACACGCTGTAATCGATCCGGAGGCCGGGGTCCAGCCCGACCGCGCGGTACAGCACGTGGTCCAGCCCCGGCCCGCTCAGGGTGTGGTCCGAAGTCAGCAGCTCGGTTTCCTCGCCGCGCAGGCGGTAGACGCGGGAGTCGCCCACGTGGACCAGATAGGCGCGGCGGCCGCGGAAGATCAATCCGCTGAAGGTGGTGCCCATGTGCGCCAGCTCGGGATCGCGCCGGCCCATGGCGTGCACCCAGCGGTTGACCGAGCCCAGGCAACGGTCCAGCAGCTGTTCCATGCCCAAGGTTTCGGACAGGCCGTAGTAGGCTTCCATGAAGCTGCGCACCGACACTTCCGCCGCGACCCGGCCGCCACGGGCGCCGCCGATGCCGTCGGCCACCGCTGCCACGAAGCCGCGCGCAGCGGCATCCCGTGGCGGCGGCTCGGCGACGCTGGCAAAGTCCTGGTTGTCTTCGCGCCGTCCCTGCAGGGAGACGAAGGCGGCGCGGAGGACGGGTTGGCCGGGAACGGTCATGGCGCTGTCGGGAGCCGGATCGCGGTCAGACCTGTGCCCCGGAAACCGCGCCCCAGGTCGTGCGCCAGCGTTTCCTCACCATCACCAGCCCGCCCAGGCCGAGCAGCGGGAGTACGGCGAACACGCTGAACCCGAGCGCGAAGCCGTGCTGTATTTCCCACGACAGCCCCAAGGTCTTCGCCAGGAAGAAGCCGCCCACGCCACCGGCGCAACCGACCAGGCCGGTGACCACCCCGATTTCTTTGCGGAAGCGCAGCGGTACCAGTTGGAACACCGAACCGTTGCCCATACCCAGCGCCAGAGTGCCGGCGAAGAAGATGGCGACCGCACCCCAGCCTTCCGCCGGCAGTTCCCACAGGCCCCAGCCGGCCACCTTGGCGTTGCCCGGCGCTTGCGGCGCGGGGCCTTCCGGCATGAACGAGATCGCCAGATAGGACAGGGACACCACCACGAACAGGACCTGGAGGGCGCGGATGCCGCCGATGCGGTCGGCCAGGTAGCCGCCGACTGGGCGGAACATCGAGCCGGCGAACACCACGATGGCGACCATCATGCCGGCAGCGATGCCGGAGACGTGATACCAGTTGGTGAAGTACAGCGGCAGGGCATTGCCGAGACCGACGAAGCCGCCGAAGGTGATGGAATAGAAGAACATGAACCACCAGGCGTCGGGGTCCTTCATTACCGCGGCATAGTTCGCCAGGCTGACCGGCGTGCGCTTGTCCGGGGCATCCTTCACCAGCACCGCGTAGACGATCAGGACGATCAGCAAGGGAATGAGCAGGAAGCCGAACACCGCCTGCCAGCCGAACTTCTCGGCCAGCCAGGGCACGATCATGGAATCGAGCACCACGCCCATGTTGCCGGCGCCGGCGATGCCCATCACCACGCCCTGGAATTTGGGCGGATACCAGCGGCTGGCCTGCGGCAGGGCCACGGCGAAGCTGGCGCCGGCCACGCCCAGCAGCAGCCCCAGGATTTCGACCTCCGGCTTGGAGTGCAGGCCGAACACGAACACATAGGCGAGGCCCAGGATCACCAGCAACTGGGCCAGGACGCCGGTCAGCTTGGGGCCGATATGGTCGGCCATGGAACCCAGGATGATGCGGAACACCGCGCCGGAGAGGATGGGTATGGCGACGATGGTGAACTTCTCCTCGAGCGGCAGCGCCAAGTCCTTGGTGATGTAAAGGGAAAGCGGTCCGAGCATCACCCAGACCATGAAGGACACGTCGAAATAGAGAAAGGCGGAAAGCAGGGTCGGCCAATGTCCGGCCTGCTTGAATTCTTTGAAGTTCATGACTGTTGCTCCGGGTTTTGGGCCTTGCGGTGCCGCGTCGGGGTTGGTCTTGAAGCAAAAAAAAGCGTCTTAGGCTTCGCGGAAGGTATTCCGCAAAAGCCCAAGACGCCTTTGTCCTGGTGCCGCGCCGCCATTGGCGCAGGTTTCAGAAGGATTCAAGCATTACATATGCCAAGTGTGTCGAGCATGCATAGGCTATTGATTTCAAATTGGCGGTGAGTCAAGGGGCGCGCGGAGCAGAAGCGCTTCCGACAGGATGAGGTGCAATTGTGGAACACGACGCATCGAAATGAGGCAGAAGATCCGGTTCGCTGGCATGAAGTGGTAGTCCGTTGTCCATTCATGCCGGGCTATCCGGCCCGGCCCCTTGTTGCGCCGCTTCCCGCGAGGTAATACCATGGTTTTCAATAGTATTACCTTGAGGCAGGGCACATGAGTAGCACACTGACCAGCAAAGGACAGGTCACCATTCCCAAAGCCGTTCGTGCCCTGCTCGGCTTGCGGGCGGGAAGCGTGGTGGATTTCAAGGTCACGGAGGATGGACAAGTGCTGCTCTTGCCTGCCGAAACCAAGCGGCCCGCAAGCCGGTTTGCCTCCGTCCGCGGAGCCGCCACGGTCAAGATGAGCACGGATGAGATCATGGCTCTGACGCGGGGCGAGAGCTGACGTGGTCTTGGTGGATACGAACGTCATTCTCGATGTCATCGAAGACGACCCCATCTGGGCCGACTGGTCGCAAGAGCAATTGGATCGAGCCGCCCTGAACGATGTCCTGATCATCAACCCCGTCGTTTATGCCGAGTTGTCGATCGCGTTCCATCGCATCGAGGAACTGGAAGCCGTGCTGGCCGAAGCCGGTTTGATCGTCGAGTCGATCCCGCGGGAAGCCCTGTTCTTGGCGGGAAAGGCCTTTCTCCAATATCGCCGGCAAAAAGGCACCAAGCAGGGCGTCCTGCCGGATTTCTTTATCGGGGCACACGCGGCTATTCTCGGAATCCCTTTGTTGACGCGTGACGCCGGCAGGTATGCGCATTATTTCCCCCGCCTGACTTTGGTGACGCCGGGTTGACCGGCTCATGCAATCCGCTGCGATTCCGCCGAATGGTTTCAGGAGGACGGTCGCTGCCCCAAACAAGCCGCTTGTATCCCGGGAGGCGGTCATCTGAAGTACGATCGGCATTTCCGGCTCGTAAGGGGGTTCAAATGAAAAGAATTGCGGGTTTGTTGGCGCTCGGCCTGGTCCCGGCTGCTTCACACGCAGCGGCCAGCCACTGTACCGCGGAGGAGAAAACGGTGTTCTCCTGCAATGTGGGCGAGAAGATCGTGTCGGTCTGCGCGTCGAAGGATCTGTCGCCGACGGCGGGTTCCATCCAGTACCGGTTCGGCTCGGAAGGCCATCCGGAAATCAGGTTGCCCGATCCGGCCGCCCATCCGGCGACCGCCGCCAAAGGGGGAACCCTGATGTATTCCGGCGGCGGCGGCGCCTTTCTGCGCTTCAGCAAGGGCGAGTACAACTACGTGGTCTATACCGGCAGCGGCAAGGGCTGGAAAAAGGACGGCGTCGTCGTCGACAAGGGCGGCAAGCTCATCGCGAATTTCCGCTGTAAGGGCGCCCCGGTTTCCGAACTCGGGCCGGAATTCTTTCAAGGGTCCGGTATGCCGGAGGATGAGCGGGCGTTTGACATTCCCTGAGGACTCGCCGATTGGGCGGCGCCTTGGGTTTGCCCATCGGGCGGGGGAGAAGGCATGAACGGTCGATCTCGGAGGTCTTTCTTTCAGCGGCTGGAGCGCCGGCTGGTCGGGCTGGTCATGGCCGTCATGGCCTATGGCCTCGAGAAATCCATTCTGCGTTCGATCCGCCGGGGCGGCACTTCCAGGTTTTGAGCATGCGGCGGGCCAGCCCTGGTCTACGCCTTGGCCTTCAGCGCTGGCGCATCGCATCGGCGATCAAACCGAGGGTCAGCACCGCCCCTCCGACGCCAAAGCCCGCGGGGATCCATTCCGTGACCGCCGCCGAGCCGGCCGTGAGTCCGGCGGCGAGCAGGCTGGCGGCGGCCGTCAGCCCCAAGGCCACACGGTGTCCGGTTCGGTGCACGACGTCTTCGAGCGTGTTGGCGCGGAATTTCACCTCGAGCTTGGGTCCCGGCCGGGCGCCGACCAAGCGTTCCAGCGCGTCGATCACCCGTGTGGCCCGCACCTGCAGCTTCTGGGATTGGTAGAGCAGAGCCTTCGGATCGAGCCGGGACCTCATGCCCTTGAACATCGACCGCATCAAGAAATGGCCGGCGATGTCGAAAGGATCGAGCGTGGGGTCGAGCCGCGCCGTGGCCATCTGGACCTGGGCCAGCGCCTTGCCGATCAGCGTCAGTGAAGCCGGCACGGGGACCTCGTAACGCAGCGCGATCTCGCACATTTCCTGGAGAATCACGCCGATCTGCATGTCCGCCAGCGCCGCAGTCCGGTATTTCGCCATCAGCTCGCCGATTTCGGCCTGGAAGCGGGCGATGTCCAGGTCGCTTCGGTCGGTGGCGCCGGCCAGCATCAGCGTGACTTCGCTGAGGAACACGGCATCGCCCTGCCAGAACGCCATCAGCAGCAGCATGAGGTTTTCGCGGACCTCGGGGCCGACGTCGCCGACCATCCCGAAATCGAGGAAATAGATCCGCTCGTTCCACCATTTCAGGTTGCCGGGGTGCGGGTCGGCGTGGAAGAAGCCGTCGACGAGAATCTGCTTGTAATAGCTTTCCAGCAGTTGCCGGGCGGCCTTCGACCGCTCGGGGCCTTCCGGCGCTTCCACCACCGGCACGCCCTGGACTTCTTCCATCACCAGGATGCGCGAGGTCGACAAGTCGTTATGGATCGCGGGGACGCTGAGGCGGTCGTAGCCCATGAGGACCTCCCGCATCCGCGCGATGTTCTCGGCCTCCTGCCGGAAGTCGAGTTCGCGGTGCAGCGATGAGGAGAGGTGCTTGAAGACCGCTTCCATGTCGATGACTTTCTTCAGGGCCGGACGCTCTCCGACCTTTTCGGCGAACACCTCCAGCAGGGCGAGGTCCTGTTCGATCTCCTCGCGGGCGTTGGGCCGCTGTGCCTTGACCACGATCCGGCTTCCCCCCACCAGCGTGGCGCGGTGAACCTGGGCGATGGTGCCGGCGGCCAGCGGGTTCGGCTCGATCGACTCGAACACGTCCTCCCAGGGCACGCCGAGTTCCCGTTCGAACACCCCGACGACTTCCCGCTCGGTCAGCGGCGGCACATGGTCCTGCAGCTTCTCCAGTTCCTCGATGTACTCGGGGGGCAGCAGGTCGGGCCGAGTCGACAGGATCTGGCCGAGCTTGGAAAAGGTGGGGCCGAGTTCCTCGAGCGCCGAGCGCAGCCGTTTGGCCTGCCGCCGCCGGCCGGTCGATCCTTCCTCGTCTGGACGTCCGAACAACTCCTTCAATCCGTGCCTTGCCATCACCGCCGCGATCTGGCCGCCACGCGCCATCAGCCGAGGCTCGGTGGGCGCCGGCTCGCTGCCTCGGACGAAAATCTGCGAGGGCTTGGAGGGCTGGTCCCCGGTCGGCATGGTATTCACGATCACCACGGTGCAGCGGGCGTTGTGGCTGATGCGGTTCGGGACGTTGCCCAGCAGGAATTCCTTCCGCCCCGCCATGCCCAGGTTGCCGACGACCAGCACGTCGATGTTCTCCTGCTCGGCCGCGCGAACGATTGCCGCGGCGGGATCCGGGTCGATGAGGACCAGTCCGCGGCCGCGCGCACCGGCGAGCTGGCGGGCGTAGGCGGCGAGCTCCTCGCCCGCCAGCGCGGCCTGGGTGCGTTCGGCGGCGCCGTATTCCGTGGACGCCGGATTCCTGGGTGAGATCACCTGCGCCACGAAGAGTTCGGCGTCGTATCGTTCGGCGAACGATGCGGCCCACCGGACCGCCTGATCAGCCGTTTCGGACCTGTCGGTCCCGACCATGACGCGCTGGGTTTCGATGTGTTCCGCTGGGCTTTTCATGTGCTCTTCTCGGCTGCGCTGGGGAAATTGTCATCGGTGCTATTGCAAGGGCGCGGGGTGCCGCTCAACTTGAAAGGAGGAGATACGCCTTCATCGGGCCTTTGCCTCGGATGTCGATGGTGCCGCGCTCTTCGAACTCGAAACGGCCGCGGAGCAGTCCGTAGGTGCTGGCGGCGACCTGGGTGCGGCCGGGCAGGCCGTGCGATTCCATGCGGCTCGCCGTGTTGACCGTATCGCCCCAGAGGTCATAGATGAACTTCTTCTGGCCGATGGTGCCGGCGATGACGGGGCCGGTGCAGATGCCGATCCGCATTTTCAGCCCGGTCGCGCACTGGGCGCCGATCCGGTCGATGGTCCGGTGCATGTCCTGCGCCATGCGGGCGGCGGCCGCCGCGTGGTCCTGGTGCGGGAACGGCAGGCCGGCCGCGGCCATGTAGGCATCGCCGATGGTCTTGATCTTCTCCAGCCCGTGCCGGTCCGCCAGTTCGTCGAAGGCCGAAAAAATCCGGTCGAGCAGGCGGACCAACTGGGTGGGCGGCATCGCCGTGGACAAGGCGGTGAAACCCGCCAGGTCCGCGAACATGACCGTGACCTCGTCGAAGGTGTTCACGATATGGCCTTCGCCCTTTTTCAGGCGGTCGGCGATGGGCTGAGGGAGGATGTTCAGCAGCAGGCGGTCGGAACGCGCCCGTTCCCCGTCGATCTGCTTCAGGTAGACCTGTTCGATGTCGCGCAGCCGCTTTTTCTCCAGCACGGCGCCGATGCGCGCACGCAGGACGATCGGGTTGAAGGGCTTGGCGAGGTAGTCTTCCGCGCCGAGCTCGATGCAATGGGCGATGCCCTCCACCTGGTCCAGCGCCGAGATCATGATGACCGGCACGTGGCTCAGGGTTTCGTCCGATTTGATGCGGACCAGGACTTCGTCGCCGTTGAGTCCGGGCATCAGCATGTCCAGCAGCACCAGGTCCGGCAGGGTGTCGCGGACCAGGGCCAGCGCTTCCAGGCCGTCCCCGCAGGTCGTGATGCGGTAGCCCAGCTTCTCCAGCCTTCTGCGCAGCAGGTCGCGGTTGGGCTCGTCGTCGTCCGCCAGCAGGAGGTGACCGGTGCAAGGGCCGCGGGAGGGGGCTTCGGTGGGAGGGATGCTGACCCAGTGCTCTCTCAGGACTGGGGGAGTTGCGGCCGGAGGCGGTGGGTTCGAGGGGGGTTCGGCAGGCGGATTCGTGTGCTTGCCGAAATGTTCCTCCATCATCTCCAGCCAGGTGTGGGCGGCGGAAACGATCCTGGCGAGGTCCGGCTTCAGGTCCGGCCGACCGAGCTCGTCGCACTGTTCGGCCAGCAGTTCGCCATAGCCGATGATGTGATTCACCGGGGTGCGCAGCTCGTGGCTGAGGGCGTGGAGATCGGGTTCCGCGTTGGGCGTGCAGTCCTCGCCCAGATGCCGGTTGATCAGCGCCAGCAGGATGTAGCCGCTGCTGTGGATCTTTTCCAGATCGGTGACGAAAGCGGCGGGCAGGCTGTCGGCGGTTTCCTCCCGGAGGATTTCGGCATAGCCGATGATATGGTTGATGGGTGTCCGCAGGCCATGGCGGATTTTGGCCAGGCCCAGTTTCCCCCGGCTGTCGGGAGGCGGTGCCGTCGTGCCGGTCATGGCGCTGGCGGCCGATGAATCGGCGTCGAGTCCGTGGGGTCCATGGTGCCTCGCAAAGACTTGAGGGTCGGCTTCGAAAATCCATGCCCGGTAAGGCTTCGAAGGGGTTTCGAGCGACCTCATCGCCGTCCGGCGCAGGTCGGATATCCCTGCCGACCCTGCCAGACGGGTCTCTGGAAGGCGCCTTGACATTCCACCGATTTCCGTAAACGCTGTCAACGGGGGTGGGCCGCCGGGCCGTGTGCGCCGTGCCGTGTGCGCCGTGCTCCCAGACGCCGGTCACTGCCCATCGGAGAGCCGATCATGTCAAGTCGAGAGATTTCCCCGGCAAGTCCGCCCAATCCGGAGAGTATCGAGCAGGTCTCGCAGCTGCGCTGGTTCTCCTACGGGCTCGTGCTCGTGGCGATAGCCGCGATGCTGTTGTTGTCCTGGCCGAGACTGGCGGCGAACCTGTTCGCGACCGGCGTCAGCGGCCAGTCCTTCATGCCGCACGGCATGTGCTACCTCTGGGTGCCGCAACTGTGGTGGCTGCACCTGAGCACCGATCTCCTGATCGGGCTCTCCTATGTCTGCATCTCGGCGACCCTGGTCTATCTCATCCATCGGGCCCGTCGCGACATACCGTTTTCCTGGATATTCCTGGCCTTCGGACTCTTCATCGTCGCCTGCGCGGTCACCCATTTCATGGGGGCGTGGACGATCTGGAACGCGAGCTACTGGCTGTCCGGATACACCAAGCTCCTGACCGCCGTGGTTTCGGTCGCCACCGCGCTGGTGCTGCCGCTGCAGGTTCCCAAGGTCCTGAGCCTGGTCGAGGCCGTGAAGCTGTCGGAACAGCGGAAGACGCAACTGGAAGCCGCCCACATCGAGCTGGCGGAAGCGCGCGATGCGGCCCTCGAAGCGACGCGACTCAAATCGGAATTCCTCGCCAACATGTCGCATGAGCTGCGCACGCCGCTCAACGCCATCATCGGCTACAGCGAGATCCTGGCGGAGGATGCCGAAGACGCGGGGCGCGAGGAGGAACTGGCCGACCTGAACAAGATCCGCGCTTCCGGCAAGCATCTGTTGGCGCTGATCAACGACGTGCTGGATCTTTCGAAGATCGAGGCGGGGAAAATGGAGGTCTACCTGGAGACCTTCGAGGTGGTTCCCATGCTCGACGACGTGGTGGCGACCATTGCGCCGGTGGTCGCCAAGAACAACAACCGCCTCGAGGTCCAGTACGCCGAAGGCACGGGTTCGATCCGGGCCGATTTGACCAAGGTGCGGCAGGCCTTGTTCAACCTGCTGAGCAATGCTTCCAAGTTCACCCGCGACGGCGTCGTCACCCTGGCCGTCGACAGGGAAAGCGTCGATGGAAGGGACTGGCTGCATTTCGCGGTCCGCGACACCGGGATCGGCATCACCCCGGACCAGATGAGCCGCCTGTTCCAGGCGTTTTCGCAGGCCGATGCGTCGACCACACGGAATTTCGGCGGCACCGGCCTGGGGCTGGTCCTGAGCCGCCGTTTCTGCCAGATGATGGGCGGGGACATCACCGTGGAGAGCGAGGCGGGGGTCGGCTCGACCTTCACGATTCATCTGCCCGTCGATGGCGGCGTGCCAGAAAAGGCGCAGGCCGCGGAGCCCGGATCGGTTTTGGCCAAGGGGATTCCCACCGTGCTGGTGATCGACGACGATCCGGCGGCGCGCGACCTGATGCGGCGCTTCCTGGATCAGCAGGGTCTGCGCATGGAGGAGGCGGACAGCGGCCAGGAAGGGCTGAAACTCGCCAGGGAACTGAGGCCGGGGGCGATCATTCTCGACGTCATGATGCCGGGAATGGACGGCTGGGCGGTGTTGACGGCGCTGAAGGCCGATTCGGAACTGGCGTCGATCCCGGTCATCATGGCCACCATACTGGACGAGAGGAATCTGGGATTCGCCCTCGGCGCCACCGATTTTCTGACCAAGCCCATCGACAGGGACTACTTGGCCAAAGTGCTGCAGAAGTACCGCTGCGCCCATCCGCCTTGTCCCGTGTTGCTGGTGGAAGACCACGCCGATCTCAGGGAGCTGATGCGACGGATGCTGGAGCACGAGGGCTGGGTGGTCGAGGAAGCCGAAAACGGGCGGGTGGCGCTCGGACGGGTGGCGGAAAACCGCCCCGAACTGATCGTCCTGGACCTGATGATGCCGGAAATGGACGGCTTCAGCTTCCTGGAGGAATTGCGCCAGCAGGAAGCCTGGCGTTCGATACCCGTGATCGTCGTCACCGCCAAGGATCTCACCGCCGAAGATCGCCAGCGCCTGAACGGCTACGTAGAATACGTGGTCAACAAGGGGGCGCGGGGAAGGGAGGACCTGCTGCGGGAACTCGGCGACCGGATCAGCGCATGCCTCGGGACAACAGCCTAGGAGAAGCGGCCATGGCGAAGATGTTGCTGGTGGAAGACAACGAAATGAACCGGGACATGCTCAGCCGGCGTCTGCTGCGGCGCGGCTACGAGCTGGTCATCGCGGTCGATGGTGCGGAAGGTGTGGCGGTGGCCCAGGCCGAACTGCCGGACGTCGTCCTGATGGACATGAGCCTGCCGGTGATGGACGGCTGGGAGGCGACCCGGAAACTGAAGGCCGAAGAAGCGACCCGCGGCATTCCGGTCATCGCGCTGACGGCCCATGCCATGTCCGGCGACCGCGACAAGGCCATCGAAGCCGGTTGCGACGATTACGACACCAAACCGGTCGAATTCGACCGGCTGCTGGCCAAGATCGAAGCCCTGCTCGCCCCGCGGGGCTGACCGTCACCCGGATTTCAGAATTCGAAAACCTGTCCCTGCCGGACGAAGCCGTGGAAACCCGCTCCGGTCGCGTCGGGCAGGGGTCCGTCCTGGTAGTGGTACAGCCACATTTTTTTCCGGATCGATGCCGGAAGTCCGCAAAGCTCCTCGTAGTGCGCATGGATGCCGGATCGCCGCGGGGCCGTCTCGCAGTCCTGGAAAATGACGTCCGCGCTGTCGTAGAGTCCGACGAGGCGGTCGGGGCAAAACTGGGTATCGGTCGTCAGTACGATTCTGCAACGCGGCCCGGTCGTTTCCGGCATCGCAGCTTCCGGAGGTACGTCGATGACCAGACCGTAGCTCGGGGCGGGTTCCCGGCAGTCGAAATAATGCAACGTCGAGAAAAGACGTAGGCCGAGGCTCCCGAACCGGAATGCCCCGCCGGGGGAAAGGCGGTGGACCGCCGAGAAGAAGTCGTCCAGACGCATCGACCGTCCCTGGACGGAGGCCATGCCTCCCCGCAGCGATCGCTCCCAGAGCATCTCCGCCAGCCGGTTCTCGATGAAGAGTTCCGGCCGCATCCCGCCGGAAAAATAGCGTGAAAAACCCAGCCACTCGATGCCGCCGATATGATCGGCATGCAGATGACTGACGTAGAGGGCGTCGATGTCTCCGGCCCCGAGTCCCAGCCGGTGCAGGGCAAGGCGCGCATCGCTGCCGCAATCGATCAGGAGTTTTCTGCCCTGGCTCTCGATCAGGATATTCGACTGGTAGTTTTGCAGGGCAAAGGCAGAACCGACACCGATGAACGTCAGCTTCATGAGATAACCCGCGAGCGGCCTGGTCCGTTGGGGTTAGTGTATGACGCCCCTTACGCCGGTTGTCAAAAAATCGGCGGTTTGGGAAAGGGAGAGGCCGCCGCCCCGTGAGGAGCGGCAGGCGGGGACGTTCAGAGCGTGTCGAGAATGGCGCGTTTGACCGAATCCAGCTCGGCCTCGATGGTGAAAGGCTTCTGGGTGCACTGGGCGATGGCCGTGTCGGGATCCTTGAGGCCGTTGCCGGTCAGCGTCAGCACCACGGTGCTGCCTTCGGCGATCTTGCCGCTCTTGATGTCGCGCAGAGTGCCGGCGAGGGAGGTCGCCGAGGCCGGTTCGCAGAAGATGCCTTCGTGCTCGGTCAGCATTTTCTGCGCGGCCAGGATTTCCGCGTCGCTGCATTCGTCGAACCAGCCGCCGGACTCGCGGCTGACCTGCCAGGCCTGATCCCAGCTCTGCGGATGGCCGATGCGGATGGCGGTCGCCACCGTTTCCGGATGGTCCACCATGTGGCCGCGCAGGAAGGGGGCCGAGCCGCTGGCCTGATAGCCGACCATCTTCGGCCGGTTCGTCAAGACCGGGCCGCCGCTCACGAAGCGGCATTCGCCGTCGCAGAAGGCGCAAGACTGGGTCACGCAATCGCGCCCGCCGCAGGCATATTCGCTGTAGCCGATCCAATGCGCGGTGATGTTGCCGGCGTTGCCGACCGGCAGGCAGTGGTAGTCCGGCGCCCGGCCGAGCTCGTCGACGATCTCGAAGGCGGCGGTCTTCTGGCCCTGCAGCCGGTAGGGATTGATCGAGTTGACGATGGTGACGGGGGCTTCGCCGGCCACTTCCTTGACCAGCCGCATGCCGTCGTCGAAATTGCCCTTGATCTGGATCACCACCGAGCCGTACATCATGGCCTGGGCCAGCTTGCCCATGGCGATCTTGCCGTCCGGGATCAGCACGAAGGCGGTGATGCCGGCGCGCGCGGCGTAGGCGGCCGCGGCGGCGCTGGTGTTGCCGGTGGAGGCGCAGATGATGGCGCGGCTGCCTTCCTCGACCGCGCGGGTCACCGCCATGGTCATGCCGCGGTCCTTGAACGAGCCGGTGGGATTGAGCCCTTCGTATTTCGCGTAGAGCTCGACGTTCTTGCCCAGGATGCGGGGGATGTTTTCCAGCCGGATCAGCGGCGTGCCGCCTTCGCCCAGGCTGATGATGCGGGTGTCCGCGCCGACCGGGAGGCGGTCGCGGTAGCGTTCGATGAGGCCGGTGTAGCGTGTCGTCATGGTCATGGTTTGTCAACCCAGGGTTTCGAGCCGGATGCGTTTCACCGCGCCCTTGATCGTCGGCAGGGCTTCGATCTCCCGCACGGCGGCGTTCAGTTCACGCTCGGCGACCTTCTGCGTCAGCATGATGACCGGCAGATGGCTCTCGCCCTCCGGCATCTCCTTCTGCAGCACGGCCTCGATGCTGATGTGGTGGCCGGCGAGGATGCGGGTCACGTCGGCCAGCACGCCGGGCTTGTCCTCGGCGGAGAGCCGCAGGTAATAGGCGGTCTCGACCTCTTCGATCGGCAGGATCGGGATCTCGGATATCGCGGCGGGCTGGAAGGCCAGGTGCGGTACCCGGTTCTCCGGATCGGAGGTCAGGGTGCGGACCACGTCGACGATGTCGGCGACCACGGCGGAGGCGGTCGGCTCGGCCCCGGCGCCGGCGCCGTAAGAAAGCGTCGGCCCCACCGCGTCGCCCTTGACCAGCACCGCGTTCATCACGCCGTTGACGTTGGCGATCAGTCTCCGCGCCGGGATCAGGGTGGGATGGACCCGCAGTTCGATGCCCTTGGGGGTGCGGCGGGCGATCCCCAACAGCTTGATCCGGTAACCCAGGGCTTCGGCGTATTTGACGTCGCCCGCGGTGATCCCGGTGATGCCCTCGATGTAGACCTTGCCGAACTGGAGCGGGATGCCGAAGGCGATCGATGCCAGGATGGTCAGCTTGTGGGCGGCGTCCACCCCTTCGATGTCGAAGGTCGGATCGGCTTCGGCATAGCCCAGCGCCTGGGCTTCCTTCAGCACGTCGGCGAAGTCGCGGCCCTTTTCCCACATCTCGGTGAGGATGAAGTTGCTGGTGCCGTTGATGATGCCGGCCAGCCATTCGACCTTGTTGCCGGCGAGGCCTTCGCGGATGGTCTTGATGATGGGGATGCCCCCGGCCACGGCGGCTTCGAAGGCGACCATCAGGCCGCGCTCGCGGGCGGCGGCGAAGATCTCGTTGCCGTGCAGGGCGATCAGCATCTTGTTGGCGGTGACGACGTGCTTGCCGTTTTCCAGCGCCTTCATGACCAGGTCCCGCGCCGGGGATTCGCCGCCGATGGTCTCGACCACGATCTGGATCTCGGGGTCGGAGACGATCTCGTAAGGATCGGCGGTCAGGGCGATGCCGGAGGTGTCGCAGATGCGGGTCCGCGACAGGTCCCGGGTCGAGGCGCGGCAGACCTGGATTTCGCGGCCGGCGCGGCGGGTGATTTCGTCGGCATTGCGCCGCAGCACGTTGACCGTGCCGCCGCCCACCGTGCCGAGGCCGAGGATGCCGATTTTTACCGGGTTCAAGCTGCGTTCCTCAAGACTTGGGGAAAAAGTGCGAATTATACGGCGTTGTCCTTGCGCATCATATCGCGGATGCCGCGGATGGCCTGGCGGGTACGGTGCTCGTTTTCGATCAGGCCGAAGCGCACGTGGTCGTCGCCGAATTCGCCGAAACCGATGCCGGGCGAGACCGCGACATGGGCGTCGAGCAGCATCTTCTTGGCGAACTCCAGCGAACCCAGTCCTTGGTACTGTTCTGGGATTTTGGCCCAGACGAACATGGTGCCCTTGGGTTTCTCCACCGGCCAGCCGATGTCATTGAGCCCCTTGCACAGGACGTCGCGGCGGCTCTGGTACATCAGCCGTATGTCTTCCACGCAGTCCTGCGGGCCTTCCAGCGCCGTGATCGCCGCGACCTGGATCGGGGTGAACGTGCCGTAGTCCAGATAGGACTTGATGCGTCCCAAGGCCGACACCAGCTCGCGGTTGCCGCACATGAAGCCGACCCGCCAGCCGGGCATGTTGTAGCTCTTGGACAGGGTGAAGAATTCGACGGCGATCTCGTCCGCGCCGGGTATCTGCAGGACGGAGGGGGCGACGTAACCGTCGAACACCAGATCGGCGTAGGCCAGGTCGTGCACCACCCAGATCTTGTATTCGCGGGCGATTTCCACGACCTTCTCGAAGAATTCCAGTTCCACGCATTGCGCCGTGGGATTGGCCGGGAAATTCAGGATCAGCATCTTGGGCTTGGGCCAGGAGGTCTTGATCGCCATTTCCAGCTCGGAAAAGAAGTCCACGCCGGGGATCAGCGGCACGTGGCGGATGTCGGCGCCGGCCAGCACGAAGCCGTAGGGGTGGATCGGATAGGCCGGATTCGGCACCAGGATGGCATCGCCCGGTCCCACGGTGGCGAGCGCCAGGTGCGCCAGGCCTTCCTTGGAGCCGATCGTCACGATGGCCTGGGACTCGGGGTCGAGCTCGACGCCGTAGCGCGACCGGTACCAGCTGCAGATGGCCCGCCGCAAGCGGGGAATGCCCTTGGATACCGAATAGCGGTGGGTGGCGCCCTTGCGTGCGGATTCGATCAGTTTGTCGACGATGTGCTGCGGCGTGGGCTGGTCCGGGTTGCCCATGCCGAAATCGATGACGTCTTTGCCCTGCGCCCGTTCCTTCGCCTTGAGTTCGTTGACGATGTTGAAGACGTAAGGGGGCAGGCGTTTGATGCGCTGAAATTCTTCCATCCTGGGGGCCTGGGTGGGGGAGTTGTGCCTCGAATCGGGACCGGCATTCGCGAGCTGAGCCGGAATCCGGAAAAAATGTCCAACGTTACCGGCCGGGGCGGCGCATGTCAAACGGCCCCCACGGGCTGTGTGGGTCGCCGTTCACGGGCGCGGAGCCAGCGGTCGTAAGCCCCGAGCCGCTCCGCCGTACCGATGTCCAGCCAGAAGCCCGAGTGCAGTTCGCCACTGACACGGCCGGCGGCCATGGCCTGCCGGAGCAGCGGCGCCAGAGGCGCCCGTCCCGGCGGGAGCGATGCGAACAGTTCAGCCCGGTACAGACCGATCCCGGCGAATGTGCAGGTCTGGGCGCCGTCGCCGGGCGGCGTCAACCTGCCGCCGTCGAGGCGGAAGTCGCCTTGCGGATGATGAGGAGGGTTGGGCGCGAGCACGAGATGGGCATCGCCGGCCGGTTCGCGGCGCAGGCGGGAGAAATCGTAGTCCGTGCCGATGTCGCCGTTGACGACGACGAACGGCTCCGGGCCGAGCAGGTCCAGGGCCTGGCGGATGCCGCCGGCGGTTTCGAGCGCGTGGTCGCCTTCGTCGGAATACCGGATGCGGGCGCCGAAGCGCCCGCCGTCGCCCAGCCGTTCGCGGATCTGCCGGCCGAGATGGGCGAGGTTGATGACAATGTCCGCGAATCCGGCGCCCACCAGCGCCTCCAATGTGTGTTCGATCAGCGGGCGGCCGCCTGCGGGCAGAAGGGGCTTCGGAGTATGGTCGGTCAGCGGACGCAGGCGCTCGCCCCGGCCCGCCGCGAGGATCATGGCTTTCACGCGGCGGCGGCCTCGTTCAGGACCGGACGGACGCGCAGGTCGAGGAAACGGCGGAATTCCGCCAATTCCGGATATCTGCCGGTGACCTCCAGGATGTAGCGCAGGGTCCGGGGAATGTCCGGCAGGTAGCCATCCTTGCCGTCGCGCAGATGGAGCCGGGCGAAGATGCCGACGGCCTTGAGATGGCGCTGCAGGCCCATGAAGTCGAACCAACGCTGGAAGGTTTCGCTGTCGGCCGCGGCGCGCGGTCCGCTGTCGGCGAGGCGGTGGCGGTAATCGTCCATCCAGCGCTTGACGCGGGCCTCGGGCCAGGCGATGTAGCAGTCCCGTAGCAGGGAGACCAGATCGTAGGTGATGGGGCCCACGACGGCGTCCTGGAAGTCGAGCACGCCGGGATTGCGTTCGCCGGCGACCATGAGATTGCGGGAATGGAAGTCGCGATGGACGACGACGGCAGGCTGCTGCAGGGCCGATTCGGCGAGATTCAGGGAGAGCCGCCGGTAAAGCGCTTCCTCCGCCGTGCTCAGTTCCAGTCCCAGCAGTCCCTCGAGGAACCATGCGCGGAAAAGTTCCAGTTCCCGCAGCAGCAGGGCTTCATCGTAGGCGGGCAGGCCGCAGCCGGCGGCGTCGATCCCGAGTTGCATCCGTGCCAGCGTTTCCAGCGCATCGGCGTACAGGGCGTCGGCGTCTCCCGTTGCCAGTTGCTGCAGGTAGCTCATGTCGCCGAAATCGGACATCAGCAGGAAGCCCCGCTCTTCGTCGGCGGCGAAGATGTGGGGAACGTGCACCCCGGCTTTTTCCATCAGCCCGGCGGCATGAACGAAGGGCCGCAGCTTTTCCTTGGCCGGCGGGGCGTCCATCGCGATATGGCTGGTGTCGCCCGTCCGGATCCGGAAATAACGGCGAAAACTGGCGTCTCCGGAGACCGGGCGGATGTCGTCGGGATCGCGTCCCAGGACGGCCGGAAGCCAGCGCAGAAGCGCTTCGAAGCGGTTGTCGGCGGTGATGCCGGGGGAGTTAATCAAAAGTGCAAACCTTGG
The DNA here is from genome assembly GCF_040730495.1 of Methylococcus sp. ANG. Classification (NCBI taxonomy): domain Bacteria; kingdom Pseudomonadati; phylum Pseudomonadota; class Gammaproteobacteria; order Methylococcales; family Methylococcaceae; genus Methylococcus; species Methylococcus sp. ANG. The sequence continues at coordinate 1,890,992 of NZ_CP160399.1, read as the reverse complement.
GTTACAATGATCCGATTTTCCATGGTTCTTAATGATAGAGGATTTGCGCGTCGCATGGCTGTCCGTTCTATCGAGCTGGGTACAAGCATTTCCTGGACCACTTTCCCCATGCCATTTCCGCATCGATGACCCGGTGGTTTTCCCTCGCCGTTCAGGCTCTCTGGTCCGGCTCCGTCGCGGGGGTGCCGGTTTGATCGTGCGCGGGCCTGGACCGGCTTCTTCGAATGCGGATGCTTCGCCCGCTGCTGGCCATGCTTCCGTCCCGCTGCGGACCGCGGTATTCATGGCGCTGGCCGCGACCTGGCATCAACCGGCTGTCGCGGTGGGCAACTGGAACTGCGAACGCAGTGTCGACGACAAGCAGTGGGAGTGCGTGGCCAAGAGAAAGGACGGCGGTGCGGAAACGCCGGCAGAGCCCGGGCCGAAGGCCCCGCCTGCCCGGCCGATAGCGCCGAGGGAGGCGGCTTTGCCGGAGTCGCGCCGTGCCGCGCCCGCCACGGCTCCTCCGTCCCCGCCGGCCGAAATGGCGCCGGTGGCCAAATCCGAGCCCAGGCCGGTGCCGCCTCCGGTTCGCCCCGCCGAGCCCGCACCGCCAGCCGGGATGGCGGCCAGGCCCGCCGACGCAGAGGAGGATGAGGAAGGCGAGTCGGCGGAGACGGAAAAGGCGGTACCCGAGGTGGCGGCCGGCGAGCCGGAAGCGCCGTCCCCCGCCAGGGCGCCCCGGCCGGAAACGCCGCTGGCCGCCTCGCGCTTCGTCCCCTCGGGAACCGTGTCGGTGCGGCAGGAGGCGGCCTTGCCCCAGCCCGTCGCCGCCTATGCTCCGAGCGCGCCGACCGGCTGGACCTGCCGACCGCAGAAGGAGAGCAGGAGCTGGGACTGCAACCTGGTGGGGCCGGACCCCCGAGGGGTGGCGCGGCCGGTCGGCGCCGCCGGCGAGCCCCCCGAGGACTGGGCCCAGGCGACGACGATCACGGAATACGATGAACAGCGCTTCGACCGCCTGCTCGGCATGATGCCGGGTAATCCGTGGGCGGGAACCTGCGCCCGCGGAAAGCGCGAGTCCGATGCGGCCAAGGATTTCCTCCTCACCTCGAAAGACCGGCTCGCCCGCAAACGGGCGCCGGTGGAAGTCCACGGGGATTACGGCGAAATGGACGATCAGGAGGTCGCGACCTTCACCGGCAGCGCCGAGGTGACGCGTTACGATCAGCACGTGAAGGGCGATTTCCTGAGCCTCAACACCGAAGCCGACACGGTGAATGCCCGCGGCAGCGTGTTCTACCGCGAAAAAGGCCTGGCCTTTTCGAGCGACACCGCGTTCCTGCGGATGGAGGACGACAAGGGCGTACTGCGTAATAGCCAGTTCATCGTCGAGACCATGCCGTCGCGCGGCGTCGCCCGGGTCGCGCACATGGACAGCGATACCCGTTCGCGCTACGAAACCGCCACCTACACCACCTGCCCGCCGGGGAATACGGACTGGATGCTGCATGCCGACGAGGTCGCGATCGACAAGGAAACCGGACGAGGGGAAGCCACCCATGCCTGGATGGAGTTCAAGGGGGTGCCGATGTTCTACACTCCCTATATGGATTTCCCGGTGGACGACCGGCGGCAATCCGGATTCCTGTCGCCGACGCCGGGTTGGTCGGGAACCAACGGCTACAACCTCACCGTTCCATACTATTTCAACCTGGCGCCCGATTATGATCTGACGGTGACGGCACGGGAGATGACGAACCGCGGGCCTTTGTTTGGCGGCGATTTCCGCTGGCTGACCGAACACCAGCGGATTCGCCTGCTGGGGGAGATCATGCCCGAGGACACTCAAGAGAAACAGACTCGGGGGCAGGCTGGCTTCGATGCCATGGGGCGGTGGACCGAAAACCTGTTCACGCTGGTCGACCTGAACTACGTTTCCGATCCTCTCTATCTCAATCAGGTGAACAACAACCTCGGCCTTAACTCCAACACCTTCATCCAGAGCCAGGCGTATGCGGACTATATGTATTCGAACGGTTCGGTCAGGCTGCTGACCGACTATTACCAGAACGTCGATCCGTCGATTCCGCCGGAGCAGACCCCTTATTACCGCCTGCCGAGCCTCAGGGGGAATTACGGTGCGCAGATCGGCGATTCAGGGTTCCGCTTCCAGACCAACGCGGAGGTCGTGAACTTCGGCCATGGCGGCAGCAACGTCAAAGGCCAGCGTCTGAACGTCCGGCCGCAGATTTCCTATCCCATCCAGTCCCCCGGCAGTTTCGTCATTCCCAGCGTGGCTTTGCAGAACACGACCTATATGCTCCAGGACCAGGCGGCGGGGACCGACAGCAGCCTGAATCGCGTCGCTCCCATCTTTTCGGTGGACAGCGGCCTGGTTTTCGACCGGGATTTCGAGCTGGGATCCGCCTCGCTGCGGCAGACGCTGGAACCCCGCGTGTTCTATACCTATGTGCCGAAGATCAACCAGAACGACTATCCGATCTTCGACAGCAACTACTACGACTTCACGTACTACCAGTTGTTCCGCACCAACCGTTTCGCGGGTGCCGACCGTCTGGCGGACATGAATCAGGTGACCGTCGGCCTGACTTCCCGTTTCATCGACCACGACAGCGGCTTGGAACGGTTCAAAGCCAGCCTGGGGAAGGTGTTCTTCATCAACGATCCGTCCGTGACCCTGGTGAACCCCTACGGCACCAATCCCCTGGGCATCGACCTGGGCACCGACCAGGGCCAGACGACCTACGATACCTACAACCAGAGTTTCGCCAACGTCGTCAGCCAAGTGGACGCCAGGGTGACGGAAAACTGGTCGATCGGAGCGGAAGGGCAGGTGTCGCCGGACAGCGGCCGCATCGAACGCGGCGCCGCCGGGCTGCAGTACAACGACCGCCAGAACAATCTGCTCAATCTGAGCTACCGCTACCGCCAACCCATCCCCAACCAGGCCGACCAGCTCTCCAGCGCACTGAACAATACCGACGTGTCGTTCCGCATTCCGTTCTTCAAGGACTGGCATTTCATCGGGCGCTGGCAGTATTCGCTGCTCTACAACAGAACGCTGGAGAGCTTCGTCGGTCTGGAGCATGAAACCTGCTGCTGGCGTTTCACCGTGATCGGGCGCGAATACCTGAACGGCGTCAATCAGAATAACTTTAACGACAGCACGTCCAACACCGCCTTTTTCGTCCAGCTCGAACTCAAAGGCCTGACCCGGCTCGGCGATCAGGTCGACAGGTTCCTGTATCGATCCCTTACGGGTTACCGGATGCCGAATGATGATTTCTAGTTTCAAGAAGCTGGTCCGTCTGGCCTTCCTCGCCCTGTTCGCCGTGGCTTGCTGGGCGACCGCGGATGCGGCCGTCGACCGCATCGTGGCCGTGGTGGACGATGGCGTCATCCTGGAGAGCGAACTGGTCCGCAAGGTCGACGAGATCAAGCGCAGCCTTCGCGCCAGCCGCGCTTCGTTGCCACCCGATTCGATCCTGGTCAGGCAGGTGCTCGAGCGCATGGTCGTCGACAAAATCCAGCTCCAGATGGCCGAAAAGATGGGCATCCAGGTGGACGACGACACCTTGCGCATGGCCGTGAGCCAGATCGCCCAGCGCAACAACCTCACGCCCGATCAATTCCGACGGTCGCTCGCCCAGGAAGGGCTCGACTACGGCGATTTCCTGGAACAGGTGCGGGGCGAAATCGCCATGGGCCGGCTCCGCGCCAGCCAGGTCAACAACCAGATCAAGATCAGCGACCGGGAGGTCGAGCACTATCTGGAGGTCCAGGGCGGTTCCGGGGCGGTCGCGGACCGGGAATACCGGCTGGGCCACATTCTCATCGCCACCCCGCGCGAGGCCGCGCCGGACGAAGTGAAGAAGGCCAGGGAGCGGGCCGACAAGGTCGTGAAGGAATTGAAGGCCGGTCTCGATTTCAAGGATGCGTCGATTCGCTACTCGGACGATCCGCAGGCGCTGGAAGGCGGTGATCTCGGTTGGCGCAAGCTCAGCGAGATTCCCAGCCATATTGCCGAGGTGGTGGGCGGGATGAAGGACGGCGAGGTGAGCGATCCCATCCGCAGCCCCGGCGGTTATCACATCGTAAAAATGATGGCGATGCGAGGCGTGGGCGAGGCCAAGCTGACCAAGACCCACGTCCGGCACATCCTGATCAAGCCGAACGAAGTGCAGTCCGACGAGGATGCCAGGAACAAGCTGCTGGCCCTGAAGACCCGGATCGAAAACGGCGACGACTTCGCCGAGCTGGCGCGCGGCCATTCCGACGACAAGGGTTCGGCGATCAAGGGCGGGGATCTGGGCTGGGTCAAGCCGGGCGCCCTGGTGCCGCCGTTCGAGGAGGCGATGAACGCGCTGGACGAAAACCAGCTCAGCGATCCGGTCCAGACCCAGTTCGGCTGGCATCTGATCCAGGTGCTGGAGCGGCAGGAATCGAGCGACACCAATGAAGTGCTGAAAAACCGGGCGCGTGAGGAGCTGTTCAAGCGCAAGGTGGACGAGGAAACGGAACTTTGGCTGCGGAAGATCCGCGACGAGGCTTACGTGGAAATCCGCCTCGATGAGGCACCGGCATCTCCGGGCGACGATGCGCCGTCCGACGAAGATTCGCCCGAAACCTTCATGCGCTGAGCCGGCGTCTCCCATGCCTCCCCGTCTGCTGCTGACCAGCGGAGAGCCGGCCGGCATCGGCCCGGACCTGTGCGTGCTGCTGGCCGGTCGCCCGGCTCGCTGCAGCATCACGGTGCTGGGCGATCCCGGGCTGCTGGAAAGCCGGGCGCGCCTGCTCGGCGTCCCACTCGAACTGCGCCCGGTTGTGTCCGGCGGCGCCGTACCGCCGCATGAACGAGGCGTGCTGCACGTCCTGCCAACCCGCCAGCGGCCGGGCACCGCGCCCGGAAAGCTCGATCCGGCCAATGCCGCCTATGTGCTCGAAACCATCTCCGAAGGCGCGCGAGCCTGTCTGGCAGGGCGTTACGACGCCCTCGTCACGGCCCCGGTGCAGAAATCCGTCATCAACGATGCCGGCATCGCCTTCACCGGCCACACGGAATTCATTGCGGAGATCACCGGCGGCTGGCCCGTGATGATGCTGGCGACCGAAGGTTTACGGGTTGCGCTGGCCACCACTCATCTGCCTCTGGCCGAGGTGAGCCGGGCCATCACCGTCGAGCGGCTGACGCGGACGCTGCGGGTCCTCCACGACGATCTGGTCCGCCGCTTCGGTCTTCCCCGGCCGCGTATCCTGGTCTGCGGGCTCAATCCGCATGCGGGCGAGGGCGGGCATCTGGGAGGCGAGGAAATCACCGTGATCGAGCCGGTGCTCGCGCGGCTGCGGCAGGAGGGGATGGACCTGACCGGCCCGCTGCCGGCCGACACCCTGTTTCTCCCCCGGAATCTCGAGCGCGCCGACGCGGTGCTGGCCATGTATCACGACCAAGGTCTGCCAGTGCTGAAATATGCGGGATTCGGCCGGGCGGTGAACATCACCCTGGGGCTCCCCATCATCCGCACCTCGGTGGACCACGGCACGGCGTTGGACCTGGCCGGCACCGGCCGGATCGACACCGGCAGCCTGGAAGAGGCCGTCCGGGTCGCGGCGGAGATGGCCGAAGTCCGGTCGACGGTGCGGGCATGATGCACGTTCCGCGCAAGCGTTTCGGCCAGAACTTCCTGCGCGATCCCGGCGTCATCCGCGAGATCGTCGCCGCCATCGGCCCCGGTCCATCGGACCGGCTGGTGGAAATCGGCCCCGGCGAAGGGGTTTTGACCCGCGAGCTGCTGCAGTCCGGGGCGTATCTGGACGTGATCGAACTGGACCGCGATCTGGTCGCGGCGCTGAAACAGCGGTTTGCCGGTGCCGAGCGGCTGCGGATTCACGAAGGCGATGCCCTGAAGTTCGACCTTCGGACCATCGCCCGGGATGCAAGGCTCCGGGTCGTGGGCAATCTGCCCTACAACATCTCCACCCCGCTGATGTTCCGTTTGTTCGATCAGCTCGATGCGATCGAGGACATGCACTTCATGCTGCAGAAAGAGGTGGTGGATCGCCTCTGCGCGGGGCCCGGCGACGGAAACTACGGGCGGCTGAGCGTCATGGCCGCACTCTATTGCGAGGCGCAGCATTTGTTCGATGTGGGGCCGGAGTGCTTCTACCCGCGGCCCAAGGTGGTATCGGCGGTGGTGCGGCTGGTGCCGCACGCCGGGCCGCCCGACGCCGACCGGGTGAAGCGGGTGTCCGCGGTGGTCGCGGCGGCATTCGGCCAGCGCCGGAAGACGCTGCGGAACGCACTCAAAGGATTACTGGATGAAACCGCGATGGCCCGTGCCGGAATCGATCCCGGTGCGCGTGCCGAGGAATTGTCGCTGGACGACTATGTCGGCTTGAGCCGACAGTTGAGTCCGTAAAAAGCAGGTACCAGTTTGACTCATCCGCCCGCATTTCCGGCGGGCATAATAAAACCCCGGCAGCGGATACCGCCGGGGTTTTATTCGAGCGTATGTCTTCAGGACATCGATGATTATTTCATCATCGACTTCTTGAACATGCGGTCCAGCTTGCTGTTGGTTTCTTCAGCTGCGGCTGCAGCACGGCGAGCAGCGGCTTCTGCGGCACCGGCCTTGGATTCAGCTGCCTGAGCAGCGGAAAGAGCCTCGTCAGCCGTGCTCTTGATGGAAGCCTGCTCAGCCTTCAGACCGTCGATCTGGGTCTGCAGGTTGGTGATGTCAGACTTCGAAGCGCACCCGACGGTCAGACCGGCGGCCATCAGAACCACTGCGAACTTGGTTGCTTTCATCATGTCGCTTTCCTTCTTTTGCGGTGAACGAAATTTAGTACACAAGTATCCATTCCGGAGGGAGTGATCCCGCGGCGTAGTTTGCCGCGAAATCGCAAGCCTTTCCAGTGTTTTTTGAGTTTCTGCGAGGTCTTTCGATCGTGTCAGCGGATGACTACCAGGGTTCCTTTCCTGACCCAGGGGGTAAGCTGGTCGATCTGTTCATTGGTCAGGGCGACGCATCCGTGGGTCCAGTCGAACATCTCGTGCACCTCCCGGTTGCCTGCGCCGACACCGTGTATGCCGATCTGCCCGCCCAGCGGCGTATCCTGCGGCGGAGTCGCTTCCACCAGATGGGCGCGGAGGATGTGGCGCACCAAGTGTTCGTCGATGAGGCCGCGGATGAAGCCGCGCTTGGCGATGTCGGGATTCGGGTAGGTCAGTCCGAAGAAGCGGTGGAACTTGCTGTTTTCGTTGATCCAGCCGATGCGGTATTCGCCCAGCGGCGTCTTGTTGTCGTTGCGGCGCTTTTCGACGCCGGCGCCGTGCTGTCCGATGGCGATCTTGGTAAACACTTCCAGCGGCGTGTCGCCCTGCATCACTTTCAGGACGTGGGGCTTGGTCTCCACCAGCAGCCAGGGGTCCGAATTTCCGCCTTGCGCCGCGGTCGCGGCCAATGACAGTAACAGGAAAAGCATCGATGGATGAAAACGCTTGAACACCTTTTCTGTTCTCCTCAGTGAAGCAAACGGTAAAATACTAGCGAAAAAGCCCGGGAATCGAAATGCGTTTCGAGTTTCCGCAGAGCGTTTTGGCGGCCGGCAATAACAACGATCAGACTCCCGCACACACTAAAGGTTAAAACAATACGATGTCAGTGGAAATTCGCAATACGACGCCCTACGCGGACCAGAAGCCGGGCACCTCGGGTCTGCGCAAGAAAGTGAAGGTTTTTCTCCAGGAGAACTATCTGGAAAACTTCGTCCAGTCGGTGTTCGACACCGTCGAAGCGGCGGCCGGCGCCACCCTGGTGGTGGGGGGCGATGGCCGCTATTTCAACCGCCAGGCGATCCAGGTCATCCTGCGCATGGCCGCCGCCAACGGCGTGGGACGGGTGCTGGTGGGGCAGGGCGGGCTGCTGTCGACGCCAGCGGCTTCCTGCGTGATCCGCAAGCACAAGGCGCTGGGCGGCTTCGTGCTGTCGGCCAGCCACAACCCCGGCGGTCCGGAGGAGGACTTCGGTATCAAGTTCAACGTCGCCAACGGAGGTCCCGCCCCGGAGAGCTTCACCAACCGGGTGTACGAGCGCAGCCGGGTCATCGACGCCTACCGCACCCTCGCCACCCCCGATCTGGACATCGACACCCTGGGCCATTCCCGGATCGGTGAAATGGACATCGAGGTCATCGATCCCGTGGCCGATTATGCCGAGCTGATGGAGCACCTGTTCGATTTCGGGCTGATTCGCTCGGGTTTCCGTTCGGGTGCGTTGACTCTGTGCTTCGATGCGATGCATGCGATCACCGGGCCCTATGCAAAGCGCATTCTGGAAGGAACGCTGAGCGCGGCGCCGGGTTCGGTGGTCAATGCCGTGCCGCTGGAGGATTTCGGCGGCGGCCATCCCGATCCGAACCTGGTGCACGCCCATGAGCTGGCGGCGGTGATGTACAGCGGCCAGCCGCCGACCCTGGGCGCGGCTTCCGACGGCGACGGCGACCGTAACATGATCATGGGCGCTAATTGTTTCGTCACCCCCAGCGACAGCCTGGCGATCCTCGCCGCCAACGCCCATCTGGTGCCGGGCTACAAGGACGGATTGCGCGGCGTGGCGCGCTCCATGCCCACCGGCCGCGCGGTCGACCGGGTGGCGGCGGCGATGGGGATCGAATGCTACGAGACGCCGACCGGCTGGAAGTTCTTCGGCAACCTGCTCGATGCCCGCAGGATCACGCTGTGCGGCGAGGAGAGCTTCGGCACCGGTTCCGACCACGTGCGGGAGAAGGACGGCCTGTGGGCCGTGCTGTTCTGGCTGAATCTGGTCGCCCTGCGCAAGCAGTCGGTGGCCGCCATCGTGGCCGACCACTGGCGCCGGTTCGGGCGCGATTATTATTCGCGGCATGACTATGAAGGCATCGAGGTGCCCGTGGCCGAGGGGATCATGGGGCGTCTGCAGGATTTGCTGGCCGAGCTGCCCGGCCGGAGCTTCGGCGACTACCGGGTGGCGCTGGCCGACGACTTCCGCTACGTCGACCCGGTCGACGGCAGCGTCAGCGAGCACCAGGGCATCCGGATCGGGTTCGAGAACTCGTCCCGGATCGTCTTCCGCCTGTCCGGCACCGGCACCGAGGGCGCGACCCTGCGCGTCTACATGGAGCGCTACGAGCGCGATCCGAACCTGCACGATCTGCCGACCCAGGAGGCGCTGGCGGACTTGATCGCGATCGCCGAGGAGCTGTGCCAGGTCAAAAAGCGCACGGGAATGGCCCAGCCCAGCGTCATTACCTGAGTGCGCCGGATCGTTCCCAGGAGCCTACAGGTGGATAAGCGAAGCGCATCCACCCTGCGTTGTTTCCCATCAAAGCCACTGCCAGTGCTCGAACACCGCCGCTTGTCCGGCGGGGGCGCCGAGGTCGTCGAGCAGGTTCCATACCACGGCGTCTTGGATACGGAACCGGCGCCCCTGGCGGCTGATCCGGACGCCGGAATAGCCGTCGACATAACCCTGGGTCTCCACTTTTGCCAATAGCGCCTCCCTCGCTTCCTGGTTGCCGGCCTCGGCCGAGAGGCGGGAAGGCAGGGCGGTGATGACCTCCCAGCTCATGCCGAACAGCCCCATCGCCGTCTCGTTGGCGTAGTTGAAGACGGGATCGGGCGCGGTGTCGTGCGAAAGCAGCGCCAGCGGGGCCCGGAAGAGGTGGCGGGCGGCCTCCGGATCGGTCATGCGCGCGGGCACCAGATCACGGCCGGTGAAGTGGCGGAAGCTGCGGCGCAGCACGGCGATGTGGGCGGCGAGAAATTCGTTGTCTTCGCTGGGGCGGGGGAGGGGCATCGGGCGGAAAACTCTTGGGGTTGAGGCGGGCGGGTATACTATGGGGTCTTTCCTCGTCCGCGCAATCGTCCCATGCCTCTCGTTCGACTCTCGGAAATCGGTATCGCCTTCGGCGTCAAGCCCTTGCTGGAATCCGCCAGCTTTCAGGTCGATCCGGGCGAGCGGATCGGCATCATCGGTCGCAACGGCGAAGGCAAGTCGACCCTGCTGAAAGTCCTGGCGGGGCAGATGATGCCCGACAGCGGCGAGGTCTGGCATCAGCCAAGCCTGCGCATCGGGTTCCTCGAGCAGATGCCGGCGCTGCCGGCGTCGGCGACGATCTACGATGCCGTGTCCGATGGACTGGGCGAGATCGGCCGGCAGATCGGCGAATACCACCACTTGTCCGAGCGGATCGCGGACGGTGACACCTCCTGTCTGGACCGGCTCGGCGCCTTGCAGCAAGCGCTGGAGGCGGCCGATGGCTGGAGCCTGCAGCAGCGAGTGGAGCTGGTGCTGAACCGTCTCGACCTGCCGGCCGACAAACCGGTCGAGGGACTTTCCGGCGGCTGGCAGCGCCGGGTCGCGCTGGCCCGCGCCCTCGTGATCGAGCCGGATCTGCTGCTGCTGGACGAGCCCACCAACCACCTCGACCTCGAAACCATCGTCTGGCTGGAGCAGCAACTGCTTCAGTTCTCCGGTGCCGTCGTGCTGATCACCCACGACCGCGCCTTCCTGCAGCGGGTCGCCACCCGCATCGTCGACCTGGACCGCGGCAAGCTGACCTCCTGGCCCGGCGATTACCGGGACTACCTGGTGAAGAAGGCGGCGGCGCTGGAGGAAGAGGAGAAGCGCAACGCCGAATTCGACCGCAAGCTGGCGATCGAGGAAGCCTGGATCCGCCAGGGCATCAAGGCGAGGCGGACCCGCAACGAGGGGCGGGTGCGGGCGCTGAAGCGGATGCGCAGCGAGCGCGCCGAGCGCAGGTCGCGGCAGGGCGTCGCCAAGCTGGAGCTGGAGCAGGCCGAGCGCACCGGCAAGCTGGTGTTCGAGGCCGAACACCTGTCCGTCGCCTTCGGCGGTGCGCCGGTGGTCAAGAATTTCTCCGCCCTGGTGCTGCGCGGCGACCGGGTCGGCCTGATCGGGCCGAACGGTGCCGGCAAGTCCACCCTGCTGCGGCTGCTGCTCGGCGAACTGCGGCCCGATTCCGGACGACTCAAGACCGGCACCCATCTCAAAGTCGCCTATTTCGACCAGTTGCGCGCGCAGCTCGATCCCGATCAGACCATCGTCGAGGCGGTGGGGGACGGCAAGGAGTGGATCAACCTGAACGGGCAGCAGATCCACGTCATGTCCTACCTCGGCAATTTCCTGTTTTCCCCGGAACGCGCCCGCACGCCGGTGCGCAGCCTGTCCGGCGGGGAGAAGAACCGGGTGCTGCTGGCGCGCCTGTTCAGCCAGCCCTGCAACGTGCTGGTGCTGGACGAGCCCACCAACGACCTCGACCTGGAGACCCTGGAACTGCTGGAGGAATTGCTGGGCGAATTCGACGGCACGGTGCTCCTCGTCAGCCACGACCGGGCTTTCGTCGACAACGTGGTGACCAGCGTGTGGGTGTTCGAAGGCGATGGCGTCATCGCCGAATACGTCGGGGGTTATTCCGACTGGCTGGCCCAGCGGCCCGCCTCCGTCGAGCGGACCCCGGCAGCGCAGCCGGCTGCGGCCAAACCGCTCGCGCCGAAGCCGGCGGCTTCACGCGCCAGGCTCAGCTACAAGGAGCAGCGGGAACTGGAAGGTCTCCCGGCGGCGATCGAAACCTGGGAAAGCCGCCAGGCCGAACTGAATGTTCTGGTGAACGACCCGGATTTCTATCGCCGCGACGCCGGGGAAGTCAAACGGGCCCTGGACGAGCTGGAAGCCCTGCAGGCCTCTCTGGAGGAAGGTTACCGGCGCTGGGAGGAGCTGGAGGCGCGGGTGGCGGAGACGTCGTGAGCACGCTTCAGATGAGGTGGCTCACCATGGCGCGCTCGTCCAGAAGCTCCGCTTCGGTGAGGCGCAGCCGTTCGCGGCTGAAGGCGTTGAGCGGCAGGTCCTGCACGATCCGGAAATGGCCGTTTTCGACGGCGACCGGGAACGAGAACATCAGGCCTTCGGCAATCCCGTAGCTGCCGTCGCTGGCGACGGTCATGCTGACCCAGTCGTCCTTCGGCGTCCCCACAAACCAGCTCCGCATGTGGTCCAGCGCCGCGTTGGCCGCCGATGCCGCGCTGGACTTCCCCCGGATCGCGATGACCGAGGCGCCCCGCTGCTGCACCGTGGGGATGAATTCGTCGACATACCAGACCGGGTCCACCTGTTCCAGCGCCGGTTTGCCCTTGACCAGGGCATGATGAAGGTCGGGATACTGGCTGGGCGAGTGGTTTCCCCATATGGTGATCCGGGAGATTTCCGCGACGTTGCAGCCGCAATGCCGGGCCAGCAGGCCGGTGGCGCGGTTGTGGTCGAGCCGGGTCATGGCGGAGAAACATTCCGGAGCGAGGTCCGGCGCATTGCGCTGGGCGATCAGGGCATTGGTATTGGCCGGATTGCCCACGACCAGAACCCGCACTCTGCGGCTGGCCGATTCGTTCAGCGCCCTCCCCTGGGCCGAAAAGATGTCCGCATTCACCTGCAGCAGGTCCCGCCTTTCCATGCCGGGACCGCGAGGCGTGGCGCCGAGCATGAAGACGGCCTCGGCACCGTCGAAGACCTCGCTTGGATCGCTGGACACCCCGATCCCATGAAGGAGGGGCAGCGCGCAGTCGTCCAGCTCCATGCCCACGCCCTCCAGCACGCGCTCGGCCGAGGGAACGTCGAGCAGCTTGAGAACCACCGGCTGGTGCGGTCCGAACAGATCGCCCGCGGCGATCCGGAACAGCAGGGAATATGCGATTTGCCCCGCGGCTCCCGTGACCGCGACGTGCACCGGCGTTTTCATTCCATCACCTTTCGAATTCTGTACTTAGGGTGCGGGGTCCTGCCCTGATTCAACGCCGCCCTGATGCACGGGCGGCCGATGCGGATCGGACACTCGGGATGGATGTCCGACGAATGCACCACCATGTGGCAGGCGGTGGCCGGCTATTGGAAGGCATCCCGCCTTGAAAATCAATATTCCCGGCGCATGTTTCGCCGTCGCGCCGGAACGGCTCAGGCGACCGTGTACCCCTGGCCGGCAATCGCTTTGCGGATGGCTTCCGGATCGATCCGCGCCGGATCGTATTCGACATCGACACGGTTTTCCTTGTGCGAGGCCGTGACCGAGGTGACGCCGTCGAGCGCGGTGACGGTCTTGGTGACGGTGTTTTCGCAGCCGCCGCATTTCATGCCCGTAACTTGAAGCTGGATGGTAGCCATGGTGGACTCCGTGCGAGATGAGAGGGATGGCCGGGTCGCCCCGGAATTTTGCGATTATATCCGATGCATTCGGCGGGAGCGTCCGGCCGTTTCCGGAACCGTCGCCGCGAGCCCTTCCTCCAGGCCGTAGCGCGGGTGCCAGCCGAGGCGGCTGCGCAGAAGGGAGTCGTCGACGGCGAGATCGCCCAGCAGACGGCCGATTTCGGCGCGCTTCCCCGTCAAGGCGCCGGCGAGCCGCAGCAGCGCCGGCGGAATGGCCGGCAGTCTGGGCGTGCGTTGCAGGGCTTGTGCGATGCTCCGGACCAGTTCCGCCGTGGAGAGGGCCGTGCCGTCGCTGACCAGGAAGGTCTGGCCGATGGCCTCGGCCCTCGACAGGCTGGTGGCGATGGCGTCGGCCAGGTTGCCGACGTAGACCAGGCTGCGGCGGTTCTGCACCGCGCCGAAGGGCAGCGGGACCCCCCGCCGCACGGCTTCGACCAGCCGCGCGAAATTGGCCCGGACGCCGGGGCCGTAAACCAGCGGCGGCCGGAATACGGTCACGCCCAACCCGGTTTCGGCCGCGATCCCGGCGAGCGCCTGTTCGGCCTCCCATTTCGACAATCCATAAGCGTCTTCCGGCGCCGGTGTCATGGCTTCGGTGAAGGGGGTGCCTTCCGGGCTGGTTTCGCCGTGGACCTTGACGGAGCTGAGGTAGACGAGATGCCTGACGCCGGTGCGCGCCGCGGCCCGGGCGAGGCATTTCGTGCCGAGCACGTTGACTTGGCGGAATCGGCTCAAGGGGGCGGGGGCGGTCTCGCGCATCACATGGACTCTGGCGGCGAGATGGACCACCGCGTCGATGCCGTCGAGCGCGCCGGTCCAATCGGTGTCCGGCCCGATGTCGCCGACGACCCGGATTTCGGCGATTTCCGCCGGCAGCGCAGCGTCGTCACGCCTGACGGCGGCGGTGACTCGATGCCCGCGTTCGACGAGCGCCGTGACGAGGTGGCGGCCGACGAAGCCGTTGGCGCCGGTGACCAGAATTTTCATCGGGCCAGCATCTCGCGGTACAGGGACAGCGTCTGGGCCACGACGCCGTCCAGTGAAAATTCTTCTTCTGCCCGGGTCCTGCCGCGTGCGCCCATCGCCCGGCGCAGTGCCGGATCGGCGATCAGGCGGCTCAGGGCGGCGGCGAGAGCCGCCGGATCGCCGCGCGGAACCAGCAGCCCGTTCTCCTCATGGCGGACCGCCTCGCGGCAGCCCGGCACGTCGGTCGTGACGATGGCCCGGGTGCAGGCGGCGGCTTCGAGCAGGGACACCGGCAGCCCCTCCCGGTAGGACGGCAGGCAGACGATGTGGCACTGCGCGAGCACTTGCGGCATGTCGCTCCGGAAGCCCCAATACTCGACCACGCCCGAACGTTCCCACTCCCGCAACTGCGCCTCGGCTATGGCCGAAGGGTTTTCGGCGTCGCGCTGACCCACCAGGGCGAAACGGGCCTGGACCCCTTCCGCGCGCAACCGTCGGGCGGCTTCCACGAATTCGCCGATGCCCTTGTCCCACAGCATCCGGGCCGGCAGCACCACGAGCGGCGGGCCTTCCGGCTCCGGGCTCGGCGAGAATTTCGCCAAGTCCACGCCCGAGCCGCGGATCAGCCGGATACGTCCGGGTTCGACCACGCCTTCGTCGGTGAGCTGGCGCAGGTCATCGGGATTTTCCACGATGGTCCGGCAGATCGGTGCATTCAGCAGGCCCCGGAAGGCGGTCTCTACCAGCGGCCGCAGGAGCCTCGCGCTCAGACGGTCCGAAGTGAACAGGAAGCCGAGGCCGGTCAGCGCATTGACCACGGCGCGCCGGCCCGTCAGGCGGGCGGCGAGCGAGCCGTAGATCACCGGCTTCATGGCGACGTGGTGGACGATGTCCGGGCGTTCGCGGCGGTACAGCCTCGCCAGGTCGGCGACCAGCCGGGCTTCGGTCAGAGGATTCCTGCCGCGCCGCGACAACCGCAGCGGAATCAGACGCAGTCCGGCGGATTCGATGACCTGCCCGTGCTCGGCGACGCGGGTAGCGACGCTCACCTCGAAGCCGGCCCGTTTGGCCGCGACCGCCAGCGACAGCCGATGGAGGCAGAAGAACCAGTCCTCGGTAACGACGAACAGGAGGTGCGGCTGGGGCATGGGAACTCGCTTTCGTAGAATTTTTGAAGATCGGTTTGAAGGGGGCCGGCACGGCGGATGAAGTCCGGCCCGCGATTCTACACGGCAAGACCCAAGTTGTGGGACGCAAGTCCGGATGGTAACCGTTCAGTCCCCTGGGAGCGCGGGCGCCCCGCCCCCTGAAAAAGCCGACAGGATGCCCGCGTTCCCAGCAAAAAAGTTGGGGGGCCGAACGGATACGTCCGAATGTGCCCGCTCTGCCGGTGGATTTGCGCCCGTCAGCCGGGTATCGCTAGAATCCATCCTCCTTGCCCCGCCAGCACAGAAACCGATTCGGGCCGTTGCGCTGGCCAAACCACTTATCGGCAATGATTTCATGCTGTTCAATTCCTACGGATTCATTCTTGGGTATCTGCCCCTCGTCTGGGGCGGTTTTTTTCTTATCGCAAGACACAGCCGTAAGCTGGCCGCTTTGTGGCTCGCCGCGGCATCGGTATTCTTTTATGGCTGGTGGAACGTCAAATTCGTTCCGCTCCTGCTCGCGTCGATCGTGCTCAATTACGCCGTGGGCTACGCCATCGGGCACGCGCGCGATGCCAGGTCGGCGAGGCATCTGCTGGCCGGAGGTATCGTTGCGGACCTGGCGCTGCTCGGCTTGTTCAAGTACGCCAATTTTTTTGTCGACAGTATCAACGATGTTCTCGGCTTGAATATCGAGCTGGCAAAGATCGTCCTGCCCCTGGGGATTTCCTTCTTTACATTCACGCAGATTGCTTATCTCGTCGATGTTTTTCGCGGCATCGCCAAAGAGTACGATTTCATTCATTATGTGCTGTTCGTGACCTATTTTCCGCATCTCATCGCGGGACCGGTATTGCATCACAAACAGATGATGCCCCAGTTCGCCTCGGCTTCCATCTACCGGCCGCAATATTCGAGCATGGGGATAGGGCTGACCCTGTTCACGATCGGTCTGGCCAAGAAAGTTTTGCTGGCCGATTCCTTCGGGGAGTACGCGGATCCCGTGTTCGCCGCGGCAAAGGACGGCTTCGAGCCGAAGTTCATCATGGCCTGGACCGGGGCTTTGGCCTACACGTTCCAACTGTATTTCGATTTTTCAGGATATTCCGACATGGCGGTCGGTCTGTCGCGGATGTTCGGCGTCCAGCTCCCGGTGAACTTCAATTCGCCCTACAAAGCCTGGAATGTCATCGAATTCTGGCGGCGCTGGCACATGACCTTGTCGGCCTTTCTGCGGGATTATTTGTATATTCCGCTGGGGGGTAACCGCCTGGGACCGGCGAGACGCCACGTCAACCTGATGATCACGATGCTGCTGGGCGGACTGTGGCACGGCGCCAATTGGACTTTCGTCGCCTGGGGCGGATTACATGGCTTGTTCCTGGTCGTGAATCATGCCTGGCACGCGTTGCGCCGAAGGTTCGGATTTCCGCCGGGCGAGCCGGCCGGGGCGGCGAGGACGGCAGGGGTTTTGGTCACGTTTTTCTGTGTGGTCATCGCATGGGTAATGTTCCGCGCGGATTCCCTGGCTTCCGGTCTTCTCATAGCCAAGGGCTGCGTGGGTTTATCCGGACTGGCACTGTCGCAAAAACTGGAGGGTGTCGGGGAGATATTGCGGAGCCATGGTGTGAATACCGCAAACGCGCTCGTATTCACGGGGTGGTTCGAAGGCAATGCGGCGCTGAATCTGCTGGGGGGCGTGAAAATCACTTTCCTGGCGCTTACAGGCTTTCTGCTGATATGGGGGTTTCCCAATAGCCAGACTCTGGTACTGCCCGAGTGCAGAAAAGACCATCGTGTTCTATCCCATCCGCGTTTCATGTTCTGGCTCGCGCTCACTTCCGGTTGCATGGCGGCCGTGGCGTTGTCCAGCATCAGCAAAATCAGCGCCTTCTTGTATTACCAATTCTGATCGTCAATGTCATACGATAAACGCTATTTGCTGTGCTTTTTCGGCGCAACGGCGGCGGGGCTGCTCCTCATCTTCGGTGCCGGATTCTATGCCGAGCCACTGAGCGGCGACCTGACGCGCGTCGGCGGATGGACGGAGCGTGAATTCGGCTGGAGGGAGCCTCTGCCGGAAATGCCCATCGATGGCAACTTTCCGGACATTAAAGCTGCCGGAATCCTGGTGCTGGGCGATTCGTTCTCGTTAGCCAACATCTGGCAGACCTTGGTCGGGCGGGAGCGGGGTTTGAACGTCGCATCGCACAACTATGAGCAATTCGTCTGCATCGAGCAGTGGCTGGAAATGCTCGAGTCGAACGGCGTTCTGGATGGCAAAACGGTTATCGTGGAAAGCCTGGAACGCTTTTTCCCCAGCCGCTTCGGGAATATCGGAGCCTGCCGCAAATCGAAGTCTCGAGACAAATCGGTGGTGAAGCCGTTCGAGGCTTTTACTCATGGCGAGATTCCAACCTCCAGGCGAACGGGAGGAGAAATCCCCACCGATGTCGTGTACCTGCTCAAAGTGCTGAAGAACGCCGTTTTGGAAACGATACGAGGTAGTGATGCCACGTTCCCTGGCGTGGCAATCAACGCACCGCTGTCTTCGACCCGGCTTTTTTCCAATCGTCGTTCGGACCGCATTCTTTATTATCACGAAGACGATGCGGAAAGCAGTTGGAGCGATGAACAGATCGGCAAAGCCGTCTTCTCCATATTAGCCATCCAACGCCGTATCGAGGCGGCGGGAGGGCGGTTTCTGTTCGTGATGGTGCCGAACAAGTCGAGTGTTTACTCCCGCTTCATCGTTGGGAGACCGGATGCGGACCGGTATACTCCCATCATCCGGAGGCTGCGTGATGCGGGAGTGGCCGCCGTCGATGTATTGGCGCCGTTCCGCGAGAACGCGGAAAAAGAAGTCGATTTCTATCTGCCGGATGATACTCATGTCAGTACGAAAGGGTATCGGGTCCTGGGCGAAGTCATCTCGGGAGAGATGAAAAAGATGGCAGGCCAGTGAGTGTATCCGATGCTACTTTGCCGCCAGCAATATCCGGTTCCTGAGATATTCGAACAGCGTCGGATGATGCCACAGGCGTGAAGGTAAAACGCCAGGCACGGTCCGTAAGTCGTGTGTACGCACGTCTTCCAGCGCCGATTTCATCAGGGGGATGGCCTTGGCGATCTGGTGTATGGGATAGGTGTTGAAATCGTCCCGCTCGTCGACTGCTATGGCGTCTTGATAGAGGACGCCGCCGGTGTCGATACCGGCATCCACCAGGTGCACCGTCACGCCGCAGTTTTCGCGGTCGTCGTTCGCAATCGCCCAATAGCCGCCGTGCACGCCCCGGTAACGCGGGGTGATGCCCATGTGCGTGTTGAGGAAGGGCGTCTCGATCGCGTCGAGAACCTCCCTCGAAATGATTCGCGTGCCGTTGACGACGACGGCGTCGGGGGCCAATTCGCGGAGCAATACGATCGTCCGGGGCGAGTTGACGGTATCGACCAGGATCGTCAGGTTTTCGGGCAGCGGCGCGTCGTCGAGGCCGTAAGCCGAGACGAGCTCGCGGATTCTCTTGGCGGAAAACCTCGCCAGAAGCTTATTGCAGACGATGAAAAGCAACTGGCCCAATGTCGCCGTCAGCCCCAGTTTTTCCATTCTCCGCCGTACGAGGCGGGTCAATGAAACGGGCTTTTCGACGATGATGGCGGCAACGTCTGCATGGGTCGCCAGGCCGTGATACATGATGCGGGAGTAGCGGCTGTCGGTGCACAGAAATACGATTCTCGTTTTCGCTTCAGGCATTGGCGGATTCCGCTAGCGTGCACAGCTCTCCCATGTTCAGCGAGCGCATTCCATGATGCTCGCGCAGACGGCCGTAATGGCGGGCGATGCGTTCGAGGAACGCCAGGTTCTGCGCCGTGTTCGTCCCGAAATTGTGCGGATGCCACCAGAGGTGGAATATGCGCTTGTGGACCGCGGCATCGTCCATCGCTTTGGTGATGCGTTTGAGGCGCAGTCCGTCCAGGCATGAGAGCATTTTGGAAAAAGGACGCAGGAACCGGCTCGCTGGGAAATTATAGGGCCGAGTGGCGACGGCCGCTTCCATCGCATAGGTGTGGTGTCCGGAAACGTTGAAATAGGCGTCGAGGAGTCTGAGCCCCCGCCTCAGCCGGTTTTGGCCGCAATCGCCGGTGGCCCGGTGAATCCAGCCCGATTCATTGCCGCGATAGGATTTGATCCCCAATTCGTTCAGGGTGGCAAGATAGTCCGGATTCCACTGGTTTCTGGGAAACACCAGGCTCTCGACGGACATCCCTTTGCTCTGCGCTACGGCCTTCGCCCATGCGATATCGGCCTTGAAGTCGCTCACCGATTGGCCGTCCTCCAGACAATAATAGTGCGAGAAGGTATGGGTGGCGATTTCCTGGCCATCGTGGGCGGCGATACGCGCTATCAGTTCCGGGGCGAAGTGATAGCGGGGGTCCAGCATGTCGGCGCCTTCCAGATATCGGTAAGGGCATAGCTCCTTCCGGTGATATTTCGGGAGGGGGGCGGGCAGATTCCGCTTGAGCTGGCCGAGGTTTTCGAAGAACAAAAAGCCCACCGTTGCCCAAGTGGCATGAATCCCATGGGCTGCGAATACCTTGAGCATTTCCCGGACGGCGGTTTCGACGCCGGCCAGATTGTCCCGGTACTGGTCGATACGGAATTTGTCCCTGACTCCCCAGTACAGCTCGAAGTCGAGGGAGACGGTGAATACGCCGTGGTCCAGGTTCATGAACGGTTCCCTCTGCGTCAGCGGCTCGGGGGCGGGCAGGCGGATGCCAGTATCTCCCGCAGCCTGGGGAACTGGCTCTGCAGGGAATAGGCACGCACGATCTTTTCGCGGGCGGCCCTGCCCATGCGCTCGCGCAACGCGGCATCGTTGACCAGTATCGTGATGGCCTCCGTCCATTCGCCGTCGCTGGAGGCGAGAAATCCGTTGACACCGTGTTCGACGATCTCGGCGTTCACTCCCACGGGCGAGGCGATGACGGGCTTGCCGCAGGCCATGTATTGGATCAGCTTGTAGCCGCACTTTCCGCGCTCCCAGGGGAGATCGGCCAGGGGCATGATGCCGACGTCCAGCGTCTCCAGCAATTCGTATTCTCGCTCCTCGGACCAGGCGAGGCGCTCGGCCCCGGACACCCCGGTATCCGTATCGCCCGCGCCGATGAGGACCAGGCGCAGATCCTGCGCGTCGACCACCCGCTGCAACGGGGTCCGCACGGGGCGGAGAAACGGCGCCGTCGAGGGTGTGCCGATCCAGCCGATCCGGACCGGTTCGGACGTGGACCGGGGCCGGCTGAATTTCGGCTCGGGATAGCGGTTGAGATCGATGACGCTGGGAACGATTTCCACCCGTGTCGCGCCCGCCTGCCGCGCCCGCTCCGCGAGATAGGGGTTGCCGGCGACCACGATCCCGGCATTGCGCATCACCTCGTCGATCTTGCGGCCCAGCAGGGCCCGGAACAGCGGGTTCCGGTGCCGGTCGTAGTTGTGGAAAACGGCGTCGTCGTAATCGGCCACGTACGGGACGCCCAGCCGTTTCAGGAAGGTTTCCGCCAGCGCCGGCAGCCAGGGGAACAGTTCCTTTTCGATCCACAGCAGGTCGAAGCGCCGGGCCTTGCAGAGCGCCGACAGGCGCCGGAAATAGGCCGCGGCGATGTGGCTAAGGAGGCGTCCGCGATGTTCGTACAAGGCCACCAGGTAGGCGTTGGACAGGAAGGGGGAAGTTTCGACCTCGATTCCGCCTTCGGCCAGATAGGGCAGGTACTGATAGAAACGCACGCGGCTGCTGGCGCCCAGCGTATCGTAGCGGGTGAGGGCGAGAATCCTCATCGGCGGTTTCCCCCAAGCCGGCAGAGCGAGGCATAAAGCCAGCCGAACGCCTTCCAGGTGTCGGCAAACTCGCCCAGCCTGCCTCGCCCCAAGGCGTAGGCCGAGCGCGCCAGCGGTTCCAGCAGCAAGATGGCGCCGGAGGCCAGAAAGGCTTCGATCCCGGCAAAGTGCTTCCGGACGTACAGCAGTTTGCTGTTCGTGAGGTAGTAGAGGCGGCGCGCGCTGATCTGGCGGGACACGCCGCCGCCCCGGTGGAATATCCTGGCCCCCGCCAGATAGCGGCTGCCCCATCCGGCGCGGCGGGCGCGCAAGGCGAAGTCCAGGTCTTCGTAATAGACGAAGAAGCGTTCGTCGAAACCGCCGAGTTGCTCGAACACGGCGCGCCGCACGAAAAAGAAAGCGCCGATCACCTGGTCGACGTCACGGTCGGTGTCGTGGGGCCACTCGCCGAGGAAATGCGGACGTATCCAGCCCGGAAACAGGCGGTCCAGCCCGAGCGCCTGGCCGATGAGCCGCCAGGCGGTGGGAAAGCGGGCGCAGCAGCGGGCGATGCGGCCGGTCTCGTCCAGGCACTGGACGCCGCAAATGCCCACATTCTTTCCCGCTTCCGACTCCATGAACCCCAGAGGGAGGCTCAGGGCACCGGGATGGAGGCGTGTGTCCGGGTTCAGGAACAGCAGATAGCCGGCGCTTCCTTCGCGCGCACCGAGATTGCTGGCCCGGCCGAAGCCGAGGTTGGCCGGGTTGCGGATCACGCGCAAGGCATAGGACGGCGATGGCAAGCCGTCCGCCGAGCCGTCGGAGGATGCGTTGTCGACGACGGTGACCGTGACAGGGGCGGCTTCGTTCCCGAGATTCTCGATCGACCGCAGGCATTCGCGGAGCTGGGTTCCGGAATTCCAGTTGACGATGACGATGTCGATGCCTTTCATGCTTGTGGCTTCGCACATGGCAGCGGGATTTTTAGAGTCTGTCTTGAAAAAGAAAATGGAGGATCGTAGGGCGGATAAGCGGCAGCGCATCCGCCAAATTCGGCTCCGCCGCTCTTCGAGTCAGCTCCGCCGCTCTTCGAGTCAGCTCCGCCGCTCTTCGAGTCAGCTCCGCCGCTCTTCGAGTCAGCTCCGCCGCTCTTCGAGTCAGCTTCGCTGCTCTTCGAGTCGGCGCGGAGGTGGATGCGCTACGCTTATCCACCCTACCTGAGCGGAGAATTTTCCTGACTTCAACGGATCGACTTTGCTTGAATAGATTTTTCAAGACAGGTTCTTAGAATTTCGGCCGTTCCCAGCTCAGCGAGAAGTCGTAGTTGTCCCAGGCCAGGTTGGGACTGTAGGCCGGGTCGTTGCGCAGAAAGTCGCCCCAGCGCTCGCGCATGTAGGCGCATTCCCGCCGGAACCGTTCGATCTTGTCCGGCGCGGTGTCGTTGCCGCGGCTCAAGGATTCGTGATGGTATAGTTCCGCGGCGGGCGTCCAGACGTTCCGGTAGCCGGCCGCTTTCAGGCGCAGGCAGAGGTCCACGTCGTTGAATGCCACGGCCAGGTCCGGGTCGAAGCCGCCGACGTCCACGAAGCTCGCCTTGCGGATCACCATGCAGGCCGCGGTGACGGCGGAGAACTCCTGCAGCAGCACCGCCCGGTCACAGTAGCCGGGCAATCCGCGCGGCAGGAATTTGTGGGCATGTCCGGCCACCCCGCCGACCAGGATCACGCCGGCATGCTGCAAGCGGTCGTTCGGGTACCACAGGCGCGCGCCCACGGCGCCGATACCGGGCCGGGCCGCGAGGCCGAGCATCTCGCCCAGCCATTCGGGAGTGATCACCTCGATGTCGTTGTTCAGGAAGGCCAGATATTGGCCCCGGGCATGCTCGGCCGCCCGGTTGTTGATGGCCGAAAAATTGAACGGGCTGGGGTCCGGAATCACCCGCACCCCGCGGGACCCGACTTCGCGGAAATAGTCCAGCGTCTGCGCTTCGTCGCTGCCGTTGTCGATGACCAGGATCTCGTAGTGGTCGTATGCCGTGCGCGCTTCGATGCTTTCGATGCAATTGCGCAGAAGGTCGGCCCGATTCCGGGTCGGGATGATGATGGAGACCAGCGGACGGTCCGGAGCCGGCGGGAAGTGGACCGAGAGGCCGCGGGTCGCTTCCCGGCTGCGTTCGATCCTCGCCAGCTCCCCCCGCCGGGCCAGATGGGCCGCGACCGCCTTGCCGTAGATTTCGAGTTCGCCGCCGCAATCCTCTCGGCGGGAATACGGGCGATGGCAGAGGATCGCGGGAATGTGGGCGATGCTTTCGCTGCCGTGGTTTTCGTAGATCGTGAATACGACTTCGGGGAGAGAGCAGGGCTCGGAAAGCGCCGAGAACCCCAGCTTTTCCAAACTGGTGGCACTGAAGAAAACCGGCGTCTGGAGATAAAACCGGGCCAGCGAAAGCTCGTAGTTCCAGTCCGGCTTGAACTCGGCGAAACAGCGATGTTTCCCCTTGATCAGATAGTCGTGGTCGCTATAGATCAGCTTGAATTTCGGATAGCCGTCGATGCACGCCGCGACCCGGCTGATCGCATCGGGGGTCAGCCTGTCTCCCGCCTGCAGGAAACACACGAATTCCGAACCTTCCGGCACGACCTCGTTCGGCTGGAAGGCGAGCGGCGGCAAGGCAGGGTCCATGACGGCGACATGGCTGACGAGCCCTTGGAAATCCTGGGTGCGGATCGACTCCAGCGTCACCTCGACGTCTTCCGGAGACGCCGAACCGGTGGACCCGACGATGAACGCGATGTCGAGCGTGCGCAGGTTGGAGGTCTCCACCTTGGACCGTATCTTCGCCTCTCCCCAGGGATGGCGGACCCAAAGGGCGTAATACACCGTGTAGTTCAAGGTGCCCAGCAACAGCATGGCCGGCTTCTTGATCTCGCCGGCCAGCAGCATGCCAAGCGCGCGCTTCAACGCCCGTCCAAGGGGTTGCCGGTAGATCGGAATGAACGGAAGGCCGAATACCGACAGAGCGGTGTAGCGTAAGGTTTTCACCACGCGCGAGCGCTTCAAGAATCCTGGCAGCAGGGAATGGCGAGGGATCGTCGGGCTGATCCGGAAACGGACGGTACGCATCGAGGGGTTCGAACGAGGGAAATCGGGCTACTTCGTGATAGCCGGGATGGGCTCCCGCATCAGGCAGCGAAAAAACAGCTTGAGTATATAGCTTTTGGGCCCCTTCCAGGCCATGGCCGAGTTCAGATAGGACAACAGCACCTTGAGTCCGTGGTGAGCGGAGCGTCCGCAGGCCGAGTACCACAAGAGAGCGAAATCGCGATGGAGCCGCCCCACCGGGATGCCGCATCTGCCGGACACCGCGCGTGCCAGCGTTTCCAGCCAGCGGCGGGCTTCGGCCAGTTGGTCCGGGGAACCCTGGAAGGCGAGGGAAAAAAGGTCGATGTGGAGCGTCTTTTGGGCAGCGGCAGGCGTCAATCCGAACGACTCCAGATGCTCGAGCCTGACCCTGTCCCTGGTCGCTATCTGTTCCCCCTTGTTGGTGTTGCTGACGTTCTCGGGATGGGACCGGTAACGCACCAGGACCTGGGGCAGGTTGCCGATATGGGTATGCCGGGCGAGCCTTGCCCAGAGCTCGTAGTCTTCCGCATGCCGATAGCCCTCGCTGTAGCGGAGGCCGTGCCGATTTAACACTTCCATGCGCACGATCACCGAACTGTGAAGAAACACGTTGTCGTCGAGCAGCCCGTAAACGATCTCCTCGTGCCGGCACGGCGGCCTGATCGTTTGCCGGACCGATTCGTGAAACAGCTCATAGGCGGTGCCGCACATACCGATGTCCGGATTCTCGTCCAGGAAAGCGATCTGCTTTTCGAGGCGCTCTGGAAGTGCGATGTCGTCGCAATCCATCCGGGCCACGAACTCGGTCTGAACCAGGTCGAGTCCCCGGTTCAGCGTCTTCACCAGCCCCATATTCGCGGGATTCCGCTCCACCTTCACGCGGGGATCGCCGAAGGACTGGGCGATGGCGAGGCTGGAATCGCTCGAGCCGTCGTCGATGACCAGCAGGATGAAGTCTCGAAATGTTTGGCCGAGGATGCTCTCCATAGCGGCGGCGAGGTATTTCTCGCCGTTATAGACCGGCATGAGGATGGTCACGCGCGGGGCGTGGCCGGGAGGGCTGGAAAGATGTGTCATGTCGCGGCGATTGACATGGTAGGTCCACTATGCACTGTGAAACCAGCAGTCAAACAATGTCGTTGGTGTTGGGTGAAGCTAAGGATAACAATTCGGCAGCCCCGTGTCTCACGCGATCTTGACACGTTTCCAGCACCGGTAGGCCAGCTTGAAGGTGTATGCCGGGTTTCCAAAGAGTCCAAAGGGCTGCCGCAGGAACTGAAGAAATACCCTCAAACCGTGATCGGCAAGCCTGCCGCAGGCTGAATACCACAGTCTGTTGAATTCAAGAAAGGTCTTCACGGGATTCTGACGGCAACGCCGGACGCCAATACGATAGAGTTTCGCAAGCCAGACGCCTGCCGCCTTCAGCTCCGGTAAATCGCCCTCGAAACGCATGTCGAACAACTGGCGATGCAATGCGGCATCGCCGGGCTGGGGCTCGAGTCCGAGATTGGTCCGGTGGATATGCCTTATCTTCGCCGCGGCGACCTGCTGCTCCTGCCTGAAGCGGGAACTGGTATTGGCCGGATGAAAGCGGTACCGGACCAGCACGCGTGGCAGGTTGGCGAGACGGCTGTAGCGCGCGAAACGGACCCATAATTCATAATCCTCGGCATAGGCGAATGCCGGATCGTATCTAAGCCGGTGCCGTTCCAAGACGCTGCGCCTGAACATGACGGTATTGTGAGCCATCACGTTGTCGAAAATCAGCGCGTAACTGATGTCTTCATGAGTGGTTGGCGGACACACTACGATGCTTTCGGTATCCGTAAAGCGCTCGTAATACCCACCACATAAACCGACGTCCGGGTGGGCATCCATGAATGCCAATTGCTCCTCCAGTCGATAAGGTGTCGCGATATCGTCGGCGTCCATGCGGGCGATGTATTCGGATTGAACGAGCTCCAGTCCTTCATTCAACGTATTGATCAGCCCTCTGTTCGTAGGGTTGATCTTCACGGAAAGCCGAGGGTCCTTGACGGATCGAAGGATCTCCAAACTGGAATCCGTCGAACCATCATCGATGGCGAGCAGTGAGAAATCACGATAGGTCTGCGTCAGAAGACTCTCCAGCGCTTCGCGTAAATACTGTTCACCGTTATAGACGGGAAATAAAACGGTGACACGTGGTGTGGATGCTGGGGTTGTCACAATTTCAGGGCTGCTAGTCGAGAGCGAACGCTTCAACGAGATGGTATGTTCCGGGGCGCGCTAATCGGGAAGTTCATAGGGGTAACCGAAGTTCAGGAAATCATCCCGATATCTTGCGTAAACTGTCTTCTGGCTCTTCTCGTCGTAGAAGTCATTGAGCTTGCTACGTCCCGCTTCCGTCTTGTTGAGATGCCGAAGCTGTGGGATATCGGTGTCTGGAATGCCCAACTTTTCGAACGTTGCCTTGTAGTCGAGCGCATAGTTTTCAAATCGGCCGATGTGGGTGTATGGAATCATGCCAAATTGGATATTGATGGTCTGGCTCCGCCAGTGCGGATCCATGTCGTGGTCGGTCTGGTCGACTACTGCCTCGATGAATTCAGAAAAACTGGAAGGAACTGCACCATCGGGCATTCGTCGAGCCTGGGGGTTGTCCGTTGTCGCGTTGCTGTCGAATTTATTCAGGTAGCAGGAAAGCAAGCGCTGATAAGGATTTCTCACGAAAGTAACGAATCGATATCCTTTCGCTGCGAGGTTGCTTATGGTTGGATTTGGAAAGATGGGTACGAAAGACTTGAGTGGAGATGAATCATAATGAATGACCTCCGGATTCAATGGGTCGAGATTGCTCTCACTTCCCCGAAGCTCCAATTCGGCCATGGCGGATTTCAGTGAGGTGCAGCCAGTCTTTGGATTGTCTATATATATGTAGCGATAGCGGCGTGAAACATAAATTCCGAAGAGGAAATCCGTGAGCGGGATCACGCGTAAGGCATTGCGGGTTATTGGGCAGGTGAGTCTCGTGATCGTAAGCCTAGCACGTTCAACGCGGGTCAAACTGTTATGGAAAGCCATGCTGTTTTCTGGGCTCGGTGGGAATGGAGGCGGATGCGGAATTCAATTGAATCCGCGGAAAAATTTCTTGTATGTCTTATGGGCGATTTGCCGCATATTCTCTCTCTTTGGTGTGGAGTATTTGGCATCAATATCAAGACGGATTCCATGCTCGCCGAGAGTGCGTACGAAAATATCCAGCCGTTGTTGATAGGTGTCTCGGAACTCCGTGAATGCTTTCTTGGTGAGTAAACGGTCGACCAGATCGTGCGCTCTGGCATCGCCGAGGTCGGCGACAGAAATGTTCGGGAGTGCAAAAAAGTCGGTCAGTTCGCGAGCGCGTTGATCGTTCCAGATAAAGAGGCTTGGTATGCCGGCTTGCATAGCGACAATCCCGCCGTGGAAGCGATCCCCCAGATAGAAATCCGCCTGGGCGCAGAAAACCCGCCACGCGTCGAGATTCTGAAAATACCAGAAATTTTCGAATGGAACCCTGCTGCCCAGAATACGTTCGAATATCGGCCTGCAAAGCTCCGTCCGGACTCTACCAGTTGCATCGTTGTATAACATTTCGTTACCCTTGCAGGCTCGGGCAACAGCGAGGAATTCATCCTGCATTATGTAGTGGCTTTTTGTGTCACGGAACAGAGATATGAGTTTCTGGCTCCTTAGCGAAGGGTTGGTGAGATGTCCAGAAGCGATTGCCGTGGCATTGCTTCCTCCTGAGGGAGGGGAGACAGCGAGCAGGTTCTGTGGATATACATAAAGGCTGGGGCATCCAAGTGCCTTTGCACGGTTCAATCCGACCCTGTGAAGCCAGTTTTCCGTTTCTTTTCCTCGTACACCGAAGATGAGCGCCTTTTTGTCAAACATGTGTAACAATCGCTGCGAACCTTCGGGTAAGGTCGAGAGGGTAGGGGCTAGAGAATCCTGCATGCCGATACCGAAAACCATGAAGTCGGTTTCGAGTGCGCTGACGGCATCGGCAAGGTTGCCCAGGTCGAAATCCGTCCTGATGGCATTTGCCATCAGGAATACAACTAGATCGAAGTGTTTGTGGATTTCATCCCGTATGCGTTCGGCACTCCATCCTAGCGTCAATAGCCGGGTGAGATTCAGATGGCAGGAACGGGGTCGGTCGAGTTCCAGGATTCGACCTAATGACTCGCCGATAAGCATGTTACCGGTATTTTCGGTGAGCGAAACATTTGTTTCTATGTTACGTAAGGATGTTCGGGCCGGGCGTGGCATGCTGTCCGAAAAAGGCAGTTGGCCCTCGAATGGATAGCGAGTGTCTGTCGGAAGGCGTGTAAAAAGAACACGGGGCAATCGCATGGCTATTCGTTAATCTTGTTGATGGCTTTCTGATGCGGGGAGAATTTGAAGTGCAATGGGGGCGTAGCATCCAAGTTTGTCTCCTCTGCGCCTGCTGATATTTTGAATCAGGCGATCGTCCGTGCTGGCCGCAAATAGATCGATGGTACAAATGTTTTCTTGCTCGAAAAGGTGCTCCTCGGAGCCCCATAAGTCTAGTCGGACAAAATAGGTGCCGGGCGTCAGACGGTGGTCACTAATACGGAGTCCAAACCGATGTAATCCATGTTCGAGATCATCCAGTTGAGCTTTAGATGTCAGTACCCGTGCCCCGATAGTGTTTATGAAGCTGATGGTGAATACAAGCCGAAAGGTGCGCTTCGTCGTGGTAAATCCTAGCGCGAAATTCAGCGGCTTATTGAAGCCCGCATCTGTTTCTTCTCGCAGCCATCGGAAGTTTAACCCACTGAGCCAATCAACTTTGGCTTTCAAAGGCAAGGCACCGTCTTCGGCGGCCTCGGCACTTAAATACTTGGTAATGGTTTGGCTGGTATCGGAATCGCAAACTATTCTTCCACGATCGAGCAGCAACGCTCGCTGCGTCAATTGCATGATGGAATTCATATTGTGGCTGACGAACAATAAGGTGCGTCCTTCCTCTCCGATTTCGTGCATTTTTTCTAGGCATTTTTTCTGGAATCGGGCGTCGCCAACAGCGAGGACTTCATCGACGATCAAAATCTCGGGATCGATATGGGCCGCGACGGCAAAACCAAGGCGGACATACATGCCGGACGAGTAATGCTTGACCGGGGCATCGAGGAACTGCTCGACCTCGGCGAACTCGACGATTTCGTCGAACTTTCTGCTGATTTCGGCCTTCGACATGCCCAACACGGCGCCATTGAAGTAGATGTTTTCCCGCCCTGTCAATTCGGGGTGGAAACCGGTGCCAACTTCGAGCAGGCTGGCGATGCGTCCCCGGATTCTGATCCTTCCAGTGGACGGTTCCAGCGTGCGAGAGAGAATTTTGAGGAGGGTCGATTTGCCTGCGCCGTTCCGGCCCAACAGGCCGATCCTTTCACCTGGGCGAATTTGAAATGACACGTCTTTCAAAGCCCAGAACTCTTCGGTGTCGTCGGTTCTAGGTTGCCACGAGCGGTGGATGCGGCGGCCGAGGGCAGATAACGAACTGGCGAGCGCATCCCGCAAACTATCGCTGGGCCGGTTGCTCAAGTGGTGGAGAGTGAATGATTTGCCGACAGATTCGGCGAGGATTGCATAAGGCATGGGCTCAGAGAAGTTCGGCGAAGCGTTTTTCGATACTACGGAAATAGGCGATTCCACTGACAACCGCTACGGCGGCGAATCCAAAGGAGATCGCGAGCTCATGGATGGGCGGTGTGGGGGCGTTGGCAAAGACGGACCAGCGCAATCCCTCAATAATACCCAGGAACGGATTGAGCGCGTACCAGGAGCGCCAAGCTTCGGGTACGATGGCGGCGCTGTATGCGATGGGCGAGATGTAGAGCCCCATCTGCAGGATGAATGGTACGATTTGGCGGAAGTCGCGGAACCGCACGCTCAGTGCCGACACCCAGACGGCGCAGCCAAACGTCAGCAACAGCGTCAGCAGCAGAATGAGGGGGAAAAAAAGAAGATTGGACGTGACCGGGATACGCTGCCATGCGAGCAAAGCCGCCAGCATGGCGAGTCCTATGGCGAGTTCAGCCAAATTGACGATGACACCGCTGATGGGGATGATGATGCGCGGAAAATAGACCTTGGTGATGATGTTTTCCTTGTTGGCGAGACTGAGGCTCGCTTCGTTGACAGCGCTAGCGAAAAACTGCCAGGGAATCATGCCGACCAATACCAGTGTTGAATAGGGTGCGCCGTCCGAAGGAAGCCGAGCCAACCGGCCGAAGATCAGGGTGAATACAATGATTGTGAACAGTGGCCGGACGAGCGCCCAGGCCAAGCCGATCGCCGTTTGTTTGTATCTGATCAGGATGTCGCGCCAAGCCAGGAAATAAAGCAGCTCACGGTAACGCCAGACATCTCGCCAGTAATGGCGTTCGCTTTTTCCGGCCGCAATAAGAATTTCTGGTTGATGTGACACGCTCGGTACTTGATTAAGTAATGAAGTCTGCATTGGTGATTGATGATATGCCTTGCTGAATCATGTTCTGTTGATGGTTTGTGCTAATTCGGGCTGGATGAAGTGGTCAAGTATATTTCCCGCTGTTTTTTCTGAAGCAGAGGTGGCTGTTAATGGGGCAGATGAGCTTGAGCTTCAATGTGTTAGACGCAATGGTTGTGTGCAAACAAATATGATCAGTTTAAATATAAATTAGACACATCTTCGTGTCTCCGGTTCTAGCTAGCTGCGACAGTATTGCTCGACAGTTTCTTATGTTGAGTCAACTACCAAGTTACAACCACTTGGACAAGTTCGGCTTTCTTGGTGGGAATTTCTTCGGCGGGATAAAATATGGATGATCCTATGCCATAGATCCCGGGAAGATGGCAGGTTACATAAAGAGTATCAGAGACTGCGTCATTAACAGTAACTGAGACCTCTCCTGGGGTGATAGTAAGATAGCGCAAGCCGTCTCCCATTGTGCTGGCTTTTGTTCCAGATTCAGGCGTATAGCTATGTTTGCTTGGGGTCACCTTGCTGGCCCAGCACTGTACACTAGCAGTCGGCGAGGCATTGGGCTTAACTAAAATGCGAGGTCGAACTGTCACTGTGCCGGTAAACTCATTCCTGAGTTGAATAGGGCAAACAACATAAATTGGTGTGGTCTTGGGATTGGTAATAGTCGCTGTTTCACCTCTTCGATAAGAGGGGTCGGGTCCGGCAACTGATAAGTCACTGGTGCCGAAACATGATGCGCCTGCTATCGAAATCTGATCCGCGAACGTATTGCTGCCAGAAAAAGCTGCGACGATGATAAAGGCCACTCTAAATTTGCTAAACCGCATCTTTATATCTCCTTATTTCTCTAAATGAAGAGCGAGAGAGCGAGTTGGGTGAATTAGAGTTGTTTCCGATGATAACCGCATGATTACAAAGAAATTTTTAGATTCCAAAGGCCAGCACCAAGCCCGAAAAAGCTATCTATGAATATACTGAGTCGGTTTCTAATGCGATGCATCAAGCAATGAAAGGTCTTCATTCCTCCAATGGAGTGTTCGACGGAGATGCGAGTTCGCGCTTGCTTTTTGTTCTCGCGCCTTTGTTGATCTGCCAACGCGGGATGAGGATTGTTCTTGGAGGCTCTGGGTTTCTTATGAGGCAGGTGAATTCTGGCTTTATTCCCATAATCGGAAGCGGCCCCCAAGAACCCCAAATCCAACCAGACATCGGCACCGTCAAACCATGATAAGGCAGGATCGAACCATCGCTTCATCAGCGCATAATCATGAACA
This sequence comes from Methylococcus sp. ANG, assembly GCF_040730495.1. Lineage (NCBI taxonomy): Bacteria > Pseudomonadati > Pseudomonadota > Gammaproteobacteria > Methylococcales > Methylococcaceae > Methylococcus > Methylococcus sp. ANG. The sequence continues at coordinate 1,858,899 of NZ_CP160399.1, read as the reverse complement.
CTGCCGGCCACGATATTTCCAACGAACAAAATTTGCCGTGCAAGGGTCGAAATGATTAGGGTTTTAACCGTATGGCGTTTTTTTTACCGCTATAGTGGGCTTTCTGCTGATCGTCATCCTGCGGCCTGACGCAACTGCATTCCACCCCGTCAATGATGATATCTCCATATTTTTCAATCAGCTTCATCATCTCTCCCGGGGTCGTCAGCTCCCGCTCGGGCAGCAGATCAAGTTTCGCCAGGCTGCGCCGTAACACGGGCAGAAGTTGCGCCACATGGCGATGCGCGTGTCCCGAGCTGAAGCCAAAATGAAAGCCCAGGACATCGAAGGTACAGTAGGTCTTGAGGTAATGTAAAATGAAGAACAGCTTCTTATCTATCCGATCGAGATAGCCCACATGACCACCTTTGGGTACCCGTTTTATTTCGCCTTGCTGAACGCGTTCTTGCTGAATCTCCGCATAGGCCTCCTCAAAGATAGGGCAAATCTTGGCGAATTGAGCCTTACTCATTCCGATCAGGGCTCTGACAGTACGCTCACTGGTTTCTTCCATGAACTTTTCAAAAATCATTGGCTGACATCATTCGATTGTTGTTAATCATTTTATATCACAGCAAATCCATTTAGTTCAACGGAAGCAACTCTATTATAAAACCATTGGAGCACCATATTGCTGTGGCGAACCATATGATTTGGATGCGTCTAGTGTTTTTAGTGTAACCATTCCAATTTTTGCTTCTTCACGCCATTAACCAAGTGATCTTGTTGGCGCGATTGGGTGACGTTGGTCTGGCGTCAGATGGGTGTTAATTCTAACAGAAAGAGTCGGCGGTCGTCCAAGAGTTGAATCTATAATTATTAGATAATCTTTTTCTAATAGAAGAGGTGGTGCCAATGGCATCGCTTCAAAGTGAGATAATTGAGTTTATTCTTATTATCGGCACACCATGGTGAGCGACTATTGATGTCGGTTTACTATGGATCAAGAAACTAATCTCACATCCGTCTCCCTTTGGGGATGGGGGGGTTGTTACAAGGCGTTACGTTATTAATTATTAGTAGAAATCGTGATAACTGCTGGGTGAATTATGGGTGTTATGGATTTGGCGGCGAAGTTGATGGTGGCCAAAGGATATCTTCCGGGTCGGATTTATTCTGCGTTACCCATTCGGGGAGTGGAGCGTCCTGTGTTTATTATTGGATGTGGTAGGTCGGGAACTACTATTTTTGGCGAGTCATTGTCGAAACATAGTAAAATTACTTACCTGAATGAATATCGCCATCTATGGAGTTCCTGCTATCCGGAGACGGATATATGGACGTGCATGGCTAATTTGCATAATGGTAAATTATATTTCACTGCTGCGGATGCGGAACATAGGAAAAGCAAGAAGCTGAGCCGACTTTTCCGTTTCGAGACCGTCAAAAGTGGGAGGCCTATTTTGGTCGAGAAGTTGCCTATCAACAACTTTCGTTTGGAGTTTATTCAGCACATCTTTCCAGATGCGCGCTTTATTCATATTTATAGGAGCGGGCTGGAAGTGGCGAGGTCAATTGGCGTGTTGACCGAACAAAATCGTTGGTTTAATGCGAATCCGTATAAATGGGAAAAGCTGGTAGAATATGCATTGAGCAAGGATGATACTAAAGACCTGCCTGATCTTTGTGCGAATCCTTTTGATAAAGGATTGCTCGAATGGAGATTGAGCACTGAGGCTGCTGTGGAATTTTTGAAGCCTCTTGCTAGTGATGTATACCTTGAGATCAAGTATGATGAGTTGGTTGACTGGCCGGTGGAGACGTTGTCAAGGGTTATTCGATTTATCGGTTTGGGCGATGATCCTGAAGTATTTAAATTCGTCTCGAGGAGCGTTCGGCGAAAAACGAGCAATATGGGACGGCGTTTTCTTTCAGATAAAGAAGTCGTTCTGGGGGGGAGGCTATTGCCATTGTCTATGGACGAAGAGATTGGGTTGGCCAAGCGGTAATTTCGTTCTCGGCTCCACCCCCCCCCTTTTTTTTTAACGCGACGCAGTCCACCAAGGCGTCCAGAATGACTCGACGTCGTGTCTGTTCCGTTATGTTTTGTATTCAACCGCGATAGAGCCGCAGACTCCGATAAAACATCAGGGCCGACGGCTTCACGGGGGGCAATCTATGACGATTAGGTCATTGTGGCGAGAGTACGCGAGATTCTCAAATAGGATTTGGCGTCCGGCCATAGCGTCATCCTATGGATGGAAGCTGAGGGACAGCTCGGCGCCAGATATGCATAACAAAAGCGATGGTCTCGCGAATCGGTGCGCCGGTGGTCTCTTTGAAGAACAGCCGCAGCTTTGAAGCATCGGTGGCCGCTAGGCGAAAGCTGCGTCATCTCGGCGGTGGCAGGTGCTGTGCGACCAACTGCAACGAGTAGCGACTGAGCCGCGCGAATACGGTTGCCCAAAAAGCCTTGCCGGGCCTTGGCGAAGACTGGAGCGTTGACGACGCACCAACGTTCAGTGCGGTTATCCAGATGGACCGCGCAAAGACCTTCAACTCGTTATACACGCCGGCGATGGTGCCAGACAGCATGAGCGTGATGAACTTGGCAAACGGCAGCTTGCGTTGATGGTGAAAGGCTGGCCTTTGAGCCCAATCCCAACGACAATTTTCGGATGGAGTTCGAATAAAGCCGCGTCGTTTGCGGATGCCTATCCGTACTCTCAGTTCGTAAACCAGGCCCACCGGCTTTTAGTCGGCGGTTGTTTAGTCAGGACTTCCATAGCTGAGGGGAAACCCTTCGCGAGCGATGATTATTTCCGCGCTGAATTCGTTTGGTGCATATTCGGTTGTGGAAATATCCATGGCTCCCTGCCAAGGAAGTGTATCTGGGAGAACTGTATTTAGCTGTTCTAACGCCCTGCTGCTCGCTGTATAAATGACTAATTTACACATTGTCGTGCGACAGTCCGTGTGAACATTTGCTGGTTCTGAGTGAAAAATGGAATTTGCAAGTTTGGTAATTTCGCTTTCAGCTGAACCGCTCCATTCGTAGTCGCGCTCTTCCACTTCAAACGCGTGGCTCAATCGGGCTTTGCGCTCCATCGTTGCTATCCGCGCTTCCTCGTGTAACTGGGCATAATTGAGTTCTAATATTGGCGGTGAAGTTTCTGTCGTGTTCGGCGTTGCTTTTGATGAGATGGTTTTTTTATCTGTCTTGATCTGAGATATAGAACTAAGAAGAAATTGGTAATCGGATTGGAGTTGCTCTACGACTGTGGTCAAGTCGTCGAGCTTTTTGTTTAGAATTGCTAGTTTGTTGATTAATTCTTCTGTGGGTGCTGTATTATTTGAAGGGACGCGCCCAGCAGTCATGCTGGGCGCTTTCGAGAATACCAAATAACAAAATATTGAAATAAATATTATGGTGGCAAAACGCCTTATATGACTATTGATCATTAACGTTATGGTCGTTTAATGATCACCAGTTAAGAATTACCCTGCTTATGAGAAATCTAGAGCCATTAATGGTGGGGGGAAGGTTGCAACGCACGGCTACCGCACTCGAAGAAAGGTTGTTAGCAGGGACGTCGATGCGCGGCATTGATACGGTCACAGGGCCCTCAACTACTTTTGCGTATTGATTCGATCCCGGACGATACGAAGTACTTCCTGCATCATATGCGAATGTATTGCAACCGGCTACTTTACTTGATGTTACGCCTTTTGGCTGGATTAGCTCCACGGTGGCAGCTACCCACGTTGTTGTTTCGAAGCTGAGGCTAAATGGGCAATATACTAGGAGATAGTTGGTAGAGCTTTTGTTGCCAAAATAGCCGCTGCCTTCTGCTATGGCTCCGTCACTTGAATTGCCAATTGGTTGGCATGCTACGCCGGGAATTGTCATTTGTCCGGCTGATACGCTTAGCGGAATAACCAAAGAAGCCAGTGTCAAAGCATTTGTGATTTTCATTTTCATGAGGCTTGTTCCTAAATAAACAGGGTTTGTATGGTACATGAATGTAGCTGTTGCTGCTCGTCCGTAAGGTAATGACATATAGGGTGATTGTTTAAGTCATTGATATCATCGCCAAATCTTTACCAAAGAAGCGACATCTCTTAGCGGAGAGCAACAAGGTGCCGTCGTTCCGGATGACGACAACTGTAAGAACAATATATAAACACTAACATGTTGTCAATTGTGCTGTGCATTTTTAGGAAGCCAGCTGGCCGTCGATGCGGATAGCACGATTCTGAGTGACGCTCGGGCAACGGATTTGAAGCAATCCGTCAGCCTGCCGGAGGCGAAACTCATGCCAACATAATTCTCGAAAAATGATTGCTTTGGTGGGTGCATGGAATATACGGTGAATCAACGGGTTGGCGAGGTAAATAACAGACGTGGACTGGACGAATTTCTGCTGCTCACTGCGCCGTATGCCGCAGTGGGTAGGGCAAATGCCTGAATTACTGGACGGATCGTCGGCCGGTTGACCGGGCGGAGGGTGATCAAATACTGTACATAAGAACACTATTTGTATGCCGTTCACATCCTTCTCATCTGTGGCTCTGGCGGCTTCATTTCAAAAACAGGATATTGCCCTGATGCTTTACCACCCTGTACCAAAACGAATCGTCCGACGTCCGCAGCCTGCCGGCGCCGGCAATGGGAGCGGCTCCGCCGTGTGTATCGCGGCGGAGCCGCTCCCACAGGCTAAGCCGCCGGACGCTTCGCCCCTGCTCGCCCGCCTCTACGAAAGCCGTTCGATTTTCACGCCGGAAGACTTGGGGCGCTCGCTGAACGAACTCCCGGCGCCCTCGTTGCTGAAACGCATGGATGCCATGACCGCGGAGCTCGAGGCGGCGATCCGTGGGCAGAAGTCGATCATGGTCGTGGCCGATTTCGATGCGGACGGTGCGACGAGTTGCGCGGTGGCGATGCGGGGCTTGCGGGCGCTGGGGGCCGAGCGGGTGTCCTTCATCGTGCCCAATCGGTTCACTTGCGGTTATGGCCTCACGCCGGAGCTGGTCGAACTGATATATCGTGGCAGGGCCACTCCCACAGATGTGCTTCTCACCGTGGATACCGGCATTGCCTGTCATGCCGGCGTGGCGGCGGCCAAGGCGAGGGGCATGAAGGTGCTGGTCACCGATCATCATTTGCCGGGGGAGTCGTTGCCCGCGGCGGATGCCATCGTCAACCCCAATCTGCCCGGCGACGAATTTCCCGGGAAGGCGCTGGCAGGCGTCGGCGTCATTTTCTATGTGCTTTCGGGACTGCGCAGCCGCCTGCGCGAGAGCGGCTGGTTCGATGGCGGCCGGCAGGCGCCGAACTTGGCGGAACTGCTGGATCTGGTGGCCTTGGGGACGGTAGCGGACGTGGTTCCCCTGGACCGGATCAACCGCATTCTGGTGCATCAGGGATTGCAGCGCATTCGCGCAGGCCGCGCCTGCCCCGGCATCCGGGCGCTGCTGGAGGTGGCCGACAGGAATCGCGGCGGAGCCGCTCCAACAGCAGGCGCGCTTGGATTCACGCTGGGGCCGCGGCTGAACGCGGCCGGCAGGCTGGACGACATGAGCTTAGGTATAGCCTGCCTGCTGGCGGACGACATGAGCGCCGCGAAGGAGCTTGCGGAGCTGCTGGATGAGATGAACCGCGAGAGGAAGGCGATCGAGGCCCAGATGCAGGCCGAGGCCTGGGCGATGCTGGAGATCGCGGCGGAGCCGCTCCCACAGCAATCCGATCGTGGGAGCGGCTCCGCCGCGATCATGTTCGATCCCGCTTGGCATCAGGGGGTGATCGGCATTCTGGCCTCGCGGATCAAGGACCGGCTGCATCGGCCGGTGATCGCGTTCGCACGGGGGGAGGACGGCCTGCTCAAGGGTTCGGCGCGGTCGATCGCCGGGGTGCACGTGCGTGACGTCCTGTGCGCCGTCTCGGCCCGCCATCCCGGCCTGATCGTCCGCTTCGGCGGCCACGCGATGGCGGCCGGCCTCACCCTGGAGGAGAGCCGTCTGGCGGCGTTCACGGAGGCGTTCGAGGCGGAAGTGGCGGGTCTGCTCGAAGGGGTGGACCTGGAACATACGGTGGTGACGGATGGGGAGCTGCCGTCTGACCATTTCCATCTCGATACGGCGCGCTGCCTGCGCGATGCCGGCCCCTGGGGCCAGGGGTTCCCGGAGCCCTTGTTCGACGGGGAGTTCGACGTGCTGGGCATGCGGATCGTCGGTGAGAAGCATCTTAGGCTGACGTTCAAGGTGCCGGGTGCGGCGCGTCAGGTGGAAGGGATTGCATTCTTCGTCGCCGATCCGCCGGAATGGCTGGGGTGCCGGAGGCTGCGAGCGGCCTACCGGCTGGACGTCAACGAGTTCCGGGGCGTTTCCAGCCTTCAGCTCGGCATCGAGTACATGGAGCCGGTGTCTTAGCCGTCATGGGGCGTGTTGCCAGTCGAATGTCATTGTTTGGTCACCCTCACCCTGCCCAGGAACCTATCGGGATCGGGCGGATGCCGAAGGCGATCCGCCAACCAATCCCCAAGCCACACGATTTGTGGGCCCGGCTGGCATGCGTGCTGTTTCGGGATGGCGGAACCCGGAAGAGCCGGTTCCGCCCTACGTCGTCCCTGTAGGTTCCGGGGAACGATCAGGTGCGAATATCGCACTTACTTACCCGTTAACACCGCCTGAACGGACTGCGATCTGGCAGATGCTGCCCGCCGCCGGGATTCCAGCCCGCCCGGAGGCTCTGCCAGGTGAACCGCTGGGCCCGCTCGACGGCGGATTCCATCGCGTATCCCAGGGCCAGGTGTCCGGCCACGGAGGCGGCGAGGGTGCACCCGGAGCCGTGATAGCTGTGCGGCAGCCTGGGCCAGCGGTAGTCCTGCCTTCCTTGGGGGGAATAGAGGCGGTTCAAGACGTCGTCCGTGGGGGCATGCGTCCCGGTGATGAGGACGTTGGGGCAGCCCAGGAGGCGGAGGCGTTCCGCGTTTTCCGTTTCGGTCGCGCCACCGCCGAGGCGGGCGGCTTCCGGCACGTTGGGCGTCACGAGGACTGCGCGCGGCAGGAGTTCGGTGCGCACCGCTTCGATCAGCTCTTCCGAGGCCAGATCGGTGCCTCCGCCGGCGGCGAGGACGGGATCGAGCACCACCGGCACCTGGGTGCCGACTCGAAGAGCAGCGGAGCTGAGTTCATCCAGCAGGGCCGCTACGCAGCGGGCGATTCCCGCGCTGCCCAGCAGGCCGATTTTCACCGCGGCGACCGGCAGGTCGCGGATCAGGGCCCGCCCTTGCGCCAGGAAGGCTTCGGGGGCCTGGGGCTGCACGGCGTATACGTTGGAAGTGTCCTGTACGGTCAGCGCGGTGATCACCGTGCACGCCAGGCAACCGGTGGCGCCGATCGCTTCGATGTCGGCCTGGATGCCGGCGCCCCCCGTAGGGTCGTGCCCCGACAGGCTGAGGACGATGGGCGGGAGGGGTTCGCGAGTTGTCATCAAGGTCCGAATGGGATGAGTGTCGCTCCGGTGCGACAGGCGGGGCGGGAGTCTCGGTCTGTCTGTCGGTGTTTGGCGACGTGTTACGCGTCCATGGTCTACCTTTCCCGGAATTGCTGTCTACTCTTAACCGTAACGAGGCGCATCCGATAGCGATTTCGGAATGCAGGGCGATCGATCGGCTCATCGGCACAGGAGTGACAGCTCGAATGAAATGGTGTGCAACTAGCAGCGTGGCTTCTCCGACCTCAGCTCCGGCACAGTTCGCGAAAATCGCCGAGAAGTTCTGCCGGCTGGTGGATGGGTTCGCCCGTTACGAGCCGCTGGACTGGCTCGCGCTCATCGCCCGCGAGCTGGGTCCGCTGGAAACGGCCGTGAAGGGGTTGACGGGCCGGCGGGGCGTCGGCGAATACTCGATGCTGGCGGACATAGAGCAGCGGCATCGCATGTACGTGGAGCTCAAGACGTTTCTCGGCAACATGGACGACTACTGGACCGAGGCCGATCTCGAAGTCGGCGACGGTGTGATGACGGGCAGCCTGTCGGACAACGTCACCGAAATCTATTTCGCATTGAGGCGGGGTCTGGCCCATTGGAACAAAGGACCGGGCGAAGCCGGTGCCGCGGTCGGCGAATGGCTCTCCGGTTTCGAGGTCAACTGGGGCTACCATTTGGCCAACCTGCGGTCCCAGCTTAAGCACAAGGCCACCCTGCACTGATTCCTCATAAGGGCGCCGGGTTCGGCCCGCTTCGCCTTCTTGCGGTAAAATCCTCCGATATCGTAACTGGCGGACATATTGGAGGGGCGTGGGGTGCTGGATATCATCAAGGGCGGCGGGCTGCTGATCTGGCCGATTCTGATCTGCTCCGTCGTCGCTCTCGCCATCATCATCGAGCGCCTGTGGGCTCTGCGCACCAGCCGCATCCTGCCGGCCGAGCTGGCATCGACGGTCTGGACGCTGTGGCGGAACAATCAGCTCGATGCCGCCAGCATCCGCCAGATCGCGCTGAATTCGCCGCTGGGTGCCGTCCTGGCGGCGGGGCTGGCCAACCACAAGCACGGCCGCGAGGTCATGCAGAGCTGCATCGAGCAGGCCGGCCGCCAGGTCGTCCACGCCATGGAGCGCTACCTCAATACCCTGGGCACCATCGCCTCGATTTCTCCTTACCTCGGTCTCCTCGGCAGCGTGCTGGGCATGATCAAGGTGTTCGCCGGCTTTTCCGCGGCGCACGGTGCCGGAAATCCGGCCGTGCTGGCCGGCGGCCTGTCCGAAATCCTCATCGCGACCGCCGCGGGGCTGGCCGTGGCCATTCCCAGCCTGATGTTCTACCGCTATTTCCAGGGCAGGGTGAACGAGCTGTCCATGCGCCTGGAAGAGGAGGCCGTCCGCCTGATCGCCGTCCTGCACGGTGAGCGCGAAGAGTGAGTTCGCCATGAATTTCCGCCCGCAGAACCGGGACGAGCCGGAATTGAATCTGATTCCGATGATCGACGTGCTGATCGTCCTGATGATCTTCTTGGTACTCACCACCACCTTCAGCCGGGAAACCGGGCTCGAACTGCAGTTGCCCAAGGCGCAAAGCTCGATTTCCGAAGAGACCCCCAAGGGAGTGGACGTCGCCGTCGACGCCGCGGGGCGGTTTTCGGTGAACGGCACGCCTCTGTCGCCCGACAGCAATGTCGAAGCCTTGAAGGAGGCGATGAGGGCGGCGGCCGGCGGACAGCAGGACCCGCTGGTGATCGTCCGCGCCGACAGGACGACGCAGCACCAGCACGTCATCACCGTCCTGGACGCCGCCGGCCAACTGGGCTTCGGCCATATCGGCTTCGCCGCCGAGGTCGCACCCGAGAGCAGGCCTTGAGCCGGTCCAAACGGGCGATCGCCGCCTGGCTGCAGCGGCAGTGGTATGCCGACGCGCAGCCGCCGTGGGGTTTGTGCGCGCTGAGCCGCGGGTTCGGCGCCGCCGTCGCGCTCCGCCGGGGGTATTACCGTTCGAACGCGCAAGCCGCTCTCGGCGCGCCCGTCATCGTCGTCGGCAATCTCAGTGTGGGCGGCACCGGCAAGACGCCGCTGGTGATCGCCCTGGTGGAACTGCTGCGGGAGCACGGATGGTCGCCCGGAGTGATCAGCCGCGGCTACGGCAGTTCCGCCCGGATGCCGCGTGAAGTGCGCTGCGACAGCGACCCTGCGGAGGTCGGCGACGAGCCTTTGTTGATCCGGCAGCGCGCCGGCTGTCCGGTCTTCGTTTCGCCGAAACGCCCGGAAGCCGCCCGAGCCGCGATCGAAGCCGGCGCGGACGTCGTCGTTTCCGACGACGGCCTCCAGCATTACGCCCTGCCGCGGGACGTCGAGATCGCCGTGGTCGACGGCATGCGCCGGTTCGGCAACGGCAGGCTGCTGCCGGCGGGGCCGTTGCGGGAGCCGGTCGAGCGGCTGGCAAGCGTGGATTTCGTGATCTGCAACGGCGGCGAGCCGGCGCCCGGTGAATTATCCATGACGCTGGAGGGCGGGATGGCGGTGCGTCTCGCCGACGGCGAGCGGCGCCCCTTGGCCGCCTTCGCGGGACGGAAGAGCGTCGCCATGGCGGGCATAGGCAATCCGGAGCGTTTTTTTTCGCATCTGGCCGCCGCGGGTCTGAACTTCGAGCCCGTGGCATTGCCTGACCATCATGCTTATTCCCCGGACGATTTCCGGTCCGTTCCGGAAGACATGCCGGTGCTGATCACCGAGAAGGACGCCGTGAAATGCCGCCGGCTGGAGGACCCGCGAATCTGGTACATTCCCGTCTCCGCCCGGCTCGACCCGGCCGTCGCTCCCCGATTACTGAACATCCTCGAGAGGATTCGACATGGACAAACAACTGCTTGAGATCCTGGTCTGCCCGGTATGCAAGGGCGAGCTGATCTACCTGCGCGAGCAGCAGGAACTGGTCTGCCTGGCGGACAAGCTGGCCTACCCCATCCGCGACGACATTCCAGTGATGCTGGAGAGCGAGGCGAGGAGGCTCAGCCTCGACGAATACGACGCGCTCCACAAGCGGCGGACGGCGCCGGCGGCCTGATGCCGGCGGAATTCACCATCGTCATTCCGGCGCGCTACGGTTCGACCCGGCTGCCCGGCAAGCCCCTGCTCGAAATCGGCGGCAAGCCGATGATCGCGCATGTCTGCGAGCGGGCGCTCGAAGCCGGCGCGGCGGAGGTCGTGGTCGCGACCGACGACGCGCGCATCGCCCAAGCGGTCGACGCCCTGCCGGTCACCGCGATGCTGACCCGCCCCGAGCATGCCAGCGGCACCGAGCGGCTGGCCGAAGTGGCCGAGCGCCGGGCCTGGGGCGACGAAACCATCGTGGTCAACCTGCAGGGCGACGAGCCCTTCATGGACGCCGCCCTGCTGCGCGCCCTGGCGGAGGCGCTGGAGCGGCGCGAGGACTGCCCGGTGGCGACCCTGGCTGCGCCGATCCACCGGCCCGAGGAAATCTTCGATCCCAATGTGGTCAAGGTGGTCACCGACGGGGAGAGCCGGGCGCTGTATTTCAGCCGGGCCGCCGTGCCGTGGGACCGCGAATCCTTCGCCGAAGGGATGGCGGCGCCGAAGCCGGGGCAGGGTATGCCTTATCGCCGCCATATCGGGGTCTACGCCTACACCGCCGCCTATTTGCGCCGCTACGTCGATCTGGCGCCGTCGCCGCTGGAGCAGATCGAGCGCCTGGAGCAGCTGCGCATCCTCTGGCACGGCGACCGCATCCTGGTGGTGCCGGTGGCGGGCGCGCCTGCGGCAGGGATAGACACCGCCGCCGACCTCGAGCGGGCCGAGCGCCATCTGGCCGGCCGGACGCAGTGACCGCGATGGACGCGTCGGCGGGTTTCTGGGGCTTGTTCGCCAGCGCCTTCGTCTCGGCCACCGTCGCGCCAGGGGGATCGGAGGCGGTGCTGGCCTACCTGGTACATACGGGTTATGCGCTGCCGACCGAACTCGTGGCGGTGGCCAGCGTGGGCAATACGCTGGGAGCGATGACGACCTGGGGGATGGGCTGGCTGTGGGCGCGCCGCCGCCCGCTGGAGGTCGAGGCGATCGAGAATCCGCGCCAGCGCCGCGCGGTCGCATCGCTCAAGCGCTGGGGCAGCGGCCTGCTGCTGATTTCCTGGATACCGGTGCTCGGCGACGGTTTCTGCTTCGCCGCCGGCTGGCTGCGGTTGTCGCTGGTCCTGTCCGTGATCTACATCGCCATCGGCAAGGCCCTGCGCTACGCCGTGGTGGCGTGGCTGGCGAGCTGAACTACCGCCGGTACGGCGGCGAGTACGGTCGGCTGTTCGAGACCTTGAGCGGCCGCGACAGCGACAGGATCTCGTCGGCGATCGTCGCATAGAGTTCCCGCGTCCATTCCGGCTGTCCGGCGGCGGTCTGCTCCAGCGGCCAGGCCCTGGGATCGTGCGGCGCGATCACCACCTTCATGTTTTCCTTGCCGACGTGCGCCGCCAGCACGAACAGCTCCTCGATGGCCTCGTCGCCCATGGCCAGGCATCCCGCCGACACCGCCCGGCCATGGATGAAGATGTCCGACCCCGGATTGGTGCGGCCTTCGAGCTCGGCGTAATACAGGTCGAAGTCGTTCGGGTAGTTCAGCTTCATCGACAAGTGATAGTTGCTGTTCGGATTCAGCCCCACGATCCGGTAGACGCCCTCCGGCACCTGCTTGTCGCCCTGGCGCAGCTTCGGCCCCGCCGAGCCGCTGGCGGCCCGGATGTCGTAGTGGCGGATCAACCGGTATTCGCGGTCGTCGCGCGCCCACAGTTCCAGCTTCTTCTCCTGCTTCAGGCCGACCAGCACCACTTCGCGCGGCGGGTAGGCCACGCCGGCCCGTTCGAAATAGGGTTTCAGCTTCTGGACCGAATAAGGGCCGAAATCGTGCAGCACGTCCGACACCGTGCGCTGGTCGGAGCCGCTGAAGAGAGGCGGCATGTAGGCGGGACGGCGGAATGCGGGTTTCGGAAGATAGGTGCGTTCGGGCGCCGCGGCCGCGAGGCTCTGCTTGCCGGCTTGTTTGTTCGAGCCGGCGCAGGCCGTCAGCAGCAGGGCGACAACGGGAAGGAGCGAGAGAGCAGCTTTCGATGCCATGATCGTTACCTCGGCACGACAGTTTCCGGCAGCGCACATTATGGCGGCGCCGGAAGCATCCCGCCAGTTGCCATGCTGCACATCGGTGGCCTCGTCCCTACCGAGGCCGCCGAAGCTCAGGGGCTCCCTCGAGTCGGAGCTGCCGGAGCCTTTTCCGGGCATACGTCTTGCCTGGATCAGGCGTAAACTTTCGTCGCATACCTTATTCAGGGATCTATCCGCCATGACCAGTTTTTCCCCGAGACGTTCTTTGAATCGCTTCCTGTTTCTGGCGGCGTTGCTTGCCACCTCCCTTGTCCGGGCAGACGACCGCGACAAGGCCAACGACCTCCTGCGCGACGCTACCATCACCTTCAACGAATTCGTGGCCGATCCCAACATGGGCTGGTTCCGCGACAACGTGAAGGATGCCAGGGCCGTGGTGATCGCGCCTCAGGTGCTGAAACTGGGTTTCATTTTCGGCGGTTCCGGCGGCAACGCCGTGGTGCTGGTCAAGGACAAGCAGACCGGCGAATGGGGATACCCTGCGTTCTACACGACCGGGGCCGTGACCGCGGGCCTGCAGATCGGCGGCGAGCTGACCGACGTCATCATGATGGTGATGACGGAAGGCGGCATGAACGCGCTGCTCAGTTCCAAGTTCCAGCTCGGGGCGGATGCCAGCATCGCCGCCGGTCCCGTCGGCACCGGCAGCCAGGTGGCGACCGTGGACATCCTCCAGTTTAGCCGGGCCAAGGGGATTTACGGCGGGCTGACGCTGGAAGGGGCGGTGATCACCCCCCGGCAAGACCTCAATTCCGCCTTTTACGGCCGGATCGTGGACCCGGTGGACATCCTCATCCGCCACACGGTGACTAACCCCCTGGCGGACCGGCTGAGAGCGGCGGTCGCCAAGGCGACTCTTTCCAAACCCGTCCTCCATTGATCCAGCCAGGAGCCTTACGTCATGACGAATCCCTTGTTCCAGCCGTTCCGGCTCGGCCCGCACACCTTGAAAAACCGCATGGTGATGGCACCGCTCACCCGCTCGCGTGCCGGGCAGCCGGGCAACGTGCCCACGGTGCTGAACGCCGAATACTACCGGCAACGCGCCGGCGCCGGGCTGATCATCTCCGAAGCCACCCAGGTTTCCCGCCAGGGCCAGGGTTATGCCTGGACGCCGGGTATCCATTCCGCCGAACAGGTGGAAGGCTGGCGGCTCGTCGCCGATGCCGTCCATGGCGCCGGCGGTCTGATGTTCATGCAGCTCTGGCATGTCGGCCGGGTCTCCCATCCGGCGTTGCAGCCGGGTGGCGCGCTGCCGGTGGCGCCGTCCGCGATCGCGCCGACCGGCATGGCCTTCATCGCCAACGCCGAAGGCCAGGGTGAGCTCGTGCCCTTCGTCGCCCCGCGCGCCTTGGAACTCGACGAGATGCCAGGCATCGTCGGGCAATACCGCGACGGCGCCCGCAATGCCCTGGCCGCCGGCATGGACGGCGTCGAAGTCCACGCCGCCAACGGCTATCTGCTCGATCAATTCCTGAATTCCAGCTCCAACCGGCGGGAGGACGCCTATGGCGGCTCCCCGGAAAACCGAGCGCGTCTCCTGATGGAGGTTCTGGAATCGGTATGTGGGGTCTGGGGCTCGGAGCGGGTGGGCGTGCGGCTGTCGCCGCTGGGCACTTTCAACGACATGGGCGATGCCGACCCGGAAGCGACGTTCGCCTACGTGGCCGAACGCCTGAACGATTTCGGACTCGCCTATCTGCACGTGGTGGAGCCTTCCATGGCCGGAAACGTACCCGCCGCAACGCCGGACCCGCGAGGCGAGGCCATCATGGCGACGATCCGGAAGACCTTCCGCGGGCCGCTGATCGTCTGCGGCGGCTACGACCAGGCCAAGGCCATCGCCTGCCTCGAGGCCGGCCGGGCCGACCTCGTCGCCTTCGGGCGACTGTTCATCGCCAACCCCGACCTGCCCGAGCGCTTCAGGCGGGGCGCTCCTCTGAACGGCTGGAACGAAGCCACCTTCTACGGCGGCGGCGCGGAAGGCTACACCGATTACCCGGCGTTGACGGAAGCCTGACGGCTGCCGCCGGGATCGATCAAATGTCCGAGCCGGCGTGTTCCTGCCTTTTTCCCGGTTCCCTCCGCACCGGTGTGGGCAACGGGGGGCTGGGACACGATGCGCGCCGGCTGCGAACGGTTCATTCCCACAGGGGGCCAAGGAGTAGGAGCGGCTCCGCCGCGAAAGCGACGTCGGTTCATCCCCACGGGCCGGGGAGCGGGCGGGAAGTATTCTCGCCGCCCTCTATGCATCCTTTCCCCTGCCGCGCGATCTGCCGTGCGGCGAATTCGGCATCACCGGCAACCACGACGCCGACGACAAGCCCGATGCCGACACCGCATTCTTCCTGGCCACGGTGCGCTGGCTCGCGGATTCCGGCTACCTGCGCCACACCCGCGAAAACTGCGTCGTGTTCTTCGACGCCGTGCTGACCGCGAAGGGGCTGGAAGCCCTGGTCGCCATGCCGGAATCGCTCACGCCGCGCCGGCCGCTGGGCGAGACGCTGACGGCGGCGGTCGCCGACGGCGGCAAGGCCGCCCTGGCCGACGCGATCAAGGCCGTGCTTGCCGCCGGGCCGCTGGATGTTTTGACCGCCCCGTGTCGCGGCACAGCCGCTCCCACAACCGGGCGGTAGGAGCGGCTGCGCCGCGATGCGACGTGCGGGTCGTTCCTTGTGCTATGCTTTTTGCGGCAAGGAACCCAGGCATTCACGCGGAGTCCGGTCCTCAAGTCGATAGTAGAGCCGGGTGCGCCACCGAGACCGGATGGTGGTGCTCAACGTAAGCCTCGGCCGAGCCAAAGCCGACGCTCCCACAACCGGACGGTAGGAGCGGCTGTGCCGCGATGCGACGTGCGGGTCATTCCTTGTGCTATGCTTTTTGCCATCCGGAAACGGACGCTCATCGCGTGACCACGGAGCTCGCTCCTCAAATCCATAGGCGCGCGGGGCGCTGACGACCGACGGGGAGCGTCGGCATCCTCATCTCCATCGGCGGAGCAGCGTCCGGTCGCGCCTTGACTCCTACCGCCGGGGCATTCGTGGCGGGCCGGCGTCACGGATTCTTTCTCCGATAGACCAGAAAGCCGCCCTGACGGGGCTCGATATATTTCCGAGTCACCGCCGGCGTGCCCTGATCGAGGGAGGACACCGTTCCCCCGGCCCAGTCTCCGTCCCCGCCTCGAAGACCGCCAACCCAGGCTTGGCGTCGTTTTCGGTTCATTCCCACATGCGTGCGGAACGGGCCGATTTTGCCGGTACGGTCCGGCATCGTGACTTGCAGATCGGTCGTGGCGTCATCGAGCCGCGCATAAGCCGAAACCGGCTTCATGACTTCCGCCAAGACACTGTCGCCGAACAGCTTGGCACCGGTCCCGAGCGCCACCAGCCGGGTGGAAACGCGGTCGATGGTCTGACCCAACCGAACGAAACCCGATTGCGCGCGCCCCGTCTCCCGCTCGGATGTAGTGCCGAACTGGCGCAGGGCGCCGCTTGCCAAATCTTTGGCGGAGAGTAGGATGCCGATCTTGAGCATCTTATCCACGGAGCCGCTCCATGTTCAGGGTTGTGCGGTTCACGGTCTTGTCCGCTGGCCTTTGCGCCTGGCTCTTGCTGCTGGTGAAAACCCTGCCCGAAGCCCGGTCACTGGGCGATGCTCTGTTGATTGGCGGCATAGACACGGCGTTGATCGCATTCCTGACCGGAGGCATGGCCTGGGCCGTGGATCTGGCATCGATCGCCGCCGGCATTCATGACCGGGCCGTCCGCCGTCATTCAAACGGCTAGGCGCCGTTGCCGCATGGGTGACTCTTTGCTTCATGAAACCGCCGAACCTGTTTGCCGCGCTCGCCGAGCGGGTCGAGAGCCTCAATCCGGAAACTACCTGGATTCCGTATCTCGCTCTCTTCGGAGCGGTTGCCGTATTCTGGCGCTATACCGGCTCCGCCGGCGCCGCGGTACTGCTGACGCTGTTACTTTCCTGGCTGCTCGGCTATGTGCTCGCCGGAGCCCTGCTCGTCTTGTGGATCATCCTGCGGCTGGCCGACGGCATCACCCGCCTGCTGACCCTGCTTCTTGCCCGACCCGTCCGGCCGTAGGGAACCGGTTTTTTTGCCGCGGTGGGTGACGGCAATCGGTTCATCCCCACCGGCGTGGGGAACGGAAACGGGTGGGAGCGGCTGCGCCGCGAAGCTGCGGTTCATCCCCACAGGCGTGGGGAACGGTCCTCCGCGCGCAGTTCGCGGAGGATATCCTCCGGTTCATCCCCACAGGCGTGGGGAACGGGGCCGCCTTGGCTTCGAGGTCCCGAAGTTCGGCGGTTCATCCCCACAGGCGTGGGGAACGGTGTGCGCCTTCGCCGCTGCCGTGGAACGTCGCCGGTTCATCCCCACAGGCGTGGGGAACGGATCGAGACCCAAAGCTCAAGACGACGCTCGCCCGGTTCATCCCCACAGGCGTGGGGAACGGGGGTGATGCCGTGGATCTCGGCGCGGATCCAGTGGGTTCATCCCCACAGGCGTGGGGAACGGATCGAGACCCAAAGCTCAAGACGACGCTCGCCCGGTTCATCCCCACAGGCGTGGGGAACGGGATCTGGGCGGTGCGCACAATGCGCCAGAGGGCGGTTCATCCCCACAGGCGTGGGGAACGGACGGACGTCCGTGACGGTATCCTTGAATTCGCCGGTTCATCCCCACAGGCGTGGGGAACGGCGGCGCCTCGACGCGGCCCAGATTGATGGCTTCGGTTCATCCCCACAGGCGTGGGGAACGGTTGAGCCAGCACCGCCCATTCGACTTTCTCACCGGTTCATCCCCACAGGCGTGGGGAACGGCTCCTGGCCGTTTTGCAGCCGCACGGTGCTGGCGGTTCATCCCCACAGGCGTGGGGAACGGCGGGGCGTGTGGCACAGGAGAAAGACACATGCCGGTTCATCCCCACAGGCGTGGGGAACGGTTGACCCCGCTCGACAAGGCCCCGGACGGTGTCGGTTCATCCCCACAGGCGTGGGGAACGGGTAATCATGCCGCGTCCTCGCGGATGGTCTGGCGGTTCATCCCCACAGGCGTGGGGAACGGACCGTTGCGTTCGGCGTAGTCGGCCGCCTTGGCGGTTCATCCCCACAGGCGTGGGGAACGGCTTGCCGGGTGATGAGGCGGTCGGCAATCAGGCGGTTCATCCCCACAGGCGTGGGGAACGGACGGCGGCCGAGCACCCGGCGGGCAGCGCCACCGGTTCATCCCCACAGGCGTGGGGAACGGGCCGGCCCCGAATTCGCCGGCGCAGGAGCCGCCGGTTCATCCCCACAGGCGTGGGGAACGGGCCTCCGCCCTGGTCGCTCGGTCCCGCGCCTCCGGTTCATCCCCACAGGCGTGGGGAACGGGAGCTGGCGGAGGCGGCGGGGTAGTGACCGACTGGTTCATCCCCACAGGCGTGGGGAACGGCTCGGTTACCTCCATGCTGGAAATAAAATCGGCGGTTCATCCCCACAGGCGTGGGGAACGGCCCGTTGACTCAAACCACAATCGTGCGGCGGGCGGTTCATCCCCACAGGCGTGGGGAACGGTGAAGGTCAAGCAACACGATAAGCTCAAGGCACGGTTCATCCCCACAGGCGTGGGGAACGGGACTCTGCCCCCAGGCTGCCGCGCGCAATCGCCGGTTCATCCCCACAGGCGTGGGGAACGGGGACCAAACTCGTACCGCCCTGTCAGCGGATTCGGTTCATCCCCACAGGCGTGGGGAACGGGAGCCCACGAAAGGTCTCCGAATAGATGTAAGCGGTTCATCCCCACAGGCGTGGGGAACGGGCAACGATGGGGGCTATTGACCCGGCTCAGTTCGGTTCATCCCCACAGGCGTGGGGAACGGCGTCATCAGCGCCCCCATCCTCGGCGCCAACCGGGTTCATCCCCACAGGCGTGGGGAACGGTTCTCTACCGTCGCCAAAAGATACCCGCTCACCGGTTCATCCCCACAGGCGTGGGGAACGGGGCGTTCGCACCCGTGATCCGAATCTGCTGAACGGTTCATCCCCACAGGCGTGGGGAACGGGGTAGCAAGCAGCGTAGTGCGACTGCCGTTGCTGGTTCATCCCCACAGGCGTGGGGAACGGGGACCAGGTTCTTCCGGTAAACTTCGCTAGCTTGGTTCATCCCCACAGGCGTGGGGAACGGTTCGGGGCTACCCCTGCTGCTGGTAATCCTATCGGTTCATCCCCACAGGCGTGGGGAACGGACCTCATGTGTATGCGAACGTGCGCCGCACGTCCGGTTCATCCCCACAGGCGTGGGGAACGGAGATTTCCGCGCTCCGGGCACGGGAGGCCTTCGGGTTCATCCCCACAGGCGTGGGGAACGGGATCAAGTTCAAGTTGTGGGCCGTGAATTTCGCGGTTCATCCCCACAGGCGTGGGGAACGGTACATAGGTGGCGTCGAGGGTGGGTCTCATGACGGTTCATCCCCACAGGCGTGGGGAACGGGCGTCCAACTTGATGGCAGACGAATTTTCCACCCGGTTCATCCCCACAGGCGTGGGGAACGGTCGCTGTATTCGCAGGCGTAGAGCGGGCCGGACGGTTCATCCCCACAGGCGTGGGGAACGGCTCTTCAACCTGACGATCAAGACGCTCTACAACGGTTCATCCCCACAGGCGTGGGGAACGGCTCCTGTCCACGGCAAACGCACCGGCATCATGCGGTTCATCCCCACAGGCGTGGGGAACGGGCTACAGTGGTCAAACAGGCCGCTGGACAGAACGGTTCATCCCCACAGGCGTGGGGAACGGCGCCTGCTGCACATCCGCGACCGGTTCCAGTTCGGTTCATCCCCACAGGCGTGGGGAACGGCCCGCCAGTCCATTGCCCAGCAAATCGCCGAGCGGTTCATCCCCACAGGCGTGGGGAACGGGGACGGCTTTGACCGCCAGCACCGCCGTGATGACGGTTCATCCCCACAGGCGTGGGGAACGGGCAGCCCGCAATCAGCTGTCATGGCCTGATCCCGGTTCATCCCCACAGGCGTGGGGAACGGTCGGTGGAAAACAAATCGGCCATGGCGCGCTCCGGTTCATCCCCACAGGCGTGGGGAACGGGGCGTGTGGATCATTCGACGCCCGCCTTACGGCGGTTCATCCCCACAGGCGTGGGGAACGGCCCGTCCAGGTCGTTCAGTTCGTCGATGACGCCGGTTCATCCCCACAGGCGTGGGGAACGGCCTGGTCAAGCCATCGCTCGCTGCCGAAAACCCGGTTCATCCCCACAGGCGTGGGGAACGGGCGGTGTAGTCCTGGGAGTTGATACGGATGGCCGGTTCATCCCCACAGGCGTGGGGAACGGGTACTGACCCATCTCATCCTGGAGCGTGCTGACGGTTCATCCCCACAGGCGTGGGGAACGGTACCTTTTGAGTCTCGGCAGACCGGGCCAGGTCGGTTCATCCCCACAGGCGTGGGGAACGGAGAGCGTGTTCATGCGCAAGGGCAAGAAGCGCCGGTTCATCCCCACAGGCGTGGGGAACGGAGGTCGGCGACCGACATCATGATCGAGCGGTACGGTTCATCCCCACAGGCGTGGGGAACGGGAGGTAGGTCATGTCGGCGAGGTCGGGTGACATGGTTCATCCCCACAGGCGTGGGGAACGGCCCCCCGATGGCGACCAGCCAACACCGCCGGTCGGTTCATCCCCACAGGCGTGGGGAACGGTTGCCACGGCAGCCGAGCAGCTTGTGCCGGACCGGTTCATCCCCACAGGCGTGGGGAACGGGTCGTTCACGGTCGCTGACGGGTCCTGCGCGACGGTTCATCCCCACAGGCGTGGGGAACGGTCCCCCATGCGCACCGTGATCGAAACGCCGACCGGTTCATCCCCACAGGCGTGGGGAACGGGGCTATCTCCCCGTTTGGTTCCGCCTGTGTGGCGGTTCATCCCCACAGGCGTGGGGAACGGGGACAGGTCGGTCCGGTAGCGGATTTCGCTGACCGGTTCATCCCCACAGGCGTGGGGAACGGTCCTGCCAAAACATTCCCCAATCGAGCGGGACCGGTTCATCCCCACAGGCGTGGGGAACGGCCTACCTTCCCATTAGAAACGGCCAAGTCGATCGGTTCATCCCCACAGGCGTGGGGAACGGGGCCGGCCGCTCAATCCCGGTTCCCGCATCGACGGTTCATCCCCACAGGCGTGGGGAACGGGCCCTTCGGCGTGGTCAGAATGATGCGGATGGCGGTTCATCCCCACAGGCGTGGGGAACGGCCCTGCCCCTCGCCCCTGGCGGCATCGACGGTCGGTTCATCCCCACAGGCGTGGGGAACGGGTCCATCGTCGGCGCCAGATTGGCGGTTTTGTCCGGTTCATCCCCACAGGCGTGGGGAACGGCATCGCTTCAACGATGGCAGCGTCTATCTCGTGCGGTTCATCCCCACAGGCGTGGGGAACGGGCCAGCGGGTACGGCGACGTGACCGGCTCGGCCGGTTCATCCCCACAGGCGTGGGGAACGGCCTGATGATCAACTCCCCGGATAGCGCTCTATCGGTTCATCCCCACAGGCGTGGGGAACGGCAAGCCAGTCCCATCCGCGTACAAATTCAATGCGGTTCATCCCCACAGGCGTGGGGAACGGTTCGTGGCCTGGGCGGCGGCGTCCTGAATGGCCGGTTCATCCCCACAGGCGTGGGGAACGGGCTTCCTCGGAAAGCGCGGCAAGGAGCCGGAAAGGTTCATCCCCACAGGCGTGGGGAACGGTTGGTGCCGGCCGCCGCCTCCTCCTGGATTTTCGGTTCATCCCCACAGGCGTGGGGAACGGGATGTCGAATCGGACGGAGTTGCCGTTCGAATCGGTTCATCCCCACAGGCGTGGGGAACGGTCATCCGGCCACAGCCTGGCGACCTTGTAGGTCGGTTCATCCCCACAGGCGTGGGGAACGGGAGAGGATATTCCTGGCGCGACGGAGCCATTGCGGTTCATCCCCACAGGCGTGGGGAACGGCAGGGCGATCGCGTCTTCACGCAGAGTCTTGGCGGTTCATCCCCACAGGCGTGGGGAACGGGGCTGGGGGGTTGGCGCATAATCCATCCATCGCGGTTCATCCCCACAGGCGTGGGGAACGGCCGATACGGCGCGGAACGGCGGGCGCTCCAGCCGGTTCATCCCCACAGGCGTGGGGAACGGGGCTCGTTCCGTCCGAGATGTCGCGCAGGAACGGTTCATCCCCACAGGCGTGGGGAACGGGGCACCGCCGCTGAGCTCGCTGAATTCGATGGCGGTTCATCCCCACAGGCGTGGGGAACGGCGGTACCCAGCTCGGCGCGCTTTTCCCTCAAGACGGTTCATCCCCACAGGCGTGGGGAACGGGGCTTCGAGCCAGCGGACCTTGGACTGGATGTCCGGTTCATCCCCACAGGCGTGGGGAACGGGGTATTCCAGCGGAAACCGCCAGCCCTCCCGGCGGTTCATCCCCACAGGCGTGGGGAACGGATCCCCGGCTCGGCAGCTACGGCTGGAAGGCGCGGTTCATCCCCACAGGCGTGGGGAACGGGTGTAGCCCGGCGCCGGGATGAAGCCCAGCAGCGGTTCATCCCCACAGGCGTGGGGAACGGGCCATTCCGGCCTGAGGTCACGCTGGTGATCGAGGTTCATCCCCACAGGCGTGGGGAACGGGGCCTATGTGCCCCGGTTATTGGCCGTGTCGAAGGTTCATCCCCACAGGCGTGGGGAACGGGCCAATCGTTCCGCCAGCCTGGCCGTAGTTGTACGGTTCATCCCCACAGGCGTGGGGAACGGCTGAATTCGCGACATGGCGGCCAGCAAGGATTCGGTTCATCCCCACAGGCGTGGGGAACGGTACCGCCAAGGGGAAATTGGCCGACTACTACGCGGTTCATCCCCACAGGCGTGGGGAACGGTTGCTGCTTCGCCGCCTTTTTATCGGCCTGCGCGGTTCATCCCCACAGGCGTGGGGAACGGCAATTTGGCCGCAGGCAGCGAAAAACTGCTGTCCGGTTCATCCCCACAGGCGTGGGGAACGGGTTTCGGCAGTTCGCGCAGGGGTATCGGGTGGCGGTTCATCCCCACAGGCGTGGGGAACGGTCTTGTGGCGCGGCATCTTCGCTGGTAGCGGGCGGTTCATCCCCACAGGCGTGGGGAACGGTTATGCCTGGCTGATGAATCCGCGGACGGCGCCGGTTCATCCCCACAGGCGTGGGGAACGGTCGAGCATGTGCAGCGCGCCCGCCCGCTCGAACGGTTCATCCCCACAGGCGTGGGGAACGGGTTCGGCAGTCGAATGCGCAGCGTGTCGCCGATCGGTTCATCCCCACAGGCGTGGGGAACGGATTCCCTTCCTCAATCCACACCCGGTTAGCACCGGTTCATCCCCACAGGCGTGGGGAACGGCGGGATGCCCGAGTACGCGACATGGAGGCGGTCGGTTCATCCCCACAGGCGTGGGGAACGGCTCAAGCGACCGTTGAACCCCCGCGTAAGCATCGGTTCATCCCCACAGGCGTGGGGAACGGTTTAGCGTGGAGTACCATATCGGCGTCTGCGGCGGTTCATCCCCACAGGCGTGGGGAACGGTCGCCGCAGCCAGCCTGAGCAAGCCAAGGCAGCGGTTCATCCCCACAGGCGTGGGGAACGGACCATTTCTAACGCGTTGTTAGCAATGGCAAATTTGCGCCCGACAAATTCTACCGAACTGAACGGCTCTCGGGGAGACTGAATTTTCCGAGTTGTCAAAGAGCATTTCCGCCCGCCTGGGTTGCGCCGTTTTCCGGCTCGGGCGGGTGGAACGACACCAGCTTGAGGCCGTCCAGTTCCACCGGCATGCGGCGGTTCTTGCCCAGGGTGAGGAAATCGAAGCCGGACTCGGTGTTGGTGGACCACACCATGACGGCATTGCCTTCTTCGATGCCCTCCGTTACCTGCGTCCAGATCATTTCGCGCACCCGCTTGGACAGGTCGCCCACATAGACTCCGGCGCGCACTTCCACCAGCCATACGGCGAGGCGTCCGCGCAGTCTCGGCGGGGCGTTTTCAAGCACGATGACCAGCATCGCCTAGACTCTCGGGGTTGGGGATCGCGGGGCCGACCGCGTCCTCCGGCGCGGCGGGCGGCTCCACGCCGCCTGCCGCGAGGACGTCTTCGATCAGAGGGATGAGTTTCTTGAGCAAATGGGTTTCGCGGAACACGTCGCGGCAGGCCAGACGCACCTCGCGCTCGGCGTTGCCGGGTTCGCGGGCGGCGATCTTGAAGGCGACCGGTACGACGGTATCGAATTTGACCAAATCGGCGACGTCGTAGACGAAGGACAGGGGCTTGCCGGTATGGATGAAGCCGACCGCCGGCGCATAGCCGGCCGCCAGCACCGCCGCTTCGGTGATGCCGTACAGACAGGCGGTGGCGGAACTGAGGCAGCGATTGGGCAGGTCACCGGCGTCCCATTCCGCGACGTCGTAGTTGCGCTGTTTCCATTTGATGCCGTAACGCTTGGCCAGGAGTTCATACAACTTGCGCACCCTGGCGCCCTCGATCCCGCGCAATTGTTCGACGCTGCGCCGCTCGGGCGGCTTTTCGCCGAAGCGCAGTTCGTACATCTTGCGCACGACCTTGAGGCGGAGATCCGGGTCCAGCGCCAGCTTGGCCTGGTACAGCAGCCGGTCCGAGCGCGCGCCGCCGGGCTGGCCCGAGGCGTACAGCCGCACCCCGGCTTCGCCCACCCACACCAGCAAGGTGCCGACTCGCGCCGCCAGCGCCGCCGCGCGATGCGACACACGGGTGCCCGGTTCCAGCATCATGCAGGCAATGGAGCCGACCGGGATGTGGGTGCGAACGCCGTTCTTGTCGACCACCACGAAGGCGCCGTCGAGCACGTCGATCTCGCCCCGCTCGATGAAGATGAGGGACACGCGTTCTTTCATGGCGATGGGTTTGAGGGGAGGAAGCATAAGTGCGCTACTTCAGCCGGACCATGTCGAGCAGTTCCCCATCCTCCGCATGGAGCAGATATTCGCCCCTCCCCAGATCGACCGCAAAACGGGCCGGATTGCGGAAGCGACGGCCATGCTCGCGGATACATTCCGGTACCTGGGGATCGTCGATATCCAACAATGCTTGCTCTTTGTCGGTATCCATGAGATTGCCCTGGATGTGAGGCTCTGTGACACACCGGCCAGACAGATCATATCCATCATATGCGCCGTACCAGCATCAACCCGCAGCCGAAGGCTTTGGCCGGGCCGATGCCTTTGCATAGCGTCTCAGCAAAGACATCCGGCTCCGTCACCTGCAGCAGACCGGTGAAGTCCAGGGTGCTGAAGCGGATGTTGCGCCTGCGGGTGTCCAGCCGCGCTTGCCGGTAGTTGTCGGCGCGCACCGACAGCAGGCGGAAACCGTTCCGCTCGCCCTGCCGCACCAGCCACTGCTCGCCAGCTTCCTGCGCCAGCTCGGCCAGGGCGGGTACGGCATCCGCGTTGGACTGCCGGTATTGCCATTTGAGATGCATCACCACGTCGTCGCGCTTGCGCTTCTTCTGGTTGGCATCGTCGGTTTTGCGGGTATGAACTGGATTGGCCCGCAGGCTGAACGTCAGGGTTTCGCCGGAGCGAAGTTGCGGCCGGTAGGGTTTGCTCGCCACGCGCAGCAATTCGTCGCTGCCGTCCGGTTCGCGCTGCGAAACCAGATAGAAGACCGGCCAACGCTGGTCTTCGTCGTGGCGAAACAGGAAATCGCGGCTGGTTTCGGGATCGTCGGGAAACAATTTCCAAAGCATTTGATGCAGGGCGTAATCGTTGGCCTTGAGCACCTCCATGACCTTGGCCGGGTCGGTGGGGTTCACACTGATGCGACTGAAGTACATGGCTTACGCTCCTTCGCCCAGAAATACGTGCTCCTCGCGGCTGGCGAATTGCCAGCGGGTGCGGCTCAACGGATCGTCGTAACAGGGTGCGCGCAGGGTCTCGCGCATGCCGCTGTGATCGCAGCTTTCCCAGGCATAACTTGCGAGTTCCGCGCCGCGCACAAGCTTCAGCTCCTTCTTTTCGGCCAGCAGTGGAACCGGATATTCCGCAAAGGCGTCTTTGAGCGTCTCCGCCCGCACCACGCGGGGACTCAGCGGCAAAGCCAGAGGGCAAGACTTGCGGCCCAAGTACAGAGTGAACGCCGGTCGCGCCAAGTGGCCGGCCAAATCGTCCAGCGTATAAGCCGGCTTTTCCCCATCGCTCCAGGCCGCCGCCAGCCACAAGCCGTCCTGGCGGTATTCGCGGCTGGAGAGGATGGTGCCCAGCCGTGTTTTTTCCACCCGCAGTTCGTCGCGGCGCGTATGCCAGTGCTTGGCCTTCTTGTCCTGGGGCGGTACCTGGGTGGTGTGGTAGTCCTTGACCACCGATCCCATAGCGAGGGTTTTCACGCCGAATTTGAGGCTTTCCGCTAAGTGGCACTGGCCAGCTTCGTCGTCACGCCGCAGGCCCA
The DNA here is from genome assembly GCF_040730495.1 of Methylococcus sp. ANG. Lineage (NCBI taxonomy): Bacteria > Pseudomonadati > Pseudomonadota > Gammaproteobacteria > Methylococcales > Methylococcaceae > Methylococcus > Methylococcus sp. ANG. The sequence continues at coordinate 1,832,799 of NZ_CP160399.1, read as the reverse complement.
GCGCCGCCGCCATAAGCCCCAGCAGGGCCGAACGGCTCGGCCGGGTGGCGCTGTGGCGCGCCTCGCCCACAGCCTGCTCGCCCCAGGCTGCCAGCGGGCCGTAAAGCTGAAAGATCAGGTAGCCGCGCATGGCTGCTACTCCGTGACGAAGGCGGTGATGTCTTTGAGGCAGCCTGCGCCGGTCGCAGCGTTCATGGCTTGGCTGGCATCGGCACAGGCACCATAGACCTTGTTGAAATTGTCCCTCTGGGTTTCCAGCGCCAGGACGGCGGCAGCCAATTGATCCACTCCCACGACTGGCTTGAGGAAGGCCACGGACAGGGAGCGGGGCTGCTGGCCGCCTTTTTCCGCCAGGATGTAGGAGGTATAAGCACGGGAAGCGAAGCTGTTTTGCTTGCCCGTGGGCGAAACCTTGGCGACGGCTTCGAGCAGGGCCGCCAGGGCCTGATTGGCCAGTGCACGATCGCCTTGCAGGTTGTCCACCAGCAAGTCGCGGTCGACGCACAAATACAGGTAAAACACGCCGGCACCGAAACCGGTTTCGCCGATGTGCGCCGCGCCACCGTCTTCCTGGTATTGGTTCAAGTCGTCCACGGCCGTGAAATAGTCGTCGTCCACCGTGGCCGCGTGCACGGTGAGCGCATGGGCCACCTGGGCGGCGGCCTCCACGTTGAAGGTCGGGTTGGATGCCAGCATGCGGCCGAACAAGGCGATGTCCACCGCCTTGGGCCGGTCCCGCAAAATGGCCAACTCATCCGTTTCCGGCGCGCGTTTTTCGGTTGCCAGGGTAGCGGCCAGCCGGCGGATGCGCTCCCATTCTTCCGGCGCGACGTGGGCCAGCTGCTCGATTTCCAGGGAGTCTTTTTTCAGCTTGCCGAATTGTTCTGCGATGGCGGCGGCCCATGGCTTGGCATCTTGTTCATGCACGCCCCGTTCGGTCAACATCCCCAATGCCTCGAGTCCGACCCGCTTGGTGCGCGTACCTTTCCACTGTCCCAGGGCGCTCTCGAACACTTCCGACGTGCGCCAAGCACGCTTCAGGCTTTGCGACGACACCCGCAGCCGGTTGACGCCGCCCATGACGGCGGTCTTCGGCCGGCCCAGGTCGTCCCGGTTCAGGTTGGACGGCGGATAGGACGTGAGGCAATGCAGTTGGATGAATCGGGACATGGCTTACTCTCCTTGTGCGAGTTTGAGGGTGGGTTGGAAGTAGTCTCTGGCCCAGGTGTAGCGGAAGCGCTGGCTGGGTTGCGCCGCCGTGGCGTCGGCGCGGTCTCTGGCCCAATGCAGGATGCCGTCGGCCAAGCAGTGGATGTCCGCTTTGCGGTCGGCCTGTTGCACGGCGCGGCGCAGGCGCTGGAAAAATTCGCCGTGGTCGTGGGCGGCGAGCAGCTGCTGGAAGCGCAGCTCGCTGAACAACGCCTTGTCGCCGTCTTCCCTGGGAGTGCCCAGCTGACGTGCGAACGAGCCGCCGCCGGCATTTTCCACGTGGGCCAGCACGCCGGCTACGACGGCCAGGGCCAGCAGGTCTTGCTGCTCCCATTGCGGCAAGATGCGGCACAAGCGGTGGAAAGCCTTGGCCGGCAAAACCTCTTCCGGGGTGGCGCAACGCCGCAGTTCGGCCCGTTCGCCCCGGTTGTCCTCCAGGGATTTCCACCAGCCGAACAAGCGCCGATGTTCGGTTTCGTCGTTCAGTACGGCATAGTGCGGCTCTTTGCCGGACGCTGTCGTTTCATCAGCCATATTTGTTCTCCGTCTCAGGCCGCCAATTTTTTCATTTGCTTGCCGCCCTTCAGCCCGCCCAACAAGCGGCCGCGCGCCAGGACCAGGCGTTTCATGTCCCCATCTTCGTTGCTTTCCGACAAGGCCCAGTGATCGAAGATGCCCAAGGCGTGGCGAACCAGGCATCGGCGCCAGGCTTCGCGCAGCCCTTTGTCGGCACCGGTTTGGTCTTCGGCGATTTCTGCCAGCGCACGGTAGAAATCCGCCTCCGTGCTTTGCCAGAACTCCCGGTCCACGAAAGAAAAATCGCCTTTGGCGTCCTTGGGCCGGGAAAACCAGGCTTCCTTGAGACAAGAGCGCATTGTGCCCAAGGCTTCGGCGGCGGCATCCAGCAGGATTTGCACGGCACCTTGAATGGATTCGCGTTTTTCCCAGTCGAAGGGAAAAACCGGCATAGTGGCTTCATACCAGCAGCGGGCCTTCATATTGTCCATGTCGTAACCGAAAGCCCACAGGCGCGGCTGATAGTCGCCTGTCATCAATCCCTGGCGGCTTTTCAAATAAGTATTTACCACCTGCGCCGGATGGCGTTGGCTGTTTTCGCCGCCGTCCAGCACCAGTCCCAGCCAATGGCGGTAGCATACGCCGCCCGGCTGGCCTTTGATGGACAAGGGACCAGTCTTGGGATCGATGGAATAGGGCGTCAAAGGATGCTGCCAGGGGCCGGTGTAGTTGACGCCGTAGTTCTTCGTGACGTAGCCACCGATAAGCCGTTCGGAGTACTTTCCGCTCAGGTCGCAATAGCCCGGCTCGGCATTGGCGAAATCCAGGCGGATACGGCGCGGCATGGCCCAATACATTTGCAGGGGATGGCCGTCGTGCGGCTGGGTTTCAGCGCCCGTTTTCGCCTCGCTGGTGCGGCTGGGCGCCAACCAGGGAAAGATGGCGGCCAATTCGGAGAGTTTTGCATTGCCGGTCTGCAGCGCCAGTTCTTCCTGTGTCAGCACGTTGAGCCACAGCGTGTGCCACAGGCTGGCGGGGCCATCGGTTTCGTCGGGCAGAACCAGTGTGGTCAACGGGCCACCACCGCGCAGGCCGACCCGATGGCCGACGCCGCCGGACGGCGCGTTGATCTGCAAGGTGAACAGAGCCATCACCGCCCACTCGGGTGCCATGCGCTGAACAGTCCCGCCTTTGACGAAATGGTCCAGGTTTTCCCGCAGGGTTTTGCCACCGGGAGCTTCGATGAGCAGGGCGGCTATTTCCTTGGGCTCGCCTTCGGACAAATCGAAATCCTGCATGAAGGCCGGCCCGCTGCCGCCCAGCTCGAAGGCCGGGAGATACGGCTCGAAGGCGGCTTTGAGGATTTCCGGCGCGGGCGGCTTTTCCCACAAGGCGCGCCATGCAATTTCGTCCTCCGGCGCGAATGCGGTCTGCAACAGGCCGATCAAGAACTGGTAGAGCGCGCCTTTGAAGTCGGCCCGCGGCGCGAGCACGTCCAGAATGGGCCGGTTGCCTATTCCCTGGGTGATCTGCCAAGGCTCGACGGCTTCCCGCTCATTCGTCCCGCGCGTGACGGGAAGCCAGTTCCAGTCGCTTAGCAAATTCATCGCCTGCCTCCTTTCGATTGCCGGGCCCAGGGCTCATGCCGCGTGCAACTCTTCGCGCAGCACCTGCCGCAACGTCTCTACAGTCACTGGCGCTGCGCTCGGGTCGATGGCCGCGCGCAGTGCGGCGTTGATGAGGGTTTGGTATCCCTTGCCTTCCGCTTCCGCGCGGGCGCGGAAAGCGGCCAGGATGTCGTCGTCCAGGTAGATGCTGATGCGGGTCTTGCCTTTCGGCTCCACCACCGCACCACGCTTGGCTTCGGAAAAGTCGTATTCAGCTTTCATAGGCTTTCCTTTCATTGCGGGTTGCTTCGCGCACCGAGATTAGGCGGATGGCATCGCCCCTTTGCGTCCATACCACCACGAGCAATCTGCCCAGGGCGCCCAGACCCAGGGTCACAAAGCGCCGTTCGCCGCGGGCATCCTCATCTTCCCGCGTCAACGCCAGTGGATCGTTGAATACCGGCTCGGCTTCGGCAAACGACACGCCGTGTTTCAAACGATTGCGGACGGCTTTATCGGGGTCGAACTCCATGTTCATCATGCATGCCTTGTATGTATTTAGCAAATTCCTTCAACCAACCGCCGGTCTGGCGCCGCCTGCCGCCTCATCGCCCAGCAGCAGCCCCATGCAGGGATCGTAAACCGCCGCGATTTCGCCCTCGGCGACCCAGCAGCGTTCCTGCGGCAGCATCACCAGCACGACCCCGTCTTTAAGCCGTCGCTGCTCCTTCTGCAACGCCTGAATTTCTTCGCTGGGTCTCCAATCCGGTAGCCTTTTGGCCGGCACGTGCAGGCTGCTCAAATCCCAGGGATAACCGCCGTCGGGATGGAAAGGCCGGAGTGCGCCATCTTCCCGCGTGGCCAAGTACACGGTGGAGGAATCGTCGGACAGGCGGGTGGGAATCTTGGCCTCGTTGTCCCAGGCATTGGCGTCCTGGCTGTAGCCGGCTTCCAATTTCAGCGAGTTGAAATCTGCCAGGCAGCCTTGGCTGCGGCGCTCGCCTTCCGCTTCCCGGCTGGCATGCTCCAGCGCCTCGGGGATGTCTTCGCCTTTCTCGCCGTAGACTTGCTCGATCAGAAGCCGGGCGTCTTCCGGCATATTCCAACCCTGGATTTTGGCCAGCACCCGTGCCGTGCGCCACAACCGGCCTGTATCGGCATAGACGGCATTGGCTTTGGGAAACAGGCTTTTGAACCAGTCCCGGGCCGGCTGTTCCACGGCCTCCGGGGTGAAAAGCAGCAGCTCGGGCGCCGGGCGCAAATCCACGGCGCCTGCATCGCGCAAGCGCGTGCCGTCGACGCCGCGCACGTGGCGCTGCAAGCGGCCGGCACGCTGGATGAGCAGGTCGATGGGCGCCAGGTCGCTGACCATCACGTCGAAATCCAAATCCAGCGATTGCTCCACCACCTGGGTGGCGATCAGGATGCGCCCTTTGCGCTGTTCCGGCCCGGAAGTTTCGCCGTAGCGCCGTACGATCTCGCCTTCGATGCGTAGCCGGTCTTGCAGGGTATAGCGGCTATGGAACAGGTCGAGCTTGTCCGCATCCACCCAGCCGAAAGCCGCCAGCTCGGCATAGGCGGTACGGGCATCGTGCACCGTGTTCCTCACCCAGCACACGCAACGCCCCGTTTCCACGGCGCGGCGTATCTCCGCATAAACGGCATCCAGCCCATGCACCTGATGCACGGCCACCCGGCGCCGCACTTCGGTGCGGGTGGCGATGGCCATCTCGGCACAACCGGCGCGGCTGCTGCGGGTGAGCAGGGGATAGTCGAGCGCCGCCAACTGCGGACAAGCCGTTTGCAGGCCGTCGTGGAAGGCTGCCACAAGTTCCCGCCGCATACCGAGCGGCAAGGTCGCGGAGAGCAAAATGGCGCTGCCGCCCAGAGCGGCGTGGAACTTGAGCAGCGCGCACAACAATCGGTGCATATAGGCGTCGCAGGCGTGCACTTCGTCCACCACCAGCACCTTGTTGCGCAAGCCCAAGAGCCGCAGCGACTGGTGGCGCGCCGGCAGGATGCCCAGCAGAGCCTGGTCCACCGTGCCGATGCCGACGTCCGCCAGCAATGCCTTCTTGCGGTGATCGGCCAGCCAGGCGGCGCACTGTACGGAGGCGGTCTCCTCGCTGCCGTCATAGGGAGCATCCTCAGCGATGCCCTCTAGCACGGAGCGGCTGAAGGTTTCAGACAAATGCCGGGCACTGTGGGCCAACACCAGGGACGGATTTTCGCTTTCGGCGAACAGGCGGCGATAGACCTTCGCCATGCGCTCATACATGGCATTGGCCGTGGCCATGGTCGGCAACGCGATGAAAAGGCCTTGCGCCGTATCCTGAACCATGAGGCGGTGAGCCAGCAGCCCGGCTGCTTCCGTCTTGCCGGCACCGGTCACGTCTTCCAGGATGAACAACTGCGGTCCAGGCAAAATGGGCAATTCGCCGGCTAAGCGCTGCAACGGCGTTGCTGTTTCGATCTTGCCGGAAAACAATTGCTGCAGGCTCTGGGGCTGTGCCTTCGCTGCAGGTAATACGCCTGACTTTCGCAGCGCCCGGTCGGCCTGGGGCAAGGCGCAGTTTTCCCAATATTCGCCCAGGGGCATGGGTTCCGTGCGATAGGGGAACATCTCCCTGTCCGAGCCCAGCCAATCGCACAACACGGCCAATCCGGCCAGGGTCCAGGCGCTTTCCCTGAGGGACGTTTTCCATACCTTGCTCCCGAAGCGGGCGATAAGAGCGGATGCGTCCGGTTGGAATAAGCCCAGGGTTTCGCTACAGAACTGCCGAGCGGCGTCCTGGTCGTCGGACTGGAAATGCTCTCGCGCACTGGTTCCGCCGCTTGGCAAGCGGGGCGGCGTGCCGTGGTGGCCGGTGACGGCGGGTAGCCAGAATTGCAGGAAATGGAGATAGAAGTCTTCGTCGCCGAACCATGCTTCGCACTCCAGACGCAACCCGCGGCGAGCGTCGTGCCACAACAGGAAACCCAGCGAATCGTGGCGAGGGTCGTAGTAGTTCATGGCGATCTCGCCCCACCATTGACGGCGAAGCTCAGGCTTGAGCTGCTGAAAACGTTCGGCGAATTTTCCCAGATCATGCCAGGCCAGCAGCGTGTTGATCCAAGTCTGCACAACGGCTTCCGGCAGCGACAGGGCCCCCGCCAGTTTGGTGCGCAAGAAGCCATGCCGTTCCAGCAGCACCGCGCCGACAGCCGCCACGTCCAGACAATGGTAAGGCAGCAAATGATAGGGAGCGCCCGGCTCGCCCTCTTTGCGCGCCTTGCCCCAGTAACGGAAGTAAGCGTGTTCGTTCCGGTCCGCCATGGTTTGCTCCTCGGGCTGTTTCTTGAATATGCCGAACGGTCCCTGTTCAGGGTTATCGACCCACCGGCTCCAGTGGCACGTGTGGCCAATGATACGCACGCCGCTGCCTCACCAGATGAGCCTGTGGTTTCAGGAATCGCGGAATTTTCGTCGCGGCAACTACCGCGACCCGATTGGCGGTGAGGCGGCTTTCGATGCGGTCGGGTTGTCGCCGCAGGGAAGACCGGTCGTGAACGATCTCGGCGACCGGGTGGTGAATGCGCCGTTACCGGATGCCGGCTCGGTGGCGGGAGGCCGGGCGGATCGTCCAGCCTTGAATGCGTCACGAACCCCGCTGCCGCGGGGAGCGGCGTCAAGATCGCAGGCTCAACACGATGCCGGCGATGGGGAGTCCCTTGATCGCGGCCGAAACTTGCCAAGGGGCGCCATAGAAAGCCGCAACCAGAGCGCCGCCGATGGCAAAAATGGAGACGGCGATCCCTGCCATCTGGCCGAATTGGCCCATCCGGTAATATTCGGTCAGTTTTCTCTGTTCCAGGTCCTGGGCAGCCTGGCGGAGGGCGATTTCCGCCTCACGGCTCTTGTGCTCCAGTTCCCGCCGGTGCCTGAGATCCTCTTCCGCCATGCGGACGATGCGTTCGGCCGGGACGCGACACGCCGGCGTCAGCGATCGACCAGGTAGCCGGAGATCGTGGCGTCGACGGAAACCGTCCCGCCATCATCGAGTCCGCGGCTCACCGAAAACCGGATCGGAAGCTCGTCGGGGTCCGCATAGGCCCGTATCGGCTGGCTTGCCGCGTAAACGTCGATGCCGGCTCCGGCGTATTGCTGAGACAAGACCAGGTAGTGCCAGGCCGTCTCGTTACGCTGGAGGGTCGTCCGCAGCGACGCGAAATACTTTTGCCCGGAGGGGCCTTGCACCAGGGCCGAAACGTGCTCGATGACCATGCGCTGCCTGCCGGCGACCGGAATTTCCGCGTATCCCTCTTTTTCCTCGTTGCCGATCGTGAACCGGATCGTCCTTTGAATAGGCTGATGCTCGTCGCGCCGGCCCATCGCTGCCGACGGGGGGAAGGGGCGGTCGGGAAAGGATGGGAATGCCGTTGCGGGCGAAGACGGTAGCGGCGTGGGGTCTGCCAGGGCGGCGGGAACTGCGGACAGCAAGGTTCCGTAGAGGAGGGGCTTCGAAAGACGGTTGAGCATCATGAGCTGGTTCACACTCGGGGACAGTACTGGCTTTCCGGTCGGAGCTTCAGGGCGGCCAAGGTCGTGATTCGGGAGTAGTGGCTCATCCCGGATTGCGATAGAACAGGTTGTAGGCTTCGAACGGGATCATCCGGCCGTCCGGCTGGACGATGTGTACGCAGGACTTCTTGAGAGCCCGCAGGTCCAGGTTGGCCGCATCCATGAATTGTACGACGAGTACGCGGAAGACGTTGCGGTAGTCCAGCGCCGCCGGCCTTTCGACGCGCGGCAGGCAGCACAGCAGGTCGGATAGGCAGCGGGCGCGCTGTTCCGGGCCGTGGGCTGTGGAGAACAGTTGCACCAGGGTGTCCCTGAGCCGCGGATCGCGCTCGAAGGCGATGGTGTTGGACGCGCCGCCGACCAGGAGTTCCCGGTCCAGGTAGCGGGTGAGCGGCAGGGTTTGGCCGTCCAGCTTGAGGGCGTAAGCCATCGCCAAAGTGTCCGGATTGCAGGGGACGGGGACCACGTCTTCCAACGCGAACAGCCCCGATTGTTCGGCGACGGCGCGGCGGATTTCGCTCACCGTGAGCCGGTGGCGGGCGGCATCGAAGCCCTCGTTGCGTCCGGCGTCCTCGATCGGCTGGAAGGTGATGCCGCGTACACAGGGCTGGTTCAAGGCATGGCGGATCAGTGCGCCGATCTCGCCATCGTTCAGTCCTTTGCGCAAGGTGGCGACCAGGCTGGTGGAGACGCCGGCGGTATTCAGCCGCTCCAACGCCCGTTCGTGTATCCGCGCCAGATCGGCGCCGCGCAACCGGCGCAGCACCGCATCATCCAGCGAATCGAACTGGAGATAGACCTCCAGTCCCGGGCCGAACTCGGCCAGCCGCCGGGCGAAATCCGGATCGCGCGCCAGGGCGATGCCGTTGGTGTTGATCATCAGGTGCCGGATCGGGCGTCGGCGCGCCGCCGCGAGAATGTCGAAGAACTGCGGGTGCAGGGTCGGCTCGCCGCCGGAAATCTGCACTACGTCCGGTTCGCCCTCGGCCTCGACGATGGCATCGAGCATCCGGCCGATTTCGTCCAGGCTGCGGTAATTCGGGGTGTTCGGTCCCGAGCCGGCATAGCAGACCGGGCAGCGCAGGTTGCAGTGGCCGGTGACCTCCAGCACGGTGACGCAGGAATGCTGCATGTGATCCGGGCACAAGCCGCAGTCCCAGGGGCAGCCGCGCGCCATGGGCGTGGCAAAACGGCGCGGCAGCTCCGGCGGCTTGATCCATTGCTCGCGGCACTGGCGGTAATAGTCGGCGTCGTCCGCCATCAGCGTGCGCTCGAAGCCGTGCTCCGGGCACCATTTCTCCATGAACACCCGCTCGCCCTTGATGAGGATTTTGGCCTCCACCCGCTGGAGGCAGGCCGAGCAGACCGAGGCGGTGGTGTCGTAGAACAAATAGGGGCGGGTCCTGCGGCTCATGCCAGGCGCCTCCATTGGCGCAGCGTCAGCGGTGCGTAGACCGCGAGCGCCAGGAGGCAGACCCACTGGATGCCCGACAGCCCCAGCGGATAGGCGTAGTGGACGGGCTTCAAGCCGTCGATGCCCAGTCGCCAGAGGAGGTAAGCGCTCAGCATCAGCTTGAACAGCAGGCCCGGCTCGGCGGCGCAGCGGCTTTGCTGCCCGCGCAACGCGGCCCAGAGCAGGGCGGCGAACAGGATTTCGTAGAGCTGGGTCGGATGGCGGGCGATCCCGTCGCCGAAGTCGACGCCCCAGGGGAGCGGGGTAGGGAGGCCGTAGGTGTCATCGTAAAGGCCCGCCAAGAAGCAGCCGAGCCGGCCGATCATGAGTCCCAGCAGGATCGGGAACACGAACAGATCGCCGGTGGACTGCCGCATGCCTGCCAGCGTCTTGACGATCTCCACCCCGATCAGCCCGCCCAGCAGGCCGCCGACCATGGACTGACCACCGTAAAAAAAGCCGGCAATGCCGCCGTGCGCCGCCCAAAGCTGCGGCATGTCCAGCCAGAACACCGCCTTGTTGCCGTTCGCCGCCCCCAGCAGGCAGCCCATGAGCACGGCGTAACCGGGGTTGGACAGGGCGGAGGCCAGGCCGGATTTCCGACGGAGGAAAAAGTAATAGCGTGCGCCGAGCGCCATTCCCAGCGCCTCCAGGGTGGCGTGGACGCCGTGCGCCAGGGCGGCTTCCCGGATCATGGGGTCCTGTCGGGGGACGGACTCAAGGAGCGTTTGAGCTTCCAGGCGAACCAGCCGAACAGCGCCATCAGCGCGAAGCCCGCCAAGGCCAGCGGAAGAATTTCCCAGGACAGGCCTTCGCTGCCGGGATTGCCGACCGCCGCCAGCCCCAGAACGCCGCAGGCGCCCCAGCCGAATGCGATCGCGGCGCAGAACAGCAGGAGCAGGATTTTGACCAACTTGACGAGGAGATTCATGACGAGGGGCGCGGAACGGTTTCGGGTGGATGTCTTTGGATCTTCTGAACAGGACTGGCGCGAGGGATGGGCCATCCGGCCGTGCCGACTCTCGGATAATCCTCAAAAAAACATCCCGGAGATCGGCAGACGCTCATTGACGCCGCCCATCAGCGCCGGGCCGGAGCAATGATAAGCCGCGGCTTGCCCTGGCCGCACCTTATTCTTTGCGAGCAGGAGGCACCGTGCCAGTCGGAGGAAATGGGATTTTTCCTGGGAGTGCACGATGGTCGTCATGAACAGTTGCGGTGCATTGTCTTACTGCCAGGTGCGAAGGATCATAAGACTTGGTGTGTCGGCGGAAGCACGAAACAGTACCGGAGTTGATGGAAACTTGACGTATATCAAGGCGGGATGGGGGGGGATCCCGTACAATGTGTCCCAAGGTTGTCACGGAAGTGGCGAACTGAAGTTACAGCCGATGTTTTCCTCAAGTTTTATCCTCTGGGATGGTGTTTCCGGGCTCGTCTTCGGGCCCGGCTTTTTTTGTCTCCCACTCCTCCCCGCCTTGAAAGCGATGCCCCATTTCGTCGCTTCTGGTGCACAAAAGCGGCGCGGCGGCTTCAATTGTTGCCTCGTTGGTTTTGTGATCTAATACGAAAATCGCTTTGTTTTTCGTGGGTTCAGGGTTCTCCTAAGGATGCGTTGCTGCGCCCGGCCGGGCGGTTCGCGGGGGATGTTTTTCCGCGCGTGAAGGCGTAATCCCTCCATAACAAACACCCTGCACAGTTTCCACGGCTTTCCCCCCGGTGTCTCCACGGATCGTCGACAGGCATGCGAGGGGTTGGCGCGGCCGATTTTTGTCTGGAAAGTGGGCTTCACTATGGTAATCAAACTGAAGAAAGGCTTAGACCTGCCCATAACGGGAGCGCCCGAACAGGTGATCCATGCCGACGGCGGAGCCGTGAAATCCGTGGCCCTGATCGGGCCGGATTTCATCGGTCTCAAGCCGACGATGCAGGTCTCCGAGGGTGATCGCGTCAAACTGGGGAGCGTGCTCTTCACCGACAAGCAGAATCCGGGGGTGAACTTCACGTCTCCCGGTGCCGGCGTGGTGAAGGCGATCAACCGCGGCGAGCGGCGCGTGCTGCAGTCGGTGGTGATCGAACTGGACGGCAGGGACGAGGTGACTTTCGCCTCTTATCAGGCCGCCGAGCTGGCCGGTTTGAGCGATGCTCAGGTGCGGGAGAATCTGCTGGCCTCGGGCCTTTGGACCTTCCTGCGGACCCGTCCGTACAGCAAGGTGCCGAATCCGGAAACCCAGCCGCATTCGATCTTCGTGACGGCGATCGACACCAATCCGCTGGCCGCGCGGCCGGATGTGGTGATCCAGGACCGGGTCGAGGATTTCAAGAATGGCCTCATCGTCGTTTCCAAGCTGACCGAAGGCAAGGTTTATCTCTGCAAGGCGCCGTCGCAGGCCGTGCCGGCCGTCGATGGCGGCAAAGTCGAGGTCGCGGAATTCGACGGTCCGCATCCCGCCGGTCTGGCAGGGACCCACATCCATCATCTGGATCCGGTCGGTCCGTCCAAGTGCGTCTGGCACCTGGACTACCAGTCCGTGATCGCGATCGGCGCGCTGTTCACCACCGGCCGCATCAACGTCGAGCGTATCGTGTCCCTGGCCGGTCCCGGCGTGGCCCGGCCGCGTCTGCTGCGCACCCGGCTCGGCGCCTGCCTGTGCGACCTCACCGCGGGCCAGACGGCGGCGGAGAAGGAGGTGCGGGTGATTTCCGGCTCCGTCCTGTATGGCCGCGAGGCGAGCGACTGGGGCTGCTACCTGGGACGCTACCACAATCAGGTCAGTGTGGTGGAGGAAGGCCGGGCCCGTGAGCTCATGGGCTGGATCCTGCCCAGCGCATCGAAATATTCCTTCCTCAACGTGACGCTGGCGAGCCTGCCGAAGGAGCGCGGCCGCAAGTTCCCTTTCACGACCTCCACCAACGGCAGCCCGCGCGCGATCGTGCCCGTCGGCGTGTACGAGGACGTGATGCCGATGGACATCCTGCCGACCCAGTTGGTGCGCTCCCTCCTGGTGGGCGACACCGACATGGCCCAGGCGCTTGGCTGCCTGGAGCTGGACGAAGAGGACCTGGCGCTGTGCACCTTCGTCGATCCGGGCAAGCACGATTTCGGTCCGGTTCTTCGCTCGAACCTCACCCAGATTGAGAAGGAAGGCTAAGTCTCATGTCAGCAAGGCAATTTCTCGACAAGCTGCACCCGCTCTTCGCCAAGGGCGGGCGTTTGGAAAAACTGTATCCCGTCTACGAGATGGTGGATACCTTCCTGTACACCCCGTCCGATGTGACCCACGGCGCCACCCACGTGCGCGACTCGGTCGACCTCAAGCGGGTGATGACCTACGTCTGGATCGCGGCGCTGCCGTGCATGCTGATGGCGCTGTTCAACACCGGCTACCAGGCCAATCTGGCGATGACGTCCCTCGGGATGGAATCGGCTCCAGGCTGGCGCGGCGCGATCATCAACCTGTTCGGCCACAATCCGTGGAATCCGCTGTCGGACCTGGTCCACGGCGCGCTGTATTTCATCCCGATCTACGTCGTGACCATCGTCGCCGGCGGTCTGTGGGAAGTGCTGTTCGCGGTGGTGCGCAAGCATGACGTCAACGAAGGTTTCTTCGTGTCGTCGATCCTGTTCGCCCTGACCATGCCGCCCAATACCCCGCTGTGGCAGGTGGCCATCGGCATTTCCTTCGGCGTGGTCATGGGCAAGGAAGTGTTCGGCGGGACCGGCAAGAACTTCCTCAATCCGGCGCTGACCGGCCGCGCGTTCCTGTACTTCGCCTATCCGGCTTCGATGTCGGGCGACATGGTGTGGACCGCGGTGGACGGTTTCAGCGGGGCGACGGCACTGGGCCTGGCGGCGCTGGGCGGGGTCGATGCAATCCGCGAGGGTGGCATAGGCTGGTTCCAGAGCTTCTTCGGCTTCGAGCGCGGCTCCATGGGGGAGACGTCGACCCTGGCCTGCCTCATCGGCGCGGCGTTCCTGATCTACACCCGCATCGCGTCGTGGCGGATCATCGCCGGAGTGATGGTGGGCATGATCGCGACCTCGACCCTGTTCAACATCATCGGCAGCGACTCCAACGCCATGTTCGCGATGCCCTGGTATTGGCATCTGACGCTGGGCGGCTTCGCCTTCGGCATGAGCTTCATGGCGACCGATCCGGTCAGCGCGGCGCATACCAACACCGGCCGCTGGATCTTCGGCGCGCTGATCGGCTTCATGACGGTGCTGATCCGCGTGGTCAATCCCGCCTTCCCCGAAGGCATCATGCTGGCCATCCTCTTCTCCAACATCTTCGCTCCGCTCATCGATTACGCGGTCATCAAGGCGAACATCGCAAGAAGGATTAAACGTCATGCCTAACGCAGCAAATTCGACGAATGTGCAGGGCGGTGACAAGTTCGCCGCACTGAAGGAAAAGGCCAGAGTTTACGCCGAGCGCGTGCTGGCGCTGCCGAACGACAGCTTCGAGAAGACCGTCGCCGTCGCGGTGGGGCTGTGCCTGGTAGGGGCCGTGCTGGTGTCCGGTTCCGCCGTGGCTCTCAAGCCGCTGCAGGAGTCCAACAAATCCAGGGACGAGAAGGTCAACATCCTCGAGGTGGCTGGCCTGCTCCAGGACGGCACCAACATCGACGAGGCGTTCAAGAACATCGAACCCAGGATCGTCGAGCTGTCCACGGGAGACTACAGCGACGCGGTGGATCCCAAGACCTACGACCAGCGCAAGGCGGCCAAGGATCCTGCCTTGAGCGAAGCGATTCCTCCGGAGGAGGACATCGCCAGCATCAAACGCAAGCCCAGGTACGCCAAAGTGTATCTGGTGAAGGAGAACGGCCAGCTCAAGTCCGTGATCCTGCCGGTGAGCGGCTACGGCCTGTGGTCGACCATGTACGGTTTCATGGCGCTGGAAGCGGACGGTGAAACCGTGATCGGCCTCAATCTCTACGACCAGGCGGAAACGCCCGGACTCGGCGGCGAAGTGGTGAACCCGAAATGGAAAGCCTTGTGGAAGGGCAAGAAGGTTTACAACTACTCCAAGACCACGGTGCACGAAAGCAACCTGTCCGAGAAGGGTCAGAGCGTCGAAGTCGGCGAAGTGGCGTTGGGCCTGGTCAAAGGGGGCGTAGATCCCAGCAAGCCGGGCGCCGAATACCAGGTGGACGCCCTGGCCGGTGCGACTCTGACCAGCCGCGGCGTCAGCAACCTGATCCGCTATTGGATGGGCAAGGACGGCTTCGGACCGTATTTGGCGAAAGTTAGAGCTGGAAGAGGTTAATTCCCATGAACGAAGAATCGAAGAAAGTTCTCGTCGAACCGCTGGTCGACAACAACCCCATCACCCTCCAGGTGCTGGGCATCTGCTCCGCCCTGGCCGTCACCTCGCAGCTGTCGACGGCGCTGATCATGAGTCTGGCGCTGACCTCGGTCACTGCCTGCTCCAGCGCGGGCATCGCCCTGATCCGTAACCACATCCCGAGCAGCGTGCGCATCATCGCCCAGATGGTGATCATCGCCTCGCTGGTGATCGTGGTCGACCAACTGCTCAAGGCCTTCGCCTACGAGATCAGCAAGCAGCTCTCGGTGTTCGTCGGCCTCATCATCACCAACTGCATCGTGATGGGCCGCGCCGAAGCCTACGCCATGAAGAACCCGCCCTGGGAAAGCTTCCTGGACGGCATCGGCAACGGCTTGGGTTACAGCCTGATCCTCGTCACCGTCGCCACCATCCGAGAGCTGCTGGGTTCGGGCAAGCTGCTGGGGGTCGATGTGCTGCCCCTGGTCAAGGACGGCGGCTGGTACGTGCCGAACGGCCTGCTGCTGTTGCCGCCGAGCGCGTTCTTCCTGATCGGTCTCCTGATCTGGGCGGTCCGCTCCTGGAAGACCCAGCAGGTGGAAAAGGCCGATTTCGTGATCGCCACCGCACACGGGGAGGCACACTGATGGAAGCCTACATCAATCTGTTCATCAAGTCGGTCTTCATCGAGAACATGGCCCTGTCGTTCTTCCTGGGCATGTGTACCTTCATTGCGGTATCGAAGAAGATCGAAACGGCCGTGGGCCTCGGCATCGCCGTGGTCATCGTGCAGACCCTGACGGTGCCGGCCAACAACCTGATCTACAGCTACCTGCTCAAGGAGGGCGCCCTGTCCTGGGCCGGCCTGCGCGACGTCGATCTCAGCTTCATCGCCCTGATGGCCTGCATCGGCGTGATCGCCGCCATGGTGCAGATTCTGGAGATGGTGCTCGACAAGTTCTTCCCGGCGCTCTACAACGCCTTGGGCATCTTCCTGCCGCTCATCACGGTGAACTGCGCCATCCTGGCCGGTTCGCTGTTCATGATCGAACGCGACTACAACTTCTCGGAGAGCGTGGTCTACGGCGTGGGCAGCGGCTTCGGCTGGGCGCTCGCCATCACCGCGATGGCCGGCGTGCGCGAGAAGCTCAAGTACAGTGACGTACCGGCGGGCTTGCGCGGCCTGGGCATCACCTTCATCTCCGCGGGTCTGATGGCGCTGGGTTTCATGGCCTTCTCCGGCATACAGTTATAAGGATGTAGGTGATCCCATGTTGGAAATTATCTTAGGCGTATTTTTCTTCACGGCCATCGTGGTTGCCCTGGTCTTCGTGATCCTGGGCGCCAAGTCGAAGCTGGTGGCCGAGGGCAACGTGGAGGTACTGATCAACGGCGAAAAGACCATCCAGGTCCCGATCGGCTCCAAGCTGCTGACCGCACTGGCCGACAACAACCTGTTCGTCTCTTCGGCCTGCGGTGGCGGCGGTACCTGCGCCCAGTGCCGGGTGCAGGTGCTGGAAGGCGGCGGCGAGATCCTGCCGACCGAACTCTCGCACATCACCAAACGCGAGGCGGCCCAGGGCGACCGGCTGTCCTGCCAGGTGACGGTCAAGCAGAACATGAAGATCCATGTCCATGAGGAGGTGTTCGGCGTCAAGAAATGGGAGTGCACCGTGCGCTCCAACCGCAACGTCGCGACCTTCATCAAGGAGCTGGTGCTGGAATTGCCGGCGGGTGAGAACGTCGACTTCCGCGCCGGCGGCTATATCCAGATCGAATGTCCGCCCTACGACTGCAAGTTCTCGGACTTCGACATCGAGCCGGAATACCGCGAAGATTGGGACAAGTACAACCTCTGGAAGATCGAGTCGCACGTCAAGGCGCCGGCTATCCGCGCCTACTCGATGGCGAACTATCCGGAAGAGAAGGGCCTCATCATGCTCAACGTCCGTATCGCCACGCCGCCTTGGGGCAAGGAAGACCAGTTGCCGCCGGGTGTCATGTCGTCCTACATCTTCAATCTGAAGCCGGGTGACAAGGTCACCATTTCCGGTCCGTTCGGCGAATTCTTCGCCCGCGACACCGACAAGGAGATGGTATTCATCGGCGGCGGTGCCGGCATGGCGCCGATGCGTTCGCACATCTTCGACCAGTTGCGCCGTCTGAAGAGCAAGCGCAAGATGAGCTTCTGGTACGGCGCCCGCAGCCTGCGCGAAGCCTTCTACGTGGAGGAGTTCGACAAGCTGCAGGCGGAGAACCCGAACTTCAAGTGGTTCCTCGGCCTGTCCGACCCGAAGCCGGAAGACAACTGGACCGGCTACACGGGCTTCATCCACAACATCCTGTACGAACAGTACCTCAAGAACCATCCGGCGCCGGAGGACTGCGAATACTACATGTGCGGACCGCCGATGATGAACTCCGCGGTCATCCAGATGCTTCTGGATATAGGGGTCGACCGCGAGAACATCATGCTGGACGATTTTGGCGGCTGATTCGGCGCCGGATCCGTAGGGAACGGGGAGCCTCGCGCTCCTCGTTCTTTTTGGGGCCATGCCGGACAAGGAGCCGCTTGCAGCCGGCTCCACCGGCGTTCTGTTGGAGAAATCGTATATGACTCTATTCCTGATCACTTTCGCCATCATCGGTTTCGTAATCCTGATGATGTCCGTCGGCGTCATTTTCGGGCGGCCGGCGATCAAGGGTACCTGCGGGGGGCTAAACGGGGGCGACTGCATCTGCGCCCAGAAATGCGAGAAGCGCCTCAAGCTGGAAGCCGAGGGCAAGGCCTAAAGCTTAGCCGGAATGGCCGCCACGCCTTCGTTCTACTGGTACGACCTGGAGACTTTCGGGACCGACCCGGCCCGGGACCGCATCGCCCAGTTCGCCGGTCTCCGGACCGATCCGGAATTCAATCCGATCGGACCGCCCGACGTCTTGTACTGCCGGCCGTCGGACGACGTGGTTCCGCATCCCGAGGCCTGTCTCGTCACCGGCATCACCCCGCAGCGCGCCGCCGAACTCGGCGTGCCGGAGAACGCGTTCATCTCCGCCATCCATCGTATCTTCATGCAGCCGGGCACCTGCGTGCTCGGCTACAACACCCTGCGTTTCGACGATGAAATGCTGCGGCATGCTTTCTACCGCAATCTCTACGATCCTTATGCGCGGGAATGGAAAGCGGGCAATTCGCGCTGGGACGTCATCGATCTGGCCCGGCTGGCCCAGGCCCTGCGGCCGGATGGCATCGAATGGCCGCGGGATCCCGAAGGCTTTCCCGTATTCAAGCTGGAACGCCTGGCGGCGGCCAACGGCATCCAACACGAATCGGCGCATGACGCCTTGTCCGACGTGCGGGCGACCGTGGGTTTCGCCAAATTGATCGCCGAACGTCAGCCGCGGCTGTTCAAGTTCGCGCTGGAAAATCGGGCTAGACAGGCGGCCGAACGGCTGCTGGCACTGGGGACCTGGCAGCCCGTATTGCACGTCTCCGAGAAGTTTCCCGCCTCCCGTCAATGCATCGCCTGCGTGCTGCCGCTGTGCCGGCATCCCCGCATCGCGACGCGCGTCATCGTGTTCGATCTCGCCCGCGATCCGGCGCAATTGCTCGATCTGTCGGTGGACGAGATTCGCCAGCGGCTTTTCACGCCGTCTGCGGAGCTGCCGGAAGGTGCCGAGCGGATTCCGCTGAAGGGGGTGCATACCAATCGCTGCCCGGTGGTCGTCCCGACGTCGGCGTTGCGATCGGCTGACGCGGAGCGGCTTGGCATCGACGCCGCCCTCTGCCGGGAACGGGCCCGGTGGGTGCAGGACCACGCGGACGATATCGTCCCCAAGGTTTCAGCGGCGTTCGAGGCGGACTTGCCGTCTGAATCTGGCCTTGATCCGGAGCTGATGCTCTACCGGGGGGGCTTCATTCCGGATGCCGACAGGCGTGCTCTCGATCGGGTGCATCGTTTGGCCCCGGACCAGTTGGCCCGTTACCGCCCCCAATTCGTCGATGGCCGTTTCGGCGAGCTTTTGTTCCGGTTCCGGGCGCGGAATTTTCCGGAGACACTGAATGCCGAGGAACGCGAGCGCTGGGCCGCGTTCCGGCGGGGCCGCCTGGACGGCGAGGGCGGCGGGCTGAGTCTGGCGGAGTTCTTTTCCCGCATCGACCGGCTCCGGAGCCAGGAGTCCGATGCCGGCAGGCGGGCGATCCTGGACGCGCTGGAAGCGTACGGCAGGAACTTATCCGGTTAACCGCGATGAGGTTTGCCCTTATACTTATCGGCTACCTTTCCATCTATCCCTGTTCGGAGGAGTAATGAAGAAGATTCTGCTTGTCGCCACCGGCTTGCTGGTGGCCTGGACCGGTTCGACGTTCGCTCACGGTCCCACCCGTCAGAAGGTCACCGAGACCATCGAGATCAGCGCCGCTCCGGCGGTAGTTTGGGGCATCATCAAGGATTTCGACAAAGGCGAGTGGATGCCTCAGGTGGCCAGCACCACCGGCACGGGCGGCAACGAGAAGGGCGCGACGCGTGAGTTGAAGCTGAAGTCCGGCGGTGTCATCAAGGAAGAGCTCAAGAGCTACGATGCCGAAAAGATGAGCTATTCGTACAAGATCACCGAGGTCGATCCGAAAGACCTGCCGGTCGCCAATTATTCCTCCACCATCAGCGTGACGGCTGCCGGTGCCGGGGCGGTCGTGGAATGGAACGGTGCATTCTACCGCTCCTTCATGAACAACAATCCGCCGCCGGAAGAGAACGACGAGGCTGCGCTGAAGGCGGTTACTTCGATCTACCAAGAGGGCTTGGCCAACCTGAAGGCTCTGGCCGAGAAGAAATGATCGCCTCATGGCTGCGAAGCGATCTGTCTTCTTGAGGGCCAGGGAGGCGGCGGCATTGGCCGCCGCCTTTTTTGCATCCGCCGCCTCGGCGGCACCGTTCGCGTACGTCACCAATCAGAAAGACGACAGCGTCAGCGTCATCGATACCGCCAGCGGAGAGGTCCGAACCACGCTGAAGGTGGGGAAGGAACCGGCCGGCGTCGCCGTCAGCCGGAACGGCAACCGCGTCGTGGTGACCAATGCCGGCGGCAGCAGCCTCACGCTGATCGACGGGCGGAACCAGCAAGTGGTGGGGGAGATTGCCGCCGCCGAGGGCCAGGTCGGCGTGGCGGTCGATGCCGAAGGGCGGTTCGCCTATGTGGCGGACTGGTACGGCGGGACGGTCTCGGTGGTCGATCTGGAGAATCGGGTCGCCGTCCGCCGATTGCCGGCGGGGAACGTCCCGGCGGGACTGGTACTGGCGCCCGGCGGTTCGCGCCTCTACGTCGCCAATCGCGATGACGACGCCATTGCCGAAATGGATCCGGCGAGCGGGGAAACCTTGCGTACGGTCAAGGTGGGGAAGCATCCCTTCGGGATCGCCCTCGATCCCTCGGGTGAGCTCTTGTTTTCGGCCAACGTCGAGAGCGACGACGTTTCCATCGTCGACGTACGGACGCTGTCGGTGATCGCGACGGTGAAAGTCGGTGAGCGTCCCTATGCCGTGGCTTATGTGGCGCCGTACAAACGGCTGTTCGTCACCAACCAGTACGACAACACCGTCTCGGTCATCGACGTCGAGAGACGGACGGTCGTGGATACCATTGCGGTGGGGGAATACCCGGAAGGCATCGCCCTGCACCCCGACGGCATCCACCTCTACGTTGCCAATTGGTTCGACAACACCGTGTCGGTCATCAACGGCTTGTCATTGAAGGTCGAACGGACGATTTCCACCGGCAACGGCAGCCGGGCCTTCGGTGAATTCATCGGCGGCGTCTGAGAAGACATCAGGGCGGCGTGGGGGCCGGCAGTTCCGGTACCGCGCTGTCGGGGCCGCAGGCCACGGTGAACGGTACCTCGTCCTCACCCAGCGGGAGCCGGGATTGCAGTTGCTTTTCCAGGACGCCGAGGTCCGCGTCCGAGGGGTCGGCCCCCGCTCTTTGGCGGGCCAGGATGCGTTGGCGCAGGACCGCTTCCGGCGCCTCCATGGCGACGATGGTGAAAGCCGCGCCGCTTCTGTCGGCGAGCTGTCTGGCATCGTCCCGATATCGTCGTTCGAGGAACGTCGCGTCGAGTACGACGGAGAGCCTTGCGCGCAATGAGGGTGTTGCGAGTTCCAGCAGCTTGTCGTAGGTGGCGCGGGTGAATGCGGGGAGGTACATCTGGGCCGGATCGGCGTGGAGGTGCGACGCCAGCCGTTTGCGTTCGACGTCCGAACGGATCATGATCGCCCCCTCCCGCTCGGCAATCTGCGCCGCCACATGGGTTTTCCCGCTGCCGGAAACGCCGTGCATGACGATGAGCCGGGGCCGCCGGCTGGGCGAAACCGAAAGGGCGTAGTCGACGTAGCGGCGGAAGCTGGCCAGATGCTCTGTTCTCGCGGCTTCCTGCGCGGCGCTCTGCCAGCTCAGTACGGCGATCTTGGCCCGGACTATGGCCCGGTAACGCAGGTAGTAGTGCCAAAGTGCCATGCCGCCGTAATCGCCGGTGACGGCCAAGTACCCGTTCACCAGCCTGGCCGCGAGCCGGCGCAGGCCGCGCGCTTCGAGGTCCATGGCGAGGAATGCGAGCTCGCTGATGACGTCTATCCAGCGCAGTGCCGGATTGAATTCGATGGCGTCGAAGGGAACCGGCTTGCCGCCGATCAAAGCGATGTTGGCGAGATGGAGATCGCCATGGCATTCCCTGACGTAGCCTTCGTGTTTCCGGGAAAGGAATACGCCTTCCAGCGTTTCGTGGTCCCTCTCGGCGGTCTCCTTCAGCACGGCGATACCGGTGTCCATCTGGTTCGGCGGCAACACGGCCTCGATATGGGCGAAATTATCCATCGTCGCGCCGCGGATACGGGACAAGCTGCCGTAGTCGTCCGCGCTGCCCGAGCGTGGAATCGAACCGTGGAATTCGGCGATCAGGCGAGCCAGCGCATCGATGTGGTCCGGTATCAATGTGTTCGCCGCCGCCATGTCCGTGAGCAGCGAACCTTCGGCGAACTGGCGCATCTTCACCGCGTATTCGAACGGCGGGCCGTCGCCGTCGACCCGTGGCGTATGCGGCGAACCGGTGATCGGGCAGACGGCGAGATAGATTTCGGGTGCGAGCCTGCGGTTCAGCCTGATCTCCTCTTCGCAGCATCGCCGCCGCCGATCGAGAGTCGAAAAGTCGAGGAATCCGAAATCAACGGGTTTCTTGATCTTATAGGCGTAGGTTCCCGTCAGGAATACCCAGGAAATATGGGTTTCGATCAGGCGGATGCCGGAAACCGGATGCGGATATGCGTCGGCGGACGTCAGTCCGGCCGGGAATGCGCGCGGCACGCCGACTTCAGTCACGGCCGTTCAGCGTGAGTTCACCGCCCCTCATGCGCAGGATTGCTTTCTCCTCCAGGAAGGCCCGTATGTCGTTTCCCGCCAGGGCGCGCCGCCATCCCTGCAAGACTTTGGCGCTGTCGGGCGACTCCAGCGCCTCCTCGAGGTCCCTGCGGCTGGCGACGACGGCTGGGTTGATGGTGTGCTCGATGCAGCGCAGGCGGACCAGGGCCGACATCGCGTCGAGGACGGCCTCGGTCTGGGCGCTGCGGCGCTGAACGCGGCGAGGTTGCGGCGGCGCGGCCCGGCCGTCGTCGGGAGTCTGGACGAGGGCGATCACCGCATCGCCGTATCGCTGCACCGCGCGCGAGTCGATTCCTCTTAGCGCTTGCAGAGCATCCCGGGTACGGGGTTTTCTCAGTGCGATTTCCAGCAGTGCCTCGTCGCGAAGGATCCAGTTGCGCGGCAGGTCATTCTGCTGGGCGGTGTTTTCCCGCCAGGCCGCGAGGCGCACCGCCAGTGCGAACTGGTCGGGTTTCAGGCGCTCCAGTCCGCCGATGCGCTCCCAGGCGTCCTCGGGCCGGTTCACATAGAGGCCGGGATTCTCCAGGGCGGCGAAATCGTCCGCCAACCAAGAGCAGCGTCCCAGCCGGTCCAACTGCTCCCGAATCTTCGGATACAGGGCCGCGAGATGGATCACGTCGTTGGCCGCGTACTCCTTCTGCGCAGCCGAGAGGGGGGCGCTGAGTCCAGTCGGTGCGGGTGTGCTCCTTGTCCACGGTCACACCCAGAGTGGCCGACACGAGGCTGGCATAGCCGATCTGCTCGGGATGCCCGACCAAGGGAGCGGCCAGCTGCGTGTCGAATATCGGGGCTGGAACGGCTTGGAAGCGGTGGAAGAAGATCTCCAGATCCTGCCTCGCTGCGTGGAACACCTTGGTGATCGCCCGATTGAACAGCAGCGCTTCGACCTCGCGCAGATCCTCGATGGTTAGCGGATCGATGCAGGCCGCCCGGCTGCCGTTGGCGATCTGCAGGAGGCAGAACTTCGGATAGTAGGTCTTGTCGCGCACGAATTCGGTATCGACCGCGATCCAGGGCGAACTGCCGATGGACCGGCAGAATGCCGCGAGCTCGTCGGGCGAATCGATGTAAGTGATGGCCGGGGGCATGGTTGCAGGCATGTGAGGATATGGGGTGACGATTGTAACCCTCCTCCGCTTCGGGGTGAGCCGGAAGCGGCCATTCTTTCGGGATCGTCACGATGCTTGTTGACATGGTGTGTGACTTTCATAATAATACGCCTTCCACAGCGCGCCTGTAGCTCAGTTGGATAGAGTACCTGGCTACGAACTAGGTGGTCGGGAGTTCGAATCTCTCCAGGCGCGCCATTTTGAGACGCGGTGGATTTTCGTGTTACTCATTCCCCTGTAGCTCAGTCGGTAGAGCAGCTGGCTGTTAACCAGCGGGTCGGCGGTTCGAGCCCGTCCGGGGGAGCCAAATTCCAAAAGGCTTGCAGCGATGTAAGCCTTTTTATTTTTTTGTTCTGGCGCTGATGCGCTTGACATGGCGGCTGCCAGTAATTACTCTGAGCGGCTTTAGTCTTTCCCATATCAGTCGCGCAGTTCTGTGCGTGATGCGGGTTGGAATAGTTTCGGAGCTCGGTAATGACCACAATCAACCAACTGGTTAGAAAGCCGCGAGTAAGCAAGAAGGAAAAAAGCAACGTCCCGGCGCTCGAGGGCTGTCCCCAGCGGCGCGGGGTGTGTACCCGTGTTTATACGACGACGCCCAAGAAGCCGAACTCGGCGCTGCGTAAGGTGGCGCGCGTTCGTTTGACGAATGGTGCGGAGGTGACCTCCTACATCGGGGGTGAGGGCCATAACCTGCAGGAACACTCGGTGATCCTGATTCGCGGCGGCCGTGTGAAGGACTTGCCCGGTGTCCGCTATCACGTCGTGCGCGGCAGCCTGGATACGGCGGGCGTTCAGAAGCGTCGCCAAGCCCGTTCGAAGTACGGCGCCAAGCGGCCGAAGAGCTAATTTTAGAGGCTAGGTGATATGTCCAGAAGAAGAAGGAGTGAGCGGCGCGAGGTGATCGCCGATCCGCGTTTCGGGAGCGAGACGCTTGCCCGGTTCGTGAATATGCTCATGGTGAGCGGCAAGAAATCGATCGCGGAAAAGATCGTGTATGGCGCGCTCGATCATATCGAGGCGAAGACGTCGCAGGATTCTCTGGAGGTCCTGACCAAGGCGCTGGAGAACGTGCAGCCCGTCGTCGAGGTGAAGTCCCGGCGCGTGGGTGGCGCGACCTACCAGGTGCCGATCGAGGTGCGTCCCGCCCGGCGCATGGCGCTGGGGATGCGCTGGCTGATCGATGCCGCCCGCAAGCGCGGCGAGAAAGGCATGGTGATGAAGCTGGCCGCGGAGGTTCTGGAGGCGAAGGAAAATCGCGGCTCGGCGGTGAAGAAGCGCGAAGATACTCATCGAATGGCAGAGGCGAACAAGGCGTTTTCGCATTACCGCTGGTAATTCCAGCTAACCCGCTCTTTAAGATAATCAGGTTATTTGGCTGTGGCACGCACGACTCCTATCGAGCGCTATCGGAATATTGGGATCATGGCGCACATCGACGCCGGGAAGACCACTACGACCGAGCGCATCCTGTTCTATACGGGAGTTTCCCACAAGATTGGGGAGGTTCATGACGGTGCTGCCACCATGGACTGGATGGAGCAGGAGCAGGAACGAGGGATCACCATCACGTCCGCGGCCACGACCTGTTTCTGGCGGGGCATGGATGGCTCCTTCCCCGAGCATCGCATCAACATCATCGACACCCCCGGGCATGTCGATTTCACCATCGAAGTCGAGCGCTCGTTGCGGGTTCTCGATGGTGCCTGCGCCGTATTCTGTGCCGTTGGGGGCGTCGAGCCTCAGTCGGAGACCGTTTGGCGCCAAGCCGATAAATACGGTGTTCCCCGCCTGGCGTTCGTAAACAAGATGGATCGCGCCGGCGCCGATTTCCTGCGCGTCGTCGAGCAGATCCGGCGTCGTCTGGGCGCCAATCCGGTGCCGGTCCAATTGCCGATCGGGGCGGAGGACGAATTCAAAGGGGTCGTCGATCTGCTGCGCATGAAGGCGATCTGGTGGGATGACTCTACCCAGGGGACTCGCTTCGAGCTTGGTGAGATCCCGCCCGACATGGTCTCCGCCTGCGCCTCGTGGCGCGAGAAGATGGTCGAGGCTGCCGCGGAATCGTCCGAAGAACTCATGGAGAAGTACCTCGAGGAAGGCGAGCTGTCCGTCGAGGAAATCAAGCAAGGGTTGCGCGCGCGTACGCTGGCCAACGAAATCGTTCCCGTCTTGTGCGGGTCGGCGTTCAAGAACAAGGGCGTCCAGGCCATGCTGGATGCGGTGGTGGAATTTCTGCCTTCGCCAGTCGACACGCCGCCGGTTGTGGGAATTGTCGAAGAAGGGCTCGAAAGTAGCCGCGAGTCGTGCGATAATGCTCCTTTTTCGGCGCTTGCCTTTAAGATCGCGACCGACCCCTACGTCGGGGTGCTGACCTTCATCCGCGTCTATTCCGGTGTGCTCTCTTCAGGAGATACGGTCTACAACCCAGTAAAAGGCCGGCGGGAGCGTATCGGCCGGCTGGTTCAGATGCACGCGAACAACCGGGAAGAAATCAAGGAGGTTCGGGCCGGCGATATCGCGGCGGCGATCGGTCTCAAAGATGTCACGACCGGCGACACGCTGTGTGATCCCAAGGAAATCATCACCCTGGAGCGGATGGAGTTTCCGGAGCCGGTGATTTCGGTCGCCGTGGAGCCGAAAACCAAGGCGGACCAGGAAAAAATGGGCGTCGCGCTGAACAAGCTGGCGCAGGAGGATCCCTCGTTCCGGGTCAGGACCGATGAGGAAACCGGGCAGACGATCATTTCCGGCATGGGCGAGCTTCATCTGGAGATCATCGTCGATCGGATGAAGCGGGAGTTCGGGGTGGACGCCAATGTCGGCGCGCCGCAGGTGGCGTACCGGGAAACCATCCGGAAGGCCGTGGAGCAGGAAGGGAAATATGTCCGGCAGACCGGCGGGCGCGGGCAATACGGCCATGTTTGGCTGAAGCTCGAGCCGATGGAACCAGGGACGGGATACGAATTTGTGAATGCCATCGTCGGTGGCGTGGTTCCCAAGGAATACATTCCGGCGGTGGATAAGGGTATCCAGGAACAGTTACAGAATGGTGTCCTGGCAGGGTTTCCGGTCGTCGACGTGAAGGTGACCCTGTTTGATGGCTCTTATCATGATGTCGATTCGAGCGAAATGGCTTTCAAGATCGCCGGCTCGATGGGGTTCAAGGAGGGTGCCCGAAAAGCCTCGCCGGTGCTCCTGGAGCCGATCATGAAGGTCGAGGTCGTCACGCCGGAGGAATACATGGGGGATGTGGTGGGCGACATCAACCGCCGCAGAGGGATCATCCAGGGCATGGATGATACGCCGGCGGGCAAGATTGTTCGCTGTGAAGTGCCGCTCTCCGAAATGTTCGGATACGCCACCGATCTGCGGTCGGCGACCCAGGGCCGGGCAACCTACAGCATGCATTTCGAGAAATATGTTGAAGCGCCGACGCACGTGGCGGATGCCGTCATCAAGAAATCGGTGTCGTAGTCGTTACACGGGACAGAGCTGAGTTTTGAGAGGAAAAGACAGTGTCCAAAGAGAAATTTACGCGCACGAAACCGCATGTGAATGTGGGAACGATAGGTCACGTGGATCATGGGAAGACGACGCTGACGGCGGCCCTGACCAAGTGCATGGCGGCGAAGTTCGGAGGCGAATTCAAGGCCTACGACCAGATTGACGCGGCGCCGGAAGAGCGTGCGCGCGGCATCACCATCGCCACCGCCCATGTGGAATACGAATCGAACGCGCGTCACTACGCCCACGTCGACTGCCCCGGTCACGCCGACTACGTCAAGAACATGATCACCGGTGCGGCCCAGATGGACGGTGCCATCCTGGTGTGCTCCGCCGCCGACGGCCCGATGCCGCAGACCCGCGAACACATCCTCCTGGCGCGTCAGGTCGGCGTCCCCTACATCGTCGTGTTCCTGAACAAGGCCGACATGGTCGACGATCCCGAGCTGGTGGAGCTGGTCGAAATGGAGCTGCGCGAACTGCTCTCCAAGTACGACTTTCCCGGCGACGACATCCCCATCATCAAGGGCTCCGCCCTGAAGGCGCTGGAAGGCGACACCAGCGAAATCGGCGTGCCGGCGGTCGAAGCCCTGGTGCAGGCGCTGGACGACTATATTCCCGAGCCCGAGCGCGCCATCGACCGGCCGTTCCTCATGCCGATCGAAGACGTCTTCTCGATCTCCGGGCGCGGCACCGTGGTGACCGGGCGCGTCGAGCGCGGCATCATCAAGGTGGGCGAAGAAATCGAAATCGTCGGCATCAAAGCCACGACCAAGACCACCTGCACCGGCGTCGAAATGTTCCGGAAGCTGCTCGACCAGGGCCAGGCCGGCGACAACATCGGCGTCCTGCTGCGCGGCACCAAGCGAGAAGACGTCGAGCGCGGCCAGGTGCTGGCCAAGCCCGGCAGCATCACCCCGCACACGCACTTCGAAGCGGAGATCTACGTTCTGTCCAAGGAAGAAGGCGGTCGACACACCCCGTTCTTCAACGGCTACCGGCCGCAGTTCTACTTCCGGACCACCGACGTCACCGGCGCGGTCACGTTGCCGGAAGGGATCGAAATGGTCATGCCGGGCGACAACGTCAAGATCGAAGTGAAGCTGATCGCGCCGATCGCCATGGACGAAGGCTTGCGGTTTGCAGTACGCGAAGGCGGCCGTACCGTCGGCGCAGGCGTTGTCTCCAAGATCATCGAGTGAGCTCATGGCTAAGCAGAGAATTCGTATCCGTTTGAAGGCGTTTGATCATCGGCTCATCGACCAGTCGGCGTCGGAAATCGTCGAGACCGCAAAACGCACCGGCGCACAGGTGCTGGGCCCGATTCCGCTGCCGACGAAGAAGGAACGGTTCACGGTGTTGGTATCGCCGCACGTGAACAAGGATGCCCGTGATCAATACGAGCTTCGCACCCACAAGCGGCTGATGGACATCATCGAGCCCACGGACAAGACGGTGGACGCACTCATGCGTCTGGATCTGGCTGCGGGCGTCGACGTTCAGATCAAGCTTAACTGATAGAAAGGTATTAGAGCACACGACTCGGGGAAGAGAGATGGCCATAGGTTTAGTCGGCCGCAAGTGCGGAATGACCCATATTTTCACGGACGCCGGTGCAGCCGTTCCGGTAACGGTGATCCACGTCGAGCCCAACCGGGTAGTTCAAGTTAAGACCCTGGAGTCGGACGGCTATCGCGCCATTCAGGTGACCACGGGCGGCAAGAAGCGCTCGCGCCTTACCAAGTCGGGCGCCGGGCACTATGCGAAAGCCGGCGTCGAAGCGGGGCGGGGACTGTGGGAGTTCCGGCTGGAGGATTCCGACCAGGACTACGCGGTCGGCACCGAACTCGGTGTCGATCTGTTCGCGGAAGGCCAGTTCGTCGACGCCCGCTCGCGGAGCATCGGCAAGGGTTTCGCCGGCGTCGTGAAGCGGCATAACTTCCGTACTCAGGACGCGACCCATGGCAATTCGTTGTCCCACCGGGCGCCGGGCTCGATCGGCCAGAATCAGACGCCCGGCCGTGTGTTCAAGGGTAAGAGAATGGCCGGCCACATGGGGGACAAGAACGTCACGGTCCCCAACTTGCGGATCGTCGGCGTCGACGCCGAGCGGTGTCTGCTCCTCGTGAAGGGGGCGGTGCCCGGTGCCAAGGGTGCGGACGTGGTTGTCCGCCCTGCTGCGAAGAAATAGGTAGTTGGTCATGAGCCTCAGTATTCCAAAAATCGAAAACGGATCCGCGGGAAACCTGGAAGTTTCCGATAAGGTATTCGGTCAGGGATTCAACGAATCCCTGGTGCATCAGCTCGTCGTCGGTTATCTCGCCGCTGCGCGTTCGGGAACGAAAGCACAGAAGAGCCGGTCGGATGTATCGGGCGGCGGCAAGAAGCCCTGGAAACAGAAAGGATCCGGGCACGCGCGGGCAGGAACGACGCGTGGCCCCCTGTGGCGTACCGGTGGCGTGACGTTTGCCGCATCCAACCGGAACTACAGGCAGAAGTTGAACAAGAAGATGTACCGGGCGGCTGTCCGGTCCATATTTTCCGAGCTGCTGCGGCAGGGGCGTCTCGTCGTTTCCGACAGTATCGTTCCGGAGTCCGCCAAGACGCGGGAGCTCGCGGCGAAGCTGAAGAGCTTTGGCGAGGGGTATACCGTAATTCTGGCCGAGCAGCTCGATCTGAATCTGGCTCTGTCGTCGCGCAATCTGCCCAACGTCAGCGTCAATACCGCCGACACATTGAGCCCGGTCGACCTGGTGCACGCCGAGCGTGTAATCGCCACCAGCTCGGCGATTCGCAAGCTGGAGGTAAGGCTGTCATGAACCAAATCGAGTTGATGCGTACCCTGCTCGCCCCTGTGGTATCTGAAAAATCTACGGCGGGCGCGGAAAAGGACCGCCAGTTTGTGTTTCGGGTCAAACCGGCTGCAAGCAAGCTTCAGATCAAAAGTGCCGTTGAGCTCATGTTCAGCGTGAAAGTCGAGTCCGTGCGTGTGCTCAACGTCAAGGGTAAATCCAAGCGTTTCGGGCGGTTTATGGGCCAGCGTTCAGACTGGAAGAAAGCTTACGTTAAGCTGAAGCCGGGCTTTGATATTGAGCTGGCGGTAAATTAATTCGATATTCGATTGCTTGAGTAAAGATAAGACCATGGCTCTGATTAAACAAAAACCCACTTCCGCTGGCGCGCGCTTTGTGACGCGGGTGCGCAGCGAGGAACTGCACAAGGGCGAACCGTATGCGAAGCTGCTCGAGAAGCAGACGCGCTCTTCGGGCCGCAATAATCAGGGCCGTGTGACCACCCGGCACAAGGGCGGTGGGCACAAGCAGTTCTACCGTATCGTGGATTTCAAACGGGATAAGCTCGACGTGCCGGCTCGCGTCGAGCGTATCGAATACGACCCGAACCGCACCGCTTACATCGCGCTCGTGCTGTATCGTGACGGAGAGCGTCGCTATATTGTCGCGCCGGCGGGTCTGAGTGCCGGCAATGAGATCGTCGCCGGAGAGTTTGCCCCGATCAAGGTCGGCAACAGCCTGCCGCTGCGCAACATTCCCGTCGGCACCGTCGTGCATTGCGTCGAAGGCAAGCCGGGGAAAGGCGCGCAGTACGCGCGCAGTGCCGGCACCTCGATCCAGTTGGTCGCAAAGGAGGGCGAGTACGCCACCATACGCATGCGTTCCGGCGAGATGCGCAAGGTGCTGGCCGATTGCAAAGCTACGATCGGTGAGGTCTCCAATACCGAACACAACCTGGTTTCGTTGGGGAAGGCTGGTGCGTCGCGCTGGCGGGGCGTTCGCCCAACGGTGCGGGGTGTCGCCATGAATCCCGTGGATCATCCCCATGGCGGCGGCGAAGGTCGGACTTCCGGGGGCAGACATCCCGTTTCGCCCTGGGGCATCCCCACCAAGGGCTACAAGACCCGGAACAACAAGCGAACCGATGGTCTGATCATCCGCAGACGCAAGACGCGATAACGAGTAAGAGGAATAGACCGTGCCACGTTCTATCAAGAAAGGTCCGTTCGTCGACCATCATCTGATGAAGAAGGTCGATGAGGCGAATTCGACCGGCGCCAAGAAGCCTATCAAGACCTGGTCGCGCCGATCCATGGTGTTGCCTGAAATGATCGGGAAGACCATCGCAGTGCATAACGGGAAGCAGCATGTGCCCGTTTTGGTCAGCGACAACATGGTCGGCCATAAGCTGGGCGAGTTCGCACCGACGCGGACTTACAAAGGGCATCAGGCCGACAAGAAGAGCAAGTGAGGCGTGTAGTCGATGGAAGCATTATCGAGACATAAAACGGCGCGCATTTCTCCTCAAAAGTGCCGGCTGGTTGCCGATCAGATTCGCGGGCTCAACGTCGCGGCGGCGCTGGATCTTTTGACATTCAGCAACAAGAAAGCTGCCGGTCTGGTGAAAAAGGTGCTGCAGGCAGCCATCGCCAATGCCGAACACAACGAAGGTGCCGATGTGGACGAGCTGCGCGTAAAGACCGTATTCGTCGACGAGGGCCCTGTTCTCAAGCGGATGAGCGCCCGGGCGAAGGGGCGCGCAAATCGGATACTCAAGCGCACCTCGCACATCACCGTGCTGGTGTCGGATAACTAGACATTAGTAAAGGCATTTCCGTTATGGGGCAGAAAGTCAATCCAACTGGAATTCGTCTGGGATATATCAAGGACTGGACGTCGCGCTGGTTCGCGGACAGCAAGTCGTATCCCGTATTTCTCAACAACGACCTCAAGGTCCGCGAGTTTCTGAAGCGGAAGCTGAAACACGCATCGGTCAGCCGGATCCAGATCAATCGGTTGGCGAACAATGCCCAGATCACGATCCACACCGCGCGGCCGGGAATTGTGATCGGCAAACGCGGTGAGGACATCGACGCGCTCCGGCGCGACGTGTCCCGCTTCATGGGCGTCCCCGTTCAGGTCAGCGTCGAAGAGATCCGCAAGCCCGAACTGGATGCTCAGCTCGTGGCGGAAGGCGTCGCTCAGCAGTTGGAGAAACGCATCATGTTCCGGCGTGCCATGAAGCGCGCGGTACAGAACACGCTGCGCGTCGGTGCCGAAGGCATCAAGATCAGCGTGGCCGGCAGACTCAACGGCGCCGAGATCGCCCGGACGGAATGGTATCGCGAGGGTCGTGTGCCGCTCCACACCTTCCGCGCGGATATCGACTACGGTTTTGCCGAGGCGGTGACCACATATGGGGTTATCGGCGTAAAGGTGTGGATTTTCAAAGGCGAGGTTTTCGAGCCTGTGCATGCGGAGTCGAAGACCCGCAGTGCGGTCGAAGCTTGATGAGGTCGTGCCATGTTGCAGCCAAAAAGAACGAAGTACAGAAAACAGCATAAGGGGCGCAATACCGGCTTGGCCATCGCCGGCAGCAAGGTATCCTTCGGTGAGTATGGCCTTAAGGCCACGACTCGAGGTAGAATAACCGCCCGCCAAATCGAGGCAGCCCGTCGGACCATTTCCCGCCACGTAAAGCGCGGCGGAAAAATCTGGATCCGCGTATTCCCGGATAAGCCTATCAGCAAGAAGCCGTTGGAAGTCCGCATGGGTAGCGGCAAGGGCAGCGTGGAGTACTGGGTGGCCGAGATCAAACCCGGCACCATGTTGTACGAACTCGAGGGCGTCAGCGAAGAACTGGCCCGTGAGGCGTTTCGGCTGGCAGCGGCGAAGCTGCCGGTCCAGACCACCTTTTCCCTGCGTACGGTGATGTGATGAAAGCCAGCGAATTGAGAGCGAAACAGGCTGACGAACTCAAGTCGACGTTGATGGATCTGCATCGGGAGGCGTTCAGCCTGAGGATGCAGCAGGCGACGGGACAGTTGAGCAAGTCCCATCAGATCAGGGCAGTGCGGCGTGATATCGCGCGAGTGAATATGGTTCTGGCAGAAAAAGGCGGTAAGGTATGACGGTGAGCGAAGGTCGCGTGCGGAGCGTAACCGGGCGCGTGGTGTCGAACAAGATGGATCGAACCATCGTAGTCGCCATCGAGCGGCAGGTGTCCCATCCGTTGTATGGCAAGTACATCCGCCGCACGACGAAGGTGCTGGCGCATGATGAAAACAACGAGTGCGGCATCGGCGATCTGGTGACCCTGCATGCGTCCCGGCCGGTTTCGAAGAAAAAAGCCTGGACTCTCGGCGCAGTCGTAGAGCGGGCGGTATGAAGTCGTCCACCAGGGCCTTGAGCAAATATTTGGAGATTTGAACGATGATACAGATGCAGACCTGTCTGGATGTCGCGGACAACAGCGGCGCGCGGCAAGTCATGTGTATTAAGGTCCTTGGTGGGTCCAAGCGGCGGTACGCGAATGTCGGCGACGTCATCAAGGTCAGCGTGAAGGATGCGATCCCCCGGGGGCGCGTCAAGAAGGGCGAGGTCTACAACGCAGTGGTTGTTCGTACCCGTAAGGGCGTGAGGCGTGCCGACGGTTCGCTGATTCGGTTCGATAACAATGCCGCAGTCATCCTGAACAACCAGCATCAGCCCATCGGTACGCGTATTTTCGGGCCGGTCACACGTGAACTTCGCTCTGAGAAGTTCATGAAGATTATCTCCCTGGCGCCGGAAGTGCTTTGACGTAAGAAGGTGTTGCCCCATGCGTAGGATCAAGAAAGGCGATCAAGTCATCGTGATCGCCGGAAAAGACAAAGGAAAAAGAGGCTTGGTGCTGTCGGTGCTGAGCGAGGACAAATTGCTGGTCGAAGGCGTCAACCTCGTCCGGAAGCACCAGCGCCAGAATCCCATGAGAGGCGTGCCCGGCGGTATCGTCGAGAAGGCCATGCCGATCCACAGTTCCAACGTGGCGCTGTTCAACGCCGCCACCAACAAGGGTGATCGCGTCGGATTCCGGCTGCTGGCCGACGGCAGAAAAGTCCGTTTCTACCGGTCCACCAACGAACTGATTGACGCTTGAGTAGCGGATGTGTCATGCCTAGGTTAGAAGACCTTTACAAAGAGAAAGTCGTACCGGAATTGATGGCGCGGTTCGGTTATCAGTCCGTCATGGAGGTTCCGCGCCTGGTGAAGATCACCCTCAATATGGGGGTGGGTGAAGCGGTCGCGGACAAGAAAATCTTGCAGAATGCGGTCGAGCACATGCAGGCGATCGGAGGCCAGAAGCCCATCGTCACGCATGCCCGCAAGTCTATCGCCGGTTTCAAGATCCGCGAGGGGATGCCCGTAGGTTGCAAAGTGACGCTGCGGCGTACGCGCATGTACGAATTTCTGGACCGTCTCATCAGCGTCGCGATTCCCCGTATCCGTGACTTCCGTGGGCTGAACCCGAAGGCGTTCGATGGTCGGGGCAACTACTCCATGGGTGTGAGGGAGCAGATCATTTTCCCGGAAATCGATTATGACAAGATCGATGCCATCCGGGGGATGGATATCACCATCACATCGACAGCGAAATCAGACGCCGAAGCCAAAGCATTGCTCGAGGCGTTCAAATTTCCTTTCCGGACGTAACGAGGGGCGAGTCATGGCAAAGAAATCAATGATCGCACGCGAAGTGAAGCGCCAGAAGCTGAATAATCGCTACGAGAAGAAGAGAGCGGAGCTGAAGGCCATCATTTGCGGCGCGGAAACCCCTGATGAACAGCGGGAGGCGGCGATCATCGCGCTGCAAAAGCTGCCACGCGACAGCGCCGCCACGCGCCAGCGCAACAGGTGCCAACTGACGGGGCGGCCGCACGGCTTCTATCGAAAGTTCGGATTGGGGCGAAACAAATTGCGTGAATGCGTTATGCGCGGCGAAGTGCCGGGCGTGGTCAAGGCGAGCTGGTAAGGCGGACCGCGAAAGTATCGGAGTATATAGTCATGAGTATGTCAGATCCCTTGAGCGATCTCCTTACGCGGATACGCAACGGTCAGGCCGCCGGCAAGGCGGAGATCGTCGTTCCGGCGTCGAAACTCAAGCGCGCCGTGTGCCAGGTTTTGAAGGAGGAAGGCTATATCGCAGGTTTCTCCGACACGTCAGAAGAGGGGAAGCCTAACATCCGCGTAGAGCTTAAGTATTACAACGGCGCGCCGGTCATCGATAAGATCCAGCGGGTTAGCAAGCCGGGTTGCCGGCGCTATCGAGGGCGGGACGAAATGCCGAAAGTCATGGGCGGTTTCGGCATCGCCATAGTCTCCACCTCAAAGGGTGTTATGTCCGACCGGAAAGCCAGAGCGCTGGGTGAGGGCGGCGAAGTTCTCTGTGTCGTTGAATGATGTTTGTACAGGCTGGCCGATATGTCTCGTGTAGCGAATAATCCAATCTCCATTCCCAAGGGTGTGGAAGTAAGCATTGCCGAAGGTGTAGTAACCGCGAAAGGCAAGAACGGAGTTTTGGCGCGTGCAGTCCCTGCGGTTCTCAGCGTTAGCATCGACGGTGGTGCCGTGTCCGTAGACTACGACAAGAACGATCAGAGACAGAATGCTCTAGCCGGGACCACGCGGGCCAACTTGGCCAACATGATCGTTGGCGTCAGCAGCGGGTTCGAACGAAAGCTATCCCTGGTCGGCGTGGGTTATCGCGCGCAGGCCAAGGGCGATGTGCTGAGCCTCAGCCTCGGATATTCCCATCCGGTGGAATTCAAAGTTCCCGCGGGAATTGTGGTCGAGACTCCGTCCCAGACCGACATCGTCGTGAAAGGAGCGGACCGGCAGGTTGTCGGCCAAGTGGCGGCCAACATCCGCGCGTTCCGTTCACCGGAACCTTATAAGGGCAAGGGCGTCCGCTATGCGGACGAGGTCATCATCCGCAAGGAAGCGAAGAAGAAGTAAGGCAAGAGCAATGGATAAAAAACAGGCCCGCCTCAAAAGGGCAGCAAAAACACGGCATGTCATTCGCGCAATGGGAGCGAATCGGCTGACCGTTCATCGTACCCCCAGGCATATTTACGCGCAGGTCATCGGTCCAGACGGTGGGACGGTTCTCGCTTCCGCGTCGACCCTAGAGCCCGCTATTCGCGAAAGGTTGTCGGTTACCGGAAATAGGGATGCCGCCACCGAAGTCGGTCGCCGCATCGCTGAAAAGGCGCTTGCCGCGGGCGTCTCCAGCGTCGCTTTCGACCGGTCGGGATTCAAGTACCACGGGCGGATCAAGGCCCTGGCCGATGCGGCTAGAGAGGCCGGGCTTCAGTTCTAGCGAGGATTATCAATGGCAAACGTGAGTACTCAGGCAAGCGCCGGCGAGGGGCTGCAGGAAAAGCTGGTCGCCGTTCGGCGCGTCTCGAAGGTGGTCAAAGGCGGACGCCAGTTCGGGTTCACCGCGCTGACCGTCGTCGGAGACGGCAATGGCCGTGTCGGCTTCGGCCTCAGCAAGGCGCGAGAGGTGCCGGTCGCGATCCAGAAGTCGATGGAACAGGCGCGCAAGAATATGCGCAAGGTTGCGCTGAACGGCCAGACTTTGCACCATCCGGTAACGGCTGCGGCCGGGGCCGCCAAGGTACACATGCAGCCCGCTTCGGAGGGTACCGGCATTATCGCCGGCGGCGCCATGCGAGCTGTCTTTGAGGTCGTCGGCGTTCATAACGTCCTCGCGAAGTGTATCGGCACCAACAATCCGATCAACGTCGTTCGCGCGACCATCAAAGGGTTGACGGAATTGCGGGATCCCAAATCCGTTGCCGCGAAACGCGGAATGACCGTCGAAGAGCTGCTGGGGTGATGGCGATGACGAATAAGACTTTGCGCGTCACGCAGGTGCGCAGCTCCAACGGACGGCTCGAGTCCCACAAGGCCTGCCTGCGCGGGCTCGGATTGCGCAAACCCCATCACAGTGTTGAAGTTCGGGGCACGCCGGAGATTTTGGGCATGATCTTCAAAGTCTCCTACCTGCTCAAGGTTGAGGAAATCTGACATGTTTTTGAACACTATCGGTGCGCGGGACGGTAGCCGTCCGGCAAAAAAGCGGCTGGGGCGGGGCATCGGTTCGACACTGGGCAAGACCAGCGGTCGAGGGCACAAGGGGCAAAAGGCTCGTGCCGGCGGCTTCCATAAGGTGGGTTTCGAAGGTGGTCAGATGCCGCTGCAGCGTCGCTTGCCGAAAGTGGGCTTCCGGAGCGCGAAGAAGCGCTTTGTCGCCGAGGTGACGCTGACGCAGCTCTCGAAAGTTGCCGGGGGCGTGATCGGGCTGGCGGAGCTGAAGGAGGCGGGGCTCGTTCCGGCCGAGGCGAAGACGGTCAAGATCATCGCAACCGGGGCAGTGTCCGGAGCCGTGAGCATACGCGGTGTGGGCGTGACGCAGGGTGCCCGCGCTGCGATCGAAGCCGCGGGCGGCAAAGTGGAAAGCTGATGAACGCCATCAACCCCCTGATGGCGGACCGCGGCGGCAGGTTTACCGAGCTTCGCCAGCGTTTGCTGTTCGTCGTCGGAGCGCTCATCGTGTTCCGGATCGGCGCGCATATTCCGATACCCGGCGTCGACCCGAAGGCTCTGGCAGCAATGTTCAATCAGCAGGGCAGCTCGATCCTGGACATGGTGAACATGTTTTCGGGTGGCGCCCTGAAGCGGCTGAGTATTTTTGCGCTCGGGATCATGCCCTATATTTCGGCATCGATCATTTTGCAGCTGATGACGATCGTCGTGCCCAAGCTGGAGCAGCTGAAGAAGGAAGGCGAATCCGGGCGGAAAAAGATCAACCAGTACACCCGCTACGCGACGGTCGTGCTCGCCTCGTTCCAGGCCACGGGCGTGGCGATGGCGCTGCAGAATCAGAGCGCAGGGGGCGCGCCGATCGTGATTTCTCCGGGATTTCAGTTCGTCGCCCTCACCGCCATTTCGCTCATGACCGGAACCCTGTTTCTGATGTGGCTCGGTGAGCAGGTGACCGAGCGGGGGCTGGGGAACGGCATATCGATCATCATCTTCGCCGGTATCGTGGCCGGGCTGCCTTCGGCCGTGGGCGGAACGCTCGAGCTCGCGCGCACGGGCGAGTTGAGTGCGTTCAGCGTCGTCGGCATCGCCGCGATCGCGGTGGCGGTGACATGGCTCGTGGTATTCGTCGAGAAAGGACAGCGCCGGATTACGATCAACTATGCCAAGCGTCAGGAAGGGCGCCGCATGTATGCCGCGCAGAAGAGCTTCCTGCCTTTGAAGCTGAACATGTCCGGGGTCATCCCGCCGATTTTCGCTTCCTCGATCATCCTGTTTCCGGCGACCCTGGCGGGTTGGTTCGGCAATTCGGAGAAGCTGATCTGGTTGCAGGATATAGCGAGCACTCTGTCTCCCGGTCAGCCGCTCTATGTTCTCTGCTATGCGGCGGCGATCATGTTTTTCTGCTTTTTTTATGCTGCATTGGTCTTTAATTCCAACGAGACCGCGGAGAACTTGAAGAAGTCCGGTGCCTTCATCCCGGGGATCCGGCCCGGTCAGCAGACGGCGCGGTACGTAGACACCGTCATGACGCGGCTTACCCTAGTGGGCGGCATCTACATCACCGCCGTGTGCCTGTTGCCGGAGTTCTTGATCGTGTATTGGAACGTGCCATTCTATTTCGGCGGTACCTCGTTATTGATTATCGTCGTCGTGGTTATGGATTTCATGGCACAGATACAGACCTACGTGATCTCTCAGCAATACGAAGGGTTGTTGAAGAAAACCAATATCAATATCAGGTGATTTTGTTTGGGATCGCCGAGGAAATAATATGAAAGTTAGAGCATCTGTTAAGCGCATCTGCCGGAACTGCAAGGTCCTGAAGAGGAACGGCATCGTCCGAATCATTTGTAAGGATGCCCGCCACAAGCAGCGGCAGGGTTGATGGTTTTCGTCGTTGTGAGATCGGCAGCGGCCGTGTATAATGGCCGGCTATCGCCCAGCGGCTTAGAGTTGGAGTTTGTTTAAATGGCGCGTATTGCTGGAGTCAACATCCCAGACCACAAGCATGTAGTTATCTCACTGACCGCGATCTACGGCATCGGGCGTACGCGTGCAGCTCTGATTTGCGAAGGCGCGGGGATCGAGACTGACAAGAAAGTCAGAGAGCTGAGCGACGAGCAGGTCGAGCGGCTGCGTGGCGAAGTCGCGAAGTTCGTCGTGGAAGGCGATCTTCGGCGAGAGGTGGCCATGAACATCAAGCGGCTCATGGATCTCGGATCCTATCGCGGCATGAGGCACCGGCGCGGTTTGCCGACGCGCGGACAGCGCACCCGCACCAATGCCCGCACCCGAAAGGGACCGCGTCGCCCGATCAAGAAATAAAGGTACGGTAGAAAAATGGCTACGACAGGTCGCCCCGCTAAAAGAATCAAGAGAGATATCTCGGA
The DNA here is from genome assembly GCF_040730495.1 of Methylococcus sp. ANG. Classification (NCBI taxonomy): domain Bacteria; kingdom Pseudomonadati; phylum Pseudomonadota; class Gammaproteobacteria; order Methylococcales; family Methylococcaceae; genus Methylococcus; species Methylococcus sp. ANG. The sequence continues at coordinate 1,793,850 of NZ_CP160399.1, read as the reverse complement.
CGGCATCGCGCACGTCAGCGCGTCCTTCAATAACACCATAATCACCATTACCGACAGAAAGGGTAATGCGCTTTCGTGGGCCAGCGCCGGAGCATCGGGTTTTCGGGGTTCGCGCAAGAGCACACCGTTTGCCGCTCAGGTTGCGGCCGAAAAGGCGGGTTCGGTGGCGAAGGAATATGGAATCAAGAATTTGGACGTTCATGTCACCGGTCCCGGTCCGGGAAGAGAGTCCGCCGTGCGTTCTCTGAACGCTTTGGGTTTTAAGATTGTTAATGTCGTGGACACGACCCCGCTGCCTCATAACGGGTGTCGTCCTCCGAAGAAGCGGCGCGTTTGACTGGAGGTTTATTATGGCTAGATATCTTGGGCCGAAATGTAAGTTGAGCCGCCGCGAGGGGACCGATCTGTTCCTGAAGTCGAGGGGCAAGTCTCTGGAGTCCAAATGCAAGCTGGATCAGCCGCCCGGTCAGCATGGGCAGAAGCGGCCCCGGCTGAGCGACTACGCGGCTCAGCTCAGGGAGAAGCAGAAGCTGCGGCGGATATACGGCGTCATGGAGCGGCAGTTTCGCAATTACTACGCCGAGGCGTCCCGGTTGAAGGGTTCCACGGGCGAAAACCTGCTCGCTCTGCTCGAGTGTCGTCTCGATAACGTCGTTTACCGGATGGGATTCGCGTCCACACGGGCCGAAGCGCGGCAGCTGGTATCCCATAAGGCGATCAATCTGAACGGGCGTACGCTGAACATCCCGTCCTATCAGGTGCGGAGCGGGGATGTCGTCCAGATTCGCGAGAAGGCGAAATCCCAGGGACGCGTCAAGGATGCGCTCCAGGTGACGGAGCAGTACGGTTTTCCGTCCTGGGTCGATGTAGACGTTAAATCGATGAAAGGCACGTTTAAGTCTGCGCCGGAACGGAGCGAGCTGGGCTCGGATATCAACGAGCAGCTGGTCGTCGAGTTGTATTCGAAGTAGCGTGTGACGGGGTATACCTAATATGCACAACTCGCTTGCCGAGCTGATCAAGCCGCGTACGGTAGAAGTGGTTCCTCATGGAACCAATTCCGCACGCGTGGTCATTGAACCGCTGGAGAGAGGGTTCGGCCACACCTTGGGCAACGCCTTGAGGCGTGTGCTTCTTTCCGCCATCCCCGGCGCTGCGGTCACGGACGTCGTAATCGACGGCGTGCTGCACGAATATTCGACCATCGAAGGGGTTCAGGAGGACGTGATCGACGTGCTTTTGAATCTCAAGAATCTTGCCATTCGCCTGAACGGGCCGCACGATGTTTACCTCAACATCGACAAGCAGGGACCCGGGCCGGTTTTGGCGGGCGACATGGAGGTTCCCCATGACGTCGAGGTCTTGAATCCGGATCTGCTGATCGCGCACCTCACCGGGGGCGGTCGCTTGCGTATGACGCTCCATGTGCAGAAAGGGAGGGGCTACCAGCCCGTCGCCAACCGGGCTGTCGAAGGCGATTCGGCTATCGGCACCTTGCATGTGGACGCGAGCTTCAGCCCCATCAAGAAGGTGTCCTACGTCGTCGAGAGCGCCCGCGTCGAGCAGCGTACGGACCTGGATCGGCTGGTGATCGAGCTTCAGACAAACGGAACGGTTCAGCCGGAGGAGGCGGTCAAGCACGCGGCGAACATTCTTAATCAGCACCTCGGTATCCTGGTCGACCTCAAGGGTGAGGACTTGCCGCTTTTCGGTGAAGATGGACCCCAGTTCGATCCGTTGCTGCTGCACCCGGTGGACGACCTCGAGCTTACGGTTCGTTCAGCGAACTGCCTGAAAGCGGAGAACATCTTTTACATCGGAGATCTCATCCAGCGTAGTGAGGCGGATTTGCTCAAGACCCCGAATCTGGGAAAAAAGTCTCTTACGGAGATCAAGGACGTTTTGGCGACGAAGGGTTTGTCGCTGGGCATGCGCCTGGAGAACTGGCCGCCGGAAGGTCTCAAGAAGCTGAATCAATAGCCTTTTAGGGTGTAGAGAAACATGCGTCATCGTAAAGCAGGAAGGAAGTTCAACCTGACCAGCAGTCACCGGGCTGCCTTGTATCGGAATTTGGCGGCCGCGCTCGTGGAGCACGAGATCATTAAGACGACGCTGCCGAAGGCCAAAGAGATCAGGCGTTATGTGGAGCCTCTGATCACGTTGTCGAAAGAGGACAACGTGGCCAGCCGGCGGCTGGCGTTCGCGAGGCTGCGTAACCGGGATGCGGTGACGAAGCTGTTCAACGATCTGGGTCCCCGGTTCAAGACGCGCCCAGGCGGTTACACGCGGATTCTCAAGTGCGGTTTTCGGGCAGGCGACGCAAGTCCCATGGCTTTCGTGGAGCTCGTGGATCGAGCCTGAGCGCACAGTGCCGGGGGTGTGCTAGCGCTTCCCGGCTCCGTCTTTTCGGGGTGTTCCAGCGCCCCGTCACGTCAGCCGGCAGGACATCGTGCCGGAGTTCCCGCCCGGCCTAGTCTTTCCACCGAAGACGTCTGTGGCCTTTCCCAGTAAAACCCAGTTTCCGGATTCCGCGCTCCACGAGTGCGAGCGGATGTTCGAAGAGCGCGGGCAACTGTTCGAAGGTTGTTCAGAGTCCTTTCGCCAGGCCTTGCGCTTCGTCTGCGCATGCAGCCCATTCTTCCTGGGGGTCTTGAAGCGGGACCCTCATCTCATTCCCATGCTCCGCGCTTTGGCCGAGGACCGCCTTTCGGCCAGCGATCCTGAAGCCGATCTGCGGAAACTCGTAGCCGACGCGGCCGATCGTGCGTGCCTGATGCGTGTATTACGTCAGTGGCGCAATCGGGAAATGGCGATCATTGCCTGGCAAGACATTTCCGGCCGGCTCGATGTCGACGAGGTCCTGGCAAGGATATCGGAGACGGCGGAGTCCGCCATCCGAGCGGCTCTGGACTGGCTTTTCGAGGACGCCTGCCGGCGGTGGGGTGTTCCGAGGCGTAAAGACGGATCGGCGCAGAATCTGGTTGTATTAGGCATGGGAAAGCTCGGGGGGGGAGAGCTCAACTTCTCGTCCGATGTCGATCTGGTTTTCGCCTATATCGAGGAAGGTGAACTGCCCGGGCGCCATGGCACGACCTATGCTGAGTTTTACACGCGACTTGCACAGTCGTTCGTTCACGTTCTCGACGCCGTGACGGAAGATGGTTTCGTTTTTCGTGTGGACGTGCGGCTGAGGCCTTTCGGCGAGAGCGGTCCGCTGGTGGTCAGCTTTGATTCATGCGAGCGCTATTACCAGGCCCAGGCGCGCGATTGGGAGCGCTACGCGATGGTGAAGGTCCGCCCCGTGGGCGGGGATCCCGAAGACGGCGCGGAGTTCGAGCGGTTCTTCCACCCTTTCGTATATCGTCGGTACCTCGACTACCGGGTATTCGGTGAACTGAGGTCGCTTAAAGCCAAGATCGTGGCGGAGCTCCGGCGGAAGGACAGGGGCGACAACATCAAGTTGGGTCCCGGCGGCATCCGGGAGATCGAGTTCATCGGACAGGCATTCCAGTTGATCCGCGGCGGCCGAAATGTCGAACTGCAGGATCGGAGCATCCTGACAGTCCTGGAGCGGGCGGGGCAGTTGCGCCTGCTTGAGCACGACACCGCCTCGTTTCTCTGCGGGGCGTATCGGTTCTTGCGCAAAGTCGAGAACCGCCTCCAGCAGTACGAGGACAAGCAGACGCACGATCTCCCGGCATCCGACGAACGGCGCGAGTTGCTGGCGTACTCCATGGGTTTCGATGCCTGGGAGGAGTTTAAGCGGGAGCTCGACGGCGTTCGGAGCAAGGTCCACGGAATTTTCACCGAGGTGATTGCCGAGCCTTCGCAGAGGGCGTCCGCCGAGCTGCTGCTGGATGGCGGCGAGGCGGAACTTTCCCTCGCGCTGACAGGATTCGAAGGCGCCACGGACGCCATGGCCAGCGCTTTGGTCAAGTTCCGTGCCTCGGCGGCCATTCGGCGGCTCGGTGCCGGTGCCATGGCCGAGCTTCAGAGAGTCATCGGAAAGCTGCTGGCGGAACTCGCGGCTTCCCGCGCTTCCGACCCGGCGAGCACATTGGCCAGAGTCCTCAAGTTGCTCGAATCGATCGCTGGCAGGGGGGTTTATTTTTCGCTGCTTGCGGAGAACCCCGGCGCGTTGTCGCAGTTGGTCAGGCTGGCTGCGGCGAGCCCGTGGATCGTACGGCTCATTGCCGGCGCTCCGATTCTGCTCGACGAGTTGCTGGACCCCCGAACCCTGTACAGCCCGCTGACTCGGGAGGCCTTGGGCCGGGAAGCGGACATTCTGGCCGGCAGCCTGGCTCCGGACGACGACGAGCAGTTGATGTTGCGGCTCCGGCAGTTCAAGGCCGCGCATCAGCTGCGAATCGCGGCGGCCGACATAATGAACGTCATTCCGGTCATGGTTGTCAGCGATTACCTGACGGACTTGGCCGAGGTAGTGATCGAGCGCGCGCTGCGGCTGGCCTGGAAGTCCACGGCTGCGCGTCACGGTGCTCCGCCGGTGGAGGCGGGAGCATCCCGGGACTTTCCCGGATTCGGCGTCATCGCCTATGGAAAGCTCGGCGGCATAGAGCTGGGCTACGGGTCCGACCTCGATCTGGTCTTTCTCTACGATGGGGTCGCCAGCGATGCCCTGACCGATGGGCCACGTCCGGTCAGCGCCGCCGAGTTTTATGCCCGTGTGGTTCAGCGGATGGTCGGCCTGCTGACGACCGAGATGCTCGGCGGGGCGCTGTATGAAGTCGATCTCCGCTTGCGGCCCAGCGGGAGTTCCGGTCTCCTCGTCAGCAAAGTCGATGCCTACGAAAATTACCAGCTCCATCAGGCCTGGACCTGGGAGCGCCAGGCGCTGGTGAGAGCACGGTTCGTGGGCGGCGACCCGCGGGTGGGTGCGCGCTTCGATGCGATCCGGCGGACCGTGCTTTGCGCGGGCCGGGATAGTGGGCAGGTGAGACTCGATGTTCAGACAATGCGCGAAAAGATGCGGGAAAGCTTGGCGGACAGGCGGCCCGGCGTGTTCGACTTGAAGCAGGGCTTCGGCGGTATTGCCGATATCGAGTTTATTGTACAATTCGGGGTTCTTGTCAGCGCCGCGAAGCATTGCGAGATCACGCGCTGGACCGATACGGTCCGCCTACTGGAAAGCCTTCGCACCATAAACTTCCTGGAGCCCGAGCAGGCGGATCGGCTTCGATGCGCCTATTGCGATTATCGCGGCAAGGCGCATCGTCTTGCTTTGCAAGAGATGCCGGCGTTGGCATCGTCTTCGGAATTTTCCGAACACCGCGCGGCCGTGCAGGCGGTCTGGAAGCAGATCATCGAGGCGCCGGCGCTTTGAGCCGACTGCGGCCGATGGCAATTTCCCTCTGATTGCAGGAGATCAATTCATGGCAATGGACGATCGGGACGGGCAGATCTGGCTCGATGGAACGTGGCTTCCCTGGCGCGAAGCCAAGGTTCACGTTTTGACCCACACGCTGCACTACGGCTGCGGCGTGTTCGAAGGCCTGCGCGCCTACCGTACGGAACGTGGCCCTTCGGTCTTCAGGCTCCGTGATCACACGGACCGCCTGTTCCGCTCGGCCCATATCATGAAGATGTCGATTCCGTTCGACAAGGACACCCTGGACCAAGCCCAGTTGGAGGCGGTGGCGCGGAACAATCTTGAAAGCGCCTATATCAGGCCGATGTGTTTTCTCGGCGCCGAAGGCATGGGTTTGCATGCTCACGGACTGGCGGTCCATGTGATGGTCGCCGCTTGGCAGTGGGGCAGCTATCTGGGGGCTGAAAACATGGCTCGCGGCATCCGTGTGAGAACCTCCTCGTATGCCAGGAATCATGTCAACAGCGTCATGTGCAAGGCCAAGGCGAATGGAAACTATCTCAATTCGATCCTGGCCGTGCAGGAAGCGATCGAAGCCGGCTGTGACGAGGCGCTATTGCTGGACCACGAAGGCTATGTTGCCGAAGGAAGCGGTGAAAATATCTTCATCGTCCGCAAGGGCAGGCTCTATACGCCGGATCTGACTTCGGCGCTGGAGGGTATCACGCGGGACACCGTGATGATCCTGGCTCAGGAACACGGCTTGCAAGTCGTGGAAAAACGCATCACCCGCGACGAGGTATACGTAGCCGACGAGGCGTTTTTCACCGGGACCGCGGCCGAAGTCACGCCGATCCGCGAGGTGGATGGGCGCGTGATCGGCGAAGGCGGGCGCGGACCGGTGACGGAAAAGCTGCAGGCGCTTTACTTCGACTATGTGCATGGACGCCGTACCGACCATGCCGAATGGCTGAGCTTCGTCTGAAGGCTCTCTTAGCGCAGTCGCACGGCAGGTGGCTGTGTTCCGCCGCTTGCCGCGCAGTCCGTTCGTCCGCGCTCTACTTTAGCATCAGGAAGAAGGAGCCACTGCCCCGCTGAACGCTGAGGAGGAGCTCGGAGCGGCCCTTGGTGGCGCGCTTCAGGTCGTCGAGCGTTTCGATTTCCTCGCGGTTCGCCATCACGATGATGTCCCCGGGGCGCAGGCCGGCCTGAAATGCGTACGATCCCGTGTGGATTTTGTCCACCTGTACGCCGCCATCCTCGTTGTTCTTGAGTATGACTCCGGAAAGTCTGGGATGGATCTTGCCGCCCTCTTCCTGAACCAGTTTGGGAGCGCGGATCGCTACTTCGCGTATCAATCTTTCCCCCTTGTGCATCACCTCGACCCGGACTTCTTCGCCTATGGGCAGGAGGCCGATGGCATTGCGGACGTCCGCGCTGTTCTTGACCGCCCGGTCATTGATGCTGAGAACGACGTCGCCGGCTTCCAGCCCGGCGGAAGCGGCGGGAGAACCCTTTTGGATGCCGGTGATCACGGCACCCTGACTCTGGCTGAGGCCAAAGGCCTGGGCGAGATCCGGCGTCAGGTCCTGGATGGTGATCCCGATCTGCCCGCGGCGGATTTCGCCCTTTTCGACCAGTTGGGTCATGATACTGGAGGCCATGTTGGACGGAATGGCGAAACCGATGCCGACGTTTCCTCCGGTCGGGGCGATGATGGCCGTATTCACGCCGACCAGTTCGCCGCGGAGATTGATCAAGGCGCCTCCCGAATTGCCGGGATTGATCGAAGCGTCGGTCTGGATGAAATCCTCGTAGCCTTCGATGCCGAGCCCGGAACGCCCCAAGGCGCTGACGATGCCGGAGGTTACGGTCTGTCCCAGGCCAAACGGATTGCCGATGGCTACGACGAAATCGCCGACCTCGAGCTGACTCGAGTCGCCGATGGGCAGTTCCGTCAGATTCTTGGGCTCGACCTTGATGACGGCCAGATCGGACTCCGGATCGGCCCCGACCAGCTTGGCGCTCAGTTGACGTCCGTCTCTCAGCGTCACGCTTATCTCGTCCGCCTTGTCGATCACGTGGTTGTTGGTGAGGATATAGCCCCGCCGGGCGTCGACGATGACGCCGGAGCCGAGGCTGGAGCTCTCGCGGCGCCGTGGCTGATTCGGAATCCCGAAGAAATGCCGGAAGAAGGGATCCTGCATCAAGGGGTGTTCGGCGATTTCGATCTGAGTCTTCGTAGAAATGTTCACCACCGCGGGCATGGCCTTTTTCAGCACAGGAGCGAGGCTGGGCAGCGGCTGGCCATTGACGCTGGTGGGCAAAACCGCCCAGGCGGGGGAGCAGATGGACAGGCCGCTTGCGGTGAGTAGCAACAGGGCGCCGATGGATTTCATGCGCATGGAATTACCTCCATCAATTGTTTTTCTGCACGGCGTGGCGTGAGGGTCCGAAGTCTAGCAAAAAGCCCGTTCGAGCTGCGGCGAACGGGACACCGAGAATATGGGATGCCCACGGTGCGATGACAATGTCGAAAAGATGGCCCACTAACGGGGCAGTACCGGTTTGTCCGGGCGCCTTGCGCCGGGATTCGAGGGAAATCAGGCTTTGAGCGCGCTCTGGCCGACGCCGGGAGCGGTGCCGCCCCGCTGCGTTTCGAGCCAGGTCAGCGACTGGCGCGCTGCGGCTGTCCCGTCCTGGAGGCCTTTGGCGATCAGCTGCCGTCCCGGTATGAGCTTGCCCAGCACCAGGGCGCTGAGGACCACGCCGAAGGAAAGGCAGTAGACCGACCCGTAGACCGCCTTGGCGATCAGGCCGGAATTGGCGGGTCCGCGGAAGGCGTCTGCCGGGGCCGCTGGGGGGTCGGAGGGGTACGCGGCCTTTTCTTCTGTCGCCGATACCAAGCTCAGGATGGGTCCGCGCGGCTTGGACGTAATGGGTACGACTTTCTTGGCCATGGGCTTATTCCTCAACTAGTTCACGAACGAGCGCTTTGATTTCCCTGGCTGCCGGGCCCTTGTTGTCGAATTCGAGTACGGAAAGGCCGGAGGCGGCGCTTTCGGCGTAGGCAACCCTTTGATTGACTGCGGTTTCCGCAACCGGGAAAGGGTAGTCCCTGAGCGCCTCGGCCACGTCGCGGCCGATGGCGGTATTCACGATTTTCCGGTTGACGATGAATCTCCCTTTCAGATGTTCCTTGTATATCATAACCTCTTGTATCAACTTGACAATCTCGTCGGCAGCCCAGACGTCGTAAGGGGAGGGCTGGACCGGGATGAGGACGAGGTCGGAGGCCATGATGGCCGACCGGGCGAGTTCGTTGACCCGGGGAGGTCCGTCGATGATGACGTGGTCATAGCTGGAAGCGAGTTCCGGAACGTCCTTGTGCAAAGTCGGTTTGGCCATGCCGACAACGGGAAACAGGGTGTCGCCCTGCCGGGTCGATTGCCAGTCGAGGGCGCTGCCCTGCGGATCGGCATCGATGAGGAGGGTTCGCTTGCCCGACAAGGCCAGGGCGGCAGCTATGTTGACCGACAAGGTGGTCTTGCCGACGCCGCCTTTCTGGTTGAGAACGCCGATGATCATATGGGAGTGCCGTCCCGCGGGAAGTACGGTATGGCTATGTATGCTAGTCGATTCCGGCTGCGCTTGCATCGCCGGCGGTGCCGAACCGTCCGGATGCGCTGGCGGCCTGAAAGGAGGGAGAAGTGCGCGCAGGCCTGGGCTGCGCGCGCATCGATGATGCCGGAGACCGTTATTTGATCTTGGCTTCTTTGTACATGACGTGCTTGCGCACGACCGGATCGAATTTCTTGATCTCCATCTTTTCCGGCATGGTGCGCTTGTTCTTGGTGGTCGTGTAGAAGTGACCGGTGCCGGCGCTGGACACCAACTTGATCTTGTCACGCATGGCTCATGCTCCTGCGGTTAAACCCGTTCGCCGCGCTTGCGGATGTCAGCCAGGATGGCATCGATTCCGCACTTGTCGATGACCCGGAGGCCGTGGCTCGACACTTTGAGGCGGACCCAGCGATTCTCGCTCTCGACCCAGAAACGGCGTTCGTGCAGGTTGGGGTTGAACAGTCTTTTCGTCTTGTTGTTAGCGTGGGAAACGTTATGGCCTACAATACGTCGCTTCCCCGTAACCTGACATACCTTGGACATGGTTTACCTCAATGTCGGCTTGCAGGGTGGAAAAACGTGCTTTATAAGGGTTTGACGGCGTTTAGTCAACAGCGAGAACGGTTCGGGGAAGGCAATGACTTTGAGGCTCGGGATAGTGATGGATCCGATCGGCAAGATCAAGATCGGCAAGGACAGCAGCTTCGCGATGCTGTTGGAGGCTCAGGCGCGGGGCTGGGAGCTGTTCTACATGGAGCTGAACGATCTTTATCTGCGCGACGGGCGTGCCCATGCCCGGGTCAGGCATCTTCAGGTCGAGCGCGATTACGTCCGCTGGTTCGAGTTTCTGGACGAGCGGGACATCGCCTTGGACACGCTCGACGTCATCCTCATGCGGAAGGATCCGCCCTTCGACCAGGAATACATCTATGCGACCTATCTGCTCGAATGCGCCGAGAACCGGGGCGTATACGTCGTCAACCGGCCGCGTTCGCTAAGGGATGCCAACGAGAAGCTGTTCACCGCCTGGTTCCCCCAATGCTGCGCACCGACGCTGGTCGCCCGCGAGGCCGGCCGCATCCGTGAATTCCTCCGCGAACATGGCGAGATCGTGTTGAAGCCGCTCGACGGCATGGGTGGCGCCTCGATTTTCCGGGTCGCCGAAGGCGATCACAACCTGAGCGTCATTCTCGAAACCATGACCCAGCACAACCGGCGTTTCGTCATGGCGCAGCGCTATCTTCCGGAAATCCGGGATGGCGACAAGCGGATACTCGTCGTCGACGGCGAAGCCGTGCCCTACGCCTTGGCGCGCATCCCCGCCCACGGCGAAAGCCGGGGCAATCTGGCGGCGGGCGGGCGGGCGGAAGGGAGGGAACTGACCGAGCGGGACCGCTGGATCGTGTCGCAGGTCGGGCCTACCCTGCGCGAGCGCGGTCTGGTATTCACCGGTCTCGACGTCATCGGTGATTACCTCACCGAGGTCAACGTCACCAGCCCGACCTGCATTCAGGAGCTGGACACGCTGTTCGGGCTGAATATCAGTGCCATGCTCATGGATCACATCGAGTCCGTCGTGTCCGGGGCGGACCGGGCCCGCGATGTCGCTTGAGTCGCACGACCAAAGCCGCCTGCTGCTCGCGCTGCTGATCGCGTTCGCGGTGCATGCGGCGGTGATTCTCGGCCTGAATGCCAAGCCCGCCGCGACAGCGAAAGATACGCCCAGGGCTTTCGACGTGACGCTGCTGCGGCTTCCCGCACCCGAGGCGCCGAAACGGGCGGAACATCTGGCCGCGGAAAACCAGCGTGGCGACGACAAGCCTGAGCGTGTCGAGCCGTTGCCGCGCAGCGGCGTGGAAAAAATGGCGGAACCGGCGCGGGGCAAAGCGTCGCGCCCGGTGGCGGAGCGTCCGCCGAAGCCGGTGCTGAAAAGCCCCCGGGCCGAACGGTCCGTCAAGGCCGAGCCCGAACCCGAAGCCGCTCCGCCCGCTCATATTTCCGCCGAATCCTTGAGCCGGCAGATCGCCGAATTCGGTGCGGCTTACGTGCGGCAGCAGCAGGAGGCGCCGCACCCCCGGATGGTGTACATCAACTCCGTCAATGCCCACAAATACAAGGCGGCGGCCTACGAGCGGGCCTGGCAGGACAAGATCGAGCGCATCGGCAACCTGAATTACCCGGAGGAGGCGCGCCGCAAGAACCTGACGGGCAGCCTGCTGCTGAGCGTAGTCCTGCGGCCCGACGGCAGCGTATACAAGGTGCAGGTGCGGCGCTCCTCCGGGGAGCGGGCGCTGGACGATGCGGCGGTGAGGATCGTCCATCTGGCGGCGCCGTTTGCACCGTTTCCGGTGGAACTGCGAGAGGAAGCCGACATGCTGGTGATCACCCGCACCTGGAAGTTCTTGAACGGCACGCGTCTGGAGACCGCGCCGTAGTTTACCGCTTGCGGCGCCTCTCAAGGAGCGCCGATACTACTGACGATGAACCAGGAAACAGAATCTCTTGCCAACCATTTTCTGATCGCCATGCCTGGCCTGGCCGATCCGCATTTCGCGAAGACCGTGACCCTGCTTTGCCAGCACAATGCGGACGGCGCCCTGGGCATCATCATAAACCGGCCGTCCGAGCTGAGGCTGGGCGACGTCATGCGGCAGATGGAGATTGAAATGAAAGTCGCCGAGGTGGGCGAGCTGCCGGTGTTTTTCGGCGGACCCGTGCATCCGGAGCGCGGCTTCATTCTGCACGAACCGGCAACGGTGTGGGCTTCCACCCTGGTGGTTTCCGACCGCCTGGCATTGACGACCTCCAGGGACATTCTGGAAGCGGTCGGGCGCGGGGAAGGGCCGAGCCGCATGCTGTTGGCCTTGGGATATGCCGGGTGGGGGCAGGGTCAGCTCGAGCGTGAGATCATCGACAATTCATGGCTCAACGCGCCCTCGGACAACGCCGTGATTTTCGAGCACCCGCCCGGGCGGCGCTGGAAAGCCGCGGCCGATCTGGTAGGCGTCGACATTTCGCTCCTGACCAGCCAGGCCGGGCATGGCTGAGGCGCCGTCCGCCGCGCGCGGCGCCACTTATCTCGGTTTCGATTTCGGCGAGAGGAACATCGGAGTTGCGGTGGGGCAATCGGTCACCGGCACCGCGGCGCCGCTTCGAACCCTGCGGGCGCAGCCGTCCGCGCAGTTGTGGGCCGCCATTTCCGAACTCGTCGCGCAGTGGCGGCCCGCGGGTTTGGTCGTAGGCCTTTCCCATCAGCAGGATGGCAGCGAAAATCCGATCACGGCGCCGACCTTGCGCTTCTGCCGGCAACTGGAAGGCCGTTACCGGCTTCCGGTGTACACGGTGGACGAGACGCTCACCACGGCCGAATCGCGCACCCACTTCTACCAGCGCCGCCGCCGCAAATCGGTCGAGTTCGAGCAGGTGAAGGACGAAATGGCGGCGCAACTGATCCTGCAAACCTGGTTTTCGATTGACAAGGCATCACCGAGGTAATACATGAGTCAAGCGGATTTCGAGGTCGAAACGCTGCTGGCGCGTCTGGAAGTGTCGCTGCGCGAGGAACTCGCCAGGCGCCGGCTCGACGACCCGGCCATGATCGGTGTCCATACCGGCGGGGCCTGGATCGCCGAAGTCCTGCATCGGCGTTTGGGGTTCTCCGAGCCGCTGGGCTACCTGGATATTTCGTTCTATCGGGACGATTACCCCCAGTCGGGCATGAATCCGGACGTGCGGGCGAGCAAGCTGCCGTTCCGGGTCGACGGCCGCAACATCGTGCTGATCGACGACGTGCTGTATACCGGACGCACCGTGCGCGCCGCCTTGAACGAGATCTTCGATTACGGCCGGCCCGCGGAAATCGTGCTCGGCGTGCTGATCGACCGCAACGGCAGGCAGATTCCGATCCAGGCCGACTGCATCGGCGGACGGGTGGAGCTGGAGACGGGGCAGCGCATCAAGCTCACCGGACCCGAGCCCCTGCAACTGGCGATTCGCACGGGGGGACGATGAGCGCGACGGCCGCCGCCGACATCCAGCTCGACGCTTCCGGGCGTCTGCGCCATTTTCTGACGGTCGAAGGTCTGAGCCGGGAACTGCTGGTCCGGATCATGGACACCGCCGAGTCCTTCGCCGGCGTGACGGCTCAGAACGTCAAGAAGGTGCCCCTGCTGCGCGGCAAGACCGTGGTGAATCTGTTTTTCGAGAACAGCACCCGTACCCGGACAACCTTCGAGCTCGCCGCCAAGCGTTTGTCCGCCGACGTGCTCAACATCAACATCGCGACTTCCGCGACCTCCAAGGGCGAAAGCCTGCTCGACACCGTCCGCAACCTGGAGGCGATGCACGTCGACATGTTCGTGGTGCGCCATGCCCAGAGCGGGGCCGCCCATTTCATCGCCCGCCACGTCGCGCCGCACATCAGCGTGCTCAACGCGGGCGACGGTCGTCATGCCCACCCGACCCAGGCCATGCTGGACGTGTTCACCATCCGCCGGGCCAAGGGCGGGTTCGCCGGCCTCAAGGTGGCCATCGTCGGCGACATCCTGCATTCCCGCGTGGCGCGTTCCGAAATCTGGGCGCTCAACACCCTGGGGGTGGACGAGGTGCGGGTGGTGGCGCCCAAGACCCTCTTGCCGGCTCATGTCGAAGCCTTGGGCGTGGCGCCCTACCACGATCTGAACGAGGGGCTGCGCGACGTCGACGTGGTCATCATGCTGCGCTTGCAGCTCGAGCGCATGGGGAGCGCGTTCATTCCATCCGAACACGAATATTTCCAACGCTTCGGCCTGACGGAGAAGCGCCTGGAGAAAGCCAGGCCGGACGTCATCGTCATGCATCCGGGGCCGATCAACCGCGGGATCGAGATCGATTCGGCCATCGCCGACGGTCCCCGCTCCGTGATCCTGCAGCAGGTGACCCACGGCATCGCGGTACGCATGGCGGTGATGTCCATGGCCATGCACGCCGGTCCGGACATGGAGGTGTCGGCATGAGCGGCCAACGCATCCTCATCGAGGGCGGGCGCATCGTCGATCCGGCCAGCGGTTTCGACGGGGTGGGTGTCGTGTGCGTCGCGGACGGCGTCATCGTCGGCGTCGGTGCCCGTCCGGACGGGTTCGAGGCGGATCGCCGCATCGATGCCGGCGGCCGGATCGTATGTCCCGGTTTCATCGACCTGTGCGCCCGTCTCCGCGAGCCTGGACAGGAACCCAAGGGCACCATCGCGTCCGAAGGCGCGGCGGCGGCGGCCGGCGGCATCACCACCCTGTGCTGTCCCCCCGATACGGTCCCTGTCATCGATACGCCCGCCGTGGTCAAGCTGGTCACAGAGCGGGCCGAGGAGGCGGGCAAGGTACGGGTGCTGCCGATCGGTGCCTTGACCCGCGGCCTGAACGGAAAGGACCTCAGCGAAATGCACGCGCTGAAGCGCGCCGGCTGCCTGGCTCTGGGCAATGCCGACCGTCCGCTCGCCAATCTGCTGGTGTTGCGGCGGGCGCTGGAATACGCGGCGAGTTTCGAGCTCGTCGTGGTGTTCCGCCCCGAGGACCCGTGGCTGTGCGGCCAGGGGTGTGTGCACGAGGGGGCCGTGAGCAGCCGTCTCGGTCTGCCGGGCATTCCTGAGACGGCGGAGACGGTTGCGGTCGCCCAGGCGCTCCCACTGATCGAGCAGACGGGGGGGCGCGCGCATTTCGGCCAGCTCAGCAGCGGCCGCGCGGTGGAAATGGTCGCCGAGGCCAGGGCGCGGGGTGTGCGCGTCAGCGCGGACGTCGCGGTGCATCATCTGCATCTCACCGAGTCGAGCGTCGATGGTTTCGACGCGCTTTGCCACAGCCGCCCGCCGTTCCGCACGACGTCCGACCGCGACGCGCTGCTCGCTGCCGTGGCGGACGGCCGGATTTCAGCGGTATGCTCGGATCACCAGCCCCACGAGCCGGATGCCAAGCTCGACGTCTTCCCCGAAACCGAGCCCGGCTTGTCTTCATTGCAGACCCTGCTGCCGCTGATGTGTGCACTGGTGGCGGAGGGGAGGCTGTCGCTGTCCGATGCCATCGCCCGCCTGACGGTGGGGCCCGCGGCGATCCTTGGGCTGGAGTCCGGCCGGCTGGCGCCGGGCGCGCCGGCGGATATCTGCGTGTTCGATCCGGCGGCGGAGTGGGTGCCGGCCGAGGGCGGCTGGCTCAGCGCGGGCCGCAACACGCCGTTTTGGGAGCGGACGCTGATGGGACGGGTGACGGCGACCCTGGCGGGGGGGCGGCTGGTTTACGCGCTCTGAAGTCTGCGGTTCATTTCGGTTCCGGCAGGTCGGTTTCCAGCATCCAGCGCTCTTTGTCGTCGTCATAGCGCCACATCTCTTCCTCGACCATGCTGCGTTCGGTGAGTTCGTCCGGGCGCAGGTAGCGGATTTCGACCGTCTGGAACAGCAGGGCGGAGGGTTCTTCGCTGTGCCTGTAGCGCACCTGGTAACCCGTGACCTTGTAGCCGTTCAGGCGGTCGAGGCGCTGCTCGGGACGGGGCCGTCTGACCTGGTAACTCGCGGCTTTTTCCCACAGGCCCCAGCGAATCGCCGATTCGTATCCCGTCAGGGTTTCGTCCTGCCGCATCAGACCGATGTCGTGGCTGCAGCCGGCGAGCGATGCCATTACAAGCGCAAGGGCGCGGAAATTCTTGGGCATGGGGGCGTTTTACGTGTGATTCGGGCGGGTCCGAAATTATATAATGCGACGGTAGGTTTGCTGGGATGGCGGGATTCGTGCCAGCGTCGAGCATCCGGTTCCCCCGTGGGGGAACGAACCATGGAGAAATCATATGAGCCAGTCTGTAGAGCAGAAAGACAGCGGGTTGTCGAGCAAGGCCATGCGCGTTCTCGCCGTCGTGATGGTGGTGCTCGCGGTCATCTATTTCCTCCCGGCATTCATGTCGAGAACCACGGAAATCAATGGGGTGTCCAAGGCGGCAGCGTATAAGTCGGCGATGAAGGTCAAGCGTTACCTGTCGACCAACGATCGCGTGATCTTCGATACGGCCTTCGGCCTCCTGGACAAGATCAAGTCCCAGGAGGGGCCGGATGCCTTCGCCAAGGCGGTGGACGGCATGACGCCCGAAGAGGTCATCGAACTGGCACGGACCGAGGTCAACGCCAGGATCGCGGCGGGCGATCCGGAGTTCAGGCAGTACGCCTCCTGGGACGACATGATCGCTAAGCTGGTGGATACCAGCCTCGGTTCCTCGCGTTCACGCCAGGGCGCAGGCCAGCAGCCGGCGCCGTTGCGCCAGTCGGAGCGTCCCGGCCGTCCGCAGTGAGTTTCGGAGGGACCTTGACCGCGGACGTGGCCGCGCCCGCGCCGGCCGGCGGCCACGACCATCAGGGGTGCATAGACCGTGCCCTGAGCCGCGCCGAAAAACTCTGCAGCGAGCGCGGGGTGCGCTTCACGCCGCTGCGGCGCCAGGTGCTCGCGCTGATCTGGGAAAATCACGAGGCGGTCAAGGCTTACGACCTGCTCGAACTGCTCAAGCCGTTCGATCCGTCCGCCAAGCCCGCAACCGTATACCGGGCGCTGGATTTCCTGCTGGAGCAGGGTTTCATCCACCGCGTCGAGAGCCTCAACGCCTTCATCGGCTGCAGCGACGTCGGACGCCGGCACGAACTCCTGCTGCTGATCTGCGACCGCTGCCACACGGTCGAAGAGCGTGCCGCCTCATCCGTCATGGCCGCCGTGGCCGCGGAAGTCGCCTCGGCCAGTTTTCGCGTTCGCTACAAGGCGCTGGAAATACACGGCATTTGCCCGGCTTGCGCCGCGCAAGAAGAGTCCGTTTGAGTTCTTCCGGAATTCCTCACTGACCGCTGTTACGGTCTGCCGCATCGTCTCGGCCCGTTCCCTCGGGCCGGCTTGCTTTTGTTACTTTATAACATATATAATCTCGCCCGCCGCCAGAGCAGCTCTTCGGGTTGGCTGCGAGTGTTTGCCGGAAGATAGCGGATCGGCTGGCGCGAGACGAGTGACGATATAACATCGGTACGGATCCAAGAGGTTCCGGAAGCATCATGTTCAAACGATTTTCCCTGTCCTTGTGCTCCATTGCGCTGGCTGCGCCGCTCCATGCCGCCGAGCTTCCCGAGCCGGAGGGTAAGCCGGTCCATAACGAAAAGAGCCCGCCGGCATCCGGTGCGGAGCCGGCTCCCGTGGAGCTAGAACCGGTCGTTGTCAGCAGTCCGCTGGAAGAAAAGGTCTCCGAAATGGCGCGTCCCGTGACCGTGCTGGCCGACAAGGAGTTGCGGACGAAGATCGGCACCACCATCGGCGAAACCCTCAAGCAGGAAGCCGGGGTCACCAGCGAATCCTTCGGACCCGGCGTCGGCATTCCGGTGATCCGCGGCCAGACCGGTCCCCGCGTCCAGGTCATGACCAACAGCATCGGCACCGGCGACGTCTCGCAGATCAGCCCGGACCACGCCAACGCCGTGGAGCCGGTGCTGGCCGACCGGGTCGAGGTCCTGCGCGGTCCGGCCACACTGCTGTATGGCAGCGGGGCGATCGGCGGCATCGTCAACGTCCTCGACAACCGTATTCCTTCGCTGGTGCCGGACAAGCTGATGACGGCGACCGGGGAACAGAGGTTCAACTCGGTTTCGGGCCAGACCACGACCAATTTCAAGGTCGAGGGCGGCCAGGACCTGGTGTCCTATCACCTGGACGGTTTCTACCGCGATGGCAACAATCTGCACATCGGCGGCCCGGCGATCGCCGAGACCCAGGCGCGCCAGACCGACCTCGCGCTGCAAGGCAGCCCGATCCAGAATTCCTACGGCGTCATCCCCAACACCGAAAACCGGGCCAAGGGCGGTTCCGCCGGGTTCTCCCTGGTGGGCGAGCCGGGCTTCGCCGGAGTGTCGATCAATTACTTAGGCAACAACTACGGCATTCCACCCGACGGTTCGCCCGGCGCGGGCGACACCCGGATCAACCTCAAGGAGTCGCGCTACGATTTCAAGAGCGAGCTGAACGCCCCGGTGGATTTCGTCGAGACCGTGCGCATGCGCTTCGGCCACATCAATTACACCCACACCGAGCTGGACGACGGCGTGGCGGCCGCCCGTTTCAACAAGACGACCAACGAAGGGCGCCTGGAAGTGGTGCACCAGCCGATCGGCATCGTGAAGGGCGTCGTCGGGGTGCAGATGAGTTCGGCCGATTTCGAGGCGATCGAGATCGGTTCGCCGGACGCGCTGGTACCCAAATCGCAACTCGGCAGCTACGGCGTGTTCGCCGTCGAATCCTTCGAGCTGGGCGCGGGTTTCTACGAGCTTGGGCTGCGCGGGGAATCAGACTCCATCGATCCCCAGGGCGGCCCCAACCGCAGCTACGCGCCGATCAGCGCCTCCGGCTCCGGGCAATGGAAACTCGACGACGAAAATACCGTCAGCTTCGCCGCGACCCGCTCGCAACGGGCGCCCCAAGTGCAGGAGCTGTTCACCGACGGCGTGCACGACGCCACGCACAGCTATGAGCTGGGCGATCCCAATCTCACCGAGGAAACCTCCTACAACTTCGACTGGGGCTACCGCTACAGGGGGCGGGGAATCAGCGCCGAGCTCAACGTGTTCCAGAACTTCGTGAACGATTACATCTACCAGCAGATCACGGATGAGGTGTTCAACGAAGACTCCGAGCAGTTCGAGAAAGTCTGCACCAGTCCGGGCGCCTGTTTCCCGGTGGTGCAGACCACCCAGGCCGGCGCCTACTTCCTGGGCTACGAAGGCAACGTCAAATTTTCGCTGATGGAAAACCGCTACGGGGTGCTGGATCTGACCCTGTTCAGCGATTTCACCCGCGGCCAGTTCGTCAACGGCGGCAACGTGCCGCGCATGCCGCCGCTGCGCTATGGCTTCCAGCTCGACTATGCCTACGACGAGCACTGGAGCAGCAATCTGCGGCTGACTCGCGGCGAGAAGCAGATCTATGCCGGCCAGAACGATGCCATGACCAACGGCTACGTGCTGCTCAACCTGGGCGTGCAGTACGAGGTCAAGGCGTTCAAGGACGCCGACGTGCTGGTCTTCGCCCAGGGCAACAACCTGCTCAACGACAACATACGCAACTCCACCTCCTACCTGCGCTATTTCGCGCCGGAGGCGGGGCGCGGGGCGGAGTTGGGTATACGGATCACCTATTGACCTGTCCAAAGAACATATGCTTGCTCACCGATACGCCATGAACGCCGCCGCCCGCCCGCGTCAAACTCCCGCGGTCCGGACCGCCATCATCTCCGACGTTTTCGCCGATCTGGCGCGCATCTACCAGCCGGATGTCAATCTCTGCCTGATCCGGCGCGCGCCCGAGCCGGCGATCGGGCGCTTCGTGGGCGAACTGCTGAAGCGCGGGGACGCAATCGAATCGTCGCAGGCGTTGTCCTTCGAGCATTTCGATTTTTCCTCGCTGCTGCCCGGGTACCGGGAGCTGGAGGGCCATGATTCGTGGTGGCGGGACATCGCCCGGCTCACCGCCGCCTTCTGCGATCTGTTCGAAACCGGCTCGGTCGGGCTGCGTCTGCGCACGCTGAACCAGGCCATGTGCCCGCGCTTCCATGTCGATTTCGTACCCTGCCGCCTGGTGTGCACCTACGGCGGGCTGGGGACCGAGTGGCTGGCGGACGACGAGGTCGACCGCAGCAAGCTGGGGCTGGCCGGTTCGAAAGGCCTGCCCGACGAGGATTCCGGGCTGATTCTCGGCGACGTGCGCACCATGCCCGCCCATGCCGTCGCCCTGATGAAGGGCGCCACCTGGGAGGGGAGGGACTATCCCGGCGCCGTGCATCGCTCCCCCAGGCCAACGCCAGAACAGCCGCGCCGCTTGCTGTTGACCCTGGACTTGCTCTAATAGCGGAAGGGGTGGAGCGTGCTGACCAGGCTTTCCGGCGCGTCCGTCTACGACCCGGTACAGGGGTGGGCGGGTGAGATCCGCGATCTGTACCTCCGGGATGGGCGCGTCGCCGCCGACCCGGGGCCCGATGCCTCCGTCGACGAGGTGCACGACCTTTCGGGCCATATCCTCATGGCCGGAGCGATCGACATCCACAGCCACATCGCCGGCGGCAACGTGAACACGGCGAGGGTGCTCCTGCCGGAGCAGCATCGGAACTTCATGGCGCGGCGGCTGAACCATCCGCTGCTCACCCCATCCATGGGATTCGCCCCTTCGGGGCCCGCTTTGCGGTCCCAGTTCGCTCCCGGCGAACTTGTCAGCACGGCCAAATGGTCGAGCGCCGACATCGGCTACCGTTATGCCCGGATGGGGTATACCACGGTGGTCGAGCCGGCGGTGCTGCCGGCCAACGCCCTGGATGCCCATTTGCAAATGGCCGACATCCCCATCATCGACACGGCGGGCCTGGCCATTCTGGGCAGCGACGATTTTCTGCTGGGACTGCTGCGCGACCGGGCCAGCCAGGCGCAGGTCAACGACTACGTGGCCTGGACGCTGCATGCCACCCGCTGTCTGGGACTCAAGGTGATCAATGCCGGCGGGGCCGCGGCCTTCAAATGGAACATGCGCCAATTCGATCTGGACGACGTCGTGCCCTACTATGGGGTCAGCTCCCGCCGGATCCTGCAAACGCTGCAGCGGGCCGTGTGCGAGCTGGGCATCCCGCATCCCGTGCACGTCCACTGCAACAACCTCGGCGTCCCCGGCAACGTGGAAACCGCCATCGCCACCATGGAGGCCGCACAGGGTCTGCCCATGCATCTGGCGCACATCCAGTTCTACGGTTACGGGCAGGAAGGCGCCAAGGGCTTTTCCTCGGGCGCGGCGCGCCTAATGGAAGCTTTCCACCGCCACCCCAACATCACCATGGATGTGGGTCAGGTGCTGTTCGGGCAGACGGTCACCGTTTCCGGCGACGTGATCGCGCAGTACAGCCGCCGCGGCGACGCCAGCCCCGGCAAATGGGTGGTGTGGGAGGCCGAGTGCGACGGCGCCGGCGGGGTGGTGCCTTATCGGTACCGGGAGCGGAGTTTCGTCAACACCCTGCAGTGGGCCATCGGTCTCGAGATTTTCCTGCTGGCGGAAGAGCCATGGCGGTTGTTCTTCACCACCGACCATCCCAACGGCGCGCCTTTCACCGCCTATCCGGAACTGATCCGTCTGCTGATGGACGCCGACTACCGTGCATCGGTCATGGCCCGGCTCGATCAGGAAGCGCTGGCCTTGACGCTTTTGCCTCACCTGCGCCGGGAGTTTTCCCTCCACGACATTGCGGTCATGACACGGGCAGCCGCGGCGCGTCTTTTGGGTTTGGAAGACCGCGGCCACCTGTGTCCCGGCGCCATCGCCGATGTCGCGGCCTACCGGCCGCAGGCGGATAAGCGGGCGATGTTCACCGACGCGGCATGGGTATGGAAAGGCGGAAGGCTGGTAGTTCACGAGGGGGCCGTGGTCGATCGGCCGGCGGGTTCGGCGCTGACCATCGAGCCTTGCTACGACAGGCGCATCGAGCGCGACGTCAAAGCCTATTTCGATCGCTTCTACAGCCTGTCGCTGGACCATTTCACCGTGGGCGGCGTGGCCTTCGAGCGGGGCGATGCCGAGCGCTTCCATTCGATTCGGGCGGCATGAGGACCAGACAATGCTTGAGCACGACGTCGAATTAGCCGACGGTAGCCCTATCAGTGCGGAGGAGTTATTGGCGATGCCGGCGGGCGCTTACATGAACGCGAGTCAGACCGCCTTCTTCCGTCACTACTTGGGAGCCCTTCGAGCCGAATTATTGGAACGCGCTTTTTCGGCACGGACCGCATTGGAAGCAGGGGATGTTCTTTCCGATCCCAACGACCGGGCGACGTTGGAAGAAGAACATCTCATCGAACTGCGCCGGCTGGACCGCGAGCGCAAGTACCTGAAGAAGATCGATGCCGCCCTGGCGCGCATCGCCGAGGGAACCTATGGCTATTGCGAAGAAACGGGCGAACCGATCGGCTTGCGGCGTCTGCTTGCCCGGCCCACTACTACGCTTTGCCTGGAAGCCCAGAACCGCCACGAGCGCGCCGAACGGCAGGGAAATCCGTCATGACCTTCCGGGTCCCACAGACCTACAGCGCGTGGCGCCACTGCATCGAGGTGGAATGCGGCATTCCATTGACGGCGGCTTTCCTCCATGCACGGCTTGCCGCCTTGAGGGACGGAGAGGCCGAGGAAGCCGGGCGTTTTCGCCGTCTTTACGGCGACGCCCATTGGCTGCGCGTGTTGGGCTGGTTTGAGCACGCGGCGCAGGAGACTCAGCCGTGATCGACTTGGCCGAAGCCTTGCCGGAAGGTGCCCGCCTGCCATGGCGGGCCGTCATGGATAGCTTGCCTTTCGACGACCGCGGCCTGATTCCCGCCATTGCCCAGCAATATGACACCGGTCAGGTGCTCATGCTCGCGTGGATGAACCGCGCGGCGCTCGTCGAGACGCTGGCCACCGGGCGTGTCTGCTACTGGTCGCGTTCGCGCCAGGCGCTTTGGCGCAAGGGTGAGACTTCGGGGCACCGGCAGTGGCTGAAGGAGCTGCGCCTGGATTGTGACGGCGACACGGTGCTGCTTCTGGTCGATCAACAGGGTCCGGCCTGTCACACCGGACGTTCGAGTTGTTTTTACAACCGCGTCGACGGCGAAGACCTGGTCGTCGATTCGAGGAGTCTGTCTCGTGAGTGAACCCATTCCAGTAACGATTCTCACCGGCTTTTTGGGTGCAGGTAAAACCACGCTCTTGAACCGTATCCTCGGCGAAGCGCATGGTCAGCGTATCGCCGTGATCGAAAACGAGTTCGGTGAGATCGGGGTGGACAACGAGTTGCTGCAGCAGGGCGACGAGCAGATCGTCGAGATGAACAACGGCTGCATTTGCTGCACGGTGCGTGGCGACCTGGTGCGCATCCTGGGCGATCTGGCGGAGCGCCGCCGGCGGGGCGCGGTGAATTTCTGCCGGGTTCTCATCGAAACCACGGGGCTGGCCGATCCGGCGCCGGTGGCGCAGACCTTTTTCGTCGACGAAGGCGTTGCCCGGGATTACCGCCTGGACGCCATCATCACGGTGGTGGACGCCAAACACGCTCCGCGGCAGCTCGACGAGTGCCACGAGGCGCAGGAGCAGGTCGGTTTCGCCGACCGCATTCTGTTGTCCAAGACCGATCTGGTCAGCGAGGAAGCGGTGAACGCTTTGATGGCGCGCCTGCGTGCCATGAATCCGCGGGCGCCCCTGCTGCGAGTCCACTTCGGTCAGGTGGACCTGCGCGAAGTCCTCGACATCCGGGGGTTCGATCTGAGGGAAATCCTTGCCCTGGAGCCGGACTTTCTGGAGGACGTCAGCCACGAACATGATGACGCCGTCGGTTCGTTCGTGTATCGCTCCGACAAACCTTTCGACTTCGCGCGTCTGCTTTGCTTCATGGAAATCATGGTCGGCCGGTTCGGTCAGGAGTTGTTGCGCTACAAAGGCATACTCAACGTAGCCGGCTGCGACCGCCGCATCGTTTTTCAGGGCGTACACATGTTGTTCGGCGACACGGCGGGGCTGCCTTGGGGAGAGGGGGAGGCGCGCGAGTCCCAATTGGTCTTCATCGGGCGCAACCTGCCGCATGAGGAAATCCGGGCTGCGCTGGCTTCCTGCCACACCGATGGTTGAGCTTCCCGGATTGCTCGTCGCCGTCTCCGTCGCGCAAGTATCGGTCCGTTTTCATCGAGGGCGTAGCGGCAATGTCTTCGCAGGGTCCACATTGCAGCCTGTTTCCGTTGGCGGATTCGAATCTTCGCGGCCGCTATACGCTCAGGGTTCAGGTTCAATTTTCGTCTGCGCATTCGCTGCGGGACTACCCCGGCGATTGCCGGCGCTTGCATGGCCATAACTGGAAGGTCGACATCGAGGTGTCTTCCAGGGTCCTCGATGCCCTGGGCATTGCGCTGGATTTCAGGAAGATCAAGGCCGAAGCGCGGGCCATCGCCGACCGCCTCGATCACCGCTATCTCAATGAGATCGAGCCGTTCGACAGGATCAATCCGACCGCGGAAAATCTGGCCGGCTGGTTTTACCGCCGGCTTTCCTCAAAGCTGGATCGGGAGTTCGCCAAGGTGAGTGCGGTGACCGTCTGGGAGACGGATACGTCGTCGGTCCGCTACACCGAGGACGAAGCATGAAAGACGCAGGGCTGGCTATCGACGACGTGCAGGGCCGAGCGGACCTGCGCCGCATAGACATCGACAGGGTCGGGATCAAGGGCATTCGCCACCCGGTGAGGGTCCGGGATCGAAGTCTGGGCGAACAGCGCACCGTCGCCCGTTTCGACATGGCGGTGAGTCTGCCGCATCATTTCAAGGGGACCCACATGTCGCGCTTCGTGGAGATCATCAACGGCCACGACCGCGAGATCAGCATCGCCTCCTTCGAGGCGATGCTGGTGGAAATGGTGGAGCGCCTGGACGCCGAGGCCGGTCACATCGAGATGCGTTTTCCCTACTTCCTGGAGAAACGAGCGCCGGTGACGGGCGTCAGGAGTCTCATGGATTACGAGGTCGCCCTGATCGGTGAAATCGCCGGAGCCGCAACGACGACACGGCTTAGAGTGACCGTGCCGGTCACCAGCCTGTGTCCCTGTTCCAAGGCGATTTCCGAACGCGGCGCCCACAACCAGCGCTCTCATGTCACGGTCGCCGTGTGCATCCGGGATTTCGTGTGGATCGAAGAGTTGATCGAGTGGGTGGAGGCCGAGGCTTCTTCACCGCTTTACGGTCTCCTCAAACGTCCCGACGAAAAATACGTCACCGAATACGCCTATGACCATCCCCGCTTCGTCGAGGACCTGGTGCGAGGCGTGGCCGCCCGTTTGGACGCCGAACCGCGTATCGCCGCCTACGTTGTCGAGGTGGAGAATTTCGAGTCCATCCACAACCATTCGGCCTACGCGCTGATCGAGCGCGACAAGCGGACGGCGGCCGCTTGAGGACCCCGCCTTCTGCCGCTGGCTGCCACGAATTCCCTGGTACGGGAAGCGACGCGATCGAATAGAATGGCGGGCCAAAAATCGCCCGGACCGTTCCATGAACCGATTGCATGCTGCGCTCGCCCAGGATCGCCCCCTGATCATGGGTATCCTCAACGTCACCCCCGACAGTTTTTTCGACGGCGGCCTGTACGACGACGTCGAGCAGGCCGTCCGCCGCGGCGTGTTCATGGCGGGGGAGGGCGCCGACGTGATCGACGTGGGCGGGGAGTCGACCCGGCCGGGGGCGGAACCGGTCGAGGCCGCGGTCCAGCTCGCCCGCGTGGTTCCGGTCATCGAGCGCCTGCGGGTGCTGCTGCCCGAGCGGGTGGGGATCAGCGTCGACACGACGCGGGCGGAAGTGGCCCGTGCGGCCCTGCGGGCCGGCGCCGATCTGATCAACGACGTGTCCGCGGGGCGGGACGATCCCGCCCTGCTGCCGCTGGCGGCGGCCGAGCGCGTGCCGGTCGTGCTGATGCACATGCAGGGTACGCCTGCGACCATGCAGGAGCGGCCGCATTACGAAGACGTGGTCGCCGAAGTGCTGGCGTTCCTGCTGGAGCGGGCGGAGGCGGCCGGGCGCGCCGGGGTCCCGCGCGAATCCATCCTGCTCGATCCCGGCATCGGCTTCGGCAAGCGCCGGGACGACAATCTCAAGCTGATGGCCCATCTGGACCGCTTCGTCGCAACGGGTCACCCGGTGCTGCTGGGCACCAGCCGGAAGCGCTTCATGGGAGCGGTCTGCGGCGAAACCGAGCCGGCGGCCCTGGTGCCGGCGACGGTGGCGACCACCGCGCTGGGCGTGTCAGCCGGGGTGCGGCTGTTTCGTGTTCACGACGTGAAGGAAAACCGGCAGGCGGCGGATGTCGCGGATGCGATCCGCCGCGCGCGTTAGGGCTTCAGGCCGCCTGCACCGGGATGGCGTGGCTGGTCCGGGTGATTTCGTTGTTTTCGTTGACGTAGACGAGGTTCGGCCGGTAGGCGGCCAGTTCGGCCTGGTTCAAGCCGACATAGGCGCAGATGATGACGATGTCGCCCACGGCGGCGAGGCGGGCGGCGGCGCCGTTGACCGAGACGGTGCCGGAGCCGTCGGTGGCGCGGATGGCGTAGGTGGTGAAGCGTTCGCCGTTGTTGACGTTGTAGATCTGGATTTGCTCGTACTCGCGAATGCCGGCACAGTCGAGCAGGGCGCCGTCGATGGCGCAGGAGCCTTCGTATTCGAGCTCCGAATGGGTCACACGCGCTCGGTGCAACTTGGCTTTCAACATCGTGGTTTGCATTGAGCGTACCTGTCAGGTCTGATCAGGGCGTGGGATTATGCCGGATGGACAGGAGCGTAGCAATCCGGCGACTGTGGAGAATCGGAAACAATCCATTTCATCAATGGGTTGGGTCCAGGGAAATCAGGATGTTGTCGATCAGTCTTGCCCTGCCCAGATGCGCTGCCGCCAGGATCACGAGCGCATCGTCCTCTGCCGAAGGCGCAGCGAGGTCCCGCTGTCGCCGGATGCTGACATAATCGACCGAGAAGCCGCCGGCTTCGAGCGCCTCGGCGGCTTCCTGCTCGATGCGCGGGTAATCCCGCTCACCCTCGCGCACGGCTTCGGCGGCACGGTTCAGCGTGCGGAAGATGAGGGAAGCGCGTTCCTTTTCCTCCGGGCTGAGATAACCGTTGCGGGAACTCATGGCCAGGCCGCTGGGCTCGCGCACCGTCGGGACGCCCACGATCGTCACGGGCATGTCGAGGTCGCGCACCATCTTGCGGATGACGGCCAGTTGCTGAAAGTCCTTTTCGCCGAACAGGGCAAGGTCCGGCCGTACCCGGTTCAACAGCTTGCAGACCACGGTGGCGACGCCGCGGAAATGGCCGGGCCGGAATTTTCCGCAGAGCTGCTCCGACAGGCCGGGCACTTCGACGAAGGTCGTCGGCTGGCCATCGTCGGGGTAGACGTCGGCAGCGTCGGGCAGATACAGCAGGTCGGCCTGATGGTCGCGGAGCCGTTCGATGTCCTGCCCGGGCGTGCGGGGATAGGCGGCGAGGTCCTCACCGGGCCCGAACTGGGTCGGGTTGACGAAGATGCTGACGACCACCCGCGCGGCTCGTGTCTTCGCTGTGTCGACCAGGTGGAGGTGGCCGGCGTGCAGGTTGCCCATGGTGGGCACGAAGGCGATGCTGTCACCCGCCGCCCGCCAGGGTGCCAGGGCGGCTTCCAGTTCCGTTTTCGTGCGGACGATTCTCATGGGCCGTCGCGGCCGAAGCTGTGTTCGTCGCCCGGGAAGGTGCCGGCCTTGACCTCTCGCACATAAGCCGAGATCGCCCCTCGAATGTCCGCATGGCCGGCGAGGAAGTCCTTGGAGAAGCGCAGGTGCTGCGCGCTCATGCCCAGCATGTCCTGCCAGACCAAGACCTGGCCGTCGCAATGACGGCCGGCGCCGATGCCGATGGTGGGAATTTCGACGGCGGCGGTGATTTCCTGGGCCAGCTCCCAGGGGATGCATTCGAGCACCAGGAGCATTGCGCCGGCTTCGGCCAGCAGGCAGGCGTCTTCGATCATGCGGCTTGCCGATTCGGCGTCGCGGCCCTGCACCGCGTAACGGCCCAATCGGTGGATGGCTTGCGGCTGCAGGCCCAGATGGCCGCATACCGGAACGTTCTGCTCCGTCAGGAACCTGACGATGCCGAGCCGCTCCCGCCCGCCTTCCAGCTTGACCGCCTGCGCGCCGCCTTCGCGGATCAGCCGGGCGGCGCTATGGGCCGCCTGTTCGGGGGTGCAATAGCTCAGGAAGGGGAGGTCGGTCAGCACCAGGGCGCGCCGCGCCGCCCGCTGCACGCAGGCGGTGTGGTACACCATGTGGTCGAGCGTGACGCTCAGGGTGGTGGGCTGGCCCTGGATGACGTTGCCGAGCGAGTCGCCGACCAGGATGACCTCGATGCCGGCCTCGTCCTGCAGGGACGCGGCGGATGCGTCGTAGGCGGTGAGGGAGGCGATCTTTTCTCCCCGCCGCTTCATGGCGAGCAGGCTGGGCAGAGTCACCGGATCAGTCATGGGCGATGACCGTAAGGCCCCTGCGCGGGCAGTTCCGGACCAGCTCCCGCAAGGGACCCCGGCTGGGAACGTGGAGGTCGGGCGCGATTTCCGCCAGCGGATACAGCACGAACTCCCGTTCGGCGATGCCGGGATGCGGTATCGTCAGGGTTTCCGTGTCGAACACGAGGTCGTCGTAGAGCAGCAGGTCGAGGTCGAGCGTCCTGGGTCCCCAGCGTTCGCCGGTGCGGACGCGGCCGTGGGTCTGCTCGATCCGCTGCAGGGCTTGCAGCAGTTCCGGCGGCGCGAGCGTCGTGGCGACGGCCATGACGGCGTTGACGTAGTCCGGCTGGCCGCTCGGTCCCATC
Source organism: Methylococcus sp. ANG (assembly GCF_040730495.1). NCBI lineage: Bacteria > Pseudomonadati > Pseudomonadota > Gammaproteobacteria > Methylococcales > Methylococcaceae > Methylococcus > Methylococcus sp. ANG. Next base: position 1,765,495 of record NZ_CP160399.1, on the reverse strand, counting down.
GGAGCACTGCGGTAAAGGCTGGAAAAAGCGAGTTCCCGCACGCCGGGCGCGGTGCCGATCGCCCGCCGGGCCGTCCGCACGGTTTCGGCCGCGTCGCCGAGATTGCCGCCGAGACCGATGTAAGCCTTGCGTTCGCCGCTCATTCCCGGAAAGGGTCAGGCCGCCGCTACCGGCGCGCGCCTGCGCCGTTTCCGGGGCCTGGATTTTCCGCCGGGCCTGCGGCCGGTGCGGGTCATGGCCTTCTGCTCGGCCTCGTCGGCGGACTGGAAGCGGGTCCACCATTCCGCCAGCTCCGGTTCGGCTTCGCCGGTCTCGGCGCGCAGCACCAGGAAGTCGTAGGCGGCACGGAAACGCGGATGGCTGAGGAGGCGGAAAGGACGCCCCCCTTGGGTCTTGTCGAAGCGGGACTGGAGCAGCCAGATTTCCCGCATCGGGATCCCGATCGTCTTGGGGAAAGCCGTGTGGCGGGTCTGGCGGGAGATGACTTCGGACGCCGCCTCCTGATAGGCCACGATGGCGTTTTCGCCCTCGGCGATCCGGGCTTCGGCCCGGCTGCGCACCGGCTCCCACAGCAAGGCGGAGAACAGGAAATAGGGCGCGACCGCCTTGTCTTCCTGGACGCGCTGATCGGTGCGTTCCAGAGCCTTGGCCACGAAGGTAAGCGGGAATCCCCCGCTTTCGCGGGCCAGGCAGCTTTCCGTTTCCGGGAACAGCGAGCCGAACAGCCGGAAATGGCGAAGCTGCTCGAAAGTCTGCACCGCGTAGCCGGCCAGGAACAGCTTCACGATCTCGTCGTAGAGCCGGGCCGCCGGAATGTCGCGCAGCAGGTCCGCCAGACGGTGAATCGGCTCGGCGCAGCTCGGATGCAAGGTGAAGCCGAGCTTCACCGCGAAACGGATCGCCCGCAGCATCCGCACCGGATCCTCGCGGTAGCGCTGTTCGGGGTCGCCGATCAGCCGCAGCGACGCGTTGCGGTGGTCGTCCATGCCCCCGACGTAATCGATCACCGAGAAGTCGCCGATGTTGTAATACAGCGCATTGACCGTGAAATCGCGCCGGAAGGCGTCTTCCTCGATGGTGCCGTAGACGTTGTCGCGCAGAATGCGTCCGTCTTCGGTAACATGCTCGTCGTGCGGCTCGCGGGTCAGGGCGCGGAAGGTGGCGACTTCGATGATCTCCTCGCCGAAATGCACATGGGCAAGGCGGAAGCGGCGCCCGATCAGCCGGCAGTTCCGGAAAACGGCCTTGATTTCCTCGGGGTGGGCATCGGTGACCACGTCGAAATCCTTCGGCTCCCGCCCCAGCAGCAGGTCGCGCACGCAGCCGCCGACCAGGTAGGCCTGATAGCCCGCTTTACGCAGGCGATAGAGCACCTTCAGCGCGTTGTCGCTGATCAGCGTGCGCGAGATCGAATGTTCGGAGCGGGAATAAATCCGCGGGCCGGTGGCAACGGGATCCGGTGCTGCCGCGGCGGCGGGGCGCAACGCACCGGTCAACCGTTTGATGAAGGCGAAGATTTCCAGAGGATTTGTTGGTTGTTTGGTTATAGGAAGTTGTATATGAATCATAACCCAGGTGAAAGACCGGCTCAATCGAGCGACCCATGCGGCTTTTACGCCGTTCGATGAAATCCGTAACTCAATGTCTAAAGACGAAATTTACAGGCAGTCGCAGTCGTTTCTCGACGACTTCGGCTTCGGGGAGAGCGTCGCGACCGTGTTCGACGACATGTTGGAGCGCTCGGTGCCCTTCTATGCCGAACTGCAGCGCATGATCGCCGAAATGGCCGGCGACTTCGCCGCGCCGGACACCCGCATCTACGATTTCGGCTGCTCCACGGGTACCACCTTGATCGGCCTGGACCGGGCGATCGGGCCGCGCGGGCTTATTCTCGTGGGGGTCGACAACTCCGAAGAGATGCTGGCGAAATGCCGCGCCAAGATGGCCGGGCACGTTTTCGCCAACGCCGTCGAGCTGGTCCGTGCCGATCTGAACCAGGGGATCGCCATGGAGAAAGCGTCGATTGCCCTGATGATACTGACCCTGCAGTTCGTCCGCCCGCTCTACCGCGACCGGCTGGTCAAGGCCATACATGATGGGCTGGAAGAAAACGGCGCGCTGGTTCTGGTGGAGAAAGTACTGGGCGAGAGCTCCCTCTTCAATCGTTCCTTCATCAAGTACTACTACGAATTCAAGAAGCGCAACGGCTATACCGAACTGGAGATCGCCCAGAAGCGCGAGGCCCTGGAAAACGTCCTGGTGCCGTACAAGCTGGCGGAGAATCTCGAGATGCTCAAGTTGGCCGGCTTCCGCTACGTCGACGTGTTCTTCAAATGGTACAACTTCGTCGGCATCGTGGCCGTCAAGTGAGGGCATATGGAGATGCATGCGGTTTTGTAGTATTCTTCGCCCTCCTCAAGACGGTTGCGCGGCGTCCGGATGCCTCCGGGGCTGCCAACTCTCCAAATTTGTCCCCATCGTCTAGAGGCCCAGGACACCGCCCTCTCACGGCGGCGACGGGGGTTCGAATCCCCCTGGGGACGCCATGAAATCAACAAGCCGAAAATTGAGGCAGCAACCGTATGCCCGATGACGGATGAGCCCTCGGCTTTTTGGCCGATACCCCATTCTATTTTTCCACCTTCGTGATGTCCTGGTGACCGGCGTCGGCCCAGGGTTGCCGTTCGGTTTCTACCCTGCTCGAAACAGGAACAAAAAACGAGTTCTCGAATGGGCGAAAGTCCCCCCGGTCCAAGACGTTGGATGTCCTGGCACCTGGCGGTCGACGCACCCGGAGCTGCACTCAGCCGCGCCACCTGTTGATAGAATCCATGCCGGCCGATCGCCAACGGTGAAAGGTCCATTTCCTATGCCCATCCACAGACCCAGGTGGAATCATGAATTACAAATATTCAAGCGCGATTTTGGGCTTGGCTGGCGTGCTGTTCGGCACTGTGGTTCAAGCTCGCGGTTTCGGGGGTGCAGTGCAGCAGTCCTCGCAGCAGGCGCAACAGGAACGCCAGCAGAGCGCGGAGCAGATGCAGCAGTCTCGACAGGAAAACCTCCAAAGCATGCAGGAGTCGGCGCAACAGAACCAGAATGCGAACCAGCAAAGCCGTCAACAATATTCGGCGGAAAAGACTTATCAGCGTCAGTTGACGGGGTCGCAGGTCCATAGTCAACGGGCCCAGGCTTACGATAACGCCCAGGAAAATATCCAGCAGACGGAGAAGCGACGGGGAGCTGCGATGTTGTTGGGCGGAGCATTACGCGCAAAGCAAATGCAACAGCAGCAGCCCCAGCAGTAGGACATAGAGAACCGGTAAAAAAGAAGCCCGCAGTCGCGCGAAGCGACTGCGGGACTTTGGAAATCTCCCGCCCATCCCGGCAAGAATGCCACGCCGGCGTGAGCCAGGGGGGTGTCACGCCGTAGCCCGTTTTTGGTCTGGTCCGAACGTGGCGGGCTTCAGTCTGGCGGGGAAGATTTACGGGATGATGTCGCCCGTATGGCGATCACGAGAAGGTCCGGCCGATCAAGCCAAAGTGCCGTCCCGGTAATCTGCCAGTGCCTGCTCGATCTCTTCCCGGGTGTTCATCACGAAGGGGCCGTGCTGGGCGATGGGTTCCCTCAGGGGTCTCCCGGCGAGCAGGAGAAAGCGGGCACCTTGCGGTCCGGCTTCGACGCGGACCGTTTCCCCCTTCGTGAGAAGCCCGGCATCGCGAGGCGGCAGTGCCTGGCGGTCGCCGCCGACGGTCGCCGTGCCGTCGTAAAGGTAGAGGAGTCCATTGTGGCCTGCGGGGACGGGAGCCGTGAAGACGGCGGCGGCCGGAATATGCACGTCGAAATACAGCGGTTCGGTGCTCAAGCCCTGGATCGGACCGGAGACGCGATGCTCGTCCGCAATCAGCGTGCCCGCGATCACACGGACCTCGCCTCCGTTTTCCAGCGCCACGGTCGGTATCTCGCGCGCCGGTATGTCGCGGTAGGCGGCCGGCTTCATTTTTTCCCGGGCCGGGAGGTTGATCCAGAGCTGGAAGCCGCGCATCCGGCCCTCGGTCTGCTGCGGCATCTCGGAATGGATGATCCCGCGCCCGGCGGTCATCCACTGCACGTCGCCGGGACCGAGATCGCCGCGGTGACCGATACTGTCCTCGTGGCGCATATGGCCGTCGAGCATGTAGGTGACGGTCTCGAAGCCTCGGTGCGGATGCGCGGGGAATCCGCGGATGTAATCGTCCGGATCGTCCGAAAAGAATTCGTCCAGCAGCAGGAAGGGATCATGGCGCAGCGCCTGCGAGCTGCCGAGGCTGCGCCGCAGCTTCACCCCGGCACCGTCGGAGGCGGCGACGGAAGGGATGACGCAGTCGAGAGTCCGGGTGGTCATGGGAAGTCCTCCGTCATTTGCTCGGGGTTGCCGGTGCGAGGGCCGCCGTACGCCGGGCGTCCAGGCTCCAGGGACCGGCGCCGTGGACGAACAGCAGCAGGAACCCGCCGCCGATCGCGACGTTCTTCAGAAACAGGATCCTCTGGATTTGATCCTGGAAGTCGGTGTGGAAGATCACGGCCGCCAGAAGACTGAAGCCCGCCAGCGCCAGCGCGGCGGGCCGCGTCCGCCAACCGATGACGACGGCGAGAGCGCCGGCCGTTTCCAGCACGATCACGGCGGGCAGCAGCTCTCCCGGCACGCCGGCGGAAGCCATGTAGCTTAGCGTCCCGGCGTAATGGCCGAGCTTGCCCAAGCCGGAAATCAGGAAGATCGCTGCCAGAAAGCTGCGGCCGAAGAATTCAGCGAATGTATTCAAGGGGTTCATAGAGGCACTCCGCGTAGATGACTCGACAGTCAATCAGGTGACCAAGCGGTCAATCTGAGCATGGGCTTCCGCCAGGGTGGCATGTTGTCGCTCCTGGCCGAGATTCAGTCCCTCCGCGTAGATGAACCGGACGTCGCCGACACCTACGAAGTTGAAAAAGTCTTCGACGTAGACGGTCTGCGTGTCCTTTGCCGCACCGCGGTAAACTCCGCCGCGCGTGGCCAGCACGAAGACCCTCTTGTCGCCCAGGAGGCCAACCGGCCCGTTCCCGGTATAGCGGAAGGTAACACCGGCCCGCGCTACGTGGTCGAAATAGGCCTTGAGCGCCGATGGTACGCCGAAGTTGTACATCGGCAGTCCCAGCACGATGACGTCCGCTTGTTGCAGCTCGTCGATCAATGCATCCGAATAAGCGGCGAGGGCCCGCTGTTCGCCGGTGCGTGCGTCGAGCGGCGTGGCGAAAGCCCGAACCCGCTCCGCCGTGAGGTGGGGCGGAGGGTCTTTCGCCAAGTCGCGCACGATTACGCGGTCTTCCGGGTGCCGCGACCGCCAGGCCCGTACCAACCTGTGCGCCAGGCGCGACGAGTGCCCCTCTTCCGAAAACAGACTGGTGTTGATCTGCAATAGGGTGTTCATAGCGTACCTCCTTTGGGATATCAGGTGACCCTATTGAACAATTGATTGGATCGATAAAAAAGCAGATTATCTCTGTTATATAGATCGATTATATCGATAATTATGACGGCTTTTCCGAAGATTACGCTGGACCAATGGCGGACGCTCATCGCGGTGGTGGAGGCGGGCGGTTACGCGCGCGCCGCGGATCAACTGCACAAGAGCCAGTCGACACTGACCTACGCCGTGCAGAAGCTCGAGCGTCTCCTGGGCGTCAAAGTGTTCGAAATGCAGGGGCGCAAGGCTGTCCTCACCGCCGGCGGGCAGGTACTGTATCGGCGCGGCAAGATGCTGATGGAGGAGGCGTTGCGACTGGAGCGCGTGGCCGCCGGCCTCTCGGCGGGATGGGAGCCGGAACTGCGGCTCGCGGTGGACACGATTTTTCCCACTTGGCTGTTGCTGGAGTGCATCGCGCGCTTTGCGGAAGAGCAGCCGGAAACCCGCGTCGAACTGATCGAATCGGTGCTGAGCGGTACCGATGAGGCCTTGCTGGAGGGCCGCGCCGACCTGGCCATCGGGTCGTCGATGCCGCCCGGATTCGTCGGCGATCCGGTGATGCGGGTGCGCTTCATCGCCGCGGCACACCCGGATCATCCCCTGCACCGGCTCGGCCGGCCGCTGACCCTGGAGGACTTGAGCCAACACCGCCATCTGGTGGTGCGCGATTCCGGCCGCGAACGGAGCCGTACCCCCGGCTGGCTTAACGAACGGCGCTGGACGGTGACCCATAAGGAGACCTCCATACGCGCCGCCTGCATGGGGCTCGGCTACGCATGGTATGCCGAGGATATCATCCGGAAGGAGCTCGAGGCCGGCGAGCTGAAACCGCTGCCGCTTCGTGAGGGCGCGGAGCGTTGGGCGACTCTCTACCTGATCTTCGCCGACCGCGACGCCGCGGGTCCCGGCGCACTGCGGATCGCGGAACTCGTCCGCGCCGGTATTGCGCGGCACTGTCCCAAGAGGAGCGCTTACCAAGTGTGATGTTTCAGCCGAAGGTTTCGAGGGATGACCGGGCCGGTTCGACGGATAGGCAGACAGTATCGCTGTCCAGAGGGGCGATGCGGCGTTCCATGCGCGGCATCGTAGCGCAACCGCGGAACTCGGTGGGCCATGGCCGCCGACAAACCGTCTGCAGGGCTTGGGGATTCGAGGCTTGCGATCGGGCGGTGAACCGGCGGCCGGACGGTTCCGGTCACGGGCGCTTTTGAAGCGCCTGCTCCCAATCGGAAATGTTCATTTCCAGGAGTTTTTCGGGGCCTCCCGGCGGCACGGCGTTCTTCGCGAGAACGATATAAGGAGCGGTGGCCATGGCGTGACCGACCGAACCTTCGGGGACGAATTCGTGTTTGATCCCCACGAATATTTCACGGTACCTCACGCCTTGATTCGCTCCGACGCGTATCACGCTCTTTGCGAGATTCTCGCGTACCAGGCGAAAGTAGCGCTTCCCCGTCGGGTTTCGGCCGGATCGGCCTACACGCTTGCCGCACAGCTCCATGATCGCGTTTGCGTCGGTATCGCGATGCTCGGCGATGGCTATGGCGACGCCGCACCAGACCGTTGCCGGGCCCGGCGCCGTGATCTCCTTGTGGGCGGCGATGACCTGAGCGCCGGGGAGCAAGGGAAATCGCGGGGCATCGCGGGTTCCCAGGAGACGCGATGCCGCGTCCAGGAGCGGATCGGCGGGGTAGACAGGGATGCCGCCCGTCTTCGGTTCCCTTACCTCGAACAGCTTGCGTTCGCCGATCTCCGCTGCCTTGGCAACGTCATACCCCCAGATGGCGCCATTGATTCCGATGAAGGACGAGGCCACGATGAGGTTGATTTGTCCCAGGTAGGCCCCGCTCGCTTCCGCGCGATCGAAAGCCAAGGTTCCGTCCAGGCCTTCTCCGGTCTGTCCGGCTATGGCCAGCGCTCTTCGCGCCTGTCCGGTGTGCAAGGTGATCAAGGCGATGTACCCCAGGCCGCTGGCACCGGGATTGCCGTATCCGTTGGAATGGGAGGGGAAGGGACCGACCGCGCCCTTGACGACCTCCGGCAGCGACAAAGCCGGCGGCGCTCGAGGAATCGCCGCCGCTCCCTGGGTATCGCTTCGGGCCAGAACGCCAGAGGAGAACGGCGTCAGCACATCCAGGACGGCCAGGATCGTTGCGAGGGCCGTCCTCGCGTAAGGGACGGTTCGCGCCGGATTTGCAAGGCTTGTTTCCACTTTGTGTCCCCCTCTGACCCGGCCGCGGTGCGATCGCCCGCGAAGTTGCAGTGAGTTTACCGAAACGAGCCCCTTTTTGCGGTTAACGCCCGCAGGTCTTGGCTTCACGCTGGCGACATTGGCAATACCCTTACCGGCATGGCTTCCGAAAATACCTTCTTGCCTTGATCGCCGGCGTCTCCCCCCGTGCGTCCGGCACCTGGCCGATCAGTGCACCTTTGTGCGCATCTCCCGCAGGATATCCTTGGGCACCGGAGCCAGCCGGCCGTCGGGCTGGACAAAGAGCCGCCCGGTTTCGATCTCGTCGAGTTTCTGTATGCCCGCCCGGCTCAAGCGGCAGATGTCGCCGTTTTGGACGACGCAGGCGTGCGGAACGTGGCAGGCGGCCGCTAGTTCCGCATTGGCGGCGAGATGCCTCGGCGTCCCGTGCACCGGAATCACCGCCGGCGGCTGGACCCACTCATAGAGCCGGCGCAGGTCTTCTTGGGCGGGATGGCCGGATACATGCACCATCGCCTCGGCGTCGGTCACCAGGTGGACACCGGTTTCACGCAGGCGCTGATGAATCCGTGCAACCGCGCGCTCGTTGCCGGGTATCACCCGTGACGAGAAGACGACGGTATCGCCGGCGTCCAGCAACAGGTCGCGATGCAGGTCCTGGGCGAGCCGTGCCAATGCCGACCGGGGTTCGCCCTGGCTGCCGGTGCAGGCAGCGAAGACCTCGCCGCGGGGCAGATGCCCGATGTGGCGGGCTTCCACGAGTTCGGGCAGATCGTCCGGCCAGTGGCCGGTAGCGCGGGCGACGGCCACCATATGTTCCATCGCAGGGCCTACCACGCCGAAGCGCCGTCCCAAGGTCCGGGCGACCCGCGCCAGGGTGACGAGGCGCGCGATGTTGCTGGCGAAGGCCGTCACGACCATGCGTCCCGCCGCCTCCGCTCCCAATGCCAGCAGCGGTTCGTACAAGTCGCCCTCGAAGCCGGTGCGGCCGGGGACCATGGCGTTGGTGGAATCGCAGACCATTGCCAACAACGGTTCGCGCCGAAGGGCGAAAAGCCGGGAGTGGTCGTAGCCGCGTCCCACCACGGGACGGTCGTCCAGTTTCCAGTCGCCGGTATGCAGGACGGCGCCGACGGGTGTGCCGATCAGCAGCGTATTGGGTTCCGGGATGGAATGCGTCATGACGATGTATTCGACCGCGAACGGTCCGATCTGGAACCGTTCTCCAGGGGAGATTTCGACGAGCGGCGCGTCGTCGATTCCGGCGCGCGCGAGCTTGGTTCGCGCCAACGCCGCAGTGAAGGGAGTCGCATAGACCGGACAGCGCAGCCGTTTCCAGAGGTAGGGCAGGGCACCCACGTGGTCTTCATGGCCGTGGGTCAGGACGATGCCTGCGAGACGTTCGCGGCGGGCCGCGATGAACGCCGGGTCGGGCATCATCACGGCATGTTCCGGGAAATCGTCGCCGCCGAAGGTGATGCCCATATCCACCGCGATCCATGCGCCGTCGTGGCCGTACAGCGTCAGGTTCATGCCGATTTCGCCGGTTCCGCCCAGGGGCAGGAAGAGGCACTCGCCGCGGGCGGGGATCATGAGGTACTCAAAGCCGCTCTTATTTGGAGAATCCGCCGGAGCGCGGACCGCTTGAACACGATACAGCTGGGGTGGCCGCCGGCAGCTCCATTCCGCCGCCCGCCGCTCGGAAAGCCCGGCCCGTCAACTGAACAGGCTCACGGGAACATACCGGATTATTCTAGCGCGCCGCAACCGGCGCCGCAGCATGTGACGAGGGCGAGCCGGGAAGATTCGCTTCCTAAATCCCAACCGCCGAAAGCCCAGGATATGAGCTTCGGAGATGTCGTGACTTCGGACCTCAAAAAAAGAATCGGTGGCGTTCACCCGAGGTGAAACCCGCCACCGAGAGTCGAGGAGGAGTGCCGCAAACTAATCGAACCGGTAGACCACCTGGGCCGATACCGAATTCTCGGCCAGCCGGTTGGTGACACTGGTGCCCGGAATCGGCTGGTTCATCGCCGGATAGCCGGGTCCGCCGCTGCTGATGAAAGATCCGGAGACGTCATTCTGGAAGGCGTGGTAATAGGCGAGGTTCAACTCCAGGGCGGGCGTGAAATTGAAGCCCCCACCCAGCGTCAGGTGATGTTGAACGATGGCCGGCGCGAAGACGTTGAAGAACTGCTGGTCCGAAGGAATGGGATTGTCGCTGTAGTTGTACCCTGCCCGCAGGGTGAACCGGGGCGTGATCCTGTATTGCGCCCCGAGCGCGACCGTCCAGATGTTCTCCCAGCCGAAGTCCTGGACGTAGGGGCCGGACGCCGAAGCCGCAAAATTCTTCTTCTCGAAGCCGTTGGTCCCGCTGTAATTGATCCACTTCAAGTCGGCGGCGAGGATCAGGTCCTCGACCGGTTTGTAGCTCAAGCCGCCACCGACGATCATCGGGTAATCGAGCTGGAACTGGAATTTGGCCGGCGTGCCGTTCGGATACTGGGAATTCCAGCCGAAATCGCTGAACCACTGCGGGCTCTTGAAACTCAAGCCCAGTGCCAGATTCGACAGCGCCTGGTAGGTTGCGCCGACGGTGAATCCCTGACCCCAGCTCGTCGCTGCGTGCGAGCCGCTGGGATAGCCCGAGGCATTGGGCGGCGTGGCCGGCCAGGGGTCCACGGCGAGCGAAGCCCAGTCCAGATTGAAACCGACACCTACAGAAAAATCCCGGTTGAGCCGGTAGGCGATCGAAGGCGTGATCTGCATCAGCTGGTAGTTGGAATAGATCGAACCGAACCCGCCGAATTGCTGCGGCACCGCAAGCGGGTTGAAGTTGCCGCTGGCATTGGGCAGGTTCGCCGGGTAATCCACCCCGAAGCCGCCAATCCCCAGCGCGGTGAAGCCGAAGGTCCAGTCCTGGTCGATCTTGTAGGCCAAGCCGACGCTGGGGATCACCGCTTCCCGCGTGCTGCTGTCGACCCTGCCCGATGCGAACGGCGTCGAAGCCGAAAAGCTGCGGTCGGGAATGAACAATTCCGCGCCGAATTCGACCGAATCCTTCTCCAGGAACGAAATCGAAGAGACGTTGTTGTAGTTCGAGCCGATAGCGTCGATGGAGGTCGCGATGCCGGCGCCGCCCATGGCCTGGTTGACCGAACCCACCCCGTGCAGCACGTGGCCGTCCGTCGCCAGGACCGGTACCGACGCCAGCAGGCCCGCCGCGAACCCGATCAATCGCCACGCCGAAGATGATATGCGCTCTCGCATGCTTGTTTTTCCTTTGCAGATAAGGGCTAGACCCGGAAAAAGCCGACAAAAAAGCCAGCGGTTCGCTAGAACGCGCTGGCTTCCGGCGGACCGGTCGGCTCGGCTGTTGGGAGGGCAATGTATCCGAATTCTTAAATTCCTTAAAAGACTAAAAACGAATATTTTTATTCACAAATAACAGTGTCCCAAATACGGCGGTGCGACGCCAACTTCCGTTTCAGCCGGGCTCTCGAAGTCCCGGCGACATCTGCCGCCACAGCGGCAACCCGAACGCACCGTTGCCGTTGCAGCGGCAGCCACGTCCATCAAAGAACCACACGGGTTAATATTTATCAATGAGTTAGACAGTGGCACGAACGCTGCGATATCCCCTGCAAGCGATCTGTGCGCCGGCCGTTTCCGCGAATCGGCGGGAAAGCCGGCGCATCCGAATCAGGACTACTCAAGCAAGGGGAAAACAGCATGCACACGACAAAACGGCTCACAGGGGCGCCCGGAATCTATCTGCTGGCGGCCAACGCGCTGGTTTCGACCTCGGCCTACGCGCTGAATACCGGCACCGACCTCAACCTGAGCATGAAGCCGATCGCCGGCGGCATGGCGGGCGCGGCCTATACCAACCCGCAGGAAGTCTCGGCGGCCCTGTTCGGCAACCCCGCCACCCTGACCCGGTTCAAGAGCGTCCATTTCGAGATCGGTGCCGGCTTGCTGGAACCGAACGTCGACAATACCCAGACAAATAACGGTTACAGCCATACCTCGACCAGCGCCGCCCGCAACTACGTGATACCGGACGTGGCGGTGAGCGGCGAGGTGCTGCCGGGATTCGTGCTGGCGGGCGGCATCGGCGTGGATTCCGGTCTGGGCGCGGACTACCGGACCAGTCCGGTCAATGCCGGCGCAGGGCTGGGATTGGGCGGCGCCGGTGCCGGCGGGGCGGCCACGCTGCCTCTGGTGGTGGAGTTGCTGTCCTTCAGCGGCAATCTCGGCGCGGCCTGGGAAGTCACTCCGGATCTGTCCCTCGGCGCGGCGCTGACCCTGGGCTTCGGCTTGGGCCAGCTCGGCACTACCGGCAGCACCACCGGCCTGCAGGGGCTCTCCGGCAATTTCGGCGGCACCACCTCCAGCGTGCACAACATCTCGCTGCGCGGCGCGCTCGGGGCCACCTACAAGGTCGCGCCGGAATGGACCCTAAGCGCCTCGATCAAGAGCCCGTTGCAATACGACTACCACAGCATCCTGTCGACCACCGTCAACGGCTACGACCAGTATCAGTCGGTGAAGGTGGCGCAGCCGCTCGAAGTCACCTGGGGCGTCGCCACCGACATCGTTCCGAACCTCCTGCTCGAAGTCGACGTGGCCTGGAAGAACTGGTCCAACGCCGCGCTTTACCAGGACATCTATCAGGACCAGTTCCTGACCATGCTGGGCGGACAGTACACGCTGGACGCCTGGCAGTTCCGGGCGGGCTACAGCTATGCCTCCTCGCTGCTCTTGAACAGTCCCAACGGCTCGCTGGGCGGCCTGGACGGCGTCGGCACCCTGCCGCTGAACACCGCCGTACCCGGCGTCCTGGCGCAGAACGACCTGACCAAGGTCGTGCAGACCACGCTGGCGCCGGTCATCTGGCAGAACACCCTGACCGTGGGACTGGGCTATGCCTTCACCCCGCATTTCCGGCTCGACGGTTTCGGTGCCTATGCCTTCAGCGAAAACACCAGCCGCTCCACGCTGGCGCTGGGCAACTATCAGGTCACCGCCAGCGAGTGGGCCATTGGCGCCGGCGCCAATTTCAGCTTCTGACATCTACCGTTCCATCACCCGACAGGTATTTCATGAGTACGTTAAAAACCGTGGTCGTATCCGGCAATCTGGGCTCGCCTTCCAAGACCCTGGCGCTGGCCGGACAGATCGTGGAGGCGATCCGCCGCCATGCCGCGACCGAGGCCGAGATACTGCAACTGGCGGAACTCGCCCCGGTGGTGGGCCCCGCCCGCAATCCCAACGAACTGGGTAGCGTCGGCAAGGCGGCGCTGAACTCCATTGCGGCAGCCGACATCCTCATCGCCGTCACCCCCGTCTACAAGGGGGCCTACACCGGGCTGTTCAAGCATCTGTTCGATCTGCTCGACCCCAAGGCCCTGAACGAAAAGCCGGTCATCCTCGGCGCCACCGGCGGCGGCGACAAGCACGCACTGATCGTCGAACACCAGCTGCGGCCGCTGTTCGGCTTCTTCGGTGCATTCACCGTGCCGTCCGGCGTCTATGCCGCCGAGCAATTGTTCGACGGACAGCGCTTCGCCGACCCGGTGCTCCTGGAGCGCATCGAAGCCGCCGCCCGCCAGGCCGTCGGCATCGCCCTCAATCAAACCCTTCCTGCCACCCAAGCCGCCTGAGAGAAAACCATGTCAGCACACGACTACGACAAAATCCGCAGCGAAATCCGCAGCCTGGTCGACGAGGTCATCCGGCCCAACGCCGAGAAGATCGACCGCGACGGCATTTTCCCCCGCGAAAACCTCAACGCCCTGGGCAAAGCCGGCTGGAACGGCGTCCTGATCCCCAAGGAATACGGCGGCCTGGGGCTGGACCACGTGGCTTTCTCCATCGTCGCCGAAGAAATCGGCCGGGCTTGCGCCTCCACCGGCCTGGTCTACGTCATGCACACCGGCGCGGTGCAGACCATCAACCTGTTCGGAAACCACGACCAGAAGGAACGTTGGCTGAAACCGGCACGGGACGGCCTGCTCGGCACCTACTCGACCAGCGAGAAAGCCTCCGGCGGCCACTGGTGGTTCAACTTCAGCGAAGCCGCGCGGGACGGCGCCGAGTATTACCGCCTCAACGCCGAAAAATCCTTCACCACCAGCGCGGGCCAGGCGGATTACTACCTGTTCCAGACCCGCTCCCCCGGCGCCAAGGGGCCGACCGACATCAGCTTTTTCATCGTCGACTCCAAGCTGGATGGCATTTCCCACGGCGGCTGGGAAGCGCTGGGCGTGCGCGGCAACCACAGCGGCCCGATCAGCTACCGCGACGTCAAAATCCACGCACGCGACCGCCTGGGCGAGGAAGGCCAGGGCAAGGACATCGTCTACCACGGCGTTTCGCCGGTCTATCTGATCGGACTCGGCTCGGTCTGGCACGGCGTGGCACGGGCCGCCCTGGAGAAAGCCTCCGAACATCTCACCGGCACCCATCACCGCGATTTCGACAAGAAGCTGTCGGATTACCAGGTGCTGCGCCAGCAACTGGGCGAGTCGAAGGTGCTGGTGGAGAGCCTCCGGCCCTGGCAGACCGAACTGGCAAGGCGCCTCGACGACTTGCAGGCCGCCGGCCAGCCGCAGGGGCAGATTCTCATCCCGCTCACCGAATTCAAGGTGCACGCGGCCGAGGTCGCCAACATCTCGGCGCGCAACGCCCTCGACGTCAGCGGCGGCTACGGCTACAAGCGCGGCCCGCTGGAGCGCATCTTCCGCGACGCCCGCGCCGGCATCGGCATGGGACCGTCCAACAACATCGCCCGCGAATGGATCGGCAAGACCCTGGTCGGGCTGCCGCTCGAACTGTTCGAGGCGGGCGGCGAATAACCCGGAGGCCGAAATGTCACAGGAAACCCTGAAAGCGGCATTGGGAAACGCCATCGCCGGCTTGCAAAAAAATCCGGCCAGTGCGCGCCTGGTGTTCAGGGCGAAGACGCGATGGCTCGACGGGGTGCGCTGCTCCGCCGAAGTACGCGATTTTCCGCCGCTGATCGTCGATGAGCCGGCCGAACTGGGTGGCGGCGACACCGCCGCCAACCCCGTCGAACTGCTGCTGGCGGCGCTCGGCACCTGCCAGGAGATCGTCTATGCCGCCTACGCCGCGGTCATGGGCATCCCGCTGGAGGCCGTCGAAGTCTCGGCGAAGGGCTACCTCGATCTGCAAGGGCTTTTCGGCCTGAGCGATTCGGTGCCGGCGGGCTACCAGAAGATCGTTTTCGAAACCGTCATCGAGAGCTCCGCAGACCCCGAAACGATCCGGAAGCTGGTGGCGGTCGTGGAAGGGCACTGCCCGGTGCTCGACACCCTGACCCGGCCGGTCGAGGTGGAGGGCGCGGTCACGCTCAATGGCGCGCCATTGAATGTTTCCATCAGCAACGCCGCATGAGGACAACCGATATGAGCCATTCCGTTCAACCCGTCAAATTCGCCTACTGGGTCCCCAACGTCAGCGGTGGCCTGGTCATCAGCAAGATCGAGCAGCGCACGAGCTGGGACATCGATTACAACCGCAAGCTGGCGCAACTGGCCGAGCGCAACGGCTTCGAATACGCCCTCAGCCAGATCCGCTTCACCGCCGGCTACGGCGCCGAGTACCAGCACGAGTCGGTGTCCTTCACCCACGCGTTGCTGGCCGCGACCGAACGCCTGCGGGTGATCGCCGCCGTCCTGCCGGGACCCTGGCATCCAGCCCTGCTCGCCAAACAGGTCGCCACCATCGACCACCTGACCGGCGGCCGCATCGCCGTCAACGTCGTCAGCGGCTGGTTCAGGACCGAATTCACCGCCATCGGCGAGCCCTGGCTGGAACACGACGAACGCTACCGGCGCTCGGAGGAGTTCATCCGGGCGCTCAAGGGCATCTGGACCCAGGACCGGTTCACCTTCCTCGGCGATTTCTACCGCTTCCACGACTATTCGCTGAAGCCCAAACCCCTGCACCAGCCGCACCCGGAAATCTTCCAGGGCGGCAGTTCGCGGGCGGCGCGAGACATGGCGGCGCGGGTGTCGGACTGGTACTTCACCAACGGCAATACCGTCGAAGGCATCAAGGCGCAGGTCGACGACATCCGGGCCAAGGCGGCCCAAGAGGGACGCACGGTGAAGATCGGCGTCAACGCCTTCGTGATCGCCCGCGACACGGAGGCCGAAGCCAAGGCGGTGCTGGCCGAGATCATCGACAAGGCCGACCCGGAGGCGGTCCGGGCCTTCGGCCACGAGGTACGCGAGGCCGGCAAGGCCTCCCCCGAAGGCGAGGGCAACTGGGCCAAGTCCAGCCTCGACGACCTGGTGCAGTACAACGACGGCTTCAAGACCAACCTCATCGGCACTCCGGAACAGATCGCCGCACGCATCCTGGAACTCAAGGCTGTCGGCGTCGACCTGGTGCTGAGCGGTTTCCTCCATTACCACGAGGAGATCGAATATTTCGGCCAAAAAGTCCTGCCTCGGGTGCGCGCGCTGGAAGCCGGAAGCGCCGGCAAGGCCGCGGCCTGAGGTGGGGGCGCCCATGCAGGACAGGGAAACGGTGCGGCGGCTGTTCGACACGGCGGAGGCGCTGGCGGCGGAGTTCGCCGGCACTGCCGTCGAACGCGACAAGGCCGGCGGCACGGCCAAGGCCCAGCGCGACCGGCTGCGGGAAAGCGGCCTGCTCAACCTCATCGTTCCACGCGCCTACGGCGGCCACGGGCTGAACTGGCACGACACCCTGCGCATCGTCCGCCTCGTGTCGCGGGCCGACAGCGCCCTGGGCCATCTGTTCGGTTTCCAGCATTTGCTGCTGGCCACGCTCCGCTTGTTCGGCGACCAGTGGGAACACTATTACGCCGAGACGGTGCGGGGCCGCTGGTTCTGGGGCAATGCGCTGAATCCTCTGGACACCCGCGCCCGCATCGCCGCCGACGGAACAGGAGGCTGGCTCCTGCGGGGGACGAAGAGCTTCTGCTCCGGCGCCATGGACGCCGATCATCTGATCGTGTCGGCACTGGCGGAAGATTCGGGGCCGCTGCTGATCGCGGCGATTCCGGGCGACCGGGCCGGCATCCGCATCAACGCCGACTGGGACAACATGGGCCAGCGCCAGACCGACAGCGGCAGCGTCGAATTCCACGAGGTCCGGGTCCATGAGCACGAGATCCTGCGCAACCCCGGCCCGCTCGGCAACGTCTACGCCACCCTGCGCTCGGTGATCGCGCAACTGGTGCTGACCAACATCTATCTCGGCATCGGCGAAGGCGCTCTGGCGGAAGCCCGCGCCTATACCCTGGGCCAGTCCCGCGCCTGGTTCCTGTCCGGCGTGGACAGCCCCCGGAAAGACCCCTACGTGCTGCAGAAGTACGGCGAGTTCACGGTCGAACTCCAGACCGCCGCCCTGGCCACGGATCATGCGGCACTGCTGCTGGACGCGGCCTGGGCCAAGGAAAACGCGCTGACACCGGAAGAGCGTGCCCATGCCGCGCTGGCAGCGGCCGTCGCCAAGGTCCATACCTCGCGGGCGGCGCTCGATGTCACCCACCGGCTGTTCGAAGTCACCGGCGCGCGGGCGACCGTCGCGAAAGCCGGCTTCGACCGCCACTGGCGCAACCTCCGCACCCACACTTTGCACGACCCGGCGGACTACAAACTGCGCGATCTGGGGGAATGGACCCTCAACGGCACGCCGCCGACCCCGAGCTTCTATTCCTGATACGGGAGTATCCCCATGACCTACGACACGATAGAAACGGCCCTGACCGCGATCCGCAACGGCGGTTTCGTGGTGGTGGCGGACGATGCCTCGCGCGAGAACGAGGGCGATCTGATCCTGGCGGCGGAGAAGATGACGCCCGAGCGCATGGCCTTCCTGGTCCGCCATACCAGCGGCCTGGTCTGCGTGGGGCTGGCGCCGGAGCGGGTGGAGGCCCTGCAGCTGCCGCCGATGGTGGGGAACAACTCCGATCCGTTCCGCACGGCCTTCACGGTGTCGGTGGACCTGGCCCAGGGCACCAGCACCGGGATCTCGGCCGCCGACCGCAGCGCGACCATCCGGGCCCTGGCCGATCCCGAGGCGGGACCGGCGGCGTTCGCCCGGCCGGGCCATGTGTTCCCGCTCAAGGCGAAACCGAACGGGGTGCTGGAGCGGCCGGGCCATACCGAGGCGGCGGTGGACCTGGCCCGCTTGGCGGGGCTGGCGCCGGCGGGGGCCTTGTGCGAGATCGTGAACGACGACGGCCGCATGGTGCGGGGGCCGGAGTTGGTGGCCTTCGCCCGCCGCCACTGGCTGCCGGTGATCCGCATCGCCGATCTGATCGCTTACCGGCGCCGCACCGAGCGGCTGGTGGAGCACGTGGCGGAGGCGAGATTGCCGACGCCGTACGGAACCTTCACCGCCCACGTCTACCGCTCGGTGGTGGACGGCTCCGAACATCTGGCCCTGGTCAAGGGCTGGGTGTACGGGCGGGAGAACGTGCTGGTGCGGGTGCATTCGGAATGCCTGACCGGGGACATCCTGGGTTCGTTGCGCTGCGACTGCGGCAACCAGCTGAAGATGGCGCTGGAGGCGATCGAGCAGGCGGGCAACGGGGTCCTGGTGTATCTGCGCGGCCATGAGGGCCGGGGCATCGGGCTGGCCCACAAGCTGAAGGCCTACCAGCTGCAGGACCGCGGCCGGGACACGGTGGAGGCCAATCTGGACTTAGGCCTGCCGGTGGACGCCCGCAGCTACGACGTGGGGGCGCAGATTCTCACCGACCTGGGCGTGACCACCCTGCGGCTGATGAGCAACAACCCGGCGAAGTTCACCGAGCTGGCCGGCTACCGCCTGAAGATCGTCGAGCGGGTGCCGCTGGAGCCGGCGCCGCACCCGGAGAACCTCGTTTATCTCCGCACCAAGTCGCAGAAGCTCGGCCATCTCCTCAACCTCGACGCCCTGGCCGGGGCCGGCGACGAGTGGATTCATCCGTCGGTCGGGGGATAAGACCATGAAGAAATTGGATTTCGTAAAATGGGCTGAGGTACGAAGCCCATCGGTCGCGACCGATGCGCCTCCTCACGTCGGCACATCCTACGCCCCGGATCGGGGGATAAGACTATGAATAAAGCCCATGCCAGCCTCGCCAGCCTGTTCGCCCTGGCGTTCGTCCTCTATGCCGCTTACAGCTTGCCCGCCAAGAGCGGCGAGACCGGGAACGCCGCGCCGGCCTCGATCCGGATCGGCTACCAGAAATACGGCACGCTGATCCTGGTGAAGGCCCGTGGCGAACTGGACCGCAAGCTCAAAGCAGCCGGCGTGACGGTCGATTGGGCCGAGTTCGCCTTCGGTCCGCCCATGCTGGAAGCCCTGAATGCCGCCCACCTGGACTTCGCTGCCTCGGGGGAGACGCCGCCGGTGTTCGCCCTGGCCGCCAAAGGCTCTGACCTGGTCTATCTGGGCTACGAATCGGCCTCGCCCGAAGGCGAAGCCATCCTGGTCGCCAAGGATTCCGGCATCGCCGGAGTCGCCAGCCTCAAGGGCCGCAAGGTCGCAGTCGCGCGGGGTTCCAACGCGCACTACTTGCTGATCAGGGCGCTGGCTTCCGCCGGCCTGGGCTGGAAGGACATCCAGCCGGTCTACCTCGCCCCCGCCGACGCCCGCGCCGCCTTCGCCAACGGTGCGGTGGACGCCTGGGCGATCTGGGACTTCCATCTGGCCGTGGCTCAGGAGACGGCCGGCGCGCGGATACTCGCCGACGGGCAAAAGCTGGTGCAGAACCACGAAATCTACACCTCGCGCAAGGATTTCATCCGCCAGCATCCGGAACTGGCGAAAACCGTGCTGGAGGAAATCGCCCGGACCGACGAATGGGCGAGGACCCATACCGCGGAAGCGGCGGAACTGCTGGACCGCCAGCTCGGCATCGGCGTCCCGGTCCTGAAGAAAGCCCTCGAGCGCCGGGCCTACGGCCTGCATCCGGTCGACGCCGAACTCGCAAGCTCGCAACAGAACATCGCCGATACGCTGCACGCGCTGGGACTCCTGCCCAAGCCCGTCCAGGTATCGCTCGCATTATCGGCAACGGAGATTCAGCCATGAACGTTTTCTGGTTCCTACCCACCCACGGCGAAGGCCGCTACCTCGGCACGGCGCAGGGCGCGCGCGAAGTCGACTACCCCTATCTGCGCCAGGTCGCCCAGGCGGCGGACAGCCTGGGCTACGGCGGCGTGCTGATTCCCACCGGCCTCACCTGCGAAGACCCGTGGATCGTGGCCTCCTCCCTGATTCCGGTCACCGAGCGGCTGCGCTTCCTGGTCGCGCTCCGGCCCGGCCTGACCGCGCCCACCGTCGCCGCGCGCATGGCTGCCAGCCTGGACCGGCTGTCGAACGGGCGTTTGCTGGTCAACGTGGTGGCCGGCGGCGATCCGGTGGAGCTGGCCGGCGACGGGCTGTTCCTGTCCCATGACGAGCGCTACGACTTGGCCCGGGAATTCCTGAGCGTGTGGAAGGGCCTCATGGCGGGAGAGACGGTCACCTACACGGGCAAACATATCCGGGTCGAAAACGCGAAGCTCGCCTTCCCGCCCGCCCAGACCCCGCACCCGCCGCTGTATTTCGGCGGCTCGTCCCCGGCCGCGCACGGCCTTGCCGCCGAACACGTCGACCTGTACCTGAGCTGGGGCGAGCCGCCGGCGGATGTCGCCCGCAAGATCGCCGACGTGCGGGAACGCGCCGCCGCGCTGGGGCGCACGGTCCGCTTCGGCCTGCGGGTACACGTCATCGTGCGGGAAACCGAAGCCGAGGCCTGGCAGGCCGCCGATACGCTGATCCGCCATCTCGACGATGCGACTATCGCCGCCGCCCAGCGCGCCTTCGCCCGTTCCGATTCCGAAGGGCAGCGGCGCATGGCTCAGCTGCACGGCGGCTCGCGCCAGCATCTGGAAGTCAGCCCCAATCTCTGGGCCGGGGTGGGCCTGGTGCGCGGCGGAGCCGGCACCGCCCTGGTCGGCGATCCCGCCACGGTCGCCGAGCGCTTGCAGGAATATGCCGAGCTAGGTGTCGAGACCTTCGTGCTGTCCGGCTACCCGCATCTGGAGGAAGCCTACCGGGTCGCGGAACTGCTGTTCCCCCTGCTGCCGGTGGAAAAGGTGGAGACGAGAGTCCAGGCCCGCCCGGTTTTCCACCTGAGTCCGGTCGGCGACACGGGCACGCTGGCGGTGGAGGCGCATTGACCGTAGCCGGCCTGCGCCGGATCGCCGCAAACCTCGAGCCCTGGCTGTTGCCCCTGGCGCTGCTGGCCGCTTGGGAGATCGCCTCGCGTTCGGGGCGGCTGGACGGCAAGCTTTTCCCCTCGCCGGAGGAAGTGGTGCTGGCGGCGGTTTCCCTCGTCCGCTCCGGCGAGCTGTTCCAGCACGTCGCCGCCAGTTCGGCCCGCGCCTTCACCGGCTTCGCCATCGGCGGCAGCCTCGGCTTCCTGCTGGGACTCGCCACCGGCTGGAGCCGCCGGGCCGAGCGGCTGCTGGACACTTCGGTGCAGATGCTGCGCAACATCCCTCATCTGGCCCTGGTGCCGCTCTTGATTCTGTGGTTCGGCATCGGCGAGGAAACCAAGGTCCTGCTGGTGGTGCTGGGGGTGTTCTTTCCGGTCTACGTCAACACCCTGCTGGGCCTGCGTAGCGTCGATCCCCGGCTGCTCGAGATCGGACGGGTCTACGGCTTAGGGGGGTTCGACACGTTCCGCCGTATCCTGTTCCCGAGCGCCCTGCCGGCCATTCTGGTCGGCCTACGCTATGCGCTGGGCATCATGTGGATGACCTTGATCGTGGCGGAGACCATCGCGGCCAACGCCGGCATCGGCTATCTGGCGATGAACGCCCGCGAGTTCATGCAGACCGACGTGGTGATCCTGTCGATCCTGCTCTACGCGCTGCTCGGTAAGGCCGCGGACTGGGCTGCTCGCGTCCTGGAACGGCGGCTGCTCGGCTGGCACCCGGGCTATCGGGAGGGGTCTGCATAAATGGAAATATAAAAATAAGTTTTTAATATTTGAAGGCATTAGTCGGCTTGCTTTATGGTGCCCTGTAACCTTGGAGCAAGCCCCGATCATGCCCTTACTTTCCCATCCCAATCCCAACGAACTGGCGCTCTCCATCCGGGCCTCGGCGCTGGTGTTCGAAGACCCGCAATCCCGCGAACTGCTGGCCCGGATCGACTTGGTCGCGCCGACCGACATGACCGTGCTGGTCATCGGCGAAACCGGCACCGGCAAGGAACTGGTCGCCCGCCACATCCACGAGCTGAGTGTCAGGAAGCACCGGCCTTTTTTCGCGGTCAACTGCGGCGCCCTGTCGGAAAACCTGATCGAAAGCGAGCTGTTCGGCCACGAGAAAGGCGCGTTCACCGGCGCCTCCTCCACCAAGCAGG
The DNA here is from genome assembly GCF_040730495.1 of Methylococcus sp. ANG. Classification (NCBI taxonomy): domain Bacteria; kingdom Pseudomonadati; phylum Pseudomonadota; class Gammaproteobacteria; order Methylococcales; family Methylococcaceae; genus Methylococcus; species Methylococcus sp. ANG. Next base: position 1,743,393 of record NZ_CP160399.1, on the reverse strand, counting down.
GCTGGTTCGAAGCCGCGAGCGGCGGCACCCTGTTCCTCGACGAGATCGGCGATTTGTCCATGCCGATGCAGGTCAAGCTGCTGCGGGTATTGCAGCAAAAGGAGGTGGTCCGGGTGGGGTCGCACCGGCCCATCCCGATCGACGTCCGTCTGATCGCGGCGACCAACGTCAAGCTGGAAGAAGCCATCCTGGCCGGGCGTTTCCGCGAGGACCTCTACTACCGTCTGAACGTCGCGCCGCTGCGGCTGCTGCCCCTGCGCCAGCGCCCCGGCGACATCCTGCCGCTGGCCGAGCATTTCCTGGCGTTCTACAGCAAGCGGCTGGGCAATCCCGAGACCCGCATTTCGCCGGCGGCGGCGGAAGCGCTGCTCCGCCATTCCTGGCCGGGCAACATACGCGAGTTGGAAAACGTCATCCACCACGCCCTGTTGGTGGCGCGCAACCAGACGATAGCCCCATCGGACCTCAACCTCTCGCCCCTGCCGACGCCGGGCGCGGCTTCCAGGGGCGACGATTTCGAGGCGCTGACCGAGATATTGGAGCGGCTTCTGGAAAGCAACCTGCCCGATATCCATGCCCGGATCGAGGCCGCCGTCGTGAAAGCCGCGCACCGCCTTGCCGGTGGCAACCAGTTGCAGACGGCGCGCCTGCTCGGTCTGAGCCGCCACGTGATCCGCGCCAAGCTGATTCGGTACGGCGTTCTGAAGTCGGCCGCCAAGACGCCGGAAAATTGGACGGATGCTTCCGGAGTCCGCGCCTTCGAAGGCATCCCCCTGCCCGGCTTCCCGCACGGTATGCCGGCCCGGCCGGACGCCCGGCAGTGCGGCTTGGGCGATGCGTCCGAGGAGTGGTGGGGGTATTAGCGGCTTCATCCGAGCGCTGCTCAAGGCGTATCATCCGGGCAGCGCCGTGTCTTGAGGTGAAGGCGGCGATTTTGGATTGAGACCATGAGGCCGCCATGTCCGTACCGAAACTCGCGTTCGTAACCCTGCCGTCGGTGGCCGCCTATCTCGGCCTCGCGGTCCTGGGCCGGGGCGGACCGGCCGCCTTCTTCTCCCATCCGCCCCTGATTGCCGTGGCCATCGTGCTCGTCGCACTGTCCGCCGCCGCGGTCTTCAGCGGCGGAAACCTGAGCCCCGGCGCGCGGGAGGACCGCGCCAACCGCTGGGTGATCGCGGTCCTGATTCCGATCGGCTTCCTGTCCGCCTATCTGCCGGCATACACGGACCGGATCGGGTTCTGGACGTTCGACGGCGATGCCGTCCGCTGGCTGGGCGTAGCGCTCTTCACCGGCGGCGGTTGCTTGAGGCTCTGGCCGGTCTTCGTGCTCGGCCGGCGCTTCAGCGGGCTGGTCGCCATCCAGCCGGGGCATGCCTTGGTCACGACGGGCGTGTATGGCGTCATCCGCCACCCCAGCTATTTGGGCCTGCTCGTAAGTTCGCTGGGATGGGCGCTGGCCTTTCGCGCGGGCGTCGGCCTGCTGCTCGCGGTGCTTATGATTCCGCCGCTGCTCGCGCGCATCCGTGCCGAAGAGAGGCTGCTACGCGAGCATTTCGGCGCCGAATACGAGGCGTATTGCGCCAGAACTTCGCGGCTGATCCCAGACCTTTACTGAGACCAGCCGGCGACGGTGCGGCGGTTCACCGCCCGCGCACCGGCGAATCCGCCTCTTCCAGCGCCGCCAGTTCGGCGTCGGAAAACGCCCGCGACCGCGTCAGGAAACGAAGGCCTTCCGGCCCTTCCAGCGAAAACATGCCGCCCCGGCCCGGCACGACGTCGATCAGCAGCTGCGTGTGCTTCCAGTAGTCGAACTGGGCCGCGGACATGTAGAACGGACATCCTCCGATATCTCCCAGCCGCACGTCCGAGTCGCCCACCAGGAGTTCCCCGAGCGGATAGCACATGGGGGCGCTGCCGTCGCAGCAGCCGCCGGATTGGTGGAACATCAGCGGGCCGTGCCTTGCGGCCAGCCGTTCGATCAAGGCCAGGGCGGCGGGGCTTGCCACTACCCGCGCCGGTGCGTTGGGAGCTTTCAGAACAGGCCCACCGCCTTCGGACTGTAGCTGACCAGCAGGTTCTTCGTCTGCTGGTAATGGGCGAGCATCATCTTGTGGTTCTCGCGGCCGATGCCGGACTGCTTGTAGCCGCCGAACGCGGCGTGCGCCGGATAGAGGTGGTAGCAGTTAACCCAGACGCGCCCCGCATGAATGCCCCGTCCCATCCGGTAGGCCCGGTTGAGGTCGCGGGTCCAGATGCCGGCGCCGAGTCCGTACAGCGTGTCGTTGGCGATCGCCAGCGCCTCTTCGTCATCCTTGAAGGTCGTCACCGACAGCACCGGGCCGAAGATTTCTTCCTGAAACACGCGCATCCGGTTGTGGCCCCGGAATACCGTGGGTTTCACGTAGTAGCCGCCGCGGAGGTCGCCGTCCAACAGGTTGCGTTCGCCGCCGATCAGGCATTCGGCGCCTTCCTGCTTTCCGATCTCGAAGTAGGAGAGGATCTTCTCGACCTGCTCTTCGGACGCCTGGGCGCCGACCATCGTCTCCGCGTCGAGCGGGTTGCCCTGTTTCATGGCCGCGATCCGTTTCAAGGCGTGTTCCATGAAGCGGTCGTAGATGGATTCGTGGATCAGGGCGCGGGAAGGGCAGGTGCAGACTTCACCCTGATTGAGCGCGAACATCGCGAGCCCTTCCACCGCCTTGTCGAAAAAGTCGTCCTCCTCCGCGCAGACGTCGGCAAAGAAGATGTTCGGCGACTTGCCGCCGAGTTCGAGCGTCACCGGGATGATGTTCTGGGAGGCGTATTGCATGATCAGCCGGCCGGTCGTCGTCTCCCCGGTGAAGGCGATCTTGGCGATGCGCCGCGAGGAAGCCAGCGGCTTCCCCGCCTCCAGGCCGAAACCGTTGACGACGTTCAGCACGCCGGGCGGCAACAGGTCGCCGATCAGTTCCAGCAGCACCATGATTCCCAGCGGAGTCTGTTCGGCCGGCTTCAGTACCACGCAGTTGCCGGCGGCCAGGGCGGGGGCGAGCTTCCAGGCCGCCATCAGGATCGGGAAGTTCCAGGGAATGATCTGTCCCACCACTCCGAGCGGCTCGTGGAAGTGGTAGGCGACGGTGTCGGCGTCGAGTTCGCCGATGGAGCCCTCCTGCGCGCGGATGCAGCCGGCGAAGTAGCGGAAATGATCGATCGCCAGCGGGATGTCCGCCGCCCGGGTCTCGCGGATCGGCTTTCCGTTGTCCCAGGTTTCCGCCAGCGCCAGGGTTTCCAGGTGGGCTTCCATGCGGTCGGCGATGCGGTTCAGGAGGTTGGCCCGGACGGTCGCGGAGGTTCGGCCCCAGGCGGTGGCAGCGGCATGGGCGGCATCCAGGGCCAGCTCGACGTCCTCCGCGGTGGAACGGGCGACCTTGCCGAGCGGCCTGCCGGTGACCGGCGTCAGGTTCTCGAAGTATTCCCCCTGGACCGGCGGGACCCAGCGGCCGCCGATGAAATTGTCGTAACAGGGCTTGAACGGCGATTCGGTGTTCATGGCGTGGGTGGATTCCCTCCGGCCTGCGTTTATCTGCCGGCGCGATTCGGACTTGGCGTTGCACATCGGATTGGGCCGGGCGCCGCTCAAACCGGGAAAGAATCGAGCGCCTTGCGCGCTGGGGCCGCGGGCAGGATGCGCGTCGGCCTATTCATTGTCAACAAGGGATTTACAGCCTCTTGCATCGGACGAAATCACGGCGGGTTCGTCGCAGGCCCGTCAGCGGAGCCGGTCCGTCAGCAGGCCGATGATCGTTTCCATGTCCAGCTCGGCTTCGACGGCGTCGGCAACGCGGTCGATGCCGCGTTCGCGTTCCGAACCGACGTCGAACACCCGTGGCTGCGGCATGCCGGCCCAGCGGAGGAGGGCGGTCTGGGCTTCGGGTTCGTCGAACAAGCCATGCACGTAGCTGCCGAGGATCCGCCCGTCATCCGACAGAGCCCCGTCGGGTCCTTGTTCCAGCCAACAGACGGGCCGCTCCAGGGCCGGGCCCAGGCTGACGCCGGCATGGATTTCATAGCCCCTGACCTTCGCGCTTTCCAGAACCAGGGTCCCGGAGACGTTCCTCAACTGCTTGTCCGCTTCGAGCGTCGTTTCGAAATCCAGGAGTCCCAAGCCGGGGCTGGAGCCTGGCGGGCCTTCGAGACCCGACGGATCGTGGATCGCCCGACCGAGCATCTGGAAACCTCCGCAAAGGCCGAGCAGTTTCCCGCCATAGCGCAGATGCCGCAGGATGGCCCCTTCCCACCCCGTCCCGCGCAGCCAGGCGAGATCCGCACGGACGTTCTTGCTTCCGGGGAGGATTACCAAATCGGCGGGCGGAGGAGGCTCCCCCGTACCGGCGAAGCGGAAATCGACCTGCGGATGCATGCGCAAGGCGTCGAAATCGGTGTGGTTGCTGACGCGGGGCAGCCGTGGGGCGATCACCCGCAGCCGAGCGTGGCCGCCGTCCGTGGCGGGCCTTGGCTTCGCCACGGCATCTTCCGCATCCAGGTAGAGGCCGTCCAGGTAGGGCAGCACCCCCAGCACCGGCTTGCCGGTGCGGCGCTCCAGCCACTCGAGGCCCGGCCGCAGCAGGGCGATATCTCCGCGGAACCGGTTGATGACGAAGCCCCGGATGCGCTCGCGTTCGCTGGCCGAAAGCAGTTCGAGCGTGCCGACGAGGTGGGCGAACACACCTCCGCGATCGATGTCGGCGACGAGAAGTACTGGGCAGTCCACGGCCTCGGCGAATCCCATGTTGGCGATGTCTCCCGTCCTCAGGTTGATTTCCGCCGGACTGCCCGCGCCCTCGACGATGACCGCCTGATATTGCCGGGCGAGCCGGGTGTGGGAGGCCAGCACCGCGGCCAGGGCCCTGGGCTTGAACTCATGGTAGCGGCGGGCGTCCATGTTGCCCGCGGCACGGCCATGGACGATGACCTGCGAACCGAGATCGGCATAGGGTTTGAGCAGGACCGGATTCATGTCGGTATGCGGCGGGAGACCGCAGGCCTGCGCCTGGACCGCCTGGGCTCGGCCGATCTCGCCCCCCTCCGGCGTGACGGCGCTGTTGAGGGCCATGTTCTGCGGCTTGAAAGGCGCGACGCGGAAACCCCGGCGATGCAGGGCACGGCACAAGCCGGTCACCAGCGTGCTCTTGCCGGCATCGGACGTCGTGCCCTGAACCATCAGCGTTGCGCCAAGGGGGAGGGAGGGGCGGCGGGACATGTCAGTGGCTGGCGGTTGTGGCGATGCCCTCGGCATCCGGGGCGAAAGCGCGCGCGGAGGCCGGCGAATGGGGGGGCATCGACGTCCCATCCCCGCCTCGCCAACTGCCTTCTCGCCGCACGGATCGCTTCCCGATTTCCCTGCCGGAACAACAGGCCCATGACCGTGCCGCTGTGGGCCACCTGAATGCCGAGTGCGCCATGATGTCTGCCCAGTGCTTCGAGCTCGTCGAGGCGCGGTTTTCGGACGAACCGCTGGTTGAGACGCGCGCTGGCCGTCGCGACGGAACCGATCACGCCGGCATCTCCCTGCGCAACGCCATCCCGCAACTCCCCGAGCAGGGCTTCGCATAGGCTCATTTCCCCGCGGTCGTAACGGCGCGGCGTGCCGCTCAGCGTATCGATTCCGCTGCCGTTGGCCGGGTCCCGGACGCTCAGCAGTTCCATGGGAGGCAGCGGCTTGTCGAATCGTTCCACGACGATCCCTTCGCGCTGCGCGAAAACCAGGGCGGCGCCGTCGAACATCAGCGGATCCGACGCGGCCTCGGCCTGGACGGCCAGGCGTGCGATCCGCTCCGGCGCCAAAGTCCGGCCGCAGGCATGGGCGACAGCCCGAATCGCAGCCGTGACATCGGCGGTGGAGGAACCGAGTCCCTGGCCGCGCGGGATGTTGCCGTTCAGGAACAGCAGGCCGCCGATGCCGGAAAACCCAAGACAGGACAGCGTCAGCAATGCCGCCCGCGCCGCTTTGGGGCGGGGGCCGGGAAGCGTCTGCAAGCGGTTTCCGGCCGCGGGGAAAAAGTGGGCGACGACCCGGTAGCGAAGGCAGGGCAGCGTGACCAGGATGGGTCTCGGAATTCCGCGCGCCGAGGGCACCGCGCCTTGCAGGATTTCTCCGTGGTGCCCGTAGGATTCTCCCCGGCCCATGGGAAGCATGTGAGTCATTTGTCGAATTCGTCCGCCGTTGCGAGGTGAAGCGGAAGGCCGCTCCAAACCGGAACGCAAGATTCTCGCCGTTCGCTCGGGTCTTGCATAGCGGTGGCAGCACCCCGTACGGCCGTGGTCCGGTCAGCACGAATTTTGACGCGATGGGCCAAATCTCTTAGAGTGCGCCCTATCTGCTTTCGGGTGCTCGGCCGGCATTCTGTCCGCGTCCGGGTTAAACGGGAAGCCGGTGCGTTCCCCTCCCTCCCCCGGAAACAGGGGGAGGGGAACAAGGCCGGCACTGCCCCCGCAACGGTAAGCGAGTCAAATCCCATCACGGCGCCACTGCAAGGGCTTGCTCTTGCGGGAAGGCGATGGGTCGATGCCTCCGGTGTCGCTCGCAAGTCCGGAGACCGGCCCGTGGCAGTGGTGCTGACCCGCGGCGGGCGGGCGTGGCCCACTGGCATCGCACTTTTCGGCGACGCCAACGGCGCGTTCACGTCCAGCGGTTTTTTATCCGGATCGCCTTTTGACGGAAAGTTCCCCATGAACGCACGAACGCTGTCCCATTCTTCGCTGATCCATGTCGGTGCCAGAACCGCCGCAATCGCCGCGATGGCGCTCGGTGGTTTTCTGGTGCTCATGGTCGGCTTTTCGCCGACGCCGGCCGTGCACAACGCGGCTCACGACACCCGGCATTCCGCTGCTTTCCCTTGTCACTGACCAATGTTCCGGGCTTTGGGCTTTTCCGCCTTTCTGGCGGGGCTGTCGGCTGCATCCCTGCTGACTCTGACGCAAGCCTTGTGGGTGACTCCGCTGATTCTCCAGGCGGAGGTTTACGAGGAGGTGGCCGCCTCCGGTGCGCCGGAGCCGACGGAAAACCGTGATGGGGGGACGGATGCCTGGCGGCCGGAAACCGGCTGGCCGCGTCTGCTCGCCACGGCGGTCGGGAACGGCATCCTGGGTATAGGCTACGGACTGATGTTGACCGGTTTGTACGCGTGGCGCCGGCCTAAGGGCATGGCGCAAGGCTTGGCATGGGGGCTCGCGGGCTTTGCGGTATTCTTCGCCGCGCCCGGGCTGGGGCTGCCGCCGGAGTTGCCGGGCGATTTTGCCGCCGAGCTCGGCGCTCGGCAGGCCTGGTGGCTGGCTACCGCCCTTTGTACAGCAGGGGGGCTGGGGTTGGTTTGTCTCCAGGAGCATCGCCCGCTGCGGATACTGGGCGGCATGCTGCTGGCCTTGCCGCATCTGATCGGCGCTCCCCACCCCCCTCTGAGCGGCGGGCTGGCGCCGGAAACTCTCCGCGTCCAGTTCAGGCTGGCGACGCTGTTGAGCAATGCCCTGTTCTGGGGGGTGCTGGGGGGAGTCTCCGCCGCGGCTTTCCGGCGCTTCTGTCCCGCAGAATGATGCTCGGCTTTCCATGAGCACGGAAACCTTTGCAGGCGGCAAGGTCTGGTTCGTCGGCGCCGGCCCCGGCGATCCGGAGCTGATCACGGTCAAGGGAAGGAGGCTCGTCGAATCCGCCGACGCCATTCTCTACGCCGGCTCCCTGGTTTCGGAAGCCGCCCTGCGCTGGGCCAAAGCCGGTTGCACGATCGCGGACTCCAAGGACATGACTCTGGAACAGATCGGCGAGTGGCTGATCCGGGAGGCGCGCCGCAACCCTATCGTCGTGCGCCTGCAAACCGGCGATCCTTCCCTGTACGGCGCACTGATCGAGATGGTGCGGCCGCTGGACGAAGCCGGCATCGAGGTGGGCGTGGTGCCCGGCGTCTCCTCGGCCATGGCCTCGGCCGCGGCGGCGGTGGAAAGCCTGACGCTGCCGGAGGTCACCCAGACGGTGATCCTGACCCGCGTCGAGGGACGTACCCCCATGCCCGAGGGCGAATCCCTGCGGGAGCTGGCCCGCCATCGCTGCACTCTGTGCCTGTTCCTCTCGATCACCCTGCTGCGCGAGGTGCGGCAGACCCTGCTCGACGCCGGCTGGTCCGACGAGGCGCCGGTGCTGGTGGTGCACAAGGCGAGCTGGCCGGGCGAGGAAAAAATCGTGCGCGGCACGCTGGCGGACATCCGCGAGCGCTGCAAGGCCGAGCGCATCACCAGCCAGGCCATGATCATCGTGAGTCCGGCCCTGGGCGCGCGCCAGTGGCCGGCCATCCGGCGCTCCAAGCTCTACGACGCCGGTTTTTCCCATCGTTTCCGCCACGCGGACAAGACTGCATGAATCCACAGGACACCGTTTTATTGGTCGGCCACGGTTCCCGGGAAAGCGCCGGCAACCGGGAAATCGAGCAATTCGCCGCAAACTGGCGGGAGCGCCGCCCCGAGTGGCGCATCGAGGTCTGCTTCATCGAATTCGCCGACGTGCTGCTGGACGAGGGGCTGGACCGTGCCGCGCGCCAGGGCGGACGGGTGCTCGTGGCCCCGCTGATCCTCAACGCCGCGGGCCATGTGAAAATGGAGATTCCCGAGGCCATCGAGCACGCCCGCCTGCGCCACCCCCAGGTCGAGTTCGTCTATGCCCGCCATCTCGGTGCCTGCGAGGGAATCCTCGCCATACTCGAGCGCAATCTGCGCAAGGCGATGGGCCGCCTGGACATGCCGGACCCGCGCAACACCGGCATCGTGCTCCTGGGCCGCGGTTCATCCGACCGGGTGGCGAACGGCGACGTGGCGCGCATGGCGCGCTGGCTGTTCGAAGCGGGGGAACACCCGCTGGTGGACATCGCCTTCACCGGCATCACCCATCCCCGGCTGGAATCGGTCGTGCAGCGGCAGGTCCGGCTGGACATGGGGCAGATCGTGATTCTGCCCTATTATCTGTTCACCGGTACCCTCATCGAGCGCATCAAGCGCCAGGTGGCGCGGTTGCAGCAGCAGTATCCGCGCGTCCATTTCGCACTGGGCGATTATTTCGGTTTCGAGGCGGAAATCTACGCCCTTCTGGAGCAGCGCCTCGCCGAAGCCGCCGGCCCGGGCCAGGCCATGATGGAGTGCGACGGCTGCAAGTACCGCGAATTCGCCGCCGAGCATGGCGCCGGCCATCATCATCACGATCATCGCGCAGCATGAGCAACAACATCGTCACCGAACAGCTCACCGAGGCGGGCCGCCGCATCGAGCACGATTCCTTCGCCATCGTCGACGCCGAGGCCGGCGTCCACGCCTACAGCCCCGAGCAATGGCAGGTGGTGCGGCGTATGATCCACGCCACCGCCGATTTCGAATTCAACGGCCTGACCCGCTTCCATCCGGAAGCCATCGCGGCGGGTATCCGGGCGATCCGCGCCGGCGCCCCCCTCGTCGCCGACGTCGAAATGATTTGCGTGGGGCTGTCAAAACCGCGCCTGGACCATTTCGGCATGGCCGCCCACCAGTTCATCGCCGATCCGGACGTGATCGCCGACGCCAAGGCGGAGAACACCACGCGGGCCGTGCAGGCCATGCGCAAGGCCCGGTCGGCGGGGCTGCTGGACAACGGCGTCGTCGCCGTGGGCAACGCGCCCACCGCCCTGCTGGAAGTGGTGCGCATGATCCGCGAGGACGGACTGAAGCCGGCGCTGATCGTCGGCATGCCGGTGGGCTTCGTGGCGGCGGCGGAATCCAAGGCCGAAACGGCCGCGCTGGAAACCGTTCCCTGGATCGTCACCATGGGCCGCAAGGGCGGTTCCACCCTGGTGGTCGCGGCATTGCATGCCTTGCTGGCCCTGGCCGAAGGAGGCCAGTAGCCGGGCGGATGGAAAAGAAACCCAAGGGCACCCGCACCGGCTTTACCACCGGCGCCTGCTCCGCCGCCGCGGCGCGGGCGGCAACCCTGGGGCTGGTGCGGGGCACGGTGCCGGAACGGGTGGACTGCGAACTGCCCAACGGCCAGCGCGTCGTGTTCGCCGTCACCGACGGCCGCTGCGACGGCAAAACGGCCCACGCCGTGGTGATCAAGGACGCCGGGGACGATCCGGACGTGACGGACAAGGCGCGCCTCACCGCCGACGTGACCCTGCTTCCGGAGATGCCCGGCGTCGTGAGCCTGAAGGGCGGCGCCGGCGTGGGCACCGTCACCATGCAGGGCCTGGGGCTCGAGGTCGGCGGACCCGCCATCAATCCGGTGCCGCGCCGCAACATCGAAGCCAACGTGCGCGAGGCGGCGGGGGGCTTGCTGGAGCGGGCCGGGCTGGAAGTCGTCATCTCCGTGCCCGGCGGCGAGGAGATCGCGAAGCGCACGCTGAACTACCGCCTCGGCATCATCGGCGGCCTTTCCATCCTCGGCACCACCGGCATCGTCCACCCTTATTCGACCGCCGCCTTCCGCGCCAGCGTCGTCCAGGCCATCGAGGTCGCCGCCCGCCAGGGTCAGGACACCGTGGTGCTCACCACGGGCGGCCGCACCGAGCGCTTCGTGATGAACGAACTGCCGCGGTTGCCGCCGGCCTGCTTCGTGCAGATGGGCGATTTCCTCAAGTATGCCCTGGACACCGTCGTGCGATACGGTATCCGCCATGTGGTGATCGGCGGCATGGTTGGCAAGCTGACCAAGATCGCCCAAGGCGAAACCATCACCCACGCCAATCGCAACGCGGTGGATACCGACCTCCTGGCGGACATCGCCGCCGACGTGGGCGCGCCCGCCGAAGTCTGCGCGGACATCCGGAGCTCCGCCATGGCCCGCTACGCCAGCGAGCGCATGGAAGAACTGGGCCTGATCACGGCCTTTTACGAAGCACTGGGGCGGCGGGCGATCCGGACCCTGCGCGGGCGCTATCCCGATCAATTTACTTTGCGGATCTTGATGTGCGATTTCGAAGCCAACAAGCTGGCGGAGGTCTCGGAGGAATGGCGGCATGACTGAGCCCTGCCGCATCGTCGGCGTACTGGACAACGGCGCCGAGGGTCTGACGCCAGATGCGCTGGCGAGCCTTCGCGCCGCCGATCTGGTGATCGGCGCCGGGCGCACCCTGTCTTTGTTTGCAGGGCATTTGGCCGAAGGCGCCGAACGGCGCGATCTGGGCGGACGTCTTCCGCAAGTGCCGGACTGGATCGCCGAGGCGCGCCGGAACGGAAAGCGGGTCGCTGTGCTGGCCACCGGCGATCCGCTGTGCCACGGCATCGCCGCCTATCTGGGCGGCAAGCTCGGCCGGGAGGCCTTGGAGATCCTCCCCAACGTCTCCACGATCCAGCTCGCCTGCGCCCGGCTGGGACTGCCCTGGCAGGACATGGCCATCGGCTCGGTGCATAGCCGCGATGCCGGCGAGTGGACGCCGGGCGCCGGGCCCGAACACGGTTTGTACGGGCTGCTGCAAAAGCTGCGGCAGGCCGATCTCATGGGCGTGTTCACCAGCCCGGAAAACGGCCCGGACCGCATCGCCCGGATGTTGCAGGCCGAAGGGCTGGGCGAGGAATTCGAGATGGCCGTCGCTGAGAAGCTTTTGCAGACGGACGAGCGGATCACCGGCTGGCAGGGCATCGCCGAGGCCGCCGGACGGCGCTACGCCGATCCCAACGTGGTGCTGCTGCGCCGCCGGCCATGCGAGCGGGAAGCGCTGTTCGGGCTCCCCGACACCCGTTTCCGGCGGCGCGCCCCGGACAAGGGCCTCATCACCAAGCGCGAGGTGCGCGCCGTGTCCCTGGCCCGGCTGGCGCTGCGCCCGGACAGCCTCGTCTGGGACATCGGCGCGGGTTCCGGCGCGGTCGGCCTGGAAGCGGCGCGCCTGTGCCCCCAGGGCCACGTCTACGCCATCGAGAAGAACGCGGAGGACTTCGCCATCGCCCTGAGCAACCGCGAGAGCCTCCGCGTCACCAACTACACGCTGGTCCAGGCCAAGGCTCCGCAGGAACTGGACGGCTGGCCCGACCCCCACGGCATCTTCATCGGCGGCTCCGGCGGCGAACTGCGCGAGCTGATCCGGCTCTGCCTGCAACGTCTGCGGACGGGGGGCTGGCTGGTGATGAACTTCGCCACCCTGGAAAACCTGGCGGCGGCGGTGGATGCTCTGAAGGCGTCCGGGGCAAGCTGGGATGTCACCCAGCTCCAGGCGGCGCGCAGCCGTCCCATCCTGGACATGCACCGCCTGCAGGCGGAAAACCCGATCTGGATCGTTTGCGCCCAGCGAGGAACCGATGAGTGAAATCAACAAGGGGCGCCTTTACGGCGTGTCGCTCGGCCCCGGCGATCCCGGACTGATCACCCGCCGCGCCTTCGAACTGCTGCAACGGACCGACGCCCATTGGAGCTACCCGGTCCGGAAAAAGGGCGCCGACGGCTTCGCACTGCAAATCGCCCTGGACGCGGGGCTGGCGTTGCCGGCGGAACACACGCCGCTGGTCTTTCCCATGACCCACGACGCGGAAATCCTGGCGGGCTATTGGCTGCGTGCGGCCGAATCCGTGCTGACGCGATTGCGGGAAGACAAGGACGTGCTGTTCCTGGCCGAAGGGGACGTTTCCACTTATTCCACCTTCATCCATCTGGCCCGGACGGTCAGGGCACTCGAGCCCGGCATCGTCGTCGAGGCCGTCGCCGGGGTGCCGTCCTTCAACGCCGCCGCCGCCCGGCTGGAAATGCCGCTGGCCGACACGGACGAGACCGTGGCGATCATTCCCGCCGGCTACGGCATCGGGCTGATCGAGCGGCTGCTGGACGACTTCGACACCCTGGTGCTGCTGAAGGTGAAGCCGCTGCTCGACGACGTCCTGGACCTGCTGGAACGGCGCGGCCTGCTGCCGTACGCCGCTTTCGTCGAGAAGGCCGGCACGCCCGCCGAACGGGCCGAGCACGACGTAGCCCGCCTGCGCGGCGAGAAGGTGAATTACCTGTCGCTGCTGCTGGTGAAAAATCCGGAGCGGCTACGCGGCGAGATGCGGCGCGGCTGCCGCAAAATGAAGTGGTGAGTGGCGAGTGATGAATGGTAAGAAAAAAACCTCGATGCCGAAGAACGCGGGCACACGCTTTCACTCACCACTCACCACTGAAATGACGACACCCCGAATCGCCCTGGTAGGCATCACCAAGCACGGCGTCCAAAAGCTTCTGCAACTGGCCGATAAACTGCCGGAAGCCGAGGTGGTGGTCACGGAGAAATTCGCCGATCTGCCGCCCCTGGCCAACCCCGTCCGGGTTCTGGCCGGCGCCCTGAGCGCCCACATCGGCGAACTGTTCGCCGGCTACGACCAACTGGTGTTCTTCGTGTCCCTGGGTGCGGTGGTGCGCCTGATCGCGCCGCACCTCGTGTCCAAGGACGAAGACCCCGGCGTGCTGGTGGTGGACGACAGCGCCCGGTTCGTGATCCCGGTGCTGTCCGGCCATGTGGGCGGCGCCAACGCCTATGCCGAGCACCTGGCCGCGCTGCTCGGCGCCACGGCCGTGCTGACCACGGCCTCCGATGTCGGCAAGACCATCCCGGTGGACATTCTGGGGCGGGAGCTGGGCTGGCGGGTGGAAGCGCCGAAGCTCAACATCACGAGGGTATCCGCCCATGTGGTGAACGAGGAGCCCATCGCCTTCGTGCAGGAGGCGGGATCGCGGAGCTGGTGGACAAGGTCTACGCCGCTGCCCGCCAACATCCACTGCTTCGAGCGCTTCGAGGACGTCGACCTGGACCGCTATCGCGCCGTGCTCTGGGTGACGCACCGCGAGATCGCGCCCGAACTGTGGGCGAAGCTGGAAGAGCGGCTGGTGGTCTACCGCCCGCCGGAAGAAGCATCATGACGTGGATCATCTTCAATGCTGTTGAAATATGGAACCCTCTCCCTCTGGGAGAGGGCGGGGTGAGGGCAACAGCGCTGAATGTTTCAACTACTTCGTCGCAAGCATTGGGCGCCGAGGCCCTCACCCCAACCGGCTCCGCCCCCCTCGCTGCGCTCTCCCCACAGGGAGAGGGGCTAAATTCAACAACATTGCGGGTCATTCTGGGCCTGGGCTGCGACCGCGGCACGGCGCCGGAGACCCTGCAAACCGCAGTGGAAGAGGCCTTGGCGCTGGCCGGGCTGAGCAGTGGCGCAGTCGTGGGGCTGGCCACCATCGACAAGAAGAACGACGAGGACGCGATCCTGCGACTGGCGGCCCGTCACGGCTGGCCCCTGCGCTTTTACACGGCGGAGGAACTGGCGCGCGTGCCGGTGCCCAACCCCTCGGAAACGGTGCGCCGCTACATGGGCACGCCGGCGGTGGCCGAAGCCGCGGCCCTGCTCGCCGCCCGGGGCGGGATCGACGACTTGCTGCTGGAAAAATACAAATACCGGGGCGCGGATGGCAAGAACGCCACGGTTTCAATCGCAAGGCTGAATGATGAATAAAGGCAAAATCCTGCTGGTGGGCTTCGGCCCCGGCGCCCCCGAGCACATGACCTACCGGGCGCGGGAGGCCATCGCCGAGGCAGACGTGGTGATCGGCTATGCCACCTACATCAAGCTGGTGCAGGAACTCCTGGACGGCAAGGAGGTGGTCCGCAAGGGCATGACCGAGGAAATCGACCGCTGCGTGGAAGCCTACGAGCAGGCGCTCCAGGGCAAGACCGTGGCCCTGATCTCGTCGGGCGACATCGGCATCTACGGCATGGCCGGCCCCACCTTCGAGGTGCTGCTGCAGGCCGGCTGGACTCCCGCGAGCGGCATCGCGGTGGAAGTGATTCCCGGCGCCACGGCGCTGAACGCCTGCGCGGCGCTGGTCGGCGCGCCGCTCACCCACGACTTCTGCTCCATCTCGCTGTCCGATCTGCTCACGCCCTGGCCCGTGATCGCGCGGCGGCTGGAGGCGGCGGCGCGGGGCGATTTCGTGGTGGCCTTGTACAACCCGAAGAGCGGCCGCCGTACCCGCCAGATCGTCGAGGCGCAGCGCATCCTGCTGCGCCACCGCCGGCCGGATACGCCGGTGGCCATCGTCAAGTCCGCCTACCGCCGCCGGCAGAACATCCAGACGACCACGCTGGACACCATGGCCGACTGCGACATCGGCATGCTGTGCACGGTACTGATCGGCAACGGCGGCACAGTCATGCGCGAAGGACTGATGATCACGCCGCGGGGCTATGCCAACAAATACGACGGGCTCACCGGCGCCGCCAAGGACGGCGAGCGGGCCGGACATTCCCTCGGCATGGGCCTGGCCGGCTGGCACGGCTGCGCGCGCCGCTGGCTGCGTGAAGATCCGGACCGCTCCTTTCGCGAGGCGGCCTGCCATTTCGACGCGCCCCTGGGCGAAATCCTCGCCGCCGTGGCGGCGGCCCGGCCGGACGAAGAGGCCGGAACCCATACGGCGACGGCCGTGGCGCGCCGGGACCTCGACGCCCTGCTGGACAGCGCGCGCCAGTGGGGCCGGCTGCGCGCCGTGATACGCAACGAAGGCGGCGCGGTGACCGAACTGCTGTGCGAGGCCCAGGATTTCAGCCGCCGCGGCGATTGGCTCAACCTGGTCAACCCGCACTTCCATCTGCACGCGGACCTGTCCCGGGTCAGGGGCCTCTGGTTCTACAGCCGGGAACACCGCCAGCATGGGGTCTATTTCCTGGACGAAGCCGGGGACGCGGTCTTCTCCTTGCTGCTGATCCAAGCGGACGGGAACTTCGACGCCGCCGCCCTGAGCCGTTTCCACCAGTCCCGTGAACGCTACGGGCAGCCTTTCGTCCCAGCGGACGAAGCACCCGAGCCGGAGACCGAAACCGATGAGTGATATTCAAGACCCGAACAAGCCCAAAATGGGCGCCTACAGGCGCCACCTCCTGGTCTGCACCGGCCCGCGCTGCACCACGAACGGCGAGTCGCAGGCCCTGTTCGACGCCCTGGGCGAGAAGTTCGAGGCCGCCGGCATCGATCGGGGCGAGCTGCGCGTGAAGCGCACCCGCGTCTCCTGTTTCGCCACCTGCAAATCCGGCCCCCTCGTCTGCGTCCAGCCGGACGGCGTCTGGTACTACAACGTCACCGAGGCCAATCTGGACCGCATCATCCGCGAGCATCTGGTCGGCGGCGAACCGGTGGCGGAGCTGATTTACCACCAAGGACCGGGCTGTGGCGCCCTCTGAGGAACGCCACCGCGCCCGCATGGCGCGCAAGCGGGAGGTCGTCGGAGCGAAGGTCGCCCGCGCCACCCGGGACAAGGGTCTCTTGCTGGTGCTCACCGGCATCGGCAAGGGCAAGAGCAGCTCGGCTTTCGGCATGATCGCGCGGGCCTTGGGCCACGGCATGAAAGTGGGAGTCGTGCAGTTCATCAAGGGCGCGTCTTCCACCGGCGAGGAGGCGTTCTTCCGCCGCTTCCCCGCGGAGGTCGATTACCGGGTCATGGGCGAAGGCTTCACCTGGGTCACCCAGGACCGGCAGCGGGACATGCAGGCCGCCGAAGCCGCCTGGGAAACCGCCCGCGCCATGCTGCAGAACCCGGAACTGGCACTGGTCGTGCTGGATGAGCTGAATATCGTGCTCAAGCACGGCTATCTGCCGCTGGAGCGGGTATTGGCCGATCTGAGCCGGCGCGTCGCGGGTCAGCACGTGGTCGTCACCGGTCGGGGCGCCAGGCCCGAGTTGATCGAGGTGGCCGATACCGTCAGCGAAGTCACCAACGTCAAGCATGCCTTCGCCCAGGGCATCCGGGCGCAGAAGGGGATCGAATTTTGAGCGCCGCCTGTCCCGCCCTCCTGATCGCCGGACCCGCATCGGGCCAGGGCAAGACCACGCTGACCGCGGCGCTGGCGCGTTACCACGTCCGCCAGGGGCGGCGGGTGCGGGTGTTCAAGGTCGGCCCCGATTTTCTGGACCCGATGTTGCTGCGGGCGGCCAGCGGCCAGCCGGTCTATCAGCTCGACCTCTGGCTGGTCGGGGAAGCCCAATGCCGAAGCCTTTTGTTCGAGGCCGCCCGATCCGCCGACCTGATCCTCATCGAAGGCGTCATGGGCCTGTTCGACGGCGCGCCGTCCGCCGCCGATCTTGCGCAGACCTTCGGAGTGCCGGTGCTGGCGGTGATCGACGCCTCGGGCATGGCGGAAACCTTCGGCGCGGTCGCGCACGGGCTGGCGACATACCGGCCGGACCTTTCCTTCGCCGGCGTCGTTGCCAACCGGGTCGCTTCGTCCGGCCACGCCGACATGCTGCGCGCCAGCGTGCCCGAGGCCATCCCGTTCCGGGGCGCGTTCTTCCGCCAGCCCGACGCCGGCTTTCCCGACCGGCATCTGGGGCTGGTCCAGGCCCTCGAAGTCGGCGATCTGGACCGGCGGCTGGACACGCTGGCCGATGCCATCGCCGGGACCGGCCTCGCGAATCTGCCGGACAGCGTCCCGTTCGCACCCGAGCCCGCCGCGATCCCGCCGCGCCTGCTGGAAGGCGTCCGCATCGGCATCGCAAGGGACGAAGCCTTTTCCTTCCTCTATCCGGCCAACCTCGACCTGCTCCGGGCCATGGGGGCGAATCTGGTTTTCTTCTCGCCGCTCTGGGATCGAAGCCTGCCGCAGGTGGACAGCGTCTATCTGCCCGGCGGCTATCCCGAACTGCACCTGGATACCCTGTCCGGAAACACCGGGATGAAGGCGTCGCTACGGGAGCATGCCGCCGCCGGCAAGCCGATGCTCGCCGAATGCGGCGGCCTGCTGTACCTCTTGAAGGAACTGGCGGACCACGACGGACAGGCCGGCGCGATGTGCGGCATCCTGCCCGGCCGGGCGCAGATGCAGACGCGGCTGGCGGGGCTGGGCTTGCAGTCGGCCGCCTTCCGGTCCGGAGAATTGCGCGCCCACACCTTCCACTATTCGCGCCTGGAAACGCCGCTGCCGCCGCTGCTCGTGGCGGAGCGGCGCAGGAGCGGCGCCGGCGAAGCGGTCTACCGGCAAGGCCGGCTGACCGCCTCCTATCTGCACTGGTATCTACCGTCCTGTCCGGCAGTCGCGGCGGAGCTGCTGCGGCCATGACGGATCAGGCTTTTTCGCCGGAGGAGACCGCCGCGGTCTACCGCGCCATCTACGAGCGGCGCGACATGCGCCATTTCAGGCCCGATCCGGTCGACCCCACGATGCTGCGGCGCCTGCTGACGGCCGCCCATCAGGCGCCCAGCGTGGGCTTCATGCAGCCCTGGCGCTTCATCCGCATCACCGACCGGAGCTTGCGCGAACGCATCCACGCGCTGGTGGAGACCGAACGCCGGCGCACCGCCGAAGCCTTGGGCGACAGGGTGGACGAGTTCTGGAAGCTCAAAATCGAGGGTATTCTCGAATGCGGCGAGCTCCTGGTGGCGGTGCTGGTCGACGGCCGCGACCGGCACGTCTTCGGGCGCCGTACCCTCCCCGAGATGGACTTGGCCTCGCTCGCCTGCGCCATCCAGAACCTCTGGCTGGCGGCCCGCGCGGAGGGCTTGGGGATGGGCTGGGTGTCGTTCTTCGATCCGGTGGAATTGGCCGGGATGCTGGAGATTCCGCCGGGCGGCAAACCGGTGGCGCTGCTTTGCCTGGGGCATGTCGAGTCCTTCTACCCCCGCCCCATGCTGGAATCGGCGGGCTGGGAACAGCGCCATGACCTCGAGGATATGGTCTTCGAAAACCGCTGGAACCGGCGGGCGTTCGGGACCGGGGAATAGCGCCTGCCGCTAGGCGCCGGGCCATGCCGACAGCGCACGGTCAAGCCGTTCCCAGCCGCTTTCCGTCGCCGGCAGGCCGAAGCGCAGGCTGGGAGGATGCTCGAACCGGCGCGGCAGAATGAGGTGGTGCCTGAGGTGCTCGTCGAGCCGCCCGGCGTCATCGGTCCGCAGCCATTGGAACAGCGGAGTGCCCCCGTCCGGCGTCAGGCCGTGCCGGGTCAGGAGCGCCGCCAGCCTCTGGCCGTCCCGGAGGAGCTTGCGGCGGGCCTCGGCCCGCCAGGCGGAATCGGCCAAGGCCCGTTGCCCGAGCCAGCGCGCCGGTCCCGATACGGCCCACGGGCCGGCGATGTCACGCAAAGCTTCGAGCAATGCGGGCCGGGCGGCGACGAAGCCGAGCCGGGCGCCGGGACAGCCGAAAAACTTGCCGAAGGAACGCAGCACGATCAGCCCCGCCTCCTTCGTCTCGGCGGCCATGCTTCCGTCCGGTGTCGGGTCCATGAAGGCTTCATCCACCACCAGCCAGCCGCTTCGCTCCTGCAGGGCGGCATGCCATCCTTTCAGACGCTCGATGGCGCGGTACTCCCCGGTCGGGTTGTTGGGGTTGACCACCACTACCACGTCGAACCGCTCGATCTGCGCTTCCACGGTGCCGAGCCCCACTTCGTGGACCTCGTGTCCGTACTGCCGCCAGCCATGCGCGTGCTCGGCATAGGCCGGACTCAGCACGGCCACGCGGCCCGGCGGCCGAAGGCGGGGCAGGAGCTGGATGGCGGCTTGCGTGCCGGCCACCGGCAGCAGGTCCGGGGCGCCATAACAGGCCGCAGCCGTTTCAGCCAGGCCATCCTCGTCTTCCGGCAGCCGGGTCCAGCAGTCCGGCGGGATTTCGAGAAGCGGCCAGGGATGGGGGCTGATGCCGGTGGACAAGTCCAGCCAGTCTTCCGGGCGGGTGCCCGTGGCGCGGGCCGCTTTCCGCAAACGTCCGCCGTGCTCAAGCAAGGGCGATTCCTCCGATGACGGCGACCACGAGCCAAAGCGCCAAGGAGCGCCGGACGAGGGAGATGGCGCGCCCGATGTCGCACGTTTCGGCGGGCCGCCCGTAACCCAGCGCGGGCCGGTGTGTCAGGCTGCCGTGGTAGCTGGCCGGGCCTCCGAGCGCGATGCCCAGCGCCCCGCCCCCGGCCGCCATGACCGGGCCGGCGTTGGGGCTTTTCCAGTACCGGCCCTGATGCCGCCAGGCTCGCAAGGCCGTGGGCAGGTGGCCGCACAGCGCATAGCTCACGGCCGTGAGCCGGGCCGGAAAGTAGTTGAGTACGTCATCCAGCCTGGCCGCTGCCCAGCCGAAATCCCGATAGCGTTCGTTGCGGTATCCCCACATGGCGTCCAGGGTGTTGGCCAGGCGGTAGACGACCACCCCCGGCAGCCCGCCGGCCGCATACCAGAACAGTGCACCGAACACCGCATCGCAACCGTTCTCGAGCACCGATTCGACGGTGGCGGCGGCTACCCGTCTTTCGTCCATGGCCAGGACGTCGCGGCTGACGATACGGCCAACCGCCCGCCGCGCGCTTCCCAGATCGTTGCTCAGCAGAGCGTCCCGGACGGCCTCGGCATGCTCGAAAAGGCTCCGGGCGCCCAACGCCAGGTAAAGGCCGGCGACGGCGACGGTGGCTCCGATTGCGCCATCGCCCGCCATCGGGAGGGACACCAGCCAGGCCGGTAACAGCAGACCGGCCACGGCTGCGATTCCCCGCATCCGCCGCGCGTTGGCCGAACAGCGGGGCGGGCCATAGGTGATCGTTTCCATCCGGTTGGCCAGGCGGCCAAATCCCACGAGGGGATGACAATTGCGCGGCTCGCCCAGGAAGTGGTCGATGACGATGGCCACGGGTATGAGGAACAACTCAGCAGCTTTTTCCGGGCTGGATTCCATGGTTCATCGTTCAGGTGGAGCGGTCGGGTTGGAATTCTGAAGAGAAGGTGTTTCCCTATCCGTCCTCCCTCGGGAAGAGGACTGGGGCCAGGGAAATGCCGGGCAGTTTGATTTACCGGCGTCTTCCACGCCTTCCGGGCCGCCAGGATATGCCTTCCCTTACCGGCATCCCGCTGTGTCAGCCGGTCGAAGGCCCGATTTTTTCATTAGCGAGAGCTTTTTCCGTAATTTCCTTGTACAGATGTAGAGCGCTGGCATAGATATCCTGGTACTCCGGGTGCCGGTCGACCATCGGCTTGATTTGTTCCGCGGTTTCGAACACTTCGTGGAGGAACGCCAAATCGCCTTCATCCAGCCGTTCACCCCGGTCGACCTTTTCCTTCAGCGCGAAAGCCCTCGGAAGCCTCTGCGTCCTCAGCCGCTCCAACAGCACCATCGCGATGCCGGTGTCTTTGGATACTTCGGTCATGTCCTCCCTCCTGAATTAGAGAATGGATGCCTGGATCGCCGCGGGCCCATCGGGCGGCAGGCTTCAGGCGCTTCGGTGCGCTCGGATTTTCCGGCGGGCGCGCGCCCGAGGCAAGGCGAATCTCCGACCCGCCGAATCCTGTTTCACGGAGAACGTGGAAACCGGCTTCATCCCAGGTAGCGCGAGAGTTCTTTCACCACGTCGGGGCGGTCGGGGATTTCCCCTTTGGGGATGCGTCCGGGCAGGATGATTCTCCGCGCGCCGGTCGCGGAGAACAGCTCCGTGAGTTGGAGTTCGCCGGCCGCCGGTGGACCCGAATCCGCGAGCTTGATCCCGCGGTAATCCAACCGCAGGGCGACCGGCCGGGTATCGAGCCATTCCTTCGGTCGGCCCAGAACGCCGGCGATGCAGTCGAGGCTTTGGTCGAGGCCGAGGGAGTTCGTCCCGAATTGCCCCAGTTCGGCGTCGATCGACTCGATCTCGGCTTCCAGCACGTCGACGTCCGCTCCGTTGTGTCCGTTGTCGGCCAGGGCGGACCCGAGGCCCCAGTTGCCCGCCCGCAGAGCATCGAGCTTTCGCCGGAGCAGGCAGCGCTGGTGTTCCAATTCCACTCTTTTCCGGGTTTCCTGGGCAAGCCGTTCCAGGGCCCGTTCGATCAGGAAGTCGAAGGCGCGCTTTTTCAGTTCCCACCGGGTCCCCTTTTCGGAGGAGGTCGGGGCGATGTAGCGGTGATGGGAGAAGCTGACCGCCACCTGGACCACGTCCTTGCGGACGGCGTCTCCCTCCAGTTCCATGCCCAGCACCGTGCGCTCCTCCTTCTGCATCACCAGCAGTCCGAAGATTTCGTCGGCCGGTATTTCCGCGCAATGCCGTCGGTACTCCCGGACGTCCTTGAGCTTGCCGAGCACGCCGTGGAGGTGGTCGACCGAGCTGAAGAACGCCCGGATGCGTGGATCGGCGCCGAAGCTCTGCGCGCTGATCTCCGCCGGCGCCGGCATGGCGTCGACCAGGGCGATGACATGATCGACCGCGCGCTCGACGGGCTCGCGCAGCCGCCGCCGGTAGTCGCCCAGGGCACGCAGGCGGCGGTCGGTGCCGTCGACCGCCCGTTCGATGGCAGCATCGATCAAGTCCCGGTCGGGGCTTTCGTCTTCCGCAGCCGTTGGGGTGAACAGGGAACTCAGGAATCGCAGCACGAAAACAGCCTCCTGTAGAATCGGCGATGGCGGTCCGGGTTTTACGCCTGTGGAATCCGAACCCGTTTTCCGCGTATCACCATAATGTAAGCCATGATCATCTATCTGCACGGTTTTTGTTCGTCGCCTCGATCGGAGAAGGCGCGTCTCCTCGGACAGCGCATGGCCGAGCGCGCCATGTCGGACCGGTTCTGGTGCGAACAGCTTCCGGCCGGTCCGCGCCAGGCCATCGAGTTCGTCGAGGGAGTCCTGGCGAAGTGCCCGACGCCTCCCGCTCTCGTGGGAAGTTCGCTGGGCGGCTACTACGCCGCCTATCTGGCCGAGAAGCACGACCTGCGCGCGGTGCTGATCAATCCCGCCGCTTTCGCCTATCAAAGCCTGGCTCCGGCGGTGGGGCCGCAGCGGAATCTCTACACCGGCGAGCCTTTCGAGTTCACCGAATGGCACCTGGCCGAGCTGGCGGAGCTCGAGGTGCCGCGGCTCAGCCGGCCCGAGCGGTTCTGGCTGATGGTGGAAACCGGCGACGAAGTGCTCGATTACCGCGAAGCCGTCGAGAAATACGCGGGTGCCCGCCAGACCGTCATCGAGGGTGGGGACCACAGCTTCCGCCATTTTGCCGACTATCTGGACGCGATCATCGACTTCTCGCTCACGCCTTGAACTCCGCCTTGCCGGGCACCCGGTCGCGCCGACGGCGCCTACCTGGCCTGGGAACCCGCTTGCCCCTCCGCGGGTTCGCCCCGCAGCAGCGATTCGGCGGCGCGGGCTTGCCGATGCGCCTCGTCCCGGCTCCTTGCGAGCGACATGAAATGCACGCCGCTCCCGGTCTCCAGCCCGCCCGGCGTGAGGATGACGATACCCTCGTCGCCTCTGTCGCGGAAAGCGAGCGGCCCTAAGCGATCGAGCGCCGCCGGCAGGTCGCAAGGGGCGTTCCTCAAGTCGGTGCGTTGGATGATCAACAGTGCCCGCCGCTTCCAGTCGCCGAGCAGGCGGTTGGCCAGCGTCATCGGGATCGACGTTCCGCCCCAGCGTCCGTTGCATTCGATCCAGTGCGGCCGGGCCGTGGCCACGGTGTTGCCGGCTACCACGGCGTCGAAGCTGCAGCGCCCGAAGTAGCCCATCTGCTGGAACAGGCACGCGAGCTGCAGCGCCTCGCCGGCCAGGCGGAAGCGCAGGGCATCGGGCAGCTCGCACGGCATGGCGCCGACGAAAGTTCCTTCCTCGTCGCCTATGGCCTGGTCGAATACCCCTTCGACCACGGGGAGCGAATCGTCGCGGGAGGGAATCCATATCTGGACGGAAGGGCTGGCGAGGACCTTGCAATCCCAGGCCCCGACCAGCAGCGGAAAGCCGCCGCTCCAGCCGCGCCGGGCCAGCAGGCGCAACACCCGGCGGCTCAGCGCTTCAGGCGGCAGCCGCCGGATCAGCTCCGAAGGAAAAATCAGATTGCCGGCGCCGCCGGCGCTGTCCGGTATCTTGATCACGATCCGCTCGAAGCGCCGCGCGAGCGCCGCCAAGCGCCCGGAAAGACTGGCCGGCCCGAACGTGCAGTAGCTCGGCGGCAGCGCCTCGGGACCGAGCAGTTCCTTGACGCATTGGGCGAACCAGAGCTTGTCGTTCACCCGGTGCGTGAGAAGCGGCGGCGGCGCGGCAACCCGGACGCGGGCTCCCGTACGCTCCGCGATCAGGCCCGCGAACCGCCATGCCTGGCGGGTGCCGATGTAAGGGATCAGGTTCAACCGGCAGTGCTTCCGCGCCGTGTCGATGATGGGTTCCAGCGCGGCCGGAGTGGCGGCGCAACGTTCGGGGAGGGTGGCAAGGCCTAGGAGTCTGTCGGACTTTCCGGTTCTGGTTCGAACCGGATTGGAGGGGCGGAAGTCCGCTGTTTCCGTTAACATAGCGGCCTATTCCGGATAGATCGCGACAAGGTGAGACCCGATGAGCCGCTTCATCCCCGTCAATCGCCACCAGCAGTATCTGCTACCGCCCTCGGTTGACGAATGGCTGCCAGCCAACCACCTGGCACGGTTCCTCGTCGAGGTCATCGATCAGCTGGATTTAAGTCGACTGACGAGCCGCTACTCGGGGCGCGGGTCGGCGGCGCACCATCCGTCGGTACTACTGGCCCTGCTGGTTTATGGTTATGCCACCGGGGTGTTCTCCAGCCGCAAGATTGAGCGGGCCACCTACGATTCGGTGGCCTTCCGCTTTCTGTCGGCGGAAACCCATCCCGATCATGACACCCTGGCCCACTTTCGCAAGACCTTTCTGGGGGAGCTGGAGGACCTGTTCGTTCAGGTCTTGAGCCTGGCGCAGGCGATGAAGCTGGTGAGGCTCGGGCAGATTTCCCTGGACGGGACCAAGATTAAGGCCAACGCCTCCAAGCACAAGGCCTTGTCTCATGGCCACATCGAGAAGTTGGAAGCGCAGTTGCGGGAGGAGGTGCAGGCCTTGTTGCAGAAGGCGGCGGAGGCCGACGGGGCGGAGGAGCCGGACGGCATCGACCTGCCAGAGGAGTTGGCGCGGCGGCAGGATCGGCTGAAGGCCCTGGCGGAGGCGAAGGCCAAGATCGTGGAGCGGGTCGCGGAGCGCGATGCCCGGGCGCAGCAGGACTATGAAGCCAAGGTAGCCCGTCGCGAAGGCCAGCGGCAGGCGGGCAAGAAGCCACGTGGGCAGGAGCCGAAGCCGCCGGAAACCGGGCCGAAGGCCAGCGACCAGATCAATCTGACCGACGAGGAATCCCGCATCATGCCGAGCCACGCGGGTTTCCTCCAGGGCTATAACAGCCAGGCTGCGGTGGATGTGGAGACGATGTTGATCGTCGCCACCACCGTCAGTCAGCAGACCAACGACAAGCAGCAGGTCGAACCGATGCTGGCCGAGATCGAGAAGCTGCCGGAAGCCTGGGGGAAGCCCGAAGCCCTGCTGGCCGACACGGGCTACTTCAGCGCCGGCAACGTGCACGCCTGCTGCGAACAGCAGATCGAACCGCTGATCGCGATGGGACGGGACAGCCATCACGTGCCGCTGGCGGAACGCCTGGCTCCGGATGCCCCGGAACCGGAAACCACCGATCCCGTGGAGAAGATGGCCTGGAAACTCAAAACGAAGGCAGGGAAGGCCCGCTACGCCAAGCGCAAATCCACGGTGGAGCCGGTGTTCGGCATCATCAAACAGGTCTTGGGATTCCGCCAGTTCTCTCTGCGCGGCTTGGAGGCAGTGGCCGGAGAATGGAAGCTGGTGGCGATGGCGTTCAATCTGAGGCGGATGCACGTGTTGGCGGCAGCGTGACAGGCTTCACGTAAAAACCAAGCGTTACACACCAATAGCGCCGCCATGGGGGAGGCGGGGCACATCTTGGTCTAGTTATCGACGCGAAACGCTGGTGACTACCCCGCCAATGCCCCCGAAAAATTCTCGATTCCAAGAATCCCGACCCGAGTAAATCCATAGTCCGACAGACTCCTAGGGCCGATGACGAGGGAACGCCGAGCACGGTGACGCCGCCGAGTCCCAGCGTGTGGCGGCAATACGCCTCGAAGTCCTCGCTGCGCGGCCCGCTGATGAGGACCATGTCCCCGTCCCCCGCCAGCATCAGTATGCGGTATTGCAGTGCGAGATCTCCTCCTGGCTGGGAGTAGAGGGCGATCTCGGCGTGGTCTTCGAAAAACAGCGCGGGAGCGTCGTCGACGCCGGTGGAGACCTTGTCGCCGAACATCTGGGTCGAGGCCAGCATCGGCTCGTTGGCGAGCATGCGCTTGGCAATGGCTGCAATGCGCTTGCCCTGGGCGGCATCGAGGCCGACGCCGGGGAACTCGACGATCGGCAAGGACGGCCGCGTCGAAGCGGGGCAGGGGCACCTCGTCGTCGCGGCCATCGGGGCAAAGGCTCGGCTTCAGCCGGACGTAGGCAGGCCGGTCCAGCGCGGATGCTTTTCGCGCCAAACCGTCAACTGCCGGTACAGCGCGGCCTGCTTCGCCTCGGAAAGCCGCCCCATCGCCTGGAACATCTCCCCGCACTCGGCGATATGGGCTTCCATGGCCTGGGACAGCCCCATCAGCCTGCGGCGCTCGTCTTCCGGAAGCGGCGCCCCCGGATCGCGCTCCAGCAAGGCCCGGACGGCCGCGAGCCCCTTGCCGTGCTCCGAGTACATGCGGCGCACTTCCGGCGCGCCGAGCATCCGCGCCAAGGCGGGATAGAAGTGTTTTTCCTCGAACGCGATGTGAGCACCGGCAGCCGTGTCGATCCGCTCGGCGGCTTCGCGCGCGCCGGCGGCATCGTTGCCACGGAGGCACTGCGAAAGCTCGTGAAAGCCCCGTCCGAGCACGGCGTGGTCCTCGCGGAACGCGTCGAATAAGTTATGCTCTGGAGGCGACGGACGGTTTTCCATAGGATTTAGAACCTGTCTTGAAAAATCTATTCAAGCGAAGTTAATCGGTTGAAATCAGGAAAATTCTCCGCTCAGGTAGGGTGGATAAGCGAAGCGCATCCACCGCAACGCCGACTCGAAGAGCGGCGGAGCCGAATTTGGCGGATGCGCTTCGCTTATCCGCCCTACTATCCTCCATTTTCTTTTTCAAGGCAGACTCTTAGTCTACGTATCCGTTTCCAAGCAGGCAAACCGCAATATGTGCAGGCTGTACGGCTTCCGTGCCACCGAACCGACCAAGGTCGAATGCGCCCTGGTGCATGCCCAGAACGCGCTGATGGTCCAGAGCCGGCGTGACCGGGAGGGGCTGCGCCACGGCCACGGCTGGGGCGTGGCGACCTACCAGGACCGCCTCCCGCACGTGGAGCGGCAAGCCTGGGCGGCCTACCACAGCGAGCAGTTCCGACGCGCCGCGGCGAGCGTCCGCGCCTCCACCGTCATCGCCCATGTGCGCCACGCCACCGTCGGCCGGCCGCTGCTCGAGAACACCCATCCTTTCACGCACGGCTGCTGGACCTTCGCGCACAACGGGACCATCCCCCGGTTTTCCGAGATCAGAAACCCCATGCTCGAGGCGATGACGGCGGAGCACCGGGCGGCGATCGGCGGCTCCACCGACAGCGAGCACATCTTCCATCTCCTCCTCAGCATGTACGAGGCGGCACCGGCCCGCCCGCTGCTCGAGATCGTGCGCGACGGCGCTCGGCGGATCATGGCCTGGTGCGAGGAGTTCCCCTCCCACCGCGGGCTCGGACTCAACGTCCTGCTCACCGACGGACAACGGCTGGTCGGCACGCGCCTGGGCCGGACGCTCTACTACGTCGAACGCGAAGGCCTGCTCGACTGCGAAATCTGCGGTTTTCCCCACATCGACCACACGCCGGGAAATCCCTACTTCGCCGTGGTCGTCGCTTCCGAGCCGCTTTCGCACGAAGCCTGGAGGGAGATTCCAGAGGGTTCCGTGTATGAGATTACTCCCGATATGCGGGTGCATGTTGAGGATATTGTTGCCTTGGATTAATATGAAGAGAAATCCCAGCGTGGGGTAATGCCAATATTTCAGCTATTGGCAGATACGATCGAGAAGAACCAATATAGTAGGGTCTTGGCGGCGTTTGCTACTGCTGGTTTGCTGATTCGGGGTTGCAATCAGCTCGTGTATCCGTAGCCCCCGTGTTACTTGAATGGGACGCTTACTATTCTTCTGAGCGGGAAGATAAGCAGATCTATTCAATCACTTGTTAAGCCCATTGAATTTCCTATTCTTCGGAGAAGGATCGCATCATGAAACGTAGAATCCTTATGGCGCTCGTTATCGCCGCGGCCTCGAGCGCTGTGCTTACCGCATGTCCAGGCACGGGCACATCGAGTGTTCCAGGCCAGAAGTTGCTAGACCTGATCAACGACAAACGCGTCGCTCACGGCTGTGGGAAGGTGTCCGGCAACGATCAGCTCCGCGTGGCGGCGGACCGGCATGCAGTCGACATCCGTGACCACCCGCAACATTTCGGTCCACCAGGAACCAACCCGCCGTTGGCCGACATCCACACAGGCACCGACGGATCCAACGGCGGGTTGCGCATCGCCGCCGCAGGGTACGCCCCGGTCTCGCGCTGGGGTGAAATCATCTACTGGGCTCCCGGCCCGCCCGGCAACACTGAGCAGGCCACGATCGACTGGTGGATGAACAGCCAGGGTCACCGGGAACAGATCGAAAACTGCGACTACAAGGAAGCCGGTATCGGCCTACTCTATCCCGGCGGTACCCAGTGGATCGCAGTGGTGGATTTCGCCGTCCATTAGGGCCGTGGGTTGGGGTGAGGTACGAACCCCAACATTCTCGGACCGGGGGCATTATGTTTGGGGCCCTTCGTCACCCCAGCCTACGATTTTGTAACCTCAGCCAACAAACTGGCCTAACGAACCGTTCCAGCGCACCCGCGCCACGAAGCAACTTGGTGTTTTCTGGTTTTGCAGGGTGGCGCTGAACGTTGGCGTTGGGCACCAGAATGAACTCGCCGCTTGACCTTGATCCGCAGCTTCATTCAGCGCTCAAGTCAATCTATGAGGAAGTAATGTGGCTTTCGGCGCGCCCCAATGTCACGCCTGGGCGCGCTCGTGCTTGGTATACCCACATCATGGCCGAAGCAGTGAAACGCAAACTGCGGCGATTTTCTGGAAAAGTCTCCGAGAGTGCGGCCAAAGGAAGCGATAGTCCGCTAATGCTTGAGCATTTCAAACGCATTCAAACCACGCTTACCGCGCTTGTTGAGCATCACCGAGCTGAGCAACTGAACGACCCCGGTGCATTTATCAAAACACTCGTCGAGTTCGAGCATGTTCACATAGTCACTCGCGCCGAAAACTACGCCGCCATGCGCGGGAAAGGAAATTATCGTCAAGCCGGGATCGTTCTTCTTCCATGGAAAAAACTTCCTGAGAAGCGCCGCACCGAGTTGTGGCAGCAAATGCTTCGTGGAAAGGTTGCAAACGCCGATGCTTTCAAACCATAGAGCCCTCTGGTGCCCAACTCATCATTCCACCGGAACTGCGCGAAAAGCCGCGCAGGCCGGTGAATTCAAACGTCCTCTCGGAGAAATGTCTATGCGGTCCTGCATCACAGCTTTCATGTTCTTGGCGCTTTCAGCACCGACAAATGCTGCGTTGTTGTCATCCGATCCATCCCAGGTTTGCAATCACCTCAGCAGTATCGGCTTAGCTACGCGGGGATGGAAAAACCAATACGACAACGAGTTCGGCTGCTCCTCGCCCTACAAGGAGCTTGGCGCTGGCGCACGTTTAGCAAACAACCTTGCCTATTACGTCGAGGGTGGTCCTACCACGGTCAATAGAGCGAAGCTCGTCATAAATATCAACAATAAGAGCTCAGCGGCCTTCGCGCACAAAGAACTGTTGAAGGTGGCTGAAACATTGAGTTTCAAGATCACGGGCGTTGAACTTCCGAAAGAAATTGCCACCGCAATCTCAAACGGCACAAAGGCATCAAAAGTTGCCGGGCCCGCAACCATTGAAGTGATCCGCGTAGATTGGCCCACTGGCAAAGGTTATGAGATCAAGGTGCTCTTCAAGTAACGATGGCTACCGTCGCTTCCAACCAACGTCCCTGCCTCTGGGGCTGCGGTCCCCTACAGCAGGGCCACGTCTGAAGCGTGGTGTTAGGCTGTACTGTTGCTACCGATGAGCAAGTCGGAAACGCCCATGACTCGCTGGTACTGGCAACAAGTCGGGGGCACGCTCATTGAAGAATTTTGCGCCGTATCCGGTTCACGATCTTGGGGTACCCGTCTCCTCGACGGTGTTCTCATTAAGGGAGGCGAGCTTCGGATCGCCCGTCAGGCCGAGGTGGAGATCAAGGGTCAGGACATCGTCGTTACTCAGACCAAGATGGGTCGATGGGGAATGTACTTGATGGGGCAAGCGTTCTTCTCGGTCCAGCTCATGCAGCGATTCGAGCCGCGGTCTGTGAAGTCAGTGGCGCTCGTCGGGCGGGACGATGAGGTACTGCGTCCCCTGTTGGAGCAATATCCCGGTATGCACGTGGGTCGTGTGCCCTGCCGAGTTGATGAGGCCCACAAGCCGTTAGAGCGGACACGGGTTACGGAGCGGATTGGGAGACGCGAACCGCCGCGTTTCGGCCCGCGCGGCGGAACAGCAACGTTACGCCAGTTCTAGTGTCTAATTGCATTATTAAGCGACTGTAATATCATGTCTCCGTTACCCACAGGAACGGAGGGAAGGATGGCGCGAGTTGCCATATCGGTGAGTTGTACGGACCAAGACCGGCGTGAGTTGGAGCGTTTGAGCAATAGCCGCACCGAGGAGGCTCGTCTGGTCGAACGCACCAAGATTGTCATGGGCTGTCTGGCGGGCAAGCGCAATGACGAAATTGCTGCTGAACTCGGTATCCGGCCCGGCACGGTCGGTGTCTGGCGCAGGCGCTTTGCGGCTGAAGGATTGAAAGGGCTGGGTGATCGAAAAAGACCGGGCAAGCCTCCGCGGTACCCGCCGTCCGAGTTGCGCAATCGATTGCTTGCGCAGATTGAACAGCCGCCGCCGGCCGGACAGGCGACGTGGGATGGCGGGTCGTTGTCGAAAGCCTTGGGGGTTTCCGATGATGCCGTCTGGCGTCTGTTGCGCAAAGAAGGCATCCAACTCCAGCGGCATCGCTCGTGGTGCGTCAGCACGGACCCTCAGTTTGCCATCAAGTCGGCCGACATTATCGGGCTGTACCTGAATCCGCCGCAAAATGCGTTGGTCATTTCCGTTGATGAAAAGCCTTCCATTCAGGCGCTGGAAAGGGCCAGCGGTTTCGTCTTTACCAGCAGCGGCAAGCTGGTTCGTGGATTGAAAAGCACCTATAAGCGCCATGGCACGATCAATCTTTTTGCGGCCTTGAATGTGGCGACCGGTACCATTCAGTCCAAAACCACCACGACCAAGAAGCGTCCTGACTTTCAGGCCTTTCTCGATGAGGTGGTCGCCGATGTTCCGGCTGATCGGGAAATTCATGTGATTCTCGACAACTATTGCACTCACAAGAAGAACGATGACTGGTTGGCCGCCCATCCCAACGTGCACTTTCACTTCACGCCCACTTCAGCCAGTTGGTTGAACCAAGTGGAAATCTGGTTTGGCATCATGACCCGCAAGGCCTTACGTGGGGCCAGTTTCAACAGCATCGACCAACTGGCGCAGGCGATCAACGACTTCATCGCCGCCTACAACGACAAGGCCGCCCCATTCGTCTGGCGCAAGCGGGAAGTCAAAGGCTCCCAGCTGCGCAATACTATCGCTAATTTACGCAATTAAACACTAGTAACTCAATCCATTGCCCAGTTTCATCGCCGTCGGCACGGCAAAGGGGGTAAGACGGTCTTGGATGGTCCGATGCGGAGGAGACGAAGGTAGTTCGCTGAGCTACCCCGCAACAACCCCCTCTTCCCGCATCAAGTAATTGTTGAGCCAGAACCCGGCGAGTATGAGCGGTGCCATCAGCAGGCTGCCGATCATGACGAATAAGGTGCTGGCCGCGGCGATGACGGCCAGGGCAAAAGGTGCGACTTGCCGCCCCAGATTGCGCAAGAATCCGGACATGATGTCTTCCTCCACATAGTGCGTTGATAAATTCAACATTCCGAGCGCTCGTCCGGGACGCAGCGACGAGGTTGCTCGCTTACCGAATCTTTACACACGCCAGCGATCTTCCCAAGCTTTTCCGGCCTAGACTGGCCCCGTACATGCCGACGCATGTCCGCATTTCTTTTCAATTCACGAGGTCCGTCATGAAAACCGCGATCAAGATCCTTGCATTGGCCATCGCTCTAGCCGCCCAGCCCGCCTTCGCCGAGCGCGATCCCGGTGAACGCCTGGAACACATGAAAAAGGAGCTCAAGCTCAATCCCGAGCAGACCGAGCAGGTGCGCAAGATTCTGGAGGAATTCGAGCCGCAGCGGAAGGCGCTGCACGAGCAGAAGCGGGCGCTGCACGAACAGGTGCGCAGCCGCTTGAAGGCGGTCTTGAGCAAGGAGCAGGGGGAGAAATTGGATAAGATGGCGGAGGAACGCCGGGCGCGCCATCACCGGGGTTGGGAGACGGAGCCGGCCAAGTCTTCGTCTCCCTGATTTCTGTCAGGGCGGCGGTGTAGGATTGGCGCTCGATGTT
This sequence comes from Methylococcus sp. ANG, assembly GCF_040730495.1. NCBI lineage: Bacteria > Pseudomonadati > Pseudomonadota > Gammaproteobacteria > Methylococcales > Methylococcaceae > Methylococcus > Methylococcus sp. ANG. The sequence continues at coordinate 1,710,981 of NZ_CP160399.1, read as the reverse complement.
GTGCTGACCGTCGTCTTCCCTCACCCCGGCCCTCTCCCACAGGGAGAGGGAGCTGCCCTTTCTCCCTATGGGACAAATCTGTCCGGAGCAGATTTGCATTTACCCGAAGGGTGCCGGGCAGGATAGCCCGGTATGACTAGGGTAGGGGATGAGGGTTTGCGGCCTTTCCCCTTCTCAATGGCGCCAGCTTCAAGATAGCCCTACTTCGAACCGGCTCTATGACCCGATTGCTGCTTATCGACGACGACACCGCGCTGTGCGAGCTGCTCAGCGAGTACCTCGCCCTGGAAGGCTATGCGGTGGAATCTGTGCACGACGGCGAGGCTGGTCTGGCGGCGGCGCTCAGCGGCCGGTACCGGCTGGCTCTGCTGGACGTGACTCTGCCGCGCCTCAACGGCTTCGAGGTGCTGAAGCGCATCCGGCAGGAATCGTCCCTGCCGGTGCTGATGCTCACCGCCCGCGGGGACGATTTCGACCGGGTCGTGGGCCTGGAAATCGGCGCGGACGATTACCTTCCCAAGCCGTTCAATCACCGTGAGCTGGTCGCGCGGATCAAGGCGATCCTGCGGCGTACCGATCCGGATTCGCGGCCGGCTTCGGGAACGAGAATTCTCGAAATCGACGACTTGTCGATCAATCCGGCGAACCGGGAAGTCCGGCGCGGCGGCGTGCCGGTGGAATTGACCGCCGCGGAGTTCCTGCTGCTCAAGACGCTGGCGGAGAATCCGGGCACGCTGGTCGGGCGCGACGAGCTGACGCGGATCGTGCTGCACCGGCGCCTGGCGCCTTTCGACCGCGCCATCGACATGCACGTGAGCAATCTGCGCCGCAAGCTGGGCGAGAAGCCGGACGGCAGCCCGCGGATCCGCACGGTGCGCGGCTCCGGCTATTTCTACATCGACACGCCATCGGGCCGTAACGATGTTCCGGCATAACCGGCTGTTCTGGAAAATCTTCTTCTGGTTCTGGCTGAGCATGGTCAGCGTCATGATGTCGCTGACGTTTGCGCTCTCCGTGCTGGTCGATCCGGCCGATATCCTGCCGGAACGCCAGGCGCTGTTCGGCGAGTTGGAGACGGTGGGGCGGGTGCTGGAGCGGTTGCCGGGGGACCGGTTCGAGGCGCTGGACACGCTGACCTCCTGGCATGCGTCCCGCGGTTTTCGCAATACCCTCCACGTTTTCGACGAGGCCGGCCGGGCGCTTGGGGTGCGCGAGCCTCCGGGGAGTCTGCGGGATTTCTTTCGGGAAACCCGCGACGCCACGGAATACCGCATCGCGGTCCGGGACGGGCAGGTCTTGCTGGGGCCGTACCGGCTCGAGCGCGAGGGTGCGGAATACCTGGCCTATCTGGTCAAGTCCAAGCCCACGCACATGCTGCACAAGCTGTGGCGGCTGATTTCACATGAGCCTTCGGTGTTTCTGGTGCTGCTGGCGGTGAGCGGCGCGCTGTGTTTCATCCTGACCGCTTATCTGGTGGCTCCGATCCGGGAGCTGCGGGCCGCGGTCCGGCGTATCAATGAAGGCCAACTGGACACGGCGGTTTCCGCCGTCGTGGTCTCCCGGCGGGACGAGATCGGCCAGTTGGGGCAGGATTTCAACCGGATGGCCGAGCGGCTGAACCGTCTGGTCAGTGCCCAGCAGCGGCTGCTGCGCGATGTGTCCCACGAGCTGCGCTCGCCTTTGACGCGGATGTCCATCGCCCTCGGGCTGGCGCGCCGGAAAGGGGCCGGCGGTGCGGAGGGCGAGCACGAGCGGATCGAACAGGAAATCTCGCGGCTCGATGGGCTGATCGGCCAGATTCTCCAGTGGTCGCGACTGAACGATGGCGCGGCAGGAGCGGGCGCCGGGCCGCTGGAATTGTCGGGGCTGCTCGCGCAGTTGGTGGACGATGCGGATTTCGAGGCGCGCGCCGCTGGTAAGCGGGTGCATCTGGCGCACAGTGAAACCTGCTGGATCGATGCCGCCGAGCCGGTGCTGGCCAGCGCGCTGGAAAACATCGTCCGCAACGGCATACGCCATGCGCCGGCAGCCGGGGAAGTGGAAGTGCGGCAGTGCGTGGCCGGAAGCCGCGCGGTGATCGAGGTGCGCGACCGCGGCCCCGGTGTCCCCGAGGAGCACCTGGCATCGATATTCGAGCCGTTCTTCCGGATTCCGGAAGCTTTGGAATCGGGACGGGCGCCGAACGGAAGCGGGCTGGGGCTGGCCATCGCCAGGCGGGCGGTCGAGATGTGCGGCGGTAGGGTCCGGGCGGAAAACTGCTCTCCGGGTTTGCGGGTCGTCGTGGAGCTGCCTTTGTCGGCTAAAGCATCCGCGCCATGACCAGTCCCGTAGGGCGGATGCCGGCAGGCGATCCGCCGCATCTGGCGGAACCCGAAAAGACGGTTCCGCCCTACCCGCTGGTCGGGCACCCTCGCTCCTCTCCTTCACCCCGGGCTCAGAGGGAGCGGCTAAAGCATCCGCGCCATGACCAGGGCGTCCTCGCGGCCGTTGCGCGCCGGGTAGTAACCCTTGCGGGTGCCGACTTCGTTGAAGTCGAGGCTGCGGTAGAGCTTGATGGCGTTGTGGTTGGTGGGGCGCACTTCCAGGAAGACGACTTCGGCGGCGCGCCTCCTGGCTTCCTCGATCAGGTGTTCGAGCATGACGCGGCCGTAGCCCTTGCCCTGGATGTGCGGGGCGACGCACAGGTTGAGGATGTGCGACTCGCCGGCGCCGGCCGAGACGATGCCGTAGCTGACGATCCGCCCGGCCTTTTCGCCGACGAAGCAGCCGTAGTTCACGTTGAGGCAGTCGCGGAAGGTCGGCGGCTCCCAGGGAAACTCGTAGGCGCTCTTCTCGATGGCGATGACGGTCCCGAGGTCGATCTTCTTCATCGGCCGCAGCAGATATTCCGCCTGTTCTGCCAGGCTGGGGTTGTGCTTGTAGTAGAACTCGGTTTCGGCGTCGTAGCTCATCCACTTCTTGATCTGGTCGAACAGGCTGGCCATGGTTCAGCTCGATAATGGGACTTGTCACTTGTTCAGGGTTTCGAGGGCCAGCAGCAGATCCTGCCAGGCCTTGCGTTTCTCCAGGGGGGCGCGCAGCAGGTAAGCGGGGTGGTAGGTGATGACCAGCGGGATGCCTTCGTACTGGTGCACCCGTCCCCGCAGCTTGCCGATCGCTTCGGTGGTTTTCAGCAGATTCTGCGCGGCGATGCGGCCCGCGGCAAGGATGATGCGGGGCCTGATCAGCGCGATCTGGCGCTTGAGATAGCTTTCGCAGGCAGCGGCCTCTTCCGGCTTGGGGTCACGGTTGCGCGGCGGGCGGCATTTGAGGATGTTGGCGATGTAGACGTCTTCGCGCTTCAAGCCGATGGCCCGCAGCATCTCGTTGAGCAGTTGGCCGGCGCGGCCGACGAAGGGTTCGCCCTGCAGGTCTTCCTGTTCGCCGGGGGCTTCGCCGATCACCATCCAGGTGGCCTGGCGGTTGCCGACGCCGAACACGGTCTGGGTGCGGGTGCAATGCAGTTCGCAACGGGTGCAGGCGGAGACTTCCGCCGCGAGGCTGTCCCAATCGTCCGTTGCCGGAGTTTTGGAAACGGGCGATTCCCGGACCGGCATTTCCCGTTCGCATTCGGTCGCCGCCAGCGGGGGAGCCGACTCCGCGCTCTGCTCGGCCGGCGGGCGCCGCAGCTTCCAGACCGGGATGCCCATGGCGTCCAGGTACTGGAGGCGGAGCCGCTCTTTCAGGTCAGGTTCCTCAGACATCCCCGACTTGCGGGTGGGTGCGCTGGATGGGCGCCAGCAGCTTGTTCACCGCGTTGATATAGGCCTTGGCCGAGGCGATCACGATGTCGGTGTCGGCGCCCTGGCCGTTGACGATGCGCCCGCCTTTCTCGAGTCGCACGGTGACCTCGCCCTGGGCGTCGGTGCCGCTGGTGATGTTGTTGACCGAGTACAGCGTCAGCGCGGTGTTGGTGTGCAGCAGCGATTCGATGGCCTTGAGGCTGGCGTCCACAGCCCCGCCGCCGCTCGATGCGCCGGTGCGCTCCTCGTTGTCGACCTTGATGGTCACCTGGGCGTGGGGAATCTCGCCGGTTTCCGAGCAGACCCGCAACGCGACCAGCTTGACCCGTTCGTCCTCGGCTTCGGTGCCCGCTTCGGTGATGAGGGCCTGGAGGTCCTCGTCGAAGATCTCGTGCTTCTTGTCGGCCAGCACCTTGAAGCGCTGGAACACCGAATTCAGCTCCTCTTCCGAGGCGAATTCGATGCCGAGTTCCTGCATCCGGGTGCGGAACGCGTTGCGGCCGGAGTGCTTGCCCAGCACCATGCGGTTGGCGCTCCAGCCCACGTCCTCGGCGCTCATGATCTCGTAGGTTTCCCGGCTCTTGAGCACGCCGTCCTGGTGGATGCCGGACTCGTGGGCGAAGGCGTTGGCGCCGACGATGGCCTTGTTGGGCTGGATCGGGAAGCCGGTGATGCTGGACACCAGCTTGGAACAGGCGACGATTTCCCGGGTGTCGATGTCGCTGTGGCAGGGGAAGATGTCCTTGCGGGTGCGCACCGCCATGACGATCTCTTCCAGCGCGGCGTTGCCGGCCCGCTCGCCCAGGCCGTTGATGGTGCATTCCACCTGGCGCGCGCCGTGCAGCACGGCGGCCAGCGAATTGGCGACCGCGAGCCCCAGATCGTTGTGGCAATGGACCGAGAACACGGCCTTGTCGGCGTTCGGAATCCGCTCGATCAAGTGGCCGATCATGCGGCCGAACTGCTCGGGGAAAGCATAGCCCACGGTGTCGGGGATGTTCAGCGTGGTCGCGCCGGCTTCGATCACGGCTTCCAGGATACGGCAGAGGAAATCCTCCTCGGAGCGTCCCGCGTCCTCGGGCGAGAATTCCACGTCGTCGGTGTACTGGCGGGCGCGCTTGACGGCCTTCACTGCGTATTCCACCACCTGGTCGGGCGACATCTGCAGCTTGTGCCGCATGTGGATGGGGGAGGTAGCGATGAAGGTGTGGATGCGGGCGCGCTGGGCGTCCTTCAGGGCTTCGCCGGCGCGGTCGATGTCGCGGTCGAGGGCGCGGGCCAGGCCGCACACGCGGCTGTCCTTGATGGTCCGGGCGACGGCCTGGACGGCCTCGAAATCGCCGGGGCTGGCGGCGGGAAAGCCCGCCTCGATGACGTCGACCTTCAGGCGCTCCAGCGCCCGGGCGATGCGGACCTTCTCATCGCGGGTCATGGACGCGCCGGGGCTCTGCTCCCCGTCGCGCAAGGTGGTGTCGAAAATGATCAGTTTGTCGTGCATGGCGAAACTCCGCTCAGGGCCGCCGGTTCGATGCGGACGGCCGGTTTTGTGCGTCCGGAAATATTTGGGGGTATATCGAAAAGGTTCGCGTGTTCTGCCCCTCAGGGCAGGAGCAGGCGGAGAAGACCGAAAGACGACAGGACGGGTGCCTTGGCACCGGCAGCCGGTGCGGCATCGAAGCGGAAGGAGGGCAGGTTCGACATGATGCGTTTCATTGGCTTGGAATATACACAGCCCCGGCCGGCTTGCCAATGGACGCCTTCAGGCGCGCCGCTCGCCGCGCCGCCGTTTCAGCAGGGCCAGCGTCAAGGCGGGGCCCGACAGGGCATAGGCGCCGAAGAACAGGAACAGCACCAGCGGCGGGTTGGAAAACAGCACCGCGAAGATCAGCATCACGAAGATGGCGTTGACGAACGGCACGCGCCCGCGCAGGTCGACGTCCTTGAAACTGTAGTAGCGGAAGTTGCTGACCATCGCCAGCCCCGTGGCGATGGATAGCCCTAAGGCGATGTAGCGCATGGTCTCGCCGCTCAAGCCCTGGTCCACCGAGAACCAGACGAAGCCGGCCAGGATGGCGGCGGCGGAGGGGCTGGGGAGGCCCTGGAAATAGCGCTTGTCGGCGGTGGCGATCTGGGTGTTGAAGCGGGCCAGGCGCAGCGCGCCGCCGGCGGTATGGACGAACGCGGCGACCCAGCCGAGCTTGCCCAGGGTGGACAGCGACCAGATGTAGACCACCAGGGCGGGCGCGGCCCCGAATGAGATCATGTCGGCCATGCTGTCGTATTCCGCCCCGAACGCGCTCTGGGTGTTGGTCATCCGGGCGACCCGGCCGTCCATGCCGTCCAGGATCATGGCGACGAAGATCGAAATCGCGGCCAGCTCGAAGCGCTGGTTGAGCGCCGCAGTGATGGCGTAGAAGCCGGCGAAGAGCGCGGCCGTGGTGAAGAGGTTGGGCAGCAAATAGATGCCGCGCCGACGTTTGGGATTGGGTGAGGAATTGTCTTCCATGGTGGAAAATTGTCGTGCCGGCACGGAAATCCGCGCCGGCACAAAGTATCAGTTCTTGCTCGTGTCCACAATGCGGTTGGCCTTGATCCACGGCATCATGTCGCGCAGCTTGGCGCCGGTGCTTTCGATGAGGTGCTCGCGGCCGAGGCGGCGCTTCGCCTTCAGGGTGGCGGCGCCGGCCTGGTTTTCCAGGATGAATTCGCGCGCGAACTCGCCGGTCTGGATCTCGCGCAGGATCTTCTTCATTTCCTGCTTGGTCTGCTCGGTGACGACGCGCGGACCGCGGGTCAGGTCGCCGTATTCGGCGGTGTTGGAGATCGAATAGCGCATGTTGGCGATGCCGCCTTCGTACATGAGGTCGACGATCAGCTTGAGTTCGTGCAGACACTCGAAATAGGCCATCTCCGGCGCGTAACCGGCTTCGACCAGTGTCTCGAAACCGGCCTGCACCAGCGCGGTGGCACCTCCGCACAGGACCGCCTGTTCGCCGAACAGATCGGTTTCGGTCTCCTCACGGAAGCTGGTCTCGATGATGCCGGCCCGGCCGCCGCCGTTGGCCGAGGCATAGGACAGCGCCAGTTCCTTGGCGCGGCCGCTGGCGTCCTGGTACACCGCGATCAGCGAGGGCACGCCGCCGCCCTGGGTGTAGGTCGAACGCACCAGATGGCCGGGGCCCTTGGGCGCGATCATGATCACGTCGAGGTCGGCGCGCGGGGTGATCTGCTCGAAGTGGATGTTGAAGCCGTGGGCGAAGGCGAGGGCGGCGCCCTGCTTGATGTTCGGTGCGATCTGTTCGTTGTAGAGGCGGGCCTGGTGCTCGTCCGGCGCCAGGATCATGATGACGTCCGCCTGTTTGACCGCATCCTCGACCGACGCGACCGCGAGACCGGCGTTCTCGGCCTTCTTGGCGGAAGCCGAACCCGGACGCAGACCCACCACGACCTGCACCCCGGAATCCTTGAGGTTGTTGGCGTGGGCGTGGCCCTGCGAGCCGTAGCCGATGATGGCGACCTTCTTCCCCTGGATGATGGAAAGGTCGGCGTCTTTGTCGTAGTAAATCTGCATGGAACTTCCTCTCGTTGCGCTTTCTTTAAGGGCAGGTTGCTAGGGGGAAAACCCTGGGGCGGGATCAGACGTGGAGTCCGCGTTCTCCGCGCAGGATGCCGGTGGTGCCGGAACGCACCACCTCGATGATGTCTTCGTCCCGCAGGGCTTGCAGGAAGGCATCCAGCTTGGATTTTTCGCCGGTGACTTCGATCACGTAGCTGGCCGGCGCGACGTCGATGATGTTGCCGCGGAAGATGTCGGCCAGGCGCTTGACCTCTTCGCGGCCGCCGTTGGTCGCGCGTACCTTGACCAGCATCAGCTCGCGCTCGATATGGGCCGATTCCGACAGGTCGATCAGCTTGACCACGTCGATCAGCTTGTTCAGCTGCTTGGTGATCTGTTCGATGATGTCGTCGCTGCCGGAGGTCACGATGGTCATGCGCGACAGCGTCGGGTCCTGGGTCGGCGCCACGGTGAGCGACTCGATGTTGTAGCCGCGGGCGGAGAACAGGCCGGCAACCCGCGACAGCGCGCCCGATTCGTTTTCGAGCAATACGGAAATGATGTGTCGCATGATCAGGCGAGCTCCCTGTCGACCGCGGTGCCGGGCGCCAGGCGCATCTCGTGCTGGGCTTTGCCGGATTCGATCATGGGGTAGACGTTTTCGGTGGGATCGGTCAGGAAATCCATGAACACGGTGCGGTCCTTGAGTTTCAGGGCTTCTTCCAGGGCCGGGCGCACGTCGGCCGGCTTATCGATGCGCATGCCGACGTGGCCGTAGGCTTCGGCCAGTTTGACGAAGTCCGGCAGGGTCTCCAGGTAGGAATGCGAGTAGCGGCTTTCGTAGATGAACTCCTGCCATTGCCGCACCATGCCCATGTAGCCGTTGTTCAGGTTGACGATCTTGACCGGGGTACGGTACTGCAGGGCGGTGGCCAGTTCCTGGATGCACATCTGGATGCTGGCTTCGCCGGTGACGCAGACGACTTCCTCCTCCGGATGCGCCAGCTTGATGCCGATGGCGGCCGGCAGGCCGAAGCCCATCGTGCCGAGGCCGCCGGAATTGACCCAGCGGCGCGGCTTGTCGAACTTGTAGTACTGCGCCGCCCACATCTGGTGCTGGCCGACGTCGGAGGCCACGAAGGCGTCTCCGCGCGTCAGATCCCAAAGCTGTTCGACCACATATTGCGGCTTGATCCTGTCGCTGGTGCGGTCGTAGCGCAGGCAGTCGAGGCTGCGCCACTGGTCGATCCTCGCCCACCAGGCCTTCAGCGCCTCGGCGTCCGGCGCGCGGCCGCTGGCCTTGATCAATTCGATCATGTCGGCCAGCACCGGCGCGACTTCGCCGACGATGGGAACGTCCACCTTGACGGTCTTGGATATCGAGGCCGGGTCGACGTCGATGTGGACGATCTCGGCATCCGGGCAGAATTCGGCGATCTTGCCGGTGACGCGGTCGTCGAAGCGGGCGCCCACGGCGAGCAGCACGTCGCAGTCGTGCATCGCCATGTTGGCTTCGTAGGTGCCGTGCATGCCGAGCATGCCGACGAACTGGCGGTCGGTGGCCGGGTAGCCGCCCAGGCCCATCAGGGTGTTGGTGATGGGGAAATTCAACAGCCGCGTCAGTGCGGTCAGTTCGTCCGCGGCGTTGCCGAGGATGACGCCGCCGCCGCTGTAGATCATCGGACGCCGGGCCGACAGCAGCAGCTCCACCGCCTTTCTGATCTGGACCGGATGGCCTTTCACCGAGGGGTTGTAGGACCTCAGCGAGACGCTGCGCGGATAGTCGTAGGGAATCTTGACGTTTGGATCGGTGACGTCCTTGGGGATGTCGATCACGACGGGGCCCGGGCGGCCCGTGGTCGCGATGTAAAAAGCTTTCTTGAAGGTCTCGGCCAGCTTGTGGATGTCCTTGACCAGGAAGTTGTGCTTCACGCAGGGACGCGTGATGCCGACGATGTCGGCCTCCTGGAAGGCGTCGCTGCCGATGACGGGCAGGGGCACCTGGCCGGTGATGACGACCAGAGGGATCGAGTCCATGTGGGCGGTGGCGATGCCGGTGACGGCATTGGTCGCGCCGGGGCCCGAGGTCACCAGGACCACGCCGGGTTTTCCGGTGGAGCGCGCATAGCCGTCGGCGGCATGGGTCGCGCCCTGTTCGTGGCGTACCAGGATGTGCTTGACATCGTCCTGCTTGAACAGCGCGTCGTAAATATGCAGCACTGCACCGCCCGGATAGCCGAAGATGAATTCCACACCTTCGTCTTTCAGGCACTGGACGACGATTTCCGCACCGCTGAGTTCCACGCTTCGGCCCCTCTTTACTGATCAGGCGCTTGCGAGCGCCCGTTGCAAACCGCTCCGGTGGGGAGCGCGCAAGTGAAAAGTGGAGAACCGTACCCGGAACTACGTGTTACGTCAAGACAGACGGGTTTCGAAACCCCGGGTCACTTCCCTGCGATGCGGCCGCGGGGCCGTCGTCAATGCCTCAGCGCCGCCGGACCCGCGGCAAGCTTTTCCTGCCGCTGAAACCGGGCCAGCGCCGCGTTCAGCGTGCTGCAAAGCCGCAGGAACGCTTCGGGGTGGATGTGCAGGCTCGCATAGCCCACTTTCAGGTGGAAGCAGGCGCAGTCCGGGCAATAATCGACGCGGCAGAGGCCGTCGCCCGCCAGCTTTCTGACGCGACAAGGGGTGTTCTTCATGGCGGTGGTTCCTCGAAGGCTCGTGATGGTGTCACGCCCGTCTATCCCAGCGACTCGACGAGGCGCCAGTAGGTCCGCATGTACAGATAGGTACAGCGCTCCTGCGGCGGTTCATCGAATTGCGGGTGGGAGAGCAGCCGGTCGAGGCAGTTGGCGATGTTGCCGGCGATCGAGGGGGAAGGGGTCCTGGCGTATTGCATCAACAGCGAGCGCAGTATGCCTACCAGGACGTCGGTGGAAATTTGCGGCTCCGCAAGTGTCGAAGGATGGGGATTCATGGGGAGGCTCCTCAAGCTGGGTTGGGACGCATGTTCTCTTCGGGCTCCGCGCCTGAGCGGCGCCCTTGACGTTAATGATAACAATTCTCATTTAAGTGTCAACCGTGGCCGAGCACCGGTTTTCGAATCCGTGATCCCGGGTTCGCAGTCGCCGGGGCTGAGGCATCTTCAGGGAGACGGCGGAGGTTTGCCCTGTTCGTATAGTTCGATTATTATTGAAACATCGAAATCACGGGCGCATTGCCGAACTTAGGACGCCGGTGTACGGAGCCGGGGTGCTCGCACGCGAGCGCTTTCCGGCAGTTGTGACAGTCTTGGATGAACGATCAGGAGAGCCGTATGAAACGTTTGCATGTCCACATTTCGGTTGCCGATATCGAATCGAATATCGGTTTCTACAGCGCCGTGTTCGGCTCCGAGCCGACGGTGCGGAAGCCCGATTACGCCAAGTGGATGCTGGACGACCCGAAGGTCAACTTCGCCATCTCCAGCCGCAGCGGCAAGACCGGGCTGGACCATCTCGGCATCCAGGCCGAAGACGACGCCGAGCTGGCCGAGCTGAAACAGCGTCTCGACCGCGCCGATACGCCGATCGCCGAACAGAAGGGCACCGGTTGCTGCTACGCGGTATCGGACAAATACTGGGTGCTCGATCCGCAGGGCATTCCCTGGGAATCCTTCCATTCGCTGGGCGAGATTCCGGTATTCGGCGAGGCGCCCAAGGCCGAAACGGGCTCCCAGTCGGCTTGCTGCGCTCCGGAGGTGAGTGCAAGCCCGTCCAAGTGTTGCGGGTGACAACATCGAACAATGTTCTGCCCCGAGGTCCGGCAAGCTCTAAGACGCGAAACGGGAACTGACGGAATCCGCGCGCTTGCCGGGCGCGGCTATCCGACGCGTTGTTGAAAGACCTGATCGAACATTTTTCCCGCCTACCGCTGGGCAATCGTAACGTCTGCGCGCCAAGATGGTCGAGCAGGATTGGGTCGAGGCCGTGATCGGCCTCGGACCGAACCTGTTCTACAACTCGCCGATGGAGTCCTGCATCGTCGTCTGCAGACGGCGCAAGCCTGCCGCACGCAAGGGCAAGGTGCTGTTCATCGACGCGGTGAATGAAGTCACCCGCGAGCGCGCGCAGAGCTTCCTCAAGCCTGAACACCAGCAACGCATCCTTCAGGCTTTCCGAGCCTATGTCGCCGAGGAAGGGTTCTCGTCCGTGGCGACGCTCGACCAGATCGCCGGCAATGGCTCCAATCTGTCGATTCCGCTCTATGTCAGACGACTCTCTTCTTCCGCAGGGAGGGCCTGGGATGAGAGAGAAGCCGTCAGCCTGCGATCGGCATGGGAAAAGTGGCAGACCGACAGCCGCGCATTCTGGCAGCAGATGGATGCACTGGTGGAAACGCTCGACGGACTGACTCCGCAGGCGCCGCTGCACCTCGGTGATGTTTCCGTCAGTGCCATCATTCTTGAGGAGCGCGAAACCGGCTATTGACGCCGAAGTCGGCGCGCTTGCGGGTCTTTGACGACCGGCGGATAATTGGACTTACTTTTTGTCTTACTATTCGAGCTTCCTATGTCGATTGCCACCACCACCCTATCCAGCAAGGGGCAAGTCGTCATCCCAAAGGAAATTCGCGACGAGCTGCATTGGGAAGCGGGCACTGAGCTGACACTGATTTCCAGCGCTTCTGGCGTTACGCTCAAGGCCGTGCCGAAAAAAACCGGCCGCAATCTGGCGGATCTGATCGGTATGCTCAAGCACGACGGCCCGCCGCTATCCACCGAAGAGTTATGCAAGCCCGTAGAACTCACCGACGAGGAATGCCAGGAATACAAAAAATGATCGCCTTTGACACCAATCTGTTGGTGCGGGCGCTGGTCGTCGACAATCCCGATCAGGTCGCCGTCATTCGGCAACTGATCGCCAGCGACACCATTTTCATCTCGCGCACGGTGCTGCTGGAAACCGAATGGGTTTTGCGCTCTCGCTACAAGAAAACCCGTCGCCAACTCACGGCGTTTTTCACGGCGCTTCTGGAAATCGATGGTACGGTCGTCGAGGATGCCGAAGCCATCAGCCATGCGCTGGATTGGTATGCCAAGGGCGCCGATTTCGCCGACGCCTTGCATCTGGCAGTCTGCGGTAACGCGGTCCTGCACACCTTTGACCGGGACTTTTGCAAAGCCGCGCGGGAAGCCGGTATCGCGCCGGAGGTGCGGGTTTGGGAGGTTTGAAGCCGGGCTGGAAGGACTGGCGCTTCGAGCAGATCGCAATGGGGCCAATCTGTCCATTCCGCTGTACGTGAAGCGGGCGACGAACGGCAACGGAACCCATGAAGCCGTCAGCCTGCGCGCGGCCTGGGAGCCATGCCAAAGCGACGGACGCGTCTTCTGGCAGCAGATGGATGCCCTGGTGGAAACTCTCGATGGCTTGGGAGAGGGCAGTTATAATTTACCAATTTGGTAAATAGTGATAGGATAGGGGTCGATTTGGATATCCAGTTTCGGAACAAGAAAATCCGCGAGCTGTGTGAGAAACAGGCCGTCGCCGAGAAGAAGCTCGGGGCGGCCTGTGCGCGTAAGCTGCTGTTGCGCCTTCAGCAGATGGAAGCCGCCGCGCGGGTAACTGAGCTGGTCGCCGGCAATCCTCACCCGCTCAAAGGTGACCGTGATGGCCAGTTCGCGCTTGAACTTGCCGGGGGCTGGCGGCTGGTATTTGCCCCGGCAAACGATCCCTGCCCAATCCGGCCAGACGGCGGTGTCGACTGGACCCAGGTCACCATCGTGAGTATTGAATACATTGGGGACTACCATGACTGAACTGAGTGCTCCTTTCGCGCCAGACCGGGTCTTGCCCCCTGGTGAAACCATTCTGGATGTCGCTGAAGAGCGTGGTTGGACGCAAGCCGAACTCGCCCAGCGCCTGGGCTACAGCGAAAAACACATCAGCCAGCTGATCAACGGCAAGGTGCCGGTCACCCTGGATGCCGCGCAACGCCTGGAGCGGGTGCTGGGCAGCACCCTGGACTTCTGGCTGGCACTGGAGGCCAACTACCAGAAGCACCTGGCTCGGCTGGAGGCTGAGCAGCGCCACGCCGACTGGGTGCCCTGGCTGGAGGAGCTGCCGCTGAAGGATCTGATGGCCAACGGCGCCATCGAGAAACAGCGACTGGTGGCCAGGAACAAGCCCGGGCTGGTTCAAGCCTGCCTGCGCTTCTTTGGCGTAGCCTCACCCGACGACTGGCGTGCCCACTACGGCGGCATGGAAATGGCCTTCCGCCGCAGCCGCGAGGAACAGTGCGACGTGGGCGCTATATCCGCCTGGTTGCGTCTGGGCGAACAGCAGGCCGAGCAGCTGGATGGGCCGAAATACCCCAAATACAACAGGGCCCGATTCCAGCAGGCGCTGCAAAGTATTCGCGGCCTCACCTGCTTGCCCCCGCAAGAGTTCGAGCCGCAAATGCGCAAGCTGCTGCATGACGTCGGTGTGCTTCTGGTTTTGGTGCCGGCGATCCCTCGCGCCCATGTCAGTGGCGTGGCGCGCTGGTTGGGTGCTTCCCGCCCGTTGATCCAGCTTTCCCTGTACGGCAAGACCAACGACAAATTCTGGTTCACCTTCTTCCATGAGGCGGCGCATATTCTTCTGCACGCGAACAGCAAGGAAGAGAAAAAATCCATCTTCCTCGATGACCCCAATGCCGCGCATACCGAAGACCCGCGAGAGCATGAGGCGAGTCAGTGGGCAGGGAGTCTTCTGATCCCGGAAGAGTATGCCGAGAGGCTACCGACTCTGACTTCCGAGGCGGCGATTCTCGCATTCGCCAAAGAAATCGACATTCACCCTGGCATTGTCGTGGGTCGCTTGCAGCATGATGGGATCCTGCCGTTTGCCACGGTATTGAACCGACTGAAACAGAGCTTCCAGTTAAGGACGGCTGAGAATGGCTGAAATGGCGTCGCTCAAGCCCGGCTGGAAGGACTGGCGCTTCGAGCAGATCGCAACCAACGTCAATGTCCGTATCGACAATCCATCCGAATCCGGCATGGAGCATTACGTCGGCCTGGAACATCTCGATCCCGATTCGTTGCGCATTCGTCGTTGGGGCGGCCCGGACGATGTGGAAGCCACCAAGCTGGTGTTCAAGAAGGGCGATATCATTTTCGGCCGGCGCCGGGCTTACCAGCGCAAGCTGGGCGTAGCCGAGTTCGACGGCATCTGCTCGGCCCACGCGATGGTGCGTCGCGCCAAGCCCGAAGCCGTGCTGCCGGAGTTCCTGCCCTTCTTCATGCAGAGCGATCTGTTCATGGATCGGGCGGTGGAGATTTCTGTCGGCTCTCTTTCGCCGACGATCAACTGGAAGACGCTCGCGATTCAGGAGGTTGCGCTGCCGCCGCTGGAGGAGCAGGTGCGAATCGTCGATCTGGCTAGCGCCCATCATGCGTGTGTCGAAAGCTGTCGGCAGTTGGTCACTTCGTGGAGTCGCTACTGCTATCGCGCACTCAAGAAATCTTTTCCGGTAACCCGCAAGGCCACGTAGACATCAAGCGCGTCGGAGATATTGCTGACGTTCAGTACGGCCTGGGATGAACAGTTGGCCGTCTGCTATCACCAGAACCACTTGATTCGTGTTCGTTGCCGTGAAAACGCTGTTGCTCGATATGTCCTACATCCGGCAGTATTACCGACCGCATTTCCAATCTTCGGCGTCCAGCGAACGCAGCTTGCACCAGGCGTAGACCGCCGGGATGACCACCAGGGTCAGGACGGTGGAGGAGACCATCCCGCCGACCATGGGCGCAGCGATGCGGCGCATGACTTCGGAGCCGGTGCCGGTGCTCCAGAGGATGGGCAGGAGGCCGGCCATGATCGCCGTCACGGTCATCATCTTCGGCCGCACCCGCTCCACCGCGCCGGCCATGACGGCGCGATAGAGATCCTCCGTCCCGGCCGTGCGGCCTGCCCGGCGGGCTTCCTCGCGCAGTTCCTTCCAGGCGTGGTCGAGATAGATCAGCATGACCACGCCTGTTTCCGCGGCGACGCCGGCCAGGGCGATGAAGCCGATGCCCACGGCGATGCTCAGGTTGTAGTCCAGCAGCCACAGCAGCCACACGCCGCCGACCAGGGCGAACGGCACCGAGGCCATCACGATCAGGGTTTCGGTCAGCCGTCCGAAGTTGAGGTACAGCAGGACGAAGATCACGGCGAGGGTGAGCGGCACCACCAGCAGCAGGCGCTGTTCGGCCCGCTGCAGGTATTCGAACTGCCCGCTCCAGGTGATGAAATAGCCGGGCGGGAGTTTCACCGCCGCCTGCACCGCCCGCCGCGCCTCCTCGACGTATCCGCCGATGTCGCGTCCGCGCAGGTCGACGAACACGTAGGCCGATAGCAGAGCGTTCTCGGTGCGGATGCCGGGGGCGCCCAGCGTGAGCGAGATGTGGGCGAGCTGGCCGAGCGGGACGTTGGCGCCGGAGTCAGCTCCGCTGCTCTTCGAGTCAGTGGGAATCAGGATGTGGCTGCCCAGCCCCACGGGGTCGTCCCGCAATTCGCGCGGATAGCGCACGATCACGCCGAAGCGCTCGCGTCCTTCCACCGTGGTGGTGACGGTTTCGCCGCCCAGCGCGGTGGCGATCACCTCCTGCAGGTCGCCGACGGTCAGGCCGTAGCGCGCCAGCTGGGTGTAATCCGGTTCGATGTTGAGGTAATGGCCGCCGGTGACGCGCTCGGCGTACACGCTGGTCGTGCCCGGCACGGACTTGATGGCCTGTTCGATCTGGCGGGCGATGCGGTCCAGGGTTTCCAGGTCCCGGCCGAACACCTTGACGCCGATGGGGGTGCGGATACCGGTGGAGAGCATGTCGATCCGGTTCTTGATCGGCATGGTCCAGGCGTTGGTGACGCCGGGAATCTGCAGCGCCTGGTCCATCTCGGCGACCAGCTTGTCGATCGTCATGCCCGGCCGCCAGTCCTTTTCCGGTTTCAGGTTGACCAGGGTCTCGGCCATTTCCAGCGGCGCCGGGTCGGTGGCGGTCTGGGCGCGGCCGGCCTTGCCGAACACCGAGGCGACCTCTGGGAAGCGCTTCAGGATGCGGTCCTGGGTCTGCAGCAGTTCCGACGCCTTGGTGATGGAGATGCCGGGGAGGGTGGTCGGCATGAACAGCAGGGTGCCTTCGTTCAGCGTGGGCATGAATTCGCTGCCGAGGCGCGAGGCGGGATAGAGCGTCGCCGCCAGGACGGCGAGGGCGCCGGCGAGGGTCAGGGCCTTGTGGCGCAGCACGCCCCGGATCACGGGGCGGTACATCCCGATGAACAGCCGGTTCACCGGGTTGCGCCGCTCCGGCAGAATGTGGCCGCGCACGAACAGCAGCATCATGACCGGCACCACCGTGACCGACAGCAGAGCGGCGCCGGCCATGGCGAAGGTCTTGGTGTAGGCCAGGGGGTGGAACAGCCGGCCTTCCTGGGCTTCCAGCGCGAATACGGGGAGGAACGACACGGTGATGATCAGCAGGCTGAAGAACAGGGCCGGCCCCACTTCCCGGCAGGCGGCGCGGATCAGCTCGATCCGGGGCCGGCCGGGATCGCGCTCCAGATGCTTGTGGGCGTTCTCGATCATGACGATGGCGGCGTCGACCATGGCTCCGATCGCGATGGCGATGCCGCCCAGGCTCATCAGGTTCGAATTCAGGTCCATGGCGCGCATCACGATGAAGGCGATCAGGATGCCGACCGGCAGCATCAGGATGGCGACCAGGGCGCTGCGCAGATGGAAAAGGAACAGCGCGCAGACCGCGGCGACCACCGCACTTTCCTCCAGCAGGGTTTCGCGCAAGGTGGCGATGGCGCGCAGGATCAGTTCCGAGCGGTCGTACACCGGCACGATGTCGACGCCTTCGGGCAGGCCGGGGGCGATTTCCAGCAGCCTGGCCTTGACGCTGCCGATCACGTCCAGCGCGTTCTGGCCGTAGCGGGCCAGGGCGATGCCGGACACCACCTCGCCTTCGCCGTTCAGTTCGGCGATGCCGCGGCGTTCGTCCGGCACCAGCTCCACCCGTGCCACGTCGCGGATCAGCACCGGGATGCCGCCTGCGGCCTTCACCACCAGTTGCTCCAGGTCGGGAATGCCGTGCAGGTAACCGCGCCCGCGCACCATGTATTCGGTTTCCGCCAGCTCGACCACGCGCCCGCCGACGTCGGTGTTGCTGGCGCGGATCACCTCGATGATCTTCCTCAAGGGCACGCCGTAGGCCTGCAGCTTGTGCGGATCGACGGTGACCTGGTACTGCTGGACGAAGCCGCCGATGCTGGCGACCTCGGCCACGCCCTGCGCCTTGCTGAGCTGATAGCGCAGAAACCAGTCCTGCAGCGTGCGCAGCTCGGCCAGGGTGTGGCCGGCGCCGGTGAGCGCGTACTGGTAAACCCAGCCGACCCCGGTCGCGTCCGGGCCGATGCGCGGGGTGACGTTCTTGGGCAATTTCGCGGCAGCGGCGTTGAGGTATTCCAGCACCCGCGAGCGTGCCCAGTAGATGTCGGTGCCGTCGTCGAAGATGACGTAGACGTAGGAGGCCCCGAAGAACGAGAAGCCCCGCACGACCTTGGAGCGGGGCACGTTCAGCATCGATGTGGTCAAAGGATAGGTGACTTGGTCCTCCACGACCTGTGGCGCCTGGCCCGGGAACTCGGTGTAGACGATGACCTGGGCGTCGGACAGGTCGGGGAGGGCATCCAGCGGGGTGCGAACGACGGCATAGATGCCGGCGGCGACCACGGCGACCGTCGCCAGCAGCACCAGAAATACATTGCGCAGGGACCAGTCGATGACGTGCGCGAGCATCTCAATGGCCTCCGTGCATCGAATGGTCGGGAGCGGCGGTCGGAGCGGGCGAGGGCTGGCCGGTCGAAAAACTGCCGATCGCCGCACGCAGGTTGCTCTCCGAATCGATCAGGAAATTGGCGCGGGTCACCACCTCTTCGCCTTCGCTCAGTCCCCGGCGGATTTCGGTGTACCCCTCCACCCGCTGGCCGGTTTCCACCGGCCGGGGTTCGAAGCTGCCTTCGCCCAGGCGGACCAGCACCAGTTGCCGGGTGCCGCTGTCGAGCACGGCGGAGTCGGGCACCGCCAACACCGGCGCGGTATCCGCAGCGGCTTGCAGTTCGACGTCGCCGTACATCGCCGGCTTGAGCACCTGCTTCGGATTGGCCAGTTCGAAGCGCACGCGCGCCGTGCGCACGGCGTCGGTTACCGTGGGATAGACATAGCTCACCCGGCCATCGAAGCTTCGGTCCGGATAGGCGTTGAAGCCGATGCGGGCGGTCTGCCCAACCCGGACGTGGCCGAGGTCCTGCTCGAAGATCGAGGCGATGACCCAGACCGTCGACAGATCGGCGATGCGGAACAAGGTGTCGCCGGGCAGGAAGCGCATGCCCTGCAGCGCATTCTTCTCCAGCACGATGCCGTTCACCGGCGAAGCGAACGGGACCCGGTGCTGGATTTCGCCGCTGGCCTCGAACCGGCGCAGCCAGGGTTCCGGAACGCTCCAGTTGCGCAGCCGCTGGATCGCGCCTTCGCGCAAGGCCCGGCTGGCCTCGCCGGAGCCGGCGATGCGATATTCCTCCTGGGCCGAGACGAGTTCCGGGCTGTAGGCTTCCAGCAGCACTTCGCCCTGCCGCACCGGCTGGCCGGTGGTGTTGACGCCCAGGCGTTCGATCCAGCCCTCGAAGCGCGGCGCAATCGCGTGGACCCGCCGCTCGTCGATCTCTACCACGCCCAGCGCCCGGATGACGTGGGTCAGGACCCGGCGCTGAGCCGGCTCGGACCGTACCCCCAGCTTCTGGACCTTCTCCGGGCCGAGGCTGACCACCGCTTCGCTGGGGCCGCCTGTCGGCGCCAGGTCTTCGGCGTAGACCGGCACGTAGTCCATGCCCATGTCGTCCTTCGTCGGTACCGGCGAAGTGACCTGCGGGTTCATCGGGTTGCGGTAGAACAAGGGATGCCTCTCGGTCACGGTTTCCGGGGCGAGTGAAGGCGGTGGCGCGGTTTTACGTCCCAGCCAGTAGCCGCCGACGCCGGTGCCGGCCAACGCCAGGAGGAGCAAGATCAGACGTACAGACGGTTTCATAGCGTTTCCTTGCCGAGGGCGGCGGCCAGGCGGGCGAGCGCCTGCTGGGAGGTGGTGAGGGCGTTCCAGTACTGCACCTGGTAATCGAACACTGAGAGCTGGGCGCGCAGCACGTCGGCGAAGGCGATCTTGCCCACCCGGTAGCTGGCGGTCAGGGAATCCAACGTGCCGCGCGCCTGGGGGAGGAGCTCCTTCTCGAACAGGCTCAGGCGCTCGTGGGCATGGTGGTAGGCGGCCAGCGCGGTGGTCACGTCGGCCTGGACGCTGCGTTCGGCATCATGCAGCGCGTAGCGTTCCCGCATCAGTTCGCTCTGCCTCTGGTCGACCTGCTTGGACTGCTTGGTGGCGGCGTACAGCGGCAGGTTCATGCTCAGCCGGAAGTTGGCAAAGTCGCTGCGGAATTCGCCGTTCGGCGCGTTCTGGCGGAAGGCGTAGCCGAAGCCGAGGTTGAGGTCGGGCAGGTACTCCTTTTTCGCCAGATCGAGGCGGTTCTGGGCGGCTTCGATGGCCGCCTGTTTCTGGGCCAGCAGCGGCCGCTGGGCCTGGGCCTGGTCGAGCAGCGCCGGCTCGGCCGACAGTTCGGGAAAACTGAATGCGGCTTCGCTGGGCAGTTCCAGCGCGCTGTCGCTGGAGCGGTCGAGCAGCACGTTGAGACGGGCCGCCTCACCGTGGCGCATGTTGATCAGCTCCAGGGTCTTGTCGCGCAGCTTGGTGAGTTCCAGCCGGGCCAGCAGGCTGTCCGACTGTTCCGCCTGGCCGAGCCGGTAGCGCTGGTCGGCGATGTCCGCCAGCTTGGCCATCCAGTCCCGGCTTTCGGCGAGGATGCCGAGGGTGCGGTCGTAATAGAAAAGCGCCCACCAGCTCAGGCGGATGTCCCGGGCCAGCCGGAGCCGCGCTTCATCGGCATCCTTGGCCGCGCCGATGGCTTCCTGCTGCGCCGCCCGTTCGGCCAGGCCGAGCTTGCCCGGAAAGGGAAGCTGCTGGCTGACGGCGACCTCCATCATGGTCATCTGGTCCTGGTTCAGGCTGAAATCGTTGGTCGGGACGTTCAGCGCGCCGAAGCTCAGGAAAGGATCGGGCAGGCTGCCGGCCTGGGGCGGAACGCTGGCCAGGGCGTCGGCGCGGGCCTTGATTTCGGCCAGCCCCGGATTGCCGGCCAGCGCCTGGTTCAGCGCCTGTTCCAGGGAAAGCGGACCGGCCTGGGCGGGCACGGCCAGGCAGACGATCAGCAGAAGAGCGAAGTCCGATCGTCTGTACGATGGGTGTAGCGAAAACATGGAATGCTCCTTTTTCGGACGCAATCGAGCGGCGATTCCCTCCCGGTCCGGCGCGGACGCGGCAGGCCAATCGCGTTGCGGTCAGCGATGGAAAAGGAGCGCTAATTCAGCAGGACGCAGAAGCGTAGAGCGACGGGAACCTTGGGAAGCGGGGGAGACCGCCGCAGGTAGTGGTGATCCGGCAGCCGCAGGATCGCGGTCCACAGGCCGGCGACAACCAGCAGGCAAAGCGTGAGGAGTTTCACCCCAAGACCGGTGCCCGCCTTGTCGATGGCGATGTCGTCTTCGTCCACGGCCTGCAGGCCGAAACAGGAGGCCTGTTTGGCGCAGCCGTCCGGTGGTGTCGGGGAGGATTCATCGTGCTCCGGCATTCCGGCGCAATGTTCCGCGGCCTGCTCGGCCTGCGGCATGCCTCCCATCAGGCAGACCGTGCCGGCCGAGGACAAAAGCCAGACGCACAGGCTCAGCACCGCGCAGAGGCGGCAGGCGAGCGAGCGGCGGATTTGCGCGGGCGAAGGCATCGACATGGCGACGAATAAAACCATTTTGGTGGCCATCGCGCAACCGCGAATGCGTTTTGGCCTCCCACTTGCCGGTCCAGCGGATACAACTGTGGGAGCGGGCTTTAGCCCGCGATCGGCCTCAGGCATAGTCGCGGGCTAAAGCCCGCTCCCACGGATATTTCACAGCGACTCTTCGGTGAGGGGCATGAGCCCCCGCAGATTGCGGAAACTGCTGGAGCGCACGATGTCCAGGAAATCCCCCATGTAGGCCGACTGCGCCATGTCTTCCGTGGTGGCGGCATACAGCGCGCTCCACAGGCCGGTTTCGCCGATCGGCTTGGCCAGCACGTATTCCCGTTCGAGGTAGCCTTGCACGGTCCAGTTGGGCAGGGCGGCGATGCCGCGGCGGCTGGCGACGAGCTGCAGGATGGCGACGGTGAGTTCGGCGGTGCGCCGCTTGGGCTCGATGCCGCGGGGCTTGAGCACCTTGCGGACGATGTCCAGCATGTCCTCCGGCACCGGATAGCTGAGCAGGGTTTCCTCGGCGAAATCCTCCGGCGCCAGGAAGGCTTTGGGCGCGAGCGGGTGCTGGCGCGACACCAGCCCCACGATCTCGAACCGGAACAGCGGATGGAAGGCGATGCCCTCGCGCGCCTGGGGTTCGGACACCACCACCAGCTCGGCGCGGTCCTCACGCAGCAACCCTAAGGGATCGGCGTGGAAGCCGGAGACCAGGTCCAGCTCGACCTCCGGCCAGTGTTCGCGGAACTGGTCCATCGCCGGCATCAGCCAGTCGAAGCAGGTGTGGCACTCCACTGCGATCCGGAGCTGGCCGCTGTTGCCCTGGGCGATGCGGGCGACGTCGCGTTCGGCTTCCCGCACCGCCTTCATCACCGTCTCGGCCAGGCTGTGCAGGCGCTGGCCCGCGGGCGACAGGCGCAAGGGCTGGGTCTTGCGCTCGAACAGCACCACGCAGTAATGGTCTTCCAACTGCTTGATCTGGTGCGAGATGGCCGACTGGGTGAGGAAGACCCGCGTCGCCGCCTTCGACAGCGTGCCGGTTTCCACCAGGGCCAACAGGGTTTGCAGGTGGCGGAGTTCCAATAGAGATGGCTTCATGAATGAAATCGATAACTACGATGAAAATATTGAGTTTGAATAATAATCACCCTGTCCCGATCATGCCAGCTCTCAATTCGATGAGCACGAGGAGGCAGATATGGCAGTCACACATTCCCTGGGATTTCCCCGCATCGGCGCAGGCCGCGAGCTGAAGCAGGCCGTCGAAGCCTATTGGGCCGGCCGGACCGGCTCGGCGGAACTGGCGCAGACCGGCCGGGAGTTGCGCGAGCGGCATTGGATGATCCAGAGCGGTTCCGGCATCGACCTCGTGCCGGTCGGCGATTTCGCCTGGTACGACCAGATGCTGAACATGACGGCACTGCTTGGTGCGGCCCCCGACCGGTTCGGCTTCCAGGCGGATGTTCTGACGCTGGACCAGTATTTCCAGCTCGCTCGGGGCAATGCCGAACAGCCGGCGATGGAAATGACCAAGTGGTTCGATACCAACTACCACTACATCGTCCCCGAGTTCGACCGGGAAGCCAGCTTCGGTCCGGGTGCCGAATGGCTGTTCGACGAAGTGGAGGAGGCCAAGGCCCTGCGGCTCAACCCCAAGCCAGTGCTGATCGGACCGCTGACCTATCTCTACCTGGGCAAGGAAAAGCAGGCCGGCTTCAGCCGCCTGGAACTCCTGCCGCGGCTGCTGCCGGCCTATGCCTCGATCCTGCGGCGCCTGCATGCCTCCGGCGTGCACTGGGTGCAGATGGACGAGCCGATCCTGGGCCTGGACCTGCCGCCGGAATGGATCGAAGCCTACGCGCCGGCCTACGCCGCCCTGGCGGAAGCCGGCCCCAAGCTGCTGCTGGCGACGTATTTCGCTTCGGTGGCGGAGCACGCGGTATGGCTCAAGTCCTCGGCTGTCGCCGGTCTGCATATCGACGCAGTGCGGGCGCCGGAACAGATCGCGGATTTCATGAAGGATTTCCCGGCGGACAAGGTGCTTTCCCTGGGGCTGATCGACGGCCGCAACGTCTGGCGCACCGACCTCCGTCGCGCGCTGGACCTGGCGGAAAACGCCTGTTCGGTCTTGAGCGATAGACTGTGGCTCGCGCCCAGTTGCTCCCTGCTGCACGTGCCGCAGGACCTGGACCTGGAAACCTCGCTGAATCCCGAGATCAAGGCCTGGCTCGCCTTCGCCGTGCAGAAGCTGGAGGAGCTGGCCGTGATCGACAAAGGTTTGCGGCTGGGGCGGCAGGCCGTCGCCACGGAACTCGCGGAACAGGAGCGCTTGCTGCAGGCTCGGGCGCAATCGCCGCTGACCCATGATCCCGACGTCAAGCGGCGGCTGGAGGGTTTGAGCGATGCCGATTTCCGCCGCTACTCGCCGTTCGCCGAGCGCTCTCCGCTGCAGCGCGAGCGGCTGCGCCTGCCGCCGTTTCCGACCACCACCATCGGCTCCTTTCCCCAGACGCCGGCGATCCGCAAGACGCGGGCTGCCCACCGCAGCGGCGAGCTGAACGAGGGGGCCTATCGGGATGCGATGCGGGCCGCCATCCGCGAAGCCGTCAGCAAGCAGGAAGCCCTGGGGCTGGACCTGCTGGTGCACGGCGAGGCAGAGCGCAACGACATGGTGGAGTATTTCGGCGAGCAACTGGCCGGTTACGCCTTCACCCGGCACGGCTGGGTGCAGAGCTACGGCTCCCGCTGCGTCAAGCCGCCCATCATCTACGGCGACGTGGCGAGACCCGAGCCGATGACGGTGGAATGGATCGGCTACGCCCAGAGCCTGACGAAGAAACCCGTGAAGGGCATGCTGACGGGGCCGGTGACAATGCTGCAATGGTCCTTCGTGCGGGACGACCAGCCGCGCGCGGTGACGGCCCTGCAGATCGCGCTGGCGATCCGGGACGAGGTGGCCGACCTGGAAGCCGCCGGCGTGGCTGCGATCCAGATCGACGAGCCGGCATTCCGCGAGGGGCTGCCGCTCAAGGCCGCCGACCGGGTCGATTATCTGGATTGGGCGGTCAAGGCGTTCCGGCTCGCCTCCTGCGCCGTCGCCGACGATACCCAGATCCACACCCACATGTGTTATTCCGAGTTCGGCGACATCCTGCCGGCCATCGCCGCGCTGGATGCCGACGTCATCACCATCGAAACCTGCCGCTCGGCCATGGACCTGCTGGAAGCCTTCGGCGCCTTCGGCTATCCCAACGACATCGGCCCCGGCGTCTACGACATCCATTCGCCGCGGGTTCCGGCCGGCGCCGAGATGCGGGCGCTGCTGGAAAAGGCGGCCGCGGCGGTCGATCCGGAGCGGCTGTGGGTCAACCCGGACTGCGGCCTGAAAACCCGCCAGTGGCCGGAAGCGGAGCAGGCGCTGGCGAACATGGTCGAGGCGGCCAGGGCCATGCGTGAGGAGAAGTCGCCGGCCAGATCGGCGGCGTAAATGGGGGCTTCGAACCGGACATGAATCTAAACTCTTTTGTTGAGCTCTCCCTGGAAACCGTTCGTCGTGAGCCTTTCGGCACGCTCAGGGAGAACGGAATTTTTGCGAGTTCATATAGAGGAATTTAGGCATTGGAACAAAATAAATCTGCCATATGAATGCTACGGCAGGATCGTATAATTCCATTCGCCATGGAAGGCATGGCGCTGTATTTTGAGGCCGTCCATTTCCGCGTCGGTGACCTTGATCCCTTTGGGATATTCGCTATCGTCCAGTTCGCAATAGACCCGCAAGCCTTTGCGATTGGTCGTCGAGGCAATCAAATTCACCACGACCTCGTGACTGATGAGCGGACGACCGCGCCAATTCATCGTGATAAAGGAAAATAGGCGATGCTCAATCTGGTTCCATTTGCTGGTTCCCGGCGGGAAGTGACACACCGTGATGGCCAGTCCTAACTCGGTGGCTAATGCCTGAAGCTCCCGCTTCCATAAGCGCACACGCGAGCCATTGCTCCCACCGCCATCGGCCGTAATCAACAAGTGCCGTGCCTTCGGATAACACGGTGCGCCCATGGAGTGCCACCAGCGGCGAATACTTTCCACCGCGAATTGCGCGGTGTCGTGATCCGTCCCGACATTGACCCAGCCGATATTCAACGTCGGATCGTAAATGCCATACGGTGCCACCTTCCCCAGTTCGGGGTCTTGAAAATCATACACCCGAACGGCTTCCGGCTGCCCTTCGGGGCGCCATTCCAGGCCCTGTTGCTTGAAATTCCCGACCAGTTCCTTCTTCTTGGTGTCCACCGAGATGACCGGATCGCCCCGCCCTTGGAACTGCTTCACCTGGGTGTAGATATGCTCGAACTGGGCATTGCGATCCGGATGCGAACCGCCCTCCAAGGTTTTTCGATTACCTTGCAGGCTATAGCCCAGCGCGCGGAGCAGTTCGCCCACCATCCGATGGCTGGTTCGGTGCCCCATCTCAGTGAGGGCTTCGGCCAATTGCCGAGTGCTCTTACACGTCCAACGCAACGGGGATTCCGGATCCCCGCGCGTCACCGGATCAATCAATCGCTCCAAATCGGCCTTCAGGGTGGAGTCCTGGTCAACCGTCCGTTTCCGGCCTGCCCCCTTCCGGCGAATACGGCCCTGAGGCAAGGCATTCTGTTGTTCCAACTCTTGGCAGCCTTGACGAATCGCCTCTCGACATAAACCGGTTTCCCGTGACACAGCCGAGATTCCGCCTCGGCCAATCGCCAGCGCCTCCGCCCCGGCAACCAAGCGCCGCAGACGCTCGTCCAGGTACCGATCGAGTTTCTCAAAGCGCTTCTTGATTGCGGCATGTTCCATACCGCAACTTTAAAACAAACCCCTCAGTATTTGGAAGAGTTATTTTGTTCCAATGCCTTAGGATGAATGAAAACGGCGGGTAGGGCGGAACCGTCTTCTCGGGTTCCGCCATTCCGAAACGGCTTTCACACCGGCGAGTTCAGGATTCGGGCGGTTTCGCGAGGTGGTTGGATATCGCGGCGATGTCCGCAGATCATTTCGATCTTGGCGGATCGCCTTCGGCATCCGCCTTACGTGACTTCCATCTTCATGGGGGGCTGGTTGCCACGATCCTCAGGATGAATGAAAACGGCGGAACCGGTTGCCCGGTTCCGCCGTTTTTCCCAGTGTCCTTCCACCTCGAGGCGCCGATACGGGATTGGGCCGAAGCCGCTACCGTTCAGCGTCCCCGCGGTGGAAAGCCGTCCCTGGCGGTTTGGACTGCGTCCTCAATGCCCCGGCGAGCCGATGAAGCTGGTCTCCAGGCTGTGGCAGGTGTCGCAGCCGATCGGCGTGCCGGCGGCCACTTTCACCACCTTGGACTTGAACCCGGCCTTTTTCAGCTTCTTGCCGTCATAGCCCCGGAAGTCGAACACCCGGTCCACCGGCGTCTTGGAAAGACGGGTGCCCTTGTGGTCGCTGCCGTGGCAGGCCGCGCACTGGTCTTCGCCCTTGGCGCCGGACGACTTGGCGTATTGGTTGTGCCAGCCGCCGTAGGTCGTGCCGTCGCTGTTGGCGCTGTCTCCGTTCGCCTGCTTCCACCAGTAGGGGTCGCTGACCGGATGCATGTTGTGCGGCCCGCCCAGGATGCCGGCCTTGGCGTCGCCGCTGTACTGGCCGCCGTCCAGATCCTCCTTCCTGGCGAACGAGTCCGCGGTGTGGCATACGTTGCACTCGTGGATCGTGCCGGTATGGCCCTGGAGCTGCAGCGCGGTCACGTTGTCGTTCGCGTTCGGATCGCGGTTCGGCCAGACGGCATGGGCCGCGCCATGGCAGGCCGCGCAGGCGACGTCGCCGTGGCTGTCCTTGCCGTGCCGGTATACGGGGGCGTCGATCTTCGTGTCGACCATCTTGGTCTGGAACACCATCGAGGTCGGATCGACGGTGTAATAGAACAGCGTCGGGAAAGTCGCCTTGTAGTTCTCCTTGGGCGCGACTGCGAAGCGGACCGAATCCGGATTGGTGCGATCGACAGGGCGGGTCGTCGCCGACAGGTCGGCATCGTCGAAAGCCCGTTTCATGACACCGGCGCTGAAGAAGCCGCCCGAGCCGTCCTTGCCGAGGTTGCCGTCGCCGACGTGGCAGGAGCCGCAGTCGGTTTCGTCGAACCAGGGCACGCGGTAGTCGTCGCGTTCGAGCGAACCCAGCTTGTCCTTGTTGGCGAGATAGTTCTTGGGGAAGGCTTCGCCCACCGCCAGCATGTCCCCGTGGCAGTCGTAGCAGGTGACGCCGGCGGTGTACATGCGGTCCCGGTACAGCTGTTCGCGGTGGCCGGAATGGCACTTCAGGCAGTTTTCCTCCATCGGCAGTTGATTGCCGCCGGCGTCGAGCGTCGGAAACAGCGTCCTGGTGTTGCGGCCCTTGGTTTTCCAGTCCCAGCGCACGTACATGCCCTTGTCGTCGCGGACGATGCCGGTCTTGGCGTCGTTCCACTGCAGCTCGCCGTGGAAGCGGTGCATGGCGATCGAGTAGTTCGGCTCGTAGACCGGATCGTTCACCTTGAAGCCGTCGACGTCCCACCATTCCTGCTTGAAGGGGACGAACAGCATCGCCGTGGCATGGCAGCCGTAGCAGGGGGATGGCCGGTCGGCGATGACCTTGCCGGACTTGTGGTCCTTTACGCCGTGCAGCATCTGATCCAGGAAATAGAGGCCGTCGTAAAATTCATGGATGCTGGAATAGTTGAGGGCGGCGGCGTACTCCTGGTCGAAGATGCTGTTGGGATCGCCGCCGAAGTCCGATACCGAATAATAGGCGGGCTTTTCCTCGCACGGCGGATAAGCCGCCCTGCCCATGCGCTTGCGGCGCTCGTCGGAAATCGCGCCGAAGGGGCTGGAACGGCACGCGGCCTTGGTCTGCGGCGGGTTCTCGGGCGCGGCGATACCGCCCTTGGCATGGCATTCCCGGCAGTGGTGGTCCCTGGAATTGCTGAGCACGGCGTCGGTGGCGGCGAGCGTCCGGCCGTTCCGTTTCGCCTCCACCCGCAGGAGCGGGAAGGGGTTGACCCGGCCCTGGTCGTCGACATCCGTCATCGGGATCGTGGTGGCCGCGAACCGCTGCTCGCCATCCAGGAATTTGGAAAACGCCTGCGGGTCGTTGGCTTGGTACGGCTGGGCGATGCCGGGCATGTAGCGGCCGTGGTCGCTGTTGTTCGGGTCGTTGTCCGGTACGGAACCGTAAACCTTGCCGCCGTCGCTGATGGTCACGGCCTTGTACTTGAAATACCCTTCGTCCGGCTGCGGCTGGCCGCCTTTCTTCCAGGGGTCCATGATCCACGAGCCGTTGATGTATTTGCTCTGGTCGACGTCCGCGAAATCGGTTCGGGTGAAGGTTTCCCACAGGTCGGTCTTTTGCACGGCCGCCTCCATCAAAGACGCCCCAACCGGCCAGTTTTGGCTGGTGGAGTTGATCGAGTTGGCGCCCACCGGATCGCTCGGGTTGGAGGCGGCCGAATAGTCGACTTCCACGGCATCGCCGGCGAGCGGGACCGGCAGCCTCGCCTTCTTGTATACGTAGGCGTTCATCGTGTTGATCAGCGGATTGAACGACACGTAGTCGTTGGGCATCGTCTTGGCGTCGGTGGTGTGCTGCATGGTCCAGTCCTCGAAGGGCAGCACCGCGAGGTCGTCCGGCGTGCCGTCCAGCTCGCCCCCGAGCTTCGGTGCCGCTTGTTCCGGGACCTTGGCGGGCAAGCCGGCCGGCGGCGTGCCCACGACGACTTCGACCGCATCCTCGCAGCGCCGGCCCTTGGCGTCGGTGGCGCTGAAGCGCACCCGGTAACGGCTGTTGTCGCGGATGAAGGTGGGCATGGCCATGAGTTCGGTCGGATGCCCCATCGCCCCGCCGGCAAAATCCCATTCATATTTGAGCGGCTGCGCCGTCGGATCGCTGCTGTTGGCCGTGGCCTCAAAATGCGATTGCACGCCGATCTGGAGCGACGCACCCTCGGCCGGGTTCGTGATCCTGCAGGTGGGAACGCCGGTGCAGGCTTTGGGGGCTCCCTTCACCAGCTTGACCGCCTCGGTGCCGCCCGCCTCGATCCGCACGGCGCAAGGCACGTTGCCGAGGTCCTGACGGCCCAGGGTGAGCGCGAAGC
Organism: Methylococcus sp. ANG; assembly: GCF_040730495.1. NCBI lineage: Bacteria > Pseudomonadati > Pseudomonadota > Gammaproteobacteria > Methylococcales > Methylococcaceae > Methylococcus > Methylococcus sp. ANG. Next base: position 1,681,611 of record NZ_CP160399.1, on the reverse strand, counting down.
TGGCGTCCTGGCCGCCGCCCAGCCGGCGGCCGTTGATGTCGTAGACGTCGACCGGGCCGCTGTTGCCCTTGGCGCTGCCCTTGACCGTCAGCGTGCCGGCCTTGTCCGACCAGACGGCCTTGGCGATCTTGAGCTTGGCGGCGGCCACGGCGGCCTCGGGGGCCAGCGCGGCGGCCAGCGTCAGCAGGAGGCCGGCGAAAAGCGAGCCGCCACGATGCGATGATGGTGGTGCATGGCTCGTGCTATTCACGGTTCCTCCGTCGTATTTCTTGATTGTTGTTCCGCGGACTGCGAGCCGGGGCTCGCCGATGTGCCGACGCAGTAATCGAGCCAGGGGAAAACTCTATGAGAATCAATGTCAATCGCGCATCAGCGACAAACTATATTGTGTGATATCGCTTTGGTCTGAGCGAAACCACGCATCGCGGCGTCCGGGCGCCGGTCTTTGGATGCGGACGAGGGTTTGGAGCCGCTGCCGGCTCAGTGGGCGCCGGTGTCGCCGGCGTCGTGCCGGACTTTTCTGACCAGCGGCATCAGGAGGAGAGAGGCGAAGAACAGCAGGCCGAGGACGTGGAACAAATCGTTGACGGTCATGATCTGCGCTTCCCGCAGGGCCAGGCCATAGAGCTGCTTGAGCGCGGCGTCGGAGGGATCGGGGAGGTGGAGCAGGGCGGCGTGGCTTTCCAGCCGGGCGAGGAGCGCGTCGGCTTGCGAGGAACCCGAAGTGACCGATTCGCGCAGGGCCGCGTAATGTTCCTTGTTCCAACGGATCATCAGGGTGTTGGCGACGGCGATACCGATGGCGCCGCCCAGATTCCGAGTGAGGTTGTAAAGTCCGCTGGCGTTCTTGACCTGGTTCTCGGGCAGAGTGCCCAGGGCCAGTGAGTTGATCGGCAGGAAAGCGAACATCAGGGCGAAACCTCGCAGGGCCTGGGGCCCGAAAAATTCCCAGTAGCCGGAGTCGTAGCTCAGGCTTCCGTTCAGCCATGAGCCCAGTCCGAAGAGGAAGAGGCCCAGCGCCAGCATCAGGCGCGAGTCCATCCGCTTGGCCAGGGGGCCCGCCACGAATGCCGAAATGAATTGGAACAGGCCGGTGATCATAAGGTATTCGCCGATTTGCAGGCTGTTGAGCCGCTTGACCGATGAAAGATAGACCGGCGTCAGCGCGATCATGGTGTAGAGGCCGATGCCGATGATGAAACTGAACAGGCAGCCGACCGCGAAATTGGCGTTGCGGAACGCCCAGAGATCGACGATGGGCGCATCGATGCGGAGTTCGCGGTAGAACATTGCGCTGCCGGTGATCAGCGTCATGACGCTGAAAAACACGATTTCGCGGCTCTCGAACCAGTTGTTGCGTATGCCTTCCTCGAGCACGAATTGCAGACTGCCGAGAAAAAGTGCGATGTAAAGGATGCCGGCGAAATCGACGCGCCTGAGCAGCGCCCATTCAGGCTGGTCCACCTCCACCGCGAGCCAGGTCGAAAGGCAGACCAGTAGACCCGGCAGCAGATTGACCAGGAACAGGGCCTTCCATGACAGGATCTCGGTCAAATAACCGCCGAGTACGGGGCCGGCCGTGGGCGCCACCGTCACCACCATGCCGACCACGATCACCATCGCGGCTTGCTGGCGGGGTGGGAACAGGGTGTAGATCACGGCGAACAAGGTCGGGATCATGGCGCCGCCGAAGAAGCCCTGCAGGGCGCGGAACGCGATCATGGAGGGTAGGTTCCAGGCCAGCGCGCAGCACAGGCTGGTCAGGGTGAAGCCGCCGCAGGACAGCGTGAACAGGATGCGGGTGGAAAGTGCCCGATTGAGCCAGCCGGACAGCGGAATGACGATGGCTTCGGCGATGAGATAGGCGGTTTGCACCCAGGTGATTTCGTCGTGGGTGGCAGCCAGCCCTGCCTGGATTTGTTCCAGCGAGCTGGCGACGATTTGGATGTCGAGGACCGCCATGAAGACCCCGAACACCATTCCGAAAAAGCCTATCCAGGCGCGGGCGGGGACGCTTTCGTCCGCTGTCATGGCGGTCAACGGACTTTGATTCGCACCTGAACCGACAGGCCGGGTTTGAGCAGGCTGAGATCGGCCCCGGCGGCGAACGAAAGCTTGGCTGATACGCGCCGGACGATCTTGGTGAAGTTTCCGGTGGCGTTTTCCGGCGGGAGAATGCTGAATTCCGATCCGCTGGCGGGCGCCAGGCTGTCGATTACCGCCTCGAGCGGCGCCGCGGGATAGGCGTCCACGACGATGCTCGCCGCCTGCCCTACCCGCATGTGTTCGATCTGGGTTTCCTTGAAATTGGCTTCGACGAACACTCCGTCCGCCGGGATGAGGTAGGCAAGTACGCTACCGGGCTGGAGCAGTTGCCCGATCTGGACGCTGCGATTTCCTACCGTGCCGTCGATGGGAGCGAGGATGCGGGTGTTTTCCAGGTCGATCTGGGCCAGTTCCAGACGGGCCTCGGCCTGTTGGAGCTGGGCCCGTTTTTCAGCGATCGTCGCGTCCAGGGCGATCAGGCGGATTTCGGCCTGATCCCGCGCCGAGTGGTTCTTGTCCAGCAGCGCCTTGGCCTGCTTGCAGTAGGTTTCTGCGGTGTCCAGCGACTGGGCCGAGGCCGCGCCGGCTTCGGCCAGGCGGTCGAGCCGTTTCAGGTCGCGTAGCGACCGTTCATGGTCGGCTGAAGCGGACGCGATATTGGCGTCCTCTTCGCGGACCCTGGCAGCCTGGGTCCGCTTCTCGGACTCCAGGGCCGTGATGCGCGCTGCCGTCGCAGCCACCTCGGCGCTGGCTTCGGCGACGCGCGCCTTGAATTCATGATCGTCTATCACCGCCAGGACGTCCCCTTTCTTCACCCGCTGATTGTCCTGGAGCAACACCTCTTTCACGTAGCCCGTTTCCTTGGAACTGAGCAGGATGAGGTGTGCCTTGAGGTAAGCGTTGTCAGTGGTTTCGTAGGGGCGTACGGCCTCGAGCCAGTACGCTGCGCCGCCCGTACTCAAGGATGCCAGGCCGACGAGGAGGAGCAGATGTCGCGGGGAGGTGGGCAGTCGCATCTCGTGCGTCTACTATTAAACAGGCGGAATAAGAAAAATGAACTGATACGTTCAGTTTAGAATAATCACGAACCGATCCGGCCGCAAGCCGGCGCGATCTTTATGAGAACCGATGAACACCGTCCGATTTTCCAAACGCGAAAGCATCCTGCTGGCTGCCAAGCGAATTTTTCTCCTGCACGGCTACGCCGGCGCCAGCATGGAGGCCATCGCCGAAGCAGCGCCGGTGTCCAAGGCCACCCTGTACAGCCATTTCGAGGGTAAGCAGGATCTGTTCGCCGCGGTGATTTCGCTGCAGTGCGAGGCCCTGCTGAACACCTTGGCCAAGGCGCAGACCGAGGTGCGTGATCCCGTCGCTGCGCTTACCGCCATTGCACGCGCCTTCGTGGATCTGGTTTATTCCGAAGAAGCCGTGACGCTTTACCGGGTGATCATCGGCGAGCAGCAACTCTTCCCCGAACTGGGTGCCCGCGTGTACCGGACCGGGCCCGAGCCGGTGCTCCGGAAGCTGTCGGCCTATCTCGAGGATCTGTCGGCCCAGAAAGTCCTGGCGATTCCGGACGTTGGCGTCTCGGCCCGGCTGTTTCTGGGAATGCTGAAAGGCGACGAGCACTTCCGCTGCCTGCTCGGCCAGAAGGAAGGCCTCAGCGAAGACGAAAAAACTTCACTGGTCGGCGCGGCCGTCGATCTGTTTCTGAGGGGACACGGCTATGCGGATTCGCCTGCGCGCGTGTGAGCCGGCTCTTAACGTGAAAGCGGTAGCAACCTTGCTCACCCTCTCCCTCTGGGAGAGGGCCGGGGTGAGGGGAACGATCATGGCGGGCAGTCGCTTTCATCATCCAGGGCGGCTGGTCGCCATGATCGTAGGCCCAGAGGGGAGGTGAACGGATGGACTGGAAACAAAGCCTGGACCTGCATTTCCGCAAGCTGGCGCTGGAGGCCCAGGGTGCCCGGGCCGCCGAAGCGGAATATGGCAGGGAGTGCGACGCCTATTTTCGCGATGTCGTGGGGCCCGCCCTGGAAACCTTCGCCGGCGCCTTGAGCGAATACGGGCGCATGGGCGCGGTCGACATGCGGCAGCGGTCCGCCGAACTGGCGGTCATCCACGACGGCGCGCCGGAATTCGCGTGGGCGATCGAGTCCCGTGTCGGCGCCGCCGGCTGGATGGTCTATCCGGTGGAGGTCTCCTGTACCAGCGGAAAGGCGCGCCGCAAACCGGGCCGGTTCCGGAATCGGTACCCGGATGCCTCGTTCCTCCTGAACGAGATCACGTCGTCCTATCTCGCCTGCCTCAGCCGCCGGTCGAGTTAGCGTCCGCTTGAGATTCAGGCGTTCGCGCGGTCCCGGAATGAATCGACCAGCAGCATGCCGATGCCGACGGTGATGGCCGAGTCGGCCACGTTGAACGCCGGCCAGTGCCAGTCGCCGTAGAACACGTCGAGAAAGTCGATGACGTAGCCATAGACGACCCGGTCCAGCAGGTTGCCGACCGCGCCGCCCAGCACCAGAGCCCACGCGGCCGCTTCCCAGGTTTTCCGCCGGTCCATGGATTTGAGCCAGTACGTGATCAGCACCGTAGCGCCGACCGACAGCGCGATGAAGAACCAGCGCTGCCAGCCGCCGGCCTGGCTCAGGAAGCTGAACGCCGCGCCCTGGTTGCGCAGGTAGGTGAGCTGGAACACCGGCAGCAGCGGAATCGTCTCGTACAGCCGCATCGAGGCGTCGACGATCTGCTTGCTGAGCTGGTCGAGGGCGAAAACCAGCACCGACAGCCAAAGCCATTTCAACATGGACGACCTCAGCCGAACGAGCGGGATTCGCCGGCGCCAGCGACGTTCTCCACGCAGCGGCCGCACAGTTCCGGGTGGTCCGGGTCTGTGCCGACGTCGTGGCGGTGATGCCAGCAGCGCACGCACTTGGGCTTGTCGGAGGCGGTGAGCTTCAATTCCAGGCCGGGCACTTCGGTCGGCAGGGTGCCGGCGCCGGCTTCCGCCGCCGGTTTGACCGTGGCATAGGAGGTCAGCAGCACGAAGCGCAGGTCCTCGCCCACGCCGTTCAGGCGCTCGAACAAGGCGGCGTCGCAGAACAGCTCGACCTCGGCATCCAGCGAGGAGCCGATTTCGCCGCGGACCCGCAGGATTTCCAACTCCTTGCTGACGGCCTCGCGGATCTTCAAGAGCTGCTCCCAGAACGGCCGATCGAAGCGGCTGTCCGTATCCAGCGCGAACAGGCCGTCGTACCAGGCCGACAGAAACACCGACTCCTCGCGTTGGCCGGGCAGGTACTGCCAGATTTCCTCGGCGGTGAAGCTCAGGATGGGGCTGAGCCAGCGCACCATGGCTTCGGCGATGTGGTACATCGCGGTCTGGCCGGAGCGGCGCGGCAGGCTGTCGGTCTTGCAGGTGTATTGCCGATCCTTGAGTACGTCCAGGTAGAAGCTGCCCAGGTCCACCGAGCAGAAATGGTGGGCCTTCTGGAAGATGGTGTTGAACTGGTAGGTCTCGTAGGCTTCGATCACGTCCCGCTGGATTGCCAGGGCGCGGTCCACCGCCCAGCGGTCCAGCGCCAGCATGTCTTTCGGCTCGACGAGGTGCCGGGCGGGGTCGAAGCCGTCGAGATTGGCCAGCAGGTAGCGGGCGGTGTTGCGCAGGCGCCGGTAGACGTCCGAGATGCGCTTGAGGATCTCGTCGGATACCGTCATCTCGCCGCGGTAGTCGGTCGCCGCCACCCACAGCCGCAGCACGTCGGCGCCCAGGGTCTGCATGACCTTCTGCGGTGCCACCACGTTGCCGCGCGACTTCGACATCTTCTTGCCTTCGGCATCCACCGTGAAGCCGTGGGTCAGCACCGCCTTGTAGGGCGCCTCGCCGCTCATCGCGACCGAGGTCATGAGCGAGGACTGGAACCAGCCGCGATGCTGGTCCGAGCCTTCCAGGTAAAGATCGGCGGGGACAGCCAGGCCGGCGTCTTGTTCTAGCACCGCGTGATGGGTAACGCCGGAATCGAACCAGACGTCCAGGGTGTCGCCGATCTTGCCGTACCGGTCCGCTTCCGCGCCCAGCAGTTCGGCCGGGTCCAGATCGAACCAGGCGTCGATGCCACGGGTCTCGATCTTCTTTGCGACTTCTTCGATCAGCCGGTCGGTGTCGGGATGCAGCGCGCCGGTTTCCTTGTGGACGAACAGCGGGATCGGCACGCCCCAGTTGCGCTGGCGCGAGATGCACCAGTCCGGGCGGTTGCCGACCATGGCCTCGATGCGGGCCTGCCCCCAGTCCGGCACCCATTGCACCTGGCCGATGGCCTCCAGGGCCTGGCGGCGCAGCTCGCCCTTGTCCATGGCAATGAACCACTGCGGCGTGGCGCGGAAGATGACCGGCGTCTTGTGGCGCCAGCAATGCGGATAGCTGTGCTCGATGCGCGCCTCGTGCAGCAGGGCGCCCCGCTCCTTGAGCACCTCGATCACGTGGCCGTTGGCGCTCAGCACGTGTTCGCCGGCGAACAGCTCGGTGTTCGGGAGGAAGCGGCCGTCGTCGCCGACCGGATTGTCCACGGCCAGACCGTAGCGCTGGCCGACGGCGTAGTCCTCCTGGCCATGGCCGGGGGCGGTGTGCACCGCGCCGGTGCCGGCGTCCAGGGTCACGTGGTCGCCCAGGATCACCGGGACGATGCGGTCGTAGAACGGATGCCGGAGTTGCACGCCTTCCAGCTCCGCGCCCTTGCAGTAGCCGATGACGCGGTAATCCTCCACACCGCAGCGCAGCATCACGTCCTTCATCAGCGCATCCGCCAGCACCAGCCGCTCCTTCGTGTCCGTGCGCTGGGCCACCACGTAGTCCAGCTCGGGGTTGAGCGCCACTGCTTGGTTGGCGGGCAGGGTCCAGGGCGTGGTGGTCCAGATCACGAGCGACAGGGGGCCTTCGCCGAGTGCGCCGTCGGCGGTATGGAACCGCGCCATCAGGCCGAATTCGTCGACCACGGCGAAACGCACGTCGATCGCCGGCGAATGCTTGTTCTCGTATTCCACCTCGGCTTCGGCCAGGGCCGAGCCGCAGTCGATGCACCAGTGCACCGGCTTGGCACCCTTGACCAGATGGCCGCGCGAGGAGATCCGGCCGAGCGCCCGGACGATGTTCGCCTCGAAGCGGAAATCCATGGTCAGGTACGGATTTTCCCAGTCGCCCAGCACGCCGAGCCGGACGAATTCGCGGCGCTGGATGTCGACCTGGGCGGCGGCGTATTCCCGGCAGGCTTTGCGGAACTCGGCGGGGCTGACCTTGTGGCCGGCCTTGCCGATCTTCTTCTCGACCATCAGCTCGATGGGCAGGCCGTGGCAGTCCCAGCCCGGCACGTACGGGGCGTCGAAGCCGCTCAGGGTTCTGCTCTTGACGATGAAATCCTTGAGGATCTTGTTGACCGCGTGGCCGATGTGGATTTCGCCGTTGGCGTAGGGCGGGCCGTCGTGCAGGACGAACTTGTCCCGGCCGGCGCGCTGGGACCGCACCTTCTTATAAAGGTCCAGCGTGCGCCAGCGTTCAAGCTGCTCGGGTTCCCGCTGCGCCAGATTGGCTTTCATGGGGAACGGCGTCTGGGGAAGGTTGAGAGTGGTCTTGTAATCCATGGTCGAAAGTCGGCAGTCGTGTATCGGGTCAGCCTGCCGCGAAATAGCCGCGCGCGGCGGCGGCATCGCGGGCAATCTGTTCCTTCAGGTCTTCGAGGCCGGCAAACCGCATCTCGTCGCGAAGCTTGTGGTGCAGATGCACTTCGACCCGGCGCCCATACAGATCGCCGGCAAAATCGAACAAGTGGGTTTCCAGCATGGCCTTGCGGTTGCCGGTCACGGTCGGCCTGATGCCGATGTTGGCCACGCCGGGCCAAGCTTCGGCAGAAATGCCCGACATTGTAACGGCAAATACGCCTTGCACCGGAATGTTTTCGCGGCGCAGTTCGATGTTGGCGGTGGGAAAGCCCAGCCGGCGGCCGAGCTGGTCGCCGTGGACCACGCGTCCGCGCAAGGCATAGGGCCTGCCCAGCAGTCTGGCCGCGCCGGCCATGTCGCCCCGCCAGAGCGCCTCCCGTACCCGGGTGCTGCTGACGCGGCAGCAGTCGACCGTCACCGATTCGGTATCGCTTACCGTGAAGCCTTGGAGCCGGCCCAGGCGGCATAGCAGTTCGTGGTCGCCGCTGCGGCCGCGGCCGAAACGAAAGTCGTCGCCGACGATGAGGTGGTGGACATGCAGCCGCTCGGCCAGTATCCGGCGGACGAAGTCCTCCGGTGCCAGATTGGCGAGTTTCTCATCGAAGCGCAGCAGCAGCACCCAGTCGACCGGCAGATCGGCGAGCCTGGAGAGCTTTTCCGACAGGCGCATCAGGCGGGGAGGGGACTGGCCCGGATCGAAGAATTCGCGCGGCTGCGGTTCGAACAGGACGATCGCGACCGGCAGGCCGAGACGGCGCCCTTCTTCCGCCAGCCGCCGGACCAGCGTCTGGTGTCCCAGGTGGACGCCGTCGAAGTTGCCGATGCTGGCGACGCAGGCGGAAGGGCCTGTCGTGCCGGAGATGCCGTGAATGATGCGCATGACCGGCCTCATGCCCGTTCGGGCAGGAGCAGGTGGCGGGGCCGCAGGCCCGTCAGCAGCAGGCACAGCAGATAGATGGCGATGCCGGCGCCGAGCCACAGAGCGAGATGGACGATGCGATCGGGTGTGGACCAGTCGGCCCAAGGGGAGTCCAGGGCCTGGACCAGCAGCGCGCCCATCGCTGCGTTCGCCACCACCAGGCGGGCCGCGAAGCTGCGCCACGAAGCGCCTGGCCGATAGGCCCGTTCGGCCAGCAGCTTGCCGAGCAGCAGCCATGCGTTGAGAGAGGCCGCCGCCGCGGTCGCCAAGGCCAGGCCCGCATGTCCCCAGCCGTGGGGTGCCAGGAGAAACGCCAGGGCGGGAGCCAGCGCGCAATTGGCGCCGATGGCGTGGAGGCTGTACCGCAGTGGGGTGCGGACATCCTGGCGGGCGCTGAATCCGGAGGCCAGCGCCTTGACGGCGATCGCGCCCGGCAGGCCCGCTGCATAGGTGACGAGGCTGCGGCTCGCCATCTCCACATCGTAAGATGAAAATTCGTTGTGCTCGAACAGGGTGGATACCAGAGGTTTGGCAAGAATCATCAATCCCAGCGTCGCGGGCAGGCCGAGCAAAGCGACCCAGCGCAAGGCCCAGTCCAGCGCACGGGAAAAACCGTCGCGGTCACGGCCGAGATGGTTGGCGGACAGATGGGGCAGGATGGCCGTTCCGATCGCCACGCCCAGAAGCCCCTGCGGCAGCTCCACCAGCCGGTCCGAGTAATATAACCAGGATACGCTGCCGGAGACCAGGAACGAGGCCACCAGCGTGTCGAGCAGCAGGTTGATCTGGGTCGCGGAGACGCCGAGGATAGCCGGCCCCATCAGCTTGAACATGCGCAGGACCTCCCGGTCTCGCCAAGCCGGGCGCGGCAGGGCGATCTGGCGAATGCCCCAGAGCGAGGGAAGCTGAAATACCAGTTGCAGGATGCCGGCTGCGAAAACGCCCCAGGCCAGGGCTTCGACCGGCCGCTCTATCAGCGGCGCCAGCCATAGGGCGGCGGCGATCATCGCCAGGTTGAGCAGGGCAGGGGTCAGGGCTGGTACCGCGAATTGCCCCCAGGTATGCAGGACTCCGCCGGCGAAGGCCGTCAGCGTGACGAAGAAAAGGTAAGGGAAGGTGATGCGCAGCATCTCCACCGCCATTCCGTACTGGATGGGGTGGTCATGAAAGCCCGGCGCGAACAGGAGGGTCAGGATCGGCGCAGCCGCCATGCCCAGCGCGGTGAGCAGAGCGGCGGCGAGCGCCAGCGTTCCGGCCATCCGGCCGAGGGCGCGCCGGGTCGCCGCATCGTCCGTGCTGGCGCGCAGTTCCGACAGGATCGGCACCAGCCCCTGCGAGAAAGCACCTTCGGCGAAAAGCCGGCGCAGGAAATTGGGGATTCTGAAGGCGACGAAGAATGCGTCCGTTGCCGCATCGGCGCCGAAGGTCCGCGCGATGAGCAGGTCGCGGACGAAGCCCAGCAGACGTGAAATCAGTGTCATGGAACCCACCACGGCGGTGGATTTCAGCAAGCGTCGGCTCAGAGTTCGGCTCCGTCGGGAAAAAGGCCCAGTATAATCAATCGGTGGCCGTGATGCCCCGCCGCGTGTGATTTCCAGGTTGACAGTGGTGGTAAAGACAAGGACAATCCTCGCCTTTTCTTACAGTCGCAATCCAGAAGAGGTCGACCTTGGCTAATATCGCTTCCGCGAAAAAGCGCGCTCGGCAGGCGGAAAATAACCGTGCACACAATGCCGCCCTGCGTAGCCGTCTCCGCACGTACATCAAGAAAGTCATCCTGGCGGTAGATTCCGGCGATCTGACGAAGGCGCAGGAAGCGTTCCGGCAGGCCGTGCCCATCATCGACTCTTCGGTGAACAAGGGGCTGATTCATCGCAACAAGGCTGCGCGCAGCAAGAGCCGCCTGAACGCCCGCGTCAAGGCGCTGGCACTGCAGGCTGCTTCCTGAATCTGAATGAGGGGCGGGCCAGGTCGATCCGGCTCGCCGCTTCAAGGTGAAAGTCGCGGCAACCTTGCTCACCCTCTCCCTCTGGGACAAATCTGCCGGGAGCAGATTTGCATTTACCCGAAGGGTGCCGGGCAGGAGAGCCCGGCATGATTGGGCCGGGGTGAGGGGAACGATCATGGCGGACAGCCGCGCTCATGCGATACATCCATGTATCGCACCCTTCGGGCGCAAAGCGTGCACAAATTTGCAGGGAGCAAATTTGAACATGCGGAGCATGGCCCGGAGGGCAGGTCCCAAGGACGGGACCTGTCAATCGGCTTTCCTGCCGATTTGTCATCGTCCAGGGTGGCTGGTCGCCATGATCGTTAGCTCAGTACCAGATTGTCACGGTGGATGAGTTCCGCCTCATCCACGTATCCCAGAATCTCCTCGATGCGCGTACTCGGCTGGCGCATGATGAGGCGGGATTCTTCGGAGCTGTAGTTGGTCAGCCCGCGCGCGATTTCCCGTCCCGCCTGATTCAGGCAGGCCACCAGGTCTCCGCGCCGGAAGTCGCCCTCCACGGCGGTCACGCCGATCGGCAACAGGCTTTTCCCGGCGTCCTGCAGCACCCGTTCGGCGCCTTCGTCGACCACGAAACTCCCTTTCAATTTGAGCTGCCCGGCCATCCAGCGCTTGCGGGCGATCAGGGGGGAGACGTCCGGGATCAGCAGCGTGCCCAGCTTCTCTCCCTCGAGGATGCGCGGCAGCACGCCGCTCTCCCTGCCGCTGGCGATCACCGTGGCCGTTCCCGACCGGGCGGCCAGGCGGGCCGCACGCAGCTTGGTGATCATGCCTCCCCGGCCCAGCCCGCTCAGGCTGTCGCCGACCATGTCATTGAGGCGGGGATCGTTGATGCCGGCTTGTGAGACCAGCGGAGCGGTGGGGTCGAGGGAGGGGTTGCGCTCGAACAGGCCGGCCTGGTCGGTCAGGATGACGAGCAGATCGGCCTCGACCGCGTTTGCCACCAGGGCGCCCAGCGTGTCGTTGTCACCGAAGCGGATTTCTTCCGTGGTGACGGTGTCGTTTTCGTTGATGACCGGGATGACCCCGAGTTCGAGCAGCGTGAGTATGGTGCTGCGCGAGTTGAGGTAGCGCTCCCGGTTCGACAGGTCGTCATGGGTCAGGAGGATCTGCGCGGTCTGCAGGCCGTGCCGCTTGAACAGGCTTTCGTAGGTCTGCACCAGGCCCATCTGGCCGACCGAGGCCGCGGCCTGGAGTTCGTTCAGCCGGTGCGGCCGGGTTTTCCAGCCCAGCCGCGACATGCCTTCGGCGACCGAGCCCGAGGACACCAATACCACCTGGATTCCGCGCCGGCGCAGCTCGGCGATCTGTTGCACCCAGTGGCCGATTGCGGGCTGGTCCAAGCCCTTGCCGCCGGCGGTCAGGAGGGCGCTGCCGATCTTGACGATGACGCGCCGGCTGCCGGGAAGCTCACTCCTCCTCTGCATCCGGCCTCCGCTGCTGTTGCTCGAGGAACTGCATGACGTCGTGGGTCAGACGGTCGAGCCCTTCACCCTTGATGGCGGAGATCCGGTAGACCGGATCGGTCCAGTGCAGGCCGTCGACGATTTCCTGGCAGCGGCTTTCCAAGGTTTCCGGCGCCAGGCGGTCGATCTTGTTCAGCACCAGCCAGCGCGGCTTCTCCTCCAGTCCGTGGCCCCATTTGCACAGCTCGGCGATGACCTTGCGCGCCGCGGTGACGGGATCGAGGCCCGTTTCGTAGGGCTCGACGTCGACCAGGTGCAGCAGCAGATGGGTACGGGCCAGGTGCTTGAGAAACTGTACGCCGAGGCCGGCGCCTTCGGCGGCGCCTTCGATCAGGCCGGGAATGTCGGCCATGACGAAACTGCGCTGATCCCCGACTCGCACTACGCCCAAGTTGGGGTGGAGAGTGGTGAAGGGGTAGTCGGCGACCTTGGGGCGGGCGGCGGAAACCGCGCGGATCAGGCTCGATTTGCCGGCATTGGGCATGCCGAGCAGGCCGACGTCGGCGATCAGCTTGAGTTCGAGGTGCAGGGTGCGACGCTCGCCCGGCGTACCGGGGGTGGCTCGCCGTGGCGCCCGGTTGGTGCTGCTCTTGAAGCGGGTGTTGCCGATGCCGTGGAAGCCGCCTTGGGCGACCAGCAGGCGCTGGCCGGGCCGGGTCAGGTCTCCCAGATGTTCCCCGGTTTCCGCGTCCGTCACGATCGTACCGGTGGGAACCTGGACGACGCAGTCCTCGCCGCCTCTTCCCGTGCAATTGTTGCCGGAGCCGTTCTCGCCGCGCTGGGCGCGGAAATGGGAGTGGAAGCGGAAGTCGGCGAGCGTGTTGAGGTTGTTCGAAGCGACCAGGTAAACGCTGCCGCCGTCGCCGCCGTCGCCGCCGTCGGGGCCGCCGAACGGAATGTACTTTTCGCGCCGGAAACTGATGCAGCCGTTGCCGCCGTCGCCGGCGTCGACCCGAATTTCGGCTTCGTCAACGAATTTCATGGGTATCAACTAAAAGGCCCAGACGAGCTGGGCCTAAGCGGTGTTGCGCGCCGGTGTCGCTCAGGCGGGAACCACCGAGACGTACTTGCGGCCCGCCGGGCCCTTCACCTTGAACTCCACACGGCCTTCGGTCAGCGCGAACAGCGTGTAGTCGCGGCCGCAGCCGACGTTGTCGCCGGGGTGGAAGTGGGTGCCGCGCTGGCGGACGATGATGTTGCCGGCCTGGACGATCTGGCCGCCGAAGCGCTTCACGCCCAGTCGCTTGGATTCGGAGTCGCGGCCGTTGCGGGAGCTGCCGCCTGCTTTCTTATGTGCCATGGATGTCTCTCCGTATGGGGTGATTACGCCGAGATCTCGTTGATCTGGACTTCGGTGTAGTTCTGGCGATGGCCGGCCTGCTTCATGTGATGCTTGCGGCGGCGGAACTTGACGATCCGGATTTTCGGATGGCGTCCGTTGGCGACGACGGTGCCGGTCACCTTGCCGCCCGAGACGAACGGCTGTCCGACCTTGATCCCGTCTTCGGACTGGATCAGCAGGACTTTTTCGAAAGCAACTTCTTGGCCGGCTTCAGCGTCGAGGGACTCGACCTTTACCTTGTCGCCGGGTTGGACGCGGTATTGCTTGCCGCCAGTCTGGATAACAGCGTACATGTTCAGGTGCTCCTGAGAGGGATTCGCGTAAACGCGCCATTCTATAGAGACTGGGCCTCTTTAGTCAATTGGAGCGGCGGCATCGTACAGTCCGCCCAGTGGCCTTCGAGGTGCGTTTCCGGGGCTTGCGTTTTTCGAAAATGTGCTTTATAAAATCAGCCGTGCTAACGGCACCAACAATAAAAGCACAACTCTAACCCTTTGTTAATTGAGGAGGATCTATGAAGAAAGTACTGTGCGCCTTGGGCGTTGTCATGATGTCTCTGGTTGTTGTCGGCTGCGGCAGCTCGCCGGACGGTGACAAGCAGAAGATCTCCAGCACCATCGCTTCCCCGTCTCTGTAAAGTTCGTTAGCCCGATCCCGCTCCAATACCCATAATACGGGTCGGACGCGTACAGAGCGATTTGTCTTTCAAAACCCGGGTGCCGACACCCGGGTTTTTTGTGTCCGTAAGCCGGTCTGCTCCCCCATCGAGTCGTTTTTCTTGACAGGAGATGAAGGCAAGGTAACATTACGGGCCGGTAGCATTCAGACCCAATCTGATATCTATTTCTTTCAAATCATTACACTACAAGGTAGGTACATACATGGGAGCTATACTTGATCTGGTTGAAAAGATGAGATCGCCGACGGGAATCGTCGTCACCATCGCCATCGTCGCGATCGCGTTCTTTTTCGTTCGTTGGGTCTTCAAGGACGAAGATAGCAGCAATCAATAAGAGGTCTCCCCGTGGTGTGGCAAGCTTGGGGCGCGAGCCGGTGTTCCTTTCTTGCCACGCACATAGTCAAGCGTTTTCTGTTTCTCACGTGGTGTGGCGGCGGTCGGGCCATAGCGCGTGATTCTTCCCCGGGGCGCAGCTAGAGTCCCCAAAAATAGGCCGGCGAGGCGTCCATGAGCTCGGGCCTTGCATTTTCGGCAAATGTCCTCCGGCAGGAGGGAGCGTCGATCCAGTGATCGGTTGTGCCGCCATGAGTCCGGCCTGCGAGGGTACGGGACGCGGAGGGCGATGATGCGAATCCTTGTGACAGGCGGTACCGGTTTCATTGGCAGCCAGTTGTGCTAGGAGCTCGGCGGTGGCGGCGCCAGGCTGGTTGTTCTCAGCCGGCGGCCGGACTGCGTTCGAGACCGTTGCGGTTTGGGCGTCGCTGCAATCACCGCATTTTCAGAACTTTCCCCTTCATTGGCGTTCGACGCCGTCATCAACCTCGCGGGCGAACCAGTCGTCGGGCCGCGATGGACGGATGCGCGCAAGAAGCTTCTGTGGGACAGCCGGGTCGAGCTGACCCGGTCCCTGGTCGATTACATCGGCCGTGCCGAGGTCAAACCGAAAGTGCTGATCAGCGGCTCGGCGGTCGGTTTCTATGGCGATCAGGGGGATCGCATTCTGGATGAAACCTCGGCCCACGCCGACGGTTTCGGGCATCGGCTGTGCGAGGCCTGGGAGTCGGCTGCCCTGCGTGCGGCCGATTTCGGCGTTCGTGTCTGCATCGTGCGCGCCGGCGTGGTACTGGGGGCATCGGGCGGTCTTCTTGCGCCTTTGCTGCCGGTGTTCCGCCTTGGGCTCGGGGCCCGCATCGGCAGCGGCGAGCAATGGATGTCCTGGATCCATTTGCGTGACTATATCGCTATCGTCCGGTGGTTGATCGCTGCGCCGGAACTTTCGGGAATTTTCAATGCCACGGCGCCGAATCCGGTGACCAACCGCCAATTTACCGAAATCCTCTCGGGCCTGCTCCGCCGTCCCGCATTCCTCGCCGTTCCGGCCGGCGTCCTTCGTTTGCTGATGGGAAGGGAAATGAGCGGTTTGCTGCTGGGTGGCCAGCGGGTTTTGCCTGCCCGTCTGCTGGAGTCCGGTTTTCGGTTCAGATATCCCGAGCTGGAGATGGCCTTGCGGGATACGCTAACCCGGATGTCGGGTGTCCTGCGCGTGTCGCCGTAGCTGTTCCAGTTCTTCGAGCAGGTCCAGCGCCAAAGCCGCGCCGGCCGCGTTGACCCCAAGGTCGCGCTGGAGACGAAGCGCAAGCTGCAGACGCCTGAGCGCCCTCGCGCTGAACCGCCAGTCTTCCCGGGAAGAGCCTTCCGGTTCGGCAATGCCCTCTTCGATCATCTCGATAATCTCGTTGCGGCCAATGCGGCAGCAGTCGCAAACCTCCAGCAGCGAATATCTCAACTGTTCGTCCAGCAGCAGTTCCTGCGCGATGACAACGGTGCTGTCCGGCATGTCAGATCCCCATGGAGGCCCGCGGGTTGAAGGGTATTGCTTGTGCCAGTTGTTCGTACAGCACTCTGGCCCGTTCGCTCTTGGCGGGCGGTGCAACCACTCGGAGCCTAGCGTACAGGTCGCCGGGAGGATCGCCGCCCAGCCCTTTGCCCTTGAGTCTCAGTTTTTGCCCCGTCTGTGATCCGGGCGGAATGCGCAGCTCCAGTCGTGCGTCGTCCGGTGTTTTGATCGTCACGACCGCCCCGAGAGCGGCTTCCCAAGGCGTGACGGGCAGATCGAGATAGATGTCGTGTCCCTCGGCGCGGAACCAGGGATGGGGCTTGAAGCGGATCTCCAGATAGAGGTCACCGGCAGGCCCTCCGTGCAGGCCGGGCAGTCCGAGCCCGGGCAGGCGTATGTGCTGTCCCTCCCGGACTCCGCGGGGAATCTTGATGTTAAGGGTGCGGTCTTTGTGCGCGATCCGCCCCTGGCCGTCGATTTCCGGCGTGGAAAGCGTGACGGCCTGCATTCCGCCGCGGTAGGCCAGTTCCAGATCGATCTGCAGCCGCAGGTGCCGGTCCTGCCCGGCCATGGGGCGGTCCCACACCGAACGATGCCGGCCGGCGCGTTCCCGCATCGCATCGCCGAACAGCGTTTCGAAAAAATCGCTGAAGACGCCGTGCGCCGCTGCTTCGGGGATGTCGCCGTGGAACTCGAAGTGCCAGTCCGGCGGCGGCTGGAAAGGTTCGCCGGCGCTGCGGCCCGATGCCAGCCGGTCGTAGGCGGCGCGCCGCTCCTTGTCCTGAAGGACTTCGTAGGCCTCGTTGATTTCCTTGAAGCGTTCCTCGGCATCGGGTTCCTTGCTGACGTCGGGGTGGAACTTGCGGGCAAGTTTGCGGTAGGTGCGCTTGATTTCCTCCTGCGAAGCATCCCGGGAGATGCCCATGATCTGGTAGTAGTCCTTGAACTGCATGGTTTGCTGCGCCGGGAACCCGCGATCAGGCCGGGATCATAACAAGCCTGTCACGGGCGCTTCAAACGGATGGGCAAAAAAGAACCCGTCCGGGGACGGGTTTGCACAAGACTTGGCCTCAAGAGGTTGAGACGACTTAGCTCGGGACGGAAGATAGCGGCCTGAAATGACAGAACAATGACAATCTCGTTTCCATCCGGTGAACGGCCGTTCTTCATGATGATCCAGGATTCCGAATCCTGAAACTGTCATCAAATCATGACGGCTCTGTAATACCTGGTAGTTAACTTGTGACCGTTTATCGATCCGGCTGAATGAGGTGGCCTTAATGAGTCTGGATTATAGAACGGTATGGATTTCCGATGTCCATCTGGGCACCCGCGGTTGCAAAGCGGAGTATCTGGCGGATTTTCTCAAAAATGTCCGGTGCGACACGCTCTACCTGGTCGGCGACATCCTCGACCTGTGGAAACTGAAGTCGGGATGGCACTGGCCGCCGATCCACTCCGAAATTCTGCGCACGGTCATGGATCGGGCCAAACGCGGCGTCAGGGTCGTATATGTGCCCGGCAACCACGATGAAATGCTGCGCGATTACACGGACAGCCTGTTCGGGGGTGTGGAGGTCGTCGATCGCGCCGTGCATGAAACGAAAGACGGACGCCGCCTGCTGGTATTGCACGGCGACGAGTTCGATGGTGTAGTCTGCAGCACGAAATGGCTGGCCGTGCTCGGCAGCGAGGCCTATGAAGTGCTGCTGGCATGCAACCGCTGGTTCAATTGGGGCCGCCGTCGGCTAGGTTTTCCGTATTGGTCGCTTTCCGCTTTCATCAAGCACAAGGTCAAGAATGCCGTGAACGTCATCTACCGCTTCGAGGAGGTGCTGATGCACGAAGCGGCGAGCCGGGGGCTGGATGGCGTGGTGTGCGGGCACATCCACCATGCCGCTCTGCGCGAGATAGACGGTCTGACTTATGCCAATTGCGGCGACTGGGTGGAAAGCTGCACGGCACTGGTGGAAACGGCGGTCGGCGAGCTGAAGGTTGTGCGTTGGGTCGAGGAAAGCGCCTTCCTGCTCGAGGATACCAAGAGTGAAACTGGCACTGATAAGCGACGCCTGGCGACCGCAGGTTAACGGCGTCGTCACGACGCTGAGCCGGATCTGCGAGGGGGCCCGGCAGCGAGGTTTCCAGGTCGAGACGTTCACTCCGGACCGCTATCGGAACTGGCCGTGCCCGGGGTATCCGGAGATTCGGCTGGCATTGGGCTGCGGCTCCAAGCTGCCGGCGCAGCTCGACGCCTTCGCACCGGATGCCATCCACATCGCGACCGAAGGTCCGCTGGGAATGGCGGCGCGCCGCTATTGCCTGCGGCGCAGGCTGCCGTTCACGACTTCGTTTCACACCCGTTTCGCCGAATACGTGAATCTGCGGACCAGGCTCCCCTTGAGTTGGGGGTATGCGGCGTTGCGTTGGTTCCACCGTCCCAGCGTGCGGGTGATGGCCCCGACGCCGACTCAGGTCAGCGATCTCGGCGGCAAGGGTTTCCGCAATCTGGTGCTATGGTCTCGGGGCGTCGATACGGAACTTTTCGCGCCGCGCGGCAAGGGGCGGATCGACGACATCCGCCCCGTGTTCATGTACGTGGGACGCCTCGCCGTGGAGAAAGGCCTGGACGACTTCCTCGGGCTCGACCTTCCCGGCGTGAAGTATGTGGTGGGCGACGGCCCCTCCCGGACCGAGCTCCAGAAGCGCTATCCGGAAGTGCGCTTCCTGGGCTATCGCTGCGGTTTGGATTTGGCCCAAACGATCTCGGCGGCGGACGTTTTCGTATTTCCCAGCCGGACCGACACCTTCGGGTTGGTGATGCTGGAAGCCCTGGCCGCAGGCGTCCCGGTCGCCGCCTACCCGGTGCCGGGGCCACAGGATGTCATCACCGATCCCTCCGTGGGGTGTCTCGACCACGATCTGCGCACTGCCGCGTTGCGGGCGCTGGAACTGCGGGGCGAAGACTGCCGGAAGTTCGCGCAGGGCTTCACCTGGGACCGTTGTA
Organism: Methylococcus sp. ANG; assembly: GCF_040730495.1. Taxonomy (NCBI): domain Bacteria; kingdom Pseudomonadati; phylum Pseudomonadota; class Gammaproteobacteria; order Methylococcales; family Methylococcaceae; genus Methylococcus; species Methylococcus sp. ANG. Next base: position 1,662,595 of record NZ_CP160399.1, on the reverse strand, counting down.
TCGAACAGTTCCTGGGCTATCTGGCACCGATTTCACGCTGATCCCTTCCGGTCGTCGCTCGTACCCGTTTCCGTTCGTTGCTGGTGTCGAGCCGTTTGTCCGGGCGTCGGCTCTCAAGGATGCGGCAGGCCCGGCAACGGGGGCGGTGCCGGTAGCGCCAGACGCGGGAGTGAAGGGGGTGCCGGAAGCGTGATCGTCGGGACAGGAATCAGCGGGACATGGATTACCGGCACTTCATGCTCGATGTAATGATGGTGATGGTGCCGGTGGAGACCATAGGCATGGCCGTGGCCATGGTGATGGCCGTGATGGTGCTCGTGGCCATGACCATGGTGATGTCCCCCAGCCAAAGCGCCATGGTTTCCGATGAGGGAAACCAGAAGAACGAAGGTCGAGACGACTGCCTTTTTCATGGTGGTACATCCGAGAGTCAAGGGACGTTCTTCTCCACCCATTTTTCGTGCCACGGTTACCGAGAACGGAAACCTTCCCGGATTTTTCCGCCTGAAGCGTGTAAGTATGGGCCAGGCCAGGGGCGATACCGTGGTTTCGTGCTCCTGCGCTTCCGTAAGAGTGTCGCATAGGCGCGACGCCGCGATTCCCCTGTGTCACGGATCGGGCGCTCGTGCCATGTTCGAAGCCGCGATTGGCTTGCCCGGCCGGTGAGTCGTGACCATCGTATCGATCCGGCGACATCCGTTGCCGCTCCGCCGCCGGCTACACTCTTTCGTCCGCGGTCAATCCGGGCTGCTCCCGCCCGGTCACCTTGGCGCCAATCCGATCCTTCCTTCCGGAAGCAAGGCCGTCTCTGAAACGGCGCCGGCTGATATATAGAGGGGCGGTCTTGCACTTGCGCTTTGCGCGGACGTATTCTTGCGAGAACTGTAACACCAGCGGTTTTGTCTTTGCCCTGCTACAGGACCCCGTCTCGCAAATTCGGAATGACCTCCATGAGTCGACCTGTATCCATCCGCATGGGCCTCGTCTTTCTGGCCTGCATTTTGGCCAGCGTTTCCGCGGCCGAAGCGAAAGCGCGCCCCCAGCCCAGGCTTCCGAGCATCGTCTTCATCCTGACCGACGATCTCGACATGCAGGCGTTCCAGGACCAGGGCGTCATCGATTCTCTCCTGGCCAAGGAGGGGACCGTATTTCTCAATCATTTCGTCAACATGTCCGTCTGCTGTCCTTCCCGGGTGACGACTTTGCGGGGGCAGTACGCCCACAACACCAAGATCTACGGCAACAATCTTCCGCTGGGCGGGTTCGACAAGGTATACGCCAGGGGAATGGAAAGCGCGACCATCGCCACCTGGCTGCAGGCGGCCGGGTATCGTACGGCGCTGTTTGGAAAATACCTCAACGGTTATCCGGCAGTCGGCGCCCCCGGCTATGTTCCGCCGGGCTGGTCGTATTGGCTCAGCCCCAACGGCGGCGATCCTTACCAGGAATACGACTATTCGCTGAACGAGAACGGCAAGAGCCGAAAATACGGAAACGCACCTCAGGATTATCTGGTTGACGTCCTGTCGGAAAAGGTCAAGGCGTTCATCAAGGACACGGTCAAGTACTTTCCGCGCCAGCCGTTCTTCATCTATCTCGCTCCCTATATTCCGCACGGGCCGGCTACCCCTCCGGTCCGGTACGAAGAATCCTTCCCCGACGCCCGGATTCCGCGCACAGCGTCCTTCAACGAAAAGGACGTGAGCGACAAGCCGGACTGGGTCGAGAGAAGACCCAAGCTCACCGCGGAACAGATCGCCGACATGGATGCGGCATACCGCAGGCGCTTGCAGTCCATGCAGGCGGTGGAGGACATGGTGAAGAGCCTGATCGATACCCTGCAGGCGCAGGGGCGGTTGGACAACACCTATATCTTCTTTACCTCCGACAACGGTTTTCACATGGGCCAGCACCGGTTGCCGATGGGCAAGAACACCGCATTCGAAGAGGACATCCATGTGCCGCTGGTCGTGCGGGGGCCGGGGGTTCCGGCGGGGCGGACAGTCAAGGCGATGACGGGCAATGTGGATTTTGCGCCGACGTTCGCGGCGATTGCCCGGCTGCCGGCGCCGCCCTACGTGGACGGGCGCTCGCTGATGCCTTTCTTGAACGGTACGCCCCCCAAGCGCTGGCGCCGGGTCTTCCTCCTCCAGCGCAAGCAGGAGAATACGGTCACCGCGGCGGCCCGGAAGGTGCTTGAACCGCCGGACCCTCAAGAAATTCACGCACAGGCGGCGTCCGGGGAAGTTGCGCCCAACTTCGAGGGGCTGCGCACGGCGGAGGGTTTGACCTACGTGGAGTACGAAACCGGGGAGCGCGAACTCTACGACTTGAGGACCGATCCGGAACAGCTCACCAACGCTCATGCCGGTGCGGATCCCGCGTTGACAGCCCGGCTGGCGGTCTGGCTCGAGTCCTTGCGCAAGGCAAAGACGAAGGCGCTGCGCAAGGCGGAAGCCGCGCCGCCGCAATAACGGGCACGTTTCAGCCGCCGCCGGCGCTTTCGTGGCGCAGGGTGATCCGGTCGTGAAGCTGGGCCGGGCGCAGCGATACCACGTAAGTCGTCGGGCTGTCCTGCTGCAGCTCGTAATGCGAGGAGAGCTGTATCTCCCGTGCCGTCTCGACGGCGATCACGTCCAGCCGCTGGGTCGGGCGGAATTCGATGCAGTCCGGTGTCACGGCGGCGATTTCCGCGGTCGCGTATTCGATCTTCACTTCGCCGAAGCGTATGGCCAGCGGCAGCATCACGCCGTCGCGGGCCTGCAGCTCGATTTCGCGTCCGCCGAACAGCGGCTGGCCGTGCTCGTAAAGGCGGAAGCGCTTGTCGAAGCCGTCCAGGTTCAGCAGGTGGATGAAGCGCTCGCCTGCGGCGTTGGCGGTCGAAGTCATGAAGATGCCGTGGTCTTCGCAGTCGTGCCGCAAGGCGGCGGTCGCACCGAGCCGTTCCAGGGCCATGCGGAACAGGGCGATGTCGCAAGGGTAGGCGGTGGTAATGACGATGGCGCGGCCGTTTCCCACCGCCGTTTCGAAGCCGCAGATCTCGCCGGTGTCGCAGACCCGCAGCAGCGCTTCGGCGGAGGGGGCGGCGAAAGTCTGGGCGAAATGGGTGCGCACTTCCGGCCGCGGCGCGGCCCAGCCGTCCGCGGCGAGCGAGAGGAAATAGCGTTCGCTGGCTTGGCGAACACCTGAAATTTCGGCGCCCAAAGCCTCGGCCAGCGCCGTGCAGGGCTCGCCTTCCATCCCGTATCGCGGGACCTCCCCGTACAGCAGCAGCCCCCCGCCGGCGGACAGCCAAGCGGCCAGCTTGCGCTGGACGGCGGCGTCCATGTAGCGGGCCGAGCCCAGCGCCAGCACCGGCGTGGTTTCCGCGTCGAGCACCCGGTTCTGGATGTCGACCGCGCCGAAACGGTAGCCGCCGAGCAGCATCGCCCGCGCCATGGTTTCCCAAGCGCCGGGCCCGCGGTTCGCTTCCAGGTTGCGGACGATCTCGGCCATCGCGGCGCTGGCGGGATGGCGGTATTCGGTCATGAAATAGTCGGGGATGAAGCCGAAGGCCAGCTTGTCGCGCTCCTCCCGCATGGCGGCCAGCTTGTCGGCGACGGCGGCCACGGTGCGGGTCAGGTTCGCCAGGCGCGGATAGCTGTAATTCAACCGGCCTTCGGGATCGACCGGCGCGGCGAAGCCGTGGCGTTCGCCGGTGAAGGCGATGCGATCGTCGCCGTCCCGCGGCGGCGGGTCGAGCTTGTAGTTGCAGCCGCCGGTGAAGAGGTAGTAGTTGATGAGCCGTGTGCCCTGGGCCAGGCACATGCGCGCCTTGAAGTCGGCGGCGGAAGGGTCCAGCCGGTTGCCGTAGGTGTTGCCGTAGTTGCCGTCGCCGCATTCGAACTCCATCGAGGCCAGCGGCTGCTCGGGCCGGTGCACGGCTTCCATGAAGGCGTTGCAGAGATACAGGTCCTGGAAATTGTCGAACGTCAGGTTGCCGAAATAGATGTCCGAGCCCGACAGGTAGCCGGTGTCCTGGGTGTAGGACGGATAGAGCTGGCTGATGCCGATCGGGAAGCCGAAGCCGCGGCCGCCGCCGGTGCCGTGGATGTTGACCACGAACGGAATGCCGCGGATCCCGGCGGTTTCCGCCCAGGCGCGCAGGGTCGCGACGTAGCGGGCGAAACGGTCGCGCATGTAGTGGCCGAGGTCGCGCATGAGTGCCGGGGCGTAGCTCTCGGCGGGCGAGCGGATGCCGTCGCGGCGGGCCTCCGGCGCGTCGGGGTCGAACGGATAGCGCTGGCGCAAGGCCTCAAGGCCGTGACGGGCTTTCAGCCAGGCCGCGAAATCCGCCAACACGTTCTCCGTGAGGTCTGGGCAGTTGCTGACCCAGGACAGCATGCCGATCTCGTTGTCGAGCTGCAGCGCGATCACGTTGCCGCCGCCCGGCTGCAGGCGCGGCGCGATCACGGCCATCACCGCGTCGTACCAGCGCCGCGCCGCCTCCAGGAAGCCTGGTGCCAGGTAGTCGACGGCATGGGTGGTCGCCGGTTTGCCGTCCCACCCGGCCGGCACGATCTCGGGATGCTTTTCGTAGAGCCAGTAGGGCAATCCTTCGTTCTTCATCTCGGCCATCACGAAGGGGCCGGGACGGGCGATGAACCACAGACCGTTGGCCCGGCACAGGTCGATGAAGGCGCCGAGGTCCAGCTCCGGGCGGGTGCGGCCGTCGAGGTCGATCCGGCCCTCGACGGTTTCATGGCAGAGCCAGGGGATGTAGGAGGCGACGGTGTTGCAGCCGGCGGCCTTGAGCTTGTCCAGCCGGTCCTGCCAGTCCTCGCGCCGGAGCCGGAAGTAATGCACCTCGCCGCTCAGCACGAGGCGGGGCCGGCCGTCGATCAGGATGGTTTTGTCACGGAGCTCGATCATGGCGCTTAGGACTCCTCAACACATTCTCAGCACGAGACCTTCATTGGCGAGCAGGCGGAGCCGCCGCAGATCGACCCGGCCGGCGCGCCGCATGCCGGCGCTCAGCAGAATCTCCGCGCCATCGGCGAGTTCGCCCAGGTCCAGTAGATGTTCGCAGCCGGCGAAATCGAGCACGATCAGCAGGCGCTCGGCGCCGGCCGTCCGAGTATAGGCGAAGACGCCGTCGGCTGCCGTTTCCACGCCCTCGTAGTCGCCTTGGTTCAAGGCCGGGTTGCGTTGGCGCAGCGCGGTCAGCGTCCTGAAGAACGTCAGCATGGAGCAGGGATCGTCCGATTGGCGGGCGACATTTCTCGCCGGCCAGTCCTCGCCCAGCGGCAGCCAGGGTTCCGCGCCTTCGGGCGCGAAGCCGGCGTTGGGCGAGGCGTCCCAAGGCAGGGGTGTCCGCGCCGAGTCGCGGTTGAATACGCCCGAAATCGCGGGCTGGTTCAGCGCCTGGGGGTCGCGTACGCGCTCCCTCGGAATCACCGCATTCTCCATCCCCAGCTCGTCGCCGTAATAGCAGGTCGGCGTCCCGCGCAGGGTCAGCAACAGCATCGCGGCGACGCGGGCCTGCTCGGGACCCGCGCGGCTGGCGATGCGGGGCTGGTCATGGTTGCCGAGCACCCAGGCGGGCCAGGCGCCTTGCGGGAGGATCGCTTCGCAGGTTTCGACCAGCCGCCGGATTTCCCGGGCGTTCCAGCGGGCATAGATCAGCCGGAAATTGAAAGGGAGGTGGAATTCGTCCCGCGCCGCGCCGTAGTACTCGACGAGTTCTTCATCCGGCACGTTGGTTTCCCCGATCAAGACCCGCCCGCCGGGATAGCCGTCGACGACCGCGCGCATGGCCCGGACGATGGCGTGCAGCTCGGGCTGGTGCGCCGTGTGGACGTGGAGCAGCCGGCCGTGCGGATCGCTACCGTCCCAGTTCGGGTTTTCCGGCTCGTCGCGGAACTCGGCGTCCTTGATCAGCAGCCAGGGCACGTCGACCCGGAAGCCGTCCACCCCGCGGTCCAGCCAGAACCGCATCGCATCCAGCAGAGCCTCCAGCACGGCCGGGTGGCGCAGGTTCAGCTCCGGCTGCTCCGGAGTGAACTGGTGCAGATAGTACTGTCCGGTGGTCTCGTCGAAGGTCCAGGCGGGGCCGCCGAAAAAGCTGAGCCAGTTGTTGGGCGGCCCGCCCCCCGGTGCCGGATCGCGCCAGAGGTACCAGTCGCGCCTGGGGTTGTCGCGCGAACCCCGGCTTTCCAGGAACCAGGGATGCTGGTCGGACGTATGGTTCGGCACCAGGTCCAGGATCAGCTTCATGTCCCGGCCGTGCAATCCGGCCAGCAGCCGGTCGAAGTCGCTCAGTGTCCCGAACCAAGGGTGGATGGCCGTATAGCCCGCCACGTCGTAGCCGAAATCCCGCATCGGCGAGGGAAAGACGGGCGAGAGCCAGATGGCGGCGACGTTCAGGCCGGCCAGATAGTCGAGCCGGCGGAGAATGCCGGGAAGGTCGCCGATGCCGTCGCCGTCGCTGTCCTGAAAGGAAAGGGGATAGATCTGGTAGATGATGCCGGTCTGCCACCAGGCCAGCGGGCCGTTCCCGTCCGTCATGCCCGTGCCGCCAGCCGCAGCAGGTCGATGAGGTCGAACAATCGGGCAAGGTAATGGTCGTGCACATGGTAACCGTCGTCCTCCCGGCCGGCCAGGACGGGCTCCAGGGCCTCGACGAAGCGTTCCAGCCGCTTCTGGTGAAAGCCGGTCCTGGCCAGCAGCGGATCGACCACGACCGCCGACAGCGCGCCGAGAATGCCCAGGGCGGCCATCGCCGCCCCCGTGCTCGCCGCGATCAGGCCGAACGACGCGCTGGCCGGAAACACCGTGTAATACCACGCGCCCAGGGTGGGGCCGAGCCAGAAATTGGCGATCGCGATCTGCTGGGCGATGGCCGCCGCCGCGGCGCTGCCGGCGGAAACCGCCCCCGGCGTCATCTGGCCGAACGCCGCGTAGCCGCCGGCCAGGGTGGCGATGCTGGCCGCCAGTTCGGTCGCCGCCTGGCGGGTCTTGCCGTACTCCTGCAGCCTGGCCGCCAGCAATATGCGAAATTCCTCGGATCCGGCGTGGGACTGTATCGCTCCGAGATATTCCGCGAGCCGGGCCGACAGTTCGGGATCGCTCAGGATGGCTTCCAGAAGGGCGTCTTTGGTGGATTGGCGGGAGCCGTCGGAATAGGGCAGCTCCAGCAGTTCGACGTGGATCAACCAGTTCAGCTCTTTCTGGAACGCCGTGGGCAGGCCGGAAGGGACTTTGCCGAGCCGGCGGGCGATGGCGGGCGCCCCCAGTTTCCCGGAAACGGCGGCGGCGGAATGGGCCAGAAACGCCGGGAGACTCCACAGCAGATTGATAGGGATACGGTAATAATCGCGGCCCAGAGTTTTCTTGTGCATCTCCCAGGCCCCGCGGAAGGAAAAATAGCGCTCCACGAAGCCCGGGATTTTCGCTTTCCGGCTTTCGATATAGTTGGCGACGCCGCGTGCGGCCGCCCTTTCCAGTAGCTGGTGGATCGCGGCCGCCGAGTCGGGTTTCAATCTGTCCATGTTCATGCCGGTGTCGCACCTCGTCTGGTCCGGGAAGAGCCGGACAGAGTATATAGTCATGCGCGAGGTTCCCGGGAGATGCGGCAACGCCCCCGGAATCCCGTCCCATGCAGACATCGAGGAGGTCCCGTCATGCAGTGTGTCCGGCAACAGCCGTCCGACAGTTCGTCCAGAGCCCCGGAACGCGGAGCGGTCATCAGGCTGCTGCCATTGCTTGCCATGCTGGCCGGTTGTCTGAGCGATGCCGAGTTGCTGGCGGAGAATTCCCGCATCGCATTGCGGACCGCCGAAGCGCGGGCGGCGGGAAAGCTGAATTGCCCGCGGGTCAAGGCCGGGATCCTGACGAAAGAAGAGGTGCCGGGCCAGCCGCTGGGCGAGCTTTACAGCGAATACGGCATCCGGGTGGACGGTTGCGGCCGGACCGTTTTCTACGACGTCGAGTGCCGCGACGGGAAGATCTGTGCGGTGCGGGAAAAACCGATGCCGGAATGAGCGCTGGCGTTCGGGGCATGCCGGGTCCAACCGCGGACTGGTCTTGGCAACCCTTTGGCGCAGGCACCGGAAAGCCGAGGCTTCGAAGAGGACGAGAGTCATGAGCAAGTTTGGGACAGGCTGTTCGCTGGCGGCGATCGCATTGGCTTTATCTTCCGGTGCGGGTGCGGATATGGTGACCAACGATTGGGGCAGTTGGGGGCAGGTCGTGGCGGAAGGCAGTCTGAGTTTCATCGCCCCCGGCCTCGAGAAAGGGCGGTTATGGCTGGAAGGGCAGATGCGCTGGGACGGCGACTGGCGGCACTGGTATCAGGGCGTGGCCCGCGCCGCGCTGGGGTATTCGCTGAGCGACCGCGCCACGGTCTGGATCGGCTATTCCTTCGTGCCCACCCAGAACGTGGGCAAGCCTTACCTAGCCCAGCAGGACGTCTGGCCGGCCTTTCGGTACGTGCTTCCCACGGAGTTCGGGACCATCACGTTCAGGACGATGATGGAGGCCAACTTCATCCGTGGCGATCAGGTCCGCTATCAGCCCCGGCAGCTGTTCCGCTATCTGCGTCCCTTCGATTTCGAACCACGCCTGAGTCTGATCGCCTGGGACGAAATTCTCATGCGTCTGAACAGCACCGCCTGGGGCGGGCCGGCGGGCTTCGGCCAGAACCGGGCATTTCTGGGGGCCGGCTGGAGCTTCGATCCGGCTTTGAGGGTGGAGCTGGGTTACATGAACCAGTACATCGACAGCAGACCGAATCAGACCATGCACAACCTCATCATGGGATCCTTGTTCATCAACTTTTGAAGGCCCCGCTCCGGAAAACTCCGCCAGGATTCTTTGCCATCGCCCCCCCTTCCTGACGGCGTAAGCCGGGGCTTCCATCCCTGAGCGCCGGGGCCCCCAGGCCATGGCTGGCCCGGATTCGCCGGCCGTCACCGGTACCCCGCACCGTCCGGTCCGAAACGCTGTTCTCTCCGCTTACATCGTTTTGTAACAATAATGTCATATTTCTTCATTATCGTTGCGCTGCCGAAGTGCCCCTGTCTGTTGCATTGGGCAGGAAAGAAACGACATCACGAAATGAGTAACGACATGAAATCCAATCTGTTGCGTGTGAGCGTGACGGCTCTGATGGGCGGAGTGCTGGCGCTGCCGGCCCACGCCGCGATCGAGCTGTACATGGACAAGAAGACCAAGCAGATCTACGCGGAGCCCGGTCCGGGCCGGGTAAGAATGGGGACCTTCGAGCAGGTGGACGAGAACAAGGCTTCGTCCCTCGAGCAGAAGCTCGACGAGAAAAAGGTGGAGCTCGAAGCGCTGGAAAAGCGCCTGGACAAGAAGGCTGCCGCCATCAAGGAATCCGAAAAGAAAGTCGCTAAGGCTCCCGCGCCTTCGGGCGAGAAGAAGTGGTTCGACAAGATCAGCATCAAAGGCTATATGCAGACCCGCTATACGCAGCTGCTGAACGGCGATGAAAACTCGCGCAACAACTTGGCGATGCCGAACGACAACTCCATCGGCCAGAACAAGGACTTCCTGCTGCGGCGTGTCCGTCTGGCCCTGACGGCGGACGTCTCCGACCATCTGTTGCTCTATCTCCAGCCGGAATTCGCCGCGAATCTGCCGGCCGTGGATCAGAACAACGCAGGCAACAGCTATCAGTTCGCGCAGATTCGCGATGCTTATTCCGACGTCTTCATCGATTCCGAACGCGAATACCGCTTCCGCGTGGGTCAGTCGAAAGTGCCGTTCGGCTGGGAAAACCTGCAGTCTTCCCAGAACCGTATCGCTTTCGAACGCAACCTGGCGACCGATGCCAACGCCTTGCGCGACGAGCGTGATCTCGGTGTCTTCGCCTACTGGTCGCCGGACGTCGCCCAGGAACGTTTCAAATATCTCCAGAAAAGCGGCCTGCGCGGTTCCGGCGACTACGGCGTGGTGGCTTTCGGCGTCTACAACGGCCAGGGCGCCAACCGCTTCGAGCTGAACGACAACATCCACATCGACGGACGCGTGACCTATCCGTTCGAACTGCCGGGCGACCAGATCCTCGAAGTCGGCGCCTCCGGCTACAACGGCAAGTACGTCGTTCAGATGGCCAACTTCAACGGGCCGGCCGACCCGGTCACCGGCGAAGTGACCCAATACGTCATCGGGAAGAACTTTTTCAACACCGCCGCCGGCGGCCGGAACATGACCCAGGACGGGACGATCACCGGCACCAGCGTCTCCGGGAAAAACGACGGCCAGGGCCAGCAGGACCTGCGCGGCGCGATTCATGCCATCCTGTATCCGAAGCCCTTCGGCCTGCAGACGGAATGGACCTGGGGTATCGCTCCGACGCTGCAGATCGATCCCGCCAAACAGCTCGCATGGATCGAATCCAAGAACGTGTGGGGCGGCTACGTCCAGGCGCACTACAAGATCGACCACTTCTACGGCGGCTGGATGCCCTATGCGCGCTTCGAAACCTATAATGGCGGCAGCAAGTTCGACAACAACTCGCCGAACATCTCCGAACGCCTGTGGGAATTCGGCGTGGAATACCAGCCCTGGCCGGAAGTCGAAGTCACCGCGGCGTACGATCTGATCAATACGACCAACTTCCGTACCACCACGGCGGGAAGCACGGCCGGCTGGAACTCCAAGGAACTGGCCGCGGGTTATGGTCAGGCCGACGGCAACGTGCTGCGCCTGCAGCTTCAGGCCAATTACTAAGCCGGTCCGGCCGAACCGTATTGTCGATCTCATTCAAGGAACGCGGATATGAAAATCAAACTGTCGATACTGGCTGCGCTGCCCCTGCTGACGGCAGGGTGCGCGCTGCACACTCCGATCGATGCGAACACGCCTGAATTGGCGAACGCCCGTTTCGATTATCAGAACGGACGCAACGCCTACGCGACCTATTGTTCGGCCTGCCACGACAACGGTACCAATGGGGCGCTGACCCCTTCGGCCACCGTCATCTGGGGCGAACCCTCCGCGTTGTGGCGGAAGGTCCTGAACAAGCACGTCGATCTCAAATATCTCGAAAACCCGAAGATCATCGTCGGTCCCGGATATTCCGAGAAGAACGTCGCCGATGCGATTTACTACATGGTGACGCAGCCCGGCAATCGCGGCGGCGCCTGGTAGGAAATGGCGGCGCCGGTTCGCGGGAGTTCCCGGGGATGCGGCGCCGCTCTGGTACTAGACAATGCGAAAAACCCTCAACAGTGGAGAAACTCACGTGAAAAAGATCGTCAGCATGGGCTTGGCCGTGTCGGCCACCGTATTCGGCGCCAGCGCATGGGCCGCTGGTGGGCGTGACACCATCAGCATCGTGGGTTCCTCCACGGTGTACCCGTTCGCCACCGTGGTGGCGGAATACTTCGGCAAGGGCGGGAAGTTCAAGACGCCGAAAGTGGAATCCACCGGCACCGGCGGCGGCATCAAGCTGTTTTGCGCCGGTGAAGGCGTTCAGCATCCCGATATCGCCAATGCTTCGCGCCGCATGAAGGACACCGAGTTCCAGCAGTGCAAGAAGAACGGCGTCAAGGAAATCGTCGAAGTCAAGATCGGGTTCGACGGCATCGTGCTGGCGCAGTCCAAGAAGTCCAAGCCGATGGAACTGACCCGCAAGGAAGTCTATCTGGCGCTGGCCAAGCGGATTCCGGACCCGGACTGCGGGGGGTGCGACAACCTGATCGACAATCCCTACAAGACCTGGAGCGAGGTCAATCCCGCACTGCCGGCCACCAAGATCGAAGTGCTGGGCCCGCCGCCGACTTCGGGCACCCGTGACGCCTTCGCGGAACTGGCAATGGAGGGCGGCTGCAAGGAGTTCAAGTGGATCGCCGCCCTGAAAAAGGACAACGAGCCGGAATTCAAGAAGCTCTGCCACACCATCCGCGAAGACGGCGCTTATGTGGAGGCCGGCGAAAACGACAACCTGATCGTGCAGAAACTGGTCGCCAACCCGAATGCCGTGGGGATCTTCGGCTACAGCTTCCTGGAGGAAAACGTCGACAAGGTCGCGGCGGCGAAGATCGAAGGCGTGGATCCCTCGTTCGAATCGATCGCCGACGGCAGCTATTCGATTTCCCGCCCGCTGTACATCTACGTCAAGAAATCCCATATCGGCATGATTCCGGGTATCGCGGAGTACCTCGCGGAATTCACCAGCGAGAAGGCATGGGGTGAGGACGGTTATCTGTCCGAACGCGGACTGGTACCGCTGCCGACCGACGAGCGGAAGGAAATGGCCGAGAACGCCAAGAAACTGAAGCCGCTGTCCTTGTAAAGACCGGTAGCGCTTCACATCGCTCTGCCAAGGCCCGGAGATCTTCGGTCTCCGGGCCTTTTTTCGCGAAAAAGAGTTTGCGCGTCTTCCTGCTTGGCGCGGAGCGAACCGGTTAAAATGGCGCCGGCACGACGCGCTCCCCAAACTCCCTCACTCCGCGGCTTTTTGGATGACTGAACCCTCCCGTTCGTTTCTTGCGCAGATGACGTTTCGCGCGGCCGCCACCGGTCCGCTGGCCGATCTGTCCTTCGCCGTCAAGGATTTGATCGACATCGCGGGCCACGTGACCGGCTGCGCCAATCCCGACTGGGCACAGAGCCATCCGCCCGCGGCCGCTCACGCCGTGTGCGTGGAGCAGTGTCTGCAGGCCGGCGCGGTCTGCGTGGGCAAGACCCATGCGGACGAGCTGGCTTTCGGCCTCAGCGGGGAGAATGCGTTCTACGGCACCCCGCTGAATCCGGCCGCGCCAGACCGGGTGCCGGGCGGTTCATCCAGCGGCTCGGCGACGGCGGTGGCGGCGGGCGAGGCGGACTTTTCCCTGGGCACGGACACGGGCGGCTCCGTCCGGCTGCCCGCCAGCAATTGCGGTATCTGGGGGATGCGGCCCAGCCACGGCAGGATTTCCGTGGCCGGCGTCAATCCACTGGCGCCCGGTTTCGACACCGTCGGAGCCTTCGCCCGCGACGGCGAGGTGTTGCAGCGGGTGATGAGCCTGTTGCTGAACGTCGATCCCCTCCTGGCCGTCTCCGGCAGGTTGTGGCTGCTGCGGGAGGGGTTCGACGAGGCGGAACCGGCGGTCCGCAAGGCTTTCGAACCGGTCCTGAAGCGGCTGGCCGGCAGTTTTCCCAGCCGCGGGATTTCCTTGCGGAGCATCGACGGGGAGACCGGAATTTCCGGCATGGACAATTGGCTCCAGGTCTTTCAGCCCATTCAGTGGGCCGAAATCTGGAGCGCCTTGGGTTCATGGGTCGAGGCGGCCCGGCCGGCCCTGGGCGAGCGCACCCGCCGCAACTTCGAGCTGGCCAAGGGTCTGGACCGCCGCCTGCTGCCGCCTGCCCTGGCGGGCAGGGAGCGCTATCGCGCCGCGCTTGCAGGATTCCTGGGGCCGGAAGACCTGCTCTGCTTTCCTACGGCACACGCGCCGGCGCCTTTGAAGGGCAGCCTCGGGTTGGACCGTACCCAGGGCGATTATTTTCCGCGCGTGCTGGGCCGCATGGCGATCGCGGGGATCGGCCGGCTGCCGCAGATTTCGCTCCCGGCAGTCGAAGTGGAAGGGGCGCCGGTCGGCCTTTCCCTGCTGGCCGCCGAAGGGAACGACGCGTTCCTTCTGTCCGCCGCCCAGGGGGTGGCGGCCGCACTCGATGGCTAACCGCCGAGCCGTCATCCCGGTGAATCCGCCGGTTCCGGCGTAGCCTGATGGAGGAGGGCAGGGATGCGATCCGGTAGCCGGCGTTCAAAGCGAGTGCCCCGGGGGCGGGAGGCCGCCCTCGCGGGACTGCTTCTGTCGGAAGGGATGATCGCCTTGCTGGCCGCCATGCCGGCACGGGGTGTCGAGGCGCGTGCGGCGTCGTCCTCGTCCGGGTCGGCAGCCAGGCATTTCGGCGAGCACACCGCGACCTACCGCGAACACGTCCACAGTACCGAGCCGGACCGGCCGCCGTCGCCGAGCCCCACGGCTTCACCCTCACCCGAGGTGAGCGTTCCGGAGGCGTCGGCGGTGACGATCAGGGAACCCGGTCCCGATCTCGCCAATCTCCCCAACTCGTCCTACACCTTGCCGGAAGGCGGCATTTACTTGGAAATGAGCCCTTTCACGATGCAGGGGGCGAGTTCGGATTCGGTGAAACAGTACAACTGGGAGTTCCTGTTACGTTATGGCCTGACCGACGACGTGGAGCTGCGCCTGTTCACCCAGGGCCTGACGGTGCAGGGACCGCCGCAATCGGCCACCGGCTTTTCGCCGATCACCTTCGACACCAAGGTCCATCTGTACAAGGACGATTTCGAGTATTTCAACTACTCGGTGGGGCTGGAGGCCTACGTGCAGACCACCTGGGGGAGTCCCGTCTTCAACAACGGCACCCAGGGCTCCCTCATGCTCAACGCGGATCATGTTTTGCCATGGGACATTGCCTTCAACTGGAACTTCGGTTTCGCCAGCCTGCAGGATTTCAGGGGCGCCGAGGTCATCCTGCCATCGTTCCAGTGGGCCTTGCAGCGCGACGTCGTCGAGGACTTCGCGCTGTTCGTTCAGGGGTACGTCAATGCCGCCGCCCTGCCGCGCACCCTGCATGCGGGATCGGTAGGCCCGGTCGAAAACCTGCAGGAGCACGCGCTCGGCGTCGGTTTCCAGTGGACCGTGAACGACCGCATCGCGGTGTTCGGCAGCTACAGCGGGGCCCTGGGCGACTATGTGCCGAGTTATCTGGGCACGATGGGCCTGGCCGTCGCGTTCTGACTCAGCCGAACAGTTCCTTGATCCAGGCGCTGCGGCGTTCGCGCTCCAGCAGCTCGGTGCGGGCTCGGACCAGTACGAGAGTGAAGTAGTAGCACTGGAAGGCCAGGGCCATCAGCAGCAGCGGCAGCAGCATGCTGGGGTGGATCGAGGGCTTGTCCAGTTTGGTGACGGTGGGGCCCTGGTGCAGGGTGTTCCACCATTCCACCGAGTAATGGATGATGGGGATGTTGACCACCCCGACCAGGATCAGGAGGCCGCCGGCGCGGGCGGCGGTGCGCTTGTCCTCGATCGCCGAGACCAGGGCGATGTAGCCCAGGTACAGGAACAGCAGGATCAGCTCCGAAGTCAGCCGCGCGTCCCACACCCACCACGTCCCCCACATCGGCTTGCCCCAGAGCGAACCGGTCACCAGCGCCAGGAAGGTGAACGAGGCGCCCATGGCCGCGGAGCTGGAGGCCATCACGTCGGCCAGCTTGATGTTCCAGATCAGATGGATGGCATACAGCACCGCCATGAAGGTGTAGATGAACATGGACATCCAGGCCGCCGGCACGTGGACGAACATGATCCGGTAGCTCTCGCCCTGCTGGTAGTCCGGCGGTGCCTTGAACAGGCCGAAGTAGAGGCCGCAAACGAACAGTACGGCGGTGATCGCCCCCAGCCAGGGGATCAGCTTGCCGCTGATGCGGTAGAAATGCTTGGGGGAGGCGAGCTTATGGAAGAAGGTCCACATGGCGTCAACTCATGCTAATGCGCAGGGCGGCGGCGATGGCGACCGGAGCGAGCGTCAGCGCCAACGCCAGCAGCGCCGCCAGGAAGTACAACTGACCTTCGATCGGCATGCCGGCGCCGGCGGCGGCGACGGCGTTCGTGGCGAAGATCAGCACCGGGATGTAGAGGGGAAGAATCAGCAGGGTGAGCAGGATGCCGCCGCGCTTGAGGCCCACGGTCAGCGCCACCCCGATCGCGCCGATCAGGCTCAGCAGCGGCGTGCCGATGGCGAGCGTCGTTTCCAGCGCCCAGGCCGCCTTGGACGGCATGTCCAGCAGCAGCGCCAGGAGCGGGGCCAAGAGCAGCATGGGCAGGCCGCTGACCAGCCAGTGCGCCAGCACCTTCGCTACCACCAATACCGACAGCGGCTGGGGGCTGAGCAGCATCTGTTCCAGCGAGCCGTCGTCGAAATCGCCGCGGAACAGGTTTTCCAGCGAGAACAGGGCGGCCAAGAGGGCCGCGATCCAGATCACGCCGGGTGCGATCTTCCTCAGCAGTTCGGGGTCCGGACTGACCCCCAGGGGGTAGAGCGTGACGATGATGAGGAAGAACAGCAGCGGATTGGCCAGTTCGCCGCGGTGGCGGAAAGCCAGCATCAGGTCGCGCCGCAGGATGGCGAAGAAGGCGGAGGCGAGTCCGTTCACGTCAGGTTCAGGCTCCGGCAGTCGCCCCGGACTTCCAGGGCGTGGTGCGAAGTCATCAGCGCCATGCCGCCGTTCGCCAGATGGGCTTCCAGCAGTTCGCGCACCAGGGCGATGCCTCGCACGTCCAGGGCGGTGAAAGGTTCGTCGAGAATCCACAGGGGTACCGGGTTAAGGAGCAGGCGGCAAAGCGCCGTGCGCTGCTTCTGGCCCGCGGAAAGCCCCCGCGCCGGAACGTCCTCGAAGCCGCGCAGACCGACCCGGGCCAGCGCCTCTTCGATGCGCGCATCATCGGCCGCTTCATCGCGCAAGGCGGTGGAGATTCTGAGATTTTCCAGCGGTGACAGCTCCGCTTTGAGGCCGGGGGCGTGGCCCATGTAAACCATTTCGGCGAAATAGGACGCGCGGTTGTGCTGGATGTCCAGGCCGCGCCAGCGCACTTCGCCGTCGGCGGGGCGGCTCAGGCCCGCCAATACACGGAGCAGGCTGGTCTTGCCGGCGCCGTTGGCGCCCTCGACCTGCAGCAACTGGCTGGGCGAAAGGTTCAGGTTGAGGCCGGAAAACAGCAGCCGGTCGCCCCGGATGCATTCGAGGCCCGCGGCGCGAAGAGGGGCGTCTGACAAAGGCGTGGATGTCGTAAGGATTGGAGACACGCGCGGGTTGCCGCGCGGGTCACATCTTACCTTCGCCGAAGTTCAGTGCATAGATGGTGATATAGGAACCCCAGCCGGACTGGTAGACCGTCTGCGCCCGCGGCAGTGGCCTGGCCAGGGAGGTGGTGAAGGGCAGCAGCCGCGCCAGGAGCGTTTCGCGGCCTTGCGGCGTGGTGATGCGCCAGGCCCGCACGCCGGCTCCGGGGATCTGCTGGACCAGATAGCTGGCCTGGTCGACGTCCTGCCGTGCCCATTGCTGTACCGACGCGATCTGGCCGTGCATGTCGCCGCCCGGAAAACGGGCGGCCTCGAACGGCAGACGGATGCCGGCAAGTGCCTCCATTTCGCCGAGCCGGGCCAGATCGTCCAGGCACACGAGCATGTAGACCGGACGGTCCGCCGGAAGCTGGGCCTTCATCTCCGTCAGGGCGGTATCGGCGTCCATGCTCAGCCAGCGCGCCAGGCGCCGCGACGATTCCGGGACCGCCGTGAATCCGCCCGCGACTTTTTCCCATACGCTACGCTCGGCGCCGTTCGGGAAGGCGGCGGCGGCCGGCTGGTCGAGCCAGGTGTCGCGGCCGCCGAGGAAACGGATGCGCTGGGCGTCGTCCCACCACGCCAGGAACAGGGCGTTATCGTCCGTATGGCGGACGATGGCCTCCCCCGCGGCCCGCCATGAATCGTGCCGCAGTCGGCCCGCGGGATCGCCGGGGGCCGCGGGAAACAGGGTCGCCCGATAGCTTTGGTTCCGGCCGTCTCGGTAATCGGCCACGGTCAGCGGAACCGAGGCTTCGCCCTGGCGCAGGGTGTAGCGAGTCAGCGCGGTGACAGGGAAAGCGCCGCCGGGTTCCAGGGCGGCCCACTCCGCGGCGGGAACCGTCGCTTCCTCATAACTGAACGCCGGGCTGAACCGGTCGTACAGCAGAATCGCTCCCCCCGAGACCAATAGAACGAGGCCGGCGAAGGTGGCCGGCCGAAACCGCTTCGGCCGGCCGGTCGTATCCGCCATCAGTGCTTGCGCCGGTAGAGCAGCACGGCGATGCCCGCCAGGAGCGCCAGTCCGCCCAGGATATTGCGGAGGTTCGAGCCTTCTTTCTTGGCGGGCGGGTTTGCCGCGGCGCCACCGGCGTTGCCGGCCTTCTCGCGCAGCCGGGTGTTCTCATCCATGATGACGGCATAGTCCCGCATCAGCTCGGACCAGCCTTCGGTGTAGGTGAAGCCGCCGGGGTTGCCGTGGACCAGGCCCTTGTAGAGCTTGATCAGGTCATGTTCCCACATATCGGCATGGACCCGTTCCACATGGCTGGGATTGTTGCCCTTGGCCCAGAACAGTTGGAAGAATCCGCCGGGGGCGTCCTTCTCCGGCGCCGGGGGAGCGGGGCGGTTGGTTTTCTGGCCCGGCAGCAGGCCGTCCTTGAACAGGCCTTCGACGACCCGTTTGGCTTCCTGCTCCACCTTGAGCCCCGCGATGGTGCCTTTGTCGGCGGCTTCCAGATAGCTCTTGGCGAAGCTGGGGCTGTGGCAGTTGGCGCAGGTGGCGTTCCAGCTTTCCTTGCGCCCTTCGAACCAGGGATGCTTCAGGTTGTCGGCGATGGCCGGGGTCGGGTTGAAGCCCCAGCGGACCTTGCGCACGAGATTGTGCGAGAACTCGCCGTTGAACTCGAAATGGCAGTACTGGCAGGTCGGCGCGGTGTAGCCGCCCTTGGTCAGGGCGTCCTTGAGCGGGGCCTCGAAGTTCCAGGTCGACTTGTGGGTCTGGTAGACCGTGCCGTGCTTGGACAGCGTGAAGTTCTCCCACTCGTTGTGATCGACGCCGTTGTGGCAGGTCGCGCAGGCTTCGGGCTGACGGGCCTCGGCGGCCGAGAAAGTGTGGCGGGTGTGGCAGCCGTCGCACTTGTTCTGCTGGTAATGACACATGTCGCAGCCCTGGGCGATTTCGCGCTCGGCCATGCCGGCCCAGATGGCGGTTTCGACATTGGCTTCCCAGTCGACGGCATGGGAGGGATGGCCCTTCCCCCACTGGCCCTGCGGCCACTGCTGCTCCTTCTCGGATTCGGCCTCGGCGAACTCCTGCACGTGGCAGCTGCCGCATTGCGCCCGGTCCGGCATGACTAGGTCCTTGTCGTGGCGGATGGACTGGGCGCCGACCTTGCCGTGGCAGTCGATGCAGCCGACTTCCTTGAGCGGCTCGCCTTCCTTCAGCAGGCCTTGTTTGACCAGGTTTCTTTCGACCTCGGCCAGCTTCTCCTTCTTGTAGAAACGCGCATCCTGGCCGTTGCTGAGGTTGCGGATCGCGTCGAGCCTGGCATGGGCACTGTTTTCCCAGGCGTGGAACGCGCCGGGCGTCAGGCTCTGGTGGCAGGCTACGCACTGGTCACGGCCCACTTCGCCGGAGACCGCCGTCGGCGGCTGGTAAAAATTCCTGGGATTCCAGTATTTCTGGATCGGGATCGGCTCCCAGTACTGCGAGAACTTGCCCTTGCCGGGATGGTCCTTCTCGTACTTGTCCGTGATCTGGGAAAAATCCGTATCGCCCGCCGCGGCGGATGCCGTCAACTGAACGAGCATCAGCAAAGCGGCCAGCAGCCATGTCGTCGTTGTTCTGATCATTGGGGTGTGCTCCTTCGGCAATCCGTCCCGGTTTGTTATCGGCAAAAAGTATCGTGGCAAAACTAAATAGCGTCAATAAGAAGCGTTGTTCGACGCACCGGGGTTTGCCGGAATGCCGGCCCGGCTGATGTCACTCCGAGGTGCTCGGACTCCAGAACGCCTGGCCGACGACGGGATGTTCCTTGAGCTGCTTGAGGATACGCTCCAGGTGGGTTCCGTCGACCGAGGCGGCGGCGAGCGTGGCTTCGATCTCGATTTCCTCGTCGCCGAAGGCATGCACCGCCAGATCGCCGAGCGGATAGCCCGCCTGCTGCAGCACTTGTTCGACCAGCGCCAGCGCATCCTTCCGCCACTGGCGCGGGGCGATGACGTAGACGGTATGGGTGACTTCCACCGCCGGCGTGTCGATCGGCTGGCGGTTGATGCGGTCCACCACGGGGCGCAGCAGGGTATTGGCGGCCAGCACGAAAACGGTGGCGACCAGGGCTTCGAGGATCAGGTCCGCGCCGGCGCAGGCGCCCACCGCCGCCGATCCCCAGAGGGTGGCGGCGGTGTTCAAGCCGCGGACGTTGCCTTGTTCGCGCATGATGACGCCGGCACCCAGGAAGCCGACGCCGGACACGACATAGGCGATGACGTGCACGGCGCCGTCGTGGCCGTGCAGGCGGTTCGCCATGTCGACGAAGATGGCGGCGCCCAGCGCGACGAGGACGTTGGTGCGCAGGCCCGCGGTACGCTGGCGGAATTGCCGTTCGAGCCCGATCGCGGTGCCCAGCACGAAGGCCGCGGTGAGGCTGACGAGCGTGTCCAGCAACGAGGCGACGTTGATGTTCTGGATCGCTTCCATTTCAGGACTCCGGCGTGGCGGCGGCCAGGTCCTCGGCGATACTGGCCAGGGTTGGAGTGGCGATGCCGGCAGCCCTGGCATGGTCCAGAGCCCGCCGCAGCCGTACCGGCGCGGTGCGCCCCGTGCAGATGTGGTTGGGGTCGCCCGCGAAGCCTTCCAGCATGCCCGCCATCAGCCGTTCACGCGGCAGGCGGGTCTGGGTGAGCCATTCCTGGATGTCGAGGATTTCACCTGCCGTCTTCTCCGCCAGTTCTCGGTGCCGTTCCCACAGCTCGCTCACCGTGCCGCCGGTGCGGAGGCCGGCGAGGTTGATGGTGAGGATGTAGAGGTTTTTCCGGACCAGTTCGTACAGCAGTTCCTCGTCGGGAATGGCATGGCAGGGCACCTCGATCGCCTCCAGGGACTGGACGATCAGGCCGGCGCGGGGACCGGCGACCGGCGTGGGCAGCACCGGGACGAAGGGCCGACCTTTCTTCTTGTCGAACCACACCACGATCACGGTGGGATCGGCGATGTCGTGGCGTTGCCAGTCGCGCGGCAGCAGTTCGTTCTGCAAGAGGCCCAGCCGTTCGCGCCATGCCGGCGGCAGCGAGTCCAGCACCGGATGCAGCTCCGTTTCCCCGACCGCGACGAGCACCAGCTCGGGTTCGGGAATCGCCTCCGCCACGCTTTCCGGACGGGTCCCCCGCAGGATGGGGTAGACGGGGTGGCCGCATTTCAAGAAACCCCTGGCGAACAACTCGCCCATTTCGCCCATCCCGATGATGACGACAGGTTTTTTCATGGCACGCATTTCAGCCGGCACACAAGAGGTGCGGCAATTGTGCCATCGACCCGAACACGATGGCACCGGCCTCGGCGAGCGTATCCGGCTCCTCGTCGGCGGCGTAGCCGTACACCGTCATGCCGGCCGCCCGCGCCGCCAGCACGCCGCTGCGCGAGTCTTCGACGACCGCGCAGTGCTCGGGACTGGCGCCCATCTGCCGGGCCGCGTGCAGGAAGAGGTCGGGTGCCGGTTTGGGCCGCGCGACCTGGGCGGCGGAATAGGCGTGCTCGCCGAAATAGGCGCCGAGCCCGGTCACCGTGAGGGACAGCGTCAGGCGGGCCGGCGGCGACTGGGAGGCGACGCACAGCTTGCCACCGCGTGCCGTCAGCAGATCGAGCACCGGGCGTATGCCTTCCACCGGCCGCAAATCGCGCTGGAATCCCTGGGCCGTGGCGATGCCGAGTTCATAGAACCAGTCGGCGTTCAAGGGCGGCCGGGCCGCGGTTTCGGCCCAGCGGGCCACGTCCGCCATGGTCTTGCCCTTGAACATGGCGCGCAGGGCATCGGCCTGGATCGGCAGCCCTCGTTCGCTGAAGAACGCGGCGGTGATGCGGTTCACCAGCCGCTCGCTGTCCACCAGCACGCCGTCGCAGTCGAAGATGATGAGTTCGTACTTCATACGGCCGGGCCGATGAGTTCCACGGCGTTGCCGTCCGGGTCACGGCAGAAGACGGCGCGCCGTCCGGAGCGGCTGGTGGTGTAGGGTATGCCGGCCTGTTCCAGGCGGGCGAGCAGAGTCTCCCAGTCCGCCACCGCCAGCGCCACGTGGCGGTCCCGCCCGCCGTGCTCGGGCCGATCCGCGCCAAGGTCGGGATTGGGCAGCACCATGAGATGGATTTGCTGAGCGCCGAGGTCGTACCAGATGCCTTCGAAATCGAAAGCGGGCCGGGCGTCGCTGGGCGCCAGTTCCAGCACGCCTTCGTAGAAGCGGCGGCTGGCCTCCAGATCGGATACCAGGAGGGAGACGTGGTGCAGATGGCTGATGATGGGCATGTGGGGGTGTCGTACTCCAATCGGGCTATGGCCACGGGGCTCGGATTGTGCCAGAAGCGCGGAGTGGCGAGTAACCGGCGTGATGGTTTGCCTTCCTGATGCCGAGCATCGGCCGTTGGCGGAAACGGCAGGTTGGGTTGATGAGTTGGTTTCTTGGTCTCGGCCATCGTGGCTATGCTTCGTTCTCGGGCGTGTTGACCACCGTGTCCGCAGGCAGTTCGGTTGCACCCATCCAGTAGCACAGCAAGGGCGCCGGGATGCGCATGATCTGGGTTGCAGCATGTGTGGACGTCGGTAGCCCCTGCATCATCCCGAAGTCGTCCAGCGACTTGGTGACCACGTAGCCGCGCGCGATGTGCTTGGCCTGGCAAAGCTCGATCAGGCCCTTGAGCTCGCGCGCACCGGTGTGCTGGGCGCGGTACTTCACCTCGAAGGGGATCAGTTCGCCGCCGACTTCGGCGACGAGGTCGACCCCGTGGTCGCGCTTGCCGCGCCAGTACGAAAAGCGCACGTTCTGCGCGTAGTAGCGGGCGAACAGGTGCTTGAACACCGCCGTCTCTGTGGCCACGCCCAAGGCGGAGGCGTCTTCCAGGATGGCCTTGCCCTTGAGCATCACCGCCGGGGCGATGGCGGCATCGGCGAGATAAATCTTGAAGCGCGCGCGCAGTACGTCCTTGCCGTAGCCGTGGGGCGGAAGGCGGTAAATCAGGTGGGTGGCTTCCAACAGTTCGATGAAGTGCTGTGCCGTGGGGCGTCTGACCTCCAGGTTGGCGCACAGGTCCACCATATCGAGCAGGCCGCCGTCGTGCATGCACAGGTACAGGAAGGTGTGCTCCAGGTCCAGCACGCGGCGCACGCCGAACAGGGCCGTCATGTCGCGCTTCAAGACCTTATCGATGATGTCCTCGCGCAAGAGGCGCTGCGCCTGGGTAATGCTGTCCATCTGCGCGGTTTGGGGGAAGCCGCCGCGCACGAGGTATTCGTGGAAGTGGCCGACGTAGGCAGCGGCGACGTCGGTCGCGCGATAGAAGTCCGCCGGCGCCCAGTCGAGTAGGTCGCGCAGGCTGCGCAGCTTGGGGAGCTCTGGCAGTTGCAGGCGCTTGATCTGCAGGTATTCGTAGAACGACAGCGTGGTCAGCCGTATCGTGTGCCAGCGTCCGACGCCGGACTCCTGATCGGCTTCCACCAGGGGCATGGCCGATCCGGTGAAGATGATGCGCCGGTCTTTGCGGAAATCGACCTGGTGTTTGACCCAGGTTCCCCAGTCCCGGATGAACTGGGCTTCGTCCAGAAGCAGGTATTCAGGCCCGTCGGCGCGGGGTTCGCGCTCGCGCCAGGCGTCGATCACGGCGTCGATGCCGGCCAGTTTCAGGATCGGATGATCAAAGGTCGCGTAGAGCAAGTTGGCGGCGGGCACGCCGGCGCGCAGCAGCGCGTCCGCGGCCTGCAGCAGCAGCGTGGTCTTGCCAATCTGGCGGGCGCCGGACAGCAGCACAGCCCTTGGGGCGGGCGGCGCTGTCATCCAGGTGTACAGCTCACGGAAGGCGGCCCGCCGGAACGACGGCAGGTCGGCGATGGCCTCTCTCCGCCACCAGGGGTTGAACTGGGCGAGGACGGCGACGAGCTCTCTCTTCGAGACCTTCATGGGCGAAATTCTATCTGGGTACGCTGGTTAATTAAATCACACTTTTATTATTTTTGTATATTAGAGATAAAATCGCGGCAACAGGTGGCTTGGCTTCCACCTCGAACGCTCCTGATTCGAGCACCTGCATCATCTACGCCTAAATCTGCATCGGCGGTCGTTTTAGGCTCCAGCCATTGATTGGCAGGAAGACGTCGGTCGCGGCGAACGGCATATGCTTGTTGTCATCGGCGATACGAAGGTTGCCGGTCAGGCGTTGCACGTTACCCAGTCACCGGTAGGCGCCAGGGCGTACCGGGAAATAACGACACCGGTCCAGTGTCAAAGGATTCGCCCGCGGCCGTGATAAGTTATCGAGCCTAAGGCTCAACTCTTCCCGCACCGCCATGAACGACGACACGACGGCTGAATTCTCGACCAACGCCCAGCAGCTTCTCGACTTCATCGACCAGAGTCCCAGCCCCTGGCATGCCGGGAATTCGATCGCGGCCCGGCTGCTGGCGGCTGGCTTCCGGCGCCTGGAGGAGGGCGAGGTCTGGAGTCTGGAGCCCGGCGATCGCGCTTTCGTGGTGCGGGGCGACTCCTCGGTGGTCGCCTTCGCCGTGGGCGAGGGGGCGCTGGCCGAAACCGGCTTCCGTGTCGTCGGCGCGCATACCGACTCGCCGGGCTTGCGGGTCAAGCCGCGGGGAGCGCATGCGGAAAGTTCCATGCTGCGGCTGGGGGTGGAGGTCTATGGCGGGCCGATCCTCGCTACCTTCGCCGACCGGGATCTGAGCCTGGCGGGGCGGGTGGGCGTGCGGACGGAGGCGGGCGTCGATGTCCGCCTGGTCGACTTTCCGGATTCGCTGGTGCGCCTGCCGAACCTGGCCATCCACATGAACCGCGAAGTCAACAAGGACGGGCTGAAGTTCAACAAGCAGACCGAGCTGCCGCTGTTGCTGGCGATGGCGGACGACACACCAGCGGAGGACCGGCTGCGCGCCTTGTTGGCGGAGCGGGCCGGCTGCGAGCCGAAGGATGTCTTGAGCTGGGAGCTGAGCGTGTTCGACACTCAGCCGGGGGCTTTCTGGGGTCCGCAGCGGGAGTTCATTGCCGACAGCCAGTTGGACAATCTCGCCTCCTGCCATGCCGGCCTGAGCGCCTTGCTGCAGGCGTCCGCCTCGGAGGCGGTGGCGGTGGCGGCGTTCTTCGATCACGAGGAAATCGGCAGCGAAAGCCACAAGGGCGCGGACGGGACGCTATTGCCGGATGTGCTGGAACGCATCGCGCTGGCTTTGGGTCTGGACCGCGTCCGGTACAAGCAGGCGCTGGCGCGCAGTTTCCTCGTCAGCGCCGACATGGCGCATGCCTATCAGCCCAATTTTCCGCAGTTTTACGAACCGCAGCACAAGGTCTTCGTCAACGCGGGGCCGGTCGTGAAGACCAATGCCTGCGGCCGTTACGCGACCGATGCGGCGGCGGCGGCGCGGATCATTCGCCTCTGCGAGGAGGCGGGGGTACCGTACCAGCAGTATGTGCACCGCACCGATCTGGGCTGCGGCAGCACCATCGGCCCGATGACCGCCGCCCGCTTGGGCATCCC
Organism: Methylococcus sp. ANG; assembly: GCF_040730495.1. Lineage (NCBI taxonomy): Bacteria > Pseudomonadati > Pseudomonadota > Gammaproteobacteria > Methylococcales > Methylococcaceae > Methylococcus > Methylococcus sp. ANG. The sequence goes on along the minus strand of NZ_CP160399.1, from coordinate 1,637,268 downwards.
CGCGGCCGATATCGGCAACCCGATGTGGGCGATGCACAGCGTCCGCGAAAGCGCCGGGGTGCGGGATCACACCCACATGATCCGCTTGCTGCGGAGCTTTTTCTCAGGGGGCGCCTGAGTTCCCGCCGTTCAGCCTGTAGATCAACACATGTTCGCGCGGGCTGGGAGAAAACATTTTGAGAGGTTCGCGGTTCAGCGCGTTTTCCGCCTTCTTGAGGTCGCGCGGCGAGGTCAGGCGCAGCGCCAAGTAGTCGGGCAGGCCGGGCTGGGCCAGCCAGTCCGCGAGCCGATCGACCGGCATGAGCTGGCGGATCTGTTCCTGATTCATGGGGCGGCCGGCGTAGTAGTCGAGCCTCGGATCGTTGGTCGCCAGGCTCGCGCCGGCGGGGAGGTTTTCCCGCATCCAGCGGCCGACGTCGCGCAGGTAGAGCCGGTAGTCGGGAGTCACGACGGCGCTCTCGACGCACAGCGCCGCGACCAGTCCTAGCGCAAGCCGCCTGGCCCACCGTTCGACTCCGCTCACGGCAAGGGGCGATCCCGTTCCGGCGGCGATGCGCTCCAGGTAACCCCCCCCGGCGAGCAGCAGCAGCGCGGACGGCAGCAGCGCATAGCGTTTGTCCGGGACGAGCTGGACGGCCAGGAATATCAGGAGGGTGCCGCTGGCCATGCCGGCCGCCCAGAGCATCAGCCCGAACCGGGGCGGGAGCCGCCCGCCGAACCGGTATACGGCGTAACCGAAAATCCCCAGCAGCACGGGTCCGAGATTGGCGCCGATCAGCCAAAACAGGGTGGCGACGAGTCCCGTTCCCAGGATCAGTTTCGCGTACTCCGCGCTGTAGTCGTTGGGCAGGACCGCGGCCAGCCGATCGGCATGCAGGGAGAAGAACTTCCAGATCAGCGCCGGGTCGTGGTAGCCATAGGCGGTGATTTCCCACAGCTTGCCGGGGGCGAGCCTCCCGGTGGCGAGGAGAGCTGCGCCCAGGATCAGCACCGGCACGATGCCGCTGATCGGCAAAAGGAAATTGCGCGCCCTGGCGCGCCAGGGCAACGGCTCGAAGAGGAAGTAGACGGGGACGGCGAGGATCAGCACCAGGGCCTCGATCCGGAACACGAACGCCGCCGCGATGCCGGCTTGCCAGAGCACGGCATGGCCAAACTTGCCCTGAGGCTCGAAGCGGAATTTGACCAGATGCAGCAGTCCCCAAAGGCTCGCCGCCAGGAAGCCCCAGTCCCGGACGATGTTCAGCCGGTCGCCCAGCGCCGGGAAAGCCAGGATGAGCAGCACCGGCGCCCAGCCGGAAGGCGACTCGCTCTCGCCGCGCAGTGCGAAATGCAGCCGGACGAAGCTGTCGGCGATGGCCAGGAAACAGATGGCATCGAGCAGATGGGCGGAAGTCTCCAGTGGCCAGCCGGTCAGGCGGGACGCCGCAGCGATCAGCACGGAATAGCCGGGCCATCCGTAGACCGCCGCCGCCGCCTTCACCCCCTGGTCGAGGAATGCCGCCGCGGCATCCAGGTACAGCACGCCGTCCTTGTTGATGACGTCGCCTACGGCCACCGAGATGACGAAGAACCAGGTCATGAGGGTGGCCGCGGCGAGACGCGCGCCGGATTCGCCCCGAGGAATGGAGTGACGGAGAGGAGGCATGGCCGGCATCAGGGCGCGTGGGCGAAGGTTCGGACGCCGTCGGGGCGGGCGAAGAGCCGCTCCGCCACCAGTACGGCACCCTTCACCGTGAGATGGTTGCCGTCGAACTGGTAGATCAGGTCGTCTTTGTGATAGGCGTAGCAGTACTGCGCGTCGCACAAGACCGCCGCCGGGTCGAACACCCGGACACTGTCCGGAAAGCGGGCCGCGGCTTCTTCGATCAGACCGCGTGCGAGGGCCTGGTCACGTTCATGGCCGGCCCGCGGCATCTGGCAGCCGGTGTCCGGGCTCCTGGGAAGCAGCGGGCGCAGCAGCGAATAGCAGGCGGTCATGACGGTCCGGTCCATGTCCGGGTTGTCCAGGCTGAGGACGACCTGCTTGTTCGCCCGCACCAGGCGCTCCAGGGTGTCCGAGAGGCCGGTACGGAACAGCTCTGCGGCGGATTTGGTACTGCCGGCTTGCGTGCTTCGCAGCGTCACGCCGCCTTCCAGGTACTGCTTGTAGAACGCCGCGATGACCACCGTGGCGATGTCCGGCGTCTGTGTGATGAAGTCGACCACGTTGCCGACGAAAGGCTGGCAGCCGGCGCTCCTGCCATTTTTCTTGACCGTGTCCAGTCCGACGAAGGGCAGGCAGCTCCCGCGTCCGAGGTTGACGATGGTTTCCGGCCGCGCCGCCGCGGTCGCCAGTCCCTGGTACAGCATGTTGCCGTGGGAGTCGCCGATCACGGCGGTCAGCGGCTGGTCCTTGGGCAAGTCGCCGAGCTGGAAGAAGTCGTCACCCGGCTTGAACTCGCCCTGGAAAAGCGCCTTGGCGATGCCGTTGCCGCGGTAGCCCTCTGCGGCCAGGCGGGGCAGGTCGCGGTCGATCTTCAGGCGGACGCCGGCGAGTGCGGCGCGTTCCGGCAGGCCGTCGAGCCGGAAAACGGCAAAGCCCAGCAGGCCGGCGCAGGCAAGCAGGCTCCACAGCGAGGCCAGCTTGAGCCTCTGCAGCCCGAAAGCGCCGAAACGCAGCGGGCGTTCGACGTAGCGAAAGGTCAGCCAGGCCAGCAGGAAGGCGGCGGCGATGAGGAGCGCGGCACGGTGATGCAGCGGTTCGCCCGAGCGCAGGATCAGCCCGAACGACAGCAGCAGCCAGTGCCAGAGATAGAGGGGGTAGCTGATCACCCCGATGAAGACCATCGGACGGCTGGCGAGCAGCCGGCGGTTGATCCAGGTGCCCTGGCCGGCGCCGATCAGCAGCAGGGCGCCCAGTGTGGGCAGCAGCGCCCAGGCGCCGGGGAAGTCCTTGTCCTTGTCCAGAACGAGGATCGCCGCGGCGATCAGCAGTATTCCGGCAGCGGCTTGCAACTCGTGGCGCAAGCTCGTCGAAGGTTTGGCCGTGGCTCGCCGGAAATGGACGTACGCTAGGGTGCTTCCGCCCAACAGTTCCCAGAAGCGGGTGAAGGGCAGGAAGAAGGCGGAAACCGTGTCGCTATGGACCAGGTAAAGGTTGCCGCCGAAGGAGAGGGCGGCGAGCGCGAGCAGGGCGTGCGCCGGATTGGCCCGGAGGCGCCATATCAGCGCCATGAGCACGGGATAGAGCAGGTAGAACTGTTCTTCGATGCCCAGAGACCACAGGTGCAGCAGGGGCTTGAATTCGGCCGCCGTGTCGAAATAGCCCGATTCGCGCCACAGTACCAGGTTGGAAACGAACCCGGCGCCGGCGGCGACGTGTTTTCCCAGGGCCCGGTATTCGTCGGCCAGCAGCGCGAACCATCCGAACGCGAGGCCGCCCAGCAGCACGGTGATCAGTGCGGGGAATATGCGCTTGGCGCGGCGCGCATAGAAATCGGCCAGGCTGAAACTGCCGGCGTCGAGGTTTCTGAAGATGATGCCGCCGATCAGGTAGCCGGAAATCACGAAGAACACGTCGACGCCGGCGAAACCGCCCGGCAGCGAACGCGGATAGGCGTGAAACACGATGACGGCCAGGATGGCGACGGCGCGCAGACCGTCGATGTCGGGGCGATAGGCGAGATGTCTGTGGGTGCGCATGTCCGGTTCAGCAGGCGCCGGTGAGCGCATCCGGCATGAGCCAGACGCGGGGAATGCCGGCGGCAGGGCGAAAACTGCGGTTTTCCAGGGGCGGGAACGGCGGTCGAAACGACGTATGTGCTTGTCGGCGTTGTAACTGCACCGTGGGTTGGGCATCATTGTAACGATGGCCGCCAGGCATTTCGAGATTTCCCCACCTTATTTCGCATGAAACATTCAGCTACGGAGTCCAAGCCGCTGTCGAGCGGACTGGCCATCTACCGCCGCCTGCTCCGCTATGGATTTCCGTACTGGAAGTCATTCTTCGTCGCCGTGCTGGCGATGATCGCCTATGCCGCCATCACGCCATTTTTCGCCAAGCTGATCCAGCCACTGATCGACGGCAGCTTCATCGACAACGATCCGACGGTGCTGCGCCATGTGTCCCTGATGCTGATCGGCCTTTCGGTCCTGCGCGGCATTGCCGGTTTCCTGAGCGAATACTGCTCCGGCTCGGTCGGGCGGCGCGTGATCGCCGATCTGCGCCGGGACATCTTCGACCAGTTGTTGAATCTGCCCTGTACCTTCTACGACAACGCCTCGGCCGGCCAGCTCCTGTCCAAGCTGCTCTACAACACCGAGCAGGTCTCGGCCTCGCTCCAGCAGGGCATCATCACCTGCATCCGCGAAGGCTTCACCATCATCGGCCTGATGGCGCTGATGGTCTACCAGAACCTGGTGCTGTCCCTGGTCTTCCTGGTGATGGGGCCGGTGCTGGGGCTGAGCGTCCGCTTCGTCAGCAAGCGGTTCCGCCGCCTGAGCATGCGCATCCAGGAATCCATGGGCAAGGTGAGCCACGTGACCCAGGAGGTCATCGATGCCCAGCGCATCGTCAAGGTATTCAACGGCAAGGCCTACGAGGCCGCCAAATTCGCCAGGGAGAACGACCGCAACCAGAAGCGGCAGATGAAGCTGATCGCCACCGATGCCCTGGGAGGAGGGGTGATCCATCTCATCAGCGTCGCCGGCGTGGCGGGAATCCTCTACGTGGTTTCGCTCGATTCCGTGCGGCAGACCATCACGCCGGGCAGCCTCATGGCGTTCATCGCCGCGATGGCGATGATGCTGAGCCCGATCCGCCGGCTCAGCCAAGTGGTCTCGGTCATGCAGCGTGGCATCGCCGCCGGGGACAGCATCTTCGCCATGCTCGACATGCCGAGGGAGCGCGACACCGGACGGATCAGGCTGAAGCGCGCCCGTGGTTCGATCGAGTACCGGCACGTCAGCCTGGTGTACGACGACCGCCACGGCGCCGCGGTCGACGACGTCTCGCTCGTCATCCCGGCCGGCAAAACCGTGGCCCTGGTGGGCCAGTCGGGCAGCGGGAAGACGTCGCTGGTGCGCCTCCTGCCGCGCCTTTACGAAGCGACCGCCGGAGAAATCCTGATCGACGGGCATGACGTCCGCGAACTGACGCTGGAGAGCCTGCGCCGGCAGATCGCCTATGTCGGCCAGGAAGTGACGCTGTTCAACGATACCGTGGCCAGCAACATCGCCTACGGCTGCCTGGACAGTGTGGGCCTCGATGCCGTGCGCGAGGCCGCGCGGGCGGCGAATGCGCTGGATTTCATCGCGGCATTGCCGCAGGGATTCGATACCTTCGTGGGCCAGCAGGGCATCGTTCTGTCGGGCGGTCAGCGCCAGCGTATTGCCATTGCGCGGGCCTTGCTTAAAAATGCCCCTATTCTGATCCTGGACGAGGCGACCTCGGCACTGGACGCCGAATCCGAGCGCTACGTGCAACAGGCGCTGGAAGCCCTGATGCGGAACCGGACGACGCTGGTGATCGCGCACCGGCTTTCCACCATCCAGAATGCGGACCAGATTTGCGTGATGCGCGGTGGGCGTATCATCGAGTGCGGCACCCATGCCCAGCTCATGGCGGCACGGGGCGGTTATGCCGATCTCTACGCGATGCAATTCGGCTATTCGAGCGTGCCGGAAGCGGTGGCGGTGCAAGCTGTCAGCCGATAACAGGGCCGGGCTGACCGGCGTGTGACAAGAACGGGGATTGACCCCGCCAAGCATATCGAGGAGTGGCGTGATGACCGAGCTTCTGTTTGTCTTCACCGTGGTTTTTGTCGGTTATGTGCTTTACGAGGTCTTCAAGACCGTATCCCGGCCGGTGTCGACCGGCGAAACACACTTGGCCTGCGCACCGGAGGTGACCGCGGCGAAGCCTGCGGAAACGCCGGCCGAGGCGGTGGTCGAGCCGGCAGCCGAAGAACCCGCCGTAGCTGCCGCAGTCGGGGAGAAGGCGCCGGCCACGGAGGAGGCAGCGGCCGAAGGTGAAGAAAAGGCGGTGGCGCTGCGCGATCCGGCCACGGGTGAAATCGCCGCGGTTCCCACCAATTACCGCTTCGCCAAGAAATGGATCAAGGAAGCGCTGGTGGCGGAAGGCCTGCTGGACCGCGTCTACAAGAACGCCGAGCTGGAGGGCGATACGGTGCAGAAGGTCAAGGAGGCGCTCGAACGCTTCAAGGGACTGGCCAAGTATCAGGGTTAGATCGGAGGCTCCGCCGGCCGGAGCCCTTCCGTTTCTCGCAGCCGGCGGCGCAGACACGCCACCGGGCTTTTCTCGCGGGGCCGGCGCTTGCGTCGTGATCCCGCTCGTGTGTTTTTTTTAGGTCGATACATGAATCTCCACGAGTACCAATCGAAGCGGCTGCTTGCCGACTACGGCGCGCCCGTGCCGCGCGGCGGCGTCGCTTTTTCTCCCGAGGAGGCCCGCTCCTGTGCTCTCGAGATCGGCGGCGAGCGCTGGGCCGTGAAGGCCCAGGTGCATTCGGGCGGGCGTGGCAAGGCCGGCGGCGTGAAGCTGTGCGGCAGCGAAGATGACGTGGCCGCCGCCGCGCATCAGCTGCTGGGCTCCGAACTGGTCACCTACCAGACCGGCGGCAAGGGGCTGCCCGTGCATGCCGTGCTGGTCGAGGAAGTGCGCGGCATCGCCCGCGAGATCTATCTGAGCGTCCTGGTCGACCGCTCCAGCGCGAGGATCATGTTCCTGGCTTCCGGCGAGGGCGGCATGGACATCGAAACCGTGGCGGCCGAGGCGCCGGAGAAGATACTTTCCTGCCGGGTGCATCCGGCCGCCGGTTTCCAGCCTCATCAGGGACGGGGCATCGGCTATGCCCTGGGGTTGGATACGGCCCAGGTCGGCACGCTGACCCGGCTGATGGCGGCCATGTACCGTCTGTTCGTGGAGAAGGATCTGAGCCAGATCGAGATCAATCCCCTGATCGTCACGGCGGACGGCGAACTGCTGGCGCTGGATGCCAAGATCGGTGTCGACGACAACGCGCTGTTCGCCCATCCCGATCTGGCCGGCCTGCGCGATGCGACCCAGGAGGATGCGCGGGAGCATGCCGCGCGTGAACACGGCCTGAGCTACGTCACCCTGGGCGGCAACATCGGCTGCATGGTCAACGGCGCCGGCCTGGCGATGGCGACCATGGACATGGTCAAGCTGCACGGCGGCGAGCCGGCCAATTTCCTCGACGTCGGCGGCGGCGCCACCGCGGAGAAGGTGGCCGAAGCCTTCAAGCTGATCCTTTCGGATTCGGGGGTGCGTGCCGTGCTGGTCAACATCTTCGGCGGCATCGTCCGCTGCGACCTGATCGCGGAAGGGCTGATCGCCGCGGTGCGCGAGGTGCGGGTCGGTGTGCCGGTGGTGGTCCGGCTGGAAGGCACCAATGCCGGCGAGGGCCGGGCCCTGCTGGATCGCTCGGGTCTTGCCATCATCGCCGCCAACGAACTGGACGAGGCGGCCCGCAAAGCGGTGGAGGCCGCGGCATGAGCATCCTGATCGGCAAGGACACCCGTGTCATCTGCCAGGGCTTCACCGGCAAACAGGCGACCTTCCATTCCCGCCAGTGCCTGGACTACGGCACGCAACTGGTGGGCGGCGTCACCCCCGGCAAGGGGGGCAGCCTGCATCTGGACCTGCCGGTGTTCAACACGGTGCGCGAAGCGGTCGATGCCACCGGCGCGAACGCCAGCATGATCTACGTCCCGCCGCCGTTCGCGGCCGATGCCATCCTCGAAGCCGCCGAGGCCGGGATTTCGGTGATCGTGTGCATCACCGAAGGCATTCCCGTGCTGCACATGCTCAAGGTCAAGGCGGCCCTGGCTTCCTACGGCGCGGTGCTGATCGGCCCGAACTGTCCGGGCGTCATCACCCCCGACGAGTGCAAGATCGGCATCATGCCCGGTTTCATCCACCGCAAGGGCAGCATCGGCATCGTCTCGCGCTCCGGCACCCTGACCTACGAGGCGGTCTACCAGACCACCCGGGCCGGCCTGGGCCAGAGCACCTGCGTCGGCATCGGCGGCGATCCGATCAAGGGGCTGGATTTCATCGAGGTGCTCGGCATGTTCGAGGAGGACCCGTACACCGCCGGCATCATCATGGTGGGCGAGATCGGCGGCAGCGCCGAGGAAGAGGCGGCCGAGTTCATCCACGCCCGCGTCAGCAAGCCGGTGGTCGGCTACATCGCCGGGCTGACCGCTCCACCCGGAAAACGCATGGGCCATGCCGGCGCCATCATCACCGGCGGCATGGGGACCGGAGCCGGCAAGGTGGAGGCGATGCGCCGGGCGGGCGTCGAAATGGTCGATTCGCTGTCCGACATGGGACGGCGCATGCTGGACATCCTGAAAACGGAACGTTGACACGTGGCGAGCGACAACTTGGGCACAGTGGGCGTGGAAGACGCCGAGCAATTTGAGTTCGTGATCGGTCTGGCCGTACGCAACGCTATCGCGACGGATGATCCCGACGGCTTCCAGGACTGGTTCGCGCGGTTTTTGGCGCTGGGCGATTTCTTTCCGAAATTCTCGGAGCGGATGGGAGCGGTCGAGGCGACGCGGTCGATGGCGGCGATGCTGGGCCGTATCATCTGGAACCGCACGCCCCGGCCGGACAACCATTTCCGGCCGTGCCCCCTGCCCAAGCCCGAGCGTAACCAGCCCTGCATTTGCGGCTCGGGCCGCAAGTACAAGCAGTGTTGCGGACCGATTGCTCCGGCCCTGGAGGCGCAATTCGAACACCTCAGTTTGCTGCGCTACGTTCTGGATACGCTCCCGGAGAAGGCGTTCCCGAATCTGCCGTTTGACTACATGTCCAAGGAAGAGCTGGCCTTCGTCGCGCAGGACTGGATCGAAGAGGGGCGCCACAAGCGGGCCGTGCGGCTCCTGGAGCCGCTGTTCGACAAGGTCGAGGCGCTGGATGAACGTGCGGAGAGGGCATTCGATCTGCTCAACGACTGCTACCTCGAATTGGGCAATCCCCGCAAGAAGGAACGGCTGATCGACAAAGTGCTCACTTCGTCGAACCGCACTTTGCGCAGCGCGGCCCTCCACCGGCGCATCCTCGGTCTGTTCGACCGGGGGGATCAGGCCGGCGCCTGGCATCTGTTCCGGGAGGCCCAGCGCTTCGATCCCGACAATCCGGCGCTGGCGCAGCTCGAGATCACGCTGCTGATGTTCAGCGGCGATCTGGAACAGGCCAGGGAGCGTGCGCGTTTCTGGCTGGCCCGAATGGAGCGTGATCGCAGTCGGGACCACAGCGGTTTGACCGGCTGGCTGCGCGGCGTGGTCGGCGATGTCGAGAGCGCCACCCAGGAGGCGTTCGCGGCGGGCGCGCCGTGGCTGGGGACTATGTTCAAACTGGTGGCGGAGCTGCCTCCGCTCGAATGCCATTACCAACTGGAGCCGGAGGGTGACTCGGCCGGCCCGCTGGTCGAAGACGCCGGGCTGCGGAAAATCGGACAGCAGTGGGGACGGCTTTTCCCTGCCGCGAAACCGATGTCGGCTCTGGCAGAGCCGGACGTCTCCGAGGTATGGGAGGATCTGTCCTGGCTCGCTTGGCTGGAACGTAACCCTCTGGCCTGGCAAGACTTCGACGTGCTCGATGATCTGGTCATGGCCCTGGGCGAACTGGAGTACCTACACGAGGAGATGCACACCCGCCTGCGGGAGCGCTTGCTGAATCGTGCCGTCGAGTTATTGCGCCTGGTACTGGCGACGAACCGGGCGGAAGGTTTCAAGCTGGAGTGGGGATTTCCGGAAAACCGTCCGGCGCTCCGCCTGCTGGCGACCCGCATCCTCGACCATCTGGCCGAAGGCCGGCGCGAAGAAGCCGTGGCGTTGATGGAGTGGATGGTCGGCACGCTCAATCCGCATGACAACCACGGTTTCCGTGAGAACCTGGGGCGCGCCTACCTCGAACTGGGAATGCCCGAGAAAGCCGTGGCGCTTTCGGACCGCTACCCCAACGACTTTCCTGCCCTGGGGCTGAATCGTATTCTCGCCTTGTATCAAAGCGGGCGGATCGACGATGCGGAGGCGGAGCTCAGGTCGCTGCATGCGTCCTATCCGGAAATGCTGAGAATGCTGGTGGCGGAAAAACCACGCAAACCCAAGCTCCACGAAGACTATGTGAGCTTGGGCGGTAAAGACGCCGCCTGGTATTACCGCGAGGACTGCCGGCGGCTGTGGGAGCAATCCGGAGCTTTGGGCTGGGCTACAGGTCTCGGCCTGGTTTCTCCACGCAAGGCCCAATAATGGGGTTTGGGTTCGACTCGTGCGGATCGGCGGGACAGCCGTGAGTTTGCGTATCGCCATCGCCCAGCTCGATTTCCTCGTCGGCGACGTCGAGGGGAATGCCGACCGGGTGCTCGCCGCTTCGGTTCGTGCGCGTGACGAGCTGGGAGCCCACGCCGTGGTGTTTCCCGAGCTCGCGCTGGCGGGTTACCCCCCCGACGATCTGATCCTGCGCCCCGACTTCCTGGCCGCCGTGGAAACGGCGCTGACGGCGCTGGCCGATCAGGTGCACGGGATCGACGTGATCGTCGGCTTTCCGGAGCGCCACGACGGTTTGCCCTTCAACAGCGCGGCGGTGCTGCGCGACGGCGGCATCCACAAGGTTTATCGCAAGCAGACCCTGCCCAACTACGGCGTATTCGACGAGAAACGGCATTTTCTGCCGGGCAGCGCGCCTTGCGTGTTCGATCTCCGCGGGGTGCCGGTGGGCCTGACCATCTGCGAGGACGTCTGGTTTCCCGGCCCGGTCGAACAGGTCGCGGCGGCGGGGGCCAGGCTGGTGCTGAACCTGAACGCTTCGCCTTTCCACGCCGGCAAGACGGCGGAGCGCGAGCATGTGGTGCGCGAGCGCGTCGCCGCGGCCGGGGTGCCGCTGGTGTACGGCAATCTGGTGGGCGGGCAGGACGAGCTGGTGTTCGACGGCGCATCGTTCGTGATGGATGCCGCGGGTGAGGTGGCCTACCGGGCGCCGCAGTTCGGCGAAATGGTGGAGGCAGTCGAGTTCGCCGTCGACGAAGGCGCGGTGCGTCCGTTGCCGGCCAGGCTCGCCGAGCCGATGGGGGAGGTCGAGAGCGTTTACGCGGCGCTGGTGACGGGTATCCGCGACTATGTCGGGAAGAACGGATTCCATGGCGCCGTGCTGGGCCTTTCCGGCGGCATCGATTCGGCCCTGACCCTGGCCCTGGCGGTGGATGCGCTGGGCGCCGATCAGGTCGAAGCTGTCCTGATGCCCTCGCGCTATACCGCGGACATGAGCGTCGAAGACGCGCGCCGGGAGGCCGAGGCCTTGGGCGTGGCCTGGCATCTGATCCCGATCGAGCCGGTGTTCCGGAGCTTTCTGGAACTGCTGGCCGGGCCCTTCGCCGGAGCGGCGGCGGACGTCACGGAAGAAAACATCCAGGCGCGCTGCCGCGGCGTCATCCTGATGGCCCTGTCCAACAAGCAGGGCCGGATCCTGCTGACCACCGGCAACAAGAGCGAGATGAGCGTCGGCTATGCCACGCTGTACGGCGACATGGCGGGCGGATTCGCGCCGCTCAAGGACGTGTCCAAACTGCTGGTGTATCGGCTGGCCGGGTACCGCAACGGCATTTCGCCGGTCATTCCGCCCAGGGTGATCGAGCGGCCCCCCTCCGCCGAATTGCGGCCGGACCAGAAGGACGAGGATTCGCTGCCGCCTTACGCCGTGCTCGATCCGATCCTGGCCCTCTACGTCGAGCAGGACCGTTCGATCGCCGAGATCGTGGCCGCGGGCTATCCCGAAGACGTGGTGCGGCGCGTGGTCCGGCTGGTGGACCGCAACGAGTACAAGCGGCGGCAGGCGCCGCCCGGCATCAAGATCACCCGCCGCGCCTTCGGCCGCGAACGGCGTTATCCCATCACCTGCGGTTTCGAGCCTTAGCCGGCGAGTACCTGCTCCACTTCGGCACGGGACGGAATGCCCGGCCGTGCTCCCAGCCTCGTACAGCACAGCGCCCCGGCGGCGCTGGCGTAGCGGAGTAGTTCCGGCCAGTCCATGCCGGTGGCGAGTCCCGCGGCATAGGCGCCGTGGAAGACGTCCCCGGCGCCGGTGGTGTCCACCGCTTCGACCGGAAAAGCCGGCAGTCGGCCGGATTCCGCGCCGCGGCGCCAGATCAGGCCGTGTTCGCCAAGCGTGATGACGACGCAGGGCGAACGCTCCGCCAGCGCGGTCAGCGCCTGTTCCGGATCGTCTTCCCCCAGCCATTGCGCGGCGAATTTTTCCGAGGCGACGAGGTGGCCGACCCGGAACATGAGCCATTCGGTGCCGGCGTGCAGGGAGCCCGCGTCCAGGACGGTGGCGGCTCCGTGCGTCTGTCCCCAGGCCAGGGCCGGTTTCGACAGCTCTGGCTCATGGCCGTCGAACAATATGCATCGGGCTGATGTCGCCGGAGCGAGAAAGGCTTGCGGCGGGAGTGGCCGGGTGTCGCCCTTATAGTTGACCAGGGCGCGCCTGCCGTCCGGTTTGACCAGGACGGCGGAGAGCGGAGTGGGGGAGGTGCCGCGGACGACGGATCGGGTATCGATGCCCGCCTCGGCCAGTTCCTCCAGATGGCGCTCGCCGTAGAGGTCCGTGCCCAGGTACCCGGCGAAGCCGGCTTTCAGCCCCAGGCGCGCCACGGTGACTGCGGCGTTGGCGGCAGGGCCGCCGCCGCAGGCCAGGAGAGCGTCGGCGAAGATCTTCTCGTCCGCGGCCGGATGGTGCGGGACGGTGAAGACGAGATCGAAGGACGCATGGCCGACGCAGAGAACGTCGAGCGGCATCATCGCTATTTGTCGAAGCCGATGAAATCCCAGACCTCTTCCATGACCGTGCGTTCGTAATCCTCGTCCTTGCTGAGGCGGCCTTCGGCGTAGTTCAGGGCATATACGCGGGCGATGTCGTCCGCCATCTGCGGCATGTCGAGCTGGCGGTAGGCGTCCTCCATGATCTTGAGCGCGTGGGGGATGGCCTGGGTGCGCTCGTACTTCTGGACCACTTCCGCGGAACGCCGGATCGCCGCCACATAGGCCCGGCGCCGCATGTAGTAGTCGGCCACGTGGATGTCGTACATCGCCAGGTTGTTGCGCAGGGCAATCGCACGCTGCTTGGCGTCTTCCCGGTAGACGCTGTTCGGAAACTTGTTGAGCAGCGTTTCGAAATCGTTGTAGGCGTCGCGCGCGGAACCGGGATCGCGCTGCGAGGAATCGGTCGGCAGCCAGCGGTCGATGAAGCCGATGCCGCGGTTGTAATTGATGAGGCCCCGGAGGTAATAGGCGTAATCGACATGGGGTTCGGTCGGATTGAGCTTGATGAAGCGGTCGACCGACGCGATCGCCGATTCCGGCTCGTTGTTCTTGTAGTAGCAGAAGGCCACGTCGATCTGAGCCTGGGTGGCGTATTCGCCGAACGGATACCGGGCTTCCAGTTTCTCGTATAATTTGATGGCTTTCTCGTAGGAGCCGTCCATCATCGCGTGTTTGGCTTCGGCGTAGAACTGGGCCGGACCCCAATCGGCATACTCATCCTTGATGTCTGCGTCTTCTTCCTTGCCGGCCGACCAGAACGGGAAGCTGGAACAGGCGGTGAGTCCGGACACCGCGCTTCCCAGCAGGGCGGCGATCAGTACGATGCGGCGGGGGAAACCCATGAGCGGGAAACTACCTCGTGTGTGCGTTTGACGGGCGCGTCAGCCATGCGTAAGGCCCCGCAGTATAACCGTATTCACAGACCTTTTCCTCTTTCCCTACCGTGACCCGAAGCCGAACCCTGACGACCGAAATACCGCACGAACTGGCCGGCCTGAGGCTGGATCAGGCGATGGCGATGCTGTTTCCGGACTTTTCCCGCGCCCGCCTGCAAACCTGGATCAAGGACGGCCATGCGCTGCTGGACGGCGTTCAAGCGGTCCCCCGCCAGAAGCTGCTCGGCGGCGAGCGCATCGAGCTGCATGCGGAGGCCGAAGAAGTGGTCGAGTACGCCGCCGAGGCGATTCCTCTGGTCGTGGTGCATGCCGACGCGTCGATTTTCGTCATAGACAAGCCCGCCGGCCTGGTGGTGCATCCCGCGGCGGGGCATCCCGATGGAACGCTGCAGAACGCCCTTCTGCACCTCGACCCGGCGCTTGCGGCGATCCCGAGAGGCGGCATCGTGCACCGGCTGGACAAGGACACCAGCGGCCTGCTGGTGGTCGCCCGTACGCTCGAAGCGCACAAGTCCCTGGTGGGCCAGCTCAAGGACCGCAGCGTGAGCCGCGAATACCTGGCCCTGGTCCAGGGCACGGTCACGGCCGGAGCGACGGTGGACGAGCCGATCGGGCGGCACCCTTCGGACCGCAAACGTTTCGCGGTGCGCCCGGACGGCAAGGAATCCGTGACTCACTACCGGGTGGAGGAGCGCTTCCCGCACCATACCCTGCTCCGGGTCCGGCTGGAAACCGGGCGTACCCACCAGATCCGGGTCCACATGGCGCATCTGCATCATCCGCTGATCGGCGATCCGGTCTATGGCGGCCGCGCGCGCATTCCCGCCGGCGCCGGTCCGGCGCTGATCGAGGCCTTGCGCGGGTTTCGCCGGCAGGCCCTGCATGCGGCGCGGCTGGGGCTGATCCATCCGAAGACGGGCGGGGAGATGGCTTGGGAATCGCCGCTGCCACCGGATTTCGACGCCTTGCTGCGTCTCCTGCGGGGCCTGACGTGACGCTCTGGCTCGAGCCCGACTGGCCGGCGCCGCCGGCGGTTCGGGCGGCATCGACCCTGCGCCTGGGTGGGGCGAGCGCGGGAGTCTATGCCGGCTTGAATCTCGGAACCCATGTCGGCGACGACCCGGACGCCGTCGCGGCGAACCGCGCATTCCTGCGCCGCAGCCTGGACCTGCCGGCGGAGCCCGCCTGGCTGCGCCAGGTGCACGGGAATGACGCGGTGGAGGCCGGCGCGGAAGCCGAACCCAGGGCGGATGCCAGTTACACCCGGAACGTCGGCGTGGTCTGCGCGGTGATGACGGCCGACTGCCTGCCGGTATTGCTGTGCACCCGCGACGGCGAGGGCGTGGCCGCCGTGCATGCCGGCTGGCGGGGGCTGGCGGGCGGCGTGATCGAGCGCGCGGTCGAGGCCTTGGGCTCGTCCGACCTGCTGGCCTGGCTCGGTCCGGCGATCGGTCCGGAGGCGTTCGAAGTCGGCGACGAAGTGCGCACCGCCTTCCTGACGCAGGACGGGGAAAGTGACGCGGCATTCCGGCCCGGCGATAATGGCCGCTGGCTGGCCGACATTTATCTGCTCGCCCGGCTGCGCCTCCGGCGCCTCGGCATCGGGGACGTCCATGGCGGACGCTGGTGCACCTATAGCGATGAAAGCCGCTTTTTCTCCTACCGGCGCGACGGAGTGACGGGCCGGATGGCCACGCTCGTCTGGCGCGACCGCTAAACACCTTCGAACGTTTCCGCCGATGAGCGTATTACTCTGGATTCTGCTGTTTTCCCTGCTGGGCGGTGTGCTCAGCGTCGTCGCCGCTTCGCTGTTCCTCCTCATTCCGGAAGACCATCATCCGCACCTCCTGCCGCATGGCATCAGTTTCGCCCTGGGCTCCCTGCTCAGCGTGGCGTTCCTGCACCTCATCCCGGAGGCCGCCCACGGCGCCGGCGTCGGCAACGTCGAGATGCTGTTCGCCACGGTGCTGGCAGGCATCCTGGGGTTCTTCATCCTGGAGAAGCTGCTGCTATGGCGCCACTGCCATGCCGGCGACTGTGAGACGCACGGCGAGGGCCATTTTCACCAGCCGGCCGGCACGCTCATCGTCATCGGCGACGCGATCCACAACCTGGTCGACGGCGTGCTGATCGCGGCGGCTTTCCTGACCGACATCCGTCTCGGCATCGTCACCGCCCTGGCCGTCGCGGCCCACGAGATTCCCCAGGAAGTGGGGGACTTCGCCATTCTGCTGCAAAGCGGCTATGGCAGGAGCCGTGCGCTTTGGTACAACCTGATGTCCAGCCTGGGGACGGTGGTGGGC
The DNA here is from genome assembly GCF_040730495.1 of Methylococcus sp. ANG. Lineage (NCBI taxonomy): Bacteria > Pseudomonadati > Pseudomonadota > Gammaproteobacteria > Methylococcales > Methylococcaceae > Methylococcus > Methylococcus sp. ANG. The sequence goes on along the minus strand of NZ_CP160399.1, from coordinate 1,621,217 downwards.
GGCGTGGCCGCCTATTTCGCACTGGAGCGGATGAACGGCATGCTGCCTTACGTGCTGGCGCTGGCCGCGTCCAGCTTCATCTATGTCGCCGTCGCCGACCTGATTCCCTCCCTACACCGCAGGACGCACCTGGCCGCCGCCATCCAGCAGCTCGTCATGATCGCCGCGGGCATCGCGCTGATCGTGACGGTCAATCATTGGGCCGAGGGCATGCATCCGGACCCGCCCAAAAGGGTTCCCCTCATATCGCGATGACGGTGCCGAGTTCCACCACCCGATCCACCGGCAGCTTGAAGTAGCCGGTCGGATTGTAGGCGTTGCGGAACATGGAGATGAACAGCACCTCCTCCCAGCGGTTCAGGCTCCGCTCGGCGGAACGGATCAGCGTTTCCCGGCCCAGGAAGAACGTCGTCTGGTCCAGATCGATGTGCAGCCCGGCGTGGCGGCACAGGTTCAGCATGCGCTGCACGTTGGGCCGCTCCATGAAGCCGAAGCGGGTCGTGATGCGGAAAAAATTGTGCTCCAGGGCCTCGATGGTGATCTTTTCCTTTTCCGCCGCGTAGGGCTTGTCGAGCGTGCTCATGGTGAGCAGGATCACCCGCTGGTGGATCACCTGGTTGTGCTCATAGTTGCGGAGCAGGGCGAAGGGTAGGCTGAGATTGCGCGCCGTCAGGAAAATCGCGGTGCCGGCCGGCCGGAACGGCGGCGGCGCGTCGGTCAGCCGCTGCAGGAACCGGCTCAGGGACTCGGATTCCTGCTGCAGGCGGGCGAAAAGGACGTCGCGGCCTTTTTTCCAGGTGGACATGACGGTGGCCAGGATCAGACCCAGGCTCAGGGGAATCCAGCCGCCGTCGCCGAGCTTGGCCAGATTGGCCGTCAGGAAGGACAGGTCGACGGACAGCAGCACGGCTCCGGTGAGGATCAGCGCCAGGCCCGGCCAGCGCCAAGTGTCGTGGGCGACGACCAGGGCCAGGAGGGTGGTGACCACCATGGTGCCGACCACGGACAGTCCATACGCCGAGGCCAAGCTGGAAGACGAACCGAACACCAGCACCAGGGCCAGTACCGAGATCAGCAGCAGGCGGTTGACAGCCGGCGCATAGATCTGGCCCCGTTCGGATTCCGAGGTGTGGACCATGCGCTGGCGCGGCAGATAATCGAGCTGGATGGCCTGATGGGTCAGGGAGAATGCGCCGGAGATGACGGCCTGCGAGGCGATCACGGTGGCGACCGTGGCCAGCCCGATCATCGGGTAGAGCGCCCATTCCGGGACGAGGAGATAGAACGGATTCTGCACCGCCTCGGGATTGCGGATCAGCAGGGCGCCCTGGCCGAGGTAGTTCAGGATCAGGCCTGGAAACACCACGGCGAACCAGGTGGCGCGGATGGGGGTCTTTCCGAAATGGCCCATGTCGGCATACAGCGCTTCGGCACCGGTGACCGCCAGGACAACCGCTCCCAGCGCGGCGAAGCCCATGCCTTGGTGGGCGATGAGGAATCGGAATCCGTGCAAAGGATTGAGTGCGGCCATGACTTCGGGGGTCTGGCGCAGGCTGTCCAGCCCCAAGGTGCCGATGGCCAGAAACCATGCCAGCATGATGGGGCCGAACAGCCGGCCGACGCGCTCCGTCCCCCGGCGCTGGATCAGGAACAGCGCCAGCAGGATCAGGATCGAACCCGGAACCACGTAGTGCGACAGCGCCGCGGCGGCTACTCCCAAACCCTCCATCGCGCCGAGCACCGAAATGGCGGGTGTGATCATCCCGTCGCCATAGAAAAGCGCCGTGCCGAAAAGTCCCAGGACGATGATCCAGGCCCGCTGCTTGCGCCGGTGCCGCTGCCGGAGGGCGAGGGCGGTCAGGGCCATGATGCCGCCTTCGCCGTGGTTGTCGGCATGCATCACGAACACCACGTATTTCACCGCCACGACCAGCAGCAAGGCCCAGAAGATCAGGGAAAGCGCGCCGAGAATGTTCTCCGGCGTCAGCGGGACGGCATAAGCGCCACCGAAGATTTCCCGCACGGTGTACAGCGGACTGGTGCCGATGTCGCCGTAGACCACGCCCAGGCAGCCGGCGGACAGGGTCAGGAATCCGGAAGGTTTCGATTTGGTTCGGTCCATGGACGTAACGTAGCTCCGGGTCGGAAGGAAACGGCGGCTGCATGTCGCCTCCGCGCGAAGCTTACCCCAGCCGGCTCAGCTTTCCCACTGGCCGGTGCTGATGCGGGCGCTGTTCGGGAACGGCTTCCGTCTCCCGGAGGCGATGGATCTCGGGGGAGTCCGCCGGAAGCCGGAGGGTGTCCTGCGGGTCGGCGCCACGAGCGCCAGCGCGCAGTCCGCAAGGGTACTTTTGGACCGATACCGCTATACTTAGCGGAGTCGGAGCGATCGGCGACAGAGTTCAATCTCCGGGCAAGGCGTCCGGCTTCAGTGTTCTCGACTGTTTTGGAGGTGCATGTCATGACCAAGAAAGAAGAGCATGAGAAAGAATCGACGGGAAAGGAAGTGGAGGCTGCGGAGCCCGTGGCGACCAGAGCCTACCCTAGGAGTCTGTCGGACTATGGATTTACTCGGGTCGGGATTCTTGGAATCGAGAATTTTTCGGGGGCATTGGCGGGGTAGTCACCAGCGTTTCGCGTCGATAACTAGACCAAGATGTGCCCCGCCTCCCCCATGGCGGCGCTATTGGTGTGTAACGCTTGGTTTTTACGTGAAGCCTGTCACGCTGCCGCCAACACGTGCATCCGCCTCAGATTGAACGCCATCGCCACCAGCTTCCATTCTCCGGCCACTGCCTCCAAGCCGCGCAGAGAGAACTGGCGGAATCCCAAGACCTGTTTGATGATGCCGAACACCGGCTCCACCGTGGATTTGCGCTTGGCGTAGCGGGCCTTCCCTGCCTTCGTTTTGAGTTTCCAGGCCATCTTCTCCACGGGATCGGTGGTTTCCGGTTCCGGGGCATCCGGAGCCAGGCGTTCCGCCAGCGGCACGTGATGGCTGTCCCGTCCCATCGCGATCAGCGGTTCGATCTGCTGTTCGCAGCAGGCGTGCACGTTGCCGGCGCTGAAGTAGCCCGTGTCGGCCAGCAGGGCTTCGGGCTTCCCCAGGCTTCCGGCAGCTTCTCGATCTCGGCCAGCATCGGTTCGACCTGCTGCTTGTCGTTGGTCTGCTGACTGACGGTGGTGGCGACGATCAACATCGTCTCCACATCCACCGCAGCCTGGCTGTTATAGCCCTGGAGGAAACCCGCGTGGCTCGGCATGATGCGGGATTCCTCGTCGGTCAGATTGATCTGGTCGCTGGCCTTCGGCCCGGTTTCCGGCGGCTTCGGCTCCTGCCCACGTGGCTTCTTGCCCGCCTGCCGCTGGCCTTCGCGACGGGCTACCTTGGCTTCATAGTCCTGCTGCGCCCGGGCATCGCGCTCCGCGACCCGCTCCACGATCTTGGCCTTCGCCTCCGCCAGGGCCTTCAGCCGATCCTGCCGCCGCGCCAACTCCTCTGGCAGGTCGATGCCGTCCGGCTCCTCCGCCCCGTCGGCCTCCGCCGCCTTCTGCAACAAGGCCTGCACCTCCTCCCGCAACTGCGCTTCCAACTTCTCGATGTGGCCATGAGACAAGGCCTTGTGCTTGGAGGCGTTGGCCTTAATCTTGGTCCCGTCCAGGGAAATCTGCCCGAGCCTCACCAGCTTCATCGCCTGCGCCAGGCTCAAGACCTGAACGAACAGGTCCTCCAGCTCCCCCAGAAAGGTCTTGCGAAAGTGGGCCAGGGTGTCATGATCGGGATGGGTTTCCGCCGACAGAAAGCGGAAGGCCACCGAATCGTAGGTGGCCCGCTCAATCTTGCGGCTGGAGAACACCCCGGTGGCATAACCATAAACCAGCAGGGCCAGTAGTACCGACGGATGGTGCGCCGCCGACCCGCGCCCCGAGTAGCGGCTCGTCAGTCGACTTAAATCCAGCTGATCGATGACCTCGACGAGGAACCGTGCCAGGTGGTTGGCTGGCAGCCATTCGTCAACCGAGGGCGGTAGCAGATACTGCTGGTGGCGATTGACGGGGATGAAGCGGCTCATCGGGTCTCACCTTGTCGCGATCTATCCGGAATAGGCCGCTATGTTAACGGAAACAGCGGACTTCCGCCCCTCCAATCCGGTTCGAACCAGAACCGGAAAGTCCGACAGACTCCTAGCCCCTGGGATGAGATGGAGCGGTGGATGGAGCAGGTGTTCCCGGCGGGATGGCTGGAGCACGAACCCTGGACGATGATGCGGCGGCCGTGGCCGTCCTTGTTCCGGGCCGGCTTGCCCAGCGTCCGCGTGCCGAAAGTCGACGTGATCGACCGCGCGGACGAAGTGGTGGTCAAGGCAGAACTGCCGGGTGTCACCAAGGACAACCTGGAGGTTACCCTGGGCGAGGACATGTTCACGCTGCGGGCTTCCTCGCAGTCCGAAACCAAGGAGGAGAAGGGCCAGTATTTTTACCGCGAAATGAGCCGCGGCGAATTCAGCCGGAGTCTGCGTCTCCCTTGCGCCGTGGATGCGGACAAGGCCAAGGCCTCCTTCAAGGACGGGATACTGGAGGTGGTGATTCCCAAGGCGGCGGGCAGCAAGCGCCAGAGCATCAGGATCGATTGATCGAAGGCGGCGAGGCCGGACCGGAGAACTCCACGTTCGGCCGGTCCGGCCCTTGTTTATCCAAACAGGCAATGACGAGAACGGCGTCCGCCATGCGATTTCCACGATGAGGCCAGGCCCTCCCATGCGCAGTCCTTTTTCCCCCCTGTATTTTCTGTTTTTTGCCGGCTTGCTGCTGTGGCTCATCTTCAGCATCAATTTCCAGATCATTGCGCTGACTTTCGAAAAGCTCGGCCTCGATCCATCGTCCGCCCTCAGTCTGCTCCTGACTTCCCTGCTGGGCAGCGCCATCAACCTGCCGGTGGCCAGCATCGAGGCGGACCGGCCGCCGGCCAGTCCGCCGCACCCCTTCCGCGGACTGTTGCGCCTGCCGGAAGTTCCGTTCACCGGGCGGACGAAAATCGTAGTCAACGTGGGTGGCGGCCTGGTCCCGGTGGCGTTTTCGTTTTACCTGCTCGCCAATAACGGCATTCCGCTGCCGCAACTGGTGCTGGCGACGGCTATCGTCGCGGCGGTGGCGTACGGTTTCAGCCGGCCCATTCCCGGCTTCGGCATCGGCATGCCGATTCTGGTCGCTCCCCTGGCGGCAGCGCTGGTTGCCTTGGTGCTGGGAGGGGAGCACCGGGCGCCGGTCGCCTATATCGCCGGAACGATGGGGGTGCTGATCGGGGCCGATCTGCTGCGTATCCCCGACATCCGCCATCTCGGCGCGCCGGTGGCTTCCATCGGCGGCGCGGGAACCTTCGACGGCATCTTCATGACCGGCCTGGTCGCTGTCCTTCTGACCTGATGAGCGGACCGGCGGACATGGCGACGATCGACGGGCCGCAGAAGGGGGAGGCGGAGCGGGTCTCCGGCCTCCCCCTTCCGGCGGAAGGTCCGCCGGTCGGCATGTGCATTCTGGATCAGCATCCGGACGGCCATGTCGCGATCGTTCATGCCAGCCCCGGGATGGAAGACATCCTCGGATCGGAGCTTGCCCGCCTGCTGGACGCCGCCGGCGTCGACGCGTTGATGAGGCGGGAGGATCTGGCACCGGCAAGACTTCGGCAGGAGACCGCCAGGCGCCATCTGACGCCGCTCAAGACGGAGTTCCGGATCGACCATCCCGCCCGAGGGCCGCGCTGGCTGGAGGCATTCGCCGTGCCCGAGCGGCTGTCGAGTGGTGCGACCCGGTGGCGCGGTTTCCTGACGGACGTTACCGAACGCAAGCGGGCCGAGGTCCAGGCCGGGCTGGCCGGCAAGGCCCTCGATCATCTTGCCGAAATGGTCTCGATCTGCAACGCCGAGGGGTGGTTCGTCTACGCGAACGAGGCTTGGCGAAAGGCTTTGGGCTACGGCAGGGAGGAGTTTCTGAACCTGTCGGTTGCCGACGTCGTCCCCGACCTGGCATCACAGTCCTGGGCCGGCCATTTCCGCCAAGTCAGAGAAAAGGTTTCCATCCGGTGGGAAACCGTCCATCGCACGAGGGACGGACATCGGGTGCCGGTCGTGGTCGACGCCCACTATGTCGAGCACGAAGGCTGCGGCTACCTCCTGTCCTTGGTGCGCGACACCAGCCTCCTCAAGCGGACGGACACGGCATTGCTCCGGCGCGAACGCGAATTCCGCTCGCTCGCCGAGAACTCGCCCGACAGCATCATGCGGTACGACCGGGATTGCCGCATCGTCTATCTCAATCCCAGCCTGGAAAACACGCTGCTGTTTTCCGCCAGCGACATGGTCGGCAGGACGCCCACCGAGCTGCATCCCGGCGACGATCGCTTCGAGGCTTACGAGGACAAGCTCAGAGCGGTCATCGCCACCGGCAAGGCCGACGAAATAGAGCTCCTCCTGCGGGGCACGCACAAAGGCCCCCGCCTGTTGCACATCCGCCTGGTGGCCGAGCGCGATCCGGATGGCGAATGCACCGGCGTGCTGGCCGTCGGTCGGGATATCACCGAGGTCGACGAATACCGGCGGCGCATCCAGCGCCTGGCGTTTTTCGATCCGCTCACCGATCTGCCCAACCGGGCGCTGCTCAACGACCGGATCCGCCAGTGTCTCGCCGATGCCGCCAGCCGGGGCAGCCAGTTCGGTCTGATGCTGCTCGACCTGGACCGCTTCAAGGAAGTGAACGACACGCTCGGGCACAGCGCCGGCGACAGGCTGCTGTGCGAGGCGGCCCAGCGTCTGAATGCCTGCGTCCGCGGCTACGATACCGTGGCGCGGCTGGGCGGAGACGAATTCTCGATCCTGTTGCCGGTGGTGCGCGACCGGGGCGATCTCCGCACCGTCGCCGGCAGGATACTCGAGGCCTTCGGCGAACCCTTCACCATCGAAGGCAAGGAGCTGTTCGTGTCGGTCAGCATCGGCATCGTCCTGCATACGGAGGGCCGTTGTGACGCGGACAAACTGTTCAAGCAGGCGGACTTGGCCATGTACCACGCCAAGAAGCAGGGCCGGAACAACTTCCAGTTCTACGCGGAGGAACTGGCCGTCCGGGTTTCGGACCGCATGGCCATGGAAGGGGCGCTGCGCAGGGCGCTCGGGAATGGCGAACTGGATCTGTACTATCAGCCGCAGGTGGCCTTGCCGGCCGGCCGCATCGTCGGCGCGGAGGCCTTGCTGCGGTGGCGGCATCCGCAGGAAGGAATCGTGACGCCCGACCGCTTCATCCCCATCGCGGAAGAGACGGGGTTCATCCGCGATCTGGGTCACTGGGTGCTGGCGACGGCCTGCCGCCGGGCCGTCCACTGGCACCGAGCCATCGACTCGCCCTTCAAAGTCGCGGTGAACCTCTCCACCCGGCAATTCACCCGCAACGACCTGCCCGGTGAACTGCAACGCATCGTCCAGGACACCGGCTGCCGTCCGGAATGGCTGGAGCTCGAAATCACCGAAAGCCTGCTGCTCGGGAACGATTCCGAAGTCGGCGCGGCATTGGAGGAGCTGCACGACATGGGCTTCGCCATTTCCATAGACGACTTCGGCACCGGCTATTCGGCGCTGAGCTATCTCAACCGTTTTCCGCTGGACCAGATCAAGATCGATCGTTCTTTCATCCACGGCTTCCCCGCGGACAAGGAAAAGGCGGAACTGGTCAAGGCCATCATCTCGATCGCGGGCGCCTTGCAGCTCGAAGTGATCGCGGAAGGCGTGGAAACGCCCCGTCAGGCGGAATATCTTCACGCCCAGGGCTGTCGGCTGGCGCAAGGGCACTTGTTCGGCAGGCCGGTCCCGCAGGACCGGTTCGAGCGGCTTCTGGCCGGCAGCGCCTGATCCCGCCTGTTCCCTGGTCATTCGCGCCGTAAGGCATTGGAACAAAATAAATCTGCCATATGAATGCTACGGCAGGATCGTATAATTCCATTCGCCATGGAAGGCATGGCGCTGTATTTTGAGGCCGTCCATTTCCGCGTCGGTGACCTTGATCCCTTTGGGATATTCGCTATCGTCCAGTTCGCAATAGACCCGCAAGCCTTTGCGATTGGTCGTCGAGGCAATCAAATTCACCACGACCTCGTGACTGATGAGCGGACGACCGCGCCAATTCATCGTGATAAAGGAAAATAGGCGATGCTCAATCTGGTTCCATTTGCTGGTTCCCGGCGGGAAGTGACACACCGTGATGGCCAGTCCTAACTCGGTGGCTAATGCCTGAAGCTCCCGCTTCCATAAGCGCACACGCGAGCCATTGCTCCCACCGCCATCGGCCGTAATCAACAAGTGCCGTGCCTTCGGATAACACGGTGCGCCCATGGAGTGCCACCAGCGGCGAATACTTTCCACCGCGAATTGCGCGGTGTCGTGATCCGTCCCGACATTGACCCAGCCGATATTCAACGTCGGATCGTAAATGCCATACGGTGCCACCTTCCCCAGTTCGGGGTCTTGAAAATCATACACCCGAACGGCTTCCGGCTGCCCTTCGGGGCGCCATTCCAGGCCCTGTTGCTTGAAATTCCCGACCAGTTCCTTCTTCTTGGTGTCCACCGAGATGACCGGATCGCCCCGCCCTTGGAACTGCTTCACCTGGGTGTAGATATGCTCGAACTGGGCATTGCGATCCGGATGCGAACCGCCCTCCAAGGTTTTTCGATTACCTTGCAGGCTATAGCCCAGCGCGCGGAGCAGTTCGCCCACCATCCGATGGCTGGTTCGGTGCCCCATCTCAGTGAGGGCTTCGGCCAATTGCCGCGTGCTCTTACACGTCCAACGCAACGGGGATTCCGGATCCCCGCGCGTCACCGGATCAATCAATCGCGCCAAATCGGCCTTCAGGGTGGAGTCCTGGTCAACCGTCCGTTTCCGGCCTGCCCCCTTCCGGCGAATACGGCCCTGAGGCAAGGCATTCTGTTGTTCCAACTCTTGGCAGCCTTGACGAATCGCCTCTCGACATAAACCGGTTTCCCGTGACACGGCCGAGATTCCGCCTCGGCCAATCGCCAGCGCCTCCGCCCCGGCAACCAAGCGCCGCAGACGCTCGTCCAGGTACCGATCGAGTTTCTCAAAGCGCTTCTTGATTGCGGCATGTTCCATACCGCAACTTTAAAACAAACCCCTCAGTATTTGGAAGGGTTATTTTGTTCCAATGCCTAAGCGTAAAACGGAGGCTGAGTTGAAACGTAGGGGCGCCGTGGCATGGGACAACGTCATGTTCCGGGCGATGATCGAGTGCCTTCAGGATCAGGTGGTGACGGTTCACGACATCGAAGACCGCGCACGCATCATCTACGCGAACGAAGCGGCCTGCCGCCATTTCGGCGCCGATCTCGAAACCTTGCTGACCTGGTGCCCGCTGGATTTCGATCCCACACACGACGAAGAATCCCTGCGCCTCGCCCTCGAACGGCACCGGCAAACGGGGGGAATGACGTTCGAGACGCTCCACAGAGTGGCGGGTGGGACGGAGATTCCCGTCGAAGTGACGGCGAACCTGTTCGAGCAGGACGGAAAGACTCTGGCGGTCTGCATCAGCCGCGACCTGCGTCCCCGCCGCGAAGCCGAGGCGCGCATGAAGGAACTCGAGAGGCTGCAGGCCGAGCGGGAAGGCCTGGACCGTCTTGCCCGCTTTGCCCAGTGCGCGCCGGGGTTCATGTATACCGTGGAGGCGCGCGCCGACGGAAGCCTTGCCATGACTTACGCCAGTTCCGGCGTGGAGGACATTCTCGGGCTGAGCGTGGAAGCGGTCCTGGAAGACATCGGCAATATTTACTCGCGCATCGTTCCGGAAGACCGGGACCGGATTCTGCGGTGTAAGGAGGTTTCGGCCCGCGAACTGCTGCCGTTCGAGGAGGAATACCGCATCCTTCACCCGGTCAAGGGTGAGCGGTGGCTGGAGGCCCGGTCCGTGCCGGAGCGGCAGAAAGACGGCGTCACCCTGTGGCACGGGTTTCTGGTCGACATCACCGAGCGGAAGCGGATGGAGGAAACGTTCCGGTTCATTGCCCAGCGCAGTTGGGCTACGGACGGCGAGGCATTCTTTTCCGCCATTGCACATTACCTCGGCAAGACCCTCGGGGTCGATTACGTCGTCATCGACCGGCTGACCAGGGATTCCGAACTCGCCGAGACCATCGCGTTGTACGCACGGGGCGAGGACCTGCCCAATATCTGCTACAGGCTCGCCGGAACGCCCTGCGAGAACGTCATGGGCCGCAGTCTGTGCTGTTTTCCCCGCCGGGTCCGCACGCTGTTTCCCGAGGACGTCATGCTGCAGGAGATGGGGGTGGAAAGCTATGCCGGCGTGCCCTTGTGGGATTCGGCGGGAACCGCGATCGGCCTGATCGCGGTGATGGATGGCAAGCCCATGGCGGAGGCGGAATCCGTGACCGCCCTCTTGCAGCTCGTGGCGACACGGGTCGCGGCGGCTCTGGAACGGGATCGCTCGGAGCGGCAGCTCAAGGCGCGCGAACAGGAGTTCCGTTCCCTGGTCGAGCACTCGCCCGACACCGTTGCCCGCTATGACCGGGACTGCCGCCGCGTTTACGCCAACCCCCGGTTGGAGGAGGAAGCGGGTGTGCCCCTTTCCGAACTGCTGGGGAAAACGCCGGCCGAGTTCCCCGGCGGCGAGAGCGCCCGTGCTTATCAGGCGAAGATTCGGCAGGTTTTCGAAACCGGTGTGCCGGAAGAGTTCGAACTGAGCTGGAAAACGGCTCAGGGACGCGATTTGGTCTCCCATATCCGGCTGACACCGGAATTCGGTTTTGACGGCGAAGTCATACACACGCTGGCGGTCGGGCGGGACATCACCGAAATCGACGCTTATCGCCGGCGCATTCATCACATGGCTTTTTTCGATACCCTGACGGGATTGCCGAACCGGGAAATGCTCAACAAGCGGATTCGGCAGGCCATGGACGGTACTCCCGGCCCCGGCCGGCAGTTTGCCCTGATGATGCTGGACCTCGACCGCTTCAAGGAAATCAACGACACCCTGGGCCACGGGGTCGGCGACCTGCTGCTGGAAAAAGCCGCCTACCGCCTGCTGGGCGCCGTGCGCAGCGGCGACACCGTGGCGCGGCTGGGCGGCGACGAGTTCGCTGTCCTGGTGCCCGCCCCCGCCGACTGCCAGGAACTCGCGACGCTGGCCGGCAGGATGCTCGGCGCCTTTGCCGAACCCTTCCTGATCGAAGGCCGGGAGCTGTTCGTTTCCGCCAGCCTCGGCATCGCGCTTTACCCCAGGGATTGCGCCGGAATCGATACCTTGTTCCGCTACGCCGATTCCGCGATGTATCACGCCAAGCGGCAAGGGAGGAACAACTTTCAGTTCTATTCGGCCGACCTCACGGCGCGCGCGTCGGAACGCATGCGGATCGAATCCGCCCTGCGCCGGGCACTGGGGCGCAACGAACTGGAGCTGTACTTCCAGCCGCAGATCGACATGGCTTCCGGGACCATCGTCGGCGCCGAGGCGCTGCTGCGATGGAACAGGCTGGGACACGGCATCGTGCTGCCGCGCAAGTTCATCCCGGTAGCCGAGGAAAGCGGCCTGATCGTCGGCATCGGCGAATGGGTGCTGGCCCAGGCCTGCGAGGCCGCCGCCGCCTGGAACGGCCGGCGCGAGCGTCCTCTGTCCGTCGCCGTAAACCTTTCCACCCGGCAGTTCATCCTGAACGATCTCGCCGGCACCGTCCGGCGCATCCTCGACGAGACCGGCTGCCGGCCGGAATGGCTGGAACTTGAAATCACCGAAAGCCTGTTGCTGGAAGACAGCAGGGAAATCCGGTCGACACTCGAAGCCTTCGACCGCATGGGGCTGTCGATCGCCATCGACGACTTCGGCACCGGCTATTCCGCCTTGAGCTATCTGCATCGCTTTCCGGTGAAAAGGATCAAGATAGACCGCTCTTTCGTCCACGGCGTTCCGTCCGACCGCCGCAAATCGGAACTGGTCAAGGCCATGATCTCGATCTCTCAGGCGCTGAGCCTCGAGGTGCTGGCGGAAGGCGTGGAAACCCCGCAACAGGCGGTTTATCTCCAGGCCCACGGCTGCCGCTTGGCGCAGGGTTATTTGTTCGGCGTACCGCAGCCGCTCCCCGGCTTCGAGGCATTGATCGGAGAGGACTGGAGCGCCGTTTCCTGAGACCCCGCCGTTGCGGGCGGGAGAGACCGAAGGCTGCGACACCGGGCTGTCATCTTTCCGTGCTATTCAGGGAAGGATCACTACGAAAAGGAGGGAACGCCAAGATGAACATGCTGCGTCTGTTGTGCTGGGCCGACGCCCTGACCATCGCCAATCTGAGTTGCGGGGTGTCGGCGATATTCGCAGCGATCCAGGGGCATCCGGAAATCGGTGCGGGGCTGATCGCGCTGGCGGTGGTGTGGGACTCGCTGGACGGCAAGGTGGCGGCCTGGACCCACCATAGCGGACGCGAGTTCGGCAAGCAGCTCGACTCCCTCGCCGACCTGGTCTCCTTCGGCGTATCCCCGGCCTGCCTGTTCTTCACCATGAGCGAGCCATCCTGGCTCGCTGTTCCGCCGCTCCTGTTCTTCGTCGCCTGCGGCATGCTCAGGCTGGCGCGGTACAACATCTCCACGGGCAAAGGCTTCGAGGGGGTGCCGATCACGGTCAACGGCGTCCTGTTTCCGCTGCTCTACCTGCTGTCCGTGGCTTTCCCCCCAGCCTCAACGCCTGGCCCGCCGTGTTTCTGGCGATGGGCCTGCTGATGGCTTCCGGCCTCAAGGTGCGCCGGCTGTTCTAACCCGAAGTTCCCCCCCCCCATTACAGCGGCGAGGGACAGCGGAACTTCTGGTCGGCGACGGTCCGCCCTGGCGTCGTCGGGAGACGGAGAAGAGAATGAAGGGAAGCACATGGGCAAGAGGGGCGGAAGCGTGAGCCACCATTAACCCACCGCAGGGGGAGGTAACATAAACGCTCAAATCAGAGGACTATGCGTCGCCAGCGCGGTTTTTGCCCTCATGGCCCTCGCTCAGCTCATGCGGTTGGCTATCCGCCCCGAAATCCTCGTCGCCGGCCATCAAATGCCAATCTGGCCTAGGAGTCTGTCGGACTATGGATTTACTCGGGTCGGGATTCTTGGAATCGAGAATTTTTCGGGGGCATTGGCGGGGTAGTCACCAGCGTTTCGCGTCGATAACTAGACCAAGATGTGCCCCGCCTCCCCCATGGCGGCGCTATTGGTGTGTAACGCTTGGTTTTTACGTGAAGCCTGTCACGCTGCCGCCAACACGTGCATCCGCCTCAGATTGAACGCCATCGCCACCAGCTTCCATTCTCCGGCCACTGCCTCCAAGCCGCGCAGAGAGAACTGGCGGAATCCCAAGACCTGTTTGATGATGCCGAACACCGGCTCCACCGTGGATTTGCGCTTGGCGTAGCGGGCCTTCCCTGCCTTCGTTTTGAGTTTCCAGGCCATCTTCTCCACGGGATCGGTGGTTTCCGGTTCCGGGGCATCCGGAGCCAGGCGTTCCGCCAGCGGCACGTGATGGCTGTCCCGTCCCATCGCGATCAGCGGTTCGATCTGCTGTTCGCAGCAGGCGTGCACGTTGCCGGCGCTGAAGTAGCCCGTGTCGGCCAGCAGGGCTTCGGGCTTCCCCCAGGCTTCCGGCAGCTTCTCGATCTCGGCCAGCATCGGTTCGACCTGCTGCTTGTCGTTGGTCTGCTGACTGACGGTGGTGGCGACGATCAACATCGTCTCCACATCCACCGCAGCCTGGCTGTTATAGCCCTGGAGGAAACCCGCGTGGCTCGGCATGATGCGGGATTCCTCGTCGGTCAGATTGATCTGGTCGCTGGCCTTCGGCCCGGTTTCCGGCGGCTTCGGCTCCTGCCCACGTGGCTTCTTGCCCGCCTGCCGCTGGCCTTCGCGACGGGCTACCTTGGCTTCATAGTCCTGCTGCGCCCGGGCATCGCGCTCCGCGACCCGCTCCACGATCTTGGCCTTCGCCTCCGCCAGGGCCTTCAGCCGATCCTGCCGCCGCGCCAACTCCTCTGGCAGGTCGATGCCGTCCGGCTCCTCCGCCCCGTCGGCCTCCGCCGCCTTCTGCAACAAGGCCTGCACCTCCTCCCGCAACTGCGCTTCCAACTTCTCGATGTGGCCATGAGACAAGGCCTTGTGCTTGGAGGCGTTGGCCTTAATCTTGGTCCCGTCCAGGGAAATCTGCCCGAGCCTCACCAGCTTCATCGCCTGCGCCAGGCTCAAGACCTGAACGAACAGGTCCTCCAGCTCCCCCAGAAAGGTCTTGCGAAAGTGGGCCAGGGTGTCATGATCGGGATGGGTTTCCGCCGACAGAAAGCGGAAGGCCACCGAATCGTAGGTGGCCCGCTCAATCTTGCGGCTGGAGAACACCCCGGTGGCATAACCATAAACCAGCAGGGCCAGTAGTACCGACGGATGGTGCGCCGCCGACCCGCGCCCCGAGTAGCGGCTCGTCAGTCGACTTAAATCCAGCTGATCGATGACCTCGACGAGGAACCGTGCCAGGTGGTTGGCTGGCAGCCATTCGTCAACCGAGGGCGGTAGCAGATACTGCTGGTGGCGATTGACGGGGATGAAGCGGCTCATCGGGTCTCACCTTGTCGCGATCTATCCGGAATAGGCCGCTATGTTAACGGAAACAGCGGACTTCCGCCCCTCCAATCCGGTTCGAACCAGAACCGGAAAGTCCGACAGACTCCTAGCGTTCTGGCCACAGTCATCCTGGGACTGAGCTTCTGGCTCTGGGACCTTTCCCGTACTCCACCCCCGTCAGAAACGCCAATCCCCGCGCGTGAAAAATCCGCTGGGCCATGATCGTTTCACGGGTAAGGTGGAGCTTTTCAAGCTACCGCAGCTTCTTCATCGTTGGAGTTGGCAACGCCCGGCTTTTCAAAAAGATGGGGATGGCTGGCGTGAAGCTGATCCTTCAATGTCGGTTCCAAGTCGATGATGCCGTGGAGCGTCTTCACCGTGCGAAGTTGGCTAATGGTTAGGTTGTTTGCTCCTCGTAAACAGGCGCCTTCGAGTTGGGCTCCGTCGAGGTAGGCCCCGTCGAAGTTGGCGCTCACAGCGGAGGCGTGCGAGAGGTGGGTATGCGTCAGATCGGCTTCCCTCAGGTTGGCTCGCTCCAGGTGGGCTCCTGTGAGATGGGCATTGCTCAGATCGGCTTCCCGCAGATTGGCCCCCTGGAGGTTGGCTCCCGTGAGGTGGGCGTGCGTGAGATCGGCTTCTCTGAGATAGGCATGGGCCAAATCGGCTTTTCGGAGATGGGCTTCACTGAGGTTGGCTTCCCTTAGCTGTGTTTCCGCGAGATGGGCTTCTCGGAGGTGTGCCCCTTCGAGATTGGCGCCTTCCAGGTCCGCGTGGGTAAGGTCGGCTCTCCGAAGGTGGGCGTCCGCCAGGTTTGCTTCGGTGAGGTGGGCTTTTACGAGATGCGCTTCTTTGAGGTTGGCTCCGCAAAGATTGGCTCCTTCGAGGTGAGCACCTTCGAGGTTGGTATCGTGCATTCCCGGATCATAGAAGGTGGCGTTCTTGAGGTTGGCATCTTCAAGGTGTGCGCCCGCTAGGTTGGCTCCTTGAAGCTTGGCGCCCTGGAGATTGGCGCCTTCGAGATAGGCTCTTGCGAGGTTGGCGCCTTGGAGCTGTACTCCGCGGAGGTTGGCTCTTTCGAAGTGGGCTTCCGTAAGGTCGATGTCTACGAAATCTTGGGGGTTGCTTTCTCTCGCTTTATTCCAGGTGTCTGGCCCCTGTTTCAGCAAATCAACAAAGTGTGGATTAGCCATGACTTGTTCCCTCTGTATTCTGTGCTCTCTAAAATATCACTGTCAAAAAGGGTGGCATCAACTGTAAAAATTATATGATTACATGCGAGACCTATCCCTTATTGGCCGAGCATCTTGCTATATGCTCACTTCGTTCCCAACGTGATCCATTACTGCCGAGAATTTCCCTCATGTTCTGGGACTCGGCTTCTTTTATATCATGATCTGCACGGAAGGGGCGGAAATACCTTGCTCGGAATAGGGACAAGGTTCAATCGCCAATTTCGGCATAAGCGCTCATGAGGTTTATAAAATCAAGAACCTACTGGCAGGATAAGGCAATCCGATGCGCTACGGCATCGATCGGAAACAGGAAGCAAGACGGCCGATGGGTGGCTGAGGTTCTTGATTTGGCGGGAGTCGTGGCCCACATCGAGATCGAGGAGGAGTTCATCCGCATCATTTCAGCCCGACGAGCGACCCGAGAGGAGCGCGAACGCTATGATTCCTGAACGCTTAAAGAAACGCCCGGCCAAAGACCGGCCGATGACTTCGATCACGTTGCGGATTCCGGTGGACGTGGTGGAGTCGTTGAAGGAGATCGTGCCACGGAAGGGTTTTTCCGGTTATCAACCATTGCTGAAGCGCTGCATCACCGAGGGTCTGCCGAAAGATGATGCGGAATATCTGTTCGGACACACGGCGCGGCTGATCGAGGCGATGAGGAAACGGGATTTGCCGGAGGGGGTTATCACGGACGCCGAGAAGGAGGTTTTCATTCCATCGGCAGAATCCGCTTGGCAAATGAGGGGGAGTCGCTAACGTGGTACCGGACATGGGCACTCATTCGATTCCAGGTTTTGCTGAACCGGTTAGCTCTTTGACCCATTTGCTGGGAGCCGGCGTGGTTGCTGTGTATGGGTATTTCCTACTCCGAAGGGGGCGGGGAAACACCTCTCGCTTGGTCACGCTGGGCGTATTCGTGTTCTCCTGTATATTCCTCTTGTCCATGAGCGGTGTTTACCATTTGCTTGCGGCTGGGGGAACTGGCCATGCCGTCTTACAACGGCTGGATCATGCCGCGATTTTTTCTCTGATCGCCGGCAGCTTTACCCCGATTCATTGGATTCTATTCACGGGTTGGGGCCGCTGGGCGGTGTTGCTCTTGATCTGGACCTTGGCCATTACCGGCATCACGCTCAAGGCCATTTTCTTCGAGCAAATTCCGGAATGGCTGGGTTTAACGCTCTTCATGGGGCTCGGCTGGATCGGGCTTGCTTCCGGGATAACCCTTGGCCGCCGCTACGGGTTGCATTTCGTCATGCCCTTGGTTTATAGCGGTCTGTTTTACACTGCCGGCGGATTGCTGGAATTTCTCGGCATGCCCGTTCTGATTCCCGGCGTGATCGGTCCGCATGAGTTGCTGCATTTTGGTGTGTTGGCGGGCATCGCCTTCCACTTCCGGTTTCTGGCCGGTGTACTGGACCAGGCGGCGCCAAGGAGGCCGATTCAGGACAACTGAAACGGCCTTTCCAACCTCCTCAGTGTCGTGCGGTTACTCCAGCGGGCAAGCTCAGTAGGGGCGTCGGCCACCAAAGCCACCACGGCCCCCGCCACCGAAACCTCCTCCGCTGTTTCCACCACGACCGCCCCTGCCACCGCCAAAGCCGCCGCTGCCACCAAAGTTGTCGGATCGTTGTTCGCGCGGACGGGCTTCGTTGACGATCAAGGCGCGGCCGTCGAAGTCCTTACCGTGTAAGGCAGCGATGGCAGCCTGCGCCTCCTTGTCATTGCCCATCTCGACGAAACCGAAGCCTTTGGACCGGCCGCTGTCTCGATCTGTAACGAGAGTCGCCGAGGTTACTGCACCATGCGCCGCGAACATCGCTTGAAGATCACGGTCGGTAATGGTGTAACTCAGGTTGCCGACAAACAATTTCTTAGCCATGAAAAAAATCCTCGAAGGGAAACGATACAGAAATGGCTGCGGAGTCGGCCCGATCAGCCGTCGACACTGCCAATTACCTCTGAAGCCGGGACTCGGGTCAGGGAAGTGTTGTGGCGGAGTGCAGTTGAATGTATGAAATCAGGACGTCGTGGAGCGGTGTTCCATCGAGGATGCAACACGGCATGGAAAAAGGCCAATAAAAAGAGCACCATGTCTTCGCATTCAAGCCCGACGTGCCTTGAGAGGTACTCAGCGCCGAACTGAGCCGAGCATCGAAGAAAACAACGGCTGGGCCCGGCGGGCCATACAAGGTGCGGTTGCTGGAGGAGGCGAAATTGGTCTTCAACGGCGACGACCTTCGCTTAGCATACGCCCCTTTTCCTAAAAAACCCAATTTTATTTTTTCACCGATGTAATGGACATTTAAGGGGCGAGAGCGCATTGTGCCTAAATGCAGGACAAGGTGCGGCCAAACGGCTTGGGGGTCTTTCTTTCGGAGGTGCTTGATTCCAGGCTTTTTTGAACCAGGAATCAGCAGCTTCATAAGCCCGCAGGTCTCAGTCAACGACGGCGTCTTTTTGCAGGAGAGCGGTACGAGACTTCCGTGAAAGGCGTTGCCATGATTCGGAAAAGCGGGGTGCGCATGGGCCAGGACAGGCTCGGTGCACTGCCAATGTCGAGGTAACTCGGCCATGTCCGATCACTTCCTTTTTCCGAGGCCTAAAACTCATGCAAGATCCTATCCCTGGCTACTGTTTAACAACGAGCGCCTTTCAGCAAACTTGTGGATATTGTGGTTGTGTCTTCCGTGTGGAGATCACGTGGTCGATCGTGTATGCCCAAAAGGCCTACCAGGGCGCGCAGGCTTATTCCTGCCCAGAGTGCCGCCAGAATTCCCGCATCAGAACGTCGACCGCGCCGCGGCTGACCGTGATCTCAAAGCGCACCGACGGTCGCTTGGGCCTCTGTCCGGGGGCTTAACTGGCCTTCCGGCGGCAACGGGACGGCCTTTGTTTTTAGGCGGCAGTTCCCCCTATCGATGCAGAGCAGGTAAGCAATTGAAATTTTATGACCTGAGCCGGAGCATGTGCGAATGGGATCGTCTGGACGAGTGGCGTACCAAGATGCGCGACGTCATCACCAGGAAAGAAGCAGGGAAGATTCCGCCATTTCATTTGCTGTCAATGCCAGGGATGGAAGCAAGCGAGCAACGATCATGCGCCGATCTGTGGATGCAGGATCGTATCGAGTCGTCGAGGATGCAGAGATCGCATCTGGACTTCGCGTTCTTTCCGACAGCCAAGGCAAAAATACGCCTCGGATATCTATCCTGTGACTTCCACGACCATGCAACGTCGCTGCTATTGGTGGAGTTGTTCGAATTCCACGACCGGGGCCGCTTCGAGGTGTTTGCGTATTCTTATGGTCCGGATGACGGGAAAAACATGCGGGGGCGCCTCAAAAAATGCTTCGACCGCTTCACTGATATTCAGGAATTATCGGACGCCGAAGCTGCGCAGACGATCCACGAGGATCGGATTGACATTCTGGTCGATCTGAAAGGTTATACGAGCAATACTCGCACGATGATTCTCACATTCCGTCCGGCGCCGATTCAGGTGAATTATCTGGGTTATCCCGGCACCTTGGGCGGCGATTTCTGCGACTACATCATCACCGATCCGTTCCTTACACCGCCAGGGAGCGCGGCCGATTACAGCGAGGAGTTCGCGTATCTGCCAGATACGTATCAACCTCATGGCCGCCGCTGCCCAATTGGTGCTCGTCCCACACGATCCGATGCCGGCCTGGCGGAGAAGGGATTTGTGTTCTGCTGCTTCAACCAGGCTTACAAGATTACTCCGGAGGTTTTCGATGTTTGGTGCAAACTGCTCTTCAACATTCCTGGCAGCGTGCTTTGGTTGCTGAAGAGCAGCAGGGCGGAAGGCAATCTCAGGAATGAGGCTTGTAAACGGGGCATCGCTCCCGACCGCCTCGTTTTTGCTGAGGAGAAACCGCAAAGTGAGCACCTGGGGCGGCTGGCATTGGCGGACTTGGTGCTGGATACGTTTCCCTACAACGCTCACACAACGGCCAGCGACGCATTATGGGCTGGTGTTCCCGTCGTGACGCGCGCCGGAGCGACGTTTCCTTCGCGGGTCGCTGGAAGTCTTTTGCAGGCGGTCGGCTTGCCGGAGCTCATTGCCACTGACATCGAAGGTTATTACGACCTGGCTTTTGATCTGGCCTTCTCTCCGGAGCGGTTGTCACAGATCAAAGCAAAGCTTGACACCAACCGGCTGACTACTGCTTTATTCGACATCGGTACTTATACCAAGAATATCGAAAAGTTGTATGAAACCATGTGGCAACGGCATCTCAATGGCCTGCCGCCTTCCATCATACAGACGTGACGCCTGCGAGAATGTGAGGCACGCGTTTCGGCTGGTGGGAAGATTCAGGCCGACAGCCGGGAGCGGCTTTCGCAGTCGCGGGTGGAGCAGTGCGTGGGCGTCTGGAATGCCAGCGGTTGGCGATCTCGAAGAAGACCGATGTGGCTCATCTCACTGACGAGTCGCCCGGAGTCGTGAAGATCGCCGGGCCTTTTTGGTCCGAAAGACGATTTCGAATCGGAGCGAAGACTGCGCTGAATGCAGCCGCGGTGCCCGCAAAAAGGTGGCGACCGGCATTGAGGGGACACGATGCCGGCCGCCGGAGAATGGGAGATGATGAACCATGAATAGTCACCAGCACCTGGGCGTGGCGGCTGATCCACGGTGAATAGTTCAACATGCAGTTGTATCCTGAATGTGTGCGGAATGTCAGTTTTATGTAATCGCCTGCTTACCCGACACCTGGCCGAGCACCGCTACGGCCCGCCGAGCCGGAAGGACTGGAGTCTCCCCGATGCGCCCGTTTCAGGCAGCCTGTGGCGAGAGGCCGATCACCTCGGGTGAGGTCGCATTCCGTCCAGTGCCTTTGACTTCGCCCTTGGCGGTCGTGTAGATTCCGCCCACTTTTTTGCCAACGTCAAAGGTATCGTATGAGCAATTTCCCGCCGTGCCCGCAATGCAATTCTGAATTCACCTATGAGGACGGCGAAATGTTCGTCTGTCCAGAATGCGGGTACGAATGGGCAACGGCCGCGGCTCCCGAGAGCGCGGAAGCCGGCAAAGTGGTGAAAGACGCTTACGGCAACGTTCTGAAAGACGGGGACAGTGTGACGGTGATCAAGGATTTGAAAATCAAAGGCTCATCATCGGTGGTTAAAGTGGGCACCAAAGTCAAGAACATTCGTCTGGTCGACGGCGACCACGACATCGATTGCAAGATCGACGGTATTGGCGCGATGGGCCTGAAATCGGAGTTTGTCAAGAAAGCCTGAATAGGCTTGCGGTGACAAGGATGGTTCTATTCTTCCACCAAACCCATAGGTGCAGATATGAGAGAGAGTCATGTGCGCGATTCATCGATTGTACACAGCCGTCGCGGCTTTCTTATTGCATCCGCGGGAGCTGTTGCCTGGTTGGCAATAGGCGGATTTCCCAGGGCTTCGAAGGCTGCGTCTCCCCATTCCTTGCCGCCGTTGCCTTACGCCGAGAATGCTTTGGCGCCGGTGATTTCAGCCAAGACGGTGGGGTTCCACTATGGGAAACATCACAAGGGTTATGTGGATAATCTGAACAAGCTTGTTGCGGGAACGGAGTATGCCGATGCTCCCTTGGAGAAAATTATTGCCGATACTGCGGGGAAGGCGGACAAGGTTCTGGTTTTCAATAACGCCGCTCAGGTCTGGAACCATACGTTCTATTGGAAAAGCCTGCGGGCTAAAGGCGGCGGCGAGCCGCCGGCGGCACTTAAGCGGAAAATCGAAGCTTCATTCGGGAGCGTCGATGTTTGCAAGAAGGAAATTGCGAATGCGGCGGTTTCACAGTTCGGAAGTGGTTGGGCTTGGCTCGTTCTCAATGGCGACAAGCTAGAGATTATCAAGACGGCCAATGCCGATACTCCATTGGCGTCCGGAACAAAGCCTTTGCTGGCAATCGACGTGTGGGAGCACGCCTATTATCTGGACTATCAGAACCGCCGCGCCGATTATGTGAATGCGGTTCTCGACAAGCTGCTCAATTGGGAGTTTGCTTTGCAAAACGCCGGCTAGAAAGGCGGCGGCGGGAGTCGCCGCAGTGGTACGCTCGATGCAGGGAGCGGCCAGCTTAGGGCGGCTGGCCGCCGGGTCACCGGCTCCGTGGTCAACTGTCGACGTGGGCCAGGGAATGCTTTTCGACCCACGGAGGCAAGTTAATCACGGCGTTGTATCGGGAGTATTTCCCAAATGTTGCGGAGCGGACAGAGTCGCGTCGGGGCGGTTCGACAGCCTGCCGGTTTCGTTCGTTTGGGCTGGTGGCTGGGTACCGTTTTTGCCGGACATCACGGCGGGCGGTAGGCGCCGCGGCCGCATCTATGGCATGATGCCAGGTTTCTTACACCAAAGCGTCGGAGTCATTCATGCGCATCATGCTGCTGGGAAGCCCTGGGTCCGGTAAGGGTACGCAAGCCAAGTACATCACGGAGCGTTTCGGCATCCCTCAGATTTCCACCGGCGACATGCTGCGTGCCGCGGTGCGCGAGGGCACGCCGCTCGGGATGGAGGCGAAGAAGATCATGGATGCCGGGCAACTGGTGTCGGATTCGATCATCCTCGGCCTGATCAAGGAGCGCATCGCCGCGCCGGATTGCGCGAACGGGTTCCTCCTGGATGGCTTCCCCCGCACGATCGCCCAGGCCGACGGCTTGGCCGAGATGGGCGTGGCGCTCGACCATGTGGTGGAGATCGCGGTGGACGACGAGGAGATCGTCAAGCGCATGAGTGGCCGGCGGGTGCATCCGGCTTCCGGCCGTACCTATCATGTGGTGTTCAATCCGCCGAAGGTGGAAGGCAAGGACGACGAGACCGGCGAGCCGCTGATCCAGCGCGAGGACGACAAGGAGGAGACCGTCCGCAAGCGCCTGGAGGTCTACCATGCCCAGACCAAGCCGCTGGTCGATTACTACCGGGACAAAGCGGGGCAGGGCGGGGCTGCATTCCACACGGTGCCGGGCGTAGGCAGCGTCGAGGCCATCCGCGACGCGGTGCTGGCCGTCTTGGCCTGAGGGGCCGCCGGATCCATCTTTCCATCTTGAAGCCATGAGCGGAAAAACCCTTTACGACAAACTGTGGGACGATCACGTCGTGCATGCCGATGCGGACGGATCGTGCCTGATCTATATCGACCGCCATCTGATTCACGAGGTGACCTCGCCCCAGGCTTTCGAGGGGCTGCGGATGGCGGGGCGCGAACCCTGGCGGGTGGATGCCAACCTTGCGGTGGCCGACCACAACGTGCCGACCGCCGATCGCGACCGGGGCATCGCCGATCCGGTATCGCGTCTGCAGGTGGAAACCCTGGACAAGAACTGCGCCGATTTCGGCATCATCGAATTCGCGATGGACGACGTGCGCCAGGGCATCGTGCACGTGATCGGTCCCGAGCAGGGCGCGACCCTGCCGGGCATGACCATCGTTTGCGGCGACTCGCATACGTCGACTCACGGCGCTTTCGGGGCGCTCGCCTTCGGGATCGGCACTTCCGAGGTCGAGCACGTGCTGGCCACACAATGCCTGGTGCAGCGCAAGGCGAAGAACATGCTTGTGCGCGTCGACGGCAAGCTGGCGCCGGGCGTGACGGCGAAAGACCTGGTGCTGGCGGTCATCGGGCGTATCGGAACCGCCGGCGGCACCGGCTATACCATCGAATTCGCCGGCGAGGCCATCCGCGGCTTGTCGATGGAAGGCCGGATGACGGTCTGCAACATGGCGATCGAGGCGGGCGCACGCGCCGGCCTGGTGGCGGTGGACGAGGTGACGTTCGACTACCTCGAGGGCCGGCCGTTCGCTCCGGCGGGCGCGCTGTGGGAGCGCGCGGTCGAGGCTTGGAAGGACCTCCACAGCGATCCCGATGCCGTGTTCGACAAGACCGTCGAGATCGATGCCGCCAGCATCAAGCCGCAGGTGACCTGGGGAACCTCGCCGGAGCAGGTCGTGCCGGTGGATGCCAAGGTGCCCGACCCGGCGGCGGAAACGGATCCGGTGCGGCGCGAAAGCATGGAGCGGGCGCTGCAGTACATGGATCTCCAACCGGGCACGCCGATCGAGGCGATCCGGGTCGACCGGGTGTTCATCGGCTCCTGCACCAATGCGCGGATCGAGGACCTGCGCGCGGCGGCGGAAGTCGCCCGTGGCCATAAGGTCACCGTCAAGCAGGCGCTGGTGGTGCCCGGCTCCGGCCTGGTCAAGCGGCAGGCGGAGCAGGAGGGGCTGGACAAGGTTTTCATCGATGCCGGTTTCGAGTGGCGCGATCCAGGCTGTTCCATGTGCCTGGCGATGAACGCCGACCGGCTGGAACCCGGCGAGCGCTGCGCCTCGACCTCCAACCGGAATTTCGAGGGACGCCAGGGCTACGGCGGGCGCACCCATCTGGTGAGTCCGGCCATGGCGGCCGCGGCGGCCATTCACGGGCATTTCGTCGACATTACCGAAGGAGGGCGTGCATGAAGCCTTTCAAGAAGATCACCTCGAAGGTCGTGCCGCTGGATCGCGCGAACGTCGACACCGACGCCATCATTCCCAAGCAGTTTCTGAAATCCATCCGCCGCAGCGGGTTCGGCCCCTATCTGTTCGACGAATGGCGCTACCTGGACCGTGGCGAGCCGGACATGGATTGCAGCAACCGCCCGCTCAACCCGGAATTCGTGCTCAATCTGCCGTGCTATGTCGGCGCCAGGATATTGCTGGCCCGCAAGAACTTCGGCTGTGGCTCCTCGCGCGAGCACGCGCCCTGGGCGCTGGAGGATTACGGCTTTCGCGCCATCATCGCGCCGAGTTTCGCCGACATCTTCTACAACAACTGCTTCAAGAACGGCATCCTGCCCATCGTGCTCGACGAGACCAAGGTGGACCGCTTGTTCGCGGAAGCCGGTCCCGGTTTCGAGCTGACCGTCGACCTGGAGGCGCAGACCGTGGCGACGCCGTTCGGCGAAACCTTCCATTTCGACGTGGACGCCTCCCGCAAGCATCGCTTGCTCAACGGCCTGGACGACATCGGCCTGACCCTGCAGCATGCCGAGGCCATCCGCGCCTACGAAGCCGCCCGGCGCGAGTCCGCGCCGTGGCTGTTCGCCGTACCCTGACATCGCGTTATTGGGAATACGCTGCAATGACTATCAAAATCGCTGTTTTACCCGGTGACGGCATCGGACCGGAAATCGTCACCGAGGCCTTGAAGGTCTTGGACTGCCTGCGCACCGATTTCGGCCTGGCGGTCGAAACCGAGCACGCGCTGATCGGCGGCGCGGCCTACGATGCGCACGGCACGCCGTTCCCCAAGGAAACCCTGGACCTGTGCCGGGCTGCCGATTCGATCCTGCTCGGCGCGGTCGGCGGACCCAAGTGGGAGCCGCTGGACTATTCGCTGCGGCCGGAGCGGGGCCTCTTGGGTCTGCGTTCCGAACTGGAACTGTTTTCCAATCTGCGCCCGGCGGTGCTCTATCCGCAGCTGGTCTCGGCCTCGACCCTCAAGCCCGAGGTGGTCTCCGGCCTCGACATCATGATCGTGCGCGAGCTGACCGGCGGCATCTATTTCGGCAAGCCGCGCGGCCGCCGCATCAACGAGCAGGGCGAGCGCGAAGGCTACAACACCCTGGTGTACAGCGAATCGGAGATCCGCCGCATCGCCCACAGCGCATTCCGGATCGCCCAGAAACGCAACCAGCGCCTGTGCAGCATCGACAAGGCCAACGTGCTGGAGTGCACCGAGCTGTGGCGCGAGGTGGTGACCGAGGTCGGCAAGGAGTATCCGGACGTCGCCTTGAGCCACATGTACGTCGACAACGCATCCATGCAACTGGTGCGCGCACCTAAGCAGTTCGACGTGATGCTGACCGACAACATGTTCGGCGACATCCTGTCCGACTGCGCCGCCATGCTGACCGGCTCGATCGGCATGCTGCCCTCGGCCTCTCTGGACAAGGACGGCAAGGGCATGTACGAGCCCATCCACGGCTCCGCGCCGGACATCGCCGGCCGCGGCATCGCCAATCCGATCGCCACCATCCTGTCGCTGGCCATGATGCTGCGCTACAGCTTCGACGACGCGGCTTCTGCGGAACGGATAGAGAAGGCGGTGCGGACGGCGCTGGACCAGGGCTGCCGCACCGCCGACATCGCCTCGGCAGGCACCGCCAAGGTCGGCACCGCCGCGATGGGCGATGCGATCGTCGCTGCGTTGCGCGCCGCCTGAATGTTTTCCCTCACCCCATCCCTCTCCCAAAGGGAGAGGGTGAGCCGGATTCGCTACGCGAGTTTCTACTGCATCGAGTTAGAGCCATGAGCAAGACCTTCAATGTCGCCGTGCTGGGGGCCACCGGGGCCGTCGGCGAAACCATGCTGTCCATCCTGGAGCAGCGTAATTTCCCGGTGGGCGAGGTGTACGCCCTGGCCAGCAGCCGTTCCGCCGGCAAGCGCGTGGAGTTCAAGGGCAGCCAGCTCAAGGTGCTGGACGTCGAGGAATTCGACTGGTCCGGGGTCGAAATCGGGCTGTTTTCGCCCGGCGCCTCGGTGTCGGACATCCATGCCCCCAAGGCCGCCGCGGCCGGCTGCGTGGTGATCGACAACACCTCCCGCTTCCGCTACGAGGACGACATCCCGCTGGTGGTGCCGGAGGTCAATCCGGAGAAAATCGCCGATTACCGGAACCGCGGTATCATCGCCAACCCGAACTGTTCCACCATCCAGATGCTGGTGGCGCTGAAGCCGATCTACGATGCGGTCGGCATCGAGCGCATCAACGTCTGCACTTACCAAGCGGTGTCCGGCACCGGCAAGAAAGCCATCGAGGAACTGGCCGGTCAGACCGCGCAGCTGCTCAACGGCCGCTCCTGCGAGGCTTCGGTTTACCCCAAGCAGATCGCCTTCAACGTGCTGCCGCAGATCGATGTCTTCATGGACAACGGCTACACCAAGGAAGAGATGAAGATGGTTTGGGAAACCCGCAAGATCATGGGCGACGACGCCATCCTGGTGAATCCGACCACCGTGCGGGTGCCGGTGTTCTACGGTCATTCGGAGGCGGTGCACATAGAGACCCGCGACAAGATCACGGCGGAGCGGGCGCGGGCGCTGTTGCAGAAGGCGCCGGGCGTGGTGGTGATCGACGAGCATCAGCCCGGCGGCTACCCTACCGCCGTCACCGAGGCGGCCGGGCATGACCCGGTCTACGTCGGCCGCATCCGCGAGGACATTTCGCATCCGCGTGGCCTGAACCTGTGGGTCGTCGCCGACAACATCCGCAAGGGCGCGGCGCTCAACAGCGTGCAGATTGCGGAGGCGCTGATCGGCAACTATCTTTGACTCCGTATTTTTTATTTCCGGCTGAAGACTCGCGGTGTACAGAGCGGAAAGGATCAGATTCGCGCGTCGGACCCTGGCGCTCATCGGCATCTTCATGTCGCCCGGCTCCCACGCCCTGGGGGTCGGGGAGCTCAGGCTGCAGTCCGCCCTCAACCAGACGCTCAAGGCGGAGGTGCCCCTCGTCGTTTCGGACGAGAAACTCGACGACATCAAGGTAATGCTGGCTCCGCCGGAGGTTTTTGCCCAGGCCGGCATCGAGCGTCAGCAGTTCCTGTCGAGCCTGCGGTTTCAGCCGGAGCGGCGCGCGGACGGGAACTGCGTGATCCGGATCAGTTCCCGCGAACCCGTCCGCGATCCGTTCCTGAGTTTTCTCATGGAAGTGAATTGGCCGGATGGGCGGGTCGTCAAGGAATTCACCGTGCTGGTCGATCCGCCGGCCCAGGTCCTTCCCGGCCTGAGTCCTGCCGGCCAGGCGGAGCCCTCTTCCCAATACCGGCGCGCCCCCGCGCCGCGTTCGCCTTATTTCGCGGACAGTCCGCCCTCCCCCGATGCGCGCCGTCCGAAGCCTGCCGAGGACGTCTCGGAATATGGCCCCATAAGGCGCCGCGACACGCTGTCTTCCATTGCCAGGGCCGTCAACGCCGACGGCGACCTCACGCCGGAACAAGTCAAGGTCGGCATCTACCGCGCCAATCCGGATGCATTCATCGGGGGCAACGTCAACGCCCTCAGGCGCGGAGTCACGTTGAACATCCCTCCGCGCGGGGTGCTGGCGGAACGGCAGCCGGCCGAAGCCGCCAGGGAGTGGCGGGAGCTGCGGGCGGCGGCGCGCCGGGGAAGTCCGGAGGAGGCGGCCGGGGTGGCGTCCGAGCGTCCCCCGGCGGCTTCCGCTCCCGTCCCGCTGCCGGAAGGGGGGGAGGCAGCGGCCCGAGGCTCCCGGCTCAAACTTCTCGCTCCCGGCAGCAAGGGGCAGGCCGGCAGAACCGGCGGCAAGGAAGACCTCGCCCTGGAGGTCGCCGAAAGCCTTCGCCAGGAAAATGAAGAAATTCGCGTCCGATTGGGCGCGCTCGAACAGCAGCTTTCGACCCTTCAGAAACTCCTCGAACTGAGGGAGCAGCAGATCGCGGCGATGCAGCCCGTAGCCCCGGCTGCCGGAACGGCCGCCGGCGTTTTACCGGCCGCGGCTTCTCCCGCCGCAAGCGCCATGCCGTCGCCGGAGCCGTCTCCTGTCGCGGAAACCGCTGCCGGCGCGCCGGTGGTGACCGTGGCGATTCAGCCTCCGGCAGAGGCAACCGCGCAGCCGGAGGAAGAGCCTGCGAACGGCGCCTGGCTTTGGGGAGTCGGTTTCGGCGCCATCACGCTCGCGGCGGCGCTGGCCTGGTGGGCGAACCGGAAGCGGCGGCTGTTCACCTTTGGCCTGGGGCTGCCTTCGAGTCTCGATATGCTGATGGCCGGCAAAAAGGAACCGGCCGGGGGGCGGACCGTTCCTTCCGCGGGTGTCCGCAGCCTGGAGTCGTACCGCAACGCGGCCAAAGCCGTGGATTCCGGGGAGCCGGTCGACCCGATCGCCGAGACCGATGCCTTTCTGGCCAACGGAAAACATGCCCAGGCCGAGCAACTGATGCGGGCAGCCGTCGCGGCACATCCCGAACGCGAGGACTTTCACCTGAAACTGCTCGAGATCCTGTACCTGGGCGGGAAATACCAGGCGTTCGAGGAACTGGCGGAAGATGTGTCGGGCTGGCGTGAGACGCGGCCGGAGCTGTGGGGAGAGGTTTCCCGCATGAGTCTGAAGTTGCGGCTGAAATCTCCCGCCCAGGCGGATGCTCCGGACACTCTTCCGGAGGCGGCATCTGCCGCGCCGCCCCCGCTCCAGCAGGTTGTCGGTGAGCCGGCTCCAGAGCTACCGCTGCCGCCTCCGTCCGCTGAGGAGGCCCTCCCGGATTCTCGCGAGGCGGACTCCCTCGGCGGCACCGCACGCCCCGAGATGGCGGAAGTTGCAGCCGAGGAGGTAGCGCCCCTCGAGTTCGAGCTCAGCGGACTGGATACGGCGGCACCGGGCGGGAAGGCGAAGGACGAGCCCGAGGTCGTCCATGACGCCGGCAATCTCATCGCTTACGAACCGGAACCGTATGCCGGTACGGCGGTTCAGTCGGGGGAGTCTCTCGAGTCGCTGCTGGCGGAACTCGAAGGCCTTGGCGACAGTGCCGGGAAACCTCGGGTCGAGGAGAGGTCGGGCCTCGTGTCGGAATCGCCGATCACCATCGAGATCGAAGCGGTCCCAGCCGCGCGGCACGCGGGAACCGCCGGCGAGCCCGGTTTCGGTACACCAGGCCTGATACGGGAAGATACGGATCCGTACGCAGACATCACCGACATGGATCCGCTCGAGACCAAGCTCGACCTGAGCAAGGCATACGTCGACATGGGCGATGCCGATTCGGCACGCGAGCTGCTCGAGGATATCCTCGCCGCGGGGAGCGACCGCCAGAAGGCCGAAGCCCGCGTACTCATGGATCGGGTGACCGGGACGCAGGACCCCGCTGGAACGGTGTCTTGAATTTCGTCCCGGTTCCGGCGCGCCGCCCTGAGTGGCGACGCGGCCGGAGTTTCCAATTCATCTGGCGCAACGCCGATAAATCGGCAGCGGTTCATCTATCGCGGCCTGGTAAGTCACGCTGAATTCGCTGAGCAGGGGCAGTGCGGTTTCCAGGTTCGCATCGTGTGTGAATTCAAAGGCGTTGAATCCCACGCGCCGGAGATAGAACACCTGGTCCGGCATGATGGCCCCGCGCGCCCTGAGTTCGCCCCGGTAGCCGTAGCGCTCCCTTAGCAGCCTGGCGATGGAAAAGCCACGGCCGTCGACCATGCTGGGGAACTCCACCACGACCAGCGGGAACTGGTCGAGTTGCCCGGCGAAATCTTCCACGCGGTCGTCTCCCCCGACCCGCAGCCCCAAGGCGCCGCCATGGGCAGCCAGTTCGTTTTTCTCCCGGTTCCAGCGTGCGAGCGAGACGGTGCAGGGGGCCGCACTCACCGGCTCGTCGTCGGCCAGGTGGTGCCAGGTATCGGTGACGATGGATCCGTCCTTAATGATGGGCATAGACGCGCTCCTGAAACGGGTTGATGCCGAGACGCCGCACGGTGTCGAGGAAGGATTCCCCGTCCTGGCGGAGTTCGATGTAGGCTTGCAGGATGGTTTCCACGGCTTGGGCCACGTTGGCCTTGTCGATGGCGGGGCCGAGGCGCTCGCCGAGGGAGGCGTCGTTGCTGGAACTGCCGCCGAGGGTGAGCTGGTACCACTCTTCGCCTTTCTTGTCGACGCCCAGGATGCCGATGTGGCCGACGCTCTGATGGGCGCAGCCGTTCATGCAGCCGGAGATGTTGATGCGCAGGTCGCCGAGGTCATGCAGATAGTCGATGTCGTCGATGCGCGAATAGATGTCTTCCGCCACCGGGATCGAACTGGCGTTGGCGAGCGAGCAGTAATCCAGGCCGGGGCAGCAGATCATGTCGGTGGCCTTGCCGATGTTGGGCGTGGCCAGCCCAATGGCGTCGAGGCGCTGCCAGAGTTCGTGCAGGTCGTCCTGATTCACGTCCGCGAACACCAGGTTCTGGGTGTGGGTGGCGCGGACCTCGCCGAAGCTGTAGCGGTCGGCGAGGTCGGCCACGGCGTCCAACTGGGCGTCGGTGACATCGCCCGGCGGCACGGCGCGGGCTTTCAGTGAAAGGAACACCGAGCGGTAGCCGGCGACCTTGTGCGGCGCGGTGTTGTTCCTCAGCCAGGCGGCGAAGCGGGGATCGGCGGCGGCTTGAGTGTCCAGTGTTCCGGCACTTGCCGGCCGGTAATCCGGCGCGGCGAAATGCCGTTTGACCCGCTCGACCTCGGCCGTGTCCAGAACCAATTGCCCGCGGATTTGTGCCCACTCGGCTTCGACCTGCCGGGTGAAATCCTCGATGCCGGTTTCCTTGAGCAGAATCTTGATGCGCGCCTTGTATTTGTTGTCGCGCCTGCCGAAACGGTTGTACACGCGCAGGATGGCTTCCAGGTAGGAGAGGAGGTCCGACTTGGCGAGGAAGGGGCGGACGGTCTGGCCGATGATCGGCGTGCGTCCGAGGCCGCCTCCGACCAGGACCTCGAAGCCGGTTTCGCCTGCCTCGTTCCTGACCATCTGCAGGCCGATGTCGTGCACCTGGGTCGCGGCGCGGTCTTTCGCCGCCCCGCTGACGGCGATCTTGAACTTGCGCGGGAGGTAGCTGAACTCCGGATGCAGGGTCGACCACTGCCGGATGATTTCGCAGTACGGGCGCGGGTCCTCGATCTCGTCGGGGCAGACGCCGGCCAGCGGGTCGGAGGTGACGTTGCGGATGCAGGCGCCGCTGGTCTGGATGGCGTGCATCTGGACCGTCGCCAGTTCCGCCAGGATGTCCGGCACGTCTTCCAGGCGCGGCCAGTTGAACTGGATGTTCTGGCGGGTCGTGAAATGGGCGACGGATTTGTCGTAGCGGCGGGCGATCTCGGCCAGCTTGCGCAGTTGCCGGGAGGAGAGCAGGCCGTAAGGGATGGCGACGCGCAGCATCGGGGCGTGGCGCTGGAGGTACAGCCCGTTCATCAGGCGCAGGGGCCGGAACTGGTCTTCGGTCAGCTCGCCCTGGAGGAATCTGCGGGTCTGGTTGCGGAACTGGGCAACCCGTTCGTCGACCAGCCGCTGGTCATATTGGTCGTATTGATACATGGCGTTTTCGCTGTCGGGTGTTCGCTTCGGCGATATCCTGAGTTTTTTACTATGAAATCGACGATAACACCATGGCATGTCGGCGTCGACGCCTGCAGCCGGTGCGTGGTGGTGGGGCTGGGACAGCGTGCGCGCCGCCGGTGCGCATGGCGCCGGGGCCCGGTGGATTCGTCAGTCCGGAGGTTCTTCTTATATAATCGCGGGTCAGATTTGGGAACAGGCGGGCCGCTCATGTAGCGGCCACGTTTTTATTCAATTCATAACAATTCGAGAGGACCTGGCCTTGTTACGCGCATTCGCATTACTGTCGCTCTTCCTCGGGCTGCCCGAACTTGCCCTGGCGGAGGAAACCCGGAATCTTGATCTGACCGCGGCCCACCGCGGATTATACTGTGTTCTGATCTTCATCGTGGCCTATGCTTTCGTGATGACCGAAGAATTCACTCATCTTCGGAAGTCCAAGCCGGTCATCCTCGCCGCCGGCATCATCTGGGCGCAGGTCGCTTACATGGCCAGCACCGCCGGCGTCGCCGCCGAAGAGGTGCACCGGGCGTTCGAGCACGATCTCAAGGAATACGCGGAGTTGATGCTGTTCCTGCTGGTCGCGATGACCTACATCAACGCCATGGCCGAGCGCAACGTGTTCGAGGCGCTGCGTTCCTGGCTGGTGACCCGCAAATTCGGTTACCGCAAGCTGTTCTGGATCACCGGCGTCATCACCTTCTTCCTGTCCTCCGTGGCCGACAACCTGACCTCGGCCCTGCTGGTCGGTGCGGTGGTGATGGCGGTCGGCGCCAAGAGCCCCAAGTTCGTGAGCCTGGGCTTCATCAACCTGGTGATCGCGGCCAATGCGGGCGGCGCCTTCAGTCCGTTCGGCGACATCACGACCCTGATGGTGTGGCAGGCCGGAAAGGCCGAGTTTTTCGACTTCTTCGAGCTGTTCATTCCTTCGGTGGTGAACTTCGTCGTCCCGGCCGCCTTCATGCACTTCGTGATCCCGAACGAGCTGCCGGATTTTCCCGAGGAAGAGGTCGTCACCATGAAGCCCGGCGCTCTGCTGATCTGCGGCCTGTTCGTGCTTACGATCTCGATCGCCGTCAGCTTCAAGCAGTTCCTCCATCTGCCGCCGTTCCTGGGCATGATGGTGGGCCTCTCCATCCTGATGTTCTACGGTTACCGCCTCAAGCTGTACTTCCCCGGCACCAATGGCGACAGGTTCGACGTGTTCGCCAACGTCCGCGACGCCGAATGGGACACGCTGCTGTTTTTCTTCGGCGTGGTGTTCGCGGTCGGCGGCCTGGGCTACATCGGCTATCTGGAGCTGGCTTCGGCCGCCATGTACGACGGTCTCGGCGCGACCACGGCCAACATCATCGTGGGTATCCTGTCGGCCGTGGTCGACAACATCCCGGTGATGTTCGCGGTACTGAACATGAACCCGGAGATGGACATCTACCAGTGGATGCTGGTCACTCTGACCGCGGGCGTGGGCGGCTCCATGCTGTCGGTGGGATCGGCGGCCGGTGTGGCGCTGATGGGTACCTCCCGCGGCATGTACACCTTCTTCAGCCATCTGAAGTGGGCGCCCGCGGTGGCTGCAGGCTATGTCGCCAGCATCGTGACGCACTATTTCATCAACGGCTGACCCAGACCGTTCGGGCCGTCCGAAGAGGCGGTCCGGATGCCGGACAAAAAGCCCGCGGTTTCGTCCGCGGGCTTTTTTTGTGGCCGGCGTCCGCTACGCGCCGCAACAGGCGCGCTGGACCTGTTGCGACGACAGCTTGTCTACGTCGAAGTAGCAGCCGGACAAGGCATCGTGGATTTCGCCCAGCTTGATCTGCAGGTCGTCGATGAAACGGTGCAGCTCGGCGTGCCGGCGGGATTCCTCATCCTGCAACAGGCCGATGGCTTCGGTAAGTTTGTCGCGGACGCAGCCGCCTTGCGGTAGATGGTCGAGTGCATCCTCCATGTCGCGGAGGCAGTAATGGCAGGAACGGGGAAACAGGGTGTCTTCCATGAGGAACTTCACCACCGAGCCGCGTCCGACCGCGGTCTGGCAGTGGCGCCGGTACATGTGGTAGGCCGTCATCGACTTCAGCACGCTCATCCACAGCAGGTTTTCAAAGGGCCTCAGGCTTTCCTTGGCATCGGGCGAGAGATCGCCCCAGCGGACGTCGAGAATACGGGTGGTCATGTCGGTGCGCTCCAGGTCGCAGCCGAGCCGGACGAATTCATAGGCCTCGTCGTGGCTCATGGTGCCGGCAATCAACCCGGCGATACCTTGTACGCTGAGGATGATGTCGTCGAGATAGGCGAAGCGGCATTTCGGCGATTCGCTATCCGGTACGCGTGCCGTGGCCTTGAGATAGAGTTCGTTGATCTGCTCCCAGCCTTCACGCTGGAGGATGTCCCGGATGCTGCGGGCATTCTCGCGGGCGGCGCGCAGTGAGCTGATGATCGAGCCGGGGTTGCGGGCGTCCGAAATCAGGAAACGGGTGATCTGGCTTTCGGCCGGAACCGGATAGAGCGCCTTGAACAAGGTTTCGCTGTCGGTGATGGTAAGCAGCGAATTCCAGCTCGGCCGGATGTCCTTCGGGAGATCCAGCATCATGTTGGCGTTGGCGTTGATCATGCGGGCGGTGTTTTCCGCCCGCTCCAGATAGCGCGACATCCAGTAGAGGCTTTCCGCGACTCGTGACAGCATCGCCATATCAGGCTCCTTTTCCGTCGATGATCCAGGTGTCCTTGCTGCCGCCGCCCTGGGAGGAGTTCACCACGGTCGAGCCTTTCTTGAGGGCGACCCGCGTCAGCCCGCCGTTGGTCACGTAGGTATCCCGGCCGCTCAGGATGAAGGGGCGCAGGTCGAGATGGCGCGGTTCGGCCCGATGGTCGACCAGGGTAGGGGCGGTGGAGAGGGTGAGCATGGGCTGCGCCATGTAGTTGCGGGGATCGCGGCGGATGCGTTCGGCGAACTCCGTGCGCTCCTCCGGGCTGGCCTTGGGGCCGATCAGCATGCCATAGCCGCCCGATTCGTTGGCCGGCTTGACCACCAGACGGTCGAGGTGCTCCAGCACGTAGCGGCATTCCTCCGGATCGACGCAGCGGTACGAGGGCACATTGGGCAGGATGGGCTCCTCGTTCAGGTAATAACGGATGATGTCGGGAACATAGGTGTAGACCACCTTGTCGTCCGCCACACCCGCGCCCGGTGCGTTGGCCAGCGCGACATTGCCTTGCTTCCAGGCCCGCATCAGGCCCGGCACGCCGAGCACCGATTCCGGGTTGAAAGCTTCAGGGTCCAGGAACAGGTCATCGATACGTCTATACACCACGTCGACCCGGTGCAGGCCTTCGATGGTGCGCATATAGACGCAGTCGTCGTCGCCGACCACGAGGTCGCGTCCTTCCACCAGTTCGGCGCCCATCTGCTGGGCAAGATAGGCGTGCTCGAAATAGGCCGAGTTGTAGACGCCCGGCGTCAGCACCACGATCTGCGGATTGGCGACGGGTGCCAGCGATGCCAGGCACTGGCGGAGCTGTGACGGGTAGTCGTCGACCGGGGCAATGGCATAGGATTCGAACAGCTCGGGCAGCACCCGCTTCATCACCAGGCGGTTCTCCAGCATGTAGGAGACGCCGGAGGGCACCCGCAGATTGTCTTCCAGCACATAGAACCGACCATCCCTGTCCTTGACCAGGTCGGTGCCGCAGATATGGGCCCAGACGCCGAGCGGCGGGTCGATGCCCACGCACTCGGGGCGGAAATTCCTGGAATCGGCCAGCAATTCGAGGGGGAACACGCCGTCCCGCACGACGTTCTGGCCATGGTAGACGTCGTCGATGAACAGGTTGAGCGCGCGGGTGCGCTGTTTCAGTCCCCGTTCGACGGTTCGCCATTCGGCGGCGCGGATGAGCCGGGGAATAATGTCGAACGGCCAGGCGCGGTCGATGGAGCCTTCGTTCTCGCAGTACACCGTGAAGGTGATGCCCATGCTCAGGATTTCGGCCTCGGCTGCGGCCTTGCGTTCCTGGATGTCCGTTTCGGAGAAACTGTCGAGATGGTCGAACAGCGCGCGGGCATGGGGCCGGGCGGCGCCGTCATCGTCGATCAACTCATCGAAACATTCCGGGTTGGGGTAGTCTTGCAGGGCTAAGCTCATGATCGTGCTTCGATCCTTGGAGGCGAAAGTATTATGAACGCGGATTGTCCGTCGCGATGCCGGAGGCTCGTGTCCTTCAAAAGGATGCTAGCGATTTCCGGGCCATCCGAAGTACCGTGCCGTCTTTTCCGTGTTTTCCGGAGCCGGACTTTCGGCGGCGTGGGTTCTGGAGCTGGTTTGGGGCAGGCCGGGAACGCAACGCGCCCATTCGGTGCAGGCGCGGAAGCCGGTCGGCTCTTGCGGGACGGCTGCGGCTTGAGATCGAAGGCCGTTTCGAGCTAGAGTCCTGCGGCCCAACCGCGCAGATCACACGTAAGGAAACCCGATGACTTACTGCCTTGCCATCAAGGTCGACGAAGGGCTGGTATTCGCCTCCGATTCCCGTACCCACGCCGGCGTCGATTACGCCAGCGTCTACAGCAAGATGTACCGCTTCGACTTGCACAGCGACCGCATGATGGTCATCCTGGCCGCCGGCAATCTGGCGACGACGCAGGCGCTGATCAATCTCATACGACGCGATCTGGAAAATCCGGGAGCGCTCTACAATCTGAATACGGCGGCCTATTTATACGACGCCGCGTCCTACATAGGCGGAACCAGCGTGCGGGTTCAGGAGCAACACGCCAGCGCGATGCAACGCTGCGGCATTTCCGGCGAGGCCAGTTTCATCCTGGGTGGCCAGATCCAGGGGCAGGCGCCGGAAATCTATCTCATCTATCCTCAGGGCAACTACATCACGGCCTCGCCCGACAATCCCTATCTGCAGGTCGGCGAGACCAAGTACGGCAAGCCGATTCTCGACCGGATGATTGCCCCGGCCACGACGCTCGAAGACGCGGCGCGCTGCGCCCTGGTCTCCATCGATTCGACCATGCGCAGCAACATCTCGGTCGGTCCGCCGGTGGAGGTTGCCATCTACCGGCGGGATTCCTTCGCCATTGGCCATTATCTCCACTTGGATTATTCCAGCCCCCTCTACGCTTCGATCCAGAAACAATGGGCGGAAGGCATACGCAACGCGTTCACCCTGCTGCCGCGGTTCGAGTGGGAATAAATCGGGTTTGCCGGCTCAGAACAGGAGCAGGAGCGCCAGCAGGCCGATAACCGAGCCGATCAGGATGATTTTCAGCCTATTGCGAAGATACCAGGCTTTGGCTTGGTCGACCGTTTCGTACCAGTAATCCTCGATCCGCCGAATGCGCTCCTCCCACCCTCGGGCGATCTTGCCGGCCGCCACGCTTCCCAGCCAGACGAGGGCGCCGACCGCGAGCCAGGCCGTCAGGACCTGGGCGCCGCGCGGCGTGAGGCCGAGCACGGCTTCGAACACGGTGTCCAGCAGCATCTCCAGGGCTTCGAGAAGCAGCTCGGCAGTATGCGAAAGGATTTCCACGACGAGTTCACCTTCTATGGCGATGACGAGCAGAACCACGAAAGTGACGAAGAGATAAAATTTGCCCGCGCGCATGAGTCCGAACTTATGCCGTCTGGTTGGTGGATGGGTGAAAAGTCGGCCGACCGCTCCGTGCCGAAACGAGCAGATCTACAACGCCCGGATTTTAACCGTAAAATGGAATTTTTTCCGTCCAGGTTTACGGGGGGTTCGATGAACCGGCGACCGCATGAGGCTGGTCAGGCAACAAGGGGGGCGGGACATGGCGGCTGTCTTGCCGACGCCATCCGGCCGTTCCACGTCATGGAGATCCTGGCGCGCGCCAGGCAGTTGGAGGCGTCCGGGCGTTCCATCGTCCACCTCGAGATCGGCGAGCCGGATTTCCCGACGCCCGAGGCGGTGAACGCGGCGGCGGTCCGCTTCCTGGCCGGCGGACAGGTACGCTATACCCCCGCCGCCGGATTGCCCGAACTTCGGGAACGCATTGCGGGATACTACGCCGAACGCTACGGTGTGGCGGTCGCGCCGCAGCGGATATTCCTCACCCCCGGCGCGTCGGGCGCGTTTTCCCTGGCGCTGGCCGTTGCCTTGTCACCCGGCCGGCGGGTCATGCTGGCCGATCCCGGCTATCCCTGTTATTCCAATTTCGTGCGGCTGTATTCGGGGGATCCGCACGCCGTGCCGGTGGGGCCGGAGCAGGAGTTCCACCTGAATGCCGCCTCGTGTCGGGCGCATCGCGGTGGAGACGTACCGGTGGCGATCAGCGCCTCACCCTCCAACCCGACCGGTACGGTCATGCGTGCCGCGGTATTGCGGGAACTGGTGGAATGGTTCGAAGCCGAGCAGGGCATCCTGATTTCGGACGAGATTTACCACGGGCTGGAATACGGTGGACGCTCGGCCAGCGCGCTGGAGTTCGGCGAGCATGCGTTCATCGTCAACAGCTTTTCGAAATATTTCGGCATGACCGGCTGGCGCCTGGGTTGGGTCGTCGTGCCGGAGGCTTACGCGGCTGCCGTGGAGCGGGTGGCCCAAAACATCTTCATTTCGGCGCCCACGATATCGCAGTACGCGGCGCTGGCGGCATTCTCGGAAGAGTGCCTCGCCGAATTGGAACGCCGCCGGCGGGCTTTCGAAGCGCGCCGTGATTTCCTTTGGGGGGAGCTGGTGAAGCTGGGGTTCGGGGTGCCCGTTCAGCCGTCCGGCGCATTCTACATCTATGCCGACTGCTCGCCGTTTACCGAGGACAGCGCGGAGTTCGCCTCGTCCCTCCTGGAGCGGGCCGGCGTTGCGGTGACGCCGGGCAAGGACTTCGGCGCCCAGGCACCGGAGCGTTATCTGCGTTTCGCCTACACGGCCGACGTTCCCGTGCTGCGGGAGGCTGTCGAGCGGATTCGCCGTTTCGTCGCCGGCTGAAAGGCCGGTATCAGTGTGCCCGGCTGATCTCCTGCATCTGAGCTTCGATCCAGCGCTCGGCTCGGGCGGTGATTTCCGCCGCGTCGAACTTGGCGGCGTCGATCGGCGGTCCGATGCGTACCTGGATGGTGCCGGGGTACTTCAGGAAGGCGCGGCGGCTCCAGTATTCGCCGGCGTTGTGCGCCACCGGCACCACCGGGCAGCCGGCGCGGTGGGCCAGCATGGCGCCGCTGGCGCCGTAGTGCCCCTTCTTGCCGGGGGCGACGCGGGTGCCTTCCGGGAACACGACCACCCACAGCCCCTCCTTCAGCCGCTTCACCCCGTCGTTCAGCACCTGCTTGAGCGCCGCCGTTTTGTGCGCGCGGTTGATGGCGATGGGCTCGAGCGTCGCCATCGCCCAGCCCCAGATCGGCAGCCTCAGCAGCTCCTGTTTGAGGATGAAGACCAGGGGCGGGAAGATCACCTGCAGGGCGATGGTCTCCCAGGCCGACTGGTGCTTGCAGAGGATGACGCCGGGCTGGACCGGTATGTTTTCCCGTCCCTGGACCTGGAAGTCCAGCCGGCACACGGTCTTCAGCATCCAGAGATTGAACCGGACCCAGCGGTTGGCCAGGGCCCAGCGCACGCCGAACGAGAAGGGACGGGCGGCGATCATGCACGGGCTGATCACGAAGGTGGACAAGGTCATGCCGGCGAAGAACACCGCCGAACGCAGGATGATCTCAAGCTTGGCTGAAAACGATGTGTTGTGCGGCTGCATACAGGTCGGGGAAGGTGGGGACGTCGAGTTCGGGATTCCGCTCCAGCGTGCGCGTGCCCTTGCCGGTTTCGACCAGCATCGGTGTCGCGCCCGCCGCCGCCGCCGCTTCGATGTCGCGCAGCGAGTCGCCGACGGCCGGCACGCCGGCGAGTTCCACGCCGTATTTTTCGGCGAAGGCGCGGAACAGACCGGGCCTGGGTTTGCGGCAGGCGCACATGTCTTCGGGACCGTGCGGGCACAGGAATACGTCGAAGATTTCGCCGCCGGCTTCCCGGACCGCCGTCCGCATCTTGTCGTGGATCGCTTCCAGCATGGCGGGGCTGAACAATCGGCGGGCGATGCCGGACTGATTGGTCAGCACCACCACCCGGAAGCCATGGCGGGTCAAGAGGGCGATGGCGTCGAGGCTGCCGGGAATCGGGCGCCATTCCTCCGGCGACTTGATGTAGTCGTCGGCGTCTTCGTTGATGACGCCGTCCCGGTCCAGGATCACATAGCGCATGTCACTGGGCCGGTTGCAGCGCGGAGATGTCGGCGATGTTCAGGAACAGCCCTTCGACCAGGGCGAGCAGGCCGAGCCGGTTGAGGCGCAGGGATTCGTCCTCGGTCATCACCATCACCTTGTCGAAGAAGGTGTCGACGCTGTCGCGCAGCTGCGCCAGCCGGCACAGCGCCGTGGTGTAGTCGCGGGCGTGCAGCAGCGGCAGGATGTCGGCATGGGCCTGCCGGGCCGCTGCCAGCAGCGCTTTCTCCGAGGGTTCGACCAGGATTTGCTCGTCGGCATTGGCGGCGACGGTTTCG
This sequence comes from Methylococcus sp. ANG, assembly GCF_040730495.1. Classification (NCBI taxonomy): domain Bacteria; kingdom Pseudomonadati; phylum Pseudomonadota; class Gammaproteobacteria; order Methylococcales; family Methylococcaceae; genus Methylococcus; species Methylococcus sp. ANG. The sequence continues at coordinate 1,580,739 of NZ_CP160399.1, read as the reverse complement.
CCGGACTTGCGCAGGATGTTGCGGATGCGCTTGTTGGCCGCCGCGAGGCTCTCGGCGGCGGTGAGACCGCGGAATTCGCGTACCGCGGCGAGCCGGCCCAGGAAATCCACCAGACTGGTCGGCCGTATCGCCAGGACGGCCTCGAACTCGTCGTGGCGGTAGCCCTGCTCGAGGCAGTAGCCGCGCAGGCGCTCGTAGAGGAAGTCCAGCAGCGCCGAGCCGGTCGCTTCCGGATCGAAGCCGTGGGGGAGCAGTTTCAAGGCCTTTTCCAGCAGGACTTCGATATCCAGGTCGAGACGTTTCTCGATCAGGATGCGGATGACGCCCAGCGCGGCACGGCGCAGGGCGTAAGGATCGCGGTCGCCGCTGGGGACCAGGCCGATGCTGAAGATGCCGGCCAGGGCGTCGATCTTTTCCGCCAGCGCCAGGATCTCGCCGGTGCGCGAAGCGGGCAGAGGTCCCCCGGAAACTTTAGGCAGGTACTGTTCCTCGATGGCGAGCGCGACTTCCTCGGGCTCGCCCTCGGCCAGGGCGTAATAGCGGCCCATCAAGCCCTGCAGTTCGGTGAACTCGCCGACCATGTGGGTCAGGAGGTCGGCCTTCGCCAGCAGGGCGGCGCGTTCGGCGAAGCTGGGGTCCACGTTCAGGGATTCGGCGATGAACGCCGCCAGTTGCCGGACCCGCCGGGTCTTGTCGAGTACGGAGCCGAGCTTGTTCTGGAAGGTGACCTGGCCCAGTTCTTCCACTCGCTCTTCCAGGGTGCGCTTGCGGTCCTGGTTCCAGAAGAATTCGGCATCCGCCAGCCGCGGCCGGACCACGCGTTCGTTGCCTTCGCGCACGACTTCGGGCCGGCGGCTGTCGACGTTGCTGAAGGTGATGAAATGGGGCAGCAGCTTGCCGTCCGCATCGACCACCGGGAAGTATTTCTGGTTGTCCTGCATGGTGGTGATCAGGACTTCCGGCGGAAGGGCCAGATAGCGCGCCTCGAAGCCGCCCAGCACCGGCACCGGCCACTCGACCAGGGCGGTGATTTCGTCCAACAGGTCCGGGTCGATCAGCGGCTTGCCGTTCACCGTCGCGGCGGCTTCCACGGCGAGTTGTTCGATGCGGGTGCGGCGTTCGGCGAAGTCCGGCAGCACGTGGCCCTGCGCAGTCAGCAGGCCGGCGTATTCGCCAGGGTTCGTGATCTCGATCGGATCGGGCGCATGGCAGCGGTGGCCGCGGGTGGTCCGGCCGGCGGCGACGCCGAGGATTTCGCACTCGATCACGCCATCGCCGTATATCACCACCACCCAGTGCACCGGGCGGACGAATTCGGCCAAGCCTGCACCCCAGCGCATGCGCTTGGCGATCGGCAGGGCGGTCAGGCTTTGGCGGATGATGTCAGGGATCAGCGCTTCGGTGGGTTTGCCGCGAACCTCCTGTATCAGGCCGACCCATTCGCCCTTGTCGGTCTTCAGCGTGATGAGCTGATCGGTCGTGACGCCGCAGCTCTTGGCGAAGCCCTCGGTGGCCTTGGTCGGTGCGCCATTGGCATCGTAGGCGGCGTTCAGCGCCGGGCCGCGCCGCTCGACGGTCTGGTCAGGTTGGGCGGCGGCGAGGCCTTGGACCAGCAGGGCGAGGCGGCGTGGCGTGGCGTAGGCTTCGATGGAAGCATAGGACAGGCCGGCTTTTTCCAGCCCGGCGTCCATGTTGTCGCGCAACGACTCACTTAGTTTGAGCAGCGACTTCGGCGGCAGCTCCTCGGTGCCCAGCTCGAACAGCAGGTCGCGGGTCTCAGCCATGAGCGTGCTCCTCCTTGGCGTCGAGCATCGGAAACCCCAAGGCTTCCCGGCGCTGGTAATAGGCTTCGGCCACGGCCTTGGCGAGTTCGCGCACCCGCAGGATGAAGCGTTGGCGCTCGGTGACCGAGATGGCTCGGCGGGCGTCGAGCAGGTTGAAGGCGTGCGAGGCCTTCAGCACCATCTCGTAGGCGGGGAGGGGCAGCCCCAGCGCGATGAGCTGGCGGCACTCGCGCTCGTAGGTGTCGAAGGCGCTAAAGAGGAATTCGGTGTTGGCGTGCTCGAAATTGAAGGCGGACATCTCGACTTCGTTTTGGTGGAACACGTCGCCGTAGCGGACGATGCCTTGCGGCCCCCGCGTCCAGACCAGGTCGTAGACGTTCTCCACGCCCTGCACGTACATGGCGATGCGCTCCAGGCCGTAGGTGATCTCGCCGCTGACCGGCCGGCAGTCGAGGCCGCCGACCTGCTGGAAATAGGTGAACTGGGTCACTTCCATGCCGTTCAGCCAGACCTCCCAGCCCAGCCCCCAGGCGCCGAGCGTGGGCGATTCCCAGTTGTCCTCGACGAAGCGGACGTCGTGTTCGAGCAGGTCGAAGCCCAGCAGGCGCAGCGAACCGAGGTAGAGCTCCTGGATGTCGGGCGGCGAAGGTTTCAGCACCACCTGGAACTGATAGTAATGCTGCAGCCGGTTGGGGTTGTCGCCATAGCGGCCGTCGGTGGGGCGGCGAGAAGGCTGAACGTAGGCGGTGTTCCACGGTTCCGGGCCGATGGCGCGGAGGAAGGTCGCGGGATGGAAGGTTCCGGCGCCGACCTCCAGATCCAGCGGCTGGAGGATCACGCAGCCTTGTTCGGCCCAATAGCGTTGAAGGGTCAGGATCAAATCCTGGAAGCTCAAGGTTTCGGCGGCGGGGGAGTTCGATGTAGGCACAAGCGGTCCGGCAGGTTTTCGTGCGGGCGGGAATTATATCTGAAAGTATAGGGTCAGCCCTTGAGGGGCGCGGTCGATTTCAGCCGGAACAGGCCGGAGATGTCGTCCTCGCCGTGGCCCCGGGCCATGAGTTCGGCATAGTCGTCGCGGGTCCGGGCGCTCAGCGGCAGGGAGATTCCCAATCTTTCCGCCATCTCCAGGCAGATGTTCAGGTCCTTGTGGTGCAGGGCCAGCTTGAATCCGGGCTGGAATACGCCGCGGACCATGGTCTTGCCGCGCTTGTCCAGGAACCAGTTGCCGGCGGCGCCGCCGGAGACTACCTCGATGACCTTGTCGAGATCCAGCCCCAGGGCTTGCCCGAAGGCCAGGGCTTCGGTGACGGCCTGATTGACGCCGGCGCACATCACCTGGTTCACCGCCTTGGTCGCCTGCCCGGCGCCGGTGTCGCCCATGTGCATGATGCTATTGCCCATTGCTTCCAGCACCGGCCGGATTTTCTCCACCGTCTCGGTCCTGCCGCCGACCATCAGCGCCAGGGTGCCGCTGCGGGCGCCTTCGACGCCGCCGCTCACCGGGGCGTCGAGGAAATCGCCGCCCGCTTGGCGGACGATCTCGGCGGCGCGGCGGGCGGTGGCTACGCCGACCGTCGAGCAGTCGACGACGACCGCGCCCGGCCGGAGCGCCGGCGCCAACGCCCCCATCACTTCCAGCACGTCGGCGTCGGCCGAGACGCAGGTCACGATCGCGTCGCAGGCCGCGGCCAGGTCGGCGAGGCCGGCGTAGGCAAGGGTGCCGGTCTCGGCGGCGAACGTCCGAGCCTTTTCCGGCGTACGGTTCCAGACGCCGGCCAGCAGGCCCGCCCTGCGCAGGTTGCGGGCCATGCCCAGCCCCATGGCGCCGAGGCCGACGAAGCCGGTCTTCATGCTCATTCCTCCAGGTAGGTGTAGTTGCTGAGCCCGGCGATCAGTTCGCTTTCGTACTGCTTGCGCTGGTGCAAGGGGATATCCGCCTCGATCAGCTTCTTGCGGTAGGAGCGCTCCAGCTCGTCCGGGTCGATGTGGACGTAGCGCAGCAGATCGTCGGCGCCGTCGCCCCGCCGGGTGTGGGTGAAGGTGTAGCCGCCCGAGCCGTCGAGTTCGACGTTCACCGAGTGGGTGTCCCCGAACAGGTTGTGCATGTCGCCCAGGATTTCCTGATAGGCGCCGACCAGGAAGAAGCCGATGAGATAGGGCTCGCCCGGCGCCGGCGCGTGCATCCGCAGGGTGTTCTCGATGCTCTGGCGGTCGATGTAGGCGTTGATCCGGCCGTCGGAATCGCAGGTCATGTCCTGGATCACCGCGCGCCGGGTGGGCTCTTCGCCGAGCCGTTGCAGCGGCATGACCGGAAAGATCTGGTCGATCGCCCAGGCATCGGGAATCGACTGGAAGACCGAGAAATTGCAGAACAGCTTGTCGGCCAGGCGTTCGTTGAGCTCGTCCAGCACGGCCCGGTGGGCCCTCAGGCGGATGTCGAGACGCCGCTGCACTTCGTGGCAGAGCGTGGCATGGAGCCTTTCGGCTTCCGCCAACTGGTCCAGGCCGATCTTGCCCTGGACGTACATGGTCCGGGCTTCGGACAGGTCGAACTCGGCGTCGTGGTAGATGCCCAGCACCGATTCGCTGTCCACCCGGCGGAGCAGGTCTTCCAAGTCTTTCAAGGGCTGGGCCACCGAGGCCGAGACCGGGCTGGCGTCATAGGTGGCCGCTTCGATGTCGACGACGTTGGTTACCAGCACGGCATGGTGCGCGCTCATCGCCCGGCCGGCTTCGGTGATCAGATCGGGCTGGGGCAGTCCCTGTTCGGTACAGAGTTCGGAGAAGGCTCGGACGATGCTGTGAGCGTATTCGTCCACGCTGTAGTTGATCGAGCAGTCGCTGACCGAGTGCGTGCCCTCGTAATCGATGCCGAGGCCGCCGCCGACGTCCACATGGTCCACCGGCGCGCCCAGCCGCCGCAGTTCCGCATAGTAGCGGCCGGCTTCGCGCAGGGCGGTCTTGACGTCGTTGATGTTGGCCACCTGCGACCCCATGTGGAAGTGCATCAGCCGGATCCAGCCGAGTCCGCCGGCATCCTCGAGCCGTTCAAGGAATTTCAGGATTTCGCCCGCATGCAGGCCGAATTTGGACTTCTCGCCGCCGCTGTTCTGCCATTTGCCGGCGCTGATGCTGGAGAGCCGTATGCGGACACCGAGCTGCGGGGCGATGCCGAGCGCTTCGGATTCGCTCAGCACCAGTTCGAGTTCGGAGAGCTTTTCCACCACGATGAAGACGCGCAGCCCCAGGCGGCTGCCGATCAGGGCCAGCCGGATGTAGGCGCGGTCCTTGTAGCCGTTGCAGACGATGGTGCCGGATTCCGCCAGGGCGAGGATGGCGAGCAGCTCCGATTTGCTGCCGGCCTCGAGGCCGACGCCGCCGGCGCGGAGGATGTTCTCGATGACGCTGCGCTGCTGGTTGACCTTGATGGGGTAGACCGGCGTGTAATTCGCCGTGTATTCGTAGGCCGCACGCGCCTTGCCGAAAGCCGACGTCAAGAGGCGTACCCGGTCGTGCAGGATATGGGGAAAGCGCATCAGCACGGGCAGGGACAGTCCCTCGGCACGGACGCCGCGGGCGATGGCCGCGATACTCACGCCTCCCTCGACGTTCCCCCGCAGCGGGCAGACGACGACGTCGCCCTCGGGCGCGATGTTGAAATACCCATCGCTCCAGTGCTCGATAGCGTAAGTGTCGCGCGCTTCGCTCAGCGTCCAGTTCACCGTTGTCATGGGGCCGTCTTTCAAAAACTTCCGATTATGGGGAAAATGCAACATTTTTTCCACGCAGGAGGACTTCCATGCGCGACACACAGGACTGGTTCACCGAATCCTATCCACAGCACGGCAGTGCGCTCTCCCTGAAAATCAAGGCGAAGCTGCACGAGGAGCAGACGCCGTTCCAGCGCATCGAGATCTACGACACCGAATGGTTCGGGAAGCTCATGGTGATCGACGGCTGCACCATGGTGAGCGACCGCGACAACTTCCTCTATCATGAGATGATGACGCATCCCGTGCTGTATACCCACCCCGCGCCGAAGACCGTGTGGATCATCGGCGGCGGAGACTGCGGCAGCCTGCGGGAGGTGTTGAAGCACCCGGAGGTCGAGAAGGCGGTGCAGATCGACATCGACGAGCGGGTGACGCGGCTGGCGGAACGGTATTTCCCCACACTGTGCGAATCCAACGGCGATCCCCGGGCGGAGTTGCTGTTCATCGACGGCATCCAGTGGGTAAAGGATGCGCCGGAGGCATGCGTCGACGTCATCATCGTCGACAGCACCGACCCCGTCGGTCCGGCGGAAGGGCTGTTCAACGAGGCGTTTTTCCGCGAATGCCACCGCTGCCTGCGCGCCGACGGCATTCTGGTGCAGCAGAGCGAATCGCCGCTGTTCCACCTGCCGCTCATCACCTCGATGCACCGGATCATGCGGCAGGCGGGTTTTGCCCAGACGCGCACGCTGTTCTTCCCGCAATTCATCTATCCCTCGGGCTGGTGGAGCGCCACCATGGCGGGCAAAGGGGACTTGAGCCGGTTCCGCGCGGATGCCGCGGCGGCGAAGCTGTTCCCGACGCAGTATTACAACGTGGACATCCACCGGGCCGCGTTCGCCGTGCCGGAATTCTTTCGCGAGGCCTTGCGGGATCTTGGGTGAGCGCATGACAGTCGGCGATTTGTCAAGATACGATCGGTCCGATACTATTTGTCACCATGGAAGCTGATCGCGTATACGACTATCTGGAGCGGATTTCGAACCTGATCCGCATGGATGCGCGCCGGTCCGAAAGCTTCAAAGGGTTGCAGCCGGTGCAGCTCGAAGCCCTCCATTATCTGGCCAGTTGCAACCGTTACAGCAACACGCCGCTGGCAGTTGCCGAATATCTCGGGTTGACCAAGGGGACGGTCTCGCAGACCTTGGCCGTCCTCGAAAACAACGGCTTGATCGTCAAGGAAAGCGATGCCCGCGACCGGCGCGTGGTGCATATGCTGCTGACCGAGGCCGGCAGGCGGCTGCTGGAGGAGTCGATTCCGCCCCGTGTGCTGCGAACCGCGCTGCGCACGATCCCGAAAGACCAGCGTCGGTTGCTGGAATCGGCGCTCGCCAACGTGCTCCAGGCGATGCAGGTCGCCAATCAGCTCAAGACCTTCGGAGCCTGCAAGAGCTGCCGTCATCACATTGTCCTGGAGGACGCCAGCCGCCGATGCGGACTGACCGGCGAACAATTGTTCGAGGAGGATGCCGAGATGATCTGCCGCGAGCATCAGCTGCCCGTCGGGGACTGAGGAGGGGCGGACAGCCGGGGAGGCTGTCCGTGGGCGTCTCGTTTCTGGAGCGGGGGAGCGACTGCGCCGTTACAGCGCCTGGTCGCCGGTCTCCCCGGTGCGGATACGGATCGCCTGGTCGATGGAGGTGATGAAGATCTTGCCGTCACCGATCTTTCCCGTGTTGGCTGCTTTGACGATCGCGTCGACCGCCGTATCCACCAGATTGTCGGCGACCGCGATTTCCAGTTTCACTTTCGGCAAGAAATCCACGACGTATTCGGCTCCACGATAAAGTTCGGTATGGCCTTTTTGCCGCCCAAACCCCTTGACTTCGGTGACCGTCAGTCCACTCACGCCGATATCGGAAAGCGCTTCGCGCACGTCGTCGAGCTTGAAGGGTTTGATGATTGCAGTGATGAGTTTCATGATCGTCTCCGCGGATCGTTGTTCTTTCAGGTGGGTGAATCGTGGCAGCAGCCGCTAGGCCGGTTTGTTCCGGATGATGTCTTCGACGACCGCAGGGTCGGCCAGCGTCGAGGTATCCCCCAGTTGATCCAGGTCGTTGGCGGCGATTTTTCTCAGGATTCGCCGCATGATTTTACCCGATCTCGTCTTCGGCAGGGCCGGTGTCCATTGGATGATGTCAGGGGTCGCGATCGCGCCGATTTCCTGCCTGACCAGTTCGATCAGTTCGCGCTTCAGGTCTTCGCTTGGGGCCGCGTCGGCAACCAGGGTGACATAGGCGTAGATGCCCTGGCCCTTGATGTTGTGCGGGTAGCCGACCACCGCGGCTTCCGCCACGCTGTCGTGCAGCACCAGCGCGCTCTCGATCTCGGCGGTTCCCATCCGGTGCCCCGAGACGTTGATGACGTCGTCCACCCGCCCGGTGATCCAGTAATCGCCGTCCGCGTCCCGGCGCGCGCCGTCGCCGGTGAAGTATTTCCCCGGATAGAGGGCGAAATAAGTCTCGCGGAAACGGTCATGGTTGCGGAAAACGGTGCGCGCCTGCCCCGGCCAGGAAGCGGTGATGGCCAGGACACCCTCGGCCGGGCCGGCCAGCTCGTTGCCTTGGGCGTCCAGGATGGCGGGGACGACACCGAAGAAGGGGCGGGTGGCGGAGCCGGGTTTGAGCGGCGTGGCGCCGGGAAGCGGCGTGATCATGATGCCGCCGGTTTCGGTCTGCCACCAGGTGTCGAGCACAGGGCAGCGCTTTTCGCCGACTTCCCGGTAGTACCACTCCCAGGCTTCCGGATTGATGGGTTCGCCGACCGAGCCCAGTATTCGCAGGCTGTTGCGGTCGGCCTGCTTCACCCAGTCCTCACCCAGCCCCATGAGTGCCCGGATGACGGTGGGCGCCGTGTAGAAGATGCTTACCTTGTATTTGTCGATGACCTGCCAGAGCCGCGCCGGGGTGGGATAGGTCGGAACGCCTTCGAACATCAGGGTGGTCGCACCGTTGCACAAGGGGCCGTAGACCACGTAGCTGTGGCCGGTGATCCAGCCGATGTCCGCGGTGCACCAGTACACTTCGCCGTCGCGGTAGTCGAACACGTATTTGTGCGTGACCGCGGCGTACAGCAGATAGCCGCCGGTCGTGTGGACCACCCCTTTCGGCTTGCCGGTCGAACCGGAGGTGTAGAGGATGAACAACGGGTCTTCCGCGTCCATGTCCTCGGGCGGGCATTCGGGCGATGCGGATTCCACGGCCTCGTGAAACCAGTGGTCGCGCCCTTCGGTCCAGTCCACCGGGCGGGCGGTATGACGCACCACGAGCACGGTTTCGACTTGGGGGCACTCGGTCAGCGCGACGTCGACGTTGTGCTTGAGCGGCACGAATTTGCCGCCCCGCCGGCCCTCGTCGGCGCAGACGACGACGTGGCAGTCGGCGTCCAGGATGCGGTCCTTCAATGCCTCGGAGGAAAATCCGCCGAACACGATCGAGTGTATGGCGCCTATGCGGGCGCAGGCCAGCATGGCCACGGCGGCTTCGGGGATCATCGGCAGATAGATGCAGACCCGGTCGCCTTTGCTTACGCCGCGGGATTTGAGCACATTGGCAAACCGGCATACGCGGTCGTGCAATTCCCTGTAGGTCAGGCTGCGCTGATCGCCGGGTTGGTCGCCTTCCCACAGGATGGCCGTCTGGGCGCCCCGTTCAGCCAGATGGCGGTCCAGGCAGTTGTAAGACACGTTCAGGCGGGCGCCGGAGAACCATTCGATGGCCGGCGTATCGAAGTTCCATCGCGCCACCCGGTTCCAGGGAGCGCTCCAACTGATGAACTCCCGAGCCAACTCGGCCCAGAATCCTTCCGGCTCCTTTATGGACCGGTCGTACATTTCCCGATAGATTCCGTCGGTTATTCTGGCGGATGCCGCGATATCCGCAGGCACGGGGTAGACATGTTCTGTTTTCATTGAATTGTCGCTCGTCCGGTCGGCTCCGAATTGAGAATTCTACTCATGAAACGGCAATCGAATCGGGTGAATTTTAGGACGGCTTCGGCGACAAAGAAACCAGAAGTCCCTGTATCTGACGCATCCCCCCCAGGGGACAAGAGCATAAACACAACCTGCTTGTTTCCGCCGCAAGGATAGGGTTTTTCTGGCCCGGAAAGGTATTCAATTAGGCTCGAGGTTTACGGATGGGGTGTTATTGCGGAAGTTCGCGATAACGGGTGGTGCGAATGCCGCCTCTGGCGGCGTGCCTCTTGAGGATGAAACTGATGTCGTCTGAAGTCGATTTTGAGTTGGACGGGAGCCTACCTGAAGGTTTGGCTTACGTCGATGAGACAGCGGCGATCGAAATAAGCGCCGGTGAGATCGAAGGGGGTGCCATGGGTGGTTGCGGTGCCCGGGTCTGGTGTGATGAAGGCCCTGATGAAGGCGGAGAAGCGGCCGAGCTTGGCTCGGAGCTCGATGCAACACGCATCTACCTGAACCAATTGGGAAAATGGAGGCTCCTGACGGCGGAGGAGGAAAAGCATTTCGGACGTCTCGCCCTCGAAGGCGACGATGATGCCCGCCGTCTCATGATCGAAAGCAATCTGCGCCTTGTCGTCAAGATCGCGCGCCGCTATCTGAACCTGGGTCTGCCTTTGCTCGATCTGATCGAGGAGGGCAATCTCGGTCTGATCCGGGCCGTCGAAAAGTTCGAGCCGGAGCGCGGATTCCGCTTTTCCACCTATGCAACGTGGTGGATAAGGCAGACGATCGAGCGCGCCTTGATGAGCCAGGTCCGGGCCATCCGGCTTCCGGTCCACGTCGCCAAGGAAATGAACGCCGTATTGAAAGCCTATCGGCGCCTTTCCGTCAAAATGCAGGGAACGCCAACGGCCCAGGATGTGGCTCGGCAGCTCGAGAAATCGTCCGAGCGTGTCGAGCAGCTTCTGCGGCTGAGCGAAAAGGATTTGTCGGCCGACGCGCCGATCACCGCCGATTCCTCCAAATCCCTGCTCGACATGGCGCCCGATGAGGGCCAGAGGCCGGTCACGGATACCCTGCTCGCCGAGCGGATGGAGCAGAAAATCGACGAATGGCTGGGCCGGCTGAACCCGCGCCAGCGGGAAGTCCTCCAGCGCCGCTTCGGGCTCGGCGGGCATGAGGTTTCGACGCTCGAGGAGGTGGCCGTGGACATGGGCGTGACACGCGAAAGGGTACGTCAGATTCAACGGGAGGCGCAGCTCAAGCTCCGCTCTATCCTGGAGGCGGAAGGTTACACCGCGGACGCCGTCTTGCTGAATTGAGCCGCCTATCGACGCCCCGTCCGATCCGCGTTAAATTTACCGAAATGCAATGGACTCAAGAGAGAATCATGACGCTTCGTAGACTCGGAATCCTGTGGCTCGTTTCCCAAATGGCGGCGTGCGCTTCGCTGGAGGAGAAGGTTCAGGATACGGAACAGTTGCTGGCGGCCGCCGGATTCAAGATCAACTATGCCCAGACTGCGGAGCAGCAGGCCAATGTCAAGGGGATGACACAGCACAAGCTTGTGGCACATCCCAAAGGCGACAAAGTGATGTACGTCTATGCGGATGCCAGCATCTGTCAGTGCGTTTACGTGGGCGATGCGGATGCCTACGCCCGTTTCCAGAAGCTCGCCGTGGAAAAGGAAATCGCCGACGAGCAGAGGCAGGCAGCGGAGACCAACCTCGACGCCACCATGAACTGGGGCATGTGGGGGCCTGGGTTATGGTGGCCCTGACCGGCTACCCCTTGTAGCGGCCGTTTCCCCGCACTGATTGGTAATACCGAGGCGCCCTTTCCAGGGCGCTTTTGTTTCGGGGCAATTCACTTGCGCCAGAATGCCGGGGTGAAGATGATCAGGGCGGTGAATACCTCGATGCGCCCCAGGAACATGGCTACGGCGCACGTCCAGGTCTGGAAATCGGAAAGGGAGGCGTAATTGCCGGCAGGTCCCACCACGTTGAGACCGGGGCCTGCGTTGTTGATGCAGGCGATGATGGCGGAGAACGCGGACACCATGTCCAGCCCGCTGACCACCAACAGCAATGTCAGGATGACGATACTCATGAAGTAGACGAAGATGAAACCGAGTACCGACAGGATGATGTTCGACGGAATCACCATGTGTCCGATCTTGAGCGGATTGACCGCCGTCGGATGGGTCAGCAGCAGCATCTGCAGTTGACTCTGTTTCATCAGGATCAGGGTGCGCATCATCTTGATCCCGCCGCCGGTCGAACCGGTACACACCAGGACGCTGCTCAGGAACAGCATCCATAGCGGTGCGAACAAAGGCCACTGATTGTAGTCCACCGAGGCGAACCCGCAGTCGGTAGCGATCGACACGAGGTTGAAGCTCGCATGCCGCAGAGCCGTCCAGAAATCCGGGTAACTCTGGTGCGTGACCAGGAACAGGGCGATGGCCACGCAGCTTCCGAGCACCAGAACCAAGTAGGGAATTGCCTCGATGTCGTGCTGATATGCCTTCAGACTCCTGGCGCGGATAGCCAGGAAATGGGTGGCGAAGTTCATTCCAGCGATCAGCATGAAGACCATCAGAATCGCTTCTATCGCCGGCGAGTCGAAATAGCCGACGCTGGCATCATGGGTCGAGAACCCGCCCAGGCTCATGGTGGCGAAAGCATGGCAGACGGCGTCCAGCCAGTTCATACCCGCCATTTTCAAACACAGCGCGCATGCAAGCGTGATATACGCGTAGATCAGCCACAGATTCTTGGCGGTCTCCGTAATCCGCGGTGTCAGCTTGTTTTCCTTCATGGGGCCGGGCGTTTCCGCCATGAACAACTGGCGTCCGCCGATGCCGAGGACGGGAAGAATCGCCACCGCCAATACGATGATTCCCATCCCGCCCAGCCAGTTCAACTCGTGGCGCCAGAGATTGATTGCAGGCGGCAGCTGATCCAGCCCCGCCAGGACCGTGGCTCCTGTTGTCGTCAACCCGGACATGGCTTCGAAATAGGCATCCGTGAACGACAGCCCCTCGACGTACGACATCAGCGGGAACGTAGCGAAGGCCGCCATTCCGGTCCAGGCCAGGACCACGAGGATGAAGCCGTCTTTGGACTTCAGGTCGTAGCGGTACTGCCTGGTCGCGGTCCACAGCAGCGAGCCGGCGCCGACGGTGAACAGCATGTCTTCGATGAACAGGAGCGCGGTGCCGTCGGCCGCGAGGAGGGAAGTCGTGATCGGGAGCAGATAGGTCAGACTGAAGACCACCAGCATCAGTCCGAATACGCGAGCCAGAGACAGTAGGCGCTTCACGGTGCTGCGGGACGCAAACTGGGGCATCGTCAACGGCGGAGGTGGTGGATGCCGGGCATCGAGAGGGACGCTCAAGCTGCCGGCGCGAACCGGTGGCGGCGCCGGATAGCGGGCCGCCATCCGGTATCGGGCCCGCAGCCCCGATTCGCCGACGACGTTGGGATATCCATGGTGTCGCCGCGTTTACCGCGGCAAGTCGGAGCGGCCCATCAGGAACTCGTCGACGGCGCGAGCCGCCTGGCGTCCCTCGCGTATGGCCCAGACGACCAGCGATTGTCCCCGCCTCATGTCTCCGGCCGCGAATATCTTGTCCACCGAAGTCCGGTAGCTCTGGGTATCGGCCTGGACATTGCCGCGCTCGTCCCGCCGGATACCGGCTTCTTGCAGCAGCCCTTCGTGCACCGGGTGTACGAAGCCCATGGCGAGCAGGACCAGGTCCGCCTTGAGCGTGAATTCGCTGCCGGGGATTTCCTCCATGACCCAGCGCCCGCCTTCCTGGTTCCAGCGCACTTCGATGCAATGGATCGCGGTCACCTTGCCGTTTTCACCGCTGAAGCTCTTGGTCGCGACGCTCCAGCGCCGTTCGCAGCCTTCCTCCTGGGACGAGGAGGTGCGCAGCCGGTTGGGCCAGTTCGGCCAGGTGAGGCCCTTGTCTTCCTTGGCCGGAGGCCGGGGCAGGATTTCCAACTGCACCACCGAAGCGGCTCCCTGGCGAATCGAGGTGCCGATGCAATCGGAACCGGTATCGCCACCGCCGATGACGATGACGTGCTTGTCCGTCGCCAGGATGCCTTCCGCTTCGTCGAGCACGTCGCCGGCGACGCGCTTGTTTTGCTGCTTCAGGAATTCCATCGCGAAATGGATGCCGCCCAGTTCGCGCCCGGGGACGGGCAGGTCGCGCGGTTTTTCCGATCCGCCCGCCAGCACGATGGCGTCGAAATCGGCCGTCAGCCGGCTCAGGGGAATATTGGCTCCGATGTGGCAGTTGGGACGGAAGATCACGCCTTCCGCCTGCATCTGTGCGATGCGGCGGTCGATCAGGTGCTTTTCCATCTTGAAGTCGGGAATGCCATAGCGCAGCAGGCCGCCGATGCGGTCGGCCTTCTCATAGACCACCACGCCGTGACCGGCGCGAGCCAGTTGCTGGGCGCAGGCGAGACCGGCCGGCCCGGAGCCGACGACCGCGACCCGCTTGTCAGTGCGCTTGAGCGGAATCTGCGGCCGGATCCGGTTCTCTTCCCAGGCCTTGTCCACGATCGAGCATTCGATGGTCTTGATGGTAACCGGCTCGTCGTTGAGATTCAGCGTGCAGGCCGCCTCGCAAGGAGCCGGGCAGATGCGGCCGGTGAATTCCGGGAAGTTGTTGGTGCTGTGCAACACCTCGATCGCTTCCTCCCAGTTGCCCTGGTACACCAGATCGTTCCAGTCCGGAATGATGTTGTTGATCGGGCAGCCCTGGTGGCAATACGGGATGCCGCAGTCCATGCAGCGGGCGCCCTGGCGGCTGACCTCTTCGTCGCTCAACGGCACGACGAATTCGCGGTAGTGCTGGATCCTGTCGGCGACCAGGGTATAGCGCCGGTCCTGCCGCGCAATCTCCATGAAACCGGTGGGTTTTCCCATCTTTCTCAGTACCTCGTTCTTGTTTTGTGGGCCGGGCTCAATGATGCGCGGCTGCACCGGTTCGGGTTTGCTGCATCTTCTCCAGCGCCTTGCGGTAGTCCACCGGCATGACCTTGACGAACTTGGCCGCGTAAGCGTTCCAGTTGTCCAGGATCAGGCCGGCGCGTCCGCTGCCGGTATAGCGCCGGTGTTTCTCGATCAGGAAACGCAGGCGACGCATGTCGTTGCGGGTCATGTCGTGCATGATGTCGACCATGCCATGTGTCTCGAGATCGCCGCCCTGGTGCTCGAAGTGCTCCAGCGCGTCGTCTTCCGCCGGCACCGGCTCGAGTTCCACCATGGCCAGGTTGCAGCGCTGTTCGAAATCGCCGGATTCGTCCAGCACATAGGCGACGCCGCCTGACATGCCGGCCGCGAAGTTGCGTCCGGTCGCGCCCAGTACCACCACCACGCCGCCCGTCATGTATTCGCAGCCATGATCGCCTACGCCTTCCACCACCGCGATCGCGCCGGAGTTGCGGACCGCGAAGCGCTCTCCGGCCACGCCGCGGAAATAGCATTCGCCGCTGACGGCGCCGTACAGCACGGTGTTGCCGACGATGATGTTCTGCTCCGAGGTGATCGGACAGTCGGCCGGCGGATAGATCGCCAGGCGGCCGCCCGACAGCCCCTTGCCGACGTAGTCGTTGGCCTCCCCTTCCAGTTCCAGCGTCACGCCGGCCGCGAGGAAGGCGCCGAAGCTTTGGCCGGCGGTGCCATGCGCCTTGATGTGGATCGTGTCTTCCGGCAGGCCCGCGTGTCCGTAGCGCTTGGCGACCTCGCCCGAGAGCATGGCGCCCAGGGTCCGGTTGTAGTTGCGGATGTCGACGTCGACGTGGACTGGCTTCCTCTCCTCCAGCGCGGGGCGGGCGAACTCGATCAGCTTGCGGTCCAGCGCCTTGTCCAGGCCGTGGTCCTGCGCTTCGCAATTGAAGATGGCGACGCCGGGGCCGGCTTCGGGCTTGTACAGGATCTTCGAGAGGTCGATGCGGGAGGCTTTCCAGTGGTAGACGGCCTTGCGCATATCCAGCAGATCGGAACGGCCGACCATGTCCTCGTAGCGCCGGAAACCGAGGCGGGCCATGAGCTGGCGCACCTCTTCGGCAACGAAGAAGAAATAGTTCACCACGTGTTCCGGCTGGCCGGTGAAGCGCTTGCGCAGTTCCGGGTCCTGTGTCGCCACCCCGACCGGGCAGGTGTTGAGATGGCATTTACGCATCATGATGCAGCCCTCGACGATCAGCGGGGCGGTGGCGAAGCCGACCTCGTCCGCGCCGAGCAGGGCGGCGATCACGACGTCGCGGCCGGTGCGCATGCCGCCGTCGGCCTGGACGCAGATGCGTCCGCGCAGGCGGTTCAGCACCAGGGTCTGATGGGTTTCGGCCAGGCCGATCTCCCAGGGCAGCCCCGCGTGCTTGATCGAGGTGATGGGGCTGGCGCCGGTGCCGCCGTCGTAGCCGGAAATGGTGACGTGGTCGGCGTGGGCCTTGGCGACGCCCGCCGCCACCGTGCCGACGCCGACTTCCGACACCAGCTTGACGCTGATGCGGGCCGCCGGATTCACGTTCTTGAGGTCGTGGATCAACTGCGCCAGGTCCTCGATCGAGTAGATGTCGTGGTGCGGCGGAGGCGAGATCAGACCGACGCCGGGGGTCGAGTGGCGCACCTTGGCGATGACCGCGTCTACCTTGTGGCCGGGCAACTGGCCGCCTTCGCCCGGCTTGGCGCCTTGCGAGATCTTGATCTGGATGTCGTCGGCATTGACCAGGTATTCGGCGGTGACGCCGAAGCGCCCGGACGCGACCTGCTTGATCGCCGAGCGCAGGGAGTCGCCGTTCGCCAAAGGCACGAAGCGCTCCGGCAGTTCGCCGCCTTCGCCGGTGTTCGACTTGCCACCGATCCGGTTCATGGCGATCGCCAATGTGGTGTGGGCCTCGTACGAGATCGATCCGAACGACATGGCGCCGGTGGCGAAGCGCTTGACGATTGCCTTGGCCGGCTCGACCTCTTCCAGCGGCACGGGAGCGGCCACGAAGCGGAAATCCATCAGCCCGCGCAGGGTGAGGAGGTGCTCGTTTTGCTCGTTGACCAGCCGGGCATACTCGGCGTAGGTCTTGGCGTCATTGGCGCGGGTCGCATGCTGCAGCTTGGAAATGGTTTCCGGCGTCCACATGTGGTCCTCGCCGCGCACCCGGAAGGCGTATTCGCCCCCGACGTCCAGCGCGCTGCGGTACAGCGGCGCGCTGCCGAAAGCCTGGCGGTGGCGGCGCACGGTTTCTTCCGCGACCTCCTGGAGTTCGATGCCGCCCGTGGTGCATTCGGTGCCGTGGAAATAGCGGTCGAGAAAGCTCTCGCCCAGCCCCACGGCGTTGAATATCTGCGCACCGCAATAGGACTGGTAGGTCGAGATGCCCATTTTCGACATGATCTTGAGCAGCGCTTTGCCGATCGCCTTGATATAGCGCTTGTGGGCCTCTTCTTCACTGATCTTTTCCGGCAGTGTGCCGAGCAGGTCGGACAAGGTGTCGAAGGCGAGGTAAGGGTTGACGGCCTCGGCGCCGTAGCCCGCGAGCAGGGCGAAGTGATGCACTTCGCGTGCTTCGCCGGTCTCCACCACCAGTCCCGAATGCGTACGGAGGCCGGCCCGGATCAGGTGGTGATGCACCGCCGAGGTGGCCAAGAGGGCCGGAATGGCGATATGGCCGGCGTCCATGCCCCGGTCCGACAGGATCAGGATGTTGTTGCCTTCCAGCACGGCCTGTTCCGCGCGCTTGCAGACGGCGTCGAGGGCCGGCTCCATGCCCAGTGCGCCGGCGTCGGCCGGGAAGCAGATGCTCAGCGTCTTGGTCTTGAACGCGCCCTGGGTCCGTGCCTCGATGCGGCGGATCTTTTCCAGGTCGCTGTTGCTGAGGATCGGCTGGTGCACCTCGAGCCGCTTGTTGTTGCCGCCATTGTCCAGCGCCAGCAGGTTGGGGCGCGGACCGATGTGCGACACCAGCGACATCACCAACTCCTCGCGGATCGGGTCGATCGCGGGGTTGGTGACCTGGGCGAAGCCCTGCTTGAAGTAGTCGTACAGCATCCGCGGCCGGTTCGACAGTACCGCAAGGGCGGCGTCGGTGCCCATGGAACCCACCGGTTCCTGCCCGCTCAGCGCGATCGGCTTGAAGAAGACCTTGATGTCCTCCTGGGTGTAGCCGAAGGCCTGTTGCCGGTCGAGCAGGGTACCGTGATCCGGCGCCATCGCGGCAACCTCGGGCGGCAGGTTCTCGACGTTGATCTGGGTCTTGTCCAGCCAGTCCTGATAAGGATTGCGGCCGGCCAGTCCGTCCTTGATTTCCTGGTCTTCGATGATCCGTCCCTGTTCGAGATCGATGAGGAACATCTTGCCGGGCTGGAGGCGCCACTTCTTGACGATCTTGTGCTGCGGGACGTTCAGCACACCCATTTCCGAGCCCATGATGACGTAGTCGTCATCGGTGATCAGATAGCGTGCCGGGCGCAGGCCATTACGGTCGAGTGTCGCGCCGATCTGGCGTCCGTCGGTGAAGGCCACGGCGGCGGGGCCGTCCCAGGGCTCCATCAGGGCGGAATAATATTCGTAGAACGCGCGGCGTTTGGTGTCCATCAGCGGGTTGCCGGCCCAGGCTTCCGGGATCAGCAGCATCATGGCGTGAACCAGCGAATAGCCGCCGGCGACCAGCAACTCCAGCGCATTGTCGAAGCAGGCCGAGTCGGACTGGCCCTCGGCGATCAGCGGCCAGATCTTGTCCAGGTCCTCGCCCAATAGTTCGGATTTCATCGACTGGCGGCGTGCCGCCATCCAGTTGATGTTGCCGCGGATGGTGTTGATCTCGCCATTATGGGCGATCATCCGGAACGGGTGGGCCAGATCCCAGGTCGGGAAAGTGTTGGTCGAAAAGCGCTGATGAACCAGTGCCAGGGCGGAAACCAGGCTCTCGTCGCGGAGGTCGAGGTAATAGGAGCCCACCTGGTCGGCCAGCAGCATGCCTTTATACACGATGGTGCGCGAAGACAGCGAAGGCAGGTAGAACATCTCGCCGGCGGCGAGTTTGTCCTCGCGGATGGCGTTTTCGGCCTGCTTGCGGATGATGAACAGCTTGCGCTCGAAGGCATTCTGGTCGGCGCAACCGGCGCCGCGGCCGATGAATACCTGGCGGACGAACGGTTCCACGGCCTTGACCGTCTCGCCGATGCCGGTGTTGTCCACGGGGACGTCGCGCCAGCCGAGTACCGTCTGTCCCTCGGCAGTCACATGGCGGGTCAGGATCTCCTCGCAGCGGCGCCGCTTTTCCGCATCGCGCGGCATGAACAGCATGCCTACCCCATAGTGTCCGGGTTCGGGAAGCGTGATGCCGAGTCCCGCGCACTCTTTGCGCAGGAACGCATCGGGCAGCTGGAGCAGGATGCCGGCGCCGTCGCCCGCCAGAGGATCGGCCCCCACCGCGCCGCGATGCGTGAGGTTTTTCAGTATTTCCAGCCCCTGGAGAACGATGTCGTGGCTTTTCCCGCCCTTGATGTGGGCGATGAAGCCGACGCCGCAGGCGTCGTGTTCGTGACGTGGATCGTACAAACCCTGCTTGTGGGGCAATGTATGGTGGCTCATTGGGGTTACCTCTTGAGGAGCGCGCCGGGTCAACGAGCGAACGCGTCTGGATTGGCGCCCCGCCCGTTCCGATACGTGATTCCGCCCCGTACGGGACGGCCGCGGTCTGCTCGGGCTCGGTGATCGACGGAGGGGGACGAGTTCATCGCACAAGGGCGTCGGTCCGCCCGCAAAAAATGGCTGGACACTATATGGAATCGGACATGCATTTGCAACACGTCCGGCTCGCCATGCGGGAGGGCCGACGGGTCGGGGCGTGCGCCATGTTGTTCGGGGGCGGTGAAAGGGGTATAGTGCACCGTTTTTTGGCGGGGCATCGGCCCCTTCTCCTTGCTTTACCGCGCGGCGGGAAGCTGACTCAAACCGAAAGGAGCATTAGTGTGCGACATTACGAAATAGTGTTCATGGTCCATCCGGACCAGAGCGGACAGGTGCCGGCGATGATCGAACGGTACCGTTCGATCATCGAGGGCGCGGCGGGTAGCATCCATCGCCTCGAGGACTGGGGGCGCCGTCAGCTCGCCTATCCCATCGCCAAGCTGCATAAGGCACATTATGTGTTGATGAACATCGAATGTGATCAGGCGACCCTGGAGGAGCTGGAAAGCGGCTTCCGGTTCAACGACGCGGTCCTGCGCAGCCTGACGATCAAGCGCGACGAGGCGGTGACCGAGCCGTCCGCGCTGGCGAGGTCCGGCGGTGAGGCCGAGACCGAACGCGCGTCGGCGGACGAAGGCGGTGAGGAAGCCGCCGGCGCCGAGCCGAGCAACGAGGCGGAAGCAGGGGCTTGACGCCGCTGCCGGCCAACCAAAAGACATAGTCGCCGATCAGATTTTGGAGTTCATCGATGGTTCGTCAATTCAAACGTAGAAGGTATTGCCGCTTCACCGCGGAAGACGTCAAGGAAATCGATTACAAGGATTTGGACACGCTGCGGGAATACGTCTCGGAGACGGGAAAGATCGTTCCCAGCCGCATCACAGGGACCAGCGCGAAGTATCAGCGCCAGTTGGCCACGGCCATCAAGCGCGCGCGCTTCCTCGCGCTGCTTCCGTTCTGCGACGCGCACGAGCAATAAGCGCAGTCCGGCCGTTCTCGCGGAAGGGCTTAAGGATTCGTGAAGGGGCTCGCGGCTTTCGCCATGAAGGGCCGATGGCAGGCGGTGCTGGTCATCGCCGGCCTCGTTTGCCTTTCGTTCATGATACCGCTGGTCGGTCTGCTGAGCTCCGCCGCTTTGGGGCTCGTCGTGCTGCGGCAGGGTTTGCCGGCCGCATCCACGGTGCTGGTGCCGTCGGCGGTCGTGGTTGCTGTTTTTGGCGGCGTGGTTCTCGGCAGTGTGGCGGCGCCCTTGATATATGCGCTGCTGCTCTGGCTTCCTACGGCCGTCGCGGCGTGGGTGCTGCGGATTTCCCGCCGGATCGACTGGGCGCTGGCCTCCGTCGTCGTGCCCGCGCTGGTGGCGGTGCTGGCGGTTTACGGCCTGGTCGGTGATCCGGCGGAGTTCTGGAGCGAAAAGCTCACGCTGATGGTTCAGCCGCTGCTGGATCAGGCTCCGGCCGGTTTCGACGCGGACGGTGCGCGGTCGGGACTGCGCGTGGTGGCGCATTACGCAACGGGATTCGTGAGCGCGGGTTCCGCCTTGAGCGTTTTCATGACACTGATGTTGGCGCGGTGGTGGCAATCCCTGCTGTACAACCCCGGCGGGTTCCGTGCCGAGTTTCTCGAACTGCGGCCCAGCCCGGCGTTTGCGTATGCAGCGTTGGTCAGCATTGGCGGCGCCATGTCGTTGCCGTGGCCGGCACTGGCCGAATTGATGTGGAACCTCGGGCTCGTGTTTTTCGTGCTGTACCTCATGGTGGGAATTGCCGTGATCCACTCGCTGCTCTCCCGCCGTCCCGCCGGAAAGTTCTGGCTGGCCGGGCTTTATCTGCTGTTGTTCGTGATTCCCCAGGTCGCCATCCCTGTGGTGCTCATGGGGTTTACAGACGTCTGGATGGACTGGCGTCACAGACGTGTGGCGGGTGCCTGAAACACTTGGGCCGGCAATAATTCATTTCTTAAATCAGTTTTTTCGAGGTCTTAGAAGATGGATGTGATTCTTCTTGAGAAGGTGCCGAATCTCGGCAACCTGGGTGACAAGGTTTCGGTGCGTCCGGGGTATGGCCGCAATTTCCTCATTCCGAAAGGGAAGGCGGTTGCCGCGACGGCGGCCAAGCTGGCCGAGTTCGAGCAGCGGCGGGCGGAGCTGGAGAAAAAGGCGTCCGATGAGCTTGCTGCCGCGCAGTCCCGCGCCGAGGCCATTTCGCAACTGAGCGTTTCCATCGCTCAGAAGGCCGGCGAGGAAGGCAAGCTGTACGGCTCGGTCGGCACCAAGGACATCGCCGAAGCGGTGACCGCGGCCGGTGTGGCGGTCGAAAGGCACGAAGTGCGGTTGCCTCACGGCCCGATCCGCCTCGCCGGGGATTATGAAATCACTTTGCACCTGCATAGCGACGTGAACGCGACGCTGAACCTGAAAGTCGTCGCGGAGTAATCAGACCGAGCGCCGGGGGCGGAGCGTGAGGTCCGTTTATACGAGCCTGTTTTACGCGTCCCTCCCTCTGGTGCTGGCGCGCCTCTTGTGGCGCAGCCGGGCAAATCCCGGCTACCGGGAGCGGGTTGCCGAGCGGTTTGCGTTCTATCCCGGCCCGCCAAGACCGGTAGACGTCTGGATTCACGCGGTTTCCGTGGGTGAAGCGGAAGCCGCATTTTCGTTGGTCGCCACCATCCGGCGGCATGCGCCGGCTTCCATTCTCGTCACTACCACCACGCCGACCGGTTCGGCGCGAGTGCGCAAGGTGCTCGGCGACACGGTCGAGCATGTTTTTCTGCCCTACGATCTGCCGGATGGCATCGGCCGTTTTCTGGGCCATTTCTCTCCGCGTATGGCCATCATCATGGAAACGGAGATTTGGCCCAACCTGTTCACCGCCTGCCGGCGGCGGGATATTCCGCTCCTCGTCGCCAACGCCCGCTTGTCGGAGCGCTCGGCCCGCCGGTATGCCCGTGTCCGCGGTACGCTGAGGAACCTCCTGGCCGGCGTCGACATCGCCGCTCAGACGGCGGCCGACGCACAGCGCTTCCTCGCCATCGGCGCGGATCCCTCCGCCATCACCGTCACCGGCAATCTAAAATTCGATACGGAACTGGACACCTCTGTCCGGGCGGGCGGTGAAGCCATCAAGCGGCGCTTGTTTCAGGAGCGACCGGTCTGGCTGGCGGCGAGCACTCATCCGGGAGAGGAAAAGGCGGTGTTGGAGGCTTTCGCCTGCGTCCGGTCGAGGCAGCCCGAATTGTTGCTGGCGATCGCGCCGCGTCATCCCGAGCGTTTCGAAGAGGTCGCGCGCCTGGTGAGAGCGGCCGGCCACCGTCTCGCCCGGCAAACGGAAGCCGGGGAGGCCGCACCCGGGGGATTCGACGTTTTCCTGCTCGACACGCTGGGGGACCTCATGCGTTTCTATGTCGCGAGCGACGTCGCGTTCGTCGGCGGGAGCCTGGTCGACATCGGCGGCCACAACGTAGTGGAGCCCGCTTTGGCGGAGACGGCCATCGTGTTTGGGCCATATACACGGAATTTCAAACAGATATGTGATGATCTCGAGCGTGGGGAGGCTGCTGTTCGGGTCCATGGCATCGAGGAGCTGGCCGCCGCGGTCGATCGGCTGGCGGCGGACGAGGCGATGCGCGGTGACTTGAGGCGGCGGGCCCTTGCCTTCGTGGAACGCAACCGGGGGGCGTCGGAGCTCCATTGGCGACTCCTCGCACCTCACCTTGGGGAATCTTTCCAGTCTCATTGACTTTTTGGAGGCGCGCACCATGGCTAGCGTAACGATCAAGCCGCTCATTCTCTCAGGGGGGGTGGGTTCCCGCCTCTGGCCCCATTCCCGCGAAGCCTATCCCAAGCAGTTTCTTCCTTTGCTGGGCGAGCGCACCTTGTTTCAGGAAACCGCCGACCGCATCGGCGGCATGGCGGAACCGCGCTTCGACATCCGCTCGCCATTGGTCGTATGCAACGAACAGCACCGTTTCCTGGTGGCCGAGCAGCTTCGGCAGGTGGGATATGAAGACGCCGATATCCTCCTCGAGCCGAGCGGCCGCAACACGGCCCCCGCGCTCACGATCGCGGCGCTGCACGTTCGCGAGCGTCTCGGGGAGGAATGCATTCTGGCGGTGATGCCGGCGGATCACCACATCGCCGACGTGGAAGGCTTCCGTGCCGGCTTGGCGCGGGCGCTGGGGGTCGCGGGACGCGGACTGATCGGGACGTTCGGCATCGTGCCGGACAGGCCGGAGACGGGTTACGGCTATATCCGCAAGGGGAGGGCTCTGGAGGACGGCGCGGTTTTCGATCTGGAAGCCTTCGTGGAAAAGCCGGATGCCGAAACCGCCTCGCGTTACCTGAGTTCCGGCGACTACCTCTGGAACAGCGGGCTGTTCGTGCTGCGTGCGAGCGTCTGGCTGGAGCGGATAGGTTTGTATCGGCCCGACATCCTGGAGGCCTGTTCCGCGGCCTACGAAAAATCCTGCAGGGACGGCAATTTCATCCGGGTCGACCGGACCGGTTTCCTGCGTTGCCCGTCCGATTCCATCGACTACGCCGTGATGGAAAAGCTGAATGGCACGGGACAGGCGGCCGTCATACCGCTCGACGTGGGCTGGTGCGACCTGGGTTCCTGGGCATCGCTGTCCGAGGTCAAGCCGCGGGACGATAACGGCAACGTCGTGGAAGGCGACGTCTATGCCCGCGACACGAGCGATTCCCTGCTGTATTCCGACGGCCGGTTCCTCGCGGCCATCGGGGTGCACGACCTGCTGGTGGTGGATACCGCGGATGCGGTGCTGGTCGCCCACAAGTCGAAGGCTCAGGACATCAAGCAGATCGCCGAACATCTCAAAGCGGCGAACCGTACGGAGCACAAGGTCCATCGCCGGGTGCACCGGCCCTGGGGAACCTACGAATCGATCGACACCGGCCAGCGTTACCAGGTCAAACGGATCACGGTGACGCCGGGCTCCGCCCTTTCGCTGCAGATGCACCACCACCGGGCCGAGCACTGGATCGTCGTGCGGGGTACGGCGCGTGTCGTCCGCGGCGAAGAGTCGTTCCTGCTGACCGAGAACCAATCCACTTACATCCCCATCGGGGTTCACCATCGTCTGGAAAATCCAGGAACCATTCCTTTGGAAATCATCGAGGTGCAATCAGGCAGCTACCTCGGCGAGGACGACATCGTCCGCTTCCAGGACCAGTATCACCGTACCGAAGAACGCTAGGAACATTCCCACATGGCATTACACGTCGGCATCGTCGGCTTGCCCAACGTCGGCAAGTCCACGCTTTTCAACGCGCTCACCAAGGCCGCGATCGCGGCCGAGAATTATCCTTTCTGCACCATCGATCCCAACGTGGGCGTGGTCCCCGTTCCCGATCCGCGGCTCGACGTGTTGGCGGGGATCGTGAAACCCGAGCGGGTGGTCCCGACGGCCATCGAATTCGTCGACATCGCGGGGCTGGTGGCCGGTGCGTCGAAAGGAGAGGGACTGGGCAACCAGTTTCTCGCCCACATCCGCGAAACCGACGCGATCGCGCATGTCGTCCGTTGCTTCGAGAACGACGACATCGTGCACGTCGCCGGGAAGGTCGATCCCCTGTCCGACATCGAAGTGATCGGGATGGAGCTCATCCTCGCCGACATGGCGACGGTGGAGAAAGTCCTGCAGCGTGCCCAGAAGGCCGCAAAGTCCGGGAACAAGGAGGAGATCGAGCGGGTTCGCGTGCTGGAACTCGTCATCAAGGGCCTGAATTCGGGGACGCCGGTGCGGGCGATTCCGCTGCCGCCGGAGGACGCGGCCCTGCTGCGGGAGCTGCACCTGCTTACTGCCAAGCCGACGATGTACATCGCCAACGTCCAGGAAGGCGGCTTCGAGAACAACCCGCTATTGGAGCAGGTCGAAGCCTTCGCGCGTGATGAAGGCGCGGTGGTCGTGCCGGTCTGTGCCGCCTTCGAGGCCGAGCTGTCCCAGCTCGAAGACGAAGACAAGGCGGATTTCCTGGCGGAAATCGGCTTCGACGAACCGGGGCTCAACCGGGTGGTGCGGGCGGGATACCGCCTCCTGAACCTCTTCACTTATTTTACCGCCGGCGTCAAGGAAGTCCGGGCCTGGACCATCCCCGCGGGCGCAACCGCTCCCCAGGCGGCCGGCGTCATCCATACCGACTTCGAAAAAGGTTTCATCCGTGCCGAAGTGATCGCTTACGAGGACTTCGTCGCCTGCAACGGCGAGCAAGGTGCGAAAGATGCCGGGAAATGGCGGCTGGAAGGCAAGGATTACGTCATGCGTGACGGAGACGTCGTGCATTTCCGCTTCAACGTCTAAGCGCTTGCCTGCCGGGGATGACCGCTTCGGAAAGGGTTCGTCCGTAAGGCTGCCGTCCGGCCTTATGCATCAAGGCTCGAGCGGTTGCAAGAGGAACGGGGGATGTCGGACCGGAAATTTTTTTAAAGTTTGATCCAGGTCAACTATTGTTTTCCATTATTTTGTAGGGGTAAACTTGCTATCAATGAAGCGGTGCACCACGATCGGTCCCGCTTCAGAGTGCGACAATCAACTATACGATGGGGAGGCGGACAGCCCTGGGGCTCGAAGCGTAATCCCTGCAACATCGGCAACGATAGGAGGATAGAATGGAAAATCAAGAAAAAGACAACTTCTGGTTGTGGATCGGCGCATTGATCGTTGGAACCGTCGTCCTGGTCGTCTTGTTCAAGGCCAGAGAGAACGAAGTGAGCGGCTGGCAGAGCGGTGCCGCTCAAGAGGCAAGTAAGGAAGTCGATGCTCAGATCGCCAAGCAAAAGGGTAAATAATCAGGCGTTTCGTAACTTCCTAAGCTAAAGTCATCGTTACAAAACGGAGCCATTCGCTCCGCGAATGGAAAGCCGAGGCGAATGCCGCCGAAGTGGTGACAGGATAGTCAAGAGCACATGCTCGCTGTTAGTTTTGGTGCGTAGAAAGGATGAGTTCTTGACCTGAAGAACTGAAACCTCATCTTTTCTGCGCATCAAATCCCGCTCGCTAGCAGCTTCCTTCTTCAGGAACGCTGTTCACAAACTCACCTTCCTTGCCTTCTTGGGTATCGTCCCGCCGACGCGGCGTCCCGTGCCCGGTTTCGAGTCTTCAAGCACACGGAAAGCGGTTTCGATTGGGCCGCAGCCACCGATCAGTTCGGGAATCGAGGACCAGGACGATGCGGCTGGAATCAGCCGCTGGCGACGTTTGATCGCTCGAACCGCATAGGCCGCCGCCAAGTGGGCGCGGGAACGGCTTAAGAGGGAACCGCTGTTGGGGAGGCAGCATTCGGGGGTCAGGCTGAAGCCGGCGACAAGGCAGGTGTCCAGGTTGAGGTTTTTCAGCCAGGCAATCAGCCGGGACGGGGTGATGAGGCTGATCTCGGCGCTCTTCAGAAGCATGGGGACACAACGCTGCAGATTCTTCGGATTCCATGGGTTCAGCGCGAGGACGTGAAGCTCTCCTTGCGGCTTGAGAATGCGCTCGCACTCTTTCAATATCCAACACGGTTCCGGCGAAAACTCGAGGACATGGACGAGGCAGACGATGTCGACGCTCTGAGCGCCGAACGGGATTTCGTCCGGTGCGGCAATGAGCGGAACGGGTGCCTGGTTGGCGGTCTTTAGCCCGGTGGTAACCAGGCACGACGTGCCGCGCGGGAAGCTTTCAAGCGGGGGAAGGTCGCCCGGGCAGCCAACTTGTAATGTAATCTGATTGTAAGTAAGCTTTAGCCCACTCGACAAATAATGGAATTCCAATCGCTTGAGTGTCTGCCCCGGCGTCGTGCCTCGATACCATTCAGAGAATATCTCATGAGGGTGTTGAGCAAAGCCTTTATTCGTACTCATAGAGTTGAGCGGCCTGTTGTAGCTAGCCTCAGCCAGCTGCCTAACTGAGGGAGTATTTTATGACGCGATTTCCGCCCCATCCGCGATTGCTTGTCGCCATGTCCCTGGTGGCGCTGCTGCTTCCCGGCTGTGCGAGCAAGCCGAGTAACCTCAAAGCATCGATCCCGGAGCCCCGCCTTGGGGCCGCTTCCGAGAACCCCGGCAAGCCCAAGAAGGGGAAGCAGGCATCGCCGGGTTCCCAGTACGACACGTTGTGGGAGCGGATGTTCTCGCTGTATGCCTTGCCAAAGGTGGAACACCGCTCCGTGGACCGTGAGGTCTCGTGGTTCATCAACCACCCCGATTACCTGAAGCGTGCCCAGAAGCGCGCTGAACCCTTCCTATATACCATCGTTCGGCAGCTCGAGAAACAGAAGATGCCGGGAGAGCTGGCGCTGTTGCCCATCGTCGAGAGCGCATTCCAGCCGCACGCGGTTTCTCCCGCCCGGGCCGCCGGGATATGGCAGTTCATCCCGGAAACGGGGCGCCGGTACGGCTTGAAACGGAGCCGTTCCTACGACGGGCGCCGTGATGTTTACGCCTCGACGCGGGCGGCAATCAAATACTTGAAAAAACTCAACAATGACTTCAATGGCGACTGGCTCCTGGCGATAGCCGCTTACAACTGCGGCGAAGGAGCGGTCGCCAAGGCGATTCAGCGCAACGAGGCACGGAATCTGCCCACTGACTTCTGGTCGCTGGATTTGCCGGAAGAGACGAAGGCCTATGTGCCCCGGTTATTGGCCGTGTCGAAGGTTTTCGCGAATGCCGATAGGTATGCGGTCGACCTGCATTACATTCCGAACGAAGCCATTTTCAAGCCGGTGAAAGTGAGCTCTCAGCTGGACCTCGCGCTGGCGGCGGACGCGGCCGACATGAGCCTGGAACGGATGCTCGAATTGAATCCCGGCTTCAAGCATCAGCGCACCGATATAGAAGGTTCCTACCGTCTTTTCGTGCCTGCGGACAAATCGCGCAAATTCAAGAAGGAGCTGGCCAGGTTGGCCATGGGCGGACAATTCGAGTCACGGCCGGAAGCCTATGGCGAGACAGCAAAACGCGACTTCGGCCGCCAGGATTTGCCCTATGCCGCTACGGAAGATGCGGCCGATCCGGATTCCGGCGGGCTGGGGCGAAAATCGGCGAAACCGGGCCGCGGTTCGGAGTACGCCTATTCGACGAGCTATCCGGGACGCGCTTCGGCGAGCGAGCCGAATTTGGGCGAGCGCCGGCGGGACGTGGAGGAAGGATCGAGCGTGGTTGCTCATCTGCGGGACGGAACCCGTCTTCGGGACTCCTTGGGCAAAGAGCGTGGACATGAAGCCAAGGCAGCAAAGGAGACTCGGGGCCGCGACGAGGAGCGGGGGGGGCTTTCGGCCCGAAAGGGAACGCACGGACGCAAGGATGAGGAACGGACTGGAATGGCGGATTCGTCGTCCCGTTCGCGGGCCGAGGCGGCTCGCGACGGACGGAAGGAAAAGCAGGCCGCAGCAAAAGTGTCCGAGCGGAAGCAAGGGAATGGGATCAAGGCGTCGCAATTCACCCGCCATACCGTGAAACCCGGCGAAACTCTGTTCGCCATTTCCCAGCGGTTCGGCGTCAGCGTCGCGGATCTCCGGAAATGGAACGGCGTGAAGGAAAACAAGCTCGAAGCAGGCAGAAACATCAAGGTTTCGGCCGGGAAAGATTGAGTCAAGAGCGCCAATCTTGGCGGCCGGGGAGTTACGACAGTCTTTGATCTCGCCAACGGTTCTTGCAATTCGGCCCAAGCGGCCTCAAGTCAGGCAACATGGTTGTTCTGATCTTCCGTATTCTCCGGTCCCGAGTGGATCGATCCTGCATTCCCCAATTTTTGCGTTCGCCCGCCCTTCGCACTCGAAGAAAGTTTCTCGGACGACAGGTGTGCGACTTCGTCCAGTCTTAATTCTCAGAAGTTATTTGGAGTTGCCAACTTAGATGCCTATGCATATCGACTCGTTGCTCGAAATCGTCGTGGCCGCGCTGGATGAAGGAAAAGGGCGCGACGTCAAGATCATCGATCTGCGCGGGAAAACGGCGATCGCCGATTTCTTCGTGATCGCGAGCGGAACCTCCGATCGCCATGTCAGGTCACTGGCGGGGAATGTCGAAGCCAGCGCCAAAGCGCATGCGCTTCAGCCCTTCGGGTTGGAGGGCGAAGATTCCGGCGAGTGGGTGGTGGTGGATCTCGGCGACGTAGTCGTGCATGTGATGAAGCCGCCGGTGCGCGAATTTTATCAGCTCGAGAAACTCTGGGCCGAGACATTTCCCGCTGCTGCCTGACGGTTGTGGCGCTGTCCGCCCGCAGAGGTTATTGCGGCTGCGCTTTTTTCTGCTTTTTCTTCGATTGAGTACTGGCCTGGCCCTGCCGATAGCCTTCGGCGTAGGTCTCGGCCTGGTTTTCCTTGTACTTCTGATATAGGTATCCGCCGGCGAGTCCCGCTGCGGCACCGATACCCGCACCCATCGCGGCATTGCCCGCCAGCGCTCCGATGACTGCCCCGCCTCCGGCGCCGATGAGCGTGCCGGATGTCATGCGCTGCTGGGTAGGGGTCATCCCGGCGCATCCGGCCATCCCGAGTGCAACGATCAATGCGCCGAAGATGCGGGTGGCATTGGGCCAAACGGACGATGCGTGAACAGTGGCGTGGCTGGTCATGGCGAACCTCTCCTTTTCTCGTTACCAGGTCATAAGGACGCGTTGCAGTCTACCAAGTTGAGGCACGGGTATCCATGCGTCATGCACCGGCGTAATGAAGTCCTTGGCCCACCCAGCGGTCGATCAACGGGGTAACCAGCTCGGGATGGCGCTCGAGCAAGCGGTCGGCGCTCGCGCCCACCGTTTCGATCAGATCGGCGTCGCGGGCCAGGTCCGCGATCCGGAATCGGGCCGAGCCGGTCTGGCGGATCCCTAGAAACTCGCCCGGTCCCCGCAGTTGGAGGTCTTTCTCCGCGATGACGAAGCCGTCCGAGGATTCCTTCAGGATTTTCAGCCGCTCTCTGCCGATGGCGGAAAGCGGCGGTTGGTAGAGGAGGATGCAATAGGCATCGCCTGGCCCGCGGCCGACCCGTCCCCGAAGCTGATGGAGCTGGGCGAGCCCGAGGCGCTCCGGATTCTCTATGATCATCAGGCCGGCGTTCGGCACGTCGACGCCAACTTCGATTACCGTCGTCGCGACCAGGATGTCGGACTCGCCTGCCTTGAACTCCTGCATGACGGAGTCTTTTTCGGCAGCCGACATGCGTCCATGCAGCAGCCGGACGCGAAGGCCGGGCAGCGCCTGGGCGAGGCTGGAGGCCGTATTCGCGGCTGCTTCGCACTGCAGTGCCTCCGATTCCTCGATCAGTGTGCAGACCCAGTAGGCTTGTCTGCCGCTGCCGATCCAGCCGGCGATCCGGTCGATGATTTCCCCCCGGCGCGTCGAGGGAATCACGCTGGTGACGACGGGTGTTCGTCCCGGCGGAAGCTCGTCGATGATCGAGCAGTCCAGATCGGCGTAGCCGAGAATCGCCAGCGTGCGCGGGATCGGCGTAGCGGTCATCACCAGTTGGTGGGGCAGCGCGGCGTCCGGGTGGGCTTTATCGCGCAAAGCCAGGCGCTGATGGACGCCAAAGCGGTGCTGTTCGTCGATGATGGTCAGGCCCAGCCTGTGAAACTCGACGGTCTCCTGAAATAAGGCGTGGGTGCCGATGACCAGCGCCGTATCGCCACTCGCTATCGCCGCCAAGGCGTCCCTCCGGCCCTGGCCTTTGAGCCTGCCGGTAAGCAGGGTAGTCGTGACGCCGGAGGATTCCAGCCAGCCGCTGAAAGTGTGGAAGTGCTGTTCGGCAAGCAGCTCGGTGGGAGCCATGAGGGCGGCCTGCCAGCCACTGGACGCCGCCGCCAGCGCGGCATGTACGGCGACGACGGTCTTTCCGGAGCCCACATCGCCTTGCAGCAGCCGCATCATGGGGCGGCCGCTGCGCAGGTCCGCTTCGATTTCGCCGATCACCCGCCGCTGGGCCTGAGTCAGGGGGAAAGGCAGTCCGGTCCGGAGAGTCTCCTTGACGGCTTCGTCCGTGCTCAGCATCGGCGCGGACCGCCGGCGGATCTCCTGCCGGAAGCGGGCCAGGCTCAAATGATGCGCGAGCAGCTCCTCGTAGGCCAGGCGGCGGCGGGCACGCTCCAGGGTTTCCGGGCAGGCATCGGTGGGCCGGTGCAGGCTGCGCACGGCGTCCCACCATGACATCGCGTCGAGCTCGGGAGCCAGCCGCGGAGGAAGCCGGACTGCGTCTTCCTGGTCCGGGTTCGCGAGGCGCAGGGCCTGGGCCACGAACCGCCGCAGGCTCTGCTGGCGCAATCCGTCCGTGGTCGGGTAGACCGGCGTCAGGCCCGGTTCCAGGGGAGGGGAGACGGCTCCATTCAGCGCCTCGTATTCCGGGTGGACCATTTCCAGCCCATGCGCGCCGGCGCGTATCTCGCCAAAACAGCGGATCCGCCTAAGGCTGCTCAACGCCCGGAGCTGTTCCGGCCGGAAATGGAAGAAGCGTAGATTGAGGAAGCCGGTTCCGTCACTGATCCGGCAGATCAGCGACCGCCGGGTGGTTCCAGCGACGTCGGCGAGTTCCACGTCGCCTTCCACCAGCGCGGGCTGGCCAAGCTGCAGCGCGCCCAGAGGCGTGAGCCGGGTCCGGTCCTCGTAGCGGATGGGCAGGTGGAGCAGGAGGTCCTGCAGGTTGAAGATGCCGAGTTTGTTGAGGCGGCCTATGGTCTTTTCGCCCGCTCCCTGCAGGTTGTCGAGGGAGACCCGATCCAGCCTCCGCGATTTCGGCATCGCTCTTCGGGGCTATTCCGGCAATATGAGGACCGCGTCCATTTCCACGCCGGCACCGCGGGGGAGGGCGGCGACCCCGACGGCGGCGCGCGCGGGGTAAGGTTCCGGGACGTAGTTCGCCATGATTTCGTTGACCAGCGGAAAGTGGCCGAGATCGGTCAGGAAGACGTTGAGTTTCACGATGTCCGCCAGCGTGCCTCCGGCAGCCTCCGCGACCGCGCTGAGGTTGTCGAAAACCCGCCGGATCTGCACCTCCATGTTGTCGTCGACGAGTGTCATGGTGGCCGGATCGAGCGGGATCTGGCCCGACAGGTAAACGGTGTTCCCGACCCTGATGGCCTGGGAATAGGTGCCGATGGCCTTGGGCGCGTGATCGGTGTGGATGACTTGACGTGTCATGGTTCTTTCTTTCTCAGTTCCGATTTGACTCTGGATATTTTCAAGATGATGCTCAGCTTGCGCAATTCCCGCATCACCCGCGCGAGGTGGACCCGGTCCTTGACTCCGATGGTAATGACGTCGGTGGATATCTGGTCGTCCTGGTTGGTGATCTGGACGTTTTCGATGTCGGCCTCCATCCGCGAAATCGCCGAAGCCACCTGGGCGAGGGTGCCGACACGGTTCATCAGTTCCAGGCGAATCATCGCCGGGAACATCCCGCTCGCCGCGCGATCCCACTCCACATCCAGGCTGTTGATCTGTTTGCGCCGAAGCTCAGCGGCGTTCTTGCAGTCGGTGACGTGTACGACGATGCCCTTGCCCGGGTTGAAGAAGCCGACGATGGGGTCTCCCGGAATCGGCCGGCAGCACTTCGCCAGGTTGACCACGACGCCCTCGGTTCCCTTGATGACGAGCGGCGTTCTGGCGCTTTTTTCGTCGGGCAGAAACGGTGCGCCTTTGTGGATTTCCTGGTCGCCCTGCAGCATTTGCTGCACCACGAGGAAGGGCAGCCGGTTGCCGAGCCCGAGATCCTCCAGCAAAGATTCGAACGAGGACAGCTCCAGCGCGCGGGTAAAGTTTTCCAGGCGGTGATGCGGAATCGCATCCAGATTCAGGCCGTGATTGGCCAGTTCCTTTTCCAGCAGGCGCCGGCCGAGGTTGACCGCCTCCTGCTTCTTGAAATTCCTCAAATGGCTGCGGATCGCGGCCCGGGCCTTGGCCGTCACGACATAATTCAGCCACAGCGGATTCGGCCTGGCCCAGGGCGCGGTGATGATTTCGATGGTCTGGCCGTTTTCGAGCACGCTGTGCAGAGGCGCCAGGATGCGGTTGACGCGGGCCGAGACGCAGGAATTGCCGATGTCGGTATGCACCGCGTAGGCGAAGTCGACGATGGTGGCGCCCCGCGGCAGTTTGATGATGCGGCCCTTGGGCGTGAAGACGTAGCACTCGTGCTGGAACAGGTCGACCTTGAGGTTGTCGAGGAATTCCATGGAGTCGCCAGCACTCTTCTGGATTTCCAGCAGGTCTCGCAGCCATTCCCGGGCCCGCGCCTGGCTGCCGGCGGCGGGGCCGGCTTCCGATTTATACAGCCAATGGGCGGCGATGCCGGATTCCGCCATGTGGTGCATCGCATGGGTGCGTATCTGGATTTCCAGCGGCAGCCCGAAGGGTCCGATCAGGACGGTGTGGAGCGACTGGTAGCCGTTGGCCTTGGGCAGGGCGATGTAGTCCTTGAAGCGGCCGGGGATCGGTTTGTATAGATTGTGCACGGCGCCCAGCGCACGGTAACACTCGTCGGGCGAGTCGACTACGATGCGGAAGGCATAGACGTCATAGACCTGGGCGAAGGGGAGATGCTTGCTGCGCATCTTCTGGTACAGGCTGTACAGATGCTTCTCCCGGCCGATGATCCTGGCGTCCGGCATGCCGCAGTCCTTGAGGCGCGTCTTGATGGTCGATTCGATGGTGACAAGGACTTCCTTGCGGTTGCCTCGCGCTTTCTTGACGCACTGTTCGAGTACCCGGTGCCGCATCGGATACATGGCGGAGAACCCGAGGTTCTCCAGCTCCAGCCTGACTTCGTTCATGCCCAGCCGATGAGCGATGGGGGCGTAGATGTCCAGGGTTTCCTTGGCGATGCGGCAGCGCCGTCCGGGGTTCATCACGTCCAGCGTGCGCATGTTGTGCAGGCGGTCGGCCAGTTTGACCATGATGACGCGCAGGTCTTTGACCATCGCCAGGACCATTTTGCGCACGTTCTCCGCCTGGGCCTCGGCTCGCGATTTGCAGTCGAGCTGGGTCAGCTTGCTGACGCCATCGACCAGTTCCGCCACTTCGGCCCCGAAGCGGGCGCTCAGGTCCTCCTTGGTCAAAGGGGTGTCTTCGATGACATCATGGAGCAGAGCGGCCATGATGCCCTTGGCATCCATCCGCATCTCGGCCAGGATGATGGCGACTGAAAGGGGATGGCAGACGTAGGGCTCGCCGCTGAGGCGTAGCTGCCCGTCATGTGCCTTGGCGGCGACTTCGTAAGCCTGCTGGATTTCCGAGACCTGGGAGGGCTCAAGGTAGCTCGAAGCCAGACTGCCGAGCCGGCGTGCCAGCTTTTCCTGGGGCAGTTCCGCCGGCTCTTGAGGCGGCGGGGCATCGGCGATGGCGTACGGGCTCATTGCGGCTCTTGAGGATTTCTCCGGATGGCCTAGATTTCGTCGTCCAGGTCGGAGAGGTCGTCTCTGGGCGCCGGCATCGGGCGTTCGATCGGGTAACGGTCCGTCTTTACCTTCTCCTTCATGTAGGCCTGGGTAATGTGCCCTTCCGCGATTTCGCGCAGGGCAGCCACCGTCGGTTTGTCGTTGTTCCAGGCCACCTTGGCTTCATCGGGATGGCGGGCAAGCACTCGGGCCCGCTTGCTGGCAAGCAGGACGAGCTGAAAACGGTTTTCGACATTGTCCAGGCAATCTTCGACGGTGATGCGCGCCATTAAAATCCTCAATCGGTAGCTTTGGAAAAACAAATAGTATGTATCGCGATTTGGGCCCGTGTACAGTTCGTTTGACTGCGGAAGCGGCAATTTGTTGCGGGCGAGATACAGTGAGTTTGCGCCGCAGCGGGATTCAGGCCGCGCGGCTCTCCAGCATGGCGACCGCCGGCAGTTGCTTGCCCTCGAGAAATTCCAGGAAGGCTCCGCCGCCGGTGGAGATATAGGAGATGCGGTCGGCGATGCCGTACTTGTCGATGGCTGCCAGCGTGTCGCCGCCGCCGGCGATGGAAAACGCACGGCTCTCGGCGATGGCGAGCCCCAAAGTGCGGGTGCCTTCGCCGAACTGGTCGAATTCGAAGACGCCTACGGGCCCGTTCCAGACCACCGTCCCGGCGCGGCCGACAAACTCGGCGTAGCACTTGGCGGTTGCCGGGCCGATGTCGAAGATCATGTCGTCGTCGGCGACGTCCGCGACGTTCTTGACCACGGCGGGTTCCGCGGCGTCGAAGCGTTTGCCGACTACCACGTCGACCGGCACCGGAATCTCGCCGCCCTTGGCCTTCGCGGCTTCCATCAGACGCCCCGCTTCGGCGACCAGGTCCTCCTCGTACAGCGATTTTCCGATGTTGAACCCGGCGGCCTTGATGAAGGTGTTGGCGATACCGCCGCCGACGATGAGCTGGTCGACCACCTGCGAAAGAGAATCCAGAACCGTCAGCTTGGTCGACACTTTCGAGCCGCCGACGATGGCGACCAGCGGCCGCGCCGGGTCATGGAGCGCTCTGCCCAGCGCATCCAGTTCCGCCGCCAGCAGCAGGCCGGCGCAGGCGACGGGGGCGAATTTGCCCGCGCCGTGCGTGGAGGCCTCGGCGCGATGCGCCGTGCCGAATGCGTCCATCACGTAGACGTCACACAACGCGGCGAGCTTGCGGGCCAAGGCCTCGTCATCCTTCTTCTCGCCC
Source organism: Methylococcus sp. ANG (assembly GCF_040730495.1). Taxonomy (NCBI): domain Bacteria; kingdom Pseudomonadati; phylum Pseudomonadota; class Gammaproteobacteria; order Methylococcales; family Methylococcaceae; genus Methylococcus; species Methylococcus sp. ANG. The sequence goes on along the minus strand of NZ_CP160399.1, from coordinate 1,544,942 downwards.
TTGTTGAAACGGACGTTCTCGAACAGCACCACCGAACCGGCCGCCGGATCGGCGCCCCCGAGGTAGTCCTTCACCAGCTCCACCGGACCGCCCAGCAGCTCGGACAGCCGCTCGGCAACGGGCTTCATGGAAAACTCCTCGGCGTACTCCCCTTCGGTGGGGCGGCCGAGATGCGACATCAGCATCACCGCGGCGCCGGCGTCCAGCGCGTGGCGGATGGTCGGGAGGGCGGCGCGGATACGGGCGTCGCTGGCGACCTTGCCGTCCTTGACGGGGACGTTGAAGTCTTCCCGGATCAGGACGCGCTTGCCCGCGAGATCGATGTCGGTCATGCGTTTGAAAGCCATGAGATGCTCCTTAGTTTCTTGGAATTTTGAAATCGCCGTCAGGCATCGCGCCACTTGATCGAACAGCCCATGCTGGGAATCTGCTCGGCTGGGCCCTTGCCGGTCTCGGCCACCTGTATCATGGCCTCGTAGAGGTCGCGGCGGCAGTCGGGCGGGGCGGCTTCCCTGCGGCTGGCATCGAGCCGGCCGCGGTATTGCAGCTCCAGATCGGCGTTGTAGCCGAAGAAATCCGGGGTGCACACAGCGCCGTAGGCCTTGGCGACCGCCTGGGTTTCGTCCAGCAGGTAGGGGAAGGGATAGGCCAGCTCCGCCGCTACCTTCCGCATGTTCTCGAACGAATCCTCTGGATAATCGGTCGGATCGTTGGACATGATCGCCACCACGCCGATGCCCAACGCCTGGAGGTCCTTGGCGTCGCGCACCAGGCGGTCCTGCACCGCCTTGACATAGGGGCAGTGGTTGCAGATGAACATGACCAGGAGGCCTTTCGGGCCACGGCATTCTTCCAGTGTCCAGGTCTTACCGTCGACGCCGGGCAGGGCGAAATCGACGGCCTTTCGACCGAATTCGCACACGGGGGTTTCCGTTCTTACCATGCTTGTACGCTCCAAACGGGGGACTGCCGCATCATAACAGACATCGTGCGGGTGGCTCGCACCGTTTCAGCGCAGGGTCCAGGCATAGGCGAAGAGGCCTACGCCGAGTGCCGCCAGCAGCCAGACCAGCACCGGATGGGCGAAGGCCGTGCTCAGGATGGCGGCGCTCAGGACCAGCGATCCGCCGCCGATGCCGCCCAGGATGCTGCGCTGCCCCCGGCGGACCTCCCGGTTCAGGGCGCGCAGTTCATCCGAGCGGACGCTGAGTTCCAGCCTGCCGTTGACCGCGCGGTCGAGCGCCTGGTAGCCGAGGCCCGGTACTTCCGGCCATTGCTGGGCCCATTCGGGAAGCTTGGCCCCCAGCTTCTTGACCGTCGATTTTGGGCCGCGGTCTTGCCGGAACCAGTTTTCGAGGAAAGGCTTGGCGGTCTGCCAGAGGTCGAGTTCCGGGTAGAGTTCCCGTCCCAAGCCTTCGATGTTGAGCAGGGTCTTCTGCAGCAGCACCAGTTGCGGCTGCACTTCCATGTCGAAGCGCCGCGCCACCTGGAACAGCCGCAGCAGCACCTGGCCGTAGGAGATTTCCTTCAGCGGCTTTTCGAAGATCGGTTCGCTGACGCTGCGGATGGCCGACTCGAACTCCTCGACCCGCGTGGTGCGCGGCACCCAGCCGGATTCCACGTGCATCTCGGCGACCCGGCGGTAGTCCCGGTTGAAGAAGGCCAGGAAATTCTCGGCCACATAATACTGGTCGGCCTTGGAGATGCTGCCGACGATGCCGAAATCGACCGCGATGTAGCGCGCATCCGGGGTGGCAAAGATGTTGCCGGGATGCATGTCGGCGTGGAAGAAGCTGTCGCGGAACACCTGGGTGAAGAAGATTTCCACCCCCCGCTCCGCCAGCAGCTTGAGGTCGACGCCCTCACGCCTGAGCTGGGCGACGTCGCCGATGGGAATGCCGGCGATGCGCTCCATCACCATGACGTCCCGGCGCGTGTAGTCCCAATAGACCTTGGGAATGTAGAGGATCTCGGAAGTTTCGAAACGGCGCCGGATCTCCGCGGCGTTGGCCGCTTCGCGCACCAGGTCCAGTTCGTCGAGAATGGTCTTTTCGAATTCGGCGACCACTTCGGCCGGGCGGAGCCGCCGGGCGTCCGGCCAGAACCGGTGCGCCATGCCGGCCAGCGCGTAGAGCAGTTCGATGTCCGCCTCGATGCGCTTCTGGACGCCGGGCCGCAGCACCTTGACCACGACTTCTTCGCCGCTGTGCAGCCGGGCGGCATGGACCTGGGCGACCGACGCCGAAGCCAGCGGCTCCTCGTCGAAGGAGCGGAACAGCGTCCCGACCGGCTGGCCCAGTGCGGATTCGACCGTCCGGCGGGCCTCGGGGCCGGGAAACGGCGGCACCCGGTCCTGCAGCTTGACCAGTTCCTCGCCGATGTCGTCGGGCAGCAGGTCGCGACGCGTGGAAAGCGTCTGGCCGAACTTGACGAAGATCGGTCCGAGTTCCTCCAGTGCCCGGCGGATGCGGACGGCGCGCGGCGCTTCGACGTCGCGGGCGCGCAGCCCGGCGGGGAACCGGGCGGCGTACCGCAGCGGGCGGTACAGATGGGTGGCTTCGACCAGTTCGTCGAGTCCGTGGCGGACCAGGACCTGCTGGATGTGCAGTAAGCGGCTGACGAGTCGGATCGGGATCACGGCGTTTTCGGCTGAAGGTTGCTGGGAGCGGCGTGCAGCGTTTTCTCGAGACGGCCGAGCCTGGCTTCCAGCCGCGCGATGCCGTCGCGCAGTCGGTCGACCGCCGTGTGCATGGCGTCGGCTTCGGGGCCGGCTGGGACGATCCGGGTTTCTTCCTGCAGCAGTTCGCGGGTGTCCAACCGCAGGGTGGTGCCGACATCGGCGCTCCAGTTGCGGAGCGTCTGGCCGGCGTCGGCGATGTTCCTGGCCGCCGTCGGTCCCAGGTAGCGTCCGAACATCGCTTCCCAGGGGATATCCAGGTCCTTCAGCAGTTCGGAAAACTTCCGCGCGGTTTCCGTGTCGCCTTCCAGCACCAGCGGTCCAGCCGTGCCGGGACCGATCCTGTCCCGGCTCAGCGCCAGCCGCGCCAAGGTGAGCGGGGAGCCCGCGATCACCGCGTCGGGCGTGCCCGTGCTTTCCCGCAATATCTGGACACCGTCGGGGGTAGGGCAGAACAGGATGCCGATGCCGGGCGGCGTCAGCACCAGGGCGATGGTCTTGCCGGCCAGCGCTTCCAGCCGGGCCCGGCTCGAAACGCCCAGAGCGACGTAGCGCGACAGGGCTTGCTCCACGGCGCCGCGCAAGGCGGCCGCCATCAGGAGTTTCAGCATTCCGGCCATGCTCAGAACTTATAGCCCCGGTGCACGGCGACGATGCCCTGCATCAGGTCGAAGTACTCGCAGCGCTCGAAGCCGGCCTCCTGCATCATGGCCTTGAGCTTTTCCTGATTGGGGTGCATGCGGATCGACTCGGCGAGGTAACGGTAGCTCTCGCTGTCGTTGGCGACGAGCTTGCCCAGAAACGGCAGGACCTTGAACGAATAAAGATCATAGGCTTTCTTGAGCAGTTCGTTGTGGACCTCCGAGAACTCCAGCACGATCACCCGGCCGCCCGGCTTGAGGGCCCGGTACATGGACCTCAGCGCTTCGTCTTTGTGGGTGACGTTGCGCAGCCCGAAGCCGATGCTGATGCAGTCGAAGCTGTTGTCCGGGAAAGGCAGCTTTTCCGCATCGATCTGGGCGTAGGCGACCGATTCGGCGATGCCGTCGTCGATGATGCGGTCGCGGCCGCGCTTGAGCATTTCCGCGTTGATGTCGGACAGCACCACGAAGCCTTTGGCGCCGACGCGCTTGCGGAACAGGGCGGTCAGGTCGCCGGTGCCGCCGGCCAGGTCCAGCACCTTCTCGCCGTAGCGGACGTGCGCCAGGTCCACGGCGATCCGCTTCCAGATCCGGTGGACGCCCATCGACATCAGGTCGTTCATGACGTCGTACTTGCCGGCGACGGAATCGAACACGGCGCGGACCATGCTCGCCTTTTCGCCCTCGGGCACGGTGCGGAAGCCGAAGTGGGTGGTGTTTTCGCTCATGGGTGTTCTCGAAAATGGCGGAAGGCGTTAGGTCAGTGGCCGGCTTTGCGGCTGCAGCCCGCCGCCGAAACTTTGCCGAGGTATTCTTGCCAGAGGGCGTCGTAGTGCCGGCCGAGGTCGTACAGCAGCTTCCAGGTGTAGATACCGGTGTCGTGGCCGTCGCTGAAGGTCGGCTTGATGCCGTAGTTGCCGACCGGATCGATGGCCGTGATGGTCACGTCTTCCTTGTCCAGTTGCAGGGTTTCCTGCCCAGGGCCGTGACCGCGCACTTCCGCCGAGGGCGAATACACCCGCAGGTATTCGCAGGGCAGCTCGAAACGGCTGCCGTCGTCGAAGGACACTTCGAGCACGCGGCTTTCCCGGTGCAGGGTGATGGCGACGGGCGTCGGATCGCTCATGGTCACAGGATGTACCGACTGAGGTCTTCGTCCTGGGCCAAAGAACCCAGGTGGGCGTCGACATAGGCTGCGTCGATGGTGATGCTGGTGCCGGAGCGGTCGGCGGCGTCGAATGAGATTTCCTCCAGCAGGCGTTCCAGCACCGTGTGCAGCCGCCGAGCGCCGATGTTCTCGGTGCGTTCGTTCACCTCCCAGCTGATCTGGGCGATGCGCCGGATCGCGCTGTCGGCGAATTCCAGGTTGACACCCTCGGTCGCCAACAGGGCGGCGTACTGTGCGGTCAGCGAGGCGTCCGGTTCGGTGAGGATGCGCACGAAGTCGTCGGCCGAAAGCGGGTTCAGCTCCACCCGGATCGGAAACCGCCCCTGCAGCTCCGGGATCAGGTCGGACGGCTTGGCCAGGTGGAAAGCCCCCGAGGCGATGAACAGGATGTGGTCGGTGCGGATGGTGCCGTATTTGGTGCTGACGGTGCAGCCCTCGACCAGGGGCAAGAGGTCGCGCTGCACGCCTTCGCGGGAAACGTCCGGTCCGCCGTATTCGCCGCGCTTGCAGATCTTGTCCAGCTCGTCGAGGAAGACGATGCCGTTCTGTTCCACCGCCTGGACGGACCGCAGCTTGATCTCCTCCTCGTTGACCATCTTGCCGGCCTCCTCTTCCTTGAGCAGCTTGAGGGCGTCCCCGACCCGCAGCTTGCGGCTCTTGGTCCGTCCCGACTGCATGTTCTGGAACAGGTTCTGCAACTGGCTGCTCATCTCCTCCAGGCCGGGGGGAGCCATGATCTCCACGCCGATCGGGGCGGCGGAGACGTCGATCTCGATCTCCTTGCCGTCCAGCTCGCCGGCCCGCAGCTTTTGCCGGAACTTCTGCCGGGCCGGCGAATCGCCTTCTTCCTCGGAGCTCCAGGTGCTGGCGTGCGGCACCAGCACGTCGAGCACGCGGTCCTCGGCGGCGGCTTCCGCCCGGCTCTGCACCTTGGCCATTTCGGCCTGGCGGGTCAATTTGATCGCCGCGTCGATCAGGTCGCGGATGATCGACTCGACGTCCCGGCCGACATAGCCGACTTCGGTGAACTTGGTCGCCTCGACCTTGATGAACGGCGCGTTGGCCAGCCGGGCCAGGCGGCGGGCGATTTCGGTCTTGCCGACGCCGGTCGGGCCGATCATCAGGATGTTCTTGGGGGTGATCTCGTCGCGCAGCGGAGCGCCGACCTGGGCGCGGCGCCAGCGGTTGCGCAGCGCGATGGCGACGGCGCGCTTGGCGTCGGCCTGACCGACGATGTGTTTGTCCAGCTCGTGGACGATTTCGCGGGGAGTCATCTGGCTCATGCTGGATTACTGGAATTCCGTCCGATCTCGAGTTCTTCGATGGTCAGATTGCGGTTGGTGTAGATGCAGATGTCGGCCGCGATGTTGAGCGAGCGCTCGACGATGTCGCGGGCGCCGAGTTCGGTGTTTTCCAGCAGCGCGCGTGCCGCCGATTGGGCGAAAGGACCGCCGGAACCGATCGCGATCAGGCCGTTCTCCGGCTCGATCACGTCGCCGTTGCCGGAAATGATCAGCGAAGCCTTGTCGTCGGCGATCGCCAGCAGGGCCTCCAGGCGGCGCAGCATGCGGTCGGTGCGCCAGTCCTTGACCAGTTCCACCGCGGCCTTGGTCAGGTTGCCGCGGTGCTTTTCCAACTGGCCCTCGAAGCGCTCGAACAGGGTGAAGGCATCCGCCGTGGCGCCGGCGAAACCGGCCAGCACCCGCCCATTGTAGAGGCGCCGGACCTTGCGGGCATTGCCCTTCATCACCGTGTTGCCGAGCGTGACCTGGCCGTCGCCGCCGATCACCACCCGGTCGCCCCGGCGGACGGAGACGATGGTCGTACCGTGAAAAGTTTCCACAGGATTTCGAAAGTCGTGGCTGAAACGTACGCATTCTATACGAATGCGGGCGGTGCTTACCGGCTTTCCGAACGGCCGCGGAGGAATTCGACAACCCCGTCGATGCCGATCTGCTGGCTGTCGGCGTCCCGGCGGCCCTTGTATTCCAGGGTACCGGCGTCCAGCCCGCGTTCGCTGACGACGATGCGGTGCGGAATGCCGATCAGCTCCATGTCGGCGAACATCACGCCGGGGCGCGCCTTGCGGTCGTCGTACAGCACCTCGAAGCCGGCGGCCGAGAGTTCGGCGTAGAGCCGGTCGGCGGCGGCCTGCACGCGCTCCGAGGTCTGCATGTTGATCGGGCAGAGGGCCACCTGGAACGGCGCCAGGGCTTCCGGCCAGAGGATGCCGCGCTCGTCGTGGTTCTGCTCGATCGCCGCCGCGACCACCCGCGAAACGCCAATGCCGTAGCAGCCCATCACCATGACCTGGCTGCGGCCTTCCTCGTTGAGCACGGTGGCGTTCAGCGCCGCGCTGTACTTGGTGCCGAGTTGGAAGATGTGGCCGACCTCGATGCCGCGGGCGATGCTCAAGAACCCTAAGCCGTCGGGGCTGGGATCGCCTTCCACCACGTTGCGGAGGTCGCGCAGATACTCGTCCTGCGGCAGCGCCAGGTCGCGTTCCCAGTTGACGCCGGTGAAATGGTAGCCGGCCTCGTTGGCGCCGCAGACGAAATCGCTCATCGCGGCGACGGCGCGGTCGGCGTAGACCGGCCCGGCCGCCTCGGCCGGCAGGTTCAGCGGGCCGATGTAGCCGGGACGGCAGCCCATGTGGCGTTCGATCTCATCTTCGCTGGCGAAGCGGAACTTGCCCAGCACCTTGCCCAGCTTGATCTCGTTCAGCTCGTGGTCGCCGCGCAGCAGGACCTTCACGAACACGTCGCGGTCCAGGCCGTCGGCGTCGACGATGGTCTGCATGACCGCGATGGTCTTGAGGATTTTGTCGGCTGGAACACCCAGGAATTCGCTCACCTCGGCGATGGTCTTCTTGCCCGGCGTCTCGACCTTGAGCAGGTCCGCAGTGGCCGCGGAGCGCGCTGCCGTGGGCGCTACCGCCTCGGCCTGCTCGATGTTGGCGGCGTAATCGCTGCCCGTGGAAAAGGCGATGGCGTCCTCGCCGGAATCGGCCAGCACGTGGAACTCGTGCGAATGGCTGCCGCCGATGGCGCCGGTGTCTGCCAGGACCGGGCGGAACTTCAGCCCCAGCCGGCTGAAGATGTTGCTGTAGGCCAGATACATGGCATCGTAGGTCTGGGCCAGCGACTCGTTGTCCAGGTGGAAGGAATAGGCATCCTTCATCAGGAATTCGCGCGCCCGCATCACGCCGAAGCGCGGCCGGATCTCGTCGCGGAACTTGGTCTGGATCTGATAGAAGTTGACCGGGAGCTGCTTGTAGCTCTTCAGTTCGTTGCGGGCCAGGTCGGTGATGATCTCCTCGTGGGTCGGCCCCAGGCAGAAGGCCCGGTCGTGGCGGTCGTTCAAACGCGCCAGCTCCGGTCCGTACTGCTCCCAGCGGCCGGATTCCTGCCACAGCTCGGCCGGCTGTACCACCGGCATCAGTACCTCCAAAGCCCCGGCCCGGTCCATCTCCTCGCGCACCACCCGTTCGACCTTGCGCAGCACCTTCAGGCCCAGCGGCAGCCAAGTGTAGAGGCCCGCCGCCAATTTCCGGATCAGGCCGGCGCGCAGCATCAGCTGATGGCTGACGATCTCGGCGTCGGACGGGGTTTCCTTCAGGGTACTCAGGGGGAACTGGGAGGTGCGCATGGGGAAGTATCTAGCCCGGATATTTCAAGAAAGTGGGCGAATCTCGCTTAACCAATTGATATAATTGGAGTTGCGCCAATAACGCTTCGTACGAAGCCTAAACGAGACCGCCCAATGAGTGATTCTATCCCGACCCAGCTCCGTTTTCCCACCGTCGCCGGCTTCACCGTCCGTGCCGACTTCGAAGGCGGCGCGGTGTCCAGCGACTTCGGCGCCCTCCTCCTGCAGGGCGTGGATCGGCAGACCGGATTGATCGCCCGTCTGGCCTCGGCCATTCAGGATCGCCGGCACCCTTCCTACATCGCCCACAGCTTGGCCGACCTCCTGCGTCAGCGCATCTTCCAGACCGCCTGCGGCTATGCCGACGGCAACGACGCCAACAGCCTGCGCCACGATCCCGTGTTCAAGCTGGCGGCCGAGCGGGCGCCGTTGGATGCCGACAACGCCCTGGCTTCCGGCCCCACCTTCTCGCGCTTGGAGAACGGAGTCTCCCGCAAGGACATCTACCGCCTGGCCCGCGCCTTCGTCGATGCCTTCATCGCCAGCTACACCACCCCGCCCGCGGTCATCGTCTTGGACATGGACCACTCCGAAGACCGCACCCACGGGCAGCAGGAACTGGCCTTCTACAATCACCACTACGGCAGCCACTGCTATCTGCCGCTGTTCTTGTTCGAGGGCCTCTCCGGCAAGTTCATCACCGCCGTGCTGCGGCCCGGCAAACGCCCCACCGGGCGCGAGAACGCCGCCATCCTCCAGCGGGTCGTGCGCCGCCTGCGCCAGGCCTGGCCGGATACCCACCTCGTCCTGCGCGGGGATGGCCATTTCGCCAACCCGGAGTTGATGGCCCTGTGCGAAGCCGATGCACGGATGGATTTCCTCTTCGGCCTGGCCGGCAACCAGGTGCTGACGCCCAAGGCCGAGCCGCTGCTTGCCAAGACGCGCGCCTTGCATGCGCAACGCTGTGATTTCGCTCGCCGCGCCGAACAGCCCGAGCCGGCGGCGACCCGTTTGTATGACGAGGTGGCCTACCAGGCCGGTTCCTGGCCCAAGGCCTATCGGGTGGTGCTCAAGGCCGAGGTCATGGGCCTGGGGGACAACCCGCGCTTCGTCGTGACCTCGCTCGCCGACCCGACGCCGGAGGCGCTGTACCGGGATCTGTACTGCGCACGCGGCCAGGACGAGAACTTCATCAAGGCGGTGAAGAACGATCTGGCCAGTGATCGCACCGCCGACCATGCCTTCCTCGCCAACCACCTGCGCCTGTTCTATGCCTGTGCCGCCTACAGCCTGATCCACAGCCTGCGGGAGCACACCCTGTGCCACACCGAACTGGCCAAGGCGCAGCCCATGACCCTCATCCTGAAGCTGTTCAAGCTGGCGGTGCGGGTGGTGCAGTACAAGGACCGGATCAAGTTGCACTTGCCGAGCGCCTGTCCGGTGAAGGCGCTGTTGCACCGGGTCACCGAGATACTCTATCTCGTCCGACCACCGGCCATGGCCTGAAGCGCGCCGTCACCCTCAACCGAGGAGGATCCGGCAGGACTCGGAGGGTTGATTGCGTCCAGTGTCTGGATTCCGGCCACCACCCCCGCGAAAAGAGGCAGGTCGAGGGGCTGCCCATGCCTCATGGGGGGCGTAGGTCAGTTCGGTGGACTGAAAAAATAGGCAGCTGGCCAAGCTATCGGGCGCAGGGGGCATTTTTATGAAACATCCGGGCTAGGCGGCTGGAAAATTTTTTATTCTATCGATATATGGCGGATCAAGTCAGCAAGATTTTGCCTGGGCGCGCCGGATGCCCAATAGTCGGCAGAGAGTTGGTCCGATATCGCCTCAGAATGGTTTTCGCATTGGTTTCGATGAGAATGCACAGCACGCAAGCCGTAGAGTTCCTGCAATGGGCCTTGCCGCGTCTGGGACTGCGCTGGCCCGGGTTTCGGAAAGTGTGGCGTCAGGTAATCAAGCGTACCATGCGCCGCATCAGGGCGTTGCAGTTGGAGGATATCGACTCCTATCGCAGCTACCTTGAGGCCCAGCAGGAGGAATGGAAACTCCTGGACAGCTTCTGCCGGATAACGATTTCGCGCTTTTATCGGGACCGCCGGATCTTCGATGTCCTTGCAGTGGAAGGATTGCCTGAATTGATAGACCGGTGCCGGACAAGAGGCGACCGTCGGTTGCGTTGTTGGAGCGCCGGCTGCGGCGCGGGCGAGGAGGCTTACACGCTGGTCCTGATCTGGGCGTTGCATCCGGATTTGCGGGCACGGGATATCGCCCTTTCGGTACTCGCCACCGATGCCGACCCGGTTCAGATCGCCAGAGCGCAAACCGGCTGCTATGCCCCGAGCAGCCTGCGGGAACTCCCCGCGCCTTGGCGCGATATTGCCTTTAGGGCAGAAGACGGGCATTACCGGATCGGTCGGGAATATTGCCAGCCGTTGACCTGGGCTGTCATGGATCTGCGCAAAGCGATGCCGGAAGGACTGTTCGATCTGATCCTGTGCCGGAACCTGGCTTTTACCTACTTCTCTACGGATCTGCAAAGTGAAACGCTGCAGCGCCTCGGCGACCGTCTGGCGCCGGGCGGGTTGCTTGTGCTCGGCTCGCATGAAGTTCTGCCCGAGGGCTCCGGCGGGTGGAATCGTTGGCGGCCAGGCTTGCCCATTTACCGCAAGCTGGAATGACCGGACTCACAATGGACGTCGACTGCGCGGGCGGTCCAGCCGCGTCAGGCCCAGACGCCGTGCGATGTCGAGCGCCTCCTGGTATTCGGTTGGCGTGATCGGGCGCGCGAGTTCGGGGTATTCGCCGGCACGGTAGCAGGGGTGATACTGGTCCATCAGGTTGAGATAAGTTTCCGGGGAAATCTCGCGGGCGATGAACGCGAGCACCTTTTCCGTGTTGGCCAAGCCTCCTGGGAGCACCAGATGGCGAACCAACAGCCCGCGATTAGCCAGACCTTCCTGGTCCAACCGGAGGTCGCCCACCTGGCGGTGCATTTCCTGGACCGCTGCACGGTTGACCTCCCAGTAGTCGCGCACATGGGAGTAGCGGTGGGCGGTGGCGGAATCGCCATACTTCATGTCCGGCATGTAGATGTCGATGACGCCGTCCAGCAGGGCCAAAGCCTCGGGGCTGTCGTAGCCGCCGGTGTTGTAGACCAGCGGTAACGTGAGTCCCTGCCGGGCGGCGATCAGGGTGGCCTCGAGAATTTGCGCCACCACGTGGCTGGGGGTCACCAGATTGATGTTGTGGCATCCCTGCGCCTGCAGGTCCAACATCATGGAAGCCAGCTCTTCCGGCGTCGCTTCGCGGCCCTCGCCCTTCTGGCTGATATCCCAGTTCTGGCAGAACACGCAGCGAAGGTTGCACCAGCTGAAGAATACCGTGCCCGAGCCCATCCAGCCGCGCAGGACGTCTTCTTCGCCGTGATGGGCGCCGCAACTGTAGACTATGGCGCGCTCGCCGGTCCGGCATACCGCGCCCTGTGCCGTTTGCAGCCGGTCGACCCGGCAGTAGCGGGCGCACAGGTCGCAGGTTTTAAGATGTTCGCGGCCGAGGGGGACGCGCCGTTCCAATTCACCAGTTTGGAGAAGCGCCAGGTAAGCGGCACGAAAATCCTCTGGCCTGGCAGTCGTCGGTTGCATGGCGGACCTCGTGGGGAAATGCTGCGCCTCGGTTTCCCCGCGGCGCAGAGATCAATGGGTTCGCTGCCAGATCAGTTCGCCGTTGCGGTACACCTCCTTGATGCGATGCAAAGGGATGGTATGCAACTCGCCCAAGTGGTCAACCCATTCAAACGCATTCGGCTGGTCCGGGGGAAACGCCAGTTCCGCAAGCGGTGCCAGCACAACGCGGCGCTCGATACGATCGTAGTAGCCGATGCGGAATTCTGCACGGCCGAACTCCGCATCCCAGCGTATGCGATGGAGCAGATCTTGAATCGGTATCATGGCAGGGAAATTTGTCTTCGACCCGCTCCGAGATCAATGGATCGCCGGTAAGCGAACTTTTTGAGGGGCTGAGGCGTTTTTCGGGGACATGCTCCCAGTCACGCTTCATCTGATCAAGGTACTTTGGCTGTCTCCTCAAGCCTTCGCCATCGCCAGTCGTCCCCTGGAGCCATGTTCGTCAATGAATGTGCATTTCCCGGTTGTTCGATTTGTCGCTTCGTTCCAGCCGATACCGGTCCTGGTCGCCGGGCAGCGGCTTCCCGTCGCTGGCGAGATAGACCAGGGTGCCTTCATCCTTGATGGCCAGCCGGCGCGGCGGGGCATCCTTGTTGGGGGTCAGCAGGACGATGCCGTTCCTGTCGTCCCACTGGTATTTGCCTTTTTCGAAAGACTCCCGGTTTTGCGGCTTCGCGGGCTGGATCACCAGGAGATACCGGTCCTTGTCGTTCAGGGACAAGGTCATCTTCAGTCCGTCGCAATTTTCTTCCTGGCACGGCAGGTAGCCGTAGAAGACGCCGCGGAATTTGCCCGCCGTCTCCTCGGCGGCATGCGCCGAATGGTCCATGCCGCCGTGCTGGCCCAGTTCGCGCGCCTTGAGGGCTTTTTCCTGGAGCTCTTTGTCGCTTTCCGCCCCGGCGGGCGGGATCGCGCCCAGCAGCGCGCCGAAAACGAGGAAGGATGCCTTCTTGATCATTTTTCCGTTCAATGTCTGCATAGGGATTCCTGTGTCGGTTCGATCTGCGGCGGACGCGAAGCCCGCGCAAGGCCAGGCCCCGCACGCCAAGTCCGAATTTTCACACATACTCCTTCCTCTTGGGTAAATGGGCCGGCGCTTGTTCGCATCGCTCTCACTTCCAGCCGGGCAGTTCCAACGCTTGGTGATCTTTCCTGCTCATATCTCCGAAAACGGATTGTGGATGCGCAACCGGCCTTCGATGAGCTGTCCGCCCTGCATGTCCTCGGAATACAAGGTCTCGCATCCGGCGAGGAGTGCCGCCGCCAGGATCATGGCATCGTAAACGCTCAAGCCGTAACGCTCGGCAATCCATCGGCCTCGATCATGGGTGGCGACGGTGATCGGTTCGACCGGGCACAGGGTCCGGATGAGCGTCAGGACCTCGTTGATTTCTTCCCACGGCATGGCCAGCTTCCGGCGCGCCACGCTCGCCATTTCATTCAGCACCTGAACGCTGATCCGTCCTCCGTTCCGGACGATGGCCTCGGCCCGGTCGGCTTTGTCGGTGTCGTCTGACAAAAAATAAAGCAGGACGTTGGTATCGATGAACGCGTTAGTCGCGGGCATTCGCATCATCCCGGTCGAACACGAAGCCGGTCGGCAGCTTGCCTCGAAACCGGCGCAGGCGTTCCAGGAGCGCCTCCTTTCCGGGTTGCTTCGCCAGCGCGAAAACGCGTTCGTCCGCGACCACCACCTGGATGTCGTCACCCTCATGCAGATCGAGGGCTTCGACGACGGATGCCGGGATTCGAATGGCCAGGCTGTTGCCCCATTTTGAGACTTGCATTGGCGGGCTCTCGTGGATATACGTATTGTAAAGTATATCCACGCAGTTTGCCCGAATTCAACTGGCGATGAAGTCTTCGACCGTCATGCGTTCATCCAGATTCTTCATGCGTCCGCAAGCAATGTTTCGACAGGACTCGGCTCGAATGGCTGCACGCATCTTCGGATGCTCTTCCGATCCTGGGCTCGAGTGTTTGAGTCCACAAGGGACTCGATATTGAAAGGAGGGCGCCGACTGTCGATTTGTGCGCCATTTTTCGCATGATTCGCGTCAGGAACCGGTGAGTGTTCCGGGGCATCCAGGGTGTCCATCGGGGTATCCATCTGTTGCCGGAATGCACGGCCGTCGGTTTGCCGGTTCTCCCGGCTGCGCGCAGGCTGAGGGCCTGTTGGGCGTTATTTCCGTTCGCCGCCCATTTAAGGAGGCTCGGAACAAGTCCGATTTTTTGGACGTCGATGCCGCTCAGCCGCGGCTGCGGGCCAAGGCTGAGCGTTTTCCCGCCGGTTTGGAGGCTTGGCTGCCAGTCCCTTGAACAAGCCCCGGTAGCGTACCTGTGCCGGACCAGGTCTTCTTGAGGGTGGCGAGGACGAATAGCTTGGGTTCTTTCTACTGTGTCGGCCCCCATTGAACGATCCGCACGCCTCTCGCCCCCGGGCCACCGTCCCTGCCGCCCAGCGCTGCCCCACCCGCCGCATCCTGGATCTCTATGACCGGTGGGTGGCGCCGCGGCATCTGGGAGTCGGCGTCGGTACAGGCTGCTTTTTCGACCATTGCCGCTTTCCGGCCGCCCGGCCTTTCTCGGCCGGGGAGTGTGCCACAACGCGCTGGGCCGGCGGCTGATGGCGCTTTACAACGGCAAGGGCGTGTTCGGCAGTCGGCACGACAGCGAAGACGATCTGCACCAAGTGCTCGCCGCTCATTTCCCGGCTTATACCCTGGAGGTACAGGGCAGCGTCGTGATGTTCACCGGCCGGGCGTAGTCCCGTTCTGCGGCGGCGTTCGGCGCACCGGGCTCCGGCAGATCGAATGTCGATATCACCGGAAACTTATATACAATGCCGCCAAGGGCATCCCGTCCGCCATGCGTGCGGGAGCCCGTCCACTTCGAGCCTCCCGGCTGGCGGCGCCCGCAGCAGGAGAAGGTTCGCCATAACTAAAGCGACCTCAAGGTCGAAAGGAGGGGGTTATGCCGTCCAGCATCCATGTGTCACGCCGCCGTTTTCTCCGTCAGACCGGTCTGGGTCTGTTCGCTCTCGCCGGGGTGCCGGCCTGGGCGCAGGCCATGACCATGCCGGCCGGTCCGAAGCTCAGCCCGAACAAGGCATCGCCCGCGTTCCAGCCGGACGTGGAAATCGAGCTGGCGGCACGCCAGTCTTCGGTGGCCATCCTGCCCGGCCGGCCGACGCGGGTTCTGCAGTACGCCGCGCGGCTGATGAAAGGCCCGGAAGGCACGTTGACCAGTCTGCCGGGGTCTTATCTGGGCCCGGTCATGCGCCTGCACAAGGGGCAGAAGGTGCGCATCCATTTCCGCAACGAACTGTCCGAGCCGACCATCGCGCACTGGCACGGCATGCACGTCCCGGCGCTGATGGACGGCCACCCGATGTACGCGATGGATCCGGGGGAGACATTCGTCTACGAATTCGAGGTGCTCAACCGGGCGAGTCTGAACATCTATCATCCGCATCCGCACGAGCTGACCGGACCGCAGGTCTATCACGGCCTGGCCGGCGGCATCCTGGTGAACGACGAGGAGGAGGCGGCGCTGAGCTTGCCCGCGGGGGAATACGAGATCCCCGTCGTACTGCAGGACCGGCGCTTCGACGCCGACAACCAGCTCGTCTACGTCCGCCACATGCACGAGCGGATGATGGGGTTCCACGGTGACCGCATCCTGGTCAACGGCCGCCCGGACTTCGCGGTCGAGGTGGCGAGCCGGGCCTACCGGCTGCGGATCATGAACGGCTCGAACGCCCGCATCTACAAGCTGGGCTGGGACGACGGTACGCCCTTGACCGTCATCGGTACCGACGGCGGCCTGCTGGAGGCGCCGGAGGTCAAGTCCTACGTGATGCTCGCGCCGGGTGAGCGCCTGGACGTCTGGGCGGATTTCAGCGGGCGCACCGTCGGTTCGCAGTTGGTCATGCGGAGCCTGCCGTTTTCGGGGGCTCTCCCGAGGATGGCGCGCCGGATGATGGGCGAGATGATGCACAGCTCCTTGCCGCCAGGCAGCGACTACCCGCTGTTCACGGTCCGGGTGACCCGGCGGGTGAGCGAAAGCCCCAGCCTGCCGAGGCGCCTTGCGAAGATTTCCCGCTACACCCTGGCCGATACCGTCAATCCGGACAAACCGGTGCCCCTGGAGATTTCCGAAGGACCGATGTCCATGCTGATCAACCGGCGGCCTTATGCCCATGACGACCTGCAGCCGTTCGAGCGGATTCCGCTGGGAAGTGTTCAACTGCTGGAGATATTCCACGGCCACGGCGGTTCGGGGCATGGCGCAGGAGGAGAGGGCATGGAGCACGGAGGCGGGCCTGGCATGGGCATGCGCGGCGGCATGGGGATGGGCATGATGGGGCATCGCGGCGGCATGGGGATGATGGGAGGACACGGTGGGGGCATGGAGGGCGGCATGGGCATGATGATGTCGATGGCGCACCCCATCCATCTGCACGGCCAGTCCTTCCAGATCGTCAGCCGTACGGTGAGCAATGCAACGATGGACGACTACGCCAGTGTGCGCGAGGGCTTCATCGACAGCGGCTGGAAAGACACCGTGCTGGCCATGCCCGGCGAACGGATCCGCCTGATCAAGCCGTTCCAGGACTTCAAGGGTCTGTTCATGTACCACTGCCACAACCTGGAGCACGAGGACATGGGCATGATGCGCGAGTTTTCCATCGAATGAACGAAGTTCGGACAGGACAAAGGAATGTCCTGTCCGAACTTGCGAGAAGCTTGTTTTTCCTGCGCCCTCACGAGCGCGGGTGAGCGCCAGCCCCCGGTTTTCTCCGTATTGACTCCTCCAGAAGTTCGGTTCGCGCACGCAGGCTCGCAATTGAAAAATCAAATACGAATCGTTATCATTCATATTCGTATAAATTCTGCTCCACCGTTTGGATAGCCGTACTTTTTCCCAATAACAAGACCACGCGAGCCCAACATGAGATTTCACCTCCTTTTTTCACCGTCCTCCTTGAGTTGGTTATGTGCTTTGATTCCGCTATGCCTGGACCCGGCGAATGCGGCGCCGCCGGACCCATTCGACGGTTTTCGCCATCTCTTGGTGGTGAGATTCACCGTCAGAGAGCCTGTCACGGAGACGGAGGACCAATTCCGGGCCGTCCTTCAGCTCATGGACGCCATCGACGCCGAAACGGCGGGCGTGGCCGAGCATCACCCGGCAAAAGACGCGACCTGCGATCAGTGCCACGTCAAGGATTTGATATCCGTGGACCATTACGGCCTGATGATCAATGAAGCGAGTCCGGCCAAGAGCTGCGAAAAAGCCGGCTGCCATAGCCTGACGGTGGCGGGCAAAATGCCGTTCTACGTAAGACCGTTCGCATCGCTGGATGAAACCAAGAGCGCCGGACTGGCGAAGCAGCGCCTCGCGGCGGCGCGGGATCTGCTGCAATACACCGGGTCGCTCAAGAATAGTACGGCGGTGCGGTTGGGCGGATTGCCCAAGATCAGAGATTTTGCGATCGACGTTCGCGCGACGGACAAAAACATCTTCAACCTGACCCGCGATGTGCCGCTGGCGTTCTTCGAACCGAAAAACGCCTTCGAAGTGAAGAAAAACGCGGATCTGCTGCCCCAGTATGCCGCCGCTCTGTCGAACGAGGTGCTGTCCCTGGTGGAGCAGGACATGAGTGTCACTACCCGGCTGGACGGGACGGTGGAAGCCAAGATGGCCAGGGCGGCCGATTTGCACAAGCACCTGTCGCTCGCGGATCGCGAGATGTCCATACGGCATCTGCTGACGAATTCGCAGATCGTGTTGCGTCATCTGGCGACTCTGCCGGCCGATGCCGCCGATTTCGTCTCGTCCCGGCTGGCGGAAGATTTTCCCGCGGCTGTGCTCAAGACTGACGCTACGACTGGCGAGGCCGCGACCGGCCTTCGCCGCACCATCACCTGGGAAATTCCGGCGGCGGCCAACGATGGGGTGAACGCCGCCACGATCGTATTGCAGCGCAACGAGGAAGGCAGCCGGACCCAGCCCTCGACGCAACTGCAGTTCCAGCGGCTGGCCGGCTCCATGCGCGGGACCGCCGTCCGGATGCTCGAACTCTTCCAGGAACAGTATTCCGCGTTCGCCGCCGATCATGCCCGCTTCACGTTGACCTATCAGGCCAGCCAGGAGGCGGACAAGAGTCTGTTGACCACGGCGATCGGGAATTCCAGGGAAGCTGCCGGAGCCGGTGAGATAAGGCGACTCCTGATACATAACGAAAACACGGCCACTGGCACCCTGCCGGCGCCGGGCCAGGTGGGTGCGGCCATCGGCGCCGCCAAAGAGATCGCTGCGGCGAATCCCGCCGCGATCCGCAGGCTCCGCAGCATTATCCGCTTCAAACCCGATCTGACGACCGTGTCCCAAATCTATGGTGAAGCCACTGTCGGCTCGCTTCCGCGCGTCTGGGTGTCGGCTGCCCGGACCGAAATCGCCGAAGGGAGTGGAGACCGAATGGTCTTCACCGTGTCTCGCGAGACGCCGACCGGCAAGCCCTTGACCATTCATCTGACGCTGGGCGGCACCGCTCGGCCGGGCAAGGATTACGTCAAGCCCAAGCTCCGGGTCACCCTTCCAAAGGGCGTCGCCAGCGTGGACGTTTCGGTGAAGCTGCGCAACGACCGCGTCGCCGAAGGGGCGGAAACGGTGAACCTGGCCATTGCGGGAAGGAAGGAATACACCCGCTTGCCGGCCGCGGATGCAACGGTCACCATCGCCGATGATGATTGAGCGCCATCCGGAAAGCCGGAGGCGGTGAAAAAGGGCCGGCGGCTTGGCAATTGGAGGCGGGGGGGCATTAAAATCACCGCCTTCCGGCTTCCTCTCGCCGCCGGTTCCTCCCTACAATCCTTCGGCATTCTCTATATGCGTATCGGAACCCCAAACTCGCACTCCGCCCTCCGGGTGCTGCTCCTGGGCAGCGGTGAACTCGGCAAGGAAGTGGCGATTTCCCTCCAGCGCTACGGCGCCGAGGTGATCGCCGTCGACCGCTATCCCGGTGCACCGGCGCAGCAGGTCGCCCACCGCGCCCATGTCGTCGACATGACGGACGCGGCGGCGATCCGGACGCTCATCGAGCGCGAGCGTCCGCATTTCATCGTGCCGGAGATCGAGGCGATCGCCACGGATGCCTTGGCCGAGATCGAGCGGGCGGGGCTGGCGGAGGTCGTTCCCAACGCCCGCGCCGTGCAACTCACCATGAACCGCGAGGGCATCCGACGGCTGGCGGCGGAAGAACTGGGCCTGCCGACATCGCCCTATGCGTTCGCCGATTCCTGTGAGGCCTTGGCCGAGGCGGCGGGGAAGATCGGCTTTCCCTGTTTCGTCAAGCCCGTCATGTCTTCCTCCGGCAAGGGTCAGTCCATGCTGGAGAGCCCGTCCGGCGTCCAGGCCGCCTGGGAGTACGCGCGGAAGGGCGGCCGGGTCGGGGCAAGCCGCGTCATCGTCGAGGGTCGGATCGACTTCGATTTCGAGATCACCCTGCTGACGGTGCGATCCATCACTCCCACCGGTGACGCCGGGATCGCATTCTGTGAGCCGGTCGGCCACCGGCAGCAGGCCGGGGACTACGTGGAAAGCTGGCAGCCGCAACCTTTGAGTCCCAAAGCCAGGGAACGCGCCGAGGCGATCGCCCGCGCCGTGGTCGAAGCCCTGGGCGGGCGCGGGCTGTTCGGCGTCGAACTGTTCGTCCGCGGGGACGAAGTCTGGTTCAGCGAGGTCAGCCCCCGGCCGCACGATACCGGCATGGTGACCATGGTCAGCCAGGCGCAGAACGAGTTCGAGCTGCATGTCCGCGCGATTCTGGGATTGCCGGTCGATCCCGCCCTGCGGCGCCCCGGTGCCAGCGCCGTGATTTACGGCGGGATGGCCGCGGAAGGCATCGCGTTCGAGGGAGTGGAGCGGGCGCTGTGCGTGCCGGAATCCGAGGTTCGCCTGTTCGGCAAGCCGGAGGCCTATCCCCGGCGGCGCATGGGCGTGGCCCTGGCGGCGGCGGACACGGTGGAAGAGGCGCGAAGCCGGGCGGTTCTGGCTGCATCGGCGGTGCGGCCGGTAAAGATACCGGCTTGAGGCTTGTCCGGCCGAACGGAGCGGTGGTATAAACCCGCTCGTTTTGATTCGAGAAAAAGACGCAAAAACATGTGGATGAAACGACGTCTTTGGATCGCGCTGATGCTGGGGGGGCTGCCGGCGGCGCAGGTCTCGGCGGATGTCTACAAGTTCGTCGACAAGAAAGGCCATGTCTATTACACGGACCGGCCTCAGCACAACGGCTACCGGCTGATCGCCACCACCAAGGTGTCGAGCAGGCTGGGGTCGCCTCCGCCCATGCCCGCGGTGGCGCCGTCCGGCCGGATTTCGGCCCCGATGTCCTTCAAGTCCAGGGCCCTGGAGCGCAACCGCGAAATGCTGGCGCCGCTGATCGCCGAAGCGGCCGAGCGCTACGATCTCGATCCCCTGCTGCTGCATGCCGTGATCCAGGCCGAGTCGGCGTACAACTCGGAAGCGGTTTCGGGCAAGGGAGCGGTAGGGTTGATGCAGCTGATGCCGGACACCGCGGCGCGCTACGGCGTGCGGGACCGGACCGACCCGGTGGAAAACGTCTATGGCGGCGCCCGTTATCTGCGCGATCTGATCGGCATGTTCAACGACGTAAGTTTGGCGGTCGCCGCCTACAATGCCGGCGAGAACAACATCATCAAGTACGGCAACCGGGTTCCGCCTTTTCCCGAAACCCAGGATTACCTGAACCGGGTGATCGAATACTACAATCGCCTGAACTGACGCCGCATCGCGTTGGTGCCGCTCAGACGACGGCCACGCCAAAGCGCTCCAGCAGTTCGGTCAGCAGAATCAGGGGGAGGCCGACCAAGGCGTTCGGATCGTCGCCCTCGATGCGTTCGATCAGGGCTATGCCCAGCCCTTCCGACTTGAAAGCGCCGGCGCAGTCGTAGGGTTCGTCGACGGCGACATAGCGCTCTATCCGGTCCCGGTCGAGGCGCCGGAAATGGACGCGGCACCGGTCCAGGCCGGTATGGCTGGTCCCGCTGGCCGCGTCGTACACGCACAGCCCCGTCAGAAATGTCACGCTACTCCCCGAGGCCCGCAGCAGTTGGGCGACCGCGTTTTCATGGTTGCCGGGTTTGCCCAGTCTCGAATCTCCCAGAACGGCGACCTGATCCGAGCCGATGATCAGATGGTCGGGGTAGGCGGGGGCAAGCGCCCGCGCCTTCTGATACGACAGCCGTAAGGCGAGCTCTTCCGGCGTCTCCCCCGGCAAGGCCGCTTCGTCGATGTCCGGCGACACCGCGGTAAAACCCAAGCCCAGCTTGCGGAGCAATTCGCGGCGGTAGCTCGAACCCGAGGCGAGGAGGAGCGGCCTCGGCTGCGGCAGGGGAGACTGCATGACGGCGTTCCTGGCTTTGACAGAAGTTGGATTTTGCCTGTATTATTGCACGATTATGCCTCCCCACCTGCCTGAATTCGTCGATCCGCTGGATTTCGCGGACAAGCGTCGCCGGGTGGTGGGAGAACTGCCGCTGGCACTGCTCGACCGTATCCAGGAGTTTCTGTTCGAAAGAGCCGGGAACATCAGGGTCGAGCTGGATTTCGGCAAGGACGGCCGATGGTCGGTGGTGACCGGCAGAGTGGAGGCCGATCTCGTACTGCAATGCCAGCTCTGCCTGGACCCGCTGCCGTGGTCGGTGCGCTTGCAAGTCTCGCTGGGCGTCGTGGCGTCGCTGGACGAAGCCGACCGCCTGCCGGAGTCTTACGAGCCGCTGCTGTTCGACGGCGGAGCGCCGATTCGGCTGTCCGACCTGGTTCAGGACGAATTGGTCCTGGCCATCCCGCCGATACCGCAGCATCCGGACTGCAGGGAGGCGGCGCATGCCGGCCCGCGGCCGGCGGTCAGGCAAAGGGAAAACCCGTTTGCCGTGCTGGCGCAATTGAAAAACAACGATAGCAAGTCTTCTTAAGGAGTCATCATGGCTGTTCAACAAAATCGCAAGACCCGTTCGAAGCGCGGCATGCGGCGGTCGCACGACGCATTGAGCGCAAGCGCTCTGTCCATCGAAGCGAACACCGGCGAAACCCATCTGCGCCACCATGTCAGCCCGGACGGTTACTACCGGGGGCGCCGGGTCGTCGAGCCGAAGCGCGGCGACGAGACTGAAGAATAACTCGGACCGCTGAGGTCTTGCAGTTCGGTGTCTTCTATTTGACTCTTGATGGCGGTGCATGCGGCGCGGTGACGGTATGACGACCATCGCTTTGGACGCGATGGGGGGTGACCACGGACCTAAAGTCGTGGTGCCGGCGGCTTTGGACAGTTTGGAGCGAAACCCCTCGCTGCGGCTCGTGCTGGTCGGCGACGAAGCCGTGCTGCGCAGCTACCTCAAGGATGCCCAGATCCGGTTCGGAGAACGCCTGAAGGTGCATCATGCGTCCCAGGTCGTGGAAATGCACGACCAGCCGTCCAAGGCGCTCCGCAACAAGAAGGACTCGTCGATGCGGGTGGCCATCGATCTGGTCAAGCGGGGCGAGGCCGATGCCTGCGTGAGCGCGGGGAATACCGGCGCGCTGATGGCGATCGCCAAGTTCGTTCTCAAGACCATACCCGGCATCGACCGCCCGGCGATCATCGCCGCCGTTCCTTCCATGACGGGACATACCCACGTTCTCGATCTGGGCGCCAACGTCGATTGCACCGCCGAGCATCTTTACCAGTTCGCCGTCATGGGCTATGAGCTGGTCCGGGCAGTGGAGGATCGCGAGCATCCCACGGTCGGTCTCCTCAACATCGGCGAAGAGGAAATCAAGGGGAACGAACAAGTGAAGCGGGCCGCCGAACTGCTCAATGGAGCCCACATCAATTTCGTCGGCTTCGTCGAGGGCAACGACATTTTCAAAGGCGGCGTCGACATCGTCGTCACCGACGGTTTCGTCGGCAACGTCGCGCTGAAAAGCAGCGAAGGGTTGGCAAAAATGATCTCCCATTTCATCAAGCGGGAGTTTTCCAGCAGCTTGCTGACCAAACTGGCCGGCTTGGTGGCCCTGCCTGTACTCAACGCCTTCAAGCGCCGGATCGATCCGCGCCAGTACAACGGCGCCAGCCTCCTCGGCCTGCGTGGCATCGTGATCAAGAGTCACGGCAACGCGGACCGCTTTTCCTTCGCCAACGCCGTTGCGATCGCGGTGAAAGAGGTGGAGAAAGCCGTTCCGCACCGCATTGGCGAGCGGGTGACGGGTGTCTTCGCGGCGAGGAATCTGGCGTGAGCCGCTACTCCCGCATTGCGGGCACCGGCGGCTACCTCCCCCGTGAGGTGGTGACCAACGACGACCTCGCCATGCGGGTCGAGACTTCGGACGAATGGATCGTCGAGCGTACCGGCATCCGCCGCCGGCACATCGCGGCGGCCGACGAAACGGCATCCAGCATGGCCGAAATCGCTTCCCGGCAGGCGCTGGAGGCGGCCGCCATCGATCCGCACGATCTCGATCTGATCATCCTCGCGACGAGTTCGCCGGACCGGGTTTTTCCCAGCACGGCATGCCTGCTTCAGCAGCGTCTAGGCGTGCGCAGTTGCGCGGCGTTCGACGTGCAGGCGGCGTGCTCGGGCTTCATATTCGCATTGAGCATCGCCGATCAGTACATCTCCGCCGGCAATGCCAATCGCGTGCTGGTGGTCGGCACCGAAGTCAATTCCCGATCCGTGGACTGGGACGACCGCTCGACCTGCATTCTGTTCGGCGACGGCGCCGGGGCCGTGGTGCTCGAATCTTCCACCGAGCCCGGTATCATGAGTACCCATATCCATTCCGACGGCCATTACCAGGACTTGCTCTATCTGCCCAATCCCGCCAGCAACGGCGAGGGAAGCGACGAAAGCCGCACCATCCGGATGCAGGGCAGCGAGGTTTTCAAAGTCGCGGTCAACACGCTCGGCCGCATCGTCGATGAAACCCTGGAGCAGAACGGCCTCCAGAAGTCCGACGTGGACTGGCTGGTGCCGCATCAGGCCAACATCCGCATCATCGCGGCGACCGCGAAGAAGCTCCAGTTGCCCATGGAGCGCGTGGTCGTGACGGTGGACGAGCAGGGCAACACTTCTTCCGCCTCGATTCCTCTCGCTTTCGACGAGGCCGTTCGCGACGGCCGCATCAAGCGCGGACAGACCGTGCTGATGGAAGCCTTCGGCGGCGGCTTCGCCTGGGGCTCCGCTCTTCTGCGCTATTAAAGACCTTTGGTAATGCCCAATATCGACAACAGCCTCGCTTTCCTTTTTCCGGGGCAGGGCTCGCAATCCATCGGCATGCTGGCGGACCTTGCCGCGGCGCATCCGGTGGTCGGCGAGACCTTTGCCGAAGCCTCGGAAGTGCTCGGATTCGACCTCTGGCGGCTGGTCCAGGAGGGCCCCGAGGAAGAACTCAACCAGACCATCAACACCCAACCGGCGATGCTGGCGGCGGGAGTCGCGACCTGGCGGATCTGGTGCAAGGCGACCGAGCGGCGCCCCGCCTGGATGGCGGGCCACAGCCTGGGAGAGTATTCGGCGCTGGTCGCCGCCGGTGCGCTCGGCTTCGCCGATGCTGTGAAATTGGTAGCCCTGCGCGGCAGGCTGATGCAGGAGGCGGTCCCTCCCGACGACGGGGCCATGGCCGCGATCCTCGGCCTGGACGATCCGCAGGTCGTCGCGGCTTGCAAGGAGGCGTCCATGCAGGATTCGGTGGTGACGCCGGCCAATTTCAACGCGCCGGGCCAAGTGGTGATCGCCGGCGCGAGCCAGGCGGTCGAACGCGCGATCGCGGCGGCCAAGGCGCTGGGCGCGAAACGGGCGGTACTGCTGCCGGTCAGCGTGCCCTCGCATTGTGCGCTGATGGCGCCGGCCGCCGAAAAATTCGCCGCGGTGCTTTCGGAAACCCCGTTCGATTCGCCCCGTGACCGGATCGGCGTGGTACACAACGTCGACGTCGCCATGCATCCCTCTCCCGAGGTGATCCGGGCGGTGCTGGCTCAGCAGATTTCCCATCCCGTGCGCTGGTCGGAAACCATCCGCTTCCTCAGCGACCAGGGCGTGAGGCGTTTCGTGGAATGCGGGCCGGGCAAGGTTCTGGCCGGCCTCAACAAGCGGATCGTCAGCGGCGAAGCGACGCTCGCCGTGGCGGATCAGGATTCGTTGAATAAAGCCTTGGAGTCGATTCGATGACGGACCAGATAGCCATTGTCACAGGCGCCAGCCGGGGTATCGGCCGGGCCATCGCCCACCGTTTGGCACGGACCGGCCACACGGTCGTCGGCACCGCGACTTCGGAAGGGGGCGCTGCGGCGATTGGGGCCGGCCTGAGCGATGCCGGTCTGAGCGGCTGCGGGTGGGTGCTGGACGTGAGCGATCCCGCGTCGGTCGAGGCGTTCGTGGCCGCCGTCAGCGAGGAATTCGGCGTCCCGACGATCCTGGTCAACAACGCCGGCATCACCCGTGACGGCCTGCTGATGCGCATGAAGGACGAGGACTGGGATGCGATCATCGACACCAATCTGTCGTCCGTCTACCGCATGAGTAAGGCCTGCCTCAAAGGCATGATGAAGGCCCGCACCGGCCGCATCGTCAACATCACCTCCGTCGTCGGGTTGACCGGCAATGCGGGGCAGACCAACTATGCGGCGGCCAAGGCCGGCATCATCGGCTTCACCAAGTCCCTGGCCAAGGAAATCGGCTCGCGCGGCATCACGGTGAATTCGGTCGCGCCGGGCTTCATCGATACCGATATGACCCGCGCCCTGCCGGAGGCCCATAAGACGGCTCTACTGGCGTCGATTCCGCTGGGGCGGCTGGGCCAGTCCGAGGAAATCGCCGCGGCCGTGGCATTCCTTTGCTCGGACGACGCGGCCTACATCACCGGGGAAACCCTCCATGTCAATGGCGGCATGTTCATGCCATGAAATGGTTTTTTATGCCAGAGTGCTTGTGTTCGCGGGAATTCACACTAAAATCTCCGCACCTCTAAACTTGAATAACACTGAGGACAAAAAACGATGAGTGATATAGCAGAACGTGTAAAGAAGATCGTCGCCGAACAGTTGGGCGTGAAGGACGAAATCTCGAACGAGGCTTCCTTCGTGGACGATCTGGGCGCCGATTCTCTGGACACGGTCGAGCTGGTAATGGCGCTCGAAGAAGAATTCGAGTGCGAAATTCCCGACGAGGACGCCGAAAAGATCACCACGGTTCAGCAGGCGATCGATTACATCCAGAGCCACACCTGATCCGCTTTACCGTTCCATCAGCCCCACGGGACGTCGTCATCCGGTGGGGTCTTCTTTCGTTTACCTCCAGGTGTCAGCGTGAGCAAGCGTCGCGTCGTCATCACCGGATTGGGGATGGTCTGTCCGGTGGGCCTCAATGTACCCGAAAGCTGGGATAGCATTCTGAATGGCCGCAGCGGAATCGGCCCGATCGAGCATTTCGATGTGTCCGACTTCGCCACCCGTTTCGGCGGCAGCGTGCGCAACTTCGACGTCACCCGGTATCTGCCCGAAAAAGAAGCCAAGAAGATGGATACCTTCATGCACTACGGCATGGCGGCGGGCAGCCAGGCGTTCGAAGACTCGGGGCTAGAAGTCACCGAGGCCAATGCCGACCGGGTCGGCGTCTGCGTCGGCTCCGGCATCGGCGGGATCACGGGCATCGAGCACGGCTATGGCGTGTTTCTCAAGGGCGGACCCCGCAAGATTTCTCCCTTCTTCGTGCCGGCCAACATCATCAACATGATTTCCGGCAACCTGTCCATCAAGTACGGCTTGAAAGGCCCGAATTACGCGATCGTCACCGCTTGCGCGACGGCGACCCACAGCATCGGCAGCGCGGCCAGGGTCATTCAGTACGGCGATGCCGACGTGATGGTGGCCGGCGGCGCCGAAATGGCGAGTTCACCGACGGCATTGGGCGGGTTCATCTCGGCCCGTGCCCTGTCGCGCCGCAACGACGACCCGGTGCGGGCGAGCCGGCCCTGGGACAAGGACCGCGACGGCTTCGTGCTGGGCGATGGTGCCGGGGTGGTGGTGCTGGAGGAACTGGAGCACGCCAGGAAGCGCGGCGCCCGCATCTATGCGGAGCTGGTCGGCTTCGGCATGTCGGGCGACGCCCACCACATGACCCAGCCGCCGGAGGACGGCGAAGGCGCGGCGCGCTGCATGGCGCATGCGATGCGTGACGCCGGCGTCAATCCGGAAGACATCGATTACATCAATGCCCACGGCACCTCGACGCCTGCCGGCGATCTGGCGGAAACCCGTGCCATGAAAACGGTGCTCGGCCCGCATGCGTACTCGACGGCGATCAGCTCGACCAAGTCCATGACCGGCCATCTGCTCGGCGCGGCGGGCGGAATCGAGGCGATCTTCTCGGTCCTCGCGATCCGGGACCGCGTGGTGCCGCCGACCATCAATCTGGATACGCCCGATCCGGAATGCGATTTGGACTATGTGCCCCACACCGCCAGGGAAAAGGATCTCGAAGTGGTCATGTCCAATTCCTTCGGGTTCGGCGGTACCAACGCGACCCTGATTTTCAAGAAATTCGCTTAGGCGCCGGAAGCCTCCTCGGGCTTCCGCACCTCGCTCCACCTCTGCCGGATTCCGCCGATGAGAGTCCTGGTCAACGGCCGCCCCTCGGAATGTGTCGATGTGCGAGACCGGGGGTTTCAATACGGCGACGGCGTATTCACCACCCTGCGCGTGAGCGGCGGGAAGGCGATGCTGTGGTCCCGGCATCTCGGCCGTCTCGCCGACGCCTGTTCCCGGCTCGGCATCCGCTACCCAGGGGACGAGGCGCTGGCCGCCGACCTGCGGCTGCTTGGATCGGAAGCGGCCGAGGGGGTCATCAAGATTCAGATCACACGAGGCATCGGAGGCCGCGGCTACCGGCCTGTGGCGGACGGCGAGCCGACACGCGTGGTGTCGCTCCATCCCGCTCCCGAGTTTCCGCGGGCATATTACCGGTCCGGGGTGAGCGTGACTCGCTGCCGTACGCCGCTCGGCATCAATACGGCGCTGGCCGGGATCAAGCATACGAACCGCTTGGAGCAGGTGCTCGGGCGGGGGGAGTGGACCGATGAGTTCCAGGAAGGTTTGATGTGCGACACCGAGGGCTTCCTCGTGGAGGGCACCATGAGCAACGTTTTCCTGGTGAAGGCCGGGCGGCTCGAAACTCCCCTGATCGACCGCTGCGGCGTGAATGGCGTGATGCGGCGCCTGGTCCTGGAAATCGCCCGGTCCCAAGGGGTCGAGGTGCGTGAAAGGCGCGTCCGGCTGGAAGAGCTGGCGTCCGCCGATGAGGTCTTTTTGACCAACTGCGTCATCGGCATCTGGCCGGTGGCACGGCTGGCTGACAGGAGTTACGCGGTGGGGGAGGTGACGCGCATGCTGAGTGCGCGGGTGGACGACCGTCAGCGACGTGTGCTGCCCGAATGAAGCGTGCCGCCGCCATGTTGCTGATTCTTGCGGCAGCGGTATTCATCGCTGCGGTGAACGATTTTCTCAAGTCGATCGAACGGCCGGTCGCCAACGCGGAGCCGGTCGTGTTCGAGATCGCGCGGGGGCAGGGCCTGAAGGACGTCGCCCTCGCATTGAAGGAGGCGGGCGTGATCGACGAGCCCTGGTGGTTCGTGCTGCTGGCGTGGGAGGAAGGCTTGGCGCGCAAGCTGAAGTCGGGGGAATACGAGATTCCGCCGGACATGGACCGACGCCGGCTGCTGGCGCTGTTCGCTTCCGGCAAGGTTCGACAGCATGCCGTGACCCTGGTCGAAGGCTGGACCTTCCGGCAGATGCTGGCGGCCCTGCGGGCCCAGCCGGCCCTCGAGCACCTCGTCGCGGCGGAGAGCGACGGCGCCGTGCTGATGCGGATGCTGGGAAGGCCGGGCGAGGAGCCGGAAGGGCGGTTTTTCCCCGATACCTATTTCTTCACCAAGGGCACGCCGGACATCGAGATTTTGAAGCGCGCCTACAGGAGGATGGCGGAGGTCCTCGCCGCGGAATGGGCGCGACGGGCGCCGGAGCTCCCCTACCGGACGCCGGACGATGCACTCATCATGGCCTCGATCATCGAGAAAGAAACCGCCCAGCCCGGCGAAAAAGCCGAAGTGGCCGGCGTGCTGGTCAGGCGGCTGCGTACCGGCATGCCTCTGCAGGTCGATCCGACCGTGATCTACGGCCTGGGCGAACGCTACGACGGCAATCTGCGGCGCGAAGACCTCAAGGCGGACACGCCCTACAACACCTATCTTCACCGCGGCCTGCCGCCGGCGCCGATCGCCGCGCCGGGGCTGGCTTCGCTGCGGGCCGCGCTGAACCCGGCGCCGGGCGAGAGCCTGTACTACGTCGCGCGCGGGGACGGCGGCCACCGCTTCTCGCGGACCTGGGACGAACACCGGCAGGCGGTCGATCTTTACCAAAAGGCCAGGCAGCCATGACACCGGGCAAATTCATCACGCTGGAGGGCTGCGAGGGCGTCGGCAAGACCACCAATCTCGATTTCATCGTGAGCCGGCTGCGCGACCGGGGGCTGGAGGTCGTCGCGACCCGGGAGCCGGGTGGTACCGCTTTCGGCGAAGCGGTACGGGAAATTTTCCTGCATCAGGAAGAAGTGAGGCCGGAAGCCGAGTTGCTGCTGCTGTTCGCGGCTCGCGTCCATCACCTTCGGGAAGTGGTCGAGCCGGCCTTGCGCCGGGGCGCCTGGGTGGTCTGCGACCGGTTCACCGACGCCAGCTATGCCTATCAGGGCGCGGGGCGCGGTATCGACCGGTCGGTCATCGATTTCCTCCGGGACTGGATTCAGGCCGGGCTGAGGCCCGATCTGACCCTGCTGCTGGACGCGCCGGTGGACACCGGCTTGATGCGGGCGCACCGGCGCAGCGGCCCGGACCGGCTGGAAAGGGAAAATATGGCTTTTTTTGCGCGGGTGCGGGAGGGCTATCTGGCGCTGGCGCAGGCCGAGCCCGGTCGGATACGGGTGATCGACGCCGCCCGGCCACTGGCCGTGGTGCAGGCGGCGATCGCTTCGCAATTGGATTCGCTGTTGTCCGGTCATGTCTGATCCGGTCGGTCGCTATCCTTGGCTGGAGCCGGCCCGCCGCCGGCTGGCGGCGTATCTGGCCGCCGGACGGTTGCCGCAGGGCTTGTTGATTTCGGGCGCCGCGGGCGTGGGGAAGGGAGCGCTGGCCGACGATTTCGCCCGCCGTCTGCTGTGCGCCAGCCCGTCGGCCGAAGGGGCGTGCGGTACCTGCCCGGCCTGTCGCCTGGCGGCGGCGGGCAACCATCCGGACTACCTTCGTATCGAACCTGAGGAAGCCGGCAAACGCATCACCGTCGATCTGGTCCGCCGCCTGATCGACAGGCTTTCACTCAAGCCGCAATACGGTGCTTCCCGGGTCGTGGTCATCCGTCCGGCGCATGCCATGAACACGGCGGCCGCGAACAGCCTCCTCAAGACGCTGGAGGAGCCCGACCCGCAGACCCTGTTCATCCTCGTCAGCGAGCGCCCCACGCAACTGCCGGCGACGGTGCTGAGCCGCTGCCAGCGGCTGGATGTGAGGCTGCCGGCGCGGGAAGAGGCGCTGCGCTGGCTGCGCGGACAGGGGCTTGGGGAGGAGGCCGAAGCTCTGCTGGCGATGGCCGGCGGCGCACCGGTCCGCGCGGCCGAACTGCACGGGGGCGATCTGGCCCAGCGCAGAAGGAAGCTCTTCGATGACTGGCTGGCCGTGCTGAGGGACGAGACCGATCCGCTTGCGGTCGCCGAGCAGTGGGCCAAGGAAGACGGCGAGACCGTCACGACATGGTTGCGCGGCTGGATCGCGGACCTCATCCGTATCGGCAGCGGTGAGACCCCGGCAGCGTTGCGCTTGGCCAATGCCGATCTGGAGCAGGGATTGCGGAAAGCGGCGGCGGGCCTGGATCTCCGCACCCTGTTCGCCCGGCTCGACGACGTCGATGCCGCCCGCCGCAATCTGGAA
Source organism: Methylococcus sp. ANG (assembly GCF_040730495.1). Lineage (NCBI taxonomy): Bacteria > Pseudomonadati > Pseudomonadota > Gammaproteobacteria > Methylococcales > Methylococcaceae > Methylococcus > Methylococcus sp. ANG. The sequence goes on along the minus strand of NZ_CP160399.1, from coordinate 1,514,084 downwards.
GGCCAGGCCAACCGGCAGCTGATCATGGAAGATATCCTGATAAACTGGAGCCGGCTGAGACCACGGGGAGCACGGCATTGAGCGAAGAGCAGGCGGGCGCCCGCCAGGGTATCCTGGCGTTGACCATCAAGGACAAGAATGCGCTTTACGCCGCGTACATGCCGACCGTCAAGAACGGCGGCCTCTTCATTCCGACGACTCGCGGTTACCACTTGGGTGACGAGGTCTTCATGCTGCTGCAACTGATGGACGAGCCGGAGCGGATCCCGATCTCGGGGCGGGTCGTCTGGATCACCCCGAAGGGTGCCGCCGGTTTCCGTTCCGCCGGCATAGGCGTACAGTTCAACGAAGAGGACGCCGGCGTCACCAAGGCCCTGATCGAGAGTTATCTGTCGGGCCACCTTGAATCGGACCAGCCGACCCATACCATGTAAGCTTTGCGGGCAGAACCCGCCCTGTTGCGCCCAATCCGATGTTCATCGACTCCCATGCCCACCTCGACCGGCTCGACCTGAAACCGTTCGGCGGCGATTTTTCCCGCTTCATGGAGGAGGCCGGTGCCGAAGGCGTCGACCGCATGCTGTGCGTATCGATCAATCTGGAAGACTATCCCGCCATGCGCCGGCTCATCGAGCCCTATCCCAACGTCTCCGTCTCGGTCGGTGTGCACCCCAACGAAACCGATACCGAGGAGCCGAGCGCCGAACGTCTGGCCGAGCTGGCGGATGACGACCGCGTCGTCGCCATCGGCGAAACCGGCCTGGATTATTTCCGCAGCGAGGGGGACCTCGCCTGGCAGCACGAGCGCTTCCGCACCCACATCCGTGCCGCCAGGCTCGCCGGCAAGCCGCTGATCGTCCATACCCGCGATTCCCGCGCCGACACCCTGCGCATCCTCGAGGAAGAAGAGGCGAGCGAGGTGGGCGGCGTGTTCCATTGCTTCACCGAAGACTGGGACACGGCGCGGCGCGCGCTCGATCTGAATTTCTCGATATCCTTTTCGGGAATCGTCACGTTCCGCACCGCCGAAACCATTCAGGACGTCGCCCGTCGAGTGCCGGACGAGCGCTATCTGATCGAGACCGATTCGCCCTATCTGGCACCGGTGCCGCTGCGGGGCAAACCGAACTATCCCCATCACGTCCGCCATGTCGCCGGCACGATCGCCGAACTTCGGGGCGTCCCGCTGGCCGAGGTGGCGGACCGGACGACGCGGAACTATTACGCGCTGTTCGGGAACGGATAGGTTTACGGAACGGATTATTGTCGGCCCGTTGGGCTTCTCCTACACCCGGTTTTCCCATGAATTCGTACGCTAATTCAAGGCGTTTCAATGCGCTGCCCTGCCGATGGGTGGCGGTGGCCCTCTGCCTGGCCGTTTCAGCGGGATGTGCCCAACGGAAGGCGGTCCGGCCGCCTGCTCCGAGCGTTCGTCCGGCCCCCACGGCATCGCCGGCGCCCAGCCCCAAGCCGAAAGCGGCGGTCCAGCCCGCCAAGCCGGCTCCGGGAACCTCCGGAGGGGCGAAGAAGCAGCCGGCACCGACGCCCGCCGTGGCCGCACTGATGTCCGACGCCGACAAGGCGCAGGCTTCCGGTCAGCTCGACAACGCCGCTGCCACCTTGGAGCGCGCCATCCGCATGCAGCCGCGCAATCCCGAGTTGTGGTACCGTCTGGCGACCGTCCGCATGGCGCAGCAGCAGCCGCGCCTCGCGCTCGATCTGGCGCGCAAGTGCAAGGTGCTGGCCAAGGGCAATCCGGATCTGGTCCAGAAAAGCCAGACGCTGATCGAAGAAGCGGGTCGGCTCACGGGCGCCGCGGAAAAATAGGGTGAGCGGCGTCGACGAGGCCTTTGCGGAGGACGGCCCGCTGGCGCGTGCGCTGCCGGGCTTCCGGCCGCGCGAGGCCCAATCCGGCATGGCGCGGGCGGTGGAACAGGCCATCCGCGATGGCCGTTGTCTGATCGCCGAGGCCGGAACCGGCACCGGCAAGACCTTCGCCTATCTGGTGCCGGCCCTGCTGAGCGGCAAGCGGGTGCTGGTGTCCACCGGCACCCGTAACCTGCAGGACCAGCTGTTCCAGAAAGACCTGCCCCTGCTGCGGCAGGCGCTGACGGCGCCGGTGCATACCGCCCTGCTCAAAGGCCGGTCGAATTACCTCTGTCCCTACCGGCTGGAAAACGTCGTCGATTTCGGCTTTCGCGCCGGCTTCAGCGCCGAGGAGGCCGATCAGCTCGAACGCATCCGCCGCTGGGCGAAGACGACCCGCAGCGGCGACGTCGCCGAGGTGAGCGATGTGCCGGAGGCTTCGCCGCTGTGGCGCTCGGTGACCTCGACCGCCGAAAACTGCTTGGGGCAAGACTGTCCGGCCTACGAAGACTGTCATGTGGTGCGGGCCAGAAAGGCCGCCCAGGAGGCGCGGATCACCGTCATCAACCACCATCTGCTGTGGGCCGACTGGGCGGTCAAGACCGACGGTTTCGGCGAACTGTTGCCGGAGGCCGACGTCATCGTCGTCGACGAGGCCCACCAGTTCGCCGAAACCGCCACACAGTTCTTAGGGATCAGCCTGAGCACCCGCCAGCTCGGCGAACTGGCGGACGACACCCTGATCGAGCGGGCCAAGGACGCGCCGGACATGGGCGGGCTGGCCGATGCCGCGACCCTGCTCAAGGCCGAGCTGACGGCCATGCGCGCCGCGCTGGGCGAGGAATTGCGGCGGGACGCCTGGCACGCCGTCGCCGGAAAGGAGGACGTGAGCGCCGGGCTCAAGCGCATGGAGGAGGCCTTGCTGGCACTGGCCGCCCAGCTCAAGCTTGCGGCGGTGCGGGGAAAAGGGCTGGAATCCTGCTGGAAGCGCTGCGACGAGCTCATCCAGCGGCTGGAGGCTTTCCTGGCCGAAGACACCGAAGAATCGGTGCGCTGGTTCGAGACCCACCGGCGCGGTTTTTCCCTGAGCCGGACGCCGCTGGACATCGCCGGCGAGTTCGCGCGCTTCCGCAAGGCGCGGCAGGCGACCTGGATCTTCACGTCGGCGACTTTGAGCGTGTCCGGGCGCTTCGAGCATTTCTCGCGCCAGCTCGGCATTGCCGATGCCGATTGCCGGCGCTGGGAGAGCCCCTTCGATTACCGCCGCCAGAGCCTCATGTACCTGCCGGCGGGCTTGCCCGAGCCGGGGGGCCGCGAATATACCCGGGCCGTGCTGCGGGCGGCCTGGCCGGTGTTGAAAGCGAGCCGGGGCCGGGCCTTCCTGCTGTTCACCAGCCATCAGGCCCTGGCCGAAGCGGCGTCGATCCTGGAAGGCAAGACCGAATTTCCGCTGTTCGTCCAGGGTACCCGGCCCAAGGTCAGGCTGCTGGAGGCCTTCCGCGCCTCGGGCAACGGCCTGTTGCTCGGGACCGCCAGCTTCTGGGAGGGCGTCGACGTCCGCGGCGAGGCGCTGTCCTGCGTGGTGATCGACAAGTTGCCATTCGCATCGCCAGGAGACCCGGTCGTCAGCGCCCGGCTGGAGGCGATCCGTAAGCGCGGTCACAGCCCTTTCGGCGTGTTCCAGCTCCCGGCCGCGGTCATCACCCTCAAGCAGGGCGCCGGGAGGCTGATCCGGGATGTGGACGACCGCGGCGTGCTGGTGCTGGCCGATCCCCGGCTCACGTCCAAGAGTTATGGGAAAGTGTTCCTGGACAGCTTGCCGCCGATGCGCATCACCCGAGACCCCAACGCGGTCCGGGCGTTTTTTGCCGATCCGCCGCAGCGAGTCCCCGCCTGAGTTTTTTCCAGCGGCGTTTCGTCGCGCCCGTCCGCGCGGCGATTTGGCCTACAATAAACAGTTTTCCTTCCGCAAGCCTGTTCCATGTCCGATCTTGAATTCGAAATCGAGCGGCGGCGAACCTTCGCCATCATCTCCCACCCCGACGCCGGCAAGACCACGCTGACCGAAAAGCTGCTGCTGTTCGGCGGCGCGATCCAGTTGGCGGGCTCGGTCAAGGGCCGCAAGGCGGCGCGGCATGCGACTTCGGACTGGATGGAGATGGAGAAGCAGCGCGGCATCTCGGTGACGACCTCGGTGATGCAATTCGAGCACCGCGACCGCATCTTCAACCTGCTCGACACGCCGGGCCACGAGGACTTCTCCGAAGACACCTACCGCACTCTGACGGCGGTGGACTCCGCCCTCATGGTGATCGACAGCGCCAAGGGCGTGGAGGAACGGACCATCAAACTGATGGAGGTGTGCCGGCTGCGCGACACGCCCATCCTGACCTTCATCAACAAGCTGGACCGCGAGGGCCGGGAGCCGGTGGAGCTGCTCGATGAGGTCGAGCGCATCCTGAACATCCAGTGCGCGCCCGTCACCTGGCCGATCGGCATGGGCAAGCGTTTCAAGGGCGTTTACCACTTGTACGAGGACGCGATCCATTTGTTCAGCGCCTCGCACGGCGACCGCATCGTCAAGGGGGAGGTCATCGAGGGCTTGAACAGCCCGAAGCTGGACGAACTCTTGGGCGATATGGCTGACGAACTGCGCATGGAGATCGAACTGGTGCGCGGGGCGAGCCACGAGTTCGACCTGGAGGCCTATCGTGCCGGGCGCCAGACGCCGGTGTTCTTCGGCTCCGCGATCAACAACTTCGGCATCCTCGAACTGCTGGACGCCTTCGCCGAGTATGCGCCGCCGCCGCATGCTCGCCAGGCCCGGGAGCGCCCGGTGGCGCCGGAAGAGGAAAAATTCTCCGGCTTCGTGTTCAAGATCCAGGCGAACATGGACCCGGCCCACCGCGACCGCATCGCCTTCCTGCGCGTGTGTTCCGGCCAGTACACCAAGGGCATGCGGCTGTTCCACGTGCGCTCGGGCAAGGCCATGCAGGTGGCCAACGCCATCACCTTCCAGGCCGACAGCCGCGAGAACGTGGAGGAGGCCTATCCCGGCGACATCATCGGCCTGCACAACCACGGCACCATCCAGGTCGGCGACACTTTCACCCAGGGCGAGAACCTGAAATTCGAGGGCATTCCGTACTTCGCGCCCGAACTGTTCCGCCGCGTGGTGCTGAAGGATCCGCTGCGCTCCAAGGCTTTGCAGCGCGGCCTGCAGCAGTTGAGTGAGGAGGGGGCGACCCAGTTGTTCAAACCGCTGCGCAACAACGATCTGATCCTCGGCGCGGTGGGTGTGCTGCAGTTCGACGTGACGGCGTTCCGGCTCAAGTCCGAATACAACGTGGACTGCGTCTACGACGCGGTGCCGGTGACCACGGCGCGCTGGGTGACGTGCAGCGATTCAAAAAAGCTGGAGGAATTCAAGCGCAAGGTCCACGACAATCTGGCCGAGGACGGCAGCGGCTATCTGGTCTATCTCGCCACCAGCCGGGTGAACCTTGCGCTCACCGAGGAACGCTGGCCGGACATCCGCTTCAGCGCGACCCGGGAGCTGTAGTCACTCGATCAAGGCTTCCTGCGATTCGGTCTTGCCGAGGTTGTCGGTCCAGCTCACCCGGATGCGGTCCCCCGGCCGGCCGCCGCGGAATTGCAGGGAGAAATACGGATCCTTGGACACTGCGGTGCTGAGCCGGCAACGCGCCACCGGTTTGCATTCGTGCTCGAGGGTCAGTTCCTCGATGTAATGGGCCGGCACGACCGCTCCGCTGGCTTCGTCCCGGCGGCGCCCGGTCTCCATCGGATGGGTGATCAGCAAACGGACGGTAGTGATGCCGTCGACGGTCTTGGTGCGGATTTTCATGCGGAGAAGGGGCGGGGCTTGGCTGGGGACTTAAGGTAGCGATAAGCTGCGGCACCGACAAGCTAGGCTCATGCGACATGAACGAATCCGCTTCCCGCCGCCGTTTTCTCCTCGCCCTTCTGCGCGGCGCAGCCGTATTCGGGTTCGTTCGGGCCGTAGCTCGTGCGGAAGACGCGGAATCGGCGTCCTACGATGCCGCCCTGCGCACCATCACCGGCGGCCGAACGCCGGAAGCAAGCGGTGCGCTCGTGCTGGACGTGCCGGACAGCGCGGAAAACGGCGCCATCGTGCCGGTGACGCTGGAGAGCCGCCTCGACCGGACGGCGGCGCTGCACCTCCTGGTGGCGCGCAATCCCCGGCCGCTGGCGGCGTCGTTCGATTTTCTGGATGGCGCGGTGCCCTCGGTCTCGCTCCGCATCAAGATGAACGGGAGCAGCGAAGTGGTGGCGCTGGCCGAGGCCGGCGGCCGGTATTACTGGACCCGCAAACGGGTCAAGGTGGCGGTCGGCGGCTGCGGCTGATCCGGGTCAGGCGGATTCGGCGAAGCGGGTCAGCAGCGCGACGAAGTCGGCCATGCCGCGTGCGAGATGGCGTTCGATCTCGGCCATGGTGATCTCCCCTTCGCTCTTGCCGGCGGCCCAGTTGGCCACGATGGCGCAGGCCGCGTAGGGCAGCTCCAACTCGCGTGCCAGCGCCGCTTCCGGCATGCCGGTCATGCCGACGAGGTCGCAGCCGTCACGTTCCATCCGTGCGATCTCCGCCGCCGTCTCCAGCCGTGGTCCCTGGGTGCAGCCGTAGACGCCGCCGTCGACGACGGAAAGGCTCGCGGCACGGGCCGAGGCGATGAGCTTTTGGCGCAGGTCTTCGCTGTAGGGGGCGGTGAAATCGATGTGGGTGACGTGGTCCAACTCGTCCTCGAAGAAGGTGCCGGCCCGCCCCCAGGTGTAGTCGATGATCTGGTGCGGGATGGCTAGTCGGCCGGGGTCCATGTCGAGCCCGATGCCGCCGACCGCGGCAGCGGCGATGACGGACTCGGCGCCGGCCTGTTCCAGCGCCCAGAGGTTGGCGCGGTAGTTGATCCGGTGCGGCGGGATGGTGTGCGGGTCGCCGTGGCGCGCCAGGAATACGAAATCGCGACCGGCGAGCCGGCCGAAGGTCAGGGCCGAGGAGGGGGTGCCATAGGGTGTGGTCAAGGTCTCACGGCGGAGGATCTCGAGTCGCTCCAGCCGGGTCAGGCCGGTGCCGCCGATGATTGCGGTGAGGCTCATGTCAGGTTCCTTGGGGTTCGGTGGCGGTGCAGGCATAGATGCCGGCGGCGTTGCGCAGATAGCCTTTGTAATCCAGGCCGTAGCCGAACAAATAGCGGTTTTCGGTCACGAGGCCGACGAAATCGGCCCGGCAGGGCTTCTCCCGGCCCAGGTCCTTGTCGACCAGGACGGCGATCAGGACGCGCTCCGCCCCCAGTTCGAGGCAGTGTTTGCGCACCTCGGCCAGAGTGATGCCTTCGTCGAGGATGTCGTCGACCAGCAGCACGGTGCGGCCCTGCAGGGATAGGCCGGGTTCCAGCCGCCAATGGGTCTCGCCGCCTTCGGTCCGGCCGCGGTAGCGGGTGGCGCCGATGGCGTCGAGCTCCAGCGGAAACCGGAGATGGGTGAGCAGTTTGCCGGCGAACACGATGCCGCCGGTGAGGATGGTCATGACGACCGGATTGCTGTCCGCGATGGCTTCGCCGATCTCCGCGGCCAGGCGGACGATGGCGCGTTCGACATCGGCTTCGGAATGCAGCAGTTCGGCGGACGTCTCGACCCGCCGTATTTCTTCGAGTCTGTTCATTGGGCAGGGCCGGTGAGGGACTGGATACGGCTGACGGCGTCGCGCCATTCGGCGCTCGCCAGCAGCTCGCCGCGGTCGATCGGAAAGCGGCCGCGCATGGCGGCAAGACGGCGGGCGCTGCCGGCGGAAGCAGTGCGGTGTTCCAGCGCTTGCAGGATGGCTGCCGTTGCGTCGGGGGTGTTGCAGACCACCAGCATGTCGCAGCCCGCCTCGAGCGCCGCCAGGGCGCGGTTGGCGTAGCCGCCGGCCGGGGCCGCGCCCGCCATGGAGAGGTCGTCCGAGAAGATCGCGCCGTCGAAATTCATCCGTTCGCGCAGGATCGTCTGCAGCCAGAAATTAGAAAAGCACGGTGTCTGGGGGTCGATGCGGGAATACAGCACATGCGCCGGCATGATGCCTTCCAGGTCTTCGTGTATCAGCGCCGAGAAGGGCAGCAGGTCGCGGGCGAGCAGGTCCTCGAGTTCGCGCCGGTCCTCAGGGAGAGTGAGGTGCGAATCGCCGGCCACGCCGCCATGGCCGGGGAAATGCTTGCCCACCGCCGCCATGCCCGCCCGACGCATGCCGGCGGCGAAGGCGCGGGCGGCGGCGGTGACTTCATCCGGCGTGCGGGCGAAGGCGCGGTCGCCGATGATGGCGCTGATACCGGTGTCGACGTCGAGCACCGGCGCGAAGCTGAAGTCCACGCCCACGGCGCGCAGCTCCGCCGCCATCAGCCAGCCAGCCGTCCCGGCCGCCGCCAGCCCGGCTTCGCCGTCCGCCTCCAGGTAGGCGGATGCCGGCGGCAGCCGGGTAAAGCCCGCGCGGAAACGCTGGACCCGGCCGCCCTCGTGATCCACGGCGATGAGAATGTCGGGCCGCAGGCCGCGGACCTCCGACACCAGCGTCATCAGCTGGTCCGGCGACTCGTAGTTGCGGCTGAAGAGGATCAGCCCCCCGGCTGCGGGGTGGCGCAGGAATTCACGCTCGCCGTCGGATATCCTGGTCCCGGCAAGGTCGAACATCACGCAACGCGGGGGCGGAATTGGGTGCATAGGACTCTCTTCGGTTTGGGGCGGGCATTGTAAACCATAGAACCCAGGTCGGACGGCGGCGTTTTCCGTTGAATTGTAAAAGGGGCGCCTCGGGTCGGTGATGAGGCAATCGTGAAGGGAACAGGTCCTGTCGCCGCATGAAAATTTTACGGGAAGGCTTGAATTGCAAACGGTTTGTCTCAAGATTGTGCAGATGGCTATGCCGGTGCAATTCTGTTAATTTGTTCCAAGTCTTGGATGGGAAGGTAATCCAATCCAAAAACAACAAGGAGAAAGAGGATGTCGAAGGGCCAAAATCTGCAAGATCCATTCCTGAATGCACTCCGGAAGGAACACGTTCCGGTTTCGATCTATCTCGTCAACGGAATCAAGCTGCAAGGAAAGGTGGATTCGTTCGACCAGTATGTGATCATGCTGAAGAACACCGTCAGCCAGATGGTGTACAAACACGCGATTTCGACCATCGTGCCCGGCCGCCCGGTGCGCGTGCCGCATGCGGGTGAAGGTGGCGACGAGGATGCCGAGTGAGGCAGCGAAAGACGTGCCTCATAGAGCCGCAGTCTTGAGGGAATCGGTTGTTCGATAGGCCGGGTACCGGATCACGCGCGGTACTGGTGCACATGCCGTTGGCCGGCCCGGATCAGGAAGATCTGGACGAACTGCGGCTCCTGGCTCTGTCCGCAGGGGCAGAGCCCGTGGCCACGGTCACGGGCCGGCTGCGCGCGATCGATCCCCGCTATTACATCGGTCAGGGCAAGCTGGAAGAACTGGCCGAGACGGTCAAGGCGCACGACGCGGAGCTGGTACTCTTCAATCATGCGCTCACGCCGAGCCAAGAGCGCAATCTCGAAAAAGCGTTGAATGTCCGGGTGGTCGACCGCAGCGGCCTCATCCTGGACATTTTCGCCCAACGTGCGCGCTCCTTCGAGGGGCGGCTCCAGGTCGAACTGGCTCAGTTGAAACATCTCTCCACCCGGCTGGTACGGGGCTGGACTCACCTCGAGCGCCAGAAGGGCGGGATCGGCCTGCGCGGTCCCGGCGAAACCCAGCTCGAGACCGACAAGCGTCTGCTCGCCAACCGGATCCGCCAGATCCAGAAGCGGCTTCAGCAGGTGGAAGTGCAGCGCGATCAGGGGCGGCAGGCGCGCCGCCGGGCGGAAGTGCCGGTGGTCGGCCTGGTCGGCTATACCAACGCCGGCAAGTCGACCTTGTTCAATGCCTTGACACAGGCGGAAGTCTATTCGGCGGACCAATTGTTCGCGACTCTCGATCCGACTCTGCGGCGCCTGAGCAGTGGCGGTCTGAACATGGTGCTGGCGGATACCGTGGGTTTCATACGCCATCTGCCGCATGAACTCGTCGCGGCGTTCCGGTCCACCCTGCAGGAATCGGCCGAAGCGGATCTTCTGCTGCACGTCGTCGACGCCAGCGACGAGCGGATGGACGAAACCATCGCCGAGGTGCGGCAGGTGCTGGCGGAGATCGGCGCCGACCGGATTCCGTGCATCGAGGTGTACAACAAGATCGACCGCCTGGAAGGCGTGGTTCCGCACGTCGAGCGCGATGCGTCGGGCCGGCCGGCCCGGGTCTGGATCTCGGCCCGGAGCGGTGGCGGCCTGGAGTTGCTCAAGGGGCTTCTGGAGGAGGTCCTGGGCGGCGGCGTCGAGCGCCGTATCCTGACCCTATCGGCGGGCCAGGGCGAACTCAGGGCGCGTCTCTATCGCGAGGCAAGGGTGATGTCGGACGAGCCTGACGGGGAAGGCGGCTGGCGTCTGTCCGTGGAATTTCCGGCCACGGCCCGCGGTTTGCGCCGTGCCATCGGGGACAGCCCCGCGCGGGCGGAATGCGACGATCCGCTCGGTGTGAGCCACTGACGATTCCACTCGGGATTTTTGTATGTTTGAAGGATTTCCGGGATAATCCGGGCAATGCTGCAACTCGAAAGCAATGGCTATAGATCGTCACAGGAGTGTTCACATGGCTTGGAATGAACCGGGCGGTGGAAAGAAGGACCCGTGGAGCGGGCGCGACCAGCAGGATACCCCTCCGGATCTGGACGAGGTTCTCCGCAATCTGCAGGACCGTATCAACAAGCTGTTCGGGCGCAGGCCCGACGGTGGCGGTGGCGGTGGGAACGCGGCCAGGCTTGCCGGCATGATCGGCGCGGCGGCCGTGGCGGTATGGGGCCTGACCGGCATTTACATCGTCGACGAGGGCAGCCGCGGCGTGGTGACGCGTTTCGGCAAATACGTCGAAACCACCCAGCCCGGCCCGCACTGGCACTGGCCGTCCCCAGTCGAGGCCGTGACGGTGGTCAACGTCGAACAGCAGCGCTTCGTCGAAGTCGGCTACCGTTCGGGCGGTCGCCAGCAGGCGGTCGGCTCGCTGGGCTCGGTGCCGCGCGAAGCCCTGATGCTGACGAAGGACGAAAACATCGTCGACGTCCGTCTGGCCGTGCAATACCAGATCAAGGACGCGAAGGAATATCTGTTCAACGTGCTGGATCCCGAGGGTACTTTGAAGCAGGTCACCGAAAGCGCTGAACGTTCGGTGATCGGCAACAGCACCATGGATTTCGTCCTGACCGAGGGACGCAGCGGTGTTGCCGCCGACATCAAGGCCGAGATCCAGGAAATGCTCGATCAATATCGTGCCGGTATTCGGGTGATCACGGTCAATCTGGTCGATGCCCAGCCGCCGGAAGAGGTGCAGGCTTCTTTCGAGGATGCCATCAAAGCTCGCGAGGACGAGCAGAGACTCAAGAACGAGGCCGAGGCCTACGCGAACGAGGTCGTTCCCAAGGCGCGAGGAGCGGCGTCGCGGCTGATTCAAGAATCGGACGGCTACAAGGAAAAGGTCATCGCCAGGGCGCGGGGCGAAGCGGGCCGATTCGAGCGGCTGCTGGCTGAATACGAGAAGGCTCCGGATGTGATGCGTGAGCGTCTTTACATCGAATCGATGCAGGAAGTGGTGGGGCGTGCCAATACCCTGCTGCTCGACGTCAAGAGCGGGAACAACGTGGTCTACCTCCCGCTGGACAAGATCAGGTCGGGCCGGGGTGCCGCCGATACCGCGGCTTCGGAGACGGAAGCCGGGAGCGTGTCCATTCCGGCGCAGATGGATAGCCAGGACGGCGGAGCCAAGACCGGCGGCGGGCGTGCGTCGAGCCGCGGCAGAGACGGGAGGGGACAATAATGGCACAGGCTAAGGCAATCATCGCGGTGGCCGGCGCGGCGGCCGTTTTGGCCTCGCTGTCGGTATTCACGGTCTCCGAAACCCAGAAGGTGATCAGGTTCCGGCTGGGCGAAATCGTGCAATCGGACTATACGCCAGGGATTTATTTCCAGGTGCCGTTCATCAACAACGTCAAGAAGTTCGACGGGCGGATTCTGACCCTCGAGTCCAAGCCGGAGCGCTTCCTGACCTCCGAGAAGAAGAACGTCATCGTCGATTCCTTCGTCAAGTGGCGGGTCAAGGACGTTGCCAAATATTACACGACGGTGGCGGGCGACGTGGTTCAGGCGAACATCCGCCTGGATCAGATCATCAAGGACGCAATGCGCAGCGAATTCAGCAAGCGCACGATCCGCGAACTGGTATCGTCCGAACGCTCGCAGATCCGCGACGTGCTGAGCGGCGCCGCGAGCCCCGTGGCGGAACAGCTTGGCATCCAGATATTGGACGTCCGCGTCATGCGCATCGATCTTCCGAGCGAGGTCAGTTCCTCGGTATATCGGCGGATGGAGGCCGAGCGGGCCCGGGTGGCTCGCGATTTCCGCTCGCGTGGCGCCGAGGCGGCGGAGCGCATTCGCGCGGATGCCGACCGTCAGCGTGAGGTGATTCTGGCCGACGCCTACCGGGATGCGGAGCTCAAGCGCGGCGAGGGAGAGGCAACCGCGGCGGATATATACGCCCAGGCCTATGGCAAGAACAAGGAGTTCTTCAGCCTCTATCGCAGCCTGTCGGCTTACCGCAGTGCGATCCGCGAAGACGACACCCTGGTGCTCGAGCCTGATTCCGAGTTCTTCAGGTATTTCAAGAAATCCACCGGCAAGTGACGCTGCGGTGTGCCCATCACCGAGGGGCACACCGGACGATTCCTCCGCTATAATTCGATACCAACGTCTTTCGCCCAACGGTGTTCCGGGGAGGGCCGGCTGGTCGCGGCCCAATCCACACGATTCCTTATGTTCCCTTTTTCCTATCCAGCCGATGACCGCTGGCTGCTGCCGGAAGGCATCGAAGAACTCTTGCCCGAGGAAGCCGAGCGGCTGGAACTGCTTCGGCGAAGGGTGCTCGACCGCTTTGCCGCCTGGGGCTACCGGCTGGTGATGCCGCCCCTGATCGAATTCATCGATTCGCTGCTGACAGGGGCCGGCCATGACCTGGACATCCAGACTTTCAAGCTGATCGATCAGGCCAGTGGCCGCCTCCTCGGCATCCGCGCCGACATGACGCCCCAGGTCGCCCGGATCGATGCCCGCACCCATGTCGGCGACATGCCGGGCCGGTTTTGCTATCTGGGCTCCGTGCTGCATACCCAGGCCGATCGCCTGGAAAAATCGCGCAGCCCCATCCAGTTCGGCGCGGAGCTTTATGGTCATGGCGGGGGAGCGAGCGATCTCGAAATCATTCGCCTGATGCTGGAAGTTCTGGCGACGGCCGGCGTCGGGCAGGTCCATCTGGATTTGGGACATGTCGGCATATTCCGCGGTTTGGCGCGCCAGGCCGGTCTGACGGGGGAGCAGGAAGGCGAGCTGTTTACCTTGCTGCAGCAGAAGGCGCGCCCCGAACTCACCGCGGCCGTCGCGGGCATGGGAATGGCTCCGCAAACGGCGCGCATGTTTACGGATCTGGTCGACCTCAACGGCCGGCACGGTGTCATCGAGCGGGCCCGGGAATACCTGTCCGAAGCCGACGCCGCAGTGCATCTAGCCCTGGAGGAGCTGGCCATGCTGGCGGAGCGGCTCGGCAGCTGCTGCTCCGAGGTTCCCGTCAATTTCGATCTGGCCGAGCTGCGGGGGTACCGCTATCAGACCGGTGTGGTTTTTTCCGCTTTCGTGCCGGGCTATGGGAGGGAGATTGCTCGCGGCGGACGGTATGACGACATAGGGAAAGTATTCGGGCGGGCGCGCCCGGCGACGGGATTCAGTGCCGATCTCAAGGTCGTTCTCAGATTGTCCGGGCTCGGCGAGTCTTTTTCCGGCAGCGGAGCGGCCATATTCGCCCCGGCCGCCGCTGAGCCCGCATTGACCGCGGCCATCCGCGAACTGCGCGACTCTGGGCGTACCGTCGTGGAGGCTCTTCCCGGCCAGCAAGGCGATGCCGCGGAGCACGGTTTCCGTAGCGAGCTGCGGTTCGACGGCGAGCGCTGGCGTGTTTGTCCTGTTGCGGCCAAGGACGCGTGACACCAGTTTCCGGCCGTGCCGTCCCGCAGGCGGCAAAGGCTAAACGACACAGCAACGGAATCATCATTCAATGGCAAAAAACATAGTCGTCATCGGAACCCAGTGGGGGGACGAGGGTAAGGGCAAGCTGGTCGATCTCCTGACCGAACACGCTAACGCCGTCGTCCGTTTCCAAGGGGGCCATAATGCGGGGCACACCCTGGTCATCGACGGCCGCAAGACGGTGCTCCACCTCATCCCCTCGGGCATTCTCCGGGACAGCGTCACCTGTCTCATCGGAAACGGCGTCGTACTTTCACCGGAAGCCTTGATGCAGGAGATCGGGGTGCTGGAGAGCGTGGGACTGTCGATCCGCGACCGGCTGATCATCAGCGAGGCCTGCGCTTTGATCCTGCCGGTGCATGTCGCCCTGGATAACGCCCGGGAGGCTGCGCGGGGCGGCAAGGCCATTGGCACGACCGGGCGCGGCATCGGGCCTGCCTACGAAGACAAGGTGGCGCGGCGGGGGCTGCGGGCGGGCGATCTCCGCGATACGGTGGGCTTGCCCGAACGCCTGCGCGAACTGCTCGACTACCACAATTTCATACTGACCCGCTATTACGGTGCGCAGGGCGTGGATTTCCAGGAAACCTTGGACAACCTGCTGGATCTCGGAGCGAAAATCTGCCCCATGCTGGGGGACGTGGCGGGCATCCTGCACCGCTATCGGGCCGCGGGCGAGAACGTTCTGTTCGAGGGCGCCCAAGGCGCGATGCTGGACATCGACCACGGCACCTATCCCTACGTCACCTCGTCCAATACCACGGCGGGCGGCGCTTCCTGCGGCACCGGCGTAGGCCTTCTGAATTTCGACTACGTCCTGGGAATCACCAAGGCCTACGCCACCCGGGTGGGCAACGGGCCGTTTCCGACCGAATTGCTCGATGCCACGGGGGAGATTTTGACCCAGAAGGGCGCCGAATTCGGCGCGACGACCGGGCGCCGCCGGCGCTGTGGCTGGTTCGATGCCGTACTCATGCGCCGATCGGCCAAACTGAACGGCCTGAGCGGCATCTGCCTGACCAAGCTGGACGTACTCGACGGCCTGCCCAAGATCGGAATTTGCATCGGCTATCGCTACGATGGACAGGAAATCGACACCGTACCGATCGGTGCGGACAATTACGCCCGCTGCGAGCCGATCATCGAAGAAATGCCGGGCTGGGAGGAGTCAACCGCGGGTATCCGTACCCTGGACGATCTGTCGGCCAATGCGCGCGCATACATCAAGCGCTTGGAAGAGACCATCGGCGTCAATGTCGACATCATCTCGACAGGACCCGACCGGCAGGACACGATCGTGATACAGAATCCCTTCGCGGCGGGCTAAAAGGTCCGGGGACGCGGGTTTCCTCCGGCGAGGAGGCCCGCATACGGGAAAAATAGCATGATGCGCCAAACCCGGCGCGGCCGCCATCAGAAAAAAATCGGGGTTTTCTTAAACTTGGACGGGGCGCTCGAATCGAGCGTGCGGGAAGCTTTGGTGCCGAGGAGAGGACTTGAACCTCCACGAGTCGCCTCACATGTACCTGAAACATGCGTGTCTACCAATTTCACCACCTCGGCAAGATGATGAGGCCCGAAAGCCTTGCGAGAGCTGGTATGATAGCCAGCTCCACCATCACTGTCAATAACGAAGCACTCGAGAGAACACATTGAGCATCAAGGATCAGGAAAGCGATTTGAACACGTCTTCGGCCGATGCCGTCAGCAGGGAGCGGGAATTCCGCCATAAGGATCCGTACGCGGAAAGGGAGGCGAAGAAGTACGAACGCCCGATCCCCAGCAGGGAACTGATTCTCAAGGTGCTGCAGGACATCGGCGCGCCGGCCAACCTCGAGGAGGTCGCCGATGCGCTCGGCGTGGACGACGCGGACGACCGTGAGTCGCTGCGGCGCCGGCTCAATGCCATGGAGCGCGACGGGCAACTGCTGCGCAACCGCCGCGACCGCTTCTGCGTGGTCAATGCCAAGGATCTGATCGCCGGCCGGGTCATCGGCCATCCTGATGGATTCGGTTTTCTCCATCCCGACGACGGCAGCGCCGACCTGTTCATCTCGCCGAAGGACATGCGCGCCCTCATCCACGACGACCGGGTGGTCGTCAGCGTGCGCGGCATCGACCGCCGGGGGCGGCGGGAAGCCGCGCTGGTCCAGATTCTGGAGCGCAATACCCGCAGCACCGTCGGCCGGCTCTACATCGAGAACGACATCGCCTACGTCGTTCCGGACAACAAACGCATCCCCCTCGAAATCCTGGTGCCGGAAAATGCCCTCGCCGGTGCCGTGCACGGCCAGATCGTCGTGGTCGAGATCGTCGAGCAGCCGACCGCACGGCGCGAACCCATCGGCCGGATCGTGGAGATCCTGGGCGACCACATGGCGCCCGGCATGGAGATCGAGGTTGCGATACGCAATTACGACCTGCCGAACCAGTGGCCGGAAGAGGTCGAAGCCATGATCGCCGGTCTGGCCCCGGAGGTGCCGGAAGAGGCCAAGGCCGGCCGGACCGATCTGCGGGATCTCCCGCTGGTGACCATCGACGGCGAAGACGCGCGCGATTTCGACGACGCCGTGTATTGCCGCCGCACCCCCAAGGGCTGGAAGCTGTACGTCGCGATCGCCGACGTTTCGCATTACGTCAAGCCGGGCACGGTCCTGGACCAGGAGGCCCACACCCGCGGGACCTCGGTGTATTTCCCCGAGCGGGTGATCCCAATGCTGCCGGAGGTGCTGTCCAACGGGCTGTGTTCCCTCAATCCTGAGGAAGACCGCTTGTGCATGGTCTGCGAGATGGTCCTCGACGAGGAAGGCAATGTCGGCCGTGCCAAGTTCTACGAGGCCGTGATGCGATCCCACGCCCGTCTGACCTACACTCAAGTCGCGCGCATGCTGGTCGACGGCGACAAGGCGCTCCGGCGGCACTACCAGCCGCTGGTGCCGCACCTGGAAAACCTCTATTCGGTCTATCGGCTTCTGCGGCGGGCGCGCGACGAGCGCGGCGCCATCGACTTCGAGACCCAGGAGTCCAGGATCGTGTTCGGCGCCGGGCGCAAGATCGATACCATCGTGCCGGTCGTCCGGAACGATGCCCACCGCCTCATCGAGGAGTGCATGATCGCCGCCAACATGGCGACGGCCCGCTTCCTCGCAAAGACCAAGGTGCCGCACCTGCTGCGCATCCATGAGGGCCCCACCGCGGAGCGCCTCACCGATCTGCGCACCTTCCTGGGCGAGGTCGGCCTGAGCCTGGGCGGCGGCGACGAACCGGAGCCCAGACACTACGCCGAGCTGATCGAAGCCATCCATGGCCGGCCGGACGAGCACCTGGTACAGACCGTGCTTCTGCGGTCGCTGGCACAGGCCGTCTACAGCCCTGACAAGAAAGGGCATTTCGGCCTGGCTTCCGATGCCTATACCCATTTCACTTCGCCGATCCGGCGCTACCCCGACCTCCTGATACACCGTGCCATCAAGCACGCATTGAGCAAAGCCAAGCCCAGCGAATTCGACTATTCCCACAACGATCTGGTGCTGGCCGGCGAACATTGCTCAACCTGCGAGCGCCGTGCGGACGAGGCCACCCGCGACGTGGTGAGCTGGCTCAAGTGCGAATTCATGCTGGACAAGCTGGGCGAAGAATTCGACGCCGTCATCTCGGCCGTCACCTCGTTCGGCTTCTTCGCGGAACTGCGCGAAATCTTCGTCGAGGGGCTGGTGCACATCTCCAATCTCGACAAGGATTTCTTCCACTATGATCCCATCGGCCATCGCCTCACCGGCGAGCGCAGCGGCGTGCGCTATCGGCTGGGCGATACCGTGCGGGTAAAAGTCGCGCGGGTCGATCTCGACGAACGCAAGATCGACCTCGATCTGGTCAAGAAGACGGCCGAGGCCCCTGAGCCGCAACAGAAGCGCAGAAAGCGCAGCCGGAAGCGGAGCAAGAAATGAGCGATGCGCGCCGGGTCTGGGGCATTCACGCCGCCGAGGCGGCTCTGGAGTACTCGCCCGACAAGATAATCAAGGCCTGGCTGGACGATCATCGCGTGCAGAACCGCCTCCAGGCCGTGGCCTCGCGGCTGGACGATCTGGGGGTGGAGATCGTCCGTGCGGACCGAAAACAGCTCGACCGCCTGGCCGATCCGCGCAAGCACCAGGGCATTCTGCTGGAGCTGGATTTGCCGCAGGAAAGAGGCGAGGCCGATCTGCTCGATGCACTGGATGCCGCCGACGGGCATCCGCTCTATCTCGTGCTCGACCATGTGCAGGACCCCCACAATCTCGGGGCTTGCCTGCGCACCTGCGACGCCGCGGGTGTGAAGGGGCTGGTGGTCACCAAGGACCAGTCGGTCGGGCTGACGCCCACGGCGGCGAAGGTCGCCTCGGGGGCCGCGGAGACCGTACCGCTCTACCGGGTGACGAACCTCGCCCGCAGCCTGGATCAATTCAAGCAGCGCGGCTACTGGGTGGCCGGGGCGGCGGGCGAGGCGGAAAAGACGCTGTACGAGCTGGATCTCCGCCTCCCGCTGGTGATCGTGATGGGCGCCGAAGGGGCAGGGCTGCGGCGCCTGACCCGCGAGCGCTGCGACTTCCTTTTGCGGATACCGATGCTGGGCGGGGTGGAGAGCCTCAATCTTTCGGTGGCGACCGGCATAGTCCTGTACGAAGTGCTGAGGCAAAGGACACAGGCGGCACCTTGAACCGTCCGTCGGCGTCCATGGCCAATCGTGCCGTCAGCCCGTAAAATCCGCTCTTTGTGCCGCTCGCCGGCAGCCGTAGAACCGCTCCAGGGCTTCCTTACCGTGTCAGGACATTCATTTTCCGCAGTTTCCGCCGTCCAGGCCCTGAAATGGTCGGACCGCGGCCTGGAGGTGCTCGACCAGCGCCTGTTGCCGGCCGATATGGTTTACCAGACTTTCGACACTGCGGAGGGCGTCGCGGAAGCGATCGCCTGCATGCGGGTCCGCGGGGCTCCGGCCATTGGCATCGCCGCGGCGTATGGCGTGGTCCTCGGCGCGCGCGCCGCCTACGCCCGCGATCCTTTGGGCTGGAAACGGGCGATCGGGGACGACTTCACCGCGTTGGCGCGGTCCCGGCCGACCGCCGTGAACCTGTTCTGGGCGCTGGACCGCATGCGCGAGGCGATCGCCGGTATCGAAGGCGATCCAGCACCGGCGCTCCTGGCCGTGGCACGCAGGATTCACGAAGACGATCTCGCCGCCAACCTGGCGATGGGCGAGCTCGGCGCCGATATTCTGGCCGGATGTAAAGGGGTGCTGACGCATTGCAACACCGGCGCGCTGGCGACGGGCGGATACGGCACCGCGCTGGGGGTGATCCGCAGCACTTGGCGCCGTGGCGCGCTGGAAAGGGTCTATGCCACCGAAACCCGGCCCTGGTCCCAGGGCGCGAGGCTCACGGTCTGGGAACTCGATCAGGACCGGATCCCGGCGACCCTGCTGGCCGATTCCGCCGCCGCCTGGCTGATGAAATCGGGCGCCGTGCAATGGGTGGTCGTCGGCGCCGACCGGATCGCCGCCAACGGCGATGTCGCGAACAAGATCGGCACCTATTCGCTGGCGGTGCTGGCCAGACATCACGGGGTGAAGCTGATGATGGTGGCGCCGACCTCGACGGTGGACTGGGCGACGGCCACCGGTCAGGACATCGTGGTGGAGGAGCGCGATCCGCGTGAATTGCTGCATCCGGCCTTTCTCGGCGGCGACAGCGTGATCGACGCCTGGAATCCGGTGTTCGACGTGACGCCGGCGGCGCTGATCGACGCCATCGTCACCGAGGCCGGCGTGGTGGCGAATCCCTCGTCCGATGCCATGGCGGCTCTGCGCGGGAAAGCGCCATGAATCTGTCTCTGGTCGCGATCGCCCTGGGTGGAGCCGCCGGGGCGCTGGCGCGCTTCTGGATTTCCAACGGCCTGTATGGCTGGCTGGGACGGGATTTTCCGCATGGAACCCTGTTCATCAATGTCAGCGGCTCGTTTCTCATGGGATTTCTGGCGGTACTGATGGTCCAGCGTTTCGCCCTGGCGGCGGAATACCGGGCCGCCGTGCTGGTCGGCTTCCTCGGCGCCTACACGACGTTTTCGACGTTCTCCCTCGAAACGCTGGCGCTGTTCGAGGAGGGAAGCCTGCTCAAGGCTGCGCTCAACGTGCTGCTGAGCGTCGTTCTGTGCCTCGCGGCGGTCTGGGTCGGCACGGTGCTGGCACGCCGGCTGGCCGTCGGAGAGATCGCCGCGCTTGCCGGTGGGCCGGGGCTGCGGGTATTCGGGGCGGCTTGCGCGGCGGCCTTCCTGGCCGGTTTCGCCGCGGCCCATGCGTTCGCGCGGGCCGGATTCGGTCCGCAGCTCGAATCGCTGGTGCTGGTGGCCCTGACCGGTCTCGTCGTCATGGGCACGCTGGCCGCCCTGGTCCTGACGGGCACCGAGTTGCGGGGGCCGGTCGAGCTGTGGGGCGCCTTCACTCTGTCGGCGTTCGCCGCCGTGGTATTTCTCAGCCTGGGGCTGGCATTGGCAAGGGGAACGGGATGAGCGGAGAAGTGACTTTCGTCCGGATATATCTTCGGGAGGGCGAGCATGTCATGCGCGAGCTGGTGAAGCACTTGCAGGTCACGCATGAAATAGCCGGCCTCACGGTGTTTCAGGGCACGGCCGGCATCGGTTCCGACGGGAAGCTGCGTACCGCGAGCCTGGTGGACTTGTCGCTGGACCTGCCGCTGGTCGTCGAATTTTTCGATACGCCGGAGCGGGTCGAGGCGGCGCTCGCCGACGTCGTCGAAAAATACCAATTGCGTCATGTGGTGACCTGGCCGGCCAAGGTCCATGGCGCCACGAATCCCAACGAAGGAGAATGAGCGATACATGTTGGACCCACGCTTAGTCCGTACCCAACTGGAGCAGACCGCGCAGCAGCTCGGCCGCCGCGGATTTTCCCTGGACGTCGAGGCTTTCAGCGCCCTCGAAGAGCGCCGCAAGGCCGTGCAGGTGGAAACCCAGAACCTGCAGAACGAACGCAACAGCCGTTCCAAGTCCATCGGCCAGGCCAAGGCGCGGGGCGAGGACATCGAACCGTTGCTGGCGGCCGTGCAGGGGCTGGGGGATCAACTGAAGGAAAAGGAGGCCGAACTGTCGTCGATCCAGGAGCGCATGGAGACATTGCTGCTCGGCGTGCCCAACATCCTGGATGCCGACGTGCCCGAAGGCCGCAGCGAGGCGGACAACGTCGAGATCCGGCGCTGGGGCGAGCCGCCGCAATTCGGCTTCGAACCCCAGGACCACGTCGATCTCGCCATCGGCCTGGGCTGCGCGGATTTCGAAGCGGCCGCCAAACTGACCGGTTCGCGCTTCGTGGTCCTGACCGGACCCCTGGCGCGGCTGCAGCGCGCCCTGACTCAGTTCATGCTCGATACCCATGCCGGCGAGCATGGCTACGTCGAAACCTACGTGCCGTTCCTGGTCAACGCCGACAGCCTGCGCGGCACCGGCCAGCTTCCGAAGTTCGAGGAAGACCTGTTCAAGGTGGAGCACGATCCGGCGTTCTATCTGATTCCGACCGCCGAGGTTCCGGTGACCAATCTGGTGCGTGACGAGATCTTGGAGGCCGAACGCCTGCCGCTGAAATACGTCTGCCATACGCCGTGTTTCCGCAGCGAAGCCGGGTCCTATGGCCGCGATGTGCGGGGGCTGATCCGGCAGCACCAGTTCGAGAAGGTGGAACTGGTCCAGATCGTCCGTCCGGAAGACTCGGGCGAGGCCCACGAGGCGCTGACCCGTCATGCCGAAGTCGTCCTGGAGCGGCTCGGCCTGCCGTACCGGCGCGTTTTGCTGTGCGCGGGAGACACCGGCTTTTCCTCGGCCAAGACCTATGACCTGGAGGTCTGGCTGCCGGGCCAGCAAGCCTACCGGGAAATCTCGTCCTGCAGCAATTTCCGCGACTTCCAGGCGCGCCGGTTGCAGGCGCGCTGGCGCAATCCGGAAACGGGCAAACCGGAGCTGCTCCATACGCTCAACGGTTCGGGACTCGCCGTGGGGCGCACCCTGGTGGCCGTCCTGGAGAACTGCCAGGACGAGGCGGGGCGGATCCGGGTGCCGGAGGTCCTGGTGCCGTACATGGGCGGTGTGAACCTCATCGGGCCCGCCGCATGACCGGCTCGGCGACGGAAAGACTGCTTGCCGCGGCAGGTGCGGTCCTGGGGGAAGAGGAATTCCGTGTGTCCGGTGACCCGGAATCCGTCGAGTCGCCCGGTTCCCGTGCTCTGGCGCGCACCGCCCATCGGGAAGCGAAGCGCCAGCGCAACATCGAGCGCATCCTGGAGCTGGCGCTCGCCGGGCCGACCGAAACCGAATCGGAGCTGCCGCTGCGCCCGGATTGGATGGATCTGTTTTTCCGGCTGGCGCAGGACGTCGGGGAGGCGGAAGCCCAGGCGTTCTGGGCTCGCGTGCTCGCGAAAGAAACGTCCGCGCCCGGATTCTATTCGCGCCGCTCGCTGGTCGCCCTCAGCCAGATGGACGAATGGGAACTGGCCGGCTTTTCGGAATACTGCGCCTTCGTTTTCGCCTTCGAATCCGGCTGGCGGTTCCTGTTCGACGAGTCCCTGACGCGGCAGGAGATGTGGAGCTACGTGCGCGGCAACGACCTGACCCAGCATTTCATCGGCATCGGGCTGCTGGCGCCGGAGCCCGGGGTTTTGAGCGGAAGTTCGCGCGGTCTTCGGGTGAACTATTTCGACCGGGTTTATGAAATCGCCGCCACGGAGGCGGAAAATCCGGGCGCCGTCGGTTACCGCAAGTTTTCGCCCACCGGCCAGCAGCTCGCCGCGGCCGTGCGGGTCAAGCCGTTCAACGGCTATGCCCGCAACCTGATCAAGCGGGTCAGGGAGGAGTGCGGCGTCGCGCTGGAGGCCGTCGAGGTTCAACCCTCCTGATGGGCTTGATTGGAAAAGGTTTTTCGGCGGCGCGGGAGCGGTTCGAGTTGACTGAATCCGCCCCAGTCCCGACAATACACGCCTTTTTTGCGTTCCGAACAGACGATACGACGCGCGTAGCGGCCCAATGACCTTCCAGCCTTCGGACACCCCGGCGCTCGTTTCCATCCGCGGCCTGAGCTTTTCCCGCAGTGGTCGCAAGATCTTCGACAAGATCGATCTCGACATTCCCCGCGGCAAGATCACCGCGATCATGGGACCCAGCGGCACCGGCAAGACCACGCTGCTCAAGCTCATCGGCGGCCAGCTCCGCCCCGACGGCGGCACCGTCCGGGTGGATGGGATCGACGTCCACCGGCTCGGGCTGGATGAGCTTTATGCCCTGCGCAAGCGCATGGGCATGCTGTTCCAGAGCGGGGCGCTGTTGACCGATCTTTCGGTCTACGAGAACGTCGCCTTTCCCTTGCGCGAGCACACCCGTCTGCCGGAGTCCATGATCCGCACCCTGGTGCTGATGAAGCTCGAGGCCGTGGGCTTGCGCGGCGCCCGCGACCTGATGCCGGCCCAACTGTCGGGCGGCATGGCCAGGCGCGTCGCGCTGGCGCGGGCCATCGTGCTCGACCCCATGATGATCATGTACGACGAGCCGTTCACCGGCCAGGACCCCATTTCCATGGGGGTGCTGGTGCAGCTGATCCACGATCTCAACCACGGCCTGGGCCTGACCAGCATCGTGGTGTCGCACGACGTGCAGGAGACCGCCTCCATCGCGGATTACGTTTACCTGATCTCCGGCGGCAAAGTGGTCGGGCGGGGCACGCCGGCGGAAGTGGCACAGTCGGATTCGCCCTGGATCCGGCAGTTCATGGACGGGCTGCCGGACGGCCCGGTCCATTTCCATTATCCTTCCAAGGATTACGCGAGCGATCTGCTGGGTTTCGTGGCGAGCCGATGAATACCGTGTTGAAGCCGTTCCAGCTTCTCGGCCAGTCTGCGCTGGTCAGCGTCCGCAAGCTGGGGCGGGCCCATCTGTTCATCCTGCATGTGCTGACGGGATTGCCAGGGCTGGTCGCGCGGCTGCACCTGCTCATCGTTCAGATGTATTCGGTCGGCGTGCTGAGCATCCTTCTGATCATGATCTCGGGGCTGTTCGTCGGCATGGTGCTCGGCCTGCAGGGCTACTACGTCCTCTCGGATTTCGGCGCGGAAGAGAGCCTGGGCGTGATGGTGGCCGCATCGCTGGTGCGCGAGCTCGGGCCCGTCGTGACGGCGCTCCTGTTCGCGGGTCGGGCCGGCTCCGCCCTGACGGCGGAGATCGGCCTCATGAAGGCGACCGAGCAGCTTTCCGGCATGGAAATGATGGCCGTCGATCCGGTGAAACGGATCATCGCCCCGCGCTATTTCGCCGGCGTGGTGTCGATGCCGCTGCTGGCGGCGCTGTTCAGCATCATCGGCGTGCTCGGCGGCTATTTCGTCGGCGTTGGCCTCTTGGGCGTGGACGAAGGCGCGTTCCGGTCGCAGATGCAGGCCAAGATCGATTTCGACGAGGACATCGTCAATGGCGTCATCAAGAGCCTGGTGTTCGGCGCGGTCGTCACCTGGATCGCGGTATTCGAGGGCTATGATGCCGTGCCGACCTCGGAAGGCGTCAGCCGGGCGACGACGCGGTCGGTGGTCTATTCGGCGTTCGCAGTGCTGGGCTGCGACTTCGTGCTCACAGCCCTGATGTTTGGAAAGGATTGAGGCGTGCATTCGAAAACGATCGAAATCTGGGTGGGGATATTCGTCGCCCTGGGGCTGGCATCGCTGTTCCTGCTCGCCATGAAGGTGAGCAATCTCAGCGAGTTCGAGACTGGCGCGGAAGGCTATAGGATCATCGCGCGGTTCGAGAACGTCGGCAGCCTCCGGCCTCGCGCGGCCGTGTCGATGGGGGGGGTCAGGATCGGACGGGTGACGGCGGTCTCATTCGACAAGGGTTCGTACGAAGCGGTGGTGGAAATGCGCATCGACCGGCAATACGACACCCTCCCCAGCGATACCAGCGCCAGCATCCTGACCGCGGGCCTCCTGGGAGAACAGTACGTCGGCCTCACGCCGGGCGGGAGCGACGACTATCTGGGCGAAGGCGGGCAGATCGAGTTGACCCAGTCGGCTCTCGTCCTGGAGGAGGTCATCAGCCGTTTCCTGTTCAACAAGGCGGAAGGCGAGGGCAAGTCCGAGGACAAATCGGGCAAAGGGAAATAGCCATGCGTCCGCCCGCGGGCCCGAAACGCGTTTTCGCCTTGCAGGAGGAGGCCCAAGGGCGGTACTCGGTGAGCGGCGAACTCACTTATGCGACCGCTCCGGCGGCGCTCAAGCGGACCCTCGGGCTGTTTCGCGGGCAGACGAGCGTGGCGATCGATTTGCGCAAGGTGGCGCGCGCCGACAGTGCCGGCATCGCCCTGCTGATCGAATGGGTGAGGCTGGCGCGGAAGAGCGGAGCGTCGCTGCGCCTGGAAAACATGCCGGCCCAGGTCGAGAATCTGGTTCGCGTGTCCGGAACCGGTGTTTTGCTGGCGCCTTGTTCCGGATCGGCATCTCAAACTATGGATACAGAACTACATGGATAAACTTCTCATCGGAGGCGGGCGGCCGCTTTCCGGCGAACTGCGGATATCGGGCGCCAAGAATGCCGCCCTGCCGGTTCTCGCGGCAACCCTGCTGTCGGATGGCCCCGTGACCGTGGGCAATGTGCCCCATCTCCACGACATCACGACCACCATGGAGCTGCTCGGCCGCATGGGTTTGAACCTTCTGGTCGACGAAAAGCTGAACATCGAGGTCGATCCGAGTACGATCCAGAATTTTTTCGCGCCATACGAACTGGTCCGTACGATGCGGGCTTCGATTCTGGTGCTGGGGCCGCTGCTGGCCCGTTTCGGCCGGGCGGAGGTGTCGCTGCCGGGCGGCTGCGCCATCGGCACCCGGCCGGTCAATCTCCACCTGGAAGGGCTGGCAGCCATGGGGGCCGACATCAGCGTCCGCAACGGCTACATCTACGCCGAGGCCAAACGCTTGAAAGGCTGCCGGCTGGTGCTGGACCAAGTGACAGTGACGGGTACCGAGAACCTGATGATGGCGGCGGCGCTCGCCGACGGCGTGACCATCATCGAGAACGCGGCGAGGGAGCCGGAGGTGGTCGATCTCGCCAATTTCATCAATGCCATGGGCGGCAAGGTGAGCGGGGCAGGGACGGACGTCCTGCAGATCGAGGGGGTCGATTCGCTGAACGGCGAGGGGTTGAACTACCGCATCCTGCCGGACCGCATCGAAACGGGGACCTACCTGGTCGCCACCGCGATGACCGGCGGCCGCGTCAAGCTCAAGGGAACCCGCCCCGACCTGCTGGACGCGGTCCTCGCCAAGCTGGAGGAGGCCGGCGCGGAAATCGCCTTGGGCGAGGACTGGATCGAACTGGACATGAAAGGGCGGAGGCCGCAGGCGGTGTCGCTGCACACAGCGCCCTACCCGGCGTTTCCCACCGACATGCAGGCCCAGTTCACCGCGATGAACAGCGTTGCCGAGGGTGTGGGCGTCATCACCGAGACGGTATTCGAAAACCGCTTCATGCACGTCCAGGAAATGCAGCGCATGGGGGCCGACATCAAGCTGGAGTCCAACACCGCCATCGTCAAGGGCGTGTCCCGCCTGACCGGCGCACCGGTCATGGCGACCGATCTGCGCGCATCGGCCAGCCTGGTGCTGGCGGGCCTGGTGGCCGAAGGGCAGACCAAGGTCGACCGCATCTACCATATCGACCGCGGCTACGAGTGCATCGAGGAAAAGCTGGCCCAGCTCGGCGCCGAGATCCGCCGGGTGCCGAACTAGACGCCATGCTGACCATCGCCGTTTCCAAGGGCCGCATTTACGAAGAAGCCCTGCCGCTCCTGGCCGCGGCCGGCATCGTGCCAACGGTGGACCCGGAGAAGAGCCGCAAGCTGATCCTTCCCACCAGCCGGGACGACGTGCAACTGGTCATCATCCGGGCGGCGGACGTGCCCACCTACGTCGAATACGGCGCGGCCGATCTCGGCATCGCCGGCAAGGACGTGCTGGTGGAATATGAAGGCGAGGGGCTCTACGAGCCGCTGGATTTGGGGATAGCGCGCTGCCGGCTGATGACGGCGGGGCCGCGGGAGATGCCGGCTGCCAGCCGCCGCCTGCGGGTTGCCACCAAGTATGTGAACACCGCCAAGCGCTTTTTCGCCCGGCGGGGCGTGCAGGCCGAGGTCATCAAGCTGTACGGCTCGATGGAGCTGGCGCCGCTGGTGGGACTGGCCGATTGCATCGTCGACCTGGTCGACACCGGCAACACCTTGCGTGCGAACGGCCTGGAGCCGTTGGAACTGATCATGGACATCAGCAGCCGCCTGGTGGTGAACAAGGCGGCCATGAAGATGAAGCACGGAGCCATCACGGAACTCGTAGGCCATCTGGCGCGGATCGTTTCGGAACGGGCCGCTCGGGAGGGGTAAGTTTATGACAGAAGTGAGAATCAAACGGCTGGATACCGCGGATGCGGATTTCGCATCGCAACTGGACCGGCTGCTGGCCTGGAGCGAGAGCGAGGACGCCGAGATCCATCAGCGCGTGATCGAGATCATCGGCCGCATCCGCCGCGAAGGCGATGCGGCCCTGGTGGAGCTTACGGCGCGTTTCGACAATTTCGTCGTGGACGACGCCGGGGCGCTCGAGCTGCCGCGCGATGCGCTGGAAGCGGCCTGGCAGGCGCTGCCCGCCGAACAGGCCAAGGCCCTGCGGGAGGCGGCGGAGCGCATCCGGGCCTATGCCGAGCGGCAAAAGCTCGAGTCCTGGGACTACCGTGAAGCCGACGGCACTCTGCTGGGCCAGCAGATCACGCCGCTCGACCGGGTCGGCCTGTACGTCCCCGGCGGCAAGGCCGCGTATCCTTCCTCGGTGCTGATGAATGCGGTTCCGGCCAAGGTGGCCGGGGTGCCGGAACTCGTCATGGTCGTGCCCGCGCCGCGGGGAGAGTTGAACGCCCTGGTGCTGGCGGCCGCCTACATTTCCGGCGTGGACCGGGTTTTCCGCATCGGCGGTGCGCAGGCGGTCGCCGCCCTGGCCTACGGGACGGAGACGGTGCCCAGGGTCGACAAGATCGTCGGTCCCGGCAACATCTATGTGGCGACCGCCAAGAAGCTGGTGTTCGGCCAGGTGGGAATCGACATGGTCGCGGGCCCTTCGGAGATCCTGGTGATTTCGGACGGACGGACCGATCCGGACTGGATCGCCATGGATCTGTTTTCGCAGGCCGAGCACGACGAGGACGCCCAGGCGATCCTGATCAGCCCGGACGCGGCGCATCTGGAGGCGGTACAAGCGAGCATCGAGCGGCTGCTGCCCGACATGGAGCGGGCCGGGGTCATCCGCACCTCGCTGGAGCGGCGCGGCGGCATGATCCTGGTCGACGATCTGGAGCAGGCGGCGGCGGTCGCCAACCGTATCGCGCCGGAGCATCTGGAGCTTTCGGTGGAGAGCCCGGAAATCCTGGTACGCTCGATCCGCAATGCCGGAGCCATCTTCATGGGGCGTTACACCGCGGAAGCGCTAGGCGATTACTGCGCCGGCCCCAACCACGTCCTGCCGACCTCGGGTACCGCGCGCTTCTCGTCCCCGCTGGGCGTCTACGATTTTCAGAAGCGTTCCAGCCTGATCTACTGTTCGGCGGACGGCGCCGATTCGCTGGGGCGCACCGCTTCGCTGCTGGCGTGGGGCGAGGGGCTGGGAGCGCATGCCCGTTCGGCCGAATATCGGATCAGGCACCGCTGAGCGCGCGGCGCCGTTTTTTTTTTTCCGGTCCGCCGGTGTTTCGGCAACGGACCCCGCACCGACCTGGCCGTGGATCGGCCCCGGAGGCTGGGAGCCCCGTGCGTGTTACAATTAAACAGTCTGGCTTGACCGAATTGTCCACTATGCAACACAATCGGCGGCCAAACAATAAGGAGGGTTTCGAAATGGATTGTTTCCAAAGGGGGGTAAGAACGCTCCCGTCCACCGCTGGAGAATTTTCACCATGACAGAAGGCGTCGATTCAGAGAAGCGCCGGTTCCTGACACAAGCCGCAACCATGATCGGTGCCGTCAGCGCCGGCATGGTCGCCGTCCCGTTCGTGGGCTCCATGCAGCCCAGCGCCAAGGCTCAGGCCGCCGGCGCCCCGGTCGACGTCGATATCGGCAAGCTAGAACCGGGCCAGCTCATCCGTGTGCTCTGGCGCGGCAAGCCGGTGTGGATTCTACGCCGGACGCAGCAGGAACTCGACCGTCTGGCAACGCTTGGCGAAGACGTTCTGCGCGATCCCTTGTCCAAGGAATCGGAACAGCCGAAGGCGGCGGCAAATCCCGTGCGTGCGCTCAAGCCCGAGATTTTCGTGGCTGTCGGCGTCTGCACCCATCTGGGCTGTGCCCCGACGTTCCGTCCGGAAGTGGCTCCGGCCGATCTCGGGCCCGACTGGCCCGGCGGCTTTTTCTGCCCTTGCCACGGTTCCCGCTTCGATCTTGCCGGCCGCGTGTTCAAAGGGGTACCGGCGCCCAAGAATCTGGACATCCCACCCTACAAATATCTGAGCGACACCCGGATCCTGGTCGGGGTCGCCGGCGAGGAGGAGGCCTGATGCCCAACGAGAGAATGAAAGCCGTGATGGACTGGGTGGACCAGCGCCTCCCGGTGAGCGCGTTCGTCCG
This sequence comes from Methylococcus sp. ANG, assembly GCF_040730495.1. Classification (NCBI taxonomy): domain Bacteria; kingdom Pseudomonadati; phylum Pseudomonadota; class Gammaproteobacteria; order Methylococcales; family Methylococcaceae; genus Methylococcus; species Methylococcus sp. ANG. The sequence goes on along the minus strand of NZ_CP160399.1, from coordinate 1,484,366 downwards.
CGATCACCTGACTCAGTACTATGCGCCGAAGAATTTCAATCTGCTTTATTTCTTCGGCTCGCTCGCCTTGTTCGTGCTGGTCAATCAGATCGTCACCGGTATCTTCCTGGCGATGCACTACAAGCCGGACGCCGGCCTCGCCTTCGATTCGATCGAATACATCATGCGCGACGTCAAATGGGGCTGGCTGCTGCGCTACATGCATTCGACGGGGGCTTCGGCGTTCTTCATCGTGATCTATCTGCACATGTTCCGGGCGCTGTTCTACGGGTCGTTCAAGAAGCCCCGGGAACTGCTCTGGCTGTTCGGCATGGTGATCTTCCTGCTGCTGATGGCCGAAGCCTTCATGGGCTATCTGCTTCCGTGGGGACAGATGTCCTACTGGGGCGCGCAGGTGATCATTTCGCTGTTCGGCGCCATACCGGTGATCGGCGAGGATCTCGCCACCTGGGTGCGGGGGGACTACGTGGTGGCCGACGCCACGCTGACCCGCTTTTTCGCCCTGCACGTCGTGGCGATTCCGCTGGCCATCGTAATGCTGGTGGTGCTGCATCTGGCCGCGCTGCATACTTCGGGATCGGGCAACCCGGACGGCATCGAGATCAAGGAGAAGAAGGATGCCGATGGCGTTCCGCTGGACGGCATTCCGCTCCATCCGTACTACACGGTAAAGGACCTTTATGCCATGGCGGTGTTCGTGGTCCTGTTCGCCCTGGTCGTGTTCTACGCGCCGGAGATGGGAGGCTATTTCTTGGAGCATCCCAACTTCGAGCCGGCCGACCCGATGAAGACGCCGGAGCACATCGCGCCGGTGTGGTACTTCACGCCGTTCTATTCGATCCTGCGGTCGGTGCCGGACAAGCTCGGCGGCGTCATCGCCATGGGGGCATCGATCGTGTTGCTGTTCGGGCTGCCGTGGCTGGACCGTTGCCAGGTCCGCTCGATCCGGTACCGGGGCGCCTATTACAAGACCGCCCTGACCCTGTTCGTCCTGAGTTTCATCGGACTCGGCATCCTGGGCACCAAGCCGGTGACGCCTACCACGACGTTCCTGGCCCGGTTTTTCTCGCTCAACTACTTCGCCTTTTTCCTGCTGATGCCCTGGTACAGCCTGAAGGACAGGACCAAGCCCTTGCCGGAACGCTTGACCGAGGCGGTGATTCCGCTGGAAAAGCGGGAGGGCATCGTTTGGGAAGGGGTGCGGCGGGGCATCGCCGCGGCGGAGAATTCCGAATGGTACAGAAGGGCTGGCGCGCAAATCGCCGCTTGCTTGGAGAAAGCCAGGGCATTTAGCGGAATCAAAAAATGAGACGAATCGCCGGACTTTTTCTGACTTTGGTGGCCGGCAGCGCGTTTGCCGTGGAAAGCGTCATGCCGCTGGAGGACGTCGACGTCGACGTCTTCGACAAGGAGTCGCTCAGGCGAGGGGCCGTGACGTACGCGAACTACTGCCAGGGCTGCCATTCCCTCAAGCATCTGCGCTATTCGCGCATGGCGCACGATCTGAAGCTCGAGGACGGTGTGCTGGAGCGTGATTTCCTGAGGGGCCAGGCGAAGCCGCAGGACAGCATGCTCAGCGCAATGCGTGCCGCTGATGCGGAGGGCTGGTTCGGGGTTGCTCCGCCCGATCTGTCGCTGATCGCCCGCTCCCGTCATCCCGACTGGATCTACAGCTATCTCCGTGGCTTCTACCTGGACCCGTCACGGCCGACTGGCGTGGACAACGCTTTCTTTCGGCAGGTCGCCATGCCGAACGTATTCGCCTCACTGCAGGGCGCCCAGCGGCCGGTGGTCAAGAAAGGCGGCGGGGTGGAAGCCATCGTCGGTTTGAAACATGTCAATCAGGGGGCGTTGCCGTCCGAGGAATTCGACGAGATGGTGGCCGATCTGGTCAATTTCCTGGTTTATGCCGCCGAACCCGCACAGTTGGACCGGCTGCGCATCGGCAAATATGTGGTCGCGGTGCTGATCGTTCTGGCGGTCGTTCTCTACCGGCTCAAGCGGGAATACTGGAAAGACATCGCCTGAAACGATCATGATACAATCCGGATGGGTTGCGGTGCGCCAAGGTCCCGATCCGTCCGGCTCAACGCACGGGTTCGTTGCAACTGGGCGAGCGTCCCAGGGGCCTTCCAGGGTGGGGGCTTCCCCCGAGGGGCGGCTTTCTCGAGAGTTCCGCCGCTTCCCTGGGGATGGGCCCGCCGATTCGCGGCTGGACATGATAAGGAAGGGGATTCCGGGCGTGATCACGACATGAAAGAGGTGTGATACGTGGCAACAGCGGCCAGCCGAAAATCCGTGATGACTCTGTTTTGTTCCCCGACCTGCGCGTACAGTCATCGTACGCGGATCGTGCTGCATGAAAAAGGAATTTCCGCGGACATCGAATATGTCGACATGGGCGATCCCCCCGAGGATCTGGTCGAGCTGAATCCCTATGGCACCATGCCGACGCTCGTCGACCGGGACTTGGTGCTCTACGACTCCCGCATCATCATGGAGTACCTCGACGAGCGTTTTCCCCATCCCCCGCTGCATCCGATGGACCCGGTCTCGCGGGCCAGGGCGCGCTTGCTCGTCCATCGGGTCGAGCGGGACTGGTACAGTCTTCTCGAGGAAATCGAAAATGCGCCCGAGGGCAGAAGCCAGAAGGCCAGGAAGCAGTTGCGGGAAAGCCTGCTCGCAGCGGCGCCCATATTCGCCGCCAAGCCCTATTTCCTGAGTGACGAATTCTGCCTGGTCGACTGTTCGCTGGCACCGTTGCTGTGGCGGCTGCCCATGCTGGGCATCGATCTGCCTCGCCAGGCCGAGCCGATCAAGGCTTATGCGGCCCGGCTGTTCGAACGCCATTCGTTTCAGGCGAGCCTGAGCGAAGAGGAGCGGGAGTTCGCCGCGCCGGCCCACGTGATCCCGGAAGACGCATGATCCCTCTCAAGCCCTATCTCATACGGGCTGTTTACGAGTGGCTGATCGACAACGATTTCACGCCTTATCTGCTCGTCGACGCCGAAGCGCCCTCGGTGGACGTGCCGCGCCAATACGTGCAGGAAGGGCGCATCGTGCTCAATCTCCGCCCGCAAGCCGTGCAGCATCTGGACATGAACAACCACGAAGTGACGTTCAGCGCCCGTTTCAGCGGCGCGCCCACCAGCGTCTACATCCCGGTGTCGGCCGTCATGGCGCTGTATGCCCGCGAAAATGGCCAGGGCATGGTGTTCGACCAGGAAGAGGGGCCCGGCGGCGAACCTCCGCCGCCACCCGAACCGCAGGAGCCGGCGCAGAAAAAGCGGCCGGCACTGCGGGTGGTGAAATAGGGCGTCCCGCTAATAGGTCAGGGTGAGGCCGCCGTAAGCCGCGGCGCCAGTGGCACCGTAACCGTAGACTTCCTCGTACCATTTGTTGAGCGCGTTATCCACCCGGGTCCACAGCGACAGCCGGTCGCTGACTTCGTAGGATCCCGCGAGGTTGAGCACGACATAGCCGGGCACCATGCGGTTGCCGATGCTGAGCCGCTGGCCAACCATCACGATGTTCGCGTGTACGTTGGCGCCGCTGTCGAAACGGTAATTGGCGTCGAATGCTCCTTTGTCCCGGGCTCTCTGGTACAGAGGGTTTCCGGTATCCTTGTCCCGGCTGTCCATGTAGGTATACGTTGCCCGCAGGTCCAGGCCGCTCAGCGGATTCAGTTCGACATAGGTTTCCAGGCCCTCGGCTGTGGCATTGTTGATGTTTTCCATGCGGAACGCGACGGGATCGAACTGGATCAAGTCGTTGAAACGGTTGTTGAAGTACACGATGCCGGCATTGCCTCTCGCTGCTCCCCAGAACGGCTGTTCGATGCCGACGTCCCAGTTGGCGCTGGTTTCCGGCCGGAGGTCAGGGTTCCCCGTGTTGTACAGGGGATCGTAGAGCTGGGCGAGTGCGGGCACCTTGAAGCCGGTCCCGTAGTTGGCCTTCAACCGGGTTTCTATATGCGGAGCGGTCCAGACCTGGCTGACCCGCCAGGTCGTCCTGCCGCCGACGAAGTTGTTGTGGTCATGCCGCACGTTCGCCGTGGTGGACCACCAGTCGAAGGGATTGATCTGGTCTTCGAGAAAATATCCCAGCGTGTTGTAGCTCTTGACGAACTGCGAGGGCTCCATGATGGTCATGGTGTCCTCCTCGTCATCGATGCCGAACGAGATTGTGTTGGTTTCGTGCGGGCGCAGCGTATTGAGCCAGTTGCCCTTGATCTTTTCGCCCAGGTAGGCCGCGCGGAACGGGAAGGGATCGCCCGGGTTGGCGGCGTTGTCGTACTGGCGGTCCACGCGGGTGTAGGCCATCCCGGCCGTCTGCTCCCACAGGTTGTCGAACAGCTTGAGGGTGCCGAAGCCGCGGGTATAGAGCTCGTTGGTGTTGCCGGTGAAGTTGGGGTCGTCGACGGGGCGCCGGAGCAGGAAGTCGTAGTTGTCCAGCTTGGTGAAGGCGTCGTCGTAGCGCAGGCTCCAGCCCAGTTCCAGGTTGTCGGCGGGCTTGCCGCCGACGCGGGCGCTGACGGTGGTATTGCGATAACCGTCGCGCTCGGTGGCACCGAAGTGCTGGTCGGCGGCGGAAAAGCCGCGGACTTCGCGGTGGCTGGCGGTGAGGCTGTAGTTGAGGCCGGGATCGCCGCCGGCGATGTCGCCCATGACCCGCCAGGTGTCGTAGCCGCCGCCGTCGACGCTGACTTTCAGCCTCGGTTTGCCGGTGCCCTTCTTGGTGATGATGTTGATCACCCCGCCGATGGCCTCCGATCCGTATACCGAACTGGCCGCGCCACGCAGGATTTCGATGCGCTCGATGTTGTCGACGGTCAGGTTGGCGAAGTCGAACCCGGCGTTGGCCGAGGAGGGATCGTTCATTTCGGTCCAGTCGATCAGGACGATGGTCTGGCCGGAGTTGGCGCCGCGCAGGAACACCGAGGTCTCCCGTCCGGGACCGCCGCTCTGGGCCACGTCGAGGCCGGGAACGATACGCAGGATCTGGTCGACCGAATAGATGCCTCGCTCTTTGATGTCCTCGGCGGTCAGGACGGTGACGGAGCTGCCGACCTGCCGGCTCGGCGTTTCGGTGCGGGTGGCCGTAACCACCACGGTGTCGAGTTCCTCGGGATCGCTGTCGATGGCCGATGTGTCGAAGGAAAGGGCGGCGCCGAGCGCCGAGAGGGAAAGGCGGAAAAGCCGGGATTTCACGATGGACCTCTGCATGTGATGGCCATGCACACCCGCATGGCGTTAACGGTTCCGCGGAGGTCGAAAGGCCGGCCCGCGCCGCATCGCCCGGGTGAAGGGGCTTGCGGTAAAGCGGGGCGCGACCCTCGCCCTCCGCGGGGTCTTCATGTCATCGCAGGCCGGTCTCCGGGCTGATGAGAGGCGTGTCCGCCGGGCGGTTTTCTGCCTTCCCGCGCATTCGCGCAGTGGCGTCAAGAATCCGCCTCGGAACGTTTGATACGTTCCGGCTCAATCACCGTTGCGGGGGCAGCGCCGGATTGGGATAAGGTATCCGCACCGGCTTCCCGTTTCACCGACCGGCGTTTCCCGCCGGCCGACACCTGTGAAGGGCGCGGATTGTAGCGTATGGAAGCGGGAGCGCCAATGTTTAATAATTGATTTTTTTGAGAGATTTCGACGGGGATACGGGTATGGGCTGGGACTGGAAAAGCTTCAGGAAGCCGACGGAGGAAGAGATCAAAGGCCGGCTGAGCGAGGAACAGTATGCGATCTGCAGGGAAAACGGCACCGAACGGCCGTTCGACAATCCGTACTGGGACAACCACCGGGAAGGCATCTATGTGGACGTCGTGTCGGGTGAACCGCTGTTCAGCTCGCGCGACAAATTCGATTCGGGGACGGGATGGCCGAGCTTCACCCGGCCGCTGGAGCCCGATCACGTCGTCACGTCGACCGACCGGTCCCACTCGATGGTCCGGACCGAAGTGCGCAGCAGGCATGCCGATTCCCATTTGGGGCACGTTTTCGACGACGGCCCGGCGCCGACCGGCAAGCGCTATTGCATCAATTCCGGCGCATTGCGCTTCATTCCCAAGGAGGAACTGGCGGAGGCCGGCTATGAGGAGTATCTGAAACTGTTCGATTGATGGAGACCGTGGAAGGCGAGAGAAAGAAGAAGGAGGGAGGAAGTTTGGTCATCAGCAAAGTCAAGGGCATCAGCAAGTCGACGCGTATCATGCTGGCCGAGCACGGGATTTTTTCGGTCGAGGAGCTCGCCGATGCCGACGTCGGCCGGCTCACCAAGATTCCCGGCCTGAACCGTCAGAAAGCCCAGCGCATGGTCAGAGCGGCCAAGTTCATGGTCGGCGACATGGAAAAAGGGCGCGAGGAAGCGGCAGCCTCCGCCGGTACGGCCGAAGCGGCGGAGGCTGCTTCGGAGGACGTAGGCCTGGACGATTCGCGGTGCTTCCTGAACCGTGAACTCAGCCTGCTGGAGTTCAACCGCCGGGTGTTGGACCAGGCCAAGGATGCCCGGACGCCGCTGCTGGAGCGGCTCAATTTCCTGAGCATCGCCTGTTCCAACATGGACGAGTTCTTCGAAATCAGGGTCGCCGGGCTGCTGCAAAAATCCGAACTCGGCGCGGCGCAGACCGAGCCGGACAGCATGACGCCGCAGGAAGTCCTTTCCGCCATCAGCGAACGCGTCCACGAACTGGTCGCCGAGCAGTACCGCGTGCTCAATCAGGAGCTGCTGCCTGCGCTGGAAGCCGAGGGCATCCGCTTCATCCGCCGTTCCGACTGGACCGATGCCCAGCACAAATGGCTGCGGCGGTATTTCGAGGAAGAACTGGCGCCGATACTCAGCCCGATCGGGCTGGATCCGACCCATCCGTTTCCGCGCCCGCTCAACAAGGCCCTCAACTTCATCATCTCCCTCGCCGGGAGGGATGCCTTCGGCCGCAACATCCATCTCGCCATCCTGCAGGCGCCGCGGGCGCTGCCGCGCATCATCCAGTTGCCGAAGAGCGTTACCGGCGGGAGGCTGCACGACTTCGTGTTCCTCTCGTCCATCATCCACGCCTTCGTCGACGACCTCTTTCACGGCATGAAGGTGAAAGGGTGCTACCAGTTCCGGGTGACCCGCAACAGCGACCTGTTCCTGGACGAGGAGGAAATCGACGATCTGCTGCAGGCGGTCGAAGGCGAACTGGCGAGCCGCAACTACGGCGACGAGGTGCGGTTGGAAGTGGCCGACAACTGCCCGGACGCGGTGATCGAGTTTCTGTTGAGCCAGTTCGGCCTCGGCGAAGACCGCCTATACCGGGTGGACGGTCCGGTCAACCTGAGCCGGACCCGCGAAATCTACGACCTGGTCGACCGGCCGGACCTCAAATATCCGCCCTTCACGCCGGGCTGGCCGGCGCAGCTCACGGGGCACCAGGACTTCTTCGAGGTCCTGCGCCGGCAGGACATTCTGCTGCACCATCCCTACGAGTCTTTCATCCCGGTCATCGACCTGATCCGCCAGGCCGCCGACGATCCGCAGGTGGTCGCCATCAAGCAGACGCTCTACCGCACCGGACCGGATTCGCCCATCGTCGATGCGCTGGCGCGCGCCGCGCGGGCCGGCAAGGAAGTGACCGTCGTGGTGGAGCTCCTGGCACGGTTCGACGAGCGTGCCAACATTTCACTCGCCACCCGCCTGCAGGAAGCCGGGGTGCAGGTGGTCTACGGCATCGTCGGCTACAAGACCCACGCCAAGATCCTGCTGATCCTGCGCCGGGAGGGGCGGACGCTGCGGTACTACACCCACCTGGGCACCGGCAACTACCATCCCCGCACCGCCCGCGTGTACACCGACTACGGCCTGATGACTTCCGACAAGGCGCTGGGCGAGGACGTGCAGCGGGTTTTCGTCCAGCTCACCAGCCTGGGCAAGATGGGCAAGCTGCACAAGCTGCTGCAGTCGCCGTTCACCCTCCACAAGACGCTGATCCGCAAGATCGAGCGGGAAATCGAGCATGCGAAGGAGGGAAGGCCGGCGCGGATCGTCATCAAGATCAATTCCCTGGTCGAGCCCAAGCTGATTCGCGCGCTTTACCGCGCATCGTGCGCCGGGGTGCCGGTCAGGCTGATCGTGCGCGGCATCTGCTGCTTGAGGCCCGGCATTCCCGGCGTCTCGGATAACGTCGAGGTGCGTTCCATCGTCGGACGGTTCCTCGAACACAGCCGTGTCTACTGCTTCGAGAACGGCGGGGAGCCCGAGATTTACGCGGCCAGCGCGGATTTCATGGCGCGCAACATGTTCCGCCGGGTGGAAACCTGCTTCCCGATCGAGAACAAGAAGCTGGCCGAGCGGATACGCAACGATCTCGAGCTTTATCTGAAAGACGATTGCCAGGCCTGGCAACTGCGTTCGGACGGAAGCTACGAGCGGCTGCCCGACGTCCGCCACTGCGATGCCCAGGCGGAATTACTGGAGGCGCTCAAAAAAACCGTCTGACCGGCTGGCGGTTCAGACCTCGAGCATCAGCCGGACCGGATCTTCGAGCAATTCCTTGATGGTGAAAAGGAAAGATACGGCGTCACGGCCGTCGATGAGGCGGTGGTCGTAGGACAGCGCCAGATAGATCATGGGCCGGATCACGATCTGGCCGTCCTCCACCACCGGCCGTTCCTTGATGGCGTGCATGCCGAGGATGGCGCTCTGCGGCGGGTTGAGGATCGGCGTCGACAGCATGGAGCCGAAGATGCCGCCGTTGGTGATGGTGAAGGTACCGCCACTGAGCTCGTCGAGGCTCAGCTTGCCGCTGCGGGCCTTCTGGCCGAATTCGGCGATTGCTTTCTCGATCTCGGCGAAACCGGCCTTGTCGGCATCGCGCAGGATCGGCACGACCAGCCCGCGGTCCGTGGAGACGGCGATGCCGATGTCGTAATAGTCGTGGTAGACGATCTCCTCGCCTTCGAGCGAGGCGTTGGCGATGGGGAATCGGCGCAGCGCCTCCACCGAGGCCTTGACGAAGAACGACATGAAGCCGAGCTTGGTGCCGTGCTGCTGCTCGAATCGGGTCTTGTGCGCGTTGCGGATGTCGAACACCTTCTGCAGATTCACCTCGTTGAAGGTGGTCAGGGTTGCCGTCCGGTGCTGGGCTTCCAGCATGCGCTCGGCGATCCTGGCCCGCAGCCGGCTCATGGGTACCCGGCGTTCGGCCCGGCTCTGGGGGGGAAGGCTTGCCGTCTCCGCGGCGGGTCTGGTTTCCAGGAAGTCCAGCACGTCATGCTTGGTCAGCCGTCCCTCGCGTCCGCTGGCCGGGATCAGCGCCGGATCGAGGGCGTGTTCGGCGACCAGGCGGCGCACCGCCGGGCTCAGCACCGGCGCCGGTTTTTCCGCCGCCACGGCGACTGCTGGCGCGGCGGGCCGAATCGCCGTGTCGATCACGGCGATCGGCTGTCCGCTGACCACGATGTCGCCCTTGCCGCCGCGCAGTTCCGCCACCACCCCGTCCTCGGGCGCCGGAACTTCCAGCACGACCTTGTCGGTTTCGAGGTCGACCAGGTTTTCGCCTTTGCCGACCGCCTCGCCGATCTTCTTGTGCCAGTCCAGCAGCGTCGCGTCGCTGACCGACTCAGGCAGAGGAGGTACGCTGATCTCGATGCGCATGGGCAATTTCCGTAGTGGCGGTGGGATTGACGGGAAGAACGAGGGCACGTTCCACCAGCATTTTCTGCTGTTCGATATGCTGGCGGAAGTGGCCGACCGCCGGCGAGGCGGACATCGGCGGACCGGCATAGCCGATATTGAAGGAACGGCCCGGAATGCCGGGGAAGCGGTGCTTGATCTGGTGCCAGGCGCCCTGGTTTTCCGGTTCTTCCTGGCACCAGATCAGTTCCTGCAGGTTGGGATAGCGCTCCAGCATCGCCAGAAAATCCTCCCGCGGGAACGGATAGAGCTGCTCGATGCGGACCAGGGCGACATGATTCAGCTTATCCCGCCGCCGGGTTTCCAGCAGATCGTAATAGACCTTGCCCGCGCACAGCACCAGGCGGGTGATCCGGGCCGGTTCATGCGGGTCGGTTTCGTCGATCAGGCAGCGAAAGCCTCCTTGGGCGAACTCGGCGAGGCAGGAGGTGGCCAGCTTGTGGCGCAGGAGGCTCTTGGGCGTCAGCACGATCAGCGGCCTGCGGTACGGACGCAGCAACTGGCGCCGCACGAGATGGAAAATCTGAGCCGGCGTGGTCGGCACGCAGACCTGGATGTTGTCGCCGGCGCAGAGCTGGAGATAGCGCTCCAGACGGGCGGACGAATGCTCGGGGCCTTGTCCCTCGTAGCCGTGCGGCAGCAGCAGGGTCAACCCGCTCAGGCGTCCCCACTTGGTTTCGCCGGAGGAGATGAACTGGTCGATCACCACCTGGGCGTTGTTGGCGAAGTCGCCGAACTGGGCTTCCCAGATCACCAGGGTTTCGGGTTCCGAGCTGCTGTAGCCGTATTCAAAGCCCAGCACGCCCTCCTCGGACAGCAGCGAATCGTAGATGTCGAACCTGCCCTGGCCGGCTTTCAGGTGCTGGAGCGGGGCGCAGACCTCTCCGGTCCGCTGGTCGTGGACGATGGCATGGCGATGGAAGAAAGTGCCGCGCCCGACGTCCTGGCCCGTCAGCCGGATGTTGTGGCCGTGCCATAGCAGGGAGGCGTAAGCGAGGGTCTCGGCGAAGCCCCAGTCCGCGGGAAGTTCTCCCGCCGCCATGCGCCGGCGCGCCGTATGGATCGCTTCGACCCTGGCGTGCGCTTCGAAGCCGGCGGGCAGCGCCGTCATCCGTTCCGCCATGGCGGCGAGGTCCGCCATCGGCAGGCCGGTCTCCGCCGGCGTCGTCCAGTCCGCGCCGCGGTAGCGGTCCCACCGGGTCTTGACGTAGCCGGCGGAGTCGCCCAGCAGCGGTCTGGACACCGATTCGCCTCTGGCAAGAGCCTCCTGGTAGTCGTGGTCCATGCGCGCGGGGTCGTTCGGGGAGACGATGCCTTCCGCGATCAGCCGTTCGGCGTACAAGGCTCTGACCGGCGGATGCCGGCGGATGAAGCGGTACATCAACGGCTGGGTGACGGCCGGCTCGTCCGCCTCGTTGTGGCCGTGGCGGCGGTAGCAAAGCAGGTCGATCACCACGTCGCGGCGGAATTTCATGCGGTAGTCGACGGCCAGCCGGGTGATGTACAGCACCGCTTCCGGATCGTCGCCGTTCACGTGGAACACCGGCGCCTGGACCATGTTGGCGACGTCGGTGCAGTACAGGGTGGAGCGTGCGTCGAAGGGATTGCTGGTGGTGAAGCCGATCTGGTTGTTGATGACGATGTGTATCGTGCCGCCGGTGGTATACGCCCGGGTTTCCGCCATGTTGAGGGTTTCCATGACCACGCCCTGGCCGGCGAAGGCGGCGTCGCCATGAATGAGCACGGGAACCACGGCGGCCTCGGCATCGCCCGTAAGCCGATCCTGGCGCGCCCGCACCGACCCCTCGACCACGGGGTCGATGATTTCCAGGTGCGAGGGGTTGAACGCCAGGGTCAGATGGACCGGACCGCCGGGACTCTCCACGTCGGAGGAGAACCCCAGGTGATACTTGACGTCGCCGGACCCGCCGTCCCGGCTCTCGGTGCCCTCGAATTCGCGGAACAGCAGTTCGGGTTTCTTGCCGAGGATGTTGACCAGGACGTTGAGGCGGCCGCGGTGCGCCATGCCGAGCACGACTTCCCGCGTGCCCTTGGCGCCGCAGCGCTGGATCAGTTCGTCGAGCAGGGGAATCAGGCTTTCCGCGCCTTCCAGCGAGAACCGCTTCTGCCCCACGTATTTGCGGTGCAGGTATTTTTCGATGCCCTCGGCGGCGGTGAGCAGGCGCAGCAGCTCCCGCCTTTGATCCGGGCCGAAACGGCCTTGGGCGCGCGACCCTTCGAGTTTCTGCCGGAGCCACTCCCTGATCTCGGAGTCCATGATGTGCATGTACTCGACGCCCACATGCCGGCAGTAGGTCGCCCGCAGGGTGTCCAGGATGTCTCTCAGCGGCAGTTTCTCGTCGCTGTGCAGAACATCCAGGTAGAAGGCGGCTTCCATGTCCCTGGCGTCGAGCCCGTAGCGGGCCGGGTCCAGGTCGCGCGAAGGCGAAGCCGGCTTGAGCGGGTTGTTGTCCGCCGACAGATGGCCGTGCGTGCGGTATTGGTCGATCAGCCGGTCCACTGCCGCCTGTTTGCGCACGGCGCGGTCGGCGTCCCCGGTTCGGAGGGGAACGGCCGGTTCGGCCGTCTTGCCTTCGCGAAAGGCGCGGAATTTCTCGCGCCAGTCCGGCGCCACGGCTTCCGGATCGCGCAGGAACTGTTCGTACAGCGCTTCGACGAAACCGGCGTTGTCTTCGGAAAATGCTGTGGTGTTCGGAAATAGTCCGGGTTTGCTGCTCATCTCACGCGTTCCTTGCCAAAGACACGGACGGCTCGGAGGGATACTCGGGAATTGTGGGGGTCAAGGCGGTGGGCTTTCAAGACCTGAAACATTGGGGAAATCCGTTCGAGGCGGCCCGGCATCACTTCTGGACCGTGAAGACCGCGTCACTGATGTCGCAAATGGCCGGGGTTTTCTTCGTCTTGGGCAGGCAGACCCGGATGAGCGCCCGGGACGTCGCCTGGCCCTTCCTGACCTTCCAGTTCCAACTGCCGGTATTCCGGGCGCCGGACTTCAAGGCGCTCCATTTCGCCCCGCCGTTCTTGGACAAGGCGACGTTCACTTTCGCCTTGGAGCCGTAGCCGGTCAGTCGCCATTGGATCGGCACGGTTTGTCCCGCCGCGAAGGTTTCGCCGCCGGCGGGATGGACGACGGTCATGGAGGCCGAGTCAACGGAGCTCGTGCAAGTCTGATAGCCGAAGCTGCCACTGAGGGTGCCTTCCAGGCACGCGCGGACCTCGGCGACCGATGCGCAGTTCACGGCGCTGTCGATCTGATAGGCGGTGACGCTCTGGCCGTCTTCCAGGGTGCCGCCCCAGGGGAGGGTACAGGCTGCGCCCGGGACGTGGGTGCAAGTTTCGTAAGTGTAACTTCCGCTGAGATTGCCGTCGGTGCAGGTCCGAACTTCGGACACGGAAGCGCACTTGCTGGCGGTTTCTCTCTGGTATGCGGTGACGCTCTGGCCGCCCGGAATGCTGCCTCCCCAGGGCGGTGCGCAGGACGTGAGCCAGGGCTTGATCTGCTCGTAATAGCCGGCGAAATGGCTGTAATCGCTGTCCTGGTAGTCCTCCGCTGAGCCGCCGAAGAGCGAGCCCTTCCAATAGGCGGTGCCGCCGGAGACGGCGAACAGGCCGGAACCGCTGCTGCCGCCTTCGGTGCCGCCGTGGACGTATCGCACTTGGTCCAGCAAATGGGTCCCGCCGCTGGCGGTGATCGTCTCCTTGAGGGCAGTGACCTTCCCCTTGCTGACCATGGTGTGGTCTCCGCGCGGATGATGTACACCCCACACGGCATCGCCGACCTTGATGGCCGTGTTCCACCCGGAAAAATAGACATTGGCCGGCGGGGGATTTCTGAGTCTTAGAAATGATGGCTCGCGATGGAAGTCGGTCCAGAGCAGTTGCGCCCCGCCAAATGTCTGACTGTAGCGCGAATCGGTGTAGTAGGCGTTGCAGTCGGTCGCCTGCCAGAACCATTCGAAGGATGCCGTATCGGCGATGGTCTGGTCCGGCAGGCAGTGGTTGGCCGTGGCGAACCAGGGCGTGTTGGTGCCACCCTTGTCATTCAGCAGGGTGCCGCTGCAGAGGTAAGAAGCGCCCTTTCTTAAGTAATTGATATTGGCGGTGGCGGCTGCCGCGATCTGCAGCGCAGGATACGCCGGATCGTTCGACCAGCAGGCGAGGTCGTATTGCCGATGTTCGGCGTATCCCACACTTTGGGCGGAGAAGCCAGAAGTGGCCGGGTTGCTGGCATCCACCAGGATGAGGTTGATCTTGTCGAGCCTCAAATCGAGCGCCTCCGGCGATGTGGTACCGCCCACGAAGATCTCGAGATCGGCTCTGTTTCCCAGAGTGAGGGGCAGCCAAAGCGCATTGCCGTGAATCGCCGAATTGTCGATCGGCGCCGGCAGGGTCGCGTCCTCGTTGCCCTGGAGGCGCAATTCGAGGGGCGGCAGGGTACTACCGAAAACCAGGTGCAGCCGGAGCCGCACCGCATTGGCGGACGACACCCGGATACGGGCCGCGTAGCCGCCTGGGACCGCTTCCCAGCGCAACACCGACGGCGTGACGGGGATGGGCAGTGAGTACACCGTGCCGGTCTTAAACTCGCCGGGGTTTTCCGGAGTGAGGTCTGCCACCACCGCGGGCAGTTCCAGCTCGAAAGGCTGGTCGCCGCCGAGGAAGCCGCTCGCCGAGACGCTTGCCGCGCTCAGCGGAACAGCGGGCCGATACTGCGCCGGTTCGGCCTGGTCGGCGTGGGCGGAGGAGGAGCTTGCAATGGCAATGGCCAGTGACAGGGAGCGCATCTTCATCGGGGCGTCCATATTGAGAAAGTCGCGACACCCTATAGTAGTCCATGTATCGACGACTTTTTCAGACCGGACGCAGGGTCGAAAGGTTCCCGCCTTTACTCGCCGCGCAAAGCGTTCTAAGGTGATTTTCGAACCTTGTCTTTTGGAGCTTGTCGTGATGAAGAATGGGAATGCCGACGTCGGACTCATCGGCCTGGCCGTGATGGGCCAGAATCTGGCGCTCAACATCGCCGATCATGGTTATACGATCGCGGTTTACAACCGCAACTACGAGCGTACCCGGGAATTCATGGCCCACTGCGAACGCGCCGAGCCGTCCCGGGCACGCATTCTTCCCTGCGCCGGATTGGCGGAGTTCGTGCAGGCCATTCAAAGGCCGCGGCGCATCGTTCTCCTGGTGAAAGCCGGCGCGGGAACCGACGCCGTGATCGGGCAGCTCCTGCCGCTGCTGGATCCGGGCGACCTCGTCGTCGACGGTGGCAACGCCCACTGGCTGGACACGATCCGGCGGGAGCGGGAACTGGACGCCGCCGGGTTCCGCTTCATCGGTTCCGGCGTCTCCGGCGGAGAAATCGGCGCCCGCTTCGGGCCCTCCTTGATGCCGGGCGGAAGCGCGGAAAGCTGGCGTTTGCTGGAGCCGGTATGGCGGGCGATCGCCGCCAAGGTCGATCCGGCCACCGGGCAGCCGCTGGAGGGGGCGGAGCCCGGCCGCCCCGTTGCCGGTGGCGAGCCTTGCACGGCCCTGATCGGCCCGAACGGCGCCGGCCACTACGTCAAGATGGTGCACAACGGCATCGAATACATCGACATGCAGCTGATCTCGGAAAGCTACTGGCTGCTGAAGCATCTGGGCGGCCTGGAAGCCGGCGCCATCGCGTCCATTTTCCGGGATTGGAACCAGGGCGAGCTTTCGAGCTATCTCATCGAAATCACCAGCGACATCCTGCAGCAAAAGGACCCTTCCGGCGACGGTTTCCTGGTCGACAAGGTCCTGGATGCGGCGGGGCAGAAAGGCACCGGGCAATGGACCGCGGCCAGCGCGCTGGAGCAGGGCATACCGGCCAACGCCATCGCCGAGGCGGTGTTCGCCCGGGCGCTTTCCGCCCTCAAGGAGGAGCGGGTGGCCGCAAGCGCGATTCTGCAGGGTCCGGAGGTCCGGCGAGAGGCCGATACCGCGCACCTGGTCGAGGCGGTCCGGGATGCCCTGTACTGCGCCAAGATCTGCGCCTATGCCCAAGGTTTCCAGCTCATGGCCGAAGCCCAGAAGACCTACGGCTGGCAACTGGACTTTGCGACCATCGCCCGCATCTGGCGGGGCGGCTGCATCATCCGCGCCCGTTTCCTGCAAAAGATCACCGACGCGTACACTCTGGATGCCGCGCTGTCGAACCTGATGCTCGACCCCTAT
This sequence comes from Methylococcus sp. ANG, assembly GCF_040730495.1. Taxonomy (NCBI): domain Bacteria; kingdom Pseudomonadati; phylum Pseudomonadota; class Gammaproteobacteria; order Methylococcales; family Methylococcaceae; genus Methylococcus; species Methylococcus sp. ANG. The sequence goes on along the minus strand of NZ_CP160399.1, from coordinate 1,468,478 downwards.
TTCCGCAACGCCCTCCATCGGGGCCAGGACCACTGGCGCGAAATCGTGGCGCTCGCCGTCCAAAACGGGCTGCCGGTCCCGGCTTTCGGCTCGGCCTTGGCGTATTTCGACGGTTACCGCAGCGCCAGCCTGCCCGCCAACCTGCTGCAGGCCCAGCGCGACTATTTCGGCGCCCATACCTACGAACGCACCGACCGGCCGCGCGGCCGTTTCTTCCATCTCGACTGGCCGGCGCCGGACCGACCCGAGGCGGAGGCCGGCGGCTGAAAGTGCGTCCGCGGGAACGCGAATCCTCCCTTCGCGGGCATCGGTCCGTTACCGGAGCTTTCACGGCGCGGTCAACGATGGGAAAATACGCGGCATGACAGTCTCGCTCGTTCCCATGGCCAGCACTTCCGCGCCAGTCCCCGGTCTGACCGACCGTTTCGGCCGCCGCGTCAGCTATCTGCGCATCTCCATCACCGACCGCTGCGATCTGCGCTGCGTGTACTGCATGAGCGAGGAGATGGATTTCCTGCCGCGCGCGCAGATTCTCACGCTGGAGGAAATTCACACCATCGCCGCCGCGTTCGTGGGGCTGGGGGTGGAAAAGATTCGCATCACCGGCGGTGAACCGCTGGTGCGCAAGGGCGCCGTGGATCTGCTGCGGGGGCTCGGACGGCTCGAGGGGCTGCGCGAACTGGTGGTGACCACCAATGGCATGCGGCTTGAGGGGACCGCCGCCGAGCTCGAGGCCTGCGGGGTGCGCCGCATCAACATCAGCCTGGATTCGCTCCGGCCCGAGCGGTTCCGGGCGCTGACGCGGGTGGGCGATCTCGCCGCGGTATTGCGCGGGATCGACGCCGCGGTGACGGCCGGTTTCGAGCGGCTCAAGCTCAATGCAGTGATCCTGAAGAACCGCAATCACGACGAGGTGGCCGATCTGGTCGGCTTCGCCGTGGACAAGGGCGTCGACATCAGCTTCATCGAGGAGATGCCGCTGGGATGGGTCGACGGCCACGACCGCCTGGAAGGCTATTATTCGAGCGACGCGATCCGGAACGATCTGGAGGCGCGCTTCAGCCTGCTGCCGACCCCGGAAACCACCGGCGGGCCGTCGCGCTATTTCCGGGTCGCCGGCACCGATACCCGGGTGGGTTTCATCTCCCCCCATTCGCACAATTTCTGCGGCAGTTGCAACCGGGTGCGGCTCACAGCGGAAGGGCGGCTGCTGCTCTGCCTGGGCAACGAGCATTCCGTGGACCTCAAGCGGGTCGTGCGGGCCCATCCCGGCGACACGGAGCGCCTGAAAACGGCGATCGCGGAGGCCATGAGCCGGAAGCCGGAACGCCACGATTTCGATCTGGCCGCCCGGCCGGTAATCCTGCGTCACATGAACGTCACGGGTGGTTGATAGGGAAGATGGCGGCGCGGCGTTTCCGTATTCCGGCGGATCGGTTCGGCTGGTGGCCGGTCATTTCCTTGATTTTGGTGTGCTTTGCGGGCTGTGCCGGCAAACCGCCGGCACAGCCCGCGCCTGGGCCCTCATCCGCAAAGCCGGCTAAGCCGGTCGTGCCGAAACGGCCGGAGCCTCCTCCCAGCGACCGCCGGGAGTTCTCTCCGGTGCCCGGGGTTCCGCTGTGGCGGTGGGAATCCTGGGATCAGCATGGCAAGATACATCTGGTGTCCAAACCGGAAAAATACACCCTGCAACTGCTCGCCAACGGCTGGCTCAGGTTTTCGGCCGAATGCCTCAAAGGCGAGGGCATCTATGAAACCCACGGCGACCGGATCGTGATCGCAGTCACCCGGTCCGATGCCGGGCGCTGCCGGCCGGGGCCGGTAGCCGAGCATTTCATTCAGTCGCTGGAGGCGGCGTCGCATTATCATCAGACCGGCGGCCGCCTCTTCCTGGATCTCGGGCGCAACGGCGGAGGCCTGAGCTTTTCCCGGTCAAAGGACCAGTAGAGCGTTCCATAAAAACGTATGCAAACTGGCGAATCCCGATGTTGAAATACCGCCTCGTCATTCCGCCAGGGATTGGCGGAATCCAGGCGCAGGGATGTGAACCGACGCCACCTTCCTTGGCCCTGGATTCCGGCATCCCTTCCGGAACGGCGCGCTGCTTTTGATAAAGCTGTCGTAATCGATATTCGGGTGCGTGAGAGTCTGGTATGCCGCGTCCGACTGCCAATGGGGGGGGCGGTACCCTAGGGGTTCGGCATATGGGTGAGGTACCATTCCAGCAGCCGGATCAATCCCACCACCGCGCCGACCGAGCCGACCACCCAGAGCGTCTGGCGATGGATGGCTTGTGTCAATCGTACCTCCACCTCGCGGATTTCCAGCCGGGTCTTTTCGATCTCCAGCCGGAGAGTCGCCTCCACCTCCTTGATCTCTTTTTGCAGCCTGGCGTCAATCTCCTTCATATCAAGCCGGATCGACTCGATTTCCGTCCGCAATCTAGCTTCGACCTCCTTGATCTCCTTCTGCAGTCGCAATTCGGTTTCGCGCACCTGTCCCTGGGTCGCCACGTCCTTCAACTGGGGATAGCGGTCCTCCAGATGCTCGAAGGCTTCCGCGATCAGTTTGGCGCGCGTCTTATCCTCGCCCGCCTCGGTCAGTTGTTCGTAAAGTCTCAGCGCTACGCTCATGGTCGTGCCAGGGAAGTCTTCAAGCCGCAGTTTAGCATGGGGCAGGTACACCGCTGAACGGCCGATGCGCCCGGACAGCGCCGGCTCGCCGGTTCCGGTAAAGCGGGATTGGGAGTGAGAGGAAAACAAAACGCCCGTCTGACATCGCGGGCGGGCGTTTCGTCGGGAGAGAGGGTATCAAGCCATCCGTTCTGGAAAATCAGTGATAAACGTCCAGCTTCAGGGCCAGGGCAATTCTGATCCAATCCTTGGGCGGGAACAAATCGATGTTCTCATCGAGCAGATTGAGATAATAGTCGTCGAAATTGGCGTCATATACCCACAGCTTGGTGACCTTCGGGTTAGGGCGCGGTCCGGCCGCGCCGTATTCGGGATTGACGGCAATTGCCTTGCGGGCGATGGCGTTTGCGGTCCGCTCAGTCCCAGCAGACGTTCCTTATCTGAATCATTCCCCCATCCACCCGGACGGGAAAGCAGGTGAGGTCTTCGTAGGCGGGAGGCGAGAGGACCTTGCCGGTCTTGAGGCAGAAGCGGGCGCCATGCCGGGGGCAGACGATTTCGGCGCCGTCCAGCCGGCCGCTGGCGATCTCGGCGCCGTCGTGGGTGCAGGCGTCCTCGATGGCGTAGAACTCGCCGCCCAAGTTGAATACGGCGACGGGAATGCCGTCGAGATCGGCAACGACATGCCCGCCTTCGGGCAGGCAGTCCACCGGCGCCACGTCGGTCCAGTCGTTCATCGGCGGCGAATCCTCACTCCGTGGTGACGGTCGTTTCCTTGTTTTCCAGCGCGGCTTCCAGCGAGTGCCAGGCCAGGGTGGCGCATTTGACCCGTGCCGGATAGGCGCGTACGCCGGCGAGCACGGCCAGCTTGCCCAGTTCTTCCAGATTCACGGTTTCGTCCTTGCCGGTTGCGATGCGGTGGAAGGTTTGGAATAGCGCGTGAGCCTCGCTTTCGTGCATCCCCCGCACGATCTCGGTCATGAGCGAGGCCGAGGCGGTGGAGATGGCGCAGCCCGAGCCCCGGAAACTGACGTCCCGGATGACGCCGTCGCCGTCGATCTTGACGTACAGGGTGATACGGTCGCCGCACAGCGGGTTGAAGCCCTCGACGGTGCGGTTGGCGTCTTCCATGACCCGGAAGTTGCGCGGATTGCGGTTGTGGTCGAACACCACCTCCTGGTAGAGATCCCGAATCTGGTCCAGCATCAGCCGAACACCTCGATGACCTTGTGGATGCCTGCGATCAACGCGTCTACCTCTTCGAAAGTGTTGTAAAGCCCGAACGACGCCCGCGCCGTCGCGGGAACGCCGAAAAAGTCCATCACCGGCATGGCGCAGTGGTGCCCGGCGCGGATGGCGATGCCGAGGTGGTCGAGAATCGTGCCGATGTCGTGCGGGTGGATGCGGTGCAGGGTGAACGACAGGATGGCGCCCTTGTCGGCGGCTTGGCCGAACAGCTCTAAGCCCGGGATTCGCAGCGCCTGTTCGGTGGCGTAGGCCAGCAGCCGGTGTTCGTGCCCGGCGATGGTTTCGATGCCGATGCTGTTCACATAGTCGATCGCCGCGCCCAGGGCGATGGCGTCGACGATGCTTGGCGTGCCGGCTTCGAACTTGTAGGGCAGGGCGTTGTATTCGGTCTTCTCGAAGGTCACGCGGCGGATCATGTCGCCGCCGCCCTGGTAGGGCGGCATCTCGTTGAGCAGCTCCTCTTTGCCGTAGAGGATTCCGATGCCGGCGGGGCCATACAGCTTGTGGCCGGAGAAGGCGTAGAAATCGCAGTCCAGCGCCTGCACGTCCACCGCCATGTGCGGAATCGCCTGGGCGCCGTCGACCAGGACCGGCACGCCGCGGCGATGGGCCTGTTCGATCAGCTTTTCGACCGGGTTGATCGTGCCCAGCGCGTTCGACATGTGCGCCACCGCCAGCAGGCGGGTGCGGTTCGACAGCAGGGCCTCGAACTGGTCCAGCACCAGGGTGCCGGTGCGGTCGATGGGGACGACCTTCAGGACCGCGCCGGTCTGTTCGCACAGCATCTGCCAGGGCACGATGTTGGAATGGTGCTCCATGGCCGTGATGAGGATCTCGTCCCCCGCCTTGAAGCGCGGCCGTCCGTAGGACTGGGCGACCAGGTTGATCGCCTCGGTGGTACCGCGGGTGAAGACGATCTCGTGCGGGTGGCGGGCGTTGAGGTGGCGCTGCACCTTTTCGCGTGCCCCCTCGAACAACTCCGTGGCGCGCTGGCTCAGGGTGTGCACGCCGCGGTGGACGTTGGCGTAGTCCTCCGTGTACACCTTGGCGATGCAGTCCAGCACCGCCTTGGGTTTCTGGGCGGTGGCGGCGTTGTCCAGGTAGACCAGCGGCTTGCCGTGAACCTGCTGTCCGAGAATCGGGAAGTCCTTCCTGATCCGGGCGGCGTCGAAAATCGGGACGGCGGCGGGGGCGGTGCTCATGGCGACTCCTTGGCTCACTTTGCGTTCGGGAAACGGGCCAGCAGCATGCCGCGCAGCAGCTCGTGGAACGGGCCGGGGCGCATCCGTTCGACGATTTCCACCGCGAAGGCGAAGGTCAGCATCTCGCGGGCCGCGGCTGCGTCGATGCCGCGCGATTCCAGGTAGAACACCGAGTCCGGATCGAGCCGGCCGATCGTGACGCCGTGGGCGCATTTCACGTCGTCGGCATGGATCTCGAGCTGCGGCTTGGTGTCGATCTCGGCGTCATCGGACAGCAGCAGGTTGCGGTTGTTCATTTCCGCGTCGGTCTTCTGGGCGTCCGCGTGCACTACGATCCGGCCCTGGAACACGCCGCGCGAGCGGTCCTTGAGGATGCCGCGGTAGGTCACGCGGCTGCTGCCGTGCGGCTCGTCGTGGTCCACCCGGACGTGGTTGTCGACGTGCTGGCGATTCTCGCTCAGGAACAACCCGTTCATCTCGGTCTGGGCCGCGCGGGCGAGGCGGGCATGCGTTTCGTTGCGGACCAGCAGCCCTCCCAGCGACAACAAGTGATGGCCGAACCGCCCGTCGCGGGCGACGCGGGCGTAGCTGCCGCCGAAGTGGTAGGCCCTGCCGCCGTCGAGCTGGAGCTTGTAATGGTTCAGGCCGCCGTTGTCCCCGATCTCGATCTGGTTGACCACGGCGCCAAGATAGCCGGTCTCCGCCGCGCCGACGTGGGTTTCGACGACGCGCGCCTCGGCATGCCTGCCGATCCGGATCAGGTTGCGCAGCGTGGCCCGGCCCTCGCTGCGGGTCGAGACGAAGAACAGATGGACCGGCTTTTCCAGCACGACACCCTCGTCCACGCGCAGCACGGCGCCGTCGGTGAAGAAGGCGGTGTTGAAGTCGAGGAAGCCGTGATTGTCCGGATTGCCGATATGGCCCAGCCAGTCTTCCAGCCCATCGCCATCAGTTTCGAGCAGCGAGGCCAGGCTTTCCAGCGTCACGCCAGCGGGCAGGCCGTTGCGCTCCGACAGTTCGGGCGCGAACAGGCCGTCGACGAACACCAGCGACCACGCATCCGCGATACGGCAGCTTTCGATCAGGGCTGCGGCAGCGGCGACGTCGGCGGGGCCGCTCGCCGCGGCGAACAGCTTGCGTTCGATCGGCGCGACGTTGGTGTAGCGCCATTCCTCGTCGCGCGGGGAGGGAAAGCCGGACGTTTCGAAGCGGGCCAGAGCCTGCTGGCGGAGCCGGCTCAGCCAAGCGGGCTCGTTGGCGGCCGGTTCGCGGTAGGCCTCGACGTAGAGGCGGTGGGACGGCTCGCTCATATCAGGCTCCCGCCGCAGCCGTTTCGATCCAGCCGTAGCCCTTCTGTTCGAGTTCGTGCGCCAGCCCGGCGTCTCCGGACCTGACGATGCGCCCGTGCGCCAGCACGTGGACGTGGTCGGGTTTGACGTAATCGAGCAGGCGCTGGTAATGAGTGACCAGGATGAAGGCCCGCTCCGGGGAGCGCAGCGCGTTGACGCCGTTCGCCACCACTTTGAGCGCGTCGATGTCCAGGCCCGAATCGGTCTCGTCGAGGATGCACAAGGTGGGTTCGAGGATCGCCATCTGCAGGATCTCGTTGCGCTTTTTCTCGCCGCCCGAGAAGCCTTCGTTGACGCCGCGGTACAGGAACTGCTCGTCCAGATCGACGATCTTGGTTTTTTCCTTGACCAGCTTCAGGAAGTCCAGCGCGTCGACTTCGTTGAGGCCGCGATGGCGCCGCACGGCATTGTAGGCCGCTTTCAGCAGGTAGATGTTGCTGACCCCGGGAATCTCCACCGGGTACTGGAAGGCCAGGAACACGCCTTCGCGGGCGCGCTGTTCCGGCGGCAGCTCCAGCAGGTTCCGGTCGCGGTAGCTCACCGTGCCTTCGGTCACTTCATAGCCGGCGCGGCCGGCCAGGACGTTGGACAGGGTGCTCTTGCCCGAGCCGTTCGGGCCCATGATGGCGTGGACCTCACCGGGTTTGATCGTCAGGTCGATGCCCTTGAGGATCGGCTTGCCGTCGACGCGGGCGTGGAGGTTTTCGATGCGGAGCAGGGTGTTCATTTAACTAAGAGTCTGTCTTGAAAAAGAAAATGGAGGATCGTAGGGCGGATAAGCGGCAGCGCATCCGCCAAATTCGGCTCCGCCGCTCTTCGAGTCAGCTTCGCTGCTCTCCGAGTCAGCTTCGCTGCTCTTCGAGTCGGCTCCGCCGCTCTTCGAGTCGGCGCGGAGGTGGATGCGCTACGCTTATCCACCCTACCTGAGCAGAGAATTTTCCTGATTTCAACTGATTGACTTCGCTTGAATAGATTTTTCAAGACAGGTTCTAAAGGCTTGTCTAGAGTTCGTTCTGTATCAACCGACGCTGCCTTCCAGGCTGATGCCCAGCAGCGCCTGGGCTTCCACCGCGAATTCCATGGGCAGTTCCTTGAAGACCTGCTTGCAGAAGCCGTTCACGATCATGGAGACCGCATCCTCCGCCGACAAGCCGCGCTGCTGGCAGAAGAACAGCTGGTCTTCGCTGATCTTGGAGGTCGTCGCCTCGTGCTCGACCTGGGCGGAGGGCTGCTTCACCTCGATGTAGGGGAAGGTGTGCGCCCCGCAGCGTTCGCCGATCAAGAGCGAATCGCACTGGGTGTAGTTGCGGGCGTTCTCGGCGCTCTTGAGTATCTTCACCAGGCCCCGGTAGCTGTTCTGGGCACGGCCGGCGGAAACGCCCTTGGAGATGATGGTGCTCTTGGTGTTCTTGCCGATGTGGATCATCTTGGTGCCGGTATCGGCCTGCTGGCGGTGGTTGGTGACCGCCACCGAGTAGAACTCGCCGACCGAATCGTCGCCGCGCAGGAGGCAGCTGGGGTATTTCCAGGTGATGGCCGATCCGGTTTCCACCTGGGTCCAGGAAATCTTCGAGCGCGCGCCACGGCAGTCCCCGCGCTTGGTGACGAAGTTGTAGATGCCGCCGCGGCCTTCCTCGTCGCCGGGATACCAGTTCTGCACGGTCGAGTACTTGATCTGGGCGCCTTCCAGCGCGACGAGTTCGACCACCGCCGCGTGCAACTGGTTCTCGTCGCGCATCGGTGCGGTGCAGCCTTCCAGGTAGCTGACGTAGCTGCCCTCGTCGGCGATGATCAGGGTGCGCTCGAACTGGCCGGTCTTGGCCGCATTGATGCGGAAATAGGTCGACAGCTCCATCGGGCAGCGCACGTCCTTGGGGATGTAGACGAAGGAGCCGTCCGAGAACACCGCCGAGTTGAGCGCCGCGAAGAAATTGTCCCCCGCCGGTACCACGCTGCCCAGATATTGCCGAACCAGTTCGGGATGCTTCTCGATTGCCTCCGACATGGAACAGAAGATCACGCCGGCCTCGGCCAGTTTGTCCTTGAAGGTGGTCGCCACCGATACGGAATCGAACACCGCGTCCACCGCGACGCCCGCCAGCTTTTCCTGCTCGTACAGCGGGATGCCCAGCTTGTTGTAGGTCTCCAGCAGTTTGGGGTCGACCTCGTCCAGGGATTTCGGGTGGTCCGTGGTTTTCGGCGCCGAGTAGTAGCTGATGGACTGGTAGTCCACCGGCTCGTATTCGACGAAGGCCCAGCGCGGTTCCCGCATCGTCAGCCAGTGGCGGTAGGCGCTCAAGCGCCATTCCAGCATGAATTCCGGCTCGTTTTTCTTCTGCGAAATGGCCCGGATGACGTCCTCGTTCAGGCCGGGCGGAAGCGTGTCGGTTTCCAACTCGGTGACGAAGCCGGGCTTGTATTCCTGTTTGATCAGGCGGTCCAGGGTTTCTGCCGTGGCGGACATGGCGGTGCTCGAGAGGTTTATCGGGGTTGGGGCTGCAGCCGGGCCAGCGAAATCGGCACTTCGGCCGTCGAGGCGGACACCGGGCGGATCATGTCCGCCAGGCTGACCGATTCCAGCGCGGTCTGCACCGCCCGGTTGATCACGTTCCAGTGGCTGCGGACATCGCAGGACGAGGACTGCTGGCAAAGCGCCTGCTCGGCGCTGCATTCGGTGAGGGCGATCGGCCCTTCGAGGGCGCCGATGATGCGGGCGACGCTGGTGTGTTCCGGCTTCTGTGCCAGGGCATAACCGCCGCGGGAGCCGCGGGTCGAGGTCACGATTCCGGCACGGGCCAGCGCCTTGAGGATCTTGCTCGCGGTCGGCATGGCGATCGAGGTCTGATCCGCCAGTTCGGCCGCCGCGAAGGTCTGCTCGTCCGAGCGGGCCATCTGGCCCAGGATGATGATCGCGTAGTCGGTCAGTTTGCTTATTCGCAGCATCGCGGCACCTGCTCAAATTCCGGACCATTTTAGTCCTGATTAATTTCCAAGTAAACAACTCGGGTTAACCGGCACAAAATCCTGAATTGCTCCGATTTCCCGCCCCATTTTTCAGAGCGCCGCTCCCGTCACCGTCCTGCAAACAAATCCCTCTAGCATCCCCGGCTCGGCAAATTTTTCGACAAACCGGAGGGCATCATGAAACACCTGCAGGATTTTCAATCGGCTCACCCGACAACGCGCAGACTGGGTGCGGGGGCATTGTCCCTGCCGCTGCTGGCGGCCGCCGCCATGGCTTCGCCGAACGTTTCCGCCGACGGTCTGGGCCGTGGCTATCCCTATGCCATCGGGCTCTGGGGCGATCTGCCGTATTCCACGGCTCAGGCGGCCGGTGTAAACAATCTGATCGAGGACATGAACGCTCAGTTCCTGGCCTTCACCGTCCACGACGGCGATCTGAAATCGGGCGGCAGCGAGTGCACCGACGCGGTTTACACCGCGGCGCTCGGCTATTTCAATGCGCTGAAGGCGCCCGCCATGTTCACGCCCGGCGACAACGACTGGACCGATTGCGACCGCAACCCCAATTACAACTCCCTGGTTCAGCTCGACAAGGAACGGAAGCTGTTCTTCTCTACGCCGTTCTCCCTGGGGCAGCGCCGCATGCGCCAGGAAGTCCAGACCAGTCCGCTTTGCCTCGGCGCGGACGGTTCCTACGTCGCTTGCGTCGAGAACCGCCGTTGGAGCGTCGGCCGGGTGATCTACGCCACCATGAACGTCCAGGGCTCCTGCAACAACCTCTGCGACGTCAAGCCCGATCCGGTGGAATATGCCGCGCGCAACGCGGCCAACATCGCCTGGATGAAGGAAACCTTCGAGCTGGCCAAGACCCGCAAGGCCGCAGCCGTCATGTTCATCTCGCAGGCCAATCCCGGCTGGGACCTCAACGATCCGGAGCGGGCGCCGCTGCGCGATCCGAAGACGCTCGCGGAAACCGATGGCTACCCCGATGGATTCCAGGAGTTCCTCAGCGCGTTGCGTGATGAGGTCATCGCATTCCGCCGGCCGGTCGCCTACGTGCACGGCGATTCCCATTATTTCCGCGTCGACAGGCCGTTCCTGGACGCCCGGGGACGCCGGCTCGAAAACTTCACCCGCGTCGAAACCTTCGGCGACAATCAAGGCAACGGCACCAACGACGTGCAATGGCTGAAGGTGCTGGTCGATCCGGGCAGCCGCGAAGTGTTTTCCTACCAGCCGCAGATCGTGCCGGTCAACCGCGTGGCGGTCCCCGCACCGTAAGCGGGATGAAACCTGTGGGACCGGACTGCACTCGGGCGTGGTCCGCGTCCCACTCTAGCCGTCTTCGCGGGTCAATGGCGTCATCCGCACGGGTGCCACGATCCCACGGTATTCCTATTTTTCATCGGCCTTGATACTGTGCCTCAGGCCGACAAGCTGCCTGTGGGAGGAGGGGATGAGTACGGCTGATCCTGTCACTATCGGACGATATCTGCTCGCCTGCCTTTACCAGGCGGGTGTCGAGCACATCTTCGGCGTTCCCGGCGATTATGTGCTTGGCTTCTACGGCTTGATGGCCAAAGGTCCCGTCCGGCATATCGGCACCACGCGGGAGGACACCGCCGCCTTCGCCGCCGACGGCTATGCCCGCTGCCGGGGCATGGGCGCGCTGGCGGTGACTTACGGGGTTGGCGCCTTGAACACCGTCAACGCCGTCGCCGGCGCCTATGCGGAATCCTCGCCGGTGGTGGTCATCAGCGGTGCGCCGGGCGTGCGCGAGCAAAGGGAAGACCCGTTGATCCACCACCGCTTCGGGCCGTTCCGGTTTCAGCGCGAGATATTCGAACGGATCACCTGCGCCGCCGTGGTGCTGGACGATCCGGTGATCGCCTTCCGGCAGGTGGAGCGTGCGCTCGCGGCCGCCCGCCAGCATTGCAAGCCGGTGTACATCGAGATTCCCGCCGACCAAGTGATGGCGCCGGGATATCCGATTCCGCAGGAAACCCCGGAAGCGCCTTCCAGCGACGATTCGGCCTTGGCTGAGGCGGTCGCGGAGGCCGCGGAGCTTCTGGGACATGCGGCGTCGCCGGTGGTCCTTGCGGGCGTCGAGCTGCACCGGCGAGGGCTCCAGGACGCCCTCGTCGGGCTCGTCGAGCAGGCGCACCTGCCGGTGGCGGCGACCTTGACCGGCAAGTCGGTGTTCGCCGAGCGCCATCCCGCCTATCTGGGGGTTTACGAGGGCGCGATGAGCACGGAAAACGCACGCTACATGGTCGAGCAGTCCGACCTCCTGCTGATGCTCGGGGTCACGCTGAACGACGTGGACACGGGCATCTACACGGCGCGCCTCGATCCGCAGCGCATCGTCCGCGCCGCCCAGAACGAGGTCGTGATTCGCCATCACCGCTATCCCCGCGTCCTGCTCGCGGACTTCGTCACGGCCCTGGCGCGGTCCGCCGGGGCCCGGGGCGAGGCGTTTCCGGCGCCGGCGGGTCCGGAGCCGTGGGACTTTCCCGCGCCGGACCGGCCGATGACGATCGCCCGGCTGGTGGAGCGGCTCGACCGCGCGCTGACCCCCGACATGATCGTGGTGTGCGACGTCGGCGACTGCCTGTTCGCCGCCGCCGACCTGCATGTGCACGAGCGCAGCGAATTCCTGGCGTCCGCTTTCTATACCTCGATGGGTTTTGCGGTGCCCGCCGCGCTCGGGGCCCAGGTCGCCCGTCCCGATCACCGGGCGCTGATCCTGGTCGGCGACGGTGCCTTCCAGATGACCGGAACGGAGCTGTCGACCCATGCCCGTCTCGGCCTGGCACCGATCGTCGTGGTGCTCAACAATCGCGGCTATAGCACCGAACGCTTCATCCTCGACGGGGCCTTCAACGACATCGCCGATTGGCGCTTCCACCGGCTGGGCGAGGTGTTCGGCCCCCTACAGGGCTACGACGCGCCCGACGAAGCGGCGTTTGAAAGTGCGCTCTGCGAAGCGCTGGCCAACCGAAGCATGCCGAGCCTCATCAACGTCCGTCTTCCCCCCGGCGATGCTTCGATAGCCATGAAGCGTCTCGCCGTGCATCTGCAGTCCAGGGTCAAGGGCGAGGGCTGAATGGGCTGTCCGTCCGCCGGGTCGCCCAGGCCTCGCGGCTCAGCCGGCGTCACCGCTGGCTCGAGGAAAGCCGCGACGGTTCCGCCTGGGCGGCGATGGCCCGTGGGGATACGGCATAGATGCCGATGTCTCCGGAGGCGAAAACCCGCGGATAGCGCTGCTCGAAAACACCTCCGTCGAGCTTGAACTTGTCCCGCTCGTAGCTGCTGAAATAGACGTAGTCGACCTGGTATTTGGCGCGCAGTTCCGGAAAGGCTCCGGGATCGGTGTACATCCTTTCCAGCTCGGACCAGCGCGCGTCATAGCCGATGCCGTGGAAGAACAGGTAGATGGGGGTGCCGACCAGGATGTTCCGTCCGGCCAGGGCGGCCACGGGGTTGTTGTGGTTGTCCGAGGTGATGAACAGCGCGTCCTTCGGCGTATGGGCCCGGATGAATTCGGCGGCCAAGACCTGGTGGCGGTCGAAGAGCTGGTAGTCGGATACGACCTCCCTGCCGATCGAGAGGATCGCGGAGAAGCTCGCGACGAACAGGATCAGGGCCGAAGCGATCCAGCGGCCGCGCAGTCCTTCGAGGCGCCCGTGCAGATCGCGCAGGAAGCCGCCGACCAGGATACAGCTCAGGAGGTACCAGACGTAGAACAGCTTGTTGTTGTCGTATTCGTTGGGCTGGAACAGCACCAAGTCGGCCAGTAGGAAGATGCCGACGGCGCCGGAATACATGGCCAGCATGCGCCGGTTCGCCGCCCAAAGCGCCGCGGGCAGCAGCACGAACACCAGCCCTACGTTCTTCACCCAGAACCAGGGCCAGATGTCGCCGTGGTTGGCCCAGTCGAGATGGAATTTCAGGAAACCGCCTTCGTCGGCCTGCTGGAAGGTCCAGGCGAAAAGCTGCGGCGTCGCCAGGCCGACCGCGATCGCCCCGTAGAGTATCCAATTCCGCAGATGAGGCTTGATCGTCCTCCGGTTCTGCCGCGCCATGAACACCCACAACCAGATGGCGGAGACGATGCCCAGCCCGAGGAAGGAATGGGTATGGATCATCGGCAACAGGCCCGCGCCGATTCCCGCGGCGATGAAATACTTGCGCCGATGGCGGGTGAGGCCGACATACAGCAGCCAGAGGTAAAGCATGAGGAAGCACCAGCCGGCCAGGGTGGTGCGCTGGGGCACGAGCATGTCGCAAATGACGTTCGACCAGCGGATGTTTTCTTCCACCAGGTTGGTGGGCGTCTGGTAGAAGCCGGTGAAGATGCGGAAGAAGTTTTCCGGATTCTTGGTGGCGCCTTCCAGGAAATAGGCAAAGCCGAAACCGCCGTTGAGAAAGAACAGGGCCTGCGCCCACAGCACGGCCGATCGGTTTTGCAGGATTTCCCTTGCCAGGCTGGTGAAGCCGGCGACCACGCAGAAGGCCATGACGAAGCTGGGCAGGAGAACGGCCCAGCGCAGCGGCGTGCCGAGCAGGTAGAGGCTGGCGGAGAGCGAATTCACCAGGAACGGATAGTTCAGCCGGTGGCCGGGAAAGATCGAATAGTCGGGCGGGAATTCGCCCTGTTCCGCGATGCTGGTGACGATCCCCAGGTGCAGGGCCAGGTCGCCGTAGGTCGACTGGCCCACGCTGAGCCCGCCGTCCGCATCGGGGTAGATCACGTGGGTGTAGAGCAGCAGACAGATCAGCAGGGTGAACAGCGCCACCATGCCGATCTCCGCCCGGCTCGGCCTGTCCGCGGGGGTGGGCATTTGAACCGGCGCGGCGGCGAAGCGCAGCGTCAGCAGGGTGATGACACCCATCATGCCGGCCGCGATCCACTGGCAGCGCGGCGTGAAGCCGGTCAGCAGGGCGGTGGCGGCCGGCAGCCAGATGAGCCCCAACAGCCCGCCGGCCAGCCCCGCCCAGGCACGCACCCAGGGGCTGTGTTCGGCGAACAGCCGGCGGGACATCGCCAGTCCGCAGCCCAGAAAGAAGACGAATAGAGCGATGCCCATGGGCGAATAACGTGGCCGGTGAATAGTCAGGAAGACGGTTTGTCCCAAATTCCTCAACCCGCAAAAATTCCGTTCACCCTGAGCTTGTCGAAGGGTGAACGGAATTTTTTTCCTTCGCCCATCGGGTGAGTTCCTGGAAACCGTTCATGGTTCGACAAGCTCACCACGAACGGTTTCCAGGGAGAGCTCAACAAAGGAATATAGGTTTATCGGTACGCCTCCACCTGCAGCCGAACCATGGCGACGTGCACCCGTCCCGAAGCATCCGGCGGGTACGCCGCCAGATAGCGTTCGGCCGCGGCGTCGATGAAGCGGTCCCGGCGATCCGACGGAACCCGCGAAGTATACGGATGCCAGGCGGTCCGCAGCCAGCCGGCGAAGGCCTCGCGGCCGGTGTGGACCATGTCCCTGGGGATCGATTCCACCCTGACCGGATGCAGGCCCGCTTCGCCGAGCCAGCGGCGATAGCTCTCCGCATCATGGAAACCGTAGCTGGATTCGAAGTCCGTGAAATGCCCGCGCCATTCGTCCTCTTCCGCAAGGGTCTCGAAAGCGGCGATCACCCCGGCCCCGCTGCCGTGGCCGCCCATCTCCATCAGGCAGCGTCCGCCCGGCTTCAGGGCGCGGGCGGTGCCGGCCAATACCGGCCGGTGGTCCTTGATCCAGTGCAGGGCGGCATTGGAGAAGACGACCGTGAATCCGGCATCGAACGGCAGGGTCTGGGCGTCAATCCGCCTGAATGAAAGATTGGGGCGGTGATGGTGCGCCCGGGCATGGCCGATCATGTCGGGCGACAAATCCACGCCGACGACCCAGCCTTTCGGCACCTGGTCGGCGATGGCGGCGGTGATGCGCCCGTCGCCGCAGCCGATGTCGAGCACCGCGTCGTCCGGACGCAGCTTCAATCCGGCCAACAGGTCACGTGCCCAGGCTTCCTGGCCGGCGGAGTTTCGGGCGTAGTCTTCGGGGTTCCAGCGGTACATGGCTTGCTCCTGAGGTTGAACATTCGGAGGCAGGATGCCGCAGGCGGGAGGGCGGGAAAATTGATCGCTGGCGAAGCCGCCATCGCCGTTGGCGATGGCCGGTCAGGACGGCAGGCCGGCGAGATGGTCCAGCAGCAGCCGGGAGGCGGCGGACAGGCTTTCCGGGGAGCGCAGGCAGATGTGCAGGCGGCGCTTGCTCCAGGCGTCTTCCAGCGCGACCGGCACCAGCCCAAGCGATGCCATGTAGGCCGCGGCGGCGGCCCGCGGCACCACGCCGAGCCCCAAGCCCGCCGCCACCATGGCGCAGACGGCATCGAAGCTGGTGACCTGGATCTTGAGCTTGAGCGGCCGTCCGGCCTCGGCGGCGGCGCGGAGCATCAGGTAGTGCAGGGCGCCGTCCGTGTGCAGTCCGACGAAGTCCGAATCCAACGCATCGCCGAAGGAAACGCTGCCCCGTGCCGCCAGCGGATGGTCCGGCCGGACCAGCAGCACCAGTTCGTCCTCGCGAAAGGGTATTGCCGCAAGCGTGCTGCCGGCGGGCAGCTCGCTCAGTATTCCCAAATCGGCGCGGTTTTCGGCGACGGCCTCCGCGATCTCGGTGCTCACCCGTTCTTCCAGCTCCACCTCGATTTCGGGATGGACGGCGAGAAACGACGCGAGCGCCGAGGGCAGGAATTCCACGATGGCCGAGATGTTGGCGAACACCCGCACCCGTCCGCGCAGCCCTTTCGAATAGCCGCGCAGCTCGTGCTCCAGCTGGCCGGCCTGGTGCAGCACGGCGCGGGCGCGACCGAGCAGGGCGAGACCGGCGGCCGTCGGCGCGATGCCCTTGCTGCTGCGTAGCAGGAGCGCCGTGCCGTAGGCGGCTTCCAGGTCGGACAGCCGTTTGCTGACGGCGGAGGCCACGGTATGGCAGCGCTCGGCCGCCTTGGCGATGCTGCCGGCTTCGGTCGCGGCGACGAACAGTTCCAGGTCTTTCAGATCGAAACGCACGGCGGGATGATGTCGGGTACGAAGGGCAGGGCTTTGAAGGATTCGAGCATACCGGTTCTGTTGCCGGGAGCGAAGACGAGGGGAGGGTACCTTGCGACAAAAAGAGAGGCTGCTGCTGGTCCTGGCGGCTTTGGCCGTGACCGGTGCCTTGTTCGTACCCGCCATTCCGCAGGACCCCGCCTATCACCGGTTCGCGGACGGGATCGCCCGCTTCGGCATTCCCAATTTCTGGAACGTCGTCAGCAATCTGCCGTTCCTCGCGATCGGCCTGGCCGGGGTGCTGGAAGTGTACCGGGGAAGGCCGGCCATCCTGGCGGAGTTCCGCATCGCCTATTTGATCTTCTTCGCCGCCGTCGCCCTCGTGGGAGTGGGGTCGGCGTACTACCACCTGAATCCGAACAACGCTACCCTGGTCTGGGACCGGCTGCCCATGACCGCCGCCTTCATGGCCTTGTTTTCCATCGTCCTCGCCGAGTACGTGTCGGTTGCACTGGGGCGGCGCCTGTTGTGGCCGCTGCTCGCGATCGGCGTCGTCTCGGTGTTCTACTGGGATTTCAGTGAAGCGCAGGGCCACGGCGACCTCCGCCTCTACGGCCTGGTCCAGTTTCTGCCGATGCTGCTGATTCCGCTGATCCTCCTCCTGTTCCGGTCGAGGTTCGGCGGCACGGCCTATCTGTGGGCGGTGCTCGGCGCCTATGCCGCCGCCAAGGCCGCGGAACTCCTGGACGAGCCCGTCTTCCGGATGCTCCCTCCCTTGAGTGGACATGCCCTCAAGCATCTGCTGGCAGCCTTGGGGGTGTATATTTTCCTGGCCGCCATCCGGCGGCGAAGCACGGTTCCACCGTCCCCCGTCTGCCGTCACGAAAAGGAAACCCCATGAGCCTGACTCTGGTCATCGGCAACAAGAACTATTCGTCCTGGTCCCTGCGTCCCTGGCTGTATCTGAAGCACCACGGCCTGGCCTTCGAGGAGATCCGGATTCCGCTGTACCGGGAAGACTCGAAGCCGAAGATTCTGGCGCACTCCCCGGCGGGGAAGGTGCCGGTGCTGATCGACGGCGATCTCGCGGTGTGGGATTCCCTGGCGATCCTGGAATACCTGGCGGAGCGTTTTCCCGAAACCGCCGGTTGGCCGCGGCTGCCTTCGGACAGGGCACGTGCCCGTTCGCTCGCGGCGGAAATGCACTCCGGCTTTCTGGCGCTGCGGACGCACTGCGGCATGAATTGCCGCCGGCCTCCCGCCGTCAAGGCGGTGCCGGAGGCCGTGTACCAGGATGTTGCCCGCATCGGCCAGATCTGGCGGGACTGCCGGGAGCGGTTTGCCGGCGAGGGCCCCTGGCTGTTCGGCCGCTTCACCATCGCCGACGCGATGTACGCGCCCGTCGCGCTGCGGTTTGCGACCTACCGGCTCGAGGCCGGTCCGGTAGCGGCCGAGTACGTGAGCACAGTGCTCGGCCATCCGGCGATGTGGGAATGGATGGAAGCCGGTCGGGCCGAGATTGAGGTGATCCCGGCGTTCGAGGACTGACGGGACGCCCGCATCGCCTCGCGTATGGCTGAGATTACCGCCTCGGGCTTTTCCAAGGGAATGACATGCCCGCTATCGACCCATATTTGCTTGGAGCCGGGATAAAGCCGGGCGATGTCTTTGCGTTTTGCGTTGGCATCGTCCGCCAACGGCGATTTTTCTTTCATCGGCTCGGATGCGCTTAGAACGAACACCGGTTTATTCGACAAGGGCGGGAAGCCAAGCACTTGCCCGCCGGTTTGAGGCAGCAGGTCGAGTTCCTCCCTGGCCGTACCCGTCACCAAAATGCCGAGTAAACCCCGAATCAAGAATGGCAGCTTATCCAGAGAGCCTTCGCCCTCGAACTGTTTTGGATGAGTGGAGTCGACGAGAATAAGCGCGCTCACCTCGTCCGGGTAGCGTCGGGCAAAAAGCTGCATATACAAACCGCCGAGCGAGTGGCCCACCAGAACGTAGGGCGGGTTCATACCTTTGCTTCGGAGCAGCACGCGCAGCTCATCCACGATGTGCAACCCGTCTCGGGGTGTCGATACGGGATCGCTATCCCCGTAACCAGGACGGTTGTATGCGAATGTTGTGGTATCTGTTGAGATATCGGCAATTACCTTTTCCCACAACTCCATTCTTCCGCCCAGTCCGTTTTCGAAAACAACGGGGACGGTATCGCGCCGAGTCAATGCGAACTCGGTGCGGCGATCATCGATTTTCTCTGTAGTCGAATGGGGCAGCGATGCGCAACCGGTCAGCAAGGCTGCCAGCAGGACGGTAACGCCTTTTGATGGCGGCATCTTCAACACTGGCCGGCAGCTCTTAATAGGTCGTTGCAAGCGGGAGCGGGCTTGCTTTTCGACGCATTTCCTTCCATTTGCGCGCAAACCGCATCGGAAGTGCCTGACATTCCAAAAGTCACGACCTTGGTAAGGCAACCCGAATCCACGATGTAACACTTGTAAAATGCGCCATCCTTGGTGCGGGCATCGTAGGTCGTTTTCGATGTGGCTGCCCCGCCTTCATTGACCACATTCGATACGCTGAATTGTCCGATTTCCCGGCCAATAGAGAACGAAGTTTTTTTGTCGATATCTTCTGGCTTGAGTTTGACGCCGGTGCAGCCACAAGCCAGTACCATGGGTATCAATAATAGTTTTTTCATGAGTATCCTTGAACGAATGACGAAAACAAAAACTAAAATCCATCGGTAAGATCAAGTTGACCCAGTCTTGGGTCAGTCTGTGCACTACATGCCGCCTATACCCTCAGCAAAGCCGGGGCCATGAATTGTAATGGCAAGTGATGGAGTCGCTTTGTCCGTTTCTGCCAACCGGCCGACGGCGGCTGCGGACGGCAAAAAATTCTGCGAATGGCGATTTTTTCCGGACGAACGGCACTTTGCCAGCGCCTCCGGCGGGGAGATAATGTTCCGATGGACAAGACCGCCGACATTGCCACCACCACCGCCGACGAATCCTGCAGCGTCATGCAGGCTACGCTTCGCCTCAATCTGCTGTATTGGCTCTGCATGTTCGCGGCCGACAGCCTGTTGGGTTATTTCATCAATATCGATCCGATTGAATCCGCCTCGCTGAAAGTCGTGTTATTCGGGTTCAGTGCGCTGATGACCTATGCGATGGCGAGATTATTGTTTCGCCTGCGTCACAGGCTGTCGTTTTTGCAAAAAGCCTTCCTCTGTTTCCTGATGGCGGCAGTCGCCGCGCCGGTCTACACCGCGATAGATTTTGTCAACTACACCCTCTGTCAATATCCAAAACCCGTCACACTTGATCCGGTGTATTCCGGTTATACCCTGATTGAAGGTGCCTCCATGCTGTTCGGATGGAGTTGTCTATTCGTCGCGGTGCTGGATAACTTTGAAGTGCTGGAGCGTGAACGACTGCTGGCCGTCGCGCGCAAAGAAGCGCTGGCCGCTCAAATGCAGGCGCTCCGCTACCAGATCAATCCGCATTTTCTGTTCAACACACTCAACTCCATCGCCGGACTGATTGAAGAGGGCGCCACCACGCGCGCCGAACGCATGGTGCTGTCGCTTTCCACATTCATGCGCACCACGCTATCGCTCGACCCCATGCACGATGTGCCGCTCGCCGACGAAATCGCCTTACAGGAAGAATATCTGGAGATCGAGCGCGAGCGATTTTCCGACCGCATGAGCTTCAAAATCGACATGCCGGACGAAGTATGCAACGCACGGGTGCCCAGCCTCATCCTGCAGCCATTGATCGAAAACGCAATCAAGCACGGCGTCGGCGCCGCCGCCGGGCCCGTTGAAATCGCGCTCAGCGCTCGCCGCGCGGCCGACCGGTTGCACATCGCCGTGGAAAACGACATGCCGCGCGACGATGCGGCGGAATACCGCCCTCCGGGCATGGGCGTCGGGCTGCGTAACGTCGAGGAGCGTTTACGCGCCAGTTTTCAAGGCGATGCGCACTTTTCATCCGGCCGCGCTTCTTCCGGCCGCTACCGCGTCGCCTTGGATCTGCCCTGGAGGCAGGCATGACGGGGTTCACCGTTCTCATAGCGGATGACGAACCGCTCGCCCGCCGCAGGCTGGCTCGCCTGCTGGGCAAACTGGACTGGGTTGGCCGTATCGAACAAGCCGCGGATGTGGCGGAAGCCTGCCGTAAGACATCGGAATTGCGGCCGGACATCCTGCTCCTGGACATCCAGATGCCCGGTGGCAGCGGTTTCGACGTGTTGGAACAAGCCGGCCCGGAGCCGCCCGTTGTCGTATTCGTCACCGCGTTCGACCACCACGCGCTGCGCGCATTCGAAGCCAATGCCGTCGACTACCTCACCAAACCCATCGAACCCGGACGCTTCGGCCTGGCGATGGAGCGGGCAAAATCCGCTGTGGCGGGACGCCACCAGACCGACCATATCGCCGAATTGCAGGAAACCGTCGCCGCCCTCAAACGCGCCCTGCGCGAGCGACCCAGGTACAAACACGAATTCTGGGTCAAGGTTCGGGGAGAACACATTCGCATCGCGCAAGACAGCATCATCCGGTTCCAGGCTGAACGCGACTATGTGCGCATCCATGTCGCGGGGGCGGAATACCTCTACCACGAAACGCTGACAGCCCTCGAACAACGCCTGGACCCCGAAGAGTTCATCCGTATCCATCGCAGCGCCATCGTGCGCTGCAGCGCCATTGCCCGCCTCAAATCCGCTCCCTTCTCCGCATTGATTGCGGTGCTTGAAGATGGCTCGGAAATTCGTGTTGGCAGAACCTATGCCCCTGGCGTTCGCGGCAGGCTTATTCAAAGTTAAGCGCCTAGTTCCGACCTTAAGAAGCGGCGCGATGCTGCCCGGCGGCGGCAGAATGAATCAAGCCGCCAATGCCGGAATCGAGGTGATCCCGCATTGGAGAGGATTGACGGACTGGACGTCAGCCGGCCTTGATGGTGGACCGGAGGACGATCACGGCGGCTCGGCCGAAGCCGTAGCTCGTGAGGGTCACGCTGGCGATGGCGTACAGTCCGAAAGCCGCCTGCGCCAAGTTGCCCGGGGCGGGTGGCGCATCCAGCGCGGGAAAGATCGCCTGCAGCAGGAATAAGCTGGAATTGGTGAAGGCGCCGATCACCATGGCCCAGCAGACCGGGCGGGGCAGGGATATCTTCGCGGCATGGAAGCCGAACAGCAGGGCGCTCATCAGCAGCAGATCCAGATGCGCCTGCACCAGACGGGTGAATTTG
This sequence comes from Methylococcus sp. ANG, assembly GCF_040730495.1. Taxonomy (NCBI): domain Bacteria; kingdom Pseudomonadati; phylum Pseudomonadota; class Gammaproteobacteria; order Methylococcales; family Methylococcaceae; genus Methylococcus; species Methylococcus sp. ANG. The sequence continues at coordinate 1,446,776 of NZ_CP160399.1, read as the reverse complement.
CCCGCGAAAACCGCAGGCAGCACGGGCAGGCCGAAGTTCAGCCCGACCAGGCACCAGGCCAAACCGAGAGCTACGAGCAGCCACAGGGCGGCGCCTTTGAGCAACAGGGGGTTTTCTGGAGAGCGGGACATCGTCATCCTCTGGTTTTCGTAAAAATATGCCCGTCGAGTATGGATGGTTTCTTGCTCATCCGCTGGACTGAAACGGAACCGGCGCTTGGCTGAAACGGAGGCGCGGTGATTTTTTTCGGTAACGCCCGAATCTACGATCCGCCTTCAATCAAATTACCGGAGCGGGAGCCATGGCCCACCCCATCCCCATCCTTCTATTCGAGCTAATTTGTAATGATCGAATCGTAATTGCTCTGAACGATGCGGGCCGGATCACCCAACACCAAACAACGCGCAGGAATATCCTGCGTCACCACCGCGCCAGCGCCGATAGTTGCCTCGTCACCAATCGTCACCGCCGCACAAATCTTGGCATGTGCACCAATATAAACGCTATTACCAATCACAAGTTGCTGCTCACCGGCATTTTCAGTTCCCAGCTTAACCTGTTGCTGAATGTTGCAGCGCTGGCCAATTCGGCAATGCCTGACTACCACACCGCCAAAATGATTGATGTAAAAACCGGGAGCAATGTCGGCAGTTTGTGCCAAATCAATGCCATAGGCTTTACGCACCAACAGCGCGGACAACCAGAACAGCGGATAGCCCAGACCTGCCGCTATCCAGCCCCAAGGCTGTTGAGATAAGTTGTGCAGCCAACGCCCAAAGCGATAAATGACCAGAGCCTGCAAACCGTAATTCATCCACAGCGCGTAGAGAAAATCCCCCAACCCCAAGCAGTCAGTGTTTCGATGCGCCCGATGTACCCGCATCGCATCGGCACAAATATTGTCGAACACTCAACTGCTCCGCTGTTGGTTGACCAAGCTAACCGCATCAATATCGGCTTGCAACCTAAGTTCAGTGTTATCAAAATTCCGCACCAGCAAACGCGCCGGATTGCCCTGCATGACAACACCGGGCGGAATCGTCTTGGTCAGCACGGTACCCGGCAGCAAGGTGGCACCGTCGCCGATACTGACAGTGCCGTACACCACGCAATCAGAGCCGATCCAGACATTACGGCCAATTTCCGGCCGGCCCTTGTCAGCATGACTCATACCTACCGTCACTCGCGTACCGATCACTGAGCCAGAGCCGACTTTTCTCGCCCCAAAAATGATATTGCCCTGATCGGAAAAAATAACGCCCCCTTCGATTTCGCAGTCGTTGCCAATCTCGCTTTTGCTGTATAGCTTGATCACCAGTTTGATCAAGCCGGAAACAATCACCAGCGGCAGCCAGAGCCACTTGACTCCGTCAGGCGCTTGGCGTTTACCCAGCAACCAATGATCAAGACGATGGCTGCACAATAACTTCAAACCGGAGGAACCGGCAATTGACCATAACCGCAATGGCAAATTGAGCGGTCGCCCAGCACCATGCTGTTGATAGAAAAACTCGATATCTCTGGTCAACAAACTCATAGGATTATTCGACGGCCACTCTCCCTGAAACCAACTCGTAGCCTTGAATAATGGTCTCACTTCCAGTCCTATTTAGCCGAAAACGAGCTGACAAAATTTAGAAACGCACTGGCCATCATGGCTTGGCCCCGCTCATTTAGATGGCCGCCATCATCCGTGAATTCAGGACACAAGGCTTCAACCACCTGCCCATCTACCGACACCGTGCATGAGCTGGCGGATGCCTGGCTTTCCAGGCGAGCCAAGTCAAATAAACGCCCGCTGCTCTGATATTTGTCGCGCAGCATGGCATTGAATTCTGCGCGGCGAACATTATCCAGATAGCCGCTAGGTTGCCGACCAAGGAAACGTTTAATCCAGGCTTTTGGCCCAGTTTGCGCTGCCATCAACGGCGCAGTGACCGCGACAAAGGCGGTTTGCGGATGACGTTTGGCAAGCGCTTCAAGGCTATCAATATAATTTGTCGCCAGTTGACGGCCATCGCTAGTGGCATTAGAGTTGCTTCCGTTGAAATAAATGGATTTGTTGTGGTATAAAACAATTAACAACAATCGAATGATGTCAGCCAATGATTTTTGAAAAGTTCATGGAAGAAACCAGTGAGCGTACCGTCAGAGCCCTGATCGGAATGAGTAAGGCGCAATTCGCCAAGCTTTGCCCTATCTTTGAGGAGGCTCATGCGGAGATTCAGCAAGAACGCGTTCAGCAAGGCGAAATAAAACGGGTACCCAAAGGTGGCCATGTGGGCTATCTCGATCGGATAGATAAGAAGCTGTTCTTCATTTTGCATTACCTCAAGACCTACTGTACCTTCGATGTCCTGGGCTTTCATTTTGGCTTCAGCTCGGGACACGCGCATCGCCATGTGGCGCAACTTCTGCCCGTGTTACGGCGCAGCCTGGCGAAACTTGATCTGCTGCCCGAGCGGGAGCTGACGACCCCGGGAGAGATGATGAAGCTGATTGAAAAACATGGAGATATCATCATTGACGGGGTGGAATGCAGTTGCGTCAGGCCGCAGGATGACGATCAGCAGAAAGCCCACTATAGCGGTAAAAAAAACGCCATACGGTTAAAACCCTAGTCATTTCGACCCTGGCACGGCAAATTTTGTTCGTTGGAAGTATCGTGGCCGGCAGTGTTCATGATTATGCGCTGATGAAGCGATGGTTCGATCCTGCCTTATCATGGTTTGACGGTGCCGATGTCTGGTTGGATTTGGGGTTCTTGGGGGCCGCTTCCGATTATGGGAATAAAGCCAGAATTCACCTGCCTCATAAGAAACCCAGAGCCTCCAAGAACAATCCTCATCCCGCGTTGGCAGATCAACAAAGGCGCGAGAACAAAAAGCAAGCGCGAACTCGCATCTCCGTCGAACACTCCATTGGAGGAATGAAGACCTTTCATTGCTTGATGCATCGCATTAGAAACCGACTCAGTCTATTCATAGATAGCTTTTTCGGGCTTGGCGCTGGCCTTTGGAATCTAAAAATTTCTTTGTAATCATGCGGTTATCATCGGAAACAACTCTATTACCTTTTGTCCATATGATCGTCCGGGATTCGACACTTAACGGCTTCAAGCTGTCGACCGCGGACGTGGCGCCCGGCGAGAGATATGGCTGGCTCATGGAAGTGATCAGGCGCGAGTACGTCAAGGTGGAAGTCCGGCCCCCTGGAGACGGGGAGCTGTACAACGAGATGACGATTTATCCGTGGAAGGATAGTCGCCTGTCCGTGATCCGCTCCCGCCCGATAGGCATCGAACGGCTCCCCGGTGAACCGCATCGGGCGGATCAGGACGCCTACTTTGCCGTAGTGTTGCTTGCCGGCCGCTATTCACTGGAACAGCAGGGGAAAAGCGTAATCCTCCGGCCGGGCGACCTGACGCTCTACGATGCCACGCGGCCGCACCGCATCGAATGTCCGGCGAATTTCGCAAAGCTCATCGTTTCCATCCCACGGACCATCCTCGGACGACGGGTTCCTGGGATCGAGCGTTGCACCGCCTTACGCGTCCCGGGTGATCGAGGATTGGGTGCGGTGGCGTCGAGTTTCATCCGCGCGGCAGCGTCTCAGGCCGGGCAGTTGAAGCCTGATGAATTCCAACAACTTTCGGGACATACGCTCGATCTGCTGGCGGCGGCATTCGCGTCGTTACTTTCCGGAACACCCGGCGTCGCGCGGGAGCGGTCCGTTTCGCTTGCCCTCGCGAAGGATTTCATCGAGCGGCATCTGGCCGATCCGGATCTGAATGCCGCCGGCATAGCCTGCGGTGTGGGTTTGTCAGCCCGTTACATCCGCGAGCTTTTTCTGGAGGAAGGTACCTCTCCCATGCGCCATGTGTGGCGCCGCCGGTTGGAGAATTGCCGTAGAGACTTGCTCGATGCGAGACATGCCGGGCGCCATGTGTCAGAAATTGCGTTTCGTTGGGGATTCAACGACGCCTCGCATTTCAGCCGTACATTCAAGAGGCACTTTGGCTGTTCGCCTCGTGAATACCGGGGGTATTAAGCATCCGGGGCGCGAATCCTGCGGAGGGAGCCGCGGTGTCCTGTGGCGGCTCTTCCGGCGCCCTGAAAGTTGGCGGCACCGCCTATTTCTCAGCCATTGGCGGTAACGGGAACGCGCCGCTCCCCTGTGACGAAGGCGATGTTCGCGTAGCGCCCGTCGCCTTCGCGGCCCTGGAACAGACTCACGGCGATCAGCCATACGCGTACGATGTTGCCCGGCAGCGGGCCGCCGATGTAGTCCTGATAGTCCTGGTAGACATTCCGCTCCTCGTCGAGCCACTGGCCCAGGCCTTCGCTGCCGGAGCGGATCACCACATGGGTTTCGCGCGCAGTCCAGGTGGGGATCGGGCAGCGGTAGCCGGTGCCGACCGGGAGCTCTGCACTCCAGTAATAGGTGATGTCCTGGCCGTTGTCGAATTCCACGGCGATGCTGAGATAGTCGTGGGTCGGCAGGGTGTCTTCGCGGACCGCCGAAGGCAGGCGGTCCATCCGCCAAGCCCAGTGCAGGCGGGTGTCCGGCGAAAGGGGGAGCGCGATGTCCTTTTGCAGCAATCCCACGTCGCGGTGGGTATGGCAGCAAATGGCGGGCTTTTCCTCCGGCGTCCGGCAGGGCCGGTAGATTTCGGCCGGTCCCACGAACCACAGGTAGTTCCAGCCCGGCGGCGTCTCCGCCGGATGGGTCAGGCGGTCGATTTCGGAGGCGACCAGTCCTTCCACGTCGCCGATTTCCGCCAGTTTGTTCAGCCCTCCGAGCGGCGCCTTTCGCCAGCGCAGGATCAGCACGGCCAGGGTTCCCGAGGCTTGCAGATAAGCTTCGTCCGGGGTGGCCAGCCCGCCGGTCCGGGTCGACCATTCGCCGGGGAAGTAGCTGGCCAGATAAAGCCGGCCGGCCTGCTCGGCCGTGAAGGTGTGGCTCGATCGGGTGCCGCGGAAGACTTCGCCGTCCGCGCCGATGCGGAACCACAACTGGAAGTCCGCGCCGAACCAGAAATCCGCGCCCTGCAGCTGCGTCTTGCCCACGGCGAAACTGGTGACGGATTCGCCCTCGGCCAGATCGATGCCGGTGTCCAGCCAGGGTTTGCGGTCGCACGGCACGTCGACGAAGCTGTGTTCGGCCAGTTCCTCCTTCGGCAGCCGCTCGAGCAAGGTTTCGAAGCGGCTGCGGAAGTCGGTTTGGTTCAGCGCATGGATGTCGTTCATGGAGATCCTCCGGGCAGTGGTTTGCAAGACGAGGTCTCGGCGTCATCATGTCGGCGCCGGCTGACCAGCGCCGGGGATTTTATGGGCCTTTCTCCGACAAGACTTGCACAAACCGGCTATGCGCAAGCTTTATCCCGCACATTCGCAGCTTTACCTGGGGCCGGGGCGGGCGCTGTATTGCGGCCCGATCCAGCGCCTCGAGACTCACGTCTACGGAGCCACCGTCCTCCATGTCGGCATCTACCGCCCGTTCCGCATCCGTCTCGCCGGCGGCGCATGGCGCGCGGCGTCCTGCGCCATCGTGCCCGCGGGGATCAGCCATGCCTTGGACTTGGCGGGCGGGGTGCACGGCAAGCTGTTCGTGGAAAAGGACGGCGCGGATGCGCCGGGGTTGTGCCGCCGGTTCCCTCATCCGGAGACGGCGGCGAGTTTTTTTGAGGATAAGGAAGCGATCGATTGTTTCCGCCGGATTTACGAGGAGGACCCCGGCCGGGGCGCCGTCGAGGAGTGGCTGGACCGGTTGCTACTGTGCCCGGAGCGGCAGCCCTGGATGCCGGATGCCCGCATCCGCCGGGTGGTCGAACTGATCGGGCGGGAGCCGGACCGGAATTTTTCCCAGGAGGAACTGGCGGCCCGGATCGGCTTGTCACCCTCGCGGTTCCTGCATTTGTTCCGCCAGCAGACCGGTTTGCCCTACCGCCGGTTCCGCCAGTGGAAGCGCATGATGTCCGCCTTCGCTCTGCTGCATGCCACCGACAGCCTGACCCGCGCTGCCCTGGACGCCGGCTACGCAGACGCGACCCATTTCAGCCACAGCTTCCGCGCCACCTTCGGTGTCAATCCGGCGCCGGTGTTCCGCACGCTGGGCCGGTTCGAGATGGGGTCGTGAGGCGTGGGGCAGATACATTGCCCCTGTCGGCTGCGCGCTGTCGCACGAACAAATTGCCCGATCGATCGGTCTTGTTTCCCCGACGGTATAATCGCAAGTCAGGAGCACGATCCCATGTGCGTGGTTATTTTCCCGCTCGCAGTGGGTGCGGAGCGCAACGGTACGCCTGTCCTGATTTGAACGTCAAACCTTATTCCGCTTCATTGATGCCGCAGCCGACCAAACACATCCTTGTCGTCGAAGACGACCCAGACATCGCCGGCTTGCTCGATTTGACGCTCCGAGACGAAGGCTTCGACGTCCAGGTGGCGGCCAACGGGGCCGAAGCCATGGCTCTCATCGGGCGTACCCGTTTCGACCTCCTGTTGCTGGATGTGATGCTTCCCGGAATGAACGGCCTCGACATCTGTCGAAAGGTGCGCGAGGGTTCGGATTACACGCCCATCGTCATCCTCAGTTCCCGCTCGGCGGAGAGCCAGAGAATCGTGGGGCTCGAACTCGGGGCCGACGACTACGTGACCAAGCCTTTCTCGGTGCTGGAACTGGTATCTCGGATTCGGGCGCTGTTCCGGCGGGTGGAGGCGCTATCCCGTTCCGAACCGGCCCGCAATGAACGGCTGGTCAGTGGCGGCCTGGTATTGGATCCCGTGGCTCGGGAAGCCTCGCTGGAGGGTATGCCCCTGACCTTAACCGCCAAGGAGTTCGATCTGTTGTTGTTCTTTGCCAGAAATCCGGGGCGGGTGTTTTCCCGGCTGCAATTGCTCGATCAAGTCTGGGGTTACGCCCACGAGGGCTACGAACACACGGTCAATTCCCACATCAACCGTTTACGGGCGAAGCTCGAACCGGACTCTGCCAACCCGCGGTTCATTCAGACGGTCTGGGGGGTGGGTTACAAGTTTTCCGAACCTCCGGCCCGTGGGGACTAAGATGACGAGCAGGGGGACGCCTCTGGTGCCGGCGGCGGCGGTTTCCATCCGGATTGGCCGATGCCGGCCCTAGACGCGGCGCCAGCCGATGGCCAGGACCTCTACCTTTTCCGGCCGCGCTCGTACTTGCTTCAAACTTCTGGCGGCAGCTCACCTAGCCGTGGCGCCGCCGCTTCCGGCCACGGAACCGGATGCTGGGGAATTCCCGGAATTCGAGGTGCGGGGTTTGGCTGACCTCCGCTTTCTCCATCCCAGCGCTGGAGTCAGCTGGCTGGATCGGAACTTGGGCAAGTTCCGTTATCTGGGGGAAGGCGACAGCAATCTGTTGCGAGTAAACGAAGGCGCCATCACCGTGAAATCCCGTCTGAATTGGGACTGGTCGGCGGCGGTGACGGCGAAATACGCCGCTTGGCAGAAGGTCGCGGTGGACATCACCGAGTCGTTCCTGCTGTTCCGGCCGGCAGAGTCGCCGCTTCGCTTCAGTGGCCGGTTGGGGATGTTCTTTCCGCCGGTCTCCATGGAAAACGAGGGCACGGCCTGGAGCAGCCCTTACACGCTTACCTCCTCAGCCATCAACACCTGGATCGGAGAAGAGCTGCGGGTCTTCGGCGGCGAGGCCCAAGCGAGCTATCGCTTCGATGGGGGCGATCGGCTGGGCGTCTTCGCCGCCGGTTATGGCAACAACGACACGGCGGGCGCGCTTCTGGCCTGGCGCGGTTTCAGCCTCCATGATTACGAAGCGGTCCTCAATGACCGCCTGCCGCTGCCGGCCGGTGTGGGAATTCAGAAAATATTTCCGCTGCAATCCCCCAACACCGAGCCTTTCGTGGAGGTGGACGGCACGCCCGGCTTTTATGTTGGGGCCACGCTGGAGCGGCCCGCCCTCGGCAAGTTACGAGCGGTCTATTACGACAACCGCGGTCGCACCACCGCCATCGAAAACGGCCAGTACGCCTGGCATACGCGTTTCGGGAGCGTCGGACTTCGTTTGGAACTGCCCTGGAACAGCCTGTTGATCGGCCAGGGTTTGGTCGGCGACACCCGGATGGGAGCGCCGGAGGGCGGCGTTTTCCCCGTGAACGTCAACTTCTGGGCCTGTTCGTTTCTGCTGACCAAGGCCCTTAACGCCCATCGTCTGAGCGTCCGCCACGACCGCTTCGGAACGAGCGACGACGATCTGTTTCCGGAGGACCTCAACCGGGAAACCGGTCATGCTTGGACCGTCAACTACAACTACCTATTCGAGCGTTCCCACCAGTTGAACCTGGAGGTCTCTGTCATCAACAGCGACCGCGACGCCCGGCTGCTGCTGGGCGAAGATCCTCGGCAGGACCAGACCCTGTGGCAAGTGGCTTACCGATTTTTTTTCTGAGAGTCCTCGGGCTGCCGGTAGCGCTCGCGGCATCGATCGAGGCAGGAGCGGCAGTCGTGCAGGGCGAGGTGCGGGACACAGACGGGATCCCGGTGGCCGATGTTGTCATTACCCTGGTCCCGACCAGCGCTGATCCATCCGTCAGCGCCGCCGGGCGAAAAACCGCCGTCGTGGATCAGAAAGGCCGGGAGTTCCTCCCCCATGTACTGGCGGTCGGCGTCGGGACGGACGTGAAGTTTCCCAACAGCGACCGTATCCACCATCATGTCTACTCGTTTTCCCCTGCCAAGCGCTTCGAGATCAAGCTCTACAAGGGCACGCCGGCCGAGCCGGTCCGTTTCGACCGGACCGGTGTCGTAGTTCTGGGCTGCAACATCCACGACTGGATGGTTGGCTATGTTTTTGTCACGGCAGCCCCTCATTTCGCCATCGCCGACGCCGCCGGGGTCTGGTCCATGGAGGTGCCGGCCGGCGACTACACCCTGGATCTTTGGCACCCGGACCTGGAGCGCATTCAGGAACCCTTCGCCCGCTCGGTCGTTGTCTCCGAGGGTCGGCCTCTGAACCTCCATCACACGCTAGTCTTGAAGCGCCTGCGCCGGTCCGGAAAGCCACCGGCATCGCGGCAAGAGGAGGATTACCTGGGTGAGCCTTAGCTTCCGCTCCCGGATCGTGCTGGTGTTCTCGGCCTTGTTCCTTGGAGTGCAAGCGGTCACGCTGGCATCGGTCTACTGGTTCTCGAGGGAAAACGTCATTGCCCAGTTGGGCCAAAACCTGGCCTATGCCGAGACGACCTTCACCCGCATGCTCATGGACCGAGGCGAGCGCACCGCCGGAGAAGCTCGTATCCTGGTGGCCGACTTCGGCTTCCGGAGCACGGCCAGCCAGGCCGACCCGGAAACGGTTGCCTCGGCGCTGGAGAATCTCGTTTACCGAATCCGCGCCCGGCGGGCCTTCTATGTCGATCTGGAAGGCCGGATCCTTGCCGACACCGCAGGCACGAAACAGGGCCGGCCTTTCCCGTTTCCCGAAGTGCTGAAATCAGCCGAGGACGAAGGGCGGACCGTGGTGTTTGGCGTTCTGGACGGAAGACTTTCAGAACTGGCTGTGGTGCCGGTGTTGGCGCCATTGCCGATCGGCTGGGTTGGGATCGCCATGGACGTGGACCGCGGCTTCACCGACCAGTTCAAACGCCTGTCACCGCCCGGTCTGGACCTTGCCTTGGGCGAACGGTCCGCGACCGGCTTTCGGGTCCTGGCGAGTTCGCTGGGGGCGGAGCACCGGACGGAGGTCGCCGACTGGGTCGAGAGAGGGATGCTCAGCCCCGGAGCGCCCCCGATCGCGGTCACAACGCATCGCGGCAGCATCATCGCGGTCCTGCGCGACCTGCCGGCTGCGCGCGGCGATCAAGCGTTAAGCGCAGTCTTCCAGGTTGACATGGTCGCCGCCCTCGTTCCCTATCGCACACTGATGTACACGGCGTTCGGTCTCTCGGTGGCAGGGGTTGCCGTGACCCTCTTCGGCAGCCTGCTGCTTGCCGAAAAGTTGGCGCGGCCGGTACGGCAACTGGCCGCGGATACCGAACATCTGCTGGCGGGGCCGTCGGAAGAACCCCCCCCGCCGCATGGAAAGGACGAACTCGTCCGCCTCGCGGAGATTCTCGAAAGAGCAGGCCACATGGCGGCGGACATGGCGGAGTTGCAGCAGCGGGACCGGCGCCGGCGGGAACTCGTGGCGGATGTTTCCCACGACCTCCGCACCCCTTTATCGGCCCTGCATGGTTACCTGGAAACCTTGAAGGTCAAGGCGGATACGCTGCCGCCCGAGGAGAGCCGGCGGTTCGTCGATGTCGCCATGCGGCAGAGCGAGAAACTGGGCCGGCTGGCCCAGGAGCTTTTCGAACTGGCCCGCCTGGAGTGCGAGGAGAGCCTGCCCCAATGGGAGGACTTCTCCATCGCCGAACTGGTCCAGGACATCCTGCAGAAGTTCCAGTCCCAGTCCCGCGCCCGCGGGGTCGACCTCCGGGCGGAGGTGGCGGCAGGACTCCCACAGGTGTCCGCCGATATCGGCATGATCGAGCGGGTCCTGGCCAACCTTCTCGACAATGCGCTCCGCCATACCCCGGCGGGGGGCTCGGTGCGCATCGGCCTGTCCCGCTCGGACGGCCGGATCGTGGTCACCGTCGCCGATACCGGCGCCGGCATCCCGGAGGAATTCCTGCCGACGCTGTTCGAGCGGGATTCTCCCCTCAGCCGCCGTAGCCACTCTCCGGGAGGCCTCGGCCTCATTCTGGTGGGGAAGATGTTGAGCCTGCACGGCTGCTCCATCACGGTCGATAGCACAGTGGGGCAGGGTTCGATCTTCCGCTTCGAGTTGCCTATCGCCACTCCCGCAGGCTGATCGAAAGCCCATTGGCGTCGGCGGCTGGCCTGAAAGTCTCCGTCACTGTGATTGTGCCGCCGACCGGTTTCATTGCCCTTCGGGACCTCGGTCCCGGTTTTCCTCTCTTCGCAGAATACGACCGCCGTTTCGCACCGGCCTGTGCTTCATGCCTCTGTTCATCGGGCGGTACGTGGTCTGGCCACCAAAAAATTGAATCTTCCGTGAGGATTTCGTGATGAGCAGCCCCTGAGAATACCGCCCAAGCAGCCCGATCAAAGGCTCGATGGGTTCCCCGAAAGCCAAGACTCGGTTGCTTCTTCATCACTATCACTCTGGAGAAATCACATGCGCAAAGCGATTTACACCGCCTTGGCCACTCTGGCCTTCAGCAATCCGGTCCTGGCCATGGATCGGGAATACGAAGTCACCGTCACGAACCTTACTCGCGGCCAGTCTTTCACACCGGTTTTCGCGGCCACCCACAGGCCGGGTCCTCACTTATTCGAAGTGGGAGCCAAAGCTTCGGATGATCTGGCGGCATTGGCAGAGGGCGGCGACACCGCCCCGCTAGTGGCCACGTTCGGTGCGGATCCCGCCGTTTCCGAAGCCAAGGCCGCTACCAACAGCCTTCTGGGGCCCGGTCAGACTGTCAAGTTCACCGTAATGGCTAAGAGGGGCAACAATTATCTGCTTAGCCTGGCCGCCATGCTGATTCCCACCAATGACGCTTTCGTCGCGGTCAAGGAACTCCGATTGCCGTCTTCGGGTGAAACCATGGTCATGGTTCCCGCCTACGACGCCGGCAGTGAACCGAACGATGAGCTTTGCGCCAACATCCCCGGGCCGGTCTGCGGCGGCGTAGGACTTTCCACCGGCGTCGACGGCGAAGGCTTTGTCCACATTCACGCCGGCATCCACGGCTCGGGCGAGTTGATTGCCGCCGACTACGATTGGCGCAATCCGGTGGCAAAAATCACCGTGAAACGCATGCGCTGACCTCCTATCCGCTCAGACGCAACGTCCCGCCAATATTGCCGGCCCCTGTGGCCGGCATTTTTGAACTAGCGTTTCGACGTTCAAAAAATGACGGTGAACGAGATCGCCCAAGAGTTTGAGGTGTATCCGATCCAAGTTGGAGAGTGGAAGGGAATTGTTGGCGCAGGCGGCGCGGTCATTCGGTCGCGGAGTCAGTAGGGCGTGCCGTCCTTGTGCCGGAACTCGTAGCTTCCCCTGATCGCCCTGGCCTCCAAGTCCTCTTCGGGATAATGCGCCCGGTCCCCCGGCATGCGGTCGCCGACTTCCAGGTAGACCGCGACGCGGCCGCTCCGGTTGACCAGTTGATGCCCGTCCGCCCGGCCGGCGGGGAAGCCGGCGCAGGTGCCCGCCGCCAGGCATTGCTCGCCGGCCTCGGTGATCAGGGTGAGCTCGCCTTCCAGCACGTAGACGAATTCGTCCTGCCGGCTGTGCCAGTGCCGGAAGGCGGAGATCGCGCCGGGCTCCAGCCTGACGAGGTTGACGCCGAAGTTCTGCAATCCCAGGGCATCGCCCAAGGGCTGCTTGCTGCGGCCATGGATCCGTTGGCGTTGCTCCTCCGTCGGATAGATGGAGGAGGTCCGGGCCGGCACGGCCGCGGGTTCGAGGGCAGGTAAATCGAGTGGCGTTTTCATGGCGTTACGGTCTGCGGTTGCCGAAGAATGCTTCCAGCGCCTGGGCCCGGTCCGCCGCGACCTTTTGCGCGGCGGGGCGGGCCGTCACAACCGCCAGATAGTCGGCCAGAGCCGGAACCTGGGCGGCGACCAGGTCTTCACCGTAGATGCGGCTGGTGGCGAGGCCGATCAAGGTCAAATGCGGCCAGGCGGCGCAGTCGGCGGCGCCGAAGTTCTCGGAGCACACATAGGGGCTGAACTGTGCCAGCCGCATCAGGCCTTTCAGTCCCGCTTCGACCTTCGGTCTGACCTCGGCCTTGGTTTCCTCGGAGACCTTGCCGCCGAAAAAGGCTTCCAGGTACAGCCGGCGGGCGATGAGTTCGACGTTCAGTTCGAGGTGCTGGATCAGCTCGCGGCATTTGGCGCGGGCGTAAGGATCGGCGGGGTAGAGCGGTTTTTCCGGGCAGGCGTCTTCCAGGTATTCCAGGATGGCCTGGGATTCCGACAGGCAACCGCGCTCCGTTTCGATGAACGGGATCTTTCCGAGCGGCGACTTCGTCAGGATGGCGGCGTCCTGGGAGGGAATCGTCAGTTCCTCGCGGAATTCGACGCCCTTTTCGAGCAGGGCCAGCTTGACCTTGTTGTAGTAGTTGCTGATGGCGGAACCGTAAAGGGTGATCATCGGTGATGCCTGGAGATGGTTAACGGAGCGCCGATTGTAAGCCGATCGAGGCGGAAGCGTGCCGATGCCGCACCCTTGCGCGGTTATACTGTTGCGAATGGGCAACGGTTCGGTCGGAGTACGATGAAAAACGGGCGGGAAAGGAACACGGGCGGCTTCCCACGGGGCTGGTTGATCGCCATGGTGCTGGCATTTCCGGTGAGCGCCGATGCCGTGGGCGCCGCACCGGATGCTCCGGCGGCGCACATCGATGGACTGGTCGCGTCGGGCGTCCATCCCCGGTTGCGCTGGGGGCGTTTTTCGGATTTCCAGGAACCGTTGCGTGCCTTGTACCTTGCCCAGGGTTCGCGGCCTTTGTGGCTGGAGGAGGGCAGGCCGGTGAAGCAGTCGTCCGCCGTTCTCGAGTGTCTCCGCATGGCCGACGACCAGGGCTTGAACGGCAGCGACTATGACGCCGATCTCCTGGACGGCTGGATCGGGAAGCTCAACGACGGCAGGGCGGTCAGCGCGGAGGAGACGGCGCAGTTCGAGGTGGCGATGAGCCTCGCTCTGATGCGCTACGGCTCGAATCTCGCCCTCGGCCGGGTCAGTCCGCGCGCCGCCGATTTCGCCCTGGACGTTGCGCCGAAGCGGCTCGACCTGCCGGCGCTGGTGCAGCGCCTCGCCCATGATTCCCGGCCTTGCGAGGCGCTCGCCCAATTGGAGCCGAAGCTGCCCCTGTACCGGAACCTCAAGGCCGCATTGCCGCGCTACCGGGATTTGGCCGGGAGCTACGATGCTTCGGCGCTTGCCCTCCCGCCCAAGCTCAGTCCGGGCGACCGCCACAAGGAGGTTCCCGCCTTGCGCCAGCGTCTGGCCGCCTTGGGTTTCCTGTCGCAGGAGTCTCCCGCCAGGGACCCGGAAGCCTATGCCGGCGATCTGGTCGATGCGGTCGAGCGATTCCAGGAGCGCCATGGTCTGGCGCCGGACGGGGTGATCGGCAAGGGCACGCTGGCGGCGCTCAACGTGTCGCCGGCCGCGCGGCTCACGCAGATCCGGCTGGGGCTCGAGCGGCTACGCTGGCTGCCGGAGCAGTTCGACGGACCTTTCATCCTGGTGAACATCCCGTCGTTCCACCTCTACGGCTACGGCGAGGATCACGAGCGGCCGGCAGTGTCGATGAACGTGGTGGTGGGCCGGTCGTCCGGGGGGCACAACACACCGGTGTTCCATTCCGACATGACCTACGTGGTCTTCCGCCCCTACTGGAACCTGCCGCGCGCCATCACGGTCAAGGAGATGCTGCCCGGCATTCTGCGCGACCCGAGCTACCTGGCCCGCCACAACCTGGAGATGGTGCCCAGCTTCGGCAACGGCTCGCCGGTCTACGAGCCCAGCCTGGAAAGCCTGGAGATGCTGTCGGCCGGCTCGCTCAAGCTGCGTCAGCGGCCGGGGCCGAAGAATGCGCTGGGGCTGGTCAAGTTCGCGTTTCCCAACAACGACAACATCTACCTGCACAGCACGCCCAGCGTGAACCTGTTCCAGCGGGCGCGGCGGGATTTCAGCCACGGCTGCATCCGGGTCCAGGACCCCGTGGGTCTGGCGGAGTTCGTCCTGAAGCGCCAGGACGAGCCTTGGACTCCCGAGCGGATCGAGGAGGCGATGAACGGCGCACAGTCGCGCACGGTCACGCTGAAGCAGGCGCTGCCGGTCTACATCTACTACTCGACGGCACTGGCCGAACCGGACGGTACCGTGCGGTTCTTCGAGGACATCTACGGACTCGACCGGGTTTTGGAGCAGTTGTTGGAAAAGGGGTTCCCTTATCCCTCTTGAACTACTGAAACGTTGTGAAGCCTCCCTTGACTACTTGGGTTTGACGCCACCCCTACGCCCCAAAACAAACCCAACACCCACGCTGCTGGCCGAACGCCGGAAACGCCTTGTGGGCGTACTCGAAGAATATTGGCACCTCGCTGCCGCCGACGACAAAGCCCCGGCACGGCAGCGAGCCGAGGAAGGTATAGATGCAGAAGAAGCAACAGGACCAAAGCCAGATCAAGTGGATTTCCGACTTCATCTGGAACATCGCCGACGACCGCCTGCGCGACGTCTACGTGCGCGGCAAGTACCGCGACGTCATCCTGCCCTTCACCGTACTGCGGCGGCTCGACGCCGTGCTGGAGGCGACCAAAGGGGCGGTGCTCGAGCGCAAGAAGTTCCTCGACACCCACAAGGTGGCGGAGCAGGACGGCGCGCTGCGCATGGCGGCAGGCCAAGCCTTCTACAACGTCTCCGAGTTCACGCTGGTCAAGTTGAAGGCCAGCGCAGCGGGGCAGCGCCTGCGCGATGACTTCATTGCGTACCTGGACGGCTTCTCCCCCAACGTGCAGGAAATCCTCACCAAGTTCAACTTCCGCAACCAGATCCAGAAGCTGGTGGATTCCCATGTCTTGGCTACCTGATCGACGACTTCCTCGACCCCGAGGTCAATCTCGCGCCGCTGCCAGTGAAGGATGCCGACGGCCGCATCAAGCTGCCCGCCCTGGACAACCACGGCATGGGCACGGTGTTTGAGGAGCTGATCCGCCGCTTCAACGAAGACAACAACGAAGAGGCAGGCGAGCACTTCACCCCGCGCGACGTGGTGCAGCTCATGGCCAAGCTGCTGTTCCTGCCGGTGGCCGACCGGATCGAATCCAGCACCTATTCGCTCTACGACGGCTCCTGCGGCACCGGCGGCATGCTCACCGTGGCAGAGGAAGCACTGCACGAACTGGCCGAGCAGCACGGCAAGGAAGTGTCGATTCACCTGTTCGGGCAGGAGATCAGCGACGAAACCTACGCCATCTGCAAGGCCGACCTGCTCTTGAAGGGCGAAGGCGCGGAGGCCGAGAACATCGTCGGTGGCGCGGACAAATCCACCCTGTCTGCCGACCAATTCCGCAGCCGCGAATTCGATTTCATGATCTCCAACCCGCCCTACGGCAAGAGTTGGAAGACCGATCTGGAGCGCATGGGCGGCAAGAAGGAATTCAACGACCCGCGTTTCATTGTCAGCCACGCGGGCAACAACGAGTTCAAGCTCCTCACCCGCTCCAGCGACGGGCAGCTCATGTTCCAGGTGAACAAGCTGCAGAAGATGAAGCACAACACGCCGCTGGGCAGCCGCATTGCGCTGGTGCATAACGGCTCGGCGCTGTTTACCGGCGACGCGGGCCAGGGCGAGAGCAACATCCGCCGCTGGGTGCTGGAGAACGACTGGCTCGAAGCCATCATCGCCCTGCCGTTGAACATCTTCTACAACACCGGCATCGCCACCTACATCTGGGTACTGGCCAACAAGAAGGCCGAGTACCGCAAAGGCCGAGTGCAGTTGATCGACGCCAGCAAGTGGTTTCAGCCGCTGCGCCGCAACCTCGGCAAGAAAAACTGCGAGCTTTCCGATGCGGACATCCAGCGTATCCTGGACCTCTATCTCCCCTCTCCCGCAGGCGGGAGAGGGGCCGGGGGTGAGGGGGCCTTTCAGGACACCCCCGAATGCAAGTGGTTCGACACCGCCGACTTCGGTTACTGGAAGATCACCGTCGAACGCCCGCTGCGCCTCAAGAGCCGGTTGACGCACGCCGCCATCGAAACCCTGCGGTTTGCCAGTGGCGACGAAACCCTGCGCGCCGAAATCTACGCCAAGTACGGCGAGAAACTCTATGACGAGTTCTCCAAGCTCAAGCCGGAAATCGAGGCGTGGTTAAAAGGTGAAGACGAGAACGAGGAAGATGACGACAGCGAAGAGGATGAGGGCGAAAGCAAAACAGCCAAGAAGGCTGTACCGGTAAAGCGCCGGAAGAAGTTGCTGGACTCGGCGACCTGGGCGCGCGACAAGGGGCTGATCGATCTGGCCTTGCTGGCGCAAAAGGAACTCGGCGAAGACCTGTTCGACGACCACAACGAGTTCCGCGCCCGCTTCGAGGCCGCGATGAAGTCGCACGGCAAGAAGCTAGGCACACCCGAGAAGAAGGCAATCTACAAGGCGGTGAGCTGGCGCGATGAAACCGCGCCCCCCGTCATTGCCAAACGCACCAAGCTGAAGGCCGGCGAGTACTTCGAGCCCGGCTACGACGGCGCGTACCTGGAAACCGTGGGCAAGGATCGTTTCATGGTGGAGTACGAAGCGGACTCCGATCTGCGGGATACCGAGCAGGTGCCGCTGAAGGAGCCGGGCGGCATCGAGGCGTTCTTTGCTCGGGAGGTTGCGTATTCCGGCCCAACGTGACCGCCGATTCCGTTTGATCGTGACCGCCCATGCCGGGTGAACGTGACCGGCGATTCCGTTTGATCGTGACCGATTTTGGCCTTCCGGCCGGAATCGGTGGTCACGATGCCGGAAATCGCGGTCACGTTCCCGGAATCACCTCAGCCGCGCTGGAATTTCTCAACCCCAACAGGCATAGAGCCGCCCTTTTACTTTCGAAGGGGGCGACATGCCGGCAAAGAGGAGTTCCATGCGACACATCACCGAGATTCTGCGCCTCAAGCACGAGGCGAAGCTCAGCCACGAGAAGATCGCCCGGGCGCTGGGCGTCTCCAAGGGCGTGGTCAGCAAGTACGTGAGCCTCGCCCAGGCGAAGGGCGTTGCTTGGCCGCTGCCCGGGGCGATGGACGAGGCGGCCCTGGAGCGGTTGCTGTTCCCCGCCCCCACGGCCCCGGCGCGCTTCGTGGAGCCGGACCTGCCGCGCCTTCACCACGAGCTCAAGCGCAAGGGGGTGACCCTGCAGCTGCTGTGGGCCGAGTACGTGGCGACCCACGGCGAGGCCGCTTACCGTTACAGCCAGTTCTGCCACCGTTACCGGCTCTGGCAGGGCCAGCAGCGGCGCAGCATGCGCCAGGTTCACCACGCCGGCGAGAAGCTCTTTCTCGACTACTGCGGCCCCACCGTTCCGGTGATCGACCCCGCCACCGGCGAGCTGCGCCAGGCGCAGGTGTTCGTCGCCGTGCTCGGCGCCTCCAGCTACACCTACGCCGAGGCCACCTGGACCCAGGCGCTGCCGGACTGGATCGCCTCCCATCAGCGCGCCCTGCGCTACTTCGGCGGCACCCCCGCGCTGTGGGTGCCGGACAACCTGCGCGCGGCGGTGAGCCAGCCCTGCCGCTACGCCCCCGAGCCCAACGCCACCTACGCCGAGCTGGCCCGCCACTACGGCGCCGCCATCCTGCCGGCGCGCCCTTACCAGCCGAAGGACAAGGCCAAGGTGGAGGTGGCCGTGCAAGTCGTGGAACGGTGGATTCTGGCCCGGCTGCGCCATCGCACCTTCCACTCCCTGGCGGCCCTCAACCAGGCCATACACGAGCTGCTGGAGTCACTCAACGGCCGCCCCTTCCAGCGCCAGCCCGACAGCCGCCGCGACCTGTTCGAGTCCCTCGACCGGCCGGCCCTCAAACCCCTGCCGCTGGTGCCTTACGAGTACGCCGAGTGGAAACAGGTCAAGCCCGGCATCGACTACCACGTCGAGTTCGGCGGTCGCCTCTACAGCGTGCCCCATGCGCTGGTCGGCCAGGTGCTGGAGCTGCGCGCCACCGCCACCAGCATCGAGGTGCTGCACCGGGGACACCGCGTCGCCGCGCACCCGCGCCAGGGCGCCGGCCGCTTCTCCACCCTCCCCGAGCACATGCCCAAGTCCCACCGCGAGCACCGCCAGTGGTCACCGGGGCGCTTCATGAACTGGGCCAAAGACATCGGCGTAGCGACGCTGCACGTGGTCGAACACCAGCTCAACAACCGGCCCCATCCCGAGCACGGCTACCGCGCCTGCCTGGGCCTGCTCAATCTCGCTCGGCGCTACAGCCGAGCGCGGCTGGAGGCGGCCTGTGCGCGGGCCTTGGCCATCCAATCACCGTCCTATCGCTCCGTCAGCTCCATCCTCGACAAGGGGCTCGACCGCCAGCCGCATGAGGCCCATGACGAGACCGCCGCGGCGCTGCCGGCCCACGGCAACGTGCGCGGTCCCGACTACTACAACTGAAACCCGTTACAACAGGAGACAAAACCATGCTCACCCAGCAAACCCTGGACAAGCTCCACACCCTGCGCCTCACCGGCATGCGCGAGGCCTTCGAACAACAGCTCGAACAGCCCGCCACCCACGATCTCTCCTTCGACGAGCGCTTCGCGCTGCTCGTCGACCGGGAGCTGCTCTACCGCGACAACCGCCGCCTCAGCCGTTTGCTCAAGGACGCCAAGCTGCGCCTTGCCGCCTGCATCGAGGATATCGACTATCGCCACCCCCGCGGCCTGCATCGTCCCCCAATGGCCGCGCTCGCCGAAGGCTCTTGGCTGCGCGCCCATCACAATCTCTGCCTCACCGGCCCCACCGGCACCGGCAAGACCTATCTCGCCTGCGCCCTCGGCAATCAGGCCTGCCGCCAGGGACTAGCCGTCCGTTACCTGCGCCTGCCTCGGCTGCTCGAACAGCTCGCCGTCGCCCGCGGCGACGGCTCCTATTCCCGGCTCATGAACCAGCTCGCCCGCACCGACCTGCTCATCCTCGACGACTGGGGCATCCAGCCGCTCACCGCCTCTCAGCGCAACGACCTCATGGAGTTGATCGAAGACCGCCACGGCCTGCGCTCCACCCTCATCGCCAGCCAGCTGCCGGTCGAGCACTGGCACGACTACCTCGGCGAGCCCACCCTCGCCGATGCCATCCTCGACCGCCTCCTGCACAACGCCCACCGGCTACCCCTGACCGGCGAGTCGATGCGCAAAACCACCGCCGGCTTGACCCAACGTGACCGGTCCAAGTAAAAAACCAACCTCCAGCGCGGCATGAGATCCCCGGCGGTCACGATCACCGGAATCAACGGTCACGTTCGCCGGAATGCGCAGGAGGTGCTGCCGCACGCACCGGACGCCTGGATTGCGACCGACAAGACCCAGATCGGCTACGAGATTTCGTTTGCCCGCTACTTCTACAAGCCGACCCCGCTGCGCACGCTGGAGGAAATCCGCGCCGACATCCTGGCGCTGGAGCAGCAGACCGAGGGCTTGCTGCATCGGATCGTGGGGGGCGCGTGATGCACCAATTTCCTCGGCACACGCAATACAAGGATTCCGGTCTGGCGTGGGTTGGCGAGATTCCCGCGCACTGGCAGACGCGCCGCAATCGTTTCCTGTTCAGGGAAGTTGATCGTCGCTCCACGCATGGCAAGGAAACGCACCTCTCGATGAGCCAGGTTCACGGTCTTGTCCCAAGTAATGACCTGGGCCGTAAGAGTCTTCAGTCGGAGAACTATGCGGGTGGCAAGCTCGTGGAGGAACACGATCTGGTGCTCAATCGCCTAAAGGCGCATCTCGGCGTTTTCGCGCGCGCCAAGCAAGCTGGTGTCGTCAGTCCGGACTACACCGTTCTACGGCCAAAGGGTGGCGTATCCGTCCGGTATTGCGAATCGCTTTTCAAGACGCCCATGTATGTGGGGGAGTTCAGGAGACGAACGAAAGGCATCGTCGAAGGCTTTTGGCGCCTCTATACGGACGACTTCTACAACGTCTCGGCGCTGTTGCCCCCACCGGAAGAGCAAGACCAGATCGTCGCCTACCTGCGCGGGCAGGACGCGCACATCGCCCGCTTCATCAAGGCCAAGCGCGACCTCATCGCGCTGCTGGCTGAACAAAAGCAAACCGTCATCGAAGGCGCGGTTACGAAGGGTCTTGATGCCGCCGCCGCTAAGCGCGACTCAGGTATCGACTGGATTCCGCTCATCCCTGCGCATTGGGAAACGTGCAAGCTCAAGCACATTGCCGTGTTCAATCCATCGCGATCAGAGAGCGCAGCGCTTCGTCTGAGCGATGAAGCGGTGTCTTTTCTGCCGATGGAGTGCATTACGACGGACGGGAAACTACAGAACGTCGAGACCAGAAGGACCACGGAGGTTTGGGAGGGTTACACCTATTTTCGTCGCAACGACGTGGTGATGGCAAAGATCACGCCGTGCTTCGAGAACGGAAAGGGCGGGCTGCTGGACGCGCTACCGACTGAGATTGGCTTTGGTACAACGGAGTTCATAGTGCTTAGGGCGGCGGCTCGGCGAGTCCGGCCGGCATTCTTGGCAAAACTCCTATCAATCAAGACCTTCAGAATCCTGGGAGCTGAAGCCATGACCGGAGCAGCAGGCCAGCAGCGTGTGCCACTTGATTTTGTTAAGAACTTCCGTGTCGCTCTTCCTCCGCTGGACGAGCAAGATCAAATCCTGAGCACGCTCCAAACCGCGACGGCAGAACAAGATGCCGCCATCGAACGAATCAGGAGCGAAATCGCCCTCATCCGTGAATACCGCGACCGCCTGATCACCGATGTCGTCACCGGACAGGTGGATGTACGTGGCTGGCAGCCCGGCCCGGACGATGTGGCCAGCGACGAGGAGCTGACCGCCCTGGGCGACGATGAAGCCGACACCGCCGACGAGGAGGAAGCCGATGGCGACGAATAAGCCCGGTTCACCGAAACAGGCCGACACCCTGCTGGCGGAACTGCGCGGACTGATCGATGCCGCCCGCCTACATGTGGCGCAGACGGCCAATGCCACGCTGACCATGCTCTATTGGCGCGTCGGGCAGCGTATCCGGCACGAGGTGCTGAAAGACCTCCGCGCCGGGTACGGCGAGCAGATTGTGTCGACGCTGTCGGCAAAATTGGTGCGGGAGTACGGCCAAGGCTTCGGAGTCAAGAACCTGGCGCGCATGATCCAGTTCGCCGAGGTTTTTCCTGACGAGGAAATTGTCGTATCACTGTCGCGACAATTGAGCTGGTCGCACTTTATCGCGCTGATACCGCTCAAGCAGCCGCTGGAGCGGGAGTTCTACGCCGAAATGTGCTGCGTCGAACGTTGGAGCGTGCGTACCCTGCGCGAGCGCATCGGCAGCCAGTTGTACCTGCGCACGGCCATCGCCAGGAAGCCCGAAAGCGTGGTGAAAGCGGAAATCAGCCACCTGCGCGCGGGCGGGCAGATGACGCCCGATCTCGTGTTCCGCGATCCCTACATGCTGGATTTTCTGGGTCTGCCGCACGATTACAGCGAACGCGATCTGGAAGACGCCATACTGCGCGAGATGGAGCGGTTTCTGCTGGAGCTGGGCGTGGGGTTTACCTTCGTGGCGCGGCAAAAGCGCATCTCGGTGGACGACAAGGATTTCTACCTTGACTTGCTCTTTTACCACCGCCACCTGAAGCGGCTGGTCGCGGTGGAACTGAAGCTGGAGGAATTTCAACCCTCGCACAAAGGGCAGATGGAATTGTACCTGCGCTGGTTGAACAAGCACGACCGCCCCGCAGGTGAGGAGCCGCCCATCGGCCTCATTCTGTGCGCAAGCGCCGGAGCCGAGCAAGTGGAATTGATGGACCTGGGTGCTTCTCATATCCGCGTGGCGGAGTATCTGGCCCACATCCCGGACATGAACCTGTTGCAGGCGCAGTTGCATCGCGCTGTCGAACTGGCACGCGAGCGCGCGGCGCGGGCAGTTTTGCCGGAAACGGTTTCGTCGGCAGTCATCCGAAAATCCCAGATATCCGCCGGCGCCGAAAAGCCCAAACGGTCACGCAAGAAAAAGGGGAACGACGCATGAAACCCACCGACACCAGCGAACAAGGCCTGGAGCAGTTGATCGTGCGCCATCTGGCGGGCATCGGCGAACACCCGGCAAGCAGCGGACAGGCCGCAGGCGAGGAAACTGCCGTGTACGCCCCGGGCGGCTATGTGCTGGGCCGGGCCTCGGACTACAACCGCGACGTGGCGCTGGACGTCGCGCAGTTGCTCGCCTTCCTGCAGGCTACCCAGCCCAAGGCGGTGGAAGCGCTGGAACTGGCGCTTGATGGCATCCAGCGCACCCAGTTCCTGCACCGCTTGCAGGGCGAGATCACCAAGCGCGGCGTGGTGGATGTGTTGCGCAAGGGCGTGAGCCACGGGCCGGTCCACGTCGATCTCTACAAACTGCTGCCCTCGCCGGGCAACGCCAGCGCCGCCGAAGCCTTCGGCAAGAACATCTTCAGCGTCACCCGGCAGGTACGCTACGGCAACGATTCCGGCAACGCGCTGGATCTGGTGATCTTCATCAATGGCCTGCCGGTGCTGACTTTCGAGCTGAAGAACTCGCTGACCAAGCAGACCCTGGCCGACGCCATCGTTCAGTACCAGACCACGCGCGATCCGAAGGAGCTGCTGTTCCAATTGGGCCGCTGCATGGCCCACATCGCGGTCGATGACGCCGAGGCGGCCTTCTGCACCGAGCTGAAGGGCAAGGCGTCGTGGTTCCTGCCGTTCGATCAGGGCTGGAACAGCGGCGCGGGCAATCCGCCCAATCCGGATGGTTTGAAGACCGACTATTTGTGGAAGTCGGTTTTGACCCGCGGGTCGCTGGCCAACATCATCGAGAGCTTCGCTCAGGTCGTGGTGGAGGAAGAAGAAGCCGGCGCCAACGGCAAGAAACGCAAGAGGCGTAAGCAGATCTTTCCCCGCTTCCACCAGTTGCGCACCGTCCGCGCCCTGCTGCGCCGTGCCCGCGAGGACGGGGTGGGCAAGCGTTACCTGATCCAGCACTCGGCGGGCAGCGGCAAGAGCAACACCATCGCATGGCTGGCGCACCAGTTGGTGGAACTGCGCAGCGCAGCCGATCCGCTGACGGCGCAATTCGACTCGATCATCGTCATCACCGACCGGCGCGCGCTGGACGCGCAGATCGCCCGCACCATCAAGGGCTACGACCACGTGGCGTCCATCTTCGGCCACTCCGACCACGCCCAGGAGCTGCGCGACTACCTGCGCCGAGGCAAGAAGATCATCGTCACCACGGTGCAGAAGTTCCCGTTCATTCTCGACGAGCTGGGCGACCTCTCCGGCAAGAAGTTCGCGCTGCTGATCGACGAGGCGCATTCGAGCCAAGGCGGCAAGACCACGGCGCGGATGCACGAGGCTCTGGGCGGCAAAGCCGCCGGCGAATCAATCTGTGGGAAAGCCGATGAGGAAGCTTTCGAAGAGGACGCCACGCAGGACGCGGTGAACGCGGAAATCGAAAAGCGCATCCAGTCGCGGCGACTGCTGTCCAACGCCAGCTATTTCGCCTTCACCGCCACGCCCAAGGACAAGACGCTGGAGTTGTTCGGCGAGAAGATCGCCGTCGGCGACAAGGTGCAATTCCGCTCGCCGGAGGAGTTGACCTACACCACCAAGCAGGCCAGTTCATCCTCGACGTGGTAGCCCACTACACGCCGGTGGCCAGCTACTACCACGTGGCCAAGACGGTCGAAGACGATCCGGATTTCGAAAAGGTCAAGGCGCTGAAGAAGATCCGCCATTACGTCGAATCGCACGACAAGGCCATTCGCCGCAAGGCCGAGATCATGGTCGATCACTTCATCTCGCAGGTGGCGGGCAAGCAGAAGATCGGCGGCAAGGCGCGGGCGATGATCGTGTGCAACGGCATCGCGCGGGCCATCGACTACTTCCGCGAGGTGTCGGACTACCTTGAGGAGATCAAGAGTCCGTACAAGGCTATCGTGGCATACTCGGGTGACTTCGAGGTTGCCGGCGAGAAGAAGACCGAGGCCGACCTGAACGGCTTTCCGAGCAAGGACATTCCGGCCAATCTCAAGCAAGACCCGTATCGCTTCCTGATCGTGGCCAACAAGTTCGTCACCGGCTTTGATGAGCCGCTGCTGCACACGATGTACGTGGACAAGCCCCTGGCGGGCGTGCTGGCGGTGCAGACGCTGTCACGCCTCAACCGGGCGCATCCGCAGAAGCACGACACCTTCGTGCTCGACTTCGCCGACAATGCCGAGGCCGTGAAGGCGGCGTTCCAGGACTACTACCGCGCGACGATCCAGACCGGCGAAACGGACGCCAACAAGCTGCACGACCTGAAGGCCGAACTCGATGGCCAACAGGTGTATAGCGCTAGCCAAGTGGAAGATTTGGTGGCGCTTTACCTCGGTGGCGCGGACCGGGACAAGCTCGACCCGATCCTCGACGCTTGCGTGGAGGAATACCAGGAGAACCTGGACGAAGACGGCCAGGTGAAATTCAAAGGCAAGGCCAAGGCTTATCAGCGCAGCTACGGCTTCCTTGCTGCGATCCTCGGCTACGGCCACCCGGCTTGGGAGAAGCTGTCGATCTTCCTGAACTTCCTCATTCCGAAGTTGCCCGCGCCAAAGGAGGAAGACCTCTCCAAGGGCGTGCTGGAGTCCATCGATATGGACAGCTACCGCGTGGAAGCTCTGGCGGCCCTCAAGATGGCGATGGATGACGCCGACGCCACGGTCGAGCCGGTTCCGCCGGGCGGTGGCGGCGGCAAGGGCGAGCCGGACATCGACAAGCTGTCCAACATCATCAAGACCTTCAACGACCTGTTCGGAAACATCGAATGGAAGGACGCCGACAAGATCGGCAAGGTCATCGCCGAGGAAATTCCGGCGCGCGTGGCCCAGGACAAGGCCTACCAGAACGCGCAGGCGAACTCCGACCGCCAGAACGCAAAGCTGGAGCACGACAAGGCGCTCAACCGCGTGGTGCTGGAACTGTTGTCCGACCACACCGAACTGTTCAAGCAGTTCAGCGACAACACCGACTTCAAGCGCTGGCTGACGAATATGGTTTTCGATGCGACCTATCACCCGGGCGTGACGGCGCCGAAGGCGCCTCCGCAGGTCGGGGTGTGAGGGCAACGGCAGGAAGGGATTTGGATGGGCGTCGGTGAGTGGCAGTCTTGGTGCTGGCCGTTCCCTCTCCAAGAACCAATGGAAGTGCGCCGCAATGTACGGTCTCACGGCCCGCTACTCAATGACTTTGCGGTAATGTCGGGTAGCGGGGTTTAACCCCGGCGCAGGAATCCCGCCAGCTTGATCCGCTCCGTCCCCAGGAACACGGCCGCGGCCACTGCTCCGGCAACGGCCAGATCGCCCAGGGAGAGCGCGGTGGTATGGAAGGCGGCTTGCAATGGCGGCAGGTAGACGATGGCGAGCTGCAACAACACCGTGGCGGCGACGGCGCCGAGCAGCGCCGGATTCGATCCCCAGCCGAGCTGCCCGACCGGCCGGCTGCGGCTGCGCAAGGCCAGGGCGACGGCCATCTGGCTGAACACCAGCACCGTGAGCAGCATGGTCTGCCAGGCGCCGCTCCCTCCCAGCCAGTAGGCCAAGCCCACGCCCAGACTCAGTTCGGTGATCAGCGCGCCTACCGCCAGCATCAGGTTCAGGCCTCGCCTGCCGAAGATCAACTCGCTGGCGGACAGCGACGGCCGCTCCATCAGGCAATCTTCCGGCGGCTCCATCCCCAGGGCTAGCGCCGGCAGGCCGTCGGTGACCAGGTTCATCCAGAGTATCTGCAGCGGCAGCAGCGGCAGCGGCATCCCCAGGAAGGGCGCGAAGGTGACCACGGCGATTTCGCTGAGGTTGCAGCTCAGCAGGTAGACGATGAACTTGATCAGGTTGTCGTAGATCGCCCGGCCCTGGCGCACGGCGGCGGTGATGGTCGCGAAATTGTCGTCCAGCAGGACGATCTGGGCGGCTTCCTTGGCGACGTCGGTACCGATCCGGCCCATGGCGATGCCGATGTCGGCCTTCTTGAGGGCCGGCGCGTCGTTGACGCCGTCGCCCGTCATCGCCACGCTCCAGCCCTCGCTCTGGTAGGCTTCGATCAGCCTCAGCTTGTCCTCCGGCGCGACCCGGGCGAACACGGCGCAGCGTTTCACCGCATTCCGCAGTTTGGCGGGCGTCATGGCGGCGATCTCGCTGCCGCCGATCACGCCGCCCGAGGTGTCGATGCCGACTTCCTCCGCGATGTGGCGGGCGGTCAAGGGGTGATCGCCGGTGATCATCACCGCCTTGATGCCGGCCTGACGGCATTCGGCGATGGCTTGCATGACGGCGGGGCGCGGCGGATCGTAGATGCCGATCAGGCCGATGAAGCTCAAGCCGCTTTCCAGCGTCGCCTTGGCTGCCGCCGGCGGGGGGGCGTCCAGGCGGCGCGCACCCAGGGCCAGCACCCGCATGCCTTTTTCGGCCAAGGTGTCGTGCGCCTGCACGATCCGTTCGTGCCAGGCGGCGTCAAGGGGCTG
The DNA here is from genome assembly GCF_040730495.1 of Methylococcus sp. ANG. Lineage (NCBI taxonomy): Bacteria > Pseudomonadati > Pseudomonadota > Gammaproteobacteria > Methylococcales > Methylococcaceae > Methylococcus > Methylococcus sp. ANG. The sequence continues at coordinate 1,419,547 of NZ_CP160399.1, read as the reverse complement.
CTCGTCGCCATCGACCCAGAGGGTGTCGGCGCGCGGGAGGACGGCTTCCACCGCGCCCTTGGTCAGGCCGAGGAACCGGCCGCCGGCGAGATACCGTACGACGACGCCGGGGCAGGCGCCGTCCGCCGCCGGGCCGTGGACGGTCGTCATGAGTTTGCGGCCGGCGTCGAAGGGGATTTCCCCGGTCCGGGGCAAGGCGGCTTCCAGTTCCGTCTTGAGCCGTCCTCCCCGGGCCGCGGCCAGCACCAGCGCCGCTTCGGTGGGCTCTCCCAGGACCCGGTAGGCGCCATGCGGGTCTTCCGGGTTCTCGATCAAGCCGTCGTTGCACAGCGCGCCGCCGATCAGCAGCAGATCGATGGCCGGATGGCCGGCGATTTCCGCTGCCAGTCCCTCCGCGTCCGGTTCGCCGAGCTTGAGTTCCAGCCGGTGTTCGGCGACGTCCAGCACGGAGACGGTCATGCGGTTTTCGGTCATCGTGCCGGTCTTGTCGGCGCAAATCACCTTGACCGAACCCAGCGCTTCGACCGCCGGCAGGCGGCGGATCAGGGCGCCCTGCTTCAGCATCTTCTGGGCGCCGAGAGCGAGGGTGATGGCGACCAGCGCGGTGAGGGACTCGGGCACGGCCGCCACGGCGAGGCTGACGGCGGTGAGGATCATGGTGCGGAAGCTCTCGCCCCCGGCGATTCCGAGCAGCAGGACCACGATGGTGACGCCGGCCACGCCGTAGGCGAGCGTGCGGGCGAAACCGTCGAGCTGCTTCTGCAGCGGGGTGGGTTCGGCGGTCACCGATTCCAGCAATCGGGCCGTGGCGCCCAGGGCGGTGGACGGTCCGGTCTCGGTCACGATGAAGCTGCCGCGGCCATAAACCACCTGGGTGCCGAGGTGGACCCTGTTGGTCCGGTCGGCGAGCGCGGTGGCGGGTTCCAGCACGGCGGCGGCGTCCTTGCGGACGGGGACCGATTCGCCGGTCAGCGCCGATTCCTGAACGCTGAGGTCGATGCTTTCGAGCAGCCGGCCGTCGGCGGGCGCGCCGTCGCCGGTCTGCAGCAGCACGATGTCGCCCGGCACCAGCCGGTCTGCGGGGATTTCACAGATACGGCCGCCGCGCCGTACGGTGGCCCGGCCGACCGCCATGCGGCGGAGCGCCTCGAGGGCTTTTTCCGCCCTGGATTCCTGCAGGAAACCCAGGACGGCGTTGAGCAGGACGATCGCCAGGATCACGCCGGCTTCCAGGGCTTCGCCGATGGTCAGGGCGAAGACGGCGGCGGCGACCAGGATCTGGACCAGCATGCCGGAGAACTGTTCGGTGAAGATGCGCCAGGGCGCCCGCGCGCCGGCGCTGGGGATTGCATTCGGGCCGGACGAAGCGAGCCGGTTGTCGGCTTCGGTCTCGCTCAGTCCGTGCCGGAGATCTACGTCCAGGCGGCTTGCCACTTCCTCGGATGTCAACGAATGCCAGGCTTGGTTCATGGTCGCGGCTCCTATCCGTGCAAGCCGCCATGATGGCCCGAAGCGCGGCGCTTGCCTAGAGCGGAGACTGTCACACGGCGGCAATGAGTGTGGCTTATGGTCTTGGCCGGTCGGCCGGATAGCCCGTGCCCGATATCGTATCGCTCTCCCTCAGGACAGGTGCTTATGACACAGAATGCTTGCGAAGCGGTTGCGGAGCCCATCGTGGCGGCGGTCGAGAAACCAAACCTGGAAACCCGTGCCGGACCGGTCGGGTCGATCGTATTCATGGGCCTTCTTGGCGTCGGCGCCACCTTCGCGGCCTACGGCCTGCAAAGCGACGTGGCCGGTGCCGGCACGGCGCTGGCCTTGGCGCCTTTGCTGCTGCTCGGGCTGTCGCTCCTGATCGCCCTGGGCTTCGAGTTCGTGAACGGCTTCCACGATACGGCGAATGCCGTCGCCACGGTGATCTACACCCATTCGCTGCCGCCGACGGTTGCGGTGGTCTGGTCGGGCGTCTGGAATTTCGTCGGCGTGCTGGTGTCCTCCGGGGCCGTCGCTTTCGGCATCATTTCGCTCCTGCCGGTCGAACTGATTCTCCAGGTGGGGAGCGACGCGGGTTTCGCCATGGTGTTCTCGCTGCTGATCGCAGCCATCTTGTGGAATCTCGGGACCTGGTATTTCGGCCTGCCGGCCTCCAGCTCGCACACCCTGATCGGCTCGATCATCGGCGTCGGCCTCGCCAACGAACTGATGCACCGGGGCGAATCCGCCACCTCGGGGGTGGACTGGTCACAGGCGGCGAAAGTGGGCCAGTCGCTCTTGATGTCGCCGCTCGTCGGGGCCGTCGCCGCCGGGTTGCTGCTGATCGTACTCAAGTTCGCCGTCACCAATCCCAAGCTCTACCGCGCGCCGGAAGGCTTGCGTCCGCCGCCGTGGTGGATTCGCAGCGTCCTGGTGCTGACCTGCACCGGCGTGTCGTTCGCGCACGGCTCGAACGATGGGCAGAAAGGGATGGGGCTGATCATGCTGATCCTGATCGGCATCGTGCCGACCGCCTATGCCTTGAACCGGGCGGTGCCGGACTCCTACGTGCCGGAATTCCTGGCCCTGTCGCGCGTCGTCGAGCAGGCGCTGGTGGAAAAGTCGGAAGGCCTGAAAGCCTTCGACGGCGATCCCAGGCCCGCGGTGACCGGCTTCATCCGGACCCGGCAACTGGGGCCGGACACGCTGGCGGCAACCGCGAAGCTGGTCGGGGAGATCGCCGCCACCATCGGAAAGAACGGTTCGCTCGCGCACATTCCCGTGACCAAGACCCAGAACGTGCGCAATGACATGTACGTCGTCGACGAGGCGATGCGGCGGTTGGAACAATTGGGTCAGCCGGCTTTCGACGAGCGCACTCAAAAGGAGATTGGCGGCTACCGCAAGGCTCTGGGGAATGCCACCCGGTTCATTCCCACCTGGGTGAAGGTCGCCGTCGCCATCGCTCTGGGCCTGGGCACGATGGTCGGCTGGCGGCGCATCGTGGTGACCGTCGGCGAAAAAATCGGCAAGCAGCATCTGACCTACGGCCAAGGTGCGTCGGCGGAACTGGTGGCCATGAGCACCATCGCGGCGGCGGACATGTATGGCCTGCCCGTGTCGACGACCCATGTGCTGTCGTCGGGTGTGGCCGGGACGATGGCTGCCAATGGCTCAGGCCTGCAATGGTCCACGGTCCGCAATCTGGCCATGGCATGGGTGCTGACCTTGCCCGCGGCCATCCTGCTTTCCGGGAGCCTCTTCTTCCTGTTTCACCAGATGATCGCCCATTGACTCCGGTCTGCGATTGCCGTTGCCGGCTCAGGGCGGGTTTTGTAGCAGTCGTCGCAGGTCTTCTTCGATCCGGTTGAGCATCTGCCCGTGGGTTTCGGTCTCGCCCGCCCGCAAGGGGCCGCCGAAGCGCACGTTCACTGGCGCTGCGGCGCGCGGCACGATCCTGCCCGGCGGCATGACCTTTTCGGTGCCTTCGATCGCCATGGGCGCGACCGGCACGCCCATGTCGACCGCGATGGTGCCGGCGCCCCGGCGGAGCGGCTGGATACCCCGTCCGCTCCGGTTCATCTGGCCTTCCGGGAAGATCAGCACGTTCCAGCCATCGTCCAGGAGGCGGCCGATGAGTTCGAGGCCGGGACGGATGTTCTCGTCGGGCTCGCTGGGGAGCGGGAACGCGTTGAGCGAGAGTTCGCCGATCGGCACGGCCCAGCGGTAGCGGGTGTACAGCACGCCGGTGGCGGCGGCGATGGCGAGGCGGTAGCGGAAGCGGTCGGGCAGGGCGAAGCTGGCGATGGCGGAATCCAGGTAGCTGCGATGGTTGGCCATGAAGATCACCGGGCCTTCCAGCGCCGCCAGGTGTTCGAAGCCCGAGACCCGGAGCCGGCAGAACGGCGCGATCCACCATTGCAGAAAGACTTTCTGAGCCAGGGGGCGCAGCTTCGAAGCCCAGGGCGACAGCGACCAGCGGGGATAGGCGGCGAGTTTCGGCATCCGGCCCTGGCGCCGTTCCAGCAAGGCTTCGAGGTCGGCCACCGTGGTCTGCGGGCCGATGTCGGTTTCGTCCAGGCAGACGCCGAGATCCTCTTCTATGCGCGCCACGGTTTCGATGCGGAGCAGGGAGTCGAGCCCCAAGTCGGCGACCACGCGGGTGTCGCCGCTCAAGGCGCCGGCCTCGGCTCCGGCCACCTGGGCCAGGAGAAGCCGAAGCGGTGTCGTCCGTCCGGAGGGGTGGGCTTGAGCCGCCGGCTCCCGGCGTAGCCGGCGCAGGACTTCCTCCTTCTTGACCTTGCGGGTGACCGAGCGGGGGAAGTCCGGCTCCGGCCATACCGACCAGCTCATGATGTGTTGGTGCGGCGCCAGGTGGCGGTTGGCTTCCGCGACGATCTCGGCGGCCCGTGCCTCGTCGCCCAGCAGCACGGCGTGGATGAGGGTGCGTCCCCCGCTTTCCAGCCCGACGACGGCACTGTCCGTGACGCCGGCTATGCGGTTGAGCACCGCTTCGATGTCCTCGGGAAAGACGTTTTCCCCTCCCGGCCCCAGGATCATGTAGCGCTTCCTGCCGTGGACGTACAGGAAGCCGTCGGCATCGAGGCGGCCGGCGTCGTCGGTCTTCAGCCAGCCGTCGGCGAAAGCCGCTTCGGTGCGTGCCGGATCGCGGAAATAGCCGGCCATGACCATGGGGCCCTTCACCAGGATCTCGCCGTCGGAGGCGATGCGCAGTTCGGCTTCTTCCAGCGGCTTGCCGACCGAGCCGATGCGGTGGGCCTTGGGGGTGTTGGCGGCGATTACCGGGCTGGTTTCGGTCAGGCCGTATCCCTGCAGCACTTCGAAGCCCAGCGCCCACCATTTTTCCTCGACGATCGGATCGAGCGGAGCGCCGCCACAGACGATGGTCCGTAGGGACTTTGAAATCCGCGCCCTGATCCTGCCTCTCAACAGTGGCCGCAGGAAGCCGGGAATCCTGCCGATGCGCGCTTCCAGCCGGTCCATCATGGTCTTGAGGACTTCCGGCACCGCGACCAGGTGGGTGGCGGGCGTGTGCGCCAAGGCCTCGAGCACACTGCGGGTGGTCGGCGCGGCGAGGTAGCTGACCGGACAGCCCGCGGCGAGCGGGCAGAACAGGCTGGTCATCTGGCCGTAAACGTGGAAAAGCGGGACCAGGCTCAGCACATGGTCGCCCGGTTCCAGCGGGACGGCACGGGCAACCGCCTCCAGGTCGGACAGCAGGTTGGCGTGGGTGAGCATGACGCCCTTGGGGGCGCCCGTGGTGCCGGAGGTATAGATGATCTCGGCCAGTTGCGCGGGATCGGCGGGGCCGGCCGGCCGATCGGATGGCGCCGTGCCGGGACGTTCGAGGTCGATGACGGGCAACGGGGCGCCTTCCCAGCGGCAGCGGGGCGAAGCCAGTACCAGACTCGGTCCGGCCGATCGAGCCAGGTTGTCGAGCTGTTCCGGCGGGCTTTTGGGATTGAGCGGCACCACGACCGCGCCGCGTGCGGCGATGGCGAAGAAGGCCGCCACCCAGTAAGGCGAATTCTCGGCGAAAAGAAAAACCCGGTCGCCGCTGCCGACGCCATGTTCGGCCAGCAACGACGCCAGGTTCCCGACACGGGTTCCGAGCTCGAGGTAGCTCCAGCGAAGCGTGCGGTAGCGCGGACGATACTGCATGGCGAGCCGGGGACCGTAACGGCCGACCACGCCGTCCAGAAATTTGGGAAATGATGCGACCGTTTCCATTCGTTTGGCCTCGAGGTTGCGGCGGGGGTGCCTCTTTAAGGATACTGCGATTCCTGGCGCCGTCCGCCCGTTTCGCCATCTGAAACCGGGCGGACGAATGTCGTGAACCCTCGAGTTTTCTCCCGAACGACTTTCCTCATGAATGACAAGGCCAAGGATGCGGCATTTCGTGCCTGGACCGACCGGCTCAAATATCGGATCGCCTTCCGCACCAGGGTTCGCATTCTGTTCGGCATCATCCTGCTGCTCGGCCTGGCCGGTGCGGCCGCCGATCTTCGGCCGGGAACCTGGCTCAAGTATTTCGATCTCGACCGGGAATACACCGTGCCCGCGCTGTTTTCGGGCGGTCTGCTGCTGGCGGCGGCGTGGGAGTCCTTTACCGCGGCATCTTCGAAGCGGCTCGGCGCCTGGTCGTTCGCGCTCGCGGCCTTGTTTCTCGAGATGGGATTCGACGAGCTCCTGATGATACATGAGCGCATCGAGCAGGCCGCCGGTGTCGACTGGCAGATTCTTTACCTGCCGCTCATGGCCTTTGCGGGCATCGCCTGGCTCTTGGTCTTCACGCAGCTGCGGGATCGGCGGCAACGGCTATTATGGATCGCCGGCGCCGTCGCCTGGGCCGCATCCCAATTGTTCGAGGCCGCCGAATGGGGATGGGGGGCGGAAACCAAGATTCCTCTGCCCGGATACCTCTATCTGGTGCATGTCGAGGAGTTGCTGGAAATGTCGGGCTCTTCTTGTTTCCTGCTGACGCTGTTGCTCTTGAACGGTGGCCCTTCGATTTCACGGAAATGACACGGAACGATAACGTTCCGTTGGAGGAAGCCGGAAATTCATCATGGTAGTTTGTGACGGATATCTCCCGCGTACCGCCATTCCGCCCGCCATGCTGAAATCGACATGAATTTCGATCACGCCGACCGTTCGCTCAAGAAAATATTCCAGGACCATCTGAGCTGTTGCGTCGAGTGCGGCCAGGCGTTGGAGCAGCTGTTCGCCGAGCTCGATGCTGCCGAAACGCACATCGGTTTGATCCGGCAGCTCGAGGAAAAGGGCGACGCGCTGATGCGCGAAGCCTACGACGCGCTGGAGACCGCACCTTATTCCGAACTGGTGCCGCTGATCCAGCAGTTCGCCAGGCATGTCGATGACATTCTCGACGGCCTGAACGATACCGCCCGGGTGATCGACATCTTCACGCCGCAGCAGGCGGAAGCCGCCGCCCTCGATCTTCTCGAGATTACCCTTTCGATGGTCCGGCGGCTGTCGGCGGAAATGGACCACTATCCGGAAAACGCACCCGCGGGCATCAAGCAATGCCGAGAGGAGCTCAAGGCGTCGGAGGCGAGCGCGGACCTGGTGTATCACGAGTGGCGGAAGTCCCACCGGCGTTACAGCACCCTGTCGCTCCTGGCCGAATGGGACTGGACCGAGATTCTGGGAATCCTGGAAAAAACCACGGATTCCTGCTACCACGCGGCGCTCGTGCTCGAGCGCATCACCAAATACCGGTTGAGACAGGCTTCCTGAGGCGCCACCGCCGGCCTTCCGCGGGGCGGGCGGCCGGCGGTGGGTTCGGCCCGGGAGCCGGAACGGCGCCTTCCGTGCTCAGTAGCGCCTGCCGCCGCCCCGTTTCGCGTCGCCACCGGTGCCGCCGCGCCTCTCCGGCGGACGGGCTTCGTTGACCATCAGGTTGCGCCCGTCCACTTCCTTGCCGTTGAGTCCGGCAATGGCGGCTTGAGCCTCCTGGTCGCTGCCCATTTCCACGAACCCGAATCCCCTGGAGCGGCCGGTGGCGCGGTCCATGACCACCTGTGCCGATTTTACGGTGCCGTACGCTGCGAAAGTCCGTTCCAGATCGGCATCGCCGACGCGATAGTTCAAGTTGCCTACATATAGCTTGCTGCCCACGAAAGACCCCCCGTCGAGGTTCATGAAAACCCGCAATCCACAATAAAACAAAAATGCCTCATTCGACAGGGGCGGGGCGAAAAAATATTTCCGGGCGCCTTCGCCGCCGGGACGGGCGCGCATGGGCCGGGGAGGCGACGGGCGCTGCAAAAAATCATAGGCAGCTCCTGCTGTGTGGGGATGATTTGCTTAAGTAATTGACAACTAAGCAAAGATTTAGGCTGCAACTGGGGTTGGCGAAGAGAAACTCGCCGGGGCGGAATTTTCCGGGCTCTCCGACGGGGTTTTTCGGGTGACATTCGGGGGCGAGCCCCTTATACTCCTAATTCGGCACGTTCAACCAATCATCGCGCCGTCTCCTTTTTGTTCCTCCCGATCCCTTGAATCGTCTGCCTCGATTGGTGCCGCCTTGCTTACGATGCGGCAGGCCGTCGCAGGACACTTACCTTAATATGTCATCAGAATTGAATTCTGCCGGCCCGGCATTTGCCGATTTGGGGCTGGCTCAACCCCTTTTGCGCGCGGTTTCCGAAGCCGGTTACGTCAATCCCACGCCGATTCAGGCCCAGGCAATCCCGCTTCTGCTCGCCGGCGGCGATCTGCTGGCCGCGGCCCAGACCGGGACCGGCAAGACCGCCGGCTTCACCTTGCCGATCCTGCACAGGCTGCTGGAGAAGCAGGCACCGCGCCGGCCGCGGCGTCCGCGCTGCCTCATCCTTACGCCCACCCGCGAATTGGCGGCCCAGGTCCAGGAGTCGGTCCAGACCTACGGCAAGCATGTGCCGCTGAAATCCACGGTCATGTTCGGCGGTGTGGGGCTCAACCCCCAGGTTCGCGCCCTCCAGGCCGGCGTCGATATCCTGGTCGCTACGCCGGGCCGGCTGCTCGACCATTGCGGACAGAAGACGGTGGACCTTTCCGGCGTGGAAATCTTCGTGCTCGACGAGGCGGACCGCATGCTGGACATGGGGTTCATCCGCGACATCCGCCGGATTCTGGGATTGCTGCCGAAGCAGCGGCAGAACATGCTGTTTTCGGCCACGTTCTCGGATGAAATCCGGGCGCTCGCCGACGGCCTGCTGAACAATCCCGGCTACGTCGAAGTGGCGCGCCGCAACGCGGCTTCCGATCTGGTGGACCAGACAGTTCACCTCGTCGCCCAGGAGCACAAGCGCGATCTGCTCGCCCACTTGATCCGCCAACACGACTGGCGCCAGGTGTTGGTATTCACCCGGACCAAGCACGGCGCGAACCGGCTGGCGGAGAAGCTGGCCGAGGACGGCATTCCGGCGGCGGCGATTCACGGCAACAAGAGCCAGTCGGCGCGCACCAAGGCGCTGGCGGATTTCAAGGACGGCAGGGTGCCCGTCCTGGTGGCGACGGACATCGCGGCACGCGGCCTGGATATCGACCAGCTGCCGCATGTGGTGAATTTCGAGTTGCCGAACGTGCCGGAGGACTATGTCCATCGGATCGGCCGCACCGGGCGGGCCGGCAACGCCGGCTCCGCCGTGTCGCTGGTGGCGAAGGAGGAGCTGAAACTGCTGAGCGGCATCGAGCGTCTGATCAAACGCCCGATCCAGCGGGGGACGGTGGAAGGCTTCAGTCCGCCGCCCCGCCCGCAGATCGAGCGCAGGGAAGACCGGCCGCGGCGTCCGCAGGAGATGCGCGAAACCGGCGGGAGGCAGTCTCCCGCAAGCCAGCCGAAGGCGCGGGCCGGCCTGGGGCCCCGCAACGCCGCCCGGCATTCGCCGAAGCCGCAACAGCGGCAGGGAGGCAGCCGCTTGCGCAGCCAGGGGGGCGGCAAGCGCGGTTGACGGTGCGCCGCGAGCCGGCGGGCGCTCCGCCTTGCCGGTTCCGGCTGAGCCGCCGTTCTTTTCGCTCAACAGTTTGTCACCCCGCGCTTTGTTGCTGGCGCCGCCCGCAGCGGATAGTCTGAACCCGGCCTTGGATAAGCCGTAGCGGCGCGGAGGGGATTCCAATCGTTCCTCCCGTATTGAGCGGAGCCGTCCCCGCCGTGGGCTGCCAAGGCGTCTTTCAGACAGCATTCGTGCGGAGGAAAGATCATGATCCTGAGCAATCTGACGTCGCACCTGAAGTTCCCCGGCATCGACCGTCTGTGGCCGGATGTGGCCGTCGAGGACGCGCTGTCGGCGGCGATTCTGCTGACGTTCGCCTGCCTGATGGCGATCGAGGTCCGCCACCGCCGGGGCGTGCGCACCAACCCCCTGGTGCGGAAATCGTACCGGACGAACCTATCCCTGTTCCTGTTCAACGACCTGCTGATGTCCGCGCTGTCGGTGTCCTCCCTGCTGGTGTTGGCGGAGCATCATGCCGGCGGGGGGCTCCTGGCCGGTGTGAGCAATCCCTGGCTCCGCGGGGCGCTGGCTCTGATTCTGCTGGATCTGGTACTGTACCTGTGGCACTGGGTCAACCACCGCCTGCCCTGGCTGTGGCTGTTCCACAAGGTGCACCACAGCGACCGTTCGATGAACGTGACGACCGGTTTCCGGCTGCATTTCGCCGAGGTGTTGTTGACGGTGCTGGTCAAGGCGGGCTTCATCGTGGTCACAGGTGTGCACGCCGCTCAGTTATTGCTCAGCGAGGCGCTGATCACCCTGGCCGTGTTGTTCCATCATGCCGATATTTCGTTCCGGGGCGAGCACAAATTGGGCCGTCTCTTCGTCGTGCCGAGCCTGCACCGTGTGCATCACTCGACGCTGCGCGGCGAGCACGATCGCAATTACGGTGCGCTGTTTTCCATCTGGGATCGGTTTTTCGGCACACTGCTGGAAGCCCGGCCGGCACAGATCGGACTGCGCGAGGTGGAGGCCCTGGGTTTTGCCGAAACCTTGAAATTCGGCTTCACCTATGCCTACGGGCCGGCGCCACGTCCCCTTCGGCTTCGCTCAGGGCGGGCATTGGAGCCGATGATCGCAGAAGCCGCCTATTTCCGGGCCGAAAAGCGCGGGTTCGTTCCGGGGTTCGAAATGTTCGACTGGCTGGCCGCGGAGCGGGAAATCGAGGAGCGGATGAAACGCGGCCGCTAGTGGGCCGTCCCCGACGCGACTTTTTTAGAACCTGTCTTGAAAAACAAAACGTAGTAAAGTCAATGGTCCCTGGACCTGACGAGCGAAGCCATTGAGTTATCCGAGTGATTTGAAAGAGCACGAATGGGCGCGGATAGAGCGCTACTTTCAGCCCAATGATCGGCGAGGCAGCGGGTGTAAGCATTCGCGAAAACGCATCGTCGATGCCATTCTGTACTTGGTGAAAACGGGTGCCCAGTGGCGGCAGTTGCCCAACGACTTTCCTCCGTGGAAAACGGTGTACGACCATTTCAGCCGCTGGAACAAAAACGGCGTTTGGGAACGCGCGCTGGACGACTTGAATCGGCAACGGCGAAAAAAAACGGCAGAGCGCCCTGTCCCCGCTACGGCATCATTGATTCGCAAAGCGTCAAAACCCAGTACGACAGCGAAGAGCGTGGCATCGACGGCGGCAAAAAAGTGAAAGGCCGCAAACGCCATATCGTGGTCGATGTCTTGGGCAATCTGTTGCACGTCCAGGTTCATGCCGCCAACCTTCACGATACGGTGGGGGCTTGCGAGGTGCTGCGTCGAGCCGCGGAAAAGCATCCCGGTCTACAGGCCTTTTCCGGCGACGCCGGGTATCGCGGCACCGCCGTTCGGTTTGTCGACGAGACCTTGGGGTTGACGCTGCATATTTCCGAGAAGATCAAAGATGGCTTCGCAGTCCTGCCCAAGCGCTGGGTGGTCGAGCGCACCTTCGCTTGGCTCGGGTCGTTCCGCCGACTCGCCAAGGATGTCGAAATCCTCACCGCCACTGCCGAAAACATGATTCGCATCGCCATGCTCAAGCTGACTCTTGCTAAATGTGCTTAAACTTTTACCAGACAGGTTCTTACTTTCTGGGGGGGCGATTTGGATGGGCAAGGGATTCAGCGAAGAGCCGCTACCGCGACGGGGATTTTGAGTCGGGTCTCCGCGCCCTGCTTGAAACGGCATCGGACCGGGGCGGACGGGACAACATCACCGTCGTGAACGTGGCCACGGCCGCGCCGAATCCGGCCTGAATCGGCCTGCCCACAGAGGGTCATCATGGAACGCTTTTTCAATATCGCCGGACCGAACAAGCCCGAACTCAACTTTACGTTGGACCCATTGCGGCGCATCCATCTGGAAGAAGTGCTTGGCCTGATCGAACAGCAGCGCTATTTCATTCTGCACGCACCGCGCCAGACCGGTAAGACGACCGCCTTGCTGGCGCTGATGGCCCATCTCAACGCCGGAGAGCGCTATCGAGCGTTGTACGTCAATGTAGAGACGGCCCAGACCGCCCGGAACGACGTGAAGGAAGGGATTTCCGCGATAGTGCGCAATCTTGTGGAAATGGCGCGGTTCTACCTGGGTGACGAACAGCCGGACCAGCTATTGCGCGATGTGGTAAGAGCCGAAAGTCCCCACGACTGGCTGCGCTTGCTGCTGCAGCGCTGGTCCGCCGCCGATCGGGCGCGTCCGGTCGTTTTGCTGATCGATGAAATCGATGCCCTGGTGGGCGATGTGCTGATCTCAGTCCTGCGGCAACTGCGTTCCGGCTACGCCCAGCGTCCGGCCGGATTTCCCCAGACCGTCATTCTTTGTGGCGTTCGGGACGTGCGGGACTATCGCATCCGTACCTCCGCCAACGAAATCATCACCGGCGGTTCGGCCTTCAATATCAAAACCGAGTCGATAAGAGTGGGCAACTTCTCCCAGGCCGACGTCTCTGAGCTTTATGCCCAATATAGCGCCGAAACCGGCCAAGGATGGACAGAGGGCGCAATGGATCGGGTATGGGATCTGACTCAAGGCCAGCCTTGGCTGGTCAACGCCGTTGCACGGGAGGTGACGGAAAAAATCAGGCCCGACCGCTCCGGCCCTATCACCGAAGCCCATATCCTCGAAGCGAAAGAGCGGCTGATCCTCGCAAGGGCCACCCATCTCGACCAGTTGGCGGACAAACTGCGGGAGCCGCGGGTCCGGAGCGTCATCGAGCCGGTGCTGGCCGGGACGGCGGAAAGCGTCGATCTGCCCGACGACGACCTGCAATACGTCTACGATCTCGGTCTGATCGTACTCAAACCCCAGGTAAGCATTGCCAACGAACTCTATCGAGAGGTCATCCCCCGGCAACTGACCTGGAGCACCCAGCACATGCTCGCCCAGGATACCGCCTGGTATGTCCGGCCGGACGGCGGGCTGGACCTCGCCAAGCTCCTGACCGCGTTTCAAGACTTCTTCCGCCAGCATTCCGAGCACTGGGTCGAACGTTTCGACTACAAGGAAGCCGGTCCCCAGTTGCTGCTGCAGGCCTTCCTGCAGCGCGTCGTCAACGGCGGTGGACGGATCGAACGGGAATACGGCCTGGGGCGCGGCCGCACCGACTTGTATCTTGAATGGTACTACGGCAAGACCCTGCTCACCGCCGAGCGCACCCAACGGGTAGTGCTGGAACTCAAACTACAGCACCATGCCCGCGAAACCGTAATCGCCGAAGGACTGGCGCAGACCGCCGCCTATGCCGAGCGTTGCGGCGCGGACGATGCCCACCTGTTGATTTTCGACCGCCGGCCGGCAGTGGCCTGGGACGACAAGATTTTCAGAGAAACTCAGGAGTATCAGGGGCGACGCATCGCCGTCTGGGGCATGTGACGCATTGGTACGGCGAAGCTGGCCGAGCTGGGGAGCGGATTTGCAAGTTATACGGCTTGCCTTGTTGGAGAAATGGAATCATATGATCCGTAATTACCGCATCAATTGATCCTTTTTGAGGTTCAGCAATGGTTTTCGTCCCTCCAGAAAAGATCGCCGCAGTGATGGCGCTCACTCCTCTTCCTCATTCGTTTGCCGAACTCGACGCCTTGGTAGCGCAGGGATTGCCCAAAGGCGCCCTGAGATCGAGCGTAGAGCGGGTGTGCAAAAGCGCGGAGGACCGCAAGCGTTTGCTGCACCGCATCATCCCCGAGGCGACCTACAAACGCCGCCGGGACAGGTTGACGGCGGAAGAATCGGAACGGGCCGAACGCTTGGCGCGCGTGTATGCGACTGCCCAATACGTTTGGAATTCGGACGACGACGCGAGGGCGTTTCTGCAAACCCCCCATCCCATGTTGAACGGGCGAACCCCGCTTGACGTATCCTTGACGGAACTCGGTGCTCGCCGCGTTGAAGAGCTGCTCTGGAAGCTGTATTACGGCATTGCCGCGTGATGCGAATCTTCCGGATAGCTGACGGGCGCCATCCCATCTGGGATGGCACCGGAGCGGCACTGCTTGGCGGACGCTGGAATAGCCCTGGGAAGCAGGTGATTTATGGCGCGTTGAGCTATTCCTGCGCCATGCTCGAGATACTCGCGCACGCGGGGATTGGCCGTGTCCCCACGTCGCATCGCTTCGTCGTAGTGGATGTTCCGGACTCAGAACCTGTCTTGAAAAACAAAACGTAGTAAAGTCAATGGTCCCTGGACCTGACGAGCGAAGCCATTGAGTTATCCGAGTGATTTGAAAGAGCACGAATGGGCGCGGATAGAGCGCTACTTTCAGCCCAATGATCGGCGAGGCAGCGGGTGTAAGCATTCGCGAAAACGCATCGTCGATGCCATTCTGTACTTGGTGAAAACGGGTGCCCAGTGGCGGCAGTTGCCCAACGACTTTCCTCCGTGGAAAACGGTGTACGACCATTTCAGCCGCTGGAACAAAAACGGCGTTTGGGAACGCGCGCTGGACGACTTGAATCGGCAACGGCGAAAAAAAACGGCAGAGCGCCCTGTCCCCGCTACGGCATCATTGATTCGCAAAGCGTCAAAACCCAGTACGACAGCGAAGAGCGTGGCATCGACGGCGGCAAAAAAGTGAAAGGCCGCAAACGCCATATCGTGGTCGATGTCTTGGGCAATCTGTTGCACGTCCAGGTTCATGCCGCCAACCTTCACGATACGGTGGGGGCTTGCGAGGTGCTGCGTCGAGCCGCGGAAAAGCATCCCGGTCTACAGGCCTTTTCCGGCGACGCCGGGTATCGCGGCACCGCCGTTCGGTTTGTCGACGAGACCTTGGGGTTGACGCTGCATATTTCCGAGAAGATCAAAGATGGCTTCGCAGTCCTGCCCAAGCGCTGGGTGGTCGAGCGCACCTTCGCTTGGCTCGGGTCGTTCCGCCGACTCGCCAAGGATGTCGAAATCCTCACCGCCACTGCCGAAAACATGATTCGCATCGCCATGCTCAAGCTGACTCTTGCTAAATGTGCTTAAACTTTTACCAGACAGGTTCTCAATATCGATCGAGCGTTTCGACGTAGCTGCCTTGCCCAAAGGTTGGGATGCCGAAGACAGCGCTTCCGCCAAAGCCTTTGGCGACAGGTGGCTAGACGAAGGCAGGAGCGCGATATTGGGCGTTCCTTCCGTCGTTGCCAGGCTGGATTGGAACGACTTGGTGAACCCTCGTCATCCCGACGCCCGGCTGTTGCGTCCGTCCGACCCGAAACCAGTGATTTGGGACAGGAGGCTGTTTGAACGAGGGCTATGGCGGGATGATGGTGGTTAGTCATCTCTTATTGGTAGGCAGTTGCCGGCCGTCGAGTCTGGGCTACGGGGCGCGACACGTACGTGTAATGTTCCGTTTTCTTGCCCGCCCAATTAGACTATGAGCGAAAAGCATCACCGAGAAGTGCTTTTTTAATGTCTGCGCCTTGTCGGCACTCGACCGGGCGGAGGTAACGCGGCGCCGTTCCGCAAGCCTTGTAGCCAATCGCTTCGAGTGAACATTCCCCAACTGGCCGCCAATGTGGCCGAACGCTTCGCCCGCAGGCCGTGGCGGGTCCTGGTCGTCGCCATTGCACTCTCGGTGCTGTCTCTCTGGGCGGTTTTCCAACTGCCGGTCTATACCTCCCGCCAGGCCCTGCTGCCGCACGACAACGCCGTCGCCCAGCGTTTCGACGCTTTCCTGAAGAAATTCGGCGCCGCTTCCGACCTGATCGTCGTCCTGGAAGGGCCGCCTCCGGATGAACTGAAGACATTCGCCGACGAATTGGCGACCGCTCTCGCTGCCGAGCCCGAAATCGCTCAGGCGACGGCCAGGGTCGATCTGCGTTTTCTGCTGGAGCATGCCTACCTGGCGGTGGCCGAGGACCGGCTGAAGGCACTGGTCGGCATGCTGGAAAGGTTCGGGGCGGGCGCCATCCCCGGCGATTCCCCGCAGGTCGACGCCGCTCTGGACCGCCTTCGGGAGCGGCTCGAAGGGGCGCCCGCCGCGCCCGATGCCGGCATCGACATTCCCACCGCCGAGGCCGGGCTGAAACTGCTGGGGGCGCTGCTCGACGAGTGGCACCGCTGGCTTACCGCGGGGGAGGTGCCGGCGGCGCTCGACTGGAATCGGCTGCTGGCCGGCCAAGGCGGGAGCGAGATCGCCAACGATGGCTATTTCGTCTCGCGCGATGGGCGGATGTACTTCCTGTTCGTACACCCGGCGAGCGCTTCGGAGGACTTCGCCACCACCGGGCCGTTCATCGAAAAGGTGAGAGCCGTGGCGGCAGCTCAAGCGGCCAAGGCTCGCGCGGCCGGCCGCGCCGCGCCGAAGGTGGGCCTGACCGGGTTGCCGGCCATCGAGTACGAAGAGCACGTCAGCATCCGTCATGACATCGTTCTCGTCATCGGTTCCTCCGCCGGGCTGATCGTCCTCCTGATCCTGGCGGTGGTGCGGAGCTGGCGCTGGGCGCTGGTCATCTTCGTCCCCATGGGCCTCGGCGTGCTGTGGAGCCTGGGCCTGGCGCTGGTCACCGTCGGCCATCTCACCCTCATCACCGCCAGCTTCATCGCGATCCTGTTCGGCCTGGGCGCGGATTACGGCATCTTCACCTCGGCGCGCATTGCCGAGGAGCGGCGCCGCGGCAGGCCGCCGATCGATGCGATCGGCGCGGGGATCGGCGCTTCCTTCAAAGCGGTGTTTACCGCCGGCGGCGCCTCGGTGGTGATTTTCGGCGCGTTGGCCACGGTGGACTTCCCCGGTTTCTCCGAGCTTGGGCTGGTGGCGGCCAAGGGCGTATTGCTGATCCTGGTCAGTACCTGGATGGTCCAGCCGGCGCTATATGCCTTGCTGCCGCCGAAACTCAAGCCGTTGCCGGCTGCGGCGTCTGTCGGGGAGGGCGAGCCGGGCCGTCTGCCTTTCCGGGGAAGCGTTGCCGTTGTCGTGGTCGCGGGGTCGTTGGCTGCGGCGGCATTCGGCATCGGACGCGGCTACGAGCTTCCCTTCGATTACGACGTGCTTTCGCTGTTGCCGAAAGATTCCGAAGCGGCTTACTACCAGAACCGTATGGTCGCGGAGAGCGACTACCAGGCGGAAGTGGTCATCTTTGCCGCGCGTGATGTCGAAGAGGCCCGACGCATCGCGACGGACGCGGCCAAGCTGGACAGCGTGGCCAAGGTGCAGTCGCTCACGGACCTGTTTCCGCCGGACGCCGATGCGCGCGCCCTCGAGGCCCGGCGCATCGGCGAGCTTGCCGCGGGCGGCGGCTATGCGGCCAAGTTGGCCGGGCTCGCCGGCATCGGCCTGCCGGACCGGACTTTCGGACGCGTGCGGGCGGTTCTGGAAAAGGGTGGCGAGTTCGTCGACCAGTCGCAGGAACTGGCATTTTCGGCCGGGCATTCCGGGCTGGTGGCGGAGCTGGAAGACCTACGGGGACGTCTGGACGCGGTCCGGTCCGGCATCGAGGCCGATCCCGCCCAGGCCCGGGAGCGCAGCGAGCGGTTCTTCCGTGCGCTGCTGTCGGCGGCGGAGCGCGGTGTGGCGCTGCTGGCGGACTGGCGCAAGGCACGGCCCATCACTCCGGACCAGCTTCCGCCGGCCCTGCGGGACCGGTTTTTCGCCGCCGACGGGACGGTCGCCGTGTACGCTTTTCCCGCAAAAACTGTGTATGATCCCGCCAACCTCGACAGGCTGATGCAGGAGATTTATGGAGTCTCGCCCGAAGCGACCGGATTCCCGGCCACCCATCAGGTATTCTCCAAGTCCGTGGTGGAAAGCTTCACCCATGGAACCCGGGCGGCGGTGGCCGTCTGCCTGCTGTGGCTGGCGCTGGTCCTGCGCAACTGGCGCGGTTTCGCCCTGGCTTCCATGCCTTTGCTGATCGGCGGCGGCTGGATGCTGGGGCTGATGGCCCTCGGCGGCATCCGCTACAACTACGCCAACATCATCGCGCTGCCTCTGGTGATAGCCCTGGCGGTGGATTACGGCGTATGGTTCTCCCAGCGCTGGTTCGAGCTTAAGGACCGTTCGCTGACGCAGATCAACCGGGTGGCGGGGCGCGTGATCGGGCTCGCCGCCGGGACCGAGCTGGCCGGACTCGGGGCGATCACCCTTGCGAACTACCGCGGCGTGTCCGCCCTGGGCGTCAACATCACCATCGGCCTCCTCTGCTGCCTGTCCGCGACCCTGTGGGTAGCGCCGGCGATCGGACAGCTTCTCGATTCAAGAAGGAAACCATGACATACAAGATTTCGCGCACTTTCCTCCTGGCGGCCCTGCTGGCTCCCCTCGTTCCGGCGCTGGCAGGCGACCCCGCCCCGGTGGTGGTCTGCTACCCGGGGGGACCCGTGAACGAGCACGACGCCGATCAGGCGATGGATGCGATGCTCCGGGTGGTGGAGCGGGTAGGACAGTGGCCCGAGAAGAGTTTCAGCAGCGTGTTTACCGCGAAGGCGGCGGATTGCGGAAAACTCATGGCGGAAAAGAAGCCCGCCTTCGCGATCACCTCGCTCGGGCTCTACTTGGACATGCGCGGCCAATACGATCTGGTGCCGGTGGTTCAACCCCGGATCGACGGGCGTACCAGTGAGCGTTACCGGGTCGTGGCGCAGAAGGGCAGGTTCCACGGCATGGAGGAGCTCAAGGGCGGGACGCTGGGCGGCACCGTGCTGGACGAACCGGCCTTCATCGGCAAGATCGTGTTCGCGGGCAAGTACGACCCGGAAAAGGATTTCGCCCTCCAGCCTTCGCGCCAGGCGATCCGGGCCCTGCGCTCCCTGGACAAGGGCGAGCTGGATGCGGTGGTACTCAATGAACAGCAGTTCGCGGGCCTGAGCGCGCTGCAGTTGGCGAACCCGGTGGAGACGGTCTTCACTTCCGCGGAGATTCCGCTGATGGGCGTGGTGGCCAATGCCAGGCTGGCTCCGGCGCAGGATCGGGCGCGGTTCGCCAAGGCGCTGGAAACGATGTGCGCCGATCCCGACGGCAAGAGGCTGTGCGATCTGTTCGGCATCCAGTCTTTCGTGGCGGTGGATCCTGCCGTGTTCGATCCCATGGCCAAGCTCTGGCTGGCCCGGAACTGACGCTTTGCGTACCGTTGGTCTGCTCGCGGCCGGCATTCTGCCGGTGGTCCTGGCCGGTTGCGGCGGCCTTCACCGGGATGGCGTTCCGGCAGGCCAGCCTGTGGGCTGTCCCCGGTTGACGGCCGCTGCCTTGAGCGCCAGCCAGGACTCGCTCGGCCCTTCCAGCGAAACGCCGGAGCTGGAGTGCGCCCTGGATTTCCTGCGCGGTTCGGACGACCCCGCGTTGCGCCGCAGCTCCCTGGGCAGCCGGCTCTGCCTGCATCTCGCCGAGCGCAATTCCGATCCGTCGGAGCGCGAGCGCTTTGCCTGGGAGGGCGTGAAGCTCGCCGAAGCCGCGCTGGCGCAAGGCGGAAAGGACGACGGTGCGGTCCATTATTATCTGGCCGCGAACCTGGGGCTGGCCGTCCGCGACGATATGACGGCGGCGATGGCCAATCTGCACCGGCTGGAAGACGAGTTCAAGGCGGCGGTGAAATTGAGCCCCGATTTCGATGACGGGGGCCCCCAGCGTCTGCTGGGCATGCTGTACCTCAAGGCACCGGCCTGGCCCGCGGGGATCGGCGACGGCGACAAGGCACTGGACCTGCTCGGACAAGCGGTGGAAAAGCATCCCGGGCACCCCCTCAACCATCTGTTCTATGCCCAGGCTCTGTGGGAAGTGAACGGCGAGAGCGAAGGCGGGCGCGTCAAGGAAGAGATGGCTGCCGGGTGGAAGTTGCTGGAGTCCGGAAGCTGGGGATACAACAAGAAACCCTGGAAACAGGAGTTCGCCGATCTGCGCGAGGAGATCGGGGAGCCCGCCAAGTAGAATTCTCCCTCGCTCTTCCCAAGGCGCCGACAATGAGCCGATCGACCGAAAATCAGGATGTCCCCGAACTGCCCCGCCGCCGGCAGGTCCGCACCGCCGGCTTGAGCGGCAATTACTGGTATGTGGTCGAGATCGACGGCAGGCTCAAGCCCCGGCAAGTCAAGCGGGTGCGTTTCTGGGGACAGGACATCGCGCTGTTCCGCGACTCCGGTGGCCGGCTGCACGCCGTGGAAGACCGCTGCCCGCATCGGCAACTCGCGCTGTCCCAGGGCTTCGTCGAGGACGAAAATCTGGTCTGCACCTATCATGGCTGGAAATTCGACGGCTGCGGCAGATGCACCGAAATCCACCATGAGCTCGGGAAAGGCCGCACCAAACTGCCCAAGATCCACATCAGGACCTACCCCGTCAAGGCGCAGTGGGGGCTCATCTGGCTGTTTCCGGGCGATCCCGCCCTGGCGGATGGTACTCCGCTGCCGACGATTCCGCAGCTCGAAGGGGAGCGGCCCTGGCCGTTCTTCCCGATCGACGTGACGATCAAATCGCACTTTTCGATGATCGTGGAGAACGTCTGCGACTTCAACCACGAATACCTGCACCGGCACAAGCGCCCCTTCCTGCAGCCGATCCTGCGGGAGTGGAAGCAGGACGCCGACAGCGTTCGGGTCTACTACGACACCCGCTTCGACGGCAGCCCCGTCGCCAAGCTCTTCATGGAAGGCGGCGCGCGCGACCTCAACGAGATCGAGATCTGGTACCAGTACCCTTATCAGGGTTCCGACATCGGCGGCAAGTATATCCACTGGCTGTTCATGCTGCCGGAGGACGAGCGCACCACCCGCTGTTTCTTCGTCTTCCTGTTCGGGCCGATCCACATCCCGATCCTGAACTGGAAGATGCCCGAATTCCTGCGCAAGCCCATCCTCTGGTTCACCAACAAGTGGTACATCGAGCCCCTCCTGGGCGAGGACAAATGGGCGTTGGAACTGGAGCAGGAAGGTTTCGAGCGCTATCCCGATGCGCCGCAGATCGAGCTCAATCCTGCCATCGGTTCATTCCAGAAGCTGTCGCTGGAGAAATGGAAAGCCTACCAGCAGTCCATGGAGAAAGGCGGGCCAAAGCCGGCGGCAGACCCGGCATGACCACGCTAGTCACCGGCGCCACCGGCCACCTGGGCGCCAACCTGGTGCGGGCGCTGCTGGCCCGCGGCGAGACGGTACGCGCCTTCATCCGCAGGCAAAGCGATGTCGCGGCGTTGGAGGGCCTGGCGGTCGAACGGGCCTACGGCGATCTGCGCGACCGCCGCTCGATCCGGGAAGCGCTGGAAGGCGTGGAGCGGCTGTACCACACCGCGGCTTTCGTCAGCATCCGCGACGGCGACCGCCAGGAGCTGTTCGACGTCAACGTCGTCGGCACCCGCATGCTGATGCAGGAGGCGCGGCGAGCCGGCGTGCGGCGGGTGGTGCATACCAGCTCCTTCGGGGCGGTCGGTATCAACCCCGAAGGCGCGTCGAACGAACACTGGACGGTCAGCCCGTTCGAACTGGGCACCGACTACGAACGGACCAAGGCGGTGTCGGAACACGACGTGATTCTCGAAGCCGTGCGCGGCCTCGACGTGACCCTCGTCAACCCGGCCGCGATCGTCGGTCCCTGGGATTTCCGGCCCAGCCTGGTCGGCCGCACCATCCTCGACTTCGCCCATGGCCGGATGAAGGCGTTCGTTCCCGGCGCCTTCGACTTCGTCCCGATGCGCGACGTGGTGGCCGCGGAGCTGCTGGCCATGGACAAGGGTATCCGCGGTGAGCGCTACCTCGTCACCGGCGAGCACCGCGGTATCGGCGAGATCCTGCAATGGCTGGAGGAACTGACCGGGCGTCCGCGCCCGAGGCTCGCCGTGCCGCCGCGCCTCATGCAGGGCATCGCGCTGCTGAAGGATCCGCTGGAGCGCCGTTTTTTCCCCCGCAAAGCGCCGCGCTTCAATTACCACTCCATCCGCCTGCTCAATTCGGGCAAGCGCGGCGACTCCTCGCGCATCCGGCGCGAACTGGGTCTGATCCCGACTTCCACCCTCGAGGCTTTCGCCGATGCGGTGGCGTGGTTCAGGGAGAGGGGGATGATTTGAGGCCGGGCTGGTCGCGCTGCTGTTCGTCCAGCGCGATGCGCGTGGAGGCGGGTGGCGGAGGCGAGTGCATGACCGTCACCGGCACCCCGAGCGAGGCCCATTGATACAGCCAGCCGGCGTCCTCCGGCGCCTTGGGCCAGCGCACGTTGTGCTTCTGGGTCGACATGTTGACGCAGCCGTGGCTGGCCGGATGGCCGAAGCCGTTGTGCCACCAGGCGCCGTGGAATGCGTAGTCGGAATGGAAATACTGCGCGTAGGGGACGTTCTCCACGATGTAATGGCCCTTTTCCCCTTTTTTCGCCCTGCTTTTCATGGTCTTCGTGGGGAAGCGCGCGTAGATGTAGAACGAGCCTGTGACCGTCGGCGTCTTCGGTTTGCCGGTACTGACCTTGAAGGTTCGCACGGTTTGGCCGTTCTCCACTGCAGTCATCGTCTGGGTATCGAGGTAGACGAAGATTTTCCGGTCGGTTCCGGTCGAAAAGCTCAAATCCAGCGGGGGTTCGAGATAGCCTCCCTGGGCGCCGCGGAAAGCGCCGGGTTCCGCGTCGACCCGTATCACGCTGGAGGGCGGCCAGCCGTTGAGGGGGGTGAATTGCAGCCGGGCTTTACCGATCCAACCCCATCTCCCGGCGACTTCCTTTCCGTCCTGGGTCCGGATCCGGACCTGCCGGCCCGCGTTTTCCCGTTCGGCCAAGGGTTCGCTGAAGGTGATCTGCAAAGGCATCGCCGTGCCGAGATTGTCCGCACCGCGCAGGTTGACTTCCGCGGACACCGGCGGCGGTGTAGAAATGCGCAGCTCGAACGGTGGCAGCGGCACGCCGGTGGTCGTTTCCCAGCGAATCTGCGTCGGGTAGGTGCTGCCCTGGGCGTAGTCTGTCGCGGAAAGCCTGAAGGCGGTGCGGGCCTCGTCCGGCTGGACGGCAAGGTTCAACTCACCGACGGGCTCGAGTCTGCCCACCGGCTGATCGAATTCGAGCGTCAGCGAGGCATCCGGGGCCAGGCTGCGGTCCGCCGGTCCTTCCAGGGCGGGAATGCCCACGGTCGTGAATTCCAGCACTTCGGTCCGCCTCTCGTCGGACCAGGCGCGCTCCACCGTCGCGGTGAGGGTGTAGTGCTTGCCGAAGGCAAGCGGGGTGTCGAACTCGAAACGCTCCAATTCCTTGGCAGCCGTCACTATCGTTCCGTCGTCTTCGCGCAGTTCCACGGCCGCGATCCGGGTACCCACGCCGACGGGTTCCACAGTGACGGCCTGGCGCGGATCGGCCATTGCGGCGCCGTTCGCCGGATGGGTCACCATGCCGAAAGGGGCGAGGCGGGCTCGCAGTTCCAAAGCTATCAGGGCGGTAGCCGCGACCGCTAGCACGCCGACCGTCATTCGGCCGGTCGGCGTCCTGATGACGCGCGCGGTTGCGATGTCGTTCACGCTGATTCTCCCTTTCTTCGGCCCCGAGCCGGAAGTCTGATTTTATCCGGATCGGGCGCCGTTGACTCGCTTTTCACATTAGCTTCGTACATTGGGCCTCGCTGGGCATCGTGTGCCCAATTCACATCTCAACTGTCAGAAGGAAGCTAAGTATGGAACCGCACCGTTATCGCCCCATCGCCGCAGCCCTCATCGCGACGCTGATCGCGCCACAGATGACCTGGGCAGCCGTTCCGACCCAAAGCCCCGGAGACCTCCTTACTCGTTCTCCGATTCGCCACCTAATCGTCGTTTCCGGAGAAAATCGGGGATTCGACCATGTTTTCGCGACTTATACGCCGCCTGATCCGAAGCAAAAAATTTGGAACCTGCTCTCGCGGGGTATCGTGACGAGCGCCGGAACTCCCGGCCCCAATTTTCGAGTTGCCGAGCAGCAGCAGGCTCAGAGTTCGGTCACGTTCGAGCTGAGTCCGCCGAAGACCGGGCCTTTCGGTGGCCTGCCGCAACCGAATACGACCCTGAACGCTCTCCCCGCCGGGCCTTGCATCTTGTCCGAACTCATTTATAGCAGCGACATATTTTGCAGCGATCCCGGGATAGCTCCTGAATTTTATTATTTGCTGCAAATCGGCGGGAGCGGGCAGCATTTTTATTATCCGTCGCTCGGGGTGTTGCCCGTGCCGGACTGCCGCTACCCTTCTTCGTTGCCGAACGGTCCTTATTCGATCGTAGGTGCATCGGCATTGAACAACTGCGGTACACCCTTCCTTGAACCCGAGATCACGCCCGTCGATTTCAGCAGCCACACTGGTGATCCCGTGCACCGGTTCTACCAGATGTGGCAGCAGTCCGACTGCTCGGCGGACCACATCACCTTCCACAATCCGAGTGGCTGCAAGGGCGACCTGCATACCTGGGTCGCAACGTCGGTAGGGTGGGACATCACGAAACCTCCGGTCACGGACCAGGACACTTATCAAGGCGGCGTTGCCATGGGATTCTACAACATGGCGCAAGGCGACTGGCCCTATTTCCAGGAGTTGGCGGAGCATTACGCCATCAGCGACAACTATCACCAGCCCGTCATGGGCGGAACGGGCGTCAGCTCGCAGTTCATGCTGACCGGCGACGTCTATTATTACACCGACGCAAACGGTCGCCCGGCCAAGCCGGCCGCCGATCTGATCGAGAATCCCGATCCGATTGCGGGTACCAACAATTTCTACACCAACGACGCTTTCGGCAAGGAGGACGGAGGGAATACCGGTGTGGGATTCACCAACTGCTCCGACATGACCCAGCCGGGTGTGAAGGCCATCATGGACTACCTGCATTCGCTGCCTTACAAGCCGTTCAACGGCGGCAACTGTGCGCCGGGAGTCTGGTATCAGGTCAACAACGAATATCCGTATTACAACACCAAGGGGGACGTCATCAGCGATGCCGACAAGAATGAGTTTCCGGGTGGACCGGCCTATGCCGTCGGTCCTCAGACGATTCCCACGATCGGCGATGCGCTTTCCCGCCGGCGGGTGTCCTGGAAATACTATGGGGAAGGTATGGGTGTCGCCGATCAGGCGCCGCCGAAAAACACGCTTTACTGCGCCATATGCAACGGCTTCCAGTACTCACGATCGATCATGACCTCCCAGTTGCGGAACAATCTGGTCGATCTGGATCGGCTATATGCCGACATCGGCGCGAACACGCTTCCGGCCGTATCTTTCGTTAAGCCCAACATCCTGCTCGACGGCCATCCGGGCACTTCGACCCCGCCGCTGTTCGAAGCGTTTATCCGGAAACTGGTGGAAGCCGTCCAGGCCAACGACCGGCTCTGGCGGGACACGGCCATTCTGATCACCTTCGACGAAGGCGGCGGCTATTATGATTCGGGGTATATCCAGCCGATCGATTTCTTCGGCGACGGGCCGCGTACGGTCATGATCGCTGTCTCCCGTTTCGCAAAGGCATTGGAACAAAATAAATCTGCCATATGAATGCTACGGCAGGATCGTATAATTCCATTCGCCATGGAAGGCATGGCGCTGTATTTTGAGGCCGTCCATTTCCGCGTCGGTGACCTTGATCCCTTTGGGATATTCGCTATCGTCCAGTTCGCAATAGACCCGCAAGCCTTTGCGATTGGTCGTCGAGGCAATCAAATTCACCACGACCTCGTGACTGATGAGCGGACGACCGCGCCAATTCATCGTGATAAAGGAAAATAGGCGATGCTCAATCTGGTTCCATTTGCTGGTTCCCGGCGGGAAGTGACACACCGTGATGGCCAGTCCTAACTCGGTGGCTAATGCCTGAAGCTCCCGCTTCCATAAGCGCACACGCGAGCCATTGCTCCCACCGCCATCGGCCGTAATCAACAAGTGCCGTGCCTTCGGATAACACGGTGCGCCCATGGAGTGCCACCAGCGGCGAATACTTTCCACCGCGAATTGCGCGGTGTCGTGATCCGTCCCGACATTGACCCAGCCGATATTCAACGTCGGATCGTAAATGCCATACGGTGCCACCTTCCCCAGTTCGGGGTCTTGAAAATCATACACCCGAACGGCTTCCGGCTGCCCTTCGGGGCGCCATTCCAGGCCCTGTTGCTTGAAATTCCCGACCAGTTCCTTCTTCTTGGTGTCCACCGAGATGACCGGATCGCCCCGCCCTTGGAACTGCTTCACCTGGGTGTAGATATGCTCGAACTGGGCATTGCGATCCGGATGCGAACCGCCCTCCAAGGTTTTTCGATTACCTTGCAGGCTATAGCCCAGCGCGCGGAGCAGTTCGCCCACCATCCGATGGCTGGTTCGGTGCCCCATCTCAGTGAGGGCTTCGGCCAATTGCCGCGTGCTCTTACACGTCCAACGCAACGGGGATTCCGGATCCCCGCGCGTCACCGGATCAATCAATCGCGCCAAATCGGCCTTCAGGGTGGAGTCCTGGTCAACCGTCCGTTTCCGGCCTGCCCCCTTCCGGCGAATACGGCCCTGAGGCAAGGCATTCTGTTGTTCCAACTCTTGGCAGCCTTGACGAATCGCCTCTCGACATAAACCGGTTTCCCGTGACACAGCCGAGATTCCGCCTCGGCCAATCGCCAGCGCCTCCGCCCCGGCAACCAAGCGCCGCAGACGCTCGTCCAGGTACCGATCGAGTTTCTCAAAGCGCTTCTTGATTGCGGCATGTTCCATACCGCAACTTTAAAACAAACCCCTCAGTATTTGGAAGAGTTATTTTGTTCCAATGCCAAAGCGGGGGCATGTGGACCACACCTATGCCGATCATGCTTCCATCCTGAAGTTCATCGAGTGGAACTGGTTCCTGAGGCCGCTTTCCAAGCGAAGCCGCGATAACCTGCCCAACCCCCTCGCTTTGCCCATCGCCCCGTATTTCCCTCTCAATAGTCCGGCGGTGGGCGACCTTCGGACCATGTTCGACTTTCGTAATCCCAGGACCCACTGAGTCCATCTGAGCTGACGCCGCCCGGATGCGCGCATCCGGGCGGGGGAGCGTCGACTTGTAGGCCCGGAACACGTAAAGTGTCGCGGTTTCGAACTATCGGCACCGTGCGATCCGGTTCCGCCAACACAGAAGCCATGACCAACTATTCCGAAAATCTCGAAAGGCATCTCACCCAGGAAAATCCAGTGCTGCTGGGCGCGGCGCGGAGCTTCGAGGAGCTGGACAACATCGCCCGCGAACTGGGTCTGATCGATCCGGAATACGCCAGTGCCGGCCAGATTTCCTGGTGGCCGGTGATTTCGGTGCTGGGGACTTTTTCCGCCGGCAAGTCGACCTTCATCAACCACCTGCTGCAGACCAAAATCCAGCGCACCGGCAATCAGGCCGTGGACGACAAGTTCACGGTGCTGAGCTATTCCGACGACACCGAATCCAGGACCCTGCCCGGCATCGCCCTGGACGCCGATCCCCGCTTTCCTTTCTTTCAGATCAGCAAGGAAATCGACCAGGTCCTGCAGGGCGAGGGTGACCGCATCAACGCCTACCTCCAGCTCAAGACCTGCGGCAGTCCCTTTCTCAAGGGGAAGATCATCATCGATTCGCCCGGATTCGACGCCGATCCGCAACGCGACACCGTGCTGGCGATCACCAAGCACATCATCGACATCTCGGACCTGGTGCTGGTGTTCTTCGACGCCCGCCATCCCGAACCGGGCGCGATGAAGGACACCTTGCGCTATCTGGTGACGGAGACCATCAAGCGCTACGACTCCAACAAGTTCCTGTTCATCCTCAACCAGATGGACACGACGGCGCGGGAGGACAATCCGGAGGAGGTGGTGGCGGCCTGGCACCGGGCCCTGGCGGAATCGGGACTGGTCACCGGGCGGTTCTACACTATCTTTTCACCCGATGTCTCCGTGCCCATCGCCGATGAGACCCTGCGCCAGCGCTATCTCCAACGGCGCGACCGCGACTGGGCGGAGATCAACGCGCGCATCCAGCAGCTCGAAATCGAGCGCTCCTACCGCATCCTCGGCACCCTGGAACGCCTGGTCGAGGAGTTCCAGGACGTGGCGCTGCCCGAGATCGAGGAAGTGTTCAAAACCTACCGCAAGCGCCTGATCCGGACCGACTGCGCGACTTTCCTGCCGGTGCTGGGAGCTGCGGGCTACGGGATGGTGGAATTCGTCCCGCTGGAACCGAATCTCCTGGTGATGGCGGGATCGGGCGTGCTGGCGGGGCTGCTGCTGGTGTGGTCGCGGGTCCACATCGTGCTGAGCAAGATTTTTGCGGCGTTCGGCGTGCGGGCGCTCAAGAAACGCCAGAAGACGCTCAACATCCGCTGGGACATGGTTCGCGGTTTCCGGGCCAACGCCGTGCCCTGGCCGTTTTTCCGCAAGCCGGGTCTGATGGGCTGGAGCCGGCGCTGCGAGATTCAGTTGTCCGCGATACGCCAGCGCTGCAAGGAATCGATCCAGTCCCTGAACGACTTGTACACGAACCCTTCGGGCCGGCCCGAAACGGTGCGGCTGGTGGAGGCGGTTCCGCCGCCGGACGCCGAGCCTCCGGCCGGGCCGGTCCCGCCGGTCCAGGAACACGAGGAGCCAGGGCTGGCGCCGCAGGAGCTGTCCGTCAAGCCGGAGCAGGAATCTCCCCAATGCCGTTGAGTCAAGCCGGCGACATGCTGGATTCGGTAGAGCTTAACTTACCGGCTCGTCGTCCCGAAGGGACGAAAAGTGTCATACTCCTGCGATAGGCTTGTTGCGGTTCGGCGCCCGCCGGACTGGCGGATTCGACGGGAGGTTTGAGATGCGTTTGGGAATGATCGGTTTGGGCCGAATGGGGGCCAACATGGTTCGGCGGCTGCTGCGCGCCGGCCATGAGTGTGTGGTGTTCGATCTCGACCGGGCAGCGGTCGAAGCCCTGGCGGCGGAGGGTGCGGTCGGCGCATATTCGCTCGAGGAGTTGGCGGCGGCGCTCGCCCCGCCGCGGCCGGTATGGCTGATGTTGCCGGCCGCCGTGGTGGACCGCATGGCGGAGCGGCTCGCCGGCGTGCTCGAAGCCGGCGACATCCTGATCGACGGCGGCAATTCCAATTACGTCGACGACATCCGCCGCGCGGAAAGCCTGGCCGGGCGCGGTCTGCGCTACCTGGACGTGGGGACCAGCGGCGGCGTCTGGGGCCTCGAGCGCGGCTATTGTTTGATGATCGGCGGCGAGCCGGAACCCGTGGCGCATCTCGATCCCATCTTCCAGGCCCTGGCGCCGAGCAAGGGTGAAATCGCCGAGACCGCCAGCCGCAGGGACAGCCGGAGCACCGCCGAGCAGGGCTATCTCCATTGCGGGCCGGCCGGCGCGGGGCATTTCGTCAAGATGGTCCACAACGGCATCGAGTACGGCCTGATGGCGGCCTATTCCGAAGGCTTCAACATCCTCAGCCGCGCCAACATCGGCAAAGCCGGCAAGGCCCAGGATGCCGAAACCGCGCCTCTGCGCCATCCCGAGCATTACCGCTACGACCTGCCGGTCGCCGACATCGCCGAGCTGTGGCGGCGCGGCAGCGTGGTGTCATCCTGGCTGCTCGACCTCACCGCCGAGGCGCTGGGCCGCGATCCCGATCTGGCGAAGTTCGGCGGCCGGGTCTCCGATTCCGGCGAGGGCCGCTGGACGGTGGCGACCGCCATCGATCAGGGCACCCCGGCGCCGGTGCTCAGCGCGGCGCTGTATCAGCGCTTCTCCTCCCAGGGCGAGGATGAATTCGCCCGCAAGATCCTGTCGGCGATGCGTTTCGCTTTCGGTGGGCATGAGGAAAAGACATGAGCATCGAAACCGCGCCGGTACGTATCGGCGATTCCTGCGTCATGGTCATCTTCGGGGCCACCGGCGACTTGACCAAGCGCAAGCTGGTTCCGGCCTTGTACAACCTCGCCAAGGCGGGGCTGCTCGCGAAGAAGTTCGCGGTGATCGGCGCGGCCTTCGACGACATGGACACGGAGGGTTTCCGCCGGCATCTTTCCGACGCGATCCACGAGTTCGCAGCCATCGAGCTGGACGATGCGCTGTGGACCGGACTGGAGGAACGCATTTTCTTCGCCCAGGGCGATTTCCGCGACGCCGATTACTACCGCCGCCTGAAGGACCTGTGCGAGCGGGTCCGGGGCGAACTCGGCATCGACGACAACCATTTCTATTACTTGGCGACCGCGCCGGCCTTCTTCGGCGAAATCGTGCAGCAGCTCGGCGGGGCCGGCATGGCGCAGGAGCCTGCCGGCCACTGGCGGCGGGTCATCATCGAGAAGCCCTTCGGCCACGATCTGGACTCGGCCAGGGCGCTGAACGCCGAGATCCGGCAGGTGCTGCACGAGCGCCAGATCTACCGGATCGACCACTATCTCGGCAAGGAAACCGTGCAGAACATCATGGTGTTCCGCTTCGCCAACAGCATCTTCGAGCCGATCTGGAACCGCCGCTACATCGACCACGTGCAGATCACCGCCGCCGAGACCGTCGGCGTGGAAAGGCGCGGCGGATACTACGAGAACGCCGGCTGCATGCGTGACATGGTGCCCAACCATTTGTTCCAACTGCTCTCGCTGACGGCCATGGAACCGCCGATCTCGTTCGAGGCCGATGCGGTGCGCGACGAACAGACCAAGGTGCTGCGCGCCATCCAGGCGCCGACGCCGGAGGAGGTGCTGAGCAGGATGGCCCGCGGCCAGTACCGGGAAGGTTCGGTGGACGGCGAGCCGGTACCGGCCTACCGCGCCGAGCCGAACGTGGCGCCGGATTCGCATACCGAGACCTTCGTGGCTTTGAAGTTGAACCTGGACAACTGGCGCTGGGCCGGGGTGCCGTTCTATCTGCGCACCGGCAAGCGCATGCCCAAGCGGGTGACGGAGATCGCGATCCAGTTCCGGCGCGCCCCCCTGGTCCTGTTCCGGAACACCCAGATCGAGCAGTTGCAGACCAACCGGCTGGTCATCCATCTGCAGCCGAACGAAGGCATCTCGCTCCAGTTCGGCGCCAAGGAACCCGGCCCGGTCATGAGGCTGGGCGCGGTCAAGATGGATTTCGACTACGAGGACTATTTCGGCGCCAGCTCCAGCACCGGCTACGAACGGCTGCTGCACGACTGCATGACGGGCGACGCCACGCTGTTTCAGCGCGCCGACATGGTCGAGGCCGGCTGGAGCGTCATCCAGCCCATCCTCGACGTCTGGAAGGCGCTGCCGGCGCGCTCGTTCCCCAACTATGCCGCCGGGACCTGGGGACCGAAGGAAGCCGACGAGTTGCTGGAAGAGGACGGCCGGCACTGGGCCAACGCCGTGTAGTCCAGTGCCGAAGCGCATCGGGCTGATTGCCGACACCCACGGCCTGCTGCGTCCGGAGGCTGTCGCGCTGCTGGCGGGCAGCGATCTCATCGTCCATGCCGGCGATATCGGCCATCCCGTGATTCTCGATGGCCTGCGCGAACTGGCGCCGGTGGTGGCCGTGCGCGGCAACAACGACCGCGGCGCCTGGGCCGAGAGCCTTGCCGAAACCGCGGTGGTCGAATGCCCAGGCCTTGCCTGTTACGTGCTGCACGACCTGCAGACGCTGGCGATCGATCCGGTGGCCGAGGGTTTCGGCGCCGTGGTCTGCGGCCATTCCCATCGCGCGGCGATCCGCGAAAGCGGCGGGGTGCTCTATCTCAATCCGGGCAGCGCCGGCCCGCGGCGTTTCAAGCTGCCGGTCAGTGTGGCCCTGCTCGACATCGCCGACGGCGCGCCGTCGGCCCGGATCGAATGGATCGCCGTTTGATGCCGGGTTTTCACAGCGCGCCGGCGATGCGCTCCAGCGCCTCGGCGATGATCCTCCGCGGCGCGCCGATGTTGAGGCGCATGAAACCGCTGCCGGCTTCGCCGAACGTGATTCCCGGATTCATGCCGACCCGGGCCCGGCGCACGAAGAACTGCTTCAGCTCCGCATCGCTCATGCCCAGTTCGCGACAATCCAGCCAGACCAGATAGGTTCCCTCCGTCGGGACCGGCCTGATGGCCGGTGCGTGGCGGCCGAGGAAATCGGCCACGAAGTCCCGGGTCTCGGCGAGATAGGAGAGCAAGCGTTCCAGCCAGCTTTCGCCCTCGCGGTAAGCGGCTTCGAAGGCGGTGAGGGCGAACGGCGTCGAGGCGCCGATGTGGAACAGTTCGAATACCTCGCGCAGCGCCTTGCGCCGGCCGGCGTCCGGCACGATGAGGGCGGACAGCCCCAGCCCCGGCACATTGAAGGTCTTGGATGGAGCGACCGCGGTCAGGACATGGGGAGGATTGTCCCCCAGCGCGGCCAGTGGCATGTGCCGGAAGCCCGGATAGACCAGGTCGTGATGGATTTCGTCGGACAGCACGGTCACGCCGTAGCGGTCGGCGATGCGCAGCACTTCTGCCAGCTCGTCCCGCGACCATACCCGCCCCACCGGATTGTGCGGCGAGCACAGGATCAGGAGCCGGGCGCCCTCGGCGCACAGGCGCTCCAGACCCTCGTAATCCATCCGGTACCGCCCCTGCTCGAGCCGCAGCGGATTCAGCGCCAGCCGGCGGCCGGGAACGGTGACCGCCGTAAAGAACGGATGGTACACGGGCGGCTGGATCACCACGGGGTCGCCGGGTTGGGTGAAGGCCATCACCGCGGCGTGGAGCGAGGGCACGACACCGGGAGAGAGGAGTATCCATTCCTGCCGGATGTCCCAGCCGTGGCGCCGCTTCATCCAGCCGATCAGCGCTTCGTACAGGCTGTCCGGGCACAAGGTATAACCGTAGATCGGATGGGCCGCGCGTTCCGTCAAGGCCCGCGTGACGGCGGGCGGCGCGGCGAAGTCCATGTCGGCGATCCACAGCGGAATCACGTCGTCGCTGCCGAAATAGGCGCCGCGCCCCTCGTATTTTACGGATGCCGTGCCCGCGCGCGGGATTTCGAAGTCGAATTCCGAAGCCACCCGGTTGTTCTCCTGGAGTCGTTCAAAGATTTTCAAGTTTAACGGATGGCGCCGCCATGGGGCGGTGACGCGGCGCTTCGCAAAAGAAATAACCCACTTGCCTTCTGGGGATATAGAATGCCGCGACGAGCGGCGCACGCTCCGCTCAAGATCTCATTATCCTTGGAATCTTTCGAGTGCCAGACCCATGAAAATCGCCAACAGCGTCACCGATCTCATCGGCAATACCCCCTTGGTGCGAATCCGCCGGCTCAGCGCGGTCTGCGGGGCGGAGGTCGTCGCCAAGCTCGAATTCTTCAATCCGGCCCACAGCGTCAAGGACCGCATCGGCGCGGCGATGATCGACGCCGCCGAGCAGGCCGGCCTGATCGGCCCGGACACCGTCATCGTCGAACCCACCAGCGGCAACACCGGCATCGCCCTGGCCATGGTCTGCGCCGCGCGCGGCTACCGTTGTGTCTTGACCATGCCCGAAACCATGAGCAAGGAGCGCCGCATGCTGCTGAGGGCCTACGGGGCCGAGCTGATCCTGACGCCGGGCCCGGAAGGCATGGGCGGGGCGATCCGCAAGGCCGAGGAACTGGCGGCGTCCGATCCGAAATATTTCATGCCGCAGCAGTTCAAGAACGCCGCCAATCCGGAAATCCACCGCAAGACCACGGCGGAGGAAATCTGGCGCGATACCGACGGCAAGGTCGATATCGTCGTGGCCGGCGTCGGCACCGGCGGCACGGTCACCGGGATCGGCGAGGTGCTGAAATCGCGCAAGCCTACCCTCCAGTGTGTCGCGGTGGAGCCGGATGCCTCGCCGGTGCTGTCCGGCGGCGAGAAGGGGCCGCATCCGATTCAGGGCATCGGCGCCGGCTTCGTGCCGCCGATCCTGAACACCTCGATCTACGACGAGGTCATCCGGGTGAAGAGCGACGACGCCTTCGAGTTCGCCCGGCGCGCCGCCCGCGAAGAAGGTCTTCTGGTCGGCATTTCTTCCGGTGCGGCGCTGTGGGCGGCGCTGGAACTGGCGCGCCGTCCGGAGAATGCCGGGAAGCTGATCGTGACGATCATCCCCTCCTTCGGCGAGCGTTACCTCAGCACCGCCCTGTTCGCGGATCTGGCGGACTGAAGGCTCGGGTAGCGGCGTGAACCGGGGCCGCGAGTCCTGTATCTTATCGGTCGGGTGGGGCTAACGAGCATGGCGACCAGCTGCCCTGGATGATGAAAGCGACTGTTAGCCATGATCGGGCACCCTCGCTACGCTCACCCTCACCCTCACCCCGCCCCTCTCCCAGAGGGAGAGGGTGAGTAAGGTTGCTGCGACTTTCACGTTAAGGCCCGTGTCGAAATAAGAAAACTATGGAGGAGAAATTATGATCGGCGGCATAGTCGCAATTCTGATTGCGATCTGGTTCTACCGTTCGGCGGAAGGTCGCGGGTTGCCCGCGGTGCAATGGGCGTTTGCCGGCCTGCTGGCCTATTACGTACCGAATTTCGTCTGGAGCCTGGTCGTGGCCAAACCCCTGATGGCCGAGTTCCATGCCAGGTCGGCCGTCATGATGGCGGGGCTGGTCGGGCATTCCTCGGTGGTGGTGGGGGCGGTGGTGGCGATAGCCGTTCGCCACTATTTCCTGCTGCGGGCTCCGACCAACGGATAAGCCAAAAAGCGCGGGGGAGGCCGGCTCCGCCCGCGCTTTCGTTTGAACCGTGCGCCGCCGGGGTTACAGCTTGTCGGCGTTCTGGCTCAGATAGGCGGCGACGCCTTCCGGGTCGGCCTTCATGCCGCTCTGGCCCTTGTTCCAGCCCGCCGGGCAGACTTCGCCATGCTCCTCGTGGAACTGCAGGGCGTCCACCATGCGGATCAGTTCGTCCATGTTGCGGCCCAGCGGCAGGTCGTTGACGACCTGGTGACGCACGGTGCCGGACTTGTCGATCAGGAAGGTGCCGCGATAGGCCACGGCCGCGCCTTCGACTTCGACATCGTAAGCCTTGGCGATGGCGTGGCTGACATCGGCGACCAGGGTGTATTTGACCGGTCCGATGCCGCCCTTGTCGACCGGGGTGTTGCGCCATGCGTTGTGGGTGAACTGGGAGTCCACCGAAACGCCGATCACTTCCACGCCGCGCTTCTTGAGCTCATCGACGCGGTGATCCAGCGCGATCAGCTCCGACGGGCAGACGAAAGTGAAATCCAGCGGGTAGAACACGATGGCGGCGTACTTGCCTTTCGTTTCCTTCGAAAACCAGTAGCTGTCGACGATGGTGCCGCAGCCGAGGACCGCCGCCGCCTTGAAATCCGGGGCCGGTTTGCCAACGAGAACGCTCATACAGATCTCCTTTGAATGAATGGACGGTGTTGAATCGCGGTGCCGGGCGAAACCTCGGGGCCTGCCCGGCGACCCTCTAAATATTGAGAGAGAGCCAGAAATCGGCAACCGGATTGTACACAAAAATACTCAGAAATAGACCAGCGCCGGCGTTCACAACGTGGAGTGCGAGAAGGCGTCCATCAGGTCCTGCCATACCGCGCCGATCACGGGATCCGGGAGGCCGCAGATGCGCGTGATGAGGCCGCCGTCGCGGTGATAGAGCTCGACCGCGGCTCCGGATTGGCCGTCGTCGTCCTGCTCCGCCAGGTAAATCTGTCCGATCATCCGTTCTTCCAACCCAAGGCTGAACTGATCGCTTTCGATCACGAAGCGTCCCTTTTCCCTCATGCATTGACGCAAGGGGCCCATGAACAGCTGCCCCACTCCCGGGCCGCTCAAATAAACCATGCAGGGCAGACCGATGTTGGCCAGGAGGCCGAGGCGTTCGCAGAAAGCTTCCAGGCCGAGCGGCACCCCTGGCTTGACCCCGGATACGCTGGGCGGCGAAACGTGCGGCGGGTGCAGATGTCCCGGATTCAGGCCGGTGGAGGGTTCAGACATATGCGGCTCCGTTTTCGTTCAGCGGGAGTGGCAGGATGACCTGCGTTCGAGATTCCATTCAGCAAATAGAGTGCCACGGTCGTTTCCGGTTTCTTCGAACCGCTCGAGACCGCTTGATTCGGCGATCAGGATAGCTTTCCGAATTTAACGGAGTATGACGCCGGCTGTGTGGACTCACCCAGGAGCGCGGGAAATCGCGCTGGTTTCCGTCGCGCCGCCCACCTTCAGGGCGCCCGCGGATAGCGCCGCTCCAGGTCGGTGAGGAACCGGTCGATCTGCCGTAGTCCCCCGTAAAGGAGCTTGGGCGCGCGCCGGTGCATCCAGCGTTCCATGCGGTGGCCCATCCGCGGCCAGAGAATGAGCATGCCGGCGACCCAGAAAGGTGTTCCGATGACGCCCGGTGCCACTTCGGCGACGATGCCGGCGGTCACCAGCAGCCAGCCGACATCGCGCGGCAGGCTTTCGAGATAACGGACGGCCGCTCCCGGCTCGGAGTGATCGATGCGCGCCGGCAGGCGGGATTCGCCGGCGGGGTTCTGCTGGCGTTCTGCAATTGCCTTTTCTTTTGGTATCGCCACGGATGGTTGCCGCATAACGAGAACCTGGGGCTTTGCAGTTTGCGCTCCCGCCGTTACAGAACGATGAAATCTTTTTGGGTGCCGATGGCTTGCCTTGGCGCCGCCATCAGGGGGCGGAAAAAACTATCCCCGCAGGGTGCGGGGATAGCGAAGAACGGCGTCTGGTGCGGAGGGGGGGGTCAGGTCGTCGCCACGCCTTCCTCGGAAGCAGGGATCGATGCCTGTTCCTCCTTACGTTTAGTAAACGCCTTGACCGCGGAGTCCGCTCCGTCGCACACGCCTTTGGCTATGGCGCTGTTCTTGGGAATCAGGCTGCCGATCATCAGGCCGCCGAACACCACGCCGTAGGTAATGCCGTAAGAGCCCGTGTAGACGACCTTGGAGACGGTACGGCCCAGGGCGGGAATGAATTCGCCCGCGGCCTTGCGCGCCTGACTGGCGCCTTCCTTCAGGCCTTCCACGGCCACTGCGACCGCCGTGAGCGCGGTGGACTTGGAGGCTTCGGTTTCGGAGGCTGATTCCACCGAAGTTTCCGTCGCGGAAAACTCGGTCGAGGTTTCAACGGTGCTCTCTACTTCGGTATCCTGAGAAGCTCGGGATGAAGGTCTCTTAGCCATCAATACTTTCTCCTGCCAACACAGTTGAGCCGATTTTTCCGCCGCCGCGCTCGGCGGAGGTCGGCGGCGGAAAATCCTGGTTTTCGTCATGGGAAAACCCTGAAAACCAATATAACAAGATTTTGTTCTTGCGTCGTACACGTCATTGTGACGGTCCGGGGGGCTCAGTCTTGAGAGGGTGTGCGGCGGCGCTGCCGTTCCGCCCAGAGCGCCAGCATTCTGCGGAACAGGACGGACGCGACATGAGCGAAATGCGCCGCCACAGCGCGGGCGAGAGCCGACAGCAGGCCCTTCAGCTCGGGCCAATGGCGGCGCCAAAGCCGGACCCATTCGGGGGGCAGGCGGGGACAATAGCGGACCACGTCGATCCGTCGCTTGTGCAGCCAGTGGACCATGCCGGTCAGGTAGAGTGCGAGGGGAACGAAACCGGCCAGGAATCCCAGGATGCGGCCGGTCACGCCGAGCAGGCTGCCGTTGTGCAAGGGGCGGATGGCGTCGACGAAGCGCTGTCCCCGGCTGAAGTTGGCGGAGTTGCGGCTTTGGCGGATCTGGCCGCTGTAGGGGTCCACCCAGACGGCGGTGAGCGCGTGATGCTCTCCGGGCCTGCGGAAGTCCACCCGGTACATGCCGTTGCTTGCGCGCGGCGTGGTCACGCTGTCGACGATGGCGTTCGGAAACAAGCCGCGGGCCATCAATATGGCCTGGGCCAGGTTCAGCGGCGTGTCGGAAACGGCGGATGAAGCGGCGATTTCTTCCGCATCGGGCGCTTCGTGGTGCCCGAAGTCCGAGGTACCGGTCACGGTCGTCAATAGCGAGGGAAAGGCGAGATGCAGCCCGGTGAGGACCGCGGTCATCAGTATCGGCAGGCCGTAAATCCCGGCGACCCGGTGCAGATCGAAAATCCTGCGCTTGAAGCCGGCCCTGGGTTTGACGGTCAGCGCCCGGCGCAGGCGGCGTCTGGCCGGCAGCCATAGCCGCAAGCCGGTCACGAGGCTGGCCAAGAGCGCCAGGCCGGTCAGGCCGACGAGCGTCCGGCCGAATCCGCCGAGCAGCCACTGGGAATGCAGGCGGTAGACCCAGCTTGCAAACGTATGTCCCCAGAACCGGTTCGCCAGTATTTCCCCCGTGTAGGGATCGATGGCCACCATGAGCGGGGCGTACGGTTCCTCGCTGGTTTCGATCGGTTTGTCGTACCAGGCGATCGCCGGGCTGGCGGGCGATTCCGGGAATTGCAGCCGCCAGGCGCCGAAGCGTCGGGGATGGGCGGATTTCACGGATGCCATCAACTGGTCCGGCGACAACCCGGCGCCGGGGCGGGGGACCAGCGTGAGCTCCGGATTGAGCCAACGGTCGAGTTCGGGCCCGATCAAGTTCAGGCTGCCGGTGAATCCTGTGAGGACGAACAGAAGCCCGACGCTCAAGGCGAGGATCGAATGAATCCTGAGCCAGTGCTGGCGACGGCGCCGCCGGTTCGTAATCATCCCGTTTTCCTCATGGTTCCGCGGCGGATGAGGCCGGGGTTTGCCGGCGATGCTTTGAAGAAAACCGTCCGGGCAACCGGGCCACTTCCGGCAGTCCCCAGGGTTCCGGCGCTATTTCCGCTTCCAGGCGTTCTTCCGCGGCGTCTTCGAGTTCGTGGAAAAAATCCAGGCCGGACAGGGTCTCGACCGTATCGACGCTGGCCAGGAAACGGTCCAGCGGTGTGTTTCCGGGAGCGTCCTGCGGCACCACGAAGGCCAGGAGGCGCGGTTCGCTCGACGCGCCCGGAGCGGCATAGATGCGGAAGAAGGCATCGGGAATTTCGACCCGGAAAGCCGACTTCAGCCGCTCCGTCCGGGCGTCGAACAGGGGGCCCGTGACGACCCAGACCGGATCGAACAGGCGGGTGAAATGGTCGAACTCGGCTTCCTCCAGGCGCTCCCAAAGCTTGCGGTTCAGTTCCGGCTTTTGCGGAACGACGTTGGTCATCAGGAAGCTGTCGAGCTGCCCCGGACGGCCGAACAGCAGGTCCATCGCATGGTTGGGCGCCATGTGTCCCCGGTCGTAGCCGCTGCGGGTATAGTCTTCGGGGCTTATCCGCGTCAGGTTGCGCCAGTCCGTACTGAAATGGCCGGGGCGGCGGTGAGTTGCTCCGGCGTGAGCGACCGGCCGCAGAGCGAAGGTGACCCAAAGCGGATTGCCGCGCAGCTCCGAATAGCCGAGCATGAAGCCGCGGTTGCGGAGCACGTGAGTCCAGGTCTGCGGCCGTTTCCAGTCGACCGCGCGGGGAACGCCCAGGTAGGCCATGCGGGGTCTGGCATGGAAGACCTCGTAGCCATACAAGGCCGATGCGGCGATCAGTGCCAGCCCCAATACCGAGGCGTGAAGACGGCTGGGCAGGCGTGCCGCAGGGAATGCGAGTCGGCGCCGGTGTTTTCCGGCGCCGGTTCGGCGGCCGGGGAAGGGAAGGAAGGGCGGCAAGCGGATCGGGTTATCGCTGATTGGAGAAACGGAAAAAGCCGCCGAACCGGTGTTGACCGGTCGGGCGGCCTGCCGGGCGCCGGAAGCGCCGATCGTTCAGTGCTGCATGGGTTGCGCGTCCGGAGCGGGAGTGGCTGCCGAGTGCGTGCCGTGGCCGCCTTCGCTCGCGCCATGTCCGCCGTGGCCGCCGCGGCCGGTGCCGCCGCCGCTCTGGCCCGGACCCGCGCCGCCGCCACCGGCTCCGGCGCTGACCCCCGCGCTCTGACGCAATCCGATGGCTCCGCCCGAGGCTTTCGCGATGTTCTCGGCGGTCAGGCCACCCAGGGCGATGGCAGAATCGACCACGATGGTCGAAACGGCGGTGACGTCCTGACGGTCGGCGAGGTCGCTGGTCACCACGGCCTTTACCGGCGCCGTGGACGCGGCGTTCGGGTCGGTGGGCGTCACGGTGATGACGATGGGATAGGCCGTGCCGGCGGGAATGGCCAGTTCGAAATGGTTGGTGCCTTTCAGGTCGAACGAAGTGACGACCGCGCCGTTCTTGTCGGTGACCTGCAGGCGTCCTTCGTTGATCGGGCCGGTCTGGTCGCTGACGTTGCCGCTGATGCGGGCTTCCGAGCTCGACGCCGCGGGGATGGAGCCGCCGTTGTCGCCGCAGCCTGCGATCATGCCGGCGAGGACCAGGGAAAGGGCGCCGGCTTTCATAAGATGAAGCGCGTTCTTTGAATTCTGCATCGCCATGTTTGTGTAACCACTTTCCGTCTGGAACAGGGATTGATGGTCTGTTCGTCAGAACAGCGTAATGTCCGTATGGTATGCTCGCGATAAGCGCGACGGATCGCGTGGCTTTATAGCACAAGCGCGAACACAGTGTACACTGGGTGACCTCCCGGCGACGCGGCAGGGAACGGGGTTCAGCCGGCCCCTTGGTTTGCGGAAAGGCCGCTCCAGCGGCGGTAGCCCATGGCTTTGACGATCGGCTTCGTCGCAAGCAAGGTCGCCGCCTGGCGTGGCAGGCTGCCGTCGGTTTCGACCGACTGTAGAACTTTCTCCGTGTTGCGGCGGATTTTTTCCTTGATGACGCTCAGGACCTGAGCCTTGTTGGCGCCACGGTATTCCATTGCCGCTCCGATCAGGCCGCCGGCGTTGGCGATGAAGTCCGGGACGCAGATGACGCCTTTTTCATGGAGATGGCGCTCAGCCGAGGGTGAAAGAGCAGCATCGGCGGCTTCGACCACCAGCCGGGCCTTGAGCCGGGCGACGTTGTCCTGGGTGATGGTGTCGGCGCCGGCAGCCGGTATCCAGATATCGCAGTCCAGATCGATCGTTGCCTCCCGCTCGAGGCGTTCGCCCTCGGTCGAATCCACGACGCTGCCGCCGTTCTTCTTGATGGCGACCAGTTCTCCGATGTCGAGTCCCCGGGGATGGTAGAGCGTCCCTCCACTGTCGGATACGCCCACCACGACGGCGCCGTTTTCCGCGAGGTAGCGGGCGGTGTTCTGTCCGACCGTGCCGAATCCGTGGATGACGACCCTGGCATCTTCGAGTTTGAAGCCGCAATACAGCAGCGCCACCTCGGTGGCATGGTAGAGTCCCCAGCCGGCAGCGCCGATCCGGCTCAAAGCGATGCCGCCCAGTTCGCGCGGCAGACCGACGGCCCTCGCATTTTCGTCCCGGATCCAGGCCATGGCGGTTTCGTCGGATCCCATGTCGGGCGCGAAGATGAACTGGTCTTCGCTGCGAAGCGTCACGGCCAGCGCCCTCACCAGATGCCGTCTGCGGGCGGTTTGGGTCTTTTCGGGAGCCTGGTGGAGCACCGCGATGCCCCCGCCATGGGGAAGGTCGGCCGCCGCGCTCTTGAGGGTCATGGTGCGGGCGAGGCGGCAGCAGTCGCCGGGGGACGCCGCGGAAGCGACGCGCAGTCCGCCGATCGCCGGTCCCAAGGCGTTGTTGTCGATGATGACGGTCGCCTTCAGTTCGATCGAAGGCTCCCAGACATGGATGATGCGGGCGGGGCCGAACTCGTCGGCGGGGTCGAATATGTCCCTCATGCAAGACTCCTGTAGGCAGGACTGATCGTCGTCAAGCCCAGCAGGCTAACCCGCCCGTATTACAGTTGGGGGTCGGTCTGGCGGAAAGGGGACGGATTTTCGAGGGGACCCGCCGCGGCGCGGCGGGTCCTCGGAGATTCAGATCGCTTGGGGCGCCTGATGGTTTTTTACTTCGCCGCGCTGGATGCGGACATGTTCCTCGAGCTGGCGTTTGACCGCATCGAAAGCGTCGCGCACCGCGACGTAGACGTCCTCGTGGGCCTGCTTGTCGTGATGTTCCCGGCTGACCACCAGATGCTTGTTCGGAACGGCCAGGTCGATGCGCACGTGGTAGAGATTACCCTGGTGCTGGTGATGGTGCTCGGCTTCCACGGCAACCCGGCAACTGATGATGTGGTCGCAGAACTGCTCCAGTTTGCCCGCTTTTTCGCGAATCCTGGTCTCCACCGCGTCGGAGTGCGGAATGCCACGAAACGTAATCTCCAGAGGTACTTGCATAATCGATCCCGATGACTTTTCGAATGAGTGTGAGCTTGGGAAGAGGCATCGAGCCGGCGGCCTTCGTCTTTTTGGCGTTCATGTCGAGCCGGCCCGCTCTTCCCGGTCGCGAGGCGCGCATTAAATTGCGGCACAATTGCGTATTATTGCATTGCTTTAGGGCGGTGTCGAACGGGTCTTGCCCGGATTCGTCGCTGCTCCGGCTGTGTCGCAAGGAGCGGGACTGCTAAAATCCGAGCCCTTTCACTGGCTCACTTAAGGATCCAAGACGATGGATGTGATCGCTCGTATCGCGCAGGAACTCGGTGTCCAGGCACGCCAGGTACAAGCGGCGGCGGCGCTGTTGGACGAAGGCGCCACCGTGCCCTTCATCGCGCGCTACCGCAAGGAAGCGACCGGTGGCCTGGACGATACCCAACTGCGCACGCTGGAGGTCCGGCTTACCTATCTGCGAGAGCTGAACGACCGGCGCGAAGCCATCCTGGCCAGCATCGCCGAACAGGGCAAGCTGACGCCGGAGCTGGAGCAGGCCATCCGCGAGGCCGACACCAAGACGGTGCTCGAAGACCTGTATCTTCCCTACAAGCCGAAGCGGCGAACCAAGGCCCAGATCGCCCGTGAGGCGGGCTTGGAGCCGCTGGCCGATGCGCTGCTGGCCGAGCCGGGGCTCGAACCGCTGGCTGTGGCGGCCGGTTATGTCGATGCCGGCAAGGGCGTGGCCGATGCCGTGGCGGCCCTGGACGGCGCCCGCCAGATCCTGATGGAGCGTTTCGCCGAGGATGCCTCCCTGGCGGGCGAATTGCGCGAAAAGGTGTGGAGCGAAGGGTTCCTGGTTTCCTCCCTCGCCGCCGGCAAGGAGCAGGAGGGTGCGAAGTTCAAGGACTACTTCGAATACGAGGAGGCGCTGGCCAGGATTCCCTCGCACCGCGCCCTGGCGCTGCTGCGCGGGCGCAACGAAGACGTCCTGCTGCTGGATCTGCGGGTGGCCAAGGACGAGGAAGCCGGCCGCCGTTTCGCCGAGCATCGCATCGCCTGCGCTTTCGGCATCGCCGACCGCGGCCGTCCGGCCGACTCCTGGTTGTTGGAAACCGTGCGGTTGGCTTGGAAGGTGAAGCTCCTGACCCGCATCGAACTCGATCTGATGCAACGCCTGCGCGAGGCGGCGGAGGCCGAGGCCATCCGGGTGTTCGCCAGCAACCTGAAGGATCTGCTGCTGGCCGCGCCGGCCGGGCAGCGCGCCACCATGGGACTGGATCCGGGGCTGCGTACCGGGGTCAAGGTCGCCGTCGTCGACGGCACCGGCAAACTGGTGGCGACGGATACGATCTATCCGCACGCCCCCAGGAACCAGTGGGATCAGTCCATCGCGGCACTGGCCGTCTTGATCGCCCGCCATGGCGTCAGCCTGGTCAGCATCGGCAACGGCACCGCCTCGCGCGAGACCGACCAGTTGGTGGCCGATCTGATGCAGCGCCATCCGGAACTGGGCGTGACCCGGGTGGTGGTGTCGGAGGCCGGTGCTTCGGTGTATTCGGCCTCGGAGCTGGCGGCGCGCGAATTTCCCGAGCTGGACGTGTCGCTGCGCGGCGCGGTGTCCATCGCCCGCCGTTTGCAGGACCCGCTGGCGGAGCTGGTCAAGATCGATCCCAAGTCGATCGGCGTCGGCCAGTACCAGCACGACGTCAACCAGACCCAACTCGGCCGCAGCCTCGATGCGGTGGTGGAGGACTGCGTGAACGCCGTGGGGGTGGACGTCAACACCGCTTCGGTATCGCTGCTGCGCTACGTCTCCGGCCTGTCGCAGAGCCTGGGCCAGAACATCGTGGAATACCGCAACCAGAATGGGCCGTTCGCCAATCGGGAGCAACTGAAGAAAGTCTCGCGGCTCGGCCCCAAGGCCTTCGAGCAGGCCGCGGGCTTCCTGCGCATCGCCAATGGCGAGAATCCGCTGGATGCTTCCGCCGTGCATCCGGAAGCCTATCCGGTGGTGGAGAAGATCGTCCAGCGCACCGGCAAGGATATCCGCGATCTGATCGGCAACGCGGCCTTCCTGCGCAGTGTGAACGCCGAGCAGTTCACGGACGGGCGTTTCGGCCTGCCCACCGTCACCGACATCTTCCGCGAACTGGAGAAACCCGGCCGCGATCCCCGCCCGGAGTTCAAGACCGCCCGATTCAAGGAAGGCGTGACCGAGCTCAAGGATCTCGAGCCGGGCATGCGGCTGGAAGGGGTGGTGACCAACGTCACCAACTTCGGCGCCTTCGTCGACATCGGCGTGCATCAGGACGGCCTCGTCCACATCTCCCATCTGGCGGACAAGTTCGTGCGCGACCCGCGCGAAGTGGTCAAGGCCGGGGACGTGGTCAAGGTGAAGGTGGTAGAAGTGGACATTCCGCGCAAGCGGATCGCCCTGTCCATGCGCAGCGACGCGGCGAAGGGCGAAGCGGAGCCGCAGCGCCGGGAGGCGAGAGGGCCGGCCGGCCAGCCGCGCAGCAAAGCCGCTCCGCAGCCGGCGCCGCAAGGCGCGATGGCCGAGGCGTTGGCGCTGGCTTCGAAGCGCGGGCGCTGAGTTTACGGTTTCAGGTGCCGTCCGCTGCCGGAAGCCCTTCGGCGGCCTGGCGCTCCGCCCCGGACGGCAGCGGCGCCGCCGGTGCCGTGACCCAGGCAGCGATGTCGCGCCAGGGCGTCTCGGCCTGGAGGTCGCGCAGCAGCAGGTGGTAACCCCGCCGGTAATAGGCGAAGCGGGTGCCGGGCGGAAGCTTGTCCAGCAGGGCCATGACCGGCGGCCTCGGAATGATCTCGTCGCGTTCGCCATAGAGCACGAGGGTCGGTGTCTTCAGCGAAGCGACGCGTTCCTGGGCGGCGTCCATCAAGTCCGCCAGGCCGTGGATCGCGTCGACCCGGGTGGCCTTGATGACGTTGGGATCCCGCCCCAGGCCGCGGAGCATCTCGATGTTGTCCGATGCCATCACCCCCAGCCCTTCGCCGGTGAGGCGGAGCCAGGGCAGGGTATGCGAGCTCAGGGCCAGC
Organism: Methylococcus sp. ANG; assembly: GCF_040730495.1. Taxonomy (NCBI): domain Bacteria; kingdom Pseudomonadati; phylum Pseudomonadota; class Gammaproteobacteria; order Methylococcales; family Methylococcaceae; genus Methylococcus; species Methylococcus sp. ANG. The sequence goes on along the minus strand of NZ_CP160399.1, from coordinate 1,374,583 downwards.
AGAGAGCTTTGGTACCACGGCATGGTGTCGCGCGACCACACCGCCGGCGCGGACAGGATGAGGCCATCGGCCCGCGGAGGCCGGGCGGAGGTCATGGCGACGATGGCCACGGCGCCGCCCATGCTTTCCCCCAGCAGATAGACCGGTACGCCCGGATGCCGGGCCCGCACCTGTCCGACGAAGGTCTCGAGATCCTCGGCGTAGGTATCGACCCCCGCCCAGAGCCCGCGCCCCGGTGCGAGGCCGAAGCCGCGCTGGTCGTAGGCGTAGCAGCCGACGCCGCGGCTTTCCAGATAACTGCCCAAGGGCTCGAAAGCGTGGCTGTAGTCGTTGAAGCCGTGGACGGCGACGATGACGGCCTTGGGCCGTGTCCCGGTCGGCAGCCAGCGCCGGACCGGCAGCACCGCGCCGTCGGCGGCAACGAAATGGGCGGCGTGCAGTTGCGGCAACGCCACGGCCGGGCCGGGACGATTGACCAGAGGGGCGCAGGCCGTCTGTATCATGAGCAGTGCCAGGCAAACCAGGGCATGCCCGGGTGCGAGGACAAAACGACGGTCCATGGCGGACGTAGCGGTGAGGGGATGAGCGGCGGATTATACCGCCGGAAGCCAAGCCTTCTTAAACCAAAAAATCAACCGGGGACGAGCAGTCGATTGAGAAGACGTGAGTGCAAGACTTGGGAGAGGAGAATGCGGTTCTCGCGAAGAAGAAGTGTGTCGGTCCCCGGCGTACCACAGATAAAGGCAAGGTGTTCGGTAAAGAGGTAACAACATCCGTGCCAGTCGTTCGACAAGCCATGTCGTCCGGGATCGGCGTTCATCCGCTCGGTGGAATCGGGCCGGCGCTGCGGCAATCGCCCCGGTTCCTGCGGGATATGACCTGATTTGTCCACGCTGAGCGCGGTCATGGCCTCCCCCACGAAATGCACGCCATCCGGGAAGTTCGGCGGAACCCTCGTCCACTTCGCGCGCGACGATTACGGTTCGATCGAGGTGGTCGACGCGTTCGGCGTGAGGACCCTGCATTTCGGTACACCGGCGAGGCAGAGTTCCATGTGTCTGCAGGAGCCGGACAGGGTGGAGCTGCCTTATGTGCGGGCCATGCTGAGCGCCTTGCTGTTTCATCCCGAGCCTTCCGACGTTCTGCTGCTCGGCCTCGGCGGCGGTTCGCTGGCGAAAGCCTTGTTCCAGCACGTTCCGGCCTGCCGGATCGATGTGGTGGAGCAGCGCGGGGTGGTCGTCGAGGCCGCACACCGGTTCTTCGGGCTGCCCGAGCACCCGCGCTTGTCCGTCACGGTCGGCGATGCCGGGGAGTTCGTCAAAGAGGCGGCGGGGCGGCTTCCCTCGTACGACCTCATTCTCGCCGATCTGTTCGACGGGGACGGCATGGCGCCGCCGGTGGCGGAGGAGCCGTTCTATCTCGACTGCGCCGGTGCGCTACGGAAGGACGGGGTGTTCGGCATCAATCTCTGGGGTTCGCAGACCGCGGCTTGCAGCCGGATCCTGGAAATGATGAGGAAGTCCTTCGCCGGGCCCGCATTCCGGTTGGCGGTTCCGGGCCGGGGAAACCTGATCGGGTTTTCGCTCGCGTCCGAACCGAAGCGGGCTGCCACGGGCGCGATGGAGCAGCGGGCCCGGCGGCTCGAAGCCAAGCTGGGCATCGAATTCAGCCGTTTTCTGCGCGCCTTGAAACAGTCGAACCGGGCGCTTCCCGGATCGGAGTCCGGGACAGGGTTCGGCTGACTCAGTCCATCGCCGCGCCAGCGAGGCGCAGGCCGTCTTCGTCGAAATCCAATACGGTCAGTTCGCCGTCGGCGTCGGTGATTTCCGCGCGCTTGAGCTCGCCGTTCCGGTGATAGGCGTAGCGGTGTTCCATCTCGACTTCGCCGTAAACCATCTTCTGCAGGCCGACCAGGCGGTCCTGGTCGTCGAAATACCCCTGAAAATAGGTATTCCTGTGGCCGATCTGTTCCGGTTCCAGTTCGGTCATCAGCTTGAGAGGGAGGTTCACACCGCTGTAGGTCAGGAAAAATCGGGGCGTGCCGGCGATGGCTTCGGGCATGGTTTCACCAGGGGCTGTATTCGTGGAGCGGCGATGATGGCATAAGTCCGGGATGGCGTGGAATGCCTTGCCGGGGCTGTGTGAAAAGCCTTTACCGTTTCCGGATTTTGACCTGCCGCCCGCGGAGCGGGACCGGTCCGCGGCCCGCAAACCCGGGAAATTCCCGGACTGCCGGGATTGGCACTTCCGTTGCATGATATCTGGCGCATAACCTCACTTTGTCTGGCGGTAGAGTGTTTTTGAACGGAGATCTGCGCATGGACGCGCCGCTTGCCGCCAGCTTTTTTTGTGGGCGTTCAGATCGGTTCCAGGTTGGCGTAAGCCAGCATCAGCCATTTGGCGCCGGCATCCGCAAAATTGACGTGGACCCGAGCCTGGGCCCCGTCGCCTTCCTGCTGCAGAATCACGCCTTCGCCGAACTTGCCGTGGCGGACCCGCTGGCCCAGTCTTAGCGCTCCGGGAGCGTTGGCGGCCGGCTGAGTCGACGGCGCTGCGACGGGCCGGCTGACCCCGCCCTTCATCCGGATTTCTTCCAGACAGTCCGGCGGCAATTCGCGCAGGAATCGGGACGGCCGCGGGTAAGTCTCCTTGCCGTAGAGCCGCCTGCATTCGGCGTGGGTGATGCAGAGTTTGTGCCGCGCCCGGGTGATGCCGACGTAGCAGAGCCGGCGTTCCTCTTCGAGGCGGGCCGGGTCTTCCAGCGACTGCAGGCTGGGAAATAAGCCTTCCTCCAGCCCGACCAGGAATACCAGGTCGAATTCCAGGCCTTTGGCCGTATGCAGGGTCATGAGCTGGACACAGTCCTCGAAGCTTTCGCCCTGGTTCTCGCCGGCTTCCAGCGCCGCGTGGGCGAGGAATTGGTCGAGGCCACCCAGTTCGGGATCGATCAGCGGTTCCATCTCGAACTGGCGGGCGGCGCCGACCAGTTCCTCCAGGTTTTCCACCCGGGCTTCCGCCTGTTCGCCTTTTTCCTTGCGGTAATGTTCCAAGAGACCCGAGCTGTCGACCGCGAGCTGCACTTGTTCCCACAGCGCCCGTCCCTGTGCGGCCGTGGCCATGGCTTCGACGAGCTGCAGGAACCCGGCGAGGGCGGCCGTTGCCCGGGCCGGGAGCACGTTGTCTCCGACCAGCTTCTGTGCCGCGCTCCATAGCGAGAGCCGTTCGAAGCGCGCCAGTTCGCGGACGAGGTCGAGGGTCTTGGCGCCGATGCCGCGGGTCGGCGTGTTGATGACGCGCTCGAAGCCAGGGTCGTCGTGGCGGTTGGCCATCAGCCTTAGGTAGGCGAGGGCGTCCTTGATCTCGGCGCGCTCGAAGAAGCGCAGGCCGCCATAGACCCGGTAGGGGATGCCGAGGGCCAGCAACTTTTCCTCGAACTGGCGCGACTGGGCGTTGGAGCGGTAGAGGATGGCCGTATCGCTCCGCCTTCCGCCTTCTTCCACCCAGCGGCGGATGCGCTCGACGACGAAACAGGCTTCTTCCTGCTCGTTGAAGGCGGCGTAGACCGAGATCGGTTCGCCCCTGCCGCCTTCGGTCCACAGATTCTTGCCGAGCCTGCCTTCGTTTTTCGCGATCAGGGCGTTCGCGGCGCCGAGGATATTGCCGGAGGAGCGGTAGTTCTGTTCCAGCCGGACCATCCGGTGGTGCGGATAGTCCCGGCGGAAACGGTGCAGATTTTCGATCTTGGCGCCGCGCCAGCCGTAAATGGACTGGTCGTCGTCGCCCACCACGCTGAGGTTGTCGCGCTCCCCCGTCAGCAGCCGCAGCCAGGCATACTGCACGCTGTTGGTGTCCTGGAATTCGTCGACCAGCACGTGCTGGAAGCGCTCCTGGTAGTGCGCGAGGACATCGGCGTTGTCGCGCAGGAATTCATGGGTGCGCAGCAGCAGTTCGGCGAAATCCACCAGGCCGGAACGTTCGCACAGTTCCTCGTAGGCGAGATAGGTCCGCCGCATCTGCTTTTCGAACGGGTCGTAGGAGTCGGGCAGGTTCCTGGCCCGGCGGCCTTCGTCCTTCTGGGCGTTGATGTACCACTGGATCTGGCGCGGCGGCCAGCGCGCCTCGTCCAGTTCCAGGGTCTTGAGCAGCCGGCGGATCAACCGGTACTGGTCGTCGGAATCGAGGATCTGGAAGCCCTCGGGCAGTCCGGCCTCGGCCGCGTGGCGGCGCAGGAAGCGGTGCGCCAGGCCGTGGAAAGTGCCGACCCACAGGCCCTGGGTCCGCAGGTTGAGCAGGGCTTCGATTCGCGCCTTCATCTCGTTCGCCGCCTTGTTGGTGAAGGTCACGGCGAGGATGGCGTGCGGCGACACGCCTTCGGCGCGAAGCAGCCAGGCGATGCGGTGCACCAGCACGCGGGTCTTGCCGCTGCCTGCCCCGGCCAGCACCAGCAGGGAGCGGTCCGGGGCGGTGACGGCCTCGCGCTGGGCCTCGTTCAGGGGGGCGATGATGTCGGTGATGTCCATGACGGGCATTTTACACCCGTCTTGCGCAATACCTGGGGAGCCTGCACAATCGAGAAGCTTTACCTCACGGACGTGGCCACATGCGCCATGCCCGTTTTCCTCGCTCCGCCCTCCACCCGCAGAGGGTGGGGTTTCCGTTACGAATGCACGTTCAAGAGGAGGTTATGACATGGCTTTTGATTATAAGAAAATGCTAAAGCGTGAGCTCAACGTCGGCCTGAAAGATCGCCAGTACCGCATGATAGGCGGCGCCGCGGCGCTGCTGCTATCGGTGTTCATGGGAAACATCTTCCTGCTGCTGATCGGCATCGTCCTCGTGGCCACCGCATTCATGCGCTGGTGTCCGGTGTATTCCGGACTCTCCAAGAGCACCGTGGATCCGAATGAACCGGCGCCCAGCAGCAGTTCCCATTCCGACACCGAATCCCACTAAAGGACAGCGGTTTTCCTGGCGCAAGGAGGCGCCCCGCCTAATCCTCGCGCCGGAACTGGCCTTCGATGGTGCGGGACCCGGAATCGGGCGGAGCCGGCGGCTGGAAACCCTGGAGCACGTGATCGACGAGATAGCCCGCAATCCGGCGGCGCGATGCCGGCAGCAGCAGGACAAGGCTCGCCCCGTCGGAAATGAAGCCGGGGATGAGTAGAAGGATGCCGGCAGCCAGGATCAGACCGCCCTCGATCATGTCCTGTGCGGGGAGGCGCCCGGCTTCCAGGCTTTGCTGGATGCGGGCGAAGGTTTTCAGTCCCTGGGTTTGCAGCAGATAGGTTCCGGCCAGTGCTGCCGAGCCGAGCAGCAGAATGGTCGGCAGGAAGCCGAGCACGCCCCCGACGTGGATCAGGACGTAAATTTCGGCGATCGGCAGCAGCAGTAGCACCAGGACGGCAAGTTTCAGCGGATTCATCGACACATATTTCTGCAATCTATTTAGAGTGGCGCACTTTTTGCCATGACATCGGTCTACTGTCTAGTTGTCTGTAGCTGTCCGGACGAGGAAACCGCCGACGTTTTGGCGGAAGGGCTGGTCGAAGGGAGGCTGGTCGCCTGCGTGAACGTCGTTTCCGGGGTGCGGTCGGTTTATCGGTGGCGGGGAGCCCTCGAGAAATCGGCGGAATGCCTTCTTCTCGCCAAGACCCTGTCATCCCGCCTGCCGGAACTGCAAGCCTGGCTGAGGGCGCGGCACCCTTATGAACTTCCCGAAATCATCGCGATCCCCATCCAAAGCGGATTGCCGGAATATCTCGAATGGGTCGGAACATGTGTAACGCCGCCGTGAGGCGGATTTGCCTGCTGCTGGTTTTTTGGCTGGCCGGGGCGCCTGCGCTCGCCGTCGACAGCCGCGACCTTCTGCCGCCGGAGCGGGCGTTCCCGGTGGCAGCCAGGCAGGCCGGCGCCGACATGGCCTCGCTGTCCTGGGACATCGCGGACGGATATTACCTCTACCGGAGCAAATTCAAGTTCGCATCGCGCACGCCCGGCGTCCGCCTGGGTGAGCCGGTCTTTCCGGAAGGCCACAAGAAGCAGGACGAATTTTTCGGCGAAGTCGAAACCTACCGGGGACACATCGAGGTCCAGCTGCCTCTCGTTGCGGAATCCGCACTGCCGGAGTCGCTGAAACTGGAGGTGACGGTGCAGGGCTGTGCCGATGCCGGTGTCTGCTTCCCGCCGTACCAGAGACTGGTCGAAGTGAAAACCGCTGTGACAAGCGGCGCGTTCACGCGCCTGGCCGGCGCGCTTCGGGGGATCGGAACCGGGCCTGTGACTGGCGATCTGCTGCCGGCGGACCAGGCGTTCCGCTTTTTCGCCGAGGCGCCGAGCGGGGACACCCTCCGGCTCAGCTGGCAGATCGCGCCCGGCTATTACCTCTACCGCGAAAAATTCCGCATCGCCTTGCGCGACAGCGAGGGCGTCGCCCTGGGCGGCTATGCCTTCCCGCGCGGCGAGCCGAAGATCGACGAAGAGTTCGGCGCGGTGGAAGTCTTCCACGGCGAGGTCGCCGTTGACATTCCCTTGGTCAGGACCGACGGCGGTCCTCGCACCATCACCCTGGAGGCCGGGTTCCAAGGGTGCGCCGAGCGGGGCGTCTGCTACCCGCCGATGGCGAAGACGGTCGAGCTCGCCCTGCCGCCGGCCGCCGCGGAAGGAGAGGGCGTCTCCGCGATCGCCGGAGCGACCGTCATCACCGAGCAGGACCGCATCGCCGACGGACTCTGGCGCGGCTCGCTCTGGCTCAACATGCTCAGTTTTCTGGGTTTCGGCATCCTGCTCGCCTTCACCCCCTGCATTTTCCCGATGATCCCGATTCTTTCCGGCGTCATCGTCGGCCACGGTCATGCCATCACCACGCGCCGGGCGTTTTCGCTGTCGCTGGCCTATGTGCTCGCCCATGCCTTGGCTTACACCGGCTTCGGGGTGCTGGCCGCCCTGTTCGGTGCGAACCTCCAGGCCGCATTGCAGAACCCCTGGGCGATCGGAGCTTTCAGCGTCCTGTTCGTGGTGCTGGCGCTGTCCATGTTCGGCTTCTACCAGCTTCAGCTCCCGACCGCCCTGCAGTCGCGGATCGCGGCGCTCAGTTCGCGGCAGCAGGCCGGCAGCCTGGCCGGCGCGGCCGTGATGGGGCTGCTGTCGGCAGGGCTGGTGGGGCCCTGCGTGGCGGCGCCGCTGGCGGGGGCGCTGATCTACATCGGTCGGAGCGGCGATGCGCTGCTCGGCGGGCTCGCGCTGTTTTCCCTGGGACTGGGCATGGGGCTGCCGCTGCTGGCGATCGGCACCTCGGCGGGCAAGCTGCTGCCCAAGGCCGGCATGTGGATGAATGCGGTCAAGTCGGTGTTCGGCGTGGCCATGCTGGCGGTGGCCGTGTCGATGCTGGAGCGGATCGTCCCCCTGTCCGTCGCCATGCTGATGTGGGCGCTGCTGCTCATCGTGCCGGCCGTGTACATGGGGGCGCTCGATGCGCTGCCCGCGGGGGCTTCGGGCTGGCGCAAGCTGTGGAAAGGGTTGGGAGTGGCGATGGCCGCCTATGGCGTATTCATGCTGCTGGGGGTGGCGGCCGGCAGCCGCGATCCGTTACAGCCCTTGCGGGGTGTGGCCGGCTCCCCCGGTGCCGTCGCCGATGCCGGGCCGCCGCCTTTCGCCAAGGTCGCGAGCGTGGAGGAGCTGGAGGCTCGCCTCGACGAGGCGGCTGCCGCCGGACGCTGGGCGATGCTGGATTTCTACGCGGACTGGTGTGTGTCGTGCAAGGAGATGGACCGGTACACCTTCAGCGATCCCGCGGTCAAGGCGAAACTGAAAGACATCGTGTTGCTCAAGGCCGACGTCACCGAAAACGGCGACGAAGATCAGGCGCTGCTGGGCCGCTTCGGCCTGGTCGGTCCGCCGGCGACCCTGTTTTTCGGCCCCGACCGGAGCGAGCGGAAACCATTCCGGCTAGTGGGATTCACCGAGTCGGAAAAGTTCGTCCATCACCTCGACCGGATGTTTGACGGTGTCCGATAGGTTCGTCCTGATCGTGGTCGCCGTGCTGGCCATCGTGGCGGGGGCGGTGGCGCAGCGCTGGCTGTCGGCCGGTGCCGCGGACTGGCAGGGGCCGGAATCCGTATTTCCCGACCTTTCCGGGAGCCCCGTGCGGCTGTCGGATGAGCGTTCCGAAGTACTGCTGCTGAATTTCTGGGCAAGCTGGTGCGAGCCATGCCGGGAGGAAATGCCGGTGCTGGACGGGCTGCATGCGGAATTCGGGCCGCGCGGGCTCAAGATCGTGGGTCTGGCGCTGGAGGATCGGGATGCGATCGCCGCGTTTCTGCGGCAGTTGCCGGTGGGCTATCGCATCCTGGTCGGCGAGCGCGGCGGCGACGCGTTGGCGGCGCGCCTCGGGAATGCCGGCGGGGGATTGCCTTTCACCGTGGCTTTCGACTCCCGCGGGCGGGTGCTCGCGACTTACCTGGGGCCCCAGACGCGGAGCGGCTTCCTGGCTGCCATCGAGCCGCGGCTCGCGCCGTCCAGATGAATGCCGCAAACCGGGCTTCTTGCTGCATTTGTGGACAAAATACCGCCATTTCGGCAGAATACCGCCGCCTATTTGGGCGATTTCATCGATATTTAAGAGCTGGCACGCGCAATGGCGGGTATCTTGGTGCTGAACGGGCCTAACCTCAATCTGCTAGGGGTGCGTGAGCCCGGCATCTATGGCAGCGACACGCTTCCGGATATCGAATCGCGCCTGGGGGCGCAGGCCGGGGCGGCGGGCATGCCGATCGATTTCTTCCAGAGCAATGCCGAACATGCTCTGATCGAACGCATTCACCAGGCGTTCCGCGATGCGGTCGACATGATCATCATCAATCCCGGGGCGTTCACCCATACCAGCGTCGCTCTGCGCGACGCGCTGCTGGCCACCGCCGTGCCTTTCATTGAAGTACACATTTCGAACGTGCATGCGCGCGAGCCGTTCCGCCGCCATTCCTATCTTTCCGATATTGCCAAGGGGGTCATCTGCGGATTGGGCCCCGTGGGCTACGAACTGGCGCTGCAGGCCGCCCTGCAAATGACACATAGGTCGTTATAGATGGATATTAGAAAAATAAAAAAGCTAATCGAAATCATCGAGGAATCGGGTATCGCGGAAATCGAGATTCGCGAGGGGGAGGAGTCCGTCCGCATCAGCCGCTACGCATCCAGTGTGGCGGCTCCCGTCGCCGTGGCGGCGCCGGTGATGCCCGCGGCGGTGTCCCCGGTCGCCGCCGGGCAGCCGGCGACGCCTCCCGCCGAAATGGCCAAGGAAATCACCGGCCATGAGGTGCGCTCCCCCATGGTGGGCACTTTCTATCGGGCGCCCTCGCCCGGTTCCAAGGCGTTCGTGGAAGTGGGCCAGCGGGTCGAGGTCGGCGATACGCTCTGTATCATCGAAGCGATGAAAATCCTCAATCAGATCGAAGCCGACAAGGCCGGTATAGTGAGCAGGATCCTGGTGGAGAACGGCCAGCCCGTGGAGTACAACCAGCCGCTGTTCGTGATCGAATGACCTTCGGCCCGTTCCGGCTCAACAGTCTCCAAGGTGCTCACTATGCTAGGTAAAGTCGTCATCGCCAATCGCGGCGAAATCGCTTTGCGTATCCTCCGGGCCTGCCGCGAACTTGGCATCAAGGCCGTCGCCGTGCATTCCGAGGCGGACCGCGATCTGAAACACGTGCGCCTGGCCGACGAGTCGGTCTGCATCGGACCGGCCGCGTCCCGCGACAGCTATCTGAATGTTCCCGCCATCATCAGCGCCGCCGAGGTCACCGATTCTCTCGCGATCCACCCCGGCTACGGCTTCTTGTCCGAAAACGCCGACTTCGCCGAGAAGGTGATCCAGAGCGGATTCATCTTCATCGGTCCGAGGCCGGAAACCATCCGCCTCATGGGCGACAAGGTCTGTGCCATCGAAGCGATGAAAAAGGCCGGGATCCCCACTCTGCCGGGCTCGGACGGTCCGCTCGGCAGCGGCGAAGAAGAGAATCTGGCGATCGCCAGGCGGATAGGTTTTCCCATCATCATCAAGGCCTCCGGCGGCGGCGGGGGGCGCGGAATGCGGGTCGTGCACAGCGAGGCCAATCTTGCCGCCGCCATCGATCTGACCCGGAGCGAGGCCGGCGCGGCGTTCGGGAACGACATGGTTTACATGGAGAAGTTCCTGGAGAATCCGCGCCACATCGAGTTTCAGGTGATCGCGGATTCGCACGGCAACGTGGTTCATCTGGGCGAGCGCGACTGCTCGACCCAGCGCCGCCATCAGAAGGTCGTGGAAGAAGCGCCGGCGCCCGGCATCACTCAGGCGCAGCGGGACGAGATGGGCATGCGTTGCGTGCAGGCCTGCAAGGAGATCGGGTATCTCGGCGCCGGCACCTTCGAATTCCTCTACCAGGACGGCCAGTTCTATTTCATCGAAATGAACACCCGGGTCCAGGTCGAGCATCCCGTGACCGAAATGGTCACCGGCTTCGACATCGTCAAGGAGCAGCTGCGGATCGCCGCCGGCGAGCCGCTTTCGATCCGTCAGGCGGAGGTGGAGATGCGCGGGCACGCCATCGAATGCCGCATCAACGCGGAGGACCCGGCCAACTTCATGCCGTCGCCGGGGTTGATCGAGCAGTTCCATATGCCGGGCGGGCCGGGTATCCGTGTCGAGACCCACATCTACAACGGCTATCGCGTGCCGCCGTATTACGACTCGATGATCGGCAAGCTGATCGCCCATGGCGAAACCCGCGCCGGAGCGATCGCCCGGATGCGCACGGCCTTGAACGAGATGGTGATCGGCGGAATCAAGTGCAACATTCCGCTGCTGCTCGATATCGTCAACGATGGTGCCTTCGAGGCGGGCGGACAGAACATCCATTACCTGGAGCAGAAGCTGGGGCTCAAGCACTAAAGCCATGTGGCAGCAGTTGATGGTGACCGTCGACGAGGATCTGGCCGAGGAGGTATCGGATGCGCTGATGGACGCGGGCGCGCTGTCCGTCAGTTTCCTGGACGCCGGCGACCAGGCGCTGTTCGAGCCTCCGCTCGGGACGACCCCGGTGTGGGCGCAAACCCGGGTGGTGGGCCTGTTCGAGGAGGGCGGCGATTTGGCGGCGACCCGCTCGGCGCTCGGCCGGCGGTTCGGCGAGGTAAGGCTTCGGGACTGGAGCGAGGAAGCGCTGGCCGACCAGGCCTGGGAGCGGGCCTGGCTCGAACATTTCCGCCCCCTGCGTTTCGGCAGCCGGTTGTGGGTCTGCCCGACCGGATTCACGGTCGAGGAAACCGATGCGGTGGTGATGCTGCTGGATCCGGGACTGGCTTTCGGCACCGGGACCCACCCGACCACCGCTTTGTGCCTGGAATGGCTGGACGCGGCGGATTTGCACGGCGCGACCGTGGTGGACTACGGCTGCGGGTCCGGCATCCTGGGCATCGCCGCGGCACTGCTGGGCGCCTCCTCCGTCCATGCCGTCGACATCGATCCGCAGGCGCTGGCGGCTACCGTCGACAATGCGCGGAAGAACGCCGTCGAGGACAAGATCGAGACTTCCCTGCCGGACCGGCTGTCCTCTTTCGAGAGCGACATCGTATTGGCGAACATACTGGCCAATCCGTTGATGGAACTGGCCGCTGAATTGCGGTCGCGGGTACGCCCCGGCGGCCGGATCGTGCTCTCGGGCATTCTGGCGGAGCAGGCGGACGCCGTGGCCTCCGCTTATGTGCGAAAAGGCTTCGAAATGGAGCCCGCCGTGCTCAGCGAAGGCTGGGCCCGGCTCGCCGGGGTAAGACGGACCTGAAGGTGTTTACCCGCTGTCCATCCTGCGGTACGGCCTACGGCATCTCGGTGCGTCAGCTACGGGAAGGGCGGGGCGTCATGCTCTGCGACCACTGCGGTCGTGTTTTCAATGCCCTGCCGGGATTGGAAGAGAGCGTCCCCGATCCGTACTCGCTACCGCCGAAGGGCGGGTCGGGGCGCTGGTTCCGGCGATGGACGAGGGGATACGACGAGCCGGCCCGCCCGGGGTTTTTCTTGCGGCTGGCCTGGGGCATCGGCAGTATCGCCTTGGCGATCGCCCTGCTCGGCCAGGTGGCGTATTTCGGCAGCACCCGTTTTGCCCAGGATGAGGCCATGCGGCCGTGGCTGGTGATGCTGTGCGATGCCGTGGGCTGCCAGGTGCCGCCCTACAGCGACGTCGAATCGATCCAGATCGTGGAGCGGACGCTGCGGCCGGTGCCCGCCACCGGGGGCTATGAATTCCGCCTGGTCATGGCCAATCAGTCCACGGCGGCCCAGGTGTTTCCTTCGATCGTCCTGCGGGTGGTCGACCGGCAGGGGAAGCCGGCGGCGGGCAGGGTGTTTTCGCCGGTGGAGTATCTTCCCAAGGGAACCGGCATGTCCATGATGCCGGTCGGCAAGTCTCTGGAAGTCCGCCTGGATCTGGCAAAGCCCGATCGGGACATCAGCGGTTTCACCTTCGAATTGATCTGACCCTTTATCCAGGCGTTTCCCGGTCGGGAACCGCCTTTTCCTTTTTCAAGCACCGGTGACGCTTGGGTTGGCGACTGTATGTCTGAATTGTCGGTATTGCGGCTGAAGAAGAACGAGGAGCGCCGTTTGCGGGCGGGGCACCTGTGGGTCTTCAGCAACGAGGTGGATGGCGAAAAGACGCCGCTCAAGCGTTTCGCGCCCGGTGAATACGTGGTGGTGGAGGACTCTCGCCAACAGCCGCTGGGCTTGGCTTACGTCAACCCGGAATCGCTGATCTGCGCGCGGCTCCTGAGCCGCGACCACCGCGTGGCGATCGACCATGCCTTCCTGCTGAAGCGGTTGAGCCGGGCTTTGCATCTGCGCGAGATGCTTTTCGCCAAGCCTTATTACCGCTTGCTGTATGGCGAAAGCGACGGCCTGCCCGGCCTGGTGATCGACCGCCTGGGCGACGTGCTGGCGCTGCAGGCCAGCACGTTCGGCGCGGAGCAGCTCCAGGAGCCGGTGATGGAGGTGCTCGACAAGCTGCTTTCACCCCGCACCATGGTGCTGAAGAACACTTCGAGCCTGCGCCAGTTCGAGAAGCTCGAGAATTACGTACGGGTGCTGGGCAAGCCGCTCGAAGGTCCGGTACCGATCGAGGAGAACGGCGCCCGCTTCCTGGTCGATCCCGTGGGAGGGCAGAAGACCGGCTGGTTCTTCGACCATCGCCAGAACCGGGCCGTGGTGGCGCAATTGGCCAAATGCCAGCGCGTGCTCGACCTGTTCTCCTATACCGGAGGCTGGGGCGTGCAGGCGGCTTTGGGAGGGGCGGAATCCGTGGATTGCGTGGACAGCTCCGAGTCAGCGCTTGCGCTCGCCGCGGAAAACGCCAGGCTCAACGGCGTGGCGGATCGGATGGGTTTCATCCGGCAGGATGTTTTCGAGTTCCTGAAGCAGCTTCGGCACAAGCGCCAGCGCTACGATTTGATCGTGGTGGACCCTCCCGCCCTCATCAAGCGCAAGAAGGACATCAAGGCGGGCGTGGAGGCCTACCACCGCCTCAACCAGGCGGCCATGCAAGTGCTGAACCCCGGCGGAGTCCTGGTTTCGGCGTCCTGCTCATTCAACCTGCCGCGCTCCACCCTGCACGACATACTGCGTACCAGCAGCCGGCATCTGGACCGGCATCTGGTCATCCTGGGTCAGGGTTGCCAGGGGCCGGACCATCCGGTCCATCCCGCGATTCCGGAAACGGAATACCTGAAGACCTTCTTCTGCCACCTGTCGATGCCGCTCTAGGCGGCCTTCACTCCTCGGGGGCCCGCCTTGCCGCGGTGACGCGTTCGTGGCCCTGCAGATCGCGATACCGGCGGACGTCGCGGTAGTCCAGTTTGCCGAGGATCGCGGCGACCGCGTCGGCCTGGTCGAAGCCGTGCTCGAACATCAGCCCGCCGCCGGGGGGCAACCACGGGCCGGCGTTTCCGGCGATCAGGGCGATGTCTTGCAGGCCGTCCTCCGCGGATACCAGGGCTTGGCGGGGTTCGTAGCGGACATCGCCGCGCAGCAGGTGCGGGTCGGTTGGGCTGACATAAGGAGGGTTGCTGACGATCAGGTCGAAGCGGATACCCGCCGGCAGCGGGGCGAGCCAGCTGCCCTGCAGGAACCGGATCGTTTTGGCGCCGAGTTCGTCCGCATTGCGGCGGGCGAGTGCGAGCGCGGATTCGCTGATATCCACCGCCCAGACTTCGGCGTCCGGACACTCCAGAGCCAGGGTCACGGCAATGGCGCCGCTTCCGGTGCCCAGATCGAGGATGCGGGGACGGTTTTTGCAGCGGGCCGCCTCGATGGCAAGCTCCACCAGCAGCTCCGTTTCCGGCCGGGGAATCAGCACCTCGGGGGATACGTTAAAGGATCGGGACCAGAACTCCCGTGCTCCCGTCAGATAGGCGACAGGGACACCACGCGCGCGCTCCGCGAGGTACGCCAGAAAGCGCCGTTCTTCTTCGGCTTGCAGCAGACGCTCGGGCCACGCCCTGAGATAGGCGCGGTTTTTCCCGATTGCATGGGCCAGCAGCACCTCGGCATCGAGTCGGGCCGTTTCGCTGATGGAGCCGAGTTCGCGGGTGGCGGCGTCCAGCGCTTCCAGGAGGTTGGTGGGCACGTCTTCAGCTTTCGGCCAGGCTGGCCAGCATGTCGGCCTGATGCTCCTGCACCAGGGGATCGATCACCGGGTCGAGGTCGCCCTCCATGATGGCGTCCAGCCGGTAGAGCGTGAGGTTGATGCGGTGGTCGGTCAGCCGCCCCTGCGGGAAGTTGTAGGTCCGGATGCGTTCGGAGCGGTCGCCGCTGCCCACTTGCAGTTTTCGCGACGCGGCGATCTCGGAATTCTGCTTCTCCTGGGCGGCGGCCAGGATGCGGGCCTGCAGCAGCGACATGGCGCGCGCCCGGTTCTTGTGCTGGGAACGCTCGTCCTGGCATTCCACCACGGTGCCGGTCGGAATGTGGGTGATGCGTATGGCCGAATCGGTCCGGTTCACGTGCTGGCCGCCGGCCCCCGAGGCGCGGAAGGTGTCGACGCGCAGGTCGGCCGGGTTGATGTCGATCTCGACTTCGTCGATTTCCGGGAGGATCGCCACGGTGCAGGCCGAGGTATGGATGCGGCCTTGAGCTTCGGTGGCGGGCACCCGCTGGACGCGGTGGGTGCCGGCTTCGAACTTGAGCCGGGAATAGACGCTCTGACCGCTGATGCGCATCACGACCTCCTTGTAGCCGCCGTGCTCGCCCTCGCTCTCGCCGACGATCTCGGTCCTCCAGCCCTGCCGTTCAGCGTAGCGGCTGTACATGCGCAGCAGGTCGCCGGCGAAGATCGCCGCTTCCGCGCCGCCGGTGCCGGCCCGGATTTCGAGGAACACGTTGCGCTCGTCGTTGGGATCGCGCGGCAGCAGCAGGATCTGCAGCTCCTGCTCCAGCGCTTCGCAGCGCTCGCGTCCGGCTTCGAGTTCCTCCCGCGCCAGGCTGCGGACTTCGGGGTCCTGATCCTGCAGCAGCGCTTGCGCGTACTCGATGCCGTCCAGTGTTTCCCGGTAGCGCCGGAAACAGGCGACACAGGGTTCGAGCTGGGCGTATTCCCGGCTCAGGGCCTTGAACCGGTTTTGATCGTTCTGGACTTCCGGGGTGGCCAGGAGGCCGGTGATTTCTTCGAAGCGATGGGACAGGTTCTCGAGTTTCTGCTGAACGGAAGGATTCACGTATCGGGGTCTTTGAGTTGAAAGAGTTCGCGCGCCGCGGCGACGATGTCGGCGCGTTCGTTCACGCCCGCTTGCCAGATTTGCGAGCTGGGCGCATGAATGATCTTGTTGGTCAGGGTGTCCGCCAGCCAGCGCAGGGTGTCTTCGGCGCTCTTGCCGCGGCGCAGTTCCCGCAGTGCCCGCTCCAGAGCCGCGTCGCGGTGCCGTTCGGCCAGGCTCCGGACGTCGCGGATCGTTTCGGTCGCGGCCTGGGCCCTGAGCCAGGCCAGGAAATGCTCGACTTCCAGATCGATGATTTCTTCCGCCTGCAGAGCGGCCTCCTGACGGGTCTTGAGGTTCTCCTCGACGGTGTGCTGCAGGTCGTCGACGGTGTACAGATAGACGTCCTGGAGCTGCTCGACCTCGGGCTCGATGTCCCGCGGCACCGCCAGGTCCACGATGAACATCGGCTTGTGGCGGCGGCTCCGCAGCGCGCTCTCGATGCTGCCCTTGCCGAGAATGGGCAGGGGGCTGCCGGTGGAGGCGACGATGATGTCGGCCTTGGCCAGATGCTTGGGCAGCTCTTCCAGCGAAATGGCGAAGCCGCCGAACTGGTTGGCCAGGGTATGCGCGCGGTCGAAGGTCCGATTGGCGATGATGATGTGTCCGATCCGGTTTTCGCTCAAGTGCCGCGCGGTCAGCTCGATGGTTTCGCCTGCGCCGATGAGGATGGCGGTCAGATCGCCCAAATCGTCGAAAATGCGCTGGGCCAGCCGGATGGCGGCGAAGGCGACGGATACGGGGCTGCACCCGATCGCCGTGTCGGTGCGGACCTTCTTGGCGGCGGCGAAGGTGTGGTGGAACAGCTTGGTCAGAACCTTGCCCGCGGTGCCGGCGTCGCGCGCCGCCTGATAGGCGGTCTTCATCTGGCCGAGGATCTGCGGTTCGCCCAGGATCATCGAGTCCAGCCCGCAGGCGACGCGGAACATGTGCCGGATCGTGCCGGCGTCGACGTGGGAGTAAAGGTATTGGGCGATGTCCTGGCCGTCGAGTTGCCGCTGCCCGCGCATCCAGTCGACGATGGGCCGCTGGTCGCGGCCTTCGAGCTCGCAATACACCTCGGTACGGTTGCAGGTCGACAGGATCGCTGCCTCACCCACCTGCGGCAGGCCGATCAGCTCCCGCAGCGCGGATTGCAGATGCTCGGTGGGAAAGGCAAGACGTTCCCTGATCGAAACCGGTGCGGTGGTGTGATTGACGCCTAGAGTCAGGATCGCCATTGTGGGCAGGTGGCTGAAACAGACGCCGATTTTAATGAAAATGTGCCCCTAATCCAATTTCGAGGAAGCACAAGTCTTGCCGGTTTATCGGGAAACGGTACAATTTCGCTCGGGAAAATCGGTTCTGGCCCGCGTCGCAAGCAATATCGGCAATCCCTCGTTCTCCTCAAAATATCCCAGAATATCGGCGCTGGCGGGATGCAGGGAAAGCTTTAGCCCGTCCGGTTGCTCCTTTCTCAAGCCTTTGAATTCCTACGCGCAACTCGCGGGACGATAGTGCCTAAAATTCGGATACGAAAATTCTGGCCCGGCGGTGCAGGTACTTTGCCGGGCTTGCTGTTGATTGCCCTGGCATTCGGGTGCGTGGGCCATAAAGCCAAGTTTGCGGATGAACCATTCTGGAGCGACGAGGCCGGCATCGGCGCGACGGTCAAGCCGCTGACGCCCAAATCCCAGCTCGTCTACCTGGTGCTGGCGGGAGAGTTGGCCGGCCAGCGGGGCCAGTACGAGGTTGCGCTCGAGAATTATCTCCAGGCCGCGCGCCTGTCGCGGGATGCGCGTCTCGCCGAACGGGCGACTCAGATCGCCTTGTTCGTGAAAAAATATCCCGAAGCGATCGAAGGGGTATCTCTCTGGCTGCAAGCCGAGCCCCGCAATGCGGTGGCCCGCCGCATGGCGGCCTTGCTCTACCTGAAGGAGGGAAGGCGCGACGAGGCGGTGGCGCAGATGAAGGTGCTGCTGACGCTGCCGGATGCCGATCTGGAAGACACACTCATCGAATTGGTGAAGGTGCTCGGCGGTGAGGTGCCGAAACAGGATGCGGCGGAATTCATGAACGCCTTGCTCCGGGCGTCCCCCGGTATGGCGGAGCTTCATCTCGCAGCCGCGCTTCTCGCCGCCAACCAGGGTGAGTTCCAGCGGGCATTGAACGAAACCGAGGAAGCCCTGAAGTTGCATCCGGACTGGAGCCGGGCCCGGGTGCTGCAGGCGCAGGTCATGGCGCAAATGGGCGATTCGGCCGCGGCCGGGGACATGATTCGGCGAGCGCTCAAGCGCGATCCGGACAACGCCAGATTGCGTCTGATCTATTCGCAATTTCTCATCAAGTCCGGCGACATCGAAGGCGCGCGGCGCGAGCTGGCGCGTATCGTAGCCAAGGAGCCCGGCAATCAGGACGCCCGGTTCGGGCTCGGACTGGCGCTCATCGATCTGGACCAGCTCGATGCGGCCCGGCGCGAGTTCGTGGGGCTGGCTACGTCGGGAAAATGGCGGGTTCAGGCCTACTTTTATCTGGGGCTGATCGATGCCCGCAAGGGCAGACTGGCCGAGGCGTTGGGCTGGTTCGACCGCGTCACGACCGGTCCGACCGAGTTCGATGCGCGGGTGAACGGCATCACCGCCTTGATCAGCCTGGGCCGGCTGACGGAGGCGCGAAGCCGGCTCGCCGACGTCCGCAAGCGTTTTCCGAACGAGTCGGTTCGGCTGTACCTTCTGGAAGCCGAGCTGCTTTCCAAGAACAGGGACTATGAAGAAGCCTTCAACCTGTTGACCGACGCGCTCGGCGAAATCCCGGGGCAGAGCGATCTGCTTTACGCCCGTGCCCTGGTGGCGGAGAATCTCGGGCGGTTCGACGTGCTGGAGGCGGACTTGCGCCAGGTGCTGGAAAAGAACCCCGATGATCCCAATGCATTGAATGCCCTGGGCTACACGCTCGTCGAGCGGGGCGAGCGGTTGGACGAGGCCAAGGGCTATCTCGACCGGGCGATCCGGCTCAAGCCCGACGATCCGGCGATACTCGACAGTTACGGCTGGCTGCAGTACCGGCTGCGCAATTACGCCGAAGCCGCCGAATACCTGCGCCGGGCTTACGAAAAGGTTCAAGACCCTGAGATCGCATCGCATCTGGGCGAGGTGCTGCTGGAGTCCGGCAGGCGCCAGGAAGCCAGGAAAATCCTGCGCGAGGCCTGGAAAAAGGCGCCCGAGCACAAGGATATGCAGCGGATCAAGGCGCGCTATCCGGATCTGCTGGCGCCGTGATGCGTGATCGGATCCGGCTCGCCGCGGCCTCGCTGATCGTGTTGTCGACGGCAGCCGGCTTGCAGGGCTGCGCCCCCATGCAGGCCCGGCCCGCTGTGCCGGACGTGGCGCGCTTGGCCAGCCTCGAACGCTGGCGGCTGGAAGGTCGTGTTGCGGTGCAGACCGCGGACGACGCCTGGCAAGCCAGCCTGTCCTGGGACCACGACGGCCGCCAGGATCGCCTGCGGCTCTCCGGTCCCTTGAATCAAGGAACGGTTTCCATCGTGCTCCAGGACGATTTGATTCTCGTCAACGAAGGCAACGGGAACGAGAGGATTTCCCGGGATCCCGAAGGCCTGCTGAAAGAAAAACTGGGCTTTTCCATTCCGCTGCGGAGCCTGCGCTACTGGGTCTTGGGGGTGTCGGCGCCGGGCGAGGCCAGCGAGGAGACGGAACTGTATCCGGACGGGCGCCTGAAGCATTTCAGGCAGGCGGAATGGTCGCTCGATTACGAGCGGTATCGCAGCTGGGGCCAGTTCACGTTGCCGCAGAAAGTGCTGATCCAGGGGCGTTCGCTCAAACTGAAACTGTTTGCGGACGAGTGGACCGTCGGGAACCCTCCGGCATGAAGTCGCCCTTTCTGCGCTTGCCGGCGCCGGCCAAGCTCAATCTCACCCTTCGTATCACGGGCCGCCGCCCCGACGGGTACCATAATCTGCAAACGGTCTTCCAGTTCGTGGATTTGTGCGACTGGCTCGAATTCCGGCCCAATGCCTCCGGCGAAATCAGGTTGCAGGCGTCGCTGGCGGGCGTGCCGGCCGAGCAGAACCTGATCGTCCGTGCCGCCCGGTTGCTGAAGGATCACGCTGGCGTGACTGCCGGGGCCGACATCGCCATGGAGAAAAATTTGCCGATGGGCGGCGGCCTGGGCGGCGGAAGCTCGGACGCGGCGACCACGCTGGTGGCGCTGAACCGCTTGTGGGGGCTGGGTCTGGACCGGGAAACTCTGATGAATCTCGGTCTCCGGCTGGGGGCGGACGTACCGATTTTCGTGTTCGGCCGGAGCGCATGGGCGGAAGGCGTCGGCGAAAGGCTGCAGGTCGTGGAACTGCCCGAGCCTTGGTACGTCATCGTCGTGCCGCCGTGCCATGTCTCGACCGCCGAGATATTCGGTGCCCCTGATTTGACAAGAGATAACGACCCAATCAAAATATCCGACTTCCTTGCGGGAAGCCATGAGAATCATTGCCTGGACGCCGTCGTGCGTCGTTACCCGGTGGTGGGCGAGGCGATGCGCGTGCTGGGGAGATATTCCCGGGATGTCCGGCTGACGGGCACGGGCGCCTGCGTATATTCGGTCCATGGCAGCGAGGAAGAAGCCACGGCCGCATGTGAGGGCTTGTCCCGCGACTGGACCGCCATGGTGGCGTCCGGCCGCAACCTGTCGCCTCTGTACGAGGCGCTGGACGAACTATAGATTTTCTGCATTTATTTTGGGGCGTAGCCAAGCGGTAAGGCACCGGGTTTTGATCCCGGCATTCCCAGGTTCGAATCCTGGCGCCCCAGCCAACTCCCTGTCTGCGTCGATATCTGGAGTGCACGATGACCGACACCTCCTTCATGGTGTTTTCGGGTAATGCAAATCTCCCCCTTGCCGAAGGCGTTGTGCGCAAGCTCAACATGCGCCTGGGCATGGCGACGGTAGGGCGGTTCAGCGACGGCGAGATCGCGGTCGAGATCGAGGAGCACGTGCGCGGGCGCGAGGTGTTCGTCATCCAGCCCACTTCGCAGCCCATCAACGAGAACCTCATGGAGCTTCTCGTCATGATCGACGCTTTGCGCAGGTCGTCCGCGTCGGTCATCACCGCGGTCATCCCGTATTTCGGCTATGCCCGGCAGGACCGGCGCATCCGTTCGGCGCGGGTGCCGATCACCGCCAAACTGGTGGCCAAGATGATCTGCGCCGCCGGCGCCGACCGGGTCCTGACCGTCGACCTGCATGCCGATCAGATCCAGGGGTTTTTCGACGTCCCGGTGGACAATGTCTATGCCTCGCCGATCCTGCTCGGCGACGTCTGGCGACAGAAATACCCCGATCTCATGGTGGTATCGCCCGACGTCGGCGGGGTGGTCAGGGCCAGGGCGCTGGCCAAGCGGCTCGACGACGCCGATCTCGCCATCATCGACAAGCGCCGTCCGCGCGCGAACGAGGCGAAGGTCATGAACATCATCGGCGACGTCCGGGGGCGGACCTGCGTCATGGTCGACGACCTCGTCGACACCGCGGGCACCTTGTGCAAGGCCGCCGGTGCCCTGAAGGAGCACGGCGCCGAAAGGGTGGTGGCGTACTGTACCCATCCGGTGCTTTCCGGTCCCGCGGTCGACAACATCGAGGCGTCGCTGCTGGACGAACTGGTGGTGACCGACACGATTCCCTTGCAGGAGCGTGCGCGGGCCTGTAACAGAATCCGGCAATTGACCATTGCCGAAATGCTGGCGGAAACGATCCGCCGGATCGCCATGGGGGAATCGGTCAGTTCGCTGTACGTGGATTGACCGGGGCCCTCGTTTTTCAACATCTGCTAAGAGTATTTTGGAGAAAGAGATGGTAGGCAATTTCGTATTTGAAGCCGAATTGCGCGATCAATTGGGCAAGGGCGCGTCCCGTCGCCTGCGCCATGCCGGCAAGGTTCCGGCCGTGCTTTATGGGGGTGGTGGTGAACCGGTGTCGCTGTTGCTGGAGCATCACAAAGTTGTCAAAAGCCTGGAAAACGAGGCGACGTATTCGCACGTGCTGACGATCCGTTTCGACGGTCGCGAGGAAAACGCCATTCTGAAGGCCGTGCAGCGCCATCCCGCCAAGCCCATCGTGATGCACATGGATTTTCAGCGCGTCAGCGCGGCGGACAAGATCCGCGTCCACGTGCCCCTGCACTTCGTCAACCAGGAATCCTCGGTAGGCGTCAAGAAAGGCGGAGTGGTATCCCATAGCATGGTGGACGTGGAGGTCGATTGCTTTTCCAAGGATCTGCCCGAGTACATCGAGGTCGATCTTGGCCAGGTCGACATCGGTGACATCATCCACCTGTCGGACCTCAAGCTTCCGGCGGGCGTCGAAATCCACGCACTCGCACAGGGTGCCGGCCATGACCTGCCGGTGGCTTCCGTGCACGCGCCGCGTACTGCGGAAGGCGGCGAGGGCGGAGCGGGCTGACCGGGCCGGGCGGCATGGTCAA
This sequence comes from Methylococcus sp. ANG, assembly GCF_040730495.1. Classification (NCBI taxonomy): domain Bacteria; kingdom Pseudomonadati; phylum Pseudomonadota; class Gammaproteobacteria; order Methylococcales; family Methylococcaceae; genus Methylococcus; species Methylococcus sp. ANG. The sequence goes on along the minus strand of NZ_CP160399.1, from coordinate 1,352,343 downwards.
GCTGATCGTCGGCCTCGGCAACCCGGGGCCGGCTTATGACCGAACCCGGCACAATGCCGGGTTCTGGTTCATGGGTAGGCTGGCGGCCGCGCACGCCTGCGTATTGCGGGAGGAGTCCCGTTTCCATGGCCGCGTCGGAACGATCAAGGTGGCCGAGCCCATTCATCTCCTGGAGCCTCTGACCTTCATGAACCGAAGCGGGCTCGCGGTGGCGGCGATAGCCAAGTTTTACAAGATCGCACCCGAGCACATCCTCGTGGTTCACGACGAGCTCGACTTCGGGCCGGGGCTCGTTCGTGTCAAACGGGACGGCGGCCATGGCGGGCACAACGGCCTCCGCGACATCATGGCGCAACTGGGAAGTGGCGGATTTCTGCGTCTGAGGATCGGAATCGGACGGCCGGTCGGGTCCATGGCGGTGGCGGATTACGTGTTGGCCGCGCCCTCGTCCGTCGATCGCCAAGCCATTTTCGGGGCGATAGACAAAGCCTTGGATTGTCTGCCCGAACTGCTGGCCGGCAATGTCGAGCAGGCGATGAACCGCTTGCACGTTTGAATGGCCGCGCCGGACGAAGATGACTTGCGGTTGCTTGACACGGTCATAAGACTCTGGAAAAATGCACGCTTTCCGCTTTGGAGGGGTTCCCGAGCGGTCAAAGGGATCAGACTGTAAATCTGACGGCTCAGCCTTCGAAGGTTCGAATCCTTCCCCCTCCACCAATTGGATTTTGTGGTACGCGGGTGTAGTTCAATGGTAGAACCTCAGCCTTCCAAGCTGATGGTGTGGGTTCGATTCCCATCACCCGCTCCAGTGTTGTGATGGTGTGCTAAAGATTGAATTGCCCATATAGCTCAGTCGGTAGAGCACTTCCTTGGTAAGGAAGAGGTCACCGGTTCAAGTCCGGTTATGGGCTCCATCGTATATCTGTAAACCGTTTTTGACTGAATTGAAATAGCCGAATCAGGGGTGTTGGCGGATGTCCAAAGAGAAATTTACGCGCACGAAACCGCATGTGAATGTGGGAACGATAGGTCACGTGGATCATGGGAAGACGACGCTGACGGCGGCCCTGACCAAGTGCATGGCGGCGAAGTTCGGAGGCGAATTCAAGGCCTACGACCAGATTGACGCGGCGCCGGAAGAGCGTGCGCGCGGCATCACCATCGCCACCGCCCATGTGGAATACGAATCGAACGCGCGTCACTACGCCCACGTCGACTGCCCCGGTCACGCCGACTACGTCAAGAACATGATCACCGGTGCGGCCCAGATGGACGGTGCCATCCTGGTGTGCTCCGCCGCCGACGGCCCGATGCCGCAGACCCGCGAACACATCCTCCTGGCGCGTCAGGTCGGCGTCCCCTACATCGTCGTGTTCCTGAACAAGGCCGACATGGTCGACGATCCCGAGCTGGTGGAGCTGGTCGAAATGGAGCTGCGCGAACTGCTCTCCAAGTACGACTTTCCCGGCGACGACATCCCCATCATCAAGGGCTCCGCCCTGAAGGCGCTGGAAGGCGACACCAGCGAAATCGGCGTGCCGGCGGTCGAAGCCCTGGTGCAGGCGCTGGACGACTATATTCCCGAGCCCGAGCGCGCCATCGACCGGCCGTTCCTCATGCCGATCGAAGACGTCTTCTCGATCTCCGGGCGCGGCACCGTGGTGACCGGGCGCGTCGAGCGCGGCATCATCAAGGTGGGCGAAGAAATCGAAATCGTCGGCATCAAAGCCACGACCAAGACCACCTGCACCGGCGTCGAAATGTTCCGGAAGCTGCTCGACCAGGGCCAGGCCGGCGACAACATCGGCGTCCTGCTGCGCGGCACCAAGCGAGAAGACGTCGAGCGCGGCCAGGTGCTGGCCAAGCCCGGCAGCATCACCCCGCACACGCACTTCGAAGCGGAGATCTACGTTCTGTCCAAGGAAGAAGGCGGTCGACACACCCCGTTCTTCAACGGCTACCGGCCGCAGTTCTACTTCCGGACCACCGACGTCACCGGCGCGGTCACGTTGCCGGAAGGGATCGAAATGGTCATGCCGGGCGACAACGTCAAGATCGAAGTGAAGCTGATCGCGCCGATCGCCATGGACGAAGGCTTGCGGTTTGCAGTACGCGAAGGCGGCCGTACCGTCGGCGCAGGCGTTGTCTCCAAGATCATCGAGTAAGGGGCTAGGGGCGGACCCGACAGGTTCGCCCATTTCCGAATACCTAGGTCAGTAGCTCAATTGGTAGAGCAGCGGTCTCCAAAACCGCAGGTTGGGGGTTCGAGCCCCTCCTGGCCTGCCACTACATGATGCGGGCGCCCGTTGACGGGCGCCCTCTCGTATTTTCATAACGATCCGGCGCATGTCTACTCAAACTACTTCGGAGTCCGGTGCTTCCGGTCTGGATACCGTCAAGCTTGCTCTTGCGCTGGTATTTCTAATCGCTGGCATCGTCGCATACTATTATTTCGGCGATTATTCCGTCGTCTACCGTACGCTTGGAGTCGTCGGCGCTGTCATTGTGGCGGCCGCGCTGGTGTCAGCGACGGCCAAGGGGCGGTCGCTGCTCGGATTTTTCCGCGAGTCGCGCATCGAGGTTCGAAAAGTGATCTGGCCGACGCGGCAGGAGGCAGCGCAAGCCACGTTGATGGTGGTCGCGCTGGTTTTCTTCGTCGGAATTTTTCTCTGGCTGCTCGACATGCTTCTGTTTTGGGCAATCACCTCGATCACCGGGTAATAGGGGGCGATCGTGGCGCTACGCTGGTACGTAATCCAGGCTTATTCCAATTTCGAAAACCGCGTAAAGCGTTCTCTGGAGGAGCGAGTGGCCCGGGCCGGGCTTGAGCGTTATTTCGGCAAGATCCTGGTGCCGACCGAGGAGGTGCTGGAAATGCGGCAGGGCCAGCAGCGCAAAGGCGAGCGGAAATTCTTTCCGGGGTATGTCCTGGTCCAGATGGAGTTGAATGACGATACCTGGCATCTGGTGCGCGACGTTCCGCGGGTGCTGGGGTTTGTCGGCGGGACGCCGGACCATCCCGCCCCGATCACCGATGCGGAAGCGGAAGCGATCCTGGCGCGCGTGGAGGAAGGGGTCAAGAAGCCCAAGCACAAGGTACTTTACGAAGTTGGCGAAGTCGTCCGCGTCATCGACGGTCCATTCAAGGATTTCAACGGCGTCGTCGAGGAAGTCAATTACGAAAAGAGCAAGCTCAGAGTTTCCGTCCTGATTTTTGGACGATCCACGCCTGTCGAGCTCGAATTCGGACAGGTCGAGAAAGGCTAGGCGAGGCGGTTGCAAGCAGGGGCCGTGGCTGCCGTCGCGAGCCCTTTTTTATTTAGGGGAGCCCAAGAGGCGTTCGTACCCATAGGAGTCAGAAAATGGCAAAGAAAATCACTGGTTACATCAAGCTTCAGGTCAAGGCCGGCGAGGCCAATCCGAGCCCGCCGGTCGGTCCGGCGCTCGGTCAGCGCGGCGTCAACATCATGGAGTTCTGCAAGGCATTCAACGCCCAGACCCAGAACGTCGAGAAAGGCCTGCCGCTTCCGGTCGTCATTACGGTGTATGCGGACCGCAGTTTTACCTTCATCACCAAGACTCCGCCGGCTTCGGTGCTGTTGAAGAAGGCACTCGGACTGAAGTCCGGAAGCTCCAAGCCGAACACCGACAAGGTCGGGACGGTTACGCGGGCCCAGTTGGAAGAAATCGCCAAGATGAAAATGCCGGATTTGACGGCGGCGGATATGGACGCAGCCGTGCGCACCATTGCAGGTAGCGCGACCAGCATGGGTTTGATTGTGGAGGGTGTGTGATGGCTCGTTTGACCAAAAGGCTCAAGTCGATCAAGGACAAGGTTCAGCCCGGTAAGGTGTATGCGATCGACGAGGCGTTCGATGTGCTGAAATCGGTCAGCTCCGTCAAGTTCGTCGAGTCGGTGGACGTGGCGGTGAATCTCGGCGTCGATCCCCGCAAGTCCGATCAGGCCGTACGCGGTGCGACCGTCCTTCCCCACGGGACCGGCAAGTCGGTCCGAGTGGCGGTGTTCGCCCAGGGGGCGAATGCCGAGGCCGCCCTGGCGGCAGGGGCGGACATCGTCGGCATGGACGACCTTGGCGCGCAGGTGAAGGCCGGCGAGCTGAATTTCGACGTCGTCATCGCGGCCCCGGATGCCATGCGCGTGGTCGGCCAATTGGGCCAGATTCTCGGTCCGCGCGGCCTGATGCCGAACCCCAAGACCGGTACCGTCACCCCGGACGTCGCCACGGCCGTCAAGAACGCAAAGGCCGGTCAGGTCCGTTACCGTACCGACAAGAAGGGCATCATTCATTGCACGATCGGCAAGATCAGCTTCGAGCCGTCGGCGCTGAAGGAGAACCTGGAAGCCTTGCTGGTGGATCTGAAGAAGCTCAAGCCGAGCACCTCGAAGGGCGTGTATGTCAAGAAGGTCACTGTATCTTCGACCATGGGGCCGGGCTTGGCCGTGGACCAGAACACGCTGACCGCCTGATTCCGCAACGAATTATCTGACTTTGGGTTGCCGGATTTCCGGTAACCGTCAAAGACCGCAGGCGTGCCTCGAGCACTTAATCCACCCAGCCTGCGCAGACGGTGACTGAAGCCGAATATCGGCGAAAGGAGCCGTTACAAGAGTCCCCGGCTTCGGCCGGGGTGACATGGCTCTGAATGGTTTCCCAAACTATTCAGTTTTTCTGGAGGTAACGAGTGGCACTGAGACTCGATGACAAGAAAGCAGTCGTCGCCGAGGTTGCAGCCGTTGCCGCCCAAGCGCACTCCGCAGTTGCGGCGGAATACCGGGGACTGAGCGTCTCCGCTCTGACGCAGCTCCGCAAGGAGGCGCGCGAGTCCGGGGTTTACCTGCGCGTCGTCAAGAATACCTTGGCGCGCAAGGCCGTTGAAGGCACGAGTTTCGAGTGCATGCAGGACGGCTTGGTGGGACCCTTGATTCTCGCGTTTTCCCTTGAGGATCCGGGCTCCGCGGCCCGCGTAGTCAGCGCATTCGCCAAGACCAACGACAAGCTCGTCGTGAAGTTGGTGGCGGTTGGCGGCAAACAATACGGCCCGTCCGAGCTCGAGCGTTTGGCTTCGCTGCCGAACCGCGAGCAGGCGATCAGCATGTTGATGGGCACGATGAAGGCGCCGATCGAGAAGTTCGTCCGCACCCTGGCGGAACCGCACGCGAAATTCGTGCGCACCGTGGCGGCGGTTCGGGATCAGAAGCAGGCCGCGTAACCCGCAGGTCCGGCAGAAAGAAATTTCGGAGAAATGACAATGGCAGTTTCCAAAGAAGATATCCTTGAGACTATTTCCAACATGACCGTCATGGAGATCGTGGATCTCATTTCGGCAATGGAAGAGAAGTTCGGCGTGTCCGCGGCGGCGGCAGTCGCGGTGGCTCCTGCAGCGGCAGGCGCAGCGGCTCCGGCGGTTGAAGAAAAGACCGAGTTCGACGTCGTCATGACCAGCTTCGGCGCCAACAAGGTCAATGTGATCAAGGCGATCCGCGAGATCACCGGCCTGGGGCTGAAGGAAGCGAAAGACCTGGTCGAGGGCGTGCCCTCCACCGTCAAGGAAGGCGTTGCCAAGCAGGAAGCCGACGACATCAAGAAGAAGCTGGAAGAAGCCGGCGCCGCTGTCGACGTTAAGTAACGAAACGTTGCGCACCCGCTTCTTTTAAGGAAGAGCTTCGATTCAGGCTGGCAGCGTTGCGCTGCCGGCCTTTCGGCGTTTGCGGATTGTTACGGAATCGGTTACCTTGTGGACTCCGATCTTCCGTCCATGCCGCCCTCCGTATCACACGTGGCAACCCGATAACGAGCCAAGGCATATCCCCGATACTGCCGGCACAGCCTCTCGAAGGCTTTAGGCTCACGATATTTCAAGCAAACCAAACTCAGGTCAGGAACCAACATGGCTTACTCGTTTACCGAGAAAAAACGAATTCGCAAGAGTTTCGGAAAGCGCCAGGACGTGCTGGAGGTCCCCTATCTTCTGGCGACACAGGTTGACTCGTACCGGCGGTTTTTGCAACTCGAGAAGCAGCCCTCCGGCAGGAGCGACGAAGGCTTGCACGCGGCGTTGAAGTCGGTTTTCCCGATCAAGAGCCATTCCGGCAACATCGTGCTCGAATATGTGAGCTATCGTCTGGGCGATCCGGTGTTCGACGTCAAGGAATGCCAGCAGCGCGGGACCACCTATGCGGCGCCGCTGCGCGTGCTCGTACGCCTGGTGGTCTACGACAAGGAGGCGCCGGCGAACGCCAAGGTCGTCAAGGACATCAAGGAGCAGGAGATCTACATGGGCGAAATTCCGCTCATGACCGACAACGGCACCTTCGTCATCAACGGTACGGAGCGGGTGATCGTTTCCCAGCTGCACCGTTCGCCCGGCGTGTTCTTCGACCACGACCGGGGCAAGACCCATTCCTCGGGAAAGCTGCTGTTCAATGCCAGAATCATCCCGTACCGCGGGTCCTGGCTGGATTTCGAATTCGACCACAAGGATTGCGTTTACGTCCGCATCGACCGTCGCCGCAAGCTGCCGGCCACGGTGCTGCTGCGCGCCTTGGGCTATGACAACGAACAGATCATCGCCGAGTTTTTCGACACCAATCGTTTCCTGCTTTCGTCCGGCGGCATTCAGCTGGAACTGATTCCCGAGCGTCTGCGTGGCGATATCGCGAGCTTCGACATTCGGCTTGGCGATCAGATCGTGGTCGAGAAGGACCACCGGATCACCGCACGCCACATCCGGATGCTGCAGAAAGAGAACGTGAGCCTCCTCGATGTTCCGAAGGATTACCTGTACGGCAAGGTGCTCGCGCACAACGTCGTGGATACTTCGACGGGCGAGCTCATCGCCAAGGTGAATCAGGAGATCACCGAGGATGTCTATGGACGTCTCATGGGCGCGGGCATCGCCGAAGTTCGCACCCTGTACGTGAACGATCTCGACCGCGGGCCTTACGTCTCCAACACCATGCGCATCGACCTGACCGAGACGCAGCTGGATGCCCTGGTGGAAATCTACCGCATGATGCGTCCGGGCGAACCGCCCACCAAGGAGGCCGCACAGACCCTGTTCGAGAATCTGTTCTTCTCGTCCGAGCGCTATGATCTGTCCGCCGTCGGCCGGATGAAATTCAACCGGCGCCTGGGGCGGGCCGATCCGACCGGCCCCGGCGTGCTGGAAAACGACGACATCATCGCGGTGCTGAAGGAGCTGATCAACATCCGTAACGGCAGTGGCACGGTCGATGACATCGACCATCTCGGCAACCGCCGCGTCCGGTCCGTGGGCGAGATGGTGGAGAACCAGTTCCGGCTCGGCCTGGTCCGGGTCGAACGGGCGGTGAAGGAGCGCCTGTCGCTGCCTGACGCCGACGGCCTGATGCCGCAGGAAATCATCAACGCCAAGCCGGTGGCGGCTTCGATCAAGGAGTTCTTCGGTTCGAGCCAGCTCTCGCAGTTCATGGACCAGAACAATCCGCTGTCCGAGGTCACTCACAAGCGTCGCGTGTCGGCCCTGGGACCGGGCGGTCTGGCGCGTGAGCGCGCCGGCTTCGAAGTGCGCGACGTGCATACCACGCACTACGGCCGCGTCTGCCCGATCGAAACGCCTGAAGGCCCGAACATCGGCCTGATCAACTCGCTCGCCGTCTATTCGCGCACCAACGAATACGGCTTTCTGGAGACTCCGTACCGAAAGGTGATCGACGGTCGGGTGACCGATGAGATCGAATACCTGTCGGCCATCGAGGAGGGCCAGTACTACATCGCACAGGCCAGCGCCTCGGTGGACGAAAACGGGCTGCTCAAGGACGATCTGGTTTCTTGCCGCCACAAGGATGAATTCACGCTGGGTTCGCGGGAAAACATCAACTACATGGACGTATCGTCCAAGCAGATCGTGTCGGTCGCGGCTTCGCTGATCCCGTTCCTCGAACACGACGACGCCAACCGCGCCTTGATGGGCTCGAACATGCAGCGCCAGGCGGTACCGACGCTGCGCACGGAAAAGCCTTTGGTAGGTACCGGCATGGAGCGCATCGTCGCCCGCGATTCCGGCGTGGCGGTCGTCGCCAAGCGCGGTGGAACGGTCGAGTTCGTGGATGCCGGCCGCATCGTGGTCCGGGTCAACGACGATGAAACCGAGGCGGGCGTTCCGGGTGTCGACATCTACAACCTGACCAAATACACCCGTTCCAACCAGAACACCTGCATCAACCAGAAGCCGCTGGTGAAACCGGGAGACGTGGTGGCCCGCAACGACGTGCTGGCCGATGGTCCGTCGACCGACATGGGTGAGCTGGCGCTGGGCCAGAACCTGCTGGTCGCGTTCATGCCCTGGAACGGCTACAACTTCGAAGATTCGATCCTGATCTCGGAACGGGTGGTGCAGGACGACCGCTTCACCACCATCCATATCGAGGAAAAGACCTGCGTCGCGCGCGATACCAAGCTCGGGCCGGAGGAAATCACGGCCGACATCCCGAACGTCGGGGAGGCCGCGCTGGCCAAGCTGGACGAGTCGGGCATCGTCTACATCGGCGCGGAAGTCAAGGCCGGCGACATCCTGGTGGGCAAGGTGACGCCCAAGGGCGAAACCCAGCTCACGCCCGAAGAAAAACTGTTGAGGGCGATCTTCGGCGAGAAGGCTTCGGACGTGAAGGACACTTCGCTACGCGTGCCTTCGGGCATGGACGGCACGGTCATCGACGTGCAGGTCTTCACCCGCGACGGTGTGAAAAAGGATGAACGCGCCCGCCAGATCGAGGAGGCCGAGATCGAAAAGGTCCGCAAGGACCTGAACGACCAGCTCCGCATCATCGAGAAGGATTTCTACCAGCGTGCCGAGCAGATGGTGCTGGGCAAGGTGGCCGACATGGGGCCGGCCGGCCTGAAGCGCGGCGCCACCGTAACCCGGGAATACCTGGATTCGATCAAGCCCGCGCAATGGCTGGAGATCCGGCTGCAGGAAGAAGACGTCAATCTGCAGATCGAAGCGATCGCGGAGCAGATCGCCCAGCAGCGCGAGGAGATCGCCAAGCGCCTCGAAGAGAAGCGCCGCAAGATCACCATGGGTGACGATCTCGCTCCGGGCGTGCTCAAGATGGTGAAGGTGTACCTGGCGGTCAAGCGCCGCATTCAGCCGGGTGACAAGATGGCCGGCCGCCACGGGAACAAAGGCGTGATTTCGCGCATCGTACCTGTGGAAGACATGCCGTATTCGGCTGACGGTACGCCGGTCGACATCGTGCTGAATCCGCTGGGCGTGCCTTCGCGCATGAACGTCGGCCAGGTGCTCGAGACCCATCTCGGCTGGGCGGCCAAAGGCGTGGGCCTGAAGATCGGCCGGATGCTGGAAGCCAAGGCCAGGATCGAGGAGCTCAGGTCTTTCCTCACCCAGGTGTACAACGTCAGCGGCCGACGGGAGGACATCGCCAGTCTGAGCGACGCCGAGGTCATGGAGCTCGCCGGCAACCTGCAGGGCGGTGTGCCGATGGCGACCCCGGTGTTCGACGGTGCCACCGAGGAAGACATCAAGGCCATGCTGAGGCTGGCCGACCTTCCCGAAAGCGGCCAGGCGACTTTGTTCGACGGACGCACCGGCGACGTTTTCGACCGTCCGGTGACCGTCGGTTACATGTACATGCTGAAGCTCAATCATCTGGTCGACGACAAGATGCATGCGCGCTCCACCGGTCCGTACAGCCTGGTGACCCAGCAGCCGCTGGGCGGCAAGGCGCAGTTCGGCGGGCAGCGTTTCGGCGAAATGGAAGTGTGGGCGCTGGAAGCCTACGGTGCCGCCTGCACCCTGCAGGAGATGCTGACGGTGAAATCCGACGATGTGAACGGCAGGACCAAGATGTACAAGAACATCGTCGACGGCGATCACCGGATGGAGGCCGCCATGCCGGAGTCCTTCAACGTCTTGATCAAGGAAATCCGTTCGCTCGGTATCAACATCGAGCTCGAGCAGGACTGATCGCCACCGCGCGCAGCAGGCAGCCGTTCGCGGCTGCCCTTCCGAATTGATGACTGGGAGATTTACGTGAAAGATTTGATCAATTTTCTGAAGCGCCAGACGCAAAGCGAAGAGTTCGATGCGATTCGCATCAGTCTGGCTTCGCCCGACATGATCCGTTCCTGGTCCTACGGTGAGGTGAAGAAGCCCGAGACCATCAACTACCGCACCTTCAAGCCGGAGCGCGACGGCCTGTTCTGCGCCAAGATCTTCGGGCCGGTGAGCGATTACGAATGCCTGTGCGGCAAGTACAAGCGACTGAAGCACCGGGGCGTGATCTGCGAAAAATGCGGTGTGGAAGTCACCTTGTCCAAGGTGCGCCGGGAGCGCATGGGGCACATCGAGCTGGCGAGTCCCGTCGCCCATATCTGGTTCCTCAAGTCGCTGCCTTCGCGCATCGCGCTGCTGCTCGACATGCAGTTGCGCGAAATCGAGCGGGTGCTCTACTTCGAATCCTATGTCGTCATCGATCCGGGCATGACGCCGCTCAACCGGGGACAGCTCCTCGGCGAAGAGGAATATCAGAAGCTGGTCGAACAGTACGACGACGAGTTCACCGCCAAGATGGGTGCCGAAGCCATCCGCGAATTGCTGCGCACCATGGATCTCCAGGCCGAGGTCGTGCAGTTGCGGGAGGAAATCAACGGTACCAACTCCGAGACCAAGATCAAGAAGTACACCAAGCGGTTGAAGGCGATCGAGTCGATGCTGGCCTCCAACAACCGGCCGGAGTGGATGATCCTCACCGTGCTGCCGGTGCTGCCGCCGGACCTGCGTCCGCTGGTGCCGCTGGATGGCGGCCGCTTCGCCACCAGCGATCTCAATGACCTGTACCGCCGCGTCATCAACCGCAACAACCGCCTCAAGCGACTGCTGGATCTCAACGCGCCCGACATCATCGTGCGCAACGAGAAGCGCATGCTGCAGGAATCGGTCGATGCGCTGCTGGACAACGGCCGCCGCGGCCGCGCGATCACCGGCTCGAACAAGCGTCCGCTGAAGTCTTTGGCCGACATGATCAAGGGCAAGCAAGGGCGTTTCCGCCAGAACCTCCTGGGCAAGCGCGTGGACTACTCCGGCCGCTCCGTGATCGTGGTGGGCCCGACCTTGCGCCTGCACCAGTGCGGCCTTCCCAAGAAGATGGCGCTGGAGCTGTTCAAGCCGTTCATCTTCAGCAAGCTGCAGTTCCGCGGCCTCGCCACCACCATCAAGGCGGCCAAGAAAATGGTGGAGCGGGAGGCGCCCGAGGTCTGGGACATCCTGGACGAAGTGATCCGCGAACATCCGGTCATGCTGAACCGTGCGCCGACCCTGCACCGGCTCGGTATCCAGGCGTTCGAACCGACTCTGATCGAAGGCAAGGCGATCCAGCTGCACCCCCTGGTGTGCACCGCATTCAACGCCGACTTCGACGGCGACCAGATGGCCGTGCACGTGCCGCTTTCGCTGGAGGCACAGCTCGAAGCCCGTTCCCTGATGATGGCGACCAACAACATCCTGTCGCCGGCCAACGGGGAGCCCATCATCAATCCGACCCAGGACGTCGTCATGGGTCTGTATTACATGAGCCGGGAGCGCTCCTTCGCCAAAGGCGAGGGCATGATCTTCGCCAGCATCGACGAGGCCGAGCAGGCGTTCCTCAACGGCGCCGTCGACTTGCACGCCAAGGTGACGGTCAGGCTGCGCGAGGTCGTGCTGGGCGAGGGCGGAGAGCGCACCGAGGCGACGAAGCGGGTCCAGACCACGGTGGGGCGCGCGCTGATCTGGAACATCGTGCCGGAGGGCATACCGTTCGAAATGGTCAACGTCGATATGACCAAGAAGGCCATCTCCCGTCTGATCAACCACGCCTACCGCACCCTGGGCATCAAGGCCAGCGTCATTTTCGCCGACCAGTTGATGTATCTCGGTTTCTCGCACGCGACGAGGGCCGGCGTGTCGTTCGGCGTGGAGGACATGGAGATCCCCGCCCGCAAGGACGAGATCATCCAGGCCGCCGAGCGCGAGGTGAAGGAAATCCAGAACCAGTTCGCCTCGGGTCTCGTGACCGACGGCGAACGCTACAACAAGGTCGTCGACATCTGGTCGCATGCCAACGACCAGGTGGCCAAGGTGATGATGGAGGGCCTCGGCGTGGACGAGGTCACCGGCGAGAACGGCGAGACCACCAAGCAGAAGTCGTTCAACTCGATCTTCATGATGGCCGATTCCGGCGCCCGCGGTTCGGCGGCGCAGATCCGCCAGCTGGCCGGCATGCGCGGCCTGATGGCCAAGCCGGACGGCTCCATCATCGAGACGCCGATCACGGCGAACTTCCGGGAAGGTCTGACGGTGTTGCAATACTTCATTTCGACCCACGGTGCCCGCAAGGGTCTCGCCGATACCGCGCTCAAGACGGCCAACTCCGGATACCTGACGCGCCGGCTGGTGGATGTCGCCCAGGATCTCGTCATCACGGAAGTCGATTGCGGCACGACGGATGGTCTGCAAATGGCTCCGTTGATCGAAGGCGGGGACGTGGTCGAGCCGCTGGCGGAACGGGTGCTGGGACGGGTGCTGGCCGAGCATGCGGCCGATCCTGCGAGCGGAGAGGTGCTGCTCGAAGCCGGTTCGATGCTGGACGAGGGGGCGGTGCAGTTGCTCGAGCAGCACGGCGTCGACAACGTTCGTGTACGCTCCGTCATTACCTGCAAGACCCGATACGGTGTGTGCGCGTCCTGCTATGGACGCGACCTTGGCCGGGGCCACAAGGTCAACATCGGCGAAGCGATCGGAGTGATCGCGGCGCAGTCGATCGGCGAACCCGGCACGCAGCTCACCATGCGCACCTTCCACATCGGCGGCGCGGCCTCGCGGTCGGCGGCGATCAGCAACGTCGAGGTGAAGTCGAGCGGACAGATCCGGTTGACCAACCTCAAGACCGTGGTGAACCGGGACAATGCGCTCGTCGCGGTGTCGCGTTCCGGCGAAATCAGCGTGATCGACGAGCATGGCCGCGAGCGCGAGCGCTACAAGATCCCCTACGGGGCGGTCCTGTCGGTGCGGGAAGGCGGGGCGGTCAAGGCCGGCCAGATCGTGGTGAACTGGGATCCGCATACCCACCCGGTCGTTTCCGAGGTGAGGGGCCGCGCCAAGTTGATCGACTTCGTCGAGGGCGTGACCGTCCGCGAACAGTCCGACGAAATGACCGGCTTGAGTTCGATGGTGGTCATCGATCCCAAGCAGCGCGGCGGTGCGGGCAAGGAACTGCGGCCGCTGGTCAAGCTGGTGGACGAGGAGGGCAACGACATCTTCATCCCCTCGACCGAAATCACCGCGCAGTACTTCCTGCCCGCCGGCGCCATCATCGGCATCCGCGACGGCGACCTGGTCGAAGTTGGCGACGTCCTGGCGAGGATTCCACAGGAGTCCAGTAAGACGCGCGACATCACCGGCGGTCTGCCGCGCGTCGCGGACCTGTTCGAAGCGCGCAAGACCAAGGATCCCGCCATCCTGGCCGAGGCGACCGGCACGGTTTCGTTCGGCAAGGAAACCAAGGGCAAGCGCCGCCTCGTCATCACCGATGCGAGCGGCGAGCAGCACGAGGTCATGGTGCCGAAGTGGCGCAACATCACGGTGTTCGAAGGCGAGCACGTGGAACAGGGCGAAACCATCGCCGAGGGCGAACTGACGCCGCACGACATCCTGCGGCTGCGCGGTACTGCAGAGCTGGCTTCCTATTTGGTCAAGGAAATCCAGGACGTCTATCGGCTGCAGGGTGTGAAGATCAACGACAAGCACATCGAGGTGATCATCCGCCAGATGCTGCGCAAGGTCGAAATCACCGATCCGGGCGATTCCAGCTTCCTGCGCGGCGAACAGGCGGACCGGTCGCGGCTGCTGGAGGAGAACGACCGGCTGGAGGAGGAGGGCAAGATGCCCGCGTGTTACGAGCCGGTGCTGCTGGGTATTACCAAGGCTTCCCTGAGCACCGAGTCCTTCATCTCCGCGGCGTCGTTCCAGGAAACCACGCGCGTGCTGACCGAAGCGGCGATCCGGGGGTCCACCGACCGTTTGCAGGGCCTGAAGGAGAACGTGATCGTGGGACGTCTGATCCCGGCGGGAACCGGTCTGGCCTATCATGCGGAGCGCAAGGAACGGGCGAAGCTCGGCGAGGTCGCGGAGCCCGAAACCCCGACTATCGATACGGCGGAAGTGGAAGAGGCTTTGAAACAGGCATTCAGCCTCTGACCGAAGCTGCCGGGACCGGGAGGATGCAGGCGCATCCTCCCGGTTTCCGCGGTTGTCAAATTCCCGGAAACCGGTACCATACGCCGACTTGCCGGGGCGGGCGCACGTCACTCGCGTGTCTGGGAGTTGCCCGGCGTTCGGATCGATTAGTCACTGGGGAGTATTCAGCATCATGAAAAACCATATCCTGTGGAGGGTTGCGGTTGCCGGACTGGCCGGAATGGTCGGCAGCGGGACGGTATCGGCGGAAGGAGACCGCATGTCGGGGAAGGAGAAGTTCTACACTTGTGCCGGCTGTCATGGCATCGAGGGCTACTCCAACACTTACCCGACCTATCACGTGCCCAAGCTGGCAGGGCAGCACGACGATTACGTGGTATCCTCGCTCAAGGCCTACGCCTCGGGGGCGCGGCAGCACGGAAGCATGGAAGGCAACGCGGTGTCGCTTTCCGACAAGGATCTGCGGGATATCGCCGCTTACGTCGCAGGTTTTCGGGCCATCAACGTCAAGAACGCCGTGACCGGTAACGTAGCCAACGGCAAGAGGAAGGCGGAAGCCAGCGGCTGCGGTGGTTGCCACGGAGAGGACGGCAACGGTGAGAGCCCCAACCCCCGTCTGGCCGGCCAGTATGAAAACTACCTGATGAAGGCACTCGAAGACTACAAGAGCGGCGTTCGCAAGAATGCCATCATGAACGGTCTGGCCGGTGCGCTTTCCAAGGACGACATCCACGATCTGGCCGCTTACTACGCGAGCCAGGCTCGCGGACTGTCGGTCGTTCAGGACGACTGACCGGTTCTTCCGCCAATTCGGACGACGGCTCACCGGGGAGACTGGTGGGCCGTTTTTCGTCGATAGCCAGGGAGGCGGGAAACATCCTCAGACTTCGAACCCGCTGTGTTGCGGGACGGGTTCCGTCATGAAACTTCGTCGTACTGCGATCGCATTTTCGTTGGGGCTGCTCAGTGCCGTTGCTCATGCCGGCGACGCGCCGAAGCCGAAAGACAAGGTCGTCATGGGCTGGCTGGAGTCCGTTTTTCTGCTGCCGTGGAATCTCCGCCTGACGGCCAAGCTGGATACCGGCGCGAAGACTTCGGCGCTGCATTCGGACAATATCCAGCGATTCAACCGGGACGGCCGCGAATGGGTCAGGTTCACCCTGGAAAGCGAGGATGACGAAAAAACCGTCGTCGTCGAAAGGCCCCTGGAACGGACCGTTTACATCAAAGAGCGCCACAAAGGGGCATCGAAGCGGGAGGTGGTCACCTTGGCGCTGTGCAAGAACGGACGGGAATACCAGACCGAATTCACCCTCGTGGATCGTAGCAATTTCAACTATCCCCTGCTGCTCGGCCGCAGTTTTCTGAGCAATGTCGCCGTGGTCGATGCCGGAGAGACGTTTGTTTTCAAGGCGGAAGCTGACCCTTGCAACCAGCGGGGCAAGGGCGCCGCCACGCCAGCCCCTTCGCCCGCGAATGGCAGGCACTGAGGGCAGATGACGGAGTTCCGTCCGGCATGAGCAAGCTTCACGTGCGCCTCCTCGCCGCCGTATTGACCGCGGTGGGCTTGGCGTTGTGCTATTACAAGGTCGAGATTCTGGGACTGCCATTGCTGCCGACCGAACAGGCCGAGGTATGGACGGTCGAGGCGCGCATCGAGTTCAAGGCCAGGCGGGATACCGCCGTCAAGGTGCAGTTCGCCATTCCGCGGGCGCCGCAAGGCTACACCGTCCTCGACGAAAACTTCGTCGCCAGCGACTATGGCTTGACGACCGACGACAATGGCCTCCGGCGGCAGGCGCGCTGGGCCATACGCGAAACCCACGGCTGGCAGGTCCTTTATTACCGCATCCACCTCGCCAAGGATCCGGCTGCCGAGGCCGCGCCCCAGCCGGCGGGAGTGGCCGTGCCGGTCGATCCGCAGAGCCTGCCCGAACCGATGCAGGCAGCCGCACGCGGCCTTCTCAACGAGGTCCGGAGCAAATCGGCGGACGACGTGACGTTCGCCCAAGCCCTCCTGCAGCGTCTCAACGCCGCCGATCCGGACAGCAACGTAAGCCTGTTGCGCCAGGACATAGCCGGCCCGGACGATTGGGCGCGCCGGGTCGTGGCCATCCTGCGCGAGGCCGACGTTTCCGCCCGCACTCTCTACCTGGCGACGTTGAAGGACAACGCCAGCCGGGGTTCGTTGACACCTTGGGTCGAGGTGTTCGACGGCGAGTCCTGGATCGACCTGAATCCCGCGACCGGCGAGACGGGTTTGCCCGGGGATGCGATCGTGTGGACGGTCGGCAGCGAGCCGTTGCTGGAGATCGCGGGGGGGAAGAACGGCCGGGTCGAATATTCGGTGCGCCGGCACTCGCAGGAAATGACCCAGATCGCCGAGCAGCGCGCGCGGAAGATGGGATCGCGGGTCATGGAATTTTCCCTGTTCAGCCTGCCGGTCAAGACGCAGAACGTCTATCGGGTGCTGTTGCTGGTCCCGATCGGGGCGTTCCTCATCGTATTTCTGCGCAACGTCGTGGGGTTGCAGACTTTCGGAACCTTCATGCCGATCCTGATCGCGGCGGCTTTCCGGGAAACCCAGTTGCTATGGGGGGTCGCGATGTTCTGCCTCCTCGTCGCCCTGGGGTTGCTGCTGCGCTTCTATCTGGAGTCGTTGAAACTCCTTCTGGTTCCAAGGCTTGCGGCGGTCCTCATCATCGTGATCCTGCTCATGGCGACGGTGAGCGTAATGACCTACAAACTCGGTCTGGACCGGGGGGTGTCCGTCGCTTTGTTCCCGATGGTGATCATGGCCATGACCATCGAGCGGATGTCCATGGTCTGGGAGGAGTTCGGGCCGGGCGAGGCTCTGAAACAAGGGTTCGGCAGTCTTGCCGTCGCCATCCTCGGCTACCTGAGCATGAGCAGCGACTATCTCGGACACCTCGTTTTCGTGTTTCCGGAACTCCTGCTGGTGGTCCTGGCATTCACACTGCTCCTCGGCCGTTACACGGGGTATCGTCTGCTGGAACTGTGGCGTTTCCGTGGAGCGCTCAAGGGATGACGTCCGGAGGCTGGAAGGACCGGATGTTCCCCTGGCGGCGCCTGCGCAAGCTCGGCATCCTGGGGATGAACGAGCGGAACGCCGACTTTGTGTTGCCATACAATCCTCGCTCGCTCTACCAGCTCGTCGACGACAAACGCAGGACCAAGGCGCTCGCGATCGAATTCGGCATTCCGGTGCCCCGGCTTTACGCGGTGGTGGAAATCGAACACCAGATCGAAAATCTCCCCCGCTTGCTCGCTCCCTACGACGAATTCGTCGTCAAGCCGGCGCACGGCAGCGGGGGGGAGGGCATCCTGGTGGTGGAGTCGCGCAGCGACGGCCGCTATCGCCGGACCAGCGGTCTGATCCTGACCGAGGAGGATCTGGGGCACCACATTTCGAACATTCTCAGCGGCATGTACAGCCTCGGGGGAATTCCGGACTGCGCGCTCATCGAATACCGGGTCAATTTCAATCCGCTCTTCGCCGAAGTGAGCTATCTCGGTGTTCCGGACATCAGGATCGTCGTGTTTCGCGGTGTTCCGGTGATGGCGATGATACGCGCGCCCACCCGCCTTTCCGACGGAAAAGCCAATCTGCATCAAGGCGCCGTCGGAGTGGGTGTCGATATGATCACGGGCCGGACCTACAATGGCATCTGGCGCGAATGCCGGGTCGAAGAGCATCCCGATACGGGCGGCGAACTCGCCGGCATATGCGTGCCCCATTGGGACGACATCCTCACGATGGCCGCCCGCTGCAACGACATGGTCGGCATGGGATATATCGGGGTGGACATCGTGCTGGATCGCGACCTCGGACCCCTGATGCTGGAGCTGAATGCGCGGCCCGGCCTCAGCATCCAGCTTGCGGCCCGGACCGGGCTCTTGCCGCGCCTGCGCTATCTGGAGGGGATGCGCCATATTCCGCGCGATGTGCCCGAGCGCGTGGCCTTGGCGAAAACCGTCGCGAACCGCTGCTAGAGCGTTGACGTCGTGGGCGGCGGGCAGGCCGAGGTTCCAGTGAAATACCCTTGTAATATTGTCGGGTTAAAAAGACTTCCTACTCAGTCTCTGCTTCTTCCCGGATGTGGCATGGCCTCTTGCGGCCGAATTTCCACCGGATTCGGCGGAGTGGCGCCGGCGCCCTTTCGGCAGAATAGGGATGGTGTCCGCCCCGGCTGGAATCGTAAGGAAAGCGTGCCAGGGTATTCCGGTCCGCGCTCTTGTGATGTCCAATGCTCCGCTGCGTCCGTAAATTGCCAGGCGGTCCGATTTTTGTGGCCAGAAATTACCGATGACCAAATCAACGTTGTTTTTCGTCCTTGTGCTGTTGTGCCTCGTCGCTTACCACTTCGGCCGCCGTCGCTCCCTGCAGGTCGCTTCCGGCACAATCAGGAACCTCCACTCCCTTCCTGGTTACTACGGATTTTTCGTTGCCCTTTGGTGTGGTGTGCCAGCCTTGATGCTGCTGGTTTGCTGGCTGACGGTCGAGGGATCCGTCATCAACCACCTCGTCATTTCCAGCCTGCCGGATGAGCTCCGTAAGCAGTCTCCCGAGCAACTGGGGCTCATCATCAACGACATCCGGAACGTGGTGGGCGGAAAAGAGACATCCGCTACCAATCCGGCGATACAGGCGGCCGCCGGGGAGTACATCCGCCTGCGCTCTTTGAGTGACGCCCTGCTGGCCGCGGTCGTGCTGTCCGTCGCCGCGACCGGTGGTCTGGTCGCGGGGCAGCGCATCCGGCCGATGCTGCGAGCGCGGAATAAGGTGGAAGGGGCGTTGATGCTTTTTCTCATCGCCTGTTCCCTGGTGGCGATTTTCACCACCGTCGGCATCGTGCTTTCGGTGTTGTTCGAGTCGATACGGTTTTTCCAACTGGTTCCGATCACCGAGTTCTTGTTCGGCACCGACTGGAGTCCGCAGATGGCGATCCGTTCGGATCAGGTCGGCTCTTCCGGCGCATTCGGAGCGGTGCCTTTGTTCACCGGCACCTTGCTGATTTCGGCGATCGCGATGGCGGTCGCCGTTCCCATCGGCTTGTTGTCGGCCATTTATCTGGCGGAATACGCCACCCCCCGGGTCCGCGCGATCGGAAAGCCTTTGCTCGAAATCCTGGCAGGCGTGCCCACCGTCGTCTACGGCTTCTTCGCCGCTCTGACGGTCGCTCCCTTCGTCCGGGACGCGGCGCAAGCCCTGGGGCTCGCGGCTTCCTCCGAAAGCGCCCTGGCCGCGGGGCTGGTCATGGGGGTCATGATCATTCCGTTCGTGTCTTCGCTCTCCGACGATTTCATCAACGCGGTGCCGCAGTCGCTCCGCGACGGCGCCTATGCGCTCGGCGCCACCCAGTCGGAAACGATCCGCAACGTCGTCATCCCTGCGGCTCTGCCCGGCATCGTCGGCGGAATCCTGCTCGCGGTGTCTAGGGCGATCGGCGAAACCATGATCGTCGTCATGGCGGCAGGGCTCGCGGCGAATCTGACCGGAAATCCCCTGCAGGCGGTCACCACCGTTACCACCCAGATCGTCACCCTGCTGGTGGGCGACCAGGAATTCGACAGTCCGAAGACGCTGGCGGCTTTCGCCCTCGGCCTGGTGCTGTTCCTGGCGACGCTCGCTCTCAACGTCATTGCCATGCACATCGTCCGGAAGTATCGGGAACAATATGAATAGCGAAGCCACGCAAGTCCTTTCGCGGCGCACTGCTGACGTCGTCAACGCCTCCCTCAGGCGACGGCATGCCGCCGAAAGGCGTTTTCGCCTCTACGGCCTCATCTCCATCGGTGCAGGCATCCTGATGCTGGTGATCCTGCTGGTCAGCATTTTCGGCAAGGGCTACCGGGCGTTCTCGCAGACCTACGTGGGCCTTGACGTTACTTTCGACCCGGCCGTGGTCGATCCCGACGGTCGGCGCTCGCAGGACGCTCTCGCCTCGGCCGACTATGGCGCACTGTTGAAGCGCAGTCTGGGCGAGCTGTTTCCCGAAGTCACCGAGCGTTTGGAGAAGCGCGCCCTGCATCGGTTGATCAGCGCGGGCGCTTCGTATGCGGTTCGCGACGAAGTGCTTGCTCATCCGGAACTCGTGGGCGGTTCGGCACGCATCTGGGTGGCCGCGGGAGCGGACGTGGACATGCTCGAAAAGGGCTATGTCGACCGCGATGCCGGCGAAGCCGAGCGGCGCATGAAGGATCGCGAGCTGGCATGGGTCGACAAGCTGAAGGCGGAAGGGCGCCTGGAGCGGCGATTCAACGTGAAGTTCTTCACCGCCGGCGATTCGCGCAATCCGGAACAGGCCGGGATATGGGGGGCGTTGATGGGCTCCCTCTACACCGTCCTGGTCACCCTGGTGCTGTCCCTGCCCATCGGCGTCGCGGCCGCCATCTACCTCGAAGAGTTCGCACCGCGAAATCACTGGGTCGACTTCATCGAGGTCAACATCAACAATCTCGCGGCAGTGCCGTCGATCGTTTTCGGCCTGCTCGGCCTCGCCGTGTTCATCAATTTTTTCGGCGTACCGCGCTCCTCGCCGATGGTCGGCGGGCTGGTGCTCACGCTCATGACCTTGCCCGTCATCATCATCGCCGGCCGGTCGGCTCTGAAGGCGGTGCCGCCCTCGATACGCGAGGCGGCCATGGGGGTGGGGGCCTCGCCGGTGCAGACCGTGTTCCATCACGTCGTGCCCCTGGCCATGCCGGGAATGCTGACCGGCGCCATCATCGGGATGTCGCGCGCCCTTGGTGAAAGCGCGCCATTGCTGATGATCGGCATGGTCGCCTTCATCGTCGACATTCCCCGCGGCATTTCCGATCCGGCGACCGTGCTGCCCGTCCAGATCTATCTTTGGGCGGACAGCCCGGAGCGGGGATTCGTCGAGCGCACCTCCGCGGCCATTCTCGTTCTCCTCGCATTCCTGATCCTGATGAACGGTACCGCGGTCTATCTGCGCCGGCGCTTCGAGCGGCGCTGGTGATCCGTCCGCGGGGCCTGCGGGTTAAACTACGAAAAGCTCGAGGGAGCGCATGAATACAGTCGCAGAGAGTGAAACGGTTCCAAGCAGAGAGAGCGCAAAAATGAGAAGCCCGGAAAAGGAGGCTTTGATTGCCGTCCATCAGAGGGAGTTCACCGGGACGATCGGCGAGATCAATTCGCCGAACCCCAGGATCATATGCCGGGACGTCAATGTTTATTACGGCGAAAAGCATGCGATCCAGAACGTCAGCCTGGACGTCGGCCGTAACGAGGTCATCGCCCTGATCGGTCCTTCCGGCTGCGGCAAGTCGACTTTTCTGCGCTGCCTCAACCGCATGAACGATACCATCGTGGGCTGCCGGGTGACCGGATCGATCCATCTCGACGGCCAGGACATCTACGACGGTGGGCTGGACGTGGTGCCGCTGCGGGCACAGGTCGGCATGGTGTTCCAAAAGCCCAATCCGTTTCCGAAGAGCATCTACGAAAACGTCGCCTACGGTCCCAAGATCCACGGTCTGGCGAACACCAAGGCCGAGCTGGAGGAAATCGTGGAGTCGTCGCTCCGGCGGGCCGGCTTGTGGGACGAGGTCAAGGACGACCTGGCCAAACCCGGCACCAGCTTGTCGGGCGGACAGCAGCAGCGCCTCTGCATCGCCCGGACCATCGCGGTCAGTCCCGAGGTGATCCTGATGGACGAGCCCTGTTCGGCGCTCGATCCTATCGCCACGGCCAAGATCGAACAGCTCATCGACGAGTTGCGGGAGCTTTATACCATCGCCATCGTGACGCATTCCATGCAGCAGGCGGCCCGCGTCTCACAGCGCACGGCCTATTTCCATCTCGGCCGATTGATCGAGGTGGGGGACACGGCGCAGGTCTTCACCAATCCGCGCCATCCGCTCACCGAAGACTACATCACCGGCCGATTCGGCTAACCTGGGAGATCGCTCGCCATGAATCAGATTACGGAAGGACACAGCATCCGCCGCTATGACGGCGAACTGCGGGAATTGCACTACAAGGTACTGGAAATGGGTACCCTGGTGTTGATGCAGTTCAAGGAAGCCGTGCGGTCCTTGAGGACGGGAGACGTGGGCCTGGCCGGGAGAGTCATCGAGGGGGACGATCGGATCGACGATCTCGAAGTCGAAGCCGATACCGAAGTCGTCACGCTTTTCGCCCGCCGTTGCCCCAAGGGCAGCGATCTGCGCCTGGTGATGGCGCTGTCGAAAGCCATTACCGACCTCGAACGGGTGGGCGATGAAGCGGTGAAAATCGCCTCGTGCGTGGAAAGGCTGTATGCCGACCCGGACGAATATCCCTCCGAGGTGTCGCACAACCAGGTCCTCGTGCTTGCCGACATCGTGGTCCGGCGGTTCGAGAGCGCATTGCGCATCGTCGATTCGTGGGAGGCCGAGGAGGCGCAGCAGTTCATCGCGAGCCAACGCGAAGTCGCCGACAGGTTCCACCAGTCGCTCGGCGGCTTGATGGACAACGGCGGTTCCGGCGCCGGCGGCGCCAACCGCGCGGTGAATCTGGTGCTGGTCCTCAAAGCGCTGGAGCGCGTCGCCTGCCACGCGGAGAACTTGGCGGAATACGTGATCTACCAGGCCATGGGCCTGGTGATCCGGCACCATGCGGTCTGAACGCATCCTCCGAGCACTATATCCCGGCGCGAACGGGGCCCCCCACCGGCTCCGTTCGCGCTTGCCGACGTGACTATCCCCAAACGCCGCGCCAAGCTAAAATAATCCGCTTTCCCGGCGTCTGCGCTAAACGATGAGGCCCGGCCGCAGGGTCTTCGAATTGTCGATCAGAGAGATTTGCGGCCATGCCCAGCGTGTACAACACCGACGATCTTCGCATCTGCGAGATCAAGGAAGTCATTCCGCCCGTCCAGGTTCATGAGGAGTTCCCGATCACGGACCGGGCCGCGCTCACGACGCTGACCGCCCGCCGCGGGATTCACGGCATCCTCTCCAACGACGACGATCGCCTGCTGGTGGTGATCGGGCCTTGTTCGATCCATGACCCCAAGGCAGCGCTCGAATATGGTGAGCGGCTGCTGCCCCTCCGACAGAAACTGGCGAAGAATCTGGAAATCGTGATGCGGGTCTATTTCGAGAAGCCGCGGACGACCGTCGGCTGGAAAGGCCTGATCAACGATCCCGATCTGGACGAGAGCTTCAACATCAACAAGGGCCTGCGCCTCGCGCGCAAGCTGCTGCTCGACCTGAACGAAATGGGCGTGCCGGCGGCCACCGAGTATCTCGACCTCATCACGCCGCAGTACGTTTCCGACCTGATCGCCTGGGGTGCCATCGGCGCCCGTACCACGGAGAGCCAGTCGCACCGCGAGTTGGCCTCGGGGCTGTCGTGTCCGGTCGGATTCAAGAACGCAACGGACGGCACGATCAAGGTGGCCATCGACGCCATAGGCGCGGCGCGGCGGCCGCATCACTTCCTCTCGCTGACCAAGGCCGGCCATTCGGCGATCTTCTCCACGACCGGCAACGCCGACTGCCACATCATCCTCCGCGGCGGTTCCAGGCCGAATTACGACGCGGCCAGCGTCGAAGCCGCGGCCAGGGCGCTGGAAGCCGCCGATCTGCCGCCCAACATCATGGTCGATTGCAGCCATGCCAACAGCATGAAGGATTACCTGAAGCAGCTCCGGGTGGCCGAGGATGTGGCCGAACAGATCGGCGGCGGCGACCGGCGGATCATCGGCTTGATGGTCGAGAGCCATCTCAAGCCGGGAAACCAGAAACTGCACAGGGGGACGGTGCCCGAATACGGTGTCAGCATCACCGATGCCTGCATCGGCTGGGGCGACAGCGTGGCCGTGCTCGAGTGCCTCGCCGCCGCGGTGGAGTGCCGGCGCGGCCAGCCGGCCGGCCTTCGGAATGTGCGGGGAGGCTGAGCGCATGCGTATTTTCGTCAACGGCGAAGAGCGTGCGGTGCCGGCAGGCGCGACCCTCGAAGATCTGATCGCCGCTATGGACCTTGCGGGGAAGCGTGTGGCGGTCGAACTGAACCTCGAAATCGTCCCGCACGGCAGCTACGGTTCCCGGGTTCTCGAGCCTGACGACCGGGTCGAAATCGTCCACGCCATAGGGGGCGGGGAGGGCGATCCGCTAGTGATCGCCGGAAAGGTCTACACGTCGCGCCTGTTGGTCGGTACCGGGAAGTACAAGGACTTGGCGGAGACGGGGGCCGCGGTCGAAATGTCCGGTGCGGAAATCGTCACGGTGGCGATCCGCCGCACCAACATCGGCCAGGACCCCGGCCAGCCCAACCTGCTGGACGTCATCCCGCCCGAGCGCTACACCCTCCTGCCCAACACCGCCGGCTGCTATACCGTCGAAGACGCCGTACGCACCTGCCGCCTGGCCCGTGAGCTGCTGGGCGGGCACCGGCTGGTCAAGCTCGAGGTGCTGGGCGACCCGACGACCCTGTTCCCGGACGTGACCGCGACCCTGGAGGCGGCGGAGATCCTGGTGCGCGATGGATTCGATGTCATGGTGTACACCAACGACGATCCGATCATCGCCAAGCGCCTGGAAGACATCGGCTGCGTCGCCGTGATGCCCCTGGCCGCCCCCATCGGATCGGGGCTCGGGATACGCAATCCCTACAACATCCTGACCATCGTGGAAAACGCAAAGGTTCCGGTACTGGTCGACGCCGGGGTGGGTACGGCCTCCGACGCCGCAGTGGCGATGGAGCTCGGCTGCGATGGCGTGCTCATGAACACGGCCATTGCCGAGGCGAGGAATCCGGTGCTGATGGCCTCGGCGATGAAGAAGGCGATCGAAGCCGGGCGCGAAGCCTTCCTGGCGGGCAGGATGCCGCGGCGCCGGTTCGCTTCGGCCTCGTCGCCGCTGGCGGGGCTGTTCTTCGATTGATCTGGCGCGCGGGCCGGCGTGGCGCCCGGCCCGCGCGAATGGCGCAGTACCCTGGCCTCAGGGCGCGGCTTTCAGGTGGGTGACGGCTTCCTCGGCCGATTTCTTGGCGATATCGGCATGACCCATTTTCCCGTGCTCGATGGCGCTGTTCAGGCTCGTGATCGCGGCGTCGTAATGGGGACTTCCCCCTTCCGCATTTGCGGCGGCGGCGTGGGTCTTCGCGGCTTCCGCATGTTCCGCTACGCCCGCCGCATTGCCAGCCGTGCCGGCGGCGACCGCCGCTTCGGCGTGCTTCAACGCCTCGGCCTTGTGGTCTTCGGCTGCCTGCGCTGCGCTCAGGCTGAATATCGCGGCGAATGCCGCGATCAGCAGCCCCTTGATGATGCCTCTGTTCAGAACGTTCATTGTGCTTCCCTCCTCTCATTGGGTGGTAAGGCTTTATTGTCGTCGGACGCATTGCACTCTGTATGCCCGACGGAAGCACGGATACCACAGTCGCTTTTCGGCGTCCACAGGAAATTTCCAGCCGCCGTTGGGGGCCGGTCTGTCATCCGCCTTTAACGTCGCGCCAATAAAATCGACCGCTCATCCGGACGGTACGGGCCGTCCGGTACAAAGATCGTCTTATTTCGAGGAGCTCGAAGATGCTGAAAAAAAGATTTCTGGCCACGGCGGTCGGCATGGCGCTGGCGGGTGCGGCGGCATCCCCCGTCATGGCCGCCGTCAAAGGCACGATTCCGGTGAAGTCGGTGGAATTCATCGGGATGGCTGCGCCCGAAACCGCGGAGGAACGGGCCGCCGCCTACACTACCGCCAAGGTGAAGGTCACTTTCAAGAGCGGGGGGAGCCGGGTTTACGATCTCAATTACAACGTGCTCTTCCATAACACCGACACCATCGGCGGCGTGACGGCCGGGGCGATATACGACGTAACCGGCACCCCGTTGCTGGATTCGAACGGCAATCCGATGATCGCCGAAACGCCGGACGCAAACAGTCTGATCCGCATCCCGGCCAGGGGCGGCGACAAGCTTTTTCTGGTCACTCACTTCGAATACGACTGGCTGGATACCGCCGGCGCCGACCAGTACGGCAAGCAGCCGATGACCATGAGCCTCGCGAACATCGAGCAGGACGGCAAGAGCGGGAAGCTCTCGGCCACGGCTCTCAGGAACATCGACATGTCGGCCATCGACGGCTTGTGGATCCCCTGCGCCGGTTCTCTTTCCCCCTGGAACACCCATCTCGGCAGCGAGGAGTATGAGCCGGACGCCCGCTGCCAGGTGGAGGGCTCCTGCGCGAGCGGAGCCATCGGTCTCGAAGCGATGGAGCGTTACCTCGCCGGGACCAAGACACCCAACGTATACAACTACGGCGTCGTCCCTGAAGTGACGGTCGGCAAGAACGGAGAGACCCGGGTCGTCGGCCATCGAACCCTGGGCCGGGTTTCCCGCGAGCTGGTTCAGGTGCTGCCCGATGAACGCACGGCGATCCAGGGCGACGACGGTACCTACAACGTGCTGACCATGTTCGTGGCGGACAGGAAGCGTGATCTGTCGGCGGGAACGCTGTATGCCGCGAAATGGATTCAGACCAGCGCCGGGAATGGCGGCGAAGCCGATCTGGCCTGGGTCCGGCTCGGCCATTCCAGCAATGCCGAACTGGAAGCGCTGGTGGCGAGCGGCCTGACCTTTGCCGACATCTTCGAAACCGCGCCGGTGAACAAGCTGGCCGACGGTTCGTATGAAGCGCCTCCGGCAGGCTTCAAGCAGATCATCGCCGGCCATAACAAGGGGCTGGTGGAAAATCTGAAGCTGAAACCCGGGATGGAAACCGCGGCGGCGTTCCTGGAGACGCGCCGCTACGCCGCGTATGTGGGGGCCACCTCGGAATTCGAAAAATTCGAAGGCGTGACGGTGAATGCCCGTGACAGGAAAGTCTATCTGGCGATGACGCGCATGAGCAGCGGCATGGAGGACAGGCCGAAGGATCCTGCCAACCACATCCGCATCCCCAAGCTGCTGGCCGGAGCGGTCTACCAGATGGATCTCGCCACCTGGAAACTGGACAGCGATGGGCACAGGATCGACAGCAGGTACGTCGGGACTCACATGAAGGCCCTGGTGCTGGGCCAGGATATCGCGAAGGATGCCGCGGGAAACACCGCTGCGGTCGACAAGATCGCCAATCCCGACAATCTGAAATATTCGGAAAAGATGCGCACCCTGTTCATCGGGGAGGACAGCAGCACGCTCCACATCAACAACTTCCTGTGGGCCTACAACGTGGACACCGGCAAGCTCTCCCGCATCCTCTCCCTGCCGGCGGGGGCCGAGAGCACGGGGCTCCAGGCCATCGACTCCCTCGGTGGCTATTCCTACATCATGAGCAACTACCAGCATGCGGGCGATTTTTCCTCCAACATCGACCCGGCCCTGAAAGGCCAGCTCGAGCCGCTGATCGACAAGTCCAAGGCGGCGGTCGGCTATCTGGGAGGCATGCCGGCTTTCAAGTGAGCGGCGTCAGCCTCGATCCACAAAAAAACGCCGGGGTGACCCGGCGTTTTTTCATTTTGCGATGGTGATGCTGGGCGTCCCGAAAGTCGGCAGATCGGTCACCGTCATCTGGTAAAGCTGGTAAAGGAGGCGGAAGGCTTCCAGATTCCATTGATGGCCGGATTCAGGGCGCAACGAGTAGTAACGGCCGTCGAATTCCACGGCGAGTCCCGCGGCCGACGGGCGCGAATCCGTCTCCACGATGCCGACGGTTGACACGGGATTCTCCTTGACCGGCGGTGTTCTGGGGTCCGGGGCGACGTCGTACTCCGGTTCTTCCGCAATGGAGTTGCCGATGAAGCCGAGAATGCTGTGGAAGCTGCGCAGCCGGAACGTGCCGTGGACCGGGAATTCGCCGCCGGGGTAGTCCTTGCGGATATCCACCGCGATTTCGTTGGGCGGGCCGGTTTCGGCCTCCCGGTTCAGCCGGATGCGCTCCGCCTCGGGCAGGTTGTTCGGATCGTAGTTGGTAATCATCAGGCGGCCGGTGACCTTTTTCGACAGGACGTAGCTGTTCGTGTCCGGATCGAACCGGACCCCATAGTCTTTCTCCAGTCCCGCGAACCCTTCCGGAGTCATTGTAGAGGCCGGGAGCGTCCAGGACTGGGTGAAGAACAGCGGTTCCACGTACAGCCGGTTGCGGTCCTGGATGGAGGACAGGTGCAGGACGAGGCGCCGGAAGAATGAATAGCCGGCCCGGTCGGAGGGTTTATTGACATAGGCGACTTCTTCGCCTTCGCGGAACATCCTGAATTCCTGCGCCATGAGGCGCAGGGCCATGTCGACATCCATGCCCTGGCGCAGCAGCAGAGTCAGCTTGCTTTCCTGCAGCGGGGCCAGCATGCGCTTGGTAAAGGCTTCACCCTCGACGGGGACGATGCTTACGGTCGGATTTTCGGCGACGGAGCCGCCGAACACCGGCATCATCAGTCCGCCCGAGTTGCCTGTCAGGGCCGGCGTGGCGCCCGCATTGAAAGTGAAGTTATAAGTCGCCGCGATGCTGGACAGGGCAGTGAAATGAATGGGCTGGTGGCGGGCGGCGCGGGCGATGTTCAGCAATATCTGCTTGTCGACGATATCGGCCGCGGCTTCGTTATAGGCCAGGACCGCATGGTCGAGCGCCATTGGCGCCAGGCATCCGGGAAGACTGGCGGATGCCAGTCCCAGGATCCCGGCGCGCGGGAGGGAGGAAGCGGGTGTCTTCATTTCATCGATGGCCGTTTTTCGCAAGGTCGCCGCATGGCGGTTTGATTTCCCTCGACCTTGCCGGGAAGGAAGGGGGCCAAAAATTATAGTCCAAGCCATGTGACGGATCGTGCGATTCCGCCCGTGAGGCAAGGGTATCGGCAAACGTCGCGGTGGCGTCATGAAATCGTCACAGCAACCTGATAGCTTAGGAACGTTTGTAAATACACTCATGCGGATGCGCCATGGATCCGCGTTTCCCCTATTCAAAATGCCAATATGCGTTCAGGTAAATCAAAGCGCGTGATCCCTTTCGCGCTGGCTCCGGAGGATCGCCGGGCCTTGCAGCGGGCATTCGATCACCTTGAATACCCCAGCTTCGCGGCGAGACTGTCCAGCGTGGTCGGGACTCCCATCGAAATGGCGGTGAAGCTGTTGCCGCGTTCGTGGTACGCGGCGCTGCATCGCGGCGTCGAAGCTGCCGTTGCCAGGGCACTCGACGTGGCGATCAGCAGCTTGAACGGCTCGGCCCGGCCGCTGGCCGACCGCCGTTACCGGATGCTGGGCGTGGTGTCCGGCGCAGTCGGCGGCTTCTTCGGCGGGCCGGCGCTGCTGCTGGAAATGCCGCTGACGACGGTCATCATGCTTCGGGCCATCGCGGACATCGCCAGGCAGGAAGGAGAGGACATGGAGTCACTCGAGGGCCAGCTCGCCTGCCTCGAAGTCTTCGCGATGGGCGGGCGCTCCAGCGAGGACGATGCGGCCGATACCGGCTATTACGGCCTGCGCCTTGCCTTGGAGGCGCCGGTTTCCAGCGCGGCCCGGCATATCGCGCGGCGCGGCCTGGATCGCAGGAGCGCGCCGGCGCTGGTCAATCTGATCGGCCGTATTTCCGAACGTTTCGGCGTGGTGCTTTCGGAACGGGCCGCCGCGAAACTCATTCCCGTTGTCGGCGCCCTGGGCGGCGCATTTATCAACAACGTGTTCATTCAACACTTTCAGGAGACCGCGCGCAGCCACTTTACTATTCGTCGATTAGAGCGAAAATACTCGAGATCGCTTATCGAAGCGGAATACAAGAAGTTGAAACGCCGGCCCGGAAAAGCCTCCGTCCGGTATACTGCGTTGGCTGCCTGAGGAATTTGCCATGCCCCAGATCAAAGAGCTTTTCGACCAATTGCCGCCCGTCAACGAGGTTCTGAACAACGACATCGTCAAGGGCGTCGCGATCGGTGCTGGCGTCGTGGCCTTGGCCGGTTTGGCGCTCCCCGCCGCGGCGCGGGCTGCGCGGCCCATGGCGCGGTCGACCGTCAAAGCCGCCATTCTTTTCTCGGAAAAGGGCCGGGAAATCCTGGCTGAAGCCGCCGAGAACCTCGAAGACATCGTCGCGGAAGTCAAGGCGGAACTCGCGGCCGGTGCCGCCGCTGGCGCGGCTGCCGGCGAAGCCGCGGCGGAGGCAAAAGGAGCCGAGGCTGCCGACTGATGTTGAGGGCGGAGATCGTTCACTGCCTTCCCGGCAGACTGCGGCTGCGCGTTGCCGAAAAACGCGGCGATGAGGCAGCGTTACGGGAGTTGGCGAGCAGTTTGGCCGCGCATCCCGATGTGGTATCGGTGGACGTCCGTTCCCCCACCGGCGGTCTGCTGGTGGTCCATAACCTGGGTGAGGCGTGGCAGCCGATAGCCCGTTACGCTGTCGACCGCAACATGTTTGCCGTCGCCGCGTCCGCGGCGCCGGTTCCTCCTCCTTCCATCGCGGAAACTACTGCGGCCGGCTTCAAGGTCATCAATCGGCGGTTTCGCCGGGCGACCGGCGGGGCGATCGATTTCCAATCCGCGATGTTTCTGACTTTCGTCGGCTTCGCGGTTCATCAAGCCAGACAAGGCCATATGCTGGGTCCGGTGTCGACCCTGCTGATCAATGCCTACGGCTTTCTAAAAGAGAAGGGCCGCTGATCCGGCTTATCCGAGTGATGGGGCGGCCCGTTGCCGAGGCAAGCGCCGGCAAGCTTCTGCCAGATAGGGATATGTCGTTCATTTCATGAAGTTTCTTCTGGTCTTTATCCCCCTGGCCGTCATTTTCGAGCATTGGACTTCGGTTCCGGCGGGTTTCCGGTTCGCCGCCGCCGCTCTTGCTATCATTCCGCTGGCCGCGGCGATGGTGGACGCCACCGAACGGGTATCCCATCGGACGGGCCCGACCATAGGCGGTTTGCTCAATGCCACTTTCGGCAACGCTCCGGAATTGATCATCTCGCTCATGGCTTTGCGCGCGGGGCTGATCGAAGTCGTCAAGGCTTCGATCGTCGGCGTCATTCTCAGCAATCTCCTGTTCGTGCTCGGGCTGGCGTTCCTGCTGGGAGGATTGCGGTTCCATGTCCAGAAGTTCAATCGGCATGGCGCCCGGATCCAGCGGGCGGTGTTGATGGTTGCAGCCATCAGCATCGTGGTGCCCAGCGTATTCGACAATTTCATACCGCCGGAGATGATCGACCGCGAGGACGGCCTCAATGTCTGCGTAGCGCTGGTGCTGCTGGCGACCTATGCTTTGCTTCTGGTTTTCATGCTGAAGACTCACCCCGATTACTTCGTGTCGGAAGACGCCGCCTCGGATGCCGATTTCCAGCCGGGCCGCACGGACACCAAATTGGCCGTGGCGCATCTGGCGATCTCCTCGGCAATACTCGCGATGATGAGCGAGATACTGGTCGGATCGATCGAGGAAACCGCGGCCAGCCTCGGTATGTCGAAGGCATTCATCGGCGTGATCATTCTTGCCTTGATCGGCGGCGCTCCGGAAAGTGTGGCGGCGGTGACGGTGGCGCGCAGGAACAAGCTGGATCTCACCATGGGCATCGCCGTCGGCAGCAGTGTGCAGATCGCGCTGTTCGTCGCCCCGCTGCTCGTGCTGGCGAGTTATTTCATGGCGCCCCGGCCGTTGAACCTGATGGTCGGTAATGCCGGCATCATGATCATCATGCTCCCGGTTCTGTTGCTGTCCATGCTGGTCGGAGACGGCAGGTCGAACTGGTTCAAGGGGGTGCAGCTGTTGAGCGTGTACCTCCTCATCGCGCTTTTTTGCTATTTCCTCCCCGATACTCCGGGCACGTCTTTCTCCAGCCCTTGACGCAGCGGACAAAAAAAGCGGTCCGGGGACCGCTTCTTTTGGGTGAAGGGGAGATTCCCCGTCAATGGCTGTGCTGTCCGGTTATCGCCATGGTCTTGTCGTTGCCCGTGGCCGAGTCGTGGACGTTGACGTACAAGGTGCCGGCATCGGCGCCGAAATAGATGCCCGTACCCACCGCCTCGGCATCCTTCAGCGAGGCGAAAAGCTTCACGCCGCTGCTCAGGCCGCCGGCTTCCGTATGGGTATCCGCCACCCAGATGTCGCTCGGCTGAGTGTCCTCCGTGATCCAGAGTTTCCCGTCGGGTCCCGCCGCGAGGGTTTCCGGACGGAAGAAGCCGGTGATTCCGGCTGCCGCATTCTGGACGGGAACGTTCTTACCGACCTCGACGAAATAGGCCACTTTGGGCTTGTTGCCCAGCGTGACGGACAGGATCACCCCAGGGCCGTCGATGCCGTCGATGCGGGGTTCGCACTTCACCGCCACGTACAATTTCTGGCCGATCAGTTCGATGTCCTCCGGATTGCAGTAGGGTGTCGCATTGGCTGCGAGCGCCGCCTCGTGCGCATCGATCCGGGCCTGGTTCATGTTGAGCGGAACCCATTTCGCGCTGCCGGTCTGGCCACCGTTCTTGACGCGCAGCGCGTATAGTTTGCCTTTGCTCAGGTTACCGCGCTTTTTCGGCACGAACTTATAGATGTAACTGTCCCGGTTCGAGCTGGACAGGTAGACATTGCCTTTGTGGTCGAACTCGACCGCTTCGTGGCGGACGGCTCCCAGCGAGGGCAGGGCCGTTACCGACTGGGCCACGGTGGGGTCGTCCTTGTTCAGCTTCAGCTCGTAAACGAGACCCCGTTTGGCATCGGGATAATCCGGATCGGGGTATTGTGGCTCGTCGGTTTCCTCTGCGAACAGCAAGGAACCCCAGGGCGTCCAGGTCAAGCCGTCCAGTACCTCCCAGTCGGCGCGGGTCGCCAGCAGCCGGGTGGCGCCGGTTTCCAGGTCGACCACCGAAAGCGCCCCGCCGGATCTCCCGTCCAGATGGGCGTCCTTGCCCGGATAGGTTTCATGGGTGCGGTAGAGGTAGCGGCCTGCCAGCGGGCCGGTTTCGTTCGTGACGATGAAGGCCGGCCGGTCGTTGAGCTGGTAGATGTCCAGATCGGTTTCGTCCGAGACGATGCGCTGGGAATAGCCATCCGGAATGAGCCAGGGCACGGTGTCGAGGATCGTCTTGTCGGTCGTGGCTTCCGCGTAAGCCGAGGCGGGAATCGGGTCGAAGTCCATCGCTTCGGCTCCCGCTGCGCCGAGGTAGCCACATAATGCGGAAGCCGCGACGGTGGTAAGCATGTTTCGCATCGAATATCTCCGGTGTTGTTTTTCTTGGCAGCCTTCCGTTGTTCCCAAAATGGAAAACGCGTTACGGTAAGAAGGAATGGCTGATACGAAGGGATTAGAGTGGGTATTCCGGGAAACGTTCCGCTGTGGTGCACGCGGTCGGAGTGCGGTCTGGGACCCGCGAGGATGCGACGCCGAACCGGCCGCTCACCCTGGGTTGATGTGGAGCGGGTGAAGGGAACAGCACCCGGTCGCTAACTCGTTTATTACGAACGTCTTTTCCGATCCAAGCGTCACGGAATGGACTCGATTGTGGACTCAAGTCTTCGGCTTTGTCAACGCAGGCCGTTGCGGGTGATCCAAAGCGAGCCAAGCACATCCATCGACAGCCAGAGCATCGGATTCATTCTGAAGTTTATCTGTCTTCTGGCACACCACGCTACAGGTCGCAACGGACAGGCGAGCTGCCGTCCTCAAAGGACTGGCTCATCATCGACCGGCGCAGCCCCGTCTTTCACCCGCTCGATGAACCGCTTCATGGGCTCGGAGGGGTCGCCATGGCGGCGCAGCAGGTAGGTAGAGAGCATCGGTGGGGTGCCGGCCAGGGGACGAATGGAGATGTCCGGGCGCTGTAGCGTCTGCACCTGCGAGGCGATGGCGAAACCGATGCCGTAGCCCGCGCCGACCAGGGTCAGCATCACGCCCAGGCTGGTCACTTCATCGACCAGCTTGAGCGGCGTGCCCGCGTCCTGCAGCATCGTTTGAATCTGATGGCGGCAGCCCGATCCCGATTCGGGATGGCACAGGACCAGCGGGAACTTCAAGGCTTCGGCCAGCGGCACCTGCACGTGTGCCAGCAAGGGATGGCGTGTGGGCACGATCACCGACAGCGGATCGGTCCACACCGGCTCGGCGACGAGGCCATCATGCACCGCGTTTGACAACGCAAAGCCGATGTCCAGCAGATCGTTGTGCAGCATCTTGAGCTGCTGCGCGAACGGCAGCTCGAAGACGCGAATCTCCAGCTCGGGCTCATCCTCGCGGCTGCGTGCCAGCAAGGTGGCGATACGGGGCTGCGCCAGGCTGTCGCAGATTGCGATGCGCAGATGGCCCTGGTAGCCCTGTGCCGCCGCCTTGGCGCTCTTGACTGCCTGCTCCACGGTGGCCTGCACACGCCGGCATTCGACGAGGAACACCTGGCCGGCCCAGGTCAGCCGCGTCAGGCGTGTGCTCCGGTCGAACAACTGCACGCCAAGCTGGCTCTCCAGGTTGCGCATCGCACGCGAAAGCGGTGACTGCTCGATGTTCAGCCGCTCGGCGGCGCGGCCGAAGTGCAATTCCTCGGCCACCGCCACGAAGTAACGCAATAGTCTCAGCTCCATGGCGGCCTCTCTGTTCCTGTTGTTGTCGGCCGGTCGACGCGTTCCAGTGATCCATCTCTACATTGCGCTCATTAAGTGAATTGATGGAAATCAGGCTCCCCACCCTCAGACGACAAGAGCCAGTGGCCAAGCACGGCCTGCAGCTCCGTTGGCTCCACCGGTTTGCGCAGCACGAGATAGCCTTGCTCTTCCGCCTCCGCCAATTCCGGGGAATCCAGTTCGCCGCTGATCATGGCCCCGCTCGCATCGGGCAGGCGTTCAAGCAATTCGCACAACAGCTCGAAACCGCTCTCGCCCGAGCGCAGCCGCTGGTCGCAGAACACGACATCCGGTTTGAAGCCGGATTCGAGGAGGCGCAAAGCCTGCCCGCCCGATTCGGCGCAGGCGACCTGCAGACCCCAGGATTGCATCAAGGTTTGCCAGGCGCTGCGCACCAAAGGATCGTCATCGACCACGAGGCAAGCGCCCGACCAATGCGGCACCGCCTGGGGCAAGGTCGAGGCGGTCAGCCCAGCGAGGGCGGGATGCCCCACTTTCTTCGCCGCATCGAGACGAATCCAGAAACACGAACCCTTGCCCTCGCGGGAGCGGAATCCGTGCTTCGCGCCCATCATGGCGCAGCAGCGGGCGACGACGGCCAGCCCCAGCCCGTGGCCGGCACTGTCGATATCCCAGGCGTGCTCGTTGCGGAAAAAGGGCGAAAAGATGTCGGCACCGTCGCGCGTGGCGATTCCGATACCGGTATCCCAGACTTCGCATCGCCAGCCGCCGCCCCGTCGACGAACGGCCAGCAGGATGCCTCCTTGGCGCGTGTAGCGCAGGGCGTTGTGCAGCAGGTTGCTCAGCGACTGGCGCAGCAGCGTCCCATCGGCGACGGCCATCGCCCCCTCCGCCGGCAGATGCACGCGCAATTCCAGGCCGCGATTGCGCGCCTCCTCGCGAAAGATGGTCGCGACGTTGGCGATCACCGCGGCCAGATCGACGGCTTCGGTCTTGATCTGCACCCGGCCGCTCTCGATCCGGGACAGGTCGAGCAGGGCGTTGAACATCTGCGTGGCCGAACGCACGCTTTCCCGCAGGTCCGCCAGGGCGGCGTCGAGCGCCGGGTCGCGATTGCTTCGCGAAATCGATTCGACCAGGAAGCCCATGGCATGCACCGGCTGGCGCAGGTCGTGGCTGGCCGTGGTCAGGAACAGGTTCTTGTCATACAGCGCCTTTTCCGCCTCTTCCTTGGCCCGGCGGAAGTTCTCGGCCAGTCGCGCGCCTTCTTCCTTCAGCGCGATGTTTTGCACGAAGAAGCGATGCGAGATCGCCGAATGCTTGAGCATCGTGCGGATATAGATCAGGGTCAGCGGCATCACGTAATACCAGTAACCCGGAAAGCTGTATGGCACCAGCAGCGTCACGCTTCCCCAGCCGGTCAGGAAAAAGCAGCGGAACACCGACAGCACCGGCGATGAATGCACGGAATTGCCAGCGACGATGGCCGCGATCGTCACCAGATAGAGCAGTTGAAATTCGAACGTGGCGTGGTGGGCCGTCAGTAACGGCGGAACGGCCATGCTGCTGCCGTAAACCAGCGCCATGCCGTGAATCCGCGGCGACCAGCGGCGCAGGATCGCCGCGGGCTCGCCTTCGGCGCGCTCGCGGTGGTAGCGCCGATACTGCCAGCGAACCACCAGCAGCCCGACGAAATACCAGGCCGCCCACAACACAAGCCCGAGTGGGTTCTGACCGAGGTGGATATACCAGGCGATGAAGGGCAGGCTGACAACGACCATCGCCCCGAAGCCGTAGTTGATCCGGGCGAAAGCCACGTCAAACAGCCCCACCCGGCCGGCCGGGCTGATGTCGGCGTAGCCGAGCTCCTTGCCTGCTTCGGCCGGCCGCTCCTCGACCCGCTCAGACATCGATCCGCTTTCCCCGCAGCCGCGTGATCAACTCGACGCGACTGCGTGCTCCCAGCCGTTCCAGGATACCGCTCACATGCTCCTTGACGGTTTGTTCGGTCAGCGAGAGCTGTTGCGCAACCCGCTTGTTGGGCAGGCCCTTGAGCATCAGGGCGAGGACCTCCCCCTGGCGTGGCGTCAAGCCCAACTCGGCGGGGCTCAAAGGCAGACTGCGCGCTTCGTCGGTCGCCTGGGCGACAACCGAAGTGTCGTCGAACCATGCATCGCCGCGCAGTACCGCAGCGACGGCCAGCACAAAAACTGCGGGGTCGGCGTGCTTCAGCACAAAACCATCGACGGCCAACCGGCGTACCTTGTGACGGATCACAGGATCGCCGTCCCCGCTGATTACCAGCAGTCGAGTTGCTGGATATTCGTCCCGAAACCGTGCCAGCATCGGCAACGCCGTACCCTCCGGCAGCCAGAAATCGATCATAGCCAGTGTCGGCGCTCCGAATTGCCCGATGTGCGCCCAGAGGTCGTCAGCCCGGCAAATCGCATCAGTGCGCGCAAACCCGCCATGCGTGCGCAGAAAGTCCGCGATGCCGCGCGCGACCAGTGGATGGTCATCCACAACCACGGCGGAATGTTCACTGGGCGGCATCATCGCAATGGTCAGAATCGTAAATGCCTTTTGTCATCGAAGGACTTACCAGCCAAACACTGCTTCAGTTCATCGCGTGCCTTGAGTCCGTCGTGCCACTCAATGTCGGCAATCGACTTGCCCTCGTAGACGACCTCAAAACGCCAGGTGTCTTCCATGCCGCCCATCAGCGCCTCGATGCTCGGCACGGCAAAGACGATCAGCGGCGGCGCGGTAGGGCTCACTTCCATGTAGATCGCATTTAGCGTCACCGGGGCCACATCGCCTTGTTTCAAGGTGACCTTGACCGGCTGCCGGTTCTTCAATTTCGGGAAGGCGTGGTCCTTGCCCAGTGGCGAGAACCCGAGCAGCGCGCCTCGATAATTCCCCCCGGGGCCGAACAGGGTGACCGCCATGCCGTCGGAAAAGCCGTCCTCGCGCTCGCCTTTGGCGCGCTTGGCGAGTTTGGCGCGCAGAAACGTCGCCGCGCAGTACTCGCCCGGCTTGGCTTTCGAGTTGACCTGCATGAATTCCCACCACCCGGCGATGACCTTTTCGCGGTATCGGATCGCCTCTTCCTTGTTGGAAGTCATGATGTTCGCTGCATTGATTTCCTTCACGTTGGTCTCCATCACGGAGCCCAACACATCGAAAGATTCCCCCTGGGCTTCAGTCTTAGCGTGGCAGGGGACGGTCGCAACCATGAGCGTGGTGGCCAAAATCACTGTTTTCATCATTTTCCAGTTGCCTTTTATTGTTCGA
Organism: Methylococcus sp. ANG; assembly: GCF_040730495.1. Taxonomy (NCBI): domain Bacteria; kingdom Pseudomonadati; phylum Pseudomonadota; class Gammaproteobacteria; order Methylococcales; family Methylococcaceae; genus Methylococcus; species Methylococcus sp. ANG. The sequence goes on along the minus strand of NZ_CP160399.1, from coordinate 1,314,297 downwards.
AACTGCAGTGACAAGCAAGGATGGTCACTGCATCCGGTATCGCATGGTGTTGGGTTGTATCAGCGCTTGGGCCTGATGGCGTCGTCGCAAACGAGCCGGATTTCGCGCGACCCCGTTCCCTCGTAGTCTCCACGGACGACGATATCGTCCACCCGCCATTCGCCACTGGCGTCGGGCCGCACGCTGAATTCGGCGAAGCATTCGGCATAACCGCCTGGGTCCCCGCCGATGACGCCCTGCGCACCGTAAACCGTGACACCCTGCTGTTCCCACCAGGCGCTGTAGCGCAGGAAGCGCGCGTCGGCGGTCTGGTTGAAATCATCGGGGTTGCCCATGATGTCGACGACTTTCTGTTCGGGCTGGCCGATAAAGACCGCCGCCAGTTTGGCCTCGTGCTTGTTCATTTTCGAGCCATCCGGATGTTTGCCGGCGTTCTTGGCGACTTCGAGATCGGCCTTCATTTCCGCATTGGTCTTCTTGATGCTCTCCAGCAGACCGGCTCGAATCGATGCAGTGCCGGACTCCAGTTCCTGCTGTTTCCGCTTGAGCTTTTCGATCGCCGCCTGCCTGTCGGCTTCAGAAAGCGTCTGAGCCCATTTACCGCTCGGGTCGGGACGTTTCTTGGCAAGAACCTTGTCCCACCAGAAGCTATCCCAGGCGAAGTCCAGGAATTCAGACGGCAAAGTTGCGCCGATGAGCAGCATATCTTCCGGCAGACCCAGCTTGCCGATGCGCTTGCCAAAGCCCTCGAAATCGAAGGTGCCGCCCTTGATGGCGGCGTGCAAGGCCTTATCGAATTCGATGTCGTTGCAGGCAATCGTCCCGGCTTTCGAGAGCATCGGCGCGCTGGAGGTTTTCCAGTCGCTGGCAGCCACGGCTTCGGTTTTCAGATCGGAACGCCTTAGCTTGTAACTGCCCGGTCCGATGCGAAAGGTAACGACATTATCAGGCCGGACCTTGTTCTTGTTTTCGGTGATCTTGCGGCTGGCCATGTCCATCGAAAAGGCGTTCGAACACTGGAACTGCAATTTCATATGCACGAACTCAGGCTTGTTTGCGTTCTCATATACGGCCGTAACAGCGATTTCCCTGATTTCTGTCGGGCCCATGACCTGATCTGGCGGCGTCCGATTCAAAATCGTTCTGACATCGGCAAAGTAAGCAACCCGGTCATCGACCTCGCCTTCGTATTGCAGAACCACGCCAAAGGCAAAAGCCTCTCCAGGCAACAGGAGTGCCCCGGCAAAAAGCATCGGCAACCAGCGTGGCGTAATCATGCGGGCAGCCCAACTCTATATTCCATATCGATGCTACTCATGGCTCACTAAACCGATAGATGAAGATCAGCGTGTACGAGACGCGCTACCGGGCCGTACTGCGATCCGGTTCGCGGGCGCCCACCAGCAGAAGCCACAAACAGGTGCCGATCTCGCCGATGGCGGCGGGCAGGCCCGCATAGTTCGAAACCAGCGTCAGGGTGTAGTTCGGAACGAGAAGTTCCCCGAATACGTTGACCATGTAGCCAAGGAAACCCAGCATCAGGAATACGCCAAGGAGCTTCGGCAGGAAGCCGGACTTCACGACCAGGTAGCCTAACGGGAGCAGCCAGAGTCCCCAGAACAGCTTGGTGATGAGCAGGCCCGTGCCGTAAGCACCGAGAGACGCCTTCGCGGCGGCCTGCAAGGGCGCGGGCGCGAGGGCCTGGCCGAAATAGGGATTGGTCAGCAGCGACAGCGCGTCGAGCCGGTTCGCCAGGCTGGCCAGTCCGATCGGCACGCTCACGACCGCGAAGGTCACCATGAGCGCTGCCGCGGAGCGGTCGACATCACGAAAGAGTTGAAAGAGCGCCAGCGGCAACAACAGAAAGGCGACCTGCATGACCATGAAACTGGCAATGCCATAACGGAACAACGGTTCGGACGAAACGATGTTGCGCGCCGTTGCCTGGAAATCGTCCGCGACATTGATCTGCGAAGGGACATAAGCAAGGCTGAACATGCCCGTGACAACCACGACGAGGTACAACAGGCCGGCCAATCTGCTGATCTTGCGATGGGTCATCATGCGACTCTCGTCCGTGTTGATGAAATGCCCGCGAGGAAATGGATCTTGCTGCAATCTGCGATTCGCGCCCGGCGACGGCCGCCTGCAGCGGCGCATCAGGCCGATGGCTCCGGCGTGCGCGGCCAACGCCACGCATATCCGACCACGAGCAAGGTGAGCGCAATCTCGATCGCGGCAAAGAGCATGTAGAAAGCCCAAGCGCCGCCGAGAAGGATCAGCAGCATGATGGCGGCATAGAACAGGCCGGCACCAATGTTGAGCCAGCGGGCGGCCATGGCCGGCAAGACGAGCGAGAGAAAGATCATGAGGCCGGGCACGGCCATCAGGCTCGCCGTGCCGAACAGCATTCCCTGCGTGACGGTCCCCAGCGCCATCTTGCCCTCCAGCATCTCCTGCAGCTTGCCGGGAACATAGAGTTCGAAGTAGTCGCCGTACACGTAGCAGAACATCACGCTCGCCCAGAGAGCGGACAACTTGCTGCGGGTGGGCATTCGCTCGTCAGCCAGAGCATGCGAACGCATTCTGTTTCCCCCATGTCTTCTTTCGAATGATGAGCCATTGTCAAATCTGGTGTTCAGGAAGTTGATCAAGCGGCGGCCCGATCGTCTGTGTTCACCTCGATAGCATCTTTGAATCTGACCCCGGTAGTCACCTTGGCCACGTCACTGAAGCCGCGCTGGCGGCGCCAGTTCTTCTGTGCACATTCTCCCAACTTGAAGATCAGAAATTATGGAGTATCGACTCCATCGAGCGAAACCCTACCGCGGTAGGGTTGAATGATCACAGCAGCTCTGGGACATTCCTCGTGCATATCAACAACCCTGAAAAAGGGACTCTCCCATGAAGAAGACTCTTGCGCTGGCCTCGGTGGCCGCATTCGTTGTCCTGTCCTCTGGCTGCGCCTCGTTTGCGGTCAGCGATGACGCCATCGAGCGAAACACTGCCCAGGCCCTCGGCTTGGCCAAAGGCTCGTTCACCATCGCTGATCGCGTAGATGACGGTGTAAAAGCGAGCTACACGGTCAAGACGAACACCGGCAAGCAATACTCCTGCTACGTCACTGGCTCGGTGTCACTGCTCGGACGCGCCGTGTCCGATGCGATCTGCTCCGAGGTCGGTAAGGGCAGCAATCCTGCGGCTGGTAGGTCGTGCAATGCGCTGCTGAAGGCAGCGGGCAAGTGTTGATGACGTGCCCAGCGCTTCATAGACCTTCGGCGGCTTAAAGCCCCCTCGATTGCCCGTACTATTCAGGGTTTTGGAATTGTGACGTTCCCCCGGAAACCTGACAGTTCCAAACTACAGGTAGAAGTCTGCACGGCAGAACGCACCTCCTTCGATTGAATCGCGTCGAAGCACTCATGTCTGTCGGGAGAAGGCCCGTCGCCGACACGCGCGGAGCTGGCCGGCGCACACAGCCGGACACTGAATGCTGATGGCCAGTGTTTGCTGCTGCCATGCCAGGGCGGGCGGCCAAGCAATATGACGCAGGCGTTCCTGCGAACCAGGGCCGCGAAGACGATGCTGCGTCCGCAAGGCTGGTAAATCAGCCGGTGTGCCGAGCACATGAACTTACGCCATCTTCGCTGCTTCATCGCCGTGGCTGAGGAGTTGCACTTTGGCCGGGCGGCGCGACGACTGCATGTGGAGCAGTCACCCTTGTCGCGCACGATCCGCCAACTGGAGGCGGACCTGGGCGTGACGCTGCTGGAGCGCACGCCCGGGGTGCGCCTGACCCCGGCCGGGCAGGTGTTCCTAGAGGAGGCCCGGCGCGTGCTGCTGACTTTTGAGCAAGCCCAGACCAAGGCGCGGGCGGTGGCGGCGGGACACCGGGACACCCTGCGCATCGCCCTGGCCGGCTGCGTCGGGCGGGCCCGGCTGTCGGCGCTGCTCGCGCTGTGCCGGGAGGAGGCGCCGGAAGTGGGCATCCGGCTGTTCGAGGCGCCGCTGTCGCAGGTGGTGGGCGGGCTGGGCGACGACCTGTACGACGCGGCCTTTGCGATGGCCGGCGAGATGGGCGCCAGGCTGGTCGCCACGCCGGTGTGGCAAGACCCGCTGGTGGTGGCCATACCCGCGCGGCACCCCTTGCTGGCGCACAAACGGGTGCCGCTGGAAGAGGTGATGAGCTACCCGCTGGTGCTGTGCCACCCGCAGATGTGTGAGGAGTGCAGCCGGCAATGCGAGCGCCTGCTGCGCCGGGTGGAGACACCGCCGGTCGTGGCCGAGTACGTGACGACCCACTCGCTGATGCTGGCCCTGGTGGCGGCCGGCTATGGCGTGGGATTTTCCAGCGCGGCGCATGTGGCGGCACGCCGGCAGGCGGACGTGATCGTCCGGCCGCTGGATGAAGACTCGGCAGCGCTGACGACCTACCTGCTACATCCCGAGGCCGCGATGGCAGAGCCGCTGCGCCACTTCATCGACCGTGCGCAGCGTGTCGGCCATATGCCGTTGGATACGCAACGGCTCGCATGAGGCTGCTTCAGGCGGGTTGGCCGATTCCATTTTGGTCAAAGCGCCAGACCTGTTTTGTCATAGCGGGATTCCATTGCCGCGGTGCACTCAGGCGTTGCCCGCGCTTGCGGTTGGCATCCTGCGCTGAAATTCGCATGCCCATCGTGGCGCGTCACAGCGAAGACGCGCGGCGCAACATTGCTTGCCGTATGCGCATCGGCTCTGGCGTGTTGAGCTGATCGCGCTTTACCGGGCCTTTTCCCCTGCAAAGACTTTGGCCTGGGTATCCGGGTCAGGCATGGCGCCCGCGAATGGTGCTGGTGTCAGCATGTTTCGCGGCTTGCGAACTGTGAGTGATGGCGCCATGCGCGGCAAGGCGCACATCTCGCACCGGAACCGGTGGCATCACCGATGCCACGGTCTTCGCCGCTTCGCCACCTGCCCGTTTCGCCCAGAGATTCCTGGCCAGCCACGCACGCCGCCGGTACGGCGGGCGCGCGTGCTTGGACTCGGTGCGATGACGAATGGAGGCGCGCGATATGCCGAAGTCGAGCAGCCTGGCCGATGGTGCCAAGACCTACTACCGCCCGATCGAGGCGGCAATCCGCTGGAGCGGATTGCTGCGCTTCGAGCGGCGCATCCTGGCGACCTTGGAACAGCGGCCTCTGCCGGAGGCAACGGAGTTTCCGCGCTGGCCGATGCTGCGGTTGAACGCCGAAAGGATCTTCGATGCGCTGGCTCACGGCGAGATGCGGTATGGCAAGGATGGCTTGGTGCGGGACACGCAGAGCCTCGCGATGGACGACCCGTCGCTGACGGTGCGGCACGTCGATCTGAAAGCCTGGATGGCGCACCACTACCCCGGCGAGAGACCGGCGTTTCTGTTCGATGAGATCGAGCGTGCGCTTCATCCGGCGATCAGCCTGGACACAGTGGGCGCACTGCTGGCCGAGCGGGAAGCGATCAAGGCGCGGCTGGCGGAACACTTGGGCGTGCACGAGACGCTGCGCGCCGAGCATGAGGCGCTGCTCAGAACGCACGCCGCCTGCGCGGCCGACGCGGAGCGTGCGAACACGCCGGGGCCGCGCAGCGAATCGACCTACCTGAACATCGTTGGCGGGTTACTGACGCTGCTGCTGGGCAAGTCGCCCAGCGGCATGCCGTATTCCAGCTTCCTGACGCAGGAGGCCATCATCAGCGCGATGGTGGCGCACCACGGCAACGCGATGGGCATCACCGAGCGCACCCTGCAGGCCAAGTTCGCACTGGCTCGGCGCAATCTGCAGAGCACAACTTCCTGAGCGATGCCAGACCGTATCTGCGGTCGCGGACACCGCATTTGCGGTGTCTTTCTTCAACGCGGCGTTCTTAATTCGAGTCACGCCAATCAGCGCCACTGAGCGTTAAGGAGTGACCCTCATGTCTTCGCAGACCACCGCCACGGCGGCACCGACCGAGCACCGCATCCTGCGCCGCGCCGAGGTCGAAGCCAAGACCGGCTTCAAGCGCGCGCACATCTACAGCCTGATCAAGGAAGGCAAGTTCCCCAAGGCGCTGCGCCTGGGCGTGCGCGCGGTGGGCTGGGACTCGGTGGAGATCGAACAGTGGATCGCCGATCGCCTCAAAGAACGCGCCTGACGCTTCTTCTCGGTTCATGCCATTCGACGAGGAGAAGCTCATGCAGGTGGTGTCCATCATTTCGACCAAGGGCGGCGTGGGCAAGACCACGACGGCGGCCAACCTGGGCGGCTTCATCGCCGATGCCGGGCTGCGCGTGCTGCTACTGGACCTGGACGTGCAGCCCACGCTGTCGAGCTACTTCACGCTGGACGTTCGCGCGCCCGGCGGCATCTACGAGATGCTGGCCTTCAACGAGCGGCGCATCGAGCAACTGGTGTCGCGCACCGCGATCGCGGGCCTGGACCTGGTGCTCTCCAACGACGACCGCGGCGAACTGAACACGCTGCTGCTGCACGCTCCGGATGGGCGCCTGCGACTGCGCCATTTGCTTCCCGTCTTCCGCACGCACTACGACTTGCTGCTGATCGACACCCAGGGCGCGCGCAGCGTGCTGCTGGAGATGGCGGTGCTGGCGTCCGACCTGGCGCTGTCGCCCGTGACGCCGGAAATCCTCGCGGCGCGCGAGCTGCGGCGCGGCACGCTGCAACTGATCGAGGACATCGCGCCGTATCGGCACCTGGGCATCGAGCCGCCACCGCTGCGCCTGCTCATCAACCGTGTGCATCCGGTGTCGTCGAACGCGCGGCTGGTCCAGCAGGCGCTGCGACAGGTGTTCCAGGAACAGGCCGGCGTGCAGGTGTTGGGCACCGACGTGCCGGCCATCGAAGCCTATCCGCGCGCTGCGACACGAGGATTGCCGGTGCACCGGGTGGAGTACCGGCAGCCGACTGGGCGCACGGCGCCCGCGGCGCTGGAGACCATGCGCACGCTGGCCGGTGAGCTGTTCCCCGCGTGGCGGGAGCGCTTCGCGCTGGTCACCGGCCGGGCCGATGCGGGAGGGGGCGGCCATGGCGAGCGCGCATGAACTGGCGCGCGGCCGTGAACGGCTGCGCGCGCTGATCGAGTTCGCGCTGGGCGAAGGCTGGCGCGTGGTGCGCACGTCCGGTGGGCACCTGAAATTCACGAAACCAGGCTGCGCGTCGATCTACACCAGCTCGACTGCGAGCGACCACCGTGCCGACCGCAATGCCCGCGCGCAGCTTCGCCGCGCCGACCGGGAAGCGCAGGAGAACGGCCGTGGCTGAGCTGACGCCGCAGGACATGGCTGCCAAGCTGCTGGCCACCGGCTTCGAGCGCAGCGGCCCTTCGGCCGCGACCTTGAGCGACCCCATCGCCGACACGCCGATGGTGGTGACGCTGGACCAGTTGCGGCCCTACGACCACGACCCGCGCGTAACGCGCAACCCGGCCTATGCGGAGATCAAGGCGTCCATCCGCGAACGCGGGCTGGACGCGCCCCCCGCGATCACGCGCAGGCCGGGCGAGGCGCACTACATCATTCGCAACGGCGGCAACACGCGGCTGGCGATCCTGCGCGAGTTGTGGAGCGAGACCAAGGAGGAACGCTTCTTCCGCATTGCGTGCCTGTTCCGCCCGTGGCCGGCGCGCGGCGAAATCGTGGCGCTGACCGGGCATCTGGCCGAGAACGAGCTGCGCGGCGGGCTGACCTTCATCGAGCGGGCCTTGGGCATCGAGAAGGCGCGCGAGTTCTACGAGCAGGAAAGCGGCCAGGCACTGTCGCAGAGCGAACTCGCGCGGCGGCTGACTGCCGACGGTTATCCGGTGCCGCAGTCGCACATCAGCCGCATGAACGATGCGGTGCGCTACCTGCTGCCGGCGATCCCGACGCTGTTGTACGGCGGACTGGGCCGGCATCAGGTGGACCGGCTCGCGGTGCTGCGCAAGGCGTGCGAGCGCACCTGGGAGCGGCGTGCGCTGGGCCGCACCGTGGCCGTGGACTTCGCCACCTTGTTTCAGGACGTGCTGACGCAGTTCGACACACAACCGGACGACTTCTCGCCACAGCGGGTGCAGGACGAACTGGTGGGCCAGATGGCCGAGCTGCTGGAGGCGGACTACGACACGCTGGCGCTGGAGATCGACGACAGCGAAAGCCGCCAGCGTGCGCTGACCAGCGAACCGGCGCCTGTCGTGCCTGCTGCTCCTTCCGCACCGGTCTCCGCGCCTCAGCAGCCACCCGTGTCGTCCGGTCCGCGCGACACCACGCCGGTCTCGCCTGCGGCGTCAGCAGCGCCACCGCCTGCATCGCCCGAAGCGCCGCAGGACCAGCACGGACAACGCGACGAGCGCCTGCAAGGGCACATCGTGACACCGGCACCGACCACCGAGCGCCTGCAGTCCATCCAGCGGATGGTCGCCGACCAGCTCGGCGACAAGCTGCCCGACTTCGAGGCCGATGCGCTGCGTGCGATCCCCGTGCAGGCGGGCGGGCTCTATCCCATCTCGGACGTCTGGTACATCGAGCCGAGCTTGGACGTGCCGGATCGCCTGCGTGTGCACATCGCGCAGTTCGCGCGCGAAATCGGCGAGGAAGCGGCGGTCGCCGACCACATCGAGGCCAGCGTCGGCGGCATCGGCTTCGTCTGCGCGGCGCCGGTTGTGGGCCAGGCGAAGGCGCTGCCGGCGTTCGCGCGGGCGGTGCTGACCCTGCTGCATGTGCTGAGTGCGGCGCCGCCCTCCGCGAACGGAGTGGACCGCGCGCGGCTGGCCGACGAGCTGGCTGCGCTGCTGCATGGCCATGGCGGCTCGGCCACACGCCTGAGCGATGCTGCGCTGGTGAAGCTGTTCCGTCTGCTGCGCCTGGCGCGCCGGCTGCTGGATCTGGAAGCCGGCGTAGCGAGCCAGGATTCCTGAGCGCAGGAGGCTTCCGCATGTCGGCACCGCACCCACTCAACCAAGCCGTGATCGCTCAGGCCCTGCATGACTTGCGCAACGGCCAGTTGCGCCGCTGCAAGGCCATGGGCTTCGGCGAGGAAGAGCTGGATGCGCTGAAGCACCCCGAACTCGTGAGCATGCTGGTGAATGCCACGGTATCGTGGTGTTCGGTGTCGGTGAACCGGGATGTGTTGAAGCGGCTGCTGAGCCAGATGCACGACGTGGAGCGGGAGATCGCCACGGTGGACCGCATGCTGCGCCTGGGAGCGAGCACGGAGATGGTCAGCAAGTTCTACGGCCTCACGCATCAGGAAGTGGCGCTGCGCCGCGACATCCTTGGGCTGCCCAAGCGCAAGGGCCGGCATCCGGTGCTCGACGAGGCACAGGACGTGACCTTGTGGGAGCGCTGGAAGGCCGGCGTCACCGAGCGCCATATCGCCCTGTCCGACGACATGGCGATGCTGGCGCTGACCATGGACCTGGCCGAGGCGTTGAGCCTGCCGATGTCGGTGGTGTGGGCGGCGATACGGAACTGGATCGACCAGGGGCTGGTGTAGGCCATGACCACGGGCGGCGCACCACGGCGCGAAGGCCCCGTTGCGCTGTCCGCGCTCTTCGACGAGGCCCTGCAGCACCTGCAGCCAGCGCAGGGAACGGCGCCGGCCGCCGACGGTTTCCTCTACAGCGGCAACCGCCATGAGAGCGTGCCGCGCAGGCTGTTCCTCGACCGGCGCCTGACGCCGCTGGAGCGCAACGCCTGGCAGGTGTTCCGCCTGCAGCTCAACGAAGACGGCGTGACCGCCTTTCCCACCTACGACCAATTGCGCCCTTACCTGGCCTCGATGCCCTGTGCAGCGCAGGCCTCGCACGAGACCGTGGCGCGCGCCTTGACGCTGCTGCGGCTGACGCGCTGGCTCAGCCTGGTGCGGCGGCGGCGCGATCCGAAGACCGGCCGCATTCAAGGCAATCTCTACGTGCTGCACGACGAACCGCTGTCACCTTTCGAGGCGATGCAGCTCGATGCCGACTACCTCGGCCTGGTCAGCCAGGCGCTGACCCATGCCGCCAAGGCGGTGCAGATCGTGGGCATGAACACGCTCAAGGAGATTGCCGAAGACCCGCTGCTCAGCGGCCGCACGCTGCCGACCCGCTTGCAGGTGCTCGCGCAGCGCATGGCGCGGCATGGCTGGACGACGCTAGGTTATCCACAGGAGGGTGCGGACCACGAATCCGAAGAAGGCCAGGAAGCCCTGCTTCGGAATGGCGCACGCCCGTCTTCGGAATCCGAAGCAGGGCCGAAACCCGCGCCGGACGGCTCTCTTCGGATTCCGAAGGAGGACCGTACAGTACGTAATGATCGTATAAATGAAGTACGTACAGTACCGCGCGCGAGGGCCTTGCAGAACCTGCGGCTGCCCGAGCGTTTCCTGCGCTTGAAGGACGAGCAGCAGGCCGGCGCGCTCGTGGCGCTGCAGCAGGTGGACGAGGCGCAGCGGCAGGCCGTTCTCGACGAGTGGGCGGCACGCTGCCGCAACAGCGCGGTACGCAACCCGGCCGGCTACCTGTTCGGCATCATCCAGAAGGCGATCCGCGGGGAGTTCAAGGCCTGGGCCGGAGAAGGTGCATCGACGCCGCCAGCGCCCCCGTCACCTGCGCCATCGTCACCGCCGGCATCCCGTGCCACAGACCCCGAGGTGGCACGTGCCTACCTGGCAGAGCTCCGAGAAGCCTTGCGTGATCGCTGATGTTGACTATCCCCAGGGGATAGCTGGAACAAACACCCTTCCGCCGTGTTCGATTGCCGCCCGCCGAACCACCGGCGAAACTGTCGCCTGTGAATCAGATGAGGACAGCCACGCACGAGCCCGGCCGACGATGGACATGACGACTTCCCCCGCCACAAACGCACTGCAACCACTGCAGCGAGACGTTCAGCGCTTGCTGGGCAGATGCCTGTTGCGCCTCCAACAATACGAGCGCCTCATGAAAGCCATCGTGGCGCACCACGAGATTTCGGGCCCGGCGCATTCGCTGGAGGCCGTTCGCGCAGCGCGGATCGAAGATGCCGCGACCAAGACCCTGGGCACGTTGGTCGGACAACTGTTTGGCTCGTATGTCGTCACCGATGGAAATGGTGGCGAGGAACACGACGACGATCTCCCCGGCGACGTGATTTCCTTTCGCACGCGCGTGCAACTGAGCCTGTCTGCGCAGGGCTACGCCAAGACCCAGGCCGACCTCAAAGACCTGGTATCGCTGCGCAACACCCTGGTGCACCACTTCATCGACCAGCACGATCTATGGACCGTGGACGGGTGCCGCGCTGCACAGGACGAACTCGGTTCCGCCTACACGCGCATCGATCAACACTTCGAGCAGCTGCGCGGCTGGGCTGAGCACATGGATCAGGCGCGGCGCCTGGCAGCGGAGTTCGTCCAGTCGGATGTGTTCCACGACCTGGTGGTCAATGGCATCGCGCCGGACGGCACGGTGGACTGGCCGGCCGCCGGCATCGTCCGCGCGCTGCGCGAGGCCGCCGCGCAGTTGGCCGTCGAGGGCTGGACACCCATCGCCGCCGCTGGCCGCTGGATCGCGGACCGGCATCCCGAGCAGCTTCCAGCCAAGTAGTCGCCCCTGATTTATTCGTAAGCCATTGATTTTGCTGTATATTTTCTTCATTCCGGCGTATAATTTCTCCCGTTCTGATAGCGCATCCGCCTTGATTTCTGGGAGTTTCGTGCCGTGATGTTCACCTGCCCCGCCACCGACGATTTCTTCCGCTCGCGCATCGACCAGATGATCGATCTGCGCCATCCGCTGGCGGTGCTGTCTTCGCGCATGCCCTGGCAGGAGATCGAGGCGCGGGTGGCCCACCTGCTGGTGCGCAAGGCCCACGCCGGGCAGGCCATGCCCGATCTGGATTTGTTCGGCGAGAAGCCCCAGCGCCAGGCTGCGGCCAGCAAGGCCGGGCGCCCGCGCGTGGCGCTGCGCATCATGGTCTCGCTGCTGTACCTCAAGCACGCGTTCAACGAGTCCGATGAAGGTGTCGTTGAGCGCTGGGGCGAGACGCCGACCTGGCAGTTCTTCTCAGGCCAGGCGTACTTTGAACACCAGCGTCCCTGCGACGCCACCACCCTGGTCAAGTTCCGCCAGTTGCTCGGCGAAGAAGGCGTGGAAGAACTTCTGGCACAGACGATCAACGTGGCGCTTGAGATCAAGCTGATCAAGCCGCAGGAGCTGACCCGCGTGATCGTGGACAGCACGGTGCAGCACAAGGCGATTGCGCACCCCACCGACAGCCGCCTGCTGGAGACAGCCAGGGTCAAGCTGGTCGAAGCAGCCAAGGGTGCCGGCATCGACTTGAAGCAGACCTTTGCCAAGGAAGGCAAGGAGCTGGGCCGCAAGGCCGGGCGCTATGCCCACGCGCGCCAGTTCAAGCGCATGCGCCGCGCCATCAAGCGCCAGCGCACCATCGTCGGGCGGCTGCAGCGCGAGATCGAGAGGAAGATCGCCACTGGGGCCAGCGCCATCGGGCAAGCCGTGCGCCAAGCGCTCGCCCAGACATTGAGCAAGGCCGCGCGCATCGTGGCCCAGAGCGGCCAGCGCAAGGCGGTGGATGGACAGCCCAAGCTGTACGCCTGGCATGCCCCGGAGGTGGACTGCATCAGCAAAGGCAAGGCCAAGCAGCCCTACGAGTTCGGCGTGAAGGTGGGCATTGCCAGCACGCTCAAAGGCAACCTGATCGTGGGCGCCCGGGCCTTCCACGGCAACCCGTACGATGGTCACACCCTCACAGAGCAACTGGAGCAGGCCACGATCCTGATGCAGGACAGCGATGCAAAACCAGCGACAGCGTTCGTTGATCTGGGCTACCGGGGGGTGGATGCGGACAACCCGGATGTGCACATCGTGCACCGGGGCAAGGCCAAGCGGATCAGTGAGCAGGAAAGAAAGCTGCTCAGGCGGCGCCAGGCTATTGAACCCATCATCGGGCACCTCAAGGCCGATCACCGCATGGGTCGCTGCCACCTCAAGGGCGAACAGGGCGACCGCCTGCACGCGGTGCTGTGCGCGGCCGGCTACAACATCAAGTGGCTGCTGCGCATGATCGCCAGGAAGGGGGTTACCTTCCTCACAACCATTTTGTTGTGCCTGCAGCAGGCCAGCACGCAGGGGCGTTCTTGGCTGGCCGCTGTGATGGGCATGCGCTCTTGGGCTGCTGATGGCCGATCAACCCTGGCCAACCGGCTGACCTTTGGCGCTGGCAGGCTCTCTCAGGCTTGAAATGAATATTTCAGGGCCGACCAAGTACGGCTGCAGCAGTTGGCGGCAGGTGGTGCATGAGTGCCGCCTGTTCGAGCTTCGCTACCGTGAGGTGGAGGGGCAACGGGCCGCCTGGTACAGACCTCGCGAAGCATAGCCCCGCAACGCGGTCTCACCTCCGCGCGAGCCGCGAACACATCCGCCGAGCTATCCCCAGGGGATAGCCGGCACACACAGCCTTCCGCGCGGAACAAACCGGGCGCGCATGGGCTGCGGTTTGTTGACTGACAGCCTTCCGGCCGATGCCGATGCTGGCGACTCGCCAATTCACCGCGAGTCGCTCCCATGGCCAACGAACGCACAGAACCCCTGCAACTGAATCTCGGATCGCTGCGCAGCGCGATGTCGCTGACGCTGCACACGCACCACGCCTCGCGCATCTGGCACGGCCGTGCACCGACCGAGGGGCGTCCCGGCATCATCGGTCTCAACGGTTTCATCGGCGCCATGAACAAGATGAAGCGCGGCGCGGAGCAGGACGACCCGTACTCGGACTGGTGGATGTTGCGGATCGAGGACAAGCTCGCCGACACCAAGACCCGCCTGGAGACCCTGCGCGAACAGGTGGATCAGGCCCTGGCCGACGTGCCACCGGCGCTGTCGCTGGGCGAGAACATGAATGTGCAGCCGGTGAAGCTGCCGCTGTTCGTGAATGCACAGCTCGGCTTCATGGCGGTGTATCTGCTGGCCGACTACGACGACTTGGCACGCAAGCTCATCCTGGCGCACCACACGGCGCTGATCGACCGCAGCACCTTGGAGCGCTGGCTCAATGAGGGCGCACACGCGCTGCGCAGCCTGTTCTCGCTGGCCCAGCAGTACCGCTACTCGGGCACGACGCGCGACGACTTCGCGGCGAAGAACGCGGCGGCGCGCGCGGCGCTGGAGAAGTTCGGCGAGTTGCCGCAGGACGTGCTGGAAGGCACGCGCCGCTCGCGCTTCGCGCCACCCATCGCGCGGCGGACGAACAAGCCCGGCACGCCGCCTGCTGCGCCTGCCATCGTGCCCGATGCGCAGGCTTCCACGGGTGGCGCAGCCGATGGTGCGGCGGGCGATGAGGGTGCTGGCGCATGACAGCATCGCCCCCTATCAGCCACTCCACGCGCTTCGTGGCGCTGGAACAGGCGGACTTCCAGCGGCTGGAACACGCAGGCTACCTAAAAGGCCTTTTACAGCCTTTTAAGGGTAAGGGGAGTCTGGAGACCTGGGCCAGCCAGTGCGCAGCGCTGCGCGACGACGTGATTGGCCTGGCGCAGCGGCGCGTGCTGCCCCAGGCGCGCGCCTATCCATTCAGTCTGCTCGACGTGCAACTGGCCCAGCAGGCCACTGGCGCAGGGACGACCTTCCTGCGCTGGCGCAACCTCGACCGTTCCTCCATGGGCGTGGCGTTGTGGGAGGCCCTGCTGGCCAACCCCGCGACGCCGGCCTCGCTGATCGACGAGCTGTACGCGATCGAACTGCAGCGCATCGTGCTGAACATGCAGATCAGTCTGACCCACAGCATCGCTCGCCAAGCCCTGGAATGCGCCAACAAGGCCGCGCAGGCCGAAGCGGCTTACCTGCGGCGCGTCCACGGGCATACCGCGTCCGTTCCACCCACCACCAAGGAGTCACCATGAGCACGCACTTCGTCGGCGAGGGCAACATCGGTTCTGCGCCGGACTACCGCGAATTTCCGAACGGCAACGACGAGCCGCGCCGGCTGCTTCGCCTGAACGTCTACTTCGACAACCCGATCCCGAAGAAGGACGGCGAGTACGAAGATCGCGGCGGCTTCTGGGCGCCCGTGGAGCTGTGGCACCGCGACGCCGAGCACTGGAAGACGCTGTACCAGAAAGGTATGCGGGTGCTGGTCGAGGGCCGCACCGTGCGCGACGAATGGGAGGACGCCGACGAGAACGAGCGCGTGACGTTCAAGGTCGAGGCGCGGCGCGTGGGCATCCTGCCGTACCGCATCGAGTCGGTGGCGCTCAGCGCCAAGCCGGCCGGCGGACAGTAATTCGCCCATCGCCGTTCCCCCGAGGGCGGCTGTAGCAACCGTCATACGCCCGCGATGCACCAGCGAGCTATCCCCAGGGGATAGCTCCAAGGTCGTCCACGGAGTTCCAGCCGCCCTCCCGAAACGACGCTCTTGCTGTGCCAGCTCCTACGATCTATGCACACCGCTGCGGCAACGAACCGCCTGCCGATCACAAAGCGGTGTCTGCGCCAATCGGCTTCCTTGCTGCCGGCATCTCCTGACCACGCCAAGCTGACGCCCATCCGATGAACCGCACATTTCCAAGGAGGCTTCATGCGCGTGTTCCTGTGCGAGAAGCCGTCCCAGGGCAAGGACATCGCCCGTGTGCTGGGTGCCAGTCAACGCGGTAATGGCTGCTACAGCGGCGCGGGTGTCGTCGTGACCTGGTGCATCGGTCATCTGGTGGAGGCGGTTCCACCCGAAGGCTACGGTGAGCAATACAAGCGCTGGGTCATCGAGCAACTGCCCATTCTTCCTGAGCGTTGGCGTGTCGAGCCCAAGGCGGCGACCGCGGCGCAATTCAAGGTCGTGCAGCAGCTCGTCGCCAAGGCGGGCGAGCTGGTGATTGCGACCGACGCCGACCGCGAGGGCGAGATGATCGCCCGTGAGATCATCGAGCTATGCGGCTACTGCGGGCCGATTCAGCGTCTGTGGCTGTCGGCGCTCAACGATGCGTCCATCCGCAAGGCGCTGGGTGCGCTCAAGCCGTCCGCCGAGACGCTGCCGCTGTACTACTCGGCCCTGGCCCGCTCGCGTGCCGACTGGCTGATCGGCATGAACCTGAGCCGGCTGTTTACGCTTCTAGGTCGGCAGGCCGGCTACACCGGCGTGCTGTCGGTGGGGCGCGTGCAGACGCCGACGCTGAAGTTGGTGGTGGACCGTGATCGCGAGATCGCGCGCTTCGTCTCTGTGCCGTATTGGGCCGTGGACGTGCTGCTATCCCATGCCGGTCGGTCCTTCACCGCGAGCTGGATACCGCCCGAAGGCAGCACGGATGCAGCGGGTCGCTGCCTTCAGCAGCCGGTGGCGCAGCAGGCTGCGGATTGCATTCGCGCCGCACGCGATGCGCAGGTCGTGTCAGTGGACACCGAGCGCGTGCGCGAGGCACCGCCGCTGCCGTTCGACCTGGGCACGCTGCAGGAGGTGTGCTCCAAGCAGTTGGGCCTCGACGTGCAGGAGACGCTGGACATTGCCCAGGCGCTGTACGAGACGCACAAGGCGACAACGTACCCGCGCTCCGATTCGGGCTACCTGCCCGAGAGCATGCTGGCCGAGGTGCCGACCGTACTCGACAGCCTGGTCAAGACCGACCCCAGCCTGCGGCCGCTGATCGAGCGCCTGGATCGCCAACAGCGTTCGCGTGCGTGGAGCGACGGCAAGGTATCGGCTCACCACGGCATCATCCCGACGCTGGAGCCCGCCAACCTGTCGGCCATGAACGAGAAGGAACTGGCCGTCTACCGGCTGATCCGCGACCATTACCTCGCGCAGTTCCTCCCGCACCATGAGTTCGACCGGACGGTGGCGCGGTTCTCGTGCGGCAGTCAGTCGCTGGCGGCCGTGGGCAAGCAGATCGCCGTCACCGGCTGGCGTGAGGTGCTGGCGACGCCGGGGCCGGACGATGCCGATGGCGAGGATGCGCAGCGCAGCCAGGTGCTGCCCGCCCTGCATGCGGGCCTGTCCTGCCCGGTCGGAAAGGTGGATCTCAAGGCGCTGAAGACGCTGCCGCCCAAACCCTACACGCAGGGCGAGCTGATCAAGGCCATGAAGACCGTCGCCAAGCTCGTGACCGACCCGCGGCTGAAACAGAAGCTGCGAGATACCACCGGCATCGGCACCGAGGCGACACGCGCCAACATCATCAACGGTCTGATCGGTCGCGGCTACCTGGTCAAGAAAGGCCGCGCCGTCCGCTCTTCCGACGCGGCATTCACGCTCATCGACGCGGTGCCCTCGGCCATCGCCGACCCCGGCACCACGGCGGTGTGGGAGCAGGCGCTCGACATGATCGAGGCCGGCCAGATGGCGCTGGACACCTTCATCGAGAAGCAGTCCGTGTGGATCGGCCAGCTCGTGCAGCAGTACCGCGGCGCAACGCACTCGCTCAAGCTGCCGCCGGCGCCGGCCTGCCCGCAGTGCGGCGCACCGATGCAGCAGCGCACGGGCAAAAGCGGCGCGTTCTGGTCCTGCTCGCGCTACCCGGACTGCAAGGGCACGTTGCCGATCGAGTCCCCGACGGGCCGGCGCAGCGCACCGCGCAAGCGGCGCGCTGCCTCCAAGGCGTCCTGATCCTCGCTTCCCCCTGCCGCGCTGGCCCTTCACTGGCGGCGAGGCAAACGTCCCGCACCGCGCGGGACTCCAAAGCGCGCGTCTCCTTCTGCAACGGTGCGCGCGCCCCGTCTGCCCACCATCGGGCGACGGGGCGAGAAGGTCATTGCTCCACGAATCGCGCCCGCCGCCATTCCCTTGATCGGTGTGCCTTGCCTCGGCCACGAGGGGCTTCCTGACGCCTTGCCGCCGCGCGAGCCGTGAGGAGGCCCCTTGGGCCGAGGGTATTCCGTGCCGGTGCCCGCCGGCGGAACAACGGGCTCCCTTTGTGTGTGGATGCACGCCAGAGGTTTCCGGCCCCAGCCACGAAACGGGCCGGGTGCGATTGCTGACGCAGCGAACGGCTTTGACGACGGCCTGCGCTGACGCAGCCCACAGGTGGTTCTCCTTCCTCTCCAGCCGAAGGCCCGCGTGGCCTTCGGCGCCCTGGTCCTTGCCTTGTCCCGTGACGCGGGCCTGCCCTAAAGCGGGCCGTCCGCGATTCGGTTTTCCCTGCGACGGCAGCCATGCCTCGCGCCCATCCTCACGCCATGCGTTGCTGACAGTCGTCAGCGGCATGCCCTGGCAGTCTCGGTCTTCAAGACTGCAACGTGGTTCGCCGCGTTGACCGATCCAGTCCGCTTCGCATCGCCCACCGCGGACGCTCGCCGGCCTGGTGTCAAGCGACACGAAGATTTAACCCCCTGACGACATCTGGAATTGACCCCCTGGGTTAATCAACTCTCCGACGTGATCGGGGTGGGGGCAGCGGCCTTCTGCAGAAGGCCGCTGCGGCGCTTTTCGCGCAGCCGGTAACTGTCGCCCCGTATCGTGATGACCTGGCTGTGATGCAGCAGCCGATCGAGGATGGCGGCGGCGGCGACGGCGTCGCCGAACACCTGCCCCCACTCGCCAACCGGCCGGTTGCTGGTGATCAGCATGCTGGCCCGCTCGTAGCGTCGCGACACGAGCTGGAAGAACAGATGCGCCGCCGCTGGCTCGAGGGGCAGGTACCCGAGCTCGTCGATGATCAGCAGCTTGGGCTTCGAGAGCTGCAGCAGCTTCTCCTCGAGCCGCCCGTCGGCGTGCGCCTTCGTGAGCCCGGCCATCAGTGCCGCCGCCGACGTGAAGAGCACCGTATAGCCGCGATCCACCGCTTCGCGCCCGAGTGCGACCGCCAGGTGCGTCTTGCCCACGCCGGGCGGACCGAGCAGCAGCAGGGCCTGGCCGTGGCCGATCCAGCGACAGGTGGACAGATCCCGGATCTGTCCCGGATCGATCGAGGGCTGTGCGTCGAAGTCGAAGCCTTCGAGCGTGCGCACGCACGGGAAGCGGGCGAGCTTCATGCCCATCTGGATGCGCCGGGTGTCGCGCCGGGCGACCTCGCGCTCGGCCAGGAATAGCAGCGCTTCGCGCAGCGTCATCTGCGCCCGGCTGGCTTCGTCGAGCAGACTGTCGAGCTGGTCGCGGATCGCCGTGAGCCGCAGCCGGGTGAGCAGTTCGTCGAGTCGTTCGGGTTCGAGCATCACCAGCCTCCTCCGACGAGTGCTTCGTACTCGGCCAGCGGGCGCAGCAACGCATCGGCGGGCGGCGGCGCCTCGATCTCGGCCGGCGGCGGCGATCCACCCAGCAGATGGCGGCGCTCGATGCTGCGCCCCCGACTGCCCGAGAGCTCCGCGTGGCGAGCCACTTCCTCGCCGGCGTACTCGACCGCCACGGTGTCGGCGCTGACGACGACCGTGACGGTCTCGCCAATCAAGCGCCACGGCACGCTGTAGGCGTTGGTGTCGAGCTCGATGCAGCCCTCGGCATTGACCCGGCGCACGAGTTCGCGCACCTGCAGGAAGGGAGCGATCCCGTCGACCGGACGCAGGTGATCGCGCTCCAGATCGAAGCGATCAGCGGGCGTGACGCCCGTCGTGCCGTGGATGCGCACATCGGCCACCTCGCGCTGCCAGCGCGCCAGGTGCGCCTCCATCGCCGCCCAGCTCTCGAAGGCATGACCGGCGATGGCGTTCTTCTTCACGTAGCCCACGCCGTTCTCGGTCTTGCCCTTGGTGCGGGCGCGAAACGGTGCGCACGCCCGGGCAACGATGTCCCAGTGCCGGCAGAACGCCTCGAAGCGGCTGTTGAGCCGAACCTGGCGCGTCTGTGTGTCGTGCTTGTCGACCAGCGCCTTGGCGTTGTCGATGAGCAGCGTCTGCGGCCGTCCGCCGAAATGCGCAAACGCCGCCTCGATCCCGGCGAACCACGCGCTCTGGCGCTCGTGCCGGAACGCGCACGCAAATCCCCGGCGCGAGTAACCCAGCGTCGCCACGAACAGGAACACCCGCACCGGCTCGCCGCCGATCAGCACCCGCGTCTGGCCGAAGTCGATCTGCATCTGCTCGCCCGGCGCGGTCTCGAAGCGGATCGTCGCGCGGCGACTGGCTTCAAGCTCCTGGCGGAACCCACGGCACGCGCGCTCGACCGTGCGCAGGCTCGTGTCGATCCCGAGCTCCTTGCTCAACTGCTGACGCACCACGTCGCAGTTGCCCCGGTGCTGCAGGAAACGCTCCCGCAGCCACGCCTCATGACCGCCCAGCACGCTGTCGCGCTGCGGCTGGCAGTAGGGCACCGGCCCGCCCGCGTTCAGATAGCGCCGCACCGTGTTGCGTGCGATGCCCAACGTCCTCGCGATCCGCTTCGCGCCCCAGCCCGATTGCCCCAACCGAACGATCGTCGTGACCGCCTCCGGCTCCAACATCTCCCGCACTCCGCAAACCAGACGGCGTACAGGATTCACCTCGATGTGCTTCGTTTCCAACGATGGCCTCCTTGCGAACGAGGGGGGTTAATTCCTCGTGTCGCTAGGGGGTCAATTTACGGTGTCGCCTGACAGGTGCTCACTGACATGCACCTGTCGCGATCATTCAATACAGGGGATGAAGCCTGGCCCAGAATCCATTTCTCCATCTAACTTGGAGAGCTGAGATGATTTTCAGATACACGATTCTCTACGTCGAAGACGTGGCCGCCTCGCTGGCCTTTTACGAACGTGCTTTTGCCATGGAGCGGGGTTTTCTGCACGAGTCGGGGGACTATGGTGAACTCGTCACGGGGGCAACCAAGCTGGCTTTTTCTTCCGTCAAATTGATGCGAACTCTGGGCAAGACACCCGGCAAGCCCGCACCCGAAACCCCGGTATTCGAGATCGCCTTTGAAACGGAAGACGTATATGCGGCCTATACGCGTGCCGTAGCCGCCGGCGCACAACCTGTGCAGGAGGTTAGAAGTGAACCTTGGGGGCAGACGACGTGTTACGTCACCGATATCAACGGTTATCTGGTGGAGATTTGTTCGCCCGCCCAGTTGCCCAGCCCGGGTTGACGCAGGCGCTCAAGGACGTCGGCTTGCCTGCGCAACTGCGCCGGAGAATGGCCGAACCAGCGGACAAGTTCGCGGGTCATGTGGGCTTGGTCGCTGAAGCCACATATGCTGGCTATTTCGGCAAGAGGTTCACCCGACGAAAGCAGTCCGGTTGCCCGGCGCGCTCGTCCCAAGAGCCGCCAGTAGTCCGGCGGTGGGAGTCTTCTGCCCAGAAAGACTCTTTGCATCGTTCGGATGGAAATGCCAATGCTGCGGCAGGCGGCGCCAACCGTTGCACCCGGAAAACTGAGCGCCAGGATGGCCTCGTCCAGATGCGTCCAGGCTTCGCACTGCTCGTCGAGAATTTCCCCGATTCGATCATGGTCTGCGGCAATCGCCTGCATGGCAGGCGCGCTCACGCCCGCGCCCGGGCGCAACCTATAGCCTGTGATAGTGGTGCCGGGGAGCAGATCGACCAGCCGAGGCCGAACATCAAACCCGGTTGACACGATCTGAACCAAGCCATCCGCATGGCGGATGCACAGTACGTCTCGGCATCCGTCGGGCAGCACCAGATAGCGCTCGGCCCTGTTCACCGGGTGAACCCAGCGGTGGAAGCTGGCAATGTCTTGCATGTCGGGAAATTCACTCCAGGAACCGCCGAACGATCCGATATTCATGGTTTGCCGGATTGATTGGCATGATGGCCTTTGAGCCACTCGATGACATCGTCGGCATTCCGGTCCGGCGGGAACACCGGATAGAACACATGCTCGATCACGCCATCGTGCGCAATCAGGGTCAGCCGCTTGAGCAGCGCCAGGCCTTGCACCTCGAAGACCGGCAGACTGAGCGCGGTTGCGAATGAAAGACGATGGTCGGACAGCAACGGGAAAGGCAGGTGCAGGCGCGCCACCGCCTCGCATTGGTACGTGGTGTCCTGCGTGGACACGCCGAACAACTGGGCGACGCCCAAGGACTTCAGTTCGGCGAAATGATCCCTGAAGGCACAGGATTGCGGGGTGCAGCCCCGTGCTCCTGGAATCTCGTCCCAGCCTGGAGGCAGTGCGACATCTGGCCGGCCCGTCATCGGGAAGAGATAAAGCACCGTGCGTCCGCGCAGGCGCGAAGGATCGACACGGCCACCATCCGTCGATGCCAGTTCAAGCGTGGGCAGGCGCATGCCCGCGAGGTGGCGGGCGCCGCCATCGTCCTCCGGCTGCGGAAGACGCGACCAATCGACCTGCTGCAGGTTGTTCATGGCTTTACCACCGCTCGCTACCGGCCAGCCAAAGCACGTAGCTCTTCCAGCCGGCGGGTTCGGCGAAGCGCGCATAGGCCCGGATGGCATCGGGGTTGTCCTCGGGGACCAGCCAGCGCAGATGGATCCAGGCGCGCGATCGACCGGTATCGGCGATGGCCGCGATGAGCCGCTGAGCGAGTCGTTTCCCGCGCGCGGCGGGCAGGACGTACAGGTCGTCGAGCTGGCCCGACCGCCCTCCGGAGATCGCCTCGGGCAGATCGAAGAACACTGCGAAGGCGACGAGTTCGCCGCCGAGAAAGCCACCCAGCACTTCCGCGACCGGATCGGCGATCAAGGCATTGGCACGGGCCAGTGCATTCGCCCCGGCGCCTTGCCCGTGGCGCATCTCGTCGCCATAGGCGGCCAGCAGGGAGGCAAGTGCAACGGCGTCATGGACAACGAGCCGTCGAAGCGTCACATCGTCATCCGGCGGTGCTTTCTGGTCTTTTGGATATGCGTTACTCATACGTGTCTATGCTGTCCGCGCTTCTGGGTTCCGAGTTCCGCTTTCCGACTGACATTGCTCGCGCAGCCAGCCGCGCAGGTTATCCAGCCGTCGATCTTCGGATAGCGCCTCGGGATAGACGAGCCAGAAGCCGACGCCCGCGCTCACAGGGTGGTCGAAGACCGAGGCCAGGCGTCCGAGCCGGACGGCACTCTCGGCCAGTTCGCAGACGGCGATCGACACGCCGGCCCCATCGGCGGCCGCCTGCATCGTCAGGCCGCCCGAGTCCACGCGGGTTACGACAGCCGGCTCGAACGGTCCACCGGGCAGGCTGTCCATCCAGCGCCGCCAGCTGAGGCAATGCCGCGACACGAACAGGTTGGCGCGCGCGACCTGCTTGAGGCGTTCCCGGCGCGAGCCGGTGGCAAAGCCCGGGCGCGCGTACAGATCGATGGTGGCCTCGAACAACAGGTCGGCCTGCAGGCCGGCCCACTGGCCGTCGCCATACCAGATGCCGGCATCGGCCACGCCGGCGGCCAGATCCACGTCGTCCTGCGTGGTGGAGATGTCCAGCGAGAAGCCGCGCCGCTCGAACGGATACAGGCTCAGGCGGGGCGACAGCCAGTTGGTCGCGAAGGTCGGCAGCATGTTCACGCGCAGGGGCCCGTCGCGCCGCTCCTCGCGCAAGCTGCTCACGCCCTCGGCGATCAGGGCGAAACCCTCGTTGAGGCTAGGTGCCAGCCGGCGGCCGGCGCTGGTCAATTCCAGCCGCGTACCGATGCGGCGCAGCAGTTCGACGCCGAGCATGTCCTCCAGCGTGCGCAACTGGTGGCTGACCGCCGAGGGGGTGACCGCCAGTTCCAGGGCCGCGTCCTTGATCGAGAGATGGCGCGCCGCAGCCTCGAAGGCGCGCAAGGCATTCAACGGGACAGGGATGCGCATGGGGGATTCACCCTCCTGGAAGTCATTGGTCGTTCATGGACTCATTAAACCGGAAATCGTCGTCTCCACGCTCGCCGACACGAGGACCAAAACTCAGCATCGTCTGAGATTTGCTCACTCGTGCCGACGGCGAACCGGCCGCACACTGACGCCATCCACAACCTGTACAGCGGTGCGCACCATGCTCAATTCCCTTGACGATCGCGATGGCCTGATCTGGCTCGATGGCGAGCTGCTGCCCTGGCGCGAGGCGCGCCTGCACGTGCTCACGCATGCGCTGCATATGGGCGGGGCCGTCTTCGAGGGCATGCGCGCCTATGGCGGTCATGTCTTCCTCAATGCGCCTCACCTGGAACGCTTCCAGCAGTCCGCCGCGCTGCTGGACTACCACCTGCCGTGGTCGCAAGGCGAACTGACACAGGCCATCGAGGCGGTGCTGTGGGCCAACCAGCTCGACGACGCCTACATCCGCCCGGTGGCCTGGCGCGGCGCGGAGAGTGTTTCCATCGCTTCGCCGCGCGCCCGCATCCACGTGGCGATCGCGGCCTGGGACTGGCCCACGGCGGCGTCCCAGGGCCGCGCCGAGGAAGGCATCCGGCTGCAGCTGGCGAGTTGGCGGCGTCCCCGTCCTGACACCGCACCCACCGCGGCCAAGTGCTCGGGGCTGTACATGATCGGTACCCTTGCGCGCCATGCCGCCGCAGCGGCGGGCTGCGACGACGCACTGCTGCTCGACAGCGAAGGCCGGGTCGCCGAGACCACGGCAACCAACCTGTTGATGGTCCATGACGGGGTGCTGGTGACCCCATTGCCGACCTGCTTCCTCGACGGCATCACCAAGCGGCACGTGATGGGACTGGCGCGCCAGCGCGGGCTGCGGGTCGAGGAGCGGACCGTGACGCTGGACGAACTGCGCGCCGCCTCCGAGGTATTCACCGCCGGCACCTCGGTCGAACTGCAGCCGGTGGTGGCGCTGGTCGAGGATGCGGCGACCACCGAATGGCCCGTGGGGCCGGTGACGCGACAACTGATCCGGGACTTTCGCGCGTCCGTGACCGAGGCGAGCCAGGTCGGCCGGACGCTGCGGGAACGGGAGACCGGCTTGTTGGAACGGCGCCCGTGGCCCGCTCGCGTCGCCTCCGCCTTGCAGGCGCCGTAGCGCGCCATGGACCGGTACGCAGACGGACCCGCGAGAGGACAGGCACGATGCCATGCAGACTGGCTTCATACACGCCCCAGACAGTCGCGCAGTTGCGCGGCAAAGCGCGCCGCGTCCCCGGGTTCGAGCGTCGAGACCGTGACTCGCAGCGCGGGGGCCGCGGGCGCGATCGCGAAGGCATCGCCGGTTCGCACGGCCCAGCCGCAGC
This sequence comes from Methylococcus sp. ANG, assembly GCF_040730495.1. Classification (NCBI taxonomy): domain Bacteria; kingdom Pseudomonadati; phylum Pseudomonadota; class Gammaproteobacteria; order Methylococcales; family Methylococcaceae; genus Methylococcus; species Methylococcus sp. ANG. The sequence continues at coordinate 1,289,311 of NZ_CP160399.1, read as the reverse complement.
GTGCGAGGCTTTGCGCGGTGCGGTGAACGTCACGGTCTTCCGGCAACGGAATCCACACATTGAACCCGTCGCAGGGCTGCCTGGCGGCGATGCCCACGGCGCCGAGTGCATCGATCAGGGCCTTGCGACGCATGGCGTAGGCGGTCTTGGCCGCATGCAGGCGCGCCGTGGCCGCGTCGGATCCGAGCAGGCCGCGCACGGCCGCCTGCAGCAGGTGGCTGACCCAGGTCGTGCCGGGAGCCAGTCGCATGCCGAGCCTTGCGGCGGTCCCCGCATCGGTAGCGATGAAGGCCAGCCGCAGGTCCGGGCCGAAGCCCTTGGACACGGAGCGCACCAGCGCCCGCCGCGTGGTGGCCGCGGGCGCGATAGAGAAGTACGGCGTCTCGGCCAGCAAGGCGAAGTGGTCGTCCTCGATCACCAGCACGTGCGGATGGCGGGCGAGCACGCGGCGCAGTTCGCGGGCGCGCTGCTCGCTCAGGCCGCAGCCGGTGGGGTTTTGCGCCCTTGGTGTGCACAGCACCGCCTGGGCGCCATTGGCCAGCGCCGCTTCCAGCGCCTGCGGGCGCATGCCGTGCGCATCCATGGCCACGGGCACCGCTGCCAGGCCCGTGCTGTGCAGGATGTTGAGGCTGCCGAGGAAGCACGGGTCCTCCACCGCCACCTTGTCGCCGGCGACGAGGTAGGCAGCCAACAGACGCTCGATCGCATCGACCGCACCATGCGCCAGCACCAGACCGTCACCCTCCCGGAGATCCGCTCCGAACCACTGCCGCGCCAGCCGTTCGAGTGCTGGGTCGAGTACAGGCTGGCCATACAGCGCGGGCCGGTAGCCGCTGGCTGCCAGCGCCTGCAATGGATCGGGCAGCCAGGCCGGGTCCGGATTGCCGCTGGCCAGATCCGCCAGCGCCGAGCCGGGCTGCAGGCCCTCCTGCTCACCGAGACGCGCCGCTGGCCGGATCACCGTTCCGTTGCGCCCCAGCGTCTCGGCAATGCCTGCGGCCACCAGCTTCCGGTACGCGGCGGCGACCGTGTTGCGGTTGACGCCCAGTTGATCGGCCATCTCGCGCACGGACGGCAGTGTCTGGCCCGCGGCAAGCTGGCCCGCATGTGCCTCGCGGCGAATGCGCTCAAAGATGTCCGATGCGGTCTTTTCTGCCATTCCCGTTTGTCCCGTGACAATGTATATTTTGTCCTATGACAATGTTAGCAGCACGGAGAACCCCTTGTCCATGAACGCGCAGACGCATCCCTGGCCCACCGCACACAGCGTCGAGGACTTTCGGCGCAATCTGGCGGCGGTGCATCGGCGCATCGCCGATGCCTGCTCCCGCGCGGGACGCGATCCGTCCGATGTGCGCCTGCTGCCGGTCAGCAAGACCGTGCCGGAGGAGCGCATCCGTCTGGCTTACGCCGCCGGCTGCCGCGACCTGGGTGAGAACAAGGTGCAGGAGGCGCAGCGCAAGGCCGAAGCGATGGTGGATCTCGCCGACCTGCGCTGGTCGGTCATCGGCCACCTGCAGACCAACAAGGCCAAGGTCGTGGCACGCTTCGCCAGCGAGTTCCAGGCCCTGGACAGCCTGCGTGTGGCGGAGGCGCTGGACCGTCGCCTGCAAGCCGAAGGGCGCGCACTGGATGTGTTCGTGCAGGTCAACACCTCGGGCGAGGCCAGCAAGTTCGGCTTGCCGCCTTCCGAGGTGGCCGGCTTCGTCCGGGCGCTGCCGGGCTTCTCCACCCTGCGCGTGCGAGGCCTGATGACACTGGCGCTGCTGTCGGCCGATCCGGCGCGGGTCCGTCCCTGCTTCGTGCTGTTGCGCGAACTGCGTGATCGGCTGCGCCAGGAGGCGCCGGCGGGCATCGGCATGGACGAACTGTCGATGGGGATGTCCGGCGACTTCGAGCTGGCCATCGAGGAAGGCGCCACCGTCGTGCGCGTCGGCCAGGCCATCTTTGGCGCTCGCGCGACGCCGGACAGCCATTACTGGCCCGACGACGACCGGGCTGCGACATCGACCGCATCGGAGCAGACCGCATGAAGACCGCCCTGGCCCTGCGCCACATCCATTTCGAAGACCTCGGCACGCTCGAACCGCTGCTGCGCGAGCGTGGATTCGACGTGCGCTACCTCGACCCCACGACGGACGACCTGGCCGGTGAGGAGGCCGCGGCAAGCGATCTTCTCATTGCACTGGGTGGGCCGATCGGCGCCTTCGACGAGCGGGCCTATCCCTTTCTTGCCGACGAACTGCGTCTGCTCGAACGGCGCTTGGCCAGCGGCCGGCCGCTGCTCGGCATTTGTTTGGGCGCGCAATTGATCGCGCGCCTGCTCGGCGCCGCCGTCGCCCCCATGGGCTTCAAGGAGATCGGCTTCGGCGCGCTGACGCTGACGGATGCGGGCCGCCGCTCGGTGCTGGCACCGCTGGCCGGCGTGCCGGTGCTGCATTGGCACGGCGACCGCTTCGAGCTGCCTGAGGGCAGTGAACTGCTGGCGAGCACCGAAAGCTGCGTGCAGCAGGCCTACGCGGTCGGCAACCGGGTGCTGGGTCTGCAGTTCCACCTGGAAGCCGATGCCAGCCGAATCGAACGCTGGCTGGTCGGCCATTGCTGCGAGCTGGGCCAGGCCGGCGTCGATCCGCGCACGCTGCGCGCGGATGCCGAGCGGCATGGGGCAACGCTGAAGGCTGCGGCCCACCGCACGATCGGCGCGTGGCTGGACCGGCAGCAGGACACGGGGGGGCGTCCTGAATGACGGTGACCCAACCTGTGCCCATCGATGTCATCAGCATCCAGTCCCAGGTGGTCTACGGGCGGGTCGGCAACAACGCGGCGATTCCCGCGTTGGAAGCCTGCGGGCTGCTTACGACCGCGGTGCCGACCGCGCTGCTCAGCAACACCCCGCACTATCCCTCGGTCCATGGCGGTGCGGTGCCCGACGCGTGGTTCGCTGGCTGGTTGGATGACCTGGAGGCGCGCGGCATCCCCGCGTGCGCTCGCGTTGTGCAGGTCGGCTTCCTCGGCGCGCCGTCGCAGGCACGGATCCTCGCATCCTGGTGGTCGACGATGCGCGAGCGCCACCCGCAACTGCGCCTGCACCTGGATCCGGTCATTGGCGACTACGACCAAGGCGTGTATGCGGCGGCTGGCATGGCCGAGGCCTGGCGCACGCTGCTGATTCCAGAAGCCCACGGCCTCGTCCCCAATCGGTTCGAGCTGGAACAGGTCACCGGCAGAACGCTGCAGGGTCTGGCGGATTGCCGCGAGGCTGCCCGTGCGCTGTTGCGCGGCCCCACCCAATGGGTGGTGGTGACCAGTGTCCAGGATGATCCTGAAAGCGCCGTCGTCCAGACGCTGCTGGAGACGCGAGAGGGGGTATCGCGCCTCTTCGAGCATCCCCGCGTGCCCTGCGTGGTGAAAGGGGCCGGCGACTACTTCGCCGCGCGCCTGACCGGCCATTGCCTGCTTGGCATAGAGATGCCTCAGGCCGTCGAGCGCGCCTGCGGCGAAACCGCCGAGCAACTGACCCGCACCCGGCGCCTGGGCTGGGAGGAAATGGCCATCCACGCTATGGCCGGGAGCGTCCGGCCATGAATGCCTACCGCCTCGTGATTTCCCGGCATAGCCGGCTGCTGGGTCAGTTCGACAGCGAAACGCCCTGGGCGGGCGACGCGATCCGCGACCTGCTACAGCGACTTCCCGAATGCGATGGCTATCGCACCGAACTGTTCGTCGCGCGCGAAGAGCGCCGATTGCTCGAAAGCGGTCCTGGCGGCCTGAAGGTCCTCGGCCGCGAGCTCTTGTTCCAACCCTTGCCGATCACGGCGCTGCTGTCTGGCACGGCGCCCGAGGAGCCGCTCGCGTGAATCAAGCTCCCGGCCTCATGTACGCGTAGGTGGCGCGATGGAGCTGCGACACCTGCGCTGTTTCGTGGCAGTGGCCGAGGAACTGCACTTCACGCGTGCGGCGGTGCGGCTCCATATCGAGCAGTCTCCGCTGTCGCGCACCATCCGGGAGCTGGAGTCTGACCTCGGCGCCACGCTGTTCGAGCGCAATCGGCGCGGCACCCAGCTCACCTGGGCGGGCCAGGTCCTGCTGGAAGATGCCCGCCGCGTGTTCGCGGTGCTGGAACAGGCACGAACCAACGTCCGGGCCGCCGCCACGGGCTATCGCGGCATGCTGCGCCTCGCGCTGTCGGACGGTATCGCGCAGACACGCCTCGCGGCACTCCTGGCCCTGTGCCGGGAGGAGGAGCCCGATGTGGAAATCCGCCTGTTCGAGACGCCGCTCGCATCGCAAGTGCGCGGGTTGCGCGACGACACTTTCGATGCCGGGTTTGCGCAGTCTGACGAGGCTGGAGAGGGCATCCTGTGCGAGGCGGTCTGGTCCGATCCCATCCTGGTGGCCATTCCGACGCGCCATCCTTTGCTGGCCTTCAGGCAGGTCCCTCTGGATGAACTGCTGCGCTATCCCCTGATCAAGTGCCACCCGGAAACCTGCGAGGGTGCGTACCGGCAGATCAAACGGCTGCTCCGGACGGCCGCCATCCAGCCCCGGATCGCAGAGCGGGTCGCGACACTGGAATTGATGCTGACGCTGGTGGCCGCGGGCTACGGACTGGGTTTCGCCACGGCGGCGCAGATTTCGGTCTGCCGTCATCCCGAGGTCATTGCGCGGCCCCTGTCGGACCCGTCGGCATGCATGACCACCTACTTGTTGCGGCCGGACAGTGAGCCCTCGGAACCGCTGCAGCACTTCATCGAACGCGCCATGCTCTCGCGCGACGACAGTCCCGCCGTCGATCCGATCTAGGAGTCTGTCGGACTTTCCGGTTCTGGTTCGAACCGGATTGGAGGGGCGGAAGTCCGCTGTTTCCGTTAACATAGCGGCCTATTCCGGATAGATCGCGACAAGGTGAGACCCGATGAGCCGCTTCATCCCCGTCAATCGCCACCAGCAGTATCTGCTACCGCCCTCGGTTGACGAATGGCTGCCAGCCAACCACCTGGCACGGTTCCTCGTCGAGGTCATCGATCAGCTGGATTTAAGTCGACTGACGAGCCGCTACTCGGGGCGCGGGTCGGCGGCGCACCATCCGTCGGTACTACTGGCCCTGCTGGTTTATGGTTATGCCACCGGGGTGTTCTCCAGCCGCAAGATTGAGCGGGCCACCTACGATTCGGTGGCCTTCCGCTTTCTGTCGGCGGAAACCCATCCCGATCATGACACCCTGGCCCACTTTCGCAAGACCTTTCTGGGGGAGCTGGAGGACCTGTTCGTTCAGGTCTTGAGCCTGGCGCAGGCGATGAAGCTGGTGAGGCTCGGGCAGATTTCCCTGGACGGGACCAAGATTAAGGCCAACGCCTCCAAGCACAAGGCCTTGTCTCATGGCCACATCGAGAAGTTGGAAGCGCAGTTGCGGGAGGAGGTGCAGGCCTTGTTGCAGAAGGCGGCGGAGGCCGACGGGGCGGAGGAGCCGGACGGCATCGACCTGCCAGAGGAGTTGGCGCGGCGGCAGGATCGGCTGAAGGCCCTGGCGGAGGCGAAGGCCAAGATCGTGGAGCGGGTCGCGGAGCGCGATGCCCGGGCGCAGCAGGACTATGAAGCCAAGGTAGCCCGTCGCGAAGGCCAGCGGCAGGCGGGCAAGAAGCCACGTGGGCAGGAGCCGAAGCCGCCGGAAACCGGGCCGAAGGCCAGCGACCAGATCAATCTGACCGACGAGGAATCCCGCATCATGCCGAGCCACGCGGGTTTCCTCCAGGGCTATAACAGCCAGGCTGCGGTGGATGTGGAGACGATGTTGATCGTCGCCACCACCGTCAGTCAGCAGACCAACGACAAGCAGCAGGTCGAACCGATGCTGGCCGAGATCGAGAAGCTGCCGGAAGCCTGGGGAAGCCCGAAGCCCTGCTGGCCGACACGGGCTACTTCAGCGCCGGCAACGTGCACGCCTGCTGCGAACAGCAGATCGAACCGCTGATCGCGATGGGACGGGACAGCCATCACGTGCCGCTGGCGGAACGCCTGGCTCCGGATGCCCCGGAACCGGAAACCACCGATCCCGTGGAGAAGATGGCCTGGAAACTCAAAACGAAGGCAGGGAAGGCCCGCTACGCCAAGCGCAAATCCACGGTGGAGCCGGTGTTCGGCATCATCAAACAGGTCTTGGGATTCCGCCAGTTCTCTCTGCGCGGCTTGGAGGCAGTGGCCGGAGAATGGAAGCTGGTGGCGATGGCGTTCAATCTGAGGCGGATGCACGTGTTGGCGGCAGCGTGACAGGCTTCACGTAAAAACCAAGCGTTACACACCAATAGCGCCGCCATGGGGGAGGCGGGGCACATCTTGGTCTAGTTATCGACGCGAAACGCTGGTGACTACCCCGCCAATGCCCCCGAAAAATTCTCGATTCCAAGAATCCCGACCCGAGTAAATCCATAGTCCGACAGACTCCTAGCCCTGGGCAACCGCGTTCCTCGCAGCGCAGACCTTCGTCGGGGACGCCGCGCAGGTGCCATGGCAAGCCATGGGCGACCGAGCGGCTGAACGTGCCGCCGCGTCTACAGATGCAGGGTGCCGCTGGCGACGGTCACGGCCTGGCCACCGACGCGCACCGTCAATTCGTCGCCGTTTCGGGTCCATTCGACGTGGATCAGGCCATCGCGTCCCATCTCGATGCCTTGCTCCGCAAGGTAGCCACCCTGGAGAGCCGATGCGTGCCGGTGCCTTGCCAGGAATGCCGCGACACACCCGTTTCCAGACCCGCAGACGGGGTCCTCGGCCACGCCTTCGCCTGGCGCAAACGTGCGCAGGCGCAAGCGTACCGGCGCGTCGGCCTCGTGCTCGGCAAAGACGGTCACGCCGACGGCACCCGATGCGCGGCAGCGTTCGGCGATGCGAGGCAGGTTGGGACGCAGCGACGCCAGGGCGGCGACGCTGCGCAGCTCGGCGATCAGCCACGGGATGCCGGTGGAGACGACTTCTACCGGCATCGCGGCCAGCATGTTCGCATCGCAGCCCAGCAGGGCCGACATTTCCCCAGGACCGATGGCCGTGTTGCGGAACTGCGGGCTGGCCTGGGTCATCCAGTAGATCGGCGAGCCCTCGGTCGGAACGACTTCGACAGGCACGATGCCGATGCCGCAGGCCTGCCGCAGCAGACTTGCATCGACCAGATCGCCACGGTGCGCACGCACCGCGCTCGCAGTGGCGATGGTGGGGTGCCCCGCGAACGGCAGCTCGCTGGAGGGCGTGAAGATGCGCACCCGATAGTCGGTGTCGGGCGATTCCGGGGCCAGCACGAAGACCGTCTCGGACAGGTTCATCTCGCGCGCGATCCGCTGCATGGTCCGCGCATCGAGGTCGTCGGCATCGAACACGACGGCAGCCGGGTTGCCCCTGAGCGGCTGGCTCGTGAACACATCGACTTGCAGGAAGGATTTGTTCATCGCTTCTCCAGGTTCGGTCGCACCGCCTGTGCTCGGTTGCGTGCGCGTGGCCGGGAATGAATCACGCGGCCAGGGCCTTGGCGCCGCTCGACGGTCTCCACAAAAGAATCCATGCGGCGAATCCGAGGAAGCCGATGCCCGCCAAGCGCGTGCAGCGCTGGCGCCAGACGGAAGTGCCCAATGCTCCCCGCACCCGGCTTGCAATGGCGGCATAGCCGGTCAAGGTGGCGCCGCTGAGGATCACGAAGATCGCGGTCAGGCCCATGAACTGAGGGATGAGCGCCTGGTCGGCCCGGATGAACTGGGGGAAGAAGGCGGTGAAGAAGAGGATCGACTTCGGATTGGATGTCGCCACCAGGAATCCTTCCTTCGCCAGCGCGAAGGCCTGCACCGGCCCTGCGTCATGGGCACCGGCGTCCGGCGGCCGTGTGTGTCTGCCCTGCACAAGCAGGCGAAGACCGAGGTACGCCAGGTAGGCGGCGCCGGCCAGCCGCAGTGCGGTCATCGCGTGGGCGGATGCAAGCAGGAACAGGCCGACGCCCCACGCGGCCGCCGCGGAAACCACGAGCAACCCCAACATGTTGCCCAGCGTCGACCACAGGCTCGCGACCACGCCCTGGCGAGCGCCATTGCGCATCGCCAGCAGGATGGCCGGGCCGGGCGTAAGGATGGACAGCCAGGCCGCCAGGACGTAGGAAATCAGGAGCGGGATATCGGACATGGCGAACTCGGGGGGCTTCTTCGTCGGTTGTGAAGGAAGTGCACTTCGACGATAGCCAAGGCCATTCCAGCTGACCATTGAGCTTTTCTCGACGCTTGCTGAGACCTTCTCACTCGGCAATTCGACGCATCGGTCTTAAGGTTTCCAGCCAGACAACCTCACCCCGGATATCCGCGCACGCCACCATGAGCCACCTTCAGACCGTTCGCCTCTTGATGCTTCCCGGTATCGGCAATTCCGGGCCGGAGCATTGGCAGACGCGCTGGGCGTCGCGCCAGGAGCATGGCCGGCGATTCCAGCCTGCCGACTGGGACAGGCCGGACCTGGCCGACTGGCTGCAGGCACTCGATGCGGCTATCGACGAGTGCGGTGCGCCCGTCGTCTTGGTCGCACACAGCCTTTCGTGCCTGCTCGTCGCGCACTGGGCATCGCGGCCGGGAATCGGAGAAGACATCCAGCATCGGATCGCCCAGGTCCGGGGCGCCTTCCTGGTTGCCGTCCCTGACCCCGGCGCACCGGCGTTTCCAGGCGAGGCGAGCGAGTTCGGCCCGCCACCGACCGAACCCCTGCCGTTTCCCGCACTGGTGGTCGCCAGCAGCGACGACCCCTATGGCTCGCCGGAGCACGCCCGGCGCATGGCCATGGGTTGGGCAGCGGGATGCTTGGAAGTCGGCGCCCTCGGGCATATCAATGCCGCCAGCGGCGTGGGCGACTGGGACACCGGCTGGCATCTGCTGCAGGCATTCGGAGCGGGGCTGCGCGTCCAGATGCCGGCATCGAATCGACGGGGAGCATGAGCATGCGCGCGTACCGCTACCTGACCGGCATCGACGACGCGGCGTTCTGCCACCGCGTCACCGCGGCCCTGAACAGCGGCTGGGAGCTGTATGGCGCGCCGAGCCTGACCTACGACGCGGCGCGTGGCGCAGTGATCTGCGGCCAGGCCATCGTCAAGACCATCGAATCGACGACGTACAGCGAGTCACTGGACTTGTCTGTGCTCTGACGGAGATCCCCCAATGGATGCATCGACTGCGATCCTGGGCTTCACGCTGACGGCGCTGCTGCTCACCTTGACCCCCGGCCTGGACACGGCGCTGGTACTTCGCACGGCCGCTGTGGAAGGGGGGCGCAAGGCGATGAGGGCGGGCGGCGGCATCGTGACCGGCGTGCTGATCTGGGGGCTGATCGCGGCCCTCGGGCTCGGCGCGGTGCTCGCGGTCTCCCGACTCGCCTACACCCTGCTGCAGATCGCGGGCGCGGCCTATCTGCTCTGGCTCGGCTGGAAGCTGATCTCTGGCGCGCTCAAGAGCCGGCCGACGCTGCCCGCAGACGATCCGCCGCTCGTGCGTGGCGAGCGCTGGTTCCTGCGCGGTCTGCTGACGAATCTGCTCAATCCCAAGGTCGGGGTGTTCTACGTGAGCCTCCTGCCACAGTTCGTTCCCGCCGATGTGCCGGTGGTCGCGTTCAGCGTGCTGTTGGCCGGCATCCACGCCGCGATGGGACTGCTCTGGTTCGCCGCACTGGTGCTGGCCACGCGGCCCCTGGCACGCTGGCTGCGCCGGCCCACGGTGATGCGCTCGCTCGATGCGCTCACCGGCCTGGCACTGATGGGGTTTGGCCTGCGTCTGGCCCTGTCCAGGCCGACGAGCTGAGGTGCGAGCGGCATGGACATCGGAACCTTCCTGCTGCTGGCCGGTGCCGGCATGATCGGCGGCATCTGCAATGCGGTGGCCGGCGGCGGCACATTCTTCACCTTTCCCGCGCTGCTGGCTGCCGGCGTACCACCCGTGGCGGCCAACGCCACCAGCGCGGTGTCGATCTGGCCGGGGCATGCGAGCAGTCTGCTCGGCTATCGCAGCGAACTCGGGCGCCACCGCGCCGCGTTGCGGCGCAGCCTGCCCGTGGTCGGTGCCGGTTCGCTGGTGGGCGCCGCACTGTTGGTGTTCACCGGAGATGCACAGTTCAGCCGTCTGGTGCCGTGGCTGATCCTCGTCGCGACCGTTCTGTTCGCCCTGGGGCCCTGGCTGCGCCAGGCCATCGAGCGGCATGCTCGCGGTCAGGTGCCGCACCTGGTGGCGGCGGGGGCGGAGTTCCTGACCGCACTCTATGGCGGCTACTTCGGCGCCGGCCTGGGCATCATGCTGATGGCGATCCTGACCTTGCTGGGTGTGCGCGATGTCCAGGAGGCCAACGCCGTCAAAAATGCGATGGCTACCGTCGTGACCAGTGCCGCGGTGATGCTCTTCGTCGCCACCGGGTCCATCGCCTGGACGCAAGGCAGTGCGGTCCTGCTGGGCGCGATCGTGGGGGGCTATACCGGCGCGCGGTTGGCGCGCTGGATTCCGCCGCTGGCGCTGCGTTGGACGATCGTGGCGACCGGCCTGGCGCTCTCTGCGTACTTCGGGCTGAAGGCGGGCGCATGATGGATCGCTTGCAGCGGGCGCGCGACGCCCACGCCTGTGCGAATACGGCGCTCCCCGGCATCGCCAATGGCGCGCGATGCTGCTTTCCGCGGTCCGCTGCGTTTGCGGACAACGTGGCACCGACCCTGCCACCCGCCTGGATCTGCCAACTCGACTCGACCAACGAGGCGCCGTGTCGATTCAGTTGGCGAACTTTCTGTGAGGAGTCCATACGATGAATCCACTCGATGCACTGACCGCGCTCTGGTCGCTGGGCGGGCTGCCGCCGCAGGCGCTGGCCGGGATCGCGCTGACGGGCAGCGACCCGGTGTTTCCCTCGTCCTTCGCCGTTGGCACCGCCGCGCAGGCCAGCATTGCCGCGGCCGCGCTCGCCGCCTGCGAACTGGGCCATGAGTGGGGTGTTCCGCGCCAGCGTGTCGCCGTGGACATGGCCCACGCCGCCGCCGAATGCACCGGCTGGTTCACGCTCGACGGCCAGGAGCCCGAGCTGTGGGACCCGTTCGCCGGCCTGTACCGCTGCGCCGATGGCTACGTGCGTGTCCACACCAACTTCCCGCACCACCGCGATGGCGCGCTGCGCCTGCTGGGCCTGGACCCAGCAACTGCCACACGCGCCGACGCAGAGCAGGCCCTGCTGGGTTGGAAGGCGCTGGACTTCGAGCAGGCCGCGGCCGACCACGCACTGGTGGCCACGGCGTTGCGCAGCTTCGCCGAGTGGGATGCCACGCCCCAGGGTCGGGCGGTGGCCTCGCAACCCTTGATGACCATCACCCGAATCGCCGATGCGCCACCGCGCGCACTGCCGCCCCTGGCGACCGATAAGCGGCCGCTCGCCGGCCTGCGCGTGCTCGACCTCACGCGCATCCTGGCCGGCCCCGTCGGTGGGCGGGCGATGGCGTCGTTCGGCGCGGACGTGATGCTGATCAACTCACCGAACCTCCCCAACATCGCCGCTATTGCCGAAACCAGCCGCGGCAAGCGCTCGGCGCACATCGACCTGCGCAGCGAGACCGGGCGCGAAGCGCTGTGGCGGCTCGTGGAAGACGCCCACGTGTTCTCGCAGGGGTACCGGCCTGGCGGCCTGGCAGCGCTCGGCTTCTCGCCCGAGGCCCTGGCCGCGCGCCGGCCCGGCATCGTCGCAGTGTCGCTGACCGCCTACGGCACGCAAGGGCCCTGGGCCGACCGGCGCGGTTTCGATTCGCTGGTGCAGACGGCAATGGGCTTCAACCACGCCGAGGGCGAAGCGGCGGGCGACGGCAAGCCGCGCGCGCTGCCGATGCAGATCCTCGACCAGGCCAGCGGCTTCCTGATGGCTTTCGGCGCCGCCGCCGCGCTGTGGCGACAGTCGCGCGAAGGGGGAAGCTGGCACGTGCAGGTGTCGCTGGCGCAGACCGGGCACTGGCTGCGCGGTCTGGGGCGCATCGAAGACGGCCTGCGGGCCGGCAGGCCGGACCTCAGCCCTTGGCTCGCCGACGAAGTCTCCGGCTTCGGCCAGCTGCGCGCCGTGCGCCCCAGCGCGCAACTGGCGCGAACACCGGCCGGCTATGCGCGACCGTCAGTGCCGCCGGGAACGGATCGCCCGAACTGGTGAGCGCTTGTCCGCAAGCCGAGAGTTGATAGGGCCAGACACCTTGAATGAGCAATATCCCAGGTCACCCCGGCGATGCATCGCGTGCCGCACCGATGCCTGCCACGTCAGCCTTGCCCTCCCATCTGCTGTGGACCATTGCCCTGGCGGCGGGCGCATCCGTGGCCAACAGCTACTACAACCAGCCGCTTCTCGGCGAATTGAGCCGGGAGTTCGCGCTCTCTGCGGGGACCGTGACCTGGCTGCCCGTGCTCACCCAGGCGGGCAATGCCCTGGGCGTGCTGTTCCTGGCACCACTGGGTGACCGGCTGGAGCGCAAGTCTCTCATCTTGCGAACGCTGGCGGCGCTGGTGCTCTCCTTGGTGCTGGCAGCCGCGTCCTCCGGCTTCGTTCAATTGGCACTGGCGAGCCTCGCCGTGGGCTTGTGCGCCACCGTGGCGCAACAACTGGTTCCCTTGGCCATCCACCTGGCGCTCTCCAGCCGAAAGGGGCAGGTGCTCGGCGTGGTGACGGGCGGCATCCTGATCGGCATCCTGCTAGCCCGTGTGGTGAGCGGCTGGATGACCGAGCTTTGGGGCTGGCGGTCCGTCTTCGGTTTTTCTGCGGCACTGATGCTGGTACTGGGCTTTCGGCTGGCATGGACGCTGCCGGTGGTGCCGCCGTCCTCCGATCTCGGCTATGGACGATTGCTGCTGTCGATGTGGCATTTGGTGCGCAAGCACGCTTCCTTGCGCCAGGCTGTGGCCGTCCAGTTCCTGCTGTTTGCCAGCATGATCGGCTTCTGGGCAACGTTCGCGCTCTGGCTGGAGCGGCCGCCACTGCAGCTCGGCGCGGTATCCGCCGGCCTGTTCGCGCTGGTCGGCGTGTGCGGCGCGTTGGCTGCACCGGCGGCTGGCCGTTTTGCCGACCGACGCGGACACGGCGCAGTCGTTCGTGCAGGCGCGGTGGGAACCGCAACGGCATTTGCCGTGCTGTACCTGGGACGCTCATCGATCCCCGCACTCGTCCTCGGCATCTTCTTGCTCGACGTGGCCGTGCAGTCGGCTCAGGTGGCGAACCAGACCATGGTCTATGCATTGGATGCGGGTGCGCGCAGCCGGCTGAACACCGTGTTCATGGGCACGATGCTGCTTGGCGGGGCCTTCGGCGCTGCTGCATGCGGGTGGGCCTTCACTGCCCATGGATGGGCCGGGGTCTGCGCCTTTGGCATGCTCAGCACCACCATTGCGTGGGGTCTGTCTCTTCGGCTAAACCAATGATGACAAGTGAATTGACAAACCGTCTGCTGGTCGAAGCAAGCCCTGACATGACGCCGATGCCACCTCAGGTGGTCATATCGGGGTGCTCCGGCGGCGGCAAGTCGACCCTGCTCGGGGAACTGCGGCGGCGTGGTCATGCGACCGTCGCCGAACCCGGGCGGAGGATCATCGCCGAGCAGATTCGACAGGGCGGCAACGCCCTGCCATGGACCGACATGGCGGCCTTTCTGCGCGAGGCGCTGCGCGTCGCCGCCATTGATCTCGAAGGCGCGGCACGGGACGCTGGTCCGGTTTTCTTCGACCGTGGGCTAATCGACGCCGCCGCAGCGCTTCAGCGACTGTTCGGTGTACCTCTGTCGGAAAGCCTGGGCGAATCCCGCCCCTATGGGCGGCTCGTGTTCCTCGCTCCGCCCTGGCCGGACATCTATTGCGCCGACGAGGCGCGGCGGCACGGCTTTCCCGAGGCTGAGGCGGAATACGCCCACCTGGATGCAACCTACTGGGCACTCGGTTACGAAGTCAGGTTGCTTCCGCGCGCCAGTGTGGCCGAACGGGCCGACTTCGTTCTCCAAGCGATTCATCGCTGCTGAAGGCGAGACCGACTTGTGGCGGCCGTCTTGGCTGTCGATCCGAACACGTCCTTGTCGCAGGCGCACTCGCAGGCACCGTTTGGGGTGATCACGCGATGACAGGGATGGCGAAAACGGGATGAGGCGGTCTCCGGATTGTTTGTCGTGTCGAAGCCGGATTTCGGTTCGACTGTCACCGGATTGGCTTCCCTCCGGTGTTGTCTCATGGACTCTTGCGCTGTTCCTCATGCCACTCGCACCCGCCCAGCATGGCTTGCTGCGGGCATTGCCATCCTGACGTTGGCCACCCGCGCCGCCGCAGCGGAAGTATGGGTCGTTACCGACTCGCATCATCCGGTCCTTGGCCAGGCTGACCGACACCTCATCTTGGACGCGGCCGCGGTGCTCGAAGCGGAGCTGGCCGACAACCTGCCCACCGATCCTGAGCGCGCCAGCGCCATCGTCCAGCAACGCCTGAAGCTGGGCGGTACAGACCTGCAGCGAAGGATCGGCACCGCCTACCAGGGCGTTGCCGATGCCTGGAGCCTTGGCGTCGCCAAGGTTCCGGCCATCGTGGTGGATCGCCGATACGTGGTCTATGGCGAGAAGGACGTGGCCCGTGCGGTTTCCCGCATCGACCAATACCGGAGGACGCAGCCATGACGAGGCGTCCGTTCGCACCATCCCGGCGCCAGCGGTTGGCCATCGCAGCGCTGTTGCTGGGGTGTTCCGCATCGTCCTTTGCACTGAACACCGCCACCATCGTGGCCTCCACCCTGTCGCCGGATTGCCTGGAGTACCGCGTCACCGGCATCTGCTACTGGCTCTATTGCACCTGGACGGGATGCACCGTGCGCACCTCGGTCAAGGTGCGCCACTACATCCCGGATGCCGTGGTGTCGAGCTACTCGAACACCGGCGAGAACCCTTGGGTCGAGGTGCGGGCGATGAGCCTGCCGAACCCGACCGCGAAGGCCGGCGGCGACGGCACCACCAACGAGGATCACGAGAACAACCTGGCGAAGTTCAAGAACGCCGACGTCATCGGCCATCCCGGTGGCCATGTGTTCAGCCAGTTCGCCAGCGCGTCCGGCTACACCTGCGAGGGCGCAGGCACCGCCTTCATGCCCTATCTACTGAGCACGCTCGACACGCTGGCATGGCGCTACAACATCCCCGAGGCGCTGTATCCGGAAGCACTGATTCCCGGCCGGCGCGAGATCGGCACGCGCACGGCCATGAATCTCTGGGGCAACGTCTATCCGCGTGGCGGCTTCCTGCACCAGGTGGATGACCACAAGGCCGCAGCCGTGGTCGCCCAGCGCGCGGGTGACATCGTGACGCGCCGCAACCAGATCCACGTCTACCAACCGCTGCTCGCCAGTTCGCGCGATGGCTACTGGCCGGCCGGCGCCCTGATGGAAACCGATGCCGCCACGGGCAAGTGGCAGGAGCTGACCCCCACGCTGTCCAGCAGTTGCGCGGTATTCCCCCACGGCAATGCCAAGGTGCAGGCCCGGCAAGGCGACTACGCCTGGGCATTGTGGCGTCCTTATAGCTGCTGCCAGCGCCGCGGCCAGGTGTTCCTCGGCAGCGTCGATTTCCTGTGAGACCCGATGCCATGACGACTTCATTTCCGAGCGCCCGTCGATTTCTGTACGTCGCATTGGCCGTTGTCGCAGCGTTGTGCTACTCCAGCGCCGGGGCGCAGACCAGCGTCAACGAGTACGGCGTCCAGCATCAAGGCAGCGTGATAGGCGACGACGTGCTCTACAGCATTGGGGGCGGCCGCGCGGTGTCCATGAGCGGTGCGGCCAACATGCACTCCATCGGCGTTGGCGTCGGCTGGAACAGCAACCTGATCTGTGGCGACATGAGCATCACCACCACGCTGCAGAACCAGTTGAACGGCATCACCAATGGCTTCCAGGCCATCATGTCCTCGGTGATCCAGAACGCCACCGCTGCCGTGGCGTCGCTGCCCGCCTTGATCATCCAGCGCGCCGATCCAGGGCTGTACAACCTGTTGACCAATGGGGTGCTGCAAGCCAGGCTGGATTTCGATCGCAGCAAGCTGACCTGCCGTGCCATCGCCAATCGCATGGCCGACATGGCGGGTGGGCAGCTCGGCTGGGACCAGCTCGCCGAAGGCATGGCGCTGAAGCAGGCCGTCGCGAGCACCGATGCGGTCTCAGCGATCGACGACGCCGAGGCGAACCGTGGCAACAATGGCGTGCCGTGGGTCGGCGGAGACAACGCTGGCGGCGCGGGCCAACGTCCGGTGCGTGTGGTCGGCGACGTGACCCGCGCCGGCTACAACCTGCTCAATGGCCGTGGCGTCGGCGATGCCAGTTCGATTCCGCAAGCCAGTTGCAGCGGCAACCTGGCATGCCAGACCTGGAGTTCGCCCGATGCCGCCGCAGCCTGGGCCATTCGCGTGCTGGGCGAGCAGGAGCAGCGCACCTGCGATGCATGCACCAAGACCGTCACCACGCCGGGCGTTGGCCTGACCCCGCTGATTCAGGAGGAATACGAGGACAAGCTGCAGGCCCTGCAGGAGCTGGTCGCCGGCAGCCGTCCGACCACGGCGCAGAACCTGCAGGCTGCGAGTAGCGCGTCGCTGCCCATCACCCGTGGCGTGATCGAGGCGCTGCGCGACGAGACGGACCAGGACATCCTGGCTCGGCGCCTGGCCTCGGAGGTTGCGCTGGCCAGCGTGCTGGAGAAGGCGCTGCTGCTGCAACGCACGCTGCTGACCGGGCGCAAGGAGCCCAACGTGGCCGCCAACGAACTGGCCCAGAAGGCCGTCACCCACGAAAGCGACATCCTCGATCGCGAGATTCACAACCTGAAAGCAGAGCTGGAGCTGCGCCGCGAACTGGCCAGCAATTCGCCGATGGCGATCATCCAGCGCCACAGCACCCGCGCCGCCGGTGCGCGTGGCATCTACGAGGGTGACCCGGTGCGCAATCGGGTCGATGAACTGCAGCGGCCGCCGTCTGGCGGAAGCCATCCATGAATACCGTGGGGCGGTGCCTGCGCTGGCTGTCCAGCCGGCGTGCCATTCTGGTGCTGGTGTGGGCGGTGTCGCTGCTGATCGCCGCGACCGCCGTCAATGTGGTCGGCATCCGCATCGCGGGCGGCATCGAGGGCTGGCAGCGCTGGATGGCGGCGCAATCCGGGGCCTTCCTGGCCTGGCGGTTGTTGCTCTACGCCGCCACCGCCTGGGGTTGGCTCTGGATGCGACGTCGCCTGCGCGCGCGGGAACCGGAGCGCGCTGCCGGGCAACGGCTGCTGCGCGCGGAGGTTGCGGCCATCGTCGCCGTGATCGTGCTGGAAGCCAGCCTGCTGATGCAGGCACGGTAGCGCGAGGTTCGCCATGACGCTGTACACCACCGACTACCTGGAGTACTACCTGACGCTGGTGTCCTGGGTGGTCCACAACGGCATCTGGTCGGTGCTGGTCGCCAGCGGCGTGTTCGCCGTCCCGTTCCTGGCGATCGTCATCCAGGAATGGTTGAAGGCCCGCGCGGAAGGCGCGGACGAAGGCAACAAGGGCGTGCTGTCCTCGGCTCGCATCGAGAACCGCGTCTTCGTCGCCATCGTGGTGATCATGTTCGCGGGCATTCCCTTCATCGACGTCGATTTCAACACCATCAAGTACGACCGTTCGCGTTCGACCCAATGCCAAGTAAATGTCCCAGAGCCGACCGATACGGGCTGGTCGCAATCGTTTAGCACGATCAACAACCAGTCGGCCAAGGTGCCGGTGTGGTGGTTCGCCATGCACGCGATCTCGCGCGCGATCACCGGCGCTTCGGTCGCGGCCATTCCTTGCGGCACCGACCTGCGGCAGATCCGCATGGACATCGACGCGACCCGCATCGACGACCCGGTGCTGGCCCAGGAGATCAGCGACTTCACCCGCGACTGCTACGGCCCCGCCCGCGCCAAGCTGTTCATGACCCGGCCCAGCCTGAGCGAGGAGCAGATGCACGACGTCACCTGGATCGGCTCCAGCTACTTCGTCGGCACCGCCGGCTTCTACGACAGCTACCGCTCCAGGACTCCGCGCGATGCCTGGCCGTTCGACGCCACGCGCGACGCCGGCCTGGCCCAGGTGCCCGGCGGGGGCGGCTACCCGACCTGCCGGCAGTGGTGGTCCGACGGCGACCACGGCCTGCGGGCACGACTGCTGGCCCAGGTCGATCCCAGCCTGCTGACGCGACTGGTCGGCTGGGCGGGCTTCCTGAGCCAGTCCGAGGTCAACGACTCGGTGATCCGCGCCGTCGCAAGCCCTCGCCAGCAGAAGCTCAACCAGGGGGCGGTCTACACGGACTACGGTGGCCAGATCGACATGACGCTGCCCAATATCGTCACCCGCGCCGCCAGCGACGTGGGGCTGACCGTCGGATCACTGGGCTATTTCCCGGCGATGGACGTGGTGCGGCAGGCGCTGCCGATGGTGCTGTCCCTGCTCAAGATGGCGCTGGTCATCTGCATCCCGCTGGTGATGCTGACCGGCACCTATGACCTCAAGACCGTGGTCACGGTGAGCGTGGTGCAGTTCGCGCTGTTCTTCACCGAATTCTGGTTTCAGCTCGCCCGCTGGATCGACTCGACGATCCTCGATGCACTCTACGGCTGGGGGTGGGGCTGGAACCGGCCGCACACGAACTTCGATCCGCTGGTGGGCCTCAACAACACCTTCGGAGACATGCTGCTGAACTTCGTGATGGCCACGATGTTTTTGATCTTGCCCACGTTCTGGGTGGCGGCATTGGCCTGGGCTGGTATCCGTGCAGGCAACGTGCTTCAAGGATTGAGTACTGGCACGCGGGATGCCGGACAAGCCGGTGGCAGGGGCGGCGGCTTGATGATCGGTGCGGCCAAGCAGAAATAGCTCCAACCGCCGGTTCAATCGTCTTCGAATCGTGGATCTGGGTCATCGCTGTAGTTGATGGGGTCGTAGGCAAGGCTTTCGCGATGATCCAGCTCTTCGGCCTTGCGTCCGAGGAAATCATCGTCACCTTGCGGCGCTTGCTCCGCCATCCTGGCTGCCACAAAGAGAGCGACCAGCAACAGCGCCGCCCAGACCGTGACGTACAGCAACACCCCAAGGGTCGCCAGCTTGACCACCCAGATCAGCACCCTTGCACCGCCTGCCGGCAGTCCCTGTGCCATCAGCCACCGATGCGCCCGACGCTCCGCGCGGAGGCAAACGCCCCATACACCGCCCAGCCAGCGGCCGAGTCGCGCTGCGGTGGTCATGCGTGCGGTGTGCTTCATGGTTGGCTACCTCATGGTCGTTCCACGGTCGTTGGGCAAGGCCGTGCCTGTTTCCTTCATGCCTGCCGCGCCGCGAATGCTTCGGCGGTCATGATCAAGCCGGGAAAGTCCTCTCGCATGGCGAGAATATCCGCATCCCCCGTGATCAACGCATCCGCCTTGCCGACATGCGCGAGCACCAGGAACACCTGGTCCTTCTTGTCGCGGCAGACCGGCAGGTCTGGCCATGGCGCAGGCAGTTCCACCACATCGGCGTAGGGCAGAAAGTCCGCCAGCAACTCCTGCTGTTCCGAGGTCGACAGCTTGAACTTGGGATAGGCCAGGACGCGCAGGAGTTCACTGGCCGTCTCCCGGCAGACCAGCGGCTGCAACTGCTGGTGCTGCCAGGCGTGGCGTATCCAGGCCAGGCGTCCGGCACTGAAGATCAGCGCCGACAGCACGATGTTGGTGTCGAGGACGACCCTGCGCATCACTGCCGTGCCCAGGCCACGGCATCCTCAACGTCCTGCTCGGTAATCCCGAGTTGCTCCAGCTTCTCGCGCACAGCCTGTGCCTTCTGGACGCGCACGGGGGTCAGGACGATCCGACCGCCCTCGACGGTGACGTCGAAGTACTCCGCCGCATCCACGCCGGACACGGCCGCCTTGGGCAGCGTGATCTGATTTTTCGATGTGAGCTTGGCAAGCATGGGAGGCCTCCATAAGTTTCAAAGGAAATCTTACTTCCTTACTTCATTCTCGACAAGCATGCCTTCGGGCGCAGGGGTTTCAGGGCCTGCTGCGCTTTCAGGGCCTGCTGCGCTTTCAGCGCCGGTTGAAACGGACTGATCTGGTGAAAACACAGTGCCTGTTCCGCTCGATCCTGGAGCGCACCGGCTCCGCATTGATTGCGGCACACGAAGCCGACTGCCCCTATATCAAAGGGCTTGTCGAAGGCCAAAGGGCTGGGGATGGAGCAAGGGAATGGCCTCAAGGGGAAAGGCCTTACCCGAAAAGGCCAAAAGGCTCCTCCGGCCAGCCCATCACCAGGATGTCGCCATGCTTTCGCTGTTCCAGCGCAAACGGGTGCCGCTGGCCACCGCCGCCGCGCCACCTCCTGCCGAGCCTGCCAAAGGGCTGACGCCACCGCAGTCGGCCGCAGCGCTGCTGGCGGAGCCGCGCCGGCAGCGGCTGCTGGAACACATCTGGCAGCGCACCTCGCTGTCGCGTCGGCAGTTCCGCTCGCTGTACCTCGCGCCGCTGGAGCGCTACGCCGAGCTGGTCCAGCAGTTCCCGGCCTCGGAGGCGTATCACCATGCATGGCCGGGCGGCATGCTGGACCACGGCCTGGAGATCGTGGCCTACGCGCTCAAACTGAGGCAGTCCCACTTGCTTCCGGCCGGCGCCTCGCCCGAGGCCCAGGCCGCGCAAGCCGAGGCCTGGGCCGCCGGGACCGCCTACGCCGCGTTGCTGCACGACATTGGCAAGATCGCGGTCGACCTGCACGTCGAGCAGGCCGATGGCCTGGTCTGGCACCCCTGGCACGGGCCGCTGCGGCAGCCGTACCGCTTTCGTTACCGGACGGATCGCGAGTACCGGCTGCATGGCGCCGCCACGGGACTGCTCTACACCCGTGTGCTCGATGCCGGCATCCTCGACTGGCTGAGCGACTACCAGGACCTGTGGTCGGCGCTGCTGTACGTGCTGGCGGGCCAGTACGAGCATGCCGGCACGCTTGGAGAGCTGGTCGTCAAGGCTGACCAGGCATCGGTGGCCCTGGCGCTCGGCGGTGATCCGGCCAGGGCGATGGCGGCGCCGAAGCATGCGTTGCAGCGCAAGCTGCTGGATGGCCTGCGCTACCTGCTGCGCGAGGAATTCAAGCTGAACCAGCCTGGCGGCCCGTCGGATGGATGGCTGACCCCGGAGGCACTCTGGCTCGTCAGCAAGACGGTCAGCGACAAGCTGCGCGCGCACCTCCTATCGCAGGGCATCGAAGGCATTCCATCGAACAACACCGCCGTCTTCACGGTGCTCCAGGACCATGGGATCGTGCAGCCCGCCCCGGATGGGAAGGCGATCTGGCGGGCCACCGTTACGAGCGGCACCGGCTGGTCGCACAGCTTTACCTTCCTGCGCCTGTCGCCGGCCTTGATCTGGGAGTCCGGCGAGCGTCCCCCACCGTTCGCCGGCACGGTCACGACGGAAGAGGCCCTCCCTGGCGATGAGGCAGCGCCGGCCTCCGCCGGCATCCCGGCCACCTCACCGTCCCCTGGGGTGGCGGATTCCCCGGCCGGGATCGCGGACCCGGTCTCCGATCTGCTGTCGATGCTTGATGCGTCCGACGCAGCCACCACCAGTGCATCGTCCGCCAGCGCGGAACCGCCATCATCATCCGCCGCCGCAACTGCGGCAGTGACTCATTTGTCGCCGACCAGTCCTGCCACCATGCCGGCTCCCACCAAGGCCACGCCGTCCGGGGAAGACTTCATTGCCTGGCTCAAGCAAGGCATCGAATCGCGCAAGCTCATCATCAACGATGCGAACGCACTGGTGCATACCGTCGATGGCACGGCGTACCTGGTCAGCCCCGGCGTTTTCCAGCGCTACGTGCAGGAACATCCGGAGATCCAGGTGCTGGCCCGGCAGGACAATCTGCACGACTGGCAATGGGTGCAGAAGCGCTTCGAGAAGCTGGGACTGCACCGCAAACAGGACAGCGGCCTGAACATCTGGACCTGCGAAGTCACCGGGCCGCGCAAGTCGCGGCGGTTGCACGGCTATCTGTTGGCGACGCCTTCGACATTGTTCGCGGAAGTCCCGCCGGACAACCCCTACCTGTCCCTGACGCGGAGCTAGGAGTCTGTCGGACTTTCCGGTTCTGGTTCGAACCGGATTGGAGGGGCGGAAGTCCGCTGTTTCCGTTAACATAGCGGCCTATTCCGGATAGATCGCGACAAGGTGAGACCCGATGAGCCGCTTCATCCCCGTCAATCGCCACCAGCAGTATCTGCTACCGCCCTCGGTTGACGAATGGCTGCCAGCCAACCACCTGGCACGGTTCCTCGTCGAGGTCATCGATCAGCTGGATTTAAGTCGACTGACGAGCCGCTACTCGGGGCGCGGGTCGGCGGCGCACCATCCGTCGGTACTACTGGCCCTGCTGGTTTATGGTTATGCCACCGGGGTGTTCTCCAGCCGCAAGATTGAGCGGGCCACCTACGATTCGGTGGCCTTCCGCTTTCTGTCGGCGGAAACCCATCCCGATCATGACACCCTGGCCCACTTTCGCAAGACCTTTCTGGGGGAGCTGGAGGACCTGTTCGTTCAGGTCTTGAGCCTGGCGCAGGCGATGAAGCTGGTGAGGCTCGGGCAGATTTCCCTGGACGGGACCAAGATTAAGGCCAACGCCTCCAAGCACAAGGCCTTGTCTCATGGCCACATCGAGAAGTTGGAAGCGCAGTTGCGGGAGGAGGTGCAGGCCTTGTTGCAGAAGGCGGCGGAGGCCGACGGGGCGGAGGAGCCGGACGGCATCGACCTGCCAGAGGAGTTGGCGCGGCGGCAGGATCGGCTGAAGGCCCTGGCGGAGGCGAAGGCCAAGATCGTGGAGCGGGTCGCGGAGCGCGATGCCCGGGCGCAGCAGGACTATGAAGCCAAGGTAGCCCGTCGCGAAGGCCAGCGGCAGGCGGGCAAGAAGCCACGTGGGCAGGAGCCGAAGCCGCCGGAAACCGGGCCGAAGGCCAGCGACCAGATCAATCTGACCGACGAGGAATCCCGCATCATGCCGAGCCACGCGGGTTTCCTCCAGGGCTATAACAGCCAGGCTGCGGTGGATGTGGAGACGATGTTGATCGTCGCCACTACCGTCAGTCAGCAGACCAACGACAAGCAGCAGGTCGAACCGATGCTGGCCGAGATCGAGAAGCTGCCGGAAGCCTGGGGAAGCCCGAAGCCCTGCTGGCCGACACGGGCTACTTCAGCGCCGGCAACGTGCACGCCTGCTGCGAACAGCAGATCGAACCGCTGATCGCGATGGGACGGGACAGCCATCACGTGCCGCTGGCGGAACGCCTGGCTCCGGATGCCCCGGAACCGGAAACCACCGATCCCGTGGAGAAGATGGCCTGGAAACTCAAAACGAAGGCAGGGAAGGCCCGCTACGCCAAGCGCAAATCCACGGTGGAGCCGGTGTTCGGCATCATCAAACAGGTCTTGGGATTCCGCCAGTTCTCTCTGCGCGGCTTGGAGGCAGTGGCCGGAGAATGGAAGCTGGTGGCGATGGCGTTCAATCTGAGGCGGATGCACGTGTTGGCGGCAGCGTGACAGGCTTCACGTAAAAACCAAGCGTTACACACCAATAGCGCCGCCATGGGGGAGGCGGGGCACATCTTGGTCTAGTTATCGACGCGAAACGCTGGTGACTACCCCGCCAATGCCCCCGAAAAATTCTCGATTCCAAGAATCCCGACCCGAGTAAATCCATAGTCCGACAGACTCCTAGCAGCACGAAAGGCGCCAGCGCGCCTCATGGTGATCGGCGACACAGCGCACGCAGCACGCTTGCCAGCTTCTTGACAGCGATCTCCAGTTCATGGGGTGCATGGGCAGCAAATCCCATGAGGAAACCGGCCCCATCCCTGCCCGATGCATGGCGGCGCGATGCATGCAGCGCGGTCAGCCCCAGCAGGTCGATGCCGACCCGCCGTGCCGATTCCACCGCCTCGCGCTCGGGAATGTCGCGGATGAACACGCAAGGCATCTGCATCCCGCCAGCGGGCACCCTGGGCTCCACGAAGTCGGCCAGGTGCTGGCGCACCAGCTGCGCCAGCACATCGCGGCGTTCCGCATAGACGGCCCGCATGGTTCGCACATGGGCTCCGAAATGCCCACCCTCGATGAAGCGAGCCAGGGTGAGCTGCGGGATCGGTGCGCTGTGCCCATCCAGCAGGGTGCGGGCCACGGTCATGGGCGACACCAGAGCCTCCGGCAGCACCATGTAGCCGATGCGCAGGCCGGGGAACAGCGACTTGGTGAAGGTGCCGATGTAGATCGTGCGGCCGTGGGGGTCGAGCCCCTGTACGCATGCGGTGGGCTTGCCTTCGTAGTGGAATTCGCTGTCGTAGTCGTCCTCGATGATCCAAGCCTGGTGCTGGCGGGCCCATTCGATGACGGCCAGGCGCCGGTCCAACGCCAGCGTAGCCCCGGTTGGGAACTGATGCGAGGGCGTCAGGAACACCGCCCGGGCGGCATTGCAAGGGGTCTGCGCCTTTGCCAGCAGGTGCGCTATCTGCATGCCTTGGTCATCCATCGGCACGGGCACGCAATCCAACCCGGCGGCGTCAAATGCCTTGCGCGCCCCGTGGTACACGGGGTCTTCGATGAAGATGCGCTCGCCAGCATCGAGCAGCACGGTGGCGCACAGGGTCATGGCCTGTTGGGAACTGGTCAGCACCAGCACGCGCTCGGGTGTGGCCTGCGCGCCTCGTTCGAGGTTGACGTAGGCGGCAATGGCGCGTCGCAACGGCTCCATGCCCTGCGGTGGGCTGTGCAGCAGCGCCAGGGTGCCGTACTCCTTCAACACCTGCCGCTGCAAGCGCTCCCAGGTTGGCAGCGGAAAGCTGCGCGTCTCCGGCACGCCGGGCGCGAAGGGGCGCGACATCAGGAAGTCGCGCACGCCGCCGCCCTGGAGCATGGCATCGCCGCGCCGGCTCAGGCGCAGGGGTGCCTTGCGATCCACGCTCGTGCGCCGTGGTCTGCCGCGCCCGGGCAGCCACCGGGCCTGCTCGGACACGAAGCTGCCACTGCCGACCCGCCGCTCAATGAAACCTTCGGCGTGCAACTGGCCATAGGCCGACTCCACCGTGTCGCGGGACACCCCCAGCGACTTCGCCAACGCGCGCGACGCGGGCAGGGGGCGGCCTACATCGAGCGCGCCATCCAGGATCAACTGGCGAATGGCCCGCTGTACCCGTGCATGCAGGGGCAAGGCGCCGTGCGCGGGGTCGCCGAGCCAGGCTTTGACGGATTCAAGTTGGGCATGCTTGAACAATTGGTAGGTACTTCATCTGGAAATTGGTAGGGAACATCATGCCATTACAAGTCTATCGTCTCATGGTCATTTCATCCCCATGCCAGGAGCCCAATTCAGATCATGCCGTCGGATCCTTCAGCTTCGCCCGTTCGTTGGAACGATCTCACCCATCCCGTCGTGGCCGGACTGATTTCGGTCATCGTCAACTATGGCGGCACTTTCATCCTGGTGTTCCAGGCAGCCAAGGTCGCGGGCCTGAGCCCGGAGCTGA
This sequence comes from Methylococcus sp. ANG, assembly GCF_040730495.1. Lineage (NCBI taxonomy): Bacteria > Pseudomonadati > Pseudomonadota > Gammaproteobacteria > Methylococcales > Methylococcaceae > Methylococcus > Methylococcus sp. ANG. The sequence continues at coordinate 1,263,746 of NZ_CP160399.1, read as the reverse complement.
CGGCCTCGTGGGTGTGGTCGATTTCCATTGGCGTGGGCGTGACAGGCATCATTTTGAGCTGGGTATCCCGCGAACCGATCATCACCGCCTGGTCCACGCCGGCAGCGGCGTTTCTGGTCACAGCACTGGCAACCACACCTTATGCCGAGGCCGTCGGGGCATACCTGATCTCGGCTGCCGCCTTTGTGCTGCTGGGCCTGTCGGGTTGGTTCGAGCGCGTTATCCGTTTGATACCGCCAGGCGTGGCTGCCGGGCTGCTGGCCGGCATCCTGCTGCAATTCGGCACTGGCGCCTTCGGCGGCTTGAGCGTCGATCCGCTGCTGGCGGGACTGCTGATCGCCGCCTATCTGGTGTTCAAGCGCTTTTCCGCGCGCTATGCGGTGGTGGGCATCCTGGTGCTGGGATTGGTATTCCTGCTGGCGCAGGGCCGCGTCGATCTGTCGGGACTGAGCCTGAAACTGGCCGCGCCGGTGTTCACCATGCCCGCGTTCTCGCTCAACGCCTTGTTGAGCGTGGCGTTGCCGCTGTTCCTCATTACCCTGACCGGGCAGTACATGCCGGGCATGCTGGTATTGCGCAATGACGGCTTCAAGACCAGCGCCAACCCCATCGTGACCATCACGGGCCTGGGTTCGCTGCTGATGGCGCCGTTCGGTTCGCACGCCTTCAACATCGCGGCGATCACCGCCGCCATCTGCACGGGCCGGGAGGCACACGAAGACCCGTCCAGGCGTTGGATCGCGGGGATGGCCGCTGGGGTGTTCTACGTTCTGATCGGCGTGTTCGGGGTGACGTTGGCCGCGGTCTTCATGGCCTTCCCGGCGACCTTCATCACCACGCTGGCGGGCCTGGCCCTGCTGGGGACGATCGGCGGCAGCCTAGCCACCGCCATGTCCGATGCCAGGACCCGGGAAGCCTCACTGATCACGTTTCTGGCGGCCGCCGCCAACATCACCCTGCTGGGCATTGGCGGGGCGTTCTGGGGGTTGGTGCTAGGGCTGGCGGCGCATGCTGTGCTCAACGGGCGGGTGCTGCTGCGGGTACGTACATCGGTCATTACGCCTACGCCTGCAAACGAGAGGGTGAAGTGATGACCGAGGCTTTCAACACACGGACTGACGGTTACGCCAACCGTGCCGAATTCGAGGAATCTCCCATGCAGACGACCGCCCCTCACCTGATGCGCGCCTACGCCCGCCAACCTGTCTCTTTCGTGCGCGGTAACGGCGCGCGGCTCTGGGACGATCAGGGTGTGGAGTACCTAGATGCCATTGCCGGTGTCGCGGTTACCAGCCTGGGTCATGCCCACCCGGAAATCGCGGCCGTCATCGCCGAACAGGCCGGGGCGCTGCTGCACACTTCCAACGTGTTCCGCATCGACTGGCAGGAGCAGTTGGGGGAACGCCTGTGTGCGCTGACCGGGATGGAAAGCGCCTTCTTCTGCAACTCGGGTGCGGAAGCCAACGAAACCGCCCTCAAGTTGGCCAGGCTGCATGCCCATCGCAGGCAGGTGGCACGACCGCAGATCCTAGTCATGGGCAACGCCTTCCATGGCCGCACGCTGGCCACGCTCGCCGCCACAGACAACGCGGCCAACCAGCAGGGTTTCGGGCCGTTGCTGCCTGGCTTTCTCCGTGCTCCCTACGGTGATATCAGCGCGGTACGCCAGGCGGCAGAACAATCCCCGGACATCGTGGCGGTGTTGATCGAATCTGTACAGGGCGAGGGTGGCATTCGGGTGGCCAGTGCCGAATACTTGCGCGAACTGCGCGCTTTGTGCGACCAGAGGGACTGGTTGCTGATGCTCGACGAGATCCAGGCCGGCATGGGGCGCACCGGCGCGTGGTTCGGATACGCGCACGCGGGCATCTCACCGGATGTGGTGACCCTGGCGAAAGCGCTGGGCAATGGCTTTCCCATCGGCGCGTGCCTGGCGCGCGGTATTGCGGCAGACCTGTTCTCGCCGGGCCAGCACGGCTCGACCTTCGGCGGCAATCCGCTGGCTTGCCGGGTGGCCTGCACCGTCCTCGACATCATGGCCCGTGACAGGATGCCCGAGCGCGCCATGGTGCTGGGCGCTCGCTTGCTGGTGGGCCTGCGCAAGGCGCTGGCAGGTCACCCGCACGTCCTCGCCATTCGCGGCCTGGGACTGATGGTGGGTATCGAACTGGACCGGCCCTGCAAGGAACTAGTTGGGCGCGCGCTGGCTGAGCAGCGCCTGCTCATCACCGTGACCCGAGACACCGTGATCAGGCTATTGCCACCATTCGTTTGCGACGAGCGTCAGATTGACGACATCGTGGTGCGTGTAGCGCGCCTGCTTTCATCGGACCTGGTTGATTGCGAGGTTTGGTCTGTTCCGGCTCAGCCGATGGACATCACCGTATGACGTCCAACCCCAACCGCTATCCGCCCGACCAGGACGCACACCATGTATGACACTTCTGTTGCCCTCGCCGATTTCGACCCGGAACTTGCCCTGGCAGTCCACCACGAAGCGCGCCGTCAGGAGGATCATGTCGAACTGATCGCCTCCGAGAACTACGCGAGCCCTTTGGTGATGGCCATCCAGAATTCGGTGTTCACCAACAAGTACGCCGAGGGTTACCCAGGCAAGCGCTACTACAGCGGCTGCGAGCATGTGGACGTGGCCGAACGCTTAGCCATCGAGCGGCTCAAGGTGCTATTCGACTGTGATTGGGCCAACGTCCAGCCCCATGCCGGCGCCCAGGCCAACGCAGCCGTGTTTCTGGCGCTGGCCAATCCCGGCGATACCGTGATGGGCATGAACTTGGCTCAGGGTGGCCACCTGACCCACGGTAACCCATCCAACTTCTCCGGCCGCCATTACAAGATCGTGCCTTATGGACTCGACCCCCTAACCGGGCTGATTGACTACGACGAGATGGAGCGCATCGCGATGCAGGCACGGCCGAAACTGCTGATCGGCGGCTTCTCCGCCTATTCGCGGCACAAGGACTGGGCACGCATGCGCGCCATCGCCGACAGGGCGGGTGCCATCTTCTGGGTGGACATGGCCCATGTCGCCGGCCTGGTGGCGGCAGGCGAGTATCCTGACCCGTTGCCCCACGCTCACGTGGTCACCAGCACCACCCATAAGACCCTGCGCGGCCCGCGTGGCGGTATCATTCTCTCGAAAGGGCAGGACGAGGGCCTTTACAGAAAGCTCGACTCCGCCGTATTCCCCGGCGTCCAGGGCGGGCCGCTGATGCATGTTATCGCCGCCAAGGCGGTGGCGTTCAAGGAGGCGCTGCAACCTGCATTCAAGGCCTACCAGCGCCAGGTGGTGGCGAACGCTCGCGCCATGGCCGCCGTGATCCAGCAGCGCGGCCACAAAATCGTTTCGGGCGGTACCGACAATCACCTGATGCTGATCGACCTGTCCGCCAGGCCCTACACCGGTAAGGATGCGGACGCGGCGCTGGCCGATGCCTGGATCACCACCAACAAGAACAGCGTGCCGGGCGACCCGCGTTCGCCGTTTGTGACCTCTGGCGTGCGCATCGGCACGCCCGCCGTGACCACGCGCGGCTTCGGCGTGGCCGAGTGCGAGGAACTGGCCGGCTGGTTGTGCGACGTGCTGGATGCATTGGAAACCGGTGGTGTTGGATTAATTGCCGTGCGGGATCGAGTAAGACAGCAGGTGGCGGATCTGTGCCGTCGCCATCCCGTCTATCGATAGGTAATCACTGACGGCAATGCGGCGCCTGCGTACTACCTCGTTGTAGGTGAGAGACGCAACGCCGACCTAGACAGCGTCTTCCTGTTTTTCGGACAGTTGCGCCTCGGTCGCAGCCACCAGTGCCGCGGCCGAGCAACCCAGCCCCTTCGCGATCCGCAGGATCAACACTAGCGTGGGCATGTGCTCGCCGCGCTCGATCTTGCCCATGTGCGATCGCGCGATACCCGCCTGTTCCGCCAGCACCTCCTGCGCCAGCGCCTTCGCGGACCGTGCCTCGCGCACGGCAACGCCGAAAGCGCGCGCTGGCTCGCTTTCATAGGTTCTTGTTCCCGCAGGTCTCCCGCGTTGCACTGATCGCTTCTGCATCAACTGAAGCGTCACGTTTCACGCGAATTTAAACCACGTTAAACTTATCTCATTGAACGATGGCACGCGTTTTTTTCCAGTGTCGGCGTTGTGCGGGTGACACGATGATCGCTTCCGATCCTTTGAACATTGCCCTGTCGGACTGCCTGGCCTATCCCAGGTTGTCGGTACCGATGGCGGTACACCGTCGGCGCTATCCGGACAACCCGATTCGTCTTCACGAAGAGCGCTTGGAGGATCAGCATCGAGGACTGCTCGCGGGGGCTTTCGAGGCAGGCCTCTGCCAATCGCCCGCAGCCCCTGAAGGCATCGATGTCCGACCCGTCTGGCGCGATGCGCTGGCATTGGCCGTGTCGGCCCATCACCCCTTGCTGGCCTTTGCGTCAGTGTCCCTGGAGCAGGCGGCCGACCACCATTGGATCGCCCTGGATGGGCGCGACTGTGTTGGCTACTGTGGGCAAATCGACTCACTGCTGACGGCAGCCGGCGTCGTCCCCTCGGCCGTCACGACGGCCACATCGTTCGGGTTGATGATGACCTTGGTGGCCGCCGGCTACGGTGTCTGCCTGGCACCCGCCGCCCGCATTGAGGGCCATCGTTCCCTTGGCGTTGTCCAGCGTCCCTTGCAAGAGGGCGCGCTGACGCTCACCACGTACTTCCTGAGCCGTCGAGATACGGGCAGCGCCCGCCTGGAGCCGTTCTTCCACGCGCTCCAGGCAAGCGCCTGACCGAACTTCGGCGCGCCCCTGGCTTGATCAGTCTCCGGGCGCCACTTCGGCGGCATCGGCAGCGACGGCTTCGCGCACCAGCCGCTGCACGCTTTGCCGGACCTGCTCAGGGAACTCTGTCGTCACGACTGGCTCGCTCGCCTGCATGCACTGTGCGGCCACCAGCCGCGCGGCAAGGTGCAGGTTCGTTGGGTTGACGGCTTCGATGGCCGGCCGTGTCCCGAGAGCCTCGTACGAGCGCAGGAGTGCGTGGTAGATGTCCCAGGTGTCGACGACCCGTGGCAGTTGCTTCAGGACAGACTGGACCAGCCTGCGCTTGAGCGGATCGAGCTGCCAGTCCGGCACTCGCTGCCCGCGGTGCCCCATGTGGATCGACAGCAGGTTGCCGGCCTGGATCTCGTAGGTGATCCAGCGGCGCGACTTGCCCGCGAGCTTGGCGTAGTCCGCCACCGAGAGGTTGTGCGGCGCCTCGAAGGTCTCCAGCACCTGCAGGCGTCCGCGCTGCACCTCCGACAGGCGCGGCCGCGCGTACTCGGGCATGCGCACGGCCGACAGCCGCTGCACCGATGCCGGCGCTTCGGGTTGGTTGGACGTCGGCGCGGTCACGATCAGCTGCGGCGCGGTCAGGTCGACCACCGGCGGCTGCACGGCCGCCTGGCCGGCGATGGTCGGCAGGCCCTGGAGCGTGATGGTCAGATGCCGGCTGGCAACCTCGACCTGGTTCTGCTCGAACAGGTCCAGGCGATCAGCCCAGTCCTGCATCATGACGCGGCGTTGCTCGACGTATTCGGCATGGTTGTAGGTCGCGCTGATCTTGTCTGGATCGGCATGCGATAGCTGGGCATCCACCCATTTCTTCGGGTAGCCGAGTTCGTTCAGCGCCGTCGAGATCGTCGCCCGGATGCCATGCCCCGTGAGCTGGTCCTCGTAGCCCATGCGCTTGAGCGCGGCGTTGAGCGTGTTCTCGCTGATCGGGTTCTTCAGGCACCAGTCGCCTGGGATGAGATGGACCTGGGCAGGCTTGCATTGGTCCAACAGGTGGCGAACGATCTCCTGCGCCTGCACCGACAGCGGCACGATGTAGGGCGGGATGTCGATGAGACGCTTGCGCTTCTTCTTGGTCAGCAGCGCGCGCTGCTTGAGCCTGGCCACCGGGATGACCCACAGGCCCCGGTCGAGGTCGAACTGATCGGGCGTGGCGAAGCGAAGCTCGCCGGTGCGCACACCAGTGAGCATCAGCAGCCGGATGCCCAACTGCGTGTTCAGGCGCCCGCGGTACTTGCGCAGTGTCTGCAGCATAACCGGCAGCTCGTGCATGCGCAGGAACGGGTTGTGTTCGACAGGCGGCAACGGCAGCGCGACCACTTCCAGGTCCCTGGACGGGTTATCGCCCATGTTGGGAATCGCCACCGTGGCGTAGGTGAACAACTGGGTGAACCAGGTCCTCAGCTTCTCGGCCACGGACAGCGAGCCGCGCTTCTCCACCTTGCCGATGATGTCCAGCAGGTGCGCGCGGGTGATTTCGTAGATGGTCAGGTGCCGTAGCGAGGGGAACACATCTTTCTTGAAGACGCGCCCGATCTGTTCCAGGCTGGTCTGCCGTCCTTCCTCCAGCGAGAGCCGGCGATGGGCCAGCCATTGCTCGTAGACGGCCATGAAGGTGTGCTCGCCGGCCAGGACGATCGCGTGCCGCTTGCGCTTGCGTTCGCTGTGGGGATTGACGCCCTTGGCGAGCAGCGATCGGGCTTCATCGCGAAGTGCACGGGCGTCCTTCAGGGAAAGCGCCGGATAGTTGCCTAGGGTGATGCGCTCACGCTTGCCAAACCACGAATAGCGGAAGTGCCAAGCCTTGGTGCCGATGGCGGAAACGTAGAGATAGAGGCCGTCGAAGTCGGCCAGTGCGTATGGCTTGCCGGTGGACTTGGCCTGCCGGGCCATGAGGTCTGAAAGCATGATCCCAACTCCATGAAAGCGAGTTGAGTGCCATGTTTCCCATCGGACCTCGGCTCCTCCAGCAACAATGCGGCAGGGGAAGTTCGCGCATTGTTTGGGCCACTTTTTGTACCAGTTTGGGCCGGCCGTCAGTGGATTTCGCTGGACGTCACTGGAACGGCTTTTCTGGAAAAGCCGAACCGTGACAATGACTTGCAACACTCCATGGACGTCCTTGGAACACCATGGAAAGCTGAAGTGGAGCGGGTGATGGGAATCGAACCCACGCTATCTGCTTGGGAAGCAGAAGTTCTACCATTGAACTACACCCGCCCTCCTACGGGACGCAACGGTAGCATTGTCGGGCGTTCCTGGCAATCTTGCGCCGTTCATGCCGCGGGAGTCGCCAGCGCCCGGCGCAGAAAGTCCAGGGCCAGCGCTGCGCTCAGGGCTCGCCGGTATGCGGAGTTTCCGTCGAGGCGGCGCCGCACCGTCACGGTCCCGTCCGCCGCGGCCACCGCGATGACCAGTTCGGACGGATTCCGAGGCGATTCCATGCAAGCGAGGGCGTGGGAGGTCCCCTCCCGCCGGCGCAGGTGTGTGGCGATCGCTGCCGCATCCGGCGGACCGTCGGACAGGCCGTTGCCGGGGGACAGTCCGAGGTGTTCCACTGCGGGCCGGCCGTCGGGGATGACCAGCCCGTAGGTCCACCAGGAGAAGGCGCCGCAGAGTTGCGCCAGATGGCCACGGCTTACGGTTTCCAGGGTCGCCAGGTCGGCATCCCTATGGCGCATCAGCCGGTCGACGCATTCGATCAATGCGCCGCCTGGCTGCTCCGGCGTGTCGATGCTGAAGACCGCAGGCCCGATGGCGCGCCGTATTTCCTCGATCAGGAAATCGCGTTCCGGGACCGGGAACGACGCCGGAAACAGCAGCTTGACGTGGTTTTCCGGCGGAACGGTGCGAAAGCCCAATTTGATCCCCGGAGGCAAGGTGATGAGATCGAGCCGCTGCTGAAGGGTGGATTCGCCGACACCGAGCACCCGCAGGGTCACCCGTTGCGCCGGCCGGGCGGGGAAGCTCGACTGGATGTCCGCCCTTACGGCGTGTTCGAACATGAATTCCATTTCATGGGGAACGCCGGGCAGAAAGAAAAACCGGCAGCCGCCATGGTCCACTGCGAAACCGGGCGCGGTGCCTCGGAGGTTGTCCAGTCGCCGTGATCCGTCCGGCAGCAGCGCCTGCTTGCGGTTCGCTTCGGGCATCGGGTAAGTTCGACCGGCGAACCAGGCCCGGATCTGCCGGAGGGCTTCCGGGTCTTCCTTCAGGGGGCGGGCGAAGGCGCGGGCCGCCGCCTCGGCCGTCAGGTCGTCGACAGTCGGGCCCAGGCCGCCCGTGCAGACGCAAAGCTCTGCGCGTGCCGCGATTTCGTGGAGAACCGCGGCCAAGGCGTCGAGCTCGTCTCCCACGGCGGTGTGCCGCGTGACCGAAAATCCGAGCTCCGTCAGCCGCTCAGACAGCCAGGCGGCATTCGTGTCGGCGATCTGGCCCGTCAGCAGCTCGTCGCCCTGGGAAAGGATTTCGGCCCGGGGCGGCGTCACGCCGGGTCTCCGCCGAAGGTTTCGAGCATCAGGTGCCAAAGCGGCAGAGAGGCGAGGGCGAGCACAGTGGTCGTCGTGGCGAGCATCGCATACAGCCCCGTATCCAGGCGGTAGCGGTCGCAGTAGACGATCCCCAGCAGCATGCTGGGCATGCCCGCTTCGAGCACCAGCGCGGCGCGTGTGTCTCCGGAAATTTCGAGACCATGAGTCAGGCTCAGGCCGAACAGGGGCAGAGCGACCAGCTTCAGTCCCGATGCCAGGGCCACCAGCCGTGTGTTCTCCTTGCGCCAGGCGTTCCACCGCAGGCCGAGTCCCAGGGCCAGCAGCATGAGGGGCGCGACGGACGAGGCTGCGGTTTCCAGGGGAGGTTCGAGGGCGGCCGGCCGTGGAATGCCGTACTCACCGAGCATCAGTGCGACGAATGCCGCCCAAAGCGGGGGGTTGAGCAGCAGTGCCCGCAGCGCCGCGGAAAGATTCCCCGGCGCTTCTCCGTAGCGGGAGGCGATGTACACGCCCAGTGTGAAGACCAGCGGGGCCGTCGAAAACAGATCGATCTGGATGACGATGGGGCGTGCGAGCTCCGGGCCGAAGAGCCGTTCCAGCACCGGCAGCCCCAGAAAGGTGACGTTGGAGAAGGAAATGCCGAGCATGGCCGCGCCCAGTTGCCGCCGGTCCAGGCGCAATATCCGGTCGAGGCAAAGCGTCGCGGCGACGCCGAACAGGACGATCGCCGCCCCGAACAGGGATATCCTCCACCCCTGGGGATGCGCGCCGCCGCCCCAAAGCGCGGACAATACGAGCGCGGGAAGCAGGGCGTTGAATACGAGGCCGGTGACGGCTCGACGCGCCCGCTCGGGGTCGATGCCGCAGGGCCGAAGCCGGCGCAGGATCACGCCGCAGAGAATCAAGGCGCTCATTTGCGCCAGTACGCCCGCCATGAGATGTCGTTCGTGAACCAAATGACGCCCATTTTATCGGCAATTGCCGTCATCGAGGGCGCGAAGTCCTATGCAAAGCCGGCCGTTGGCTCCATAATTTCCGGCGACGGCGCGTAGGCGCCGTTTTTCTTGACTTCCTCACTGAACCAGACATGCCGAATTTCGTTTCGAACAAGCCCATTCCCGTGGCCGATCGCCTGATCATGGCGTTGGACCTCCCGGACATTTCCGAAGCCAAGACATTGGTGGAACGCCTCGGCGACGCCGTGAGCTTCTACAAGGTGGGGCTGGAACTGTTCATGTCCGGTGACTGTTTCGGCCTGATCGACTGGCTCAAGGCACGGGACAAGAAGGTGTTCGTCGACCTCAAGTTCTTCGATGTGCCGGAGACCGTGGGACGGGCGGTGAAGGCGCTCAGTCGCCGCGGAGTGGATTTCGCGACCGTGCACGGCAACGACGCGATCATGGAGGCGGCGGCGCGCAACAAGGGCGAACTCGGCATTCTGGCGGTCACGGTACTGACCAGCCTGGACCAGGGCGATTTGCGCGACCTCGGCTTCCAGTGCGATGTCCAGGCCCTGGTCCTGTCCCGTGCCCGGCGCGCGCTGGCGCTGGGTTGCGACGGCGTGGTGTCTTCCGGGCTCGAGGTTCCGCTGTTGCGCGATGAAATCGACCACAAGCTGATGGTCGTGTCGCCCGGCATCCGGCCGGTCGAGAACCGGCCGGAGGATGACCAGAAGCGGGTCGTGACGGTGGATCAGGCGTTCCGCAACGGCGCCGATTACATCGTGGTGGGGCGGCCGATCCGTGATGCGGCGGATCCCCGCGAGGCTGCGCTGCGGACGCAGGCGCAGATCCGCGAAGTGTTCGCGGCCGGCTGAACTCCGTGGCCGGGATGTTCCCGCCTGTCGGCGTCCCGGCATTTCTGGTATCGTTTCGCTCCCATGCACCATATCGAACAAGCTTTTAGCACGTCCTATCTTGTCGCCCTGCTGATGGGGCTGTTCAGCGCGCTGCACTGCCTGAGCATGTGCGGTTCCATCATCGGATCGCTCACGCTGAGCCTGCGACGGGAAATCCGTGACAACAAAGGACTGTTGATGCCCTTCGTGCTGAGCTACAACATGGGGCGGATTACCAGTTACGCGATCGGCGGTTTGATCGCCGGCCTCTTGGAGCATGTCCTGTCCATCCCCTTGGGTGAAGGGCACGGGCACCGGGTGCTGCAGATTCTCTCGGCACTGGTGATGCTTGGGGCCGGCCTGCATATCGGAGGCTGGTTTCCGCGTTTCGCTTATATCGAAAAAGGTGGCGCTCTGTTCTGGAAGCGGCTCGAACCGTATGGGCGTCGCCTGATCCCGGTGGAAACCTTGCCGCAGGCTTTCTTCTTCGGCATGGTCTGGGGCTGGCTGCCGTGCGGACTGGTCTACACCGCTTTGGCTCTGGCGGCCACAACGGGTGATGTGGTGCGGAGCACGTTCACCATGTTGTCGTTCGGCATCGGGACTTTGCCGGCGGTGGTCGGTGTCGGTATAATGACCAGCCTGCTGGTGCGGTTATCCCGTATGCAGAAGTTCCGTCAGATCGCGGGGATCACGCTCATCGTACTGGCAGTGCTGGCCGCGTTCCCGGGCCTCAATCCGCTGGTATTGCACCAGCTCGAATATTAAGAAAGTTGGGTGAGGTTATGTTTGATACGCTGATTGGACAATCACCGAGCTTCGAAGCGCTCACGAGAAGCGCCAAACTGGTCGCGGCGACCGATGTCACCGTCCTCATCGTCGGCGAGACCGGAACCGGAAAGGAGGTTCTGGCCAACGCCCTCCAAATGCACAGTCCCCGAGCGGACAAGTCGTTCGTCACGCTGAATTGCGCCGCATTGCCCGAGGCGATCGCGGAATCCGAGCTGTTCGGCCATCGCCGCGGTTCCTTCACCGGCGCGGTCAGCAACCAGACCGGCCGTCTGCCTGCCGCCGATGGCGGTACGCTGTTCCTGGACGAAGTGGATTCGCTGTCCCTGCCTCTGCAGGCCAAGCTGTTGCGCTTCCTCGAAACCGGCGAAATCCAGCCGGTCGGCGAGACCCAGACCTACAACGTGGACGTGCGCATCGTCGCCGCCACCAATGCCAATCTCCACGCCAGGATCGAGCGTGGCGAGTTCCGTAAGGACCTTTATTACCGCCTGAATGTGGTTCCGCTGGAAATCCCGCCGCTGCGGGACCGCATGGGCGACATCGTCCTGCTGCTCCAGCATTACATGGAGCGGTTCGCCCGCGAGCACGGCCTGGCTCCCGCGACCTTCAGCAAGGCGGCGCTGAACCGCCTATGCAATTACGGCTGGCCGGGCAACGTCCGCGAACTGCGCAACGTCTGCGAGCGGCTGTCGATCCTGCTGGCGGGGCGGGTGATCGAAGAAAGCAATCTGCCTCTCGAAATCACCTACCGGGCGTCCACGACCAAGGGTTTGTTCGCCTTGCCCGACATGGGCATCGAACTGGAACAGGTGGAAATGGACCTGATCCGCCAGGCCTTGAACCGGACCAACGGCAACCGTAGCCGTTCCGCCCGCCTGCTCGGCATTTCGCGCGATACGCTGCTCTACCGGATGCAGAAGTACGGCATCAATTGACAGTCGGCTCCATGACGAAAAAGCCCGCTCCGCGCGGGCTTTTTCGTCTGGGCGTTCATCAGAACCCGAACAGGCGGGCGCCCTGGTAGAACGCGAAGCTCGCGAGCCAGGCCAGCAGCAGCGACCAGAGGATGGAGCCGAGCATGAACGCGCGGCTTTTCGACTCGCTGCGCAGCGTAGCCACGGTCGACAGGCATGGCAGGTAGATCAGGGTGAACAGCATGAAACTGTAGGCCTGGACCCAGTCGAGCTTTTGCGCCATCAAGCCCATCAAGGCGTCGCCCTCCAGCCCGTAGATGGCGGCAAGCGAGCCGACCACGATTTCCTTGGCGACGAAGCCGAAGATCAGGGCGAGGCTCAACTGGGCGTCGATGCCGATGGGGGACAGCACCGGTGCCAGCCAGGCGGCGATATGGCCCGCCAGCGTGTCCACGCCGCCGGCCGGGACGTCGGTCGGGATATGGGTAAGCAGCCAGACCGCCACCACACCGGCCGTGATGAACTTGGACGCGCGCTTCAAAAAGTGCCGGACCTCATGCCAGCCGCGCAGAAGGATCTGGCGCCAGGTCGGCAGGCGGTAGGGCGGAAGCTCGATGACGAAGGGTTCGTTGCTGACGAAGCGGTTCTTGAACGCGACGGCGGTCAGCAGTGCGGTCGCGAAGCTCAGGAGATATAGGCTGAACAATACCGCGGGCGCCGTTTCGACGGTGAACAACGCCGCCGTGATGAACAGGAACACCTGCAGCCGCGCGGAACACAGCGAAAACGGGATCACCAGCATGGTGAGCAGGCGCAGATCGCGCGAGCGCATGACCCGCGTACCCATCAGCGCCGGCACATTGCAGCCGAATCCCATGAGCAGCATGACGAAACTGCGTCCGTCCAGTCCCAGCCGTGCCATCAGGGCGTCCATCAGGAAGGCGACGCGCGACAGATAGCCGCTGTCTTCGACCAGGGTCATCACCAGGAAGAACAGGATGATGATGGGCACGAAGGCGGCCACGGTACCGACGCCGCTGTAGATGCCGTCCAGCAGCAGCCCGCTGGCGAAGACCGGGAGGCCGGCCATCAGCGGTTCCAGCCAGAGCGTCCGCAGCTCGGTCAATGCCCAGGCCACCCCGTCCTGCATCGGCTTGCCCAGTGTGAAGATGAACTGGAACAGCAGGAACATGAACAGGAAGAACAGAGGGAGTCCTGCCCAAGGGTGGAGGAGGACGCGATCGATGCGCGCCGTGGCGTTTTCCGGCAACTGTCTGGGAACGCGGACCGTGGCGCTCATGACGTCCGCGGCCGCCGCTTCGATCTGATGCTCCTCGGAGAAGGTCTGCTCCACTTCCGCCGGCGCGCGGCCTGTACCCGAGTTGAGTGCCCGTGTCAGAGTCTGGGTGACGCTCTGGAAACCGCTACCGTATTTTGCGCTGAGAAGGATCACCGGTATGCGCAGGATTTCGGCCATCCTCCGGGCATCGATGCTGATCCCCAAATGGCGCGCCTCGTCGGCCATGTTGAGCAGGAGGACGGTGGGCAGCCCGAGCCGGACGACCTGGAGCGCGAACGGGAGCTGGCGGTCGATCTGGGTGGCGCTGAGCACGATGGCGACCAGGTCGACCGGGTTGTTTTCTAGGAAATCCCGGACCACCTTCTCGTCTTCGGAGAAGCCATGGAAGCTGTAGATGCCGGGGAGGTCGACCACTTGGGCGACCGTGCTGCCGAGGATGATCTTGGCGCTTAGCAGGTCGACCGTGATGCCGGGCCAGTTGCCGACCCGGGCGGATGCCCCGGTCAAGCGGTTGAAGAACGTGGATTTGCCGGTATTCGGCATGCCGACCAGGGCGATTCTCTTCATCAGGCTGTCTTGGCGATGACTCGGATTCTTTCGGCGTCGCTGCGCCGCATGATGATGTCGGTATTTCCGATCCGAACCTGCAGGGGGCCTTTGAAGCGGCCGTGACGGACGACGGCGATGGCCTTGCCGACCCGGAAACCGAGGCCGACCAGGCGATGGTAGAGGGCGCCTTCCGCGCTGATGGCGCGGATGATCGCCGATTCGCCCTCTTTGAGGCTGTTCAGGTTGGAATCCATAGGCAAACCCCGCAAATGATAATTATTCTTGAATATATCATATCCACGGGATTTGGCGAGGGTGGCATGTCGTCGTGGCCGCGACGCCGTGTTTCCCGGCGCGGTGCGCCACGCCGGGAGCCGCGTCTTATGGTTATACGAAGCTCGCGCCCTTACGGCCGGCGATGCGTAGGCGCAGGGCGTTGAGTTTGATGAAGCCTTCCGCATCCTTCTGGTCGTAGGCGCCGCGGTCGTCCTCGAAGGTGGCGATGTTCATGTCGAACAGGCTGTTGGATTCTGACTTGCGGCCGACGACGCCGACGTTGCCTTTGTACAGTTTCACCCGCACCACCCCGTTCACCGGCGCCTGGGAGGCGTCGATCATCTGCTGCAGCATCCGGCGTTCCGGGCTCCACCAATAGCCGGTGTAGATGAGGCTGGCATAGCGCGGCATCAGCTCGTCCTTGAGATGGGCGACCTCGCGGTCCAGGGTGAGGGATTCGATGGCGCGGTGCGCCTTCAGCAGGATGGTGCCGCCGGGGGTCTCGTAGCAGCCGCGCGATTTCATGCCGACGTAGCGGTTCTCGACGATGTCGAGCCGGCCGATGCCGTTGGCGCCGCCCAACTGGTTCAGCCTGGCCAGCACCGCCGCGGGCGTCATCCGTTCGCCGTCGATGGCGACGACGTCGCCGCGCTCGTAGGTCAATTCAACGTAGGTCGGCTGGTCGGGGGCATTTTCGGGCGAGACCGACCAGCGCCACATGTCATCCTCCGGCTCGGCCCAGGGGTCTTCCAGGATGCCGCCTTCGTAGGAGATGTGCAGCAGGTTGGCGTCCATGGAATAGGGCGAAGCCTTGCCGCGCTTCATCTCGATGGGAATGCCGTGCTTCTCGGCGTAGGCCAGCAGGGTTTCGCGCGAGGTCAGATCCCACTCCCGCCAGGGGGCGATGACGCGGATGTCCGGCCGCAGGGCGTAGGCGCCCAGTTCGAACCGGACCTGGTCGTTGCCCTTGCCGGTGGCGCCGTGGGCGATGGCATCGGCGCCGGTTTCGTTGGCGATCTCGATCAGGCGCTTGGCGATGAGGGGGCGGGCGATGGAGGTGCCCAGCAGATATTCGCCCTCGTAGATGGCGTTGGCGCGGAACATGGGAAAGACGAAGTCGCGGGCGAATTCCTCCCTGAGATCGTCGATGTAGATTTCCTTGACGCCCATGGCCTGAGCCTTGGCGCGCGCCGGTTCGACTTCTTCGCCCTGGCCGAGATCGGCGGTGAAGGTCACGACTTCGCAGCCGTAGGTTTCTTCCAGCCATTTCAGGATGACGGAAGTGTCGAGGCCGCCGGAATAGGCCAGTGCGACTTTCTTGACGTTTGAGCTTGACATGATGGGGCGAACCGCAGGGTTACAGGACGAAAGCCGGGAATTATAGCGCGAACGGCGCCGTGGATCGTCCGGCACGTTCCGCGTTTCCCGGTGCGGTTTCGGGGTGAGGCAATTCACCTGCCGGTTTGAGTGAAATCACGCGGTCCCGCCGGGCGGGAAGGTGATGACCAGGTGGGAAGGCCGTGATTCATGCGATATCCGGGGCGAGGTTTTCGGCTGGTCCGATACCTGCGTCTCGGCTTCCGGCCACATTGGCCGGTAATGTCATACCCAACCAAATATGGAAAGTTATAACGATGACTAAAATTATAAACTCACGGAGTCTGTCGCTGGCGGCCCTGACGATGGGCGCCGCCGTCTATGCCTCTTCCAGCGCCGCCATGATGGGCGGCGGCTGCATGATGGGCTGCACGTCCACCACCGTCATCGACCCGCCCCGCGGAGCGGCGTTCGCCGATCCGGTGGAGCTACCCAATCTGTCGACGACCCCGGGCGTCGTCGAAGTCAACCTGGAAGCGAAAATCGCACCCGTCAACATCAACGGGACGACGGCGAACCTGCAGACTTACAACGGCCACTTCCCCGGCCCCACCATCAAGGTGAAGAAAGGCGACATCCTGAAAGTCCATTTCAAGAATTCGCTGCCCTACACCGGGGTCAACGACATGGGGATGCCCCGCGACATGACCAATCTGCACACCCACGGCCTGCACGTCTCGCCCGCCGGGAATGCCGACAACGTCCTGGTGCATTTCCTGTCCGGCGAGACCTTCGACTACGAGTACGATCTCTCGCTCCACCGCGGCGGCAACCTCAATTTCTATCACCCGCACGTCCACGGTAACGTCGCGGAGCAGGTCTGGGCGGGGCAGGCGGGGGCCTTGGAGGTGGCGGACGAGAGCACGGTGCTCTCGGGCTACGAAACGCATACCCTGGTCCTGAAGGACATCACCCTCAGCGGCGGAGCGCCCGCGGCCCACACTTCTTCGGACTTCATGGACGGCAAGGAGGGCGACACGATGATGGTGAACGGCCAGGTCAATCCGGTGCTGGCGATGCGGCCGGGGCAGGTGCAGCGCTGGAAGATCGTCAACGCCAGCAACGCGCGGTTCTACAAGCTCAGCCTGGCCAGCCATTCGCTGCGGGTGGTGGGCACGGACGGCGGCCTGCTGGACAAGCCCTATGCGCAGAGCACCGTGCTGCTGTCGCCGGGCGAACGGGTGGACGTCCTGGTGAAGGCTTCGAGCACCAAGGGTTACTACAAGTTGCAGGCCTTGCCATACAACCGGGGGGCGGGTGAGTCGGCCAACCAGCAGATCACCCTGATGACCGTGAACGTCACCGGCTCCTCGCTGAGCCAGAGTCTGCCGGCGACGGTCGATTCCGGCGCGACTCGGCTGAGCGTGCCGGCCAACGCGGTCACGCGGCAGATCACCCTGAGCATGGGGATGGGCATGATGGGCGGCGGCTCGGCCACCATCAACGGCATCGCCTTTTCGGACACCGAGGCCTACACCATCACCTCGGGACGCGAAACCTACGAGGTCTGGGAAATCTATAACCACAGCATGATGGACCATCCCTTCCATCAACACGTCAACCCGGCGCAGGTGATCTCCATCAGCGGTGGCGATTCGGCCTACAAGTCGCTGTACACCACGACGCCGGCCTGGAAGGACACCGTCATCGTGCCGGCCATGGGGAGCGTCAAACTGCTGGTGCCGGTGAAGGATTACGGGGGGACCACGGTATTCCATTGCCACATCCTCGAGCATGAGGACATGGGCATGATGGGCCTCTGGGACATCCAGTAGGGAATCCAGAATCCGGGGCAGGGATGCCCCTTCCGTCACACGCCCAGCTTCTTTCGTTTGCGCCACAGCGTCGCCCGGCTCATCTTCAGCAGCCGGGCGGCCTGGTCGATGCGTCCGCCGGATTGCCGCAACGCCGTGCGGATCCGCTCGGCCTCGTCCGGCACAGGTTCCGCAGGCTCTTGCGGCACGGCATGCTCTTCGCGGAACTCGGGCGGCAGATCGTCGAGTTCCAGCACCTCTCCCCGCCCCACGGCGAAGGCATATTCCACCACGTTCTGCAATTCGCGCACGTTGCCCGGCCAGGGATGGTCGAGCAGGCGGCGCATGGCGTCCGGGTCGATGCGGAAGACTCGGCGCAGGCCGCGGCCGTTGTGCCGCTCGATGAAATGCCACAGCAGCAGGCCGACGTCTCGTCGGCGCTCGCGCAAGGGCGGCAGGAAGATGGGAACCACCCGCAGACGGTACATCAGGTCCTCGCGGAAGCGGCCCTTGCGCGCCGCTTCGCGCAGCGAGCGGTGGGTCGCCGCCACGATGCGCACATCCACGCTGAGCGTGCGGTCGCCGCCGACTGGGACGAAGCTCTGTTCCTGAAGCACGCGCAGCAGCTTGGCCTGCAGTTCCAGCGGCAGTTCCGCGACTTCATCCAGGAACAGGGTGCCGCCGTCGGCGCGCTGGAACAGCCCGGCATGACCGCGCACCGCCCCGGTGAAGGCGCCGCGGACGTGCCCGAACAACTCGCTTTCCAGGAGGGAAGGCGCCAACGCGGCGCAGTTGACCGCGAGAAAGGGCCCCTTGGCGCGGTGACTCTCGGCGTGCACGGCGCGGGCGATCAGTTCCTTGCCCGTGCCCGATTCGCCGCGCACCAATACCGTGGCGTCGGTTTCCGCGACATTGCGGACGATGCGGAACACCTGTTTCATCGCCGGTTCGCGGGTGATCAATCCATGCAGGATTTCGACGTCGGCTTCGGCCAAAGGGGTGCCGACGGTTTCGATCGCGGTGAGCACCTCCAGCCGGCCCCGGGCGCTCCCGCCCCGGTCCCGCAGGGGCTGGAACCGGCGCCGCGCCAGCAGCGCCGAGCCATCCGCCCGCTCGACCCGAATTTCGTCCTCGCCCATCCCGGGGGCTTCGTCTGCGGCAGGACGGCCATAGCCGGGCAGCAGCCGGGCGATGGGTTTGCCGGCCGCAAAATCGGCCGTGTGGCCCGTCAGGCGCTCGGCGCCCGAGCTCCAGTAGCTCACGCGTCCCTCCTCGTCCAGGAGATAGAGGGCGCCCGCGCATTCGAGTCCGGCCAGCGCATCGAGCAGGCAGCGTGCGTCGAGAGGGAGGCCTGGGAGGGTATCGCTTCGAGGTTTCATGAGGTTTCACGGATCGTAGCAAGTGTTTCATGAGTGGATCATAAGATGAAACACTCCTGGCTGCGCGATGCCGCTGGATTTGTCGGGAGCGTCTATGAATCAAGTGATTAGCCTGGTGGCACGGGTTTTGATCCCGTGATTGCATGAGACAAGACTTTTTGAAGGAGGGCCGGATGATTTTCAGACAACTGTTCGAGACCGATACTTCGACCTACACCTATCTGCTGGGCTGCGAACGCACCCGGCGCGCGGTGCTGATCGATCCGGTGGACACTCAGGTCGCGTGCTATGAAGAGCTGCTGCGCGGGCTGGGGCTCAGGCTGGTCTACACTTTGGAAACCCATGTGCATGCCGATCACGTCACCGGAGCTTCGCTCCTGCGGGAGCGCCTGAACAGCAAGAGCGTGGTGCACAGAGACGCGGGGGCCGGATGCGCCGACCTCATGGTGACAGACGGCGTGCCGCTGCAGGTGGGCGATCTGGAGTTCGAGGTGCGCCACACGCCGGGCCACACCGCCGGCTGCGTGAGCTATGTCATGAGCGACCGGGTTTTCACCGGCGATGCCCTGTTCATCGACGGCTGCGGCCGCACCGATTTCCAACAGGGCGACGCCGGGCAGCTCTACGACAGCATCCAGCACCGGCTTTTTTCTCTTCCGCCGGACACGCTGGTCTATCCGGGGCACGACTACCACGGCAACACGGTGAGCACGATCGGCCGCGAGATGGCCCGGAACCCTCGTCTGGGCGGCGGCAGGAGCCGGGAGGAATTCATATCGCTCATGAGCGGCCTGGAGCTGGATTATCCGAAATACATCGACCGGGCACTGCCTGCCAACCAGGCTTGCGGCCGGCTGCCCGCGGCGGAGCCTCACGGGTGATCCACCGATGACCTTGGCGCTCGTATTGGCTCTGGGGATCGGTCTCCTCCTGGGACTGCTGGGAGGCGGCGGATCGGTGCTGATGGTGCCGATGCTGGTCTATGTCGCCGGATTTTCTCCCAAGGAGGCGATCACGACGTCGCTGGTCGTGGTCGGTTTAACCAGCCTGACGGCGCTGATCGGCCACGTCCGGGGCGGCCGGGTCTGCTGGAAGATTGGGGCGGTGTTCGGCCTGGCGGGAATGGCCGGCGCCTACGGCGGCGGCCGGGCCGCGGCGGCGCTGCCGGGCGGAATCCTGCTGATCCTGTTCGGCCTGGTGATGCTGGCGACCTCGGTGGCCATGCTGCGAGGGCGCCGCGGCGTCGATGCTCCTTCAGGCAGGGCAACGATGTGCCCATTGAGGCTGCCGCTCTTTGCCGTCCTGTTCGACGGCGGGATGGTCGGAGCCTTGACGGGACTGGTCGGTGCGGGCGGCGGCTTCATGGTCGTGCCGGCGCTCAACCTGCTCGGCCGCTTGCCCATGCATGCGGCCGCGGCGACCTCGCTCCTGGTGGTCGCCATGAATTCGCTGGCGGCCTTGCTGGGCTATGCCGGGCATGTCCAAATACGCTATGACCTCGCCGGTCCGATTGCGGGAGCGGCGGTGGCCGGGAGTCTCGCAGGCGGATTGCTGGCCGCGCGGTTGGGCGGAAAGATCTTGCGCCGGATGTTCGGCGGATTCGTTGCGGTGGTCGCGGTCTTTCTGCTGTATCGCGAGCTCACGCCGGAACGGCTGGACGAGATCGGCGAGCTCGTGTCAGCTCACCCGGACTTTTTCCGCGGCGCCGCGGCGGTGCTGGCGGTGATGCTGCTGTCCCGGCTGCGCGGCTGGCTCCATGCGCGCTACTTCGGCGCCGGCAGTGCGGTCCATTAGAAGCGGGTCGGGCCGATGTCGAAAAAGCATGCGGTCTGTGTGGTGAAAATCCCGAAAAGGTGTACGATTGACGCATTCGCGCCTGCCGGCCACGGTCCGCGGCCTGATTCCGACGGAATGCGAGGGATTTCATGAAGCCATACGATGGGTTTCGTTCTGTCTCGGCTGCCGCGCAGCAGGCCGGTACGACCGCGTTTCGGCGCCTGGCCGCACTTGGCCTGCGTTCTCCGCTGGCGCGGGAACTCACGCTGGCGTTGCTGTTCAAGATGATCGTGCTGTCGGGCCTGTGGGCGCTGTTCTTCCGCTCACATCCGGATGCCCGGGAACCTCCGCGTCCGGCGATTCTGCTCGGCTCCAGTCCCCTTTCCTCTCCCAACCAGGAGGCGCTCAAGCCATGATCGGTGAAGACATCGTCAACCTTTCCAGGCTGCAATTCGGCCTGACCGCGCTCTACCACTTTCTGTTCGTGCCCTTGACCCTGGGGTTGGCTTTCCTGCTGGCCATCATGGAATCGGTCTACGTGATGACCGGCAAGGAAGTGTACAAGGACATGACGCGGTTCTGGGGCAAGCTGTTCGGCATCAACTTCGCCATGGGGGTGACGACCGGCATTACCCTGGAGTTCCAGTTCGGCACCAACTGGTCCTATTACTCGCATTACGTCGGCGATATCTTCGGCCCCATCCTGGCCAGCGAGGGCCTGGTGTCGTTCTTCCTCGAATCGACCTTCGTCGGCCTGTTCTTCTTCGGCTGGGACCGCATGAGCCGGGTCCAGCATCTGTCCGTCACCTGGCTGCTGGCGCTGGGCACCAACACCTCGGCGTTGTGGATTCTGATCGCCAACGCCTGGATGCAGCATCCGGTGGGCACGGAGTTCAACTACGAGACCCTGCGCATGGAGCTGACCAGCTTCGCCGACGTGTTCTTCAATCCCGTGGCCCAGGTCAAGTTCGTGCACACCGTCGCGGCCGGCTATGTCACCGGGGCGATGTTCGTCCTCGGCATATCCTCCTGGTATCTGCTGAAGGGGAGGGACATAGGCTTTGCCCGTCGTTCCTTCTCGATCGCTGCGGCGTTCGGGCTGGCGTCGGTTCTCTCCGTCATCGTGCTGGGCGACGAGAGCGGCTACACCGACGGCGAGGTGCAGAAGGTGAAGCTGGCGGCGATCGAGGGGGCCTGGGAAACCGAGAAGCCGCCGGCAGCGTTCACGGTCGTCGGATTCCCTGATCAGGACCGGCAGGAAACCCGCTATGCGCTCAGGATACCGTATGTGCTCGGCCTGATCGCCACGCGCTCCATCGACGAAGAGGTCAAGGGGCTGAAGGAACTGCGGGAGGCCAGCCTGGCCCACATCCGCAGCGGCCAGATCGCCTACGGGGCGCTGGAGCGGATGAGGGGGGGCGACGCCAGCCCGGCGGTGAAAGCCGATTTCGAAGAACACAAGGCGGACCTGGGCTTCGCCCTGCTGCTTGCCAAGTACACGGAAGGGATCGCCGGGGCGGGCGAAGACCTGGTGCAGAAGGCCGCGACGGACACCATACCCCACGTCGGCCCGTTGTTTTGGACGTTCCGCATCATGGTGGCCTGCGGTTTCACCATGCTGTTCATCTTCGTGATGGCCTTCTATTACTGCGCGATACGGGTGGCGGACCGAAAGCGCTGGCTGCTGAAGCTGGCGGTCTGGTCCATCCCCTTGCCCTGGATCGCGGCGGAAACCGGGTGGTTCGTCGCCGAATACGGCCGCCAGCCCTGGACCATTTCCGGCGTGCTCCCCACGCATCTGAGCACCTCCTCGCTCAGTACGGGGGATCTCTGGTTCAGCATCGCGGGTTTCGCCTTCTTCTACACGGCGCTCCTGGTGATCGAGCTTTACCTGATGCTCAAGTACGTCAAGCTCGGCCCGAGCAGCCTGCACACGGGGCGATACCATTTCGAGCGGCCGGCGGCGGCGCTCTCCAGTTCAGCAGCCTGACAGGCATCGGGAGGTCCACATGTTCGACTATGAAACCATGCGGGTGATCTGGTGGGTGATCACGGGCGCGGTGACGACGGGGTTCGTGCTCACCGTGGGATTCGATTTCGGCATCGGCGCCTTGCTGCCCTTCATCGGCCGCAACGACGTCGAGCGGCGGGTGGTGATCAACACCATCGGTCCGACCTGGGACGGCAACCAGGTCTGGCTGATCCTGCTCGGCGGCGCCATTTTCGCGGTGTGGCCGGCGGTTTATGCGACGCTGTTCTCGGGGCTCTACATCGCGATGCTGCTGGTGCTGTATACCCTGTTTTTCCGGCCGGTCGGCTTCGACTACCGCAGCAAGCTGGAGTCTCCCCAGTGGCGCAACGCCTGGGACTGGGGGCTGTTCATCGGCGGCGCGGTGCCGCCGATCCTCATGGGCGTTCTGGTGGGCAATCTGCTGGTCGGCCTGCCGTTCCATCTCGACGGGAGCCTCCGCGCGTTCTATGACGGCAGCTTCTTCGGTCTGCTGATGCCGTTTCCCCTGCTCTGCGGCGTGATCGGCCTGCTGGCCTGCGTGTTTCACGGCGCGGTTTACCTGAGCTGCCGGACCGAAGGGGCCATCGAGCAGCGTGCCCGGCGCGTCGCCGCGATCGGCGGTGCGGTCCTGGTCGTGCTGATCGTGCTCGCCGCCGCTTGGGTGATCCTCGGCGTTCCGCGTCCGGAAATCCTGACCATGGCCGGGCCCAATGCGCCGTCCAACCCGATGGCGAAAACGGTCGATTTTTCCGGAAGCTGGCTGGCGAACTTCCAGGCGCATCCGCGCATGTTCGTCGCTCCCGCGCTGGCGGTGCTGGGGGTGCCCGCGGCGGCGGCGCTTGTCGGCACCGGCCGCGCCGCCGCCGCTTTCGCCGCCAGTGCGGTGGGCATTGGCGGCCTGCTCTGGACGGTAGGATTCGGCCTGTTCCCTTTCATGCTGATCTCCACCGCCGATCCCCGCAGCAGCCTGACGATCTGGGACGCCAGCGCGAGCCATCTGAATCTGCAATGGTCTCTGGCGATTACCCTGGTGTTTCTGCCCATCGTATTGCTCTACACCCAATGGGCCTATCGGGTGATCTGGGGAAAGGTCACGGCCGCGGACATCGCTAAGGGCGAACACACGCTTTATTGACGGTTTGATGAAACGATCGGGGAGGTGTGAGATGTGGTATTTCGCATGGATACTCGGGGTGGGTTTCGCCTGCGCATTCGGCGTCATCAACGCCATGTGGCTGGAATCCGTCTGTGACATCGACGATCAGGGTGCGAGCGGCGCCGACAATTGATGGACACCGCCAGTCGTCCGGAACCCGCCGGGCGTCCGGCCTGTCGAACGGACTCCAACGGGTAAATTTTTCCAGGAGTTGCATCATGAAGCGGAATATCTCAAGTGTCCTGGTCTTTGCCGGTGCGCTGGCGCTGTCGGCCGGTGTCACGGCCGGTGAAGACTTGGCCGAGCAGCAGGTGCCGAAAGCGGTGCTGGACGCCTTCAAGGCGGTTTATCCGAACGCGACGGACGTCGAGTACGAGAAGAAAGTGAAACACGGCGAGACCGTCTACGAAATCGAGTTCAAGGACCAGGGCGTGGAGCGCGAGATCGTGTACAGCGCCGACGGGAAGGTGTTGAAGGCCGAATTGGACGATTAGGGACGATCGGCCGCGGCGGCGGAACTTGAACACGGCTGTGGACGATTCCACGGGTGCCGTTCGATGAAGGCTGAGAGGGCACACTGTCCACCACCGTGCGGCTGATCGCCGAAGACGGCGAGCTCGATCTGGTCGAGGGATTCCTCACGGGGGACGAGCGCGCGGCCCTCGGTTCACGCCTGCTCGGCGAACTGGCTTGGCATGGCGAGGAAATCGCGCTGTTCGGACGGCGGGTGGCGGTGCCGCGCCTCTTGTGCTGGTATGGCGATCCGGGTGCGGTCTATCGCTATTCCGGCGTCTCCCACGAACCCTTGCCCTGGCACGAGGTGCTCGCCGATTTGCGGACCCGCATCGAGGCGTTCAGCGGGCATGCTTTCAACGCCGTCCTTTGCAACCGCTACCGTACGGGCCGGGACTCGATGGGCTGGCACGCCGACGACGAGCCCGAGCTCGGCGAACGCCCGTTCATCGCCTCGTTGAGCCTGGGAGCGGAACGGTCGTTCCGGATTCGCCATCGCCGCACCGGCCGGACCCTGGATGTGCCGCTGCGGGATGGGGACCTGCTGCTGATGGGCGGGGAGCTGCAGTCCCATTGGAGGCACTGCATTCCCAAGACCGCCAAGCCCTGCGGCGAACGCATCAACCTCACGTTCCGCCGCATCGTGCCGCGTTCCTGAAGGGCGCGGGCTCAGGACGGGTGGTACTGGTACAGCCAGGTTTCGGACATCACCTCATCCTTGTAGCGCAAGTAGCAGCGGATTTCGACCGGGTCCGGCCCAGTCACCGCCAGGTCGAAATGGGTGCGCCAATGGCCCGGCACGTCATCCGGCACGGCTTCGATTTCGATTCGCGACAGCTCACCGCGAGAGGCTGTGATGACGGGTTCCGGTTCCTCGCTAAAAGGAAGCTTCGCCAGCGGCTTGCCGAGGAATTCGACCATGAATTTGCGCACGCCCTTGGGACGCGGCTTGCCGGGCTGGCCGCCGTTGCCGAGCCGGGTCGCCACGCAGCGCGCCAGCGTGCTGGAGAAAGGCTCGTCCGCCAGCCAGTGGATGCGGTAGCGCAGGTCGTAGGTTTTGCCCGCCGCGGCGGGCTCCTTCGGCACCCACATCGCCACGATGTTGTCATGGATCTCGTCGTCGGTGGGGATTTCGGTCAGCTGCACCGCGCCCTCGCCCCAGTCGCCGAGCGGTTCCACCCAGGCTGAGGGGCGCAGGTGATAGCGCACGCCGTCCTGGTAGTGGTCGAGCACCCGGTCTCGCTGACCGAGGCCGAAGCCTTTGGGTGATTTGTCGGCAAAGCTGGACACCTGGATGCGGGCCGGATTGTTGAGCGGCCGCCAGATATGTTCGCCGACGCCGGTCCACAACGCCAGGCCGTCGGAGTCGTGCACCTCGGGCCGCCAGTCGGCCGAGGTGGGCTTGGCGGTCTCGGAAAACCAGTACATCGAAGTCAGCGGCGCGATGCCTAAACGCTCGATGTCCTTGCGCAGGAACAGCGCGGCCTCGATTTCCATGATCACGCCTTTGCTCCGCTTGAGCGAGAACTTGTAGGCGCCGGTCAGGCTGGGGCCGTCCAGCAGGGCATGCACGATCAAGGGGTCTTCGGTCTTGGCCGCGGCTTCGAACCAGAACGAGACGAAATCCGGGAACTCCTCCGGGTTGGAAGTACCGGGACTCAGCGCGATGCCGCGCGCCGACAGGCCGACCTGACCCAATTCGCCGATGGCACGGAAATACGAGGCGCCGAGGAAAGTGACCCAGGGTTCGCGCTTCTTCCAGTCGGAACCCTTGCGGCTCTCGTGCACCCAGAAGCCGGCGAAGGCGGAGGGATTGGCCGGAAGGTCTTTGGCCACATGGTCCGGTCCCATGGTGAAGAGTTTGGGATCGTACAGGATCTCCCGGGACGTGCCTTTCTCGACGACGTTCATCGTCACCGTCTTGGGGAAGAACATGCCGACGTGCTGGAACGAGATGGGATAGACGCTGCCGGTTTCGGCCCACAAGGCGGCTTCCTTGCGGTACTGCAGCTTGCCGTGGGCGTCGTAATCGATTTGCTTGACGACCTCCGGGTTCGGCTGGGGAGGCGGCGTGTAACCGCGGCCGGCCCGTTCGCGCGCCAGCGCCTTAAGGGTCTCGAAGGAGAACGGGGTGGGCGCCCCGAATTTGAGTCCGGTTTCAGGTTCGGCATGAACCGTTCCGGCTTTGAACAGCGAAAGCGCATTCACCGCGACGGCGAGTTGAAGGAAATTGCGGCGGCTGAGACTCATGGGATCGAATCGTCCTGCAGGATCGTTGTTGAGGAAGGCGGCGAGGCGTCGAGCTCCCCCGCCGGAGCGGCGCATATTCTAAGGCCGCGCCGGCAGTACTCAAGAGAGGGCGGTCAGAGTACGAACTTGCAGCCGATCAGCAGGAGGAGCGAGGCGAGTGCCGGCCGCAGCAGCCATTCCGGAATCCTGGCGCTCAGGTGGCTGCCCAGGTAGATGCCGGGGAGCGAGCCCACCAGGAGGCTGCCGAGGAGAGCGAAATCGACGTTGCCCATGTGCAGATGGCCCAGGCCGGCGACGGCGGTCAGCGGGATCGCGTGCGCCAGGTCGGTTCCCACGACGCGGACCGTCGCCAGGCGGGGGTACAGGAACAGCAGTGCGACGGTGCCCAAGGCGCCGGCGCCGACCGAGGAAAGGGTGACCAGTACGCCCAGAATGACGCCGACCAGCACTGTCAGCGCACCCTGCCAGCGTCCGAAACGTTCCGTATGGGTCAGGCGCTGAACCGGTGATTTTTGCGAAAGCCGTTTGCGCAGCAGCAAGGACAGGCCGGTAAAGATCAGGGCGACGCCGAGCGTCGTGGTAATGATCGCGGTGACCGCCTCGTCCTTCTTGAATACGGTTTCCAGCAGATAGACGACGGCCAAGGCCGCCGGAATGCTGCCCAGCGCCAGTTGCAACACGACTTTCCATTCGACCGACCGGTGGGTGCGGTGATGGACGAGGACGCCGCCGCCCTTGGTGATCGCGGCGAACAGGAGATCGGTCCCCACGGCCGTTTTGGGGGCGAATCCGAACAGGAAGACCAGCAGGGGGGTCATCAGCGAGCCGCCGCCGACACCGGTCAAGCCGACCAGGAACCCCACCAGCAGTCCCGACATTGCGTATGCAGTAGTCATGACCTTTTCCGGCAAAAGGCCCGCAGTCTATAGGAGGAGCAATATATTAGGCAGAACTTTTTCGTTATAGAATTATAACTATCTGGAATAAATGGGCCGGGAAAGTCACACAACTCCCGGCGGCAAGGCCGGATCTGCCGGGGCGATGCCCGGTCCCTGGCGCCAAGACTATCTTTTCAACCGGTTTTCCTGGAAACTAACCGCCAGTAAACAAGCACTTGGAGACATGGATAAAGCAACACGTACATCCGGACGGCTTCGGATCGCCGGCATCACGCTGCTGGTGCTGGCGGGAGCGGTCCCCCTGCTTCTTGCGGCACCGCTCAAGGTCTGGCTGGCATATCTCAGGGACGCGCGCGCCTGGTTCGACGGCATCGGACTGCTGGCGCCGCCCGTCTTCATCCTGGTTTCCGCGCTGTTGACGGCCATGGGCTTTCCCCGCCTGGTCTTCTGCGTACTGGGGGGGCTGCTTTTCGGTGTCGCCTGGGGAGCGCTCTGGAGCGAGCTGGGCACCGTGCTCGGCGCGTACGGCACGTTCCTGTTCGCGCGCTGGTCGGCCCGTGAACTCGTGCTGAGGCGCTATCCCAAACTGCAAGCCCTTGCCGCCCGGGTCCAGGGCCGGAAAGGCTGGTGGTCGGTCGTTCTGATCCGGCAGATCCCGGTCGCGGGGCTCTACAACGACATTCTGCTGGGCGTCAGCGCGATCGGCCATCGCGATTTCTGGATCGGCACCGGCCTGGGTTTTCTTCCCCAGGGCATTGCGGCGACCCTGGTCGGCGCCGGGATGGTGCAGACGGATTTCGTCGACGTCGGCCAATATCTTGCCGTCGCGGCAACCGCTCTCCTCGTTTTGACGCTGGCCTGGAACCGCCTCGTCGCCCAGGCCGGCAAGCAGCACGCCACCTAAGCGGCCGCTTTTCCCGCCACCAGATCGGTCAAGGCATCGAGGAGGATCTGGCATTCCTCCTCCGTGCCCACGGTGATCCGGAGGAACTGGTCGATCCTCGGCAGCTTGAAGTGGCGGACGATGATGTGCCTTTCACGCAAGGCCGCCGCGAGTTCGCCGCCATCGTGCATAGGATGGCGGGCGAACACGAAATTGGCGGCCGACGGCAGCACTTCGAAGCCCAGATCGGCGAGTGCCTGGCTGACCCATTGCCGGGTCCACATGATGGCCTGCCGGGACCATTCGAAGTGGTCGCGGTCGTCGAAGGCCGCGACTCCTCCCACGATCGCCAGGCGATCGAGCGGATAGGAATTGAAGCTGCCTTTGACCCGCTCCAGCGCCTCGATCAATCCCGGATCGCCGAACGCGAAGCCGATGCGGAGGCCGGCAAGCGACCTGGATTTCGACAGTGTCTGTATCACCAGGAGATTGGGGAACCGGTTGAGCAGCGCCGCCGCCGATTCGCCACCGAAGTCGATATAAGCCTCGTCCACGATCACGACCGAGTCGCGGTTCCGGGAAAGCAGCGTTTCGATGTCCGCGAGGGGCAGCACACGCCCCGTCGGCGCATTGGGATTCGGAAAGACGATGCCGCCGTTGGGTCTCAGGTAGTCATCGATCCGGATCTCGAAGCTTTCGGTCAGCGGTACGGTCTCGTACGCGATGTCATACAGCCCGGAATAGACGGGGTAAAAGCTGTAGGTGATATCGGGGAACAGGATGGGCCGCGGGTGTTTCAGCAAGGCCTGAAACGCGTGCGCCAGAACTTCGTCCGAGCCGTTTCCCACGAAGACCCGGTTCGTACCGATGCCCTGGTATTGAGCGACCGCGTGTTTTAGCTGTTCGGCGTTCGGATCGGGATAGAGCCTGAGCGAGGCACCGAGTTCGCCGCGGATGGCGTCCAACACTTTGGGCGAAGGCGGATACGGATTCTCGTTGGTGTTCAGTTTGACCAGATTGCTCAACTTGGGCTGTTCGCCGGGTACGTAGGGCTTCAGGTCCCGGACCAGCGCACTCCAAAAGGGATTCATAAACTTCTCGAAACGTAGCGGAAGCGCAAAAGATAGCCGACAGGAGCCGCGCGGTCCATGTCGGCGGTTTGGCGACTGCGGGGTACGGCGTCAAGGCGCTCGATTTCCGCCGCTACGAACGGTGCGGCTTGACATTGGTCCCGCGCTCGTGGAAAGGTAATCGCTCTGCGCTGCAAAATGCGAACGGCCGCAAGGGCGTGCGCCGCGGGCCCTCGTCAAGAATCGTCTCATGATCTGTAGCATAATCCCTCTCCGCGCCGGACCCCGGCTGCGGGCATTGACCACTCTTCACAATCCCCATCGATGACCGAGGCAGTATTGAGAAAGACGGAGGCGGAACCGCTTATACCCGCCGAGTTGTTGCAGTATCCGGACGGTTACACCCGATTCGCCGATGCCCTGCTTCGTCGCGGCAAGGTCCGTGAAATGGATCTGGCGAGGGCGAAGCGCCTCGCGGCGCAGGCGGACGACATGCGTCTTCCCGCCTTGCTGGTCAAGCTCGGCGTGGTCTCGGAGCGCGACGTGGCCGAGACCCTTGCCGAGGCCAGTGGTCTTCCCCTGGTCGGTCCCCCCGACTATCCCGATGTGTCGCCCTTGCCGGAAGGCGTCGCGGCCCGGTTCCTCAAGGATCGCCACGCCGTCGGCGTCGCGGCCAGGGACGGAGGCTTCGTGGTGGCGGTGGAGGATCCCTTCGATGCCGAGCTGATCCATGCGCTCGGGCTGGCTTGCGGTCAGCCGGTCCATCCGGTCGTCGGCCTGGCCTCGGAGATCGACCGGGCGCTGGAGCAGCAGATCGGCTCGGGCCGTTCGGTGATGGGCCAGATCGTCGAAAACCTGGGCGGCGACGAGGACGCCGACGAGGCCGACGTCGAGCACCTGAAGGACCTCGCCAGCGAAGCGCCGGTGATCCGCATGGTGAACCTGATCATGCAGCGCGCGGTGGAGTCGCGGGCCTCGGACATCCACGTCGAGCCTTTCGAACAGGCGCTCAAGGTGCGGTTCCGCATCGACGGCGTGTTGCGCGACGTGGAAGCGCCGCCGGTACGCTCCACCGCCGCGGTGATCTCGCGCATCAAGATCATGGCCAAGCTCAACATCGCCGAGCGGCGCCTGCCGCAGGACGGACGAATCAAGCTGCAGGTACAGGGGAAGGAGCTGGATCTCCGTGTTTCCACGGTGCCTACGATGTACGGCGAGAGCGTGGTGATCCGGCTTCTGCACAAGGAAAGCATCACGTTCGACTTCGGCACGCTGGGGTTCGAAGGCGCGGTGCTCCGGCGCTTCCTCGAAATCCTCGAACTGCCCCACGGCATCATCCTCATCACGGGTCCGACCGGCAGCGGCAAGAGCACCACCCTGTATACCGCGCTGCACAAGATCAACACGCCTTCGCGCAAGATCATCACGGTCGAAGACCCGGTGGAATACCAGCTGGAGGGCGTCAACCAGATCCAGGTCAAGCCCCAGATCGGGCTGAATTTCGCGAGCGCCCTGCGCTCCATCATGCGTCAGGACCCGGACGTGATCATGATCGGCGAAATGCGCGATCTGGAGACCGCCCGCATCGCCGTGCAATCGGCGCTGACCGGCCACATGGTGCTGTCCACCCTGCATACCAACGACGCCGCCGGCGGCGTGACCCGATTGATGGACATGGGGCTGGAGGACTATCTCATCACGTCCACCGTGAACGGTATTCTCGGCCAGCGCCTGGTGCGGCGGCTGTGTCAGCATTGCCGCGAACCGCATCCGGCGCTGGAGGAAATCGCGGAGGAAATGGGGCTGCGGCGGTTCCAGCGCGACGGCGAGGTGGTTCTGTACCGGCCGGTCGGCTGCGAACAATGTGGAGGCACCGGTTTTCGCGGACGGCTCGCGATCCTCGAGTTCCTGGTCATGTCCGACGAGGTGCGGCGGCTGGTGATGAGCCATGCCCAGGCCCGGCAGATCGAGGAAGTCGCCTTGCGCGAGGGCATGCATACCATGTATGACGATGGCGTCCGCAAGGCCTTGATGGGGCTTACCACCGTCGAAGAGGTCCTGCGCGTCACCTCGGATTCCTGAAGGCCGCGATGACTCTTCGGCCCTCCGCCCCTGCTCTGATCCCAAGGTAACTCAGGTGCCGCTATATTTTTACAAGGCCGTGAACCGCGACGGCGAATCGGTGGAATCGGAGCGGGAAGCCTCCGACGAGATGAGCCTGGTCCTGGCGCTCCAGGGCGAAGGCCTGATCCCGATCCGGGTGGCGCCCGCCGGTGCGCGTCCGTTTGCCTGGCTCAGCCTGTCGCGGCGCCGCAACCGGATTTCGCAGAAGCACATCGGCATCTTCACGCGGGAGCTGCTGACGCTGCTGCAGGCCGGGCTGCCCCTGGACCGGGCGCTGTTCGTGCTGGAAGACCTGACCCGCGAGGACGTCGCGCTCAATGGCATGATCGGGCGCGTCATCGAACTGGTGAAGGGCGGCTCGCAGCTTTCGGCGGCCCTGGAGCGGCAGGAAGGCGTGTTCTCGCGCTTCTACCTGAACCTGATCCGGGCGGGGGAGGCCGGCGGCGCGCTGGAGGACGTGCTGGAGCGGCTGACGGACTATCTGGAGCGTTCCAAGGAACTGAGGGATACGGTTTCGACCGCGATGATCTACCCCGCGATTCTGCTGACCATGTCCGTCGGCTCCTTGCTGCTGCTGCTCACCTTCGTGGTGCCCCAGTTCGAGGAGATGTTCGAGACCGCCGGCAAGGAGCTGCCGATACCGACCCAGATCGTGGTCGGTGTGGCCAACATCCTCAAGAGTTACTGGTGGGCGCTCCTTGGCGCGGTGCTGGTGCTGGTGGCGTGGGGACGCTATGAACTCGCGGAGCCCTCGCGCCGGCTGGTATGGGACCGGCGCTTTCTCGGCTGGCCCTTGTTCGGCGATCTGGTGCGGAAGGTCGAGGTGGCCAATTTCGCCCGGACGCTGGCAACCCTGCTCGGAAACGGCGTGCCGCTGCTCGGCGGTCTTTCGATCGTCAAGGAAACGCTGGGGAACCGGGCGGTGGCCGAACGTGTCGATACCGCCATGGACAATCTGAAGGAAGGGGGCGCCCTGTCCGGCCCCCTGACCGACGCCGGGGTTTTTCCCACGCTGGCGCTGCAGATGATCAAGCTCGGCGAGGAGTCCGGGCATCTGACCGAGATGCTGGAACGGGTCGCGGTCACTTACGACAAGGAGATCAAGATCACGGTCCAGCGC
The DNA here is from genome assembly GCF_040730495.1 of Methylococcus sp. ANG. NCBI lineage: Bacteria > Pseudomonadati > Pseudomonadota > Gammaproteobacteria > Methylococcales > Methylococcaceae > Methylococcus > Methylococcus sp. ANG. The sequence goes on along the minus strand of NZ_CP160399.1, from coordinate 1,231,433 downwards.
ATTCTCGCGCTGCTGGAACCGGCGCTGATCGTGGGGCTCGGTATCATGATCGGCGGCATCATCGTTTCCATCCTGATGGCGATCGTCAGCGTAAACGATCTGGCCTTCTAATCCCCCAACCCCCTTTCTCTTGCTCGAGGTTTTCGTATGAAGCATAGGCGTTCCATCCGTAGTCGCAGCGGTTTCACCCTGATCGAACTGCTGGTCGTGCTGGCCATCATCGGCCTGCTCGCCGGGCTGGTCGGTCCCCAGGTCATGAAGCATCTGGGCGAGTCCAAGTCCAAGACCGCCCGTCTTCAGATCGAAGAGCTGGCCTCGTCGCTGGACATGTACAAGCTGGACGTGGGTCGTTACCCCACCACCGACGAAGGGCTGAACGCCCTGATCGAACAGCCCAGTACGGCGCGCGTCTGGAACGGGCCGTACCTGCGCAAGAAGAAGGTCCCCCAGGACCCCTGGAACAACCCGTTCCATTACGTCGCGCCGGGACAGCACGGCAAGTTCGACCTGTGGTCGCTCGGCCAGGACAACGCCGAGGGCGGCGAAGGCGAGGATGCCGATATCCTCGGCTGGGAGTAGGGGTGCACCGGGGATGCGCGATCGTGGCTTCACCCTGCTGGAAATGCTGCTGGTGCTGGGCATCGGCGCAATCCTCATGGCGGTCGCGGTCCCCAATGTCATGCCTGCCATCGAAGCCGCCCAACTCAGCTCCGCCGCCCGCGACGTGGCTTCGGGGCTGAGGTTCGCCCGCGGCCAGGCCCTGAGCCGGCGCCAGGAGGTGCGGTTCACGCTCGACGTGCCGGGGCACCGCTACCGGGTCAGTACCCGCCCCAAAATTTTCGGCCTGCCCTCCGGCGTCGGGCTGAAGCTGTTCACCGCTTCCGGCGAGGTCGAGGGCGAAGGGGTCGGCAGCATCCTGTTCTTTCCGGACGGTTCTTCGACCGGGGGGCGGGTGACGCTGGAGGCCGGCGGGCGGAAACGGCTGATCGACGTCAATTGGCTCACCGGCAGGATTTCGTCCAGTGCGGAAGAATCGGACAACACCTGAGTTCCGGACCCAGTCCGGCTTCTCGCTGCTCGAGATGCTGGCGGCTTTTTCCATCATGGCCATCGCGCTGGGCGTGCTGATGCGGGTTTTCGGCGGTGCGACCCGTTCGGCTCGGATTGCCGAGGAGTATTCCCGCGCCGTGATCGCCGCGGAGTCGGTGCTCGACGACGTCGGCGTGGAAACGCCGCTGGCGCCCGGCGTGACCGAAGGCCGTTTCGGCGAGGAATTCCGCTGGATTCTACGGATCGCGCCCATGCCCATCCCGGTCCAGCAGCAGATAGGGCCCAACAACGAGCCCGCCCCGGGCTCTCCGCTGGCCGGCCTCAAGCTGTTCGCCGTGGATGCCAGCGTTGTGTGGGGCGAGGGCGAGGAGCCGCGGGAGGTCACCTTGAGTACCCTGCGGCTGTTCAACGAGAACCCGGCGGGCGGCCCCGGCCGCCTGCCGGGCGGTCCTTTCGGCCCGCGCATGTAACCATGGCGTCCCGCGGTTTTACCCTGATCGAGGTGCTGATCGCGACCAGCCTCCTGGCGGTGATGTCGCTGATCCTGACGGCGAGCCTGCGCATGGCGGCCGCTTCGTGGGAAAAGGGCGAGGTTTCGGTGGAGCGGGCCAGCCGCGCCCTGGTGGTGCAGGAGTTTCTTCGCGCCCGTCTGGCAACGGCGTTTCCGATCCGCGAACCCGGCGAGATGAACCGGTTGGTCCTGGCGTTTCGCGGCGGTCCGCAAACGCTGACTTTCGTGTCCACCTTGCCGGCTTACGTGCGGGGCGGCCTCCACCGGTTCCGGCTGTATCTGGCGCAGCGGGAGGACGGCACGGACCTTAGGGTCGCCGTCCTCCCATTGACCAACAGTCCCCAGGACCCCGTCACGCCCATCGACGACGTGCTCGTCCTGGAAGGCGTGGAGCAGTTCCGCCTGTCCTATCTGGGACAGAACGAACGGACCGACGACCTGATCTGGGTCGAGGAATGGAACGAACCGGTCATGCCGCGGATGGTCCGCGTCGCGATCCAGCCGGAAGGCGAGGATCCTTGGCCGCCGCTGATGGTGGCGCCCCGCCTCGACATGGCGCGGTGAACGCGGCCGGGATACCAATCCGCTACCACGCGAACACACTCCTGATACAAAACCATGGTTAACTCTTGTCCGTGGCTGAAGGTTCCCAGCCATATGAAGGTAGCTTGTTCATGCGTCTTCATCTCTCTCCCTTGACGGAGTGGCCGGCTCTCCCCCCTATGCACCCCCCTTGCCGCCGGCCACTTCGCTTTTTTTCGCCCGTTCCCGGAAAGGGACCGGATCCTCGCCGGAGCGGACGGTGATGGCACGGGCCTGCGGCCAGAAAGGCTTGGCGCTCGTGCTAGTCCTGTGGATGTTGACGCTCATGACGATCATGGCCGGAAGTTTCTCCCTCACCTTGCACCGCGAATCGGAACTGGTCAGCAGCGTCCGCGGTACGGCCCAGGCGCGCGCGTTGGCCGAAGGCGGCATCTACTACGCCATGCCCATGCTGGTCGAAAGAGACCCCACCAAGCGCTGGAAAACCGACGGGACGCCTTATCCGGTCTCGCTGGGCACGGGCCGCCTGACGATTCGCGTCCTGGACGAAGAGGGCAAGCTGGACATGAACACCGCGTCGGACGCCGCGCTGCGGGAGCTCTTCCTGCAGGTCACGGGAGACGAGGGTCTGGCTCAGCGCCTGTCGGATGCCATCGTGGACTGGCGCGATCCCGATGACCTCAAACGGCCCAGCGGCGCCGAGCGCAGCGAATATGAAGCGATGGGGAAAACGGGGCCGCGCAACCGGCCGTTCCAGGTTGCCGACGAACTGATGGAGGTTCTCGGCCTGACCCGCGTGGTTTACCAGCGTATCGAGCCGCTGATCACGGTGTACACCGGGCGCGACGGCATCAATCCGGTCAAGGCCGGACCGGAGATGCTGCGCATCGTGTTCAAGGGCGACGAAGCAGCGGTCGCCGAATATATCGCGCAGCGCTCCGTCGCCATCGGAAACGCCCCGCCGCCGATCCCAGCCAACCGTGCCAACAGCCCGATCAAACTGACGACGGGGGGCGATACCGCGTACGGTGTGTGGGTCGAAGCGGTGCTTCCCGACGGCGACAGAGCCGCCGTGGAGGCGGTGCTGAAACGCCAGCAGAACGCCCAGCATTTGCCGTTTTCCATATTAAATTGGAAAATTCCACGTTTACATGAACCTTCCGGCGGTTTTCCCGCCATTGCCGGATATTGATGCGGGACCGTAGCGACGGGTAGGGACACCGACTTTTCAGCACATGGTGGATTTCAGTAAACCGATAGACCTGGATGTCCAGGCTTTCCTGCGATGGTGGGCGGGCGAACTGGCTTTTCTGGTTCCAGATCGCCTCCGGCGCCTGTTGGGAGGGCGGACATCCTGGATATTTCTGACGTGGCGGGCGGATACGCTGGAGGCGGTTCACCGGACCGCGAACGGAACCCGCCCGCTCGGCTCGTTCACGCTGGACGACGCCGGCCGCGAGGCTTGGCGCCGGCTGCTGGAGGCGGAGCTCGAACTGGCCGAAATCCGGACGGTCTTCCGGCTTCTGCCCGATCAATGCATGACACGCGTGGTCAAGCTGCCTCTGGCGACGGAAGAAAACCTTCAGCAGGTCATCGCATTCGAACTCGACCGCCTCACGCCGTTCAAGCCCGACCAGGTCTATTTCGGCGCGCGGGTGATCGAACGGCTCAAGGCGGCGGGGCAGATCCGGGTGGATCTCGCCGTGGTGCCGAAAGAACGGCTGGATCTGATGCTGGAATCCATGATCGCGTCCGGCTGGCAGCCGGACTACGTGGACGTGAGCGAGGATCCCTTCAAGCGGTCGCACCAGTTGTTGCCCGAACGGTTCATCGTGAAAAAAAGCCGGTGGAACCGCTGGCTCAATTTCGGCTTGGCCGGGCTGGCGGTGGGGCTGGTCCTGGCGCTTCTGATCGTGCCGGTCTGGAAAAAGAGCCAGTGGGTCGACCAGCTCGAGGCCGAGGTGCGCAAAGCGGGCAAGGCGGCCAAGGAAGTGGAGGCCCTGCGGCAGGAGGCTGAGCAGATGGCGCACGAGATGGGGTATCTGGCGCAGAAGAAGCGCAAGGATCCGATCGTGCTGGACGTGCTCAACGAGCTGAGCAAGGTCATGCCGGACGACACCTGGCTGAACGGCTTCCAGTACAAGGACGGGCACCTCGTCGTCCAGGGGCAGTCGCCGTCGGCATCCAGCCTCATCGCCCGGATGGAGACCTCGGAGGAATTCAAGAACACCAGTTTCGTGTCGCCTGTCACCAAGGATGTATCGAATGGCCTGGAGCGGTTCCAGATTGCGTCGGATGCGGTCAATTGGAGGTCTTCTGAAGCGCCTGCTCAACCTGAAAATCCAGGTCAGTAAGTCCAGGGCCGCGGCCCTGGGTTTGCTGGCGCTGGTTATCCTGGCCCTGTACGGATTGATCATGGCGCCGCTGTGGGCCCTGTCCTCCGGCTACGACGAGTCGATCGAGAGTCTGCTGTTCCGGCTGAAGCGCTTTCAGACGGTGGCGGCCGAAAGGTCTTACTGGGAAAGCCGCCTGGAGGAAATCCGCAGCGAAGGCGAACAGGCGAAGAACCTGTTTTCCCAGGCCACGCCCGCTCTGGCCGCCGCGGATCTGCAGTCGCGCATCAAGGATACCGTGACCTCCGCGGGAGGCGAACTGATCAGCACCCAGGTGATCCCCGAGCGCAAGGAAGACCAGTTCACCCGCATCGCGGTGAAAGTGCGTTTGAACGGCAGCACCGAAGTGTTACGGCAAGTGCTGTACGACATCGAATCGGAGCAGCCGGTGCTGTTCGTGGAAAACCTCAACCTCCGCCCCATCCGGGTCCCCCCCCGGCCCGGCCAGAAGCAGGCGGCGCCGCCGGACAAGCTGAGCATCGACTTCGATGCGGTCGGCTATATGTCGCAGAAAGCGCCATGAACATGAGAGTGGACATGGGAAACCTGAGCTCCGAACTCAGGCTGTCGCTGCTGCTCGCAGCGGTCTGCGCGGGGCTGGGGCTGCTGCTGGTGGGCGAGTGGTACAGCGTGGACCGGATGCACCGCATTCCGCAGGTTTCAAAGGCCGCGGACAAGGCCGCGGCGGACGAGCCGGAGCTCGCTCCTTTCGAATTTCCGGACCTCGGCGAGTTCGAGGAACTGGTCGAGCGCCCCCTGTTCGTGGAAGGGCGCAGGCCGCCGCCGGAGGTCGTGGAGGAACCGCCGCCGCCGGTCGCCCGCACTCCGCTGGACCTCAAGCTGATGGGAATGATTTTTTCGCCCAGCGGGAGAACCGCCTTGCTGGTCGATCCTAAGGGCAAGTACAAGCGCGTCAAGGAAGGCGGTGTCGTCGGCGGCTGGGTACTCAAGGAGCTGAAGACGGATCGCGTGGTCATGCAGCAGGATGGGGAGATCAAGGAGCTCCCGCTCCTGAAGACCAAGCCGAAAGCCGCGGCGGGAGGCGCGCCGCAGCCCCCCGCGGAAGCGAAGCCCGGAAAGAAGCCGCCCGCCGGTCTTCAGCCTCCGGACGGCGAGACGCTGGATGAAGAAGATGGCGAAATGGGCGAACCCGATGAGGATATCGAAAGCGACGGTGCCGAGGATACAGAGGATCAAAGCGATGAGTAACCCGTTCAACGAATTGCAATCGACAGTGCATGCCTAAGTTCATTCAAAGAATCGCCGCCGTCTCGGTATCGGCGGCCCTCGGCCTGAGCGGCTGCGAGTCGCTGCTGCCCGAGTATTACAAAAAGCCCGTATCGCCGGATAGCCTAAAAGTCGAGAAGGAGTCGCCGGAGCCCTCGCCCTCGCCGTTGGCGGAAGCCCAGACTGATATGCTCAAAAAGACGGAGTACTACCCGCGGAAAGGCTCGGTGGTCAATCCGCCGTCCTCGAGCGGCGGCTACCCCGGTTCCGGCACGTCCGTTGGCGGCGGTGTGACCGGGAAGCGGGGCGGCCGGGCGGCGGCGCGGAAGGAGGGCAAATACACCCTCAATTTCGACGATGCCGACCTGTCGGAAGTCACCAAGGTCATCCTCGGCGATACGCTGAAGGTGAACTACGTCCTGAGTCCCAAGGTCTCCGGCAAGGTGAGCCTGCAGACCACCCGGCCGCTGACCGAGGACGAGATGATCCCGACGCTGGAAACGCTGCTGCGCATGAACGGGGCGGCGCTGATCCGCGACGGCGGCATGTACAAGATCGAGCCCGACGCCCAGGCCGCGATCAGCGCCTCCGGCCCCGGTGTCGGCCGAGGGGTGATGGAGCCGGGCTACCAGTTGCGGGTCATTCCTCTGCGCTTCATCAGCGCCACGGAAATGCAGAAGGTCCTCGAACCCATCATGCCGCCCAAAGCGGTGCTGCGGATGGATGAGACCCGCAATTTGGTCATGGTCGCCGGTACGGCGGAGGAGCTGGGCGGCGTCATGGAGGCGGTGCAGATTTTCGACGTCGACTATATGCGGGGTATGTCGGTAGCCCTGTATCCGGTCAGGAACGCCGACGTGCCGACCATCGCGGACGAACTGACCAAGGTCCTGGGGCTGGGCGGCAAGGGCGCCATGGGCAACGTACTGCGCATCCTCCCCATCGAGCGCCTCAACGCCATCCTCGCGGTCGCGCCGGAGATGCATCTTCTGCAGGAGGTGCAGGACTGGATCGAGCGACTCGACCGCTACAACACCACGCGTACCGGTAACGTCCACGTCTACCGCTGCCAGCATGTGGATGCGACCGAACTTGCCCGTACACTGGGCGGAATCTTCGGAGGAGGAGCGGGAAGACAGGGTCCGTCGCTGGCGCCGGGACTGACCGGAATGGATGTGGGGAGTGGAACCGCCAGCGGCTTCGGTTCGGCTTCTGCAGCGGCAGGTGGTTTTGGCGGGTTGTCGTCCGGCTATGGGGGGGCGGGCGGTTCTTTCGGCGGCTCGGGGAGTTCGTTAGGAGGCTCGGGGACCAGTGGCACCGGCAGCGGGTCCAGCTTGGGTGGAACTAGCGGCAGTACGGGAACCTCCGGAAGCGGGGGCGGGCTTGGCCGGTCGGGCGGTGGCTTGGGCGGTGGTGGCCTCGGCACCAGCGGCGGCAGCTTCGGTGGAGGAAGGCAGGGTGTGGGTGGTCAGGGAGCGACGATGATGCAACTTGGCGCTAATGCGCGAGTCGTCGCCGATCCTTCGAATAATGCGTTGATCGTCATCGCTAAGAATCAGGATTGGAAGGAAATAGAAGCGGTAATCAGGGAGCTTGATGTATTGCCTTTACAGGTGCTTATCGATGCAACCATAGTCGAAATTACCCTCACGAACGAACTTCAATACGGGTTGAAATGGTTGATCAGTAGTGGTACCAGTACAGAGGCGCTTGGCAGTCCGCTGTTAAGCGCTAACCCGATCAAGGATTTTCTCACCACAACCGGGGGCGCGGCAGCGGGGGGGTTTAGCTATGCGCTAATTGCCAATGGTGGCAACGTTAAGGTGTTGCTCAATATGTTGGCAAAAGAAAATCTGATCAATGTGATTTCCTCGCCTTCGTTGATGGTGTTGAATAATCAACAGGCAAAGATTAACGTGGGTGATCAGGTGCCGGTTCTAACGGGCACGACCGCAAGTGCGACTATCGGCACTACCCAGTTCAATCAATTCCAGCAGCAACAGTCTGGCGTTACTCTCCAAATACGCCCTCGCGTCAATGCCGGCGGTTTGGTTTCTCTGGAAATCTTCCAAGCAATTTCTACGCCCTCTCAAGTCAAAGTCGGCAGCGATCAAATTACCTACCAGTTTGCCAACCGGGAGATACAGAGCATGGTGGCTGTGCCTAATGGCGAGACGCTGGCTTTGGGTGGCCTTATCTCCGATAAGCGCTCCGAGACCCAGACTGGTCTGCCGTACCTGAACCAAATTCCGATGATCGGCTGGATGTTCGGTTCCACCGAGATAAAGCCCGAGCGCACCGAATTGGTGGTGCTCATCACGCCGCGGGTCGTGGAAAAGAAAGGCGACATTATTTCGATCAGCAACGAGTTCCGCCGCAAGCTGACCAATCTTTACAAAGGCGAGCCGGATGCCCAGCCGGCGCCGGTGGAGCCCACCAGCCCCTAAAGAAGGGAATCGTGGCGCGGCTCACGCCCGCGCCACGGCCCAGACGTCGATCCGTGCGACGCCCGTCTGCCGCAAGGTTCGCGCCAGCTCGCTGACAGTCGCCCCCGTGGTGACAACGTCGTCGAGGACGACCACATGGCGCGCGTTGATTTCACGTTCCAGCCGGAAAGCGCCGCGGATGTTCTTCGTCCGCTCTTTGGCCGACAGCTCGGCTTGCGGCCGGCTGGTGCGCCTGCGGGCACAGGCATGGAACTCCAGCGGGATGCGCAGGTTCCGGCTCAGGTGCCGGGCGATTTCCAGCGACTGGTTGAAGCCGCGTTCGCGGTAGCGGGAGGGGTGCAGCGGAACCGGGATAATCACGTCGGGCGGCTCGGCGTGTTCGCGGAAATAGCAGGCGGTCAGTTCTCCCAGGGTACGGGCGCAGGCGTGGCGGTGGCCGAATTTGAGCCCGTGGATCAGATGCCGGATGGGCTCTTCGTAGCGGAACGCCGCGAGGCAGTTGTCGAACGGCGGCGGCTGCCGCAGGCAGCGGCCGCAGGGGCTGGGTGCACCGTCGGGCAGGGCTTCGCCGCAGCGCAGGCACGCGGTGCCGGTCCTTGGAAGGTAGCGCTCGCATGCCCCGCACAGATCCAGCCCCCTTTCCCCGCTGTCTCCGCACAACAGGCAGGTGGGCGGATAGATCCAGTCCTGTATAATATTCAGCCAGCCGTTTACAGTTTTCATGTTCATGCGTTGACAGAGGCTGTCGGTGTGTTCGTGTTCTGATTTTCTACTCCGGCCGTGTGTGAAAGGTGAATGCCTTTGCCCTCTCTTCGGAGACGGCGCCGTTAAGTTAAGAGACATCCCGTCGCTCCGGCATGGATTCGCATATGCGCTCTGGCGAGTGCCGGAGCCCAGGGGCCATGGAGGGCTCGTGCTCAGCACATCCCTGTGTCATGGATGCCGGCATTCCCTGCCGGCATGACGGCTTAACTTCCTACACCGCCGGTTCGCGGGTAGTCCACTGGAGATCGAGTGTAATGCATGCGGAAGTTGCGGTAACGACGAACCAGGAGCGGATTGGGGAACCCGTCTTGCGCCACGATTGGACCCAGGGCGAGGTCGAGGCCTTGTTCGCGCTGCCGTTCAACGAGCTTTTGTACCAGGCCCAGACCGTGCATCGCCGCCATTTCGACCCCAACGAAGTCCAGGTCAGCAGCCTGCTCAGCGTCAAGACCGGCGCCTGTTCGGAGGACTGCGCCTATTGTCCGCAGAGCGCGCATTACGAAACGGGCCTCAAGCGCGAGTCGCTGATGCCCTTGGAGGAGGTACTGGACGCTGCCCGCCGGGCCAAGTCCGAAGGCGCCACGCGGTTCTGCATGGGCGCGGCCTGGCGCAGTCCGCGCGACGGCGATCTGGAAGCCATCGCGGCGATGGTCGAGGGCGTCAAGGCGCTGGGGATGGAAACCTGCGTCACTGCGGGGATGCTGAGCGATGAACAGACCCGGCGGCTCAAGGAAGCGGGGCTGGATTACTACAACCACAACCTGGACACCTCGGAAAGCTATTACGGCGAGATCGTCACCACCCGGACCTACCAGGACCGGCTGGATACGCTGCAACGGGTGCGCGACGCCGGCATGCACGTATGCTGCGGCGGCATCGTCGGCATGGGGGAATCCGCCGCCGACCGCGCCGGCCTGCTGATCGGTCTGGCCAATCTGCCGCGTCACCCGGAGAGCGTGCCGATCAATCTGCTGGTGAAGGTGGAGGGCACGCCGCTGGCCGATACGGCCGCGCTCGATCCCCTCGACTTCATGCGCACCGTCGCCGTGGCGCGGATCATGATGCCGACATCCCGGGTGCGGCTGTCCGCCGGCCGTTCGGACATGAGCGACGAGATGCAGGCCCTGTGTTTCCTGGCCGGGGCCAATTCCATTTTCTACGGCGAAAAGCTGCTGACGACGGAGAACCCCCAGGCCCAGCGCGACCGGCAGTTGTTTGCGCGTTTGGGGCTGCGCATGGCGGGTCTGGGCTGCTGAGTTCCATGGCGTTCGACCCGGCCGCGGCCTTGCAGGCGATCGAGGCGCGCGATGCCTACCGGCGGCGGCGTATCGTCGAAGGTCCTCAGGACGTGCAGGTCGCCGTCGACGGCCGCTCCATGGTCAATTTCTGCAGCAACGATTACCTGGGGCTGGCGAACCACCCCGCCGTGGCGGAGGCCTTCCGGCGCGGCGTCGACCGCTGGGGCGTCGGCTCCGGTGCTTCCCACCTGGTCTGCGGCCACTCGGCGGCGCACCATGCGCTGGAAGAAGAGCTGGCCGAATTCACCGGCCGTCCGCGGGCCTTGCTGTTCTCCACCGGCTACATGGCCAATCTCGGCGTCGTTTCCGCCCTGGCCGGACGGGGCGATGCGGTGTTCGAGGACCGGCTGAACCATGCCTCGCTGCTGGACGGCGGCCTCTTGTCCGGCGCCCGCTTCCAGCGCTATCCCCATGCCGATGCTCGTGCCCTCGAAGCCGCCCTGGCCCAGTCCCGCGCCCAAACCCGGCTGGTCGTGACCGACGGCGTGTTCAGCATGGACGGCGATCTGGCGCCCTTGCCGGAGCTGGCCCGCGTCGCCCGGAACGGCAGGGCGTGGCTGATGGTCGACGATGCGCACGGCTTGGGCGTCCTGGGCGCCGAAGGGCGCGGAATCCTGGAGCATTTCGGCCTGGGCGAGACCGAGGTTCCCGTGCTGGTCGGCACCCTGGGCAAGGCGCTGGGCACTTTCGGCGCCTTCGCGGCGGGTTCGGAGGACATGATCGACTATCTGATCCAGCGTGCCCGTACTTATGTTTACACCACCGCGCTGCCGCCGGCGGTCGCCGAGGCGACCCGCGCCAGCCTGCGCCTCGTGCGCGAGGAGCCCGAGCGGCGCGAGCGGCTCCACCGCAACGTGCGGCGTTTCCGTGCCGGCGCCGCGAGCCTGGGGTTCGAGCTCGGCGACCTGGCCGGCCCGATCCAGCCCATCGTGATCGGCGCCAATGCCGACGCGCTGGAAGCCAGCCGTCGCCTGGGCGAGCGGGGCTTCCTGGTGAGCGCCATCCGTCCGCCTACGGTGCCGGAAGGTACCGCCCGGCTGCGGATCACCTTGTCCGCGTCGCACACCGACGAGCAGGTCGACGGCCTGCTCGAGGCGCTGGCCGCGGCCGTTCCCCAGGAGGCTTGAATGGGGCCGTTCGTCGAGACCTCGGGCTGTGGGCCCGATGTCGTCCTGATCCACGGCTGGGGCATGCACGGCGGCATCTGGTCCGATTTCGTGCCGCTGCTGACCGACCGTTACCGGGTCACGCGCATCGACCTGCCGGGACACGGCAACAGCCCGATGCTGGCGGACTGGTCGCTCGAAACCGTAACGGCGGCCGTTCTGGAGGTTGCGCCCCAGCCGGCGCACTGGGTCGGCTGGTCGCTCGGCGCGATGGTGGCGCTGGAGGCCGCCCGCACGGCGCCGGAGGCCGTGGCCTCGCTCACTCTGCTGTGCGGCACCCCTCGCTTCGTCGCCGAACCCGGCTGGCCGGGAATGGATGCGGCCACGCTGACGCGCTTCGCCGACGGCTTTCTGGCCGACTATGAGGATGCCTGCCGGCGCTTTATGGCCTTGCAGGTGTGGGGCATGCCGGGCGAGCGGGAGCTGCTGCGCGAGGTCCGCAGCCACTTGGCCGGGCGGCCGCAGCCGGAGCGGACGGCGCTCCTGGCCGGGCTGGACGTGCTGCGGCATGCCGATCTGCGCCCGGTATTGCGTGAGCTTCGGCAGCCGGTGCAGGCCCTGCTCGGCAGGCGCGACAAGCTGGTGCCGGCCGGTCTCGGGGCTGCGCTCGCCGAGCTGAAACCCGGCTTGACCAGTCACCGTATCGACAACGCGCCCCATGTTCCATTTCTGACCCACGGCGACCGGACGGCCCGCCTGATCGATGAATTCATTTCCTTGCCGTAAACCCGGGCCGTTTGCGCCGGCCGCGGCTACTCCCGAAAAGCGCTGGGTCGGCGCCTCCTTCGGTTCGGCGGCCGCCGGCTACGACGGCGTCGCGGAATTGCAGCGGGAGGTGGGCGAGTCGCTGCTGGCACGCGTTCGCCATCTCGGTCCTAGGCCGGTGCGCGTGCTCGATCTCGGCGCGGGCACCGGCCATTTCTCCGGCTTGCTGGCTTCGGCTTTCCCCGCTGCGGAGTGTCTGGCGGTGGACATCGCCGAAGGCATGCTCCGGTTCCTGCGCTCGCATCGGCCCGCCGCCGCCGGCATCGGCCTCGTCGTGGGCGACGCGGAGGCGCTGCCGCTGGCGAACGAATCCGTCGACCTGGTCTTCTCCAACATGGCGTTCCAATGGTGCGAACGCCTGGATGTCGCGCTTGCAGAATGCCGCCGGGTGCTCCGGCCGGGTGGCAGGCTGGCGTTCAGCACCTTCGGCGAGGACACACTGGGCGAATTGCGGACGGCATGGCGTGCGGTCGACGGCTACAGCCACGTCAGTGCCTTCGCGACACGCCGCGCGGTGGAGCAGAGCCTGCGGGCCCATGGATTCTCGAAAATCCGCGTAGACGCAAAAACCATCGGGCGCGGCTATCCTTCCGTCCTGGCGCTGATGAAAGAGCTGAAGGCGCTGGGAGCGCGCAATCTGACCCGGAACCGGCCCCGCCATCTGCTCGGCCGGCGCACGCTGGAACGGGTGAGCGAGGCGTACGGGCGGTTGCCGGGTATGGCGTCCGGTGTGACCGCCAGCTTTGAAGTATTGACCGCGCTGGTCGAAAAATGAGGATGCATCGTGGCACAAGGCTTTTTCATTACGGGTACGGGCACCGGGGTCGGCAAGACCCGGGTTTCCCTGGCGCTGATACGCGAGCTGCGCCGCCGGGGATTCCGGGTCGCCGCCATGAAGCCGGTGGCAACCGGCGCGGTGTGGAGGAATGGCAGCCTGCGCCACGAGGACGCCGAACTTCTGCTGGCGGCGGCGAGCGTCCAGGTCTCCTACGACGAGGTCAACGCTTTCGCCTACGAGGCGCCGACATCGCCCCACATCGCCGCCCGGAGGGAGGACCGGCCCGTCGACATCGATGCGATCGTCACCCAGAACGAGGCGCTGGCGAGCCGGGCCGATTGGGTGATCGTGGAAGGCGTTGGCGGATGGGAAGTGCCGTTGAACGATCACGCGAGGGTATCCGATCTCGCCGAGGCCCTGCGCTGGCCGGTGGTGCTGGTCGTGGACCTGCGGCTGGGCTGCCTCAACCATGCGCTGCTCAGCGCCGCGGCGATCGGCCGCTCCTGCGTGCGTCCGGCCGGGTGGATCGGCAACGTGATCGATCCCGAGTTCCCTTATCTGGACGAATATCTCCGCACCCTGGACGAGTCGTTGCCGGAGCCCCGCTTGGCGCTGTTGCCATGGTGTCCTGGAGACGGCCGCTCGGGGGCGTCGGAACTGGTCCTTTCGGCGGCATTCGAACAGTGGGCGGGTTGACTCCTGGCGGCTTTTCCTCGGGGCTGGTCAGCCGGCCGGTTCGGTGATACCGTCCGCCGTGCTGGAATTCCCCAGCGCACCAGACAATGTAAGGAGTCGCAAGATGCGTAAGCCGATTGAAAAACTGATCCTGGTTTGGGTCGCGGTTGTAGGCCTCGCCGGCCCGGTCTGCGCGGAGGAGCCGACTGCAAACCAAAAGCCCCAGGCGTCCGGCGGAATGGGCGGCATGATGGGGGGCGGCGGCATGATGAGCGAGGAGCAGATGGATCAGCGCGTCAAGATGATGCAGGATCACATGCTGCAGATGCACGAGATCATGGACAAAATCCAGGCGACGACCGACCCCGCGGAAAAGGAGAAGCTCAAGCAGCAGCAGCGCGACATGATCAAGCAGCACATGAAGGCGCACCATCAGATGATGATGCAGATGCAGCATCAGGGCGGAATGAGCCACGGGGGAGGCGCGGGAGCGGCGGGCAAGCCCTGATTCCCCATGGAACTGGGGTTCTTCGGTGCCACCGGGACGGTCACGGGTTCCAAGTATCTGGTGACCGAGGGGCAGAGCCGCGTCCTGGTGGACTGCGGGCTGTTCCAGGGGTTCAAGCAGCTCCGGCTACGGAATCGCGAGCCTTTCCCGGTGGCGCCGGACAGTCTCGATGCGCTGGTCCTGACCCACGCGCATATCGACCACAGCGGCTACATTCCGCTGCTGGCGCGCGACGGTTTCGCCGGACGCATCCATTGCACGCCGGCAACCTTCGACCTGTGCCGGATACTGCTGCCCGACAGCGGCCACCTGCAGGAGGAGGAGGCCGAATACGCCAACCGGCGTGGATTCTCGCGCCATCACCCGGCCTTGCCGCTGTACACGCGGGAGGATGCCGAACGTTGCCTCGATCTGTTCGAGCCGGTCGATTACGGCCGGGAGGTCCGGGTGGGCGGCGAATTCCGGTTCCGCTTCCAGCCGGCGGGACATATCCTCGGGGCGGCTTCGGTGGTGCTCCGGGGCCGGCGTTCCTCCCTCGCTTTCTCGGGCGACCTGGGACGGCCCCAAGATCCGACCATGCGCAGCCCGGCGCCTTGTCCGGCGGCCGATTTCCTCGTGGTCGAATCCACCTATGGCAACCGCCGCCACGGCGCGGAAGACCCGGTGGAAACGTTCGGCGACTACATCGGACGGACCTTTCGCCGCGGCGGCGTCGTGCTTGTCCCGGCCTTTGCCGTCGGCCGTGCCCAGGCCGTGTTGCACTGCATCCACCGTTTGAAGGCCGCCGGGAAAATGCCGGATATTCCCGTCTACCTCGACAGTCCGATGGCCGTCGACGCCACCGAACTGTTCCGCCGCTACCGCTCGGAGCACCGGCTTTCCGCCGAGGAGGCCGAGGCGGTGTGCCGGACCGCACGCTACGTCAATACCGCCGAGGATTCCAAGAGGCTGAGCGCCCGCAAGACGCCGATGATCCTGATCTCGGCGAGCGGCATGGCGACCGGCGGACGCGTGCTGCACCATCTCAAGGCCTTTGCGCCGGACCACCGCAATACCGTCCTGTTCACGGGCTTCCAGGCGCCGGGGACGCGCGGCGCGGCGATCCTGGGCGGCGCCGAGGCGGTCAAGATCCACGGCGAATACGTTCCGGTCCGGGCCGAGGTGGGGCTGGTCGAAAATCTGTCGGCCCATGCCGACTACGGTGAAATTCTCGACTGGCTGCGTCAGTGTCCCAAACCGCCGCTCAAGACGTTCGTCACCCACGGCGAGCCCGAGGCTGCGGACGCGCTCCGTTTCCGGATCGAGCACGAACTGGGCTGGGACTGCCGGGTCCCCGAATACCGCGAAACGGTCGGTTTGGGTTAACGAGTTCAGGCCGGGTTGGCGCTTGGAACGAACAGGCACTCGATTTCCAGGTCGCGTCCGATCCGTTCCATCAGGGCCTGAATGCCGAACCGTTCGGTGGCGTTGTGTCCGCCGGCATACATGTGTATTCCAGCTTCCTGTGCCTCGTGCCAGTCGTGTTCGCTCATTTCTCCGGTGATGTAGGCGTCCAGGCCCGCCTTCGCCGCCTCGGCCCAGCCGCCGTTGGCGCCGCCGGTGATGATCCCGACCCTGCGGACCGGCGCCGTCGCGTCCGGCGTGGCCAGCAGCACTGGATGTTCGAGGACCTCCGCCAGCCGCTCGCGCAGCGCCGAAGCCTGCAACGGCACCCGCAGCGTACCCTGGACACCGGTCGGGCAACCCTGATGGTCCCCGAACGGCGCCTGTTCGCCCAGGCCGATCCTGTGTCCCAGCACCGCCGCATTGCCGATTTCCGGGTGGGCGTCGAGTGGCAAGTGGTAGGCGAACAGATTGATGGCATTGCGGACCAGCGGAAACACCCGCCCCGCGAACGGTCCGACCAGCGGTCGTGCACCGTGGAATCTCCAGAACAGGCCGTGATGCACGATCAGAGCGTCGGCCCGCCAGTCGACGGCCGCAGCGACGGAATGGGCCGTCGCGGACACCGCGAAGGCGATCCGCCGGATTTCCTCGCGTCCCTCGATCTGCAGGCCATTCGGGCCATAATCGGTGAACGCGCCGGGATTCAGCAGCGCAGCGAGGAATTGTTCGAGAGCGGAGCGGGTGATTGCCATGGAGCGTGTTGCAAGCCGTGTTGGAACCTTCGATTATCCCTCAAGTCACAGTGGTTCTATCATCTTCAATCTCCCGACCTTGAGACCAGCCCATGACCGTTCCCCTTTTCGCCGATCAGCAGATGCGGTTTCTGGATCGCTCCCTCGAGGATTTGATGGCCGAGCGATTGGCCTGCGATCCCGGCGCTGCCGCGCTGTCGCTGTTCCTGCGCGCGGCGGCGGAAGTGCCGGCGTACCAGTCTTTTCTGGCGACCCACGGGATTCGTCCGGACGCCGTGCGGACCCTCGCCGACTTCGCCCGCCTGCCTCTGACCGACAAACCCTCCTACATGCAGGCCTATCCTCTGCCCGAGCGGTGCTGGGGCGGTCGCCTGGCGGCCTGCGACAGGGTCGCGGTGTCTTCCGGTTCGACCGGCAAGCCGACCTTCTGGCCGAGGGCATTGCACCACGAACTCGACGTTGCATTGCGGTTCGAGCAGGTGTTCCGGGATGCCTTCCAGACCCACGCCCGCAGCACCCTGGCGGTAGTCTGTTTCGCCCTGGGAAACTGGGTCGGCGGCATTTACACCACCTCCTGCCTGTGGCATCTCGCCCGCAAGGGGTATCCGGTCACGGTGGCGACGCCCGGTAACCGCCCCGATGAAATTTTCCGGGTGATCGGTGAGCTGGCGCCGCATTTCGAGCAGACGGTGCTGCTGGGTTATCCGCCGTTCGTGAAAGACGTGATCGATAGCGGAGCGGCCGCGGGGATTTCCTGGGAACGCCATGCGGTGAAGCTGGTGTTCGCTGGCGAGGTGTTCAGCGAGGAATGGCGCTCCCTCGTCTGCGCCCGGATCGGGTCCGACTCGCCCTGCTACGACACCGCATCGCTCTACGGCACCGCCGATGGGGGCGTCCTGGGCAACGAAACGCCTTTGAGCATCGCCATACGCCGTTTTTTCGCGGCCCACCCCGAGGCCGCCCGCGAGCTGTTCGGCGAGTCCAGGCTGCCGACGCTGGTGCAATACGATCCCCTGAGCCGCTATTTCGAACTGCACGACGGTACGCTGGTGGTGACCGGCGACAACGGCGTGCCCCTGATCCGCTACCACATCGCCGACCGGGGCGGGCTGGTCGGCTACGCCGAGATGCGGGACTTCTTGCGCGACTGGGACGCGCGCGATCTCTCCGAATACGGATTCGATCCGGCCTGGGGCGAGCGGCCTTTGCCTTTCCTCTTCCTGTTCGGGCGGGCCGACTTCACCGTCTCGTATTACGGGGCCAACATCTATCCGGAAAACGTGACGGTGGGCTTGGAACGGCCTGGCATCGTCGACTGGGTCAGCGGCAAGTTCGTGCTGGAGGCGCCGGAAGATGCGGCGGGGGACCGCGAGCTCCTGCTGACGGTGGAACTGTTGCCCGGTGTGGAAGCCGACGAGGCCAAGGCGGCGAGAATCGCCGAGTCGGTGCGGACGGAGCTCTTGCGCCTGAACAGCGAGTTCGCCCATTACACGCCGGAGGCTCGGCAGACTCCCCATGTGGTGCTGCGTCCTTTCGCCGATCCGGAGTACTTTCCCGCCGGCGTGAAGCACCGCTATACGCGGCGTTAAGCCGCGTACTCGACGTCTTTCGAGTACATTTCGTAGGCGGCGCCATATTCCATCACCCGCGCGACCTCGCGGATGAAGTCCTCACCGTAGCCGGCCCTACGCAGCAGATGGAATCCGATTTCCATGCCGGAGCTGATTCCGCCGCCGGTGACGATGCGGCCGGCGTCGACGACGCGCGCCCGGCTGATGCGGCAGTTTGGGGCGATCTCCGCCAGGCGGTCGATCGGCGTCTTGCCGTGGCCCGATTGCTCCACCCGGTCGGGTTCTTTGCGGTTGGTGGCGGCTTTGCCGTCGAGCAGGCCCATCCGGCCGTAGATCCAGGAGCCGGTGCAGACCGAGACCAGCAGGGTGGATTCTGGCAGGGCGCGGATGAAGTCGTGCAGCCTGCCGTTGTTGATCTCCTGGCGGGTGCCGAATCCCCCGGGAATCAGGAAGGCGTCCATCGCCGGACGGTCGTTGAATGCGTAGTTCGGCAGCACGGTGAAGCCTGCCTGGGCCTGAACCGGCCGCAGCGATTCGGCCACGAAGAAGGCGTCCAGCTCGGGGTCGAAACGGCGAGCGACCGAGAACACGCCGTAGGGCGCGGCGAAGTCGACGATTTCGAGATCCTTGCAGACATAGATTCCCAGGCGGAATCCGGGTTTGACGGCCATGGCGGTTCTCCGGAGGATGGGCGGTGACTGGAATGATACAGACCTGTCTCCATCATTGACGAGACAGACCCGTCTGTCAAGATGGATGCCATGAGAACCGAAAACCCTGGCACGGCGCGCGAACGCATTCTGGAAACCGCCCTGCGGCTGTTTTATCAGCAAGGCATACGCGCCACCGGCGTGGACAAGATCATTGCCGAATCGGGCGTGGCCAAGATGTCGTTCTACCGGAATTTTCCGTCGAAGAAGGATCTCGTGCTTGCGTTCCTGGACCGGCGCCATGCGTTCTGGATGGACTGGTTCAAGGCGCATATCGAAGCGCAGAGCGAGCGGGAAGGGCGGTTCCGGCTGGGCTTTATCGCCGGGTTTCTGAGGGAATGGTTCGAGTCGCCCGACTTCCGCGGCTGCGCCTTCATCAATACCGCCACGGAGACCGCGGATCTTTCGGCGGAGGAACGCCGGCGGGTGCTGGACCACAAGCAGGACCTGATCGACTACCTCGCCGATCGGCTCGATGCGGCCGGGAGGGGCGAATCCAGGCGAGTGGCCGCTCTGGCGTTACTGATCATCGACGGTGCCATCGTGCGTGCCCAAATGACGGGCGATCCGCGGATCGCCGACGAGGCACAGAGCCTCCTGGACATGCTGGACCGGGAGGTCGCCTCCGGGCGGAGACCCGCAGCGCCGGCGGGCGTCGGTCAATAGTGCCGGAGCCGCTGTTCGCGGTAGCGGTCGATGCCGTCCGATGTGGGGTTGACCTCGATGGGCAACTCGGCCGCCTTCGGCAGGCAGTGCCGGACCGACAGGGCATTGAGACTCTCGGGTACCGGCAGAGGCCGAGCGGCGGGATCGGCTTGGTCCAGGCGGCATCCGTAAGTCGTCAGCCGGTAATGCGCCACGAAAATCCCGATGAATCCCATGGCCAGCCAGAAGTCGGGCACACCCAGATGGTGGGCTATTACGCCGATTCCGCCGAGCATCCCATTGATGCCTACCAGCAGCCACGAGGTTTGCCCGGGCGTCAGGTTTTTCCGCAGGAGGATGTGGTGGAGATGCTCGCGGTCGGCCACGAAGGGGTTGCCGCCCCGCAGTCCCCGCTGAAGCATCAGTCTGACCGTGTCGATGACAGGCAGCGCCAGCACCACCATGATCAGGGCAGTCTCGTGGAAATACCGAGAAGATCCGGCAGGTCGGCAATGGAATCGATGATCCGGTCGGGCCGCACGGAGCCGGTTTCCAGTTGGGAAGGCCGGAACTTGCCGGTTCTGACCAGGATGCCGTAAAGCCCCGCGGATTGACCGCCGCCGATGTCCGCTTCGATGTCGTCTCCGACGATGGCGGTGCGCTCGGGCGGCAGTCCCATGTCCCGGAGGGCGACGGCGAAAAAATCCGCCGATGGTTTGCCCATGACCAATGCCCGCACGCCGGCGCAGTATTCGAGCGCGGCCACCAGTCCGCCGATGTCCATGCGCAGGCCCCGTCCGGTTTGCCAGAAACGGTTCTTGTGCACGGCGATCAACTGCGCTCCCCGCATGATGGCGTTGAACATCCGGTCGAGGCAGTCATGGGTCCAGACGGCGCCGGTATCGCCGAGCACCAGGGCGTCGGCATCCTCCATCGATGCCTGGGGGACCCCGGCGAAATCGGCCCTCACGTCGTCCTCCAGCAGCAGGTGGGCCCGCATGCCCGTGGTTTGCAGATGGCGCAGCACGGCTTGTGGGGCGCTGAGGATTTCGCTTCGTTCCACGGGAAAACCCAGCGCTATGATCTTTCGCTCCAGCGCGGCCAGGGACAGTGTGCTGGTGTTGGTGACGAAACGGCAGCTCACACCGCTGGCCTTGATCTTCGCGACGGCCTCCACGGCGCCGGGGATGGGTTGCGAGTCCACATAAAGCACGCCGTCCAGGTCGAACAGTACGCCATGAATGTTCCGATCGTTCTCGTCCATGCTTCTCCTTATTGGGCAACTGGCAGGAAGATCCGGCCCGGAATGTTCCGTGATGGCGGCTTTACAGACAAGAGCCCGAGGGGGGAGTCCAGCGGTCGGCTGGAATCCCCAAGCGCCGAGGGTGGATTTCCCCCATCAAGGTGGAGAAATTCTAACGGTCCTCATGTAAGTCAATGTTTTTGCGCATGGTTGAGCTGGCACGAACCGTGTTTTCCCTTATCCGGAACCACCGCTCGTCCTTCGCCGATGCCATGAACTCGACCGATCTCTCCCGCAACGAAGCAGCCACGATCCATCTGCTGGCTTATGCCAGTCCCAGAACCCAAGCGCTCGACTCGGTCCGCCAGGCGCACTCGGTGATCGCCAGTCTCGGCCGCAAGGCCGGCAACTGGATCGAACTCGATTTTTCCGGGGTGGAGAGCGTAAGTGCTGCATTCATCGAAGAACTGTTCGGTTTCATCGAGCGGGAAATGTCGGACATCTGGCTGGTGCCGACGCACTACAACGAGAGCATCAGGCCGCTGCTCAACCGCCACCTCAGCCTCTTGCAGCATCGGCGGGACCAGGCCTGGTGCCTGGCCTCGATCGCCACGGAATTCGGAAGCCGCGCCGCCTTTGCCGGCCACTCCCAAACGCGGCGTTGAAGCTGTGGTTCTCTACCGCGAGATCAGGGATAGGAGGCCGCGGACCAGATCCTCCGGCGTCGGCGGGCAGCCGGGGATCACGGCGTCCACCGCGAGCACGTTGCCCACCGCTCCGCAACTCGCGTAGTTCACGCCGAATTCGCCGCCGCCGGCGGCGCAGGTTCCAACCGCCACCACCCATTTGGGTTCCGGCGTCGCTTCCCAGGTCGCCCGCAGCGCCGCCTGCATGTGGCGGGAAACCGGCCCCGTCACCATCAGCACGTCGGCATGGCGGGGCGAGGCGACGAAATGGACGCCGTAGCGCTCGACGTCGTAGAAGGGATTTCCCAGCGCGGCGATCTCCAGCTCGCAGGCGTTGCAGGAACCGGCGTCGACTTGCCGGATCGCGAGGCTCCCGGCGAAGCGCCCGTCGATCGTGGCCTTGAGTTCCGCACCCAGGCGGTCCAGCTCGGGGTCGGTCAGCGGCTTGAAGGTTTCGGTGACGATGCCTGTGCGGGCAATCTTGCTCAAAATCTTGTTCATGGCGGCGGCTATTTAGAGGTCGTGGCCGGAATAGGACCCGTTGACCGACTTGTTGCACAGAGGGAAGTCCGGAACGATATTGCCGAGGATCAGTTTCTCCAGGGCCGGCCAGTTGAAGACGCTGGGGTCGCGGGGGAAGAAGCGGGCGATGCGCCCGGCGCCGTCGAAACGCACGTAGGTGGCGATTTCGCCGCGCCATCCCTCCACCAGGCCCAGTCCTTCGGCATGTTCCGAAGGGTTGCGCCAGTCCGTCCGCAGCGGCCCCGGTTCGATCCGCCGCAGGCATTCCTCGAGGATGTCCAGCGAAGCGTGCAGTTCCCCGTACCGGACGTAAAGGCGGGCGGCGACGTCGCCGTCGCCGCGGACGACGGCTTTGACCCCCAGCCGATCGTAGGGCGCGTGCGGCGCCCGCTCCCGCACGTCGCGGCCGATGCCGCAGGCCCGGGCCACGTAGCCCAGACAGCCCAGTTCCCGGGCGATGCGTTCCGGCAGCACGCCCGCTCCGACCACGCGGTCCTGAAAGATCGTGCCTTCGTCCAATATCGGCTTCAGTTCGTCCAGCTCTCTTCGCAAGGCAGCGATGGCGGCCTGCATCCCGCTGGCGGCCTCTTCCGGCAGGTCCACGGCGACGCCGCCCGGCACGACCCGGTCCATCAACAGGCGATGGCCGAACCAGCGCAGGTTGTCGCGGAGCCAGAGTTCGCGCAGGCGGCTGAACTGGTAGTAACCGAAGGCGAAGGCCGTGTCGTTGCAGATCGCGCCGATGTCGTTGAGATGATTGGCGACCCGCTCCCGTTCGGCGAAGATGGCCCGCAGCCACAGGGCGCGCTCCGGCGGCTCGACGCCGGCCGCGCGTTCCATGGCCTGGCACGCGGCCCAGGCGTGGCCCACCGCGGTGTCACCGGATACCCGCCCGGCCAGCTGCGCCAGGCTTTCGGGATCGCGGCCCTCGGCCAGTTTTTCGATCCCCTTGTGCACGTATCCGAGGCGTTCTTCCAGGTTCAGCACCGTTTCCCCCACCGCAAGGAATCTGAAATGCCCCGGTTCGATGATGCCGGCATGGACGGGGCCGACCGGGATTTCGTTCACCTCGGGGCCGTGGGCGGAGGCGAACCCATAGCCCCGGTCCGGCGCCGTGACGGCCGGTGGACAGCCGGCCAGGGGAAAATCCGGCCGCAGCGGGAATTCGCGTTCACCCCAGGCCTGATGGCGCACCCAGCGCCGGCCATCGGGGTGGCCGGTAAAATCCAGGCCCAGCAGGTCCCGGGTATGACGTTCGGGGCGAGCCGCGCCGGGGAAGAGAGGCGTCTGCGAGGGCAGGTCGTTCCGGCCCGGTGGGAGCACCGTTCTGAGCAGCAGATAGTCGCCGGATTTTTCCAGCAAGGCGTTGACGACCCAGCTTTCGCCCTGTGAATCTCCCCAGCCCGCCGCCCAGCGGCAGCCTTGGGCAGCGGCGGCTTCCGCGGCAAGGGCCCAGTCGTCGGGGCCGATGGGGCACAGCAGCGCGGGGCCGACGCTGCCGGCTTCGGATTCCTCCGGACGGAATGCCGGCGTGCCGAGGCTCTGCAACTTTCTCGTCAGCCTGTCGGTGACCACGAATCTTTCCTCGTCGACGGCGGTTCGGATGGCGCTCATAGCGGCGCGCTCCCGGCAATCAGCCGCGTGGCCTGGCTGAACCAATCGGCCAGTACGCCCGGGATCGAGAGCCCCAGCCACAGGACGATGGCGAGATGGGCCATCACTGGCCAGAGATTGGCCTGCACCGGCGCCTGTCCCGCCGGTTGCGGTCCGTAGGCCATGGGGTGCAGGTGGCGGAACAGCCCAGCGAAGGCGATGGCGATCCCCAGCAGCAGGAGCGGCGTCAGCCAGGGAAATTCCTGCATGGTGGCGGTGAGCACCAGGAATTCGCTGGTGAAGACGCCGAACGGCGGCATCCCCGCGATCGCCACCACGCCCAGCACCAGTCCCCAGCCCACCATGGGCTGGGTCCGCATCAGGCCGCGGATGTGCTCGATCCGCTGGGTCCGGGCGATCTGCGCGGCATGGCCGACGGTGACGAAGATCGCCGACTTGGTGAGCGAATGCACGGTCATGTGCATCAGGGCCGCGAAAGTCGCCAGCGGGCCGCCTAAGCCGAAGGCGAAGGTCATGATGCCCATGTGTTCGATCGAGGAATAGCTGAACAGCCGCTTCACGTCGCGCTGGCGGTGCAGGAACAGCGCCGCGACCAGGAACGACAGCAG
The DNA here is from genome assembly GCF_040730495.1 of Methylococcus sp. ANG. Taxonomy (NCBI): domain Bacteria; kingdom Pseudomonadati; phylum Pseudomonadota; class Gammaproteobacteria; order Methylococcales; family Methylococcaceae; genus Methylococcus; species Methylococcus sp. ANG. Next base: position 1,207,570 of record NZ_CP160399.1, on the reverse strand, counting down.
GCCGAAGCCCATCATCAGGTGGCCGGCGAGCGGACTTTGCAGCGAGCCGTCCACCAGCATCTTGGAGCGCACCACCGCATACAGCGCGTCGTTCAGCAGCAGGCCGGAGAGGATGGCCGACATCGGCGTCGGGCCTTCGGAATGGGCGTCCGGCAGCCAGTTGTGCAGAGGCACCAGCCCGATCTTGGTGCCGTATCCGACCAGCAGGAACACGAAGGCGATGCTCATGACCGTGGGATTGAGTTCGGCGGCGTGGGCGTAGAGCACCGACCATTGCAGTCCGTGCTCGCCCATCCCTTCCACCTGGCCCGCGGCGAAGTAGAGCAGCACGGTGCCGAACAGCGCCTGGGCGATGCCGACGCCGCACAGGATGAAGTATTTCCAGGCCGCTTCGATCGATTCCGGGGAGCGGTACAGGCTGACCAGCAGCACCGTGGCCAGGGTCGCGCCTTCCATCGCCACCCACATCAGCCCCAGGTTGTTGGTGGTCAGCACCAGGTACATGGTCAGCATGAAGCCCTGGTACATGGCATGGTAGAGCCGCATGCGCGCGGCGTTCACCCGCCCGTGTTCACGCTCGTTGGCCATGTAGGGCGCCGAGAACATCGCCGTCGTCGTTCCGACGAACGCGGTCAGCACGACCAGGTAGACATTGAAGGCATCGACGCGGAACTGCAGGTCAGCCAGCTCGATGGTGCCCTGGCGCAATACCTCGACCGCCAGCACCAGCGAAGCCAGGAAGACCAGGCCGCACAAGCGGGTGTTGAGCCGGCCGGCCTGGGGCGCATCGCCGCGCCAAGCCTGATAGAGCATCCCGGCGAAGGGGATGCCCAGAATCCAGTAGACTGCGCTCACGGTTCCACCTCGCTCAGACGGTTCAGCCGGTCCACGTCCAGCGAGTCGATGCTGGAACGGATATGGAAGAAGAACACGCCGAAGATGACGGCGGCGACCAGCACGTCGAAAGCGATGCCGAGTTCGACCACCATCGGCATGCCCTGGGTCGAGGCCACGGCGGCGAAGAACAGGCCGTTTTCGATCGCCATGAAGCCGATCACGTGGGTGACGACCTGGCGGCGGGTGATCATCAGCAGCATTCCCAGCAGTACCACCGCCAGACTCACCGCCATGGCGTTGCGGGTCGCCAGCGTGGAGAGGTGTTCGATCGGCTCCACCACGTAGTAGCTGAACATCACCAGCGCGGCCGCGGCCATCATGACGTAGCCGTACAGGTAGAGCGGCTCGGCGTCGCGGTGCATGGCCAGGTGGACGATCAGCCGGTGGAGCATCGCCGGTATCAGGATGACTTTCAGCGCCACGATGATGAGGGCGGAAATGTAGAGGTGCGGATAGGGCAGGGTGTAGGCGGCAAGCGCGGTGGTGGCGGCCAGCAGGGCGCCCTGGGCCGCGAACAGATGGATCATGCCGGACAGGCGCTTCTGGCCCAGCATCAGGAACGAAGTGAAGACCACCAGGGCGGCGATGAACAGGATCGCCTGTTCGTAGATCGAGTAAGCCGGAGCGGGCATGACGCCTAGACCTCCAGGATGATGTGGCTCAGCATGCCGAGCAGGCTGAGCAGGTAGGCGAACCCCAGGAACTCCTGGACCCGGAACAGCCGCATCTTCGCCACCGAGGTTTCGGCCAGGGCGAGGACGATCGCCAGCACCCCGAGCTTGGCCGCGATGGCCGCGGCCCCGATGCCCAGCGCCTCGGGCGTGAATTCGCGGGCCAGTCCCCAGGGCAGGAAGATGTTGGCGATGAGCACGCCGTACAGCATCAGTCGGATCTGGCCGGCCCATTCGATCAGCGCCAGATGGCGGCCGCTGTATTCGAGGATCATGGCTTCATGGATCATGGTCAACTCGAGATGGGTCGCCGGGTTGTCGATGGGGATGCGGCCGGTTTCCGCCACCGCCACCAGCAGCAGCCCCCCCAGCGCGAACAGGAAGGAAGGCCGCAGCGCCAGGCCGGTGTCCAGCAGATAATCGATGGCGACGGAAATGTTGGTGGTGGAGGCGGTCAGGGCCAGGGTGAAGGTGGCCATGAGCATGGCCGGCTCCGCCAGCGAGGCGATGGTCATCTCCCGCGACGAGCCCATGCCGCCGAAGGCGGTGCCGACGTCCATCCCCGCCAGGGCCAGGAAGAACCGGCCCAGGGCGAAGAAGCCCACCAGCACGATCATGTCGGCGATGGCCGCCGTCGGCAGGTCGACGGCGAAGAATGGCACGATGGCGCCGGACAAGGCCGCCGCGCAGAAGACGACGTAGGGCGTAACCGGAAACAGCCAGGACGCCGTCTCGGCGACCACCGGGCGCTTGCCGAACAGCTTGCGCAGGTCGCGGTAGGGCTGCCACAGTGGCGGCGGGCGGCGGTTCTGCAGCAGGCACTTGACCCATTTGAGCCAGCCCGAAAACAGCGGCGCCAGCAGCATGAACAGCACGGCCTGGATCAGAGCGAGCAACCAGTCCATCAGCTTACGACTCCCAAGAGAACGATCAGCGTCACGAAGGAATACGCGATGTAGATCCGCACCTGCCCGGTCTGGATCCGCGTGGTCCGTCGGGCGAGGTCTTCGACCACACGGGTCAGCGGCAGGTACAGCCAGCGCCAGGAGCGGTCCCCGATCTCCAGCCGGTAGCGCAGGGCGGTGACCTGCAAGGGATGGGCGGCTGCCGTTTCCGGGGCCGAGGTTTCGACGGTATCCCACACCGGCGCGAAGATACGCCGGACCGGCTGAGCGAAGGCGGCGGCGGTGTACTGCATCCGGGGGCTCAGGCCCCCGAAGCCGCAATCCCAGGCCGGTGCGCGCCGGACGGCGGCCTCCGGGCCGCGATGCTCGAGCCTGCGCAGAAACCACCAGGCCAGCGTCATCGCCAGCAGCACCAGCGGCGCCGAGTACGAGGCCGTGCTGACGCCGCCCGGAGTCAGCCACAGCCAGCCCTGGGCGGAGGCGCTGGTCAGGGTTTCCCCGAGCAACTGGCGGGTGATGGGGCGCATGGCGTCGAGCGCCCAGGTCGGCAGCACTCCCAGCAGCAGGCAGAGGCCGGCCAGCATGCCCGGCGCCCACAGCATGCCGGAATGCGACACCTCACGGGCGTGGGCCGAGCGCCGCTCGCGCGGCTGGCCCAGGAACGCGACGCCGTAGAGCTTGACGAAGCAGGCCGCGGCCACCGCGGCGGTAAACGCCAGGATCGCCGCCGCCACCGAGACCATGCCGCGCAGGATGCCGTTGTCGACGACCGACGCCGCCTGCAGGGCCGCCTGAAAGGTCAGCCACTCCGAGACGAAGCCATTCAGCGGCGGCAGGCCGGCAATCGCCACGGAGCCCATCAGGAACAGCCCGGCGGTGACCGGCATGCGCTTGATCAGGCCGCCCATGCGTTCCAGATCGTGCTGATGGGTCTGGTGGACCACCGAGCCCGCCGCCAGGAACAGCAGGTTCTTGAACAGAGAATGGTTGAGGACGTGATACAGCGCGGCGGCTAGGCCGGTCAGCCCGAGCTGCACGTGTCCCTTGCCGATGAAGACCATGGAAAGGCCCAGCCCCATGAACACGATCCCCATGTTCTCGATCGACGAGTAGGCCAGCAGGCGCTTCAAATCGCTCTGTACCACCGCGTACAGAATGCCGAGCACCGCCGAGCCGGTTCCGAGGCCCAGCACGATCGCGCCCCAGTACCATTGCACGTCGCCCAACAGGTCGAACGCGAAACGCAGCAGTCCGTAGACTGCGATCTTCAGCATCACGCCGCTCATCAGGCCGGAAATGTGGGCCGGCGCGGCGGGGTGGGCTTCCGGCAGCCAGGCGTGAAGCGGCACCAGTCCCGCTTTCATCCCGAACCCGGCCAGGGCCAGCAGGAAGGCGGCGGTTCCCCAGGCCGGCGTGACGTGGGCGTCCCGCCAGGCGTCGAAAGCGAAGCTGTGCGAAACCGCGGCCAGGACGCCGAACGCCAGGATGATGGCGATGGCGCCCACCTCGCCCATCAGCAGGTAGAGGAAAGCCGCTCGCCGGTGCGAGGCATGCTCATGCTGGTAGGCCACCAGGAAATAGCTCGAGACCGTCATCGCTTCCCAGGCGATCACGAAAAAATACGCATCGTCGGCGAGCAGGACGCCTTCCATGCCGGCCACGAACAAACCGGTGAAGAGCCCGAGCGCCCCGAACGAGTACTGGCCGGCGAACTGGCGGCTGTAGCCCGGACCGTAAACGCCCGCGGCGATGACGCCCAGGCCGAGTACCACCAGAAAGAAGGCCGACAAGGTATCGAACCGCACATGCCATTGCAGCCAGGGCAGCCCGAAAGGCAGTTGGCCGGGAACCGCCGTGCCGGCATGGAGCTGCAGGCCGCCCGCCGCCAGAGCCAGCACGCCGGACGCGGTCAGCAGCGCGAATACGAGGCGCCGCCAAGCGTGTGGCAAGCGCCCGGGATGGTTAGCCGCCTGCGCAAGGTTTGCGGGAATCGGGGGCCGGACAAGGCCGGCGGCCCGCCGTGCCGTGCCCGCCCATGCCGCCCGATGTTCCCCCAGCAGCGCCAGCAGACCCGAAGATAGCGCGGCCACGACGGAGGCATAGGCCAAAAGCAGTGTCATGGAGATTCCTGGGGAAAGGCGAGAGGGATGTCATCGCAAAGCGAATTTCGTGCCAATGGGGCAGATGCTTGAAACGACAGGGAGTCGCGATAGCTGCCAAACCTTCGCCGAGGTGCGTGGGGTTGCTATGAACCGATGGATACGGGGTATTTGAACGGCAAGGCGCGGGAAACCGGCGAGCGCATTGCGCCGCCGGAGCGGAGCCGGCACACTGTGCGCTGCCTTCAATCGGAGGAACGATAGCCATGGGACAAGCACAAGCCGTTGCCGCACCGACGCCTTATGAGCGTCTGATGGCGCTGCCCGACAATCTGGTCGGCGAGATCGTCGACGGCGAACTCTACACCCAGCCGCGGCCGGCCGGCCCGCATGCTCTCGCCGAAATCGGTCTTTCCCTTGAACTGGGAGGGGCTTTCGGAAAAGGCCGGGGCGGCCCTGGCGGCTGGTGGATTTTGCCGGAACCGGAACTGCACTTCGTCCGCGACGTCGAAGTCGTCGTGCCCGACCTTGCCGGCTGGCGCCGTGAACGCATGCCCGCGGTGCCCGAGGATCACCGTTTCGAAGTCGTGCCCGACTGGGTCTGCGAAATCCTCTCGCCCCATACGGCCAAAAAAGACCGGGCCATCAAGCTGCCGCTGTATGCCCGCCGCGGCGTGGCCCATGCCTGGCTGGTCGATCCGCAGGCGCGCACCCTGGAAGGATTCGAGCTGCGCGACGGTTCCTGGTTGTTGCTCGGCACCTACAAGGATGACGATCCGATCTGTCTGGCGCCTTTCGATGCCGTGACTTTTTCGCTTTCAGAGTTGTGGACTTGAAATGTGTATCCCAAATTTAGAGCGGCTTTCGATGTTGCCGCTTCTGGCAGCCTTGCTCGGATGTGCTGCATCGAATGAAAAAGTCGAAACGGTGGAGGAACTTCTTGCTGCCGCCGGGTTCAAGATTTTTTACGCCCAGTCGTCCCAGGAACAGGCCAATCTCGATGCGATTCCCCAGCGCCAGTTGGTCTCCCACCGGGTCAAAGACACTCTGACCTATCTCTACGCCGACAACGAACAATGCGATTGCGTCTATGTCGGCGATCAGGCGGCCCAGGATCGTCTCCGCCAACTCGCGGCCGAAAAGATGCAGGCGGACTGGCAGGTCGAAGCCTCCGAGCTCAGACTCGACTGGACCATGAACCCGGCGGTGTGGGGTGGCATGTATCCCTGACCCGTCGGCCTTGGTTCGAGGTTGTTTTTTTGCTCGCCCATTGGGAATTGACGCAGCCGGTTGCGCCGCTTCAGTCCCACTCTTAATGAAACCGGATTAGCAAGAGTGTTCAGCCGTCATTCCGGCGGGGAAGCCGGAATCCAGGCCAGGGATGGTAGGTCGCCACCCCAGGCGCGCTTCGTCGAAGTTCGCGAGACTACCAGCCTAACATCCTTGTTGCTGGATTCCGGCTTCCCTGCCGGAATGACGGAGTTTTTCGAGGTTGGCTGAAGACTCTTGCTAATCAGGTAATGAAAAGCGGGTTCACTCCTTCGTTGACGTACCCGGTTTCGCTGCTAAGCTCCGTTCAATGCCTGAACGGATGATACGCCGAACCCATGACCCCGCGTGAACAAGCCCAATTGCGGATACTCAAGAATCTCGAAGATTCTCCGGGTATCAGCCAGCGGGTGCTCGCCGAGCGGCTCGGCATCAGCCTGGGAAAGACCAACTACCTCCTCAAGGCGCTGCTGGAAAAAGGTCTCATCAAGGCCGGCAACTTCCGCCGCAACGACAGCAAGCTGGGCTATCTTTACTTGCTGACTCCGCAAGGCATCGAGCAGAAGCTCCGCCTCACCCGCGCCTATCTGGCGCGCAAGGAGGCGGAATACGAAGCGCTGCGTGCCGAGATCGCCGCGTTGCAGCTCGAGTTGTCGACTTCCGCAGATTCGAACGCAACCCGTAATAATTCCCTCCAAACACCTCCAAACCCGATAATCGATCCATGACCCGAAAAATCGCTCTCATCACCGGCGTTACCGGCCAGGACGGCGCCTACCTTTCCGAATTCCTGCTCGACAAGGGCTACGAAGTCCACGGCATCAAGCGCCGGACTTCGCTCTTCAACACCGATCGCATCGACCACCTCTACCAGGACCCGCATGTGAAGGACCGCCGGTTCATCCTGCATCACGGCGACCTGACCGATTCCACCAGCCTGGTCCGTATCATCCAAAAGGTACAGCCGGACGAAATCTACAATTTGGCCGCCCAGTCCCACGTGGCGGTGAGTTTCGAGGAGCCGGAATACACCGCCAATGCGGACGGCATCGGTGCGCTGCGCATTCTGGAGGCCATCCGGATCCTCGGGATGGAAAAGAAAACCCGCTATTACCAGGCGTCCACCTCGGAACTTTACGGTCTCGTGCAGGAAGTCCCGCAGAAGGAAACCACGCCGTTCTATCCCCGCAGCCCCTATGCCGTCGCCAAGCTTTACGCCTACTGGATCACGGTCAATTACCGGGAGGCCTATGGCATCTACGCCTGCAACGGCATCCTGTTCAACCACGAAAGTCCGGTTCGCGGCGAGACCTTCGTGACCCGCAAGATCACCCGCGCCATGGCCCGCATCGCCCTGGGACTGCAAGACTGCCTCTACCTCGGCAACCTGTCGGCGTTGCGCGACTGGGGCCACGCCCGCGACTACGTGGAGATGCAGTGGCTGATGCTCCAGCAGGACCAGCCCGACGACTTCGTGATCGCGACCGGCGTCCAATACAGCGTCCGCCAGTTCGTCGATTTCGCCGCCGAGGAGTTGGGGATATCCGTGGCCTGGGAGGGCGAGGGCGAACGTGAAACCGGCAGGGTGGTTGCGGTATCCAGCAAGGATCTAAAAGTGAAGGCGGGCGACGTCATCGTCCGCGTCGATCCTCGCTATTTCCGCCCCACCGAAGTCGAAACCCTGCTCGGCGACGCCAGCAAGGCAAGGGAAAAACTCGGCTGGACGCCCCAGATCAGCCTGCGGGAACTGGTCAAGGAAATGGTCCAGAGCGACTACACCGCCGCCAAGCGCGATGCCCTCGTCAAGATGGCTGGTTTCACCGCCTACGACTATCACGAGTAAGCCGGAATGGAAGCCAGCCCCCGCATCTACGTCGCCGGCCACCGCGGCATGGTCGGCAGCGCCATCGTCCGACTGCTGCAGCGGCGCGGCCACACCGGTATCCTGACCCGTAGCCACTCCGAGTTGGACCTCACGGACCAAGCCGCCGTCCGCGCTTTTTTCCAGGCCGAAAAACCGGACCAGGTCTACGTCGCCGCCGCCAAGGTCGGTGGCATCCATGCCAACAATACCTATCCGGCCGAGTTCATCTACCAGAATCTGATGATCGAGGCCAACCTCATTCACGAGGCCTGGCGCGCGGGCGTGCAAAAGCTGCTGTTTCTGGGCTCCAGTTGCATCTACCCCAAATTCGCGCCGCAACCGATGGGTGAGGACGCGCTGCTCACCGGCACGCTGGAGCCCACCAACGAGCCCTACGCCATCGCCAAGATCGCCGGCATCAAGCTCTGCGAGTCCTACAACCGCCAGTACGGCACCGACTACCGCAGCGCCATGCCGACCAATCTCTACGGACCCGGCGACAACTACCACCCGGAAAACAGCCACGTCATCCCCGCGCTCCTGCGGCGTTTTCACGAAGCCAAGGCAAGCGGGGCGCGTAGCGTCGTGATCTGGGGCAGCGGTACCCCACGGCGGGAGTTTCTCCACGTGGACGACCTGGCCGAAGCCTGCCTCCACATCATGGGTCTCGACAAGGCGGCCTATGATAGTTGCACTGAACCCATGCAAAGCCATCTCAACGTCGGTACCGGAGAGGACATCACCATCCGGGAACTGGCCGAGCTCATCGGCCAAGTCACCGGTTTTGCGGGAGAAATCGCGTTCGATACCACCAAGCCCGATGGCACGCCGCGCAAGTTGTTGAACGTTCAACGACTGGCCGCCCGCGGATGGCGGGCCCGGATTCCCTTGCGCGAAGGACTCGAACAAACCTACAAGGCATTCCTGGACGAGACCGGCCAGTCTTCGGCAGGGGCTACCCCGTCACGTGGCTGATGACCATTGAATCCGATATCCTAGTGTTTAATTGCGTAAATTAGCGATAGTATTGCGCAGCTGGGAGCCTTTGACTTCCCGCTTGCGCCAGACGAATGGGGCGGCCTTGTCGTTGTAGGCGGCGATGAAATCGTTGATCGCCTGCGCCAGTTGGTCGATGCTGTTGAAACTGGCCCCACGTAAGGCCTTGCGGGTCATGATGCCAAACCAGATTTCCACTTGGTTCAACCAACTGGCTGAAGTGGGCGTGAAGTGAAAGTGCACGTTGGGATGGGCGGCCAACCAGTCATCGTTCTTCTTGTGAGTGCAATAGTTGTCGAGAATCACATGAATTTCCCGATCAGCCGGAACATCGGCGACCACCTCATCGAGAAAGGCCTGAAAGTCAGGACGCTTCTTGGTCGTGGTGGTTTTGGACTGAATGGTACCGGTCGCCACATTCAAGGCCGCAAAAAGATTGATCGTGCCATGGCGCTTATAGGTGCTTTTCAATCCACGAACCAGCTTGCCGCTGCTGGTAAAGACGAAACCGCTGGCCCTTTCCAGCGCCTGAATGGAAGGCTTTTCATCAACGGAAATGACCAACGCATTTTGCGGCGGATTCAGGTACAGCCCGATAATGTCGGCCGACTTGATGGCAAACTGAGGGTCCGTGCTGACGCACCACGAGCGATGCCGCTGGAGTTGGATGCCTTCTTTGCGCAACAGGCGCCAGACGGCATCATCGGAAACCCCCAAGGCTTTCGACAACGACCCGCCATCCCACGTCGCCTGTCCGGCCGGCGGCGGCTGTTCAATCTGTGCAAGCAATCGATTGCGCAACTCGGACGGCGGGTACCGCGGAGGCTTGCCAGGCCTTTTTCGATCACCCAGCCCTTTCAATCCTTCAGCCGCAAAGCGCCTGCGCCAGACACCGACCGTGCCGGGCCGGATACCGAGTTCAGCAGCAATTTCGTCATTGCGCTTGCCCGCCAGACAGCCCATGACAATCTTGGCGCGTTCGACCAGACGAGCCTCCTCGGTGCGGCTATTGCTCAAACGCTCCAACTCACGCCGGTCTTGGTCCGTACAACTCACCGATATGGCAACTCGCGCCATCCTTCCCTCCGTTCCTGTGGGTAACGGAGACATGATATTACAGTCGCTTAATAATGCAATTAGACACTAGGTCGAGGCGGGGTTTTCCCAGAACTTCCGGATTGACGTCATGAATGTCGCCTTGAGGTTGTACGGGCAACTTACGGAAACCCCCGATGAAAAATCGCGGGCGCGAGCCATCGCGGAGGCGCAGGAACAGCTCGAGGATCGCGACCCGCAGATCAGGGATGTCGCCACTGCGCCCCGGCTTCGGGAAACGGAGCTGCGCCTTCAGAATGAGATCGAAAAAATCCGGCTGGAGATCAAGGAAACCGAACTGCGATTGCAGAAGGAAATCGAGCAGGTGCGGCTTGAAATCCGGGAAGTCGAAAGCCGGTTGCAGAAAGATTTCCGGCAGCTTGAGTCAAGATCGAGAAAACCCGTTCGGACCTGGTGCGTTGGGTGGTCGGCGTGGGACTATTGCAGTCGAGCCTGATCATTGGTGTGCTGCTGAAAATTGCCCACCTGTTTTGATCGGATGCAGCCTCGCCGCTCCCCCGGAGCCAGCGAAGAGAATCGCAAGCCAGCTTTCCTGCCCACCCATGCGCTTAACCGACGTCCAGACCGCAATTCTCAAGCGCGTAGCCGCCGAAGTATTCGGCCCCCAAGCGCGGCTTTATCTCTTCGGCTCGCGTACCGACGACAGCCTGCGCGGTGGAGATATCGACCTGTATGTGACGGGGTTAAGCGGAACGCTGGACGAACTTCTGAATGCAAAGCTGCATTTCCTGGTCAAGGCGAAGCGGCAACTCGGCGATCGGCGGATCGATCTCGTCTTCGCACCGGCGCCGGGCCAGGCGCCTCTACCCATTCAGCGGCGAGCCGCGCAGACCGGAATTCCGCTGTGAACGCCAGGGAGATCATCGAATTCAAGCTGCGCCCGGCCTTGCGGGAATGCGAGCAGCACCGGGCACGCTTGCATTCGGCCTGGCTCGAGGCGGTCTCTTATCCGGGACTGGCGGAGGGTTCCACAGGGGAATTTACCGAACCGCAGGTTCGCACCCTGGATCAACTGCTCTTCCGCTTCGGAAAGCTGCAGGATGCGATAGGCATACGCCTGTTGCCCGCCCTGTTGCGGCTGGTGCAGGAATGGCGGGACGACGAACCCTTCCTGGACAAGCTGAATCGGGCGGAAAAGCTTGGCATGTTGCCTTCGGTGGAACAGTGGCAGTTGCTGCGGGAAATGCGCAACCAAACTGCCCACGAATACCCGGACCAACCGGAAATCATGCTTGCGAACCTTCGGCGCCTGGTTGCCCATGTTCCCATGCTGGAAGCGGCGCACGGACAGTTGGCGAACATAGCCGAGCAGCGATGCGCAAGGTGGAGTAGAGAACGCTGATGCCGACTCGGGGCGCTTGTCGGTCTCTTAGGCGTTGGAACAAAATAACCCTTCCAAATGCTGAGGGGTTTGTTCTAAAGTTGCGGTATGGAACATGCCGCAATCAAGAAGCGCTTTGGGAAACTCGATCGGTACCTGGACGAGCGTCTGCGGCGCTTGGTTGCCGGGGCGGAGGCGCTGGCGATTGGCCGAGGCGGAATCTCGGCTGTGTCACGGGAAACCGGTTTATGTCGAGAGGCGATTCGTCAAGGCTGCCAAGAGTTGGAGCAACAGAATGCCTTGCCTCAGGGCCGTATTCGCCGGAAGGGGGCAGGCCGGAAACGGACGGTTGACCAGGACTCCACCCTGAAGGCCGATTTGGAGCGATTGATTGATCCGGTGACGCGCGGGGATCCGGAATCCCCGTTGCGTTGGACGTGTAAGAGCACGCGGCAATTGGCCGAAGCCCTCACTGAGATGGGGCACCGAACCAGCCATCGGATGGTGGGCGAACTGCTCCGCGCGCTGGGCTATAGCCTGCAAGGTAATCGAAAAACCTTGGAGGGCGGTTCGCATCCGGATCGCAATGCCCAGTTCGAGCATATCTACACCCAGGTGAAGCAGTTCCAAGGGCGGGGCGATCCGGTCATCTCGGTGGACACCAAGAAGAAGGAACTGGTCGGGAATTTCAAGCAACAGGGCCTGGAATGGCGCCCCGAAGGGCAGCCGGAAGCCGTTCGGGTGTATGATTTTCAAGACCCCGAACTGGGGAAGGTGGCACCGTATGGCATTTACGATCCGACGTTGAATATCGGCTGGGTCAATGTCGGGACGGATCACGACACCGCGCAATTCGCGGTGGAAAGTATTCGCCGCTGGTGGCACTCCATGGGCGCACCGTGTTATCCGAAGGCACGGCACTTGTTGATTACGGCCGATGGCGGTGGGAGCAATGGCTCGCGTGTGCGCTTATGGAAGCGGGAGCTTCAGGCATTAGCCACCGAGTTAGGACTGGCCATCACGGTGTGTCACTTCCCGCCGGGAACCAGCAAATGGAACCAGATTGAGCATCGCCTATTTTCCTTTATCACGATGAATTGGCGCGGTCGTCCGCTCATCAGTCACGAGGTCGTGGTGAATTTGATTGCCTCGACGACCAATCGCAAAGGCTTGCGGGTCTATTGCGAACTGGACGATAGCGAATATCCCAAAGGGATCAAGGTCACCGACGCGGAAATGGACGGCCTCAAAATACAGCGCCATGCCTTCCATGGCGAATGGAATTATACGATCCTGCCGTAGCATTCATATGGCAGATTTATTTTGTTCCAATGCCTTAGTCGGAAGAAGGTGGCCAGAAGGGCTGGATGAGGGCGTGCGGTCAATCCAATTTCTCCACCACCGGATTTAGGCTAAGAACCTGTCTTGAAAAATCTATTCAAGCAAAGTCAATCAGTTGAAATCAGGAAAATTCTCCGCTCAGGTAGGGTGGATAAGCGTAGCGCATCCACCTCCGCGCCGACTCGAAGAGCAGCGAAGCTGAATTTGGCGGATGCGCTGCCGCTTATCCGCCCTACGATCCTCCATCTTCTTTTTCAAAACAGACTCTAAGACTTCCGTCGAAGCTTCTGCAAAACGATGCGACTCACCCAAGACCAGATTCATACCATCCGCAAACTTGTCCGCCAAACGGCTGGCGAGACGGCCCGCGTGAGGCTTTTCGGCTCCAGGCTGGATGATGGCGCCAAGGGCGGAGACGTCGATCTGATGCTCGAATTGCCCGAGCCGGCCGACAATCCCGCGTTGCTGGCCGCGCAGTTGTCGGCCCGGATTTCCCGGGCCATGTCTGGACGCAAAGTGGACGTACTGATCAGCGCACCCAACCTCATGCGCCTGCCCATCCACGAAATCGCGCTCCAGGAAGGGGTGCTGCTATGACCTTGAAGCCAACGACCCAAGCGCGTCTGCAATTCCTGGCCCGCGTGGTGCGCAAGGAATGCCGGCACCTGGCCGTCACCGACCAGCGGCTGTTCCATGCTCCCTTTACCGCGGAGCGAGCCGCACAGATGGAAAATGACGTGGAACTCGCAGAGCGGGTCGAGGCTTTCGCTGGCCGCTTAGCCAGGCTGCAGGACACGGTGGGCGATAGGTTGCTGCCTCGGCTCTTACGCGTCTTGTGAGAAAAGACGTCTTACATTTTCAGGAGAGAAGGCTCAAGGCAAGTTACGTTCAGGCACGAGGCAAGGCTTTGTCATGAACAGCAGATTTTACTGATTCCACATATGTCCTCGCCGTCTTCAATGTGGTTAAGTCAAGAAGAGCGCGTCGTTCCGGCAGGGAATGCCGGAACCCAGAGGCCATGGATGGCGAAAGCCCTTCCCGCCCATGTGGTCGGATACCTGCACTCGCCAGAGCGCGTAGCAAATCCCGGCCGGCATGACGGATTTACTAAGCGTAAAGAAAAGAATGTCAGGTCGTCATGCCGGATGGGACTCCGGCATCCAGTCGCAAGGACGTGAAAGCCTCGCCGTCCCCCGGATCGAGTCCGGGGCAGGCTCTGGACGCTGGATTCCAGGTTCCCACCCGGAATGACGGAAGGTAGTGGCATTACTTTCTTTACGCTTAGTAAATTGAAGGCTTAGCCCCGCCCGCGTCGACAATCGAGAACTGTGAAAACCGACAGCCTTTTTTACCGGATATTCCAACGCTGGCCCGAGCTGGTGCTCGAACTCGCCGAAATCGAAACCAGCCAGGCTTCTCGTTATGTGTTCCGCTCCGAGGAAATCAAGCAGACGGCCTTTCGGATCGACGGCATCCTGGCCCCGCCGGAAGACAGCGACGCTCCCTGGGTCTTCGTCGAAATCCAGTTCCAACCCGATGACGGTCTCTACCGTCGCTTGTTTGCCGAAGTGTTCCTGTTTCTGCACCGCTCGGATCCACCTCGCGCTTGGCGAGCGGTGGTGCTGTACCCCGACCAGAGCATCGAGAGAATTCCCGTCGGCTACACCAGTCTGCTCTCGCTGCCGGAGATACGCCGGGTAGACCTCAGCGCCCTGTCCGGGCAAGATGGAAAATCCTTGGGCTGGGAGATCCTGCGCATCCTGATCGCTGAAGACTCCCAGGCTGCGATTCAGAGGGCGCGCCGTCTCACCCGCCCCGAATATCGGGCACAATTGCCCGAGGCCATAGATTGGCCGGAACTGCTGGATTTCGTCGAAACCGTAATGGTCTACAAATTGCCACGGAGCAGCCGTGAGGAGATACAAGCCATGCTGGGACTGACCGACATCGATCTCAAGCAAACCCGTTTTTACAAAGACGTGCTGGCCGAAGGGCGACAGGAAGGGCGTGGGGAAGGTCGCCGGGAAGAGGCTGTCCGCCTGCTTAAACGCTTGACACAGCGCCGTTTTGGCCCCCTGCCGCCTACGGCGGAGGCGGCGATCGACGGCGCCGATCTCGCGGCCCTGGAAGGCTGGCTCGATCGTGTCGTGGACGCCCCAAGCCTCGACGCCATTCTCAAGAATGACGAGTGTTGATCATGCTGGGACGGACCGACGCCGATCACAGATCAGCCCGAGCCCTCGGCCGCCCCGCCGGCCCGGACGGCTTGGCCGATTGCGAAGTCTCCGTCGTCACCGTACCGTCACCCGGAAGGAGATCGCGGCATAGCCGCTCCCACCATGGCGGATGGACTGTGGGAGCGGCTCCGCCGCGAAGCCCCTCGCTTGGCGAGGCATTGGGACGAGAGCCAATCCGATCACAAGAGATCGATACCATGCTCGCAGAACGCGTCGTCGAATGGACCGAAAAGTGGAAGCAGCAAGGACTTCAGCAAGGACTTCAGCAAGGGCTTCAAGAAGGGCTTGAAAAAGGTCTTCAACAAGGAATAGCCCAAGGAGAAATTACGCTGTTGCGCCGGCAATTGACCCGACGTTTCGGGCCTCTGCCGGAGTGGGTCGAACAGCGCATCCAGCAGGCGCCGCCCGAACAACTGGAAACCTGGGCCGAGCGCCTGCTGGACGCGGAAAGCCTGCCAGCGGTATTCGAGACCTGAAAGCATGCTCCCCTCAGCGACCAACCCCGCCCACGGTGCCGAACCGAGCTATCCGGCATGACCATGTATGACGGGTCCTACAAGCACATATTCTCCCACGCCCAAATCGTGGAAGACCTGCTGCGCGGGTTCGTGCATGAAGACTGGGTGCCCCAGATCGACTACGGCAGCCTGGAGAAGATGGGTGGCAGCTACGTCACCGACGACCTGCGCGAGCGGGAGGACGACATCATCTGGCGGGTGAGGTTCAAGCCTACCCTGAGCGGAGTCGAAGGGGGTGAATGGCTGTATGTCTACCTGCTCATCGAATTCCAAAGCCGCATCGATCCATGGATGGCGCTGCGCATCCTGGTGTATACAGGATTACTGTATCAAGACCTGGTGAAAAGCGGCCAGATCGTGGCGCCAAACAAGCTGCCCCCGATCTTTCCCGTAGTGGTTTACAACGGCGAAAGCCCCTGGCGTTCCGCCTGCGAAGTGGCTGAATTGATCGAGCCGGCAGGACTCAGCGCCTGGCGACCCAGTCAGCGCTACTTCCTGCTGGACGAGGGGCGGGTGAGCGAACCCGAATTGGCAGAAGCGGACAACTCGCTGGCCGACATCATCCGGCTGGAATCCAGCCCGGAACCTGAAGTCATGCGGCAAATCATCGGCCGGCTGACCCAACGGCTGAGAGAACCCCGTTATGATAGCCTCCGGCGGGCGTTAGTCGTCTGGATCAACCGAGTGGTCCTCAAACGGCTCGTGCCCGCTGAAAGAATTCCCGAAGCCACTGAACTACAGGAGATCGATACCATGCTCGCAGAACGCGTCGTCGAATGGACCGAAAAGTGGAAGCAGCAAGGACTTCAGCAAGGACTTCAGCAAGGACGTCAGCAAGGGCGTCAGGAAGGGCGTCAGGAAGGGCGTCAGGAGGGGATTCAGGAAGGACTTCAACAAGGCATAGCCCTAGGCGAAATCACCCTGCTGCGCCGGCAGTTGATCCGCCGCTTCGGACCTCTGCCGGACTGGGCCGAAGCCCGTTTGGCGCGAGCCAGCACCGAAGAGTGCGAAACCTGGGCGGATCGGCTGCTGGAAGGCGGTAGTCTGGAAGCCGTGCTGGGATCGCCCGAATGAATCGATTGGAGGTCAAAATCTCCGGAATCTTCGGAAGGAGATCGCGGCATAGCCGCTCCCACGGATGGACTGTGGGAGCGGCTCCGCCGCGAAGCCCCTCGCTTGGCGAGGCATTGGGACGAGAGCCAATCCGATCACAGGAGATCGATACCATGCTCGCAGAACGCGTCGTCGAATGGACCGAAAAGTGGAAGCAGCAAGGACTTCAGCAAGGACTTCAGGAAGGGCGTCAGCAAGGACGTCAGCAAGGACGTCAGGAAGGGCGTCAGGAAGGGCGTCAGGAGGGGATTCAGGAAGGACTTCAACAAGGCATAGCCCTAGGCGAAATCACCCTGCTGCGCCGGCAATTGACTCGCCGTTTCGGCCCCCTGCCGGCATGGGCCGAAGCCCGTTTGGCGCGGGCCAGCACCGAAGAGTGCGAAACCTGGGCGGATCGGCTGCTGGAAGGCGGTAGTCTGGAAGCCGTGCTGGGATCGTCCGAATGAATCGATTGGAGGTCAAAATCTCCGGAATCTTCGGAAGGAGATCGCGGCATAGCCGCTCCCACCATGGCGGATGGACTGTGGGAGCAGATGGACTGTGGGAGCGGCTCCGCCGCGAAGCCCCTCGCCCCTCGCTTGGCGAGGCATTGGGACGAGAGCTAATCCGATCACAGGAGATCGATACCATGCTCGCAGAACGCGTCGTCGAATGGACCGAAAAGTGGAAGCAGCAAGGACTTCAGCAGGGAATAGCCCAAGGCGAAATCGCCTTGCTGCGCCGGCAGTTGATCCGCCGCTTCGGCCCTTTGCCGGACTGGGTCGAACAACGCATCCAGCAGGCGCCGCCCGAACAACTGGAAACCTGGGCCGAGCGCCTGCTGGACGCGGAAAGCCTACCGGCGGTATTCGAGGCTTGAAGCATGCTCCTGCCGCAAAGTTGAAACCGTACTGGTCTACGAACTACCGCGCGTCCCCGTAGGAGCGGCTCAGCCGCGAAACCCCACTTTTCGCCCTGCTACGCTTAGTCTTAAAGTGTTGAACACCCGGCGAGGCGCCATGCTTTCGACTATTCCAGCCAACAGACTTCCGGCTCGGCCGGCGGCTCCTTCTCCCGCTGAACCAGCCCACCGATTCGTGCAAGAAGCACCCGCCTCGTTCGAACGATCGCGGAATCACCACCCCATCCAAGTTCCTCCCATCCGTTTCGCGACCGCCAACTGAACCACCCAATGAATCCTGACAACGTCCGCATCGCCATCATCGGGTTTGGCTACGTTGGTCTGCCGCTCGCCGTGGAGTTCGGCAAGCATTTCCCCACCATTGGCTTCGACCTCAAGCAGGGCCCGCATCGAAGAGCTTCGCGCCGGCCAGGACAGCACGCTCGAAACGACGGCGACAAGGAACACCGGCTCACCACCATCAAAAAGATCACCAGCGGTTCCACATCCGAAGCCGCCGCCTTCGTCGATACTCTCTACCGCCGCATCATCGAGCCGGCACCCGCCCGGCCACCAGTATCCGCGTTGCCGAAGCCGCCAAGGTCATCGAAAACACCCAGCGCGACGTGAACATTGCCCTGATCAACGAACTCGCCTTGCTGTTTCAAAAGCTCGGCATCGACACCAGCGAAGTGCTCGTCGCCGGCAGCAAATGGAACTTCCTGCCGTTCCGCCCCGGCCTGGGGGGCGGGCACTGCATCGGCGTCCTCGAACAGCCCCGTCCCGGCGCCGTGCTCTCCGATGTCAAACACCTGTTTCCGGCACATCTGGTCGATGGATGGTTGTGAAAACCGACACTCTGTTTCACGAACTCTTTCGGCAATGGCCGGCCTTGGCGCTCGATCTGGCCGGGCTCGACCCCGCCGCGGCGGATCGCTACCGCTTCCGTTCCGAGGAACTCAAACAAGCGGCCTTCCGGCTCGACGGCGTGCTGGCGCCGATCGAGGACAGCGACGACCCCTATGTCTTCATCGAAGTCCAGTTCCAGCCCGACGAGACCTTGTATCGCCGCCTTTTCGCCGAAATCTTCCTTTACCTGCAACGAGCGCCGCAAGCCTGCGACTGGCGCGCTCTGGTGCTGTACCCCAGTGCCGTTACCGAGCGCATCCCCCGTGGTTACGCCAGTCTACTGAGTTTGCCGGAAGTTCAGCGAGTAGACCTCAGCGCTCTCAGCGGGCAAGATAGTGACACTCCAGGCTGGGAACTGCTGCGGCTGATCGTCGACGAGACCGATGCCGCGCTGGCCCGTGCCGCCCGGATGATCCAGTGCCAAGCCGAGGACCTGGAACTGCTCAACTTCATTGAAACCGTACTGGTCTACAAACTACCGCGCAGCAGCCGCGAGGAGATACAAGCCATGCTGGGCATTACCGACATCGACCTGAAGCAAACCCGTTTTTACCAGGAAGTTCTCGCCGAGGGACGCCTGGAAGGGCATCAGAAGGGACACCAGGAAGGACGCCAGGAAGGACGCCAGGAAGGACGCCAGCTCGGCGAGGCCCTGGTTTTGCGCCGGTTACTCACCCACCGCTTCGGCCCTTTGCCGGACTGGGTCGAACAGCGCATCCAGCAGGCGCCGCCCGAGCAACTGGAAACCTGGGCCGAGCGCCTGCTGGACGCGGAAAGCCTGCCAGCGGTATTCGAGGCTTGAAGCATGCTCCTGCCGCAAAGTTGAAACCGTACTGGTCTACGAACTACCGCGCATCCCCGTAGGAGCGGCTCAGCCGCGAGACCCCACGCATCCCCGTAGGAGCGGCTCAGCCGCGAAACCCCGCGCGTCCCGTAGAAGCGGCTCAGCCGCGAAACCCACATCCCCCGGCAACCCACCCACCCGAGAAATTTTTCCAGAGCACCCTTGCCATCCCATTTCGCCCTGCTACGCTTAGTGTTCAAATGTTGAACACCCGGCGAGGCGCCATGCTTTCGACTATTCCAGCCAACAGACTTCCGGCTCGGCCAGTGGCTCCTTCTCCCGCTGAACCAGCCCACCGATTCGTGCAAGAAGCACCCGCCTCGTTCGAACGATCGCGGAATCACCACCCCACCCAAGTTCCTCTCATCTGTTTCGCGACCGCCAACTGAGCCACCCAATGAATCCTGACAACGTCCGCATCGCCATCATCGGGCTTGGCTACGTCGGTCTGCCGCTCGCCGTGGAATTCGGCAAGCATTTCCCCACCATTGGCTTCGACCTCAAACAGGCTCGCATCGACGAGCTTCGCGCCGGCCAGGACAGCACGCTCGAAACGACGGCGACAAGGAACACCGGCTCACCACCATCAAAAAGATCACCAGCGGTTCCACATCCGAAGCCGCCGCCTTCGTCGATACTCTCTACCGCCGCATCATCGAGCCGGCACCCGCCCGGCCACCAGTATCCGCGTTGCCGAAGCCGCCAAGGTCATCGAAAACACCCAGCGCGACGTGAACATTGCCCTGATCAACGAACTCGCCTTGCTGTTTCAAAAGCTCGGCATCGACACCAGCGAAGTGCTCGTCGCCGGCAGCAAATGGAACTTCCTGCCGTTCCGCCCCGCTTTGGTGGGCGGACACTGCATCG
Source organism: Methylococcus sp. ANG (assembly GCF_040730495.1). Lineage (NCBI taxonomy): Bacteria > Pseudomonadati > Pseudomonadota > Gammaproteobacteria > Methylococcales > Methylococcaceae > Methylococcus > Methylococcus sp. ANG. The sequence goes on along the minus strand of NZ_CP160399.1, from coordinate 1,187,723 downwards.
GTGTCGACCCCTACTACCTGACCCACAAGGCGCAGGAAATCGGCTCCCACCCGGAAATGATCCTCGCCGGCCGCCGTACGAACGACCAGATGGGGCAATACGTCGCCACCCAAGTCGCCAAGCTCATGATGCAGCGCCAGATCGCGGTCAGCGGCTCGAAGAGACTCTTCTCGGCCTTACTTTAAGGAAAACTGTCCGGACCTGCGCGATGCACCCATAACACGACATGAAAACCACTCAAGCCATGAAAGCGGTTATCCTGGCCGGCGGCTACGGCACCCGGATCAGCGAAGAATCACACCTAAAACCGAAGCCGATGATTGAAATCGGCGGCCGCCCGATTCTATGGCATATACTCAAGATCTATTCCCACTACGGCATTAACGATTTCGTCATTTGTCTGGGATACAAAGGCTATGTCATCAAGGAATATTTCGCCAATTACTTCCTGCATATGTCTGACGTTACCTTCGACATGGCACGAAATCAGATGGAAGTACACCAACGCAATGCCGAACCCTGGAGGGTAACTTTGGTCGATACCGGCGTGGAAACCATGACCGGAGGGCGTCTCAAGCGCGTACGCGACTACCTCGGTGACGGTACCTTCTGTTTTACCTATGGGGACGGGGTCTGTGACGTTCCCGTCGATCGGCTCATTGCCTGGCATCGAGAACACGGCAAATATGCCACCTTGACTGCCATTCAGCCCCCCGGGCGCTTCGGTGCCCTGCATATCGAAGGGGCCAGCGTCCGGCATTTCCATGAAAAACCGGACGGCGACGGCGCTTGGGTCAACGGCGGCTTCTTTGTTCTCGAACCCGAGGTTTTCGACTACATCGACAGTGATGCCGCCATCTGGGAGCAAGCACCGATGCAACGGTTGGCTCAGGCAGGGCAACTGCAAGCCTATCAGCATCGCGGATTCTGGCAGCCGATGGATACACTGCGCGACAAAAACACCCTGGAAGAACTGTGGAGCACTGCCAAGGCGCCATGGAAGGTCTGGGAATGAATACGGAGTTCTGGGCTGGAAAGCGTGTTTTCCTGACTGGCCACACGGGCTTCAAGGGCGGCTGGCTCTCTCTGTGGCTGCAAAGCCTCGGCGCCGAAGTGACGGGTTATGCCTTGGCGCCTTGCACCGAACCCAGTTTGTACGACCTGGCACGAGTGGGGGAGGGCATGACCAGCCATATCTCCGATATCCGTGACCTCTCCGGGCTTACCGCGGCGGTGCAAGCGGCCAGACCTGAAATCGTCTTTCACCTCGCAGCCCAACCTTTGGTGCGTGAGTCCTACCGGAGCCCAGTCGAGACCTATGCCACCAACGTGCTCGGCACGGTTCACCTATTGGAAGCAATACGTCAAACCCCTGGCATTCGCGCCGTCGTCAATATCACGAGCGACAAATGCTACGAAAACCGCGAATGGCACTGGGGCTACCGGGAAGATGAAGCCATGGGCGGCCACGATCCCTATAGCAGCAGCAAAGGCTGCGCGGAACTGGTGACAGCAGCCTGGCGCCGCTCCTACTTCGATCCAGCCCAACAGGCGCGCCATGGCGTCGCCTTGGCCTCTGCCCGTGCAGGCAACGTCATCGGTGGCGGGGACTGGGCGGAAGACCGGCTGATTCCCGATTTACTGCGCGCGTTTCAAAAAGGCGAGCCCGCCGTTATCCGCAATCCAAACGCCGTCCGCCCGTGGCAACATGTGCTAGAACCCCTCTCCGGCTATTTGCTTCTGGCGGAAAAACTCTGTGAAGACGGTCCATCTTATGCACAAGGCTGGAACTTCGGCCCGTCGGACGATGATGCCCGCCCGGTGCATTGGATTGCCGACCGACTAGCACAAAACTGGGGCGACGGTGCCCGCTGGGTTCACGAAAGGGGAGATCACCCTCACGAAGCCCATTGGCTCAAGCTGGACTGTGCAAAAGCCAGGGCGCGGCTACACTGGAAGCCACGCTGGTCATTGGCCCAAACCCTCGAACGCATCGTCCAATGGCATCGCCGCCACCAAGCAGGGGCCGACCTTCGCGCATTGACCTTGCAACAGATCCAGGAATATTCCAATCACCAAGCACCATGAATGCAGGGATGAGTAGCTCACTGTGGGAGCAGCTATGTCGCGATGTTCAGCGGTTGGCGGGGCCTTGGCATGAGGGCCAACCCGGACGACAATCGCGCTCCCACCTTGTAGAGCGGCTCCGCCGCGAAAAACCTCATCGTAACCCAATCTCCCACCTTGTAGGAGCGGCTCCGCCGCGATTGTCGTAACCCAATCAAAAACCACCATGAAACAAGCTGTGCTGATAGAAGACCTGCAAATTGATGAAAGCCATCAATTGCATATCAAGGTGCCTTCCGATATGGGCCGTCAATTTAGAGTCATCGTTTTGCCGATGGATCGGCCAATTCAGCCTGACATCACCCAGGACGAGGCTTTCATGCTTAGCGCCTACTCCTCGGTGACAGAAGACGATCCGCAAGAAGACGCCGTCTGGGAGAAGTACGTCCGTGACTAAGCCCTATCGGCCTGGAAGCATTCACATCTACAAAGTGCCTTTTGTGGACGCTCAGGGGGCCAAACCGCGCCCGGTTCTGATTACCTCCTTACCGAACAGTAAGGGCGATGTGCTCGGGATACCGGGGAGCTCGCGTATCGAGCAATGGGATGAAGCAGACCGGATCGTCGTTCGGCCCGAAGACCTGTGTAGCGGTACGTTGGACAGGCCTACGGTGTTCCCGGTCAGCAAACAGATGGTGTTTTCCCCACGCTTTTTTCGAGGGGAAGTCGGCATCGTCAACACTCAGATGCTTGAATTAACCCAGCGTAAAATCGTCGGTTATCAAGTGGTGCAGTTTCAATCATCGGTTCGGCAGCCCCAACCCTTCAACCCCGGTACCACGCCCGTTCCCCCATCGGGCAAAGTCATCGGCGCCCCCGAAATTCAGCACATGGTCGAAGCGGCATTGGACGGCTGGCTCACCACGGGACGCTTCAACGACGCATTCGAAAAACGTCTGGCCGAGTTTCTCGGCGTCAAGTACGTGTTGACCACCAATTCCGGCTCGTCGGCTAATTTGCTGGCGTTGGCAACGCTGACATCGCCTAAACTCGGAGACAGGGCCTTGAAGCCGGGAGACGAAATTATCACGGTGGCGGCCGGTTTCCCCACCACGGTGAATCCGGCGCTGCAATACGGACTGGTGCCCGTATTCGTCGATGTGCATATCCCCACCTACAACATCGATCCCGCCCAGATCGAAGCGGCGGTGAGCGAAAAGACCCGCGCCATCATGATCGCCCACACGCTCGGTAACCCGTTCAACCTGGATGAAGTCATGCGTGTGGCCCGGAAACACGATCTTTGGGTGATCGAAGACTGCTGCGATGCCCTGGGTTCCGCCTACACTCCCACGGCCGACATCAGCAACGGCCGGCGGGAAACCATACCCGCGGCTGTGCCCCGGCTGGTGGGGACTTTCGGCGACATTGCCACTCTCAGTTTCTATCCCGCCCATCACATCACCATGGGCGAGGGTGGCGCAGTATTCATCAACAGCGGCAAGCTCAAACCGATCATCGAATCCTTCCGGGACTGGGGACGGGACTGCTATTGCGCGCCGGGCAAGGACAACACCTGCAACAAGCGCTTCGATTGGCAACTGGGCGAACTGCCGCAGGGCTACGACCACAAATACATCTATTCCCACGTCGGCTACAACCTCAAGATCACCGACATGCAGGCGGCGGTGGGATTGGCGCAGATGGAGCGGCTGCCCGGCTTCATTGAAACGCGCAAAGCCAATTTCGCTTACCTGAAGAACTGGCTGACGAGCTGCGAAGAGTTTCTGATCCTCCCCGAAGCGACGGCGAACAGCGATCCGTCGTGGTTCGGCTTTCCGCTAACCCTGCGTCCGGAAGCCGGGCTGAAGCGGGTGGATTTGCTCAGATACCTGGACCAGCAAAGGATCGGCACCCGCCTGCTGTTCGCCGGCAACCTGACCCGCCAGCCCTACCTGGCGGGACGGCAATACCGGGTCGCCGGAACCCTGGAAAATACCGACCGGGTGATGAACGACACTTTTTGGATCGGTGTTTATCCTGGACTGGACGAAGCGAAACTCGACTTCGTGGCCTCAGCCTTGGAGCGCTTTCTGAGCCCCAAGGAGCGCCCGAGAATGTTGAGAGGAACTGGATATTGAAAACCGATAGTCTTTTCTACTAGTAGAACGTTCCATAAAAACCCATACAAATTGGCGAATCCCGATGTTGAAATACAGCCTCGTCATTCCGCCATGGATTCATGCCGGGCTATCCTGCCTGGCACCCTTCGGGTCAGTGCCAATCCGCTTCCGGCGGCTTGGTCCGGCATTCCCTACCGGAATGACGTTCGGCTTTAGGGAAGTGACCTCGTCCTGCGCCTGCTCCAGCGCCGGCCGGGACCCCTGGACGCCTGGCTGAAAAGCTTCCCCAGGGGGAAGAACATACTGGGGGGCTTTACACCCTTCTCCCTGCGGGAGAAGGGTCGGGGATGAGGGGAACAATCATGGCGGGCAGTCGCTTTCATCATCCAGGGTGGCTGGTCGCCATGATCGTTACCGTGAAAGCTGCAGATGTGTCAGTGAGGATCGATCAGTGCGCGCGGGCGATAGCCATGCCAAAACGATCGCATTTCGCCTGCTATCACTCCGGGAAGGATCGCGGTCAAAGCGACCGTTTGTGATCTCGGGGCAAAAGTGAGAGGAGGAAACGATGATCGTCGATTCAACCCCCCTTTGGGAGAGATCGATGTGCGCAATGCGCACCGGATTGTTCCCCGGAACCTGTAGGGCGGATGCCGAAGGCGATCCGCCAACCAATCCCCCAAGCCACACGATTTGTGGGCCCGGCTGGCATGCGTGCTGTTTCGGGATGGCGGAACCCGAAAGAGCCGGTTCCGCCCTACGTCGTCCCTGTAGTCCCTGTAGGGTGGATAAGCGAAGCGCATCCACCCCCACCACGCTGACTCGGAGAGCGGCGGAGCCGACTCGAAGAGCAGCGGAGCTGAATTTGGCGGATACGCTGCCGCTTATCCGCTCTACGATCCCGATAGGTTCCTGGGTAGGGCAGGGGTGAGGGGAGATGAAGCAAACTCATGGTATGAAAGTCCTGATCACCGGCGCCACCGGATTCCTTGGCAGCCACCTCGTCCGCGCGTGGGTGCCAGCCGGCCACACCGTGGCGATCCTCGAGCGGCGCGGCTTGCATGTACGGTCGAGCGGCGGCGAAGGGGTAAAGGTTTTCTCGTTTTGGGGGCAAGTATGCGGCTGACGGCAAACCAGGTGGATGCCATTCGGGCCGCGGCCGATGAGGTTTTTGGCCCTGGCGTTGAAGTATGGCTGTTCGGCTCCCGGACCGATGATCATCGGCGAGGCGGAGATATCGACCTTCTCATCCGTCCCGCGGGGGCGCCTCCCAAGGCGTCGGTGGTCGAAAAGCTTCGTTTTCTTGGGCTGCTGGAGCGGCGGATCGGCGAGCGCAAGGTGGACGTCGTCATCGAAACCCGGGACGATCCGCGGCCCATCGTCCGGGTGGCGCACGACACCGGAATACGGTTATGAGAAATACCCCGGAGTGGTTGGCGTTTCGGCAAGCCTATGCCGCCTGCCAAGCCCATGAGGCGGCCTTGCGTGATGCTTTGGGAGACCTCCTGCAACGCCGGCTCACGGCATCGGACCTGGAAAATCCGGACAAGGGCGACCGTCGTTTGCTGGACCAGTTCGCCTATCGCTACACCCGCCTGCGGGACGACCGGGGCGCCCGCTTGATACCCGCTATATTGCGTCTTTTGGGAGAAGAAATCGCCTCGCTGCCGATGCTGGATCGTTTGGCCAGGATGGAGCAACTGGGCTGGCTGCCCAATGCCGAGGAGTGGTCCGATATGCGGCGTATTCGCAACGAATTTACCCATGGCTACCCCGAAACGCCGGACGAGCGTTTCGAGCGATTGCACCTGGCGCTGGCTGCCGCACAAAGGGTATTGAACATATTTCAAATCCTGCAACAAAAAGCCTTGGACCGTTTTTCGGAGCTTCGATCATGATGCGCATGGCGACGGACGTGACGCTGATTGGGCTGAGCAATCGGTGCCTGAAGAGGCATATACCCAGGAACCCCATGTCGAGGCGATCAGAACGCCATAGGGGGTCAAACCGTTCCCGTCTGTTACTAAGCGTAAAGAAAGTAATACCACTACCTTCCGTCATTCCGGCTGGGAATCCGGAATCCAGCGTCCAAAGCCTGCCCCGGCCTCGATCCGGGGGATGGCGAGGCTTTCCCGTCCTTGCGACTGGATGCTGGAGTCCCATCCGGCATGACGATCTGACATTCTTTTCTTTACGCATAGTATGTAGCCCATGCCAGGCAATCGCATGAAAGTCCTGATCACCGGCGCCACCGGATTCCTCGGCAGCCACCTGGCTCACGCGTGGGTGCAGGCCGGTCACACCGTGGCGGTCCTCAAGCGGCGCGGCTCCAGGACGGACCGCATCGCGGCGTACCTGGACCGAATCCGCTGCTTCGACATAGAGGACGGCCTCGAACGTCCCTTCGAAGCATGCGGCGGGTTCGACGCCCTGGTCCACACCGCGACCTGTTACGGCCGCCACCGTGAATCCACCATCGAGGTGTTCGAAGCCAACACCGCCTTTCCCCTCCGGCTGTTGGAAACCGCCACGTTCTTCAACACCGACACGTTCTTCAACACCGACACGATTCTTTACAAATATCTGAATGCCTACGCCCTCTCCAAGAATCATTTCGCCGAATGGGGGCAAACCTATGGGGAAGCCGGCAGGATCCGCTTTCTCAACATCCGCCTGGAGCACATGTACGGCGCCGGCGACGACGCCAGCAAATTTACCACCCACGTCATCCGGAGCTGCCTGGCGAACGTGCCGGAACTCAAGCTGACACCTGGCGAGCAGAAGCGGGACTTCATCTATATCGACGACGTGGTGAGCGCCTATACTTTGTTACTGGAAAAGCATCAGACCCTGGGCAGGGCCTTCCTGCCTTTCGGGTTGGGTTCGGGGCAGGCGGTGAGCATTCGCGAGTTCGTCGAACTGGCGCACCGGTATGCCCACAGCCGAACCGAACTGAAATTCGGTGCGCTGCCCTATCGGGAAGGGGAGATCATGGAATCGGTGGCCGATATTGAGGCGTTGCAGGTCTTGGGTTGGCGGCCTGGTCTGAGCCTGAGCGAAGGAATTCAGGAAACGATCCGACAGGAGCAAAGAAAACTTTTATGAAACTATTGATTACTGGTGGCTGTGGTTTTCTCGGCAGCAATCTTGCAGCCCACGCACTCGAACGAGGGGACGAATTGGTTGTCTTCGATAACCTGTACCGCAATGGCTCCGTCGATAATCTGCAGTGGCTGCGCTCGCTCGGTTCTTTTCAGTTTATCCACGGCGATATACGTAATCCTAATGACGTGCGCCGTGTTGTGCGTAGCCTCAGACCAGAAGCTGTTTTTCATCTGGCTGGCCAAGTTGCGATGACCACCTCCATTGACAATCCCCGCATGGATTTCGAGGTCAATGCGCTGGGCACCTTCAATCTACTTGAAGCAATCCGGGACTATTCTCCAGAAGCGGGCGTCATCTACTCCTCCACTAACAAGGTTTACGGCGACCTGGAGCAATATACCTATCGCGAAACCGACACCCGCTACGAGTGCATCGACAAACCCAGGGGATTCGATGAAATGACTCCGCTGGATTTCCACTCGCCTTACGGCTGCTCCAAAGGGGCGGCCGATCAATACATGCTCGACTTCGCCCGTATTTTCGACTTAAATACAGTCGTGTTCAGGCATTCTTCGATGTATGGTGGAAGGCAATATGCCACTGTGGATCAAGGATGGGTCGGCTGGTTTTGTCAGATGGCCGTAGAAATAAAAAAGGGTCTGCGGAAGGAGCCTTTCACCATATCCGGTAACGGCAAGCAGGTGCGCGATGTGCTGCATGCGAAAGACATGATTTCGCTGTATTTCAAGGCCGCCGCCGAAGCGGGCGGGATACGAGGGCAGGCATTCAATGTCGGCGGCGGTATCGCCAATAGCTTATCGTTGTTGGAACTTTTCAGAATGCTGGAAGATATTCTCAATATAAAGATGGATTACAGAAACCTTTCTCCTCGGGAGAGTGATCAGCGAATTTTTGTGGCGGATATTGCAAAAATATCTACAGCCTTGAAGTGGCGTCCCAAGATTTCAGCCAAAGAAGGGGTTGCCTCTATGATAAGCTGGGTAAGTATTGCTTATCGTTAATTACTAATGATAAAGAAAGTAATGTCACATGCCTCCCTCCCTCAGGGAGAGGGCTGGGATGAGGGTGGCTCGTATACGGCATTACTTTCTTAGCCCTTAGTAAAAGACTTTTCTTTAGGCAAAATCTTGCTAAGAATATGATTGACATATTAATACCAAGCTACAATAGGGCAGAGTTTCTGGTGAAAAATATACGACTAATAAACGAATTAGCGACTTCGGAGAGCTGCGTAGAAAGCTTTAGGATTATTGTTTCGGATAACCATTCAAGTGATACAACTCTGGTAGATTTGCAACAACTAAAGAACGAGGTATCTGTTGAAATTATCGTGTTTTCACAGAGTGAAAATATTGGTCTAGAACGAAATGCCGTCTTTGTTTTATCGCAAGCAACTAATGACTTCATACTGTTTTTGGGTGATGACGATTACTTGCCGCCAGGTTATCTGTCCTATATTTTAGAAAAAATTGAAACAGAGCCTGAGCTATCATCGATTATTCCAGGCTTTTCTGCTTTATATTTCGATGGATCGATTCGAAGCGCCAGATATGCCAAATTTGAAGAAAAAAAATATACGCCATCATTCTATGCGTTACTAGCTCTATCAAGTTATGGGCATCAACTCAGCGGGTTGCTACTCAGGCGGCCTTATTTGCTGGAAGCTTACACAAAACAAGAACACCTTAGAAATATTTATCCGTTCATTTTCTTTGTATCATTTAACTGCTTACGTGGTGTTTCATATTACGTCCCCAAGTTTCAAGTTCTTGTAAGTCAAAACAATCAGAAACACTGGTCGTACGATGGCTGTGGGCTATTAACGGAAGTTATGAAAAATTACCGCATCCTATATCCTTCATCGCCTTCGCGGCGCTTAGGTTTGAATGCAACATTTTGCTTGAAGCAGTATTGGCGGCTTGGCATCAAAAGTCCTTTAAATGCAATCAGAGCATACATTAATCTAATGTCATCGAAGTTCTGTGATACTAATTTTAAATTGATCTTGCCTTTAATTTATATGTTGGCGTATTGTGTGGCAATTTCTGCATACCTAAAAAAACTATGTTCGCGTTAAATCCAATGATTCCACCTCCCAAGTTAGCAGTCGCGATCCCGACTTACAATCGTGCAGCGATCCTCGATGATCTTCTCTGGAACATCGGCCCGCAGATACAGAGGAGTTATCCAAAATCTGTGTGTTACATATTCGACAATGACTCCAATGACACAACGGCCGACATCGTCCGAAAGCATTCAGAACTTTGGCCAGGGATTATTTATAGGAAGAATACGACGAACATCGGCTTGATCCGGAACATCGCAACTTCAGTAAATAAGTCGAACGCTGAATGGGTTTGGCTAATGGGGGATGATGACATTCCTATGCCATGGGGAGTGAAGGATTTATTGGATGATATTGAGACCATCGAATCCAGAAATGACGATGTAGTATTTTTCTTCATGAATGGGGGAAAAGTGGATGAGCGGAAACAACTCTGTATAAGGCATTGGTATTCTGTCGGAAAACCGGACGGAAATCTGACCATCTACCCAAATGGAGCCGAGATAATCGAGCACGGAATCCATGCTCTCGCTTGGTTAAGCAGGTTGGCCGTCAATCGGCGTTACTGGGATCAGGAACGCTTCGACCAGGTTTTTTGTGATACCGATCTGTATACTTTTGTTACAGTTCTGCTTGAGGTGGCTGGCAGGGCTAAGTCAGCCTACACCAATAAGCTCTATGTGATGGCGACCGATCGTGGTTCTAGGGCCTATTATTTTTCAAAGATCGCGGTATCCAGGGTTTCCGAATTTCCGCGTATCGAGCGCATGATCGTAGAACTCTTCGGAATGCAGAAAGCGAAGAAGCTCCTAGAAACAGAGAGAAGAAATTGGATTCGCACGCGGGGCTCGTTTGCGCTTAAAATTGGCGTGTTCGAAGAGGAATATAAAGGCCAGCTAAGGTACCTACACGAACCGATTTCTCGGTTTTGGCAGGAGCGGTTCCTTCTTAAGGCGATTTATTTCGTCACTCGGGTACGCTTTATCAAACGCGCTTTGAAAAAACTCTATTTCAAATCGCGAACAAACGCTGATGAGCATCTTTACCGTATCAATGATATCGTTTAGAGCCGACATTGAATGTCACAAAACCTTCGTCAAAAAGTTATCAGAGCTTTGCAGGCCAATGTCTTTGGCCAGTGCGTGAACATTATCATTCAACTCCTTTCGGTGCCCTTATTTTTGAAGTTTTGGGGTGCGGAACGGTACGGAGAGTGGTTGATATTGTCGGCTATCCCCTCTTATCTTGCGCTATCGGACCTCGGGTTCACGACTGTGGCAGCCAACGAAATGACCATGTCGAACGCTCGGGGCGATCGTGCGCAGACATTGGCAACTTATCAAAGTACCTGGGTACTTCTCACACTGGTTTCGGTAGCCATTATGGTTGCTTTTCCGCTTCTGGTGTATTCGGTACCTCTGGGTCATTGGCTGGGTGTTCATACGCTTGCTCGGGATGACATGCTGTTGGCGGTAATTCTTCTTGGTGCAGGAGTGTGCGTCACGCTACAGAGCGGGCTGGTGAGCGCGCTCTTCCGATGCGAGGAACGATATGGAAAAGGTATTGCATACTTCAACCTCCTGCGACTACTGGAGTTTGGCGGAACTGCAGTGGCCTTGCTTCACGACGGGGGAGTCGTGATGGTGGCGGCCATGATATTGGCTATTCGCATCTCCGGGGTAGCGATGATATACGCCATTGCCCATTCCTTCGCATCATGGGCGAAACCAGGGTTTCGTCACGCGAGCAGTCGAACGATCAAAACCATGGTAGGACCGGCGCTTGCGTTTTTGGCTTTTCCGCTAAGCAATGCGCTCAATCAGCAAGGCTTTTTGATGGTCATCGGCGCCCAATTAGGCCCCACGGCGGTAGTGACGTTCTCCACTTTGAGGACGATTGTCCGGGTGGTAATGCAGGCAGCAAATGTGATCAACAGCTCCATTTGGCCGGAAGTGTCAAGCGCCTTCGCTCGCAATGATCTGCGAACTTTTCGTGAATTGCATCGACGCGCATGTCAGGCCTCGCTATGGATAGCGTTGATGTGTCTTGGGGCGCTCGCCGGTATTGGTCCCTGGCTTTTGCGGGTTTGGACAAGTGGGGCTGTCGCCATGCAGTACGAATGCTATCTCATTTTGCTACTAGGCATGGCGGTTGGTGTCTTTTGGCTTTCAAGCTCCATGTTGCAATTGGCCATCAACCAACATAAAAAAATGGCGCTGGTTTTTGTGCTCGCATCCGTAATGGGAGTCCTGCTCAGCACGAGGCTTACCTCCACCCTCGGTCTCACCGGGGCCGCGGTGGCTGCCTTGGGTTTCGAGGTGGCTGTGGCACTGTTTGTGCTCCCACGATCACTCGCACTTTCCCGTGACAATGCGAGGAATTTCTGGCATGCAATGGTGGTTTGGCCGTCTTATGTGTGGAGCACCAAAAATGAATAGGGTTACTGTGGGAACAATTGCCTTCTCATGCGGCTACGGCGAGAGTATGGGTGCTGCTGCGGGCCTCAGAAGCGGCGAACCGTTAGCCAGAAGCTTTTTCGGGATACTCTCCGCGGTGGGTTATGTCGATAGCCATTAATCGGTTGCTCTCGGATTACCAGGTTGCGGGCGAATCGCGCCGGTTGGAGGCTTTACGATGCCGCATGGTGCGGCTAATTTTCCTGATTTACTGGCTTTTAATTCTTGAGGGCGCCTTAAGGAAGTGGGGCTTTCCAGAATTAAAGAACCTGTTTTTTTTCATCCGGATTCCGATAGCGCTAGTCCTTTATTGGCTGGCTATTTCCAGAAAACAATGGCCAAAGGCGTACTGGCCTCTGTGCAGCGCTTATGCGTTCGCGAGTATTGCGCTTTCGCTTATACCATTTCAAGTCCTGCTCGGTGGCTATGATAGTCGCTACTTACTTATCGCTGGATATGGCTGGATCAATTACTTCTTCTATATACCGATGGCTTTCATTATTATGGAGCAATTCGAAGCCGGTGATTTACGAAGATTCATACGTCATTCGTTCTGGATGGCATTGGCTTCAGTTCCGCTCGTGATACTGCAATTTGAATCCTCTCCCACCGACGTTATCAATCTTGGGTCTGGGCTTGATGAGAGTACACAATTCCAGAACCTTGGATCCGCAATGGGCTATGTACGCCCGACGGGATTCTTTTCCTCGACATTAGGCCAGTCGGACTTTGTAGCCAGCATAGCGGCATTAGCCTTGTCCGCCTGGCTCATGCCGCGACGCGATCGGGCAACGGGCGCGTTTCTGTTTTTTTTTGGTATGCTTGCGGTACTGATTATGACGGCATTCAGTCAAAGCAGAACTTTGTTTTTTATGGAAGGGTTGATTCTTCTATCAGGGGTTGCTGCTGGAATTGTTTCACAGAGAAGACAAGTGATTATTAATTCGGGTGTGATCCCAGCGGTTGTGCTCATTATGTTATTTACTTTGTGGCCACTATTTTTTCAGACCACGTATGAAGTGTTTATGGAGCGATGGATTATGGCTCAGGAAAACGAGGTGAGCAAGTTTGAATTTGGCGTTTTTGGTCGTGCGTTTCGGGAGTTCTATGGATTTATTGATTATCTTGGAGACGCACCGCTAGTAGGTTATTTGTTGGGTATTGGAGGAAATGCCGCATGGCAGTTGGACTGGGTCGTTTTTCCATCTTCTGCATATTCGTGGACCGGCTACGGTGGGTGGGGAGAGGATGCGTGGTCGAGACATATTATCGAGTTGGGGCCATTGCTTGGATTAATGTTTATCATTTACCGTATCGCTGTAACTGTTTGGCTTTGGTTATTGGCTGTGCGTGGCACTCGTGATAGCGGAAACCCTCTGCCGATGCTGCTTTTTGGTTTTATTGGTCCGCTAGTTCTTATTGCCCAGTTTACTGGGCATGGTACTGTGAACGGCTATGCGTGGATATTTACCGGTTTGCTTCTGGCTTCTGTGAAGATATGCAGCCAAGGATATCTAAAGCCACGTTTGAAACGTAATAAGGTTGTCGAATGATACGCAATTCTGACGCTTTGGTGATTAATTTTACCGCTCCAGAGATCAATCACCTTGCTGCCGCACTTGCGCAATCGGGCCGTCTTTACCGTTATGTGCGACCTTACGCCAATTTGGGCAGATTTTGGGAGCGTGGAGTCCAACAAATTCCAGCATTAAATGGATTATACCAGAGATCCTTTGGCCGTCGAGTGATGCCAACAGGGTTGAACAGTGGTCTTATTGTCGAAAGTGCAGTTGTTCATGACTTTCTTAATGCTCTAGCGAAGAGAATTGGAAATAAGAGGATAGCAGATTGGTCGCATTGGAATATTCAAAAATGTGTCGCCACAGTTGGAGCAGATTTTGCTGGTCATGCAAATATTGTCGTCGGCAGTTATTGTGTCGCCCTTCCAGCATTCCAAAAGACCTCTGGCATTAAAATACTTAACTATCCTATCGCGCATCACAAGTATATTCAGGAGTTTGTAGCGGAGGAAGCCGAGCGGGAACCGGAGTTGGCATCAACACTACCGGATTGGAGCGTTGTTCCTGCTTGGGTAGAGTCTCAAATGGATGCAGAGTGCGCTTTGGCCGACAGGATTCTAGTAGGGTCGAATTTCGTTCGAGACTCATTTATCTCAGCGGGAGTTGCCGCCGAGAAGCTGTGTGTGATTCCCTATGGGGCAAACTGCCGTCGTTTTACACCGGCGGTGGAGAAGCCCTCTTCGCGTGATACGTTTAACATGCTCTTCGTTGGTCAAATAGGCCAACGCAAAGGAATTTCGTACTTGCTCCGCGCGTATCGAACGTTTCGCCGTACTGGCACGAGCCTTACATTGGTTGGAAATTACGTCGGTGACAAGGGTGCTTTGGCCCGCTTCAGTGGTAGCTTTGAGCATATACCTCATGTTTCGCATGCGGAGCTTGCGGAAATTTATCGTCGGGCCGATGTATTTGTCTTTCCAACGTTAATAGAGGGCATGCCGCTTGTTGTATTGGAGGCCATGGCTAGTGGGTTGCCGATCATCACTACGCCTAATGGTCCAGGCGATATTGTCAGGGATGGAATAGATGGGTTTGTCGTGCCTATTCGCGATGTCGATGCCATTGTGGAGAAATTGGAATACTTGCGCGCAAACCCGCAAGAGCGATTGCGCATGGGCTATAATGCCAGGGAACGGGCATTGACATTTACGTGGCAAAATTATCAGCAACGTATTATTGACCTTCTCAGTTACTATGATGAATTGTTATAATTGCCATTTTTTAGAGTTCGTACAATAACTTAATTGGCATAATGCAATCTCAGCTGCGGCGCGGTCTATCGGACCACGGGCGGTTTTTCCTCCATGTGGGCGGTAATCAGTGGTACAAAAAATCGACTGGGACTAGTGCGCATTTTTCAGCGATTGGCTGCGTGGCCGAGTTTTGAGGGGCATCATCTCATCATGGCCGGCAAGCCGTGGACACAGGACTTGCGGTCACTCGCGCAGCAATCCGGGCTGGCGAAGCGCATTCATGAACCTGAATCCGTGTTCCCCTCGGCTTACACCTTCCCATCGGGCCTGAACGCATGAATTTCGAGCGCTCTCCCTTGGGATTTGCCCTCGCTACCGGCGATCCGGGGAACATTCGACCGGGGTTTCGGGGCCAATCTGCTTGGCGTGCGCTTATCGTCAGCTCATTTTCCGCTCCCTGCGCGAGACTGTCCCTTCCGGGGTTCCGGAATCAGGGATTCGAGGCGTGCGGCAGGCATTTCCCGTCATCCGGACGCCGCCGCCCACAGCCGATTCTGAAGCATCACGAACACGGCTACGTTTGCCGCCACGCCACGACCGAAATCGAGGATCAGCCGGCGGGCATGGGCGACGAACTTCGCCGCCCGGTACCTGATCTCCTGCAGCACGGTCCGGATGCGGCGGCGCTTGGCCGGATGACGGATCGGCGCAATCTCGCCAGTCAGGCCGATCTGTCCCAAGAGACGCAGGCAGTTGTAGGCGAAGGCCGCCAGATGCAGGATCACGTCGTGGGTGTCGAACTTGCCCGAGGGCAGCCGTTCCAGGTCGAGGTCGGTCTTGACAAGCCCGAAGGGCGCAGGACGCCACGCAGTGGCGGTCCTGAGCGAAGCGAAGGATTCGGCGGAGCCGAACAACTCGGAGTGGAACTGCTCATGCATGCCGTGGTGCTGGTAGAGTTCGATCACTTCCTCGGCGGAACAGGAGAGCGTCGTCCACCCGCCTTCCAGTTCGACCTCCGGGGCCAGCAGGTGTTGGCCCTTCTTGTCGATGGTGCGCTCGACGACCCTGGCGACCAGGCGGAAGGAGCGCTTCTCCTTGTGCCAGGCGCGCTCGATGTCCAGCGACAGGAGGGCCTCGCGCTTACCGGGGCGAGTCTCGACCCAGGCCTTCGCCTCCTCGGCGCGCTTGACCCAGGCCGCCTTGTCCTGCTTGCGGGGGTTCCACTTGCAGATGAAGTCGAGGCTTCGCCCCAGCGCGGCTTGCCGGTCTCGCTCCGCGGCCTTGGCGAACAGGAGCTGTGCGCCGTCGAAACCGCTGTCCTCGCGCAGCAGCACGGGCTGATCCGGTTTGACCAGGCGTTCGATGCGCGGAAACAGCCGCTCGTAGAAGTAGTGCGTCTCGAACGCCGAGTGGCGGGACCCTGGCCTCAGTTCCAGCCCGGTGTTCCAGCCTTCGTTGCCGAGATAGGCGGCAATCGGCGTGTAACCGTCGAAGCCCTGATAGGTGCGCGACACCGCTTCCTTCTTCGTGCCACTATTGTCCATGGCGAAGGTATCAATGTCGCAGCAGACATAGCCCTTGTGCGGCGTGATCGGCGCCTCGGCTCGCTCCAGCAGCCTCAGGGAAAGCTCATCGGCCAGATCGCGGATGGCTTCCGCCTTGGCATTCAGACGCTGGCGCAGCCACACGGCTCCGGGCACCTTCGTCAGCCCCAGCGACTCCTTGAAGAAGCGGTCCTCCCGAAACGGCTCGATGGCTTCGAAGTCGCTCTTGCCCAGACTCAACAACCCGACCACGCTCTTGACGATGTCCGAGGTGCGCATGCCTTGCGACACCGGAATCTTCGGATCAATGACCGCCTCCACCTGCGCCGCCTGGCAGCACTGGCCAATCAGCGCCAGGCCGGAATACGAGGTCAGTTGCAGCTTGCTGGATTGCTTGACTTCAAAGCGCGGCATGATCAAATGGGTGACATCGAAAATGGGCTAATTATACAATGGATTCAATATGTTATGAATTATTTAGAGGGTGGGAGCACGGATTCAGGATGAAGTGACGGATGTTGTCAACGAAGATCTTCGCGCACTTTACTCTCTGGCTGATACGCTGATTTTTCCATCTTTGCAGGAGGGTTTCGGCTGGCCCATTATCGAAGCGCAGGCATGCGGGTGTCCGGTTGTAACGTCCAACATCGCGCCGATGACGGAGGTGGGGGGTAACGGCGCAGTATATATAAATCCTAGGGAGGAAACGTCCGCAGCTTCAATTATCGCGGAAATGCAAGGACGCCGTGAGCTTCTAAAACAAGCTGGCTTTGCCAATGCGGCACGGTTTTCTATGGAAAGCATGACCAGTGGTTATCTTGGTGCTTATAGTGCTGTTTTAAACATGTTAAAATAAGGAGTTATATCGAGTTGATGGGGTAATTCCTGGAGATATATTCTGGTTTTGTTTTACGTTTGGTAATTCCTACCCATTAGGACATCATATGACGACTGCTATTGGCCGCCTTCTGAGGGAGATTTTCAACCTCTACAGGACCACAAATATGGGTACCTGCTCGGAATATTTGTGGAATGTTCTGCTCAAAGCGCCAAAGATTCTTCTGGAGCGGAGCCTGGTATCTGTGGACCAGTCTATGGATAAGCCGGCATATCGTTTCCTTGTTGGCGACAAAGCCATTTTGTTGCCTGGCAAGGGTTTCGGGCTCGCACGGGAAATTATTGGCCGAAGGATTTATGAACTGGATGAGCGGTTCGATATTCGGAGCGGTGATTGTGTTATTGATCTTGGAGCGAATGTGGGAGTTTTCAGTTTATTCGCGGCAGCGCAGGGGGCGCAAGTCATTGCGATTGATGCGCAGTCCGGGTTTGTCGCAGAAATCCTCGAAAATTCGAAGATGAACGGGGTGGACACGGTTCGTCCTATCCATGGCATCGTTGCTCCAGAGTGCGGGGTCTTTGCGTCACAAGAGGCCCGAAGTTCGGCTTCGCACTGGCAGGTGGAGCCTCCAAAGATCGACATGAACGAGGTGCTTCGTGAAGCAGGTTGGAGTGCTGTCGATTTTTTGAAAGCGGATGTCGAAGGTGCGGAGTTCGAGCTATTCACGACCGGCGATGAATGGGTGAATAAAGTAAGGCGTATCGCGATGGAGGTTCATCCGAAGTATGGAAATGTTGGTCAACTTTTGGCGCATCTCCAGGAAAGAGGATTCGAAGTCATTCTGACCGATCTTGATAAAAGGCCGGCCCATGATCTTCATGGAAAAATGGGATATGTCTACGCGATCCGCCAGTGACTATCCGATATTCCGAAGTGTTGAGCTTCGGGCATTTAAAATATGCGAGGACTAGATATTGGAACTGCGAGAAGCCCGTCTCACCGTAGTTATTCTGACGAGGAACGAAGAAAGAAATATTCGCGGATGTTTGCAGGCTGTTCCACCGGGTTATCCGGTGGTGGTGCTTGATTCGGGCAGTACGGATCGGACTCTTTCGATTGCGAAGGAGCTTAATGCAATCATTCATGAAAGTCCTTGGAAAGGATTTGCGGTACAGCGAAACCATGCGTTAACACGGTGCGGAATCTCATCTTCGTGGGTTCTCTTCGTGGATGCGGACGAACGGTATAGCCCGGAGTTCTTCCATCTCTTCGAAAACTCGCTGGCAAGCCGGTCGGATTTCGATGTCGGCATGTTGCCCTCACTGCTGGTGTTCAAGGGAAAAGTGCTGCTCCATGCTCCCGGATATCCGATTTATCACCCGCGGCTGGTGAGGACCAGTGCCGCCCGATTCAAGCCAAACCATGAGGGGCATGGGGAAGCGGCGGACGTGCCGCCAAATCGTATTGCGTATTTTCCGGACGCGCCGCCTTATCTGCATTACTTCTATGAAGGGGATATCGAACGTTGGCTACACAAACATGTCAGCCTTGGTAAGGCAGGTACTCTGCACGCACTGGACAGGAGCGAAAATGCGCTAGCGACCGCCCGTGGGCGGTTGAGCCGTTGGGTGAGTGGTTCATTCTGGGCAGGGCCGTTGCGATTTCTGTATCACTATGTGCTGAAGGCCGGTTTTCTCGATGGCCGGGCCGGACTCGAATACTCGCTGATGTATGGCTGGTATGAGTACACGAAATGGCTGTTGAAGGTATGCCAGTCCGGCCAAGCCCAAGAGGACGGGGAATGGTGAAAATCGCCATCATCACCACACACATTTGGCCCGCCCAAGGCTATGGCGGCGTGGCGGCCAGCGCGAGCCGGTTGGTTCACGCGTGGCTGCAGTCCGGAATCCAACCCGTCGTCTGTGCCTCGGACGCTTCGGAAGGCTCGTCGCTTCTCGCAGCGGAGGTGTCCGCTCGTTACCCTGGAGCTTCAGTGAGGCTCTACCGTGCCTGGCGGTTCAGGCGCTGGGGGTTCGGATGGGGTGCGCCCTTGCGAATTTGGCAGACCTGTTCGGAAGCGGACGTCGTTTATGTCAACGGCATCGGGACGTGGCCCTGTACCTTGGGAGCGATTTTCTCCGTGTTTTTGAAAAAACCTTTTGTTACGGCCGTCCGTGGAGGACTGATGCCGGCGCATGTCGAAGCCATCCGACGGTACAAGCCGCACAAGTGGCTCTATTATCGGCTGCTGACCTTCCCTACGCTCCGCAGGGCCAACGCGGTGCATGTGTGCAGCCCAAGGGAAGGCGATGCGGTGCGGGCCATCCTTCCTTCCGTCAGAACGGTGACGATCGCAAACGGTATTTCTCTTCCTGAAAAGGTGGAAAATCCAGAACGCGGCCCGTTGCGGATTTGCTATATTGGTCGAATATCGAAAGAAAAGGGTATAAATGCCTTCGCGCGCGAATGGTCAAACATTAGGCAAGACGGCGAACAGCTTTGGGTCGCCGGTGGCGGGACGGGGCCTTACTTCGACGAATTTCGCCGTCTGGCGGAATGGGGCGGTGAGGCGATCCGCTATCTCGGTGAGATTCCCCCCGCGGAGGTCCACAAAGTTATCGCTCGCAGCCATTTCCTCGTCCTGCCATCGGGTCTGGATGGGGGCGGAGAGCGGGAGAATTTCGGCAATGCCGTCGCGGAGGCATTGGCAGTCGGAAGGCCGGTGTTGGTGACACGCGGGCTGGCATGGGATCACCTCGAGGAGCAGGGAATCGGCATGACCTTTGCGTGTTCGGTGGAGTCGATTCGCGCGGCCGTCGACGCCGCGCGCGTTATGGTGGGTACCGAGCGATATACCGAAGCCTGCTTGGCCGCGCGTAGCTTTGCGGAGCAATATTTGAGTATTGAACGGACGACCGATGAATTATTTCGGCTTTGCCGGAGGGCCGCCGAGGCCGGCCCTGGAGTGGCAGTGGGGGAGCAGAGTGAATAAGTTACGAAAATTAGCGAAGATCATTATTAATTCTGGTTTTCGCGGAACTTTGGCTAAAACCCGCGTTGCTGCCGGTGTGGAGCACATACCGGTACTGTTCGCTTTGGATACTTGCCGTACTGTGGTGGATATCGGTGCCAACCGCGGCCAGTTCGCACTGGTGGCAAGGCATTGCCTGCCGCAAGCGCGGATTTTTTCTTTCGAACCGCTACCGGAACCGGCGGCCAAGTTCCGGACCGTGTTTAGCGACGATCCGAGCGTGACGCTGTATCAGTCCGCCATCGGCCCCGTGCGGGGCGAGGCGATCATCCATCTGTCAGCGCGGGATGATTCCTCGTCCCTGCTGCCCATCACGGCGATGCAGAATACCCTGTTTCCGGGCACGGGCGAGGCCGGTACGGCTACCATTTCGGTGGGTCCGCTCGCGGACCACCTGCCGCCGCAGGCCATTGAGCCGTCGGCCTTGCTGAAGCTGGATGTGCAGGGTTTCGAGCTTCAGGCTTTGCAGGGTTGCGAAGTGCTGTTGGAGCGCTTTTCCCATGTTTACGTGGAATGCTCTTTCGTGGAGCTCTACGCGGGCCAAGCCCTGGCCGACGAGGTGATCGCCTGGTTGCGGGAGCGCGGATTCGGGTTGCGCGGTGTGTATAACGTCGCCCATGATCGGCAAGGCCGGGCCATTCAGGCGGATTTTCTTTTCGGCAACGGAGGCGTTTTGAGTCACACCGACTCCTTTCCCCCGCGATCCGATAGCCAGGGAAAAGGATAATACTCACTTGCCATGAAGGTTCTCATCTACAGTATCAATTTTGCGCCGGAACTCACCGGGCCGGGAAAGTACACGGGCGAGTTGGCCGAATGGTTGGCAGCGCGCGGGCACGAAGTGCGCGTGGTGACGGCGCCGCCTTATTATCCGGAATGGCATGTGAAGAATGGATATTCGGGCTGGTGGTATCGGCAAGAACTCGTTGCCGCACCTTCATCTCAGCCTTCTTCCTCAGAGGAGGTGGGTGGGAGGCGTTCGTTGCGGCATCGTGGGGGGGTGAGGGTCTGGCGCTGTCCGTTGTGGGTTCCCGGGCATCCGTCGGGGCCGAAACGACTGCTGCATCTGGCGAGCTTTGCGGCGAGCAGCTTCCCGTTGATGTTGAGGCAGGTGCGGTGGCGCCCGGAAGTGGTGTGGGCGGTTGAGCCGCCGCTGTTCTGTGCGCCCGCGGCCTGGATTGTCGGGCGGCTTTGCGGCGGAAAGTCCTGGCTGCACGTGCAGGATTTCGAAGTGGATGCCGCCTTCGACCTCGGTTTGTTGCGTTCTCGCTTTTGGCGGCATGTGGTCATGAAAATCGAATGTTGGTTGATGCGTCGCTTCGATTGTGTTTCGACCATTTCGGACAAAATGATCCGGCGTTTGAGCGACAAGGGCATCGCGGAGGGCGTATTGTTTCCCAACTGGGTGGATACGGATCGCATCTTTCCTCTTTCGGTTTCCAGTCCTTTCCGGCGCGAGCTCGGAATCGCAGACGCCGATGTGGTGGCGCTCTACTCAGGAAACATGGGTCGTAAACAGGGGTTGGAGCTGTTGGGGGAGGCGGCGCGATTGCTCGAGGCTGGGTCGTTCTCCTCTCCGCTCCATACCAATGGGGGAGGGCAAGGGGAGGAGGCCGGGAAGATGGCTTCGAGCGGGGAGAAGGAAGTTCGGCCTTTGCTGTTCGTGTTCTGCGGTAATGGCCCCGGGCGCGGTGAATTGGAAGCAGCGTGCGTGGGACTGTCGAATGTGCGCTTTCTCGATTTGCAACCCGTGGAGCGTTTGAACGACCTGTTGAACCTGGCCGACATTCACCTCCTGCCGCAGCGGGCGGATGTGGCCGATTTGGTCATGCCTTCAAAACTGACGGGTATGTTGGCGAGCGGCCGTCCTGTGGTGGCCACTGCGAACCCGGGAACGCAGTTGGCTCGAGTGGTCGAGGGCAGAGGCATCGTCGTGGATCCCGGTGACGCCGCCGCCTTGTCGCGTGCGGTTGGCACGTTGGCCGGTGACATGCACCTGCGGCAACGGCTGGGGGAGGCGGCGCGAAGCTATGCCCTGGCCCATCTTGGGAAGGAAGCCTTGCTGACGGCGTTCGAAAACTCCCTTTCTGAACTCGTCGGTCAATAGGCGCCGCGCTGGTTCAGGACGACGTTGATGGTCTTGAACAGGACGGCAATGTCGTACCAGATCGACCAGTTCTGCACATACCAAGCATCGAGACTCACCCGTTCGTTGTAGCTGGTATCGTTTCTCCCGCTGACTTGCCATAGGCCCGTGATCCCCGGCAATACTTGTAAGTACAGCCTGGCGTAGTCGCCATAACGCTCGAGTTCGGCGCTTACCACGGGGCGTGGACCGACCAGGCTCATCTCGCCTTTGATGACGTTGATGAGTTGCGGAAGTTCGTCCAGACTGGTTTTGCGCAGGAAGCGGCCGACCGGGGTGATCCGAGGGTCGTTTTTCAATTTGAAATCTTTTTCCCATTCGGCCCTGGCCCCGGTATCTCTTGCAAGAAGCTCTTGGAGTACTTTGTCGGCGTCCATTCGCATGGACCTGAACTTCAGGCATTGGAAAGGTTTGCCGTTGCGGCCGATGCGGGTGTGGCCATAGAAGGCGTTGCTGCCGTCGCGCCGGATCAGAAACGACAGCAGTAAGAAGAGGGGGAAGAGCAATATGAGCAGCAGGCAGGCTACGACGATGTCGAATGATCGCTTGAACCAGGCGTAGCCGGGCTGCGCAAGGTTGTTCCTTACTGTGAGGAATATCACTTCATGGCTGAAGAAGTGCGATATCTTGGTGCCGAACAAAGGCAAACCCCGAATGGCGGGAACAATATGAAGGTTGATCTGTGTGGCCAGGAGATGATTGATCAGCTTTTGATTCCCTGGTTCAACCAATGAATCCATGGCGACGATGACATAGGGATTGCCGAGTTCCGCGATCAGTGTATCGATTCGCTTGCGGGCGGCAAAAATGGGAAAAGACTCGTTTCCAACCTTGACGGAGGGGGGGCGTTTTGAGTTCCTGGCCATGGGGCGGTCATGGCCGACTCGTTGCCCGACTGCGTCATGGATTCGTATGCTTCAGGTGCCTGGGGGGCGCAAGTCCTGTCGTTGCATTCCGTTTCCACAAATCCGAGCACGCGATAGCCTAGGCTCCGTTCGTCCTTAATCGCCAGATAGGCTTCGCGGGCATTCTGTCCCGCGCCGAGAATGATAGCGGAGCGTTGCCACAAGTTGAGGTGATCGAGCAGCCATCGGGTACCGGCCCGCCCAATCGGAATCAAAAGGAAATTGGCGCTCCATACGAGGAGATAGAGACTGCGGCCATGGGAGAGGCCGGTGATGAAGTTGCTTGCGCCTGCAAGCAGGGTCATGATGAAAACGACTCGTACGATTTCACGCAGTTCGTCCCAAAAAGGCCGGCGGTGTCTGTAGTGTTCGAGCAGCCAGAACCACACGAGGGTGATTGTTATCATCAAGCTGTAGCATGCGAATGGGGCGGGGTACGATGCCACGCCGGGGGGCGCATTCTGGTTCGCGAGCCATGCTATGGCGAGAAAGGTTCCGTGCAGAAGCAAGATGTCCGTCCCCGCGAGAACAAAGCCTGCTACTTGGTAGGACGAGGGGAGTCTAGGGATGTCGGGCGCATCCGCCACTGGGGTTTTCAATATTCGCCGCTGGCGAAGATGAGTGACGGCAACGATACTGCCCAAGTAAGTCGCGAACGCACCGATCAAAATGAGGATTATGGCGTATTTGTTATTAAATGATTCGTGAGCGTTCTGGAAATCTATTGCGAATCCAAGTGCCGATTTGATTCTCTCGTTGATTGTATTGAATGGCAAAGAAAAATTTGTCTCGGATAGAACGGACAGGTCAACAAAAATAAGGGAAATTAGAAAAAAGAAATATATAAAAGTGAAAAAATAACCGACGTTGTCCACGAATCTTTTTCGTGGGGAGGTCTGGACGTTAATCGTTAGTGCTGGGGAATGCATATCTTAAGCTGCGACGAAAAAAAACTGGTGCCTTCCGGCTGTTCTGCTGGCCCCTGTAGGCGAGTACAAAGTCGCTCCCGCCGGCTGTGTGACGGACGGAGACAGGCGGGCATGCGACGTTGTGTTCGAGAGGCACTTGGTTGAGTGTAGACGCTATCTCGGCCGTTTCAAGTTGGTTTTTCGCGGCGGAGCCGCTCCTACCGCCGGGTGTGGGGGCGGGATGTGGGAGCGGCTCCGCCGCGACAGATCGCGAGTGATCTGGGGGAAGGATTTGGAGGGCGTGCCGCTGAGCGCATTGTCGAGGTCTCGGCGGCTTTGCGGTGAGCTGGAGTTTTACGTCGCCGTAGCATGGTTTGCTGGCGGTACGCTGTGATCAAGTCTCAGGTGGGCCGTGCTAAACTGCGGAGCACTTTTAGGGGTATATCATGAGCGTAGCGCTGCGACTTTACGAGCAATTGACCGAGGCGGGGGAGGATAAGACCCGCGCCAAGCTGATTGCCGAGGCGTTCGAGCATCTGGAAGACCGGTATCCGCAGTTGAAGGACGTTGCAACCCAGGGCCAGGTTCGCGAAACCGAATTGCGGTTGCAGAAGGACATCGAGTCTGTTCGGCTTGAGATCAAAGAGGTTGAAGGCAAGTTACAGCGACAGATCGAGTCTGTTCGGCTTGAGATCAAAGAGGTTGAGGGCAAGTTGCAGCGAGAGATCGAGTCTGTCCGGCTTGAAATCAAAGAGGTTGAGGCCAAACTGCGGCTTGAGATCGAGAAAACGCGTCTGGAAATCAAGCAAGTCGAGGTTCGTCTGACCCGTGCGATTCATCGCCAGACGCTTTGGACGGTGGGGTCTGTTGGCACGGTGATCGGGTTGATCCGCTTGCTGGAATGGTTGCTGGCCCATGTGCCCACTCATGGTTGATCTTCTTCGGCATTTCCCTGTTCTGGCCGGTGAAGGGATTCTTGTTTGCCCTTCGATCATGTCGAAGTTTTTTACGACAGTGATGAACATCTACGAGCATTCTGCTCTTGGTGTAGGAGGTATGCCCCGCGCGAGGTGTTGCTGATTCTCTGCACCAGCATCGTTCCGGTCGGTCTGTTTGGTTTTTCGCGGTTTTTCGCGGCGGAGCCGCTCCTACATCTGGGCGAGGGGGGATGTGGGAGCGGCTCCGCCGCGACAGATCTCGACTGTTGCAGGTAATGCCGCGGTTTGGCTCGATGTGGTGTTAGAAGATTGTAAGATCAGCGCATGATCCCAAGACAGGCGCAAGCAGCGGGCCTGAAGCTCCTGCGCGGTTGTTGTTCGAAGTGGGGCAGCGATTGCAGAGTGTTGAGATCAGGTCCGGCGCGACTTTCATCGGTGATTGGCTCGATGCCCTGAGGAAGAGAGCTTTTCTTTTCGCGGCGGAGCCGCTCCCACAGTGGGGGCTCCTGCAGCGGGGAGCTCCTGCAGTGGGGGCCTACAGTGGGGGCTCCCACAGCGGGGAGCTCCTGCAGTGGGAGCTCCCACAGGGGGGAGGCTCCTACAGTGGGAGCGGCTCCGCCGCGACGATACCAGACCATCACATGAAACAATCCCCTCACTCCCGCGACTTGCGCCGTGGCCGATTCTCCGAATCGGGACGGCCTTATTTGGTGACGACCGTCACTCATCAGAGAACGCCCCGATTCTTAGCTTTCGGCGCGTGCCGGTGCGTGGTGCAGGAACTGCGCAATGCGGATGCGCGAGGTGACTCCCGGACGTTGGCCTGGGTGTTGATGCCGGACCACCTGCATTGGTTGTTCGAGTTGCAGGCTGTCTCTCTGTCCACGGTTGTGGGGCGGTTCAAGCAGGCCTCGGCCCGGAATGTGAACGGTTTGCTTGAGTGCAAGGGGCAGCGCTTTTGGCAGCCAGGATTCCATGACCGGGCGGTCCGGAAAGAGGAGGATATTCGCGCCATCGCCCGGTACATTGTCGCAAATCCGTTGCGGGTGGGGCTTGTGAGGCGTTTGGGTGATTATCCTCATTGGGATGCCGTGTGGCTTTAGCGGATTGGTATTCGCGGCGGAGCCGCTCCTACAGCCCTCCTACAGCGGGGGCGGCTGTGGGAGCGGCTCCGCCGCGAATTCGGGATGAGAAAAAATGCCCCTCCGGCCATTGAATCTTTGTCTTGCTCTTCTATACTACTTGACGTAACCGTTTTTCCACACTCATGTACCACTTTTTGGGGGGACCCTGTCATGAAGGTTGCGTTCACTCGACTCACGATGATTTTTTCCTTGCTGATCCCGCTGCTGATGCCGTCGATGGGGGCCGCCGCGCCGTCCAATGCTTCGCTGTCGGATGCGGACAAGCAGTTGGTCCAAGATGCCCGGCAGGCCGTCAGGGAGCAGACGGCAAGCCGCATCCAGGCGCTTTGGGCCGATTTCAGGGCGGGCAAGATTTCGAAGCGGGAATACAAGTCCCAGGTTCGGGAAATTCAGTCCAACCAGAACGGCTTGCTGAGCTCCCTGAGCAGCAGGGCCAACCAAAGAGAGCTGACCGGCCTGCTGGGCGAGCTCAGGGCACACCCCGAATCCGCGGAAGACATTTTGGCCACTCGGGGTAGCGGTAACCACGGGAACGGCTGGAACTACAAATGGCTCGTAAGCTGGATTAACTGGCTGCGCGAATACGCTAGCAACGGCCGGATCCTCTGATTCCGGACGGATAGGATTTGGACTCGCTGGATCCACCCGATCCGGCGAGTTTTTTGCGCGCGGAATGCAGACGGCTTGTGGCTGCGATATTTGACAAGGGTTTGTTTTCTGTCCTGTTGGCCTTGATCCTATGGCTGCCACTGCCTTGGGGCAGCAACTGGGAAGGGGCAGTTTATTTTTTTTCCAGCGTCGTATTCGCGCTCGGGGCCGCCTGTTGCCTGCTGCATGCCCACGGCGGGCTTCCGCTCACGACATCGTTTCGCAAGGCATGGCCTGCCTTGCTTCTGATCGGCGCGAGTGTCATCTGGATAGCTTTTCAAGGTTCACCCTGGTTTTCTGATCTGGCGGAAAAGTTGCTTCCTCGGGCCGCGCTGGTCTATCCGGATGCTCGCCAGATCGATCCCAACCTCTTATCCTCGTTCAGTACCGATCCGTATTACACCCGCCTAGCAGCATTCAGGGGGGCGGCGTATCTGGCCATGTTCGCGCTCATTCTGTTGCTTACCCGCGATCAGCAGAGAGTCCGGTGGCTGGCCTATGCGATGGTGGCATGCGGGGTATTCGAAGCCTTGTACGGCTCGGCCAAGTCATTGACTGGGCTGGAGTTTGGTTTTTTCGGCAAGGAAGTGCGCAAATCCGTCGCGACCGGTACCTTCGTCCACCGCAATCACCTTGCCGGCCTGCTGGAGATGACGCTGGCGGTGGGGGTCGGGTTGCTGATCGCCGGCAAGTTTTCCTCTCCGGGGGGCAACTGGCGCGACTGGCTGCGGGGAGCGGCGACTTTCCTGCTCAGCGAGAAGGCGCCGCTTCGCATCGCCGTCGTGATCATGGCGATCGGTCTGGTGCTCACCCGGTCTCGCATGGGAAACGTGGGGTTCGCGGCTTCCTTGAGCATCGCCGGTGCCGTTTACCTGCTGCTGGCGCCGTCGTCCAGGTTCTCCAGCGGCCTCGTGTTGGCCATCTTGTCGAGCATCGTGCTCGTCGATCTCGTGGTCATCGGCAGTTATTTCGGAATCGAGGAAGTGGCGCGGCGTCTGGAGCAAACCACGGTAGAGGAGGCGTCGAACCGGGTCGATCTGTTCGACTACGCGGTGCCGTATGTGTTGGACTACCTGCCGTTCGGCGCGGGAGCCGGTTCGTTCGTGGCGTCTTTTCTGCCTTATGGGGGGGCGGAGGTGGTCACTCCCTACGATCACGCCCATAATGACTATCTGGAGTTTCTCGGCGAATGGGGTATCGTAGGTGTTCTGCCCATGGCGCTTGCGGTGGCGTTGAGTCTGCTAGTCGCTTTGTTTGCGCTGCGTCAGCGGCATGACGCCTTGCTGAGGGCTATGGGTTTTGCCTCTTTCATGGGTATCCTGGCGCTATTGATACATTCATTCGTTGACTTCAATTTGCAGATACCGGCAAACGCGGGCTTCTTTGTTGTGCTCATGGCGCTGGCCTGGATTTCGGCTTTCTGTCATCAGCATCGTAATGGCGCCAGAACATCGCCGATTCTAGATGCCGAGGATGAAAATAGACCGCCCCGAAGGAGACATAAGTGAGTATGAACCGAGTGTATGTCTTCTGCCGTCTGATCCTGTTGTTCGGGATATTTGCGTCGGCACCTATTGCAAGTGTGGCTGCGGAAGGTGTGGGGTCGAGCACTTCAAGCGGCTATGCTTCATACACTTCCCCCTTGGTGTCGGGGGGCGGGGATAGTCCTTATCTGCGCACCCGTCCCATCCTGGATACCGGCGAAGCGCCGACCGAGGGTGCTGGCTGGCTGGAAGGATTCCGGCTGCCGTTATTGACGCGAATTCGGGTGGGTGAGTACTACGACGATAATGTTTTCTATAACAATCTGAATCGCCGGTCTTCTTTCGTGACCGTCGTGAACCCGCAATTCCTGGTTCCGATGCGTTTAGGCAAACAGAATTTGGGATTGGCTTATTCATTCCGTGGCAGCATCTACGAAAATGCCTCGCAGAATAACTATGTCGACAATTATGTTAATGCTTTTGGGGACTTGGAGTTCAACCACCGTGCCAGGCTGATGTTGAGCGGAAGTCTGGTTTTTGCCCATGACCCGATCGGTACGATGTTCAGTCAGGGTAATGTGGTCAATTTACTAAACGAGCCGAACGAATGGCATGAAGGGACTTTTGGAGCCCAGTTCCGTTATGGGGCGGACAAGGCAAAAGGCCGTTTTGACCTTTACTTCAATTTTGTGAGCAGAACCTACGACAACCACCCTTTGCTCACCAAGCGCAGAGACGTCAATGGCTATACGCTCGGCGGTACGTTTTACTACCGGGTGATGCCCAAGACTTCGCTATTGGTCCAAGTGGATCAGATTTTGTCAGACTACCAGTACACTCCACCGGGTGCACCATCATTGGATAGCCTTCAAGGTCGTTACCTGGCAGGTGTGTTGTGGGAACCGACCGCAAAAACCGCCGGTTCGATCCGTGTGGGGTACTTGACCAAGGATTTCAGTGATTCATCGCTGGGCTCTTTCGGGCTGCCGACTTACGAAGCTGCGGTTTCGTGGGCACCCCAGACCTATTCGACGTTTCGGCTTGCTGCATCGAAAGTCGCCAACGAATCGGTTTATGCGGGAGCGACATTCAGCGATAGTCAATATTACGCTCTGGCCTGGAACCATGTGTGGCTGAAACGCTTCAGCAGCCGGCTTGAAGTCAACGCTCGGGAAGACAAATTTCAGAATTCCGATATCAATAATAGAGGATACGGCGTGTTTGCGGGTTTTTATTACAAGCCTCAGCACTGGCTGACGACGGGGCTTAATTATTTCTACAATCAGAGGCATTCGACCCGGGACGAGTTAGACTATGATCGTAACATGATAGAATTGAGTCTTCAGATGAATATGTAAGTGTTTGGAATGGGTATCGGTCTGGTCGGGCCTTCCTCGCTGCCGGGCCAGCGATATGTTGAATCTGGGCTGGACGGAAGAAAGCCGATATGCAACGGATTATATATTTTGGTTGTTTTTTGTTTGCGCTGATCTCGTTCTGTTGCCATGGCGAGGAACGTCCCGCGGTGTCCGACTACCGCTTGGGTTCGGGTGATCTGATCAAGATCTACGTTCTCAATGAGGAAAACCTCAGTATGGAGGTCCGCCTGAGCGATGCCGGGACGATTTCATATCCATTTCTAGGGGAAATTCATGCCTTGGGGCGTACCGTAAGCGAGCTCGCGGCCGAAATCACTCGTGGTCTGAAGGGGCCTTATTTGGTCGATCCTAAGGTTAGCGTGAGCGTGATCGAGTACCGGAAGTTTTTCATCGGAGGCGAGGTAAAAGCCCCGGGTGGTTATCCATTTCAGCCTGGCCTTACGATACAGAAGGCGGTCGCTTTGGCGGGAGGCTTCACGGAAAGGGCCTCGAGTGACATTGTGGTGATCCATGAAGATGATCCAATGCAAACGCCGGTCGAGGCAAATGTGATGACGCCGGTGCGGCCAGGGGATGTCATCACCATCAAAGAAAGCTTTTTCTGATTTACTTCACGGGTTGCATCACTTCCGATTTCGTCACTCGTCATGAATGACAAGAATATCTATTCGCCGATAGTTCAGAGCAACATTCCCCAGGTAGTCAATGTGCCTTATGATGGCGGGGTATATCAGCCAGACGAAGAACAATTCGATCTGAGGCGATACTGGAGCGTTATTCGCCGCCATCTTTGGGGTATTCTGGGTCTCGCGGGATCGGTGTCGGTGTTGACATTCCTGATTCTGCTGTCAATGACGCCGATTTATCGGGCCACCGCGACCTTGATCGTCGAACCGACAGAGCAGAAAGTTGTTTCTGTGGAAGAGCTCTACGGGGTCGATACGAAGAGTAAGGAGTATTACCTCACTCAGGTGGAGATATTGAAATCCCGCGCTATTGCAAGAAGGGTGGTTGAAACCTTGCAGTTGGTGTCAAATCCGGAGTTCATCAACAAAGAAGAGAATGTCGCGGATTCACCTGAAGAAATAGGGCCGGTGGGGCCGTACGGTCCTCAAATTCCGACCCAGGTGGCCTTCGGAAGGGCCTCGACATCGCCGGAGGAAGACGACGCGGACGCCGATTCCGGAGGATGGGAATCCTGGTTGGACTGGCGGGCGTGGTCGCCGTTCGGTGCGTTTCAGTCTAGCGCTTCGGCCGATGCGAAGGGGGATCCGCTCGACGCCGTAACCGACAAATTCCTGAAGCGTCTGAGTGTAAATCAGATCCGGAATACCCGCCTGGTGCAAATATCGTTCGATGCTGCGAGCCCGGAGCTTGCGATGCAGGTCGCGAACGCGGTGTGTGACGCTTATATCGATATCAACCTGGACGCTCGTTCGGAAGGGACCCAATTGGCGTCGAAGTGGCTTGCCACGCGCCTCGAGGGGCTGCGCCAGAAATTGGCGGAATCTGAGCGCCGTTTACAGGCTTATCTTGAAACCCAGAATCTGGTCGATCTTCATGGCAGGGCATTCTCCGGTGGTTCGTCAGCAGACGGATCGTCCTCGGGCGTTTCTTCGCTGAGCGCCAGCCAATTGAACGATCTGAACGCGAGATACATCGATGCGCGGAAGTCACGTTTGGAGGCCGAAACGCTCTACGGCCAGATTGCCAACCTCGGGGGCGTGGTGCCGGAGAATATCGAAAGCATGCCGGCCATCTACGGCGATGAGACCGTGCGCAATCTCAAACAACAGGAACATGAGGCGCTGACCCGCGTGAATGAGCTTGCCAGCCGCTACGGCGCCCAGCATCCGGAGCGAGTGACGGCGGAGACGCATCTCGAGTCGATACGCACGGCGTTGAAGAAGCAGATTGCCAGCGTGGCCGGCCGGTTGAAGCAGCAGATCGCCGCGGCTTATGCCAATGAGAATGCCTTGGCGGGGCAGATTGATTCGATCAAGAATGAATTGCAGGGGATTGCCCGGAAGGAAAGCGTATATCGCGAATTGCAGCGTGAGGTGCAGTCCAACCGCGAGCTTTACGAGATGTTTTTCAAACGCTTGAAGGAGACCTCCGAAGCGGGCGATCTACAGCCCTCCAACGCACGTGTCATGGACGCGGCGGTTTTGCCTAAATTTCCCGTCAAGCCGAACAAGAGACTGGGCGTGGCCATCGCTTTCCTCCTTTCCCTGATGGCCGGAATCGGCTTGGCCTTCCTGCTCGATTTCATGGACAAGTCGTTCAGGAGTTCGGAGGAAGTGGAGCAGAAGCTGGGGCTCCCCTTGCTGGGCCTGGTGCCGCTGGTGATCCAGAAGCAGAAGCGTGGAGTCAAGGACGATGTTTCCAAGGTTTTCCTGGAGGATCCGAGGGGGACGTTCGCGGAATCGGTGCGTACCATCCGCACCGGCATCATGCTGTCGTCGCTGGATGACCCGCGCATGAGCATCCTGGTGACGTCCTCTGTCCCGGGCGAAGGGAAGTCGTCGATTTCGATGAGCCTGGCCTATGCGCTGGCTCAGCTCAATTCCAGGGTGCTGGTCGTGGAGGCGGACCTGAGGCGGCCCAACCTGGCGAAGCGTTGCGGCTTGTCCGCGAAGATGCCGGGACTGTCGAACCTGGTGGCGCAGACGGCGACGCTCGAGGAATGCATCCATCATTACGAGGCGGGTAATATCGATCTGATGCCGGCCGGTATCGTGCCGCCGAATCCGCTGGAGCTGCTGTCTTCGCACCGCTTCGCGGAAGCGATGACGGAGCTCGAGAGCGAGTACGACGCGATCATCCTCGACGCGCCGCCGATGCAGCCGGTGAGCGATGCGCTGGCTTTGTCCCGGCTGGTCCGGTCGGTGATCTACGTGGTTCAGGCGGAAAAAACGCCGGTGCACATGGCGCGCTCGGGCATCGACCGGCTGCGCAAGGTCCGCGCGCCGCTGACCGGTGTGGTCTTGAGCCAGTTGAACATGGAAAAAAGCCGGCGCGGCTACAGCAGCTATTACTACAGCGACTACTATTATGGGAGTTACCAACAGGAAGGTGCCCACGAGTGAGAAACGTGTACTAACGGTTAAGAAAGCAGTGTCACACAACATGTCCTCTCCCTCTGGGAGAGATCGATGTGCGCAATGCGCACCGGATTGTTCCCCGGAACCTGTAGGGCGGATGCCGAAGGCGATCCGCCAACCAATCCTGGCATGCGTGCTGTTTCGGGATGGCGGAACCCGAAAGAGCCGGTTCCGCCCTACGTCGTCCCTGTAGGGTGGATAAGCGTAGCGCATCCACCTCCGTGCCGACTACTCGAAGAGCAGCGGAGCTGAATTTGGCGGATGCGCTGCCGCTTATCCGGCCTACGATTCTGGCATGCGTGCTGTTTCGGGATGGCGGAACCCGAAAGAGCCGGTTCCGCCCTACGTCGTCCCTGTAGGGTGGATAAGCGTAGCGCATCCACCTCCGTGCCGACTCGAAGAGCGGCGGAGCTGACTCGGAGAGCGGCGGAGCCGAATTTGACGGATGCGCTGCCGCTTATCCGCCCTACGATCCTGGCATGCGTGCTGTTTCGGGATGGCGGAACCCGAAAGAGCCGGTTCCGCCCTACGTCGTCCCTGTAGGGTGGATAAGCGTAGCGCATCCACCTCCGTGCCGACTCGAAGAGCGGCGGAGCTGACTCGAAGAGCAGCGAAGCTGAATTTGGCGGATGCGCTGCCGCTTATCCGCCCTACGATTCTGGCATGCGTGCTGTTTCGGGATGGCGGAACCCGAAAGAGCCGGTTCCGCCCTACGATCCCGATGGGTTCCTGGGTAGGGTGAGGGCGATCGAACAATGACATTGCTTTCTTAACGACTAATAACCTGGTCGTACCCTAAGCAAGACAGCCTTTTTGGAGCTTTGAATTCCCATGATCGACCTTCATTGCCATCTGTTGCCGGCCATCGACGACGGTCCGGAGAATTTGGCCCAGGCCCTGGAACTGGCCCGGCTCGCGGCGGAAAGCGGGATTCGGCGATCGGTGGTGACGCCGCATATCCAGCCGGGGTGCTGGGACAACGACCAGGCCGGTATCGAGCGCGTCTTCCGGGCGTTTCAGGCGGAGCTGGAACGCGAAGGGATTCCGCTCGAAGTCGGAATGGCGGCGGAAGTCCGTGTGTGTGCCGAGATCATGAGCCTGCTGGCGCAGGACCGGATTCCCTTCCTCGGCGAATACCGGGGCAAGCGGGTGATGCTGCTCGAATTCCCCCATGAGCAGATTCCCGCCGGTACCGACGCGCTGGTGCGCTGGCTGATGAAGCGCGATATCCTGCCCATGATCGCCCATCCGGAGCGAAACAAGGCCGTGATCCGCGATTTCAGCAAGATCTTCCCTTATGTCGAAATGGAGTGCCTGTTCCAGGTTACCGCCGGTTCGCTATCCGGGCAGTTCGGCGAGCGCTGTGAAGAAAGGGCGCTCCAGTTCCTGGAGGAAGGCTGGATCACGGTGGTGGCGTCCGATGCGCACAACGTGAAGCATCGCCCTCCCAATCTGGAGGAGGGGCGGCAGGTGGTCGAGCGTGTGGCCGGGCCGGAAGTGGCGAGGAGGCTGGTCGTCGACAACCCGAGCGAAATTCTCGGATTGCGCATTCAATAACGTCTGAATCCGCATGTCCGCCGCCCTGCGCATCCTGGTGTGCTACCTGCTGGCAGGGGGCTTGTTTTTCCTCAGTTGGACTTGCCTGAAGCGGGCCAAGGCCGGCCTCCATGAGGTCCAGGTGGGCTGGCTGTTCAAGGCGTGGACGGCGAAACCGGACAAGCCCCCGTCCGAGGCCGAGCTGAACCGCATCGAGCGCGTGCTGCGTGGCGCCGTCGTCCTGGATCCCGACAATCCCGTCCTCCACGAACAATTGTGCCAGTTGTACATATGGCAGCTCGCGCTCGCCCGCAGCAATCCCGACGCGGAGGCCAAGCTGAGCGCCAAGGCCACCGCCGAGGCCCGCCGGGGGGTGTCGCTGAGGCCGGCCTGGCCGATGGCCTGGGCGCGTTTGCTCGGCTTGAAGGCGACTTTCGACATCCCCGACGATGAATTCAGGCTCGCGTTGAGGCGCGCCACCACCCTGGGGCCTTGGGATTTCCAAACCAGCGTGGCGGTGGCGGCCGCGGTGCTCCCGATCTGGGACGAAGTGTCCCCTGAGGATCGGGAGGTGGCAGTGAACGCGGCGATCCGGGGTTTCCAGCAGAAACCGAAGGACATGCTGCCGGTCGTGCAGGAATCCGGCCGGCTGGTCGAAGTCTGTGCGGCCATGGCCACCCAGCCCGAGCTTCACCAGCAAGTCTGTTCAGACGTGATCGAATAGATGGCCGGATCGTCCGGCAATCCATGCGGGAACGAGTGCGTCCGTGAGGACGCTCTGTTAGACGTGAACTGAAGCCGTCGGTGCGGTGATGGCTGGCGACGCCGGCGAATCCGCGTCTGGATGTTTGCGATCCGGAAAGAACCGCCGGGCACGGTGCGGGCTTACCCTACCGGGGGACAAGCGAAAACGAGCGGGGCCCGGGTCTTGATGAACAGTGTCTGCTATCGTGGGCGGCATGTATTTGGGGCTGCGCTGGCGTACGCCGCCCTGTTCGCAGGCTGCGCCCGACACCAGGCCCTTCGGCAACCCGATGCCGCAGCCGAATTCCGCTCGGCGTCGGTCGTGGGTTATCTGCCGTTTCAAACCCTCCCCAACAGTCGCGCCCTGGTTCCTCCGCCTCCCGCGGAGGGATCGGAAGCGCTTGCGCTCGACCTGGATTACAGCCGCAGGAGCCTGGCGTTGCGCGATTCCGCAGCCTGGACGCTGGCGATTTCCGACGCCTATCTGATGTTCCCGCATGCGGCGGGTACTTTTTCCTGTGCGCTGAATGCGCCGGTCACGGCGGAAGACACGCCACATCTTTATGTGCTGCTGCGGCGATCACTGATCGACGCCGGGCTTTCGACCTATGCCGCCAAGAATTACTACCAGCGGCCAAGGCCGTTCCTGTCGAACAAGGAGCCGATCTGCACACCGGCGGCGCAGGGCAGGCTGGAGGAGAACGGGTCGTACCCTTCGGCGCACGGCGCGATCGGCATGGCTTGGGCGATCATTCTCGCCGAACTTTCGCCGGAGCACGCCGCTGAAATCCTCGTTCGGGGCCAGGCGTTCGGGTTGAGCCGCGTCGTATGCAATGCGCATTGGTACAGCGACGTGATTCAGGGACGCAACATGGCTTCGGCCACGGTGGCCAAGCTGCGTGCCAGCCCGGCGTTTCTCGCGGACTTCAGGGCCGCAAAGGCCGAACTCGCCGCGGTGCGTCGTAAGGACCTTAAACCCCTGCGCGCCTGCAGGAGCGAAGCCGCGGCTGTCGCGCTGCAGCGGTCGTTGGCGCGGTGAATGGTTATGCCGGCTTAAGGTGTGTTCCCGGGAGCGGCCTTCTCGTGGACGACCTTGCGGAGCGTGGTCTCCATCGCGGCTATCGATTTTTGCATGGCGGCTAACGTCGATTTCATTTCGTCTTGCGTCGCCGCGTCCCTGCTGTGAAATGACATGGCTTCCCGAAGGGTCGCGTTGATCAGGGTCTGGTAGCCGCGCCCGCCCGCTTGCTGCTTGAACCATTCCACGACGTCCGAGTCGAGCGCGATGTTGATCTTCTTTTTTTTCTTCAATACGGCGGAAAAAGCGGCGCGGCCCGCCGTTGCGCTCACCGCGGAGTCACCTATTTTCCAGGTTGCGCGGGCCAGGTCGGCGTCACTCAGCTCCGGGATGTCGTCATACTCCTCTTGGGTGATGACGTGTGCATCGACCTTATCCAAGTCGCTCGAATATTTTCTTGATTTCGCGTTCATTGGCTTTTCTCATCGAGATAATGCGGCGGCACTCCGATTGTTCTACGTAGACTACGGATACCAGCCGATCGCCCAACAGGCCGAAACAAATCATCCTCTGCTCACCGTAGTCCCGTCGCGTATCTTCAAATTCAAAGACGGGGCCCGAAAATACGATAGACGCGTCAGCGAAATCGAGCCCCCGGCTTTGCAGGGTGATCAGCCGCTTGTTTTCGTCCCACTCGAGGTCCATGTGCTGGATGGTAGAGATAATTTTCTACACCATCAAGTCTGCGATGAACGCCGCCTCCATCGTCAGAACAACCCGCTGATCCGGCCACTGCCGTCGACGTCGATGTGCTCGGCCGCCGGGATTTTGGGGAGGCCGGGCATGGTCATCATGTCGCCGGCGATGGCGACGATGAAGCCGGCGCCGTTGGCCAGGCGGACTTCGCGGATGGCGACGGTGTGGCCGGTCGGCGCGCCCTTGGCGTCGGGGTCGGTGGAGAAGGACATCTGGGTCTTGGCCATGCACACCGGGTAATGCCCGTAGTCGGCGTTCCAGGCGTCGAGCTGGGCCTTGACCTTGGCGTCGGCGTTGATGCCGGCGGCGCCATAGATCTTGGTGGCGATGGTTTCGATCTTGTTCCACAGCGGGGCTTCGTCGCCGTAGACGAAGGTATGCCGGCCCGGCTGGTGGTCGACGATGCCGGCAACCGTCCGGGCCAGCGCTTCCGCGCCCTTGCCGCCCTCGGCCCAATGCCGGGCGAGGACCGCCTTCACGCCCAACGCCTCGCATTTCTTCATCAGCCACGCGATTTCGGCTTCGGTGTCGAAACTGAAATGGTTGATCGAGACCACGCAGGGCAGGCCGTAGTGTTCGCGGATGTTGTGGACGTGCCTTTCCAGGTTGGCGAAACCGGCTTCCAGTGCGGCGAGGTTTTCCTGGTTCAAGTCTTCCTTTTTCACGCCGCCGTGGAATTTCAGGGCGCGGACGGTGGCGACCAGCACTACCGCGGCGGGGTTGAGCCCGGCCATGCGGCACTTGATGTCGATGAACTTCTCGGCGCCCAGGTCGGCGCCGAAGCCGGCTTCGGTCACCACGTAGTCGGCCAGCTTCAACGCCGTTTTGGTGGCGGTTACGGTGTTGCAGCCGTGGGCGATGTTGGCGAACGGTCCGCCATGGATGATGGCGATGTTGTTCTCCAGGGTCTGCACCAGGTTGGGCTTGATGGCGTCCTTCAGCAGGGCGGCCATGGCGCCGTGGGCCTTGAGGTCGCGGGCGTAGATCGGGGTTTTGCCGTCGCTCTTGTAGCCGACGATGATGCGGCCTAAGCGCTCCTTCAGGTCCGCCATGCTGGTGGCCAGGCACAGGATGGCCATGACTTCGGAGGCCACCACGATGTCGAAGCCGTCTTCGCGCAGATAGCCGTTGGCGGTGCCGCCCATTCCCACCACGATCTTGCGCAGGGCGCGGTCGTTCATGTCGACCACGCGCTTCCACTGGATGCGGCGGGGGTCCAGTCCCAGCGCGTTGCCATGGTTGACGTGGTTGTCGATCAGGGCCGAGAGCAGGTTGTGGGCGACGCCGACGGCATGGAAGTCGCCGGTGAAATGCAGGTTGATGTCCTCCATCGGCACCACCTGGGCATAGCCGCCGCCGGCCGCGCCGCCTTTGACGCCGAAGCAGGGGCCGAGCGAGGGTTCGCGCAGGCACATCACGGTCTTCTTGCCGATCCGGTTCAGCGCGTCGCCCAGGCCAACGGTGGTCGTGGTCTTGCCTTCGCCCGCCGGGGTCGGGCTGATGGCGGTGACCAGGATCAGCTTGCCGTCCGGCCGGTCCTTCAGGCCGTCGATGTAATCCAGCGCCACCTTGGCCTTGTAATGGCCGTAAGGGTCGAGGCTGGCGGCGGGGATGCCCAGCTTTTCGCGGGCCAGGTCGATGATGGGCAGCATCCGGGCGCGCTGCGCGATTTCGATATCGGACATCGGGATTCCTCTTGTTCGTGTTCGGGGCAGGGCGCCGCGTTCGGGCCTGAATCGGGGCGCCATATTATCAAGTTGGTGCGGGGGAGGCAGCCGTGCCGGCACTGAGGGGGCGGTTCAGGTATGCCTGACTATATCCATACGTTCGTGCGGGATTCGGGATACGTAAATCGCGCGTTCGCCAACTCGGTAGACGATGATGTGTCGTCCGGCGGGGTAGATCCGGTGCGCGGAAGACAGTTCGGGCAGTTTGCGGCCGATGTCCGGGTGCTGTTGGAGTGTCTGGAGCGCGTTGTCCAGGATCTCACGATAGGTGAGCACCTGTGCCTCACCCCGTTAGTTTTCCACGGTGTAACGAAGAATGTCGGCAAAGTCGTCCTCGGCCTGAGGCGAGAGGATCAGCGCCGGATCAGGGTGTGGCATCGCCGCCGGGCTTCTCGCCGCTACGCCCCTCGCAAAAACTTCGTCCGTGATCTTGTCCAGGCGTTCCGGCGTGTACGCGATTCCTTCGCCCCGCTCCAGCTGTTCGTCGCCCACCCGAACGGCGGCCCGCAATGCTTCCAGCTTTTCGTCTTCCGCCCGCATGCGGCGAATGGCGTCACGCACGACTTCGGAGGCATTGCTGTAGAAGCCGGTGCCGACCTTGGTTTGGAGATATTTCTCCATCTCGGGAGACAGATTGATATGCATGGGTGCGCTCTCATCGATACATAGGGTGTACATCATATAGACATCTCTGGATTTTGGAACGGCGAGCCGGCCGGCGGAGCGGCTCTGTAGCTTCACAGGCAACGGGCTGCCGTCGAGCAGGGAGGCATGGGGCTCACAGTCCGGCCGGATCGAGATCTTTCAGCGCCTTGAGAACCGAAGCGTAGACTTCGGGCGAGACGCCCATTTCCCCCCGGAAAGGATTGTCCAGGGCGGCGATGAGGAATATCACGAATCCCAGAAACAGGGAGAAAATCCCCGTGAGAAATAGATGGGTCTTCAGGGAGGGCAGGTGGAACATGTACGTCAGCATGATGGACAGGACCGCGCCGGCCAGGATCACGAACCAGAACACCGAAGGTATGCCGGCGTTCACGGCATCCATGCGCATGCGGCTGGCCTCGACCACCTTGTTGAACGCGGAGAAGGTTTCCGACAGCATGATTTGCTGGTTGGCCGTGGCTGGCTGATAAGCGGTCAGGATTCCCTGGAAATCCGAAAGGATGCGGGTGCCGCCATTCGGCACTCCTCCCCGGCGGTGCGCGGGAAAGGCTACGTCGATGACATATCGCAGATATTGTTCCAGACGGTCTTGGAGCTTGTGCCGTTCAGTTTCGGGAAATGCGCAGATGTCCCGGTACAGTGCAGCGGCCAGTTCAGCTTCCTTGCTGGCGGTCGCATTGGCGGCATCATTGTTTTGCCACGCGGACACGGCGACCAGGCCCAGCAGCAGGCTGTACATCACCCCGACGGCCGCGAAGAAGCCGTTCACTGCGCCATTGGTTCCCTCGGACAGACGAAAGATCCGGCCGGTCCACCGTCTCGACACGATGAGGCCCAAGAAGGCTACGAGCACGAACGTGGAAATGGTGATGAAGCCGAATAACCCGTTGGGAATGTCGTATATCCAATACATGCGGCGAATTTTCCGGCTGGTTTTGACGAATTACAAGCCTTCCGGCACGGGCGGATTCGCAGCCGTCTCACAGCCCCGGCGGCGTCTTTTCCCAGCGATACCCCTTCGAAGCCAGGTCGTAACCGGCCTGGAACAGCTTCCGCATGTATTCGGAATCGAAATCTTCCTTGTGCGGGGCGTAAAAGGTTTTCGGGATGTAGGCGAGGTTGTAGTCGATGCCGTCGCGCTGGGCGGTGGCGTAAATCTTGTACAAGTCGCCGATGCCTTGGGTCTGGATCAGCGAGGTGATGGCGCGGCCGGCGATGCTCAGGGTCTGCCGTTGGACTTCGGCCCAATCGGGGTCCAACCGGGCGTTGCGGATGATGCAAAGATGGCGCTCGCGGGTGATTCCCTCCTTGTTGGCCGCCTCGGCCACGTGGAGCGAAGGCGGGTAGACGAACACCTGTGCCATGGTGCCGCCGTCGACGTGCATTTCCTGATAGCGTTTGCCGCCGGCTTCCACGTCGATCATCGCCGGCGGGAAGGCGCCGGGGATGGCCGCCGAGGCGAGCATGATCTTGTGGAACAGCTTGAGGGCCTCGGGCTTGCCGCTGGCGGCGATCCTGGTCATGTTCCAGATCACCGCCTGGCGCGAGTCCAGGTTGGTGGTGGCCATCAGCAGCAGGCGCCCTTTCGCATACTCCGCGGCGATCTCGTTCAGCATGTCCTGAGTGACGTACTTTTCCGCCAGCCTCCCCAGCGGGGCATTGTCGGCCAGGGCATCGTCGAACAAGGCCGCCGTCACTCCGCGCGCCTCCAAAATGTCTTTGGGCGCCGTTTGGGTGTAGACCGCCCGCAAGGCTTCGTCATACTTGGGCCCGAGAAAGGCGAAGGGCGCGATCAGGGCGCCGGTGCTGATGCCGGTGACCATCTTGAATTCCGGGCGGTTGCCGGCGGCGGTCCAGCCGCACAGGAGGCCGGCGCCGAACGCCCCGTCATCCCCGCCGCCGGACAGGGCGAGGAAATTGGCGGGGGGCAGGTGGTTGACGTCGGTCCGCCCCTGCTGTGCGAGGTAAGCCTGTTCCTTCTTGACGCTGGCGATGCCTTCCTGAAGCGCATCCGGCATCGTGGCCCGGACGACGTAGCGCACGCCGGGCAGGCCGACGACCTCCGCCTTGTCGGAAAGCGCTTGCGGCACCGCCGGTTGGCGGGTGGGAAGGGAGCAGCCCTGAAGCAGCAGGCTGATCCCGAGCACGAAGTAAACGGAGAGTCGGCGTAAGGTGGTGGCTTGGTTCATCATAGGGTCCTCTAATCGAGTGAAATCTGGTCCGATTTGTTCACTTGGCGCTATTCCCTTGTGAGTTCAAAGGTTCCGGCGGGCGCGCCGGCTCGGGCAGGGTTTCGACGTGGAGGGTCTGAGTGGGGAAGGCGAAACTTACTTCCCGTACCTCTGCCAAGCGCAGGATATCCAGGAGAATCTCCTGCCGCCGCGCGAGCTCGTCCAGCCTGGTCGGCGCCTTCAGCAGAAACTTGAGCCAGATGTTCAGGCTGTACGGTCCAAAGTCGTTGAATGCGACCTGGATGTTGTCCTTGCGGACATCCGGCCGGGCGGCGAGGAGTTGCCGGATGCCGGCCGCGAAACCCTCGATTTTTTCGGCCGGCGTATCGTAGGTGAGGTTAAGCACGGTTTTCACTTCCCGGTGCTCACGCAGTTCCAGGTTGTCGATGGTGCTGTTCACCAGTTGGCTGCTCGGAACGGTCACCAGCGAATCGTAAAAGGTCCGAATCCGCGTGCTGCGGAACCCCACGTCCTCGACCACGCCCTCCAGGTCGTTTACCTTGATCCAGTGGCCAACGCCGAAAGGCTTCTCGAACATGATGATGAGGGAGCCGAGCAGGTTGGCGAGGGTTTGCTGCGCCGCCAGCGCGACGGCCAGGCCGCCGACGCCGAGTCCGGCGAGAACCGAGTAGGCGGGCAGGCCGATGCGGTCGGCTCCAACCACGAGGATGGCGATCGCCACGACGGTGGTCACCAGCCGCAGCACGAGCCGGATAAGCTGGCTGTCGATGCTGCTCTCGCGCAGCTTTTCCAGAACGATCACGCTTTCCGCGATCGCGCCGCCGGCCACCCAGACGCCCCACGTCAGCGCCAGAAAAAACACCGTCCATAGTGAGAGCGTGACCGCTTCGTAGACAGTGCCGGAAATCCGCAGCACCTCGGCCAGAATGAAGGCGGCGACAGGCGTCACGAACACCAGGCTGGCCGGCCGCAGCAACGCCGCCCAGGGGCCGGTCGAGCCTTCCCGACCCGCCAAGTAGCGGCTGATGCGAAAGCACAGCAGGACGAAGCTAAGTCCGAGGCCGATCACCGCGGCAAAGCTGAACCAGCGCCAGAGCGGCTGGTCGAGGATCGTGGCCCGGGTCCAGCCCGGCGTATCGAGCACCCATCGGGGCGGCACGATCCGGCGCAGCGCCATGGCAACCCCGGTCGGGCTGATGGACGACAAGTCGTACCAGCCGACGGAAGCGCCGTCCTTGTACGGCAGGTCCTTGACCTTGGCGTAGAAATCCGGCAGCCGCTTCAGGGTATCTGGCGCGAAAAGGTATTCTCCCGTGCGGTCCCCGCTTTCGACCCGCGCGATCTGGATCTCGGTGTCGGGGATGGTCCAGCGTTTGAATTCAGCCGCGGCCATGGCCTTCGCGTCCGGAACGGATTCGATCGGCGGCAGCTCGATGCGATCAAGCACCTCTTTGAGTTGGATGGCGAGCCGGCGCGAGGACTCGCGGACCATGGCGGGCGGCAGGCCGCTCAAGTCCATTGCCCGTTCGGCCGACGCCAGACGGCCGAGCGAGCCGTATACAGTGCGGACCTGGTCGGGCTCGAGGTAAAGCTCGGTGGAGGCCAGATACCCCTGCATGAGACCGGCGCCCATCGCATAGCTTTCGTTCATGAAGTCCATGAATCCCCGCAGCGTAGCCTGGGGGCTCGAGGTGTCGACCGGCTGGAGCGGCTTCTGTTCGGCGGCGCCGGCGGGCGCCGGCCAAGATGCCAAGCCACCCGCGGCGCAGAGAGAGGCGAGGAGCCAAAGCATCGGGCCGGTCGGCAAACGCGTGAGAGAGAAAGACATGTTGCGCGTAACCTCCTGAACGGTGGGCCGTGCGGCTCAACGCACGGGTATGGTCAGCATCGGCCCGGTCGATTTCGTGGCTCCCGCTTGCAGTCTGAACAACTGGGAAAGCAGCATGAACGTCGACTTCGATTCAAGGTCGTCGTCCGCCAGATAGAACCATTGGCCGCGGTAAGGAATGGCGAGGAACGCCATGTCGGGGTGACTGGTGCTTTGACGGAGATGGAACAGCTTGCCGCCCGGGGTGTCGCCCCAGTCGAACTCGGAGCCGTCTTTGTTGCGTGTCGTCGTCACCAGTCCGGCCGCCTTGTGCGCTTCCGGCGTATCCACGCGGTGCGACATGTAAAAGAAGATGCCCATGAGTGTCCGCGTGCGGATTGTCACGGTGTCTGGGCTGTGTGTAAGAAAATCACCGGCGATGCGATAGCTCTGGAGGTCCTGGTCGAGTCCGAGCATGTCTTTGATTTTCCTTACGGTCTCCGCATGTTCCGGAGCCGGTCTGAATTCCAGCAGGACTTCCTTCGTCTCCGGATTGACGCGCGGAGCGATGAGGTTTTCGCCGGCGATATCCTCGATGAGCTGCAGCAGTTCCTCAAAGCGCCGGGAACGATCCGGGGATTTCTCCGGCGTCGGCCCCGAGGCGCTCGGCGCGTTCTCGATTCCGTTGATGCGTTCCACGCAGAGGCTGAACACCCGCCGCGCGCTCCATCCGGAACCGGCCAGCGCGAAGACGGCCTCGATCGGGATGGGGCTGAGAACGCTCTTGACGAAATTCTCGCCCTGCAGCGGCGAATAGGTGATGGT
The DNA here is from genome assembly GCF_040730495.1 of Methylococcus sp. ANG. Lineage (NCBI taxonomy): Bacteria > Pseudomonadati > Pseudomonadota > Gammaproteobacteria > Methylococcales > Methylococcaceae > Methylococcus > Methylococcus sp. ANG. Next base: position 1,143,772 of record NZ_CP160399.1, on the reverse strand, counting down.
GGGGTAGTTCGAATAGGCGGCGCCGGCGCTGAATTTGAGGATGTTGTTGGCGCTGGCGGCGCCGTTCAAGCCGAGCGTCGTTTGGTCCAGGCCGCCGCTCAAGTCCAGCTTCATGGTGGACGCGACGCTGGCGACGTCCAGGAAGAAGGTCGGATCCCGGTAGTGCAGCCGGACGATGTTCTGCAGAAACTGTTCGTTCACGCTGCCCACGATGGCTTCATTGTAGAGGGAGTGGGTGCCGCGAAGGCCGTCGGGTCCGAACGAGTAACAACCGGTGATCGCCGCTGCGGCGGCCACGAGCCATATTGCTCTGGAACCGCGGGAACGAACGCCATCGAGAAAAAATTTCCGGGATAGATGAAGGGATTCCGTTGGCCCCGCCAATACTGTTTTCACTTTCTAGCTGCCAAGGCCTGCCGACGCATAGTAAAATCCAATACCGAACATGACATAAACCAGGATAAGAAACAGGCCGGCCCCAATCCGAACCGATCCCGCTTGCAAGATATTGATGACTGCGTAGACGGTCAAAACGATGGCAACCAGTTCGAACCTGGAAAACAGCAAGTTCATGTTTTGGCCGATGGCGGCTCCAAAAAACACCAGTAAAGGGACGACCATGAGTGCCGTTTGCGCGCTGCTGCCGACCGTGATTCCCAGGGAAAGGCTTATCTGATTGGACCGGGCGAAATGGACGGAATTGATCAGCTCCGCGGTGTTGCCGACCAATGCAAGCAGGAAGATGCCTGCGAACAGGGGTGTGAAGCCCATCGAGCGGGCGGCGGGAGCGATCGCATCGGTCATGATCTCACTCATCGCCGCGAGGCCCAAGGTCGCCCCCCCGAGCACTGCCAAAGCCAGGTTGCGGCTCCAGTCCGCTCCGGTGGCCTCCGAATCTTCCGAGGCGACATTCAAGTTGCCTGCATTGCCTTGGGTTAGAACGAGACCGACACTGATCAGATAGCCCACGAACAGGATCGCAGCGATATGCAGGCTGATTTCACGGTCCGAATTCGTGCTGAAATTGAACACCGCCGGGATGATCAAGGCGATGGTCGCCAGCATCATCAGGCCCGCATATATGCGGGCAGTATCGATTTCAAAGACGATCTTTTCTGCCGGCCGCTTCAGGCCGCCGGCCACGATGGACACTCCGAGTCCGAACAACAGGTTGCCCAGGATCGTGCCGGTGATCGAGGCCTTCACCATTTCCACCAATCCATGCTTCAAAGCGAAGAAGCCGATGATGATCTCCGGGGCGTTGCCCATGGTGGCGTTCAGCAATGCGCCGGGAGTGGGACCGAGGAAACGGGACAAAGCCTCGGTGGCGTTCCCCATCAGACCCGCCAGCGGCACTACGGACAGAGCCGAAACGATGAATACCAGGGTGGGGCTGGCCTCGAAGTAGTGCAGGGCGATGCCGATGGGAATGCAGGTCAGTAGCCAGCGCAGATTCATGTAGTTCTATTCTCCAGCGGGTCGGAGGGAAGGGGCGGACCCTCGTCACCTGTCACAGGGGGCCAGCGGGTCCAGGACGTGTCATGCGGCCTTACGGTTTATAGCTGCATGCCGTTTCGAAGCAGGCGTCGTAGGTGTTTTCCAGATCGTCCTGAACGATACGCGCAACGCCCTTCACGGCGCGAATCGTCAAGTCCTGGTCCAGAATCCTGGTCCGGTATCGCCAGCCGGACGGCAGCTTGAGCCGGTGGCCGAGCGCTTGGAGATCGGCGTATTTCAGGTTCGGATCCACGGTGAGCGAATAACTCTTCATCACCCACGGCATCCCGTCGGGGTCCTGAAGGATGAACACGGCTTTGCCTTTTTCGAATCCCATTTCCGAGTTGCGCGCGACCGTGGTCGGTTTATAGGCGGTGCTGCCTTTCCTGCCGACCTCGATGTCGCGAGGCAAGCTGACCTCGGTGACCCATCGCGCCTTCAGGCCGTTGAAGGATTGCTCGGCTCCGATCGGGGTGTAGACCCAGTCGTTGGTCCAGTAGCGGGGGCCATTCTTGAATATCCCCAGCACATCGTATTGCCTCTTCAGGGACTCTGGGTCGACCTTGACCCATGCGGCGTCCGGACAGGAGTCCTTGGGATCGTTCAGGAAGCTCGTGTTATAGACCGCACCCTGGAGATTCCGGGTGACCGGATTTCCTCCGATCAGGAAGATTTCGCAGTAGCGCAGGTCGCGCAGATCGTCCCAGCGTTGCGGTGCAGCGGCCGCCCCATCGTTGGGAACCGGCGTGACGCAGCCCGTCAGCACCGAACCCGACAAGAGCACCGATCCCAGTGCTTTCAGGGCCGAATGAACAGAAGCTATCTTTCCAGGGAATGTCCTAGAGATTTCCATACATGATGGCGAGAGCCCGAACGCGTTCGGGCTTCGGTGATGGACAGGGGGCGTCCGGAGCCTGGCTGGCGACACCTCGGTCCGGATCAGATCCAGCCCTGCTCCTTGAATTTCTTTTGCAGCTCCTTGGCAATTTCCTTGGCCGTGTCCTCGGCCCGGCCTTCGACCGTGCTGCTGCCGCTGGCTTCTCCGTGTGCCTTGGCTACGCTGCTGACGATGAGGCCGGCGGGATTGGCGGTTGCGATGGCGCCGGCTACGGCCACTGCGGTACCGGGAGACTTGCTTCCGCCTGCGTCCTGGGTTCCGGAACCGAGTTTTTTGAGCCCGTGATCGGTCATCAGGAACCCTTCGACCGTGGTTTTCAGTTCGGAAGCGCCGGAACCGAAGCCTATGCCCACGCGTTTCGCCGCGCTGCCTTCATCCATGGAAACGATGTAGCCGCGGATCACGAGGTCGCCGACTTGCGGCGTCGTTCGATCAGAGGCGCGTTCCGCCGGCAGTCCCATCCCACGGATTTCTTCGACCAGAACCTGCGCAATCTTGGCGCCGACCTGACGTTCGGTCGCGCTCTGCTCAGCCGGCATATTGCGCGATTCTGGAGCGAAGTCGTAGATGTAGATTTGTCCGGGCCGGGCAACCTTCCCACCCTTGTACTCCTGGCGGGCGACGACATTGGTGGAGGCGCAGCCGGCCAGCAGGGTGAGGACAAATGAAGCAAGAATGATGCGTCCGAGTAGTTTCATGAAAGGATCCTCGACGGAAAATCAAAAAATGGCTGGTAAATGCAAACCAGCCCCAGCCCCAGCCCCAGCCCCAGCCCGCAGGCTGAGGCTGGTTTTCGGCTTGAGCGGGCTGTTCCATGTCCGCTGGGCCATTCTCAATAGCCCGGCGGCGGAGGTACGGGCACATACATGGCGCCGCTGTTTCCATAGGCCTGGTTGTACCAGTTGGAACCGCACTGGTAATAGGTGACGCCCCTGGCGACGACCGTATTGGGATTGCAGGGAAGGCCTGGGGAACCTGCAGGCGGCGTGGTGTAGACGACCGTGGAGGACGGGGCGGTCGACGCTGCCTGCGATGAAGACTTGCTCGCCGCGGCGCCCGCCATGGCGCCCACGGCCGCGGCTCCGACCGCGACCGCCGCGACTTCGCCGCTGTCCCAGTTGTTGCCGCTGTTGTAGTAATAGCCGGACGGCGGCGGAGGCGGATAGTAGCCGCCTCCGTAATACGCACCGCTCGCAGCCCGCATTTGCGTCCGTGAGGACGCCTGGTATTGGCGAGTACCTGTCCGGCTCGAGGCGCCCTGCTGCCGGGTTTCGACGTTCTCGTTCTGCGCCTGCTGGCGCTGGGCCTGATTCTGGGAGGAGGCCGATTGCCGCTGGGCCTGGTTCTCGGTCGAAGTCGACTGCCAATTTTGCTGCTGCTGCGAACGCGACTGCTGCATGGACTGTTGCTGCGTTTGGCGGCTCGAAGCTCGTGCCTGTTGGCTGGCGGAAGCCGATTGCTGGGTCTGCGGGAATTGCCCCGACCGTTGTGACGCAGCCGAGCCCCCAGCACTTCCCGAGCCATAGTGGGACGCGGCGGCAGCCCCGCCGGACGAGAAGCTGCCGCTGGAGGCGGGACCACCGCGCGAGAAACCTCCACCGGAAAACCCGCCGCCACCGCCACGGGAAAAACCGCCGCCCCCTGCACCGCCGCCGCCGCCACCACCGCCACCGCCGAATCCGCGGGCGGCGGAGTCATTCACGGTTCCCAGCAGGAGGACCAAAGCGCTGGCCCCTGCGGTCAAGGCCATCGAGAATTTGTTTTTCATTTCCGACCTCCGGTTTTCTTTGAAGCAATCGCACCCTGAGGCAGGACCTGGGGTACTTCCGCGAGGAAAGCGATCTTCCGCGCACCGTCGGGCGGAGTGAACGTGAATTGAGCGTCCTCGATGACGGGCGAAAGATTCCAGTCGCTGAGCTGTGCCCGGAACTGGGGCTGGCCCTCGGCGTTCCGGTAGGTCAGCACCACGCGGAGCGGCAAGGGCCGGGCCCCCTGGGCGATCCAGACCTGGTAGTCCACCGATTCGGTGCGTCCGGCCAGGTGATGGGCCGGGGTGCCCCGGATCTCGGTCTTTTCCACGTAGTCGAGCGCCTGGGTCCTGTTTTCGATTTCTTCGGGAAAACGGCTGACCAGGAGCACGGCGAGCGGCAGTTTCATCTTGAGGTCTTTGAGGAAAAACATTATCGCCTCGTCGATGCCGCCGGGTTTGGAGGCCTGAGCGTAGACGCCCTGCGAAGGCGTGAATGCCGTGATGTCCTTGCCGTCGTACAGCACCATGTGTTGATCGCCGTCGCTTTGCTTTGCCTCGACGCGCAACTGATTCGGCCGGTTCGCGGTGATCTTCAAATTCTCGCCGAACTCGATCTTTTCGCCGGATTCCTGGAGCACGTCGTAGCCGGCGCCGACGGTTACGCTGAACCGCGCGTTCTGGCCAGGAAGTTGGCCATGCGCAGAAGGATGTCTTTGGGTTCGACCGGCTCGGCTTCCGCTTGGAGCGCCGGCGCTTGAACCGGCGGCTCTGCCGTGAGGGGCGCTGCCGGTTTCGCCGCACAGCCCGCCGTTGCCGCCAGGATCGCCGCGTATAGCGCGCTGCGCGCTGCCGGGCGCCATGGTTTTGTCTTCATAGGTCTGCCTCCTTCGATGATACGGGGTCGAAATTTACCGGTACGCGCCATCGTTGACCGGTGGCCCATTCTCACACTTTCTTGTTTATGTGGAACCTTGCGTCCATGCCTCGCAGGCGAGCCCCGGTGAGCCGACTTCCGAGCCGTCCAAGGACGGCCGATGGATATGGGGTGGCATGTCGCGGGACAGTGTGCTTGCGGTGTTCCTTGCCGGACTCTATCCCGGCAGAGTCGAAAACGAAATTGGACTTTGGTCCAATCCGGCTGACGTTTCCGGCCAGAGCAATGAGGCGCGAGCGCCGTTCAGCGATCGGGTGCGGTGGCCGCTCCGGCACGCACCGCTATCCGGACCAACTCCGCTACAGAGCTGGCCCGGAGTTTCTGCATGATCCGGGCGCGATGCACCTTGACGGTTTTCTCGACCGTGCCAAGATCGGCGGCGATCTGCTTGTTGAGCCTGCCGGCCACCACATGGCCCAGCACCTCCAGCTCGCGAGGGGTGAGGGTCGCCAGACGGCTGCGCAGGTCCGCCATTTCCGTGTCTTTCGCGCGGGCGCCAAGGTCGCGGGCGATGGCTTGGCGGACGGCTTCCAACAGGTCGGCATCGTTCACCGGCTTGGTGAGGAAATCCACGGCCCCCTGCTTCATGGCCCGGACGCTGGCTGGAATATCGCCGTGTCCGCTGAGAAAGACGGTGGGCCTCGCCTCGCCCCGCTCCGCCAGCGCGCGCTGCAAGGCCAGGCCATCGAGGTCGGGCATGGAAAGGTCCAGCACGAGGCAGCCGGGAACTCCGGGGTCGTGGCAATCGAGGAATTCGCGGGGCGAGCGGAACGCCGCCACTTCCAGCCCCTCGGCGCGCAGCAGCCGCTCTACGGCCTTGAGCACGGCGGCATCGTCGTCCACCACGAAGACGGTGCTGTCAGCCCGCAGCATCGTCGGTTCGCTCCGGCAAGCGCGGCAGCGTCACTTGGAAACAGGCGCCGCGCCCGAAGTCGCTGGTGGCCAGGATCGTGCCGCCGTGGGCCGTGACGATCGTGCGGCATACCGAAAGCCCCAGACCCAGCCCTTGGCTCTTGGTCGTGACGAAGGGTTCGAACACGCGTTCCAGATCCTCCGCCGGAATGCCGTGTCCCCGGTCGGAGATCGAAAGCCGGACGCCGCGATCCGTAGCCGCCTCCGTCGCGATCCGGATTTGGCGTTCGGCGGAATCCAGGCCGGCCGTGGCGTCGCAGGCGTTGACCACCAGGTTGAGCAACACCTGCTGCAACTGCACCTTGTCGCCCAACACCGTCGGCTGCGCCGGCGCCAGCTCAACGTCCACACCGATACCCTGGTTCACCAAGTCGCTGCGAACCAGCTTCAGCACGTCAGCCACCAGGGCGTTGACGTCCAGCGGGACGTACTGGAGTTCGCCTTTCTTGAACAGCAGGCGCAGGCGGTGGATCACCTCGCCCGCGCGTTTGTCCTCTTCGACGATGTCTCCCAGAATTTCCCGCAATTCCGCGATGTCGATGGGCTCCCGCTCGAGGAAGCGCTGGGCGGCTTGAGCATTGGCGAGAATGGCCGTCAACGGCTGGTTCAGCTCATGGGCCAGCGATCCGGAGAGCTCGCCCAGCATGGTGACGCGGGACAGATGCGCCAGTTCGGAGCGCTGCTTCTGGACTTCCTGCTCCGCCAGCTTGCGCCGGGTGATGTCGATGGAGACGCCGCGCATCCGCAGCGGATTGCCGCGGCCGTCGAGTTCCACCCGCCCGCGGGCCGCGAGCCAGCGTGCCTTTCCGTCAGGCAGCAGGATGCGGTATTCGCTTTCGTATTCGCCACCGCTGTCCAAGGCCTTGGCGATGGCGGCCCGCACCGGCTCCCGGTCCTCTTCGTGGACTGCGGCGATAAAGCGGGCAAAATCGATCGGCTTCGCCGGAGGGATGCCGTACAGGGCTCGGCCTTGCTCCATGCTCCAGATCCGATCGCGTACGATGTCCCACACCCAAAGCCCGAGGTTGGCTGCGCCCGCCGCCAGATGCATGCGTTCCTGGGTTTCGCGCAGTTCGGATTCGCTGATTTCCAGCCGCCGGGCGAGCTGCGCGGCCCGCAGAATGTCCGCACTCAATTCGTAGGCCATGGCCAGTACCACGAGCATGAATGGCAGGCTGATCAGATAAGGTGTGTGGACGATGCCGGCATGGTTCAGGCTGGAGCTTCCGGCCCCAATCAGGACGAAGCAGGTGAAGCTCCCGCCCAGCAGGGCGGCGCGGCGGCGATCATCGCGTCCGCCCCTGCGCCAGAGCGTGAGCGTTGCGTCGACGACGAATGCGAGGGTCAGCAGCAGGCTCAGATCGCCGAGCGCGGCCCAGGGACTTCGCACGCCCACCGCAACCGCGACGGGTTCTCCTCCGGGCAGCGGAATGTACCGTAAGGCTGTGATTTCCCGGTAGTTCAGGTTCGGCGTCAGCACGAAGTTCACCGCCGCGACCAAGCCGCGCGACCCGCAGACGGCATACGCCAGCCACGTCCTGCCGGCATCGAAATGCAGGCGCACGAAGCCGACGAGCGAACAGATCAGAACCAGCGCCACCGGGTGCGCCGACCAGATGATCTCGCCGAATTGCCACGGGGTTTCCGCCCGCATTGCCGAAAATTCCAAACCGGCCATGCCCGCCACCGATGCGGCGAGGAGGGAAAACAGCAGGCAGGCAGGTCGGTCCCGCTGCTTGAGCCACACGATGAAATACATGGCCGCAAGCATCAGGCAAGCTGAGCCCGCCATGGACCATATCACTGTTATCCAGCTGATCGGATGCGCTTGTGCCATGAAGGAGGGATAGGAGTACGCGCTCAACAACGGCCGCCAATGATTGACGCCGGATAGTTTATCCGCAAGAACGTTCCTGCCGCAGGCGTCAGGACGGTTGATTCGGAGATGCGGAGCGGCTTCCGGGTCCGCGTCCCGTCAGAATGGCCTCGGGGTATTGGCGTCGTTGCTGCCGGACTTTACGGCCGGGCAGCCGGAAACCGTCAGGGCCAACAGGCTGAAAGGGACTCTTTGCGCCGTGCTGTGCATGTGGGCGATACCTATTATTGGGACCGTAAATCGCACTGGCGCGGGTTCACGTTGTCGCGCGCCGATCCCTGTTTTTCAGGAATGTGAGGGCGTCCAGTAGCGTCCGGTCGTCCACGGGCTTGCGCAGGTACGCGACGGCGCCGGAGGCCAGCGCCCGTGCGCCGGCGTCGTCCGTATCGTTGCCGGTCACAACGATAGCCGGGACCGGCACGCCTTCAGACGCCAGCCGGTTGAGCACGTCAAAGCCGTTGGTGCCCGGCATGTGAAGATCGAGAATGACGCAGTGCGGCAAGCGTGTCCGGAGGGAATCGAGAAAATCCGCGCCGGAATTGAACGTTTCCGCCGCGAAGCCGGCAGACCGCATCAGCCTTTGCAATGCCTTGCATACGGCCTCTTCGTCGTCGACGATCGCAATGAGGGCAGGGCGGGTTTCGCTCATGGCGCAAGACAGTAGCGGGAATTCCAGTTGGGCGATATTGGACTTTGGTCTAACGCTGCTGCCGCTGGAGGGATTCCGGCTTCGATGGGCTAATTGCCGCGACTGCCGCCTTGCGAACCCGCTCGCATCGGCTTTTTATGTCCCCTTTACGTTTCGCCCGACCATCTTTAGGGCATCTTTATTCTTAAGTCGCTAGGCTTTCTCGTCTGAAATTCAATGTGCAGGGGATCAGGGCTATGGACGTTTTCTATCTCGCCGTCTTGGCCGGCGTGTTCATCGTGACGATCGGTTTGGTTTATGGCCTCGAGAATTTGAGGGGGAAGGAATGAGCTGGATTCATCTGCTGGGCGCGGCGCTCGCGCTGGGAATCTTCGTGTATCTCGTGTTCGCCCTCCTTTATCCGGAGAAATTCTGATGACGGCTAACGGTTTACTGCAAATCTGCGTGTACCTCGGCGTGCTGCTGGCGCTGGCCAAGCCTCTCGGCGGTTACATGGCGGCGGTGTACGAGGGGCGGTCCGCGGCAGGGCGCGTGCTGGCGCCGGTCGAGCGCTTCATCTACCGCGTCACCGGCGTCGACCCTCAAGCGGAAATGCGCTGGACCGGCTATGCCTTCGCCTTCCTGCTGTTCAACCTGCTGGGCGCAGTGGCGGTCTATGCGCTCCAGCGGTGCCAGGGGTTCCTGCCTTTGAACCCCCAGGGTTTGGCAGCCGTCGCGCCGGATTCGGCCTTCAACACCGCGGTCAGCTTCGCCACCAACACCAACTGGCAGGGTTACGGCGGTGAGACGACCATGAGCTACCTCACCCAGATGCTGGGCCTGACGGTGCAGAACTTCGTGTCGGCCGCCAGCGGCATGGCGGTGCTGGTGGCGCTGATCCGGGGTTTCGTCCGGAAGAACGCCGACACCATCGGCAATTTCTGGGTCGATATGAGCCGCGGCACGCTGTATATCCTGCTGCCCTTGTCTTTCGTCCTGGCTTTGCTGCTGATCGGGCAGGGCGTGGTGCAGACCTTCGGTCCCTATCGGAGCGTTCCGCTGGTCGAGGCCACCGGCTACGAGCAGCCGAAGCAGGATGAAAGCGGCAATCCGGTGACCGGGAAAATCACCGTGAGCGAGCAGACGCTGGCTTTGGGACCGGCGGCATCGCAGATCGCCATCAAGCAGCTCGGCACCAACGGCGGCGGGTTCTTCGGCGTCAATTCGTCCCATCCGTTCGAGAACCCGACGCCCTTTTCCAACTTTCTGGAAATGCTGGCGATCCTGCTGATATCCGGAGCGCTTTGCTACACCTTCGGGGTGATGGTCGGCGATACCCGCCAGGGCTGGGCGATCCTCGCCGCCATGACGCTCATCTTCGTTCCCTTGGTTCTAGTCGCAGTGCTCGGCGAACAGAGCGGCAATCCCGCCTTCGCCGCTTTAGGTCTGGATCCCGCCGGCGGCAACATGGAAGGCAAGGAAACCCGCTTCGGCATCGTCAACTCAGCCCTGTGGGCGACGGCGACGACGGCGGCGTCCAACGGCTCGGTCAACGCCATGCACGACTCGTTCACGCCGCTCGGGGGTCTCGTCCCGATGTGGCTGATGCAGCTCGGCGAGGTCGTGTTCGGCGGCGTCGGTTCCGGCCTGTACGGGATGATCGTGTTCGCCATCGTCGCGGTGTTCGTCGCCGGCCTCATGATCGGCCGTACCCCGGAATACCTGGGCAAGAAGATCGAAGCCTACGAGATGAAGATGGCCGCCATCGTCATCCTGGTGCCGCCCCTGGTGGTTCTCGGGGGCACGGCCGCCGCAGTGATGGTCGACGTGGGCAAGGCCTCGGTGGCCAACCCTGGCGCTCATGGTTTCAGCGAGATCCTTTACGCCTTCTCGTCCGCGGGCAACAACAACGGCAGTGCCTTCGGCGGGCTGTCGGCCAACACGCCTTTCTATAACACCCTGCTCGGCCTGGCGATGTGGCTCTCGCGCTACTGGCTGGCGGTACCGACCCTGGCGATCGCGGGCGCCTTGGCCGCCAAGAAATACGTGCCGCCGAGTGCGGGTACCTTGCCGACCCATACGTCCATGTTCGTCGGTCTGCTGATCGGCGTGGTCATCATCGTCGGCGCCTTGACCTTCATTCCGGCACTGGCTCTTGGCCCCATCGTCGAACATCTCACGATGATCGGCGCCAAATGAGAGGAATCGTTCATGACTCATCAAACCGCGAAACAAGGCCTGTTCGACCGCAGGATACTGGCGGAGGCTTTGCTGGATTCGTTCCGGAAGCTGTCACCGCGGACGCAGTTGAAGAACCCGGTGATGTTCGTCGTCTACGTCGGCAGCCTCCTGACCACGGTGTTGTACTTCCAGTCTCTGGCGGGCCGGGGCGAGGCGTCTTCGGGATTCATCCTGGCGATTACCCTCTGGCTCTGGTTCACCGTCCTGTTCGCCAATTTCGCCGAGGCGGTGGCGGAAGGGCGGGCCAAGGCCCAGGCCGCATCCCTGCGCAGCGCCAAGCGCGACGTCATGGCGAAGAAGCTGGACGAGCCGCGCTATGGCGCCAACTACAGCAAGGTGACGGGATCGAGCCTGCGCCGCGGCGACGTGGTGCTGATCGAGGCCGGCGATTTCATCCCCGCCGACGGCGAGGTGATCGAAGGCGTGGCCTCGGTCAACGAAAGCGCAATCACGGGTGAGAGCGCGCCGGTGATCCGCGAATCCGGGGGCGATTTCAGTTCGGTGACCGGTGGCACACGGGTGCTGTCGGACTGGCTGGTGGTGCGGATCACGGTCAATCCGGGCGAGGCGTTCCTCGACCGCATGATCGCCATGGTCGAAGGCGCCAAGCGGCAGAAGACGCCGAACGAGATCGCTCTGACCATCCTGCTGGTGGCGCTCACCCTGATCTTCCTGATGGCGACCGTGACCCTGCTGCCGTTTTCGATCTACGGCGTGGAAACGGCCGGGGAGGGGCAGCCGATCACGATCACCGTAATGGTGGCTCTCCTGGTGTGCCTGATTCCCACCACCATCGGCGGCCTGTTGTCCGCGATCGGCGTGGCCGGCATCGGCCGGATGATGCGCAAGAACGTGATCGCCACCTCCGGCCGGGCGGTGGAGGCGGCGGGGGACGTGGACGTGCTGCTGCTCGACAAGACCGGCACGATCACCTTGGGTAACCGCCAGGCCTCGGCGTTTCTGCCGCTGCAGGGGATAAGCCAGCGGGATCTGGCGGACGCCGCGCAACTGGCGTCCCTGGCGGACGAAACCCCCGAAGGCCGCAGCGTGGTGGTGCTGGCCAAGCAGAAGTATGGGCTCAGGGAACGCGACGTGCACTCCCTGGGCGCCACCTTCGTCCACTTCAGCGCCCAGACCCGGATGAGCGGCGTAAATCTCCCCTCTCCCCTTGGGAGAGGGGTCGGGGGTGAGGGTATTCGACAGATCCGGAAGGGCGCGACCGACGCCATCCGCGCCTATGTGGAGGAGCAGGGCGGTCAGTTTCCGGAGGCGGCGCAAAAGCTGGTCCATGACGTGGCGCGCCGCGGCAGCACGCCGCTGGTGGTGGCCGAGAGCGGCCGTGCGCTGGGCGTGATCGAGCTCAAGGACATCGTCAAGGGCGGGATCAAGGAGCGCTTCGTCGAGCTGCGCCGGATGGGCATCAAGACCGTCATGATCACCGGCGACAACCCGCTGACCGCGGCGGCCATCGCCGCCGAGGCGGGCGTGGACGATTTCCTGGCGGAAGCGACGCCGGAAGCCAAGCTCAAGCTGATCCGAGGCTACCAGGCCGAAGGCCGGCTGGTGGCGATGACGGGCGATGGCACCAACGACGCTCCGGCGCTGGCCCAGGCCGACGTCGCGGTGGCCATGAACAGCGGCACCCAGGCCGCGAAGGAAGCCGGCAACATGGTGGACCTGGATTCCAATCCCACCAAGCTCATCGAGATCGTGGAAACCGGCAAACAGATGCTGATGACCCGCGGCGCGCTGACCACCTTCAGCATCGCCAACGACGTGGCGAAGTACTTCGCCATCATTCCGGCGGCGTTCGCGACCACCCACCCGGCGCTCAACGCGCTCAACGTCATGGGGCTCGCGACGCACGCCAGCGCCATTCTGTCCGCGGTGATCTTCAACGCCCTGATCATCGTCGCGCTCATCCCGCTGGCGCTGACAGGCGTGGCGTACAGGCCGGTGGGCGCTTCGGTATTGCTGCGGAACAACCTGCTGGTCTACGGCGTCGGTGGGCTGATCGTGCCCTTCATCGGCATCAAGCTGATCGACATGCTGCTCGTCGCCCTGGATCTCGTCTGAAGGAAAGCCAATCCATGACTACGCATTTCAAACCCGCTCTGCTCATGCTGCTGGTGTGGACCGTGATCACCGGCGTTCTCTACCCGGCGGTGGTCACCCATCTGGGACAGTTGCTGTTTCCCCACCAGGCCAACGGCAGCCTGATCGAAAAGGACGGAAAACCGCTGGGCTCGGAACTCATCGGCCAGCCGTTCGGCGATCCGAAATATTTCTGGAGCCGTCCCTCGGCGACCGCGCCGTATGCCTACAATGCCGGCGCGTCCAGCGGTTCCAATCAGGGGCCGACCAATCCGGCGCTGGCCGAAGCCATCAAGGAAAGGGTCCAGGCCCTGCGGGACGCCGATCCCGGCAACCCGGCGCCCGTGCCGGTCGATCTGGTCACCGCCTCCGGCAGCGGCCTGGACCCGCACATCAGCCCGGCGGCTGCGGCTTACCAGGTGGCACGCGTGGCCCGGCTGCGAAACCTATCGGAATCGGTGGTCAAGGAACTGGTGGCGCGGCACACCGAAGGCCGCCAGTTCGGGTTTCTGGGCGAGCCGCGGGTGAACGTGTTGATGCTCAACCTGGCGCTGGATGCGGCACGGTGATGAGTGTCGAAAGGCCGGTCATGGCTTCGTGCCTTTCTCCTCTTGGCTGGTTGGCGCTACCGCCCATTTGGGAACATGCATCCGATACGCGACGGTCCGTCCGACTGCGGTCGGGATCATCCGGCGGCGCCGGCTTCGATCGAGGCGATGTACCGCAACACGTCTTCCGTTCGTCCCTCCGACACCAGTTGCTCGGCGGTCTTGTAGCCGAAAGGCGAGAGCGGCTCGTTGCGATACCAGAACAACGTCCGATTCACGTCTCCGGAAATGTCGGTACTGGCCTTGATGACTCTCAAAGCTTCGCGCAGAAACCGCTGCACCCCCTGTGACGTGGGCGCGCGGCTGATGGTGTTGCGGTGGACATGCGCTTGATCCGCCAGCGTTTGAAGGTCTATGTTCAGGGCTTGGCTGAAGCGTTTCGGCGACAGAGCCGGACCGGGCATGTCCAGGTCGCGCAGCGATTCGACTAAGTGATCGTAATTTTTTCCTGAGGCTTGCGGCGCCTCGGCGGCAGGGGAAGCGGTCATGAGTGAACCTCAAGTGTAGAATGCACGAATCTTACACTAAATATGCACTCTATTTGCCTACTGCCTTTACCCATCCCGCTACCGCCGCAGGACACGTTCGCTGATCCGGAAGAACCCGGCCCTTCGACGGCTACCCTCATCTCTTCTTCCGGCAGGGCCATCTACGGACCATCGCCGTTCCGCTACCGAAGCGACTGACCGTAGGCTGACGACGACCCACGATCATCCACCCCCTCCAGGCCGGCGAATTTTCACGCCCCGCACGTTCACCCGGCGCCGTCTGCGGAATACGATCCATTAAATCAAAGCAGGTTGCTCCCGCTCTAGAGCCCAGGCGTGGGAACGGCATAGTCCGACAGACATTTATCCGTCATGCGCCCAGGGCCGAATCTAAAGTCCAGGATACCCACGGTTGCGTACGACGGATAAATGTTTAGACGTTGGCTGGAAAGGAAATAACTGTGCGGAAAGTTTTCGGAATTGTAGAGTTTGAAGAGACGCTTTATTGTGCTGCTGATTCGCTAGGTCAGACAGTCAATATTTCGTTAGCCGATCATCAAGGAACATTGACTCTCCCTTCACTTCCAGTATGGGGTGAAGACGAGAGTGACCCTTTGGGTATGCCCCTGTTGGGTCCAGCATCCGCCAGAACCTGGATGCAGGTTGCCCTTGGCGTCGGGCATCATAGGTATAAGGCAACGCTATGATCTAAGCGTTTTCAAAATCCGGGCGATCCAATCAGCGCAAAATTTACAGATTTTTTACCTCGGTTTCGGCTATTTTTACGCCGGTCTTAGAAGCGATGGGTTAAGGTGTCGCTCTTTCCAACCACCCGTAAAGCTCATGTCAGACCGAAGTTATCTCGGGATCGTCGCTACCGAAAACAACGAATGGATCGTCGTCAACCAGGTGCAGGGGGAAATGCGTTGGTCCGCGAGGTTCGACAACACCTCCGAAGGCCTTGAATCTCTGGCAAAATTCATCAGCGATCGCTGTCCGAGGCCGAAAATATGCGTGAAGTCGACGAACTCTCTGTGGCTGCACCTGATTCTGCATATCAGCTCTGTCACGGACATCGAGGTGTTGCTGATGTCGGAGGCGGGTTTGCGGGTCCATCAGCGGTGGCTGCCGGACCTGCCGGCGAGGACGGCTACGCCGCAGGCCGAGATTCTGGCGCGTTGCGCGGAGCGTTTGATCTGAGTTCGGAGGCCGAGTCCGCGGCGACGGTGGTGAATTGCATCGCCTATAAGCAGGGGCGGCGGGTCGGTGAGATCGCCATCGACGACATCAGCGAGATCCTGAAACAGGATGACACCTTCATCTGGCTGGGCCTGCGCGAGCCGGACATGGGCATGCTGGGAAAAATCCAGCAGGAATTCGGACTGCACGAGCTGGCAATAGAGGACGCATGCTCGGCGCACCAGCGCCCGAAACTGGAAGAGTATGGCGATTCGCTGTTCCTGGTGCTGCAAACCGCTCAATTGGTGGACGACGCCGTCCAGTTCGGCGAAACCCATTTGTTCATCGGCCCGCGTTTCCTGGTTTCGATTCGGCATGGTTCGCCGTTCAGTTATCAGAAGGTCCGGGAACGCTGCGAGAATCTGCCCCGCTCGCTTGCCACAGGGCCGGGTTTTGCGGTGTACGCCATCATGGATTTCATCGTGGACGGCTACGGCCCGGTCGTGGACGGACTGCAGGAACGGTTCGAACGTCTGGAGGGCGACGTCTTCAACCACCAGTTCAGCCGCCGGACCCAGGAGCAGCTCTATACGCTGAAACGGGAGCTGCTCCTGGTTCGGGGCGCCGCCGAACCGCTGCTCGACATCTGCAGCCAGTTGACGCATTTCCATGCGGACCTGTTTCCCAAGGAAATGCGGTTCTATTTCCGGGACATTTCCGACCACGTCAAGCGCATCGATCAGGCCGCCGACCGGATGCGGGAGATGCTGACATCGGCCATGCAGGTCCACCTGACCTTGGTCACCGTGAGGCAGAACGAAGTGGTCAAACGCCTGGCCGGCTGGGGCGCCATCCTGGCGGTCCCAACCATGGTGTTCAGCCTCTACGGGGTCAATTTCAAATATATGCCCGAGCTGGAGTGGGAATACAGCTATCCCGCCATGCTGGCCATCGTGACCGTAGGTTGTGCGATTCTTTACCGGAGGCTGAAGCATGCGGGCTGGTTGTGACGTTGCAGGGTGGAATTGCGGCGGGCATATGGGGATGAGGGCGGTGTCGGGCATGCCCGGAATGCGTGCCGCCGACGGTTGCGGGCGGTAGCGTCGCCGATGGCCGCGGAGCGCCCGGATCCCGATGCCCTGCTCGCCAGGGTCGAGCGTGAGCAGGCCAGGGCGCGGCGGGGCCGGCTCAAGATTTTCTTCGGCGCCGCGGCGGGGGTAGGCAAGACCTATTCGATGCTGCAGGCGGCACGGGAGCGGCGCGCCGAGGGTGTCGACGTCGTGGTCGGACTGGTGGAGACCCACGGCCGCAAGGAGACCGCGGCACTCCTCGAAGGGCTGGAGGTGCTGCCGGTACGGACGGTCGAATACCGCGGCACGGTGGTCGGCGAGTTCGATCTCGACGGCGCTCTCAAACGCCGGCCTTCGGTGATTCTGGTCGACGAACTGGCGCATACCAACGCCGCCGGTTCGCGCCACCCCAAGCGCTGGCAGGACGTGGAAGAGCTGCTGCGCGCCGGCATCGACGTCTATACCACCCTCAACGTCCAGCATCTGGAGAGTCTCAACGACGACGTCGGCCAAATCTCGGGCATCCGGGTGTGGGAAACCGTGCCGGACACGGTGTTCGAAGCCGCGGATGAAGTCGAGCTGATCGACTTGCCGCCGGACGAACTGCTGGTCCGTCTCAAGGAAGGCAAGGTCTACATACCCCAGCAGGCGGAGCTGGCGGCGGAGAATTTCTTCCGCAAGGGCAACCTCATCGCGCTGCGCGAACTGGCCTTGCGCCAGACCGCCGACCGGGTCGACGCCCAGATGCGGGACTACCGCGAGGACCATACCATCCGGGAGGTCTGGCAGGTCGGCGAGCGCATCCTGGTCTGTATCGGCCCCAACCCGATGGCGGAACGGCTGATCCGCGCCGGCAAGCGGCTGGCGACCAGTCTGCGAGCGGAATGGCTCGTGGCCTACGTGGAGACCCCGCCCCTGCAGCGCCTTCCGGCGGAGCGGCGCGACGCGGTGCTGCGCATGCTGCGTCTGGCGGAGCAGCTCGGCGCCGAGACCGTCACCCTGAGCGCGCCGGACATGAGCGAGGCCGTCATCGATTTCGCCAAGGAACGCAACGTCACCAAGATCGTCATGGGCAAGCCGCAGCGGCGCGGCTGGCGGCGCTGGCTGCTGGGTTCGGTGGTGGACACGATCGTTGCCGAGGCTCACAACATCAACGTCTATCTGCTGGGCAGCCCGCAGGGGGAGGACCGTGGACGCGGGCCTCTGCCGGCGCCGCTGCCGGGGCTGAGCGTCAAACCCGAGCGCGGACGCGCGGCGGCATACCGGGGTTACCTGGGCGCGGCGGCGGCGACGCTCCTGTGCACGCTGATGGCGAAGGCGATGTTCGGCCGGTTCGAGCTGACCAACCTGGTGATGGTGTATCTGCTCGGCGTCATCTTCGTGGCGACCCGTTATGGGCGC
This sequence comes from Methylococcus sp. ANG, assembly GCF_040730495.1. NCBI lineage: Bacteria > Pseudomonadati > Pseudomonadota > Gammaproteobacteria > Methylococcales > Methylococcaceae > Methylococcus > Methylococcus sp. ANG. The sequence goes on along the minus strand of NZ_CP160399.1, from coordinate 1,126,196 downwards.
GGGCCGTCCATCCTGGCTTCCGTACTCGGCGTCCTCGCCTTCGATTTCTTCTTCGTGGTGCCTTACCATACCTTTTCGGTCGCCGACACCCAGTATTTGTTCACCTTCGCCGTGATGCTCAGTGTCGCCCTGGTGATCGCCAACCTGATGGCGAACGTCCGCTCCCAGGCCAAGGTCGCTTCCCACCGGGAACGCCGGGCGACCGTCCTGTACGCCATGAGCAAGGAACTGGCGGCGAGTCGGAGCGAGGCCGAGATCGTTCAGATCGCGGTACGCCAGATCGGGATCGAATTCGGCGGGCGCAGCGTGCTGCTGTTCCCTGACGAAAACGGTAGGATCGGCTACCCGGTCTCCCCGCTCGCCGAGGAATCCTTGCCGGGCATCGACATGAGCGTGGCCCAATGGGTGTTCGACCACAACGAAATGGCCGGGCAGGGCACCAACACGCTGCCGGGCGCCAGCGGCGTCTACATCCCTTTGACCGGCGCCGAAAAGACCATCGGCGTGCTGGTCTTGGCGCCGGCCAACCTGCGCCGGGTTTTCCTGCCGGAGCAGCAAAAGCTCCTGCAAACCTTCGTCAACCTGATCGTGCAGGCGATCGAGCGGGTCCGGCTCGCCGAACAGGCCCGCGTCAACCAGGTGCAGATGGAATCCGAACGCCTGCGCAATTCCTTGCTCAGCTCGATCTCCCACGATCTGCGCACCCCGCTCGCGACGATCGTGGGCTCGGCGAGCACCCTGGTCGAAGGCGACTACGCCCTGGAGCCGGAGGACCGGCGGGAGCTCAGCCGGGCGATCTACGACGAGGCCCGCCGCATGGCCAGCCTGGTGAACAATATCCTGGACATGGCCTGGTTCGACGCCGGGGTGGTCAAGCTCCATCTGCAGTGGCACATCCTGGAGGAAATCGTCGGCACCGTGCTGACGCGCCTGCAGAAGCAGCTCGAACAGCGTTCGGTGACGGTGCGCCTGCCGCCGGAAACGCCGTTCGTCTACGTGGATTCGGTGATGCTGGAGCAGGTGCTGGCCAACCTGCTGGAAAACGCCATCCGCTACACGCCGGAAAACAGTCCCATCGAGATTGCCGCCGAGGCCACGCCGTTCACGATGACGATCACGGTTGCCGACCGCGGGCCCGGAATTCCCAAAGGCCAGGAGGAGCTGATCTTCGAAAAATTCTACCGGGTCCACCACGAAGGGCCGCAAAGCGGTGTCGGCCTGGGACTCGCCATCTGCCGGGCGATCGTGGAAGCGCATGGCGGCTACATCCGCGCCAGGAACCGGGCCGGGGGCGGGGCGGTATTCACGATCGTCCTGCCCCTGCGGGAGTCGCCGCCCCGGATCGAACCGGAAGCCGAGCCGGCGGAGTAGCCCGTGTCCGGACCGAATCCCGTCGTCGTGGTCATCGAGGACGATCCGCAGATGCGGCGGTTCCTGCGTACCAGCCTGCGCAGCCACGGTTTTCAGGTGTTCGAAGCCGATACCGGCAACCGCGGCATCATCGAGGCCGGGATGCGCAAGCCGGAAGTCGTCATTCTCGACCTCGGATTGCCGGACATGGATGGTGTCGAGGTCGTCAAGGCGCTGCGGGAGTGGACGATGCTGCCGATCATCGTGCTTTCGGCCCGCAGTACGGAAGAGCACAAGATCGAAGCCCTGGATGCCGGCGCCGACGACTACCTGACCAAGCCGTTCGGCATCGGCGAACTCATTGCCAGAATACGTGTGGCCCTCCGGCATTCGGCAACCGGCGCCGCGAATTCCCCGGACCACGGATATGCCAGCGGCGGATTGCGGATCGACCTGCTTCGGCGCACCGTGACTGTCGGCGAGCGGGAGATACGCCTGACCCCCACCGAATACCGTCTGCTCGCCGCGCTGGCGCGCCACGCGGGCAAGGTGCTGACCCACCGCCAGTTGCTGGTGGAGGTCTGGGGGCCGTCGCATGTCGAGGATTCGCATTACCTCCGTATCTACATGAGCCAGCTTCGGCAAAAACTCGAAACCGATCCGGCCAAGCCGGAGTATCTGATCACGGAGTCGGGGGTGGGATACCGCCTGAAAATTTGAAAATACCGGGGGTAGAAGTCTAAAACAGCTCCAGTTGCCGCTGTCCCGGCGGCGTGAAAAGGCCACCGACCAGGCCGGGCAGTTCGGCAGCCAGACCATGGCGTTTCAGGGCCAGGCGGTAGCGGCGGGCGAGGAGACCCGCGTATTCGCCGCTGCCGACCTGGCGCCGGCCGAAGCCGGAATCATAAATCTTGCCGCCGTGGGCGAGTGCGACCAGGCTGAGGGTGTGGGCGGCTTTCAGCGGGTAATGGGCGTCCAGCCATTCCGCGAACAGGGATTCGACTTCCCGCGGCAGCCGCAGCAGGATGTAGCCGGCGGACACCGCTCCCTGCTCCGCCGCCTTCTCCACGATCCGCTCCATCTCGCTATCCGTGAGCCACGGGATGATCGGGGCGATCATCACCTTCACCGGCACCCCGGCTGCGGCCAGGCGCGCGACCGTCACCAGCCGCCGGTGCGGGGCCGAGGCGCGGGGTTCGAGTTTCAGCGCCAGGGTCTTGTCCAACGTGGTGATGGAGACCTGCACGTTGGCCAGCCCCGCCGCCGCCATCTCGCCGAGGATGTCCAGGTCGCGCTCGATCAGGGCGGATTTGGTGGTGATCGTCACCGGGTGGCGGGCGCGCTGCAGGACTTCCAGAACCTGCCGGGTGATCCGCCATTCGCGCTCGATCGGCTGGTAGGGATCGGTGTTGGCGCCCAGGGCGAGGGGCGAGCACCGGTACCCGGGATGGGCCAGCTCCTTCTCGAGCAGGGTCGGCGCGTCGGGCTTGGCGAACAGCCGGGTTTCGAAGTCCAGCCCCGGCGACAGCCCCACATAGGCATGGCTGGGCCGGGCATAGCAATAGATGCAGCCATGCTCGCAGCCGCGGTAGGGGTTCAGCGACTGTTCGAAAGGGATGTCGGGCGACTGGTTGCGGGCGATGATGGAACGCGAGTGTTCCGTGCTGACCTGAGTCGCCAGCGCCGAGGGCTCTTCCGGAAACCAGCCGTCGTCCACCGCTTCCCGGGTCGTCGCAGAGAAACGGGAAGTCTCGTTGCTGACGGCGCCGCGGCCGTGGCGCGGAGTGCCGGGTTTCACGAGCCGGGCGCTCCCGTACGGCTCACCGCTGGCCGCAGGTCGGGCAGGAAGGATTCCGCCCCAGCCCGACTTCGTGCCATTCCAGCCGCAGTGCGTCGAACACGACGAGGCGGTTGCTGCGGACGGTGGGAAGACCCAAAAGCAGTTTGATGGCTTCCAGGGCCTGCATGCTGCCGATGACGCCGGGCAGGGCCGCGACGACGCCGTTGCGGGCGCAGCTTCCGTCCAGCTCGCCGCCCTGGGGATAGAGGCAGTTGTAGCAAGGGTTCACGCCATCGCCCGGCGTGAATACGGCGAGCTGCCCCTCGAAGCGGATCGCGGCGCCCGATACCAGGGGGGTGCGGGTCGCCACGCAGGCCGCGTTGACAGCGAACCGTGTCGCGAAATTGTCCGAGCAGTCCAGAACCACGTCGACCGCGCCGGCCCATTCCTCGAGGGCCGATGCGGAAAGGCGTTCGGAAACCGGCTCGATCCGCACGTCCGGGTTCATCCGCCGCAGCCGGCCGGTGCAGGCTTCGGCCTTGCCCCGGCCGATGTCCGCGGTATCGAAAGCGATCTGGCGCTGGAGGTTGGAGAGATCGACGGTGTCGAAATCGCTCACGACCAGCTTGCCCACGCCGGCTGCGGCCAGGTACATCGCCGCCGGCGAGCCCAGTCCGCCCAGTCCCACGATGAGCGCGCTGGCGCCGAGCAGCCGGTCCTGGCCTTCGGCGTCGACCTCGGGAAGCATGATCTGGCGGCTGTAGCGAAGGAGTTGAGCGTCGTCCATCGGGAGAGTTCGGGCTGTCGCGGATTCGCGATTATAGCGGCTGCGGCGCCTTGCGGTGTCGTCCAGGTTCGTTCGGGCCTGGTCGTGCCGGTGGGTTAAACTGGCCGGTCGCCACCGCAGAAAAGTCAAAGTATCAGAGCCATGATCGTACTCGCCATCGAAACCGCGACCGAAGCCTGCTCGGCTGCGCTTTACCAGGACGGCGCCATCCTGGAGCGCTACCAGGTGGCGCCCAGGGAGCACAACCGGCTGATCCTGCCCATGCTGGAATCGCTGCTCGCGGAAGCCGGCATCGCGCTGGGGCAGGTGGATGCCGTGGCTTTCGGGCGCGGGCCGGGTTCGTTCACGGGGGTCCGCATCGCCGCGGGGGTGGCGCAGGGCATCGCCTTCGCGCTGGATCTTCCGGTCGCGCCGGTCTCGACCCTGGCCGCCCTGGCGGACGAGGCGATGGCCGAGAAGGGCTGCGAGTACGCGTTTCCGTGTATCGACGCGCGGATGGCGGAGGTCTATTTCGCCGTCTACCGCCGGGATGTGGAAGGCTACCCCGAGTTGCGAGGGCAGGAGCGTGTCCTGCCGCCCGGCCAGGCGGATTTTTCGCCGGCGGACGGTGCTGGCATTGGAACCGGCAGCGGCTGGGCCACCTACCAGGCCTGCCTGAGCGGCCTGGCCGGCAGGCGCCTGGCCTCGGTCTCGAGCGGCCGCTTCCCCCGCGCCGCGGCGGTCGCACGCCTGGGCGCCAGGATTCACGCCGTGGGGGGGGGCGTCCCGGCGGAGCAGGCGCTGCCGGTTTACCTCCGGGACGATGTCGCCAGGAAGTCGAAGCCGTGAGTTGGGGCGGGGTTCGAGGCCCGCTGGCCGCGTATCGGCTGCCGCGGCTCCTGTAGTACACTAGCGGCATGGCGCAATATTTCGAGGTGCATCCCCAGACGCCGCAGCAGCGGTTGATCCGCCGGGCCGCGGAGATCGTCCGCCAGGGGGGGCTGATCGTCTATCCGACCGATTCGTCTTACGCCTTCGGCTGCCAACTGGACTGCAAGGATGCCCTGGAGCGCATCCGCAACATCCGCCAATTGGATGAAGAACACAACTTCACCCTGATCTGCCGCGATCTTTCGCAGGTTTCGGCTTTCGCCAGGATCAACAACGAAGCTTTCCGTCTGATCAAGACCTTGACGCCGGGGCCCTATACCTTCCTGCTGCAGGCCACGCGCGAGGTGCCGCGCCGCCTCCAGCATCCCAAGCGCAAGACCATCGGGATCCGCTTGCCCGACAACGCCGTTTCGCAGTTGCTGGTGGCCGAACTGGACGAACCCTTGTTCAGCTCGACCCTGATCCTGCCCGGCGAAACCGAAGGCCTCGGCGATCCCGAGGACATCCGGGACCAGGTGGGTTCGCGGGTAGAACTGATCCTTGCCGCCGGAGTCATACCCTTCGCGGAAACCACGATCGTCGATCTGACCGGCGAGTTCCCGGTCGTCGTTCGCCAGGGCAAGGGCAGCGTCGGCTTCCTGCGCGCCTAGCCTTTTTCGTCCCTTCTTCACTTTCGGGCCTAATCACACGATGGATGATCTTACTTTGGTTCAGCGTTTCAGTGTCTGGCTGTTGCCGGTGCTGTTCGCGATCACCCTCCACGAGGTAGCGCACGGCTGGGCCGCCAGCAGGCTGGGCGACAATACCGCCAAGAGCCTCGGCCGCCTTTCGCTGAATCCGCTGCGGCACATCGACCCGGTCGGGACCATCCTGGTGCCGGGTCTCCTGCTGGCTTTCGGCGGCTTCATCTTCGGCTGGGCCAAGCCGGTGCCGGTGGACTGGGGACGGCTGCGCCATCCTCGGCGGGACATGGCCCTGGTGGCGGTGGCCGGACCCGGGGCCAACCTGGTGATGGCCCTGGGATGGGCGATCCTGCTGCGGCTGGCCATGGAGCTGCCCGAGAGCCTGGACTACGTGGCTCTGCCCCTGGGGCTGATGGGGAAGGCCGGAATCGCCATCAACAGCGTGCTGATGGTGCTGAATCTGTTGCCGATTCCGCCGCTGGACGGCAGCCGGGTCGTCTCGACCCTCCTGCCGCTGCGGGCGGCGATCCAGTACAGCCGGATCGAGCCCTACGGCTTCTGGATACTGCTGATCCTGATCTATACGAACATTTTGGGGCGCATCATGGTCGGGCCGCTGCTGCTGGTACAGCATCTGATCTACACCGTCGTCGGCCTGGCCGGAGGCGCATGACCGGGACGGCGCCCGTTTCGGAAGCCATGGAACCGGTCGCGCTGGTCAGGGGCGCGCCGGTCAGCCAGTTGCCGGAGGATCTGTACATTCCGCCGGACGCGCTGGAAATCTTTCTCGAATCCTTCGAGGGTCCGCTCGATCTGCTGTTGTATCTGATCCGCAAGCAGAATTTCGACATCCTCGACATCCCGATCGCCGAGATCACCCGCCAGTACATCGGCTACATCGAGATGATGGACATCATGCGGATGGAGCTGGCGGCGGAGTACCTGCTGATGGCCGCGATCCTGGCCGAGATCAAGTCCCGGGTGCTGCTGCCCCGGCCGAAGGAGACGGAAGCCGAGGAGGAGGACCCGCGCGCCGAACTCGTGCGGCGCCTGCAGGAATACGAGCGTTTCAAGGCCGCGGCGGAACGGCTGGACCAGTTTCCCCGCCTGGAGCGCGACCTGTTCGAAACCGGGGCGGCGAGCGATGACATTCCGGTGCCTAAGGTCTATCCGAGCATCGCCATGAACGATCTGCTGTCGGCGTTCCAGGACGTCCTGAAACGCCTGAACCACACCAGCCATCATCACATCCGCCGGGAAGCGCTGTCGGTGCGCGAGCGCATGAGCCTGATTCTCGAACGCCTGGCCGGCGATGCGACGCTGGCTTTCGAAGCCCTGTTCCCGCAGCACGAAGGGCGGCCGGGCGCGGTGGTGTCGCTGCTGGCCGTGCTGGAGCTGAGCAAGGAGCGGCTGATCGAAATCATCCAGGACGAGCCCCTCGGCGCCGTGCGGGTGCGCTCCCTGGTCGTCGCCGGCGGTGACTGAGTTGGACCTCAAAGCCATCGTCGAGGCTGCGCTGTTCGCGGCGCAAAGGCCGCTCTCTCTGGCCGAGCTGGAGGCTCTGTTCGGCGAGGGCGAGCGTCCCGCCGCGGAGGACATCCGGCAGGCGCTGGAGACCCTGGCGGAGGAATACTCGGAGCGGCCGCTGGAGCTTCGCAAGGTGGCCAGCGGCTACCGGTTCCAGGTCCGCGCCGCCTATGCGCCGTGGATTTCCAGGCTGTTCGAGGAGCGGCCCGGCCGCTATTCCCGCGCCCTGCTGGAGACCCTGGCGATCATCGCCTACCGGCAACCGGTGACGCGCGGCCAGATCGAAGAGATTCGGGGCGTCGCGGTCAGCTCCGGCATCATCCGGACGCTCACCGAGCGGGAGTGGGTGACCGTGGTCGGCCATCGCGACGTTCCCGGCCGCCCGGCGCTGTTTGCCACCACGCCCCAGTTTCTCGATTATTTCAATCTCGAATCCCTGGCGGATTTGCCGGCCCTGCCGGAATTCGCCGCATCACCGGAGTTAGAAAATGTCCTTGCCGCCGCGCAAACCGACCAAACCCATCCGCCCGAGGAACCGCCCGGCCCAGTCGGCGCCGACGCATGAGACGGCCGAGGCCGGCGAGGGCGAGCGCATCCAGAAGGCACTGGCGCACGCCGGTTTCGGGTCCCGGCGGGAGATCGAAGGCTGGATCCGCGAGGGCAAGGTCTTCATCAACCGCCGTCCCGCGCATCTGGGCGACCGCTACCGCAGGGGCGATCAGGTCATGCTGAACGGCCATCTGGTCAATCTCGAAAAGCGCCTGCAGGTGGCCACGCGGGTGCTGCTGTACCACAAGCCGGTGGGCGAACTGGTCAGCCGGCGCGATCCGGAAGGCCGTCCGGTGATCTTCTCGCAATTGCCGCGCCTGGAGCTGGGGCGCTGGGTCGCTGTCGGACGTCTGGACGTCAACACCCAGGGACTGATCCTCGTGACCAACAACGGCGAACTGGCCCATCGTCTGATGCACCCTTCCCGCGAAGTCGAGCGCGAGTACGCCGTGCGCATCCTGGGGACGGTCAGCGAGGCCGTCATCGAAAGGCTGATCAACGGGGTGCAGCTCGAAGACGGTCCGGCGCGCTTCGAATCGGTCGCCGAGGCGGGGGGCGAGGGCGCGAACCGCTGGTTCCACGTGGTGGTCCGGGAGGGGCGCAACCGGCTGGTGCGGCGCCTGTGGGAGTCGCAGAACCTGGTGGTGAGCCGCCTCATCCGGGTGCGCTACGGCGACATCGTCCTGCCGCCGCGGCTGCGCGCCGGCGCCTCCGTGGAGCTGGAAGGGGAGGCTCTGGACGGCCTGCTGCGTTCCGTGGGACTGCCGCCGGTGACACCGGAAACGCCGCCGAAGCGCCGCTTCGGCGGCGAAGCGCGGGGCCGGGAAGGTGGGCCGCGCAACCGCCGGCGCCAGCTTTCTGGGAGGCGGTGAAGCAGGTATGATGCGGCCCCAGCGCTGCCGAGGCGGCGAGGAGAGCATTCCGGATCCGGGAGAAGGACGTATTCGATGAACACCCATATCGTTTGGCATCAATCCACCGTGGTCCGCGGCCAGCGCGAACGGCAGAACGGCCACAAGAGCTTCATCCTCTGGTTCACCGGGCTGTCCGGCGCCGGCAAATCAACCCTGGCTCACCGGGTCGAGCAGCTTCTGTTCGAGCAGGGCTGCAAGACTTATGTCTTCGACGGTGACAACGTCCGCCACGGCTTGTGCTCGGATCTGGGGTTCAGCGCCGAGGACAGGTGCGAGAACATCCGCCGCATCGGCGAAATGAGCAAGCTGTTCGTCGATGCCGGCGTGATCGCCCTGACCGCCTTCATCTCGCCCTTCCGCCGCGACCGCGACCTGGTCCGGGCGCTGGTCGAACCCGGCGACTTCGTCGAAATCTTCTGCGATACACCGCTCGAAGTCTGCGAGCAGCGCGACGTCAAGGGGCTGTACCGCAAGGCCAGGAGCGGTGAGATTCCGGAGTTCACCGGGATTTCGTCACCCTACGAAGCGCCGTTGCAGCCGGAGATCACGGTGCGGACGGGCGAGCACGGCCTGGACGACTGCGCCGGGCAAATCCTCGAATATCTCGAGACGAACGGAAAGATCAATCTGAAAACGACAAGGTAGGACATCATGGCAAAAGTCATCAGAAAAGCCGTTTTCCCGGTCGCGGGGCTGGGGACCCGCTTTCTGCCCGCCACCAAGGCCAGCCCGAAGGAAATGCTGCCGGTGGTGGACAAGCCGTTGATCCAATACGCGGTCGAAGAAGCCGTGGCGGCCGGCATCGACGAGATGGTCTTCATCACCGGCCGCAGCAAGAATGCGATCATGGACCATTTCGACAAGGCCTATGAGCTCGAGACCGAACTGGCGGCGCGCAACAAGGACGACATCCTGAACATCGTCCGGAACATCATCCCGCCGCACGTCACCTGCATCTACATCCGCCAAGCCGAAGCATTGGGCCTGGGGCATGCCGTCGCCTGCGCCAAGGCGGTCATCGGCAACCAGCCGTTCGCGGTGCTGCTCGCCGACGATCTGATCGACGGCGACAACCACGGCGGCTGCTTGTCACAGATGGTCAGGGTGTTCGACAAATGGCAATGCTCGGTGCTGGGCATCGAGCGCATCGATCCCAGCGAAACCCACAGCTACGGCATCGTGAAGACCAGTCCGATCGAGGCCGGGCTGGACAAGGTCGAAGCGATCGTGGAAAAGCCGAGGCCCGAGAACGCGCCGTCGAACCAGGCCGTGGTGGGGCGCTACATCCTCACGCCGGCGATCTTCGACAAGCTGGCCAATGTCTCGCGCGGCGCGGGCGGCGAAATCCAGCTCACCGACGCCATCGCCATGCTGCTGAACGAACAGACGGTGCTGGCCTACGAATTCAACGGCAAGCGCTACGACTGCGGATCGAAGCTCGGCTATCTCATCGCCACGGTGGAGCAGGGCCTGCAGCATGCCGAGTTGCGGGCAGGCTTCGAGGCCTATCTGCGGAGCCTGCAGCTCTAAAGACGCGAGGCAGGGCATTGCCGGGGAAGGCCCCGGCAATGCCTCTCGTTCATTTGGACAGGGTGGCCGCCAGGCGTTCCATCGCCTTTTCCAGATTGGCCATGCTGGTGGCGATGGACAGGCGGATGTGGCCCGGTGCGCCGAAGGCAGAGCCCGGTACCACGGCCACGCCGCCCTGTTCGATCAGGTATTCGGACAGCGCCAGGTCGTCCGCCAGATTCAGGCTTGCCATCGCCGCTTCGACATTCGGCAGCACATAGAACGTGCCGTGGGTTTTCAGGCAGTCGACGCCGGGAATGGCGTTCAGCCTGCCGATCACGAAGTCGTGCCTTTCCTTGAACGCCTTGACCATGGCGGCGATGAAGCCCTGCTCGCCGTTGAGCGCGGTTTCGGCCGCGACCTGCGAGATCGAGGTGGGATTGGACGTGCTCTGCGACTGGATGTTGGTCATGGCTTCGATCAGCCGCTCGGGTCCCGCCGCGTAGCCGATGCGCCAGCCGGTCATCGAGTAGGCTTTGGATACGCCGTTCAGCACCACGGTCCGGTCGTAGAGCTCCGGGCAGACGTTAAGGATGTTGCTGAATTCGCCTTCCCAGAGGATATGCTCGTACATGTCGTCGGTGGCGATGACGACCTCGGGGAACCGCCGCAGCACTTCGCCGAGGCCAGCCAGCTCGTCCGCGGTGTAGGCCATGCCGGTGGGGTTGGACGGACTGTTGATCACGAACAGCCGGGTCCTGGCCGTCAGCGAGGCTTCCAGTTGCGCCGGGGTGATCTTGAATGCCTGATCTTGCCCCGCCTCGACGATCACCGGGACGGCGCCGGCCAGCAGCACCATGTCCGGATAGGACACCCAGTAAGGCGCCGGGATGACGACCTCGTCGCCGGGGTTGAGCAGGGCCTGGGCCAGATTGTAGAAACTCTGCTTGCCGCCGCAGGACACCAGAATCTGCTTGAGCGCGTAATCCAGCCCGTTTTCGCGTTTGAATTTCGCCTGGATCGCCTGTTTGAGGCCGGGCGTTCCATCGACCGCCGTATATTTGGTGAAGCCCTTTTCGATGGCCTGGATGGCCGCCTGCTTGATATGGTCCGGCGTGTCGAAATCCGGTTCGCCGGCGCCCAGTCCGACGATGTCCTTGCCGGCGGCGCGCATCGCCGCGGCGCGGGCGGTGACGGCGAGGGTCGGGGACGGCTTGATGGACTGGACGCGGTCGGAAAGTTGTATGCTCATCAGTTTCGCGAATTGGCTGGAAAAATCGAGGCGTTATGTTACCGGTTAGCCGGCTTTCCTTGAACTCTCCACGGGCCGAAAATTTGTCATTACCGATAGGGTGTCGGTTCCCGCCGCGCCGGGTTCGGATATCCTTGAAAACTCTCCTTTCAGTGACTTTCCTCCCGGAGGTTTGAATACGCCATGTTGCCTGGAAGCGGTCATTGCCTCGCCCAGCCGGCCGAGGAAAGCTCGAAACTGCCGCGCGGACAGAAATCGAAACCGTTCACGCTGCGGAGCGGATATGCGCCGTCCGGCGATCAGCCGGAGGCCATCCGGCGCCTGGTCGAGGGGTTGAACGACGGCGAGCTGCACCAGACCCTGCTCGGCGTGACCGGCTCGGGCAAGACTTTCACCATCGCCAACGTGATTTCCCAGGTTCAGCGCCCGACCCTGATTCTGGCGCCCAACAAGACGCTGGCGGCGCAGCTTTACGGCGAGATGAAGGAATTCTTCCCCGAGAATTCGGTGGAATACTTCGTTTCCTATTACGACTATTACCAGCCGGAGGCCTATGTGCCCGCCTCCGACACCTACATCGAAAAGGACTCCTCGCTGAACGAGCACATCGAGCAGATGCGGCTGTCGGCGACCAAGGCGCTGATCGAGCGGCACGACACCATCATCGTCGCCACGGTGTCCTCGATCTACGGTCTGGGCGAGCCGGCTTCGTATTTCGAGATGGTGCTGCACCTGGTGCGCGGCGACATGATCGACCAGCGCAGCCTGATCCGGCGGCTGGCCGAGCTCCAGTACACCCGCAACGAAGCCGAGCTGCGGCGCGGCACCTACCGGGTCCGGGGCGACGTGATCGACATCTACCCGGCCGAGTCGGAGCGGGAGGCGCTGCGGGTCGAGCTGTTCGACGACGAGATCGAGCGGCTCTCGCTGTTCGATCCGCTGACCGGGGAAATCCTCTCCCGCATCGCCCGCTACACCGTCTATCCCAAGACCCATTACGTCACGCCGCGGGAAAAGCTGCTGCAGGCGGTGGAAGAGATCAAGGTGGAACTGAAAGACCGGCTCGAGCATCTCCGCAGCCAGCACAAGCTGGTGGAAGCCCAGCGCCTGGAGCAGCGGACCCTGTTCGACATCGAGATCATCCTGGAAGTCGGCTATTGCTCGGGCATCGAAAACTACTCGCGTTTCCTGTCGGGCCGGGCGCCGGGAGAACCGCCGCCGACCCTGTTCGATTACTTGCCGGACGATGCACTGGTCGTCATCGACGAAAGCCATGTCACCATCCCGCAACTGGGCGCGATGTACCGGGGCGACCGATCCCGCAAGGAAACGCTGGTGGAGTACGGCTTCCGCCTGCCTTCGGCGCTCGACAACCGGCCGTTGAAATTCGAGGAATTCGAGCTGCGGGCGCCGCAGCGCATCTACGTGTCCGCGACGCCGGGCCCCTATGAGCGCGCCCACGCCGGCGCGGCGGTGGAGCAGGTCGTGCGCCCCACCGGCCTGGTCGATCCGGAAGTCGAGGTCCGGCCGGCGTCGACCCAGGTCGACGATCTGCTGTCGGAGATCCGGCTCCGGGTACAAAAGGGCGAGCGCGTGCTGGTGACCACGCTGACCAAGCGCATGGCCGAGGACCTCACCGAATACCTGATGGAACACGACGTCGCCGTGCGCTACCTGCATTCCGACGTGGACACGGTGGAGCGGGTGGAGATCATCCGCGATCTCCGGCTCGGCAAATTCGACGTGCTGGTGGGCATCAACCTGCTGCGCGAAGGTCTCGACATTCCGGAGGTGTCGCTGGTGGCCATCCTCGACGCCGACAAGGAAGGGTTCCTGCGCTCGGTGGTGTCGCTGATCCAGACCATCGGCCGGGCCGCCCGCAACCTGCACGGCAAGGCGATCCTGTATGCCGACAAGGTGACGCAGTCGATGCAGCAGGCCATCGGCGAGACCGAGCGCCGCCGTGCCAAACAGATCGCCTACAATGAAAGGCATGGCCTGACCCCCAGGGGCATCACCAAGTCCGTGACGGACATCCTGGAGGTGCCCATTCCGGGCGGCGGCGCCGTGGGGTCGCGAAAGCAGGCGGCCCGCGCCGCCGAACCCGGCTCCGAGTACAAGGTGGCCAAGCCGGCGGAAGCGGCCTGGCTCATCAAGCAGCTCGAAGAGAAAATGTACGCACATGCCCGCGACCTGGAGTTCGAGGAAGCGGCCAGGCTGCGCGACGAGATTCAGCGGATCCGGGAGAGTGCGCTGATGGCGTGATGGTTGTTACGCCTCCGTTCATCCGGGACGCGGAATCGCCGACCGGGAAACGGCCGGGATCGGAACCGAACGGGAAGACGGCATAACGCATCGTCGTCCGGAACTCGACAGCGAAACCGACCCACGCGTTCGACGCCGAGAGCCGCGAGCAGGTCGCCACACTCACCTGGACGCCCAAGGCCGAAGATGCGGGCAAGACCTATGACCTGGGCTTCCAGGCGGTCCCCTGGATCATACGGGCCACGAGTGCGAGTCCTCCGATCCGCGGTGGACCAACGTGACCGTGCAGGCAATCCCCATCGACGTGCCCGCTGTCGATTCGATCCGGGCGCTGGTCATCCAGAAGGCGCAATGGCTGGCCGATCAGGGCGAACTCATCCTGTCGGGACGCATCAAGTTCGACGGACAGTTGAGCAAGTCCGAACGCGAAGCGCTGGTTGCCGATCCCATCACGCTGGCGGATGGTGCGACGGACGCAGCGATCGCCGAGGTGTTCGCCGACGTGCGCGGCCAATGGCTGGCGAAGGTCCCCTTGGCCGACGGGGCGGTACCCTGCACGGTGGAAGTCCAGGGCCAGACGGCGGTCCGTTCGGTGAAGCGAGTCCCGCAGTGCAAATAGCGGTCGCTGGCGATAATCGGGGTTGAATCGCCTTGTCGGCCCACCCCGGCGCCGGGGTGGGCCGTTCCAGCTTCCGCATGCCGGCACTCAAGACGCTTCGGGTGTTGCCGCAAAGCCTCCTTGGGAACTTCCCGAACCCGGGTATCTGTGCGACCTTAACGAGTATGCCCAAAGCAAGTCTGCTGAAAAAATTCTTCCGTTTCGTGTTCGTGGGCGGTCTGGCCACCGCTTTGCAATATGCGATGCTCGTCGCGCTGGTCAGCCTCTGGCAGTGGCAGGTGACCTTCGCCTCTTCGCTGGGTTTCACGGCGAGTGCCCTTGTAAACTACTGGCTGAATTACAAACTGACGTTCAGGGCCAAGAACAGCCACCGAGTCGCGGCGCTCCGGTTTTCCGTCACGGCCGGCATGGGGTTGCTGTTGAACGGAGCCATCGTTCACCTCGGAATCACTTATACGCCTTTCCCTTATCTCTGGTCCCAGATTGCGGCGACCGTCGCCGTACTGTTCTGGAATTTCGTCGGCAGCCTCAAGTGGACGTATGCGCCGCCGGTCCGAAAATCCGCCTGACATGACAAAATGGATTCGCTATGCGCACACTCGGTATCGTCGTGCCCTGCTTCAATGAAGAAGAAGCGTTGCCTGAAACCGCAAGACGGCTGGCCGTCCTGCTGGAGGACCTCCAAGACAAAGGAAAAATCGGCCCGGATTCGCGGGTGTATTTCGTCGATGACGGCAGCCGGGATGCAAGCTGGCAGACCATTCGCGGCCTGGCGGAGACCTATGGTTTCGTGCGGGGGATGAAGCTGTCCCGAAACCAGGGGCATCAAAGCGCGCTGCTCGCCGGCTTGATGCATGCGAGAGGGGATTGCCTCATAAGCATCGACGCCGATCTGCAGGACGATCTGGCCGCCATCGAGTCCATGCTCGACGCCCACGCCGCCGGGGCCGACATCGTCTACGGGGTTCGCAAGAGCCGGAAGTCGGATTCGTTATTCAAGCGCTGGGCCGCCGAATGGTATTACCGAATCCTGGCGCTGATGGGGGTGGAGGTGGTGTTCAATCACGCCGACTATCGCTTGATGAGCCGGCGCGCCATCGATGCCCTCAGGGAGTTCGGCGAGGTCAATCTGTTCCTGCGCGGGATCATACCGAAGCTCGGATTCAACACCGCGACCGTCTATTACGATCGGGCGGAGCGCATCGCCGGGGAGTCCAAATATCCTTTGCGGAAAATGCTGGGTCTCGCCCTTCAGGGCGTCACGTCGTTTTCGGTATTTCCGCTGCGAGTCATTACCTTCCTGGGCTTTCTCATTTCCGCCGTCAGCTTCCTGGTGGTTTGCTGGGTGCTGTGGGTCCGGTTCGTCGCCGGCGAGGCCGTGCCCGGCTGGTCGTCGATCCTGTTGCCGATGAGCCTGCTTGGCGGCATTCAACTGCTGAGCCTCGGCGTCATCGGCGAATACCTCGGCAAGATCTACCTGGAAACCAAGCGCAGGCCTCGCTATTTCATCCAGGAGGTCGTCGCGCGCGACGACCAGGAACCGGTCGGCTGACCCTGTCCTTTTAGTTTTTCCATCCCGGAACCAAAAAGTATACGGCGTCGGCAAAACCCTGCGGAACGTGTATGGCGGTGTTGTCGGGATAGAACACGACGAACCACAGAAATGCCGCCGCCAGGATGAGTTTCGCCGTGATTCGGTCGGTTTTGTCCCGGGCGGCCAGATTGCCGCCGAGCCAGCGGGCGAGAATGATGCACAGTATCGGCACCGCCGGCGCATAGTGATAGAAAAACATGATCCTGGGCGAAATGGTCCACGGCAGCCAGAGCATGAAATAGACCAGAATCATGAACGCCACGGGCCAGCTCCGGTACCATTCCTTCTTGAGGATCGCGGCGGCAACGGCGTAAAGCCCGCCATAGAAAATCACCGAGTTTCCCAGGTTGTAAATGTTGGCGATTTTTCCGGGCACCGAATAATCGACGTACATCCATACCGGACGGAGATTGAGGATCCACT
Source organism: Methylococcus sp. ANG (assembly GCF_040730495.1). Taxonomy (NCBI): domain Bacteria; kingdom Pseudomonadati; phylum Pseudomonadota; class Gammaproteobacteria; order Methylococcales; family Methylococcaceae; genus Methylococcus; species Methylococcus sp. ANG. The sequence goes on along the minus strand of NZ_CP160399.1, from coordinate 1,110,074 downwards.
GCCAGGGCTGCGAATGGGCGGCATGGGTGGCTTTCAGTCCGGTATGGTAGAACCACATCTGGCGGAACAGTTCGAGGAATTCCGGCCAGCGGTAGCCCAGAGCGAAATACTGCAGGTAGGACGACAGATAGATCGCGATGGGCAGGAGGCCCAGCGCGACGGGCATGTTGAGGCAGGCCGCCAGGGGAGGGAGGCGCCGGTCACGGATCGCCGTTACACCCAGATCGACGGCCAGGACCAGGAATACGTAGAGCGTGGTCCATTTGGTCGCGAGCGCAAGGCCAAGTGCCGTTCCGGTGAAATACAGCCAGCGGATCGAGGTTTCGTTGCCTTTCCAGCGGACGTAGCCGATCAAGGCCGTCAGCATGAAAAAGATGAAGTAAATATCGTTCATCGCGATGCGGGACTGGCTGAGGAGGAGGCCGTCGAGGCTCATCAGCGCAGCGGTCAGGACGGCGACGGGAAGGGAGCCGAACAGCTCGAAAGCCAGCGCGGCGGCGGCAATGGTGGCGAAGGTGCCGAAAATGACCGAGCCGACGCGCCAGCCGAAGGCGTCCTCGCCGAAAACCGACATCATTCCGGCCATGATCAGCTTGGACAAGGGCGGGTGCGTCCATTCATACGCCTTGCCCGGCGGCGGTTTCGCCCAGGGGTCGTAGGCGCTCCGGTCGCCGTGCAGGACGACGGTCGCGGTGAATCCGTGGTATACCTCGTCGAAATAAAAGTCCCGCGGGTATTCGAGGCGGGCGATTTTCGTGAAAAATCCGAACAGGAGGATGGCGGCGAACAAGGTGAGAATCTTTTTGTCCGCCAGGAAGCTGCCGAAAAAACCGGTGTCCTTGTTTACTTGACCCAATGAAGTGGAATTCCCTGCGAATGCGGTCGTCATTGCGCTGCTGTTCATCGATGGTGGTTGTCTGGGGTTATGGGTGCGGCGGGATCAGAGATCCCAGCGGTACCCCACGTTGACATAATAGAGTTGTTTCCGATGATAACCGCATGATTACAAAGAAATTTTTAGATTCCAAAGGCCAGCGCCAAGCCCGAAAAAGCTATCTATGAATAGACTGAGTCGGTTTCTAATGCGATGCATCAAGCAATGAAAGGTCTTCATTCCTCCAATGGAGTGTTCGACGGAGATGCGAGTTCGCGCTTGCTTTTTGTTCTCGCGCCTTTGTTGATCTGCCAACGCGGGATGAGGATTGTTCTTGGAGGCTCTGGGTTTCTTATGAGGCAGGTGAATTCTGGCTTTATTCCCATAATCGGAAGCGGCCCCCAAGAACCCCAAATCCAACCAGACATCGGCACCGTCAAACCATGATAAGGCAGGATCGAACCATCGCTTCATCAGCGCATAATCATGAACACTGCCGGCCACGATACTTCCAACGAACAAAATTTGCCGTGCCAGGGTCGAAATGACTAGGGTTTTAACCGTATGGCGTTTTTTTTACCGCTATAGTGGGCTTTCTGCTGATCGTCATCCTGCGGCCTGACGCAACTGCATTCCACCCCGTCAATGATGATATCTCCATGTTTTTCAATCAGCTTCATCATCTCTCCCGGGGTCGTCAGCTCCCGCTCGGGCAGCAGATCAAGTTTCGCCAGGCTGCGCCGTAACACGGGCAGAAGTTGCGCCACATGGCGATGCGCGTGTCCCGAGCTGAAGCCAAAATGAAAGCCCAGGACATCGAAGGTACAGTAGGTCTTGAGGTAATGCAAAATGAAGAACAGCTTCTTATCTATCCGATCGAGATAGCCCACATGGCCACCTTTGGGTACCCGTTTTATTTCGCCTTGCTGAACGCGTTCTTGCTGAATCTCCGCATGAGCCTCCTCAAAGATAGGGCAAAGCTTGGCGAATTGCGCCTTACTCATTCCGATCAGGGCTCTGACGGTACGCTCACTGGTTTCTTCCATGAACTTTTCAAAAATCATTGGCTGACATCATTCGATTGTTGTTAATTGTTTTATACCACAACAAATCCATTTATTTCAACGGAAGCAACTCTAATACCTTTTGGTATCGCGTTCGTTGAGCACCACGGGTTTGGTCATATATTCGACCCCGCCCTCCAGTTCGAAATAAAGGCCGTCGACCGCGCGGTGGTCGAAGCGCGTGCCGGGACGAACCCGGACAGGATATCGTCGATCTGTTGCGTCATGTTCCGATTCCCGATCAACCAGAATGAACCGGCTCATACGACCCTTTCCTACTACTCATTCAGTAAAAGCTTATTTTACCGATCGACGGGCTGAAAGTCCGACAGACTCCTAGAGGCGGGTGATGCGTGCGCAAGCGGTCGGGCGGACGCCGCCGGCCTTGTCCGCTCGTCATGCGCAAGGCCGCGGACGGCGCCGTTTTTCGGGGAATCGCCACCGAACCGTCACGGGAACGTCACACCAACATAACTTTCATTCCCTAGGCTCCCGTCGCTGGAAGGGTGCCCGATGCAATGCGCGTGTCGGCATCCGTGTCTGAATTTCCCGATTCGGTGGAGCATGAAAAATCTCGAAGACCGGCCCAGGCCGGCGCAATGCGGCGTTCTGCTGCTCTTGGCCTTGGTGGCCGGATGTGCGAGCCAGCCTGCGAACGACGCATCGCGCGCTGCGGCATCCGCTCCGCAAGCCGTTCCGGCCGCCGAGCTGCGGCTGTCCGAGTTCTTCAAGCTGCCCGTAGGACCGCGGGGACTCGAGCCTACGGACAAGCTCCGCGGGCTCGCGGGCAAGCGGGTTCGCGTCCAAGGCTACCTCGTCAAGGAGGAAGAGCCTTTTCCGGGCCTCGTCATGCTGACGCCTGTCCCCGTCACCCTGGCCGAATTGGCGGATGGTCCGGCCGATTATCTGCCGCCGGCCACGCTGTTCGCGCACGCCGACGGCGAGAACGCGAACAAGATACTGGCTTACCGTCCCGGCGCCTGGACGTTGACGGGGACGCTGGAACTGGGCAGCCGCGAGGAGCGGAACGGGCGCGTTTCTTACGCGCGCCTGAATCTTGACGGCGCCGGCTCGATCAAGGCACCCGGCAACACGGTGCCGGTCTTCCTGGAGCCGGGCGCCGTGGAGCATGCCCATCACCACTGAAGGGCGCGTGCTTGGCTCGAGAGCAGCGGGGCCTGAACGGAATCGGGCTCCGGCGTGTGTGCAGCAAAGACCCTGAAAAACCTCCCTTACTACCGGAGTTCCCCCAATGAGACTTGGTAAATCCTTGAGCCGTATATCGTTGACCGCTCTCGCGGTAGCCTCGGCGATTTCCGCCAACGCCTACGCAGCCCCCGCGATATCGCGTCTTACGCCGCCCAGTGAATTGTTCAGGACGGGCAGCGTCGACCCTGTCGTTTCGCGCTTCATCGTCGGGCAGAAATTCGACCTGCAGGCCACCGTCCGTCCCGACGCCGGCCAGACCATCACCTCGGTCGTATTCAAGGTCGACGGCAAGACCGTGGCCACGGTGACGCCCTCCGCCGGTGGCAAGACCAGCATGGTTCCAGCCACTGCCATCACCGCGACGAGCCCGAACGCCGTGGCCGCCTCGGTACGCGGCTACTCGAATTTCAAGGCCGGTATCCGCACGCTGACCGTGACCGCCACCCAAAGCGACAAGCAGACGGTGACCGCCACCGGGAATTTCGAAATCGTCCCCATCACGTGGGGCGGTGTGAAGGTCAAGAACGTCATCATCATGCTCGGCGATGGCATGGGCTCGGGCCACCGCACCGCGGCCCGCATCATGCAGTACGGCGTGGCGCAGGGTAAGGTCAAGGGCAAGCTGGCGATGGACACCTTTCCGGTCACTGCCAATATCATGACCCCATCCCTCAATTCCATCGTGACCGACTCGGCCCCCGGCATGCAGAACTACGTGACCGGCAACAAGGCCAACAACAATCAGGAAGGCGTCTTCCCGGACGACACCACGGCGAATTTCGACAACCCGCGGGTCGAATACCTGTCCGAGTTCCTGGCCCGCGCCCAGGGCAAGAAACTGGGCATCGTCACCACGGCGGACGTATTCGACGCCACGCCGGCGTCCATGGCGGTCCACACCCAGAACCGTGGGGCCGGCACCGGCATCGTCGATCAGTTCTTCGACGACAGGGCGAACACCGGCCTGACCGTGCTGATGGGGGGCGGCCGCAAGTGGTTCCTGCCCAATCCGACCGCCTGCAACGGCGGCGAAGCCGGCTGCGGCGACGCGGGCGGTGTGGCGAGCTTCAACGGCTCCGCCCGCAGCAACAGCAGCGATTACGAACTGCCCGCCGACATCGTCGCCGGCTGGGGTTCGGCGCCGGGGGCCCTGGATGCGGGCCGCGATCTGATTGGCGACTTCCAGGCCGCCGGCTGGAACTATGCGTACGACACCGGGAGCCTCAGTGCCGCGGGCGCGAATCAGCCGCTGCTGGGCCTGTTCTCGCTGTCCAACATGAACGTGGCCCTCGACAAGCTGGGCAAGCGTCGCGGCACTTCCACCGTGGTGGATGACTACGGCTTCCCGGATCAGCCGATGCTGGAAGAAATGACCGAAAAGGCGCTGCAAGTGCTCGACGCCAACAGCCCGAAGGGCTTCGTGCTGATGGTGGAGGCGGCGTCTATCGACAAACAGGCCCATAACATGGACACCGAGCGCTTCATTCTCGATACGATCGAGTTCGACAAAGCCATCGGCGTGGCCAAGGAGTACGCCCGGACCCATCCCGGCACCCTGGTTCTGGTCACCGCCGACCACGAGTGCGCCGGGGTGGCGGTCATCGGCGGCTCGCGCGTCACCGACGATGAACTGCAGACCCGGATTGCGACGGGTGGGGGGGCTGCCCAGGTCCGGAACGGAGTCGTCGGCACTTACGAGGCGGCGGGTTTTCCGCACTATCCCATTTCCGGAACCGACGGCTACCCCAGCGACACCGATCCGGACAAGAAGATGCTGATCGGCTACGCGGCCAACGCCGACCGTTACGAGGACTGGCGCACGAATGCGCAGCCGTTGCGCGACAGCCAGCAGCCGGGCAATGGCGTGGCTCCCTTGAGTGCCTATCCGGGGAGCCCGATGGAGCGCGATACCGCCGGCAATTTCCTGGTCACCGGGCAGATTCCGGATGCCGTTGCGGCCCACACCGGCAACGACATCCCGCTTTCGGCCTGCGGCCGCGGCGCAGCGTTGATGGGCGGCACCATGGACAATACCGACGTGTTCTTCCAATTGGCGCAGGCCACGGTGGGCGGCGTCGGTCCCGGTTCCGCAGCGGCGACCAACTGCAAATAGCCGGGACAGGGGCTTAAGCCCACGGATGCCGGGGGACGGGTTCCCCCGGGGCCGTTTCAAAACGAGCCGGCGGTCCGTACCGGCGTTATAATAGGCGCGGAGTCGGCCAGACAGCCGCTGTTCCCTCAAGGGGATGGAGGAAAGTCCGGGCTCCACAGGGCAGGGTGCCAGGTAACGCCTGGGGGGCGCGAGCCTACGGAAAGTGCCACAGAAAATATACCGCCCCGGTTCGTCCGGGGTAAGGGTGAAATGGTGCGGTAAGAGCGCACCGCGCTTGCGGTAACGCCAAGCGGCAGGGTAAACCCCATCCGGAGCAAGACCAAATAGGGGGGCATTGGGTTCGCCCAGACGTGCGGCCCGCACGGCTCCCGGGTAGGTCGCTCGAGGCGTGCGGTGACGTACGTCCCAGATGAATGGCTGTCCACGACAGAACCCGGCTTATCGGCCGACTCCTTTTTTTCTCCTAGTCGATCCGTCGAAGGATCGCATCCAAGGCGCGCGTGGAAAGCACGCGTTTCAATGTTGCGAACAGATAGGTCGGAAAAGTCACGCAATAACGGGCTTTCGGCCTTCTGCTTTCGAGCGCGTGGATCACGCGCTTCAGCACCGCTTCCGGCCCTTCGGTGAACGGGGCCGCTGCGCCCTTTTTCTCCAGCCTCGCTTCCATGGCCCGGTAGCGTTCCCGGTGCATGCTGGCTTCAGCGTCGATGTTGCGCTTGTACAGATCGTAGGCGTTGGCCCGGAATTCACTCAGGATCGGTCCGGGTTCGATCAGGCAGACATGGATGCCGCTGTCCGCCAGTTCCATCCGCAGCGTATCGGTGAGTCCTTCCAGCGCGAACTTGCTGGCGTTATAGGCCCCGCGCCAGGGCATGGCGGCAAAGCCCAGCACCGAGCTGTTCTGGAGGATACGTCCCTCGCCCTGGCGGCGCATGACCGGGATGACGAGGCGGGTCAGTTCGTGGGTGCCGAACAGGTTGGTTTCGAACTGGGCGCGCAGCGCCTCCCGGCTGAGGTCCTCCACCGCGCCGGGCTGGCCGAAAGCGCCGTTGTTGAACAGTCCGTAAAGCTTGCCGTCCGTCTTTCGCAGGACTTCTTCGAGCGCCGAGCGGATGGACGCGGAACACGCCAGGTCGAGCCGCACGGCTTCCAGCCCTTTCGATTGCAGCATCGCCACGTCTGCGGCCTTGCGGGCGCTGGCGAACACCCGGTAGCCGCGCGCCTTGAGGCCGAGAGCGGTGCACAGGCCGATGCCGGATGAGCAGCCGGTGATGAGGATGGCGCGGGAAGATCGGGAGCTGTCTTGCATAAAGTGGATTCTATCGCGTATCCGCCGCCGGAATGACGCCTTCCGCGTCTTGTAGGCGTGGGGGGTGTGGGCTAGACTCGGCCTGGATGGAACCTTTATCCGGAAGACCCATGAAGACCGCCGCCGCCGTGTTTTCGCCGATCGTCCTGCCGATTCTCCTCGCAGGCTGCGCCAAGGATGCATCTCCGCCGGAAGCGCCGCCCCTGGCGAACTACAAGCCCGACTATCGCCAGGGCATGTACACCTACAGCATGTACTGCTCGCGCTGCCACGATACGGGGGCGGGAGGGGCGCCGATGCTGGACGACGTCGACGAGTGGGAGTCCCGCGGCATCCTCTGGCCCTCTCTCATGCAGGACCATGTCCGCGATGGCTTTCTCCACATGCCGTCCATGGGGCAGGCCGGGTTGTCGGAGCAGAACATCGCGGATGCGATTTACTTCATGACGGTCAAGATCGAGGCCGGCAAGTAGGCGGCGGCGAGCCGCCCGGGAGCTGTGCGGCAGACCAGGGGGCCGAGAATGATGAAAAAACTCGAATGTCGGCCGGTGTTCCACGCCGGAGCGGGGCTGGGGCTGGCCTTGCTCGTCGGGCTGGTGTCGGGATGCGCTTCCAGTCCGGTTCCCGAATCGCTGCGCAAGCGGGCGGTCTTACAGCCGAGCAGTTTCGTCGAACTCAAGTCGCACGCCTCGCAGTATCGGGACCGAATGGTTATCCTGGGCGGTGACATCGTGCAGACCCGCCATCTCGGCAAAACCTCCGAAATCGAGGTCGTCCAGAAGTCGCTCGACAGCGCAGACCGGCCGGAGCGGAGCGACAGCTCCGGCGGCCGGTTTCTGGCCGAGTGCCCCTATTTCGTCGATCCGACCATTTACGAAAAAGACCGCGAACTGACGGTGGCCGGGAAAGTGCTCGGCGAACGCACCCAGAAGCTCGACGAGGCCGAATACGACTACCTGGTGGTCGGCTGCGATTACCTGCACCTGTGGCCCGAGCGGCAGCCCCCCGGCTATTACCCGTATCCCTACGCCTGGTACGGCTGGGGATGGCCGTATTACTACTACCCCTACTCGTTCTACTACCCGTACTATCCGGGGCCGATGCGCGCTCCGGTCAAGCGCCGGTGAGGATCACTCGCCGATGATCTTGACCAGGGCGCGCTTGCGGCGACGGCCATCGAACTCGCCGTAGAAAATCTGTTCCCAGGGGCCGAAATCGAGCCTGCCCTCGGTGATGGCGACTACCACTTCGCGTCCCATGACCTGCCGCTTCATGTGGGCGTCGGCGTTGTCCTCGCCGGTATCGTTGTGGCGGTACTGGCGGATCGGCTCGTGCGGCGCGAGCTTTTCCAGCCACTGGGTGTAGTCGTGGTGCAGGCCCGATTCGTCGTCGTTGATGAACACGCTGGCGGTGATGTGCATGGCGTTGACCAGCACCAGGCCTTCGCGCACCCCGCTTTCGCGCAGGCATTCTTCGACCTGCCGGGTGATGTTCACGAAGCCGACACGGTTCGGCACGTTGAACCAGAGTTCCTTGCGGTAGCTTTTCATGCGGTCTCCTCGAGGTTTTCGTCAAGAGCCGAATCTTAACCGTTTCCCCGCCGTGCAGGCGATATCATGCGGTTTTGGCCACCTCAAGGGGAGAGGACTCATGGAGCTGAAAAGCGTCTGTGTCTATTGCGGATCGAGCGCCGGCGAGCGGCCGGAATACTTCGACGAGGCCCACCGGTTCGGGCGGCTGCTGGCGGCGCGCGGCATCCGCCTGGTCTACGGCGGTGCCAGTGTGGGCCTCATGGGTGCGGTCGCCGACGCGGCGCTCGCCGCCGGCGGGGAGGTGGTCGGGGTGATTCCGCACGCGCTGGTCGCCAAGGAAATCGCCCATGCCGGACTGACGGACCTGGTGGTGACCGGATCCATGCACGAGCGCAAGGCCCGGATGGCGGAGCTGTCGGACGGCTTCGTCGCCCTGCCCGGCGGCATCGGCACTTTCGAGGAATTGTTCGAGGCCTGGACCTGGGCCCAGCTCGGCATACACCACAAGCCGTGCGCGCTGCTGAACGTCGCCGGCTACTACGATCGGCTGGTGGCGTTCCTGGAGCACGCGGCGGGTGAGGGCTTCATGCGGCGACTGCACCGCTCCATGCTGCTGGTCGCGCGGCAGCCGGAAGAGCTGCTCGAAGCCTTCGCGGCCTATCGTCCGCCCGAGGTCGAAACCTGGGTGCGGGCCGACGAGACCTGAAGGGCACTGTCCATTGGATCAGCGTATCGAATCATCAACAATTCGACTTTCCCCAACCGAGGAGCCGCCCGCATGAACACCCGAATCGTCCTGGCCGCCTGCGTACTGCTGACGGCGTCCGCCGTATTCGCCGGAGAACCTTCCGCCCCGGTCACGGGCAACAAACTCGATGCCGAACACGGCGGGAAGGTCTACCGCTCGGCCTGCGCCGGCTGCCACGACAAGGGAAAGGAAGGGGCGCCGAGGTTGGACCAGCCGGGGAGCTGGAAAAGCCGTTCGTTCGAATCCTTTTCCGTCATGGAGAACCACGCCCGCGGCGGATTTCTCAAGATGCCGCCGAAGGGCGGCAGACCGCTGCTTTCCGACCGCGACGTCGCCGATGCGGTGTTCTATATGACGCAGCGGCTCGAGGGCGGGAAAACGGCCATACCGGCCTCTATGGAGGAGGCGAACGCGCAGCGGCTGGATGAGGTGGCGAAGCGCGGCGCGCGGGTCATGCCCTTCGATCTGGACAAGACCACCCACGTTTTCAGCAAGACGGCGCAAGGCGGCGTCCAGCAGGTCGTGGCGAAGAAAGGGGCGGACGCCGAGCAGATCCGCCTGATCCGCCAGCATCTCGCCGAGATCGCCGGCAAGTTCGCCCACGGTGATTTTTCCGCGCCCGCGCGTATTCACGGCGAAGCCATGCCGGGCCTCGCCGAGCTGAAGCGTGCCGCTCCCGGAAGCCTCAAGGTCAAGTACAGCGTCCTGGAGCGCGGGGCGCAGATCGAATATTCGGCGGACGATCCCGCCCTGGTCGATGCCATCCACCGCTGGTTCGACGCCCAGTTGAGCGATCACGCCAGGCACGCGACCGAGGGCCACGGCGGGCATCACCCCCACTGAAACAGCCGCGCGATTCGATATGCCGCCACTTGGCGGACCGGGCTGTTCCTGGCGTAACGTCCCCGACTACGCCTTAGTAATCGACGTTCGGGTGCCAGGAAGTCCCGTTTGCCGCGCTCGGGGGCTCTCGCGGCAGTCGGGCGGCCTTTTCTTTGGTTACGCTGTTTTGCGGCTTTCCTGCCGCAAACCCTTCGGGCGCACTCCGTGCGACCCAGTTTGCTCCCGGCAAACTGGTCTTTGGCCGAGCAAAGACAAATTCGCCAGGAGCGAATTTGGACAGCTGAAAGCTGGCCCGAAGGGCAAAACCCATGGATGGGTTTTGCAGTGTAACCCGCCTTCGGGTGCGGAAACCCGATTCAAATCATCGTCGCGATAGCGACTCTTCGCTGATCTTCTTGCCCCTGCAAATCGCCACCGCTCATAAGGCAAAGAAATGGTAGGTCGTTACACTAGAAGCTGATGGTGATGCTCCCGCGTAGCATGCGGGGCTCCACCGGGTGGATGGTCTTGCCTTCCACGCCTTCCAGCGGCTGGTTCTGCAGGCGGTACTGGTAGTAATAGGCGATGTCGTTGGCCCTGGAATCGAAGATGTTGAAGAGGTCCAGCGTCAGCTTGATGTTCTCCTCCTGCCAGCCCAGGCCGAAGTTGACCAGGGTGGTGTCGCCCAGAAACACCGTTCCCGCCTCGTTGAGCGGCACGTTGCTGAAGTGGCGCAGCCTTAGGGTGGACCAGAAGCCGTAGGGCATCTGCACCGTGGCGCCGCTGGTGATGACGTTGCCGACCGAGTTGGGAATGCGGTTTTCGCCGCTGGGCAGATCCGTGTAGTACGACTTGGTGAAGGCCAGGTCGGCGTCCAGGGTCAGCCAGTCGGTCGGCTGGTAATAGTTGGCCCATTCCACGCCGTAGCGGTTGCCGGGGCCGGTCGGTTCGGTGGTGCCGGCATCGCCCGTGAACACGAGTTCGGAAGCGGTGTGCAGGAACCAGAAGGCCAGGGTGCTGTTGAGCCCCGGGATGTACTGGGTGCGCGCGCCGATCTCAGCGCCTTTGGAGCGTACCATCGGAGTCACGGCATGGGCCGGATCGCCGTTGTTGGGATTCACGCTCTCCACCGTGCCGCGGGCATCGTTGGAATGGAAGCCGTAGCCCAGGTTGACGAAGAACTCGGTGTCCGCCCAGGGCCCGAACACCACGCTGAGCTTGGGGCTGACCATGCTGGCGTTGCGGTTGCCCGAGTTCAGGGGTGTCAACTGGCTGTCCACGTTGAAGACGAAGATGTCGTTGCGCAGGCCGGCGATGGTCTTGAACTTCTCCATCCAGAAGGTTTCGTTCTTGAAGTACATGCCGATGCTGGTTTCGGACACGTTGTCGCGGCTGACGATGTTGAACACCTCGCGCCACTGGGTATTGGCCAGCTCCAGCCCGCCGATCTGGTCATGGCGGATCTGCAGGCCCACGCTGTTCTCCATGTTGGTGCCGAACAGGTTGTTGAACCAGGTCTGCGAGGCGGTGCCGCCGTAATACCACCGGTGCTCGCCTTGCAGGATCTGGTCGCCCCGCTGCGGATGCTCCAGAAAATAGGTGAAGTCCGAGTACAGGTCCAGGTCGTAGTAGGCGAGGTATAGGTTGACCTCGCTCTTGGACGATTCGCCCCGGCTCCAGAGGTTGGTGGACAGGCTGTAGCGGTTGGTGTTGCCGCCGTCGCTGCGGTTCATGGTGCCGTAGAGGTCGAGCTGATTCTCCAGCACCAGTGCTTCGGGAATCTGGTTGGTGGCGTACCAGCGCGAGTTGTAGCCTTTGGCGATCACCGACAGGCCCCAGTCCTCTTTGTCGATGGTGTAGCGCAGCATGCCGTTGAACTGGTTCAGATCCATCGGGCGCTGCCAGGGGCCGTCGTAGAAGTTGACCGACGCGGCATAGAGCAGATCGCCCGGTCCCAGCTCGTTGGAATTGGCCGCGACCGTGCGGTAGTAGTTGTATTCGCCGCCGGTGAAGTTGACGAAGCCCTGCGGCAGCCGATGCTTGGTGTGCATGTAGGCATAGCCGGCCGCGGAAAAATCGCCCATCTCCGCGTAATACGGTCCCTTGCCGTATTCCACCCGGTCCACCAGCTCCGGGATGATGCTGTTGAGGTCCATGTAGCCCTGGCCGTGGGCGTTGGTCGGCAGGTTCATGGGCACACCGTCGACCCAGGTGGCGAAATCGGTGCCGTGGTCCAGGTTGAAGCCGCGCAGGAAATACTGGTTGGCCTTGCCCGTGCCGCTGTGCTGCGTGGCCAGCATGCCGGGCACGACCTCGACCAGTTCGCCGACGCGCAGCAGGGGCCGGTACTTGAACTGGTTCTGGCCCACTACGCCTTGGGAGGCCGATTGCGTCAGGCCGATCAGGTCGGTTTCGCGCCCCACCACCTCCACCGTTTCGAGGCTGGCCGGCTCCTCGATGAGCTGTGGGTCATTCTCGTCGTCGTCTTTTTTCGATCTCGGTCTTGCCCTGGGTTTGGCTTTTCCCTTCGAGTCGGTCGGAGTCGCCGTCTGTGCCCGGGTTTCAGCTTCGCTGCTCTTCGAGTCAGCTTCGCTGCTCTTCGAGTCAGCTTCGCTGCTCTTCGAGTCGGCCGCTGTTTCCGATTCCGGCTGCGCTTCGGCGGGAGGTTGCGGCTGCGGATGGGCGAAACCGACGTCGGGACAAGTGGCGCCCAGCGTGCACAGGATCGCCCAGACCTTGCGGCTGTCCTGCAATGCGCTCCGGAAATACCGGACGTCCCCGCCTGCAGAGGATTCCGACGCGCGGTGCGGCGTGATGATTTTTCTTGCTTGCATGGTGTCTTGTCGTATCTGTCGACTTGTTCTTATCTCGGACGCATCCTGCGCGGAACGCGGGAAGTTCCGGTATCCCCCGGAGCAGGCGCGAAGAGTATGACGCGGCAGCCCGCCCCTTGATGAGTCGGCGGGGGCGGGACTTCGGAGTTACTTCTGCGGGGCAGTGCCGGGTTGCGCCGGCGTCTCTTCCTTCGACTTCATCCATTCCGGCTTCTTGGGCCCCGGGGTATTCCCGAACGGACCTTCCTTGCCGCAACCGGACAACAAGGCGGCTCCAAGGAGGATGATCGCGATTTTCCTGTAGGGTGTCATGGGTGACTCGGATCGGTAAGGAAATGGGGCGAGGCGTACGCCGCCTCGCCGCCTTTGGGGGCGAAGCGGCGCATGTCATCGGTTATTGGGATTTTTTAGAGCTTCCCTTCCTTCTTGTAGTAGTCGACTTCGTCGCCCACTTCTTTCACCACTTCTTCCAGCGGCGCTACCGTTTCCGCGACCTGACCGGCCTCGAGCGAGCCGATCACCGATTTCAACCGGCTGCTGGAAAGCTGCATGGGCATGGTGCTCTTTTCCTTGTAGGAATCGATTGCCAGTTTTCTCGCCTTTTTGGCGTTCTCCAGGCACAAATCCTTGTTGGATTGCTTTGCAGCCTCCAGTGCCGCCTTGCTGGCGTTGAGAACTTCGACGAGATTCGGCGGCGGGTCGGCATAGCGCCCGCCGGCGAAGCTGACGCCGGCTGCCAGTCCCAGGAATGAAGCGAGCAGGACGCGGCGAAGGCCATAATTGTTCATTCAAGACTCCTTACTGTATTTATTTGTGAGGGATTACGGATGCCGCCCGGTTTTCAGGTACCAGCCGGGCGCATGCTTTTGGTGGAGCGAATCTTCATGGGCGCGCAAAAAGGCCCGCCGCGAGCGGCGGGTATCGGAATGCGTCCATGTCCCTAGGATTTCTCCGCGTCAATCCGCCAGGCATGCGTCAAAAATCGCCACCTGGCGGCTGTGCTTCAAATCCCGAACCGGGCGCCCTAGGAGATTCAGCATATAAATAACAGCAAGACCCGTGCCCATATGGATGCGGCTTGACCGGAATATCGTGGAGTGAGTTTGGAGCTGCGGCAGGGATTATGGCTCGGCGATTTTCCATATAAGAATCATCCATTGAAATCAGTGTGATATGCCATGGCTGCCGGGATGGCGTTCTCCCGCATCGATAGGTGACGGAAAAATCGAAGAGAGCTCGATCACGAGTATTCGTGGCGATTCCTGCGCCCGGTTCGCCAGTCACCGACGTCCGGGTTCCGCCGACTGCGTTAAATCCCTCGATGGATATATCAAATCACATAGCCGTTCCGGGCCTGGAATCGTATCGTCCAGGACGTCCGTTCGCCTGCGCGACGCGGCACGAATGCTATGGAGAAATGACTGCGCGAAGGGGGCTTCCGTATCAGGGAGCGTAATCCGGAAACAGGATGGCTCAGAGCCTGTCGCCGGAAAAACGTAACAGCATCATCAGTCCGAGATAGGCCAGAGCCGTCAGCGCCGAGGAAATGGTCAGGCTGGTCCAGAAGCCCAGGCCGTGTTTCAGCAGCAAAGGCAGGAGAAGGAACAGGAGCAGCGAGGGCAGCACCAGCCAGAAAATGCGGGAGGAAAGTTCCGCGATCTGGCCCGGAGGCGCGCCGTCGCAATGCAGCCAGATGAAGGCAAGCAGGGAGGTGAGGGGGAGGGATGCGACCAGGGCCGCGAAAACGGTGCTGCGTTTTGCGATTTCGGTAATCGCCATCAGGGCCAGGAGCGATACCGCCAGCTTCACCGCGTAATACAGCATGGGCCTCTCATCGGCGCTGGAAGGATGTCTTCAGATTCTCGATGTTCTGTCTCATGACGGCAAGAAAACTCCCGGATTCCGGCCGGTTGGCGCAAGGGTCGAAAACCGCGCTGGCGATGCCCCTGGCACTCAGCTCCTCCGCGACCGCGGCGGCCGGCCGGCCCTCCCACAGCATGGTCTTCGCCGGGTGGCGGGCCAGGGTCTTGTCCAGCCCGGTCCATTCCGTTTCCGGCGGCATTTCGCCCGGCTCCCAGTGGACGCTTTTCAGATTCAGGCCGTAGCGGCGGGCGAGGTACTGGTAAACCGGATGCGATGCCATCAGGGGCAGGCCCGGTTTGGCGGCGGTGATCCGCTTGAGTTCGCCGTCCAGCGCGGCCAGGTCCGCATGCAGCGTCTTTAACCCGTCGAGGACGGCCGTCTTGAGTTCGGGCCGTTTGGTAATCAGCGCCTTGGCGACCGCCTCGGCCTGCTGCGCCGCCTGATCGAAGTCCAGCCAGGTGGTGAAGGCGGTGCCTTCGTGCGAATGCTGGCCGGCGGGGCCGTGGCTGTGTACCACCGCGCTCTCGATGCGGATGAAGCGGTCGCGGAAGCCGGCCGAGGTGTCCACCAGTTTCAGGCGGGGCAGGGCGACGTGCGCCAGCCATTTTTCGTAGTCCGCGCCGTTGAGCAGAATCAGGTCGGCCTTCTGCATGGCGCCGACCGCTTTCGCATCCGGCCGCCAGTAGGCCGGGTCGACGTCCGCCGGCGCCGGGAGGGTGACCGTGGCCCAAGGGCCCGCCAGCCGTTCGGCGAAGTAGGCCAGAGGATAGTTCGAGGCGACGATTCTGAGCTTGTGCTCGCCGACGGCGCTCGCGCCCCAGGCGGAGGCGGCGGCGAGCAGGACGAGGACGAAGGAAAGGATCCGGAATGTCGGCATGGCGGTTTTCAACTCAGGATGAAATGGCGGGCAAGATCGGAGGCATAGGGGGCGGCGGCGGCCAGCACGGCGGCGCAGACCGCGCCCGCGAACAGCGCGATGAGCAGAATCTCCGCGAACAGCAGGCGCAGCACGGCGAGCCGGGCGCAGCCGAGCAGGTAGATCGTTTCGATTTCCCGTTGCCGGAGGCGCAGTGACAGCGCGAACACCAGGGCGACGAGCAGGAAGGCGATGGCGCCCACCAGCAGCAGGATGCCGTCGAACAGCGCACCCACACGGAAGATGTTCTGCAGCAGGCCGCGGGTCACATCCAGCGGGCGGACGATCTCGGTCTCCGATTTTTCATCCAGGTAGCGCCCCCGCAGTAGGGTCGCCGACCGGACGTCGTGAGGCAGGGCGATCACGGCGCTGATCGGGTAGGTGGCCGGATCGCCGTGGAAGTGGAACGAACCCAGGTTCTCGGGGGTGATCTCGGTGTAGGTCAGGAGGCCCGCATCGGCACGGCGGACGGTCGCGGGGCCGAAAGGGGAATCGGGTTGGGCGGCGGCCATCTGGGTTTCCGCATGGCCGTGGCCGAGGCCGTCGATGACCCAGGCGGTCTGGAGATCGACGAAGACGACATGGTCGTCCGGCGAACGCGCCTTCGCCAGCACGCCGGTGACATGAAGTTTGAGCGGATAGGTGCCGGCGAGGTCGAAGGCGTTTTCCGAAGTGGATGCCAGGGTGTCGCCCGGTCCGAGCCCGAGGCGCTCGGCGGCGTCGGCGCCGAGGACGCAGTCTCCCAGAATCGCGGGCAGTTCGCCCTGCGCCGGTACGAGTCCCCGGAAGTCGAAGTAGTCCAGGGTGACGCCGACCAGCGGCTGGCCCTGCACGCGGTAGCGGGCATAGAGGGGCAGCGGGTCGGCCCAGCCGGTGGCGGCGATGCGGTCGGCCTCCTGCATGCGGATGGCCGGCACGCCGGCCTCGCTGAAATACAGCGCGCCGAGCGTGAGGTCCACCGAGCTGCCGCGGGCGCCGACCAGCAGCGGCGTGGCCTCGGCGCGGCGGGTCATCCAGTATTCGCCCGCGTCCAGGACCCGGTGCAGGCCCAACGGAAGTGCGGCGATCAGGCTCAGGCACAGCACCAGGATCAGCGTCCGCGTCCGGTGGTGGCGCAGGTAGCGCCAGGCCAGGTAGAAATCGTGCCTCATTATTCTGCTTGCTGGACCTGGGGTTGGCGGATGTCGATGACGCGGTCGAACAGCGGCAGCAGTTCGTGGTCGTGGGTGACGGCCAGCAGGGTGGCCCGCTTGCGCTCCGCGGCCCGGATCAGCAGTTCGATGATCCTGAGCTTGTTGGCCGGATCGAGGTTGCCGGTCGCCTCGTCGGCCAGCACCAGGCCCGGCTCGGTCAGCAGCGCACGGCAAACCGCCGTCCTTTGCCGCTCGCCCTGGGACAGCTCCCGCGCCAGCGCGGCGAGCTTGTCCGCCAGGCCGGTCTGTTCCGCCAGCTCGCGGGCTCTGTCCCGCACCCGCCGGTCCAGCTTCAGCACCCGGTTGATCCGGTAGGGATGCACGATGTTGTCGAACACGCTGAGGTAGTCGAGCAGTTCGAGTTCCTGAAACACGAAGCCGACGCGGGAAATCCGGAAATTCCGCCGCGCGCCGTCATCCAGTGCACTGACGGTGACGCCGTCCACGCGGACGGTCCCGGTGTCTGGAGCCAGAATGCCGGCGATGAGTTTCAGCAGGGTGGTTTTCCCCGCCCCGCTGGGTCCGATGATGGCGACCCTGGCGCCGCGTTCGATGCGCAAGGCGGGCAAGGCGACGCCAAAGCCGCTGCCGGGATAGCGGAAACTCAGGTTTTCGATGTCGATCATGAACGGGCGGAGGGTGCCGAGGGGCGACCTTCGAGAAGGTCCATCGCGGTGATTTTCCAGGTGCCGTCTTCGGCGATGTTCAGCACCATGCGGGCGGCATACAGCGTGTGGCGGTCATGGGAATGGCCCCAGTGGGAGACCGTGCCGTGGGCGATCCACCGCCCCGTCACCTCGAAGCGGGAAGGCCCGAGCTTCCGGGTGGCGAGTCCGTCTCCCAGCACTTCGATGCGGCTGACCCGCCCTTCGCCGCCCAGTCCCTGATTGCGGGCCAGGACCGCCCGCCGCTGGCGGAGATAGACGTCTTCCAGCAGCGGGCCGTCCAGGCTCATCGCCAGGCGGTCGTAGCTCGCTTCTTCGCTACGCAGGGCATAGGCGCGGTAGACGTTGTGCAGCAGGGCTTCCAAACGGGTCTGGACTTGCGGGCGCGGGAAAGCCTCGGTCCTGGCTGCCGGCTGTCCGATCAGGCCAAGGGTCTGCGGAAACAGCATCGCGGCGGCGGCGGCCAAGCCGGTACCGGCCAGGACAGGATGCTTGCGCCGGGCGAGCCATGCCGCGGCCAGGAAGGCCACGGCCGCGGCCTGGAGGGGGATGGCCGGTAGGCTGCGCTCGTCATCGGCGGCCAGCGCCGTTGCCGGTTGTTCGACTTCGGGCGTCAGCCCCAAGGCTTCTTCCGACGACCAGCGGAACAGCGGATCGCGCGGGGTGGCCTCGAATTCGAAGGATTCCTTGCCGAAAAACAGCGTCACGGGCCGCCGCTCGAGGCCGGGGTCGAACAGTTCCCATTGCAGGTCGACCGTTTCGGCGGGCGCTTCGGTGAGGTAGACCAGGATTGCGCCGACCAGCGCCGAGGCGGGGTAGAGAGGCTCGGAGTCGCCGGCTTTCCGCATGCCCTGGCGGCCGAAGCACAGGAATTCCACCCGGTCGATCTGGGGTTCCACGGCGGCGCCGTTGATCCGGACCGGGTTGCGCGTCCGCAGGAAATCGCCAGCCCCCTGCTTTAAGAATTCGCGTTCGCTTGCGCTGAGATTTTGCGGGTCCTTGGGTTTGAAGCGCAGATACGGCGCCAGGTCGTCGAGCCGCAGCAGCACTTCGTGCCGGACCTCGTAGGGTTCGACGTAGAGGAAGGAACGGGGGGCGCTGTGGCGCCTGATGCGGCCGGGAGCGTCGAAGCGCGAGCGCCAGGGGTCGTTCCAGTCCAGCGTCAGCCGGGCGGGCGCCTCGAGCGCGCCGAGGTCGGCCAGGGGCACGCCGCGGTGGCTGACCACGACGCCGAGCTTCTGGCCGGGCTGCGGCGCGGGGACCAGGGTCAGGGTGTCGGGTTTCCCGCCGACGTCGAAATGCACCCTGGCTTCGAAATAGGGGGCATCCGCCTTGCCCTGGACGGCGCCGGCTCCGTTGAATGATTCCATCCTGCCTTCGACGATGTGCCCGTTCTCGTCCTTCAGCCGCAGCAGTCCGGGGACGAGCGAGCCGCCACCGGTTTCGGCCGGATTCGTGAACACGCTTTCCTTGATGCGGATGTCCATGTCGACCGCGCCCGGCTCGATCGAAATTTCCGCCACCGCGCCGTATTGGGCGAACCCTGCCCAATCCGCGAACGCGGTCCTTTCGGCTGCCAGAGCAAGCAACAGACACAGCGCGTAGCCTTGACGGGTGCGGCGATGGTCCATCATCGGAGGGACTGGGTTCAGATCGGGAAGCGGCGCGGCGCTTTCTCAGTGCCGGCGGCAACGGCGTTGGTGGGCCGGCGCAGGCCGAGATTGCGGTAGGCGACATAGCAGAGCGTGGCGAGCACGATGCCGCCGATCAGCGCCGCCAGCGCGCCGGGCCAGCGGTTGGGCTGGGCGGGAGAGGGGATGCCGACGCTGAAGGGAACCCGCAGGCGGTCGTCCTCGGTCACGACCCCGTCGCCGATGACGGCGATCAGCGCATAGTGCCCCGGCTGGGTGATGTTGGCGTAGGTTTCCACCGTGCCATTCTTGTAGATTTTGGCCGGCACTTCCGCCAGCGTGCTTTTCTCCTTCGGCAGTTGGCCGCCTTCACCCAGGTCTTCCTCGACCACCCGCAGGGCGACCGGGGCGTTTCGTACGTCCCGGTCCAGCAGGTCGATGCTCAGATAGGTCTTACCGGTGCCCGGAATCTCCTGACAGTATTTCGTGAATTCATGTCTTTCGTTCTCGTAGCGGCCTTCCTGCATGGCGGTGAAATGCACGGCGTAGAAGTCGTTGGCCACCAGGCAGTTCATCGAAGCGCCCTGGTACATCTGCCGGCCATTGCTGGTGTCGCGGGGGGCGCCCGCGCCGAAGGCCGCTCCGGCGGTCAGGGACAGGCCGATCAGGACCGCGGCGGCGCGGCAGAGAAATGCGGAACGATGCGTCATGGGAGCGGTCCTCCTTCAGCGGTTCTGGACTTGAAAGAAATATTTGCCGCTGACCACATGGCCATCGGCGGAGAGCACCCGGTAGCGAACCATGTAGCGGCCGGGGTTGAGCTTGGAAACCGAGGTCCGCAGCTTGGAGCGGTCGGTGAAATCGAGCCTGGCGTCGTGGTTGTCGACGCGCTTGCCTTCGCCGTCGACCACGGCCAGGGCGAGGAAGTCGTTGCCCACGCCTTCGTTGAAGGTCAAAAGGACCTCCTCGGGCACGTCGGTGACCGTGGCGTCCCGGTCCGGTATCGCCTTGACCAGGATGGCGTGGGCCAGATGGACGGGCGTGTCCACCGTCCGGGCAAGGAAAGGATTGGCGGCGGCCAGCGCGCCGTCTTCCGCGGCGTTCGCGGCTCCCGCCGCGTCGGCCAAGGCCAGGCCGGCGAGGATCGCGGCCAGGGATGGGATGGGTTTTCTCATGAATCTCGTCGTGTTTTGGTTTCGGTTTTCGGGGCCGCGACGGCCCAGGTTTTCCGCCCATCGGGGCGGGTTTCGGTCCAGAACACCCGGAATCCGAAAGGCGTGGCCAGGATTCTCGGGTGCCGGGCCTTGGCGGGCTCGGCGCTGAGGAGAGTGGGCTCCGACCAGTGAACGCCGTCGTCGCCGGACTGCATGAGCTGGACGGCGGTGCCGGCCGCCGTGCTGCGGGTGAAGGCGATGGCCAGCGTTCCCTGGTCGAGTGCCGCGATGTCGCCGTCGCGGCTTTGGCCGTCGCCGACTTTCCGGGGTGCGGACCAGTTCCTGCCGGCGTCCGCCGACTTCAGATAGAACAGGCCGGCCGAGTCTTCCTTGCCCGTCCAGACCACGCTGTGCAGCGTCGCCCGGCCGTTCCCGGCCTTGCTGCCGGCCAGTCCGCCGCCGCAGTGGGGGCAGCCGGTGAAATGCCAGCCGAAGGCGCCGACCGGCCCGGCGGGCCGCCAGCCTCCGGCTTGGCCAGGGCGCAGGAAAAGCTTCATGTCGCGCGGATCGGCGTCGCGGTACAGCACGGACAGCGTGCCGTCCGGCAGAACCGCGAGCCGGCTCCAGCAGCAGGTGCAGACCGCCGGGTCCAGGGTGGCTTCGGGGCTCCAGTGCAATCCGCCGTCTTTCGAACTGGCGTAGCGCAGCCCCTGGGTATCCCCGGTTTCCTCGCGGTCGTCCAGCCAAGCCAGATGGAACGCTCCGTCCGGATCGGCCACCAGGGACAGGTAGGCCTGGTTTTTCAGGGTGTCTCCGGTCGCGGGATTGCCGCCCCGCGTCCAGGTCTTGCCGCCGTCGCGCGAGCCGACGATGTGCATCGGGCCGGTGCCCGGCAGTTCCCCTTGCGTCTGCCAGGCGGCCACGATGTCTTTCCCCTTGACGGCGAGCCGCGCGTCGTTGCCAGGCCGGGCGATGACCGGCGGGTCGTCCGGGCGGTTCAGGAAATTCGGCGGCGTCCAGGTTTGCCCGCCGTCCTCCGAATGCACGTGGACCACGCGGGAGCGGCCGCCGTCCGCCGGCTTCTCCACCAGCAGGGCGTGGATGGACCGGCCGTCGACCGCGACATCCAGGCCTTGAATCTCGTTCAGTCCGGCGATGATGGGGTAGGTCACGGCATACGGGGCGTCCGGCTGCTGCGCGTATGAAGTGGGCTCGAAAAGGAACCCGGCCCACGCCGCCGCGAGGGCGATGAAGGGCCGGGTCGTTGAAGAGGACGTGCGCATATCGGAGCTTGAAGATGAAGCCTGCCGGTCTTTGGAAATCGGTGTCTCCGAGCCGGTGCCCCTGACTGCCTGGCGGTCTTCACGTCCGCGGGAAAGAGGGCACCGCTACGGTTGTTGACTCTTCAAGCATCTCGCGTGCCAAACACTTTTGTTTTTATTAACAAGGTGTTGGGTGGCTCTGATGGCGGTGGTGGTAAGTGAAATCACCAAGCGGCTGAGGTAAATGCCTTGTTGGCCAGAGAGAGGGGAGGGCAAGAAAAGGCAACCGGTGCCCCTGGGGTGCCGGTTGCCGAGCGTCGATGAGGGAGATTGCGGTTTTCAGGAACGCATGGCGCGTTCTGCGAGGGGGGAGCTTAGATCAGGGTTGCGCTCGGATTGAACGCAAAGAAGCCCAGAGCCAGATAGCAAGTGACCGCCAGGCCTACGTGGGCCACCAGCACGGCGCGCGGTACCCGTTTGCCTTTCTTGGCGGTCAGCCCCATCAGGAGCCCTAAGCCGATGATCACGACGGCCATGCCGATGTTGAGGTAAAGGCGGGTGTCGCCTGCCAGGGCGGCCACGATGACGAGAGCGGAACCGACCAGCGAGGCCACGCCGTGCACGATGGGATAGGCGGGGCCCACGGGGCGGCCGGCCCAGACGTCGCAGATCATGGCCAGCCCCATCAGGGCGACGAGTGTGAATACAGCGAGAGCACCTACGAGCATGATGAATACCTCCGATTTCGTGTGTGATTAGGGAAAATGCTCCTGGGAGCATGAAAACATTATGCCAACATCATTGCCGGGGTATGAAAGCTTTGGTGCGTGCATGGAGTAAATGCTGAATCAACGCGATGGCTGTATGACTTTCCCGCCGGCTGCGGCGTATGCCGCAATGAGCGGGGCAATAGCCTGAACGCCGGGGTGGACCGCCGGCCGGTTGACGGGACGGGGTCTGATCGAATACTGTTCATAAAAACAGTATTCGTATGCCGAGCATGAAGCCCCTGACTGTCCGCCAGCGCGAAATCCTGGACTGCATCCGCCGCAGCGTGGAAGACGAAGGTTTCCCCCCCACCATCGCCGAGATCGCCCGCGCCATCGGGGTCAATTCGCCCCACGGGGTGCGCGAGCAGTTGCGCGCGCTGGAGCGCAAGGGCGTGATCGAGCTGATCCCTTCCGCCTCGCGCGGCATCCGCCTGCTCGCCAAGGCCGAGGAGCCCGGCTTGCCCCTGATCGGCAAGGTCGCGGCGGGACGGCCGCTGATGACCGAGGCCCAGGTCGAGCGCCACTGCCGGCTGGGGCCGGAGCTGTTCGAGCACAAGGGCGATTATCTGCTGCGGGTCCAGGGCATGAGCATGCGCGACGCCGGCATCATCGACGGCGACCTGCTGGTGGTGCAGCAGGCGCAGGAAGCCCGCTCCGGCCAGATCGTGGTGGCGCGCCTCCACGACGAGGTGACCGTGAAGCGCCTGCGGCTGGAAGGCGCCGTGGGCTATCTGGAGCCCGCCAATCCCGAGTTTTCCGTCATCGCCGTCGATCTGGAACGCCAGCCGCTTTGCATCGAGGGCATCGTGGTCGGCGTGATCCGCACCCGGGTGGACTGATGGCCGGGAAGGCGGAGGCACTGGCCGAGCTGCTGGACCGCGACCCGCGGGTCTGGCGCGGGCGCCGGCCGGCAGCCTGGCGGGCGCCGGTCATCCCCAGCGGTCATGCGGCGCTGGATGCGGCACTGCCGGGCGGCGGCTGGCCGGCGGGTGCCCTGACCGAGATCGTCGCGCCGCTCCAGGGCATCGGCGAACTGCGGCTGCTGCTGCCGCTGATGCGGCGCATCGCCGGGGACGGCCGCCGGCTGGTGTGGGTCGCGCCGCCGTTCGAGCCTTATGCGCCGGCGCTGGTCCAGGCCGGGGTCGAGATCGGGCGGATGCTGGTGGTGTCGGTCGCGGACCGCAGGCGAGATTTGGGCTGGGCGCTGGAACTGCTGCTGCGCCATCCCGAGACCGGTCTGGTGCTGGCCTGGCCCCGGACGCTGCCGCCATCCGCCTGGCGCCGTCTGCAGTTGGCGGCGGCGGAAAGCGGCGCGCTCGGCATGCTGTTCTCCGACGGCGCTGCCGGCGGCACGGCGGCGGCACTGCGTCTGAGCCTCGAGGTCTGCGAAGCCGGGCTGGAACTGCGGATACTCAAGGCCCGCGGCGGCTTCGGCGGGGCGCGTGTCCGCTTGATGCTGTGAGGGCGCCATGGCCCTGGCGCGCGCTTATCATTTCCCCTCTCTCCCGGCGGAACCACCATGCGAGGCCCCCGCGGCCGAGGCCGCGCCGCTCTGGCTGGCGCTGCATTTCCCCGCGCTTGCGTTGGAGGCTTTGGGGGTCGCGGCGCCCGAACCGCTCGCCGTCACCGAAGCCGGTGGCGGCCGGCTCCGGGTTCACAGTGCTTCGGCGGCAGCCGAAGCGCAAGGTGTCGCCCCCGGCATGGCCTTGGCCGAAGCCCAGGCGCTCTGTCCCGGGCTGACGCCAGTGAACCGTGACCCGGAGGCCGAGCAGCGTACCCTTTCCCGGCTGGCGGAACGCTGCCTGCGATTCACCCCCTGGATCAGCCTGGACTTCCCGGCTACCCTGCAATTGGAGGTACGCGGCAGCCTGCGGCTGTTCGGCGGGCCGGAGGCGCTGGCCGAAAAAGCGTGCCAAACCAGCGCGGCGGAGGGCCACGCGGTGCAATGCGGTCTGGCACCGACGCCCGCGGCGGCTTGGCTGCTGGCGCGGGCAGGGTTCCCGGCGCCGGTGCTCGAGGCCGGGGCGTTGCGTTCCGCGCTGGGCGACCTGCCCGTCGCCGCGCTGGGCATCGACGATAAGCTCACCGGCCGCCTGGCCCGTGCCGGACTGCGGGTGCTGCGCGATCTCTGGCGCATGCCGCGGGATGGCCTGGCGCGCCGCTACGGCCGCGATCTGCTGCGGCGGCTGGACGAGGCCGCGGGCAGCCGGCCGCAGCCGCTGCGGCAGTTCCATGCCCCACCCCGGTTCCGCGCCGAGCGCGAACTGGCGATGGAAACCGAAGACCTGACCCAGGTTTTCCCGCTGGTCGAAGCCCTGCTGGCGGAATTCGAGGCTTTCCTGAGGAGCCGCGATGCCGTCGCCGCCGGGCTGGAACTCGAACTGCGGCATGCCCGCGCCGCGCCGATGCGGGTTTGCTTAAGGCCACGCCGGGCGGGACGGGAGGCCCGGCAATTCGCAGCCCTGCTGCGCGAGCGGCTGGACCGGCTGGCGCTGGCCGCCCCCGTTCGTGGCTTGCTGCTGCGAAGCGCCGGCCTCCAGCCGTTCACGCTGCCGATGGTGGATCTGTTCGCGCCCGAGGCGGCCAGCGGGGAGGCTTGGGACGAACTGCTCGACCGCCTCCAGGCCAGGCTGGGACCGCAGGCCTTGCGCCAGCCCGTGCTCCGCGCCGATCACCGGCCGGAGCGGACGGAATCCGGCGACGCGCCCCGCAGCGGCGAGGCGGCGCGATCGCCCCGGCCGCTGTGGCTGCTGCCTCGGCCTCGGCTTTTATCCAAGCGGGACATCCGCATCCTGCCCGAGTGCGAGCGGATCGAAACCGGCTGGTGGGACGGCGGGCCGGTGCGGCGCGATTATCACGTGGCGGTCGACGAGGCCGGGGCGCGGCTGTGGGTCTACCGCGACGCCGGCACGGCGGGTCCCTGGCATTTGCACGGCCTGTTCGGCTGAGTCCGATGTTCGCCGAGCTGCATGCCTTGAGCAACTTCAGCTTCCTGCGCGGCGCCTCGCATCCCAAGGAACTGGTCGCCGAAGCGGCCCGGTTGGGCTATGCGGCGCTGGCGCTCACCGACGAATGCTCGCTGGCCGGCGCGGTGCGCGCCCATGCCGAGGCCAAGACGCTCGGCTTCAAGCTCATCATCGGCGCCGAATTCCGTCTGGGGGACGGCCCCAAGCTGGTGCTGCTGGCGATGGACCGCCGCGGCTACGGCCAGCTCGCGGCCTTCATCACCCTGGGCCGGCGGGCGGCGGAGAAAGGGGAATACCGGCTGCTCCGCCATCAGTTAGAAACCCACGGGCTCGACCATTGCCTCGCGCTCTGGCTGCCGGAAGACGCGCCGGATGCCGAAACCGGCGCCTGGCTGGCACGGCTGTTCCCGGCCCGCTGCTGGATCGGCGTCGAGCTGTTCCTGGGCGGAGAAGACAGACGCCGCCTCTCCACCCTGCAGGCGCTGGGCGAGCGGCTGGGGCTGCCCCTGGTTGCCTGCAACGACGTCCACATGCATGCCCGCGAGCGCCAGCCGCTGCAGGACACCCTGACCGCCATCCGTCTCGGCCAGCCGCTGGCGGAACTCGGCTACGAACTGTTTCCGAACGGCGAGCGCCATCTGCGCCCCGTCGAATCCCTGGCGCGGATTTATCCGCGGGCACTCCTCGAAGAATCGCTGCGCATCGCCGAACGCTGCCGGTTTTCGCTGGACGAGCTGCGCTACGAATACCCGGCCGAGCTGGTGCCGGACGGCTACACGGCCATCGTCTGGCTGCGCGAACTGACCCGGCAAGGCATGGCGCGGCGCTGGCCGGAAGGCGCGCCCGACAAGGTGCGGCGGCAGGTCGAGCACGAGTTGGAACTGATCGGCGCCATGGCTTACGAGCCGTTCTTCCTGACCGTGCACGACGTGGTCGAGTTCGCCCGCAGCCGCGGCATCCTGTGCCAGGGCAGGGGATCGGCGGCCAATTCGGCGGTGTGCTATTGCCTCGGGATCACCGAGGTCGACCCGGCCCGGCTCGACCTGTTGTTCGAGCGCTTCATCTCCAAGGAGCGCAACGAGCCCCCCGACATCGACGTGGATTTCGAGCACGAGCGGCGCGAGGAGGTCATCCAGTACATCTACCGCAAGTACGGCCGCCACCGGGCGGCGCTGGCGGCCAGCCTCGTCACCTACCGCATCAGGAGCGCGGTGCGCGACGTCGCCCGCGCCCTGGGCTTTTCGCCGTCGCGGATCGATGCCGTGGCGCGGGTGCTCGACCGCCACGGCGTCGCGGAGACGCTGCCCGAGCGCCTGGCCGAAGCCGGGTTCGCGCCCGAAAACCCGGCGGTGCGGCGTCTGCTGGCCCTGGTACAGACGCTGGTGGGTTTTCCCCGCCATCTGTCCCAGCACGTGGGCGGCTTCGTCATCGCCGCCGAGGATCTGTCGCACTGGGTGCCGGTGGAGAACGCCGCCATGCCCGAACGCACCGTGATCCAGTGGGACAAGGACGACCTGGAATCCTTAGGCCTCCTCAAGGTCGACGTCCTCTCCTTGGGCATGCTGACCGCGATCCGCAAGGCGCTGGGCTACGTGGGCAAGGGCCTGGGCCGACCGTTAGCGCTGGCCGACATCCCGCCGGAAGACCCGGCGGTGTATGAGATGCTGCAGCGGGCCGACAGCATCGGCGTATTCCAGGTGGAATCGCGGGCGCAGATGAGCATGCTGCCGAGGCTGCGGCCCAAGAGCTACTACGACCTGGTGATCCAGATCGCCATCGTCCGGCCCGGACCGATCCAGGGCGACATGGTGCATCCCTACCTGACCCGGCGGGCTGGGCTGGAGCCGGTGTCCTATCCCAGCCCCGACGTGGAGAAGGTGCTGAAGCGGACGCTGGGTGTGCCGATCTTCCAGGAGCAGGTGATGCAACTGGCCATGGTCGCCGCCGGATTCACGCCGGGCGAGGCCGACCAACTGCGCCGCGCCATGGCCGCCTGGCACCGCAAAGGGGGGCTGGAGCCGTTCGAAAAGAAGCTGATGGACGGGATGCGCGAACGCGGCTACGAGGAGCGCTTCGCCCGCCAGATCTACCGCCAGATCCAGGGCTTTGGCGAATACGGCTTTCCCGAGTCGCATTCCGCCAGCTTCGCCCTCCTGGCCTACGTCTCGGCCTGGCTCAAGTGCCACCATCCCGCCGCCTTCGCCTGCGCCCTCCTCAACAGCCAGCCGATGGGCTTCTACGGCCCCTCCCAGCTCATCCAGGACGCCCGCCGCCACGGCGTCGCAGTGCGCCCGATCGACGTCAACCACAGCGACTGGGATTGTGCGCTGGAGCCGGGTGACTCGCCCGTTCCGGCCCTTCGGCTGGGTCTGCGCCTGGTCAACGGATTTTCGTCCGCTGCGGCACGACGCCTGAGCGAAGCCCGCCGGCAGGGACCGTTCCAAAGCGTCCAGGACCTCGCCAGCCGCGCCCGCCTCGAGCGCCGCGAGCTGGAGGCACTGGCCGCCGCCGACGCCCTGCGCGGGCTCGGCGGCCACCGCCACCGCGCCTTCTGGGAAGCCGCCGGCGTAGAGACGCCGACCCCGCTCCATGCCGAACCGCAATTCGCCGAAGCCGCGCCCCTGCTGAGGAAACCGGGCGAAGCCGAGGACGTCATCGCCGACTACGCCGCCGCCGGCGCCAGCCTGCGCCGCCACCCCTTGAGTCTCCTACGGGAACGGCTGGACCGCCACGGCTTCCGCACCGCCGAAGCGCTATGGCAGGTGAGGAATGGCGCCATCGCCCGCGTCGCCGGCATCGTGGTCTGCCGCCAGCGCCCCATGACCGCCAACGGCACCACCTTCGTCACCATCGAAGACGAAACCGGCCAGATCAACCTCATCGTCTGGCCCGCCACCGCCCAGGCCCAACGCCGTGCACTGCTGCGCGCCCACCTCCTCGCGGTATCCGGCACCGTGCAGCAGGAAGAAGGCGTATTGCATCTCGTCGCCGGGAGGCTGGAAGATATCGGAAAATGGCTGGACGGGTTGGTGGTAAAGTCCAGGGATTTTCAGTGATGGTCAGAAATGGAAGGTAACATGCCCAAGCACCCTGCCGTTATTTCTGTGGACTGTTCTCGATGTTAGATGTCCGTTAGGCATGGCCACGGGCTCTGGGAATTGGCCATTGCCGGTGACGGTTTATACAAAAACGCACCGTTTACAAACCGGGTGCGGACGGAAATTGGCCCACCCATTCATGACCCCGAGCTCGAGGTAGCGGTAGGGACCGTATGCGCCGTTTCAGCTCTCCGCCTCGTGTATGGCCTCGTCCTGATCCTTCGCCAGGTCCGCGTCGAGAAAAGCCCCGCATTCGGGTACCGCCATCCGGAATTGGGAAGTGACGTCGATGTCGACTTCCGCCTCGCGCATGATGAAGTCCAGCACGTGGCCGCCGACGGTTTCGGCCTTGTCCAGGAAATGCACGTGGTAGCCGGCGACGTTGACGCCCTGGGTGTAGTCGGGGAAGCGGAAGCCCACCAGGGTGCCTTCGAGGTTTTCGTATTCGAACTCCGGCTGCCGGCGGGCGACTTCGACCAGGGGCGGGTAGGGCTTGTGCTGGCGGGGCACGGTCCGGACCCGGATGTGATCGAAATGCGCCCGTACCCGGATCGCATAGAAGATGTTCTTGCTGGGCGCGGCCTTGTCGACGGCGGCCTGGAATTGCTTCCAGTCGATCGGATCGGGCCAGGCCACCTGCACGGTCGGGTCGAACAGCGTCACCACCGCAAACGGCGTCTTGGCCGTGGGCGGCACCGGATACGCCTTGCCGTCCGACTTGATCTGGAAGAACCGTCCGTCGAGGGCGATCATCTCGCCATCCAGCGCGTTGAAGGTGCCCAGGCCGAAATCGCCGCGCCCGGCCAGTTCGCCGTAGGTCGTATCGCCGTCGTAGACGCCTTCCATCAGCGCACCGATGGTGGAGGCCTGGAACACCTCATTGTCCTCGCGGCCTAGCGGGTGGAACAAATCGCCTTTCTGCTGGTGGCTGCGGAAGGCTTGGATGAAGATGTCGTCGATGGCCATGGGGTCTCCTCGAGTTCAGTGTTGGGCAGAGGCGTTGATCGCATCGACCAGGTCGGCGTTGTCGCTGTAGTCGATGGGGACTTCGATCAGCACCGGGGTGTCGGCTACGAGTGCCTGTTTCAGCACCGGGACGACGTCGTCCGCGGATTCGATCCGGTAGCCGGTCGCGCCAAAAGCTTCCGCCAGCTTGACGAAATCGGTGGGGCCGAATTCGGCGCCGAAGCTGCGCCCGTAGTCGCGCATCTGCAGGCTGTGGATCAGGTTGTAGCCGCCGTCTTTCCAGACAACGTGCACGATCGGTAGTTTCAGCCGCACCGCGGTTTCCAGTTCCATGCAGGTCATGAGGAAAGAGCCGTCGCCGGAGACCGAAACGACCTTCTTACCGGGCCGGGCCAGGGCCGCGCCGATGGCCCAGGGCAGGGCGACGCCCATGGTCTGGTGGCCCATGCTGAACAGCAGGTGGCGCGGAGCGTAGCAGAAGAAATAGCGGGCCATCCAGATTTCGTGGGCGCCAACGTCGCAGGTCACCGTCACCTCGTCGTCCAGCGTGGCCCGCAGGTCGTGGATGAAGCGCAAAGGGTGGATCGGCGCCCCGGCAAGCGCGGCGCCGCGGCCTTGTTCCTCCAGCAGGCGCCGCCGCGCCTCGGTCACGGCGGGGCGTTCGGCAGGCGCTCTGATCTGGAGGTGGCTGCCGAGCGCGTCCAGGTTGTCTGCGATGTCGCCGAGCAGTTCGGCCGCCGGGCGATAGGCCCGGTCGAGAGTGGCGGGCAGGGCGTCCAGGTGGATCACCTGTGACCGGGGCGAAACCCAGGCGGAGGGCTCGTATTCGATCGGGTCGTAGCCGATGGCGAGCACCCGGTCGGCCTGGCGCAGCACGTCGTCGCCCGGTTGGTTGAGCACGTAGCCGACCCGGCCGACGAAGTGTTCCACCAGGTCGCGGGAGAGGGTCCCGGCGGCCTCGAAGGTCATGGCCACGGGCAGCGGATGGCGGCTGAGAAACCTGCGCACCGCGTCGGCCACGGGGGGCGTGCCGGCACGTACGCCGAGCAGGATGGCTGGGTCCTCGGCCGTGTCAAGCAGGGCCGCGGCGCGTTCGATGACGTTGTCCGGAGCCGTTCCCCAGCAGGCGGAGTCGGGTGGAGCCAGGGCTTGGACGGAGACCGGCGCGGTGAGCATGTCGTTAGGCACCGAGACGTGGACTGCGCCGCAGCGCGGCGCCTGTGCGACGCGAAAGGCGTTGACCAGGATTTCCGACACCGTGTTTGGTTCCTCGACCTCGACGCTCCACTTGGTGATCGGCGCGAACAGGCCCACCGAGTCCAGATTCATGTGGCTTTGCTTGAACTGCACGGCCCGCGGCACCTGGCCGGTAATGACCACCAGCGGATCGCGGTCCTCGGTGGCGGTCGCGACGCCGCAGACGGCGTTGATGAGGCCGGGACCCGAGGTGGTCAGCACCACGCCGGGCTGGCCGGTGATCCGGCCCCAAGCCTGGGCCATGAAGGCCGCGCCGGTCTCGTCCCGGCAGACGATGAAGCGGGGGCCGCGTTCGGCCAGCACGTTCAAGATCGGGAGTATCGCGCCGCCGGGCACGCCGAAGACGTATTGGACATCTAGCGCTTGGAGGGAGTCGACCAGCAGGTCGGCGCCGGTGCGGGGCATTGATGTTTCAGTCATGGCTGGGTTCTCTGAATGCGTCGGTCGTTAAGGGAGCAAACGGGGTCGCACGGAGTGCGCCCGTAGGGTTTGCGGCAGGAAAGCCGCAAAACAGCGTAACCAAAGAAAATCCGCCCGACAGCCGCGAAAGCACTTGCGCTTCTACGAAAACCATCCATGGTTTTCGCCCTACGGGCCAGCCTACGGCTGTTCAGCTTTGCTCCTGGCAAAGTTGTCGCTTACCAAGAGGGGTCGACAGAAGGGGCTTCCATGCCCCTCTGTCGACGCGCCGCCTCCTTGCGGCGCCCCTGCGGGCTGATCCGCTTGGTAAGCTGCGATGCTCGGCGCGGCTGAACGGGATTCAAGATCAAAAGCGGCAACGGCCATGCTTCGTATGAATTACTCAGCGTTACTCCCAGTCAGCCGGGCATAAGCCGGGGTCCACATCCGTTCGTCCACCAGACGTTCCAGATCGGCATCGCTGGAGGGCGCTGCGATGCCGGCGGCGATGGCCTCCTTGGCGACGGCCAGCGCGATCCGGCGCGACACACTGCGGATGGCTGTCAGGGGTGGAAGCAGTGGCGCATCCGGGTCGGCTGCTGCGGGGGAGGCGTCGGCCAGCGCCTGGGCCGCGGCCATGAACATGCCGGGGGTGACCCGGCGCGCGTCGGCGGCCAGGATGCCGAGCCCGAGTCCCGGAAAAACATAGGCGTTGTTGCATTGGGGGATGGGGAAACTGCGTCCTCCCCAGGCAACGTCGGCGAAAGGGCTGCCGGTGGCGACCAGCGCACGGCCTTCGGTCCAGGCCAGGATCCGTGCCGGCAGCGCTTCGCAGCGGGAGGTGGGGTTCGACAGCGGCAGGATGATGGGGCGGAGCACCTGGCCGGCCATCGTTTTGACGATCGTTTCGGTGAAGGCGCCGGCCACGCCGGACACGCCGATCAAGATGGTGGGTTTCGCGTTGCTCACCACCTCGGCCAGGCCGATGCAGTCAGGCCGGTCCAGCCGCCAGCCGGCGAGTGCGGAAGACGGCTGCACGAAGGCCCGCTGGAACGGCGGCAGGCCGGAAAGCCCTTCGCGCAGCAGGCCGGGCCGGTCGACCAGGAAGAAGCGTGAGCGCGCCTCGGTTTCGGACAACCCCTCCCGGACCATGGCCGCGCACAACTGCTCGCTGATGCCGCAGCCGGCGGAACCCGCGCCGAACACTACGATCACCTGGTCCCGCAGCCGAGCTCCCGTGGCCTTGACCGCCGCCAGCACGGTGCCGGTGGCGACCGCCGCCGTGCCCTGGATGTCGTCGTTGAAGGTGCACAGCCGGTCGCGGTAGCGCTCCAGCAGCGGACCCGCATTGGCCTGGGCGAAGTCTTCCCATTGCAGCAGTACGTTCGGGTAGTGCCGCGTCACCGCCTGCACGAAGCGCTCGACGAAGGCGTCGTATTCGGTGCCGCGCACCCGCGGGTGGCGCCAGCCCATGTACAGCGGGTCGTTCAGCAGGTCCGGGTTGTCGGTGCCGACGTCCAGCAGCACCGGCAGGGTGCGGGCGGGGTGGATGCCGCCGCAGAGGGTATACAGCGCCAGCTTGCCGATCGGGATGCCCATGCCGCCCGCGCCCTGGTCGCCCAGGCCGAGGATGCGCTCGCCGTCCGTCACCACGATCACGTCCACGTCGCGCTGCGGGGTGTTGGCCAGCAGTTCGTCTATGCGCTCGCGCTCGGGGTAGGCGATGAACAGTCCACGCGGATGCCGGTAGATGTGGCTGAACCGCTGGCAGGCTTCGCCCACCGTCGGCGTGTAGACGACGGGCATCGTCTCGCCGATGTAGTCCTGCATCAGCCGGTAGAACAGCACCTCGTTCTCGTCCTGCAGAGCGCGCAGATAGATGTGGCGCTCCAGCTCGGTCGGTTTGCTGCGGAACGCCTCGTAGGCCCGTTCGACCTGGGTGTCGAGAGTGTCGACATGCGGCGGCAACAGGCCGAGCAGGCCCAGTTCGCGGCGTTCCTGTTCGGGGAAGGCCGTACCCTTGTTGAACAACGGGTAATTCAACAGCAGGGGGCCCCTCAGCGGGACCCTCCAGATTTCCTCGCCGGTCTGCGGATCGCGGGTGATTTTGAAGTCGATCATCGAAGCGTCCTTAACGTGGGCCAATCCGGAGGCTCGCGATTCCGAGATAGATTTCCACCAGGAAGACGAGCAGCGCCACCATCAGCGCCGCCATGGCCGCGATGAACAGCAGCGCGATCGCCGCGCCCAGTTGCGCATCGGAAATGCCGCCGACGAACAGGATGCCGACGACGGTGCAGATCAGCAGCGCACTGATCGTGCAAAGCGTGAGCGCGGCGCC
Source organism: Methylococcus sp. ANG (assembly GCF_040730495.1). Taxonomy (NCBI): domain Bacteria; kingdom Pseudomonadati; phylum Pseudomonadota; class Gammaproteobacteria; order Methylococcales; family Methylococcaceae; genus Methylococcus; species Methylococcus sp. ANG. The sequence goes on along the minus strand of NZ_CP160399.1, from coordinate 1,077,088 downwards.
GATCAGCCGGGCGCGCCGCCACAGAATCCTGAGTTCCACATGGGCGTACGGGCGCATCTTCTGGTCGAGATTTTCCAGGTTGTCCTCGAGTTGGCGCGCCCGGTCGATGCAGCGGGAGAGGCGGATCGTCATCACCGACAGCACGGCGCCGATGCTGGTCAGCAGGAACACCGGCGCGACGGCGAGCTGGATGACGTGGGCGACATCCTCGATGTTGATCAGGAACCGCATCGGCTATCCCCTAGTCCCGGTATTCGAGTCCGAGCCCGGGCCGTTCTGTGACCCGGAGCCGGCCGTCCTTGAGGATGAAGCCGCCTTCGGCGACGTCGCGGGCCAGGTCGAAGCTGCCGTCCAGGTCCAGGTAGCGGGTGGCCGGGCAGGCGAGGGCGGCGTGCAGGGCGGCGGCGATGCTGATGCGGCTCTCGTCCATGCAGCCCCACATCAGCGCGATGCCCGCCGTTTCGGCGATCACGGCGATGCGCAGCGCCGGGGCCAGCCCTCCGCACTTCATGAGCTTGATGTTGAAGATGCCGCAGGCGGCGGGCGGTGCGGCCAGGGCGAAGGCGTCGGCGGGGCTCAGCAGGGATTCGTCGGCGGCGACACGGCGGCGCACCGCTTCCGGCAACGCCCGCAACCAGTCGGTCCGCTTCGCCGGGAACGGCTGTTCGACGAATTCGACGCCGAGTTCCTGCCCCAGCCGGTCCAGACGGAGCAGGCCGTCGAGATCGTAGCTCTGGTTGGGGTCGACCCGCACGATGGCCCGCCCGGTCAGCGTTTCGTGCAGCCGCCGCAGGCGTTCGAAGTCTTCCTCCTCGTCGCCGCAAAGCTTGACCTTGAGCATCCGGAAGCCGAGGCCGAGGTATTCGCGCGCCTCGGCCAGCGTTTCCTCGACCGGCTTGATGCCGATCGTGACCGAGGTCGGCAGACTGTCGTGGGTGCGCCCCAGGACTTCGACCAGGGGCAGGCCGAGCCCCTGGGCCAACAGATCGTGCAGCGCCATGTCCAGGGCGGCGCGGGCGGCCGGCGCGGCGGGCAGGCGTTCGCCCAGCTCCCGGCAGAGCCTGGGCAGAGTCCGGATGTCCCGGCCGATCAGCCAGCCGAGTCGGTCCACGCTCAAGGCGGCACGGCAGGCTTCCAGGGTTTCGCCGGTGACGTGGTGTTCGGGGGAGGCGGCGCCCAATCCGAGCAAGCCGTCCGCGGTGTGGATTTCGACGATGAGATTGTCGACTTCGTCGACCGAGCGGAAGGCGATGCGGTAGGGACGCGTCAGTGGAAAATGTTCGGTCCGCACCCGGATGTCGGCGATCTTCATGCGACTTCCTTCCGGTCCAGCAACGCCCTCAGCGGCGGCAGCAGCTCGGTTACACCATCTTCCAGCGGGCAGACGACCGGGATGTCCAGGGTCCGGGCCAGTCTGCGCTGCGCTTCCCGCAATGCTTCCGGGCTGGAATCCCGTCCGTTCAGGCTGACGCCCAGCACCGGCACACCATAGTGTTCGATCAGCCGGATTTCGTCTTCCACGGGAGGAATCCGGAAACGGGGGCCCTCGAAGCCGTCGTAGCAGCGCCGGCCGGGCGCGTGCTGCAGGATGACGCCCGCCGCGGCTCCGGACAGCAGCAGCTCCGCCCCGCAAGGCCCGCTCGGGTTGCGCAGGGCGGACTGTCCTTCCAGGAGGATGAGATCGGGCCTGGCTTCGCGGTAGCAGCTCAGGATGGCGTGCTCCAGCTCGCCGCTGACGAAATCGTTGGGGATGGCGTCCAGGATGAGCCCGTGCCGACCGCCCTGCATCCAGCCGGTCTGGCCGGTGTAGATCATCTCGGCCCGGACGCCGTCCGCGTTCAGAGCCTGGGTCAGCAGGCGCGCGGTGGTGCGCTTCCCCAGGGCGCAATCGGTGCCGAGCACCGCGATCCGCGGTGCGACGACGCCATGGATCTGGCCGGTCCAGAAGCGCAGTTCGGCGACCGGTTTGGGCCTGCGCAGGTCGAGGATTCTGGCGCCGTGGCGGACCGTTTCCGCCGCGATTTCCGGATCGTCGCCGGCGAGGTCGTGCAGGCCGTTGACCAGCGACAGGCCGGCTGCCGCGGCTTCGAGCAAGGCTGCGCGCAGGGTTTCGGTGAAGCGACCGCCGTGGGTCGCCATGCCGACGATGGCGACAGCGGGGCGTCTTCGCCCCCGAGCCAGCGCGGCTTCGATCGAGGCGAACACAGGGATGTTCCGCGGCCGTCCGTCGAGCAGGGTGCCGGCGTCGTGGCCGGCGCAGGCCGGATCGATCACGGCGACGATGTCGAAGCGGTCCGTGCCGCGGACCAGGCCATGGGCCACTTTGCCGTGGACGTCCCCGAAACAGCCGTGTGCCAATATGAGGGCGGGCGACCTCTCCAAACTCGAACTCCTCCAATGAGCATGACGAAAGATGCCCATCATATACCGGGACATGGCACGAATCGGTGAAATCTTGCCCCAGGACCGGCCCCGGAATGCTTGTCATGAATCCTACAAATTCCGCCTAATACAGAAGGGATGTGCGCTGCCGGCACCAAGGCGTTGGGCGCAATGTATTGAATTCACTGAGGATGTCTTGCTTCCCGATGATGGCATATCGGTTGCTTGATGTTTCTTCGAGAGTTTTCCATGCGTCCCTATGTAAGGAGGTGTTCCATGATCGGCTACGGATTCATCGACCAGGACTATTGCAAATCGGTCATCCCCAGCGTCCCCGCGAAGGAGCAGGAGACAGCGGCGAAAGACCAGGAGGAATACCCCTTCTACATCATCCCGGCGCCGCCGGTTCCGGGGCGGACCTCGTGGAGCGTGGTTCCGTGGTAGGAGGCGAAGCCGCCAACCCGTCCCTCGCGGAGCTTCTGCGCGAGGACGTCGGCTGCGTGTTCGAGCGCGATCCCGCGGCCCGCAGCCGGCTGGAAGTCATGCTGACCTATCCCGGCGTCCACGCCGTGCTGCTGCACCGGCTCGCCCACCGCCTGTGGCGCGCAGGACATCGGCTGAGCGCACGGCTGTTGTCGGCGTTCGCCCGCTGGCTGACCAACGTCGACATCCATCCCGGCGCGACCATCGGCCGGCGCTTCTTCATCGACCACGGCGCCGGCGTGGTGATCGGCGAGACCGCCGAGATCGGCGACGACGTGACCCTCTATCACGGCGTCACCCTCGGCGGCACCTCGTGGAACAAGGTCAAGCGCCATCCCACCCTGGGCAACGGGGTGCTGATCGGTGCGGGCGCCAAGATTCTGGGACCCATCGTTCTGGGCGATCAGGTCCGCGTCGGCGCGAATTCGGTCGTCATCAAGGATGTGCCGGCCTACTGCACGGTGGTCGGCATTCCCGGCAAGATCGTGCAGCCCAAGAGTTCGCGCAAGGCCGACCCGCATGGCATCGACCTGGACCATCATCTGATCCCCGACCCGGTCGGCAAGGCGGTGCAATGCCTGCTGGACCGGATCGAGACCCTGGAAGACGAACTGGTGAAACGGCGTGTCGAAGCGGCCCACGAATGCAGGCAGTGCGAAGGCGAGGCGGTGTGCAGGGAACCCGCGGAAGCCGAATCTTGAATCAGGAATATTTTTGAGGAGGACGGCATGAGCAGCGACACGCCGGCAAAGACCCAGCACTGTTCCTTTTGCGGCATCGAACAAGGCAGGGACACCCCGCTCATCGCGGGCATCGAGGGCCAGATCTGCGAAGCCTGCGTACGGCTGGCCGAACAGGTCGTGACCAACTGGGGCCGCAAGCGCTCGATGGCGGAGCTGCACGGCAACGTCCCCAAGCCGGAGGACATCAAGCGCCATCTCGACCAGTACGTGATCGGCCAGGAGCTGTCCAAGGAAATCCTCTCCGTCGCCGTCTACAACCACTACAAGCGCCTCCGCCACGAGAGCCGCGAGATTCTCGGGCTGGCCGGGGACGACGCCGAGGTCCAGGTCGGCAAGTCCAACATCCTGATGATCGGGCCGACCGGCACCGGCAAGACCCTGCTGGCCAGCACCTTGGCGCGCATCGTCGGCGTGCCCTTCGTGGTGGCCGATGCGACCACGCTCACCCAGGCCGGTTATGTCGGCGACGACGTCGAGAACATCCTGGTCCGCCTGCTGGAGGCCGCCGACGGGAGCGTCGAACGGGCCGAGTGGGGCATCGTGTACATCGATGAAGTCGACAAGCTGGCGAAGAGCCCGGAAATGGCGATCAACACCCGTGACATTTCCGGCGAAGGCGTGCAACAGGCGCTGCTCCGCTTCGTCGAGGGCAGCCAGGTGAAAGTGGCGGCCCGCGGCCGGCGGCGCGAAGGCAGCGGAGGCGGGGAAGAGGTCACGATCGACACCCGCAACATCCTGTTCATCGCGGGCGGCGCGTTTCCGGGGTTGGAAAAGCACGTGGAGAAGCGCATCGGCCCGCCGCGCGGCGAGATCGGTTTCCACGCGCCCATGCAGGACGCCAAAAGGCCACCCCTGGAGGAATTGCTGGCGGAAATCCAGCCCGAAGACCTGCGGCGTTTCGGCCTGATCCCCGAGTTCATCGGCCGTTTCCCCGTCATCGCTCCCCTGGAGCCGCTGGACGAAGCGGCCTTCGTCCGCATTCTCACCGAACCCCGCGACGCTTTGGTACGGCAGTACCAGAAGCTGTTCGCCTACGAAGGCGTCGAGCTGGTGTTCACCGAGACCGCGATCCGCCGCATCGCCGCGCGCACCATCGAGCGCGACACCGGCGCGCGCGGCCTGCGCAGCATCATCGAGCACATCCTCCGACGGCCGATGTTCGAGATTCCCTCGCAGCCCGACGTACGCCAGTGCGTCGTCGACGCCGACACAGTGGATGGGAAGGGTCCCGTTACGCTGGTCAGGGCAAATGAGGAGCCGGGGGAAGCGCGGTTGGCGGCAGGCGAAGTCTGATCCTTTTGCGGCGCCAGGGGGCGTTCGGCCGCCCATTCCGGTGATACCCTAAGGCGCCATGGCCGGCCCGCTTTCCGCATCCGAAGAAAGTCATCTTTCCCGTAACGTTGCCCTCGCGGGGCACAGCACCAATCTCGTCGGCATTCCCACGGGACTGCTCGCAAGTCCGGATTTCAACCAGCATCCCCTGCCACTGCGCATCCATGGTACGCGCGAGGCCAACAGCGGCCTGTTCGCCAGGCTGGGCGACTGCGGGAGCCTTGCGGAAGCGGGGGACGTGTTCCAGGACTACATGAGCGTGGTGTTCGGTTTCGAGGAGGAGCAGCGCCTCGGCGAAGACCGGCAGGGGCGGCGGCGGTTCCGGGGCAGTTATCTGCGCCTGCTGCAGGACTGGGGCTTCAATTCCAACAATCCGCAAGGGGCGGTGCTGAAGGGCTGGGTCGAGAGCCGCTTCGGCTTGTTCCCCACTTTCCACAAACAGCCGCTGACCGGTTTCGCCACCCCGGCCTGGATGAGCTATGTCGAAGAGAAAATGGCGAGCCGCTTCCACAACAACTGCATCTATCTGCAGCTCGACCTGCTTTTCGAGTTTTGCCAATGGGCGATCGCAAAGTTCAAGGCGCCGGCGCGCCGCCACATCAGGCTCTATCGCGGAGTCGACAGCGTCGGCGAATTCTGCACCCTCGGTGCCGGCAACGGACGGGAAGTCCTGGTGTGCCTCAACAACATCGTCTCTTTCTCCAGTGACCGGACGCATGCGGGGCAGTTCGGCGCCTATATCCTCGAAACCGAGGTGCCGGTCGTGAAACTCCTGTTCTTCAACGACCTGCTGCCGCGCCATCCCTTGCGCGGAGAAGCCGAGTATCTGGTGATAGGCGGGAATTACCGAGTTAGGCTTACGGTATGACGCAGATAAGCCGGTGCATTTGGATAAAGGCTGGCTTATGATAGGAAAAAACCTCACGATGCCGGGAGCGGCCCCTTCCATGAATAAGACCATTCCTTCGGTGGTATTGGCGTTTTCCCTGGTGTATCCCGGCATCGATGCCCACGCCGCGAAAGAGCCGGCGCCCTCGATCGCCCCGGCGGCGCGGCCTGCCGAACAGGACGAGCTGGCTCTGTTCCGCGCCAGTATCCGGATGGAAAAACGGGAGTTCGTTGCCGATGCGATGGACCTGGACGAGGCCCAGGGCAAGAAATTCTGGTCGATCTATCATCAATATGAAGCCGATCTGATGAAATTGAACGAGGCCCGCTACGCCTTGATCAATGACTATGCGGCCAATTTCGATACCATCAGCGAAGCCAAGGCCGACGAACTGGTCAGGGCGGCCCTGAATTTCCGCAAATCGCGGACGGCTTTATTGGAAAAGTATTACGGCAAGCTGGCGAAAGCCCTTTCGAAAAAGATCGGCGCGCGCTTTCTGCAGGTGGAGAACGTTCTGCAGGGCGCGGAGGACGTGGAAATCGGCGCCTCTTTGCCGTTGATGCCGAAATCGCGCTAGGGAATAAAGGGGGCCGGCGAAACATCGCCGCGGCAGTTGTCGCCCCAGGGTAACGGACTACAATAGAGCCACCGATCCAAGCCGACGGCTTCGGGCGATACCGGCTGCGGTACGTGACCGAGGGGGAGGGCGCCGGCTCATGTCAAAGGGGGACACGCTCATGTTCAAGCAATTCGCTCGAGGGTTCGTCTGCATCGTTCCGGCTTTGCTGCTGGCCGCCTGCTCTTCGCGCACCGTGGCGCCGAGGAAGGACGCGCCGGTTCAGGCCGTCCCTTCCGCCGAATCGGCCACGTCCCAGGATTTGGATTTCCTGCCGAAGAGCCGGCCACGGGCGGAGTACATGACCCGTTATCTCGGCGGCCTGTTTCCGCGGTACCCCGCGCTCGAGCCCCAGGTAGCCTTCTGGCGCAAAGTCTATGCGGAGTGGGGCCGGTCCCAGGTCGCCCTGCACGACAACCGCCACATGGGCCTGGTTTACGAGGTCGTCGACCTGCCGGGGGAGGCCAGTGGCGGCTTCACGCCCAGCCAGAAAGCGTTGGTGCAGGAGCGGTTCGATTACTGGAAATACCGCTTGCGGAGTCTGGAGGACAAGCTGGCATCGCGGGCGCCGCTGGATGCCACCGACCGGCAGCTGGCCCGGCAGATCGGCGAGCAGGCGGACGTCCGGACGGCTATCCGGGGTGCTGCCGAGCGTCTTCGCTATCAGCGCGGTCTGCGGGAGCGCTTCAAGCGCGGGTTGGAAATCAGCGGGCGCTACGACGAGCATTTCCGCCGCATTTTCCGCAACGCCGGCCTGCCCGAGGAACTTGCGTTCCTGCCCCACGTGGAATCCTCGTTCCAGGCCAATGCGAGGTCCTCCGCGGGTGCGGTCGGCATCTGGCAGTTCACCGCCGGGGCCGCCAAGACCTTCATGAACGGGCAGGACAGCGTTGCCGCGCGTCTGGACCCGATCGCCTCGGCCCACGGCGCGGCGAGTTATCTCAGCCACGCCTACGGCAAGCTGGGGAGCTGGCCGCTGGCCGTGACTTCCTACAATCACGGCATCGGCGGAATGCAGAAGGCGAAGAACACCTACGGGCACAACTTCGAACGCATCGTCCAGGATTACGACCATCCGTTGTTCGGTTTCGCCTCCCGCAACTACTACGCGGAGTTTCTGGCCGCGGCGGAGATCGCCGGCGATCCGGAGCGGTTCTTCCCGGAAGGGGTGGATTACGAAAGTCCGCTGGATCACGCGCCCAGCCCGTTCAGCGTGGCGGGCGGTCCTCCGGCGCGGCCTTCTCGGCAGGTTTCGCACAAGGCGCCGGCCAAACCGGCGAAAGCGAGCCATGTCCATTACGCCAAGTTCTCCAAGCCCTTGCACGGCAAGGCCGGACGTCCGCCCTTGGCCGTGAGTACCCGTCAGGCTGCAAAAACCAAGACCGCGCGTCCTGCCGCCGCAACGGCCAGGAGCGGAGAAAAACTGCGTCTTGCGCGTTCACGCTGAGCCTTGGCGGCGAGTTTCGAGGGCATGCCAGGGCTTGGGATGGCAAGTCCATCCCCGATCCTTTAGGATGCGGCGTCTAGACAAGACGCGGAGTGCATCATGGCATTTTTTGGCAGCTGGCCGGTTTCGGGCGGCAGCGGATTTCTCACACCTGCGGTACACGGCGCGGACGATGCGGCGGGCGCGGGCTGGGTCGGGCTGCTGGAGAGCGCGCTCGATTCGACTACCCGTTTTTTCGACGGCGGCGGTACGTTCGAATTCCTGCCGGGGCTTTCGGCTCTCGCTCCCAACATCCATCCCCTCCTGGTGCATTTCCCGATCGCCTTCCTGAACGCGTTTTTCCTGCTCGACCTGATTGCCGTGGCGTTGCGCAAGAAAGAACTGCGCGTGGTCGCGAGCTGGATGCTGTACCTGGGAACTCTGGGCGCCGTCTCGGCGGCTGCGGCGGGGCTGTTCGCGGCGGCTTTCGTCCCCCACGGCGAAGCGGTGCACGAGATCATGGAATGGCATAAGCGGCTGGGTTTGACGGTCACCGGTCTTGCCCTCGTCCTCTCGCTCTGGAGGCTGATCGCCCGCTACCGGTTCTCCGGCATGGCCAACGCGTTTCATCTGTTTCTGGCGGGTCTCATGGCGACGGCGATGTTCTTCGGTGCCGACCTGGGTGGATTGATGGTATACGAGCACGGCGTGGGCGTGAAAAACCTGCAGTCCGGGGAGGCTGCGCACCACCACGAACACGGCGGCGCCGAGCCCTAGGAGTCAGGTACCGCGGCTGCTCAGGAACGGCAGCAGCACGCCGCAAAGCAAGACCAGGGCGCAGCCGGCGAGTGCCGTCCCGTCCGGAACCTTGGCGAACCATAGCCAGCCGAAGGCCAGATTGAACACCGGCGTGGCGTAGCTCACGGCGCCGACCAGGGCCGCGGGGGATGCCTGATAGGCCCGTGTCATCAGGACCTGCGCCCCGCTCGCCGCCAGGCCGCAAACGAGGAGCAAGGCCCAGGCTTCCCCTTCCCGCGGCGGCGTAAATCCCACGAGTCCGAACCAGGCCAGATGCATCGGTATGGCGACCGCGCAGAAATAGAACACGACCGTGCCGGGCGGATTGCTGCGTCCGGCGCGTGCGACCATCAGATAGGCGAGGGCGCTGAGGAGGCCCGAGCCCAGTGCCATCAGCCTGCCCAGCTCGTCGGAGACGCCCGCGCGCGGCATCAGCAGGAGGTACAGGCCGGCCAGCGAACCGGCCAGCGCGGCCCAGATCCAGCCGTTGTTCCTCTGGGCGAGCACTTTCGGGCCGAGCAAGGCCACGAACACCCCGCTGCTGGCGCCGAGAAATGCCGCCTCCCCCGGTCCGATCCGCTGGATCGAGATGAAGGAAAGAATCAACGCCAGGGAGCCGAACAGGCCTCGCAGCCACAAGGATAGGCGCATGTCGCCGAGCAGCGAAGGCACCCGCGAGCGGATGAGCGCGGGAAGCAAGAGGATGGCGAGGTTGACGACGATCCGGAAGAAACTCACCGTCATCGCCGGCAGTTCGGGATGCCTGACCCCGAGCGCGTAGACCGAGACGCTCATCAAGGAAAACAGCAGGGAGGCGAACAGCATGGCCCAAAGCCCCCGGACGTTCCGCGGCTTCGACGAAAGCATCCGCGGGTTCAACCTCGGCGAAACAAGCCGTCGCGGGCCCCGGATTGAATCCCTCGAGAATTAACACTATATTTCCGCGGGTTTTTCAATCGGGCCGATCCAACGGCCGCATCGCGTTTTTGACGACAGGACTCGACAAGAACAATAAACATGACGATCGACAAGAGAAAACTGATCCGTTACGGACTTCCCGCCATCCTTCTGATCTCGGCCGTTTTTGCCGGCGAACTGATGCTCGAGGGCCTGATCGAATTCGCCGATCTGTTGCTCGAGCTGTCCCAGCACGTCCTGACCAGCTTCTACTCGAAGGTGTTCGAGCTCGATCATCTGGAAGCCCAGCACAAAGCGGCCTGGACCAGCATGATCACCTTCATCATCGTGCTCATCCTGACCATCCGGAAACTGGCGCCGAAAGTCGCCCGCAAAATCGAGGAAGGAAAGGACTGGTACAAGAACCGCCGCGAAGCCGTCCGCGCCTGGTGGCGCGGCCTGGGTTGGTTCAAGAAGGCCACGTACCTGGGTGGCGGCGTGGCGGCACTGGCCGGTCTCGCGATGATTCTTTGATCCTAAATTTCTCTGTTGAACCCGCAAAAATTCCGTTCGCCCTGAGCTTGTCGAAGGGTGAACGGAATTTTTACCCTCACCCGTCGGGTGAGTCTCCGGATACCGTTCATGGTTCGACAAGCTCACCACGAACGGTTTCCAGTGAGCGCTCAACAGAGGAATATAGGTTGATTTTCGCCTACTTGACCAGTTCGAACTGGGCCGGCCAGTCGCGGTAATTGAAGACCTGGCCGGTTTCGCGGACGCGGGCGATGGAGCCGAGGTCGATTTCGGCATAGACCCATTGCGGCCGGTTCAGCTCGCCGATCGCGAGGATGCCGTCGTCGGGATAGCCGTAATCCACCGGCGTATAGATCGCTGCCGCTCCGACGTTGACGTCCACGGCCTCGGACCAGGGTGCCGATCCCACGGTCGGCGACTGCACGACATAGCACTGGTTTTCCAGTGCCCGCGCCTGACAGCCGATGCGCACCCGGTGATAACCTGCCACGGTATCGGTGCAGCTCGGCACCAGTATCAGGTTCGCGCCCATTTCCACCTGCCTGCGGGCGATCATGGGGAATTCGCTGTCGTAGCAGATGTTGATGCCGATCCGGCCGAATTCGGTGTCGAAAGTGCGGATTTCCTTGCCCGGCGAGATCAGCCACTGTTCGTTCTCGAACCGGGTCATCTGCAGTTTGTCCTGGAATTCCGGCGTGCCGTCCGGGCAGAAAAGGAAGGCGCGGTTGCGGTAGCCGCCGTCCGGCTGGCGCACCGGGAAGGAGCCGGCCAGGATGTAGATGCCATGCTGCTCCGCCAGATCGGCATAGAGCATCATGAAATCGGGCAGGACCGATTGCATTTCCGCCAACTGGCCCGACAGGCTGCGGTAGACCGCCTCCGGGAACAGCGAGGCCAGCTCCATGCTGAAGTATTCCGGGAACACCAGCATCCGGGCGCCGTTGCCGGCGGCCTCTCCTACCCAGCGCCCGGCCTTTTCCTGATAGGCCGCCCAGTCGCCGAGGAAGCCGATGTCGTACTGGGCCGCGGCGAGAAATAACGGCTTCATCGGGCGGAATCCTCCTCTAACGTAAAAGTCGCAGCAGCCTTAATCGCCCTTTGGGACAAATCTGCCGGGAGCAGATTTGCATTTACCCGAAGGGTGCCGGGCAGGAGAGCCCGGCATGATTGGGACGGGGTGAGGGAACGATCATGGCGAGCAGTCGCGCTCATGCGATACATCCCTGTATCGCACCCTTCGGGCGCTACGCGTGCAAATGGGCCTTCCTGCCGATTTGTCATCGTTCAGTGGGGCTGGTCGCCTTGATCGTTAGCGGCTTGAGCCAGAACACCATGGGCTTCTCCGTCTCCTCGGCCTGATCGACGTCCTTCCAGGCATAGGTGGTGACGAGTTCGGGGTGTTTGACGTAGCCGAACCGCGTCCAGATGGCATCGAGCGGCACGTAGTCGGCGGGCCTCAAGGGATGATCGTCCGGCCGCTGCACGCAACAGAAGCTGCAATAGTCGAACCTTCCCAGGCGGCGGGCGTGGCCTTCGCGGCCTTCGAAGAACCGCTTGTAGATGCCGCGGCCGCGGTATTCCTTCAGGAGCACCGATTCGGCGCAGTAGAAGATCCTGGCCGGATCGTAGCCGTGCTCGAGGAAGGGGCGCTTGAATTCCGGCGTTTCGTCCTCCATCGGCAGACCGGTGGAGGCGCCGATGGCGCGTTCGCCGTCCAGGGCCAGCACCACCACGCTCTCCGGCGACTCCACATAGGTCTGCAGGTAGCGTTCCTCGTACTCCGTGGTGCCGTCGTACAGGTAGGGGAAATCGCGGAATACCTCGATGCGCAGCCGGGCCAGATCGGGAATGTACTTCCCGATTTCGGGTCCGGACAGGGTCTTGACGGTGATCGCTTCGCTCATGGCGCCTAAGCCTTTTCGACCTGCTCGATCCAGTCCTGCAGGTTGTAGTAGTTGGTGATGCGGGCGACCTTGCCGTCGCGGATCTCGAAGAATGCGCCGGCCGGCAGGCGGTATTTCTGGCCCTTGGCGGGCGGCAGCCCTTCGTCGGTCACCAGGTACTCGCCGAGGACCACGAACTCGGCGGCGGCGCGGCTACCGTCCTCGTTGGTCATGATGGCCATGTCGACCAACTGTTCCTTGTAATTGCGGTTCATCCGGTCCATGAAGGCGCGGAACGCGTCCTTGCCGATCTCGCGGGAGCCCTGGTTGATGTCGTGGATCACGTCGTCGGTGAGGAGGCCCAGAAAGGTCTCCATGTCGCCCGCGTTGAAGGCGGCGTAATAGTTTTCGATGAGAGCTTTGGCGTTCTGATGCATGGCGCTGAAATTCCGGTACTTGGGTAAAGAGTTTCCGGAGCACTTGGGAAGGGACGTCCCCGGAACTCAAAAAGGGCGTAATTTTAATGAGGGGAACCTTGGCCTGTCGAGACCGGGTGACAGGCCAAGGCGGTGTGCCGGATCATTCCGTGTAGATCGGCACGAGATCGATGTCGATGCGGCGGTTCTGGGCCTTGCCTTCGGCGGTCGCGTTCGACGCCACCGGCTGGTACTCGCCATGGCCGGCGGCGGTCATGCGGGCCGGATCGACTCCCTTGGACTGGAGATATTTGACCACTTCGCAGGCGCGGCCGGCGGACAGCTCCCAGTTGCTGGAGAAGCGGTGGGCCAGATGTTTGCCGATCGGCACGTTGTCGGTATGGCCCTCGACCTCGATGCGGTGATTGGTGGCGCTCTGCAGGGTGGGAACGATCTTGTCGATCGATGCCTTGCCTTCCTTGCTGAGCTGGTATCCGCCTTCGGGGAAGAGCAATTCGTCCTCCATGGTGACCCGGAGGCGGTCCCGCAGCTGCTGGATCTTGGCCTCGTCGGCTTCCACTTCCGTGCGCAGCTGTTCGTTGAGCTGCCTTTCATAGCCCACGTCACGGTCGTAAGTGCTTTGCATCACGCATCCGCTCAGCGCCCCGGCTGTAAGCACGGTCGTCGCGAATTTTCTTACCATCGTTTGCTCCTTCCTGTTGGCGGTTGGTTGATGAGGGCCTCAGCGGCCTCGCCGCGATTTTCCCGGAAAAGCCGCCGGATCGCCAGGTTCGGCCTTTTCCACGCGGCTGAGGAGCGAACCCTCGGCCAGGCGGGTATAGAGCATCTCCCCCGGCTGGATGTCCTGCCAGCCGTGGATGATGGCGCCGTCCGCGGCCCGCAGGGCGATCGAATAGCCGCGGGCCAGCGTGGCGAGCGGGCTGATGGTATCCAGCCGCTGGCCCAGCGCCACGAGCCGTTCGTTTCTGCGTTCCAGCGTGAGCGATGCCGAGCGCCGCAGGCGGGAATCGAGCGAATCGAGCTTCCCGCCAAGGTTCATCACCCGCTGGGCGGGATCGTGGCGGACCAGCCTCAGCTCCAGGCCTTGCAGCCGCTGGCGCTGAAGATTCAAACGGATGGCGGTGTTTCGCGCCAGCCGGTGTCGCAGCTCCGCCAGGCGCTGGGTCTGGCGTTCCAGCCTTTGCCTGGGATGGCATTGCTGCAGCCGTCGCTCGACGAAGTCCAGCCGCTGCTGGACCCGCTCCAGCCGTCCCAGGAAACTCCGGCGGAGTTGGGATTCGAGGCGTTGCAGGCGATTGCCGAGGTCGATCCGGTCGGGTGTGACCGCTTCGGCGGCCGCGGAAGGCGTAGGCGCGCGCAGGTCGGCGGCGAAGTCGGCAATGGTGAAATCCACCTCGTGGCCGATGCCGGTGACCACCGGCGTCCGGCAGGCCACGATGGCCCGCGCCAGGCTTTCGTCGTTGAAGGCCCAGAGGTCTTCCAGCGAACCGCCGCCGCGCGCCAAAAGCAGGATGTCGCACCAGCCGCTCGCATCGGCCCGCTGCAAGGCACGGACGAGTTCCGCCGGCGCCTCGCTGCCCTGGACCATGGCGGGAAACACGATCACGGAAGCCGCCGGGTAGCGCCGCGCCAGCACGGTGAGGATGTCGCGGATCGCGGCGCCCGTGGGCGAGGTGACGACGCCGATGCAGGCGGGAAAGCGGGGAATGGGCCGCTTGCGGGACGGATCGAACAGCCCCTCGGCATCCAGCCGTTTCTTCAGCGCCTCGAAGGCGCGCTGGAGGGCGCCGTCGCCGGCTTCCTCAAGCAGGTCCACGACCAACTGGTAGTCGCCGCGGGGTTCGTACAGCCCCACCTGGGCGCGGGCCAGGACGTGATCGCCGTTGGCCGGCTTGAAGCCGAGCAGGCGCCCGGAGCCGCGGAACATGGCGCAGCGGACCTGGGCCTCGGCGTCCTTCAGCGTGAAATACAGGTGGCCCGAGGCCGGCGTAGCCAGATTGGACACTTCGCCCTCCACCCAGATCGTGCCGAAATGGGCGGACAGGGTGATGCGGGCTTCGCGGTTGAGGCGCGATACGGTGTAGACGAATTCGGGCCGGGTATTCGGGGCGGAGCGCAGGTTCACGCCGGCTTTCAGTCCAGGGATTGCTTGAAGCGGTGGATCAGGCGGCGGTCTTTCTTGGAGGGGCGGTGCGCGGGTTCATCCGCGAATTGCCGCTCATCCCGCCGCCGGGCGGCCTCGGCCTCCCGCCGTGCCAGGCTTTCCGGGGTTTCGCGATAGAGCAGCACCGCCTCCCTGGCGGGCCGGCGCTGGGTGTTCAGGGCTTCGACGACGACCTCCCAGGCATCCTGCTCGCGCGTGATCTCCAGCCGCGCGCCGACGCCGATTTCCTTGCCGGGCTTGGCACGCTGGCCGTTCAGATGGACCTTGCCGCCGTTGATGGCCTCGATGGCGAGCTGCCGGGTCTTGAAGAAACGGGCGGCCCAGAGCCATTTGTCCAGCCTGACCTTCTCTCCATCCTCCGCAGCAGGGGAGGGATGCGCACCCGGTCCTGCCATGGGGTCAGCCCGAGACCGGCAGACCGCCCTCGCTCCAGGCCTTGAAGCCGCCCGCCATGCTCACGGCCCCGCTCCAGCCGAGCTGTTGCAGGATGTCGGCGGCCAGCGCCGAACGGCCGCCGCTCTGGCAGTAGACGATGATGGCTGCGTCCTTTTTTCCCTGGAATGCGGGATGGGTCTCGATGCGGAATTCCACCACGCCGCGCGGAATGTTGATGGCGCCGGGCAGGTGTCCCGCCGCGTACTCTTCCGGCTCGCGGACGTCGAGAATCAAGGTATCGCCGAGCGCTGCCTGGACCTCGCTCGTGCCGACTTCACGAATCCGCTGTTTTGCGGCGGCCACCAGATCCATGGGGGTGAGAGCCATGGTCACTTCTCCTTAGGAGCCTAGCAGAAATAACTTGAACAGTGAGCGGTCTGTGTCTACGCTTTGTGCATGGACGCCACCAAGGTGATTGAGGAAAAATTTCTGGCGCTTTCCGGCCGTCTGGACGAAGCAACGCTGCGGTTGTGGGCAGCGGTTGAGGCGCTTACCCTCGGCCATGGGGGCGTCAGTACCGTAGCGAGCGCGGTGGGTTTGTCGCGCACGACGATCTATGCCGGTCTGCGCGAGCTCGCTATGGCGCCATCCGGTGGCGAGCCAGTCACGGCGAGGATGGGCCGTGTTCGGGCCAAGGGTGGTGGGCGCAAGAAGCTGACGGCCAAAGACCCAACGCTGTTGCGCGACCTGGATGCGTTGGTCGAACCGACGACGCGTGGGGACCCGCAGTCGCCGTTGCGTTGGACCTGCAAGAGTACGCCGCGTTTGGCCAAGGAATTGGTGGCCCAAGGTCATCAGGTGAGCCAGCGCACCGTGTGTGATTTGCTGGCGCAGTTGGACTACAGTCTGCAAGCGACCCGGAAGATTCACGAAGGGGGTCAGCAGGCCGATCGTGATGCGCAGTTCAGCCACATTGCCGCGACGGCGGCGCAGTATCAGGCGGCGGGCGATCCGGTGGTCTCGGTTGATACCAAAAAGAAAGAACTGGTCGGGGACTTCAAGAATGGCGGGCGCGAATGGCAGCCGAAAGGTCGTCCGGAGGGCGTACGCGTCTACGACTTCATCGATCCGCAACTGGGTAAAGTCGCGCCCTATGGCGTGTATGACGTGGGCGCCAACCAGGGCTGGGTCAGTGTTGGGATCACCCACGACACGGCGGCATTTGCGGTTGAGAGTATCCGCCGGTGGTGGCGCGAGATGGGCCAGCCACTCTATCCGGCCGCGCGTCGCCTGCTGATCACCGCCGACTGCGGCGGCAGTAACGGCTATCGTGTGCGGCTCTGGAAGGTTGAGCTGCAGCAACTGGCCGACGAACTGGGGATGGTGATCCAGGTCTGTCACTTTCCGCCCGGCACTAGCAAGTGGAACAAAATCGAGCACCGGATGTTCTGTCACATCACCCAGAACTGGCGTGGTCGTCCTTTGGTCAGTCGGGAGGTTGTCGTGAACCTGATTGGCAACACGACGACCACCGAAGGGCTGCGCATCCAGGCACAACTCGACGACCGGGATTATCCGGCAGGAGTTAAAGTCTCCGACCAGGAACTCGCGGAACTGGCCATTGAACGCGACGAGTTCCATGGCGAGTGGAACTATCGGCTCAAGCCTCGCGATCTCGGCGGCTAAAAGGCTATTGTTCAAGTTATTTCTGCTAGGTTACTTAGCTGAACGTTGAGATTTGCCGGCTCAGGCACTGAGCCGGCGCAGTTCCTTGGGCAGGGAAAACACCACCTTTTCCTCGATGCCCTGGGTCTCGGTGGCGGTGCGCCCGCCCCATTCCTTGAGCTGGGCGATGACCTCCTGCACCAGGATCTCGGGGGCCGAGGCCCCGGCGGTGACGCCGATGCGTTCGGCGCCGGCGACCATGTCGCGGGTCAACTGGGCGGCGTTGTCGATCAGGAAGGCCTTGCGGCCGAGCTTGTCCGCGATTTCGCGCAGGCGGTTGGAGTTGGAGCTGTTGGGCGATCCGACCACCAGGATGGTGTCGCACTGGGCCGCCAGTTTCTTCACGGCATCCTGGCGGTTCTGGGTCGCATAGCAAATATCGTCCTTGCGCGGCCCCAGGATGTTGGGAAAACGCGCTTTCAGCGCTTCCACCACGGCGCCGGTATCGTCGATGGAAAGCGTGGTCTGGGTCACGTAGGCCAGATTGTCCGGATTCTTCACCTGAAGCTTTTCGACGTCCTCCGGCGACTCCACCAGATAGATGCCGCCGGCCGGGTTGTCGTACTGCCCCATCGTGCCTTCCACTTCCGGGTGTCCGGCATGGCCGATGAACACGATCTCGCGGCCCTCGTTGGCATGCTGGTGCACTTCGATGTGGACCTTGGTGACCAGCGGGCAGGTGGCGTCGAAGACCTGAAGGCCGCGTTCCCTGGCTTCTTCCTGGATCTGTTTGGAGACGCCGTGGGCGCTGAAGATCACCGTCGAATTTTCCGGCACCTCGGACAGCTCCTCGACGAACACCGCGCCGCGCTCCCGGAGCCCGTCGACCACGTAGCGGTTGTGGACGACCTCATGGCGCACATAGATCGGTGCGCCGAAAACCTCGATGGCGCGGTCGACGATCTCGATGGCGCGGTCGACCCCGGCGCAGAAGCCGCGGGGATTGGCGAGGATGATTTCCATGTGTCTGTTACCAGGCTAATTTCTTACTTGGGGGGTGGGGCATTGTGGCATGGCGGTACCGCGGAATCAACGCGAGGCAGGGGCGGTTCGCGGTCACGGCTCCAGGTCGGCTCGCGATGGCCCCCCATGCGGGCCAGCGCCCGGGCGACCACGAACAGGAAGTCCGACAGCCGGTTCAGATAGGCCAGCGATTCCGGGTTGACGGACTCGGCGCGGGCCAGGGCCACCAGCCGCCGTTCCGCCCGCCGGCAGACCGTCCGCGCGACGTGGCAATAGGCCGCCGGCAGGCTGCCGCCGGGCAGCACGAAATCCTTGAGCGGCGGCAGCTGACCGTTGAAATGGTTCAGCCAGGTTTCCAGCCATTCGGTCTGCCGGCGCTGAATCAGGGTCTGGCCGGGCAGACTCAGTTCGCCGCCCAGATCGAACAGGGTCTGCTGGACTTCGATCAGACAGGCGCGCAGTTCCTCTGAAGTGGCCTGGGTCAGCACCAGGCCGATCGCGCTGTTCAACTCGTCGACCGCACCGCAGGCTTCGATGCGCAGGCTGTCCTTGCCGGTGCGGCCACCATTGCCGAGGCCGGTGGTGCCGTCGTCGCCGGTTCGGGTGTAGATTCGGGTCAGGCGGTTTCCCATCAGATCAGCTTCTCCTCGGAGACGACGATGCCGTCTTCGTCCGCGTAGAGATAATGATCGCTGCGGAAGTTCACGCTGGCGAAGGTGATCAGGCAATCGCGGTCGCCACCGCCCCGCTTGTGGCTCTTGAGGGGGTGGGTGTGGAGCGCGCGGATGCCGATGGGGACCGCGCCGAGTTCCACCGAATCCCGTACGCAGCCGTACACGATGATGCCTTGCCAGCCATTGTCGGCGGCGAGCCGCGCCAGGTTTCCGCCCAGCAGCGCGCAGCGGTGGGAGGCGCCGCCGTCGATGACCAGGACGCGGCCTTCCGCCTTCTGTTCCAGGGTTTCCCGGATCAGCACGTTGTCTTCGAATACCTTGAGGGTCGTGATCCGTCCTTGAAACCGCGATACCGCACCGAAGGGGTGGAACAGCGGTTCCGCGATCTGGAGCGGCTGGGTGCCGTGGAACCGGTCGCAGAGGTCGGCGGTGGTGAAATCCATGGTCGGAAACTCCGGTGATGACATTAGAGGTAGCGTGACAGCAAGGCAGTATCGCCGCAGGGCGCGGGCAGGGGAATCCTGACTTCCCATCCGCCGCCGGGAGCTTCCTGCATGGCGTTGCCCTGGGAGTCCTCCATGCCGGCCAGGACGAAATCGAGGTTGCCTTCGGGGCGGATCAGCTCCAGCCGGTCGCCCACGCCGAACTTGTTCTTGACCGTCACTTCGGCCACGCCGGCGTCGAATCCGGTGACTTCGGCGACGAACTGTTGGCGGTGGCTTTCGGAGTATCCCCGCACGTAGTTCTGGTAATCCTGGGTATGGTGGCGCTGGTAGAACCCGTCCGTGTAGCCGCGCTGCGCCAGGTTTTCCAGCACGCCGAGCAGGTTCCAGTCGAATTTCCGCCCCGCCAGCGCGTCGTCGATGGCCCGGCGGTAGACCTGGGCGGTGCGGGCCACATAGTAATGGGACTTGGTGCGGCCCTCGATCTTCAGGCTGTCGACCCCGATCTCCACCAGCCGCCGCACGTGTTCGACCGCGCGCAGGTCCTTGGAATTCATGATGTAGGTGCCGTGTTCGTCCTCCATCACCGGCATCAGCTCGCCGGGGCGGTTTTCCTCTTCCAGGAAATACACCTCGTCGGCCAGCGGGTGGCGTTCGGCGGAGCCGCAGTCCGCCAGGTTTCCGTTCAGCTCCGCCAGGTTCAGCCGCAGCGTTCCCGGAACATAGTCTCCCTCGGCGTTCTCCCGCGCCGGGGCGACGTCGTACTTCCAGCGGCAGGCGTTGGTGCAGGTGCCCTGGTTGGGGTCGCGGTGATTGAAATAACCGGAGAGCAGGCAGCGGCCGGAGTAGGCGATGCACAGCGCGCCATGGACGAAGACCTCGAGCTCCGTGTCCGGGCAATGCTGGCGGATTTCGGCGATCTCGTCGAGCGAGAGCTCGCGCGAGAGGATGATCCGGGCGATGCCGACGGACTGCCAGAATTTCACCGCGGCGAAATTCACGGTGTTGGCCTGCACCGACAGATGAATCGGCATCTCCGGCCAAGCCTCGCGCGCCATCAGGATGAGGCCGGGATCGGCCATGATCAACGCATCCGGCCCCATCGCGACCACGGGCGCCATGTCCTTGATGAAAGTCTTGATCTTCGCGTTGTGGGGCAGCACGTTGGCGGCGAGATAGAACTTCTTGCCCAGGCGGTGGGCCTCGGCGATGCCCAGTGCCAGGTTTTTCTCCAGGAAGTCGTTGTTGCGGACCCGCAGCGAGTACCGCGGCTGGCCGGCATAGACGGCGTCGGCGCCATAGGCGAAGGCGTAACGCAGGTTCTTCAGGGTGCCGGCGGGGGAGAGCAGTTCGACAGGGCGCATCTGGAGCAGAGATGTCTAAGGTATGGTGCAGCTTCCGGCACTATACCAGAACCCGGCGCCGCTTGACGCCGCCGCCGCCAGGGCCTATTCATTGGCGCCAACATCCACGATCATGATCGGCCGCATGCGCATATTGTTGGTGGAAGACGACGCCATGATCGGCAAGAGCGTCCAGCTCGGGCTGAAGCGGGAAGGCTACGCGGTCGACTGGGTGAGGGACGGGGTGGCTGCGGAGCTGGCGCTCGCGAGCGGCGTGCACGAGCTGCTGATCCTGGATCTCGGCATCCCGCGCAAATCCGGTCTGGAAGTGCTCGAGGCGCTCCGGGCGGGTCGGAATCCCATGCCGGCCTTGATCATCACGGCACGCGATTCGGTCGCGGACCGGGTCGCGGGGCTGGACTCGGGGGCCGACGATTACCTGGTCAAGCCGTTCGATCTGGAAGAACTCTCCGCCCGCGTACGCGCCTTGGCGCGCCGCCGGGTAGGGCGGCCGACGCCGCTGATCGAGCACGACGGGCTCAAGGTGAATCCGATGACCCGGGAGGTGTGGCTGAACGGGGTGCCGGTCCAGCTTTCGGGGCGCGAATATGCCCTGCTCACCGCTCTGCTCGAACATCCGGGCATGCCCTTGTCGCGGGCTCAGCTCGAAGAGCGAATCTACGGCTGGGGTGAAGAGGTGGAAAGCAACACGATCGAGGTCTACGTCCATTCACTCCGCCGCAAGCTCGGCGCTCGGCGGATCGTCAACGTGCGCGGGGTCGGCTATCTCATGCCGAGGCAGTCATGAGGTCCATCCGGCGAAGGCTGATCGCGGCGCTGCTCGCGACCATCGCCGGGGCTGTCGGCGCCGGAGCCTACGCGACTTATTCCGCGGCCAGGTTCGAGGTGGACGCTCTGCTGGATTACCAGCTGCGCCAATTCGCACTGTCCCTGGGGGATCAAGCCTATCCGCCTCCCGTACGCCGGGGCCGCGACGATCTGGACTTCGTCATCCAGGTCTGGAGCCCAGAGGGCGTTCAGCTCTATTTCTCCCATCCGCACCGCTCACTGCCGGGCCTCGTCGGCAACGGTTACGCCACCATCGAGACCCGCGAGGGCGCCTGGCGGGTGTTCGCCTTGCCGCTGGGCCGGCAGGTGATCCAGGTCGCGCAGCCCATGAGCGTGCGCAACAAGCTGGCGCTGGAGGCCGCGTCCCGGGTGCTGGCGCCGTTCGTCGTGCTGCTGCCGGTGTTGAGCCTGGCGATCTGGTTCATCGTGGGGCGGGGGCTGGCGCCACTGCGGCGGCTGGCGCGGGCGGTGGCGGCGCGCACTCCGCAATCCCTGACGCCCCTGCCCGAAACGCGCATCCCCGAAGAAGCGCTGCCGCTGGTCCATTCCCTGAACGACCTGCTTGCGCGCTTGTCGGAAGCTTTGGCCGCGCAAAGAGCGTTCATCGCCGACGCGGCGCACGAGCTGCGCACCCCGATCGCCGCCATGCAGCTCCAGGCGGACCTGGCCGAGCATGCGGGAACCGCGGACGAGCGCGCCGCGGCGATGGAGGATCTCAAGGCCGGCGTCCGGCGCGCGGCCCGGGCGGTGCAGCAGCTCTTGACGCTGGCCCGCCAGGAGCCCGACGCCGTTTCGGTGCCGTTGACCCGTGTGGTGCTGGCGGACATCGCCCGGCAGGTGGTGGCGGAACACGCGGGCCTGGCGGCCCGGAAATCGATCGATTTCGGCTTCGCGGAAGTCGATGCCGATCTGAGCGTCACCGGCGATCCAGGCGCCTTGCATACCCTGCTGGCGAATCTGGTCGACAACGCCGTGCATTACACCCCCCAGGGCGGGGTCGTGGACGTCTCGGTGCGGCGAGGCGAGGACGGCCGGCCCTGCCTCGAGGTCGCGGATACCGGCCCCGGCATTCCCGCCGCCGAGCGCAGCCGGGTCTTCGACCGTTTCTACCGCGGCGCGGAAACCACGGAAGCCGGGACGGGGCTGGGTCTTGCCATCGTCCGCGCGATTGCCGACCGTCACGGCGCCACTGTCACGCTTGCCGAGAGGGTGGAAAAGGGGCTTTGCGTACGCGTTCTCTTCCCCGCGCAAGATCTGCTCGAGCTCGGCCGGACCTGAGGGGCAGGCCGTTCCCCTGCCTTGGGGGAGGGATGGCGCCCGGTCGCCGTTTTCACGGTCCGCAATAGGCGGACGCGGCGCTTGACTTCGCACCGCCTGTCCGGTAATTTCCGTTCAAACAACCGTTTTAATCGCCTGAATGAATCGGCTCGATCCCTCTCTTTGCCAGGACGCCACCCGCGAGCGGCTGCTGCAGGCCGCGCTGGACGTGTTTGCCGACAAAGGATTCCACGATGCCACGGTGCGGGACATCTGCGCCAGGGCGGAGGTGAACGCGGCTTCCGTGAACTACCATTTCCGCAGCAAGGAGGCGCTGTATTCGGAAGTCCTCGCGGCCGCATTCCGCGAAACTCACGAACGCTACCCCGACACATTGGCCCGCGATCCGAGTCTGCCGCCCGAGACTCGGCTGCGCCAATTCATCGCCAACTTCCTGGCCCGCATGCTGGACGAGACGCATCTCGGCCGCCATGGAAAGCTGATCGCCCGCGAGATCGCCGACCCCACCGCCGCGCTCGACCAGGTCATCGAGACCACGATGAAACCGCGCTGCGCGCTTCTGCAAGGCATCATCGCCGAACTGGTCGGCCCCGGTGTCAGCGAGGCGGAAATGCACCGGCTGGGTTTGAGTATCGTCGGCCAGTGCCTGATGTACCGGCACTCGCGCTCGCTGATCGACCGGCTCTGTCCGGAGATCATCGCCACTCCCGAGGAGATCGAGAAAACCGCCGGGCACATCGCCTGCTTCTCGGTGGCCGCGCTCAGGCATCTGTCCGCCGGGGAGGCCGGACCGTGAACTACATCGCCTTGAAGATGCTCATGGGCGACCGCGGCAAGTACCTCGGCATCGTCATGGGCCTGACCTTCGCGTCGCTGATCATGACGCAGCAGCCGGCCATCTTCGTCGGGCTGATGATGCGCTCGTACAGCTTCGTCACGGACGTCGGACTGCCCGACGTCTGGGTGATGGATCCCAAGGTGCAGTTCGTCGACGACATCAAGCCGTTGCAGGACACCCGGCTGTTCCGGGTGCGCGGCGTCAGCGGGGTGGACTGGGCGACGCCCATGTACAAGGGGCTCATCAAGGCGCGCCTGGCGGACGGGACGTTCCAGACCTGCAACGTGATCGGCCTGGACGACGCCACCCTCATCGGCGGACCGCCGGTCATGCTGGAAGGACGGCTGGAGGACCTGCGGCGGGCCGATTCGGTCATCGTCGACATCGACGGCGCCCGCGACAAGCTGGCCAAACCGCCGAAGGAGCCGGGCGGCAAACCGGTGCCGCTGAAAGTGGGCGACACGCTGGAACTCAACGACCGCCGTGCCGTGGTGGTCGGCATCGCCAGGACGACCCGGACCTTCCAGTCCCAGCCGGTGGTGTACACGACCTACTCGCGGGCCACGCTGTACGCCCCCAGGGAACGCAAGCTCCTGTCCTTCGTGCTGGTCAAGGCCAAGCCGGGTCAGGACGTCCATGCGCTGACCCGACGCATCCGCGAAACCACCGGGCTGGCGGCCTATACCCAGGCCGAGTTCGAGGCGCTGACCGTCAATTACTTTCTCAAGAACACCGGCATCCCGATCAACTTCGGCATGTCGGTCACCCTGGGCTTCATCGTCGGCGCGGCCATCGCCGGCCAGACCTTCTACAACTTCACCCTGGAAAACATCCGTCAGTTCGGCGTGCTGAAAGCCATGGGCGCCGGCAATGGCACGCTGTTAGGCATGATCCTGCTGCAGGCGACCCTGGTGGGCGCGATCGGCTACGGGCTGGGGGTCGGCCTGACCTCGCTGTTCGGCTGGTCCATGCGCAACACCATTCTGGCTTTCAAGTTTCCCTGGCAGTTGCTGGTGTTCAGCGGACTGGGGGTGACGCTGATCTGCGTGTTCGCGGCCCTCCTGAGCATCCGCAAGGTGATCAAGCTCGAGCCTGCCATCGTGTTCAAGGGCTGAGGAAACCATGAGCGCATCGACATTGGCGGTGCAATGCCAAGGAGTCAGGAAAACCTACGACGGCAGCGGGCAGCAGGTCGTCGCGTTGCGCGGCATCGACCTCGACATCCACGCCGGCGAGCTGATGATGCTGGTCGGCCCCTCCGGCTGCGGCAAGACCACCCTGATATCGGTGATCGCCGGCATCCTCGACCAGGACGAAGGGCGCTGCGAAGTATTCGGCCACGATCTGCTGCACATGAAGGACAAGGACAAGCTCAGGTTCCGCGCCGCCAACATCGGCTTCGTATTCCAGGCCTACAACCTGCTGCCCAGTCTGACGGCGGCGGAAAACGTGTCGATTCCGATGATCCTCAACGGAACCAAGCGGCAGCAGGCGAAGCGCCGCGCCGTGGAAGTGCTGGAACGGGTGGGGCTGGCCGACCGCTCCGAGTCCCTGCCTTCACAGCTCTCCGGCGGCCAGCAGCAGCGCGTGGCGATCGCCCGGGCTCTGGTGCACGGACCCAGGCTGATCGTCTGCGACGAGCCTACGAGTGCGCTGGACCATGAAACCGGGCATCGCGTCATGGATTTGCTGAAACAGGTTGCGCTGGACCAGGACCGGGCGCTGGTGATCGTCACTCACGACGCCCGCATTTTCGAATTCGCGGACCGCATCGCGCAGATGGACGACGGGCTGGTGGTGAAAGTCACCCGATCGTCCGAGCCGTCGTGAACTCCCGTCCCATCATCGCGGAGACAGAATGTTACCCAAAGCCACCTTGCCGGTGCTGGCCGTCGCCGGATTCCTGTTCGGGGTCTATTCGGTGGTCACCGGCAACCAGCCGCCGCCGGTCGCGCCGGCCGTCGTCGAGCCCTCCCGTCCGCCGTTCAACTCGTACATCGCGGGCGCCGGGATCGTCGAAGCCAGGAGCAGGAACATCGGCATCGGCACGCCCTTGCCGGGACTGGTCAAGAACGTCGAAGTCAAGGTCGGCGACCGGGTCGAGGCCGGTACCGTCCTGTTCCGCCTGGATGACCGCGAGCCGCTGGCGGAGCTGGAGGTGCGCCGGGCCGATCTGCTCAAGGCCCAGGCCGGAGTGGTGGAAGCCGAAGCTTCGCTGACCGACGTGAACACCCTCCTGGCGCTGGCCGAAGCCGTGACCGACGAGCGGGCCATCAGCGCCGAGGACATCAAGCGCCGCCGCAACGCCGTGCTGATCGCGAAAGCCCGGCTGGAAACGGCCCATGCGCAAGTCAGGCAGGCCGAGGCGCAACTGGCTTCGGTCCAGACCACCCTCGACCGGATGGTGGTGCGGGCGCCGATCCGGGGGGAAATCCTCCAGGTCAACGTCCGCATCGGCGAATACGCCACCACCGGTTTCCTCAGCACGCCTCTGGTGATCATGGGCGACATGGACCGGCTCCACATCCGGGTCGACATCGACGAAAACGACGCCTGGCGCTTTCGCAAGGACGGCAAGGCCTACGGTTATCTGCGCGGCAACAGCCGGCTCGGCACCGGACTGACGCTGGCCTACGTCGAGCCTTACGTCGTGCCCAAGCACTCCCTGACCGGCGACAGCACCGAGCGGGTGGATACCCGCGTGCTGCAGGTGCTCTACAGCTTCGATCCGGAGGCCCTGCCGGTGTTCGTCGGCCAGCAGATGGATGTGTTCATCGAAGCGCCGGAATACACGGGTTCGGCGCCGAATCCGAATCCGCAAGCCGGGGACCCGGACGGTTCGGCGGATCTCCGCTGAGCCTGGCCGCGGCGGGCGAATGGTTCGCGAAAGTTCCGCTGTCCCCCGGTTTTGTGTATATAAGGCGGCTTCAGTCCAGCGCACGAGCCTCATGTCCATGCCTGAACGATATTTCACCCGGTCCCTTTGCGTCGTTCACGCGATCGTCCTGTCGGCACTTGCGGGCTGCGGAATGGACCCCTCCATGCCGGAGCCGCCCGATCCGGAGGAGGCCAGGTCGAAGATCGATGAGTTCGAAGCCAAGGGAAGCTATGCGCCGGAACGCAGCTACGCCGCCACTGAGATCCGCGAGTCCTGGAAGCACGGGCGTACCGAGCTGGACATCACCTTCATGGCGCCCACCGGAGGCGGGCGTTTCCCGCTCGTCGTCTATCTGCCCGGCCTGGGCGAAGACGCCACCGCGGGGGCATTCTGGCGCCGCAGCTGGGCGGCGGCAGGCTACGCCGTGTTCACCGTGCAGCCGGCGGCCCTGGGCAAGGTGTTCTGGGCCTCGGACAAGCTCGACGCCGGTGAGCTGCGGGCGACAGGGCGGACCTACTTCTCTTCGGCCTCTCTGGAAAGCCGGCTGAGTCATTTGGCCTGGGCGTTGGGCGAACTGCGCCAGCGCGCCGCGATGCCGGGCAACCCTTATGCCGCCGCCGATCCGGCCAAAGCGGCGGTGGCAGGGTTCGATCTCGGCGCCCAGGCCGCTTCCGCCCTGGCGGGGGAGGCGGTCAAGGCGGCGCTCCCGGCGAACGCCGAATTCAAATTCGCCGGCGCCATCGTCCTCAGTCCGCACGTCACGCTGGCCGAAGGCAAGCTGGACGAGCGGGCCGCGGGAATGGCGATGCCCCTGCTCGCCGTGACCGGCACCGACGACCAGGACCCCTATGGGCTCAGCGCGACTTCCCTGCGTTCGGCCTTGTGGCAGTCCATGCCGCCCGGTGGCAAATATCTGCTGGTGCTGCAGGGCGGTACGCACGACGCGCTTGCCGGGGTTGAGCCGGGGCAGAAATGGAAAGGGCCGCCGTCGCGGCCGGCATCGGGTGGAGGCTCGGACGGGAGCGGATGGATGCCCTGGTCCCGCGAAGACCTCACATTGCAGGTCGGTCAGCGCTCCGGTAGCGGGGGCGCCCGCAACGGTTCCGCCAGCGGTTCGTCCGGGGGGGCAATGGGGCCTGCCGACCGGTCGATGCGAAAGCGTGGGCCAGACGTCCGACATTGGGCCGAGGTGGCCGGCGTCGGCACGGCGTTCCTCGATCTCGTCCTGAAAGGGCGCGAGCGGGCCAGCGTGTGGCTGAACCGGGATGCGGTGCGATGGATGGGGACGTCGGCGGAACTCCGGCATAAGTAGCGCGGCTCACCGGACCGCCGACGCGCGGAGCCGGGCGACGAACCGTGCCAGCGCCTCGCCGATTTCGTGGGGCGAATCTTCCTGCAGGTAATGGATGCCCGGTACGGTGATTTCGGTCTGGTTCGGCCATCGCCGGCAGAAAAGGCGTGCGCGCGGTCCCAGCAATGCGCCCGGCTCGGCGTTGATGAACAGCTTAGGGATTTCGCAGGCCGCAAGCCAGGCGCCGTAGGCTTCGACCGCTTCGGCGACGTCCCGCGGTTCACCATCGATGGGCAGCTCGCGGGCCCAGGCCAGCGTCGGCAGCCGGGATTCGGGCGTGCGGAACGGGCTTCGGTAGGCGTCCATTTCTTCCTCGGTCAAACCCCGCAGGATGCTCTTCGGCAGCACGGTCTCGACGAAGAAGTTTTCCTCCGCGATCATCCTGGCGCCTTCTTCCGCGCGGAGGCGGCGGAAGATCTGCTCCCTCGGCGGAGGAAAGTCGGCCCAAAGTCTCGGCTGCACGAGGGCTTCCATATAGGCGATGCCCTGCACCCGTTCCGGATGGCGGCGGCCCCAGTGGAAGCCCAGGGCCGAGCCCCAGTCGTGGACCACCAGGATCACGTCACCGCCGATGCCCACCGCCTCGAACCAGGCATCGAGATATCCGGCGTGATCGAAGTATCGATAAGCCGATGCGGGCGCACCGCCCGACTGTCCCATCCCCACCAGATCCGGGGCCAGGCAGCGGCCGAGGGTCCGGACGTAGGGAATGATGTTGCGCCACAGGTAGGACCAGGTCGGGTTGCCGTGCAGGAAGACGATGGGCGCGCCTTCGCCCACATCGACGTAGCTCATCTCGGCATCCAGTACCGGCACGCGCTTCCTGGGGTGGTGATCGACAGCGGAAATCCCGGATGGGAACATGGAAATCCGCGGCAGTTGGGGATTGCCCGCGGCCGAGGGGATGAACGGTTCGGTAGTCAACATGGGATGCTCCTTTGCCGGATAGTGAGGGAAGGTGCTGGCACAATAGGGCGGCGAGCGATCACGGAAAAGGACCACACATGGCAGAAATCATGGAGCCACTTTTCGAACTGCCCATCACCTTGCCGCCCAAGGGTTCCCGGGCGCTGCTGCGTTCCGTGTACGGACAGCTGCGGAATGCGATCCTAGACGGGCGGCTCCAGCCCGATACGCGGCTGCCTTCGACACGGGCCTTCGCCGCCGCCGTCGGTGTGTCCCGCAACACCGCACTGGCGGCATACGAGTTGCTGTTGAGCGAGGGCTATCTGGCCGTTCGGCCGGGTTCCGGAACCTACGTGGCGGCCATCTCGCCGCGCTCGGCTCGCCGTCCGCCCGGCGAGTCCGGCACGGACAGCCGGTTGAATGAGGCATGGCGCCGGTTGCCGGCGCTTCCCGGGGTGGACGATGAGTCCTTCCCCTTCGACTTCAGGCTCGGCCTCCCTGACAAATCGGCGTTTCCCTTTCCGGTCTGGCGGCGCCTCTCCGCCAGGGCCCTGAGAGCCTGGTCGAAAACACCGGCGGTCTACGGCCAGCCACAGGGCCGGCAGGCGCTGCGGGCGGCGATCGCCAAGCACGTTTCCTTCGCCCGGGCGGTTTCCTGTTCGCCGGAACACATCGTCGTCACGGCTGGCGCCCAGCAGGCTTTCGACCTGCTGGCCCGCATCCTGGTCACGCCCGGCCGGACGGTGGTCGCGGTCGAAGACCCCGGCTACCCGCCGCTGCGGGACGCCTTCACCGCCGCCGGCGCCAGAATTGCCGCCATCCCGGTCGATGAGGAAGGGCTGAGGGTCGATCGCCTGCCCGCCGAGGCCGGGGTGATCTGCGTCACTCCTTCCCACCAGTTTCCCCTGGGCGTCACCCTGTCCGCGAAGCGCCGGGTCGCCCTGCTCGAATTCGCGCAGGAACGGGGGGCTGTGGTGGTGGAGGACGATTACGACGGCGAGTTTCGCCTCGGAAGCCGCCCCTTGGACGCGCTGCAGACGCTGGATCGGACCGGCTCGGTCTGCTACGTCGGAACCTTCTCCAAGAGCCTGTTTCCGGAGCTGCGCCTGGGGTTCGTGGTGGCGCCGCTCTGGGCGCTGGAGGCACTCGTCGCCGCCAAGGCGTGCGCCGACTGGCATTGCCAGACGCCGTCTCAGGACACCCTGGCCGCCTTCATCGGCGAGGGCCATCTGGCCCGCCATGTGCGCAAGATGGGCAGGGTGTACGCCGAGCGGCGCGCGGCCCTGCTCCAGGCCTTGTCGCGGCATGGCGGCGACTGGATGCGTCCCGTGGGGGATGCGGTGGGCCTCCACCTGGCGGTGATGCTGAGCCGAGAGATTCCGGCCAGCGAATTGGTATCGTCGGCGGCGGTGGCCGGCATCCGCCTTCATGCCCTCGAGCGATACGCGGACGAAAAGCCGGCGCCCAACGGCGTGGCCCTGGGCTACGGAATGATCCGCTCAGACCGGATCGGTACCGCAATTGAGCGACTGGCAAAGATCGTGACTCGTCTCGCATGACGGCTTCCGGCCGACGAGGGTCATGAAACGACGGGTCAGCGCAGCAGTAACAGCGGTTTGTGAGTGTGTGTCAGCATCTTGGCGGTAAAGCTGCCCAGCAGCAGGTCGTGAATTCGGGTGTGGCTGAAGGCCCCCATCACCGTCAGGTCGATCGCCTGCCGTTCCTGGTAGTCGCAGAGAACCTGTTCGGGCTTGCCCGACAATTTCTGTGCGATCAGCTCTCCGAAGCCGGATTGTGCCAGCTTATGGGCCGCCGCCTCGAACCGCTGTTCCGTTACGGCATCGTCTTTGCCGGCACAGACCAGATGGCAAACGAGGCCTTTGAAGGCCGGACTGGTCGACACCATCTCGACGGCCTTTTCCGCCGCGTAACTGCCGTCATAGGCGATCATGACGCGTTGCGGTGCTTTGAATTCGGCGTTGACCACCAGAATCGGCTTGTGCATGGAGCGGATGATGGATTCCAGCTTGGCGCCGATCTTGTTGGGCTGTTTTTCGTGGACCTTGCCGCGTACACCGACAACCAGCACACGAATGTCCTCTTCCAGTTCGATCAGCGCCTCCACCAGACTGCCGTGACGCTGGTTGGTGAGCGGATCGGAGATGCCGGCTTGGATGACGCGCTCTTTGGCGGCTTGCAGGAGTGCCTTGCCCTGCTGCAGACGGAGCTTGCTACGCTGCTGTTCGATCTGGCTCAGTTCCTCGAGCAGATGATCACGGCTGTCGACTCCGATGTTTCCCGACAGGTCGGCGGTGAGGGCGGTCTCCGGATGGTGGTCGATGGTGTGCAGCAGTTTCAGCGGCGCCTGGACCCGGTTGGCGATCCAGGCGGCGTAGTCGCACACCGCCGGCGTCAGGGCGGAGCCGTCGATGCAGGCCAATACGCGATGGGTGTTTGCGTTCATCAGTGTCCCCCCAGGACCTTCTCGATTTCTTCCGGTTTGTCGTGAATGCCGAAGCGGTCGACGATGGTGGTGGTCGCTTCGTTCATGCCGATCAGTTCGACTTCGGCGCCTTCGCGGCGGAACTTGATGACGACCTTGTCCAGCGCGGAAACCGAGGTGATGTCCCAGAAATGGGCGCGGTGCAGATCGATGACGACCTTCTCCACGGCCTCCTTGAAATCGAAGGCGGCGACGAATCGATCCGCCGAGTTGAAGAAGACCTGGCCGACCACCTTATAGGTGCGGATGCCACCGTCCTGGTCCAGTTTCGATTCCACGTACATGAAGTGGCTGATCTTGTTGGCAAAGAACAAGGAGGCCAGCAAGACGCCGACAAAGACGCCCAGCGCCAGGTTATGAGTCCAGACCACCACCACCACGGTGGACAGCATGACGGCGTTGGTGGACAAAGGATGCTGCTTCAGGTTGAGGATGGAGCGCCAACTGAAAGTGCCGATGGAGACCATGATCATCACCGCCACCAGCGCGGCCATCGGGATTCGCGAGATCCATTCGCCCAGGAACACCACCATGACCAAGAGGAGGGTGCCGGCGGTGAAGGTCGACAAGCGTCCGCGGCCGCCGGATTTGATGTTGATCACCGACTGGCCGATCATCGCGCAGCCGGCCATGCCGCCGAGCAGCCCCGCGCCGATGTTGGCCAGGCCCTGGCCCTTGCATTCACGGTTCTTGTCGCTCGTGGTATCGGTCAGGTCGTCGACGATGGTCGCGGTCATCAAAGACTCCAGCAGTCCGACGACCGCCAGCGGCACCGAATACGGCAGGATGATTTTCAGGGTTTCCATAGTGAGGGGTACCTCCGGCCACAGGAACATCGGCAGCGTATCCGGCAACTGGCCCATGTCGCCGACGGTATGGATATCCAGGTGCAGATACACGGCTACACCGGTCAAGGTGATGATGCAGACCAAGGGCGATGGGAGGGACTTACCGATCAGCGGCACATAGGGAAATAGATAGATGATCGCAAGACCCGCCGCGGTCATCGCATAAACCTGCCAGGAAACGCCAGTCAATTCCGGCAGCTGCGCCATGAAGATCAGGATGGCCAACGCATTGACGAAGCCGGTCACTACCGAGCGCGACACGAAACTCATCAGGCTGCCGAGCTTCAGATAGCCGGCGATGATCTGCAAAACGCCGGTCAGCAGCGTCGCCGCCAGCAGATACTGCAGACCGTGATCCTTGACCAGCGTCACCATCAGCAAGGCCATGGCGCCGGTGGCTGCGGAGATCATGCCGGGGCGGCCGCCGACGAAGGCCGTGACGACGGCGATGCAGAACGAGGCATACAGTCCGACTTTCGGATCGACCCCGGCGATGATGGAAAAGGCGATGGCTTCGGGAATCAAGGCTAGCGCGACGACCGTACCGGCCAGCACGTCACTTCGGACATTGCCGAGCCAATCCTGTTTTTTCGATGAGAAGAGCATGAATTTCCTGATGGGTACGAAGGCGCGATTATCGGGGAGACGCCGCGCCGGAGTGACACGAAGCGGGAGAAACGCGCTGCCAAACCTGCGGCGGCGCATCGGTGAATCGTGTGAGACTAAGGTGGACTAATCATCGGGCCGGCTGTCGTCCGGAGGCAAAGCGGCGTTGATGCGGCGTTTGACGCGCTCCAGCAGTGCGATGAGCGTTTCTTGTTCCCGGGCCGACAGGGCGCTAAGCACCTGCGCCTCCACCCCATCGGCGATGGACCAGAGCTCCTGCATGACGCGATGGGCCTTGGGCAACAGTTCCAGCCGATAAGCGCGCCGGTCTTCGGCATCTTTGTTGCGTCGAACCAAACCCGCCTCCTCCAGCAGGTCGATCTGCCGGGCCAGGGTAATGGGCTTGATTTCCAGGATCTCGGCCAGATCGATCTGGCGGCAATTTTCGTGCTTGGATAAATGCACCAAGGCTCGCCACTGGGCATGGCTCAGACCGATGCCTTCGGCTGCCTTGTTGAAGCGCTGGCGGATGCAATGGCTGATTTCGTAGCTCAGAAAGCCGAATTTGGAATGCATGATCCATTATATCGTAAGCGACGGATATAATATCAAAAGTTATTAACTATTGCTCTCGTCAGGAATGAGCGTCAGTGGGCGCGAGACCGGCTGAACCGGGTGCCGCCCAGTGGATGGGATCATCCGCGGTTCTCAGGCACAGGCGGGCGGTTCACCGAACCGGCAGTCAGCCGGTTTCGGCGCGGCTGACCAGCAGTCCCGAGGCTTTCAGCGCTTCGAGCTCCGCTTCCAGCTCGAGCTGGATGAGTTCCAGGTGGGTGAGGCGTATTTCCGTTCTGGAGCGCGTGGAATCCAGCAGTTCCAGCAAACTGCCTTTGCCGAGCCGGTAAGCCGCTTCGCCCATCTCCTTGAGGGCGGACAGCTTGGCGACGACGTCCCGCTCGAATTTGACCCGTGTTTCGCGCCTGCGCGCGAGGAGGCCGGTTGCGCGATCGAGCGCGACGTGGATTTGGGAGGTCACCAGTTCGCGTTCGAGGATGGCGGCCTGTTTTTCCGCCGCCGCCCTGGCCATGCCGCCCTGATTGCGGTCGAACAGGGGAATCTCGACGGAGACGCCGCCGAAGAAGGCGTGCCCGTACGGCTGTTCCGTGAACGCCGAACCGAACTGGATCGAGGGAACCGGCCAGCGCTCGGCCTTGGCTTTTTCCAGGCGGGCATCGGCCGCGATCTCTCCCCGGCGGACGGCCTCGATCTCGGGGTTGATCCGCTCGGCGTCCGCCCAGGATTTTTTCGGATCGGCCGGGACTCCCAGCGGCGCGAGGTTTCCCAATGCCTGCGGTTTCCAGTCCGGCAGGCCGAGCATCAACCCCAGTTCCTCCACGGTTCCCTGCAGGTCGTTGCGGGCCGTTTCCAGCTTCGCCCGGACGTCCTTGGCTTCGATTTCCATGCGCAGGGTGTCGTAGCGGCTGGCGCTGCCGGACTCCTCCCGCCCGGCGACGAGCGCGGCGAGATGCTCCATGTTCGCGCTGGTTTCTTCCAATACGGCGATGCGCTGCTGGCCTGCCAGCAGTTTGATGAACGTGCGCCACAGCTCGTGCACCAGGCCGGCGAATTCGGCCTGGACGGCGGCTTCAGTGGTTTGCACCTGCTTTTCCGCGGCCTCGACCCTGGCGCTGTGCTGACCGGTGATGAGCACGGGGACTTCCAGTACGACTTCGCGTTGCACCTTGCCGTCGTACATCGTGTTGTTGGCGCTCAGGAGGCTGTAGTTCCCGAAATTGACTCTTGGATTCGGCAGCACGTCCGCCGCCGCGATTTCGGCCTTGGAAAGCTCGACCGCTTGCCTCAAAGCCGCGTAACGGGGGCTGTGTTGTCTCGCGACTTCCAGCAGCTGCCTGATGGTGACGGCCTGCGGCAGAGATTCCGCTGTCGTTCCGGCAAGCGCAGTGCCGTCGAGATTCAGTGCGAGGAATAACGGGAGCAGGCATTTGAATGCCCGGAAAACACGGGCGTGACGGTTTTCCTGGATCATCGTTCGAGCAGTTCGTCGGCCGTTTCGGGCGACAGCAGCAGTTTGGGCGTGATGAAGGAGTAGAGCACCGGCAGAACGAACATCGCCACGAAAAACGTCGTGAACATGCCGCCGACGATGACCATGGCGAAGGGGCGCTGGGTTTCACTGCCGATGCCGGTGGACAGCGCCATGGGAAGCAGGCCGAGCAGCGCCAGCAGCGATGCCATCAGCACCGGACGAAGCCGCTCCACCGCTCCCTCCCGGATGGCGTCGAACAGACGCATGCCCTGGCGACGACACTGTTCGGCGGCGCTCAGGACCAGGAGTCCCATCAGCGAAACCTGGCCCAGCAAGGCGATGAAGCCGATGGCGGCGCTCACCGACAGGGGTATTCCGCTCCATAGCAGGATGAATACGCCGCCGACCAAGGCGAAAGGCACGCATGCCAGGATGGCGAGGGCGCTACGGGCGGATTGCAAGGCGCCGTAGAGAAGCGCGAAGACGACCAGAACCGCCACGGGGACGGCGACGGCCAAGCGCGTCATCGCCCGCTGCTGATTCTCGAATTCGCCGCCCCAGACCAGGAAGTGGCCTTCCGGCACGTCGACGGCGGTTTCGACCGCGAGCGACGCGTCGCGCACCACCGATCCGAGGTCGCGACCTTCGATATTGAATTTGAGCGCGAGGAACCGCCGGTTCGCCTCCCTTTCGATGGAGGTCCGGCCGCGCTCGATGCGCAGGTCGGCGACCTCCCGCAGCGGAATCCGTGCGCCTCCGGGGGTGGGCAGCATCAGGTTCGCGATGCGCTCCATGTCGCCGCGTTCGGTGCCGGGGAGGATCACCCGCACCGGCACGGGGCGTTCACCCTCCCAGAGTTCGGTGACGATCTTGCCCGCCAGGCCGGTTTCGATGGCGTTCTGGGCCGCGTCGACGTCGATTCCATGCCGGGCCAGAGCCGGCCGGTCCAGCTTCAACTGGAGCTGCGGCACCACCGACTCCCGGTAAAGGTCCAGGTCGATGACCCCGGGGATGTCTTTCAGCACCGCCTTCGCCTGTTCCAGGGTGACGCGCATCTTTTCCAGGTCGGCGCCGTAGATCTTGAGCACGACCTTCCCGCGGACGCCGCTGACGGCCTCCTCGACGTTGTCCTTGATGGGTTGGGAGAAATTGAAGCGGACGCCGGGGATCGCGGCGAGGGAGTCTCGCATCTCATCGACCAGCCGGGCTTTCTCCAGCCCTGGGCGCCATTCCGCCCGAGGCTTCAGGTGGACGAAGGTTTCGCTCATGTTCACGCCCTCGTTGTCGGTGCCATCCTCGGAACGGCCCTGCTGGCTGAGAATGCTCTTGACCTCGGGAAACCCGAGCAGGCGCTCGCGCATGTCGAGCAAGACCTCCTGTCCCTTGGCCAGGGCGATGCTCGCCGGCATCTCGATGAACAAGTGGACGTCGCCTTCGTCCAGCTCGGGCAGGAATTCGCTTCCGAGCCGGGTCCCAGCAGCGCCGCCGGCGAATAGCAGCAGGAACGCCACGGCCAGGGTTCCGCCACGCCGCTCCAGTGCCAGCTTCAAGACGTGTCCGTAAACCCGGCGCAGGGATGCCAGGAACGCCGGTTCCTCGATCACGGCGTGCCGGGGCCGGATGAAGGCGGCGCACAGCGCCGGCACCAGGGTCAGCGCGAACACCAGGCCGCCGGCGAGAGCGAAGCTGTACGTGAAGGCCAGCGGGCGGAATATGCGGCCTTCCACACGCTCCAGGGTATATACCGGGATGAGCGCGGCGATGATGATCAGCATCGCGAAGAATGTCGGTTTGGCCACTTCGAGCGCCGCGGCGATGATCAGGCGCAGCATCTCGCGGCGGCTTTCCGGACGGCGGCAGGTGGCAAGGTGAATCACGTTTTCCACCAGGACCACGGCGCCGTCGAGGATGATTCCGAAATCGATCGCCCCCATGGAAATGAGATTGGCCGGGAGGCCGAGCTGATAGAGCCCGGAGAAAGCCGCGAGGAGGGACAACGGGATGACCAGGGCGACGATCAGAGAGCCGCGGATGCTGCGCAGAAACAGCCAGACCACCGCCACCACCAGCAGAAATCCGTGCAGCAGGTTGTCGTAGACCGTGTGCAGGGTGTTGTCGACCAGTTCGGTCCGGTCGAGAAAGGGTTCTATCCTCATTCCGGCGGGGAGGATCCGGCTGTTCAGCTCCTCGACCTTGCTGTGGACGGCTTCCAGCACTTTCGAGGGGTTCTGTCCCCGCCGCAGCAGCACGATGCCCTCCACGGCCTCTTTCCGGTGGTCCAGGCCCACGGCCCCCTGGCGGGGCGTGTAGGCCTGGACCAGACGCGCGACGTCGCCGACGGTGACCGGCGTGCCGCCGGCGCTCTTGAGCACGATCCGTTTCACGTCCTCGGCCGAGGCGAGGTTGCCCACGCCTCTCACCAGCATCTGCTGGTCGCCATGACGCAAGAATCCCGCGCCTACGTTCCGGTTGGACCGGGCGATCGCCTGGTTGACGTCCTCCAGGGTCAGACCGAAGGATTCGAGCCGCACCGGATCGGTTTCGACCTGGAATTCCTTGTAATAGCCCCCGAAGGTCAGTACGTCGGCGACGCCCTGGACCTGGCGCAGCGCGCGGGACACGTTCCATTCCATTTCGGACCGCAGGTCGTAGAGCGTATGGCGGTCGCTCACCATCACGAACTTGTAGATTTCCCCCAGAGGCGTGTAGTCCGGGGCGAGCACGGGCGTGACGCCTTCCGGCACCTCGGCGCCGGCCATCCGCTCGGAAATCAGCGTTCTCGACCGGAAACTGTCGACGTCATCCTGGAAGGTGATGGTGATCAGGGAGAGACCGAACAGGCTCTGGCTGCGCATTTGCAGCATGTCGGGCGTGCCGTTCAGCACCCGCTCCAGCGGGATGGTGACCTGCCGCTCCACTTCTTCCGGCCCATATCCGGGCATCAGGCTGATGACGGTAACCTGGGTGTTGGTGACGTCGGGGTACGCTTCGATCGGGGTATCGAGGTAGGCGCGAACCCCGTACACGGCGATCGCCGCGGTGACCGCGATGGCCGCGAAACGCCGGTGCACGCAATGCTCGATCAGCAGCTTCAGCATGATCGCATCCTTACAAGAGCATGGCGGCTTCGCCGTCCAGGAGCAGGGCGCCCTTCACCACCACGCGTTCGCCCCCGGAGAGCCCCTCGAGGATGGGCGTCATGCCGGCCCGCGACTGCCCCGCCCGCACCGGGCGGGCTTCGAAGATCCCCGGTTCCTTCTCCACGTAGACGAAGGTTTCCCGCCCGTCTTTTATCAGCACGGCCGAGGTGGGCAGGACGATCCGGCCGGGCTCCGACACGGTGATCGATACTCTCGCGTACATGCCGGGCCGCAGCGGAACCGCGGGGTCGTCCGGCTCGATGAACACCGAGGCGCGCCGGAGTTCATTCTGGATGGCGGCGCTCTCGGCCACCACATGGCCGGAAATGGCGTTCGGCAGCGAGGCGAGTTCGATCGAAGCCTTGGCGCCGACCTCCACCAGCAGCAGGTCGTTTTCGAACACGTCGGCCACGATCCAAGCGGCGGAAGGCTCGCCGAGGTCGAACAGGGGCGACCCCGGCCCCACCGCGGCGCCCACGGAGACATGGGCCTTCAGAACCACGCTGTCCATTGGCGCCCGGACGACGACCTCGCCCCCGCGGCCATCCCCGATGAGGTGGAGGAGGTCGCGGCTGCGCTCGTATTCGGTGCGGGCCTGGCGGTACTCCGTCTCGGCTTCCATCCGTTCGACCTCCAGGCCGACGCCGCGGCGGGCCATTTCCGCCTGGCGCCGGCGCCTGTCTTCGGCACGGCTCAACTCGGCCTCGGCGCGGGAGAAATCCGAGCGCATCTGGGCCGCGTCGGCGCTGACCAGCGTGGCCAGCGGCGCACCGGCCCTGATACGTTCGCCGATCTGCGCATGCACCTTGGTGACCCGTCCGGGGACGATCGTGCCCGCGGCCGAAACGGCTTTGGTGCGGAAGTCGACTTTGGCGGGAGCCGAAATCGAGGCGTCGAACGCTTCCGGATGGATCTCCTGGATGACGAGATAGGGCAGGGACTCCGGCCTCAGCGAAACCGTGGCCGGCCCGTGGCTTTTCCGGGTGTCCGCCGACGATGACGGACTCGGCCGGGGACGATCGATCGGCTCGATACCGTTTTGTTCACAGGCGGAAAGGCACAGGAAACCGAACAATGCGAGCCGGGATGGAAAAGACATGGGACGACTTGGGAAGCGCTGGGGTTGCCCATGCTATGCGCGGAAGCTTTCAGATACCTTTCAGCGACGGCCCAGGTCTTCCTCCGGTCGCCGCCCGAAAGCGACTTCGATGCGTGTGCCGCTGTCGAAACCTGAGCGGGAGATATGCAGCCGGGCGCCGTGCAGGTCGGCGATTTCCTTGACGATCGCAAGGCCCAGGCCGCATCCGTCGCCGGGGCTTCCGGGTATGCGGTAAAACCGCTCGATCACCTTGCCCGCTTCGGTCGGCTGAATGCCGGGGCCGTCGTCGTCGACGATCAGAGCCGTCCTTGGGGGGCCGTCGAGTTTCACGGCGACCTGGCCGCCGGATCTCCCGTAGCGGAGGGCGTTGTCCAGCAGGTTGTTGAGGAGTTCGCGCAGGAGAAGCGCGTTGCCGCCGATGAAGATGGGCTCCTCCGGCGCCCGGAGTTCCAGTTCCATGTTCCGGTCCAGCGCCTTGGGTACCCAGTCCATGCAGCATTCGCGCACCAGCGCGCACAAGTCCACCGGCGTGAATTCCCGGTGGTCCTGCATCATCGCCTCCGAGCGGGCCAGTACCAGCAATTGGGTGCTGAGATGGGCTACCCGGTCGGCGGAGTTCTTGATGTGGATCAGTGCCGGCCTCATCGTTTCGGGGTCTTGCGCGCGCAGTGCCCGCTCCGCCTGGATCTTGAGGCCGGCCAAAGGGGTGCGAAGCTGGTGCGCGGCGTTTTCGATGAAACGCCGCTGGGTCGCCATCGACGCCGCCAGGCGTTGCAGGAGTTCGTTGATGGTGTGGGTGAGGGAGCGCACCTCGAGCGGAACATCCGTGTCCGGGATGGGATCGAGGTCCCGGGCGGACCGGCCGGCGATGATGCGTGCCAGGTTGCGCAGCGGGTGGAGCCCCCGGTTGACGCCCGTCCAGATGTGAACGCCGGTGACCAGCACCAGCAGGATTTGGGGCAGCACCACCGCGAAGAGAATCTCGCTCATCATGCCGCGGCGCTTGTTCAGCGTCTCCGCCACGGAAACCAGCACTTCCCCGGATGCCGCCGTGGGAGCCGTCAGCACCGACACGATCCTGATCGGCTTGCCCCCGATTTCGCCGTCGGAAAAATACGGACGGTCCCGTTCCTCCGGCGGTATCGAGGGGCTGGAGAGGGCTTTGTCACCCGCCATGAATCCCCCGTCGAGCGACTCGACCTTGAAAAAGGTCTTGTCCATGTCGTCCCAGCGGAACATTTCGACAGCGATGGGAGGAAGCTCGAAAGTGATTTTGTCCTTCTGTCCCTTGACCTGCTGGGCGAGCGAGCGGGCGGAGTCCAGGAGCCAGCGGTCGTAGGCCATGTCCGCGTAGTGCAGGGCGACGAAATACGATACCGCCGCGTCGAGCATCACGACGAAAGCCAGGGGCAGCGTCAACCGCAGCAGCAGCTGGGTCCGCAGGCTGTGCGGCTTAGTCATCGGCGGGCCGCTCCAGCAGGTAGCCGAGGCCGCGCACCGTCCTGATGCGAATGCCGAGATCGTCGAGGCGGCGGCGCAGGCGGTGCACGTAGACTTCGATGGCGTTGTCCGCCAGCTCGTCCCCGCCGCTCGCCAGACGCAGGGCGATCCGGTCCTTGCTGACCACCCGGCCCGCCTGCAGCAGCAGAGCCTCCAGCACGCCATATTCGCGGGAAGGCAGCAGCAGCGGTTCGCCATTCACATGGACCTGGCGGTCGAGCGTATTGAGAACGAGCGGGCCGCACACGATGTCGTGACCGAAGCCCCCATGGCTGCGCCGGATCAGCGCCCGCACCCGCGCTTCGAGTTCCCGCAGCTCGAAAGGCTTGGTCATGTAATCGTCGGCGCCCAGCTCCAGACCGCCGATCCGGTCGTCCAGCCTGTCCCGGGCCGTCAGGATGAGGACCGGCACCGGCGACTTCCTGGCCCGCAGCAGTCTGAGGACTTCTCTTCCGTCGATGTCGGGCAGGCCGAGGTCGAGGATGACCAGATCGTAGTCCTGGGTGCGAAGGGCGCTGTCGGCATAGGTTCCCGTCGTGGCGACGGTGAGGTCGAAGCCGTCCTCGGCCAGGCTGCGCGACAGGCCGTCGGCCAGGGTTTCATCGTCCTCGACGAGCAGAATCCTCATCGGTTTTCACCGGGGTATGAAAGGTTCATGAAAGCTTTCTTCTCT
Organism: Methylococcus sp. ANG; assembly: GCF_040730495.1. NCBI lineage: Bacteria > Pseudomonadati > Pseudomonadota > Gammaproteobacteria > Methylococcales > Methylococcaceae > Methylococcus > Methylococcus sp. ANG. The sequence goes on along the minus strand of NZ_CP160399.1, from coordinate 1,036,465 downwards.
AGACTTCAGCGGTTAACGGCAAGCTTGGCGCTGCGAAGGGCGAATAGTCCGGATGCCGCAGTCTGCACGATATTTCCTCGAACCGGCAATCCGTGCCGTCAGAGGCCGGAATCCACCGGGGCAACGCCGAATGGGGTCAATCATGGGAACGCCGAATTCCACCGCGCCTTCGCGCAACGTCCGGCTCGACTTTTTCCGGGGCGTGGCGCTGATGATCATTTTCGTCAACCACATTCCCTTCAACCCGCTGTATTTCTACACCCCCTCCCGGTTCGGATTCAGCGACGCCGCGGAAATCTTCGTCTTTCTCTCCGGATTCGCCGCCGCCCTGGCCTATGGGCGATGTTTCGAGAGGGCGGGAATGTGGCTCGGAACGCTGCGCATCCTGCACCGCTGCGGCCAGATTTACGTCTCGCACCTCGCGCTGTTTTTTGCCCTGGCGGCGATCTGCGCATTCGGCAACCGGTGGCTGGGCGGGGAGGATTACATCCACCGCCTGTACCTGCGGTATTTTTTCGAGAGCACGCCCGACGCGATCGCCGCGCTGTTCAGTCTCCGCTACGTTCCCAATTTCTTCGACATCCTGCCGATGTACTTCGTGATCCTGCTCTGGGTGCCTCTGGCATGGAGCCTGTCGCGGATGCATGCCGCCCTGGCGCTGGGTGTTTCCCTGCTCGTGTACCTGGGTGCCTGGCACTTCGGGTGGGAGCTGCCGGCCGAGCCTGCCGGCGACCGTCCCTGGTTCTTCAATCCCTTCGCCTGGCAATTGCTGTTTTTCACCGGCTTCGGGCTCGGCGCCGGATGGCTTCGGGTGCCGCGCGCCGGCGGCGGACTGACCACGCTGTGCCTGGTCTTCGTGCTGGTTTCCATTCCGCTCGGTCATGAGCCGACCTATCAAAGCGTCGCCTTCCTGGGCGCCGTGCGCGCCCACCTGGAGCCCTGGGTGGACAAGAGCCATCTGGGATTGCTGCGTGTTACGCATTTCCTGGCGCTGGCCTATTTGATGAACCGGTTCGTGTCCTGGAGACCCCATTGGCTGGAATGGTCCCTGCCGCGCTGGATCGCGCGGATGGGCCGGCAGTCGCTGCCGGTGTTCCTGTTCTCCATGGCGCTTTCCTACCTCGCGGGGATGGCGCTCGACTGGACCGGGCGGGAAGCGTTCGATATCGCCTGGGTGAACCTCGCCGGCTTGGGATTGATGCTCGGCGTGGCCGGCGTACTGGAGTGGCTGGATTCCAAACCCTGGAAGGTCGTGGCCGCCGTGCCGGCCCCGGTCCGGTTCCCGCCGCGCCCGACGCGGATCGCCTGGCGGAACGTCTGGGCCGGCCAGGTGGCTTTGGTCTTCCTGGCGGCATCGCCTTTGCTGATTTCCTTCTCCAATAGCGGGGATTCGACGAGGGTGCCGCTGGTCGCCAGCGCAGGGCAGCCCGGCGAGCTCGTTTACCAGTCGAACGGAGAAGAACGGATCGAGTGGCAGGACGGAATCTGAGGGGGAGTTCGCATGGTTTGCCGGCCGCTTGTGGCCGGGACATATCGGGAGGCACGCGATGACGAGACGGGAATGGCTGGAACACTTGCTCGCCGCTGGGACGTTGGGCATCCTCGGTTCTGGCTGGCTGAGGCCGGCGAGCGGCGCGTCGATGACCCTGCCGTTCAGCAAGGCTTGGCTCAGGGAGGAGGCCAGGCGTCTGTCGCGAGAGCCCTATCAAGGTCCCGCAGACGACATGCCGGATTGGCTGGCCGGGCTGGATTGGGACGCGTATCAATCGATTCGATTCAGGAAAGAGCACTCGCTCTGGGGGACGAAGGGCCTGCCGTTCCAGGTGCAGATGTTTCACCTTGGGCTGTTCTTCAAGCATCCGGTGCAAATCCACGAAGTCGTCCACGGTGTCGCCGTACCCGTGGCGTACAGCCGCGATCTTTTCGAATACGGTGCGGCCGTCGACCCGCCCCGCCGAATGGGCGACATCGGCTTTGCCGGTTTTCGCGTCTATGCGCAGCCGGATTTCGAGCGGGACATGTTTTCGTTCCTGGGGGCGAGCTATTTCCGCGCGGTGGGGGGAACCCGCCAGTACGGCTTGTCGGCGCGGGGGTTGGCGGTCGATACCGGATTGCCGCGTCCGGAGGAGTTTCCGGAGTTTCGCAGCTTCTGGCTCGAGCGGCCTTCGCCCCGCTCCGCATTCCTTTCTCTCCATGCGTTGCTCGACAGTCCGAGCGTCGCCGGTGCGTACAGCTTCCGTGTGCGCCCCGGCGAGACGACGGTCATGGAAGTCGAGGCATGGCTGTATCCGCGCGAGAGCATCGAGCGGGTCGGCATCGCGCCGTTGACTTCGATGTTCCAGCATGGGGAGAACGACCGCCGCGTCTCTGACGATTTTCGCCCGGAGATTCACGACTCCGACGGCCTCGCGATCTGGACCGGCGCCGGCGAGCGCATCTGGCGCCCGCTCGTCAACTCCCCCGTGGTTCGGGTCAATTCGTTCGTGGACGACAACCCAAAGGGCTTCGGGCTGCTGCAACGCGACCGCGATTTCGACCATTACCAGGACGACGGAGCCGATTACCATCTGCGTCCCTCCGCCTGGGTGGAGCCCCTGGAGGCCTGGGGCCGGGGTGCCGTTCAACTGGTGGAAATTCCCACCCCCGACGAGACCTTCGACAACATCGTCGCGTATTGGAATCCCGAACGCCCTTTCGAACGGGGGCAAGAGCGCGTTTTCAGGTACCGTCTGCATTGGGGCTCCCGGCCGCCGCAAGGGGGAGACGACGCCGAGGTGGTCGCCACCCGGACCGGCGTCGGCGGCATTCCTGGACAGAAAAACCGGACGCCCTCGCGTAAATTCGTCATCGACTTCCGGGGCGGGCGGTTGCAAGGTCTGGCGCCCGATGCCGGAGTCGAGCCGGTCGTTTCCGCCTCGAGAGGGAGGGTCGAGCGGGCTGCTGCCCGTCCGGTCAAAGGAACGGCGACCTGGCGCTGCAACTTCGACCTGATCAGCGATGGGAGCGAGCCCGTGGACTTGCGCTGTTTCCTGCGTGACGGTTTCGGCGCTTTGACGGAGACCTGGCTTTATCAGTGGACGCCCCCCGCCTGAAGGCTTCCAACGCCGCCGCGGTTTGCAGGTTGGCCGATTCCCTGTAATGTCGGGGCGGCACGCTTCGCCGATGCCGCGAGAGCCGCGGGTGCCGGCGGCGAATATGAGGAGGCGTTCATGGCGAACGAAGCGGTACATCAGTTCTTTTTCCAATTGATGGTCATCCTCCTGACCGCTCGCCTGTTTGCCGAGCTGTTCGCGCGCCTGAACAGTCCGCCGGTGGTGGGCGAACTCCTGGCCGGGGTGTTGCTTGGCCCCAGCCTGCTCGGGTGGCTGGAACCCAGTCAGGTGATCGGGCTCCTGGCGGAGATCGGCATCATCCTGCTGCTGTTCGAGGTCGGGCTGGAAACCGACATCCGGCAGCTCGCCAGGACGGGAGGGCGAGCCTTGTTCGTCGCGGTCAGCGGCTTCGTCCTTCCTTTCGCCTTCGGCACCGCCGTGGGCTACCTCGCGTTCGGTTTCAGCCAGTTGGAGGCGCTTTTCGTCGGCGGTACGTTGACGGCGACCAGCATCGGCATCACCGTCCGGGTGCTGACCGACCTGCAGCGCCGGCATGGCAGGGAGGCCCAGGTGGTACTGGGCGCGGCCGTGATCGACGACATTCTGGGCGTGATCCTGCTGGCGCTGCTCTACGAGTTTTCGCTGGCCGGCACCGTCGATCCGGCCAACGCGGTGCGGGTCATGGGATTCATCGGCGTGTTCTTTCTGCTGGCGCCCCTGTTCGCCAGGCTGATTTCGCTGGCGATCCGCCAGTTCGCCCGGGTCAGCCGGACCGACGGCCTGATCCCGACGCTGATCGTCTCACTGGTCCTGTTCTTCGCCTGGCTGGCGCATTCCATGGGAGCTCCGGAGCTCCTGGGCGGTTTCGCCGCGGGGCTGGCCTTGTCGCGGCGCTTCTTCCTTCCCTTCGGCCTGGCGCTGCATCGCGATCCGGATTTCGCCGGCCGGATCGAGAATCAGATGCGGCCCGTCATCCATCTGTTCGTGCCGATCTTCTTCGTCATGGTCGGCCTGTCGCTGAACCTTCGCGCGGTGGATTGGGGTTCGCCGTTCATCTGGTCGCTGTCCCTCAGCCTGTTCGCCGCGGCGATATCGGGGAAGCTCCTGGGCGCCCTGTTGCTCAAGGGGCCATGGAGGGAGCGCTTTGTCATAGGCATCGCCATGATTCCCCGGGGCGAGGTCGGCCTCATCTTCGCGGAACTCGGGCGCACCTCGGGCATCCTGGACAACCAAACCTACGCCGCCCTGATCATCGTCATCGCGCTTACGACGCTGCTCGCGCCGATCTTGCTCAAAGATCTCTACCGCCGGTATCTTCCGCTTGAAAATTGACTAACATACGTGGTTTTTGCGCGGTATGTCGCCGCAAGTGGAGACTGCATGAATTCATCGAGGATGATTCCGTTTCGAGCCCTGGCCGCGGCGGGGCTGGCCGTGATGCCGCTGGCGGCATCGGCTGAGCCCGGCCTGTCCCGCTCGCTGGACCTGAGCGGCCATTTCGTCGGCTATCTGGCGTTGGCGCTGTTCGGTGTCGCCTATGTCTTCGTGGTGCTCGAGGAGGTGCTGGAATTACGCAAGTCCAAGCCCATGATGCTGGCGGCGGCGCTGATATGGGTGGCCATCGCGGCCGTTTACAAAGGGGAGGGCATGTCGGAGGTGGCCGAAGCGGCCATCCGCCACGACGTGCTGGATTACGGCGAGCTCCTGCTGTTCTTGATCGTTTCGATCGCCTACATCAACGCCATGGAGGAACGGCGGGTGTTCGACAGCCTGCGGTCCTGGCTGGTCAACCGGGGTTTCGGCTACCGCCAACTGTTCTGGGTGACCGGCGCGCTGGCTTTCTTCATTTCCTCCGTCTCCAACAACATGACCACGGCCATGCTGATGTGCGCGGTGGTCATGGCGGTGGGCAAGGACAATCCGAAATTCGTGGGTCTTTCCTGCGTCAATACGGTCGTGGCGGCCAATGCCGGCGGCGCTTTCTGTCCGTTCGGCGACATCACCACCCTGATGGTGTGGCAGAAGGGCATCGTCGAGTTCTGGACCTTCTTCAAGCTGTTCGTCCCTTCGGTGGTGAATTTCGTCATTCCTGCCGGGCTGATGCATTTCGCCGTGCCGAAGGGGCGCCCGGCGCCGCTCGTGGCCAAGATCACCATGCGCCGCGGCGCCAAGCGGATCGTGCTGCTGTTCCTGCTGACCGTGCTGACCGCCGTCGGTTTTCAGAACGGGCTGCAACTGCCGGCCGCGGTCGGCATGATGGCGGGACTGACCTATCTGCAGTTGTTCGGTTATTTCCTCCACGTGACCCACAGCGATGAACCGGAAGTCGGCATCGATCCGATGTCGGGCGAGGCCGTCACGGCGGAGGAGCCGGAAAGCACGTTCCGCTTCGACGTCTTCCATCATCTCGCCCGCATGGAGTGGGACACCTTGCTGTTTTTCTACGGGGTGGTCCTGTGCGTGGGCGGCCTGAATTTCATCGGCTATCTCCATCATCTGTCCGATTTCCTGTACGGCGATCTCGGAGCGACCTCGGCGAATACGCTCGTCGGGGTCATTTCCGCGCTGGTCGACAACATCCCGGTGATGTTCGCGATCCTCTCCATGCATCCGGAGATGTCCACGGGCCAGTGGCTGCTGGTGACGCTCACCGCCGGTGTCGGCGGCAGCCTGCTTTCCGTCGGTTCCGCGGCGGGCGTGGCCCTGATGGGGCAGGCCAAGGGCGTCTACACTTTCGTCACGCACCTGAAATGGGCGCCGGCCATCGTTCTGGGCTATCTGGCGAGCATCGGGGCCCATTTCCTGATCAACGCCGAAATGTTCTGACAGGACTCGCCCGCCCCCCGACCGATTCCGCGTTCGGACCGTAGTCCGCCAACCGCCCATGAGGATCGCATAGCATGTTCCGGAACGTTCCCCCCTCCTCGGGCCGGATTCCCCCCAGCAACTGGCACGCCATGGAGCCGGCGGAAGCCCTGGAGATGCTGGATGGCAATCTGGCACAAGGTCTGACCGAAGAAGAGGCCGCGAGGCGGCTCGAACGCTACGGACCCAACCGTTTGGCCCCGAGAAAAGGCAAGCCGGCCTGGCTGCTTTTCCTGTCGCAGTTCAATCAGCCATTGGTTTATATCCTCCTGGCGGCCGGGGCGGTGACGGCATCGTTGCAGGAATGGGTGGATTCCGGCGTCATCTTCGGTGTCGTCGCAGTCAACGCGGTGATGGGCTTCCTCCAGGAAGCCAATGCCCTGAAAGCCATCGATGCCCTCGCTCGCAACCTGAGCGTCCACGCCACCGTGATCCGGGGTGGGACGAAGCGCACCGTGCCGGCGACGGATCTGGTGCCGGGGGACGTCGTCTCGTTGCTTTCGGGCGACAAGGTGCCGGCGGACATCCGCCTGATGCGCACGAGAGAGCTGCAGATCGACGAATCCGCTCTTACGGGGGAATCCGTGCCGGTCGAGAAGCGGACCGGCGCCCTTCCGGCCGACACCCTCCTGGCCGATCGCGGCAACATGGCGTATTCCACCACGCTCGTGACCTATGGCAGCGGTCTTGCTCTGGTCGTGGAAACCGGCGACCGCACGGAAATCGGCCGGATCAACCAGATGATCGCAACGGCCCGTATCCTCGAAACGCCGCTGACGCAAAAGATTTCCCATTTCAGCAAACTCTTGATGTGGGTCATTCTGGGTTTCGCCGCGGTCACGTTCCTGGTCGGCTGGCTGCGGGGCGAATCCGCGCTCGATATGTTCATGGCCTCGGTGGCTCTGGCCGTGGGCGCGATTCCCGAGGGCTTGCCGGCGGCTCTGACCATCACCCTGGCCATCGGCGTTTCCCGGATGGCGAAGCGCAACGCCATCATTCGCAAACTGCCCGCCGTGGAAACCCTCGGCAGCACCACCGTGATCTGCTCGGACAAGACCGGTACCCTGACTCAGAACCAGATGACGGTCGTAGCGGTGTACGCGGACGGCGAGCATTTCGAAGTCACCGGCAGCGGTTATGCGCCGGAGGGCGAGTTCCGGCAGGCGGGCACGGCGATCGACCCCCGCGGCCATTGGGCCTTGATGGAGTGTCTTCGGGCCGGCCTGCTGTGCAACGATGCCCGCCTGATCGAAGGCGTCGAGGGGTGGAGCGTCGAGGGCGATCCCACCGAAGGGGCGCTGCTGGTTTCGGCGCGCAAGGCCGGACTGCACGAGCTTCACGCCAGCGAGTCCCACCCGCGGCTCGATACGCTGCCTTTCGAGTCCCAGCATCAGTTCATGGCGACCCTGCATCACAATCGGGCGGAGGACGCCCGCCACGTCTATTTGAAAGGATCGGCGGAAAGCATCCTGAGCCGTTGCGACGCCGCATTCGACCGTCACATGGGGGTTATGCCCCTCAACGCGACCGCCATTCATGCCCAAGTGGAAGCGATGGCCGCGCAAGGGCTGCGCGTCCTGGCCTTCGCTCGCGGAGACCGGCTCGTGGACGAGGACAGGATGGTCCACCATACGCTGCAGGGCGGTCTGACCTTCCTCGGCCTGCAAGGCATGATCGACCCGCCCCGGCCGGAAGCGGTGGAGGCGATCGCTGCCTGTCAGCGGGCGGGGATTCGGGTCAAGATGATCACCGGCGACCACCCCGGTACGGCGCGCGCCATCGCGCGCCAGCTCGGCTTGGTGCGCGAGGGAAGATTGCACCGGCTGTTCGGCATCGCCCCCCGGGGGCGGGTGCTCACAGGGGCGGAACTGCAGGGGCTCGATGAGGAAGCTTACCGCCGAGTGGTGGAGCACTGCGACATATACGCCCGCGTCGCGCCGGAGCAGAAGCTCAACCTGGTGCAGGCCTTACAGGCACAGGGGAATGTAGTCGCCATGACCGGCGACGGCGTCAACGATGCTCCGGCCTTGCGGCAGGCGGACATCGGCGTAGCGATGGGCAGGGCCGGCACCGAGGTGGCCAAGGAGGCCGCCGCGATGGTGCTGACCGACGACAACTTCGCCACCATCGAGGCGGCGGTGGAGGAGGGGCGTGGCGTTTTCGACAATCTGATGAAGTTCATCATTTGGACACTGCCCACCAACGTCGGCGAAGGTCTGGTGATTACGGTGGCGGTGCTCAGCGGGGTCCCATTGCCCGTCCTGCCGGTGCAGATACTCTGGATAAACATGAGCACGGCGGTGCTGCTCGGCCTGATGCTGGCCTTCGAGGCCAAGGAGCCCGGGATCATGCACCGCCGTCCGCGCGACCCGCGACAGCCGATTTTGACCCGTACCTTGACCTTTCGAATCTTCGTGGTGGGTCTATTGCTGCTGGCGGGGGCGTTCGGCTTGTTCGAATGGGCGCTGGGGCGAGGTGAGAGCCTCGAGAATGCCCGCACCACCGCCGTCGCCGTATTCGTGTTCGGCGAGATGTTCTACCTGTTCAACTGCCGGTCGCTGGAATACTCGATGTTCCATGTGGGGGTGTTTTCCAATCCGCGGCTGCTTGTCGGCGTGCTCGCGATGGCGGCTTTGCAGCTTCTCTTCACCTACTGGCCTCCGATGAATCTTGCGTTTGCCAGCGCCCCCATCGGAGCGGTCGCGTGGGTCTTGGTCCTGGCCGTGAGCCTTACGATCCATGCCGCGGTTGGGATGGAAAAATGGATAGGCCGCCGATACCTGAAACGATGAGTTCCTGTGGCATCGTGCGGGGCGGCAAGCGGGAATACCGTCAGGGCGGCGACACCTATCGTGGAGGCGCCGCGAATGGCCGGATCTTTGCCATCAACTGGTCCGCCGTGACCGGCTCGAACCAGCCCATCGGATAACCCGCCGCGGCGAGCGCGCCGGCCAGCCAGCCGTTGCAGGTGTGGAAAATGTGGAATTTGCCGTTCGCCGGGTAGAACCGGCTGCCGCCATGGTGTCCCGGTCCGACGGGCGGCGCCCGCGGGGAGCCGTTTCTGGCGAAGCTGCGGTCGACGTAGCCGGCCAGTCCGGCGAACGGCTGCGGCGCCAGGTCGAGCCGTATCAATTCGTAACCGGCGTAACGCGCCGCGATGTTCCCCTCGATGCCGGCCACATGCAGCACGCTGGCCGTCGGCCAGAAGGCCGCTTTCAGGGTCAGCCACAGCCCGGGATCACCCGACTGGTAATAGTCCCAGTCGCCCCAGCCCAGCTCCAGGTAGTCCGCCGCGGGGAAATCGGAGCTCTCCGGAATGAACCCGGCGGGAATGTCCGCTTTCCGCAGGATGAGGCCGGCATGTTTGCCCGCGTTGACGACGTAGATCGAGGCGTGGGGTTCGCCACGTGCAAGCGCCGGGCTTGGGGTTCCCGGCCCCGCACAGGCGGAGCACAGCCACAGCAGGCAGAGCAGCAGCCGGACGAGCGGAGTCATCGCGCCAGAAAATCGGCGACCGCCTGAAAGCGGCGCCGCCGGACCGCGGGATCGATGTCCTGCAGCGGATGAGCGAATTCGGGGGACTTCAGGACGAAACCACCGCGTTGCCCGATGAGCCTGGCCAGTTCCTCGATTTCCCAAGGCATCACGATCCGGTCGCGCAGGCCGACGATGAGCATGAGCTTCGATCCGTCCCGCGGGAGCTTGCGCACCGGATCGTAGTCCTCCGGGCAGCCCAGGCGGGAAATCCGGCTGGGAGAGGAGTCCACCACCAGCGCATCGTAGTCGCCGCCCGCGCCGGCGGCATTGGCCAGGACCACCCCGCCCATGGACATGCCATACAGGTAGCGGCGGGCATAACCCTTCGCATTCAGCGCCGCGACGATCTCGCGGTAATCGGACACGATGGCCTTGAGCCGGCTCTTTCCCTCGGAAAGCCCGTATCCGCGGTAATCGTATACGTAAACATCGAGTCCCAAGTCGCGGAAGAACGCCAGCGCGCCCATGATCTGATCTGCCAGCATGGCGTTGCCCTGCGCCACCAGCAGATAGCCCCTGGGATCGGCCGCATGCAGTCGGTAGCCGCCCAGCACGCGGCCGTCGCCGGTGGTGAAGGAAAGCCGCTCGATGCCCCGGATCGACCGGACGCGGCCGGCGTCCGGGGCTCCGGCGGCCCGCCGGAACTGCCAGAACGCCAGGGGTTCCCGTACGATGCCGCAGACTGGGGTTTCCAGGTCGGATGGAGGCTTGCCGTAGACCATGGGGACAGCTCCGCTCGAAAGTGCCATGGACATGAGCCAGGCAGGGACACGGGAAGAGGGGCGGGTCATGAGGGTACGGTTCCTACACCAACACCCGCTCGATCCCTCCCTTGACCGCCCGCTCCATATAATCCTTCATCCAGTTCTCACCCAGTACATGCCGTGCAAGCTCAACCACGACGTAATCGGCGTCGAGCTTGTCGACATCCTCACGGTAGCGTTGCAGGCCTTGCAGGCAGGAAGGGCAGGAGGTCAGCACCTTCACCGGGCCGTCGAAGCCGTCCGCCCTTGCCCTGGCCGCATCGGCTTTCAGTTCGGCCTCCTTGCGGAAGCGGACCTGGGTGGAGATGTCCGGGCGGGCGATGGCGAGAGTGCCGGACTCGCCGCAGCAGCGCTCGGATTTGGCGATCCGGCTGCCGTCGGCGGTGGCGATCAGGGCGTTGACGGTCTTGAGCGGGTCCTGCTGCTTCATCGGGCTGTGGCAGGGATCGTGGTACAGGTAGCGGGTGCCGTTCACGCCTTCGAGTTTCACGCCTTTCTCCAGCAGGTATTCGTGGATGTCGAGCATTCGGCTGCCGGGGAAGATGCGGTCGAATTCGTAGGAGGCGAGCTGGTCCAGGCAGGTGCCGCAGCTCACGACCACCGTCTTGATGTCGAGGTAGTTGAGGGTGTTGGCGACGCGGTGGAACAGCACCCGGTTGTCGGTGGTGATCTTTTCGGCTTTGTCGAACTGGCCGGCGGCGCGCTGCGGGAAGCCGCAGCACAGATAGCCGGGCGGCAGCACGGTCTGCACGCCGATCTCGTACAGCATGGCCTGGGTGGCGAGGCCCACTTGTGAGAACAGCCGCTCCGAGCCGCAGCCGGGAAAATAGAACACGGCTTCGGAATCCACCGCGGTCTTGCGCGGGTCGCGGATCACCGGCACGACCTGGTTGTCCTCGATGTCGAGCAGGGCGCGGGCGGTCTTGGCTGGCAGTTGGCCCGGCATTTTCTTGTTGATGAAGTGGACCACCTGTTCGGCGACTTTCGGTTTGCCCAGCGAGGCCGGCGGCCGGCGGGTCTGGGCCTGACCCCAGGGTCTGAGCAGCAGATGGCCCAAGCGCTGGCCGCGGTAGCCCCATTCGATCATGCTGGTACGCATGGCCTTGATCGCATTGGGGCGGGTGACGTTGAGAAAGGCCAGCGCCGCGGTCTTGGCCGGATTGAAGCTCTGCTTGCCCATCTTGCGCAGCAGGTTGCGCATGTTCATCGACACCTGGCCGAAATCGATGTCGACCGGGCAGGGGTTGTAGCACTTGTGGCAGACGGTGCAGTGGTCGGCGACGTCCTCGAATTCCTTCCAGTGGGTGATGGAAATGCCGCGGCGGGTCTGCTCCTCGTACAGAAAGGCCTCGATCAGGAGCGAGGTGGCGAGGATCTTGTTGCGCGGCGAGTACGGCAGATTGGCCTGTGGCACGTGGGTGGAGCAGACCGGCTTGCACTTGCCGCAGCGCAGGCAGTCCTTCACCGAATCGGCGATGGCGCCGATGTCGCTCTGCTGCATGATGAGCGACTCGAAACCCATCAGGCTGAAAGACGGCGTGTAGGCGGCGCGGAGGTCGGCGCCCGGCATCAGCTTGCCCTGGTTGAAGCGGCCCTCGGGATCGACCTGGACCTTGTAGGCATGGAACGGCGCCACTTCCTCGGGCGTCAGGAATTCGTATTTGGTGATGCCGATGCCGTGCTCGCCGGAGATCACTCCGCCCAGCGAACGCGCCAGCGCCATGATGCGGACGACGGCGGCGTTGGCCTCCTGCAGCATCTCGTAGTGGTCGGAGTTGACCGGCAGGTTGGTGTGGACGTTGCCGTCCCCGGCGTGCATGTGCAGGGCGACGAATACCCGGCCGCGCAGGACGGCCTTGTGCACCGCCTCGATCCGCTCGACGACCGGACGGAAGTTGTCGCCCTCGAAGATGCTCTTGAGGCGTGGCAGCAGTTCGTTCTTCCAGGAGACGCGCACCGAATGGTCCTGAACCCGATGAAACAGCGTCGGCTCCTCGGCGCGGTTGGTCAGCGCGCCGGCTTCGATGCCCAGATCGGCAAACCGGGCTTCGGCCTGCTCCAGCGGCAGATCCAGGTGATGCAGTATCCATTGCCAGCGTTCCCGCACCGAGAGGACGGCATCCAGCGCCAGCGCCCGCCGCTCGCCGATCAGCTCGGTCTTGTCGACGCCCTCCTCGTAGGCGCGCAGCGGCAGATCGCCGCCGAGGAATTCCGCCAGGGCGTCGCACAGCTTGAGCTTGTTGCGCAGCGACAGCTCGATGTTGATGCGCTCGATGCCGTCGCAGTAATCGCCCATGCGCGGCAGCGGGATCACCACATCTTCGTTGATCTTGAAGGCGTTGGTGTGCTTGGAGATCGCCGCGGTGCGGGCGCGGTCCAGCCAGAACTTGCGGCGGGCCTCCGGGCTGACGGCGATGAAGCCTTCCGCCCCCCGGGCATTGCATAGCCGCACCACTTGGGACGCGGCCTGCGCCACCGCGTCGTCGTCGTCGCCGACGATGTCCCCGAACAGCACCATCTTCGGGCGGCCGTGGCGGCGGGCCTTGGTGGCATAGCCCACGGCCTTGACGTAGCGTTCGTCCAGGTGCTCCAGCCCCGCCAGCATGACGCGGGCGCCGCCGCTCTTGGGCAGGCTTCCGAGGTAGTCCTGGATTTCGACGATGGCCGGCACGGCTTCGCGCACCTGGCCGAAGAACTCCAGGCAGAAGGTGCGGGTGTACGGCGGCATCTCGTGCAGAATCCAGCGCGCCGAGGTGATGATGCCGTCGCAGCCTTCTTTTTGAATGCCGGGCAGGCCGCCGAGGAATTTGTCGGTCACGTCCTTGCCCAGGCCGGTCTTGCGGAAGCGGTGGCCGGGGAGGGTGAGGATTTCCTCGCTCAGGGCTTGTCCCGAGGCGTCGTAGCGCTTGAGCCGGAACCACACCTCGTCCTGATCGTGGATCTTGCCGAGGTTGTGGTTCAGCCGCTCGACCTCCAGCCAGTTGCCGTCCGGCGTGACCATGCGCCAGGAGGCCAGGTTGTCCAGCGCCGTACCCCACAGCACCGCCTTCTTGCCGCCGGCGTTCATGGCGACGTTGCCGCCGATGCAGGAGGCGTCCGCCGAGGTCGGGTCGCAGGCGAACACCAGGTCCGCCTGTTCCGCCACATCCATCACCCGCCGCGTCACCACGCCGGCGCCGGTGAAGATCGTGGCGTAGGGCTGATCCACGCCGGGCAGCCGGGTATCGCGTTCGACCGGCCCCAGCTCCAGCAGCTTCTCGGTGTTGATGACGGCGGACAAGGGTGTCAGCGGCACCGCGCCGCCGGTGTAGCCGGTGCCGCCGCCGCGGGGGACGATGGTCAGCCCCAGTTCGATGCAGTCGCGCACCAGGTGGCCGACTTCCTCCTCGCTGCAGGGGTAGAGCACGACGAACGGGTATTCCACGCGCCAGTCGGTCGCGTCGGTCACGTGGGTGACGCGGGCGTAGCCGTCGAAGCAGATGTTGTCCTTGCGGGTGTGGCGCGACAGCAGGGTCAGCGCCCGCCGGCGCAGTTCCCGGGTATGCTCGAATTGCGCTTCGAAAGCGTCGACCGCCTGCTGCGCCGCCTGGATCAGCAGGGCAACCTTGGCCGCGCGCCCGGCACTGCCGGCCTCGACCTCGGCGCGGCGCTGGTCTATCTGGCGCAGGCGGTGGCGCAGCGCCTCCAGCAAGGCCCGGCGTCGGCCCCTGTTGTCGAGCAGGTCGTCTTCCAGGTAGGGATTGCGCTGGACCGCCCAGATGTCGCCGAGCACCTCGTACAGCATGCGCGCCGAGCGGCCGGTGACGCGCTCGGCGCGCAAGTCCTCCAGCACTTGCCACATGTCCTCGCCGAGCAGGCGGATCACGATCTCGCGGTCGGAAAACGAGGTGTAGTTGTAAGGAATCTCGCGCAGGCGGACGGGGCCTGGGTCGGTGTTGGGGGGTAAGGCTTCCGGGGCCGCAGCCATGCCGTGGTTTCTCTTGAGCAATAAAGGTTCGATTCTATCGCGCGGGCAGGGCCGGAAATACGGCCGGGCGCGCAACAGTGATGATCGGTTTGCGAACCCGTTCAGCCGGATGGACCCATCCCGCCCAGGCAGAGGTATTTCAGCTCCAGGTATTCGTCCATGCCGTGGCGCGAACCTTCTCGGCCGATGCCGGACTGCTTGACCCCGCCGAAAGGCGCGACGTCGTAGGACAACATGCCGGTGTTGACGCCGACCATGCCGTATTCCAGCGCTTCGCCGACGCGGAAAGCGCGGGCCAGGTCGCGGGTGTAGAAGTAGGCGGCGAGGCCGTACTCGGTGGCGTTGGCGATCGCTATGGCTTCGTCTTCGGAACCGAAGCGCAGCAATGGCGCCACCGGCCCGAAGGTCTCCTCGCGAGTGCACAGCATCTCCGGCGTGACTTCCGCGAGCACCGTGGGCTGGAAAAACCGTCCGCCCAAGGGGTGCCGCCCGCCTCCGGCCAGTACGCGGGCGCCTTTAGCCCTTGCATCGGCGATGTGGCGCTCCACCTTGGCGAGCGCCTGCTCGTCGATGAGCGGGCCCTGGACGACACCTTCGTCCAGGCCGTTGCCGACCTTGAGCGTGCGTACTTTGGCCGCGAGGCGTTCGGCGAAGGTGTCGTAGATCGAGTCGTGGATCAGGAAACGGTTGGTGCAGACGCAGGTCTGGCCGGTGTTGCGATATTTCGACAGCGATGCGCCCTCGACAGCCGCGTCCAGATCGGCGTCCTCGAATACGATGAAGGGCGCATTGCCGCCCAGCTCCAGCGAGACCTTCTTCACCGTCGCGGCGCATTGCGCCATCAACAGGCGTCCCACCTCGGTCGAGCCGGTGAAGGAGAGCTTGCGGACTCGGGGGTTGGAGGTCAGTTCGCCGCCGATCGCTTCCGGCCTTCCGGTCACGACGTTGACCACGCCCGGCGGGAAGCCCGCCCGCACCGCCAGCTCCGCCAGGGCGAGGGCGGTCAGCGGCGTCTGCTCGGCGGGCTTGACCACCACGGTGCAGCCGGCGGCCAGGGCCGGCGCGATCTTGCGAGTGATCATCGCCGCCGGGAAATTCCACGGCGTGATGGCCGCGCACACGCCGATGGGCTGGCGGATGGCCAGCAGCCGTTTGTCCGGGACGGGCGAGGGGATGGTTTCGCCGTAGGCGCGCCTGGCCTCCTCCGCGAACCATTCGACGAAGCCGGCGGCATAGACGATCTCGTTGCGGGCCTCGGCCAGCGGCTTGCCCTGCTCGGCGGTGAGGATGCGGGCGAGGTCCTCGGTGTGGTTCAGGATCAGCTCGTACCAGCGGCGCAGGACCGCCGCGCGCTCCTTGGCGGTCTTGCCGCGCCAGCCGGCCCAGGCGCATTCTGCGGCGGCGATCGCCCGCGCGGTTTCGGCGGCGCCCATGTCGGGCACGCGGGCCAGAATCTCGCCCGTGGCCGGGTTGGTCACGGGAAAAGTCTTTGAGCTGTCGGCGCCAACCCATTGGCCGTCGATCAGGCACTGCGTACGCAGCAGGCCGGGCTGGGCGAGGCGGAGTTCATGGCTCATCGGCGGACTCCCAAAAAAGGATGTGCCCGTGTCGTGTACGGCATTTCGCACATTTTCGGCGCGGTAGTACCATGATGCACCATGAGGCCGCAGGAGTCTTGATCGCATCACAACGAAAGTCGAAAGAGGAGAATCGTGCATGAACGTACAAAAGAACGGATCGGACGGGATGGCGTCCCGGCTTAAACTCGCGGCGGCGATGCTGTTGATGTTCGGATGGGGCAGCGGCCAGGCGGAACCCGAACCGGCGCAGCCGCAGACCTTTTCACCGGACACGGCCTCGATTTCGCCGGCGGTGAAGCAGAAGGTTCTCGAGCACATGAAACAGACCAACCTCGAGCGGCTGAAAGGCTGGCCGGGAATCATTTTCTACTGTCCGGTGGAAGAGGCGGAAAATCCGGCGGTCAAGGCCATCTGTACCGCCGTGAACGCCGATGTCGGCAAGCTGATGGTCGAACACAAGGTTCCGTTCCAGATCGCCAAGAGCTCGTTCGACACGCATTTTCTGCCGCACATGTCGGGCCGGCTGCTGCTCGTCGTCGATTTTGCGGCGACGCCGCCCGGCGCCCAGCCCGCGGCGATCTCGGCCGAAGTCCAGGGGCTGGCCCACTATGCCCACGCGGTGAACTGGTCGTCCGAGCTCTATCCCGAGTCCGGCGGCAAGGACAAAAGCCCGCTGGAAGTGCCCCAGCACGTCGATGCGCTGCTGTGGGAGAGCAACTTCATCGTGGCCACACCGGGCGATCAGTCCACCCTGGTGGAGCAGGCGATCGCCGCGATCGAAGAAAGGGTCAGGAACTTCCTCGCCGAGTTCGACCGGGTCAACCACAAGCGCTGAAGCGGGACTCCGCCAGCGGGAGAGCAAAATCAAATGTCAGAACGATACGATATCGCCATCGTAGGCGGCGGGATGGTGGGCGCGACGCTGGCCTGCGCGCTGGAAGGAACCGGGTTGCGCGTCGCCCTGATCGAGGGGGCGCTGCCGCCCGCCTTCTCCCCGGAGCAGCCGCACGACCTGCGGGTCTCCGCGGTCAGTATCGCCTCGGTCAGCATCCTCAACTCGGTCGGCGCCTGGGCCGGTGTCGTTTCCCGCCGCTGCTGCCCGTTCCGGCGGATGCGGGTGTGGGAAGACCGCGGCGACGTGCTGTTCGCGAGCGAAGACATCCACGAGGAAGTGCTCGGCTACATCGTCGAGAACCGCGTGCTCCAGCTCGCGCTGATCGACCGGCTGCCGGGTCTCTCCGGCGTCGATTTCCTGTGTCCGGCCAAGACCCGCAAGATCGACTATGGCTCGCACGGCTCGCGCCTCGAACTGGAGGACGGGCGCGTGATCGAAGCGCGGCTGCTGGTCGCGGCGGACGGCGGCCAGTCTCAGGCCCGGCAGGCCGCCGGCATGGGGATCAGCAGTTGGGACTACGAGCATCATGCCCTGGTACTCACCGTCGAGACCGCCTATCCGCAGCAGGACATCACCTGGCAGCGCTTCACCCCGCACGGGCCCCAGGCCTTCCTGCCCCTCGACGGGCGCAACGCCTCATTGGTGTGGTATGAGGCGCCGGAACGGGTGAAATGGCTGCTCTCCCTCCCCGACGAAGCCCTGCTGGGCGAATTGGGCCGGGAATTCCCCGCCGAACTGGGCGAGATCAAGAGCATCGTCAGCCGCGGCTTCTTCCCGCTCCGCCGCCAGCACGCCTTGCGCTACTACAAGGAAGGCGCGGTCCTGGTGGGCGACGCCGCCCACACCATCCATCCGCTGGCGGGCCAAGGCGTCAACATCGGCCTGCTCGACGCCGCCGCCCTCGCCGAAGTGCTCGCCAAGGCCAAGCGCGCCGGCCGCGACATCGGGTCCAGCGCCATGCTGCGCGAATACGAAGGCATGCGCCGCAACAGCAACCTACTGATGATGACCGCCATGGACTTCTTCTACCGCGCCTTCGGCAACGCCAACGTCCCGCTGCGCTTCGTCCGCAATCTCGGCCTCGGCTTGGCCGAACGGATCACTCCCGCCAAGAAGCTGGTAATGCGGTATGCGATGGGATTGGATGGGAGTTTGCCGAAGCTGGCGAGAGGAGAGGGGCTAAGGGGGTGAACGGCTGTCCCGGCGCGCCCACGCCGGCCGATGGCGGAAATCGGTCGCCAGGAATAAGTGATTGATGGCGGGTGTAGTTCGTCTATGCATCAGGGCGTTCCTAAATGTAAGAGGACTTGCGCCATGAGGATTGATATCAACCTATTGAAAATTAGACACCTGGAAAGCGCAAGAAAAAGTGCCTCTTGGGGTGTCCCTTTGTAGTTAAGCGTATGTCTACCTTTAGCCAATCCCCTTGTAGGTGGCCTATGATTGGTTGAAGTTAATTGCTGCATAAATAAGGAGGCGCCTTGAGGATGTGGTCAATACCAATTTTGCTTCCCTTTTTGTTAGTGTGCAATCCGGCCGTCGGGTACGGTCAGAGTAAATTTACAGGAAGATTTATGGCGGATTTCAGGCCGGAAGGAATGATGTATCTAATATTAGCTCAAACGCAAGATGTGGTAACTGGCTCTTTGATGATGGTTACCCCGGATGCCAAAGGTGGCACAAAAAGTCGGACATTATCTTTACAGGGTGTGACGGATAGAAGTACTATTACATTAAGAGCCAAGCAGCTCTTTGAAGACATAACTATAAGTGGACGAAAGCAGGATGAGCAGATTTTACTCATGTTTCCAAACGACTCCGGCATTATTTCGACTGTTACTTTCGTTCCTGCTTTAGAAAGCGAATTCAATATGGTTTTGAAGAATTGGCGCCAGCTACTCGCCAATACGCATGAAGCAGATCAACAAATCCAAAGACAAAAACAGCAAGAGGAAGAAAAGTTAAGAAAACTGGCCAGAATGCTTTACGATGACCTGAATCCGTGCTCCCACCCTCTAAATAATTCATAACATATTGAATCCATTGTATAATTAGCCCATTTTCGATGTCACCCATTTGATCATGCCGCGCTTTGAAGTCAAGCAATCCAGCAAGCTGCAACTGACCTCGTATTCCGGCCTGGCGCTGATTGGCCAGTGCTGCCAGGCGGCGCAGGTGGAGGCGGTCATTGATCCGAAGATTCCGGTGTCGCAAGGCATGCGCACCTCGGACATCGTCAAGAGCGTGGTCGGGTTGTTGAGTCTGGGCAAGAGCGACTTCGAAGCCATCGAGCCGTTTCGGGAGGACCGCTTCTTCAAGGAGTCGCTGGGGCTGACGAAGGTGCCCGGAGCCGTGTGGCTGCGCCAGCGTCTGAATGCCAAGGCGGAAGCCATCCGCGATCTGGCCGATGAGCTTTCCCTGAGGCTGCTGGAGCGAGCCGAGGCGCCGATCACGCCGCACAAGGGCTATGTCTGCTGCGACATTGATACCTTCGCCATGGACAATAGTGGCACGAAGAAGGAAGCGGTGTCGCGCACCTATCAGGGCTTCGACGGTTACACGCCGATTGCCGCCTATCTCGGCAACGAAGGCTGGAACACCGGGCTGGAACTGAGGCCAGGGTCCCGCCACTCGGCGTTCGAGACGCACTACTTCTACGAGCGGCTGTTTCCGCGCATCGAACGCCTGGTCAAACCGGATCAGCCCGTGCTGCTGCGCGAGGACAGCGGTTTCGACGGCGCACAGCTCCTGTTCGCCAAGGCCGCGGAGCGAGACCGGCAAGCCGCGCTGGGGCGAAGCCTCGACTTCATCTGCAAGTGGAACCCCCGCAAGCAGGACAAGGCGGCCTGGGTGGCGCGCGCCGAGGACGCGGGCGCCTTTGCCGAGACTCGCCCCGGTAAGCGCGAGGCCCTCCTGTCGCTGGACATCGAGCGCGCCTGGCACAAGGAGAAGCGCTCCTTCCGCCTGGTCGCCAGGGTCGTCGAGCGCACCATCGACAAGAAGGGCCAACACCTGCTGGCCCCGGAGGTCGAACTGGAAGGCTGGTGGACGACGCTCTCCTGTTCCGCCGAGGAAGTGATCGAACTCTACCAGCACCACGGCATGCATGAGCAGTTCCACTCCGAGTTGTTCGGCTCCGCCGAATCCTTCGCTTCGCTCAGGACCGCCACTGCGTGGCGTCCTGCGCCCTTCGGGCTTGTCAAGACCGACCTCGACCTGGAACGGCTGCCCTCGGGCAAGTTCGACACCCACGACGTGATCCTGCATCTGGCGGCCTTCGCCTACAACTGCCTGCGTCTCTTGGGACAGATCGGCCTGACTGGCGAGATTGCGCCGATCCGTCATCCGGCCAAGCGCCGCCGCATCCGGACCGTGCTGCAGGAGATCATGTACCGGGCGGCGAAGTTCGTCGCCCATGCCCGCCGGCTGATCCTCGATTTCGGCCGTGGCGTGGCGGCAAACGTAGCCGTGTTCGTGATGCTTCAGAATCGGCTGTGGGCGGCGGCGTCCGGATGACGGGAAATGCCTGCCGCACGCCTCGAATCCCTGATTCCGGAACCCCGGAAGGGACAGTCTCGCGCAGGGAGCGGAAAATGAGCTGACGATAAGCGCACGCCAAGCAGATTGGCCCCGAAACCCCGGTCGAACGTTCCCCGGATCGCCGGTAGCGAGGGCAAATCCCAAGGGAGAGCGCTCGAAATTCATGCGTTCAGGCCCGATGGGAAGGTGTAAGCCGAGGGGAACACGGATTCAGGAAACTGCATGTCCGGGTAGTAACCGTTCAGTTCCCTGGGAGCGCGGGCGTCCCGCCCGCTGAAAAAGCGGCCAGGATGGCCGCGTTTTCAGCAAAAAAGTGGGGGGCTGAACGGATACCACCCTAATTGGGTAACCAGGGGTTCTAGTCCCCAGCTCGCGATTGGGTCGAGGTAATGGGATTGCGCCAGCTACCTCGACCCGATCGTGCACTATGGACTATAGGCTCGCTATGGGTTTGCAATCGCAGCAATCTACTGGAGGGTCCTAATGGACGGAAGGTACAGTTTCACAGGCGATGTCAGGAATGGGATGGCGGTCTTGGTTTTTTCGCTATTGCTCGGTTGTGCCGAACAGCCACAGAAATCCGAAATGGACATACAGGCGGCCAATGCTTTGAAAGAGCGAGAAACCCAGGCCTTTCTAAACTCACATCCTTGCCCGGCTACGGGACAAATATCGGCCAACGGTGTATGTGACGGCTTTACCATCGGCATGGTCGTGCCGGAGCGATGTGGCGGCAAAATGAAGGCTTCCAACCTGTATTGGCAAAACAAGGAACTTGCCAAAGAGGCGGAACTGGCGGAAAAAGCGAACTGCGGCAAACCCACACCGGACGAAGAACAAGACGCATTGATAAGGACTCAAATGCGCCGAACTCTCGATCAGAGCATCTATAACGCGATGCCCCGTTGAGGCTGGCGGTGTAAGCCAATCTGCGTTCTATTCGGCTGAACCCTACGCCGATTGCGCTTCGCCATAATCGGACCTGCGCGGTAGAAGCAAGAACCCGCCGGGCGAGTAAGGCGGGTTCTACTCAGGCGGGGTTGAGTGCCGGTCAATTGCGGCAGGTCTTGACCTTGCCGTCAGGGCTATACGCCACCGAAGCGCCGCTGGCGAATTGCACATATTCGACGCCATCGATACATTGCGTGCTGTGTCCGGTGACTGCGGTGTTGATTCTTTCTCCGACGGAGCACGCCGATAAAACACTCGTTGCCGCTATCAGTATCAGCCGTATCATCAGGTTCCTCCCCTTAAGTTAATAAACGATGAAAATAGTATCACGGTCCCCGCGTGCCGGTGTCAACTCCTCGATATCGTTCTGCGCCGATACTCGCCGTGATGCGGGGATAAGCGCTCGCCGGGAATATACCGGCTGAGCGAATACCCGTGCCAGGAGACCGGCAGATTTCGATCCATAAGTCCGTCTGACGTTTCCCCGGCCTTAACGGTTCATGGTGTTCCACCGATCACCAGCGCCTTATTCGGCAGTTCCCCGAACATCTCCGGCGCATACATGGCTTCGACTCGCGTGGGCGGCAGTTCGAAGCTGCCGGGGTTGTTGTAGCGCACGGTATATTCGACGCTCCAGCGCCCTTTCGGCACATAGTCGTAATAGGCGCGGTAGGCGTCGAAGCGGCGCTCCTCGTAGATAGGCCAGGCCCAGCCGGTCTGCTGTTCGCCTTGGGTCAGCAGGGCGGAGTCGCGTCCCAGGCCGCCGCCTAGGATGCTGGCGCCGGCGGGGATGGGGTCGTCGACGACGACCCAGCTCATGTCGGACTGGGCGTCGAGTTCCAGCGTGACTCGGGCCACGTCGCCGCGGTTCCAGGCGCCGGGCTGCTTCTGTTCGACCGGGGTGACCGTTCGCTTGATCGAGAAGCCGGTGAACAGCGGTTCTTTCAGCGGGATCGCGGCGCGGCTCTGGACGATGGCCCAGGGTTTGCCCGTGCCCTGATGGCGTACCTCCAGTGTGCTCGGGCCTTCGGGCCAGGGCAGGTTCAAGGCGCTGCGCCGGGTTTCCTCGGTCCACTGCATTCCCTTTTTCACAGCGCCGAGACTCGCTTCGGTGTAGCCGGTGACGGGCGCCGATTCGTAAGCCTCGCTGAACTTCTCCATCGCCAGCCGACCCCAGGCGTTGGCGGTGGTGGTGTTCCAGCGGCCCTTGGTCTGCCGGCCCAGCGCGCCGGTGACCAGCCGCGGTATGTCTTCGCGCCAGCCCGGCAGCTCCATCACGTCCAGCACCGCCCGTACGGCGTTGAGGTCGGGCGAGATCATCAGCCACCACAGGGCGTCGGATTTCTCGCTGGAGAAGTTCAGGGTGGTGCCCTGGAAGTTCAGGCGGGTTCGGAGCGTCTGTTCCGCCTCCTTGAGCTTTGCGTCGTGCCCCGGAATCGCTTCGACACGCTGTAGCACCGACAGCCAGTCGAGCACCGCCGAAGTGGGCCAGAGCCTGGGTTCGATGCGGATGCTGCCCAGCAGCTCGGGTGCGGCTGCATCGTAGCGCGCCAGCGCTTCGACGGCCGCCAGCTTGCGGATCGACAGATCGGCGGTGGGCAGGGCGGAGTCGCGCAGCACTCGGCCCTCGATGAAGCCCTTCAGCGCCTCCTTGGCACGGTCCTGGGTGTTTTCGGGAAGCTCCCAGCCGGCTTCCTCGGCGATCGCCAGGACATAGGCGGTGAGCACGTCGCTGCCGTGGATGTTGTCGCTCGGGAAATAGCGGAACAGGCCGTCCCTGTCCTGGTAGGCGGGCAGGTCGGCGACGATCCGGTTCCACATACTCTCGTCCCGCAGCGCGACGGCCTTGGAAACCTTCTGCTCCAGGCAGGAATAGGGGTACCGCGTCATGTAGTCGATCACCCCGCCGAGTCCGTCGCCCAGTTGGGCGCGCAGCGAGACGCGCACGCCGCCGCGCCCCGGTACGGCGTCCTCGGGCCGTTGCACCGCAAGCGAGAGCGGCTTGTCGATGCGGGTCAACGTCGCCTGGAACACCTGGACAGGCACCGCCGGCTGGACCTGTTGCGAGGTCTTCAGCCGGTCGGTGGCCGTTCCGCCGTTCTCCGCTGCGGTGATTTCCCAGTCCAGCCCGGCGACGTCGACTGGGACGCCGACTTCCCAGGAGAAATCGCCCGCCGTTCCGGCCTCGAGTTCGAAGGGCTGGGGCGGAAGGTCCTGGCCGGCCGTCGCGCCTTTCGGCGTCAGCTTCGCATTGAGCTGGCCGGAGATTTTCCGGTCGGTGGCGTTGCGTGCGTTGAAGATGGCGCGGAAGCGGTCGCCTTCGCGCACCATCGGCGGCAGGCCGGAATAGAGCATCAGATCCTGCGTGGTCCGGATCGAGGTCCTGCCGCTGCCGAACAGGCCGCTGCCCGCGTTGGCGACGGCCACCAGCCGGAAGGCGGTGAGCGAGTCGTTGAGCGGCACCTCGATTTCGGCTTCGCCCTTGACGTCCAGCGGCACCCGGCCTTTCCACAGCAGCAGGGTGTCGAACAGTTCGCGCGCCGCCTGGCGCCCGCCGCCGCCGCCGTGCGGCACGGCCTTGCGGCCGTAGTGGCGCTTGCCGATGACCTGCATCTGAGCAGTGGAGGTGAGCACCTCGATGCCGCGCCGGCCCATCATCGCGTCCAGCAGGTTCCAACTGTCGTTGGGTTTGAGTTCGAGCAGGCCCTCGTCGACGGCCGCCAGGGCGATCTCGGCTTCGGCGGGGACGCCGCCGGTGGCGCGCTGCACCGCCACCTTCACCTTGGCGGTTTCCCGCACCTTGTAGGTGTCCCGGTCGGCCTGCACCTTCACATCGAGCCGGTTGGGCTCCCAGCCCACGTCGATCTGGGCGAGTCCCATGCGGTAGGCCGGCTTGCTCAGGTCGACCATCGCCGTGGCCTTGCCGCCGTCGGGCTGCCACGGCAGCTTGAATTTGCGGGCCATGTCCGCGATCCAGGTCTGCGCCGGCCCCACCCGGCCGCGCACTGCCAGCACGGAGACGAACACGTTGGGTGCATAAGCCTCCTTGATGGGCACTTCGACCACCGGCGAGCGGCTGGACAGACGGGTGATGAAGCTGTCGACGACGCCCTCGCGCTCGACCGTGACCAGGGCCGTGGCTTCGCGGAACGGCATGCGCACCTGGAAGCGGGCCTTGTCACCCAGCTCGTAGGCGCGCTTTTCGGGGATCACGTCCATCCGGTCGCTGGGGCCGTTCTCGAACCACCATTCGTCTTCACTGGCGACCCAGATCGAAGCCGTGCTCAGTGCCTGGTTGCCGGCGCCGTCGCCGGCCGTGGCCTTGAGCAGGATTTCGCCGGACACGCCGGGGGCGAGGACGCAGAGCAGGAGGCCCTGGTCATTGGTCCTGCCGTTGCAGTCGGCGCCGAGGTGCTTGACCTCGGTCTTGTCGTCGTAGGCGTAGAAGCCGCCGATGAGGCGCTTGCGGTGCGAGTAGGTGGTACGCGAGTACAGGTCGACCCGGATGTCCCGGCCGGCGGCGGGTTTCCCGGTCAGATCCAGCGCCAGCACCTGGAACCGAAGCTGGTCCTTGGTCGCCACCCAGCCCTCGGTCTTTATCCCCAGGCTGAGCCTGGCCGACCACAGCGGGATCCGGCGGGCCACGGTCAGCAGTTCGCCGTTGGCGTCCTGGTATTCGAGTTCGGCCACCAGATCCTGCGGCGTGTTCCGGCGGGGCAGGTTGGGAACCGTCACCCGTGCCGCGCCGCCCTTGTCCAGCGACAGCGGCAGCACCTGGGCGGGGCCGCCCGCTCCCGGCGTTTCCTCTGTCCTGAGCGTAGTCGAAGGGTCGGCCTCCTCGCTGTAACGGCTGTCGCGCAGCCCTTCCTCGATGGGCTGCGCCTCGAAGTCGAAATCCGGATAGCCGGGGAAGGACACCGCGCGCGGCTCGACCATCGTGCGGACCTTGACCGGCGCATTGGCCGCGCCGCCGCCGGAGAGATAGCTGACGTGGAGGTCGAGGATGGCCTCCTTGGCGTTGACCAGGGCGTCGGACTGGGGCTGGATGTCGGCGCGCATGGTCGGCACTCGGAACTGCTCGATGCGGAATTCGGCCGAGGTGGCGGATTCGCTGCCGTCTGCGTAGACGAATACGATCTCATAACCGCCGAGCTTGGCGTCGGCCGGGATCGCCCAGGTGTTTTCGGCGATCCCGCGCGCGTCGAACCCCGCCGGCAGTTCGTATTCCTGGCCGCTGCCGGCGTGGCGGACCTTGATCTTCTCGGGACGCCTGTCCGGCAAGCCGAAGCCGCTGGCCGTGCGCAGGCGCTGGAAGTGCTTCATGGACACGGTTTCGCCGGCCCGGAACAGGCTGCGGTCCAGCACCGTGTGGACGACTTCCGGGTTCCCATAGAAATCGACCGGCAGGCTGAAGTTCTGCGGCGAGATGCCGTTGGCCCAACTGCTCAGGGTGAAACTCATGTCGCCCTCGGTCCGGGCGCTCACCATGAGGGGACCGTCGCCCCAGTCGCAGCTCTCGCCGGAATCCGAAGGCTTGGGCAGGGCCTGGCCCTGGATCAGCGCCACGCCGTTGGCGTCGGTCCGGCCCTGCCATAACGTTTCGTCCTTGCAGTAGCGGCTGATGCGGACGTCGGCGTTCGGCACCGGCTGGGCCGAATCCAAGCTCGTCACCCAGACCAGCGAGGATTCCCGGCCCCATTTGAAATGCACCGACAGATTGGTGACCAGTGCGGAAGTCGCCACGTAGCGGGGCCTTTCCTCGCCCAGCAGTGCCGCGCCCAGGCGAGGGCTGGCCAGTTCGATCACGTAGAAACCGGCGGTTTCCAGCGGGATGCCGAGCACTTCGAATTCTTTTTGCGCCTCGGCGCGCGGCAGTTCGAAGGCATCCGCTTGGGCTCCTGCGAACACCGATTCGGTGCCGGTGAGTTCCTTCCATTCGGTTTCGCCGTTGGGTAACTGGATCGATTCGCCCCGCCGTTCGGCGGCTTTGCGGACCTTGCGTATCCAGGCGGCGATGTCCTGGTCGCTCAAGGCGACGCGTTTCATCTTGCCGGTGATGGCCGGGCCGCCGGAGGCCAGGCGCTGGCCGGGAACGGGGTTCTCGATGTGGCGCACGGTGACGGGCAGGACGCCGCCCTCCCTCAGCTCCAGGATGCCGAACTCGCCGGGGAACTTTGCCAGCGGCGGATATTCGTCGGTCTTGACCTCAAGCGGATAGCGGCCGGCGTTTTCCAGCGGACGCCCGGCATCGTCGGCGAATCCGGACGGCAATTCGATATGGAAAGTCGTATTTTCGGGGAAGGGGCCCTTCCATCTCAATTCCTCGACGAAAGGCTTCTGGCTTGGATCGAGTCCGACGGCCGGATAAGTCCTGCCGGCGGCATCGACCAGACGCACGGCGGCGGCCTTGTCGGCGGGGACGGGCGAACCGAAGCGCAGGGCCATCGGCAGGAGCGGAATGCAGTCTGCGTCGGCATTGATGCGTTCACAACTGAAACGGGCGGTGAAGCTCGGGCGGGACTTGAAGCTCAGTTCCTGGTCTTCGGCCGTCGCGATGCCGCTTGCCGCGGCGATGCCCTTGCCCCAGAAGATACCGACCTTCGTCTCCGGCGGTATGGCCCGGCGGCATTGCAGCAGCACCAGCCT
The DNA here is from genome assembly GCF_040730495.1 of Methylococcus sp. ANG. Lineage (NCBI taxonomy): Bacteria > Pseudomonadati > Pseudomonadota > Gammaproteobacteria > Methylococcales > Methylococcaceae > Methylococcus > Methylococcus sp. ANG. Next base: position 1,009,628 of record NZ_CP160399.1, on the reverse strand, counting down.
GGCTTCGTCGGCCTCGATTTCCTCCGGCTTGAGCGACTCGAAATCGCCATCCGGCCACAACAGGTCGGTGTAGCCCCAGCCGAATTTCCGGCGCTGCGCCAACACCGCATCGCGCCGTTCACCGGTCAGGACGTCGACGCCGATCTCCTCCCCGACGCCTTCGATCCGGCAGCGGGCATGGGCGGCGACGCTTTCCGGCGTGGCCGGCGCAGCGGCGGCCAGCAGGAAGACCTGGTTTTCGTCGACGCTCTCGCTGCCTTCGCTGGGGTAGGAACCCGTCACCACCGGACCGCCGGTGTCGAAGCCGTATTCCTTGGCGAGTTCGACGGCGGCTCCGCTCAGTGCCTTCAACTGCGGCTTCGGTCTGAATCGGCAGGACAGGCCGGCGGGCAGGTCGGCTTCGAAGTCGTAGACCCAGGTGCGGGGTTCCGCCCAGCGTCCGCGCCCCTTGGCCGGGCAATCCACCGTGAACGGGTCGGCGAGTCGGGGGTCGCCGAACGCAACCATGGGCTCGGAGAACCGGACCGTCACCTGGCGCACGTCCTTGGCCGTTCCCTCCGGCGAAAACAGCTCCAGCCGGGCGGCGCCGGCCGCCTGAATCCAGAACAACGTCACAACCCAGAACACTGCGCGCATGCTCATCTGCTTCCTCGTCGCGGATCGGATTCGCTTGGCCTCGGGGCCGGAGCGGGTTATCGGATGTATCGTTCCAAAGGCGGCAATGGTCTCATCCTCGCAGGATGAGTTGAAGCTCCCCGCTGTCCCGCAGATGCTTGACCAGGTTATGGCCGCCAAGCTCGCGTTCGGTGACGCGGACATTGCCGAACGGCTCGAGGTTTCTTGCATGGATGACGTCCAGCCCATCCAGCGATGAGACGAAGATGTCGATCCGGTTGTCGCCACTGGATTTTTCCAATACGCGCTGGAGATCGAAGAACTTGGGCTTGAACAGTGCCGCGCCGTAGGTCCGGAGCACCTTGGAGCGCCACCGCCCGTCTCCCGATGCCCGCCTCTTGGACGGGGAGATGAAGGTCTGCGGCGAAAAACTGACGGCCCTGCCGCGGCCGATCAGCGTGGAAAACAGGATCGCGGCGTACCCGCCCATGGAATTGCCGATGAAGACGATTTCCTCCGCCGAGGACTTGTCGATGATGTGCTCTATGTATCGGGCGGTTTCGGGGATGTTCGAGCTGATGCCGGCCAGGCCGGCGTGGTACCAGGTCTGCGACAGGTCGCGGAAGAACACCCGGCTTTCGTTCAGGATGCGGGAGCTTTTATAGAACTCGAAGGGCGGGATGCCCAGAGCTCCTTGCAGCCCGCCGAAAGTCAGGTACAGCTTGCGCGAGCCTGGAATCAGCTCTTCCAGAACGGGTAAGGCATCGGTATCCATGGATCTGCCGGGTCGGGAGGGGATGGTTTGAAGATTCGTTCCGTTGAATGTCACATCACTGCAACAATGCCGGCGGAGACTCCACCGGCGTCCCATTATCCTGGAGACGACGTTGAAAGATAAACGAGAACCGGCAAAGGCGGCCCATGTTTCGGCGCCGGGGGAACCCGACGAAAGTTCCCGCGCCGGCGCCGCCCTCATGCCGCCGAGCCGGAAAGACGCTTTGAGCCGGATCGAGAAGCTGCCGCGGGATGTCGGCTGGATGCTGCTGGCGGGCGGACTCATGAGTGAAGTCGTCATGGGACTGCCGCCGTTCTGGGTTATCGGCATCCTGATTCTCTATCCCCAAATCGGGGCTCCTCTCACCGGTTTCCTCGAGCGCAAGGCTCCGGGGGCACTCTCCGGCAGCCTGGACTTCGTGGACCGCTATCTCGAGGATCTGGAACGCCGTTATCCGCGGCGCTAGCCCGCGGGTCTATTTCCTTTACGGTTTGTGATACCCTATGAAACTTTATACGATGCTTCGCTTCGACGATGAAAGCGCGAATCAAGTGGGTCGATAACATGGCGTTTCTGGGCGAGTCCGGCAGCGGCCATGCCGTTCTGATGGACGGACCGCCCGAGAGCGGGGGCCGGAACCTGGGGGTGCGTCCCATGGAAATGCTGTTGCTGGGCATGGGCGGCTGCACCGCTTTCGACGTCGTCCATATCCTGAAGAAAGGCCGGCACGATGTGCGCGACTGCGAGGTCCATCTCGAAGCCGAACGGGCCGAGACCGATCCGAAGGTCTTCACGCGGATTCATGCCCATTTCGTGGTCAAGGGAAGGGCGCTGCGGGAAGAGGCGGTGAAGCGGGCGATCGAGCTTTCGGCGGAAAAATACTGTTCGGCGTCGATCATGCTGGGTAAGACGGCGGAAATCACCCACGATTACGAAATCGCCGAAGTATAGGCTGGCAAGGGCATCGCAGAGTATTTTCGGCGGGCGCGAGCGCCCGTTAATTTTTTGTGGCAGATATTCCTGGCGGGGTCATATCGAAAATTGATGGACAACAAGCTGCAATTACACGGGTTCAACAACCTGACCAAATCGCTGAGCTTCAACATCTACGACATTTGCTACGCGAAGTCGGAATCGGGCCAGCGCCGCTACATCGAGTACATCGACGAAGCCTACAGCGCCAAGCGCCTGACTCAGATACTCACCGACGTCAACGCGATCATCGGTGCCGAGATTCTGAACATCGCGCGCCAGGATTACGAGCCGCAGGGCGCCAGCGTGACGATGCTGATCTCGGAAGGGCATGAGGCTCCCGCTGCGATCACCAATTCCGAGTCGCCCGGCCCGATGCCGGAAGCCGTCGTGGCGCATCTGAACAAAAGCCACATCACGGTACACACTTATCCGGAGAGCCACCCGCATGCCGGCATCAGCACTTTCCGCGCCGACATCGACGTCTCCACCTGCGGCCGCATTTCGCCGCTGAAGGCACTGAACTACCTGATCCACAGCTTCGAGTCGGACATCGTGATCATGGACTACCGGGTGCGCGGCTTCACCCGTGACATCAGCGGCCAAAAGCATTACATCGACCATGACATCACCTCGATCCAGAACTACATCTCCGACGCCACGGCGGACCGGTATCAGATGATCGACGTGAACGTCTATCAGGAAAAGATATTCCACACCAAGATGATCCTGAAGGACTTCAATCTCGACAACTACCTGTTCGAGACCGACAAGGACCAGCTGATTCCGGAGGAGCGCACCCATGTGCAGAAGCAGCTCCAGCGGGAGATGGCGGAAATCTTCTACGGCCGCAATTACAAGCTGCGGCGCTGAGGCTGGGCAAGAACGGCTTGGAAAAACGGGCGCCATTCGGCGCCCGTTGCGTTTTCGCGGGGATCAAGCGCGCTGGAGCCGCGCCAGCAGTTGGACCGGGTGGACCACGGGGATATCCGCCCGGCCTTGCAATCCGGCGCGCAGATGCAGGGCGCAGCCGATGTTGGAGGTCACCAGGTAATCCGGAGACTCCGCCAGGATGGCTTCCACCGTTTCGGCGCGGATGGCCTCGGCCATGCGGCGGTGTTCGACCATGTAGCTGCCGGCGGCGCCGCAGCAGCGCCCCTTGTCGGGCAGGATCTTCACTTCGGCGCCGGGAATCCTGCGCAACAGCGCATCCACGCTGCTTTCGGTCTTGCAGACGTTGCGCAGTGAGCAGGGAGTGTGAACCAGAATCTTGGCCTCCAGCGGCGCGAGATCCCAGCGTTCGGGGGGAATGCGATCGGCCAGGAAGCGGCTGACGTCCTGGACTTTTGCCGAAAGGGTTTCCGCCGCCGGGGTATCGGAATGGTGGCGGTATTCCAACAGGGTCGCGCTGCAGCCGCTGGCGAATCCGATCACCGCATCCAGAGGTGGCTTGGCGAATGCCTCGATGTTGCGGGACATCAGCGCATGCGCGGCCGCCGCATCCCCGGCATGCAGGTCCATCGCCCCGCAGCAGGCCTGGTTTCCCGGTACGGTGACGCTGACGCCCAGTCTCGGCAGCAGTTCGAGTATCGCCGTCACCGTGGCCGCATCGGCCACCGCCGCCGTGCAGCCCAGGAACAGTCCGGCATGGGCGATGGGCTCTCCGGCGGCCGGATGTTCGCCGTACCAGTCTTCCGGGTTTCCGGCGGGCGGCAGAGCTTTCCAGGCGGAGCCGCCGGGCAGCCGGGCAGCGGCATCGAGTGCCCGCCGTCCCAGGTTCGCCAGCAACGGATGGCGCAGCCCTTCACGCACCGCGGACGACAAGGCGCGGGCCGCCAAGGACTTGCGGTCTTGCCCCGTCTCGGCTCGGAACCGGTCCATGAGCCGGGCGTAGGGAACCTTGGCCGGACAGACGGCTTCGCAATTCCGGCACAGCAGGCAGTCGTCCAGCGGCTTGCGCAAGGCCGCCGTCAAAGGCAGCCGGCCCGAGGCCCAGCCCTGGATCAGGGCGATGCGGCCGCGGGGGGACTCGTTCTCGTCGGCGGTCTGCCGGTAAGTGGGGCAATGCGGCGAGCAAAGGCCGCATTTGACGCACAGGTCGGCGTCGGCCAGCAGCGATTCCAGCGACGGGTTCACGCGCTTCTAGTGGCGGAAGTGGCGGATGCCGGTGAAGACCATGGCCATGCCGTGTTCGTCCGCGGCGGCGATCACCTCGGGGTCCCTGATCGAGCCGCCCGGATGGATCACCGCGGTGACCCCGGCTTCGGCGGCGGCGTCGATGCCGTCCCGGAACGGGAAGTAGGCATCGGAGGCGACGACCGAGCCCGCCACGCTCAAGCCTTCGTCCTGCGCCTTGATCGCGGCGATGCGGGCGGAGTACACGCGGCTCATCTGGCCGGCGCCGATGCCGACCGTGCGGCGGTCCTTGCAATAGACGATGGCATTGGACTTGACGAACTTGGCCACCCGCCAGGCGAACTGGAGGTCGCTCAGCTCCCGTTCGGTTGGCGCGCGCTGGCTCACGACCCGGAAACGCTCGCCGGTCACCCGTTCGATGTCCTTGTCCTGAACGAGCAGGCCGCCGCCGACGCGCTTGAAATCCAGCTCCGGGGCGGGATCGGCGGGCCAGTCACCGGTGCGCAGCACACGCACGTTGGGCTTTGCGGCCAGAATGGGCAGGGCGTCTTCGGCGACGGCGGGCGCGATGATGACCTCGACGAACTGGCGCTCGACGATGGCGCGCGCGGTTTCGGCGTCCAGCGTCCGGTTGAACGCGATGATGCCGCCGAAGGCGGAGGTCGGGTCGGTGGCATAGGCCAGGTCGTAGGCTTGCGACAGGGTGCCGCCTTCGGCCACGCCGCACGGATTGGCGTGCTTGACGATCACGCAGGCGGGAAGCTCGCCGAAGCCTTTGACGCATTCGAGCGCGGCATCGGCGTCCGCGATGTTGTTGTACGACAGCGCCTTGCCCTGCAGCTGGCGGGCCGAAGCGATGCAGCCGGCGGAGACGCCGGGCTCGACGTAGAACGCCGCGCGCTGGTGCGGATTCTCGCCGTAGCGCATCGGCTGGGCACGGCGGAAGCGCAGCAGCAGCGGGTCGGCGAAGCCCTCATCCCCTTTGCGGCGGTCAAGGTAGTCGGCAATCGCCGAATCGTACCAGGCGGTGTGGCGGAAGGCCTTGGCCGCCAGGGCGAAGCGGGTGGCGTGCGACAGGCCGCCGCCGGAGGCTTCCAGCTCGGCTGACACCGCAGCGTAGTCCGAGGGATCGACCACCACCGCAACCGACGCGTGGTTCTTCGACGCCGCGCGGATCAGCGCCGGGCCGCCGATGTCGATGTTCTCGATGGCGGTCTCCAGGTCGCAACCGGGCTTGGCGACGGCCTGTTCGAACGGATAGAGGTTGACCACGACCAGGTCGATCGGACGGATGCCGTGTTCGGCCATGACCGCCTCGTCGATGCCGCGCCGGCCGAGGATGCCGCCATGGACCTTGGGGTGCAGGGTCTTGACCCGGCCGTCCATCATTTCCGGAAAGCCGGTGTAGTCGCTGACTTCGATGGCCGGGATGCCGTGTTCGGCCAGCAGCCTCGCGGTGCCGCCGGACGAGACGATCTCGACGCCGGCGGCGGCGAGGCGCCGGCAGAATTCCACGCAGCCGGTCTTGTCGGAAACGCTGACCAGGGCGCGGGCGATAGGATTGCTCATTGGGACTCTTGGGTCGGAAAGGCTGAGAAAATGCTTATTCGATGCCGTGCTGCTGCATCTTCTTGCGCAGCGTGCTGCGGCTGAGGCCCAGCAACTGGGCCGCGCGGGTCTGGTTGTGACAGCAATGCTCGAGCACGGTGCGGATGAGCGGCCGTTCGACTTCGCCCATGACGAGGGTATACATGTCGGTCACGCTGATGCCGTCCAGCTGTGACAAATAATTGACCAGGGCTGCGCGTACCTGCTCGCTGAGCACCACGGGCGTGTGGGAAGGATCCTTGGCCGGAGATTCGAAAGATTCAAGCAATCGATTGTCCTGTCTCATGCAGCGGTCTTCTCGAACTGAAACTTCAACAGGGCGTCCACAGCGGAGAGCTGCTGGGGGGCGTTGTCGAGGGAAAAAATCCCCCGTACCGGCCGATCGTCCAAACCCGGGATGCGGGCGGCGTACCAGCCGATATGTTTGCGTGCGATGCGCACCCCCTGCACCTCCCCATAGAAGGAATACAGCGCCTCGAGGTGGCCGAGCACGGTGCGGCGTATCTCGTCGAGCGTAGGGGGCAAGGGCTGGCGGCCGTCCTTGAGCCGCGCGGCGATTTCCCGCAGCAGCCAGGGTCGTCCCCAGGCGCCACGGCCGATCATCACGGCGTCCGCGCCGGTCGATCGGAGCACGGCCTCGGCTTTTCCGGGAGAGTCGACGTCGCCGTTGGCGATGACCGGAATGCCGATGGCATTCTTAACCTCGGCAATTGTAGAGTATTCGGCTGCCCCCGCAAACCCGCAGGCGCGGGTGCGGCCGTGGACCGTGAGCGCCCGGATTCCGGCGCTTTCCGCGATTTTGCCTATGGTGACCGCGTTACGGGACGCCGAATCCCAGCCGGTCCTGATCTTCAGGGTGACCGGAACCGGCACGGCCTGGACCACCGCTTCGAGTATGCTCGCCACCAACTTTTCGTCGCGCAGCAGAGCCGAACCGGCGGCGACGTTGCAGACCTTTTTTGCGGGGCAGCCCATGTTGATGTCGATGATATCGGCGCCGAGACCGGCGTTGCGGCGAGCCGCCTCGGCCATTTCCCGCGGATCGGCGCCGACGATCTGTACGCTGATCGGGCCCGGCTCACCGCGGTGGTCTCGCCGCAGCATGGACTTGCGCGTGGCCTGCAAGGCCGGCTTGGCGGCCATCATCTCCGAGACCGCGAGCCCCGCGCCGAATTGCCGGCAGAGTCTGCGAAAGGGGAGGTCGGTGACGCCCGCCATGGGCGCGAGGATGACCGGGCTGCTGAGGCGGTAGGGTCCGATTTCCATAGCGGCGGAAAAAAAGCGGGCGAGTTTACCGGGAAGCGCCATCGGTGCCAAGCACTGGTGCCGCCGGCGCCGGCATGGTATGGACGGCCTAGCCCAGCTCGTAAGTGGTGATGCCGAACGTGCGCTCCAGCGGCAGGGAGGGCGCCCGGGGGGTATACATGCGGGCGGTCTCGAACACCCGCCGCATGCCGTGGCGCGCGGCCAGCTGCAAGGCGGCGGTATTGGGCTCCGGCACGTCGATGAAGATGGAGCCGGTCCCGGCGTGACAGCGGAAGACCTGCAGCAGGCTCGCCGCGATGCGGGGCGTGTCGGCGAACAACGGACCGAGCTTGTGGCCCGTGCGGCAAGGGCGGAGCAGCCCGTATCCCGCGATGTCGCCGTCGTCGGAGCGGTAGATCAGGCCGGTGCACCCTGGCTGCCCGGTCCAGGCGCGCAGGAATTCGTCCCGGCCCCCCGGGAACAGCGCGGCATCGTAGGCCAGGAGTTCCCCGAAGTCGGACGGCTCCAGCCCGCGTACGGCGGGGTCCGCTTCCAAGGCGGCGGGACCGGTCCATTCGAAACGGATGTTGCGGTGGGCGGTCACGAAGCCCGAACGGGCGTAGCTGGACTGCCGTTCGATCACGCCGTCCAGGCCGACGGTACGCTCTCCCAGATGCTCCACCGCGGTATGCCAGAGCTTGAGGCCGAAGCCCTTGCCGCGGTGCTCGGGCCGGACGATGTAGAGCCCGATGAAGCCGAAATCGCCGGGATAGGACACCGCGCTGATGCTCCCCACCGGCTCGTCGCCCAGAAATCCCATGAAAAATCCGCCCGGATCCGCGGCGAAGAAACTCGCCGCATCGTGCAGGCCGGGGTTCCAGCCTTCCGCCGCCGCCCAATCCAGCGCCAGCTCCAGCCGCTCCCGATCCATTCGTTCGATGTGAAATTTCTGCTGCATGACGAATACCTCCGCACACCCCTGGGATGATGATAGCGAACGCAGCGGAAGGGGAATATCCCCCCCGGAGGGGATCAGCCGGGCGGACAGCGCAGGAGGAAGGTCACGGGGCCGTCATTGACGAGGGAAACCTGCATGTCGGCGCCGAAGCGCCCGGTTGCGACGGGGGAATGGCGGCGCCGGGCGGCATCCGCCAGGGCGTCGAACAGCCGGCGGCCGGTTTCGGGGTCCGCCGCCGGGGTAAAGCTCGGGCGCATGCCCTTCGCGGTGTCGGCGGCCAGGGTGAACTGCGAAACCAGCAGCAGGCCGCCGCCGGTCTCGGACAGGCTCAGGTTCATGCGGTCTCCTGTGTCCGGGAACATCCGGTAGCCGAGCAGGCGCTCGGCCATGCGCGACACCTGGGCTTCGCCGTCGCCGCGCTCGACGGCCACCAAGGCCAGGATGCCCCGGCCTATGGCGCCGACGGTTTCGCCGCCGACGTAGACGCTGGCCTCAGTCACCCGCTGGATGAGGGCGATCATCTCAATAGCGGGGCACGGCGGGATCCACTTCCCGCGCCCAGGCGTCGATGCCGCCGGAAAGATTGACGACCTGCCCGAAGCCCTGGGTCTCGAGGAACTGGGCAACCTGAAAGCTGCGCATACCGTGGTGGCAGACCACGACGGTGGTCCGGTCGGGATCGAGCTCGCTCAGCCTCGATACGATCTCGCCCATGGGGATGTGCAGGCTGTCCTCGATGCGGCAATAGGCGAATTCGTTGGATTCGCGTACGTCCAGCAGCAATGGGGCGGCCTCGGGCTTGTCGAGGAGTGCTTTGACTTGATGGGGGTCCAGTTGTCGCATGGCGGGGAAGGGCGGAGGGGTCCGCGGCGCACCGCCAAGGACCCCGGTTCGTTGGTTTCGGGAACCCGGCATCAGAATTTGATCCCGCGCTCCTGCGCGGCGCGCAGCACGGTCTGGCCGATCTGCGCCGGATTCCGGGCGACGTACAGCCCCAAGGCTTCCATGGCGTCCATCTTGGCGCCGGCGGTATCGGCCTCGCTGGAGATGATGGCGCCGGCATGGCCCATACGGCGGCCCGCCGGCGCGGCGAGGCCGGCGACGAAGCCGATGACGGGCTTGTTCATGTTTTCCTTGGCCCAGCGGGCGGCGGCGACCTCCTGGGGCCCTCCGATTTCGCCGATCATGACGACGATCTCGGTTTCCGGGTCGGCCTCGAAGGCGCGCAATACGGTGACGAAGTCGGTGCCGTTGATGGGGTCGCCGCCGATGCCGACCGAGGTGGTGATGCCCAGTCCCACCGCCGCCATCTGTTCGGTCGCCTCGTAATTGAGGGTGCCGGAGCGCGACACGATGCCGACCTTGCCCTTCTTGTAGATGTGCGAAGGCATGATGCCCACCTTGCATTCGCCCGGCGTGATGATGCCCGGGGTGTTCGGTCCGATCACGATGGAGTCCTTGCCCACGCGGTAGCGCTGCAACCGGATCATGTCGTGCACCGGGATGCCGTCGGCGATGGTCACGGCGACCCGGATGCCCGCGTCGATGGCTTCCATCAGCGCATCGGCGTTGAACGGGGGCGGCACGAACACCGCGGAGACGTCGGCGCCGGTGGCGGCCACGGCTTCGGCCACGGTGTCGAATACCGGTAGGTGGGCGAGGTCGGGGTCGGGATGGCGGGTGCCGCCTTTGCCGGGAGTGACTCCGCCGACCACCTGGGTGCCCACCCGCATGGCGTCCTTGGCGTGGAAGGTGGCGTGCTCGCCGGTGAAGCCCTGGAAGATGACCTTGGAGTGCTTGTTAACGAATACGCTCATGGCTGTTATCCCTTGACGATGGCGACGGCCTTGGCCGCCGCGTCGTCCAGATTTTCCGCGGTGATGAAGGAAAGGCCCGATTCGGCCAGGATCTTGCGGCCCTCGTCGACGTTGGTGCCGGCCAGGCGCACGATCAGCGGCACCTTGATCTGCAGGCTGTCGCAGGCCTGAATCAGGCCCTTGGCGATCCAGTCGCAGCGGTTGATGCCGGCGAAGATGTTGACCAGGATGCACCGTACATTGGGGTCTTCCAGCACGATGCGGCAGGCGTTGGTCACCTTTTCCGGCGAGGCGCCGCCGCCCACGTCGAGGAAGTTGGCCGGCCGGCCGCCGTGCAGGGTGATGGCGTCGAGGGACGCCATGGCGAGGCCGGCGCCGTTGACGATGCAGCCGATGTCGCCGTCGAGCGCGATGTAGTTGAGGCCGTGGCCGGAGGCTTCGACCTCTTTCGGATCTTCCTCGGCCAGGTCGCGCATCTCGGTGATGACGCGCTGGCGGTAGAGGGCGTTGTCGTCGAAATTGAACTTGGCATCCAGGACCATCAGCGATTCCTCGCTTTCACCGACCACCGCCAGCGGGTTGATCTCGGCCTGCAGCGCATCCTTGTCGCGCATGCAGCGGTAGATGGCTTTCATCAGCCGGACGGCCTGGGGCATCAGTTTGCCCTTCAGTCCGATCGCCGTGGCGACCTTGCGGCACTGGAAATCCAGGAGGCCGATGGCCGGATCCACGACTTCCTTGACGATTTTCTCCGGCGTTTCCTTGGCGACCTCCTCGATTTCCATGCCGCCCTCGCTGGAGGCGATCAGGGTGATGCGCTGATTGCCCCGGTCGATCACGAAGCCCAGGTAGTATTCCTTCTTGATATGGCTGGCCTGTTCCACCCACAGGCGCTGGACCAGCGAGCCTTCCGGGCCGGTCTGGTGGGTGACGAGGTGGCTGCCGAGCATGGCGTCGGCGTATTGGCGGACTTCCTCGATGGAGTTGGCAACCTTGACGCCCCCGGCCTTGCCGCGGCCGCCGGCATGGATCTGCGCCTTGACCACCCAGCGGCTGCCGCCGATCTCCTCGGCAACGCTGGCGGCCTGGGCGTCGGAATAGGCGACGGCGCCGTTGGGCACGGGCACGCCATAGGTCTTGAGCAGCTCCTTGGCCTGGTACTCATGGATATTCACGGACGATCTCCTCGTTCAATTCAAAGTGTGCATCGCGCGACACGCTGGGGATTTCTCGCTCCTACCGGCGCGACTCGATCTGTTTCATCTGGCGAACCACGTTCTCCGCCATCCGGATCGAAGCGGCGTCGATCAGGCGCCCATCCAGGGATACCGCGCCTTTACCCTCCTTTGCCGCCAGCTCCATGGCTTCCAGGATGCGGTAGGCTCGGGTGACTTCCTTCTCCGTGGGCGTGAAGATTTCGTTGCACAGCGGAATCTGGGAGGGGTGGATCGCCCACTTCCCTTCGCAGCCCAGGGCCGCGGCGCGGCGGGCCGCGGCGCGGAAGCCTTCGGGATCGCTGAAGTCGCCGAAGGGGCCGTCGATGGGGCGAAGGCCGTAGGCGCGGCAGGCCGCGACCATGCGGGAAATGCCGAAATGCCATTGGTCGCCCCAGTGATAGGCGCGGGCGCCGGTCTCGTCGGGATCGGTCAGCATGCCGTAATCCGGATTGGCGCCGCCGATGTTGGTGGTGCGGGCGCGCACCGACGCCGCGTAGTCGGCCACGCCGAACACCATGGCCTCCATGCGCTCCGGGCAGGTGCGGGCGATTTCTTCCACGTTGGCCATGCCCATGGCCGTTTCGATCAGCACGTGGATGTTGATCGGCTTGAAGCCTTTATATGCTTCGATCTGGGAAAGCAGGGTCGCGACGAACCAGACATCCGAGGCGCAGCCCACTTTCGGAATCAGAATGGTGTCGAGCTTGTCGCCGCAGGATTCGACGATTTCAATGAGGTCGCGGTAGGCGTAATGGGTGTCGAGGCCGTTGATGCGGATGGACACCGCGCATTTGGACCAATCGTAGGTATTGAGCGCCGAGACGATGTTTCTGCGCGCTTGTTCCTTGTCGTCCGGCGCAACCGCGTCTTCCAGGTCCAGAAAAACGATGTCGGCGCCGGCTTCCGGCGCCTTCTCGAGCATGCGCGGATTGCTGCCCGGCACCGCGAGTTCGCTGCGGTGGAGACGGTTCTTGACAGCCATGTGACCTCTTGAATTCTTGATTGTATTAGGGGGTTGTATCTTGTGCGTAGTTCGTGTGCAACACCGCTTCGTGAGCGTGCGCCGCCGCTGAAGGAGCCGCGTAACGGCGGCCGGGAGGCACGGGATCGCGCATCTTCCGACGTTCGTTCGGGTTGTTTTAAGTCCGTACGCGGCAAATTTCGCATTATAAACCAGGCCATTGGGATTCACTAATATGGTGTTCCGGTAGCGATGTTCTATACTGCTTGCTGCACTAACCGCGCTGGAAATTGGGGAATGCCGGGCGGGGATGCGGCCGGGTTTTCCGGTAATTCTCGCGCCGGGACGGCTGTGGCGGAGGGGCGATGCTGATTTGTGTCAACAAAATCGCACAAGGAGAATTGTTACCATCCTGGATTTTTGCTAGCATCCTCTCGGCAAGCAACTAACTGTTGCTCCGGAACAACGCTTTATCCAACTAACAATACTTTGTCGAGGGGACTTTCATGAATAAGGTCAAAAAATCGGGCGGCATGACCACGCTGCTCACCGCTTCGATCGCCGCCGCTCTCGCGCCCCAAGCTTCCATGGCTGCCAGCAAGCATCATGCCTCCTACCAGTCTTCGCTCGAGCGCCGGCTGGAAGTGATGGAACAGGAAATGCAGGCGCTGCGTGCCGAACTGGAAGCGTCGCGCGCAAAGACCGAAGCCGAAACCGCGGAAGCGAAGTCCGAAGCCAACCGGGCAGCCCAGCAAGTGCAGGCTCAGCAGGCCAAGGTGGATCAGAGCGCTGCCGAGCTGGCCAAGCATGAAGCCAAGAAAGACGACATGGTCTTCTTCCGCGGCGGTTGGGCGGCTATGAACCATGCCCGCACCAGCGAACTGCTGGTCAACAACAATCTCCTTTCGTCGAACAACTTCGGTTCCGACAAGGCCGGCTGGTATGTCGGCGCGGGTCTGGATCACCGTCTGACCGACGACACCTTCGGCATCTCCGACGATCTGGCGCTCGATGCCGAAATCATGTTCGACTATAAGAACTACGGCAGCGTCAACAACTCCTTCGTCAGCAGCGTGACGGGCACCCGGATGCAGGCGCAGGTCACCATGTTCTCGCTGTATGCGTCTCCGAAGCTGAAATACACCGGCATCGAAGGATTCCGTCCCTGGATCGTGCCGTTCGGCCTCAGCATCAACGTCATCAGCCCGCCGTCCAGCGGCGTGACCGTGTTGAACCCCGGCCTGATGCTCGGCACGGGTCTGGAGTACAACATCTTCAAGAACCTGTGGGTGGGTGCCGATTTCCGTTACAACTTCACCGGCGGCGACCTGAATTACAGCGTCAGGACGAACAACGGCAAGACCATCCTGAACAGCACCGATACGGACAACTACACCGCCGGTGCCTACGTCGGTATCGGCTTCTGATGGGCGTGACAGCCCGTCAGGCCTGAAGCCGGCCGAAAGGGGGGATCTTAGATCCCCCTTTTTCTTTTCCGGCCGCCATACTTTCTGCGGCCTGCTTGCAGATACGCAATGAAACCGCTTTACCCCCCGATCGAACCCTACGCTTTCCACCGCTTCGGCGTCGGGAGCGGACATGAGATCTATGTGGAGGAATGCGGCAACCCCTTAGGTATTCCCGCGGTGTTTCTGCACGGGGGGCCGGGTTCCGGCTGCAGAAGCCATCATCGCTCGTTTTTCGACCCGGAACGTTATCGCGTGATACTCGTCGATCAACGGGGCTGCGGGCGGTCGATTCCGCATGGCGCACTTCGGAACAACACGACTCGGCATCTGCTCCGCGACCTCGACTCGATCCGGACGCGCCTGAATGTCCCGAAATGGCTGCTTTTCGGCGGCTCCTGGGGAGCGGCTCTGGCGTTGCTGTATGCGCAAGCGTTCCCGGAACGGGTCAGCGGGCTGGTTCTGCGGGGCAGTTTCCTGGCGCGTAAGCGCGATGTGGACTGGTTCGTGCGCGATGGCGCCAGCCGGTTCCATCCCGAAGCCTGGCAACGGTTCATCGACAATTTCGATTCCAAGGAGTGCGCCGATCCGGTTCGGGCCATCCACCGTCGCGTCAACGGCGCCGACGAGTTGGAACAGCGGCGAATGGCAAAGGAATGGTGGCTATGGAGCAGCCGCGTCACGCTGGGTCACGCGTTCACTCCGGCGGATGATGATTCCCTCCCCGTCGGGGCCCTGGCGCAGTGCCGTATCGAACTGCATTATGCGGCGGCCCGCTATTTCATCAGGAAAGGGCAGATTCTCGAAGACTGCCCGAAGATTTCCCATCTTCCCGCGATCATCGTTCATGGCCAGCAGGACCTGGTCTGTCCACCCGAGGCGGCCTGGTTGCTGCATCGGGCGTTGCCGCGATCCGAGCTCACGATCCTGCCGAACTCGGGCCATCTCGCCCAGGGCGAGGAAATGATCGATGCGCTGGTGAGATCGCTGGATAGCATGGCGGAAAGGCTGGGGAGCTGATTTCCCCCCCCCCCGATCGCGCGCGGCGCATCCCGGTGTGCCGCTATGGTATTCTAGGCGCCTTTCTTGTTCTCCCCATCCAATGATCCTCCCCGACTTCAGCCTCGCCCGCGTATTGGTTGTCGGAGACCTCATGCTCGACCGCTACTGGTTCGGCGGAGCTTCCCGCATTTCGCCGGAGGCGCCGGTGCCGGTCGTGCGGGTGGAAAACTCACAGGAGCGGATAGGCGGTGCCGGGAACGTGGCGCTCAATCTGGCGGCGTTGGGGGGCGCGGTCGATCTGCTGGGCTACGCGGGCGAGGACGAGGCGGCCGACGCGTTGGAGAGGCTCCTCGCCGCGGCGGGCATCCGCAGCCACATCGAGCGTTGTCCCGCGGTCGCCACGGTCACCAAGCTGCGCGTCGTCAGCCGGCAGCAGCAGCTCATTCGGCTGGATTTCGAGGACGGCTTCGGCCATCTCGATCCGGCTCCCCTGGTCACGCGGTTCCGTGCGCTGCTGGACGGGACCGGTGTGGTCGTGCTTTCCGACTATGCCAAGGGAACTCTGGCTTCCGTGCAGGAGTTCATCGCGGCCTCGCGGCGGGTTGGCAAGCCGGTTCTGGTCGACCCCAAGGGGCGGGATTTCGAGCGCTATCGGGGCGCGACGCTGTTGACCCCCAACCTTTCCGAATTCGAGGCCGTGGTCGGCGCGTGCAGCGACGATGCGGAAATCGAACGCAAAGGCCTGGAATTGATAGCGCGGCTGGATCTCGAAGCCCTGCTGGTGACCCGGGGCGAGCACGGCATGAGCCTGCTGAGGCCGGCGGCGGGAGCGCTGCACCTTCCAGCGCATGGCAAGGAGGTATACGACGTGACCGGCGCGGGCGACACGGTCATCTCGGTGCTCGCCGCTGCCCTCGCCGTCGGCAGGCCGCTGGCCGATGCGGTGGCTCTGGCGAACCTGGCCGCCGGCATCGTGGTCGGCAAGCTTGGAACGGCGTCGGTTTCGCCCGAGGAACTGGCCATTGCGATTCACGGCCAGCGGGCGCCCCGGCGGGGAGCGATCACCCTGGCGGAGCTGCTGGATGTGCTCGATCCCTTGCGGAGCGCCGGCGAGCGGATCGTGGTCACGAACGGTTGTTTCGACCTGCTGCATCCCGGTCATGTGCATTATCTGGAACAGGCCCGTGCCCTGGGCGACCGCCTGGTCGTGCTGGTCAACGGCGACGGCTCGGTGCGCAGGCTGAAAGGGACGGGCCGCCCGGTCAATCCGCTGGCGCATCGGATGGCCATGCTGGCTGCGCTGGAGAGCGTCGACTGGGTCGTGGCATTCGACGGGGATACACCGCGCGATGAAATCTGCGCCATCCGTCCCGACGTCCTGGTCAAGGGCGGCGACTACGCCGATATCACCGCGATCGCCGGCCATGATTGCGTCCTGGCTGCCGGGGGCGAGGTGAGGACACTCGGCTTCGTCGAAGGCCATTCGACCACCCGCCTCATCGAAACCATCCGCAATGCCTGATTGAACTCAAGATGTCCGATTACGCCCGATCGATCGACAAGCGCGTGGAAGCGCTCAAGGTACCGCCCCACTCGATCCAGGCCGAACAGGCGGTGCTGGGCGGCCTGCTGCTCGACAACCAGACCTGGGACGTCGTCGCCGATCGCATCGTCGAAGAGGACTTTTACCGGCGTGACCATCGCCTGATTTTCCGGGCGATCCGCCAGCTTTCCGAGCGGCAGGCGCCGTTCGACGTCGTCACGCTGTCGGAAGTGCTGGAGAAAACGGGTGAGTTGGAGGAGGCCGGCGGTCTGGCCTATCTCGCCGTCCTGGCGCGGGAAACCCCGAGCGCCGCCAACATCTCCGCCTATGCCGACATCGTGCGCGAGCGCGCCGTGCTGCGCCAGCTCATCCACGTCGGCACCGAAATCGCCGATTCGGCCTATCAGCCCGAAGGGCGCGGCATGAGCGACCTGCTCGAACATGCCGAGCAGCGCGTGTTCCAGATCGCCGACCAGCGCCAACGCGGCAGCGCCGGTTTCAAGCCGATCAAGAGCTTGCTGGTTGCAGCTGTCGACCGCATCGAGATGCTGTTCCAGAAGGAGGGGCACATCACCGGCGCGAGCACGGGATTCGCCGATTTCGACGACATGACCTCGGGCTTGCAGCAGTCGGACCTCATCATCATCGCCGGCCGGCCGTCCATGGGCAAAACCACGTTTGCGATGAACATCGCCGAAAACGTCGCGATCAAGGAAGGCCTGCCGGTTGCGGTGTTCAGCATGGAAATGCCCGGCGAGCAGCTGGCCATGCGCATGATGTCCTCACTTGGCCGCATCGACCAGCACCGGGTCCGCACCGGCAAGCTGGAGGACGACGAATGGCCGCGCATGACCTCGGCCATCAACATCCTGGCGGAGACCAAACTCTTCATCGACGACACGGCGGCTTTGTCTCCCACCGAGGTCCGTGCCCGCTGCCGCCGGCTGGCGCGCGAGAACGGCCAGCTCGGGCTGGTGGTGCTGGACTACCTGCAGCTCATGCAATGCTCGGGCGGCGAGAACCGGGTGGCCGAAATTTCCGAGATCTCCCGCTCGCTCAAGGCCCTGGCCAAGGAGCTGAACGTGCCGGTGATCGCCCTGTCCCAGCTCAACCGCAATCTGGAGCAGCGTCCCAACAAGCGGCCGGTGCCGTCGGATCTGCGTGAATCGGGCTCGATCGAGCAGGACGCCGACATCATCGTGTTCATCTACCGCGACGAGGTCTACCATCCCGACAGCGCCGACAAGGGCACGGCGGAAATCATCATCGCCAAGCAGCGCAACGGCCCGATCGGCACGGTGCGGATGACCTTCCTGGGCCAGTACACGCGTTTCGAGAACTTCATCGCCGATCCCTATTCCAGCGAGGGGTACTGAAGGCATGGTGCCCGCAGCCCGCGCCGTCCTGGACATGGCGGCCTTCGCCCACAATTTCGCCTGGATTCGCGCCGCCGTGCCGGATTCGAAAATCATGGCCGTCGTCAAAGCCAACGCCTACGGGCACGGCCTGGTCCGGGCCGCAAGAGCGCTGCCGGTAGCGGACGCGTTCGCCGTGGCGCGGGTGGAGGAGGGCGTCGTCCTGCGCCAGGCGGGCATCAATCAACGCATCGCCGTGCTGCAGGGTTACACCGACGAGGAAGGGTTGAGGCTGAGCGCCCGCCACGGTCTCGAACCGGTGATCCATTCCGGCTTTCAGCTCGATCTCTTGGAGCGGCTGGATATCTCCGCCGCGATCGGCGTGTGGCTCAAGGCGGACAGCGGGATGCATCGGCTGGGTTTGGGCGAAGAGGAGTTCGGCCGTGCGCGGACGCGGCTGGCGCGGATGCCGCAGGTGCGCCAGCCGGTGCCCGTCATGACCCATCTGGCCAACGCCGACGTCACCGATGACCCGGCCACCGAAATCCAGCTCCGCTGCTTCGGCCGGATGGCGGGCGATCACGGCGAATTCAGCATAGCCAACTCGGCGGGTCTCATGGCCTGGGAAGCGGCCCGCAGCGCCTGGGTCCGGCCCGGCATCCTGCTTTACGGCGTGTCTCCGTTTCCCGGCCGGACCGGGCCGGAAGAAGGCTTGAGGCCGGTCATGACCCTGCAGAGCCGGCTGATTGCGATCAAGCACCTGAAAACCGGCGATGCGGTCGGCTATGGCGGCGATTTCATCTGCCACCGCCCGACCCGCATGGGTATCGCGGCCATAGGCTATGGCGATGGCTATCCCCGCCGCGCGGCCACCGGCACACCGGTGCTGGTCCGGGGCAGGCGCGTGCCGCTGATTGGGCGGGTCTCCATGGACATGATATCGATCGATCTGACCGACTGTCCGGCGGCGGAAATCGGCGACACGGTGACGCTATGGGGACGGGGGCTGCCGGTGGAGGAAATCGCGCTTCAAGCCGACACCATTCCCTACGTGCTGCTGTGCAACGTCACGCAACGGGTGAACATGGTGGAGACCGCCGCCTGAAGCGCCGGGCCGGCTATTGTTTCTTGGCGATGGCGAAAACCAGCGTGGCGCCCCCCTGGTCGGCCGAAGTGCTGGTGCCTTCGCGCCGGGTGAACATGAATTCCTTGCCGCCGTTCACCAGCACGAAAAACGTCTGAAAGGATTTCCCGCCCAGCACCGCATCGACCTTCCCGGTGCCGTCGAGATAGACCTCGTAGGTGCAATCGGACGTATCCTGGGTGACCGCCGCCTCGAGGCCGGCCTTGTTGGCCATGCTGTGGATGCTGCAATGGCCATCGCCGTCGAATCGGAACACACCTACGCGGATGGCGATCGCGCCGGTGGTCAGCTTGGAGGCTGCGTCGAAATCGGCGCCGAAATAGCCTTGCGCCGCGAAGCCGTAACTGCCTTTCAGCCGTTTGTTCGCGAGAGTTTTTCCTTCGTCGTTGTATTCGAAGGCGGCTGCCGGGCGGATGCCGAGCGCGAACAGAGCGGTTGCGGTCAAGAGGACGGTGGAGAGGAATTTCAAAAAGCCGGGTATTGGAGTTTTCGTGATCATCGAATGCGCGAACGGAGCGAAGTTGGTTGTCGACCCCTTGAAGATGCAAGTTCGCTGCCACGAAAAACCACACGCCTATCAAGGGATAGGCGCCGCGGGTGACCGTTGGTTGTGTGAAACAGCTCTGTGACTGTGTGAAATCACGCATTCCATCGTCCGTGGGCCGGCTGCCTCCCCGTGGCTATTGCGGCTTCGCGCGGTGAAGCTGAACGGGTGGTTGCGCCCGATCTTTCCGCGTGGAGATCACCTTCACACTACCAGGTACACCGGCTGCTTCGCCCTCGGGACGCTGCGTCAGCGCCTACTCATCGTTGCAGTTTAATGTGGCCCGCTCCTGCAGCGCCCGATTCGGATGGCTTGAGCTTCATCGCTGCTTGCGGGAGCCGAAAACTCTGCGGCACCGCGTCGGCCCCCGAAGGCTCACCGGACCGGAATCTCGACACTCTTGGGCAGCGCGGCCGAAGCCTTGGGCAGTTCGATCTTGAGTACGCCGTTGCGGTAGGAGGCCTGCACCCCGTCGGCGACCACCTCCGCCGGCAGCGGAATGACCCTGTGGAAGTGCCCATAGGCGCACTGCAAGACCCGGTAGCGGCCCTCGCTGGTTTCCCGCTCGAGGCGCTTTTCGCCTTGCACGATCAGCCTATCGCCGCGTAACTCGAGGTTGAAGTCCTCCTTCTCCATCCCGGGCACTTCGAGGCGGATGACCACCTTGCGGTCATCTTCGTACACGTCTCCGGCCAGCAAAGCCCAGGCGGGGGAGGCCAGGTAGAAATCTTCTTGGCGTTTGGGTACGGCGGGCACCGCCCCGCCGGGTTTGAACCGGGTCAGCGCGCCCGCGGCCCGTTCGCGGAGGCGGTGCCAGCCTTCCGATAGCGACTCCCAGGCCTCTTCCAGGCCGTGCTTGAGTTCGTTCAATGTATTCATGACCCCTCTCGTAACGATGGGTGGCAAAGGCCGGCCGCGGCCCGTTTGCCGGGCCACGCCAGCCATCCAGACAGAATCAGTCCACGCTGACCGTGATTTTGCGTGGCTGGGCGTGCTCGGCCTTGGGGATCCGCAGCCGCAACACGCCATCCTTGAACTGGGCGTCGATCTTGGAAGGGTCGAGGTCCCGGCTCAGACTGAAACTCCTGCGGTAGGCAGGGGACCGGACTTCGACGTAGCTGGCTTCCATCCCCTCCGGCGTTTCCAGGGCGATTTCGCCTTCGATCGAGAGGCTTTGGCCGTCCATGCGCACCGTCAGTTTCTCCTTGGGCACGCCGGGAAGATCGGCGGTGAGGCTGATGCCGGCGTCGTCCTCGAAAATATCCACCGCCGGCACCAGAGCCGGGGCCGGTCGTACGTCTTCACGTTTGACGATGTCTTGTTTACTGTCGCTCATGATGACTCACCTCCGGTCGCTTATTTGACTTCGATACGTTTGGGTTGCGCTGCCTCGCTGCGCGGCACCGATATGCGTAGCACGCCGTCCCGGTAATGGGCCTGGATGCCCGAGGGGTCCACGTCTTCCGGCAGGCTCACTACCCGCTTGAAGCTGCCCGAAAAACGTTCGTCCGCGTAGACACTGACCTTTCCATCCCCCTCGGACAATTCGCTCGGCCGTTCTCCCGCGATGGTCAGGAGTCCGCGGTCCATACTGACTTCCAGTCTGGATGGATCGATGCCGGGAGCGAAAGCGTAAACCTCGATGGACTTGGGCGTGGTGCCGATGTTGACGGCGGGAAAGCCCCGCGCCACCGCCCGGATGCTGGTGGGCATGCCCAACGCTCCGAACATCTGTTCCATCTCCCGTTGCATCCGGTCGAATTCTGAGAAGAGATCGGTTGGAAACCGTAACAGGGATTCGTACATGGTTGACCTCCTAAAAATGCGTTGAAGGAATCGCCCATTCGACCGCTCCTCGACCTCGAGCCGTGGTCGCGAAAGGGGCATCATAAACTATAGCTCACCGCCATGGCGTCTATAATGGCGATGCCCGTCTGAACCCGTGATTTTCGTTTGGTTGTTGCTGGATTTTCGGAGCCGTCATGTCTGAGACGAAAGAAGCGATCGCTTTACGGAATGCCCGAGACCGGGTGACCGACGCGAACTTCGAGCGTGTGGAGGCGCAGCGTTCGGCGATCAGAGAAAAAAATCGCCGGGATTCCGTTGTTGCGGGACATCTGGGAACAGGTCGAGCTGCTCAGGGACCTGGTGCGGGACTATTGGTCGGGCCGATATCGGGACATTCCCCGCTGGGTGATCGGCGCATTGAGCTTCGCACTGCTTTATTTCATCAATCCCATCGAACTGATCCCGGAATTCGTTCCGGTGATCGGCTACCTGGACGACATCGCCCTCCTGCTTCTGGTCCTGCGCCTGACCCGCGAGCACGTGGAAAAATACAAGCTCTGGCGGAGTCAGGGCGCATGACGGGGGACGGGATCGCCGGTTTCCCGTCGTTCGCCGAATGGGGCCCGATCGGGCAATCCTTCGGCGCCGGCCTGGTGTCCTGGAGCGGCACGGCACTGGGCGCTTCTTTGGTCTTCTTTACCGCCCGGGTCTATCAAGGTTTTTTGGATGTGGTGCTGGGTTTCGCGGGAGGTGTCATGCTGGCGGCCAGCTTCTGGTCGCTCCTGCACCCGGCCATCGAGCTGTCCGCCGACTATGGACCGTGGCGCTGGCTGCCCGCGAGCGCGGGCATGCTGTTGGGGATCGTCTTTCTCCATATCACCGACCCGCTGCTGCCGAGACTACAGCTTGCCGCTCCGGGCAAGGAAGCCAAGGGACTGAGCTGCCACTGGCGGCGGACCACACTGCTGATTCTGGCGATCGCGCTCCACAACATCCCGGAAGGGCTTGCCCTGGGCGTCGTATTCGGCGCCATCGGCGATAGCGCCAGCCCGGTCAGCCTGGCAGCCGCGGTGTGCAACCTCTGGCGGCCGTCGTCGGCGCCGCCGCGGCCCTCACGGCCGAAGCGGTGTTACCCTATGCCATGGGATTCGCCGCCAGCGCCATGTTGTACGTCGTGGTGCGGGAAGTGATCCCGGAAACCCAGTGTAGCGGTCATCCGGTCGCGGCCACCCTGGGGATCATGCTGGGGTTCACGCTCATGATGGCGTTGAGCGTGAGCCTCGAATGAAGCGCTACCGTCAACTCCGACTCGATCATCTGAACGGCTGATACCGTGGAATTCAAGGATTACTACAAGATACTCGGGGTCGAGCGCCCGGCTACCGACGACGAGATCAAGAAGGCTTACCGTAAGCTGGCCCGCAAATATCACCCCGACGTCAGCAAGGAGAAGGGGGCGGAGGCCCAGATGAAGGAAATCAACGAAGCCTACGAGGTATTGCGCGATCCGGAAAAGCGGGCGGCTTACGATCGCCTGGGAGCCAACTACAGCAGCGGCCAGGAATTCCGGCCGCCGCCGGATTGGGATGCCGGCTTCGAGTTTGCTCGCGGCCCCTTTGGTTATGGCGCGGACTTCAGCGATTTCTTCAACAGCCTGTTCGGAGGTTTCGGCCGGCGTGCCGGGGGCGCCCGCGTGCGCGGCGAGGATCACCACGCCAAGATTTTCATCGATCTCGACGACGCCTTTCACGGCGCCAGCCGCACCCTTAGCCTACGTGTGCCGCAGCTCGACGAGGAGGGGCGTCTGGTGACGCGCGAACGTACGCTCCAGGTGCAGATCCCCAAGGGCATCCGCGAGGGTCAGCTCATCCGTCTCGCTCACCAGGGCGCCCCCGGCCTGGGCGGCGGCCCCTCGGGCGACCTTTACCTGGAGGTGCATTTCAAGCCGCACCGGCTCTACCGGGTCGATGACCGCGATGTCTATGTCACCCTGCCGGTGGCCCCGTGGGAAGCGGCTCTGGGCGCGACGGTCAAGGCGCCGACGCCGGCCGGCGCCGTGGAAGTGCGCATTCCTGCCCACTCACAGAACGGCCGTAAGCTGCGCCTCAAGGGACGAGGCATTCCCGGTGATCCGCCCGGAGACCTTTATCTGGTGCTGGACGTCGTGCTGCCCCCGGCCGACACCGAACAGGCGCGGGAACTCTATTGGAACATGGCGCGGCAGATGGCCTTCGATCCGCGCCGTGCCTTGGGGGTTTAAGCCATGAGCAATAGTATCATCGCATCGGGCGTCGGTGTCTGGATCGGGGACGAGGGGGTGTTGTCTCTGGAAGAGCTGGCCTTGGCTTGCGGAGCGGAGGTCGATTGCATCGCCGAGCTGGTGGACCTGGGGGTATTGACGCCCCAGGGGGCCGACGCGACCGCCTGGCGCTTCGCGGCCGCCGACGTCCAGCGATCCCGCCGCCTGCTACGCCTGATGCGCGATTTCGAAACCAGTCTGGATGTGGCGGCTCTCATCCTCGACCTGCTGGGGAAACCGAGAGGCTTCGGTCCCGCTTGCGGCGGGCCGGGCTGACGGATTGACGATGGGACATGTTGAATCTGGCGTATCGGCCTCGCCATGCCTGGCTCAATCGCCTGCAATCGGTGCTGCGGATGGCGTTCAGGACGTCCGTCCTGGCTCTCCTCGGACTTCCAGTATGGGGCGCGCCGGGGTTGTTCATGCTGTTTCTGCGCGTGCTGGTGTTGCGGCTCCTCGGCCCGGTCGTTTCGCCCTGGCTGGTGCCGCGCCCGTATCGGGCCAGCCCCCTGCATTCAGCCGAGCTGCCGGCGCTTTACGACATGCTGGCCGAGATCGCGCCGCGCCGAACTGCCGGCTGTACCTGTCTATGGGACGGTTCTGGAATCGCAGTTCATCTGTCTAAACCTCAGTGAGTCTTTTTGAAGCAAGGGAGGAGCCGATCGTGGATGAGTCAGAAATCCCCCAGATGGGAAGACGTCCGAGCATTTCGGAAGAATGGCGTTTGATGAACCTCTATGAACGTTTCGAGCAGGTGGTTGCGATCATTCTGGCGAACGTGATCGCGGTGGTCATCGTCATCTCGCTCTATCAGCTCATTCGCACCGTCGCCGTGTTGATCACCAGCCGGGTTCTCGATTCGCTCGATCATGGGGTGTTTCAAGAACTGTTCGGTATGATCATGACCTTGTTGATCTCGATGGAATTCAAGCACTCCATCCTACGGGCGGCCTTGCGCCGCGGCAGCGTCATTCAAGTCAAGACCGTGGTATTGATCGCCTTGATCGCTCTGTCGCGCAAGTTCGTCATCCTCGATCCGAATGTCGGCGCCGGAACCATCGGCGCCTTGTCCGCGGCCTTGCTGGCCTTGGGTGCAGTATATTGGCTGCTCAGCGCCTGCGAGAAACCGTAGTCCCATTTCCCTCAGTTTCGGAGAGTTCCCGTGAAACCAAATCATAAGCCCGACTTTCGTCGTCAGCGTTGGACTGCGGCCGCCGCGTTGCTCTTGGGGTTTGGTATTGCCGCATGCGGTCTCCAGACCACTTCGGCGGCGCAGGACGTCGCACCCCGCCCGGTCAGTGCGCGCGGAGAACTTTCGCAGGAAGAGAAATCCACCGTCGAGCTGTTTGAAAAATCGAAAAATTCGGTGGTGTATATCTCGACCCTGCAACAGGTCATGGATCCTTGGACGCGCAACGTGTTCAGCATTCCCCGGGGGACCGGCTCCGGCTTTATCTGGGACGAAGCCGGCCATGTGGTGACCAATTATCACGTCGTGGAAGGGGCAAGCGGGGCCACCGTGAAGCTTGCCGACGGACGCGACTACAAGGCCGCCCTGGTCGGCGCGAGCAAGGCCCATGATCTGGCCGTGCTGAGAATCGACGTCGGTGTCGGTGCGTTGATCCCCGTGCCCATCGGCGTCAGCCACGATCTCAAGGTGGGGCAGAAGGTGTTCGCCATCGGCAACCCCTTCGGCCTGGACTGGTCGCTCACTACCGGTATCGTCTCGGCCCTGGATCGTTCCCTGACCGAGGAAACCGGCGTCACCATCGAACATCTGATCCAAACCGACGCCGCCATCAACCCCGGCAATTCCGGCGGACCGCTATTGGACTCGGCCGGCCGGCTGGTCGGCATCAATACCGCCATCTACAGCCCTTCCGGAGCATTTTCGGGGGTGGGTTTCGCCGTGCCGGTGGACACCGTCAACCGCGTGGTGCCGCAGCTCATCGGCCGCGGCCAATACATCCGGCCGGCCTTGGGCATCGCCGTGGATGAAGGGCTCAACCAGAGGGCCGTTCAGCGACTGGGCATAACCGGGGTTTTGGTATTGAAGGTGAATCCTGGTTCCGCTGCCGAAGCGGCCGGACTCAGGGGCGCCACGTTGCTGTCGGATGGCCGCTTGATTCCGGGCGACATCATCCTCGCCGTGGAGGGCAGACCGGTTGACAGTGTGGGCAAACTCTCGGCCTTGCTGGATGACTATCAGATCGGCCAGAAGGTGCGCCTCTCGGTGCGTCGCGGCGAGACGGAGATGGATGTAGCCGTGCAGTTGCAGGCCGGCAGTTGAGTGACGAGGTTCCCAGTGAAGTGTCCCCTCTAACCGGACAGCAGCACCATGACCCTGGCCCAGGTCGCCGTATTGTTGTTTCTGATCACCGACCCTTTCGGCAATTTGCCCCTGCTGTTGACCGTGCTGCGACGGCTCGGGCACGCGGCCTATCTGCGTGCAGTGCTGCGCGAAACGGCGGTCGCCTTCGTGGTGCTAGTCGTGTTCGCTTGGAAGGGCGATCTTCTGCTGGGTTACCTCAACGTGACCCAGCCGTCTTTGAGCATTGCGGGCGGGGTGATCCTGGCCATCATTTCCCTGAAGATGATTTTCGGCCAGACTCAGGAAACCTTCGACGACCATTACGCAAACGATCCGCTGGTCGTGCCCATCGCCATACCCGCCATTGCCGGTCCTGCTGCGTTGACCACCGTGATGCTGCTGAGCAAGCAGCACGGGATCCCTTTCCAGACGCTGCTTGGCGCCTTGACACTGGTTTTCCTGGCGAACCTGACCACCTTTCTGCTCGGTCGACCGCTCGGAGAATGGCTGGGGCCACGGGGTTTGAGTGCCCTGGAGCGGCTCATGGGCCTCCTGCTCAACCTGGTCGCGGTGGACATGACTATGGCGGGTATCAAGCGTTTCTTCACCTGAACTCGCGCCATCCGCGGATCCCATAGGCATATCCATCCGCTGTCAGCGCAGCTTTCCCATCTGGTAATCCAGCTCGGCGCAGCGCATCTGATATTCGATGCGGGCTTCGATTTCGTCGATGGCGCCGCGCGTGAAATTTAGCTGGGCCTGAGTCAGCTCGACGATGGAGCTCAATCCCATCTGATAGCGCGACTGGGCCAATTGGAACGATTTGGTGGTTTCCAGAAACTGCTGGTGAGCGGGCGGAATCCGTTCGAACGCGGTTTTCGCCGCCATCCAGGCCACCCGGACATCGCGCAGGATGTTGTTTTCCGCATCGGTTAGTCCGTGGGCTGCGGCTTGGTATTCTTTTCTCGCCTTGTTTTCGCGAGCCTCCAGGGCAAAGCCTTCGAAAACCGGGACATCGATGAGGAGGCCGCCGATGACATTGAATTTCGGATACTTGCCCGCCTCGATGTTGACCCAGGGCATGTAGTTGATGTCGCCCACCAGCTCGATCTTCGGGCGGGCCGCGGCTTTTTCCGCTTCTGCGAGCTTTTCCGCCGCCTGAAACTCATTGAGATAAGCCTCCGGCTTTGCCGGGGGACTCACGGGGTTTGACCTGTGCAGCGGTCGTTTTGAATCTGAAATCTCGACCAAGAGATAGAGGTCCACGATGAAAGAGTACCAGAGTCTTTCCCAGACGCTGCTTCATGCAAAGCCTGGGAACGCTCGCCTTGACGCTTTCAGTCAGGAGTCCTCACTCTGCCGCCGGGCCACCGACGGAGACAGCGAGAATCACGCCCCTCAGATCCAGTTGTCGTCGCTGCTGCTGTCGTCGTCGGAAAAGTCGTAGCCGGTGTCGAGGAAGGAATCATCCTGGCCGGACCAGCCGGTCTGTTCGTCCGAGGCGGGAGCCTGATCGGAGCCGTAATAGTTGTTGATGGTGGTGTTTTCGGTTACGCGTTCGCCCGCCGATGCTCCCCAGGGAGCGTGCTGGCCCCCGTGCATCAGGCTCTCGATGCCTTGGAACAGGAACGAGCCCGCGACTACGCCGGCGGCGGTCGAAGCCATGTTGCCGAGGAAGCTCGGCGCGCCGGATTGCGGCGGCGCGGCGGGCTGGCGGTAACCCGGCGGGGTGGCATCCCAGGTGCGGCCGGTCGGTGCCGCGGGCCGAGCCCAGGGGTCGCCGCCCAGGAAACTGCCGCCGCCGCGGTTGACCGGCGCGGGTTGGCGCTGGAGTTCTTCGATGCGGGCCTTGGCGTTTTCCAGTGCCTTCTCCAGCAGCAGGTTGCGCTGGATCAGCAGATAGGCGGCATCGGGCTGGCGAGCCACGGCGCCCTGGATCAGCCGGTCGGCCTCCGGATTCTTGTCGATCCCCTTGATGTCGGTCAGCCGTGAGAGAAAGCGTTCGAGTACCTGGCGTTCTTCAGTGTTCATGGGTTGAAGTTCGATAGCGGGCGCGAGTCCCAACACCGCACATTGTCGGGACGGATCTTAGGGATTTCAATGAGGTGGCGGCGCGGCTCCATCCGGTCCTCAAAGCATGTGGCGGATGGCCGGATAATCGTCGGCCAGTTGGGCGCGGAAGGTTTCCACCCAGGCGCCGGTGCGGGCGGCACGGGGTTCGGTGACGTCGATTTCCTGCCGGATGCTCATGGGGTGGGCGTTGAGGAACACCAGCCGGTCGGCCAGCGCGATGGCCTCGCGAACGTCGTGGGTCACGAACAGCACGGTGTGCGGACGTTCCCGCCAGACGGCGAGCAGCAGTTCGCGGATACGCCGGCTGGTCGCGGCGTCGAGCGAGACGAACGGCTCGTCCATCAGCAGCAGGGCCGGACGGACGGCGAAGGCCCGAGCCAGTGCGGCGCGGCGGCTCATTCCCAGGGACAGACGCTCGGGGTACTGGTGCTGGGCGTGGCTGAGCCCCAGGACCTCCAGCAGGTGGTCGATGTGTTCGCGGTCGATCTTGCCCTTGGGCTGGGCCAGCTCGACGTTCTGGCGGACGCTGCGCCATGGCAGCAGCCGCGGCTCCTGGAAGACGTAAGCCGTGTGGGGCCGGTCGCCGGCATCCGCGCCGAAGTCGATGCATCCGTCGAATGCCCGGTCCAGTCCCGCGACTATGTTGAGCAGGGTGGTTTTGCCGCAGCCGGAGGGACCGACCAGGCAGACGAATTCGCCATGGCCGAGATCCAGCGCCAGGTTTTCGATCACGGCCGGGTTTTCCCGCGATGTCGGCACGGCGTACCGTTTGCGCTCGATCCGTATGCGTATCATCGCCGCCACCGCTTTGCCCGAGTTTCCAGCGGCTTGAAGACCCCCCATTCGATGAGCTGGATCACGCCCACGAAGGCGATCGTGTAGGCCAGGATTCCCGCCACGTCGAACATCTGGAAGAAGAGGTGCAGCTGATAACCCATGCCGTCGCTGCGGCCCAGGATCTCGACCACCAGGATGATTTTCCAGATCAGGGCCACGCCGTTGCGGGCGGCAGCCACGAAGAACGGAAAGAGCTGTGGCGCGATGACGTGGCGCAAGGTCTTGATGCGGCCGAACCGGTACGATTCGGCCATCTCCAGCAGGTTGCGGTCGAGCGCGCGAGTGCCCTCGCGCAGGGTGACGACGACGTTGGGCAGCTTGTTCACGACCACTGCCGTGATGGCCGCCGCTTCGCCCAGTCCGAACCAGACGTAGCACAGGATGATGATGACCAGGGCCGGCACGTTGAGGAACAACATCACCCAAACGTCGAAGAACAGATCCAGGCGCGGGTGCCGCCCCAGCAGCACGCCGAGCGCGCTCCCGAGGCTCGTCGCCAGCACGAAACTCGCCGCCAGCCGTGACAGGGTGGCGCCCAGATGATGGAGCAGGTTGCCGGAGCGGATTTCCCCGGCGAGCACGCTCAGGACCTCGGACGGGCCGGGCAGGGTGGCCGACGCCGTCGCGTTCGCTGCGATCTGCCAGAGCCCCACCAGCGCCAGTAGAGAGAGTGCGGGGTAACACCGGTAAAGGCTGGAGCGTAGGGAGAGCACGCCGGGGGAAGGGATCGTGGGGCTTCAAAGGCGTGATATTGTACGGGGCGGAAAGGGCTTTGTCCTGGCGCCGCCGGGGATTTTCGATTCGAGGAGGGATTGCCGACCGATGTCCGACGAAGAGCCAATCAAGACCCGGCTGAAGCTCCGGGCGGTGGCCGTCGATACCTACCGGGAAAACGTGGCCTACCTGCACCGGGAATGTTCGGTGTACCGGGCGGAGGGCTTCCAGGCGCTGGCCAAGATCCGGGTCGGCTGCAACGGCAAGCAGATCGAAGCGGTGCTGAACGTGGTGGACGATACCCGCATCGTAGCCCCGGATGAGCTGGGTCTGTCCGAGCAGGCGTTCCAGCGTTTCGGCGAACCGGCGGGGCAGCCGGTCAACGTGGCCCAGGCTGAGCCGCCGCTGTCCATGGACGGGGTCCGGCGCAAGATCGGCGGCGAGCGGCTGGATTACGGCGACTATCAGGCCATTACCAGCGACATCGCCAAAGGGCGCTATTCCAAGATGGAAATGGCCGCGTTCCTGGTGGCGACCGGACAGAACGGACTGGATCGCGACGAAGTGCTGTCGCTGACAAGGGCGATGCTGGAAACCGGTGTGCGGCTGAGCTGGAACGAGCCGCTGGTGGCCGACAAGCACTGCATCGGTGGTATTCCGGGCAATCGGACCTCGCTGCTGATCGTTCCCATCGTGGCGGCGCACGGCATGCTGATCCCCAAGACTTCCAGCCGGGCGATCACCTCGCCCGCCGGGACGGCGGACACCATGGAAGTACTTGCCCGCACCGACCTGGTGCCGGAGACCCTCGACCGGCTGGTGCGGATGGAGCGGGGCTGCCTGGCGTGGGGCGGCACCACTCGCCTGGCTCCGGTCGACGACATGCTGATATCCGTGGAGCGCCCGCTCGGCATCGACTCCCAAGGCCAGATGGTCGCTTCGATCCTGTCGAAGAAGCTGGCGGCCGGTGCCACCCATCTGCTGTTGGACATCCCGGTCGGTCCCAGCGCCAAGGTGCGGCAGATGCGCGATGCCATGAGCCTCAGGAAGCTGTTCGAATACGTCGGCGACCGCGTCGGCCTGCACTTGGAAGCCGTCATCACCGACGGCGGCCAGCCGATCGGCCGGGGCATCGGCCCGGTGCTCGAGGTGCGGGACGTCATGCAGGTGCTGGAAAACGATCCGAAAGCGCCAGTCGACCTGCGCGAAAAGTCCCTGCGCCTGGCCGGGCGTATCATCGAGTTCGATCCCGACGTCCGGGGCGGTTTCGGCTATTCGATCGCCCGCGACATCCTGGAATCGGGTCGGGCGCTCGCCAAGATGCACAGGATCATCGACGCCCAGGGCCGGCAGGAGCGGCGGCTGGAGCCCGGAGGGCTGGTCTTCGAGGTGTTGGCGGAGCGGGCCGGAATGGTGGTCGGAATCGACAATTTCTTCCTGGCGCAGACCGCCCGTCTGGCCGGCGCGCCCATGAGCAGAGGCGCGGGTGTGGATCTGCTGAACAAGCTAGGCGATAGGGTGGAGGAGGGGCAACCGCTCTACCGGGTCTACGCGGAATTCCCCGCCAACTTCGAATTCGCCCGTGAGTTCACCCGCACGAGGAGCGGCTACCGCATCGGGGACGCAGCCTCCTTGAGCAGGCCGCACATGGAGTTCTGACCGTGGTCGTCATGGGTTTCGAGGAAACCCGAGCCCAGTCCCGGCAGCTTGCCGGATCGCTGGACTGTCCCTGGCGCGAGATCGAGGTCCACCGGTTCCCGGACGGCGAAAGCCGAGTGACCGTTCCGCCGGACGTGCGGGGGACCGGGGTCGTGCACCGCAGCCTGGACCGCCCCAACGACAAACTGGTGGAGCTGGTGCTGGCCGCCGAGACCTTGCGCCGGCAGGGCTGCGACCGGCTGGTCCTGGTGGCGCCTTATCTCTGCTACATGCGCCAGGACATCGCGTTTCACCCCGGCGAAGCGGTGGCGCAGAGGGTCGTCGGGAACCTGTTGGCACGTTATTTCGATGCGCTCATCACCGTCGACCCCCATTTGCACCGGATCGACCGTCTGGACCAGGCGGTGCCGCTGAAACAGGTCCTGAGTCTGTCCTCGGCGACGCTCATCAGTCGCTATCTGGCGACAGGTGAAAGGAAACGGCTATTATTGGGGCCGGATCAGGAATCCCGGCAATGGGTGGAGGCGATCGCCGCGCAGGCGGGCCTGCCGTGCGCCGTCGCCTCGAAGCGTCGCATGGGGGACAGGGAGGTTGGCATTGCGCTCCCGCGGGAGACCGGGGCGTTCGAGGCCGTGGTGCTGGTGGACGACGTCGCGAGCACCGGAACCACCTTGGCGGAAACGGCGCGGCTACTCGCCCAGGGCGGGGTAACCAGAATCGATGTGGTCGTGACTCATGCCCTGTTCGCCGGCGATGCCTGGAACCGGCTCAAGCAGGCGGGGGTCGGGGAGGTAGTCTCGACCGACAGCATCAGCCATCCCACCAATCGGATGTGTCTCGCACCTCTGCTGGCCGATGCGGTGCGAAGATGCGCGTTTTGAGCGGCCCTAAGCAGCAGGAACCTTTCGTTGTACAAATTCCGTTTTTCTTCACTGTCGGTGAGCAAGCTGGTGCTCGGCGGCTTCGTCCTGGCGGCTTTACCGCTGCTGGTCGCCATCGGCTCGACCGTCGGCGCCGTGGACGATCTTGCCGCGCAGTCCCGAAAAACGGTTTATTCCGTCGCCCAGCTCAGCCAGAAAAGCTTCATGCTCATGGAGCGCCTGAGCGACCTGGAGCGGAAGGGAAAGCAGCTCCTGGTATTCGATGACGCGGACATGCGCGGCGCCTTCAAGGCCATGCACGAACGGGTGCAGGACATCGTGCTGGACCTGCGGGTCCGGACCGAAGACGAGTCGCTGACCGCCCAGCTCGATCAGTTCGGTTCGGACGAGGCGGCCGCCTATGAAAGCGTGGTGGAGGTGTACGAAAGCCGCAAGGCGAAAACGCAAGGGGCGGCGCAGCGGCGCGGTTCGCAGGGCCCTTCGGCGGCCCTGGAGAAGTTCGACGGCGTGTTCCAGGCACTGGGGATGCGGGCCAGGGCTTTGTCGCAGGCTTATACGGTGCTGATCGACAAGGAGGTCGCGCTGCTCGACGGGCATTCCAAAACCGTCCAGGACCGCATCCTGGTGCGCTCGGCGGTGCTGGTTCCCGGAGCAGCCTGTCTCGTCGCCCTCTTCACCGTCCTCATCACCCGTCCGATCCGCCAGTTGGAATACGCGATCCGCCAACTGGGGAGCGGCGATTACCACCAGCCGGTCAGCGTCACCGGGCCGTCCGACCTGACATTCCTGGGCGAGCGCCTGGAATGGCTCAGAGGCCGGCTGAACGCGCTGGAGGAGGCCAAGCAGCAATTCATGCGCCACGTTTCGCACGAAGTCAAGACGCCGCTCGCGACCATCCATGAAGGCACGGGACTGCTGGCGGACGAAGTGGTGGGCGAGCTGAATCCGGAGCAGAAGGAGATCACCCAGATACTGGTCAGCAACACTCAGCGGCTCGAGCGGCTGATCACCGCGCTGATCAATTTCAGCCAGGCCAATGCCGATCCGGGTGCGCTCCGGCGCGAACCGGTCGACATGCATGCGCTGGTGGGTGAGGTCCTGGAGGAGTATCAGTTGCGTCTCCGGGCGAACGAACTCCGGGTCGAGTCGCATCTGGCGAAGGTCGAAATCGAAGGCAACCGCGAACAACTCCGCACCGTGATCGACAATCTCCTGTCCAACGCCGTCAAGTATTCCCCGACCGGCGGCCTGATTTCGCTGCGGCTCGGCGCCCTGGACCACTACCTGGAACTCGAAGTCGGCGACGAGGGGCCGGGGATAGCGCCGGAAGAGCGGCAGCAGGTGTTCGAGCCCTTCTTCCAGGGCAGCAAGGGGCGGGAACTGGGCATCCCGGGCACGGGGCTCGGCTTGGCCATCGTCCGCGAGAGCGTCATGAGCCACCATGGCAGCGTCGAGCTGCTGGATGCGCCGACCGGCAGGGGCACCCTGGTCAGGGTCAGAATCCCCTGGTGTGAAGAATCGGCGCCCCGGTTGCGTGTGCGAATATCGCTTCCTCGACAAGGAGAACCAGCCAATGTTTAAGGCACATGTATTGCTTATTTTGCTTGCGGGCCTGTTGGCCGGGTGCCAGCTATGGCAGCCCGCCAAGCCTCCGGAGCAGCCGGTTGCGGCGCCTCCCCGCGATTATGCGGCGACGGATCTGGACGCGCTGGTCCGCTACAGCGAAGACCTCGCCAAGATGACGCCGGCCGAGCGTCTGCCGGAGTGCCAGCAGGCCGACCGCATGCAGGCATCCAATCCGCGTATGGGATACCGGCTTCACCTGCTGCTGGCGCAGATGGTCACGACGGGCTGCGGCGACGCTTCGGTGACGCTGGGGAACATCAGGGTGGTGATCAACGAAATCGAGGACGCGCGCGTGCGCGGCTGGCTGGCCTACCTGGGTGAGCTGGTGTCCAGGTCTCAGAAGGAGGCGGCCGAAAAGGCCGAGCTGGACAAGCAGCTCAAGGAGGCGCAGAGCGGCAAACACAAGGTGCGCAAGGACGCAAAGGCCAAGGACAGCAAGATCCAGAGCCTGGAAAGCGAAGTCGAGGAATTGCGCAGCAAATTGAACACGCTCAAATCGATTGAGCAGAAACTGTAGTGATCGGGATTTTCAAACGATGAGTGAAACGCGCAAGCGAGTGTTGCTGGTAGACGACGACCCGGACCTGTTGCGGCTGATCGGGTTGCGCCTGACGGCGGCGGGGTTCGACGTGGCCAAGGCGGCGAACGGCCAAGCCGCGCTGTCCCAGGTGGCGGTATTCCGGCCCCACGTCGTCGTGACCGATCTCAGGATGGACGGAATGGACGGCATGGCATTGTTCGACGCTTTGAATGAACGCCATCCCACCTTGCCCGTGATCATCATGACGGCGCACGGCACCATCAACGACGCCGTCGCCGCGACCCGCCGGGGGGTATTCGGGTTCGTCACCAAGCCGGTGGACAAGAACGACCTGATCGAGCACATTTCCGAAGCGATCCGCATCAACGGAAACACCGCCGTCGTTCCCGACAAGGAGGAGTGGCGCGCACGGATCGTCACTCAGAGCCCCCTGATGGAGGAAGTCCTGGGGCAGGCCCAGCGGGTGGCCCAGAACCGCGCCAGCGTGTTCATCGGCGGCGAGAGCGGCACCGGCAAGGAACTCCTGGCTCGGGCCATCCACGACCTGAGCCCTCGCGCCAAGGCGCCGTTCGTGGCCGTCAACTGCAGCGCCATCCCGGAAAATCTGCTCGAGTCCGAGCTGTTCGGCTACCGCAAGGGAGCGTTCACCGGCGCGACGCGAGACCACCAGGGCCTGTTCAAGGCTGCCGACGGCGGCACCCTGTTCCTGGATGAGGTCGGCGACATGCCGAGGTCCTTCCAGGTGAAGCTGCTGCGCGCCCTTCAGGAGATGAAGGTACGTCCGGTCGGAGCGACCCATGACGAGCCGGTCGATGTCCGCGTGATCTCCGCTACCCACGTCGATCTCGAACAGGCGATGGCGGAGGGGAACTTCCGCGAGGACCTGTATTACCGCCTCAACGTGGTGACCCTGCTGTTGCCGCCTCTGGTAAAGCGTCCCGAGGACATTCCCTTGCTGGCTCTGCATTTCCTGCGGGATCTCGCGAGTTCGTACGGCGATCAGGTCAAAGGATTCTCTCCGGAAGCGATGGAGGCGCTGGTGAATTTCCAGTGGCCCGGCAACGTCCGGCAACTGCGCAACGTGGTAGAGCAGTGCATGGCGCTGTCGACCACGCCGCTGATTCCCGTGACGCTGGTGCAGCGCGCCTTGCGGGAGGCTCCGTCGGCCTTCCCCTCGCTGCAGGAAGCCAGGGACCAGTTCGAACTCAATTATCTCATCCGCCTGTTGCAGATGACCCGGGGCAACGTGACCCAGGCCGCCCGCCTGGCCAAGCGCAACCGCACCGAATTTTACCGGCTTCTGAGCCGGCACGGGATGAATCCGGCGATGTTCAAGGCGGGCGGCGAGCCGGCCGGCGATGCGCAGCCGCCTTCGTGATATTCTCAGCGTCCGGTTAATTCCCCGATTTCCTCATGAGCAATCCCATTTCGCAGGTCGCGGCGGCCGATTTCCGCCGCCTGAATTCGCCCGGGACGGCGTTCCGCTGCCTGGTCACTGGCTTGACCTGGCTGGCCAAGCCCGGTATCCGGCGCTATGTCTGGATTCCCCTGGCGGTCAACCTGATCCTCTACAGCGTGGGGCTGTGGCTGGGGATCCGCTATTTTTCCGCTTTCCTGAACTGGATGCTGCCGGGATGGCTGGATTTCCTGCGCTGGCTGCTGTGGCCTGTGTTCGCCGTCGGTTTCTTCACGGTGATGTATTTCACCTTCTCGGTGCTGGCCAACATCATCGGCTCGCCGTTCTATGGCGCCCTGGCTGAACGCACGACGGAACTGGCGACGGGGCGCCGGATCAGGCCAGCGGGAGTGCCGGGCGAGGCCGGCGTGTGGTCCAGCTTGCGAAGCGAGTTCCGGCGCCTGGCCTATTTGGGGCTGCGCATCGTGCCCCTGGCCGTCCTGTTCCTGATTCCGGTCGTCAATCTCGCCGCCCCGGTGTTATGGATGGTCTTCAATGCCTGGTTCATGGCGCTGGAATACACGGCCTATCCGCTGGAAGCGCGCGGCTGCGACTTCGACCGCCAGCGTGAACTGCTGGGCCGGTTCCGGCTCGGTGCCGCGACGTTCGGCGGGACGGTCCTGCTGGCGCAGACGATTCCTCTCCTGAACGTTCTCGCCGCACCGGCGGCGGTCATCGGTGCTACCTTGTATCTGCTGGAGCTGCCGGCGGAAGAGTAGCCGGCCCGCACCAGAGGAATTCGCCGGAGGCGTCCACCTCCGAGAGACGGACTGGCGTAATCCGGTTGGATAGCCCGGTTTCCGGGGTCTGCATGGCGACGCGGAGATAGTTCGGCGTGTAGCCGCGATCGGCGCCGTCCCTCCGGTTTTCCCACAGCACCGGCATTTCCCTCCCGGCAAAACGCTCCAGCAGAGCCCGCTTTTGTGCCAGGGCCAGCTCATGCAGCGCCCGGCTGCGTTCCTTCTTGACCTCGGCAGGGACCTGTCCGCCCATTGCCGCGGCTTTCGTGCCCTCGCGGACGGAATAGGTGAAGACGTGGATATCGCCGAAGCCCATGGTTTCGACGAACTGCAGGCTTTCCTCCCATTCGTGCTCGGTTTCCCCCGGAAAACCGACGATGATGTCGGTGGTAATATTGATGTCCGGTACCTGCTGCCGGGCTTGGGCCACCAATCGGGCGAATTCTTCCGACTTGCATCGCCTCGCCATGCGTTTGAGCACCGCGTCGCTGCCGCTCTGCAGCGGCAGGTGCAGATGCGGCATGAAACGGGGGTTCTCGAACAGCTCGAAAAAGCCTGATGGCAGGTCCCAGGGTTCCAGTGAGCCCAGCCGCAGGCGCGGAATTCCGGTCTCTTGCAGGATCGAGCGGATCAACGCATCCAGCGGCAGCCCCAGATCGCCGCCGTAGCCGCCGAGATGCACGCCCGTCAGCACCACCTCCTGTACGCCTTCTGCCTGCAACTGCCGGATCTCCCGGACGACTTCCGCGAGGGGGCGGCTGCGCTCTTCGCCCCGCGCCACGGTGACGATGCAGAACGTGCAGCGGTAACGGCAGCCATCCTGTACCTTGACGAACGCGCGCTGCCGGCCCAGAGCGAACAAGGCTGCCTCGCCGGGCTCGGTGGAAAATTCCGGCATGGCTTCCAGCGCGAGTTCCCGCGCGGCGATTTCGACCAGGCGCGATTTGTCCGCATTGCCGACGACGAGGTCGACGCCGAGCGCCGCTGCTTCTTCACGATGCAGAGTGGCGTAGCATCCACTGAGCACGAGGCGCGCGCGGGGACTCTGGCGCTGACTGCGGCGGATCGTCTGTCTCGACTTGCGTACGGCTTCCGCGGTCACGGCGCAGGAATTCAGCACGATGATGTCGGCATCGCCCGCTTCATCGACGAGGCGGTGGCCGCCGGCTTGAAATTCCCGGGCCCAGCTTTCCAGTTCCGCCTCGTTCAGACGGCAGCCCAGACTCTGAAGATTGATTCGCATGATGAATGGATGTTGCGGGACCGCCGCTCAGTCGTCGTCGGCGCGGGCGGCCTGTTTGGCCGGCAGAAAATTGCGGTAATCGATGGACAGCTTGAGTCCGATGAATTTTCCGGTGAATTTCCGCAAGGTCTTGCTGGCCGGATCGAACCAGAACCTGGCCAGCGCAATGCGGCGATTTCCTTCGTCGTCCTCGATATGAGGAGTGTTGACCCGGTAGCGGTAGACCCAAAGCCGACCGTCTTCATGGTCCAGCTCCAGCGCCGGCGCCCCCAAGCCTTCCTTTACGCGAGCCTGGTTGGGAAATTCCGCGTCGATTTGCGGCAGGTCCTTCGGATCGACCTTGAGTTGGCGCTGATCCTGGAAAATTTCGCCTTTGCCCAGCGACCGTAAGGAGGCTTCAAGAAACTGCGGAGGCGCTGCGGCCAGGAAAGGCGGCGGAAAGTCCCAGACCGCCAGCCGCGATTTCGAGTTGAAACTGAGTACAAATTCCAGATCCTGGTGGCCCGGATCCGGTTTGCCGTTCATGTCGATCTTCTCGAACAGCACATGCCAGCGGCTGCCTTTAGGCAGGGTTTCGATACGGGTCGGCTCCATCCGCGTCAATTCGCGAAAATCGTCGGCGTAAAGGACCGGGTGCAGGAATTCGAGCAGGAAGTGGTCGGTCGAGACCACCTTGAAGTGATCGTCGAAATCGTCGAGCTGATTCTTGACTTCGAGCAGCCGGAGCCAGACACACCCGAAGAGCGTGAGCGTCACGGCCAGCATGGAGCAACGCAGAAGATGTCGCATTATGCGGAAATCGAAGCAAAGGCCGAATTATTGTCCGCCGCCAAGCGCAGCGGGTCAATGCGAATACGGGCAGCGCGCGCACCAACTGACTTGCTTCATGCATGCCTCATCCATATAATTGCCAGCTCCGGGCCGTTAGCTCAGTCGGTAGAGCATTGCACTTTTAATGCAGTGGTCATTGGTTCGAATCCAATACGGCCCACAGATAAAACAAAGGGTTAGGCGAAAGCTTAACCCTTTTTTGTTTCCGAGCGTAGCCGATTCGTAACCACCCGACGCAGGCCGCCGGTCATGCTGGTGACGTATTGCGCGAGATGTTCACCGCTCAGTTGAGCATAACGCTTCACCATTTCCACCGACTCCCGGCCGCCCAGCTCCTGGAGCACATGCAGGGGCGTTCCGCCTTGGACATGCCACGATGCCCAGGTGTGCCGGAGATCGTGCCAGCGGAAATTCTCAATTCCGGCCCGTGCCAAGGCTTTCGTCCAGGCATGGTTATTCACCCGGCTAACGGACCGTCCACGATAGCTGAACACGTGGGTGCGATGCTTTCCGAGCTGGCGCCGGATGATGTCGACCGCGACGTCTGAAAGCGGTACCGCGATAGCCTTACCTTAGGCATAGCGTCCAACCATTCCCATTCGTGAACTGCCTTCCTGAGAATAGCGCGGACAAGAGCAAGCGCTCGATTTACTGTTCCGTCGAATAAATCACGCAGCCGTACAAACTTTGGAAGAAACCAGGGCACATTCTGGACACACGGGCAGTTTCCAGGATGCGCAAAATGAATGATAACCGACTGATTCAGATGGTGGGCGGTGCAGGGATTGAACCTGCGACCCCTTCCGTGTGAAGGAAGTGCTCTCCCGCTGAGCTAACCGCCCTTGACCGGTGAATCGCACACAGACGCTGTGTGTCTTTCAGAAAAGACAAGCTGAGTTGTACCAGGTCCGAAACAACAATGTACGCATCGAGTAGGACCGAAGAATCCTATCTTGAAATCCAAACGTTGTAAATGCTCAGTGGTGAGATCACGCTCTGTAACATCTCGATTTGACGTGCCCCTATTCAGAATGACCGGGAGAGGGGTCCCCCCCTCGCTGCTCTCGCTGGTTTTCCTCACACCCCTGCCGTTCCGTCAGTATCCGCAGAGGCAGCGCTTCGAGCCATTCGAATCCTCTCGATGCGAATTCGCCGGCCTCAGATTCGTCGTCATCGAACTGTCATATAAGCGTGGGATTATCGTCATGATTCCATGGTCAGATTCCTGGTCTCCGGTCTGTCAGAGCGACGCAAAGACCCCGGCGACGTTGGGCTGTCCGTAGGCTGTATCGGTCAGACCGGTGACGCGAAACCCTATCACTATCCCTGATGTCATCAGCCATTACTCTGCCCCCAACACGTAGCACCCCCGGGCTTCGGCCAACTCGGAAGGACTCGGCATCTCCGCCCTCCCCGAACGCGATAACGCGCGGTGCGAAACCCGCGACCAGGTACTCGCTGTTACAGCGGGCATCGGGCAGCGCTTCGGCCGTCCTCTATCCTCATGACCCTGCCGCTACCGTAGGGGAGTCGGTCATCACAAATCCGCGAATCGCCTGCCGCCGCCTCAACGTCTACTATGGCGCAAAACATGCCATTCGAAATCTCAGCCTGGACATCGGCCGGAACGAGGTCCTGGCGCTGATAGGCCCCTCAGGATGTGGCAAGACCACGTTCCTGCGCTGTTTGAACCGGATGAACGACTCCATCCAAGGTTGCCGGGTAACCGGAGAAATCCATATCGACGGCCGGAACGTCTGTCACAGCGGGATCGACGTCGTGCCCCTGCGGGCAATGGTCGGGATGGTATTTCAAAAGCCGAATCCGTTCCCCAAGAGTATCTACGACAATATCGCTTTCGGACCTCGCCTCCATGGTTTGGCGAACAGTCCTGCGGAACTGGATCGAATCGTCGAATCGTCGTTGCGACGGGCCGGCTTGTGGGAGGAAGTCAAGGACGGACTCGATCAGATGGGAACCAGTCTGTCCGGAGGCCAGCAGCAACGCATGTGCATCGCACGGGCGATCTCGGTGAACCCCGAGGTCATTCTGATGGATGAGCCCTGCTCGGCCCTGGATCCGATCGCGACGGCGGCCATCGAACAACTCATCGACGAACTGCGGGAGCTCTACACCATCGTCATCGTGACCCATTCGCTATCCCAGGCGGCGCGGGTGTCGCAGCGTGTCGCTTATTTCCATCTCGGCTGCCTCATCGAAGTGGGCGCCACCGACGTCATATTCCAGAATCCACGCCACAAACTGACGGAGGATTACATCACCGGGCGTTTCGGCTGACCCGAACTATCCCGGATGTTCCCTAAAAATGCCCCCTGCGCCCGATAGCTTGGCCAGCTGCCTATTTTTTCAGCACACCGAACTGGCCTACGCCCCCCTATGAGGCATGGGTGGCCCCTCGACCTGCCTCTTTTCACGGGGGGCCGGAATTCCAGACACTGGACGCAATCAACCCTCCGAGTCCTGCCGGATCCTCCTCGGTTAATGGGATGGACTCCTCCAGCTTGAACAGCTTCAGGATAGGGCTCATGGGCTGCGCCTTGGCCAGTTCGGTTTGTGACACAGGGTGTGCTCCCGCAGGCTGAGGATCAGGCGGTAGGCGGCGCAGGCATAGAGCAGGCGCAGGTGATTGGCGAGGAAGGCGTGGTCGGCGGTGCGATCACTGGCCAGATCGTTCTTCACCGCCTGGATGAAGTTCTCGTCCTGGCCGCGGGCGCAGTACAGGTCCCGGTACAGCGCCTCGGGCGTCGGATCGGCGAGCGAGGTCACGACAAAGCGCGGGTTGTCGCCCAGGCCCCTGACCTCTGCCGGGTAGTGTTCCAAGATAGGCAGGGCCGCAGCGGGGGGGTTGCCGCACTCGAAGGAGCGCGGGACTTTGCCGGTAGCGCAGAGATTGCGCCGTACCTCGGCGAGCTGAGACACGGAAGCAAAAAGTCGCGCACCTTGACCACGGCTTCGCGTCGTTCAAGGGGATATCATGGCGCTTGCAGAACCGTTACGATTGTCCGTCATCGATTGATCGTTCGATCGCTGCCTCCCGAAGAGTTGCGAATGCCATCCGAGAAACTCCAATTTCCCGACCCTGGCCCAAACCCGCCGGTGCTGCAATCCGGCACCGGCCCTGTGCCTGAAGAGACGCAGCAACCGCGCAAGCGGCGCACCAAGAAGACGGCGCATCCGCCTCGCTGTTTCCTCGAGCCGAAGTTCAAACTGACCTTGCGTCTGCTCTACGGCACCGAAATCGCCTTCGGCCCCGGCAAGGCCGAGTTGCTGGAGGCGATCGAACAGACCGGGTCGATATCGGCCGCCGGCCGCAGCATGGACATGAGCTACCGGCGAGCCTGGCTGCTGGTCGACACCATGAACCGTTCCTTCCGCGAGCCGGTGGTGGATGCCTCCCGTGGCGGGCGGCACGGGGGAGGTGCCCACCTGACGCCCTTCGGCAAGGAGGTGCTGGAGCGCTACCGCGAGGTTCAGGGGTCGCTCCAGCAAGTCGCCGATACCTACCTGCGGCTATTTCGTCCTTGTATGGCTACGACGCCGCCGATCGGGGAATCAATTCCCCATCCGGATTCCTGACGGCGCCAGGAGAGCGGCTCAGGGTTCCACGACCACCGATACGGCATCGCACACCACGGGCGACTGGCCGGTCGGTTTGACGCAAACCCGCAGCACGCCCTGGGCGGTGATCTGCTTCCGGGTCGGCTTCCAGTTGAAGCTCCGTTTCTTGGCTGCCGCGGTTCCGATCGTCTTGAAATTCGCCCCGTCTTTGGCGAACTGGATCTTCACTTGGCGGCTGCCTTTGATGGTGCCGGGATCCCAGCCGATCTGCTGCTTGACCTTGACCTTCCACTGAGTGGGTGCCGTCAGCGTAATGAGCTGAGTTGCGCTGACTTCCACCTGGGTAGCCGCGGTCGAGAAGGCGGCGCCGTCGCTCACGGTGAGTTCGAATCCATAGCTACCTTCCTGCGCCGGTGTGAAGCTGGCCTTTGCCGTCGCATCCCCGGCCAGGACAACCGCGACCGGGCCGGATACCTGAGTCCATTGGTATGCCAGGGGCGAGGGACCTTGATCCGGATCATTGCTGGCACTTCCGTCGAGCGTTACGAGCTGCCCCACGACCGCTGCTTTGGACGCTCCCGCATTGGCAACCGGCGGCTGATTCACCGCGCCCGCCGTTACGGTGACGGCAGCCGTGGCCGAGGCTTCACCGTCGCCCACGGTGAGCCGGAAGCCGTAGATGCCGGCCTTTGCGGCGGTGAAACTCGGTTTGGCCGTGTTGCCTCCGGTCAAGGCCGTGAAGGGCCCGGAGGTCTGGCTCCAGGCGTAGGACAGGGGATCGGGACCGTTGTCAGGGTCATGGCTGGCGCTGCCGTCCAGCGTCACTACCGTTCCCTGGTCGACTGTCCGGGCGCTGCCGGCATCCGCGACGGGCGGTTGGTTGGCGTTGGCCTGGGCGGAAAAGCTCAGCTTGCCGTCGCCGCCCAGGGTCCAGGCGCCGAGCGCCCGGACGATGCCGCCGGCCGTCTCTCCCGTCGAGTTGCTGACGAAATAGAACGGCAAGGCTTGGCCGACCTGGCCGACGCTGCTTCCGCCCAATTCCCCATT
The DNA here is from genome assembly GCF_040730495.1 of Methylococcus sp. ANG. Classification (NCBI taxonomy): domain Bacteria; kingdom Pseudomonadati; phylum Pseudomonadota; class Gammaproteobacteria; order Methylococcales; family Methylococcaceae; genus Methylococcus; species Methylococcus sp. ANG. Next base: position 966,645 of record NZ_CP160399.1, on the reverse strand, counting down.
GAGACTCGGCCCCCAGTGGTCGCCGTCGAAGTAGCCGGCGTCCCCGACGCCGAATACACCGCTGGAACCGGTGAGGTAGCTGGCGTAAACCAGCATGCGCTGTCTCACCGCATCCACTGCGACGAAGCTGCGGCCGAAGATCCCCCGTCCCTCGGCGGACGTCAGGAGGTAGCCCCATTGGGCGATGTTGCTTTGATCCGGCTTGAGCGCGAGGAACGCCGCGACGTTGTACACGAGGTTGGGTTTGCCCAGAAAGGCGGCAAAGCTCCCGTCCGATGCCAGGTCGGCGCTGGCGGACGGATTTTGCAGGAACTGGTCCATCGTCATACCGAGGTCCCGGTAGTAGGACTTGCGGCTGTCCGGATCGAGCACTGCGATGAACAGGGAGGAGGGCGCGCCATTGCCGCCGTTGCTGGTGAGCGCTAAGGCATGCCCGGTCCAGAAGGCAAGCAGCCAGAGGCCTAGGGTGAAGAATCTGGTCATGATAGATGTCCCGCGTGAGTTGCCCACTGGCCGTTCAGAGGTTAGGCGTCTGTCCTTCCGCAACCTGGGGATAGGTGCAATTGTCCAGGCTGCCCGTGGGGGCATGGGTGTAGCCGGTAACCGGATTGTTGGGATCGAAGGGATGCGTCACCGAATAGCCTTGCGCCGCCACGGCGATGAATGAGCCTTTGCCCCAGGGTTGGGCGATGGCGGCATTCAACTGGCCGAACATGCTGGGCGTCGTGGCGTCGGTGGCGATCTTCTGGATCAGGGTCAGGGCGTCGCCGGTCGGAGCGGGGGCGTTCCGCCGCCAGACGTAGGCCGCTTCCGAGAAATACTGGTAGTGGCCCGCGGCGACTTCCTCCACCGTCGGCGCCGCGCCGTCGATCTTGATGTAGCGGTAGCCGAGGGCCAGATTGCCGTTGCGTTCGGTGGTCAGCATGCCGACGGCCCAGGCTTTGGCGGCATTGGGGTTAAAGGTGCCGTTGTTGCTGCCGTCGTTGAAGTCCGCCAGACAATGTTCCTCCATGGTGACCTGGGGGGGGGGCACGACCACGGGACCGGCGACCGGATTGCTGATTTCCACCGGCACCGAACCGGTCGCGGCGCAGGGGGTGTTGAGGAAATAGGCGTTGATGGCCGCCTGGGTGCTGGCGCCTTTGTTTCTGCGGCAGATGTGGACCAGCGGGGTGCTGAAGGACCCGCTGTTGAAATCCGTCAGCGGCTTGGAGCTTGCGCTGGACGAACCGGAGGCGGTGAATTCCACCTTCACGTCACTCCACTTGCCGATACGGCCGGCGAACAGGCTGGTCAGGAAGCCCTTGCTCAGCGAGGGCATGCAGTCTTCCGTTTCCCGCAGGCTGGCATCGGTCAGGCACTGCGCGTCGAGCTTGCCTTGCGCCACCTGGGCTTCCTGAAGAGCGTCACGGAGATTCTTGCTGACGGGGGTGTTCTGCAGTACGGCGCCGGCGTTCTTGACGGTCAGCGTCGCGGCGACCGCAGCCGGCGTAGGCTGGTTGAACGAAGTGTCGTCGATCTTCGCGTTGAAATTGACGTCGCGGAAAATCTGCGGGTCGATGTCCGACACCCCCATGTCAGGCAGGGCCTTGAACACGTCACCCGGGCGGTCGGTCCGGCAGGTCCAGCTTTGCGAGCCGGCGGATATGCACTGGGCTTCCCCCCCCGGCGAGTTGTTGATGCCCATGAAATTGATGGTCTTTTCGGGCTCCAGCAACGGATAGACGCCGGTGATGGCGCCGCTGCGGTTGCGTTTGAGCAGCAACAGCTTGGGATCCTTGAGATTGAGCCCAGGGACTTTGCTGGAATCGATCTGGCAGAAGAACGCCTTGTAGTAGGTGCCCTTCCCGGCGGCATCGGCGTCCTTGTAGGTGTCGAGGGTTCCTGGTTTACACAGGTCGTCCAGCACCTTCTTGAAGTTGTTGTCCTGAATGGTGGAGCCGGCGATGCGAATGGTGATGTCCGGGGTTTGGCTGGGCTGCAGGGCCGGCGCTGCAGCGCTGAAAATCCAGAGTCCGCCGGACATCAGGGCGGAATTCTTAACGGAAAGCTTCATCTCTCGTCTCCAGTAGCGTTGTTCAGGTATTCGTCAGCCAAGCCGAGACTCTTCCCGGTCCGGTTCCTCCTCGAGGGAGGAACCGGAGCGAGTCAGCATGCGAGGGCGTGTTTTCGTTATAGCGAAATAGATATATCGATGTCAAACGCGGGAAAGCGTTCCGGGACGGACAAACGCCTTGCTTTCGGCGCATCGGCGACTGTCGATCGATGTGAGCGTCCTGTCCTGACAGCGGGGCTTGAAGCCGGCTGAAGGACGGAAGGCCGCCTGGATCGGCCGGCGCAAATGGGGCTGAGCGGCACCGCTGGCCTTTAGTGATTCCGTCGGGTTCGTCTCGATGTCCGAAGAGTGTTAACGTTCGTGAAATATAATGAATGCATTATCGATCGCGTCCGACCGCCTACGGAGAGTTGACGGTTCGAAAGTCGGACGGCCATCGATACTCCCTCGGCACGCAGAGGCTAATAGGCGATCTGGAACCGCGTGAACCATGCCTGCTCTTGGCGCCGGTTTTCGCCGTTCGATCCGCCGCCGCCCTGGAAGTAGGTATTGTTGTAGTCGGTCTGCATTTTCATGAACGGGTTGAGGTACCAGTTCAGTGCAACGCCCCAACTGTTGGCGCTGGAGACCGAGGTCAGAGGATTGGCCAGAGTGGCGCTCCTGCCGTTCGCTCCGGTAAACGGCTCGAAGGCGTGAGAGTCGATCGCCAGCCCGGTCCAGCGGCCGGCCAGCACGAAGGCGCCCCAGTTGCCGGCCAACGGATCGAAGTTGTTTTGAGGCTTGATCCCGAAGAAGCCGTCGCGTTCCCCGGTGAGGACGTAGGTAGCCTCCAGGTTCCATGCCCGGTTGTCCATGCGGGTCTCGTAACTCGTGGACTTGCTGCCGGAAGTGCTGGTGGCGAGGACCCGATGGTTGGTCCAGAGGTATTCGCCCAGCAGGCCGAACGGACCGTAGTACCAGTAAGCCTGTGGGTAGTAGCGGTACGCGTTGCCGTTGGCGACGACCGCCGAGGTGTTGGTACCGCTTCCGCCGTAGTTGAAGATGGTCTGCTGGCCGACGCTGATCAGCTTGTTGAGCGTCTGGTTGATCGGATTCCCCCAGGTGCCGGCGACGCCGATCCCCAGACCCTCCAGCGGTTCGATGCCGCTCTTGAGAAACGGATGGGAGAAGACGCGGGCGGCGATGTCCTTTTCCTGGTCGACCTCGACATCGCTCTGGCCGACCGGTGTGCTGTCGCCCGTTCCGTTGAACCAGCCGAATTCGTAGGAAATCCAGTCCCGGAACACCGGCTGGATCGAGTAGTGCGGCTTGTAGCCCGGATAACCGATCTGACCGTGCAGCATGGCGCCGACGTCACGGTTCGGGGCAATCTGCGCCGGATAGCCGCGCTCCACGAAATCGAGGTTGGTTGCGGTCTTGTAGCGCTCCAGGCTCATGGGGACCCGCATCTTGCCTACCTGCAGGGCGGCTTCCGGGATGTAATGGGCGTCGATGAAGGCGTCGAACAGTTGGAGCTGGCTGTTGGCGAAATCGGGCGATACCCGCCAATCGACCCATTTGAACAACTGGCCTTCCAGGGTGAGGCGGGCGCGCCGGATCAGCGCCGAGTCGGTGAGGTCGGAGCCGGGATTTCTGGTCTTGTTCGAACCGTCGAAGAAAGTCCGGAAATCGGCTTGCAAGTAGCCCCGCAGGGCAAGTTTGTAGTTGCCGTCGGCGGAGGACCAGGCGATGCCGCGGTCGCCGATCTCCGTGAGGGTGCTCTTCTTGGCTTTCTCCTCTGCAGCGGATTTTTGGGCTTCGGTGGTTTTTTCCAAGGTGGTCACCCGCTCATGGAGCTCGGTGACCTTATTGGGATCGAAGCCTTCGGTCGGCCATTGCTGGAAACTGCTGATCCAGCTTTCCAATTCCTTGTCGGCCCTGGCCTGGGCAGCCTTTTCGGCCTGGTCGGACGGGCCGGTTTTGACTTTGACCGGCTTGGGCACCGCCGCGGCGGTAGCCGCGACGAGTTTCTGCGTCGCGGCCAGTTTCAGTTTCAGATCGGCGTTCTCCTGCTCGGATTTTTCCAGCTTGTTTTCGAGTTGCAGCATCCGCTGCTCCATGGCCTGCATGCGTTCCTCCATGGTCATCGAAAATGTCTCCGGCGCATGCACCAGCGCGGGACCGGCTGCGATCATCAGAGGGGGCAATTTTCGCAATCTCATGACAAGGTTCTCCGTTGTCGGGTTGGTCAGAATATCGGTAAAAATATAACGCGAGACGCGCGACAAGCGCGGTGGTGCGGCATGATGGAGAGATGTTGTGGCGGCTATGATGTAAAGGGGCGCCAGGCGTAGCCAGCTAGTGTCTGATCAATGGATCATTTACAATCCGCGTGGTTAATCGGCGCTCGCCGGTACTTTACACTGTCTTTCAACGACCCGAAGATCAACCTTTCGATATATTTGGAGTAGCATATCTAGTTGGTCATAGTCCGGAATTGACGGAAGGACGCGCCGGGTTGCCCTCGGCAACTATTTTGGAGACATCTGATGAATGCCTTGAAATTTCTTGGTTTGTTCGCATGTGCGCTGATTTCCGGACTTTCCTTTGGCGCGGAAGTGAATGTCGCGGTTGCTGCGAACTTCACCGGTCCCATGGAAAAGATCGCTTCGGCGTTCGGGCGGGAGACCGGCCACAAGGCCACCATCGCTTATGGGACGGTCGGAAAGTTCTACGCACAGATCAAGAACGGCGCACCTTTCGAGGTGCTGATTTCCTCCGATGCCGAAACCCCGAGCCGCTTGGAGCAGGAGGGACTGGCGATCCCCGCAAGCCGTTTCACCTACGCGGTCGGCAAGCTCGTGCTGTGGAGCGCCAAGCCGGGCGTCGTCGACGACAAAGGGGAGGTGCTCAAACGGGGGGCGTATCGGCATCTGGCGCTGGCGAACCCGAAGATGGCCGTCTACGGCGCGGCGGCGGTGGATGTCATGAACAAGCTGGGTGTGGCTTCGGCGCTCGAACCGAAGTTCGTGCTGGGAGAGAGCGTCACCCAGGCCTACCAGTTTACCGCCAGCGGCAACGCGGACCTCGGCTTCGTCGCTTTGTCCCAGATTTATCAGGATGGCCGTTTCGCGTCGGGCTCGCATTGGGTGGTGCCGGCGGAGTTGTATCCAAGGCTCAGGCAGGATGCGGTGCTGCTCACCAAGGGCAGGAACAATCCGGCAGCGACGGAACTGCTCGCGTATCTGAAGAGCGAAGCGGCCAAGGAGATCATTCGCGCATACGGTTACGAACTTTGATCCTGAATTCAAAATAAGGAACAAATACAATGAGTTTCACAAAAGTTCTGCTGGCTGCATGCGTCCTGCTTTCGACAAGCGCAGCCCATGCCGGGAAGATCACGGTCGCGGCCGCGGCCGATCTCAAATTCGCGATGGATGAGATCGTTGCGACGTTCAAGAAATCCAATGCCGGCGAGGACGTGGAGGTGATCTACGGCTCCTCCGGCAAATTCCACACCCAGATTCAGGAAGGGGCGCCCTACGACCTCTATTTTTCCGCCGACATCGGTTTTCCCCGTGAACTGGTGAATAAAGGCCTGGCCGCCTCGGAAGTCAAACCTTACGCTTTCGGTCGCATCGTGCTGTGGAGTGCGACCCTCGATGCCACCAGGATGAATCTGAGCAGTCTTGCCGATTCCAAGTTCGCCCGCATCGCCATCGCCAACCCCAAGCATGCGCCTTACGGCAAGCGTGCCGAAGAGGCATTGCGCGCCGCGGGTGTGTGGGAGCAGGTGGAACCGAAGCTGGTGTACGGCGAGAATATCGCGGCCACGGCGCTGTTCGTACAGACGGGCAACGCTCAGATCGGCGTCATCGCACTGTCTCTGGCACTGAATCCGGAGCTGGCGAGCAAGGGCGGCTACTGGCTGATCCCGGATTCCCTGCACGAGCCTCTCGAACAGGGTTTCATCATCACGAAGCGGGCGGAGAGCAATCCCTTGGCCAGACGTTTCGCCGAATATATGAGCGGCAAAGAGGCCCGTGCCGTGATGACGCGGTACGGCTTCGTGCTGCCGGGCGAGAGCGTGAAAAAATAGCCGGGCCGCCAGGATGTTCCTGTCCGACAGCGATCTTCAGGCGATCTGGCTCACCGTCAGGCTGGCGAGCATCGTCACCGCGATCCTGCTCGTCGTCGGGACGCCCATCGCCTGGTGGCTGGCGCGTACACGATCGAAATGGAAAGGCCCGATCGGCGCCGTGGTGGCTTTGCCCCTGGTGCTGCCGCCATCGGTACTGGGGTTCTACCTGCTGCTGGCGATGGGGCCTTACGGGCCGGTCGGTTACCTGACAAGCGAGTTGGGCATCGGCCCGCTGCCGTTCACGTTCTGGGGACTGGTGCTGGCCTCGGTATTCTATTCATTGCCTTTCATGGTTCAGCCGGTGCAGAACGCCTTCGAGGCCATCGGCGACCGGCCGCTGGAAGTGGCCGCGACGCTGCGCGCGGCGCCGCTGGATGCGTTCTTCAGCGTCGCTTTGCCGTTGGCGCTGCCGGGTTTTCTCACCGCCGGCATTCTGACGTTCGCGCACACCGTCGGGGAATTCGGCGTCGTGCTGATGATAGGCGGCAACATACCGGGCGTGACGCGGGTGGCTTCGGTTCAGATTTACGACCATGTCGAGGCGTTGGAGTATGCCCAGGCCCATCGGCTGGCGGCGGTGATGCTGGTGTTTTCGTTTCTGGTTCTGCTGGGGCTCTACGCCTGGCGGCCCAACCCCAAGAAGGCGTGACATGGGGGAGATTCGCGCCCGTTTCCGGGTCGACTGGCCGGGTTTCCGGCTCGACGTCGACCTTGCCCTGCCCGGACGGGGAGTGACGGCCTTGTTCGGCCATTCCGGTTCGGGAAAGACCACGCTCCTGCGCTGCATCGCGGGACTCGAACGCGCCTCCCCCGGCCAGCTCGCGTTCAACGGCGAAGTCTGGCAGGACGAAAGAACCTGGGTTCCCACCCACAGGCGGCCGTTGGGCTATGTTTTTCAGGAAGCCAGCCTGTTTCCCCATCTGACGGTCCTCGGCAATCTGCGCTTCGGGATGAAACGGGCATCCGCGCAGCGAAGGGTGGGCCTGGATCAGGCCGTGGAGCTCTTGGGCATCGGCCATCTCCTGGACCGAAGGCCGGACCGGCTATCCGGCGGAGAGCGCCAGCGTGTCGCCATTGCCAGAGCGCTCGCCGTCGGCCCGCGCATCCTGCTCATGGACGAGCCGCTTGCCGCACTCGATCTCAAGCGCAAGCAGGAAATCCTGCCGTACCTGGAGCGCCTGCACGACGAGCTGGACATTCCGGTCATGTATGTGAGCCATTCTCCCGATGAGGTGGCACGGCTGGCGGATCACCTCGTTGCGATGGAGGAGGGGCGGGTGATCGCCGCCGGCCCCTTGAAAGAAACCCTCGCGCGGCTCGATCTGCCCATTCGGCTCGGCGAGGATGCCGGGGCGGTGCTGGATGCCGTGGTGGGGGAGAGGGACGAGTCCTGGCATCTGGCGCGCGTTGATTTTCCAGGCGGCAGTTTATGGACCAGGGATCGGGGGATTCCGGTGGGGCGCAGGATAAGGGTGCGTGTGCTGGCCCGCGACGTCAGCTTGGCCCGGCAACGGCAGGAGGAAACCAGTGTGCTCAATCTGCTGCGGGGACGGGTGGACGCGATCGAGGACGAGGACCATCCGGGCTTGGCGCTGGTGCGGGTGCGGGTGGGAGAATCGCCTTTGCTTGCGCGGTTGACGAAGCGTTCCGCCTCGGCGCTCGGCATCGTCCGAGGCCAGGAGGTATGGGTTCAGGTGAAGTCCGTCGCTTTGATGGAATGAGCCGGCGGCGGTACGGGGCAAGCCGCATCCGGGAGACTGCGGCATCGTCCATGCCCGCTGCGACGGAGGGTTGCCGCCACTTCCGGATGCGACATTTTCTGGCGGCCAATGAGACAAAGGAGTCGAGTCATGAAAACGAGTGCACGCAATCAGTATTTCGGCAAGATCACCGCCGTCAACGTCGGCGGGGTCAATGCCGAGGTGGCCGTGGGTCTCCAGGGAGGGCAGAGCATCGTTGCCGCGATCACCAAGGAGTCGGTGGAGAAGCTCGGGGTCAAAGTGGGGGGCGATGCCGTCGCTCTGGTCAAGGCGCCCCAGGTCATCATCGTCACGGACACCGCCGGCTACCGCCTGTCCGCCCGCAACCAACTGAGCGGCAAGGTGAGTCGCATCCACAAGGGAGCGGTCAATTCCGACGTCATCATCGATCTGGGCGGCGGCGAGACCGTGGCAGCGACGATCACCAACGACAGCCTCGAAGCGCTGGGGCTGGCGGAAGGCCAGACCGCCACGGCGGTGTTCAAGGCCGGCTCCGTCATTCTCGGCGTGGCCAGCTAAGCGCTGTCGGCCGCTCCGGCTCGCGCATCCAGCCGGAGCGGATTTCCCAATACCAAATGTAGCCTGGGCTGAGGCACGAAGCCCAGGAGCACCAGAACATGCTTTCCGAATCCTCCGAAACCCATTCGCCGTTTGCCGTATTCGGCAGCGGGGCCGTGATCGGCACATTGGGCGGGCTGATCGGCCTCGGCGGAGCGGAGTTCCGGCTTCCTCTGCTGATCGGCCTGTTCGGCTTCGGCGCGCTGGAGGCGGTCATCCTGAACAAGGCGATGAGCCTCATCGTGGTGGCCACCGCCTTGCCGCTCCGCACCGGAGCCGTCCCTTTTTCCAGCGTACTGTCCCGGTGGGACGTGGTCCTCACGCTGCTTTCCGGAAGTCTCGCCGGGGCCTGGTTCGGCGCAGGTTGGGCGACCCGTCTCCAGTCACGGACCCTCTACCGCGTGATCGCGGTGCTGCTGGTGGGAATCGCCGCTGCCTTGCTGTGGGGGCATGGTGTGGAGGCCGGGCGTTCCGCGTCGCTGGAAGGCTTTGCCCTGGCCCTGGCGGGCGCGCTTGCCGGTGTCGGCATCGGCGTGGTCGCGGCGGTTCTGGGGGTCGCGGGTGGCGAACTGCTCATTCCCACCCTCGTTCTGCTGTTCGGCCTCGATCTCAAGCTGGCCGGGAGCCTGTCCCTCGCCGTCAGCCTCCCCACCATGGTGACGAGCTTCGCCCGCTACAGCCGCGACCGGAGCTTCGCGGTGATCGGCGCGCAACGCCGCTTCCTCGCCGTCATGGCGCTGGGGTCGCTCACCGGGGTCTGGCTGGGCGGCCTGCTGCTCGGCGTGGTTCCTGCGGCCTGGCTGCTGCCCGCGTTGGCGGCGATTCTGGCGACATCGGCCGTCAAGGTCTGGCGCCACGGCTGACCCTCTCACGCGAGGAGAGAGGGTCAGGACGACGGCGCCGCACGCCCGGCTCAGCGCAGGTTCTGCAGCGCGGCGATGCGCTCCTCCAGCGGCGGATGGCTCATGAACAGCCGGCTCATGCCGCCGCCACCGCCGATGCCGAAGGCGGCGAGCTGGCCGGGCAGGTCGTGCGGTTCCTGCGCCCGCTGGAGCGCGCGCAGGGCGTCGATCATCTTGCCGCGGCCGGCCAGGCGGGCACCGCCGGCATCGGCGCGGAACTCGCGCCAGCGCGAGAACCACATGACGATCATGGTGGCCAGGATCGACAGCACGATCTGCGCGATCATCTGGGTGATGTAATAGGCCGGTCCGTAGCCACCGCGGTCGTTCTCGGAGCGGAACAGCACCCGGTCGACCAGGTGGCCGGCAATGGTGGCGAAGAAATACACGAAGGTGTTGACCACGCCTTGCAGGAGGCCCATCGTCACCATGTCGCCGTTGGAGACATGGCTCATTTCATGGCCGAGCACGGCTTCGACTTCGTCCGGGTTCATGTTCTGCAACAGGCCGGTGCTGACCGCGACCAGCGAGCTGTTCTTGCTGGCGCCGGTGGCGAAGGCGTTCGGTTCCGGCGATTCGAAAATGCCGACTTCCGGCATGCCGAGCCCGAGCTGCCGGGCTTGGCGGGCCACGGTGTCGACCAGCCAGCTCTCGGTGCTGTTGGACGGCCGTTCGATGACGAAGACGCCCATGGATTGCTTCGCCATCCATTTGGACATCAGCAGCGAGATGAAGGAACCGCTCATGCCTATGACCGCGGAGAACACCAGCAGGCTGTTGAGGTCGAGGTCGACCCCCTGCTGTGCCAGCAGTTGGCCCAGGCCGAGCACGTTGAAGACGATGCTGATCAGCACCAGCACGGCGGCGTTGGTTAGCAGGAACAAGAGGATGCGCATGGCGGGAATACCCGTGGTTGGTTTGAGTGCTACCATAATCTGCGGCGTCCGGGTGAAAAATCAAGCGCCGCCCGGTTTTCTTTCGACGATGCGGTAACTCACTCTCCATGAACGCGATTCCGAATTTGCACACCGCCGAGAGGCTGTTCTCCGGCGCCATAGCCGAAGAATACGAAAAGCTCAAATTGATCTGTCCCGCCGCCGCGGAGATGAGCCGGCGCGTCGGAGAGTTCATGGCCGAATGGCTGCGGGGGCGGGCAGTCCCGGACAGCGTGCTGGAGCTCGGCTGCGGTACCGGCGTGACCACCGCGGCCCTGCTCGCGGCGCTGGGCGAGGCGCCGCTGACCGCCATCGATTCAGAGCCCGCCATGCTGGCCCAGGCTAGAGCGAATCTTGCGCCCTGGATCGAGGCGGGGCGCTTGCGGCTCGTCGAGAACGACGCCCTGTCGTTTCTCCGCGCACAGGCCGACGGCAGCGTCGACATCATCGCTTCCGCCTTCACCCTGCACAATTTCATGGACGGCTACCGGAGCGAAGTGCTGCGGGAAATCTTCCGGGTGCTCAAGCCCGGCGGGCTGTTCGTGAACGGCGACCGCTACGGGCTGGACGACACCCTGGAACATACCCGGCTCATCCAGGAAGAGGTCAAACAGTACTTCAAGGTGTTCCGGGACCTGAACCGTATCGACCTGTTGGAGCATTGGATCGTCCATCTGTTCAGCGACGAATCGCCAGACCGAGTGATGCGGCTGGCTCCGGCTCTGGAGAGCATGGCGGAAATCGGATACCAAGCCGTCACCGTGCATTATCGGAACGAGGTGAACGCGCTCGTGAGCGGAGTCAAGCTCTGAGCGGGATTCGCTCCAAGCCTGGCAGGATCGTCTACCGCTGCACCGAGTGCGGCCAGAGCCAGCCCAAATGGTCCGGTCAGTGCGGCGGCTGCGGTTTGTGGAACACTCTGGCCGAGGAGGTCGAAGCGCCCGCGCCCAGCCGGCGCCAAGTCGGCTACGCCGGTGTCGCCGAGGCGAGCGTCCCGGTCTCCCTGGCCGAGGTGTCCCTGGAGGAACTGTCGCGCGTCGGCAGCGGCCTGGCGGAACTCGACCGGGTGCTCGGCGGCGGCGTGGTGCCGGGTTCGGCGATCCTGCTCGGCGGCGATCCCGGTATCGGCAAATCGACCCTATTGCTGCAGACGCTGGCTTATCTGGGCAAGAGCGCGCGCACGCTGTACGTGACCGGCGAGGAATCGCTCAGCCAGGTCAGCCTGCGGGCGCATCGGCTGGGCCTCAACGGCGGGGATATCCAGGCGCTGGCCGAAACCTCGCTGGAACGCATCCTCGGCGCGGCAAGCCAGCACAAGCCCGAGGTGCTGGTGGTCGATTCGATCCAGACCGTATACAGCGAGTCCCTGCAATCGGCGCCCGGTTCGGTGGGGCAGGTGCGGGAATGCGCGGCGCAACTGGTGCGCTACGCCAAGCAGAGTTCGACCACCGTGTTCCTGGTCGGCCACGTCACCAAGGAGGGCGCGCTGGCCGGTCCCCGGGTGCTGGAGCACATGGTCGACACCGTGCTGTATTTCGAGGGCGATGCGTCCAGCCGCTACCGGGTGGTGCGCTCGTTCAAGAACCGCTTCGGCGCGGTCAACGAACTCGGCGTGTTCGCCATGACCGAGACCGGTCTCAAGGAAGTCCGCAACCCTTCGGCCATCTTCCTGTCGCGGGGCGACGAGGACATGCCGGGCAGCATCGTCACCGTGACCCGCGAGGGCAGCCGGCCCTTGCTGGTGGAAGTCCAGGCCCTGGTCGACGAATCCCATCTCCAGGCCCCGCGGCGGCTGGTGGTGGGCATGGAGATGAACCGCCTGGCGATGCTGCTGGCGGTGCTGCACCGCCACGGCGGGGTTCCCGTCGCGGCGCAGGACGTATTCGTCAACCTGGTCGGCGGCGTCCGTCTCACCGAGACCGCCGGCGACCTCGCCGTCGCCTGCGCCGTGGTCTCCAGTTTCCGCGACCGCTCGGTGCCCGGCGACTGGGTCGTCTTCGGCGAACTCGGCCTCAATGGCGAAATCCGCCCCGTGCCCAACGGTGAAGAGAGGCTGCGTGAAGCCGCCAAGCACGGTTTCAAACACGCCCTGGTGCCGGCCAAGAACGCGCCGAAGCAGGGTGTGCCCGGCGTTTCCATCATCCCCGCGAAAAATTTGCGGGAAGCGATCAACGCGCTCTGACGGCGCATCTGCCGGATTTCCTCCCTCTCACCGGCAAGGTCCGGGCTCGACGCCATCGCGTAAGCGAAACGTAAGCGCCGCGAAAGGACTCGCCGATTCCGCACTGTTAGCCTCGTGTCGCTTTGTCCGGTTGCATGCTGACGGATGCAAGGCGGGACCCGGGTCAACTTCTTCCGCTCCAAGGGTTTCGCTGCAGTCCCGTGCCTGCATCCGGACGGGATGAATCGAAACCGTGAGAGAGGAACCATATGATGATGAGGGATGCAAGCCCATTATCTTTGAGCCCGGTGCTGGGGCACTGCGTGCTGAGGCTGGTGCTGGCCGCCGGGCTCTGGGGTCCGGCGGCCGCTCATGCCGCGGCTGTTCCGGAGATTCCAAGTGAACTCAAGACGGCGGTGAGCGCGGATCTGCGCTGCATCGAAGCGGCGGGCGCGAACGGCTACCGGGGGTTGAATCCGGAAAACCGGATGACGCTGAACTTCGACGGGCGCAGCGTGCAACTGGCGCCCACCGGCAAGGACAAGTCCTGGCACTGGGGTCTGGAGCTGGCCGGATTTGGCACGCCGGGTCATTTGCAACCGGTTCTGCCGGCACGAGTCGCGGTGACTGGGCAGCGGGTGGAATACCGCCGAGGACCCTTGACCGAATGGTATGAGAACCGCCCCGAAGGGTTGGAGCAAGGCTTCACCGTCGCCAAGCCGCCGGTGGCTGGCGCATCAGAAATCGAGTTGAGTCTGAGCGCGAGCGGCGGGCTCAAGGCCGAGATCGAGGCCGGCGGGCACAGCGCCAAGCTGCGCGACCCGAGCGGCCGTGTGGTATTGGCCTACCGCGACTTGAGTGTGGCCGATGCCAAAGGCAAAGCACTGCCGGCACAGATGACCTTGGCCGGAGAAAGTCTCGCCATCCGGGTCGATGTCCGCGGCGCGGCTTGGCCCATCGTGGTCGATCCTCTGATCGTCAGCGAGCAGGCCAAGCTGACGGCCAGTGACCGGAACGCGCAAGACTATTTCGGGTTTTCGGTTGCTGTGTCGGGTGACACCGCGGTCGTGGGAGCGCCTGGCGCTGACGGTCCCGGAGTTCCCGGACTTCCCGACGTGGGCGCGGCTTATGTGTATGTGCGGATTGCAGGAGGAACGACCTGGACTCAGCAAGCGAAGCTCACGGCCAGCGACTGGACACCGTCCGATTATTTCGGCACGTCCGTCGCCGTAGGGGGTGACACCGTCGTAGTCGGAGCGCCGGCCGCAGAAGTGCTCAGCGAGTGCTGCGTCGGGGCGGCATATGTCTTCGTCAAGCCCGCCGGCGGTTGGACGAATGCCACCGAAACGGCCAAGCTGACGGCGAGCGATTGGATTCAGAACAGTGATTTTGGCAGGTCGGTGGCCGTGTCCGGCGATACCGTATTGGTAGGGGCACCTGTCGGTTCCGCCGGTTACGGCGCGGGCTACGTCTACTCCAAACCTCCGGGCGGCTGGACGAGCGGCACCGAGACGGCCAAGCTGACCGGAACTGATTCGGTGGTCGACGACAGATTCGGTTTCTCCGTGGCGCTGTCGGGGGAGACCGCAGTCGTGGGCGCACCGTACGCTATTTTGGGGGGCACCCAGTCCTGGACTGGGGCGGCCTATGTGTATGTCAAGCCTGCCGGTGGCTGGGTCGATACGACCGAGCAAGCGAGACTCCGCGCCAGCGATGGCGATACGGGGGATTCTTTCGGTTGGTCGGTGGCCACGGCGGAAAACACGATTGTTGCGGGGGCTCCGTATGCGGACACGTCGGCCGCCGATGATTCCGGCGCCGCTTATGTCTTCGCAAAGCCCCTCGGGGGTTGGTCGAGCGGAACGGAAACCGCCAAGCTCGCCGCCAGTGACGGACAGCCCTTTGATTTGTTGGGCTGGTCGGTAGGGGCATGGGGCGATACCGTGTTGGCTGGCGCCATATACGCCCACGTTGCGGCGGAGGTGAAGGGGGCTGCCTACCTCTATACCCGGCCTGCGGGCGGATGGACGAACGGAACCGAGGCGGCGAGGCTTACCGCCTCCGACGGCGGCCAGTACGACAACTTCGGTTCTGCCGTGTCGGTATCGGGGGCGACGGCGGTGGTCGGTGCGTCTTACGCCAGTGGCGGCATAGCAGCGCTTCAAGCCGGCGCTGCCTACGTCTACGTGCGTCCGCAGCACACCCTGACCGTGACGAAAGCCGGAACCGGCACCGGCAAGGTGACGAGCGATCCGGCGGGCATCGACTGCGGCGGGGTGTGCCAGGTGAGCTATCCGAAAGACACCGTGGTCACCCTGACCGCCCAGCCCTCGCCCGGGTCGATCTTCCTGGGCTGGGGCAGTTCTTGCGGCTACCAGGGCGTCGGCGCACCGGTGCTGCCACTCAATCAGTGCCAAGTCAAGCTGAACAAGGCCAAGACGGTCAAGGCCAAGTTCGTCAAGGTATTGCCCTAGCCGCAAGGGCAGACTCAGAACCCGCTCATCTCCGGCCGGCGTCCGGAAATGAGCGGGTTCGTTTCGACCGGCTTCCGATCTTGATCATTGCGCAATTGTCCCGTTCCCAGTGCGCTTTCGTCCAAGAAAACATCGGAGCGTTCGTTCACAATCCACGTATACCTTTGATTGTTTGGCCAGGACGAAGTGAAGACAGCGACATCTACCACTACTGCAACGCAATCGCAGCGGCGCAATGCGCCAATCACGAGATCGGGCCAGCCCTCGCGGCGGAATGCCGACCTCCTCTTGACGCGGGTGATCCGGGACTACGTTCGCGCCCGCCACAACAAAGTCCGCTATGAACGGCTGCGGCAGGCGGAAAGCCATTTGGTCCGCTGCGCCGAAATCCTCGGCGACCGGCCGGTCGGTGCATACCGGTCCGAGGACATCCGTATTCTGCTGAACGAGCTGCGCGGCGCCTATGGCTTGTCCGCCGCGACCGCCAACGGTTATCTCGGTTCGTTGTCGGCTCTCTTCAACTGGGCCATCGCGGAGCGGCGTTACGGCTTCGAGCGAAATCCTTGCAACGGCTGTCGGCTGCCGGACGAGAGCGTCGTGGCGGAACTGCGCCAGCAAAGTGGCGACAAACCGCTCAGCCCGGAGCATCTGAAGATCTTCTTCGAGTCCGAGCATGGACGGAAAGGCGTCAACACGGCCTACAAGTATTGGATTCCCCTGATCCAGCTCTATGCGGGCGCCCGCATCGGCGAAATCTGCCGGCTCACCCCCGAAGACATCGTGGAGCTTCCCGGCGGCATCCCGGCTTTCCGTCTGGTAGCGGCCAACGCCCGGCTGTCCGTCATGCGCAAATTGCGTTTCGTGCCTGTTCACCCCCGGTTGGTGGCCCTTGGGCTGCTCGAGCATGCAAGAAATCAGCGCGGCCGCGACACGCTGTGGCCGGGGCTGAAGATTCCGCGCCTGGGCAGCAAAGGACAGAACCTTGGAATGTGGCTCAACCGGCACTTGAACGCGCTGGGGCTGAAGCGGGAAGGGCGGCGTTCCGACGTTTTCCGCGCCACGTTCCGGGCCTCTTTGAGGCAGGCGGGCGTTGCCGAATTGCATGTCGACGCCCTGCTGGGGTTGACCGGAAGCGGTGGCGGCGGCTGCGCCAAGCCTCTCTGGGAAACCCATCCGGATGTGCTCCTGCGCGAACTGGCCAAGCTCGACTATGGCATCGAGCACGCCGCGCCTCCGGCGAGATAGCGGCGGAGACCTCCGGCGCGTTATGAGGGCGATGGCAGTGCTTGTGGGGCGAGCGGCCGGAGAGCGCTTAACAAGGTTCCGGCCAGAATCCTGCCTTCGTCAGTGTCGCCCAGGCCATCGGCAAGTCCGCGGAGTACGGTTGCGGCCTGACGGTGATGTTCCTCCGCAGTGGCGCTATCGCCCCAACGCTCATGCAATTCGGCCGCCGCGGCATGCACCTGCCAGGCCGCCAGCGGCACTTCTCCGTCCTCCGCGAAAGTCAGTGCTTGCTCGATTCGGGCCGCGGCTTCGGGCCGGTCGTTCTCAGCCTGGGCGCACAACGCGAGAAGGCGATGGCCGATTGCCAAGAAGTGGCGGTTGCCCGGCGGGGTGGCGAGCTCCAGGAGCCGTCCCGCCGCGGAGCGCGCCTTCCCGGAGTCGCCTTCGGCCAGCCAATAGGCGCCAAGGTTTTCGTAGAACATCAGCCGGTAACGCAATTCGATCAGGGCGCCACCGTCCAAAGCTTGCTCGATTTCGTGAAAGAACCTCCAGGCTTCGGTAAGACGGCCGAGGCCCAGGTAGGTATGCCCGTACATGAGTTGGTAAACGTACTTGGTGTATTGGTCGCCCAGATAGTTGGCCACATTCATACAGAAGACTTCGGCGCCTTGAAAATCAAATGCCTGCAAATGCAGTGCCGCCTTAACCAGCTGATACGCTGTGTCAATGAAGAGGTTGGAGTTCTGGCTGGCGGTATGCAGGCCTTCGTCGATAGCCGAAACCAACTGCCGCCAGTTTCCGGAATATAGCAGTGGCCAGGTGCGGTAATACTGTCCCCCCATGTAATTGAAGCTGTCTCTCTGTCGTAGACTGAGCTGCACGACTTCATCGGCTGTGCAGAGAGCGTCCATATAGCCCGGATGTTTCATAAAAATGCCCCCTGCGCCCGATAGCTTGGCCAGCTGCCTATTTTTTCAGTCCACCGAACTGACCTACGCCCCCCATGAGGCATGGGCAGCCCCTCGACCTGCCTCTTTTCGCGGGGGTGGTGGCCGGAATCCAGACACTGGACGCAATCAACCCTCCGAGTCCTGCCGGATCCTCCTCGGTTGAGGGTGACGGCGCGCTTCAGGCCATGGCCGGTGGTCGGACGAGATAGAGTATCTCGGTGACCCGGTGCAACAGCGCCTTCACCGGACAGGCGCTCGGCAAGTGCAACTTGATCCGGTCCTTGTACTGCACCACCCGCACCGCCAGCTTGAACAGCTTCAGGATGAGGGTCATGGGCTGCGCCTTGGCCAGTTCGGTGTGGCACAGGGTGTGCTCCCGCAGGCTGTGGATCAGGCTGTAGGCGGCACAGGCATAGAACAGGCGCAGGTGGTTGGCGAGGAAGGCATGGTCGGCGGTGCGATCACTGGCCAGATCGTTCTTCACCGCCTTGATGAAGTTCTCGTCCTGGCCGCGTGCGCAGTACAGATCCCGGTACAGCGCCTCCGGCGTCGGGTCGGCGAGCGAGGTCACGACGAAGCGCGGGTTGTCCCCCAGGCCCATGACCTCGGCCTTGAGCACCACCCGATAGGCCTTGGGCCAGGAACCGGCCTGGTAGGCCACCTCGTCATACAAACGGGTCGCCGCCGGCTCGGGCTGTTCGGCGCGGCGAGCGAAATCACAGCGTTGCGCATGCAAGGCGCGCGTCTTGGCAAGCAGCGGCTCGGCCTTGGGCGTCAGCACCTGGTTGCCGGCCAGGCCGAAGAGGAAATCCATCCGTGCATCGGCTTCGCACAGGGCCATCAACTCCGGGTTGGCGAAATGGCCATCCCCGCGCAGGACGAGGTGGGTATCCGGCCAGGCCTGGCGCAGGCGGCGCACGACCCGCTGGAGGATGGCGGCGTTCTCGCGCCCGGTGGGGCGTTTGCCGGGCCGCAGCACGGCGGTGATGAACTTGCCGGAGAGGCCCTCGAACAAGAACAGCGGCAGATAGCAGTGGCTGCCGTAGTGGTGATTGTAGAAGGCCAGTTCCTGCTGCCCGTGGGTGCGGTCTTCGGAGTGGTCCATGTCCAAGACGATGACCGCGGGCGGGGTGGTGTAGCTGGCGATGAAGGCATCGACGAAGGCGCGGGCCAGGCGGTAGATGTCCTTGCGGGAGACTCCGTTCTCCAAGCGCGAGAAGGTGGGGCCGGAAGCCAGGGCGTTGTCGGCATCCAACGGCGCCCGCTCGGCCGCCAGCTTGAACACGGGATCGTGGCGCAGGCTGTTGGCGTCGTTGCCGTCGGCATAGCCGCAGGCGGTCTGGAAGATGCGCTGACGCAGGAGGTCGGCCAAGCTGTGGGCGATGTAGGAAGGGTGCCGGCGATCCTGAATGGCCGAGGCCAGACGGGCGATCAATCCGGTCTGCCGATCCACGCCCTGCAGGAGGAGGGCGCCGAAGTCGCTGGACACCGCGCCGCCTTCGAAGTCGGCACGGACGGTGAAGCCGGCGACGGTGGGAAAACGGAGCTGGGTCGGGATAGAATCACTCATTGGGCGGTCTCGTTTAGGCTTCGTACGAAGCGTTATTGGCGCAACTCCAATTATATCAATTGGTTAAGCGAGATTCGCCCACTTTCTTGAAATATCCGGGATAGCAAGACTGCGAACATAACAGGGTGGATTGCATCGCTCCGAAATGTGCAAGGAGGTTTGCGTCGTTCAGCGCTCGCACGCCTTCGAGTGCGCATTCGAAATCGGCCCGCTCGGTGTCTCTCCATCCGCCGAAATCCAGATGAAAATAAGCCAGATAACCCGACGCGTAAGCCTGGAATCTCGAGTCCGCAATCTCCAGGCTGCGATGGTGCGAAGATTTCAGCAAGTCCTGAAAATGCCTGCGGTCGCAAAAGGAAGTCGCCAGGGTCAAAAGGTGTAAGGCGCCGATTTCCGTTTCAATCCGCCCGGCGTCGCGGGCAAGTTCAACGAGCGCTTCGAGGTCTGAGAGAACGGCGGCCCATTCGGTAAGCGCCCAGTTGACGCGGGAGCGCAGTTGGAGCAGCTTCAGGCGGGCATCGATGCGTGCAGCTTCGGGCAGGCGATCCGCCCAGCGAAGGGCACGGTTCAGGTAATCCAGCGCCTCACGGTTGGCATAGCGGCGGGCCGATTGTTCCGCCGCCAAGGCCAGGTAATGGACCGCCTGGGCGGAATTCCGACCCGCCTCGAAATGCCGGGCCAGTTCGGCGGCGATATCGCTCGTGTGGGCACCATGGGCGGATTCCAGCCGCTCGGCCAGACGCAGATGCAGCGACACGCGGCAGGCGGGAGTCAGGTCCTGATACAGCACGTCGGCGTACAACGCGCGACGGAAGGCATACTGTCCGGCGACCGTGCCGTCCGGCCATTCCGTAATGCCCGTGTTGGCGAGTATCACCCCGCGTCGCGCCAGGCTTTCGCAGACGGCTTCAACGTCCACCACGTCACGATCCAGCGCCGATGCCAGCAGCGCCGCAGAACTCTCCACGCCGGCGGCGCTGGCTACCCCGAGCAACCGCTGCTCCTCGGGCGACAGCCGCGATACCTGGTGCCGGATCATCTGGCGAACGTCGTCCGGAATCTGCGTCTCCAGCGTATCGGCGCCGCCGATGTTCCAGCCGCTCGGCAACGGCTGGAGCTGTCCTCGGGAAAGGAGGTAATCCAGCAGGTTCACCAGGAACAGGGGATGGCCCCCGCTTCTGCGGTGGAGGAGGCGCGCGACCGGTTCCGGGGGAGCCTGTTCCGGAAACCGCTTGGCCAGATAATCCTGCACCTCCTCGAAACGCCAGGTATCGAGCGCCAGTTCGGCGCACAGGCGGTGGGACTCCAGTTCCTGCTGCACCTGTTTCACCGGGTGATCCCGCAGGGCGGCATCGCCCGGCCGGTAGCTGCCGATGACCAGCAGCGGAGCCCGGCCGCGTCTTCGCCCCAAGAGGCTCAAGAGTTCCAGGGTCGCGTTGTCGCTCCAATGCAGGTCTTCGAGTACCAGAACCAGCGGCGTCCGGGTACTCAATGCCTCCAGCAGCTCGCAGCCCTCGCGCAGCATGCGTTCCCGGTTCGCGCCGATCACCTCCTGCTGCAAGTCGGCGCGTTCCTCCGGCGCGACCGCCCCCGGCAGTTGCGCCAGCCATGTGGGTGCCACGCTGCGGAAAACCGCCTTGCAGTAGGGCACATAGCCGCCCAGGGCGCTGAGCAGGGGCAGGAAGGCCTCGCCTGCGCCGAAATGGTCGATGCACTGCCCCGACAACACCGGCGGCGGGTTAGGTTCCGTTCCCAGGTCGCGCAGCAGCATCTCGATGAGGGTGGTCTTGCCGATGCCTGCCTCGCCGGTGAGAAAGAGAATCCGCCGTTCGCCGGCGAGCGTCTCGGCCCAGAGACCGTGGAGCCGGGCCAGCGCTCCCTTCCGGCCCGCCCAGCGCTCGGCGTCGGGAGGAGCCGTGTGGGCATGGGTCGTTACCGCTGTCGGGGCCTCGTCCGATTCGGCACATTGAACCGCGACCTCGGCGATGAAGCGGTAACCCCGTTTGGGCACGGTCTCGATGTAGCGCGGCGACCGGGGGTCGTCTTCCAGTGCCTTCCGCAGCTGATTGATGCATACCTCGACGACCGAGTCACTGACATAGCCGCGGGGCCAGACCGCATTCAGCAGTTCGTCCTTGCCGACCAGCCGACCCGAACGCTCGACCAGATGGCACAATACCGCAAAGGCCTTGGGCCGCAGCGGCAACGTTTTTTCTTCACGTGTAAGGCGGGCATCGGCCGGTTCGAGCCGGTAGGGACCAAAGTTCCATTCGGGAAGGGTCATGTCGGTATACGGGACCGCAGGCGAAGTCTATGGATAAGTACCCGCCTTCTCCCGGGCCGCCTTGTTTGCGAACCTGACCGGTCTTCCATCCGCAAACCTTGGGTTCATGGCCTCGTGATATCCATCGCCGGAGCTCGCAGATAGCGGATGATCGCGTCGGCGATACGGTTGCGCTCGGTTTCGGGCAACAGCGCGTCCAGTGGCGGCATCGCAGTGCCGGGGCGCATTTTCTGGGGTTCGATGATCCAGCTTTTCAGCGCCTCGTCGCCGAGCGGGCGTGAGATTTCGCGCAGGTCGGCGGGAAATTTCTCGCCGCCGATGCCAGCCACCCGGTGGCAGGTGAGGCAGTACTTCTTGGCCTGGCCGAAACCTTCGGCAGCCGCGGGGTCGGCGTCCTGCGGACGCGCCGCGGCATAGTCCGCCGGCGTGGCCAGGTCGATCCTGACGACCTGGTAGGGCCAGCCGTACGTGCCTTGGGCACGAGCGACGGGGTCGTGCAGGTTGTCCCAGATGAGGTAATACGGCCCCAGCGCCACGTCGCTTTCGTGCTGGCTCGGATTGTCGACCGTAAAGGGCTTGCCGTCGGCGCGGCCGAATGCGAGCCAGGCGGAGGCGGCGAGAAAACGCCCTGAGTCGGCGCTGGAGCGGTAGCCGTCGCGGGCGAAAAACACGACTTCGGTGCCTGGAGCTTTCCAGCGCTCCCCGAACAGCCGGCTCAATAATCCGGCCATTCCGAATCCCCGGTAGCTGACCCGGAGTTCGTGTCCGGGGCTGGAAGTGTGCGGCTCGACCACCTCCACGGTCTGTGCCGGAACGCCGGCCTCGGATTCCAGCCTGTCCGGCGGCGGGAGTTCGACGGCAAGGACGGGCAGCGCCATGGCCGCGAACGCCGCCCGGATCGTGGTACGGAAAACACTCGCCGGCGCGGACGGCCGGAAAATGGCGCTCCCGCCGTTGGGCTCGGATGCCCTCATGCCGGCACCACGAGGACGGGCACGGAAGTCCCGCGCAGGACGCCCTCGCAACTGCTTCCGACGATGAGCCGGGCCAGCAGTCCTTTCCCATGGGAACCGAGCACGATCATGTCCGCCTGCAACCGTTCGGCTTCCTTGAGAATCGTGTCCACGGTCGGTCCCTGGATCATCAGCCCGGTGCAACTGAATCCCTCCGCACGCAAGGCTTTGGCAGCATCTTGAACCCGCTGGTGCCAAATCTTGTAGGTTTCGGCAGCCAGATCGCGCATGACCAGAGGATCGGCATCGTAGCCGACGAAATCCGGCTCCGGTTCGGCAACGTGCAGCAGCCATATTTCAGCAGATAACGCTTTGGCCAGGAGCTTGGCCTGGCCCAATACCTTGTCGGTGATTTCGGAGAAATCGATCGCAACCAGCAGCTTCATGGGTGGTCAGCCTGTTCGATGGATGTGTGGTCGTTGGCCCGGTGGCGGGCCGCCGACATTATTGGGCGGGATTCGCGGCGATGTAAACCGGAGCCTTCGTTCGGACGCGGGCTCGAGTTCCGATAGTGCAGCCAGGATCGGAAAAATGCGCCATCCATGGCCGAACATGCCTTGATACGGAATGCCAGGAAACC
Organism: Methylococcus sp. ANG; assembly: GCF_040730495.1. NCBI lineage: Bacteria > Pseudomonadati > Pseudomonadota > Gammaproteobacteria > Methylococcales > Methylococcaceae > Methylococcus > Methylococcus sp. ANG. Next base: position 944,058 of record NZ_CP160399.1, on the reverse strand, counting down.
TTGTCCTGAAGATGGGAGATGATGGACGCGCTCATGCCGGCAGAGGTTAAGCGCCGGCATCGGCGTCAGCGGAAGACTAGCATGATCGATGCCAGACGTCCGGAGCACGGGAAATCGCGGCATCGGACTAGCGGGCGGGTGCCGGTCCACGGAGACGGTGTCGCTCCAGCACGACCACGAGGGCGAAGATGAGTAGCAGAAGGCTGTTGCTGAAGGTGAATTCGGCCCAGGACGGCAACAAGGGCATCCGCTCGGTCAGTTGCCAGATGCTCACGGCGAGCAGGGGATAGCCGAGAATTCGTTTCAGGTCGTAGCGGACCGGATAGAAGCGTCTGCCCAGGAGGTAGGACAGCAAGGCCATGCTGCCGTAGCAGGCGAGCGTCGCCCAGGCGGCGCCCATGTAGCCGAGCCGCGGTATCCAATAGACGTTGAGCGCCAGCGTGACCGCCGCTCCCCAGACGGTCAGGTAGGTGCCGAAGCGCGTCTGCTCGGTCAGTTTGTACCAGATGGAAAAATTGAAGAAGACGCCCAGCCAGAGGTTGGCCATCAGAAGGATGGGGACGACGCCGATGCCGGCGCGGTACTTGGCCCCCACGAAATACTGGATCCAGCCGAGGTTGAGCATCACCCCCAGGAAGATCAGGGAACAGGCGATGACGAACCAGTTCATGACCAGGGCGTAGAGTTCCCTTGCATCCTTCTGCCGGTAGTAAGAGAAGAAAAATGGTTCGGCGGCATAGCGGAACGCCTGGATGAACAGGCTCATGAGGATGGCGATCTTGTAACAGGCGCCATAGATGCCGAGCTGTTCCATGGCGGTGTCCGGCGGCAACAGATACTTCAGCAGAATGCGATCCATGGTCTCGTTGACCATGCCCGCAAGGCCGGCGACCAGCAGCGGCAGGGCATAGGCCAGCATCCGTCGCCAAAGCGCGACATCGAAGCGAAGTTTCGCCGCGGCCAGCTCGGGTAGAAGCAGCAAGAGGGTCAGGCCGCTGGCGATGAGGTTGGCGATGAACACGTAGCCGATGCCGATGGCGGGATCGTAGAGCTGCGCCGCCCAGCCCAGCGAATCTGTCGCTCCGCCGTCGTACGCCCATTTGCACAAGCCGATGAGGAAGACATTGGCGGCGATGTTGACCAGGATGTTCGTGGTCTTGAGCACCGCGAAGCGCTTTGCCTTCTGCTGCTCCCTCAGCTTGGCGAACGGGAGGGCGGCGAGCGCATCCAGAGCGATGATCCAGGCGACCCAGCGCACGTAATCGGTGCGGTCCGGATGTCGAAGCAGGCCGGCGAGGGTGTCGGCTTGCCACAACACCGCCGCCAGGTACAGCGCCGTCGACAGCGCCAGAGACAGCAGAGCGGTGCTGTACACTGTGGCCTTGTCGGCGGATTTCGCGGAAAAATTGAAGAGGGCGGTTTCCATGCCATAGGTCAGAACGATGTTCAGAAACGACGTATAGGCATAGAACTCGGTAATCACGCCGAATTCGCCCGGATCGGCAAACTGGTAGGTATACAGCGGGACCAGGAAGTAATTGAGCAGCCTGCCGATGATGGTACTGAGGCCATAGATCGCGGTCTGGCCGGCCAGCTTCTTGAGCGGATTCATGATCGGGGGAATGCGATGCAAAGCGTCAATGCTACCACTGAGGCATGGAACGGCAGTACGGGAGCCGGCTTGCGCCGGCGGGGCGACCGATTCGTGTCGAGGCTGACCGCCACTGCACCCGGATGATATGATCCCGACCGCACAATAAGTAACCTAGCAGAAATAACTTGAACAATAGCCTTTTAGCCGCCGAGATCGCGAGGCTTGAGCCGATAGTTCCACTCGCCATGGAACTCGTCGCGTTCAATGGCCAGTTCCGCGAGTTCCTGGTCGGAGACTTTAACTCCTGCCGGATAATCCCGGTCGTCGAGTTGTGCCTGGATGCGCAGCCCTTCGGTGGTCGTCGTGTTGCCAATCAGGTTCACGACAACCTCCCGACTGACCAAAGGACGACCACGCCAGTTCTGGGTGATGTGACAGAACATCCGGTGCTCGATTTTGTTCCACTTGCTAGTGCCGGGCGGAAAGTGACAGACCTGGATCACCATCCCCAGTTCGTCGGCCAGTTGCTGCAGCTCAACCTTCCAGAGCCGCACACGATAGCCGTTACTGCCGCCGCAGTCGGCGGTGATCAGCAGGCGACGCGCGGCCGGATAGAGTGGCTGGCCCATCTCGCGCCACCACCGGCGGATACTCTCAACCGCAAATGCCGCCGTGTCGTGGGTGATCCCAACACTGACCCAGCCCTGGTTGGCGCCCACGTCATACACGCCATAGGGCGCGACTTTACCCAGTTGCGGATCGATGAAGTCGTAGACGCGTACGCCCTCCGGACGACCTTTCGGCTGCCATTCGCGCCCGCCATTCTTGAAGTCCCCGACCAGTTCTTTCTTTTTGGTATCAACCGAGACCACCGGATCGCCCGCCGCCTGATACTGCGCCGCCGTCGCGGCAATGTGGCTGAACTGCGCATCACGATCGGCCTGCTGACCCCCTTCGTGAATCTTCCGGGTCGCTTGCAGACTGTAGTCCAACTGCGCCAGCAAATCACACACGGTGCGCTGGCTCACCTGATGACCTTGGGCCACCAATTCCTTGGCCAAACGCGGCGTACTCTTGCAGGTCCAACGCAACGGCGACTGCGGGTCCCCACGCGTCGTCGGTTCGACCAACGCATCCAGGTCGCGCAACAGCGTTGGGTCTTTGGCCGTCAGCTTCTTGCGCCCACCACCCTTGGCCCGAACACGGCCCATCCTCGCCGTGACTGGCTCGCCACCGGATGGCGCCATAGCGAGCTCGCGCAGACCGGCATAGATCGTCGTGCGCGACAAACCCACCGCGCTCGCTACGGTACTGACGCCCCCATGGCCGAGGGTAAGCGCCTCAACCGCTGCCCACAACCGCAGCGTTGCTTCGTCCAGACGGCCGGAAAGCGCCAGAAATTTTTCCTCAATCACCTTGGTGGCGTCCATGCACAAAGCGTAGGCACAGACCGCTCACTGTTCAAGTTATTTCTGCTAGGCTCCTAAGGGTCGGTCACATGCCCAGCCATCGGGTCGGGCGCTTCAGCTTCCCAGGCAGATTCCGCCGATCGCCTCACTCCTACGATCGGGTTCGCTTCCCGATGGCAACGGGTTGCCGGAGCTGAACGGCCCGTCGCGCCGTGCGGCCCGTAACCTCTCCCATAACCTGGGTAGCATGGAACGCCGCGGCCTGGATCATCCGCATCGGGCCCGGATACCTGTGCGGTGAGCCAGGAAGCGCTGGCCAAGGAGTTTCCGCGGCGGTACGGGACTGACCTCCACGGTATAGCGAAACCGGAAGCGATACATGGCCAAAGGCAAAGAGAAGAACAACGGTAACCTCGGCTTCGAGGCCGAATTGTTCCGCGCCGCCGACAAGCTGCGCGGCAACATGGAGCCCTCCGACTACAAGCATGTCGCGCTGGGCCTGATTTTCCTCAAGTACATCTCCGACGCCTTCGAGGCACGCCACGCCGAGCTGCTGGCCGAAGACCCGCGGGCCGCCGAGGACAAGGACGAATACCTCGCCGACAACGTCTTTTGGGTGCCCAAGGAGGCCCGCTGGTCGCACCTCAAGGCCGCTGCCCGCCAACCCACCATCGGCAGCCTCATCGACGACGCCATGCGCGCCATCGAAAAGGACAACGAATCCTTGAAGGGCGTTTTACCTAAGGACTACGCCCGCCCGGCGCTGAACAAGGTGATGCTGGGCGAGCTGATCGACCTGATCTCCGGCATTGCTTTACAGCAACCCTCACCCCCAACCCCTCTCCCAATGGGAGAGGGTGGCCGAAGGCCGGGTGAGGGAAACATCCGGCGCGCGCAAGCGACGGATGTTTTAGGCCGCGTCTACGAATACTTCCTCAGCCAGTTTGCCGGCGCCGAAGGCAAGCGCGGCGGCGAGTTCTACACCCCGCGCTCGGTGGTGCAGGTACTGGTGCAGATGCTCGAACCCTACCAGGGCCGGGTCTACGACCCCTGCTGCGGCAGCGGCGGCATGTTCGTGCAGAGCGAGAAGTTCGTGCTGGAACACGGCGGGCGCATCGGCGACATCGCCATCTACGGCCAGGAGAGCAACTACACCACCTGGCGCCTGGCCAAGATGAACCTGGCCGTGCGCGGCATCGACAGCGACATCCGCTGGAACAACGAAGGCAGCTTCCACAAGGACGAACTGCGCGATCTGCGCTTCGACCACATCCTCGCCAACCCGCCCTTCAACATCTCCGACTGGGGCGGCGACCGCCTGCGCGAAGACCCGCGCTGGCAGTTCGGCGTGCCGCCCGTGGGCAACGCCAATTATGCCTGGCTGCAGCACATTTACTGGCATCTCGCGCCCTACGGCACCGCCGGCGTGGTGCTGGCCAACGGCTCCATGAGCTCCAACCAGAGCGGCGAAGGCGAGATCCGCAAGGCGATGGTCGAAGCCGACGCCGTGGACTGCATGGTGGCCCTGCCCGGCCAGTTGTTCTACTCCACCCAGATCCCCGCCTGCCTGTGGTTCCTCGCCCGCGACAAGTCCGGCCGTTCTCTCCCCTCTCCCCCTGGGAGAGGGGCCGGGGGTGAGGGAAAGCTACGCGACCGGCGCGGCGAAGTGCTGTTCATCGACGCCCGCAACATGGGAAGGCTTGTGGATCGCACCCGGCGTGAACTCACTGACGCCGACATTCAGAAGATCGCCGATACCTATCACGCTTGGCGTTCCGCCCGGCGTGACCCTCACCCCGGCCCTCTCCCAGAGGGAGAGGGTGAAAAGCTCCAGTATCGGGGCGGATTTGATTTTTCCGGACTGGTGCAGACGGCACGGGAGTTGCGCAAGAAGCAAACACCGGCGGAAGCAGTCATGTGGGAGCTGCTTCGTAACCGCCAGTTCATAGGACTGAAGTTTCGTCGCCAACATCAGATTGGGGAGTATGTGGCGGATTTTTATTGCGACGAACACAAGCTGGTCATTGAACTCGATGGAGATGCTCATTCCACCTCGGCACAAGCAACAAAGGACAAGACCCGCGATGCCTACATGACATCCCTGGGACTGACCGTTGTTCGTATCCGCAATGCTGAATTCCTCGCCGATCCCAAAGCAGTCCTCGAACGCATCGTGGTAGTTCTCCCCTCTCCCTCCGGGAGAGGGGCGGGGGGTGAGGGTGTCGCGCCTTACCGCGACATACCCGGCTTCTGCAAATCCGCCACATTGGAAGAAATCCGCAAGCACGGCCATGTGCTCACCCCCGGCCGCTATGTCGGCGCCGAGGCCGCCGAGGACGACGGCGAGGCCTTTGCCGACAAGATGCGGCGGCTCAGCACCCAGTGGCGGGAGCAGCAGCGCGAAGCGGCGCGGCTGGATTCGGTGATCGCGGCCAACCTGAAGGCGCTCGGCTATGACTGATCTGACGACACCTGTCGGCTACGCCGACTTCGTGAATGAAATCAAACAGCAAATCCGTCAGCGCCAGTATCAGGCGCTACGCGCGGCCAACAAGGAACTGCTCGCCCTGTACTGGTGGATGGGTGAAACCATCAGTCGCCGTCAGACCGAACAGGGCTGGGGCAAGGCGGTTGTCGAAAGCCTGGCCCACGACCTGCAAGCCGCATTTCCCGGACGCAATGGATTCTCGGCACGCAACCTGTGGAACATGCTGGACTTCTACCGTGCCTATGCGGACAAGCCAAAACTGCAACCATTGGTTGCAGAAATCAGTTGGGCCAAGAACCTGCTGATCATGGCCCGTTGCAAGGATGATCTGGAACGAGAGTTCTATCTGCGTGCCACCGCCCGCTTCGGCTGGACCAAGAACGTCCTGCAACACCAGATCGACAACCAGAGCTATCGCCAGTATCTGGCCGGGCAGACCAACTTCGACGCCGCCGTACCCGAAAGCATCCGTGCGCAAGCCCTGCTGGCGGTGAAAGATCACTATACCTTCGACTTTCTGGGCCTTGCCGACGAACATTCCGAGCGCGAGCTGGAGCAAGCGCTGATCCGACATCTGCGCGCCTTCCTCACCGAAATGGGAGAGAGCTTCACCTTCGTCGCCAACCAGTACCGGCTGGAGGTCGACGGCAAGGACTACTTCATCGACCTGCTTTTATTCCACCGCCGCCTGCGCTGCCTGGTCGCCATCGAACTGAAGATCGGCTCGTTCAAGCCCGAGCACAAGGGCCAGATCGAGTTCTACCTCGACCAGCTCGACCAGCATCACCGCTTCGATGGCGAAAACCCACCCATCGGCATCGTCATCTGCCGCGACAAGACCCGCACCGTGGTCGAATACGCCATGCGCAACATGAACCGCCCGCTTGGCATCGCCACCTACACCGTCACGCCCCAGCTCCCGGCCGACTACCGGCACGACCTGCCCAGCCCTGAGCAGATCGCGGCACGCCTGCAAGCCTGGGCGGTCGGGCAAGGAGAGGACGAATGAGCGAACGACAAGCCGCCTCCGACCCGCGCATCGCCATCGTCGATGCCCCGTTCGATTGCGACGAAAGCGAACGCCCCTTCGGCAAGCGTTGGCGGCAAGAGACCATCACCTTGACGGCAGCGCATGTCGAGGCGCTGCGGCAAGGCAAACTCCTGGCCGTGGATGTGCAGGAGGAGTATGTGGTGTATCTCAAGCTGGATGCGGCGATCGAGGCCAACCTGGGGGAGATTGGGTATGGGGGGTGAGTGGAAAACCGCTCGGTTGGGCGATCTTGTCGATTCGAGCCTCGGGAAAATGCTTGACGCGCAAAAGAACAAAGGAACGCCGCGACCATATCTTGGCAACAGCAATGTGCGCTGGGGGTCGTTCGACCTTCAGAACTTATCGTTGATGAGGTTCGAGAACGACGAAGAGGAGCGATATGGGATTCGCGATGGCGACCTGATCGTTTGCGAGGGGGGAGAACCTGGGCGTTGCGCCATCTGGAGGGAGCAGATTCCCGGCATGAAAATCCAGAAGGCTTTGCATCGTGTAAGAGCGAAGGATGGGTTAAACAATTACTACCTGTTCTATTGGTTCATGCTGGCGGGCCGCACAGGCAGGCTTGAGCCATTTTTCACAGGCACCACAATCAAACACTTGACTGGTAAGGCGCTTAATGAATTGGAAGTGCCGGTTCCGCCCATTGAAGAACAACGCGCCATCGCCCACATCCTCGGCACGCTGGACGACAAGATCGAACTCAACCGCCGCCGCAACCAGACCCTGGAGGCCATGGCCCGCGCCCTGTTCAAGGACTGGTTCGTCGACTTCGGCCCCGTCCGCGCCAGAATGCAGCTCCCCTCTCCCTCCGGGAGAGGGGTAGGGGGTGAGGGAGCCGCGCCCAACCCCCGCATCAAACTTCCACTCCCGCCCCCCCTGCTGGACAACGCCCGCGCCTTGCGCAAACATGCCACCGATGCGGAAACCCTGCTGTGGCGGCTATTGCGCAACCAGCAACTCGCCGGCGCCAAGTTCCGCCGCCAGCATTCGCTGCCGCCCTACATCCTCGACTTCTACTGCCACGCACTGAAACTGGCCGTCGAGCTGGACGGGGGGCAACACAACAGCGCCGAAGGCCAGCAGCGCGATGCGCGGCGCAGCGCCTATCTCGAAGAACGCGGCATCCGGGTTCTGCGTTTCTGGAACAACGACGTATTGCGCGAGACCGAGGCGGTTTTGGAGGCGATTTATCAGGCCGTGCAGGAGCGGCAGGGCGTGTTTCCCTCACCCCCAGCCCCTCTCCCGGGGGGAGAGGGGAGCCCGATGCCCTTCTCACTTGCGGAGAACGCTCTGGATGAGCGGGCCTGCCTTCCCGCCGACCTCTGGCAACTCTTCCCCGACCGCCTCGACGACGAAGGCAAGCCGGAGGGGTGGAGTAAACGGCCGCTCGATGAGATCGCAGACTTTCTCAATGGCCTTGCTCTGCAAAAGTTCCCGGCGACCGATCCTGACGACAGGCTCCCGGTGATCAAGATCGCCGAGCTTCGCAACGGCGTTAGCGCCAAGAGCGATCGCGCATCGCGTGAGGTGCCGGCCAAGTACATCATCAAGGACGGCGATTTCCTTTTCTCGTGGTCGGGCAGCTTGCTGGCGAAATTCTGGACCGAGGGTGAAGGAGCGCTCAACCAGCACCTGTTCAAAGTCACTTCCGAGAGCTACCCCATGTGGTTTGTCAGCCATTGGGTGCATCACCACCTCGAAGCGTTTCAAGCCATCGCAGCCTCAAAGGCCACGACCATGGGCCATATCCAGCGTGGTCATCTCAAGGCGGCGATGACGCTTTGCCCACCAGACGATGTATTGGAGAGACTTGGCGTCGTGATGGCGCCCCTTGTCGAGCAATCGATTCACAACGAACTCGAATCCCGCACCCTCGCCCAACTCCGCAACACCCTGCTGCCCAAACTGATCTCCGGCGAACTGCGCATTGCCGATGCCGAAGAATTCCTAGAGCGCATCGCATGAAGTTGGCACGCATCTCCATACACAACTTCCGAGGCATCATCGACGCCTCGATGGCATTCCATCCCTATGCGCTGGTAGCAGGCGCGAACAATTCAGGCAAGAGCACCATCATCGACTGCATCCGGGCCTTCTATGAGAAGGACGGTTTCAAGTTCAAAAAGGAGGCCGATTTCCCACTCAAAGGGGCGGTTGACCAGGAGTCATGGGCAGAGCTGACGTTTTCGCTCACCGACGAAGAGCATGACTCCCTGAAGGATGAATACAAGACCGCTGAAAAGGTGCTAAAGGTCAGGAAGTACTTTCAGACTGGCGAAAAGCTCCACGACGGAAAGGGTGCCGCCGGGTCAATTCTTGGCTACAAGACTGATGGCACCCTGTCGAACGAACCTTTCTACGGCGCGAAGAATGTCCAGAGCGGCAAGTTCGGCGATCTGATCTATATCCCGGCCATCAGCAAGGTTGATGAACACACGAAGCTCAGCGGCCCGTCGGCCCTGCGCGATCTGATCACCAATATTATGTCGGATGTGGTGGAAGGGAGCGACGCCTACAGGGCGTTGACCGATAGCGTAACCACTTTTGCCGACAGCGTTCGTGCCATCGAGACCGAGGATAAACGCTCGCTGTCGAATTTCGAGAATGACCTAAACGCACTGCTTGCCCCGTGGCAGACGAACTTCAATCTCAAGTTCACGGCGCCATCCACAGCGGAAATCATCAAGTCCATGCTCGGGTGGGACATCCGGGACAATCATCACGAGAAGCCGCAAGGTGTCGAGTACTTCGGCTCCGGCTTCCAGCGACACTTCATCTATTCGCTGATTCAACTTGGCGCGAAGTACGTGCCACAGAAGGTTTCGAAGAAGGCAAAAGACTTCGCGCCCTCATTGAACCTGGTGCTTTTCGAAGAGCCAGAGGCTTTCCTGCACCCGCCGCAACAGGAGGATTTGGCCCGTAACCTGATCACGGTCAGCGAGGCTGTCGACTGGCAAATTGTCTGCTCCACCCACTCCGCGCACTTCGTGAGCAGGAATGCCATGCGAATTCCAGCCATCATTCGGGCGCGACGGGCAGACGGGGTCGTATCCACCTTCCAGATCGACGAGGCGCAATGGAACAACATCGTTGATGCCAACCACGCCATTCAGCAGGTTGCAGCCAAGTACCCAAGGGTACAGCAAACCATGCAGGCTGATGACCTCAAGCCTGAAATGGAGTCGGTGAAGTACTTCTTGTGGCTCAATCCAGGTCGCGCCGGAATGCTGTTTGCACAACATGTACTGCTCGTCGAAGGACCCAGCGAGACTGCATTGATCAACCGCTTGTTGGACGATGGCAGAATCGCTTTACCTCAAGGAACCTATGTCCTCGACTGTCTCGGCAAGTACAACATACACCGCTTCATGAATCTGCTAAGTAGCCTCGGCGTGGTTCATGCGGTGCTGCACGATGACGACAACAGTGCGAACGAGCACCAGGAACTCAATCAGCTGGTGGCGGATTCGAAGAACGCGGACTTTACGCATTCGGTCATCACGATACCGAAGGATCTCGAAGATTACCTCGGTGTGGCGCCGCCGGGCTCCAGCCACAGAAAGCCCCAGCATCTGCTGTATTGCTACGCCACCAATCAAATTGACAATGCAAAGCTGGGTGGATTCTGCGAGCTGGTGCAATCCTGCTTCGCAATGAAGGAAGACAAGCCATGACCCGCATCCCCGTCAACCCCGAGCTGCTGACCTGGGCGCGCGAGCGCGCCGGGCTGGAGGGCGAAGCACACAAATCCGGGGTCGCCCGTCATGCGAGGTAATGCTATGCAGCCCTATGTCCCCGACACATTGCCGCTGACCGATCTGAATTACCGCCTGCTGCTGCCTCTGGTAGGGCAGGCCAACGCCGCGCTGGCCCGGTATGACGGGCTGCTGCAGGGCATCCCGAATCCGGCGGTGATGCTCTCGCCGCTGACGACGCAAGAAGCAGTGCTGTCCTCGAAGATCGAGGGCACCCAGGCCACCGTGGATGAGGTGCTCGAACAGGAGGCGGGGCTGATCAAGGAGGGCGAGAAGTACAAGGACATTCAGGAGATTTCCAATTACCGGCTGGCGCTGTTCAAGGCCAGGGAATATCTGGAGGTTTACCCGATTCGCCTGGGATTCGTGCGCGAGCTGCACCGCATCCTGATGAACAGTGTGCGCGGCGAAGAGAAGAACCCCGGCGATTTCCGGCGCGACCAGAACTGGATCGGCCGGCAGGGCTGCCCGATCGAGCAGGCCAGTTTCGTGCCCCCCAACCCCGTTCAACTGCCGGATTTCATGCAGGCATGGGAACGGTATCTGGACAGCGACGATGTGGACTTTTTGATCCAGACGGCGGTGGTCCACGCGCAATTCGAGTTACTGCACCCATTCAAGGATGGCAACGGTCGTATCGGACGCATTCTGATTCCACTGTTCCTGTACCAGAAGCGAGCGCTGTCGCAGCCGATGTTCTACCTGTCGGAGTATCTGGAGAGTCATCGCGACGAGTACTACGAGCGCCTCAAGGCGATTTCAGCCGAGAAGGACTGGGATGGCTGGATTGCTTTCTTCCTGCGCGCCACCATTGAGCAGGCGGGGCAGAACACAAGGCGGGTCGAGGCGATCAAGGCGCTCTACGACGAGATGAAGATCGCCATTCAGGAAACCACCCATTCCCAATATTCGGTGCACTTGCTCGATGCCATTTTCAGCAAGCCCATCTTCCGCACCTCGGATCTGGCGCAAAAGTTGGCGGCGGACTACGGCATCCACGAGAAAACCGTCCCGGCGCTGCTGCGGCAGCTGAAGGCAGCAGGCATCCTGCGGGAGTTGCAGGCCGGTAGCGGCCGCCGTGCGGCGACCCTGTGCTTTCCCCGGCTGATCAACCTGGCGGAAGGTCGCGAGGTGCTATGACCTTTCTGCGGAGCGGCTGGACTCCTCAAGCACATTTGCGGAGCGTATGCGTAGAAATAGGCTCCGCAATCTTGGTAGCGGCGTCGGGCAACTCCGCTAAGCGCGCTGTCTGCCCTTCCGGGCAGGAGCCTTATTTAATCCCGTGCCCGGAAAACGCCATGCCTACTTCTAAACATTCATTGAAATCAGTGACTTGCTTATTAAAGCCTGTCCCGGCTTCTGTGGCATGCCACGACCAGGGGCATGGCAGCCACCCCCTGCGGGAGCGACCCTGATGGCCTTCCTCTCCGAAGCCCAATTGGAAGCCGCGCTGCTCACGCAGATTGCCGGGCTGGGCTTCACCTGCGACTCGGATGAGGTCATAGGCCCCGACGGCAAACAGCCGGAGCGGGAGGCCTACGACGAGGTGGTGCTCAAGGCACGACTCGCGGCCGCCGTGGCGCGGCTGAACCCGGCGCTGCCACCCGAAGCGTGGGCCGACGCGATCCGCCGCCTGACGCAATCGGAACTGCCGAACCTGCTGGAGGAGAACCGCCGCATCCACCGCCTGCTGACCGAAGGCGCGGATGTGGAGTATTACGCCGAGGATGGCACGCTGACAGCGGGCAGGGTGCGGCTAATCGACTTCGAGCAGCCCGCCAACAACGACTGGCTGGCGGTACAGCAGTTCACCGTGGTGGCTGGCCAGGCCAAGCGTCGGCCGGACGTGGTGGTGTTCGTCAACGGCCTGCCGCTGGCGGTGATCGAACTCAAGGCGCCCGGCGGCGAGAACGCGACCCTCGCGGGTGCGTACAACCAGCTCCAGACCTACAAGCGGCAGATCCCGGCCCTCTTTCGCAGCAATGCGCTGCTGGTGACCTCCGATGGCCTGTCTGCGCGGGTCGGCTCGCTGTCGGCGGATCAGGAGCGCTTCATGCCCTGGCGCACCACCGATGGCACCCGGATCGAGCCCAAGGGATCGCCGGAGATGGCCACGCTGATCGAGGGCGTATTCGAGCAAGGGCGCTTCCTCGATCTGTTGCGCCATTTCACCGTCTTCGGTGAGACCAGCGGCGGGCTGATCAAGATCATCGCCGGCTACCACCAGTTTCACGCCGTAAAGAAGGCCGTGATTTCCACGCTGCGGGCGAGCCAGAGGGCGGTGGCCGAGGACCCGGCCGCCTACGGGCTGCCCAGCGTCAAGGACCAACCTCCCGGCGACCACAAGGCCGGGGTAATTTGGCACACCCAGGGTTCGGGCAAGAGCCTGCTGATGGCGTTCTACGCGGGGCTGCTCATCCAGCACCCGGCCATGGCCAATCCCACGCTGGTGGTGTTGACCGACCGCAACGACCTGGACGACCAGCTCTTTGCGACCTTCGCCATGTGCAAGGACCTTCTGCGGCAGACGCCGGTGCAGGCGCAGGACCGCGAGCACCTGCGCACCCTGCTCAACCGCGCTTCCGGCGGCGTGATCTTTACCACCATCCAGAAGTTCGCTCCGGCCACCCTCACCCCCGGCCCCTCTCCCCGGGGGAGAGGGGAGGAAAGCGCGCTGACGGATCGCTCCAACGTCGTGGTCATCGCCGACGAGGCGCACCGCAGCCAGTACGGCTTCAAGGCGAAGGTGGCCAGCCAAACCGGCGAGATCGCGTATGGCTTTGCCAAATATCTGCGCGACGCGCTGCCCAATGCCTCCTTCATCGGCTTCACCGGCACGCCCATCGAGGCCACCGATGTGAACACCCCGGCGGTGTTCGGCCACTATATCGACATCTACGACATCAGCCGCGCGGTCGAAGATGGCGCCACGGTGCCGATCTATTACGAATCGCGGCTGGCGCGCATCGAGTTGGACGATGACGAGAAGCCGCGCATCGACGCCGAGATCGAGGCGCTGCTGGAGGACGAGGACGAACCCAGCGCCGAGCGCGCCAAGCAGAAGTGGGCCACCATCGAGGCGCTGGTCGGCAGCGACAAGCGGCTCGCGCTGGTGGCCGCCGACCTGGTGCAGCATTTCGAAGACCGGGTGGCCGCGCTCGAAGGCAAGGCCATGGTGGTGTGCATGAGCCGACGCATCTGCGTGGCGCTCTATGACGAGATCATCAAGCTGCGGCCCGACTGGCACAGCGAGGATGACAACGCCGGCCGCATCAAGATCGTGATGACCGGCGCGGCGTCCGAGCCGGTGGAGTGGCAGCAGCATATCGGTAACAAGGCCCGCCGCGACCTGCTGGCCAGGCGGGCGCGCGACCCAGACGACCCCTTGCGGCTGGTGATCGTGCGCGACATGTGGCTGACCGGCTTCGACGCCCCCTGCATGCACACCATGTACATCGACAAACCCATGCGCGGGCACGGCCTGATGCAGGCCATCGCCCGGGTCAACCGGGTGTTCCGCGACAAGCCGGCCGGCCTGATCGTGGACTACATCGGCATCGCCCAGAACCTGAAATCGGCGCTCGCGCAGTACTCCAGGCCCGACCAGGACAAGACCGGCATCGACGAGCGTGAGGCCGTGGCGGTGCTGCTGGAGAAGTACGAGATCGTGCGCGACATGTTCCACGGCTTCGACTACCGCACGGGCCTGGGCGGCACGCCAGGCGAACGGCTGGCCATGATGGCCGGCGCCATCGAATGGATACTCGACAAGCAGCAGCAATGGGCGGCGGCAGAAAAGACGCCAGAGGCCAAGAAGCAGGCGCAACGGCGCTTTGCCGATGGCGTGCTGGGGTTGTCGAAGGCCTTTGCGTTGGCCGTGAGCTCGGATGAAGCGCGCGGCATCCGCGAGGCAGTCGGCTTCTTCCAGGCCATCCGCGCCGCGCTGGTCAAGACGGCGGGCGGCTCAGGTGCTACCCGGCAGGATCGCGAGCTGGCCATCCAGCAGATCGTCAGCCGCGCCGTGGTGTCCACCGAGATCGTCGATATTCTCGCCGCGGCCGGTATCCAGACGCCGGACATTTCCATCCTGTCCGACGAGTTCCTGCTCGAAGTGCAGCAGATGGAGAAGAAAAACCTGGGGCTGGAGGCGCTGCGCAAGCTGCTCAATGACAGCATCCGCTCGCGCACCCGCACCAATGTGGTCGAGACCCAAGCCTTCACCGAACGGCTAGGAGTCTGTCGGACTTTCCGGTTCTGGTTCGAACCGGATTGGAGGGGCGGAAGTCCGCTGTTTCCGTTAACATAGCGGCCTATTCCGGATAGATCGCGACAAGGTGAGACCCGATGAGCCGCTTCATCCCCGTCAATCGCCACCAGCAGTATCTGCTACCGCCCTCGGTTGACGAATGGCTGCCAGCCAACCACCTGGCACGGTTCCTCGTCGAGGTCATCGATCAGCTGGATTTAAGTCGACTGACGAGCCGCTACTCGGGGCGCGGGTCGGCGGCGCACCATCCGTCGGTACTACTGGCCCTGCTGGTTTATGGTTATGCCACCGGGGTGTTCTCCAGCCGCAAGATTGAGCGGGCCACCTACGATTCGGTGGCCTTCCGCTTTCTGTCGGCGGAAACCCATCCCGATCATGACACCCTGGCCCACTTTCGCAAGACCTTTCTGGGGGAGCTGGAGGACCTGTTCGTTCAGGTCTTGAGCCTGGCGCAGGCGATGAAGCTGGTGAGGCTCGGGCAGATTTCCCTGGACGGGACCAAGATTAAGGCCAACGCCTCCAAGCACAAGGCCTTGTCTCATGGCCACATCGAGAAGTTGGAAGCGCAGTTGCGGGAGGAGGTGCAGGCCTTGTTGCAGAAGGCGGCGGAGGCCGACGGGGCGGAGGAGCCGGACGGCATCGACCTGCCAGAGGAGTTGGCGCGGCGGCAGGATCGGCTGAAGGCCCTGGCGGAGGCGAAGGCCAAGATCGTGGAGCGGGTCGCGGAGCGCGATGCCCGGGCGCAGCAGGACTATGAAGCCAAGGTAGCCCGTCGCGAAGGCCAGCGGCAGGCGGGCAAGAAGCCACGTGGGCAGGAGCCGAAGCCGCCGGAAACCGGGCCGAAGGCCAGCGACCAGATCAATCTGACCGACGAGGAATCCCGCATCATGCCGAGCCACGCGGGTTTCCTCCAGGGCTATAACAGCCAGGCTGCGGTGGATGTGGAGACGATGTTGATCGTCGCCACCACCGTCAGTCAGCAGACCAACGACAAGCAGCAGGTCGAACCGATGCTGGCCGAGATCGAGAAGCTGCCGGAAGCCTGGGGAAGCCCGAAGCCCTGCTGGCCGACACGGGCTACTTCAGCGCCGGCAACGTGCACGCCTGCTGCGAACAGCAGATCGAACCGCTGATCGCGATGGGACGGGACAGCCATCACGTGCCGCTGGCGGAACGCCTGGCTCCGGATGCCCCGGAACCGGAAACCACCGATCCCGTGGAGAAGATGGCCTGGAAACTCAAAACGAAGGCAGGGAAGGCCCGCTACGCCAAGCGCAAATCCACGGTGGAGCCGGTGTTCGGCATCATCAAACAGGTCTTGGGATTCCGCCAGTTCTCTCTGCGCGGCTTGGAGGCAGTGGCCGGAGAATGGAAGCTGGTGGCGATGGCGTTCAATCTGAGGCGGATGCACGTGTTGGCGGCAGCGTGACAGGCTTCACGTAAAAACCAAGCGTTACACACCAATAGCGCCGCCATGGGGGAGGCGGGGCACATCTTGGTCTAGTTATCGACGCGAAACGCTGGTGACTACCCCGCCAATGCCCCCGAAAAATTCTCGATTCCAAGAATCCCGACCCGAGTAAATCCATAGTCCGACAGACTCCTAGAAGACGCCATTGCCCGTTACCACGCCAACGCCATCACCACCGCCGAGGTGCTGCAAGAGCTGATCCAGCTCGCCCGCGACATCCGCGCCGCCAGGGCACGGGGCGAGGAACAGGGGCTGTCGGACGAGGAGATCGCCTTCTATGACGCCCTGGCGGAGAACGAGTCTGCTGTAGCAGTCATGGGCGACGCCAAGCTGCGCGTCATCGCCCATGAACTGCTGGTGAGCCTGCGTGACAACGTCTCGGTGGACTGGGCGCACCGGGAGTCCGCGCGGGCACGAATGCGCGTGCTGGTCAAGCGCATCCTGCGCAAGTACGGCTACCCGCCCGATTTGCAGGACGCCGCCGTGCAGACCGTCTTACAACAGGCAGAGGTGCTGTGCCAAGACTGGACCTGAAAATTGCGTCGGGTGCGGCCGATGAAACTGAAGGCGATCTGGTGTGAATTCCCGGGATGGCGCCGTTGCCTGACGGTCGCCTTGGCTGTGCTGGCGGTCGCCGGTTGCATCGAGGCTTACCGCACCGATTACGACTCACGCTACGGTCCGCCCGCCCCACGGGAGCGGCGCCTGAGCGAGGCGGCTTATCTGGCGCAGCTCGCCGCCGGCAAGGTGTCCTATGCCCGCGATGTCCAGCCTATCCTCGATTCGCGCTGTGTCGTCTGTCACGGCTGTTACGACGCGCCCCGCCAGTTGAAGCTGGAGTCGTTCGAGGGCCTGGAACGCGGCGGCAGCAAGACCCCGGTGTACGACACCACCCGCATCCAGCCCGCTCCGCCGACGCGTTTGTTCATCGATGCCGACGGCGTTCAGGCCTGGCGCTCCAAGGGTTTCTTCCCGGTACTGAACGAACGGCGCGATTCGTCCGAGGCGAACCTGCTGGGCTCCTTGCTGTATCGGATGCTCGAGTTGAAGAAAGAGCATCCCCTGCCCACTTCGAGCGTGTTGCCCGACACTTTCGACTTCGGTCTCGACCGCAAGCTGAACTGCCCCGCCATCGAAGAGTTCGACGATTTCGCGGACGATCACCCCGAATGGGGCATGCCTTACGGGTTCCCCGGCCTGAGCGGGCGCGAGCACGATACCTTGGTAAGCTGGCTGCGCCAGGGCGGGTTCGTGCCGCCTCCCGATCCCGTGTCGCCCGAGGCCGGGTCGGCCGTGGCGCGCTGGGAGGCGTTCCTCAACGGCTCCAGCCCGAAGGAGCGGCTGTTCGCCCGTTACGTTTACGAGCATCTCTTCATCGGCAACCTGCATTTCCGCGGATTGGCGCCCCGCGAATTCTTCCGGCTGGTGCGCTCCCGCACGCCGCCCGGCGAGCCGATCCGGGAAATCGCGACGACCCTGCGTATTCCGGCCCAACGTGACCGCCGATTCCGTTTGATCGTGACCGCCCATGCCGGGTGAACGTGACCGGCGATTCCGTTTGATCGTGACCGATTTTGGCCTTCCGGCCGGAATCGGTGGTCACGATGCCGGAAATCGCGGTCACGTTCCCGGAATCACCTCAGCCGCGCTGGAATTTCTCAACCCCAACAGGCATAGAGCCGCCCTTTTACTTTCGAAGGGGGCGACATGCCGGCAAAGAGGAGTTCCATGCGACACATCACCGAGATTCTGCGCCTCAAGCACGAGGCGAAGCTCAGCCACGAGAAGATCGCCCGGGCGCTGGGCGTCTCCAAGGGCGTGGTCAGCAAGTACGTGAGCCTCGCCCAGGCGAAGGGCGTTGCTTGGCCGCTGCCCGGGGCGATGGACGAGGCGGCCCTGGAGCGGTTGCTGTTCCCCGCCCCCACGGCCCCGGCGCGCTTCGTGGAGCCGGACCTGCCGCGCCTTCACCACGAGCTCAAGCGCAAGGGGGTGACCCTGCAGCTGCTGTGGGCCGAGTACGTGGCGACCCACGGCGAGGCCGCTTACCGTTACAGCCAGTTCTGCCACCGTTACCGGCTCTGGCAGGGCCAGCAGCGGCGCAGCATGCGCCAGGTTCACCACGCCGGCGAGAAGCTCTTTCTCGACTACTGCGGCCCCACCGTTCCGGTGATCGACCCCGCCACCGGCGAGCTGCGCCAGGCGCAGGTGTTCGTCGCCGTGCTCGGCGCCTCCAGCTACACCTACGCCGAGGCCACCTGGACCCAGGCGCTGCCGGACTGGATCGCCTCCCATCAGCGCGCCCTGCGCTACTTCGGCGGCACCCCCGCGCTGTGGGTGCCGGACAACCTGCGCGCGGCGGTGAGCCAGCCCTGCCGCTACGCCCCCGAGCCCAACGCCACCTACGCCGAGCTGGCCCGCCACTACGGCGCCGCCATCCTGCCGGCGCGCCCTTACCAGCCGAAGGACAAGGCCAAGGTGGAGGTGGCCGTGCAAGTCGTGGAACGGTGGATTCTGGCCCGGCTGCGCCATCGCACCTTCCACTCCCTGGCGGCCCTCAACCAGGCCATACACGAGCTGCTGGAGTCACTCAACGGCCGCCCCTTCCAGCGCCAGCCCGACAGCCGCCGCGACCTGTTCGAGTCCCTCGACCGGCCGGCCCTCAAACCCCTGCCGCTGGTGCCTTACGAGTACGCCGAGTGGAAACAGGTCAAGCCCGGCATCGACTACCACGTCGAGTTCGGCGGTCGCCTCTACAGCGTGCCCCATGCGCTGGTCGGCCAGGTGCTGGAGCTGCGCGCCACCGCCACCAGCATCGAGGTGCTGCACCGGGGACACCGCGTCGCCGCGCACCCGCGCCAGGGCGCCGGCCGCTTCTCCACCCTCCCCGAGCACATGCCCAAGTCCCACCGCGAGCACCGCCAGTGGTCACCGGGGCGCTTCATGAACTGGGCCAAAGACATCGGCGTAGCGACGCTGCACGTGGTCGAACACCAGCTCAACAACCGGCCCCATCCCGAGCACGGCTACCGCGCCTGCCTGGGCCTGCTCAATCTCGCTCGGCGCTACAGCCGAGCGCGGCTGGAGGCGGCCTGTGCGCGGGCCTTGGCCATCCAATCACCGTCCTATCGCTCCGTCAGCTCCATCCTCGACAAGGGGCTCGACCGCCAGCCGCATGAGGCCCATGACGAGACCGCCGCGGCGCTGCCGGCCCACGGCAACGTGCGCGGTCCCGACTACTACAACTGAAACCCGTTACAACAGGAGACAAAACCATGCTCACCCAGCAAACCCTGGACAAGCTCCACACCCTGCGCCTCACCGGCATGCGCGAGGCCTTCGAACAACAGCTCGAACAGCCCGCCACCCACGATCTCTCCTTCGACGAGCGCTTCGCGCTGCTCGTCGACCGGGAGCTGCTCTACCGCGACAACCGCCGCCTCAGCCGTTTGCTCAAGGACGCCAAGCTGCGCCTTGCCGCCTGCATCGAGGATATCGACTATCGCCACCCCCGCGGCCTGCATCGTCCCCCAATGGCCGCGCTCGCCGAAGGCTCTTGGCTGCGCGCCCATCACAATCTCTGCCTCACCGGCCCCACCGGCACCGGCAAGACCTATCTCGCCTGCGCCCTCGGCAATCAGGCCTGCCGCCAGGGACTAGCCGTCCGTTACCTGCGCCTGCCTCGGCTGCTCGAACAGCTCGCCGTCGCCCGCGGCGACGGCTCCTATTCCCGGCTCATGAACCAGCTCGCCCGCACCGACCTGCTCATCCTCGACGACTGGGGCATCCAGCCGCTCACCGCCTCTCAGCGCAACGACCTCATGGAGTTGATCGAAGACCGCCACGGCCTGCGCTCCACCCTCATCGCCAGCCAGCTGCCGGTCGAGCACTGGCACGACTACCTCGGCGAGCCCACCCTCGCCGATGCCATCCTCGACCGCCTCCTGCACAACGCCCACCGGCTACCCCTGACCGGCGAGTCGATGCGCAAAACCACCGCCGGCTTGACCCAACGTGACCGGTCCAAGTAAAAAACCAACCTCCAGCGCGGCATGAGATCCCCGGCGGTCACGATCACCGGAATCAACGGTCACGTTCGCCGGAATGCGCAGACCCGGCCGTACGACAGCCCGGGACCCGGAGAATTCTATTACCGCCTGCGGCCGGTGCGGCAGAGCATCGTCGACAAGATCCACATGGTCTACGAACTCGACGACGTCCGGATGCGCCGTTACCGGGAGCTATTTCTGGAACCCGAGTACACGGTCGACCGGCTGCCGGGTTATGCCGCCGCCGACGCCGCCAACCCGTTCAAGACCTACGTCGCCATTCCTCCCAGGTCGCGCTACCGGTTCCTGCTCGACGACGCCCATTTCTTCTTTTCCGGTTTCATGAAGGGGCCGGTCTGCCGGGGACAAGCCGCGCTCAACGTGATCCGGGACCGTTTTTGGGTCGCTTTCACCGATCCGGATGCCGATCCCGTCAGCAACGACGCTCAATTCCTGGCGAACCAGGCGGAGCGCCTGCGGCTGCCGGCCGAGAAGGAAAATTCGCCCGGGATCGGCGACATCTGGTACACCTACCGGGCGCTGGAAGAGGACTATCAGGCGGCCAAGGCGGGCTGGCTGCGGATCCACGGCGATCGCGGCGGCATCGCGCTGCGCGACCTCTGGGACGGCGAAGGCAACAACCGCGATGCCTTGCTGACGGTGTTCCGCCATTTCGACAGCGCTTCGGTCGAGCGGGGGCTGGTCGGAGATACTCCGCTGACCGCCTGGGTCGTCGACTACCCCTTGCTGGAACGGATTCATTATCTGCTGGTTGCAGGCTTCGACGTGTTCGGCAATGTCGGCCACCAGTTGGCGACCCGCTTGTACATGGATTTCATGCGTATGGAGGCGGAAAACAATTTTCTGCGGTTCCTGCCGTCGACCATGAGGCAGGCCGAACGCGCCGGTTGGTACAAAGGCATTGGAGGGGGAGTCAACAACCTTTGGCAGAATCCGGTTTGGGGGCTGGACGGTGAGACGGTCATCGGTTACCGGCCCAAGAAGGAATTTTTCGATCTGGTCCGGGCCCGCTTCGGCGAGGCGGCAGGTCATCCCGACCCGTTCACCGGCTGCGGCGCCGCGGGATGCGGGGACGGCGGTACGCCGACGGTTCCGCCGGCGCAGGCATCCGTGGAGCGCGAACTGCGGCGCCTGGCGTATGCCAAGGGCGGCGGGATCGCCTTTCTTCCCGAGCTGTCCTATCTGCGCATCCGGACGGGGACCGGCGGGGCGGAAGACGGCTGGATCTACAGTCTGGTCAAGAACACCGCGCTCGAAAATGTGTCGATGCTGTTCCTCGAAGAATTGAGGCGGACGCCGGCGGAAGACACACTGACGCTGGTGCGCGGCGTCGTCGGAAGCTATCCGAATTTCTTTTTCGACTTGGACGAAGCCGAGGCCGGCGAATTCGTGGATGCCATCCTGAGCCTGGACAGCCCGAAAGCGTTCGGTCCGAAGCTGGCTGAACGCTTCGGCGTCCACCGCGGGAACCCCGGATTCTGGAAGATATCGGACTGGTTCAACCGGCGGCACCTCGAGGCGAACCCCGTCACGGCGGGCTGGCTGGATCTGAGCCGTTACGACAATTTGTGAGCGTTTTTCGGGTTCCAGCGGACGACGACGTTGGCCTGTGCCGGGGGACCTGCGAATTCGGAAGCCAGCCACCGGCTGCCGCCGATCGCGGCGATCCTGCCGTCGATGCAGACGATGGGCTGGCGGTTTCTCAGCCACGGCGGCAGCCCCGCCTCCTGGAACAGTTTCTTGAGTTCGCGGTGTCCCTTGCGGCCCGCCGGTTCGATCCTGTCGCCATCCCACCGGTAACGCACGGTGATGCGCCCGCTCCGCCATTTGTCCGGATCGATGCCGGGGCCACGTTCCAGCGCAGCATCGAGGCTGCCATTGCCGGCCAGCATGAGTGGCGTCTCTCCGTTCCAGATGGCCGTCCAGGAGGCGTCGAAATCCGCCGCGGGAAGAACCAGATAAAGGCGGTGACGGTAGCGCCGCACCTCTCCGTCGGCCCAGGCGATCGTCGGCGAATGCCCGCCGGCCGTTTCGACGATTTCCCTACGAACCCGCTCCAGCAGCTTCGCCGGGGGCGCGCGCAGACCCCGGTTCCGTATCCAGCGGCGCAGCAGGAGCCGTTGTTCGTCCGGCTGGAGTCTCTGCACCGCATCGAGGTCGAGGCTGCACGAATCGTCCGCGGCCGTCGCGGCGGCCGTCATGGCGTCGGCATGCTTGTCCAGGAGTTCGACGGCTTCGGCACAGTGTCCGGCGCTGCGGGACAGATTGGCCGCGACTGCCGGCCAGCGGTCGGCGAGCCGCGGCATGATCCGTCGACGGATGAAATTCCGGTCATAGCGCTCGTCGCGGTTGCTGGGGTCTTCGATCCAGCGCAGGCCCCTGTCTCGCGCATACGCCAGAATTTCCCGGCGGCTGAAGCGGAGGAGGGGACGGTGCAGGATGCCCGGACCGAAAGGTGCGGCGTTCGGCATTGCGGCAAGGCCTGCCAGCCCCGCGCCACGCAGCAGTTGAAGCAGCAGCGTTTCGGCCTGGTCGTCGAGATGTTGTGCCGTCACGAGGATCTCCCCCGGATTCAGCAAGGCTTCGAGGGCCAGGTAGCGGGCGGTACGCGCCGCCGCTTCGGGACTCTCGCCGGGCTTGGGGCGAGCGTCGACCCGGAGGATGTCCAAAGCGATGCCGTACTCGTCGGCGACCGCCGCACAGTGCCGGGACCAGGCGTCGGCTTCTGGCAGGAGGCCGTGGTGAATGTGGACGGCGCGCAGATCGATGGCGGAGAGGGGGCGAACTTCCTGCATCAGATCGAGCAGGACGGCGGAGTCAAGCCCACCGCTGAAAGCTACCCGGTAGGTCGCGCCGGGGTGGAGGCCGGCGCGGAAACTGTCGAGGCTCAATCTCACCGGATTCGCCCCGTACCGGCGGGTCTCCTCAGGCGACTGGCTCTTCGTAGACGCCGTAGCCCATGAGGCGCTCGTAGCGCATGGCCAGGAGTTCCTCCATCGGCAAGGCGGCGAGTTCCTCGAGGTTGCGTTTGAGTTCGGTCTTGAGGTTGTCGGCCATCCGCTCCCGGTCGCGATGGGCGCCACCCAAGGGCTCCGGCACGATCGAATCGATCAGCCCCAGCTCCATCAGGCGCTCGGAAGTGATGCCCATGGCTTCCGCGGCCAGCTCGGCCTTCTCCGCGCTCTTCCACAGAATGGAGGCACAGCCTTCGGGCGAGATGACGGAATAAGTGCTGTACTGGAGCATCAGCAAACGGTCGCCCACGCCGATGGCCAAAGCTCCCCCGGAGCCGCCTTCGCCGATCACCACACAGACGATGGGGGTCTGTAACTGGGCCATTTCGAACAGGTTGCGGGCGATCGCCTCGCTCTGGCCGCGCTCTTCGGCGTTGATGCCCGGATAGGCGCCGGGGGTGTCGATGAGGCACACGAGGGGCAGTTGGAAGCGCTCGGCAAGCCGCATCAGCCGCAAGGCCTTGCGATACCCTTCCGGCCTCGGCATGCCGAAATTCCGGTAGATTTTTTCCTTGGTGTCGCGTCCTTTCTGGTGTCCGATGACCAGCACGGCGGTGCCATCCAACCGGGCCAGGCCGCCGATGATGGCGGGGTCGTCGGCGAAGGCCCGGTCGCCATGCAGTTCGTGGAACTCCTGGAAGATCAGATCGATGTAATCGCGGCTGTGCGGCCTTTGCGGATGGCGGGAGATCTGGGAAATCTGCCAGGCGCTGAGGGAGGAAAAAACCGATTCGGTGAGCTTGCGGCTCTTCTCTTCGAGCTTGGAGATTTCCTCGGAGATATTGATTTCGTTGTCGAATCCGACGTGTCTGAGCTCTTCGATCTTGGCTTCCAGCTCGGCGATCGGCTGTTCGAAATCCAGGAATTTCAGATCCATTTAGGTGCTGTCAATGGGCCGGGAATGATGTGACCGCTTAGTTTAACACTTCGGCCAGGAAATTCTGCGTCGCCTGCCAGGAGCGCCGATCGGCCGCGGGATCGTAAACGGTGCCGAAGGTCCGGTCGTTGGCCATGGGGTTGGTGAAGGCATGGAGGGTGTGGCCGTACATGTGGATTTGCCAGTCGGCCCCGGCTTCCGTCAGCTCGCGGCCCAAGGCGACGGCCTGATCCGGCGGCGCCATGGGATCCTCGTAACCGTGCAGTACCAGTACCTTGGCGCGGATTTTCCGGCCCGCGGTGTTGCCCGGCGGAGTGAACAGGCCGTGGAAGCTCACCACGCCCCGGAGATCGGCGCCGGTCCGGGCGAGGTCGAGGACGCATAGTCCGCCGAAGCAGAATCCCATCGCCGCGATGCGTCCAGGATCGACTTCGGGAAGCGAGCGTACGGTGTCCAGGGCCGCGGCGATCCTTGCCTGCAGCAGCCCGCGGTCCGCCATGAACGGTCCCATGAGTTGAGCGTTCTGCTCCGGTCCGGTGCCCAATACCCCCTTGCCGTACATGTCCAGGGCAAAGGCGGCGTAGCCCAATTCCGCCAGATGGCGCGCTTTGCCGCACACGAATTCGTCACGCCCCATCCAGGCGTGGGATATCAGGACGGCGGGGCGGGGCAGAGGAAAGCGGTCGTCGCAGGCGAAGTAGCCCGACAGCAGCGTATCGGCGTGGCGGTAATCGATATCCCGTGTCTGCACGGCCATGGGGCGCATCTCTCGTTCAGGTCAGCTAGCGGCTGCGATTTTCCCCGCCTTTCGGCCATCCCGCAAGCTGGAGCGATGTCCGTTGCCTTTCGCGGACATTGCGGACGAATAGCCGAACCTGGCCAGGTATTCTGCGTCGTCGTCCTTGCCGGTCTGCACGGTGAACTTCTGCCGGATGTTGTAGATCAAAGGATCGACCACGATGGGCCAGGCGGCATTCTTCGTACCCACCCGGATGGCGAGACCTTGCTCGGCTCGCGCGACGGTTACGGGCAGGTGCTTGCCCTTCGCGTCGAGGTTGCGGTAGGCGAGGGTGTCGCGGCCGGACGCATCGCTGAACTTGGCGCCTCTGCCGTCGGGGTTGAGCTCGAGGTTCAGGTCGCCGCTGATTCCGAGCCGCAACTTCATCAAAGCGGTGAAGAACGATCTGGCCAGTGATCGCACCGCCGACCACGCCTTCTCTCGCCAACCACCTACGCCTGTTCTATACCTATGCCGGCTATAGCCTGATCCGCAGCCTGCGCGAGAACAGCTTGCGCCACACCGAACTGGCGAAGGTACAGCGATGAGCCTCATCCTGAACTTGCCCTGAGCGAAGTCGAAGGGACTAAGCCGCGATTCACGCCCCAGCAGCAGGCCATTGACTCATCCTGAACTTGCCCTGAGCGAAGTCGAAGGGACTGTTCGAGCTGGCGGTGCGACTGGTGCAGTACAAGGACCGGATCAAGTTGCATCTGCCCAGCGCCAGCTCGGTGAACGACCTGCTGCACCGGCTCTCCGAACGGCTTTACCACGCCGGCCCCTCCTGTCGGCCTGATGGCCAAAAACGCGGTGTCGGACCATGGGCCCGAGGGAGCGGCGCGTCTCGAGTCCGGATTCCGCGGGCTTCGGTCGGCTATCAACGGGCTGGAACCCGTCGATTTCAACCCTCAATGGCCATCCCTGGTCGAGAGGGATCAAAAATTAGGTCGCACGCCCGCAACGTCAACGGACTCAGGTGATTATGAAACATTCGGGCTAACGATCATGGCACCAACCGCCCTGGACTATGAAAGCGACTGCTCGCCATGATCGTTCCCCTCACCCCGGCCCTCCCTAGGGGCCCTTGCTTCGACAATGCCACGGCGGCATTCAGGGTTTCGCCGTAGTCATGCAAGTCGGGTTCCAGGGCGCCTCCCCGCAAGCGCATGTCGGATGTCCAAATCCAGGGTACGCGGGCGATCCAGGGGAATTCCACGCCGGGATGAAAGGCGCCTCCCAGGCATGCCTCCAGGGCGGCCCGATCCAGCGCCGCCGGCTGCTGCTGGAGCGGCAGCGCCGAAAGATGTGTGGGAGTTTTCCGCATTTTGCCGGTGAAGTTCCCGTCCGCCCAGGCGCGGAGCCGGCGGTATTGCAGCGGCGTCAGCGCCAGCCATTGGCGCGGCTCGACCGCGTTCGGCGGCATGGTGACCTTGTCGCCGTAGAGCTGGGGCTCGAGTGAGGGTTCGACTTCGCTGAAATCCGGATTGCGGAACGTCGCAGCAACGCTTTGACGGAATCCCTCGTTCGCGGTCGAGGGATTGGCCAGGCGGCGGCGCCAGCGGGGCTGGGTCCATTCTTGCTCGGAGCCGAAGCCGTGGCTGGCCAGATATCCCGCATTGACCCATTGCATGTCGGCTATACGTTCGAAAATAGGCCAGACGTGCCGTTGAAAGTCGGTCGCCCCGGCGTCCAGGGCTCCGGCTTCGACCAGCGCCGATTCGATGGCGTCATAGAGAGTGACGAGGCCGGCCGGTATGGCGGGGGCGTAGTTCGGACTGCCACAGATCACCCAAGCCGAATCGGCTTCGAAGCTGCGCTCCCCGATACGAACCGTGGCCCTGACCGGACCATCGCAGGTATCGTCGGTCCAGCCATCGTTGTTGGCGAAGCTGCCCAACGGCGGCGCATCCGGTGTGGAATACGCCGTGCCGCTTCCGGGCATCACGACCAAGCGGCCCTTGGCATCGGTCAGCGCTTCGCCCAGGTTCACCGGCGTGCCGGAAAAGCTTCCCCCGTCCAGGGCGAACGGCCCGGCGGCGCCGCCGGAGAGACTGCGCGGCGTGGCGCGGATGACCAGCGATGCCCGGTCCGTCACTGAAGCATTGCGCCGCCCCACGCTGGGCGCGCCCGGTACGTCGAAAGCCGTGTCGACGTTGTATGCCGCGGCCTTGGCGTTGGCGACAACGATCTGCCAGGTGATACCCGCGTCGGCCGCCGTGAGTTCGCAAACCACCCGGCCCTTCCGGTCATAGCCGTATAACCGGAACCGCACCGCCTGCTTGGCCATCGCGCCGCTGGGGTCCTTGAACGGCCCGCGCGAAGTGCTGGCCGGGAGTTCCGGGCCAAAATAGAAATATTCCTGGCTGTTGCCTACGCGGGCGATGCCGACCGTCGGATGAATCGCGACGCGACGGATGGACTGAAGGGCTTTGCCGTCTGGTCCGAGGGAGGCACCGGTTTTGCCGGCAACACCGGCGCAGGCACCGGCGGCGACGGATTGAAGAAAAAGGCGTCTGGAGAAGAGGTTGGCCATTCCTGCGTGTCCTGTGCCAGCGGGTTCATTGGATGATGGCTGCGGGTTGAGAAGCGAGAGAGGGGGCGTCGCCGGCCAGGCAGCGGACGGTATATGGAAAATCCTCGGTCACATGATAGTGGTAAATCCCTTGTGGGAACTCGCCCGTTGGTTCGGCGTGCCCGTTGCATTCATCGAGCTGAGAGGGTTTTGCTCCGTCCTTGCCGAGCGGGCCGTAGATGGGGAAGCCGTCCAGGGCGACGCCGATGAGCTTCGAGTGCTGCTTGGGCTTGTCGAGGGCGTCTGTGATGCAATGCGGTACGCCGTGGTAGTGGTATGCCAAGCCGTTCGGGCCCCCGGGCGGGGTAGGATGAGCATTGCATGCGTCGATGAACGACACGCCGTTGACCGTGAAATTGTGCTGCAGGGCTACTGTTTTGCCGTCTCCTTCATAGGGATTGAACAGCGCGGCGCCGCTTACCAGGACTCCGATCGGCCCAAAGCCTGTCCGGGTCGCATGGGCCTTTTTCGTGGGATGGCGCGGGAGGGTAAACGAATAATTCTGTGGCAAGGTGGGATCGTCGCCTGCATACAGGTCCGCCGGCGATTCCGGCACCACGACGCCCTGTTTCGGCAGGAGATACTTGGGCGGTCGGGGATGGTTGGGGATGCCGTCCGAGGCCAAGGTATAGGTGTCCTTGCCGAAGGTGATCGCGACGTTCTTGCCCCAGGGCGCCCCTTCGATGCCGGGCTTAGTGTCGACGGAAGGCGCATCCGGCGTGGTGCCGGCCTGAGCGGAACACGGCATCCAGATCGCGGCGGCGATCGCAGGGGCCAGGAGTTTGCGGATGTTCGGGTGCATTTTGGGCCTCATAAGATATTCGTCTAGCGGTGTCCCTGCCGGCCATAACGACCGGCAGGGACGATGTCATTGGAGAAGGTTTTTTCAGCGAGCCGATTGGGTCGCCGGCGGCGCCGCGTCGAACACCGAGAACATATCGTTGACCTGCGCGTCGCGGTCGCTGACCGGCGCGAGGCGATAGCGCTTTTCCAGGGTCGCCAGGATCGAGGTGGTGTCGTACTGGGTGCTGTCGACGCCGAACTCGTAGGGCAGCAAGGGCGAAACGACCAGGGCGGGGATGCGGCTGCCCGGTCCCCACTGATCGTGCGGCCCGTTGTCGTTGCCCTGGCCCTGGCCCGGCGGCTGGACGTGGTCGTACTGGCCGCCGAACTCGTCGTAGGTCACGATGACCATGGTGTGTTTCGCGCAGGCGCTGTTCTCCACCGCTTCGAGCAAGGCCACCAGGTGTTCCCGGCCCTGCATCTGGGTGCCGCCCGGATGCTCGCTCCCCGCCGGCAGCGGTTTGACGAAGCTGACCTGCCGGAGTTTGCATGTCTTGGTGGAACGATTCGCGAGCTGGACGAATTCGACTTCGTCGCGCAGATGGACCTTGCGGTTCTTCTTGCCGGCTTTGGTGGAAGCGTCGAACGCCTTGAAATAGTTGAACGGCTGGTGGTGGTACTGGAAGTCCTGATTCACGCAGTTCGGGAAAACGGCTTCGACGTCGGTGTAGGAATCGGTGCACTTCGGTCCCGTGCCGTTGGTCCAGCCCGGCGCGCCGATGTTCCCGTTTGCGTTCGACCAGCCCTCCGCATACCAGCCCCAGCTTATCCCCGCGGCGGAGAGGCGATCGCCGATGGTGGGCGCCGTCTGCAAAGGAAGCCGCTTGTAGTCCTTGGTGCCCGGACTGTACGGCTGCTGATTGGGCTGGGTGGTATTGATCGCGTAGTCGCCGCAGGCGACGCCCGCCGGAGTCGGCGCACGGCCGGCCGGGGGATTGCAGGAAGCGGTCAGCCGACCATCATAAACCGCTTTGCCCAAGGGGCTGGTATAGAGCGGATAGCCGTCGCTGGTGGTGACCGGCATGCCGTTCTCGTCGACCACCGAGTGCTGATCCGTCTTGCCGCCGTCGTTCACCGCATTGGGCCAGATCGGCGTGCGCGCCGCCACCAGCCACTGATGGTTCAGAAACGAGCCGCCGAAGGCCGCCTGGAAGAAATTGTCGGCGACGGCATAGCGCGGGTGGCCGTCCCGATGCAGGTACTGGTAAATGGGCAGCGCCTTGGTGTCGTAGTACGCCATCGTCAAACCGACCGCCTCGCTGCCGGTGACGAAACGGTTCATCTTGCCGCCGTTCAATTGGTACTGATGCTGGTAGAACCGATGGGTCAAGTCCTCGGTGGACGGGTCGGTGCCGTAGGTATTGATCGAAAACGGCGCATTGGCGAACGCGCTTTCGATGTTGTTCGCCGCATCGACGCAGGTGGTCGCCAGCGGCGATGGCGAAGTCAGATTCGAGTCGTTCTGCAGCAGGCATTCGAAAGGCTCGCCGGCCTGATTGACCTGCAGCGCGTAATTGCCGGGCTTGCGTCCGTTCACGCCCTCCCAGTCGCCCAACAGATTGTCGAAGCTGTGGTTTTCCTGGTAGATGACGACGAAATGCTTGACCTTTTTGATTTGAGCCGGGGTGACGGCTTCCGACGGCATCGAGCCCGTACCCAGGCAGGCGGCGAGGAGGCTGGCGGCGAACGGCGGTTTGTGCATGAACCTCATAACCCGGATATTTCAAGAAAGTGGGCGAATCTCGCTTAACCAATTGATATAATTGGAGTTGCGCCAATAACGCTTCGTACGAAGCCTAAACGAGACCGCCCAATGAGTGATTCTATCCCGACCCAGCTCCGTTTTCCCACCGTCGCCGGCTTCACCGTCCGTGCCGACTTCGAAGGCGGCGCGGTGTCCAGCGACTTCGGCGCCCTCCTCCTGCAGGGCGTGGATCGGCAGACCGGATTGATCGCCCGTCTGGCCTCGGCCATTCAGGATCGCCGGCACCCTTCCTACATCGCCCACAGCTTGGCCGACCTCCTGCGTCAGCGCATCTTCCAGACCGCCTGCGGCTATGCCGACGGCAACGACGCCAACAGCCTGCGCCACGATCCCGTGTTCAAGCTGGCGGCCGAGCGGGCGCCGTTGGATGCCGACAACGCCCTGGCTTCCGGCCCCACCTTCTCGCGCTTGGAGAACGGAGTCTCCCGCAAGGACATCTACCGCCTGGCCCGCGCCTTCGTCGATGCCTTCATCGCCAGCTACACCACCCCGCCCGCGGTCATCGTCTTGGACATGGACCACTCCGAAGACCGCACCCACGGGCAGCAGGAACTGGCCTTCTACAATCACCACTACGGCAGCCACTGCTATCTGCCGCTGTTCTTGTTCGAGGGCCTCTCCGGCAAGTTCATCACCGCCGTGCTGCGGCCCGGCAAACGCCCCACCGGGCGCGAGAACGCCGCCATCCTCCAGCGGGTCGTGCGCCGCCTGCGCCAGGCCTGGCCGGATACCCACCTCGTCCTGCGCGGGGATGGCCATTTCGCCAACCCGGAGTTGATGGCCCTGTGCGAAGCCGATGCACGGATGGATTTCCTCTTCGGCCTGGCCGGCAACCAGGTGCTGACGCCCAAGGCCGAGCCGCTGCTTGCCAAGACGCGCGCCTTGCATGCGCAACGCTGTGATTTCGCTCGCCGCGCCGAACAGCCCGAGCCGGCGGCGACCCGTTTGTATGACGAGGTGGCCTACCAGGCCGGTTCCTGGCCCAAGGCCTATCGGGTGGTGCTCAAGGCCGAGGTCATGGGCCTGGGGGACAACCCGCGCTTCGTCGTGACCTCGCTCGCCGACCCGACGCCGGAGGCGCTGTACCGGGATCTGTACTGCGCACGCGGCCAGGACGAGAACTTCATCAAGGCGGTGAAGAACGATCTGGCCAGTGATCGCACCGCCGACCATGCCTTCCTCGCCAACCACCTGCGCCTGTTCTATGCCTGTGCCGCCTACAGCCTGATCCACAGCCTGCGGGAGCACACCCTGTGCCACACCGAACTGGCCAAGGCGCAGCCCATGACCCTCATCCTGAAGCTGTTCAAGCTGGCGGTGCGGGTGGTGCAGTACAAGGACCGGATCAAGTTGCACTTGCCGAGCGCCTGTCCGGTGAAGGCGCTGTTGCACCGGGTCACCGAGATACTCTATCTCGTCCGACCACCGGCCATGGCCTGAAGCGCGCCGTCACCCTCAACCGAGGAGGATCCGGCAGGACTCGGAGGGTTGATTGCGTCCAGTGTCTGGATTCCGGCCACCACCCCCGCGAAAAGAGGCAGGTCGAGGGGCTGCCCATGCCTCATGGGGGGCGTAGGTCAGTTCGGTGGACTGAAAAAATAGGCAGCTGGCCAAGCTATCGGGCGCAGGGGGCATTTTTATGAAACATCCGGGATAAGTATCTCCCTAAGTTATTTTGTACATTCTTTCGTTGAACATGTCGGTTGAGCGCTAACACGTTGCGGTCTGGCGTGTTTCGGAAATTGAGGTCTTTCGGTCGGTGGGGGCTGGTCTCCTGTTTCCTTGATACCGGGGTGAGAAATAACCACTGCGGGTTGTCAGTCCGCAGCGGCTCGGAGGCATGAGTGGACTTCAGCGTGCGCCGACGAATGACACTCGGCGAAACGGCACGTCGACCGGTGGCGTCTGGACCGCCCAGGTCGTCCCGCCGTCGGTGGTCTGCAGAATGATGCCGTGGCTGGCCTCGACGCCGATGCCCCTGCCGACCATCCAAGCCGTATCTTGAGTGGCCGCGCTTACGCCCAAGAGGTAATAGTTGCCGGGCACGTTAACCCGCTGCCGTGCCCAGTCCGTCCCACCGTCGCTAGGCATTGGAACAAAATAAATCTGCCATATGAATGCTACGGCAGGATCGTATAATTCCATTCGCCATGGAAGGCATGGCGCTGTATTTTGAGGCCGTCCATTTCCGCGTCGGTGACCTTGATCCCTTTGGGATATTCGCTATCGTCCAGTTCGCAATAGACCCGCAAGCCTTTGCGATTGGTCGTCGAGGCAATCAAATTCACCACGACCTCGTGACTGATGAGCGGACGACCGCGCCAATTCATCGTGATAAAGGAAAATAGGCGATGCTCAATCTGGTTCCATTTGCTGGTTCCCGGCGGGAAGTGACACACCGTGATGGCCAGTCCTAACTCGGTGGCTAATGCCTGAAGCTCCCGCTTCCATAAGCGCACACGCGAGCCATTGCTCCCACCGCCATCGGCCGTAATCAACAAGTGCCGTGCCTTCGGATAACACGGTGCGCCCATGGAGTGCCACCAGCGGCGAATACTTTCCACCGCGAATTGCGCGGTGTCGTGATCCGTCCCGACATTGACCCAGCCGATATTCAACGTCGGATCGTAAATGCCATACGGTGCCACCTTCCCCAGTTCGGGGTCTTGAAAATCATACACCCGAACGGCTTCCGGCTGCCCTTCGGGGCGCCATTCCAGGCCCTGTTGCTTGAAATTCCCGACCAGTTCCTTCTTCTTGGTGTCCACCGAGATGACCGGATCGCCCCGCCCTTGGAACTGCTTCACCTGGGTGTAGATATGCTCGAACTGGGCATTGCGATCCGGATGCGAACCGCCCTCCAAGGTTTTTCGATTACCTTGCAGGCTATAGCCCAGCGCGCGGAGCAGTTCGCCCACCATCCGATGGCTGGTTCGGTGCCCCATCTCAGTGAGGGCTTCGGCCAATTGCCGCGTGCTCTTACACGTCCAACGCAACGGGGATTCCGGATCCCCGCGCGTCACCGGATCAATCAATCGCTCCAAATCGGCCTTCAGGGTGGAGTCCTGGTCAACCGTCCGTTTCCGGCCTGCCCCCTTCCGGCGAATACGGCCCTGAGGCAAGGCATTCTGTTGTTCCAACTCTTGGCAGCCTTGACGAATCGCCTCTCGACATAAACCGGTTTCCCGTGACACGGCCGAGATTCCGCCTCGGCCAATCGCCAGCGCCTCCGCCCCGGCAACCAAGCGCCGCAGACGCTCGTCCAGGTACCGATCGAGTTTCTCAAAGCGCTTCTTGATTGCGGCATGTTCCATACCGCAACTTTAGAACAAACCCCTCAGTATTTGGAAGAGTTATTTTGTTCCAACGCCCTAGTCCGGTAGGCGACGTTGTAGTCCGCGGCAATCCAGGCGGTCTCGCTGTCCACCGTAGCAACGCCGTTGTTGTGGCTGAGTCCGTGGCCCATCTGGAGTTGCCAGGTCTTGCCGCCGTCCGAGGTTTTCGACACGGTGCTGTCCGTGCCCACCGCCCAGGCGGTCTGCCGGTTCGGGGCGGCCACGTCGATGAATGCCTGGGCGCGCAGTGTGGCGGTGGTACCCTGCCGTTCCCAGGTTCGTCCGCCGTCGGCGGTGTGGAGGACGACGGCATAGCCGTCCTCCTGGTCGCCGACGATCCAGGCAACCTTGGAATCCACCGCGGCCACTTCGTAGAGATTGGTGCTGGTTCCGCTCGCTTGCTGGACCCAAGTCCTCCCGCCGTCGCGGGTCCGCAGAATGGTGCCCCCGTTGCCGACCACCCAGGCGGTCTTCGCATCGGCCGCTCCGATCCCGTGCAGCTCGACGTCCGGGATCGAGCCCGGTTGCCCTTGGCGAACCCAGGTCTGGCCGCCGTCGCGGGTTTTCAGGATCACGCCGTAACCGCCGTCGCGGTCGCCGACGACCCAGGCGACTTCGCGGTTTGCCGCCTTCACGTTGTTGAGCGCCACGTTGGGAACGTCGCCGGCCGAGCCCTGGCGTTCCCAGCGTAGGCCACCGCTGGCGGTATGCAGGATGACGCCGTAGCCGTCCGCCGGCGCGGTGCCGACCACCCAGCCTTGGGCCAGACCGGGGAGGGGGGCGAACACGGCTTTCACGGTCTTGGACTGGTTCAGCTTCACCGTGCAGGGCTTCTTGCCGGAGCAGCCAGCGCCGCTCCAGCCCTTGAAGCGGTAGCCCTCGGCGGGGACTGCAGTCAGGGTGACGGCTGTGCCTTTGGCGAAGCCGGCCTCGCAGGTGGCGCCGCAGTCGATGCCTACCAGCAGGCTCGTCACGGTGCCGCCGTTGGCGGTCACGGTCAGCCGGTAGGCGGAATCGTAGGCATAGACGGCGCCGGCATTCGTCAGGCCGGAGACCGTCGCGTCGAAGGCGCCGATGAAGGCGGTGCCGCCGTTTGCGGAAAGGGCAGTTTTGCCGAAATGGGCATTGGCCTCGGCGTCGCTCGTTCCCGATTCCGTCTGCGCGGTGAGTTTCTGCTGGATGCGCCAGCGCTTGCCCTCGCGGCGATAGAGGTAGGCGGCTCCGGCATGGGTCAGCCCCTCCGCATCGGCGAATGTGGCGCCGATCAGCGCGGTATCGCCATCGGCCGTCAGCGCGCTGGAGCCGAAGAAAGCGTTTTCCATTGCATCCGCCTTGCCGTTGGGAGTCTGCGCGATCAGCTTCTGCTGGATGTTCCAGCGGCCGCCCTTGCGCTGATAAACGTAGGCTGCACCGGCCTGCCGCAGTCCGGAAACGGTGGCTTCGCCCGCGGCGACCAGGGCCGTGTTGCCGTCGGTGGACAGCACTACCGCGCCGCCGAAACGGGCGCCCGGCTCCCTGTCGTCCTTGCCGCGGCTGGTCTGAGCGATCAGCTTCCGCTGAATGGCCCAGCCGGCGTCGGTGGCGCTGTAGACATAGGCTGCGCCGGACCAGTCCTCGGTAAAGTCGGCGCCGGCCAGCAAGGTGCCGCCGTCCGCGGCCAGCGCGACGGCATCGCCGAACTCTGCGCCGGGCGTGGCATCGCTGGTGCCGTCGGTGTTCTGCGCCATTACTTTCTGCCGAATCTGCCAGCCCGTATCGGTGCTCCGATAGACGTAAACCGCGCCGGTATACGACTGGCCGAGTGCGCCTTCGCCCAGGGCTTGGCGGGCGCCGATGGCGGCGGTATGGCCGTCCCCGCTCAAGGCGACCGCCGAGCCGAAGCCGGCATCTTTCGAAACGTCGGCTGTGCCGTCGGTTTTCTGGGCAGTGACTTTCTGCTGAATCTGCCAGAGCGAGCCGTTGCGGCGGTACACATAGGCGGCGCCGGCCCAGGCTTGGCCGGAAACCGTTACACCATCCGCGCCGACCACGGCGGTCCCTCCATCCGCGGCCAGCGCGACCGAGCGGCCGAAGACCGCATCCTTCTGCGCATCGTCGCTGCCGTCGCCGTTCTGCGCCGTCAGTTTCTGCTGGATGGTCCAGCCGGTGCTGGTGCGGGTATAGACGTAGACGGCTCCGGCTGCTTGCAGGCCGTCGACCTCGGCCCCGCCCGCGGCAACCAGGGCGGTATTTCCGTCCGCCGAAAGCGCGATGCGGAACCCGAATTCGGCGGATTTCTGCGCGTCGCCGCCTTCGCTGGTCTGAGCCGTGAGCTTCTGCTGTACGTCGTAGGCGCCCAGGCTTTGGTTTATTGCCGTCTGCAGGTCCGCCGGAAAGTCGATTTCGGGCGTGGCCAGGGCGGCTGTTCCCCATAGCCCCGCCAGGAGCAGCCCGACGATGTGCCAATGCCGGCACGGATTGATGTTGTTCATGACACTCCTCTTACATCGTTTGTGAGTCGTTCCGTGGCCGAATCGCGTGGAACGGTGGCGCGATTCGGCTTACCCATTAGGCTGAGACCTCTGTCTATCCGTTCCGGAAAATCCTCCGGTGTACGCTGCCGGAGGGGATTATTACTGCTGCGGCACGTACTTTGCCTCGACGGTCTTGGACTTGTTCAGCTTCACCGTGCAGGGCTTCTTGCCGGCACAGCCGCCGCCGCTCCAGCCTGTGAACCGATAGCCTTCGATGGGGTGCGCGGTTAGCGTGACGGCCGTGCCTTTAGCGAAACGGGCTTGGCAATAGATGCCGCTGCCGCAGACGATGCCGTTTGGCTGGCTCGTCACCGCACCCACAGCGCCGACGGAAGTCGTTACCTTCAGCACATACGGCGACTCGAACGCGTAGACGGCGCCGGCCCCTGTTTTGCCGGAGGCCGTCGCGTCATAGGCCCCGACCATGGCAGTGCCGCCGTTGGCGGAGAGGGAGGTCACGCCGAAGTGGGCGTTCGCCTCGACGTCGCTGGCGCCCGCATCCGTTTGCGCCGTGAGTTTCTGGCGGATGCGCCAGTGTTTGTCCTGATATCGGTAAAGGTAGGCCGCGCCGGCTTCGGTCAGACCATCGACCGGGGCCTGCTGGGCGCCGATCAGCGCGACGCCGGGACCCAGGGCGCATTTACCAAACCGGGCGTCAGGCGAAGCGTCGTTCTTGCCGTCGGCGGTCTGGGCGGTGAGCTTTTGCCGAATCCTCCAGGTTTCGATTCCGTGCTTGTCTTCGACCATCCGGTAGACATAGGCCGCGCCCGCCTTCGGTTTCCCCGACACGGTTGCCCGGAAGGCCGAAATCAGCGCCTCGGTGCCGTTGCTGTTCAGAGCCACCGAGGCGCCGAAACTGGCGCCCGCTTCGGAGTCGTTCTTGCCGCTGCCGGTCTGCGCCGTGAGTTTCTGCCAGATGCGCCAGCCGTCGCTCCAGGGCTTGTAGACATAGGCCGCGCCGGCTTCAGCGTCGGCGAAATAGGCCCCACCAGCAGGGCGCCGCCATCCTGGGACAAGGCCACGGCGTCGCCGAAGGCCGCGCCGGATTCTGCATCGTCGGTGCCGTCGGTCTTCTGCGCGATGATCTTCTGGCTGACTTGGCAGTGCTTCCGCCAGGGATCCGAGATGTCGGTGGTGCAGCCGTAGAGATAAACCGCGCCGGCGTAGTCGACCATACCCGCGTTCGCGTCGAGCGCGCCGACCGCCGCGGTATTGCCGTCCCCGGTCAGCGCGACCGCCATCCCGAAGTGGCCGAGCTTCACCGCATCGTCGGCGCCGCCGCTGGTCTGGGCAGTCAGCTTTTGCTGGAATAGCCAGCCTCCTCCGGTGCGCGTATAGAGGTAAGCTGCGCCGGCCTCGGCTTGGCCGGCGGCCGTCATGCCATAAGCGCCGATCAAGGCGGTATTGCCGTCGGCAGAAAGCGCGACCGAGGTTCCGAACTCCCCGAATCCCTCAGTATCCTGGGGCACCAGCTTCCACTCGATTGTCCAGCCGGCCGCGTCTAGCGTGTAGACGTAAGCAGTACCGGCATAGGGCAGGCCGGACACTTCCGCAAAAGGCGCGCCGACGAGGGCGGTTCTGCCGTCGGCCGAGAGTGCGATTGCACGGCCGAAGCCGGCGTCCTTCTGTGCGTCGTCGCCGCCGAACATGGTCTGCGCCCTGAGCTTCTGCCCGATGTCGTAAATCAGCGGATCGACCACGACGGGCCATGCCGCGCCGTGGACATCGACCCGGATGGCGAGGGCGTTCCCGGCCAGGGTAAGCTTGGCCGGCAGGTGTTTGCCCCGTGCGTCGACCACATCGAGCTTGCGGTAGGCCAGTGTCTCTTTGCCGGCGCTGTCGACGAGCGTGGCGCCGTGGCCGTCGGTGTCGAGCTTGAGGCTCAAGTCGCCGTTGGCGGACAGGCGCAGTTCCACTTCGCGGACACCGGCCTTGGGTGGGTGGGCCAGGGTGAATCCCTGTTCCAGTCCTTCGGGCCGGTTCTCGTACCATTCGGTGATGCCGTCACGGCGGTACTCCAGACGCGGGCCATGGTTTACAGTCTGGGCGCGCCGAACCGGCGCGATCCGGCCGGGAACACCATAGCCCTGGAGCTTTAGGCCCCAGTGCCAGCTCGAGCCTTTCGTCGAAGGCGCCAGACGGATGCCTTGCCCGTCGAAACCGACGGCGAGGCGCTGTTCGGGATTATGGGCGATGTAGTGTCCGTTAGGGGCGGGTTCGATACGGCGCAGGGTCTCATTGATGGCGGTTCGCAGGTCGGCCGGCGGCTCAAGCCTGGCGGCGGCGCAGGCCGGCAGGCTCAAGGCTTCGATGCCTGCCGCAGCGATGAAAAGCCAGGCGAAGTGCCGGGATTGGAGTGCTGTACGGGTATTCATTCTATTCTCCCAAATCGTTGGTGATTTATTCGATGCCGCTGGGTTTGACGGGCTTTACCGTGCGGGTCTTTGTGCCAGAGCCGCCGCTGCTCCAGCCCTTGAAGCGGTAGCCTTCGGCCGGTACGGCTGTCAGAGTGACGGCGATGCCTTTGGCAAAGCCGGATTCGCAGCTGGCGCCGCAGTCGAGGCCAACTGGACTGCTCGTCACCGTACCGCCGCCGTTGAGGGTCACGCTCGGCCGATACGCCGAGTCGTAGGCGTAGAGCGCTCCGGCCTTCGCTTTGCCGGAAGCCGCGGCCCCGAATGAGCCGACCAGGGCGGTGGCGCCGTCGGCGGAGAGGGCGGTCACACCAAAACGGGCGTCGGCCTCGGCGTCACGGGTGCCGGCGTCCGTTTGCGCCGTGAGTTTCTGGCGGATGCGCCAGTGCTTGTCCCGATATTGGTAAACGTAGGCAGTCCCGGCTTTGGCAAGCGCATTCACCTCTGCCTCTTCGGCGCCGATCAGCATAGTGGTTCCCGCCAAGGCGCATTTGCCGAACCGGGCATAAGCCGATGTGTCGTTCCTGCCATCGGCGGTTTGAGCAACCAGCTTCTGCTGAATCTTCCAGGTTTCCACGCCGTGCTTGTCCTCGATCAACCGGTAGACGTAGGCAGCTCCCGCCTCGGCCTGGCCAGCCACGGTCGCCATACAGGCGGAAATCAGCGCGGTCGTGCCGTTGTTGTTGAGCGCCACCGATGCCCCGAACATCGCGCCCGCCTCGGAATCATCCTTGCCTCCGGCGGTTTGCGCCGTCAGCTTCTGCCAGATGCGCCAACGTTCGTTCCAGGGCTTATAGACATAGGCCGCGCCTGCTTCCGCATGGGCGAAATTGGCCCCAACCAGCAACGCGCTGCCGTCGGAAGACAAAGCCACAGCGGTTCCGAAAGCTGCGAGTGCCTCGGCGTTATCGGAGCCGTCGGTGTTTTGTGCGCAGAGTTTCTGCTTGATCCGCCAATCGGCCCCAACGCGGCCGAAGAGGTAAACCGCGCCGGCGCCTTTGACCGAGCCGGCGTCAGAGCCGACCGCGCCGATTGCGGCGGTGTCGCCGTTCCCTGTCAGCGCCACCGCCATCCCGAAGTAGCCGCCTGCCACGGTGTCGTCGGCCCCGTCGCTGGTCAGGGCCGTCACTTTCTGCCGGATTGCCCAGCCTTCAGGCTCACGGACATAGATGTACGCCGCGCCGGCGTCGGCTTTGCCACCGGCTGTAGCATCCATCGCGCCGATCAGGGCAACGCTGCCGTCCTCAGAGAGTGCGACCGAGTAGCCAAACTCCGCGAAGCTTGCCACGTCGCTCGCTCCTGAGCCGGTCTGGGCCGTCAGCTTTTGCTCGACCGTCCAGCCGGAAGCGCCACGCGCGTAGATATAGGCGGCGCCGGCAGCGGTTTGTCCGGAAACGTTGGCACCCGGCGCTCCAACCAAGGCGAGGCTGCCATCGGCCGACATCGCAATCGACCGGCTGAAGTCGGCGCCCGCTTGCGCATCGTCAGTACCGCCGCCGGTCTGCGCCGTGAACTTCTGCCGGATATCGTAGATCAGCGGATCGACCACGACGGGCCACGCCGCGCCTTGGACATCGACCCGGATGGCAAGCACTGTTGCGTCAAGCACGAGCCTGGCCGGCAGGCGTCTGCCTTGAGCGTCGACTGCGTCCAGCTTGCGGCAGGCCAGCACGTCGCGGCCGTCTCCGTCCACGAGCGTGGCGCCGAGGCCGTCGGCGTCGAGCTTGAATGCCAGGTCTCCATCAGCGCCGAGCCAAAGCTCGATTTCTCGGGCGCCACCCTGGGGCGGTTGGGCCAGGGTGAAGCCCTGTTCCACCCCTTCCGGCCGGTTTTCGTACCATTCGGTGATGTTGCCGGCGCGGTATTCCAACCTTTTGCAGGTATTCATACTTCTCTCCCATGTCGCTTGTTATTCTCTGCCGCCGGGTTCACGATCAAACCCGGCGGATTTTGATATGGGACTTAGCGAAGAAACTCCGCTTTTACCGTGAGGTCCGCATCGAGAGTAACATGGCACTGCGAATTATCCGAACTGATGCTCTCGCAGTTTTCCCAGACCATATCGGCGACGTTATACCCCGAATAGGCCGTGGCTTTGAGCGTAATTGCCGTGCCCGAGCCAAACGATGCTTCACACGAGGAGGCGTTTTTTCCGCAAGATATGCCCGTCGGGGAGCTGACAATCAATCCATCGCCTGGATTGGAGTTATATTTTCCTGTGACCTTCAGCGTATAGTTTATTTGCCCGAATATCGCCGTAATTGTGGTATTTCCGCTGATCTTCTTGATCCAGCAGTAGGCGCCGTCTCCTTCGACCTTTTCACAGCCGGTCCAGGTCGGGTATGAATACCCGGTGTCCGGTGTCGCCTCCAAGAAGACGAGGCTGCCGTCCTGGAAGGTTTCGCTGCACTCGGTGAATTCCCCGCTGGAGGTCGATCCGCAGTAAATGCCACCGGTATCGCTGGCGACCAGGCCATGCTCGATCTTACCGCCGTCGGCGCCGGCGACCGTCACGGTATACGTGGGGACCGGCGTCGGCGTCGGGGTTGGCGATGGAGTCGGCGTAGGCGTTGGATTGGCATCTTTGATGACAAGTTCGAATTTCTTTGAGCCGGCAAATCCTTCGCCGTCGGTGTGTCGGGTCAGCGTGTAGGACCAGCCGTCGATGGTAGTAGAAACCGATTCACCTTCGGAGAAATAACCGGCATCACTCCAATCGCCATAATTCGGGAGAGTGACATTGCAGCTCGGATAGTCGATATAGTAATTCATGCATTCGACCTCTCCTTGGCCACGGCTGGTATTTATCTCAATATAGGTAATGCTGTTATATAAGAATGTGGAAGGCCCGGTCTTGGTATAGCTTTCCGATGGTCTAAGGTCAGTCCATGGTCCTTGGACGGAATCCCCGTACTGAATCGTCTCGTTGAGATTGTTCGTGAGCGTGATATCGACTCCGTTGGAAACGAATCTAGGCTGAGCGACGATAGGCTTTTCCGCAGGCGAGACATTCTCCGTCGCTTGAGTTTCGGAGGCCGAAAGCCCGGGACCGGCCGGCTCCGGCTTTTTCCTGCCCACGCTCAGTGCCAGCGTATACCGGAGATCGGGATAGGTGGTTTGCTTGACCGTGTGTTTGCGGGCGTCGCCGCCCACGGCCACGGTCAGGAAGTTTTGCCCGCCCGGTTTCAGCTTGACCCAGCCGGTGACCTGGGCCACATCCTGGCCAGCAGTGCCGTAGGCGGTGTCCCAGCCGCTACTCTTAGTGCTGCCGCCGGTGAACGGGGCCAATTGGCTCGCCCAGAACGCCGGAGCGGACTGGAAGAATTGCGGAAACCAGCCCAGGTTGCTGCCGATGTCCTGCGCGCCCTGCCAGAGCGTGAGCGCGGGAATCAGCGGATTGTCCGCGGCAGCGTCGACGCGCCGGGCCGTGGCCGACACCCAAACGCCCTTCAGGCCGCTCTTCTGGAGCGCGTTCAGGTCGAGCACGTACCAGTTGGACTTCGAGGCGTTGCCGTAACAGGTGCCGAAGTCCTCGTTGTTGGGGAGCAGCGGGTTGGCGTAGGAGTCGCACCAGGAGGTGGCCGAAAGGGAAGGCACCAGGATCTTGGCTTTAGCGAGTTTCTGGTAAGGCGGCGTCACGTCGTCGCCGGTCCTGACCACGAATTCGGGCGCGCCGGGTTTCACGTCCTGTTTGTCGAACACGACAGTGCTGACCCAGGGAATGGGCGAATCGTCGAAGCCGAGGCCGTCGCCACCGAAGATCGTGGCCGCGCCGGCCGGGCCGGCGAGGGCAGCCAGGGCGCCTGCCACGGCGCGGAACAGGTTTTTGTTTATGGTTTTCATCACTGAATGCTCCTGAAATTTCCTGGGGGTGCTTACGGGGCGGGCTTCAAGATCAGCTCGAAGCTCTTGGCGCCTCTGAGAGCCGCGCCTGCGCTCTCGTCGCTGTGCCGGGTGACGGTGTAGGACCAGCCGTCGACGGTGACGGCGGCGGTGTCCCCGACGTCGAAAATCCCAGGGTTCCATTGGCCATGGCCGGTAATCTGGGCGAATGCCACCGGGTAGCCGATGATGCCGTTCTGCACCAGGAACTGGTCGTCGCCATGGCTGCTCTTGACGTAGACGTTGGCGTGATTGACCTCGAAATTGCCGATGCCTTGCACGGTGAGACTTTCGGAGGGCTTGACCTCCGTCCAGGGACCGGAAGCCTGGGAACCCACCTGGATCGTCTCATTGAGGCCGTTGGTCACGGCAACCTTCAGCGGGCTGGCCAGGTAGCCGCCCTGCCCGGTAGCGGCGCCGCCGGCCCTGGGCGTTTGCGCTGGGGTCGCCGATGCACCGTTCCCCTCTGCCGGCTTCTTCTTGCCGACGGTCACGCTCAGCGCGTACTTGCATTGGCCGTCGCTCGTCCGCTGCTTGACGATCCGCTTGCGGGCATCGCCGCCCACGGCTACCGTCAGAAAATTGCGCCCGCCAGGCTGCAGTTTGACCCAGCCGGTGACTTCCGTCTGATCCTGGGCGGCGGTGCCGTAGGCCGGGGCCCAGCCGTGCTCTGGGTATTGCCGCCGGTGAAGGGGTTCAACTGGTTGGCCCAGAACTTCGGCGTGGACTGGAAGGACTGGGGAAACCATTGCAGGTTGCTGCCTTCCGTTTGCTTGCCCTGCCAGACGGTGAGCGCCGGAATCAGCAGGTCGTCCACCGAGGTTTCGGTGCCGTCGCTGACGCGCTTGGCTGTCACGGAGACCCACACGCCTTTCAGTCCGCTTTTCTGGAGCGCGTTCAGATCGAGCACATACCAGTTGGATTCCCAGCCGTTGCCGTAGCAGAGATTGAAATCCCGATTGTTGGGAACCAGCGGATTGGCGTAGGAATCGCACCAGGAGGTCGCTGCAAGATAAGGCACCCAGATCT
Organism: Methylococcus sp. ANG; assembly: GCF_040730495.1. Classification (NCBI taxonomy): domain Bacteria; kingdom Pseudomonadati; phylum Pseudomonadota; class Gammaproteobacteria; order Methylococcales; family Methylococcaceae; genus Methylococcus; species Methylococcus sp. ANG. The sequence continues at coordinate 900,934 of NZ_CP160399.1, read as the reverse complement.
TGGTACTGGAACCCTGCTGCGAAGGCGGCGTCACGTAGTCGCCGGTCTGGACCAGGAACGCGGCCGCTCCGGCTTTGGCGTCCTTCTTGTCGAACACGATGGTGCTGACCCAGGGGATGGGTGAGTCGTCGAAGCCGATGCCGGAGCCGCCGAGGATTTCGGCTGCACCGGCCGGGTCGGCCAGGGTGATTAAAGCGCCTATCGCGGCATCCAGACGGGTTTTCTGATTTCTAGGAGTCTGTCGGACTATGGATTTACTCGGGTCGGGATTCTTGGAATCGAGAATTTTTCGGGGGCATTGGCGGGGTAGTCACCAGCGTTTCGCGTCGATAACTAGACCAAGATGTGCCCCGCCTCCCCCATGGCGGCGCTATTGGTGTGTAACGCTTGGTTTTTACGTGAAGCCTGTCACGCTGCCGCCAACACGTGCATCCGCCTCAGATTGAACGCCATCGCCACCAGCTTCCATTCTCCGGCCACTGCCTCCAAGCCGCGCAGAGAGAACTGGCGGAATCCCAAGACCTGTTTGATGATGCCGAACACCGGCTCCACCGTGGATTTGCGCTTGGCGTAGCGGGCCTTCCCTGCCTTCGTTTTGAGTTTCCAGGCCATCTTCTCCACGGGATCGGTGGTTTCCGGTTCCGGGGCATCCGGAGCCAGGCGTTCCGCCAGCGGCACGTGATGGCTGTCCCGTCCCATCGCGATCAGCGGTTCGATCTGCTGTTCGCAGCAGGCGTGCACGTTGCCGGCGCTGAAGTAGCCCGTGTCGGCCAGCAGGGCTTCGGGCTTCCCCAGGCTTCCGGCAGCTTCTCGATCTCGGCCAGCATCGGTTCGACCTGCTGCTTGTCGTTGGTCTGCTGACTGACGGTGGTGGCGACGATCAACATCGTCTCCACATCCACCGCAGCCTGGCTGTTATAGCCCTGGAGGAAACCCGCGTGGCTCGGCATGATGCGGGATTCCTCGTCGGTCAGATTGATCTGGTCGCTGGCCTTCGGCCCGGTTTCCGGCGGCTTCGGCTCCTGCCCACGTGGCTTCTTGCCCGCCTGCCGCTGGCCTTCGCGACGGGCTACCTTGGCTTCATAGTCCTGCTGCGCCCGGGCATCGCGCTCCGCGACCCGCTCCACGATCTTGGCCTTCGCCTCCGCCAGGGCCTTCAGCCGATCCTGCCGCCGCGCCAACTCCTCTGGCAGGTCGATGCCGTCCGGCTCCTCCGCCCCGTCGGCCTCCGCCGCCTTCTGCAACAAGGCCTGCACCTCCTCCCGCAACTGCGCTTCCAACTTCTCGATGTGGCCATGAGACAAGGCCTTGTGCTTGGAGGCGTTGGCCTTAATCTTGGTCCCGTCCAGGGAAATCTGCCCGAGCCTCACCAGCTTCATCGCCTGCGCCAGGCTCAAGACCTGAACGAACAGGTCCTCCAGCTCCCCCAGAAAGGTCTTGCGAAAGTGGGCCAGGGTGTCATGATCGGGATGGGTTTCCGCCGACAGAAAGCGGAAGGCCACCGAATCGTAGGTGGCCCGCTCAATCTTGCGGCTGGAGAACACCCCGGTGGCATAACCATAAACCAGCAGGGCCAGTAGTACCGACGGATGGTGCGCCGCCGACCCGCGCCCCGAGTAGCGGCTCGTCAGTCGACTTAAATCCAGCTGATCGATGACCTCGACGAGGAACCGTGCCAGGTGGTTGGCTGGCAGCCATTCGTCAACCGAGGGCGGTAGCAGATACTGCTGGTGGCGATTGACGGGGATGAAGCGGCTCATCGGGTCTCACCTTGTCGCGATCTATCCGGAATAGGCCGCTATGTTAACGGAAACAGCGGACTTCCGCCCCTCCAATCCGGTTCGAACCAGAACCGGAAAGTCCGACAGACTCCTAGGTTTCATCATCTACTCCCAAAGATTTCCGGTGTTACTCAACGCCTACGGCCTACACCGGCTCCGGTCGAAGGCTATGGCTGGGTCGGATGTGCTTGGTGTTCAGCGAAGGTCGTAGTGCCCATTCAGTTCTGCAACGCAACGCTGAACCCCACTAGCGGCTGAGTCGTGTTCGAGCGTAACGGTGTTCCCCGGGTTCAGATATATCTTCGCCGCCTGCGAGAACACTTGAACGCCGTTGCTCCCTGCCGGAGCGATATATTGGTTGGGCGCGAAATAAAATAGATTGTTGCTGAAGTTATCGCCTGACTCTGGGTTTTTCTTGGTGTCTCCATTTGGGGTGGACTCTATTGAAATATAATCGGCTCGCCCGTCGCCGGTGCAAGCTCCCGACACAAAATCAATCACAAGTTTATTAACCTTTTTGTAGCCTATTTTAGAAACGACCGTAAATGAAATCGGCAAAGCCGGTTGCATGGCGTCGCAGGGTGCGGTAGTTATATTTGAATTGCACAGCCGCTTGCTGAACGATGTGAGCGGAGCGCCCGGGGCTGCGAGTGCCGTTTCTGAGGAGAAAATACCGAACAGGGTGAGTCCGGCAATCATGGCGTTTATGGGGTTGGGATATTTTGACACGGCTTTTTCCGTTCTATGTCACAGTTAAACAGTCGTTGTTTTTCGATTGCCGCCGCTTTGGTTAAAAACTGCCTAGATCTTTTCGTGAAACTCGTTGCAATTCAAAATCTTGGTGCTCAAGTGGCTGCCGCCGTCAAACGAAGCGGCGGCGACCTGTCCGAAGGGAGACCCGGAGAAGACTTCGGGTCTACCACCTAATCTCAGGTAGCCATAACTAAATTGCACCGGCTTGGCCGGAAAAGCACTTAGTTTCCCGTATTGATGTAAGGTAATGCTATATCCAGAGCCTTGGATTTAACCGCTTTGCGCATGGATAGGTGGTCTGGGTTTTCCGATACATGGATGAGCTCCCAGATACCAACCTTTGAACCATCACCGAACACACAGATTTCGCTCACCCCATTCGGCGTGAGAAACCCTCCCATGGAATACCGGGAGATCGACGAGCCCTCCAGAGCCTTACAGTAAAAGGTGCCGGGGTTGTCGGACGTGCCTGGGTGGGGTAAGGCGCCGAGATCGAGTCCTTTCAACAAATAGGTAGCGGCGATCGATGGCTGCTTGGATCCCAGGGTTTGCAAATCTATCATGCCGCTATTAGTAGAATTCTGGAACACGCAGAATTTATTGGCCAGTCCTTTCACATTGCCGCCGCCCACCTCCATTTTGGCATAGGAATTGTAAACGGATGTTCTTACCCCCGCGCTCCGGTCACGGGCGCGCTGGCACACGGCGGCTATGGCCGTGTCGGTCTCGTTGATAGCGGCGGTATTGGCGGTATTATGAGTAATGGTGAGTTCCATCACATGATTCGGCGTCCAACTCGTTGAGTTGGAGAACGTATTTCCGGTGCATAACTGATTCTTGACCACTGCTCCGTCCCACACTATCTTAGCGCAATAAGTGCCGCTTGCAGAAGCGCCTTGGTCAACTTCGTAGCTAGTGGCATTCGTACGATTGTTGTGATTGAGGGAGGCGGAAGTAGTCGCTACCGCCCAGGTACAGGTTTTTATTTTTTCCCAGCCCGGAATGGTGTCATATTCCGTAATTGAAACTTTTTGTGATGAGGATGGGTCCGCATCCAAATGGTCATTCGTCCATGTTTCATTGGGCTGGATGGTTTGCGGAGCGTCGACCCCATCCTGAATGACCATCGGGCAGTTGGTATTATTGTTGACAGTGACCGTATATGGCATTGCGGCAAACGCATTGATGCTGACAGTGCTCAACAAAACTATTAGAGACTTGTTCATGGGATCTCTCCTTGAATGAATAAAAACCTTTATAATTAAGGCGTTTTGTTTCTGACTTTAAGTTTCGGCGATTTTCATCAAAAGCCTTTTTGGTGAATCTATTCAATTATCATGGCGATGTTCCTTCTGAGGGGGTGAGAGAGACATACCGGACGTTTTGATACGGGTATGATGTTTTTTCCGGTGGCCATTACGTCGGTTATTGCGAAAGGCCGTTTTTTGGGGTTTGCGCTGGCGTTCGTTCGCCGCAGGCGCGGGCTGGGGCCGAGTATGTTCGAATACGACCCATATCAGGCCTGCTCCCAATCCCGACGCTGCAATGGCTATGGTCATGGGGTAGGCCGTGCCGTTCTGATGACCGGCGACCAGGCTGCTGACGAGGAAGGCGCAGCCGAATTGCACGACGCCGATCAGCGCCGAGGCACTGCCGAGATGCTGCCCGCTTGCGGCCATGGCGATCGTCGTGGCATTTGCGCCGATGAAGCCGAGCGAGGCGATGGACAACCAGAGCGGAACGAGCAGGGCGGCCAAGCTGTTGTAGCCGGCGATGGCGACCAGCGCCGCTCCGGACACGGCGTTTAGCGCCAGCGCGGCGCCGAGCAGGACGGCGGGGCTCCAGCGCTTCAGGGCGATGCGGTTGCCTTGGGCCGCGAGGATCAGGCCGGCGGCGATGGCCGCGAACAGGCCGCCGTAGGCTTGTTCGCCGACGCCGTACAGACGGATGAACACGAAGGGCGAGCCGGTGATGAAGGCGAACATGCAGGCCTGGGCCAGCCCGCCCACCAGCGTGGGGGCGATGAATCCGCGCGTGCTTAACAAATTCCAGTAGCCTTGTGCGACGCCGGCCAGACCGTCGTTCCGTCTGCGGCTGGCCGGCAGGGTTTCGGGCAGGCCGAACCAGACCAGCAGGGCGCCGAACAAGCCGAAGGCCAGCATGACGACGAAGATCATCCGCCAGCCGGCGACGGCCAGAATCTGACCGCCCAGCACCGGCGCGACGATGGGCGCCAGCGTCATCACGACCATCATCAGCGACAGTACCCGGGCGCTTTCCCGCTCATCGAACAAGTCGCTGACGACGGCGCGGCCGACGATCATGCCGGCACAGCCGCCGACGGCCTGGAGGAAGCGCAGCCCGACGAACAATTCGATCCGGGTCGTCAGCAGGCTCAGCAGCGAGGTCAGCACGTAGATGGCGATGCCGATCAGCAAGGGTTTGCGGCGGCCGTAACGGTCGATCAGTGGGCCATAAATCGCCTGGCCGACGGCGAGGCCGATGAAGAACACCGACAGGGTCGCTTCGATGCCGCCTCCGCCGACTCCGAGTGCCCGCGCCATCTGCGCAAAGGCGGGCAGGTACATGTCGGTCGCCAGCGGTGGAAAGGCGCACAGCGTTCCCAGGATGAGAATGACCCTGATCGGGGGAACCGGGCCCGTGCGGGTCGTATCTCTCGTCATGCCGGTGATGTCGTGGGTTTCAGCCGGATTGCGGCTGGAGACGGATACCGCCTTTGCTGTTCCAGTCGAGGGAAGCCGTGGCAACTTTCCGTGTTGGGCAAAGCCTTGCGGTTCGGCTGTCGGCGCGGGGGCGTAACATGTATTTCGCAAAAATTTCTGATTCATAGCCTTAAGGCGGGCATATTTCTGCGCATCCGCTAGTTTAGACCTCCGCTCTTTGGAAGCGCTGAGTTGCCGTTATGCGAAAAACGGAATGATTTATGCGAAAAGTGACGTCGGTTAGAATCGCTGCCCCGTAGTCACGATGCCGCTCATGGAAGCCGTTGCCACCCAAATGAATATCCGCTGGCTCAGCGAACCGGACGCCGAACCGGTGCTGGTCAAGGCGAACCAGAAGGAACTGGTCCGGACCGAGTTGCCGTTCCGGCAAGGTGCGGGGCACGGCTGGATCGAAATGCTGGACCTGGCGCTGGGAATGCATCTGTGCCGGGTCGTTCATCATTTCGAGCCGGGGGAGGCGAATCTGCAGCCGATGTCGGAAGTGGTGACCGAGCTGACCGAGCCCCTGCTGTTCGTGCAGACGGCGCGGCGCGGCCGAGGGGTGCTGCATGACCGCCGACTGGATGTCAGGCTGGCGCACGATCCCGGCGTGTGCATCTTTCAGCACATGGACCGTATCGATCATCAACATTGGGCGGATACGTCGGCGACGGTGGAGGTGACGGCCCTGGGAATCAGGACTTCAAAGCTGTCACGTTCGCTCGGCGAGCCGATCGTTGGGAGCTTGTTCGAGGCCTTGGGTCTGACTCTGCTTCCGTCCGCCAGTGTGCGCGCGGTACCAAAGCACGTCACGGGGATACTGCAATCCTGTTTTGCGGATCATTTGGCCGGGAACCTGCGCAAACTGCACGCCCAGGCCAAGGTACTGGATTTCATCGTGGCTTTGGCGGACCACCTGGCGGGCGAAACCAGAGAGGAATCGCGCAAGCTGCGCTCGATCAGACGGCTGCGCGAGGAGCTGGACCAATTGGAGGGTGCAGTGCCGTGCCTGGACGAACTGGTCAAGCGCTACGGGCTGTCGGAACGGCTGATGAACGAGCTGTTCAAGCGGGAGTATGGGCAGTCGATCTATGCCTACGTCACCGACCGGCGGCTGGAGGCGGCGCATGCGGCGGTGCAAAGCACCGGTACGCCATTAAAGGTGTTGGCGGCCCGGCTGGGCTATTCCAGCGTCAGCCATTTCAGCAATGCATTCACGAAGAAATTCGGCTACCGTCCGGGGAGCCTGAGGCGGGGGAAATCCGGCCGGTAGGTCCTGGGGGGGGCGGGTGCGGACTACCACATCAGGTCGTCCGGCACTTGGTAGGCGGCGTAGGGATCGTCCCTATTTTCCTCGCCGGTTCGGCTCGGCACGTTTTTCAGCACGACGCAGGAGGCATCCCTCGCTGCGATTCGCTCGGCGATGTCCGCCGGCACCAGTTCGTATTTGCCGTCCAGTTTGACGATGGCGATCTGGCCCTGGGCGATGCGCTTGCGCATGGCCTCGTCGACGTAGATGCGCTTGACGGTGCCGCCGTCGGCAAAGTTGTAAGCGACTTCGCCGTCGGCGGGCCGGCGGTTGGCTTCGACGAGCTGGCGTATCTGCGCGGCCAACGCCTTGCGTTCCTCGGCTTCCTTCTTCTGCAGATTCAGCTCGCGGTCGCGCGCGGCTTTCTCGGCCTGGGCCTGCTGAATCCTGGCCTTTTCGGCATCCGTGCCCTTGTTTTCGGCGGCGCGCTGGCGTTCCTTGCGCTGCTCCTTCTGCGCCTTTTTTAGTTGCTTGTCGTTGACCAGGCCTGCCTTGCGCAGTTGTTCCTGGAGAGGATTGCTCATGGGAGGTTTCCTGTTCGCTTCTCTATCTCGGGGGGCGAATGTTAAGGCTTAAAGGGGTTGGGGGGAACCTTGCGTCAGTTCCAGAATTTGCCGGACGTGGCGGGCGATCATGGCTTCCTCGTCGGTTGGGACCACCAGCACGTGGACGGCGCTTTCCGGCGTGTGCAGGATCCGGTCGGCGGCCGGATCGATCGCGACCCCGAGCCAGGCCGAAAGCTCGCAGATGCGGGCGCGGACGGGCGCCGCGTGTTCGCCGATGCCGGCGGTGAAGACCAGGGCGTTCAGTCCGCCCAGCGCGGCGGTCAGCGAGCCGATTTCGCGGGCGATGCGGTAGCAGAAATACTCCACGGCCTCGGCGGCTTCCGGCCTATCGCTGGCCAGGAGGTCGCGCATGTCGCCGCTCAGGCCGGACAGTCCCAGGAGTCCCGAGCGCTTGTACAAGAGGTCCGAGAGGGTCCCCGTATCCATGCCAGGCTGGCCCATGAGATGCAGCAGCACGCCGGGGTCGATGGCGCCGCAGCGGGTGCCCATGGGGATGCCGTCCAGGGCGGTGAATGACATGGTGGTCGCGACGCTGCGGCCCGCCCGCATGGCGCAAAGGCTGGCGCCGTTGCCGAGATGGCAGACGATGGTGCGGCCTTCGGCCGCGGCGGGGTCGATCTCCGGCAGGCGCGATGCGATGTATTCGTAGGACAGGCCGTGGAAGCCGTAGCGGCGGATGCCGGCCGCTTCATAGTCCCTGGGCAGGGCGAAGCGCCTTTCCACGGCGGATTGGCTGGCGTGGAAGGCGGTGTCGAAACAGGCGACCTGCGGCAAGTCGGGGAACTTCGCCGCCAGCAGCCGGATGGGCGCCAAGTTGTGCGGCTGGTGCAGGGGCGCCAGAGGGACCAGTGCCTCGATCTGGCCGATGACCTCATCGGTCACCCGTGCCGGCCGGGTCAGGCTGTCGCCGCCGTGGACCACCCGGTGGCCGACCGCGGCGGGCTTGAATCCTCCGTCGTTGCGGGCCAGCCAGTCGAACAGCCAGTCCAGCGCCTCCTCATGGGTATGCGCGGGGATCGGGCCTTGAAACAGCGAGGCGCCTTGGGCATCGCGTAAGCGGGCGCAGGCGCCGTTGGCGGCCCCGCTCCCGAGCCGGTCGAGCAGGGCGCCAAGCAGCCGTTTTTCGCCATTCAGCAGGGAGAACTTGACGGTCGAGGAACCGGCGTTGATGACGGCGATGGGTCCGTCCATGGCGTTCTTAGAGCGGGGAAGCCGGTCCCAGCCGTTCCCGCTCGTTCTCCATCGCCTTGTCCATGATTTCCGCGTAAAGCTCCACCGCGCGGGCGTATATCTCCTGGTACTCGGGCTGGCGGTCCACCTGCGGCTTGATGGTTTGCGCGGTTTCGAACACGTCGCGGAGAAAACCGATATCCAGGTCGTCGAGTGGTTCCTTACGCTCGACTTTCGCTTGGATGTCCAGTGCCCGCGGCAGGCGATGAGTAGTGAACTCGGTGAGCAGCGCGACCGCGATGCCGTGGTCTTTGGAGACTTGCGTCATGGGGATTCCTGCTTGTGGTGGATGAGGGATAAGAGGAGGGGGAAGGCCGCGCCGCCTTCCCCCTCGCCGGTCAGCCCGGCCAGCGCCAGCCGGCGACTTCCGGCATGTCGATGCCATGTTCGTAGGCGTACTGCCGGCAGGCGATCTGCTGTTTGCGGAACCTGGCCTTGGCGTGGGCGCCGGAGACCGCGATTTCCGCAATCCGGTCGATGACGTCGATGGCCAGGCTGAAGCGGTCGATCTGGTTGTTGATCGCCAGCTCCAGCGGGGTGTTGATGTTGCCTTTCTCCTTGTAGCCGCGCACGTGCATGTTGGCGTGGTTGGTGCGCCGGTAGGCCAGGCGGTGGATCAGCCAGGGATAGCCGTGGAAGTTGAAGATGATCGGCTTGTCCTTGGTGAACAGGCTGTCGAAATCCTTGTCGCTGAGGCCGTGCGGATGCTCGGATTCGGGCTGCAGCTTGAACAGGTCCACCACGTTGATGAAGCGGATCTTCAGTTCCGGGAACTCCTCGCGCAGCAGGGCGGTGGCGGCGAGGGCCTCCAGGGTCGGGATATCGCCGGCGCAGGCCATGACCACGTCCGGTTCCTGGCCCTCGTCGTTGCTGGCCCATTCCCAGATGCCCAAGCCCTCGGTGCAATGGGCGATCGCGGCGTCCATGTCCATGAACTGGAGGTGCAACTGTTTGTCCGACACGATCACGTTGATGTAGTTCTGGCTGCGCAGACAGTGGTCGGCGACCGACAGCAGGCTGTTGACGTCCGGCGGCAGGTAGATGCGGGTGACGTCCGTGCTCTTGTTGACGACCACGTCCAGGAAGCCGGGGTCCTGGTGGGTGAAGCCGTTGTGGTCCTGCCGCCACACCGTCGAGGTGATGAGCAGGTTGAGCGAGGCCACGTCCTGGCGCCAGGACAACTGGTTGCAGATCGACAGCCATTTGGCGTGCTGGTTGAACATCGAATCGATGACGTGGACGAAGGCTTCATAGGTCGAGAGGAAGCCGTGGCGTCCGGTCAGGAGGTAGCCTTCCAGCATGCCTTCCAGGGTATGCTCGCTGAGCATTTCCATGACCCGGCCGTCGGTGGCCAGTTCGCCGCCGTCCTGGTCTTCGGGGAAATACTCGGCGATCCAGAATTTCTTGGCGGCGGCGTAGACGGCGTCCAGTTTGTTCGAGGTGTTTTCGTCCGGGCCGAACACCCGGAAGTTGCGCATGTTCTCCTTCATCACGTCGCGCAGGAACACGCCCAGCGGCTGGGTGTTCGGCGCTTCGATCTGGCCCGGTTTGGCGACTTCGATGCCGTAGTTGCGGAAGTTCGGGATGCGCAGCGCCTTTTTCAAATGGCCGCCGTTGGCGTGGGGATTGAGACCCATGCGGTGGAAGCCGGCCGGCGCCATCTCGCGGATTTCGGCCACGGGGCGGCCTTCGGCGTCGAACAGTTCTTCCGGCTTGTAGCTGCGCATCCAGCTTTCCAGCAGCTTCAGGTGTTCGGGGTTTTTCGTGACGTCGGCCACCGGCACCTGATGGGCGCGCCAGAAGCCTTCGACGTTGCGGCCGTCGATCTGGCGCGGCGCGGTCCAGCCCTTGGGCGAGCGCAGCACGATCATCGGCCAGCGCGGCCGTCGGGCGATGCCGGAGGCGCGGGCTTCGGTCTGGGCGGTGTGGATGTCTTCGACGCAGCGGTCCACGGTCGCGGCCATCGCCTGGTGCATGCTTTCCGGTTCCGAGCCTTCCACGAAATAGGGGGTGTAGCCGTAACCCTCGAGCAGGTTTTCCAGCTCGTCATGGCTGATGCGTGCCAGCAGGGTGGGGTTGTTGATCTTGTAGCCGTTGAGGTTGAGGATCGGCAACACCGCGCCGTCGCGGATCGGGTTGAGGAACTTGTTGATGTGCCAGGAAGTGGCCAGCGGGCCGGTTTCCGCCTCGCCGTCGCCGACCACGGCGGCCACGATCAGATCAGGGTTGTCGAAGGCCGCGCCGCAGGCGTGCGACAGCACGTAGCCCAGTTCGCCGCCCTCGTGGATCGAGCCCGGCGTCTCCGGCGTGCAATGGCTGCCGATCCCGCCGGGGAAGGAGAACTGCTTGAAGAAGTTCAGCAGGCCTTCTTCGCTCAGGTCCTTGTCGGGGTAGATTTCGGTGTAGCTGCCTTCCAGGTAGAGCGGTCCCAGCACGCCGGGGGCACCGTGGCCGGGGCCGGCCATGAAGATCATGTTCAGGTCGTGTTTCCTGATGGCCCGGTTCAGGTGGGTGTAGACGAACGAAAGGCCGGGGCTGGAGCCCCAATGGCCGAGCAGGCGGTTCTTGATGTGCTCGGGTTTGAGCGGCTCGCGCAGCAGCGGGTTGTCGCGCAGGTAGATCATGCCCAGCGCCAGGTAGTTGCAGGCTCGCCAGAAGGCATGGAGTTGCCGGGCTTCTTCGGCATCCAGCGGGGTTCCGCTCACGGTGGCGCGGGTCGGGCCGTAGACGGTGAGCCGTTCGAATTCGGCAGAGAGGGGGGACGTGGCTTCCATCGGTAATCTCCATGTGGGAACGATCGTTGGTAAGGCGCGCTTGAAAACGCGATAATCCATCGGGTCTGGCTATTTTGCTCGGGGATTATGACAGCGCAAGAGGTTTGGCGGATTCCGCGCCGGTACCTATGGGAGCCCTTGCACGCCGGCAGCAGTGTCCCCCACCCGTCGGTCGTTTTGCAAGGCTTTGACACCGGCTGCGCCGGGAAGCTCTGGCCGGACTCCAATACTGAAATCCCATCCATCGCAGCGCCAACAATGAATCAGGAACACACTCCTCTGGATCGCCAGGCCTGGGCGCGCTTCAAGCGCCATGTAAGAACCTGTCTTGAAAAATCTATTCAAGCAAAGTCGATCCGTTGAAGTCAGGAAAATTCTCCGCTCAGGTAGGGTGGATAAGCGTAGCGCATCCACCTCCGCGCCGACTCGGAGAGCAGCGAAGCTGACTCGAAGAGCAGCGAAGCTGAATTTGGCGGATGCGCTGCCGCTTATCCGCCCTACGATCCTCCATTTTCTTTTTCAAGACAGACTCTAAGAGTCTTGCTGCATTCCGACGTGGGCGGCAAGGCGCTCGGCCTGTTCCTTTTGCTGATCGTGTTCCTCGAGTTGCTATTGCCGCCACATCCTCTCGAACTGGTCCGTGCCGGCTTCGGCGCTGCAGGTTGTTCCATCGAGTTCGAGGCGTCGGCGGGTATGCCGCCGATTGTCGACGGGCGGATCGACGATGCACTTGCAGCGTTGGGGTTGGCGTCTCTGCCGACTCGTTTCGGTGGCCTCGATGTGGAGCAGGACTGGAGCAACATCCTCCCTCTGGCAGAGCAGCAATTGCTGGTGTTCGCCCGAGTGCTGGCCGGCCGTTCCCGGCTTCGCCTTCCTCGATCGTCCGGCCACCGCGCTGGGGGACGATCAGCTGGACTTGGTCCTGAACCAGTTGAGCCGGAATTCCATCGGCTACGTGGTCTTCGCCGAAACCGAAGACCGGATGGATCGTTACGACGGGATGCTGGAACTCAAGAGGGACGGCGCCTGGGAGTGGAAACCGCTCGCCGCCCCTTAGGCGTTGGAACAAAATAACTCTTCCAAATACTGAGGGGTTTGTTTTAAAGTTGCGGTATGGAACATGCCGCAATCAAGAAGCGCTTTGAGAAACTCGATCGGTACCTGGACGAGCGTCTGCGGCGCTTGGTTGCCGGGGCGGAGGCGCTGGCGATTGGCCGAGGCGGAATCTCGGCCGTGTCACGGGAAACCGGTTTATGTCGAGAGGCGATTCGTCAAGGCTGCCAAGAGTTGGAACAACAGAATGCCTTGCCTCAGGGCCGTATTCGCCGGAAGGGGGCAGGCCGGAAACGGACGGTTGACCAGGACTCCACCCTGAAGGCCGATTTGGAGCGATTGATTGATCCGGTGACGCGCGGGGATCCGGAATCCCCGTTGCGTTGGACGTGTAAGAGCACGCGGCAATTGGCCGAAGCCCTCACTGAGATGGGGCACCGAACCAGCCATCGGATGGTGGGCGAACTGCTCCGCGCGCTGGGCTATAGCCTGCAAGGTAATCGAAAAACCTTGGAGGGCGGTTCGCATCCGGATCGCAATGCCCAGTTCGAGCATATCTACACCCAGGTGAAGCAGTTCCAAGGGCGGGGCGATCCGGTCATCTCGGTGGACACCAAGAAGAAGGAACTGGTCGGGAATTTCAAGCAACAGGGCCTGGAATGGCGCCCCGAAGGGCAGCCGGAAGCCGTTCGGGTGTATGATTTTCAAGACCCCGAACTGGGGAAGGTGGCACCGTATGGCATTTACGATCCGACGTTGAATATCGGCTGGGTCAATGTCGGGACGGATCACGACACCGCGCAATTCGCGGTGGAAAGTATTCGCCGCTGGTGGCACTCCATGGGCGCACCGTGTTATCCGAAGGCACGGCACTTGTTGATTACGGCCGATGGCGGTGGGAGCAATGGCTCGCGTGTGCGCTTATGGAAGCGGGAGCTTCAGGCATTAGCCACCGAGTTAGGACTGGCCATCACGGTGTGTCACTTCCCGCCGGGAACCAGCAAATGGAACCAGATTGAGCATCGCCTATTTTCCTTTATCACGATGAATTGGCGCGGTCGTCCGCTCATCAGTCACGAGGTCGTGGTGAATTTGATTGCCTCGACGACCAATCGCAAAGGCTTGCGGGTCTATTGCGAACTGGACGATAGCGAATATCCCAAAGGGATCAAGGTCACCGACGCGGAAATGGACGGCCTCAAAATACAGCGCCATGCCTTCCATGGCGAATGGAATTATACGATCCTGCCGTAGCATTCATATGGCAGATTTATTTTGTTCCAATGCCTTAGCTAACGGTTCGGACAAGTCAGCCCAGCGTCACGGTCAGCCGGTTATAGCCTTCCGTCAACTTCGCCCGTAGCATGTCCACGGCGACTTCGGCGCCGCCCGTCCGGTAGGGATTGGGCGCCCGGCTGAACGGCAGATCGGCACCGTTCAGGCTGAGCGACAGGGGGCCGCAGCCGGAATTTCGAACGGAGTAAACGACTTCGAACTCGCAGCCGGCGAAATCCAGTTCGATACGGAGGCCGTCCAATGCCTTCGGGATGACCGGGTCGATCACCAGCTTCGAGCTTTCCAGCCGTAACCCCAGCAATCCGCGCAGGATCAGGCCCATGCCGATGCCCGCCCCGCTCGAATACACCCGCCAGCCCCCCTCGAGGGCGATTTCCCCTTTCCGAATCCGCTCGTACTCGGCGTAAGCCTGGTAGCGGTCGGCGAAGGCGGCATCGGAGCTCGAGTAGTAGCAGTTGGCCTGGCGCAGGGTGGCCTTGGGTACGAGAGTACGGATGCCGATGGGATTGGCCTTGCATAGCGCCTTGAAGAAGCCCTCCGCGTCACCGTAGCGGGCCAGCGCTTCCGCGTAACGGAGATGGGCGTGGGTGTACATCAGCCCGATTTCGCGGCCGAAGAAGCTGCTGCTCTCGGCGCGCTGGAAGTATTTCTGCGGGCCGCCGCGGTAGGCCATCGGCCGGTCGAACAGCCTGGCGCCGTCGGGCCCGAGCAGGTGGTCTTCGATGAGCCGCAGGTGCCGCGCCGCTTGTTCGGGCGTCAGCAGGCCGTTGGTGATGGCATGGATCATCGGTAGCAGGCTGTAGGAAAGCCCGGTGGCCCGGTCGCGCGGATGCACGAGATAAGCGATTCGTCCGTCCTCCCCGAAATGGGCGTAGCCGGCGAGGACGCCGTCGACCAACAGCCGCCGCTGGAAGTCTTCCCGCACTCCCGCCGCCGCGGTCTCGAAGGCCGCCGCCTGGTCATCGCGCTTCAAGCGGCGCAGCGCTTCGGCCAGCGTGGTCAGAGTCTGGTAATGTAGGGTCACCGTCCAGGCGCTGCACAGCCTTTCGCGCATGGTCGGGTCCACCGGCTGCAGGGAATCGTTCCAGTCGCCGTGGCCATAGGCGGCCAGCCGGGTGCCGGGAATGGTCCGCGCGGCCACGACCTGCAGCGCGCGCTCGACGTGCCCCCATAGCGTCGCCCGCTCGGCCTTGTCGCCGCCTTCCGGATGGAAGAAGGGCAGAACCTCATCCAGCAGCGCACCGTCTCCGGAGGCCAGCAGGTATTGGGCGAGGGCCAGGACCGGCCAGAACACGATGTCGCCGTGCGAGTCGCCGGGGCGGATGTTGCGTTCCCGCTCGAAGAACATGAACCATTGCGGCCAGTCGCCGTCCGGATTCTGGTTCTTGAACACCCGGCACAGCAGGTCGCGGATCGGCTCGGACCGGCCCAGGGCCAGGAGCATTTCCACCGGTCCCTGGCAGACGTCGCGGACGCCCCAGCCGCCGCCGGAATACTGCTCCAGCCCGCGCGGGCTGAGGTAGTGGATCAGGGCGTTATGGGCGAACCACGGAAGGACCTCCCGCAGGCGCTCGATGTCTCCCGTCAAATCGCCGCCGGCCGGCGGATGGACCCGCAAGGCCGCGGTCATTTCGCGCCAATATCGGCTCGCGTCGGCCGCGGCCGGGGCCGCCGGCACCAGACAGCCGGTGATGCGGAAGCCGGCCGACGAGACCGGCGCCGTGACGAGGCACAGGAAAGGCTCTCCCCGGGACCGGCCGTCGGCGTACAGCAGCTCGTCCCCGCCAACGGTCTCGAGCGGGGTGGTGGGCAGCGGATCGATGCGGAAGCCGCCGTCCGGGAAACGGCGTCCGACGTCGGATTCGGGTACCGGGCGGACGAACACCCCCGTCCCGTCGCGGATAAACTGCGCCGGCACGGCCTCGGCGCCGTCGTCGCCGTTGAGGGCGACATGGTTGCTGAGCAGGCAGCGGATGGGCGGTCCCTCCAGCACATCCAGGGTTACGGAGAGTTCATGGCTCCCGGTGGCGGCCTCGCTGCGCACCTGCAGCAATCCGCCGGCGTACTTGTAAATCCAGCGGCAGCCCTCCGGCCTCATTTCGAAAGCCGAGGGCACGTCGAGCAGCCGCCAGCGGCCGTCGATCTCGACGAACAGCCGTTGGCCGTGCGCCCGGAACAGGCTCAGATAACCGTGGGTGGTGGACAGGAAGCGGTTGATGCTCACGTGGCCCTGGGTCATCATCGAATGAAACACGCCGGCCATCCAGACGGTGGAGGTCAGGCCGGCCTCGTCCGGCACCAGGCCGCTGCCGGTGCGGAGGATGTGGCCGTGGGGACGCAGCACCTCGAGTTCCTTGGCCCTGAGCACGACGTGAGCGCGTTCCCCCGAAAAGAAGGACAGCAGGCGGCCATTCTCCAGTTCCGGCTCCCGCCTTTCGCCGCCGAACAGCCCGGTGATCTCGGCATCGCCGAAATCGAAGGTTTCGAGGAGCGGCGCGGCGCTGAATAGACTGGCCGACGGCGCGAAGCCTTCGGATGGATCCTGCCTTGCCGGGGGAGGCGCCGCTTCCGGCAGGCTCAGGGCGAGATCGACGAAGGCCAGATCGGCGGCGGAGGTCGCCTCCGGGTGGTCCGGTTCGAACCAGCCGAAGAATCCCGCCGCCGATGCCTCGCCCGGTGCCAGTGTCAGCGGGGCGTCCTGGATCACGGCCATGGCGTGTTCGTGCTGGCGGCGCGTTCCGGGGAGGCCCTCCATCAGCCCCCGCGGCGGGCGGCCGGCGCGGCTCTCCAGACCGTAAAATTGCAGCGCGTCGGTGGCGAAACTCCGGGCCCGGTTCAGCGAGCCGATGGCGACCCAGGGAAAACGTCCGCCCATCGCCAGGTTCTGGCGGGAAGCCAGGACCGTACCCTGTGAGGGGTGAGGGAGCGGCGTATGGTCGAGGTACTGGCTGACGTAGTATTCGTTGAGCCGCACCGCGCCATATTGCGCCAGCCCCAGGTCCTGGGCGTAGACCAGATTTACCGTTGCGGCGGTCCGGCCGGTGTTCTCCAGCGCCACGTGCCAGAACCAGGCGGGCGCGGCTTCGGCCAGCACCAGGCAGACGCCGAACCGGATGCCCGCCCATTCCCCCTCGATCGATAGCCCTCGTCCGCCGCACCGTATGCGGCCGGGACTGCGCGGACCGAGCAGCGGCACGGCCTCCGCCGGCTCCGCGAGGCGGCGCAGATAGAGGTTGGCCGGTCCGCCCTCGGCCTCCGAGCCGGGGAACAGGTTGATGAGAATGTCCCCGTGATCCAGGCGCCGGATCGAGCCGCTGGAATTGACCGCGAATTTCAAACCCGATGGACTTTGGAGAGTGTTGGTTTTCTTGATGGAATCCGGATTCCGAGTGTTCATTATGTTTTTCTGTACGGGCCGCTGAACGACCGCCTTTTTCCTGTCCTTAGGACCTTAGCGCTGGGCTGGGATAGTGCTCAATTCACTTCCCGCTATTCGTGACCAGTTCCCACCCGGCTCCCGGGTTGTATTCCTTCAAGGCGCTCGCCAGTTTGGCCGTCTCCGGCCCCAGGTCCCGCTGGTAGATCTTGCCTTGATGATTGACGATGAACGTCATGACTCCGGAAGAGCCGTACTGCGCGGGAAAGGCTACCAGGCCGAAACCGGCAATCATGTTGCCATTGATCACATAATTGTATTTCCCACCCGGCGCATCGTTGCCCTGCCGGGTCAGGATGCGATAGTAATAGCCGTGATAGGGCGCTGACTTGCCCGTCGTTCCTTTGGCTTGGTAGCCGGCGGCCCGCGCTTCGGCAACCAAGGGGCCCAACGGACTCTGCGGTCGGTCGGGTTCGGGGTCCCAATATAATCCATCGAACGAACCCGGCGTGCTGCCGAGTCTTTGCGCATATTCGGCGACTCCGTCGCCATCTCGATCCGCAGCGGCATATGCGAACTGGGCCTCCACGTAAGCGTTGATCACTCCGAGGGTGCTGAGTTCGTTGCGGCCTACGCGGCGGTTGATGATTTCTTCCCGCCCTTGTTCAGCATCGAACCGCCAGCTTTCTCCTTGTTTGACAAGCGGGATCGGGAACGGCCAGTCCGCGGGGCCCACCTGCAGAATGGCACGGTGATCGTCGATATTTTTTATGGTGGTCCTTTCCTGTGCTTTCACCACGAACGCCTCCCGGTCGTTCTTGTCCTGGATCTCGTCTCCCGAGGACAGAAGCTCCGTGTAGCGGCTGCCGAACAGATCGGCAAGCCGTTATTGATCGTCCCCGCGCGCCGCATCGACGAGGGCTTTGGCGGCTTGTTCCGGCGAGGGGAAGCGTTGGGCATCGCTCTCTGGCTGTCTGGCGATGCCGGCCGGCGGAGCTGAGGCGGCAGGCGAAGCAAGCCAGGACAACTGAGCCAGGGCGAATACCGTGAAAAGGATCGTTCGAAACGCAGGATGCATGACGGGAACCTCGATCTTGGATGCCAGAAGGGAATTGACGAACGCGGACGAACCACGCGCGGGCCGCCTGAACGGAGTTCCGGCGCGGCTGCGAGACTTGACCTGAATGTTGGAGACCGGCGTCATCGGCGCCGACCTTCGCCGCCGCGAAGTCCGCCCCCTCCACCGCGGTTGCCTCCTCCGCCCAAGTTTGGCCGGTTTGCCGCTTCTCCCCTATGGGCCCGGCTGGCTGCTCCGCGCTGGCTGAAATTCTGAGTGCGTCTGGCATCGCCCACACCTTCGAAGGCATTCGGCCTGGCGGACTCTCCGATCCGGGCGGTGTTTCCCTGCCGCGCAAGGTTGCGCCGTCCGCCAAGCGCTTGCCCATGCGGTGCAGCGACGCGCCGTTCGGTCAATTGCGGCTTGTTCGGGGCCTGCGGGCGCTGGCTCTGCTCCGACCCGGACTGCCCGCGCCGCCGTTCTCCAGATTGCTCCGGCGGGCGCTGCTGAAATCCGGCCAGGGACTCGGTCCGGCGGCTTTGCGCGCCGCGCCGACTCTCGATCCGCGTTTCCGGACCGGCTGTCCTGACGCCTTCCAGGGAATTGGAGCCGCTTCCACGCTTAGAACGGGATTGCATTTCGGCGTTTCCCCGGCTCTGTGCCAGCCCTCCGCCGGATTCGACCGAGGTTTCTGGCCCTTGTGCTAGCCGTTTGCGAATCTCGGCGCTCGACGGTCTGTGCTCTCCGACTTGCCTGGGCAGTCCCTCCCTCTCTCCGGGCTTGCCGAACCCCCGCCTGTCGGCCGGAAGGGCATCTGGCGCGCCCAGGCGGTCTCCGGCCAATCCAGGTTGTTCGATCTGGCCGAGCCGTTGTTTGACGGGTTCCGGGTACGGCTGGCCCCGCCGGTGGCGGGGGTCAGGCGTCCAGTCGGTTCGCTGACGCAAATCCTTCAGCCGGTTCTGGCGGAAGGTCCCATCCCGGTCGATATTGATCTCGTTGCCCGATATATTGATATTCCGATTGCGGTTGATATCTCCCCGGTCGATGGCAACGCCGCCGTAACCGCCGCCGTACCAGCAGTTTCCGTTACGGCATACGGCGTTGCCGTAGTAATGGCTGACGGGCGGGTAGTAACCGCCGTAATAGCCGTGCCAGTCGTCGTCATCCGCCCATTCCATGAGGCCCCAGGTCAGCAGCCCACCGACCAATGCACCCGCCCCGAATGTCATCCACTGGTCGGTGCTGGAGGTCGTGGACGCTGGCGTCGGCGCGGGGTAATAGGCATAGCCGGCCGCCGGCGCGGCAGCGGGATAAGCATAATTCGCCGCGGAAGCGGGGGGCGATGCCAGCGGCGCGGAATAAGCCTGCTCGGGATTGTATTGCGGCACGTAAACGGTATTGGACTTGGCCGGTTCGATCACTATCGCCTCTTTTCTTTGAGTTGCCGGTGTTGCCTGAGGCCGGCCTTCTGGAGCCTGCACCTCGGTTCCCGAGGCGGACGGTGCGGACACGGTCTTGGTCGTGACCTTCTGTTCGGCGCTATCCTTCAAGAAACCTGATTCCCTGGCGCGTTTGCGCAAAGATTGAATCGCGTCCATCAATTCCGCCGGCCTGGCGAGAAAGGCATCGCCGAGCTGGGTTGTCCATTCGAGGTGGTCGTTCATCATCTTGATGATTGAAGGCAGCTCGATCAGGCGCTGGATACTGGCATCCCAGTCTTTGTCTTTTACGGCGGCGGGCTCGGGGTGCGAATCCAGCCAGCGCGACGCCTGGACCACTTCCAGCGGGTAAGTGGATGCCACCAGCATTTCTGCGAGAAGCGGGTCGGGATAAAGCGCGATAGGGGCAACCAGGGACTCGATCTCGGTGAGCGGATTGGCCGCGTCGGTGGGGCGTTGGGCTGCCTCGGGAGGCGTCGAACCTGAGCTGGGCGTTGGGTCCGGTTCCGAGGTAAGCCCTGGGGTAGCCAGCAATGTTGCGGGGACGGCAACGATGTAGGCCAAGGTAACCAACAGGAGCGGGCGCAGCGCTCGAAATGCGGGACGGATGGTTTCGCGTTGGGGCATGGGCTTATCCTCGTAGGGACCTGCAACATTGAAACGGAGAGTGCCACCGCAGGCCACATTCTCCGTTGCCAGTCCGGTGCAATTCAATGGTCATCTCCCTCGAGGCGCTACGATCGGCCCGTCGTCGTCCAATTTTTCCCTGGCCGGTGTAGACGCGGTGCTGTCATCGGTTGCGTCGCGGGTGAAGCCGGGCGGTACTTTCTGCCAGCGATATCCGTGCCGGGCAAGTTTATAGCCGGTTTCGAACAATACGTTCATCACCCGGTTGTCGAATTCGTCCGAGCGGGTGGTGTCCAACTGGTCCGGAATGTAGCCGAGGTTGAAATCGCCGCCGTCACGCTGGGTTGTCGCGAAAATGCGGTAGATGTCGCCGATACCCTGGCTCTTGATGAGGGAGGAGACCGTCCTGGGCGCGATGGAGCGGACCAGGGGTCTCACCGATTGCCAGGCCGGTTTGATCTGGCTATTTCGCAGCACGAACACCCGGCCCTTCCGGCGCGGGGCCGAAAATCCCAGGCTCTTGACCGCGGCCAGGGGCCTCAGCACCGGCCCATAGAGAAACACCTGGTGGGCGACGCCGCCGTCGACATGCATCTCGTCGTAAAGCTTCCCGCCGGCCTCGACCGGAATATAGACAGGCGGAAACACGACCGGCACCGCGGCCGACGCGATCATGACCTTCCGGAACAGCTCGAGGGCGTCGGGATGGCCCGACGTGGCGATGGCACCCATGTTCCAGACGACGGGACGCTGGGCATCGAGCGCAGCGGTGCCGATGAAAAGGCGGCGGCCTTTGGCGTGCTCAGCGGCGATGTCCGCCAGCATTTTTTCGTCGACGTATTCGGCCGTGAGCCTGGCGAGCGGATCGTTGAGGCTCATGGCGTCGGTCTGGAGCATGCCAAACAAGGATTTCAGGCGGAAGATGTCCCGCGACGAGACCGTGGTGTAGACCTGTTTCAGCTTGTCGTCGTAGGCCGGTCCTAGGAGTCTGTCGGACTATGGATTTACTCGGGTCGGGATTCTTGGAATCGAGAATTTTTCGGGGGCATTGGCGGGGTAGTCACCAACGTTTCGCGTCGATAACTAGACCAAGATGTGCCCCGCCTCCCCCATGGCGGCGCTATTGGTGTGTAACGCTTGGTTTTTACGTGAAGCCTGTCACGCTGC
Source organism: Methylococcus sp. ANG (assembly GCF_040730495.1). Taxonomy (NCBI): domain Bacteria; kingdom Pseudomonadati; phylum Pseudomonadota; class Gammaproteobacteria; order Methylococcales; family Methylococcaceae; genus Methylococcus; species Methylococcus sp. ANG. The sequence goes on along the minus strand of NZ_CP160399.1, from coordinate 879,783 downwards.
CGCCAACACGTGCATCCGCCTCAGATTGAACGCCATCGCCACCAGCTTCCATTCTCCGGCCACTGCCTCCAAGCCGCGCAGAGAGAACTGGCGGAATCCCAAGACCTGTTTGATGATGCCGAACACCGGCTCCACCGTGGATTTGCGCTTGGCGTAGCGGGCCTTCCCTGCCTTCGTTTTGAGTTTCCAGGCCATCTTCTCCACGGGATCGGTGGTTTCCGGTTCCGGGGCATCCGGAGCCAGGCGTTCCGCCAGCGGCACGTGATGGCTGTCCCGTCCCATCGCGATCAGCGGTTCGATCTGCTGTTCGCAGCAGGCGTGCACGTTGCCGGCGCTGAAGTAGCCCGTGTCGGCCAGCAGGGCTTCGGGCTTCCCCCAGGCTTCCGGCAGCTTCTCGATCTCGGCCAGCATCGGTTCGACCTGCTGCTTGTCGTTGGTCTGCTGACTGACGGTGGTGGCGACGATCAACATCGTCTCCACATCCACCGCAGCCTGGCTGTTATAGCCCTGGAGGAAACCCGCGTGGCTCGGCATGATGCGGGATTCCTCGTCGGTCAGATTGATCTGGTCGCTGGCCTTCGGCCCGGTTTCCGGCGGCTTCGGCTCCTGCCCACGTGGCTTCTTGCCCGCCTGCCGCTGGCCTTCGCGACGGGCTACCTTGGCTTCATAGTCCTGCTGCGCCCGGGCATCGCGCTCCGCGACCCGCTCCACGATCTTGGCCTTCGCCTCCGCCAGGGCCTTCAGCCGATCCTGCCGCCGCGCCAACTCCTCTGGCAGGTCGATGCCGTCCGGCTCCTCCGCCCCGTCGGCCTCCGCCGCCTTCTGCAACAAGGCCTGCACCTCCTCCCGCAACTGCGCTTCCAACTTCTCGATGTGGCCATGAGACAAGGCCTTGTGCTTGGAGGCGTTGGCCTTAATCTTGGTCCCGTCCAGGGAAATCTGCCCGAGCCTCACCAGCTTCATCGCCTGCGCCAGGCTCAAGACCTGAACGAACAGGTCCTCCAGCTCCCCCAGAAAGGTCTTGCGAAAGTGGGCCAGGGTGTCATGATCGGGATGGGTTTCCGCCGACAGAAAGCGGAAGGCCACCGAATCGTAGGTGGCCCGCTCAATCTTGCGGCTGGAGAACACCCCGGTGGCATAACCATAAACCAGCAGGGCCAGTAGTACCGACGGATGGTGCGCCGCCGACCCGCGCCCCGAGTAGCGGCTCGTCAGTCGACTTAAATCCAGCTGATCGATGACCTCGACGAGGAACCGTGCCAGGTGGTTGGCTGGCAGCCATTCGTCAACCGAGGGCGGTAGCAGATACTGCTGGTGGCGATTGACGGGGATGAAGCGGCTCATCGGGTCTCACCTTGTCGCGATCTATCCGGAATAGGCCGCTATGTTAACGGAAACAGCGGACTTCCGCCCCTCCAATCCGGTTCGAACCAGAACCGGAAAGTCCGACAGACTCCTAGAAAGGCGAAGGGCGCGGTCAAGGCGCCGGTGCTGATGCCGGTGACTATCTTGAAGCCGGGCCGGTTGCCCGCCGCGCTCCAGCCGCACAACAGCCCCGCACCGAAAGCGCCGTCGCCGCCTCCGCCTGAAATCGCCAGGAAGTCCACGGTCCCGTTTTGTCGAAACAGGCCGCTACGCTCTTCTTGGCCTATCGATTCGACCAGATCCTGCTGGAACGCTGGGCTGAATTCGTCGCCCCACGTCCTCACATCGGGCATGCCGGGGATCCGAACTTCGGATTCGACTCGGGCCGGCGGCGGTGAATGCGGCTTCAGCCCGGCGCAGCCCGCCGCCGTGAGCAGCAAGGCCGCGAGCAAGACGCGCTCAGCCGGGCGGTCGGGATGTGTGCGGAAGGCGGTGATCGGGGCTGCAGCCCGTGCTTCGGCGGGAGTGTAAGCGATTTCGTGTTCCATCCCTGCCGGTCGCGGATTTCAGAAAGGCCGCACGGTGAAGGCCGTGGGATCGGTGACCACCTCGCCGGGCTTGCGGTTGGCGATCTGCACGAACTGCTCGGCCCAGCGGTCCATGATGCCCTTGGCGGGGCCGTACCAGGTCAGGCGGGTCAGGTCCAGCGGGCCGACATCCGCCATATCGCGGTCGGCGAAGGTCGCGACCACCTCGCCGGTCCGCAGGTCGCGCAACCGGCCTTCGAAGGCGGCCCGGCGCTGATTGACGGCGCCCGCCGCGCTGCCGGTGCCGATCGGTCCGGCCCAGCTGAGGGCGTGCAGCACCGGCATGGATGGGTCGATCTCGATCAACGCGAGTTCCAGGCGCAGAGCCGGCTCCTTGTGCTGGCCCGCGCGCTCGATGACCTTGAAACGGTGTTTGGGATCCTCTTTGAACGCTTTCACGACCTGGTCGTGAAAATAGTGGCCCAGTTCCGCGATATCGGATTTGACGTCGCTGACCCATGCCGCCGAACTCAGGTTGTGCAGCCAGTCCATTTCCATCATGTACTGGGTGTTCACCGGTGCGACCACCAGCTCTCGGTAGCCGCTTTTGTCGAATCCGGGCTTGATCCAGACTTTCTGGAACGGCAGGTCCGCGCGTTTGGTCTGGCGTTCGGGATGCGCGATGAAGCCGGCATCGGGTGCCGGTTCGACCGCCGCTGCCTTGGCGGTGTCGGAGGCCGACTGGAGACTCGAACAACCGGCGGCGGCTGCGGCCAGGCTCAGGACGAAGATGCCGCGTAATTTATGGCGCATGCGATTGATATCCGGTTTCGGGTCGATGGACGGGAAGGCGGCCGGTCGGTGCGACCGATCCCGGCGGGAGGATAGTTGATCGCGCGGAGGAAACCAAGATCGGCGTCAGCTCTGCGGCGGCGTCCTTGCTGGATCTAGAGAAGCGCATCCCGCAGGTGTTGCGGGCGACCGATCAGCCGCTCACGCTCACCGTTCTGGCCGAATAGGCAGACTCTCCGGAGCAGGTCGAAGCGGTGTGCATGATTGTGCGCCACCTCGAAGCCAACCAACGGGGGAATCGTTCTGCAGGGCGATCGGGCAAAACCGTCCACACTCTTCGTCGCTTCCAAACAGCTCGGCGAGTAAGGGTGAACGCGATTGGTGGAGAAACTCACCCATCGCTCGCGATCCGTGATTTCGGGCTTCGAGTGTATAGCCCGAAGGTCGCGGCTGATTGGCGTCGATGAGAGGATGCTTAAGTGGCCTCTTGAAGCGCCAGCGCGAGCAGGACCACCGAGCGTGGCTTCACTACATACGTGGCCTGCCCTACCAACGGCGCCTTTTCCCAAGAGTTGATATCGTCGGGTGAAGCAAGGGCGGTGTCGATACAGCGCCGCCAGGTTTGCCGGCTTTCTGCAGGCACGGGGGGTAATTCGAACGCCAAGGGTTCCCAATAGGCGTTGAGCATCCCGTGGAAGAGAAAACGGGCATGCACGCTGCGCAACGTGAAAGCGAGGGTGTGCGAGTCCTCGCTCCAGTCCGGGCGGTCGAGCGCCACGCCATGCCAGTGGATCTGCGCCCGGCGCAAGAGTTCATTGAGACTGAACCGGTCTTGTTCCGCGACCACATCGCGGCGATGCCGAAAGGCATTGAGCTGCCGGACGAACCGGTGGATGTCGGCATGTCGTTCCAATAGGCTCCAGTCGAACCAGCTGATCTCGTTGTCCTGGCAATAGGCATTGTTATTGCCTCGCTGGGATCGGCGCACCTCGTCACCCATGAGCAGCATCGGAGTGCCGGCTGCCAGCAACTCCAGGGCATGAAAATTCTTCACCTGGCGGTTGCGCAGCGCTTCGATCGCTGCGTCGTCGCTCGGCCCCTCCGCGCCACAGTTCCAACTCAGGTTGTCGTTCGCGCCGTCGCGATTGTCCTCGCCGTTGGCCTCGTTGTGCTTTTCGTTATAGGAAACCAGGTCGTTGAGAGTGAAGCCGTCATGACAGGTGACGAAATTCACGCTTTGTTCGGCTTCTCGTTCCTCGTGGCCGTAGATGTCCGGACTGCCCAGCAAGCGCGAGGCCAGGGGGGATACCGTACCCTTGTCGCCCTTCAGGAACCGCCGCACGTCGTCGCGGAAACGGCCGTTCCATTCCTGCCAGGTATCGCCGACGAAGCTTCCCACCTGATAGAGTCCGGCGGCATCCCAGGCTTCCGCGATCAATTTGGTGCCCGCCAACAGGGGATCTGACTCGATGTCCCAGAGTACCGGCGGGTTTGGCAGCGGATGACCCGCCTCGTCGCGCGACAGGATCGCCGCGAGATCGAAACGGAAGCCATCGACGTGCATCTGCGTGACCCAGTAGCGCAGGCTGTCCTGGATCAGCCGGCGTACAATCGGCTGGTTGGCGTTCAGCGTGTTGCCGCAGCCGGTGTAGTCGGCGTACCGCGATTTATCCTTTTCGAGAATGTAATAGAAGTCATTGGCCAGGCCGCGATAGCACAAGGTCGGCCCGTCCTGGCCGCCTTCCGTCGTATGATTGAAGACCACATCGAGGATGACTTCGATGCCGGCGCGATGAAGTGCCTTGACCATGTCGCGAAACTCATCGAGCACATCGAGGGGTCCCTTCCGCGAACCGTAGGCATGATGCGGCGCAAAAAAGGAGACCGGCTGGTAGCCCCAGTAGTTCACGCGGCCTTGCGGAGCGTCCTGCGGGTCGAACTGAAACACCGGCAACAGCTCGACGGCGGTGATCCCCAGATCCTTCAGATAGGGAATCTTTTCGATCAACCCGGAGTAGGTCCCTCGCTTTTCGGAGGCGATGCCCGAACTGGGATCGCGAGTGAAACCGCGGACGTGCAGTTCGTAGATCACCGTCTCCGCGAAGGGCCGCCTCAGCGGCACGTCGCCTTGCCAGTCATAGCGGCCGGGGTCGGCCACGACGCTTTTCATCGCCACCGCCGCATTGCCGCCGGGCCGGCTCGCGGCTTTTCGGTTGTAGGCGTCGGGGACCGCTACGGCGAGACCATAAGGATCGAGGAGAACCTTCTCGCCATCGAATCGCAAGCCCTGTTCCGGCGCAAAGGACCCATGGGCCCGGTACGCGTAGACCTGCCCCGGCTCGAGGTCCGGGACAAAGGCATGCCAGTAGTGATAGGTACGGTGCCGGCGAGGATCGAGCGCGATGATCCTTACCGGCTTCGCGGCATTCTCATCGTCGAACAGTAATAGCTCGACGAGGGTGGCGTTCTTTGAAAACACGCTGAAATTGACGCCGCCGTCACGAACGGTGGCGCCAAGAGGCGCGCTCGACCCCTTTTGGACAACACCGGTGTTCATCTCCGCCTCACCTCAAGAGTAAAAACGGCCGCGGCGCTTACAACTTCACCGTCACCGGTTGCACGTTCCAGACCTCCTCGCAGTATTCGGCGATGGCGCGATCGGAGGAGAATTTGCCGCTGCGTGCGGTGTTGAGGATCGAGCCGCGCGTCCAGCGTTCCGCGTCCTGCCATGCCTCGCTGACCTGCTCCTGGCAGGCGACATAGGCGGCGTAGTCGGCCAATACCAGAAAAGGATCGGACTCGATCAGGTTCTCGACCAGCGGGCGAAGCACTTCGCTGTCGCCTCGCGTGAAGTGACCGCCGCCGATGAGTTCCAGGACCGCGCGCAGTTCGGCGTTGCCGGCGACATGGTCGCCCGGCCGGTAGCCTTCGCGTTTGACCTGCTCCACTTCCTTTGCCGTTAGGCCGAACAGGAAGAAGTTGTCCGCGCCGGCCTCTTCGCGCATTTCGACGTTGGCCCCGTCCAGCGTGCCGATGGTGAGCGCGCCGTTGAGCATGAACTTCATGTTGCCGGTACCGGAAGCTTCCTTGCCGGCGGTGGAGATTTGCTCGGACAGATCGGCAGCCGGGTAGATGAGGTGCGCGTTCTGCACGTTGAAATTGGGCACGAAGGCGACTCTCATGCGCGTGTTCACCTCCGGGTCGGCATTGATCGTCTCGGCGACTGCATTGATCAACTTGATGATGCGTTTGGCCAGAAAATAACCCGGCGCGGCCTTGCCGCCGAAGATGAAGGCGCGCGGCGGCACGTCCAGACTCGGATTCTCCTTGAGCCGGCGGTAGAGGGTGACGATGTGCAGCACATTCAGATGCTGGCGTTTGTACTCGTGGATGCGCTTGACCTGGACGTCGAACAACCAGTCGGGATCCAGCTCGATGCCGGTGTTTGCGCGGACATAGGCGGCGAGACGCTGCTTGTTGGCGTGCTTCACGGCGCGCCAGTCGCGCAGGAATGCCGCGTCGTCGACATGGGCCTCGAGCTTGCGCAGTTCGGCCGGCTCCACCGGCCACCGGTCGCCGATGGTGCGGTCGAGCAACGCCCGCAAGCCCGGATTGGCGAGCGCCAGGAAACGCCGCGGCGTGACCCCATTGGTCTTGTTGCTGAAGCGCTCCGGCCAAAGCTCATAAAAATCCTTGAGCACGCTGGCCTTGAGCAGGTCGGAATGCAGCGCGGCCACACCGTTCACGGCGTGACTGCCGACGGTGGCGAGGTGGGCCATGCGCACGCGCTTGTCGCCTTCCTCGCCAATCAGGGACATACGCGCCACACGCGCCTCATCGCCGGGGAATTTGGCGCGCACTTCATCCAGGAAACGTTGATTGATCTCGTAGATGATCTCCAGATGTCGCGGTAACAGTTCGGCGAACATGGGCAAAGGCCAGGTTTCCAACGCCTCGGGCAGCAGCGTGTGGTTGGTGTAGCCGAAGGTTTCCACGGTGATGGCCCAGGCCGCGTCCCAATCCAGACCCCTCTCGTCCACCAGGAGACGCACGAGTTCGGCGACGCCGATGGAAGGATGCGTGTCGTTGAGCTGCACGGCGAAGCGCTGCGCGAACCGCTCCACCGGTTCACCGGCCAACTCGAGCAGGTGCAGCATGTCCTGCAGGGAACAGGAGACGAAGAAATACTGCTGGGCCAGGCGCAGCCGCTTGCCGATTTCGGGTTCATCGTTGGGATAGAGCACCTTGGTGACTGTCTCCGACACCAGCTTGTCTGTCACCGCCTGATAGTAATCGCCAGTATTGAAGGCCTGGAAATCGAACGATTCGACGGCTTCGGCGCTCCAAAGCCGCAAGGTGTTGCAGGTGTTGACGCGGTAGCCCTGGATCGGGGTGTCGTAGGCCGTGCCCTTCACCACCCGCTGAGGGACCCAGCGCACGCGATCACAACCCGCTTCATCCTGGTAACGTTCGGTGTGGCCGCCCCAGTTGACGTAATAGGCGACCTCGGGCTTGGCGATCTCCCAGGGATTGCCATAGCGCAGCCACTTGTCGGTGATCTCCATCTGCCAACCGTCGTGGATCTCCTGGTCGAAGATCCCGAATTCGTAGCGGATGCCATAGCCGATCGCCGGTCGCTGCAGGGTGGCCAGCGAATCGAGGTAACAGGCGGCGAGCCTTCCCAGGCCGCCGTTGCCCAACCCCGGCTCCTCCTCGCAGGCGAGGATGACATCGAGGTCCTGGCCGAGTTCCGCCAATGCGCCGCGCGCCGCCAGCTCGATGTCAAGATTCACCAGATTGTTGCCCAGATGCGGACCCATGAGAAACTCCGCCGAGAGATAGCAGGCGACTTTTCGGCTCAGGTCGAAATAGGTCTGTGTGGTGTTGATCCAGCGGTGCTGCATGCGGTCGCGCACCGCCAGGGAGAGTGCCCGGTAGTAATCGTGCGGGCTCGCCACCGCCGCCAGGCGCCCGATGGAATAGCGCAGATGATCCGTAATCGCCTGCCGCAGGTCCGCAGCCTGCATACCAGTGCGCACATCTGTTTCAGGCGGGGTGCTGGTTGCTGCGGACGTATTCATGCGTGTTGTTTGCGTTCTTGTATTCATGACTTTTCAATCCTCGTCTGTGAAACTCTTTGCTTATGCGGCCGGCGCTGCGAATCGCTCTTGGGTTTTCCTTTCGCCTTTCCTGCTGTGCATTCAGTTGCGCAGACGCACGAGCCGATTCGAGAACGCACGGGCCTGCGCGTAAGGCGCAAAAAATCAGTGTCGGCCCCCACTACGATCGTCGCCCCCCGATGCGAAACGCCGTAGAGCAGCCACTGAAAGATGGAATCCAGAAAGATGCCCGTGAGCGGAAGATTCACGACCGGCCGCGGTGACAGGCATCGCGCAGAGAAGCGGGCAACGAAAACGCGAGCACCCCGAGGGTAGGGTATGACAGAATGGCGGTGAGATGCCTTGCCTCAGGGTCGATTTCCTTTTTACCCTGGAATTGTTACGAAATCCTTACCCGGCACCACGGACGGTGCCTCCCCAAGGCCGCACCTTCAGGATTCTTGTCCTTATTGTTGACGGCGCTTCTCGATGGCCTCTGCCGCCGCACCGACGGCGGCTCCGGACAAAGCCCCATCCTGACCGGTCCCGTGCTTTTTGGTGACTCCATGCACGCCGGCTACCGTGGCGCCGAACGAAATTTTCTTGAACATGAGCGAGTCTCCTTGGACAAGATCGACAACAATACGTCATCTGAACAGCGGAAAATGGTACGTTTTGGCACGGCAGGAAAGCCATGCACTGCCGGCACAAGCCCGTGACGCGAAGCTTCCTATTGAACAGGAGTGAGACGTGATCTCACGCATTTCCTCGTTGCGCGATTCCTCCTTGACGGCAACCGTATTGACTCGGGTTCCCCTCCTTTACACCAATGGGCCCGATGCTTCACTGGATCGTCCCGATCACGTCCGGGCGGGATCGAGCCTGACTTGGTTCGAAAACCGGCTCGCCGTCGTTCAGGATGACGCCAATTTCATCGCGCTGATCGATCCCGAGCACGGCCGCGTCGATGCTTTGCCGTTGCCGGCGGGGGAAGGTGGCCTTCGACAGTTCGACGATGTGCGAGGCAACAAAGGCTTGAAGCTCGATCTGGAAGCGTGCCTGACGGTTCCCGGCCCAGATGGCGACCTGTTGCTGGTTTTCGGCTCGGGATCGAAAACCCGGCGTGAGTCGATAGTGACGGTGTCCGCCTCCGGCGCCATCGAGATCACCCCCGCGACCGGGCTGTACCGCCGCTTTCGAGCGACCAAGACATTTAGCGGCAGCGAACTGAATCTTGAGGGCGTCGTGTTCACCGACGGCTGGGTGCGTTTCTTCAACCGCGGAAATGGAGAAGCGCGTGACGGTTTCTTACCCCTGGATGCCGCCTGCGATATTGCATGGTCGGAACTCGAAGCCTATTTACGAGCACCCGAGTTTCACCGTGTCCCCGAATTACATCGAGTCGTGCAGTACGAACTGGGAACCCTCGACGGTGTAAGGCTGACATTTACTGACGCCACAGCTACGCATTGCGGCATGTTCTATGTCGCATCGGCGGAAAATTCGCCCGACGCCGTCACTGACGGCAGCGTGGCTGGGTCGGCTGTCGGCGTTCTCGAGGAAGGTGGGCGATGCCGCTGGACCGAGTTGCGCAATGCCGATGGCGGCATGTGCAGCGCCAAAGTCGAGGGGATTTGCGCCGCTCGAAGCACCAATGGGCGAATCTATCTGGTCACTGATGCGGACGATCCCGCTCTTCCGTCCGAACTGCTCGAAGTGACCTTGTCGGGTCCTTGGCGTTAACGCCGACCGAGCCCGGCCGTGTTAGCACGGATGTACCGTTGACGCCCCCGCTATAGGGGCAAAATGCCGTGCCTTGCTTCCGGAGATTTCTGAATGCGTAACTTTGTCGCGCTTTTCCTCGTCGCCCTCATTGCCGGCTGCGCCGCCTATGGCCGGTATCAATTGGATCAGCGCTACGGCGCGCCGGATCCCGGCCGTTTCGACCAATCCCGGAGCACGGCGGCACTGCCCATCGAGTACCGGCGCGACGTCAAACCCATCCTCGACAGCCGCTGCGTGGTTTGCCACGCCTGCTACGATGCGCCCTGCCAGTTGCAGTTGGGAAGCTACGAGGGGGTGACGCGCGGCGCCAACGGCGAATGGGTCTACGATGCCGCCCGCCTGCTGGCGGCCGAACCGACCCGCTTGTTCCAGGATGCCGCCAGCAACGCCGAATGGCGAACCAAGGGATTCCACCCCGTGCTCAACGAGCGCAGCCCCGCCGCCGAGCCCAATCGGGAAGCGGGCGTCTTGGCGCGCCTGCTGGCGCTCAAGCGCCGGTTCGAGTTCCCCCAATACGGCTTGCTGCCACAGGATCGCTACGATTTCTCCCTGGACCGCAGCCAGCAGTGCCCGGCCATCGAGGAGATCGGCCGCTTCGAATCGGAGCACCCCGAATGGGGCATGCCTTACGGCCTTCCGCCGCTCTCCGAGCGGGAAAACCGCACGGTCACGGCGTGGCTGGAGGCTGGCGGCCCCGCCGCCCCGGAGCCTTCCCTCACCGAGGCGCAGCGCGACCAGATCGCCCGCTGGGAAGCATTCCTCAACGGTGCCGATGCCAAGACGCGGCTGATGAGCCGCTACCTGTACGAACACTGGTTCCTGGCCCATCTCTATTTCGACGAGCTTCCGCCTGGCGATTACTTCGAACTCGTCCGGTCCCGCACGCCGCCGGGCCGGCCCATCGACCTCGTCGCGACCCGCCGCCCCTACGACGATCCGGGCGTGGCGCGGGTCTACTACCGCCTGCGGCCGCATCGCCCGGCCCTGGTCTCCAAGACCCACATGCCCTACGCCCTGAACGCGGCACGCATGGCGCGCATCAAGGCGTGGTTCCTGGATGAGCCCTATGCCGTCAAGGCGTTGCCGTCCTACGATCCGAAGGTCTCGGCGAATCCGTTCATCGCGTTCGAACAAATTCCGGTGCGTTCGCGTTACCGCCTGTTGCTCGACGAGGCGCAGTTCACCGTCATGAATTTCATCAAAGGGCCGGTGTGCCGGGGCCAGGTGGCGCTCAACGTGATCACCGATCACTTCTGGATCGGGTTCATGCACCCGGATATCCCCGTGTTCAACGAAACCTCGGGCTTCCTGGCCGACGTGCTGAAGGAGGTCAGTCTGCCGACGGAACAGCAGAGCAATGCGCTGCTCACCAAATGGCTGTCGTATTCGCGCGGACAGACCGACTACCTGCGGCGCAAATCGGAAATGGCGAATCGGCGGTTCACCGGCAGCAACAGCCCGAGTCTGTCCATGCTGTGGGACGGCGACGGGAACAACGCGAACGCCGCGCTCACCGTGTTCCGCCATTTCGACAGTGCCAGCGTGGTCAAGGGACTGCTCGGCGACCGGCCGCAGACCGCCCTCATCATGGGCTACACCTTGCTGGAGCGCATCCACTACCTTCTGGTGGCGGGCTTCGACGTCTACGGCAACACCGCGCACCAGTTGGAGGCCCGGCTCTACATGGACTTTCTGCGGATGGAGGGAGAGCTGAATTTCCTCGCCCTGCTGCCGGGGGGCGACCGCAACGCGGTGCGCGACCTCTGGTATCGCGGGGCGGGAGATGAAGTGAAGTCCTATCTCAACGGCAGCAAGGCCTATTTCACCCAGCGCACGGGCGTGGAATACCGGACCGGCGACCCCTTACCGGAACTGTTCGGACTCTGGAAAGCGCATCTCGCGCCGGTGCTGGATCATCGCCACGACCTCGCCGAAAGCGCGCGGGACGACCCTAACGCCGACCTCTTGAAAAAACTCGCCGGTTTGCGGGGCAGGGTGCTTTCCTTCCTGCCCGAATCGAGTTTCCTGACCGTCCAGGGTGTGGATGGCGTCGGCCGCCATTACACTCTGATCCGAAACAGCGCCCACAGCAACATTTCCGAACTGTTTTCCGAGGCAAACCGGCGTCTGCCCGACGAGGACACCCTGCTGGTCGCATCCGGCTTCATCGGCGCCTATCCCAATGCCTTCTACCGGCTCCGGAGCAACCGGCTGGCGGCGTTCGTCGATCTCGTCAGCCGTCTCCGGTCGGAGCAGGATTATGCGGCGCTCGCCGCCCGTTTCGCCGTCCGGCGCACGGATCCGCGTTTCTGGGCGCAAAGCGATGCCGTGCACGAAGCCTTCCGTCGGGCCGACCCGGTGGAAGCATCGCTGTTCGATTTCAATCGCCTCGAAAACCGGTAGTTCAGCGTTTGAACAGCAGATCGAAGGTTTCCTGCTGGCGGGTGTCCAGGCCTGCGGTCGTGATCTGCAAATTGAGGATGTTGCCGTTGATGAAGGCCACGCGGCAGGGAATTTTCAGCAAGGCTTTGGGCAGGCCGGGACCGCGGATGGTGAGGGTGAGTACGCCCCTGTCTCCCGGCTTGGGGCGGCGTGGACCCGGTGTCAGCAAGGCGGCGCTTTGCAGAGAGACGTCCACGGGCGACAGATCCCGTGTGTTGCCGCTGATCGTCGAACTGCCGGAAAACTCGATCCTGCAAGCCAGGCGGAGCTCCCGGCGGGCGGCATGGGCCTGCGCCATCGTTACGGCTCCCCGCCGGAACGGCTTTGCTTCTCCGCATACATGGCGGCATCGGCCCGGCGCAGCAATGCGTCCAGCCCGGTGTCGGATTCTTCGCGCACCGCCACGCCTATGCTGGCTCCGACGCCGGGTTCGGAAGCCGAAGCCGACCGCAGTATTCGGGCGATCCGGGCGGTAACCCGGCGGGCGTCGGCCTCGTCCGTATCCGGCAGGAGTGCGGCGAATTCGTCGCCGCCGATCCGGCCGACCAGGTCGCCCGCCCGCAGCCCGGCACGGCAGGCTTCGGCGACCCGGGTGATGGCGGCATCGCCCATGTGATGGCCGTAGCTGTCGTTGATGACTTTCAGATCGTCGACGTCGATGATCAGGGCCGCCAGGGGCCGGCCGGAATCGCGCGCCTCGGCGAGCGTCGCCTCGCCCCGTTCGAAAAAGTAGGCGCGGTTGCATACATCGGTGAGGCCATCGTGGGTGGCGCGGTAATGCAGCTCTTCGGTGCGCTCCGCCACGCGCCGTTCGAGGGTCTCGTTCATCCGCAGCAGTTTCTCTTCGGCGGCGCGGCGTTCGCTGACCAGGGCCCCCGTGGCCAGCGTGGAGGTCCCCAGGGCCACCACCAGCAAACCCACGTTCAGCAAGGGCTGAGTGCTTCCCAAGAGATGGAACGGCCCATGCCGCAGCAGGGTGCCGCCGATCGCGATCAGCGCCACGGCCGACAACAGGGCGGTGGCCGCATGCAGGGAACTGCGCACGGTCAGCCACAGAATCGGGGCGAACAGCAGGTAGGGAAGTCCCTCGAACGGGTGCGTGGGCGCACGGATTCCCAGAAATACGGCGGCGGCGAAGACCAGCGTCGAGGCCGCCACCGTGACAGCCTCCCCAGGTTTTCCCGGCAGCCGGCGCTGGCGACGCCTGCCGCACCACAGGATCAGCGTCGGTCCCAGAAGAAAAATGCCGCCCGCCTCGGAAAGCGTCCAGCGCCACCAGGCGCTGTCGACACCTCTCAGCGGAACGAGACCGGAGGCGACCGCGAGGGCGATCCCGGCGGAAGCGGCAAGGCAGGCTGGTACGAGCGCGCCGAAAACGACGAAACAGACCACGTGGCGCAGCCTGAAGAACGGCTGTTTGGACCGCGTCGTCCAGCGGACGAGGAGCGCGCCGAGAACCGGGGTGGCGACGTTGACCCGGGATATGGCCGCCGCCAGCGGAAACGGTTCGCCGAACAGTCGCCAATTGACGAAGAAAGCCCCGGCGAAGATGCCGGGCCACAGCCGGGCGCCGCCCAGTAGCGCCGCCGCCAGGGCGATGCCGGCCGGCGGCCAGAAAGGCGAAGGGAAAAAGCTGTATCCCGCGAGCAGCGTCGAGGTGCCGAGTCCTGCCGCGGCATAGGCAAGGGCGACGGTCAGACTTTGTAATTCGATACGCATCGTGACAGGCCGGGAAATGGTCGGCGAACGGCCGAAAGGGACTCACCCTCGCCCGAGGTCGATGTTCGTACAGAAGGGGGGGCGCGTCGAGACCGGTGGTGGCGGGAAGAAACTCATTCAAACAGACTTCGGAGCCGGGGGCCTGCCCTCAACCCGACGCTTCGACCTCAACTGCCCGTGGATACGACCGAACCGCCGGTTACGGCGCCCAGTCTAGTGCAATAGGCAGGCTGCTGCCAGCAGGAGCCTTGTCCAACGGAAGATGAGCCTGAAGGAGGGGCGTGATTCCACCGGAAGGTGAGCCTGAAGGGGTGGGTTTTGGGATCATCGGAGGATGATCGTGAAACTGCATACCCAACGCCTTCAAACCCTCGACGAGATCCGGGCCTTCCTGGAGGGCGCCTCACCGCTGGACTTCACCGTACCCTCCCGCCCGGAGGCCTATGGCTGGATCGAGTCCTCGCTCTGTCAGCTCGGCTACTTGCGCCTCGGCAAGGCCGACAAGGGGATCGTCCGGGATTACCTGATCAAGGTCAGCGGCTTCTCCCGCGCCCAGATCACCCGCCTGATCGCGCAGTACCGCCGAACGGGACGGGTACGCGACCACCGCGGTCGGCCGGCCAACGCCTTTCAGCGTCGCTATCTGCCCGCCGATGCCGTGCTCTTGGCCGAACTCGATGCCCTCCACGGCACCCTCTCCGGCCCCGCCACCCGCAAGCTCTGCGAGCGCGCCTTCCACGTCTTCTCGGATCAACGCTTCGTCCGCCTCGCCCGCATCTCCAACGGCGGCCTCTACAACCTCCGCCACTCCACGGCCTATCGACGGCAGCGCACTCACCACGACAAGACCCGACCCACGCCCGTGGCCATCGGCGAGCGCCGCAAACCCTTTCCGGACGGACGCCCCGGCTTCCTGCGCGTCGATTCCGTCCATCAGGGCGATCTCGATGGCATCAAGGGCCTCTACCACCTCAACGCCGTCGACGAGGCCACCCAGATGCAGTGCGTCGTCAGCGTCGAACGGATCAGCGAGCACTTCCTCATCCCGGCGCTCAACCCGCTCCTCGACAGCTTCCCCTTCGTCATCCGCGGCTTCCACTCCGACAACGGCTCGGAGTACATCAACCACCGGGTCGCCCAACTCCTGGAGAAACTGCGCATCGACTTCACCAAGTCCCGCGCCCGCCAGACCAACGACAACGCCCTCGTCGAAAGCAAGAACGGCTCCGTCGTGCGCAAGCACCTCGGCTATGCCCACATCCCCGGACGCTTCGCCGCGCGGGTCAACACCTTCTCCAGCGGCGTCCTTACCCCCTACCTCAACTTCCACCGCCCCTGCCTCTTCCCCGAGGCGGTCGTCGACGCCAAGGGCAAACGGCGCAAGCGCTATCCCTACGCCAATCTCATGACCCCCTACGAAAAACTCAAATCCCTGCCCGAGGCCGAGCAGTACCTCAAGCCCGGCATCTCCTTCAAACAACTGGATGAAATCGCCTACGCCATCAGCGACAATGAGGCCGCGCGACTCCTCAACCAGGCGCGCACCGAACTGTTCCAATACATCAACACTGCCCAACAACCCGCCGCCTGAACAGGTTCACTCAGAACCCTCCTTCAGGCTCATTTCTGGATTGGAAAGGACTGCAGGGGGAATGGCGATAACGTCTTAATTCCTTCTTCATCAGGTCCCAATTACAACACGCACAAGTCAGAGTCTGTCTTGAAAAAGAAACTGGAGCGTCGCCATTTTTTGCGAAACCCGACGGGACATCCCAGTCACCCTCGGGAGCAAATTGTGGCGACGTCTTTGCCTTCGGCGGCCCGCGCCGTCCTGCGTCCGCCTCGGCTTCGTCCGTCTCTTAAGCGACGCACTCCGCCAAGGCTCCCACAATGACTCGACGCCGTGTCGGTTCCCTTATGTTTTGTCTCCGCCCGCGATGAAGCCGCGGACTCCGACAAAACATCCGGGCCTACGGCTTCGCGGGGGGCGTCGCACTCGCTCGCTTCGCTCGACTTCCTTGTGCTCCTTCATGGAGGATCGTAGGGCGGATAAGCGGCAGCGCATCCGCCAAATTCAGCTTCGCTGCTCTCCGAGTCGGCGCGGAGGTGGATGCGCTACGCTTAGGCATTGGAACAAAATAACTCTTCCAAATACTGAGGGGTTTGTTTTAAAGTTGCGGTATGGAACATGCCGCAATCAAGAAGCGCTTTGAGAAACTCGATCGGTACCTGGACGAGCGTCTGCGGCGCTTGGTTGCCGGGGCGGAGGCGCTGGCGATTGGCCGAGGCGGAATCTCGGCCGTGTCACGGGAAACCGGTTTATGTCGAGAGGCGATTCGTCAAGGCTGCCAAGAGTTGGAACAACAGAATGCCTTGCCTCAGGGCCGTATTCGCCGGAAGGGGGCAGGCCGGAAACGGACGGTTGACCAGGACTCCACCCTGAAGGCCGATTTGGAGCGATTGATTGATCCGGTGACGCGCGGGGATCCGGAATCCCCGTTGCGTTGGACGTGTAAGAGCACGCGGCAATTGGCCGAAGCCCTCACTGAGATGGGGCACCGAACCAGCCATCGGATGGTGGGCGAACTGCTCCGCGCGCTGGGCTATAGCCTGCAAGGTAATCGAAAAACCTTGGAGGGCGGTTCGCATCCGGATCGCAATGCCCAGTTCGAGCATATCTACACCCAGGTGAAGCAGTTCCAAGGGCGGGGCGATCCGGTCATCTCGGTGGACACCAAGAAGAAGGAACTGGTCGGGAATTTCAAGCAACAGGGCCTGGAATGGCGCCCCGAAGGGCAGCCGGAAGCCGTTCGGGTGTATGATTTTCAAGACCCCGAACTGGGGAAGGTGGCACCGTATGGCATTTACGATCCGACGTTGAATATCGGCTGGGTCAATGTCGGGACGGATCACGACACCGCGCAATTCGCGGTGGAAAGTATTCGCCGCTGGTGGCACTCCATGGGCGCACCGTGTTATCCGAAGGCACGGCACTTGTTGATTACGGCCGATGGCGGTGGGAGCAATGGCTCGCGTGTGCGCTTATGGAAGCGGGAGCTTCAGGCATTAGCCACCGAGTTAGGACTGGCCATCACGGTGTGTCACTTCCCGCCGGGAACCAGCAAATGGAACCAGATTGAGCATCGCCTATTTTCCTTTATCACGATGAATTGGCGCGGTCGTCCGCTCATCAGTCACGAGGTCGTGGTGAATTTGATTGCCTCGACGACCAATCGCAAAGGCTTGCGGGTCTATTGCGAACTGGACGATAGCGAATATCCCAAAGGGATCAAGGTCACCGACGCGGAAATGGACGGCCTCAAAATACAGCGCCATGCCTTCCATGGCGAATGGAATTATACGATCCTGCCGTAGCATTCATATGGCAGATTTATTTTGTTCCAATGCCTTATCCACCCTACCTGAGCTGTTGCCTCTGTTGTCTTAATCCCTTCTTCATCAGGTCTCGATTACAACCTCTCTTGGAGGCAATGCTGGGAAATTGCAGTCGTCTTAATCCCTTCTTCATCAGGTCTCGATTACAACTTCGATCCAGCAAAAACTCCAATAGGGACTAAAGGTCTTAATCCCTTCTTCATCAGGTCTCGATTACAACAGATGATGGCGTGGAATACGTCGGTCTCCGCCTGGTCTTAATCCCTTCTTCATCAGGTCTCGATTACAACGGAGGTTGGCGATAGCTTCGTCATCCCGAAGAAGTCTTAATCCCTTCTTCATCAGGTCTCGATTACAACTCTAGGGCTATTCTAACTAGGGCTAACTTATCTGTCTTAATCCCTTCTTCATCAGGTCTCGATTACAACGTATCGCATCGATCAACACCAACGAACTGCGGGTGGTCTTAATCCCTTCTTCATCAGGTCTCGATTACAACTGTATTACCTAATGGCATACGGGTGAGGCATAAGGTCTTAATCCCTTCTTCATCAGGTCTCGATTACAACTGAATCTCAAGCCTCTCACCTGCCCGGCCACAACGTCTTAATCCCTTCTTCATCAGGTCTCGATTACAACGGCAAGACATTGTCAAAGCACCACTGAAAACGAAAGTCTTAATCCCTTCTTCATCAGGTCTCGATTACAACGTATCTACGTATGATGATGCCGAATGGCTTTGGTCTTAATCCCTTCTTCATCAGGTCTCGATTACAACTGGGGAAAGGCAACAAGGCAGTAATCAATGCGCTGTCTTAATCCCTTCTTCATCAGGTCTCGATTACAACGGTGAAAACCAAATGGACCTCGGAGAGATCCGGGTGTCTTAATCCCTTCTTCATCAGGTCTCGATTACAACATCAGCAGCGGTGGGTGTAGCCCATGAAGGGGAGGTCTTAATCCCTTCTTCATCAGGTCTCGATTACAACTCAGCGGCGCAGCAGCCTTCGGTGTTTACAGCTGTCTTAATCCCTTCTTCATCAGGTCTCGATTACAACTTAGCCCAGAATGGGAGGCAGTTGGGTCCGAGGAGTCTTAATCCCTTCTTCATCAGGTCTCGATTACAACGTTTGGCTTCCTTGAAGTGCATGGAAAAGACGGCGTCTTAATCCCTTCTTCATCAGGTGCGCATTCCGGCGAACGTGACCGTTGATTCCGGTGATCGTGACCGCCGGGGATCTCATGCCGCGCTGGAGGTTGGTTTTTTACTTGGACCGGTCACGTTGGGTCAAGCCGGCGGTGGTTTTGCGCATCGACTCGCCGGTCAGGGGTAGCCGGTGGGCGTTGTGCAGGAGGCGGTCGAGGATGGCATCGGCGAGGGTGGGCTCGCCGAGGTAGTCGTGCCAGTGCTCGACCGGCAGCTGGCTGGCGATGAGGGTGGAGCGCAGGCCGTGGCGGTCTTCGATCAACTCCATGAGGTCGTTGCGCTGAGAGGCGGTGAGCGGCTGGATGCCCCAGTCGTCGAGGATGAGCAGGTCGGTGCGGGCGAGCTGGTTCATGAGCCGGGAATAGGAGCCGTCGCCGCGGGCGACGGCGAGCTGTTCGAGCAGCCGAGGCAGGCGCAGGTAACGGACGGCTAGTCCCTGGCGGCAGGCCTGATTGCCGAGGGCGCAGGCGAGATAGGTCTTGCCGGTGCCGGTGGGGCCGGTGAGGCAGAGATTGTGATGGGCGCGCAGCCAAGAGCCTTCGGCGAGCGCGGCCATTGGGGGACGATGCAGGCCGCGGGGGTGGCGATAGTCGATATCCTCGATGCAGGCGGCAAGGCGCAGCTTGGCGTCCTTGAGCAAACGGCTGAGGCGGCGGTTGTCGCGGTAGAGCAGCTCCCGGTCGACGAGCAGCGCGAAGCGCTCGTCGAAGGAGAGATCGTGGGTGGCGGGCTGTTCGAGCTGTTGTTCGAAGGCCTCGCGCATGCCGGTGAGGCGCAGGGTGTGGAGCTTGTCCAGGGTTTGCTGGGTGAGCATGGTTTTGTCTCCTGTTGTAACGGGTTTCAGTTGTAGTAGTCGGGACCGCGCACGTTGCCGTGGGCCGGCAGCGCCGCGGCGGTCTCGTCATGGGCCTCATGCGGCTGGCGGTCGAGCCCCTTGTCGAGGATGGAGCTGACGGAGCGATAGGACGGTGATTGGATGGCCAAGGCCCGCGCACAGGCCGCCTCCAGCCGCGCTCGGCTGTAGCGCCGAGCGAGATTGAGCAGGCCCAGGCAGGCGCGGTAGCCGTGCTCGGGATGGGGCCGGTTGTTGAGCTGGTGTTCGACCACGTGCAGCGTCGCTACGCCGATGTCTTTGGCCCAGTTCATGAAGCGCCCCGGTGACCACTGGCGGTGCTCGCGGTGGGACTTGGGCATGTGCTCGGGGAGGGTGGAGAAGCGGCCGGCGCCCTGGCGCGGGTGCGCGGCGACGCGGTGTCCCCGGTGCAGCACCTCGATGCTGGTGGCGGTGGCGCGCAGCTCCAGCACCTGGCCGACCAGCGCATGGGGCACGCTGTAGAGGCGACCGCCGAACTCGACGTGGTAGTCGATGCCGGGCTTGACCTGTTTCCACTCGGCGTACTCGTAAGGCACCAGCGGCAGGGGTTTGAGGGCCGGCCGGTCGAGGGACTCGAACAGGTCGCGGCGGCTGTCGGGCTGGCGCTGGAAGGGGCGGCCGTTGAGTGACTCCAGCAGCTCGTGTATGGCCTGGTTGAGGGCCGCCAGGGAGTGGAAGGTGCGATGGCGCAGCCGGGCCAGAATCCACCGTTCCACGACTTGCACGGCCACCTCCACCTTGGCCTTGTCCTTCGGCTGGTAAGGGCGCGCCGGCAGGATGGCGGCGCCGTAGTGGCGGGCCAGCTCGGCGTAGGTGGCGTTGGGCTCGGGGGCGTAGCGGCAGGGCTGGCTCACCGCCGCGCGCAGGTTGTCCGGCACCCACAGCGCGGGGGTGCCGCCGAAGTAGCGCAGGGCGCGCTGATGGGAGGCGATCCAGTCCGGCAGCGCCTGGGTCCAGGTGGCCTCGGCGTAGGTGTAGCTGGAGGCGCCGAGCACGGCGACGAACACCTGCGCCTGGCGCAGCTCGCCGGTGGCGGGGTCGATCACCGGAACGGTGGGGCCGCAGTAGTCGAGAAAGAGCTTCTCGCCGGCGTGGTGAACCTGGCGCATGCTGCGCCGCTGCTGGCCCTGCCAGAGCCGGTAACGGTGGCAGAACTGGCTGTAACGGTAAGCGGCCTCGCCGTGGGTCGCCACGTACTCGGCCCACAGCAGCTGCAGGGTCACCCCCTTGCGCTTGAGCTCGTGGTGAAGGCGCGGCAGGTCCGGCTCCACGAAGCGCGCCGGGGCCGTGGGGGCGGGGAACAGCAACCGCTCCAGGGCCGCCTCGTCCATCGCCCCGGGCAGCGGCCAAGCAACGCCCTTCGCCTGGGCGAGGCTCACGTACTTGCTGACCACGCCCTTGGAGACGCCCAGCGCCCGGGCGATCTTCTCGTGGCTGAGCTTCGCCTCGTGCTTGAGGCGCAGAATCTCGGTGATGTGTCGCATGGAACTCCTCTTTGCCGGCATGTCGCCCCCTTCGAAAGTAAAAGGGCGGCTCTATGCCTGTTGGGGTTGAGAAATTCCAGCGCGGCTGAGGTGATTCCGGGAACGTGACCGCGATTTCCGGCATCGTGACCACCGATTCCGGCCGGAAGGCCAAAATCGGTCACGATCAAACGGAATCGCCGGTCACGTTGGGCCGGAATACGCATCAGGTCTCGATTACAACCGAGAACCAAACGGACCTGGGGGAAATCCTGGGTCTTAATCCCTTCTTCATCAGGTCTCGATTACAACGGCGGGCAATAGGAATGCCCGCGTTGAACGCATGGTCTTAATCCCTTCTTCATCAGGTCTCGATTACAACGGAAAAGAGGGGCATAAGGTCGCGGAAGATTACATCGTCTTAATCCCTTCTTCATCAGGTCTCGATTACAACTATTTAAAGTCGCCACGTTAGGTGGCGGCACGAGGTCTTAATCCCTTCTTCATCAGGTCTCGATTACAACGGCACTGTTGCAGGCAACCTGACGGAGTATTATTGTCTTAATCCCTTCTTCATCAGGTCTCGATTACAACATTATGTTGATTGAAATATGTTATGGCGAAAACCAGTCTTAATCCCTTCTTCATCAGGTCTCGATTACAACTACAGTGAGCGCATGGGGCGTGTGCTGTTGGGCGTGTCTTAATCCCTTCTTCATCAGGTCTCGATTACAACCTTCGAGGAGGCAGATGCTATCCTGGCATCTGCCGAGTCTTAATCCCTTCTTCATCAGGTCTCGATTACAACGAAGAGCTCGCTAGGGGCATGTTGGTCATTTTGGGTCTTAATCCCTTCTTCATCAGGTCTCGATTACAACGGAAAATTTTTTCGATGCCCGCCCCTACGGGACCGTCTTAATCCCTTCTTCATCAGGTCTCGATTACAACGCAGACGCTATTCTGGCATCTGCCGACCAGTTTGGTCTTAATCCCTTCTTCATCAGGTCTCGATTACAACTACCGGATGCGGTGAAAGTTGAGAGTGCCGCCGAAGTCTTAATCCCTTCTTCATCAGGTCTCGATTACAACATTCCCAACGCCACCAATGGGGTGGCGGTAATTGGGTCTTAATCCCTTCTTCATCAGGTCTCGATTACAACTGAGACTGTTGATCCTCCTTGCCCCGCTTCGGCGGTCTTAATCCCTTCTTCATCAGGTCTCGATTACAACTTCGCCCTGGACATTAATCAAGCAGTAATCTACGGTCTTAATCCCTTCTTCATCAGGTCTCGATTACAACCCCTGGGTGGCGGCACGTTGGGGTATGAAACCCCGTCTTAATCCCTTCTTCATCAGGTCTCGATTACAACATACGTTCGTCGCAAACAAGAATCCGGCGCGCTGTCTTAATCCCTTCTTCATCAGGTCTCGATTACAACCCCATTCCAGTGCGGAATGGCTTGAGGTCAATGCGTCTTAATCCCTTCTTCATCAGGTCTCGATTACAACTCAAGACCGTGGCCACAATCATCAAACATTCCACTGTCTTAATCCCTTCTTCATCAGGTCTCGATTACAACTAAGGCTGGCGGAGAAATCCAAAAAAATCCCAGCGTCTTAATCCCTTCTTCATCAGGTCTCGATTACAACTCGTATTTCTGGTTGGTTACGAAAACCTCGGTGAGTCTTAATCCCTTCTTCATCAGGTCTCGATTACAACCTACCCACATTCGGGTAGTATGTAAAAACACCATTGTCTTAATCCCTTCTTCATCAGGTCTCGATTACAACGATAATCGGTTAGATAATTATTGTCTTAATCCCTTCTTCATCAGGTCTCGATTACAACTATGAACACTATCGACAACAATTTCTCCGAAATCGTCTTAATCCCTTCTTCATCAGGTCTCGATTACAACAATTGTTTAAAGTCAATTAAGGAAAAAGAAAATGGTCTTAATCCCTTCTTCATCAGGTCTCGATTACAACCCCTCGTTCGCAACCAATATGGCGCTCTTTACGCGTCTTAATCCCTTCTTCATCAGGTCTCGATTACAACGGTGCTGGAGGTGGAGGCCAGCGGGCGTGAAATCGTCTTAATCCCTTCTTCATCAGGTCTCGATTACAACAACAGATTCCCGATGCCGCTTGCAGCCCCTCGTCTTAATCCCTTCTTCATCAGGTCTCGATTACAACATTGCAGGCGTACCCAGCGCGGCAGATCAAAAGGCGTCTTAATCCCTTCTTCATCAGGTCTCGATTACAACAAAAAGTCACGCTTGAAAAACGCGCCAAAGAATACGTCTTAATCCCTTCTTCATCAGGTCTCGATTACAACAAAACGGAGCGCTGAAGATTACATTGAAATGTTCGGTCTTAATCCCTTCTTCATCAGGTCTCGATTACAACGGACCGCTGCCCTTGGGACTGGATTTAACCAGGGTCTTAATCCCTTCTTCATCAGGTCTCGATTACAACTCGAGATGCATTTGCAAGGCGCGGGATTGCGGATTGTCTTAATCCCTTCTTCATCAGGTCTCGATTACAACGGCGTAATCGGCGATGTTCTTGATCGCGCTCTTGTCTTAATCCCTTCTTCATCAGGTCTCGATTACAACCTACTACGCCCACGACAACACTATGGGTGATATCGTCTTAATCCCTTCTTCATCAGGTCTCGATTACAACGGCTGCGGTGCTCAACAGTCCTATTTCCATAGGGTCTTAATCCCTTCTTCATCAGGTCTCGATTACAACGCGGACGCCGAGGCAAAGCCCACGACCACGCCGTGTCTTAATCCCTTCTTCATCAGGTCTCGATTACAACGCAAGGCCGAGAACAACTCGGCACCGGCGCAACAGTCTTAATCCCTTCTTCATCAGGTCTCGATTACAACAACGCCGGAAAGCTGCGGGCTGGCCAGGAGTACGGGTCTTAATCCCTTCTTCATCAGGTCTCGATTACAACAACCGTGTCCGCCCTGGTGGCGGACGCCGAGTCCGTCTTAATCCCTTCTTCATCAGGTCTCGATTACAACGCTCCGGCAGCTCCAAATCGAGGAACTGTCCGGCGTCTTAATCCCTTCTTCATCAGGTCTCGATTACAACTGTCGCACGCTGAGAGCCCTTGGATGGACCGTATCAGTCTTAATCCCTTCTTCATCAGGTCTCGATTACAACGAAATCATCTTCGACGTATACCCCGTATGCGCTGTGTCTTAATCCCTTCTTCATCAGGTCTCGATTACAACATCAACGAGAACGGCAACGTTGCGGTTTTCCACGTCTTAATCCCTTCTTCATCAGGTCTCGATTACAACCGCTCGAGTACGCGACATGGAACCTGTTCTGGTGTCTTAATCCCTTCTTCATCAGGTCTCGATTACAACATCTGAAGTCCGTCTATTTTGAGGATAATTTGGCGTCTTAATCCCTTCTTCATCAGGTCTCGATTACAACAACTCCAGATGAGATCGACATGCGGGTGTGGAGAGGGTCTTAATCCCTTCTTCATCAGGTCTCGATTACAACAGCCGTCGCCGTCGCCGTCGCCGTCGCCGCTGCGTCTTAATCCCTTCTTCATCAGGTCTCGATTACAACATGGAAATCGAAGTAAATATGTTCGCAGCCGTTTGTCTTAATCCCTTCTTCATCAGGTCTCGATTACAACGACTGGGGCCGGCAAGACCGTGGTGCTCTCAAGTCTTAATCCCTTCTTCATCAGGTCTCGATTACAACAAAGGGGCAGCTTGGGTTATCGGTTGCCTATTCGGTCTTAATCCCTTCTTCATCAGGTCTCGATTACAACCCTGAGCGGGGCCAACCTGAGCGGGGCCGACCTGGTCTTAATCCCTTCTTCATCAGGTCTCGATTACAACCCTGCAACACGCGCAAGGGCGCCCGTCCCCTGGCCGTCTTAATCCCTTCTTCATCAGGTCTCGATTACAACCACAACTGGCGGTCGATGGGACCAGCAAGCCCAGTCTTAATCCCTTCTTCATCAGGTCTCGATTACAACAAGAGCAAACGACATGAAGAGAAGAGAAATCGACGTCTTAATCCCTTCTTCATCAGGTCTCGATTACAACTCCCCGATCCAGCGAAGCTCTCTGCATCCACGTTGTCTTAATCCCTTCTTCATCAGGTCTCGATTACAACCGGGGTGATGGATTGTTGTCGTGGTTCGACGAAAGTCTTAATCCCTTCTTCATCAGGTCTCGATTACAACCTCACGCGGCCGATGCCTTCCTCACGCTGGCGATGTCTTAATCCCTTCTTCATCAGGTCTCGATTACAACAGAGAAAGATTTCTAGCTATGAATGAATTTGTTGTGTCTTAATCCCTTCTTCATCAGGTCTCGATTACAACTGCTTCGTCTTTTTTCTCCTTGCCATTCAATGGCTTGCAAAGGGGGTTGAAGAAAAATCGCCGGTTCAAAAAGCTGACTCCCCGGAGGGTGGCTTTCCTGCGTATGTCATGACGTCCGTTCCGTGTGTAGTAAACCATCGGTGCGAAATCCGGGCAAGACGGGCGGTCAGGATTTGCTCAGGGAAAGCAGGTCGCAGCCGCGGTCGATGAGGAAGACGCCCTCGGGAAAGCTCTGGCGTCCGAGCCGGATGCGTTCGCCATGCAGGGGAAAGGGATAAACGCGGACGTCGTCGCGGCGCGGATCGATGATTTCGCCGATGGTTTCGAGCATGCGCGCCCGTTTGCGCGGTGAGAGTTCGGCGACGAATACCGAATACTGCAAGGGTACGCCCAGACCGCTGAGATAGCGGTGCAGACGGGTCAGACGGCGGGGATCGGCGATGTCATAGCTGATGATGTGGAGCCGGGGGAGGTTTTGGGCCACGTTCAAACCGTTTCTATCAGCCAGCGGTGCATACGGGAAGTGATGCTGCGGGTCAGCCAGTCGAGTCTTTCTCTCCGTCGTTCGTACCAGGCAACGATTTCGGACGGCGACGGACTTTCGGCGATACGGCCTTGCTGGAGCCGGTACTCCAGCCACGCTGCGCAGGGCAGCTCGAACTCCCACCGCAACAGGCGGACCCAGCCGGCGACGGGGTCGAAGCCGAGCGCGGCACACTGGCTCAGGTCGACGCCGAGATCGTGCAGGGTCTGGGTGACGTGTGAATTCAGCAGGCAGCGAAGGTGAGCGCCGATGGCCCGGTAGGCGTCGTATCCCCCCATTTCCTTGGCGGAGTCGAGGAACAGCCGCCGCAACTCCGTGGCGGTGAGGTCGGGTGCGAAGGCGAGACCGGCGCGGCGGATCAGGCTGCGGAGGGCGCTACGCTCGACGCCGTCGAGCCAGTCGGCGTAGAGCGTGTCGCGGTCGGGGTGCTGGAGCAATTCGTCGAGGCGTTGGGCGAAGCGGTCGTGCGGCGAGGGACGCGGTCCGATGCAGCGCATGGCGAGTCTGCCATCTCCATCGAGGAACGTGACGGTGATGCCGGATTCGGCGCACAGCAGCAGGGCCGCGGTGCTCCACTCGACGTTGCGCGTGGATACCACCCGTGATAGCCGGCCCAGGGGGTACCAGCGCGGCGCATGTTCGGGCTGGCTGATTTTCAGCGCGGCGCCGTCGTTGGCGACCTGAAGGTTGCTGCCGTAAAGGTAGAGCGGTTTCATGCGGCGGCGCTCCCGTTCGCGTCGTGATCTTCCTTGAGGCGGGTGGCGATGCCGTGTACCTGTCGCCGCAGCAGCCGGCGTAAGGGGCGGCAGCGGATTTCGAAGGCGCTGTAGAAACGTTCGCGGCCGGCTTTTCCGAGCAGACAGGCATCGCCGCTGCTGGTGAAATGGTCGTCGCGCAGAACACGGTCGGCGAACAGTCGCCAGACCCAGCCGTCGATGTGGGCGCGCAGGGGTTCGATCAGGTCGGCGGCCAGCGATTCGCGGTTATAGGCGGGTTCGTGGTAGAAGCCGATATAGGGGTCCAGTCCGCCGGCATGACAGGCGGCGATGGCTTCGAAATGCAGCAGGGTGTAAGCCAGCGACAACACGGCGTTGACCGGGTCCCGCGGCGGCCGGCGGTTGCGGCCGGTGAAGCCGAGCGCCGGTGGAAACAGGCTTTGCATGGCGCCGAAATGGGCGGCGGCCCCGGCGCCTTCCAGTCCGCGCAGGCTGGGCAGGGCGCCGGCTTCGGCTGGCAGGGCTTGGACCTTGCCGATCAGTTCCATCAGGCTGCCCTGGGCATCGGTCAGAGGCTTGCGGCAATCGGGCCGTTCCAGCAGGGCCCGGGTGAGCATGCGGTGCTGGGCGCGCAGCTTGAGCAGCACCAGGGTGCGGGCCCAGCGGGCGCGGTAGCCGGCGTCGTGATACCAGCGGTATTGGCCGATCCGCCGCCAGGCATCCCCTTGCGGACGGCCCAGCACGGTGGCCATGTGCCTGCCGTGGCGGCCGCTGAGCAGTACCAGGCCGATGCCTTCTTCGGTCAGTGCGCCGATGGCTCCGGAGGTGAGTGTCACGGCGCCACGGATCACGACGCGGTCGATCAGGCTGATCGGCACCGTGCCGCTTTTGGCGCCGTTTTCATAAAGGCAAAGGTGCTTGCCTTCGTGGCGGAGTTCGAGGTCTTTGCGGTCCAGATACAGGGTGCCCATGGGGATGTCATCCGACGTAGTAGTACTCGGGATCGGCTGGCGGAATGGCAATGCCGAGGACGGCCACCTTGGGTGCCGGATCGAGCCGGATCAAGAAGAAGCGGTCTTCGGCGGGGTCGATCACCCCGGCGACGTCTTCCAGCAGTTGGCGTTTTTCACTGGCACTGAGGAAACATTCGAACACCGATTTCTGGCCGCCGGTGCTGTAGTTGCGCAGCACTTTCAGTGCGGCCCGCAGCCGGTTGTCGTTCGAGATGTCGTAAGCGCCGAGGTACAGGGTGCGTTTCGCCATGGCGCAAGATTACCGGGCGAACGGCGGGGAGGGTGGGGTGGCAAGCTTGCCGGGGAGGGCGGTTGCGACTTCGCTCAGCCGGCGGCTTTCGCTTGCCGTTCCCCGAGCGAAGTCGCGGGGGCTCCGGCTTTAACCGAAGAGCGCCTTGCGAATCTGTTGGAGCGTCGTCCGGAGCTTATTCGCGTCTGTCATCGCCTGTCGCACATCGTTGTCGTTGGCGCGCAGTCCGTGCGCCATGGCGTTGCGCAATCGGGTGAGCAACTTGAAGCCGGCCTGATCTCGATGATCGTTCCGGGCAGCCTCTCGCGCCTGGTAGTCGTTGATGTCTTCCTTGCGCTCGTAGACCTGGCCGGTGATGAAGCTCTCCTGCAGGAAGATCGCGCTGCGCAGGAAATCGGAGCGCTCCAGCGCGGCATCCGCCAATGCCAGCTCCCAGTCGGCGCGGCGGGGTTTGCGGCACCACGCCAGGCGGCGCAGCAGTTCCGGTTGGAACAGTCCGCCAATCGGGGTATTCAGTTGCTCGATCGCTGAATAGACGGTGTTGAGCGATTGCTGTGCCTGGACCGGATTGCCGGTGCGTTCACGGAAGGCGGCCAAGCGCAACTGTTCGGCGTTTCTCGTATCGAAGCCTTCCTGCTCGAGCAACGAGGCGAAAACTCCATAATCCCCGTCCTTGTCATAGGCGGCCAGGGCTTGAACCCAGTTCATGAGCCGGAGCAGGCCGCCCAGACGCACCACGGGGGTGGCATTTTCGCTCTCCATGCCGAAAGCCCCGTAGTAAATATCGGCGATTTGGGCTTTCTTGACCCGCTCCAGATATTGGGCGGCGACCAGCGCCAGCATCGGCAGGGTCCGGAAGGCGTGGGTGATGTCCAGAAAAACCTCGTCGCCCTCCTTCACGGTGTCGGCGAGCCTTCGCAGTACCGCGACCTGTTCTTCCTGGCTCACGGCATAAGGCACGATGGCCGGGTATACCGGAACGCCCAATCGGTTCTCCAGCAACGGAGTGAGTTTTTCGAGCAGCGCATCGTCAACCCGGTTTGCCTGTGCGGCGTCAAGCAGTTGCAACCGGGCTTCTTCATGTTCGCCGGCTTGGGCCTGATGCTCGATGAATACGTCCCACATGCTGCCGGAGGTGCCGAGGATGACCAGCCGGTCGGGCCGCAGATATTCAGTCAGCGCCAGTCCGAAGTAGGGCGAGGTGCGTTGGCTGCCGTCTTCGAAACGGTAGGTCGCGGTCTGGTAGCCGGTATTGGGGTCGAGACGGCCTTTGCCGAGGAAGCTGATGAGGGTTCTCACGGTGTGCTTGGTTCCCACGGATCGGTTTGTTCGGAACTTACATTCCAGGAATCTCCCGTTACGGAATCGGTAGTCCGCTGGCAATGCCGAGCTTCGGCTTCGCACCCCAGCATCACGACCGATGGGACCGTACGGCCGTCAAGCCGACGGGATGGCCCGCACCTCGAATTGTTCCAGGCGCGCGCCGAAGCGGCGGAGATCGTCGGCGGAAAGTTCCCGCCCCCGCCATTCCGCCGGCACGGTCAGACTGAGGTGGAGGTAGCGGGCGCCGCGTGCGCACACCTCGGCGGCGAGGTTGACCGGCAGCGTGCCGAGCACCGTATCGCCCGGGCTGACTTCAGCCGGGTCGAGATGATCGACCCGGCGGTCGACCCGGATGCCCTCTTGTTCCGCCCACACGCGGGCGCCGGGGTGGCGGGTGATGAAGAAGGTGGTCATTCAGAAGGGCAGCTCGACGCGATCGGGAAAGTCCGGCACCAGTGCCCTGTGTTCCAGCCGGGCATGATTGTTGTAGAAACGCATGCCGCCGTCCTGGTCGCAAATCCAGAATTCACGGGCGCCACGGGCGAAATACGGTTCTTTCTTTTCTTCCATTTCCGCGATGCCATTCGATGGCGACAGAATTTCCACCACGATTTCGGGGGACTCGGGGTAGGGGTTCGCGTCGTGATAACGGCGGAGGAAGTCGGTGCTGGCCAACGCGACATCCGCGACTCGAACGCCATCGGACGTCTGAATGCTGCATTCCGTGATCGGCCGGTGGCCGGGGGCCAGTTTGAGCAGCCATTCCGTGATCGCAACCCGAAACTGACCATGGCGGTTGGAAGCGGGACTCATCACGATATGACCCCAGCGATCGGTTTCGAATTTGAAGGGCAGATTCTCGAATAACGGGTTTTCGCAGATTTCTTGCCAATTCATGGGAGCCTCAGGGAAGGGCGTCGATGTTAAGCGCTTGTACCGGACAAGGGGCGCAGTGCCTTTTTGATATCGTCTTTTTTTAGCCCGAGACGTTCAAGGGCTGGACCCGCGATGGTTTTCAGCGTGCCCTCAACAGGTTGTCATTATGCGGGTGTGGCGCCATTTTGGCGACAATGTTACGCTGATCGTCGTAATCAACCGAGGAGGCAACGATGGGAACCACTGGTGCCAAACAAGACCGCATCGGCGCCCGCGTGCCCCATGAGGTCTACGAAACGCTGTGCCGCGCCGCCGAGCTGACGGGATCCACGGTCAACCAGTTTCTGGTCCAGGCTGCGCTGAAGGAGGCTCAGGCGGTCATCGAGCGCGAAGAAGTGATCCGCCTGTCCGCCCGCGACTGGGACTGGCTTCTCGACCTGATGGAGAACCCGCCCGAACCAAACGCCAAGCTGAAGGCAGCCCTGGATCGCTACGAGAAGGCCAAGCTGGACGATGCGGGTACTTCCTTTAACTGGAAACCATGACCGGCAGAGTTTCGACTGCGGCCGCCAGGAGCTGAACGACTGGCTGCGGCAAGTCGCGCGCCAACATCAGGACAAAGGGCTATCGAGAACCTTCGTCGCCATCCGCGAAGAGGAGCCGGAGCGCATTTGCGGTTACTACGCGCTGACCTTGGCGGAATTGGAAAGCCTGCACCTGCCCGCGACTTGGCGCAAGAAGCTGCCGCGCCGCGTTCCCGGCGTGCGCCTGGGGCGGCTAGCCGTCGATCAGCGCCATCAGGGCAAGAAGCTCGGCGAGCTGCTGCTGGTCGATGCGCTGGGCCGGGCGGAGCGAATCTACACGGAAGCCGGCGGCATCGGTCTCTTCGTCGACGCCATCGACGAGCGAGCGGCCGCCTACTACCTGCGCTTCGGCTTCCGGGCGATTCCTGACAACCCGCTCCTGCTGTTCTTTCCAGCCAGCGTGGCGGTCCGCTGACGAAGAGACGGCAAGGTGAGCTTTAATTAGGCCGAAACCGGCCTCCCCCGATAATGCCCGATTCCGTCCACGGGCGGGTGATGAAGAAGGTCGTCATGCGATTTCCACACGCACCACGGTTTTCCCGCATACATAGGCCGTGATTTTGATGAACTGATTGGCGAGAACCTTCTTTTGAATTTCGGGCGGCAAGGTTTCCAGTAACTTCTTTCCTTTCGGCGCGAGAGCGGCGGCGCTCTTGCCATCCTTCTCGACCGAGAGCGTTCCGTTGCTCTGGTTGAATTTGATGCGCGCACCGGGCCATGGAACAGCCTGCTCGGCTTGCCGCGCTTCCTCCTGTTTTCTGGCGATTTCCTTCATTTGTTCCGCACGTTCCGCGGCTGCGGTTTCCTGCGCTTGGCGCTGTTTGTCGGAGCGCATCGCCCCATACCCCACCGCCGTCTTGGCGCCGAAGCCGAGCCATTGAAACGCGTGCTCGAACGCGGCTTCGATCAGTTTTTGCCATTGGCCATCGGTGGCAAGCTCCGGGGCGAGGCGATCAAGATGCGCGAGGTCGCACTGCACATGGAAGGTGAACCCGGAGCCGGGCGGCACGGTGAGGAAGCTGATAGGGGTGGGCTGGCCGGAGTCGTGGGGGGATTGGCCGTCCTGGTAATAATGCTTCTGGTGCGGGGTCATGATTTCGACCATCAGGCTGTCGCCCTTGATTTGGGGGATGACGTCCCAGAAGGTCAGGGCACCGCGCAGATGCTCGGTGTCGCCGTTTTTCGATTCCAACCCGAAAAGGATGTCGACGACGGACAGGCCCTCCCCCTCTGCCAAGTCCCTCTCCCTCTGGGAGAGGGATTTAGGGTGAGGGTGCTCTTCGTCCCAGCCGTGCGTTTCTCCCCATTCGCCCGAAGCCAATTCCCGCGCCGCTTGCCGCAGCACGCCCTTGACCCCGCTGCCGGGGAGATAGGGCAGGCCGTAGGGGTTGAGAAAGGCGAAGCCGTTTTCCAGCGGGTGCTCGTTGCCCAGGCCGGTGGTGAAGGGGGCGATGGATTGGGCTTCGAGGCGGAGCGTGTTTTCAGACGACGCAATGGCGTCAAAACATCGCTCTTGCCGGGCAATCAGCGCCTGCATGGTCTTCATATCGTTGTCGCCAAGACGCTTGGCCCCATCAAGTGGTTTGTCTCTCGTTTTTGACCAAGCAGCGCCTTCCCAAAGCGTTAAATACATCCCAAATCGCATCCCTGGCGAAGCGTCCTTAAAGTCGTTGCCCAAATAGACGGGTACGGCTGCAATCGGCATGGCGTGTTATCCTGTATTACGTTGACTTACATTGAGCGGAGGACACTATGGCCACTCTGACCATCCGTCTCGACGATGAGCTCGATGCTGCCCTGACCCGACTGGCAGAAGAGGCGCATCGCACCAAGAGCGATCTGGTGCGGGAGATGATTCGCAAACAGACGGCGCTGCAAGCCTTCAAACGGGCGCGTTCATTGATCGTGCCGGCCGCCGAGCAAGCCGGATACCTCACCGATGAGGACGTGTTCCGGGATGTGTCGTGAAGGTCTTTCTCGACACCAACGTCTGGGCCAGCGCTTTCGGCAGCCGCGGTATCTGTCAGGACTTGCTCGAGCTGCTGCTTGGCGAGCCCGGTGTCCGAGCGTTTCGGTTGCTGACTTGTGAGCAGGTCAAAGCGGAAACCCTGCGCACCTTGCGTGACAAGTTCCGTGTTTCCAGCGCGGGTTTGGCTGCGGCAACTGCCGTTCTTGCCGATGTTGAAGCGGTGGACGTTTTCAATTGTCCACCCTTGCCGGCGGGTTTTCCCGATGCCGACGACTGGCCAATCCTGTGCGCGGCTATTGCGGCCAGAGCCGACATGATCGTCACCGGCGACAAGGCGCTGCTGGCGCTGGAGGCCATCGAGGGCCTGCCGATCGTCGATCCGCGCACCGCCTATCTGCGCTTGCGCGGATTGGCTTAGCTCGTTCATCCTGCTCATCCCTGCCTCGCGGCGGCCATCTGCCGCAACCAACGCAGCCAGGCGAAGGCTTCGGTGGTGATGGCTTGATATTTGGCCGGCTTGGACTTCATGAGCGCTTGCATCAAGGGCTCGAAGCCGGGGTCGTGGTTAACGCCGTTGAATCGTTGGTTAAGCCAGGCGCGCAGATGTTGCGCAACCGCTTCATTGGCGCCGCCTTTTTCATGGCAGAACGCCAGCACTTGCATCAGCCCGCTGTTCATGATGAGCGCGGGCAAGCCCTTGGCGACGTTGACGTGCTCCTTGGTATAACTCGCGCACTTCTCCCACGCATCCTGAGCCCGTTGTTGTTCCAGTGTCGCCATGTTCAGCCCTCCACCACTTTGGCTACCACCAATCCGCGTCCGGTGGTCGCGTCGCCGCCGATCTGCAGCAGCTTGCCGTCGATGACGTTTTTGATCTTGGCCATCACGCTCACGGCGTCCTCCCAGTCGTCCTTTCTGCCGGTGCGGGTCTGGCTCGCCAGCA
The DNA here is from genome assembly GCF_040730495.1 of Methylococcus sp. ANG. NCBI lineage: Bacteria > Pseudomonadati > Pseudomonadota > Gammaproteobacteria > Methylococcales > Methylococcaceae > Methylococcus > Methylococcus sp. ANG. The sequence goes on along the minus strand of NZ_CP160399.1, from coordinate 846,527 downwards.
TGGGGGCCACGAGCAGCGATTCCGGCGGCAGGTTTTCGGTGTAGAACAGGCCGCCGTCCTTGGCGGTGCCGGTCTTTTCATCGATGCGCACATGCGGTTCCACCAGCATGGCGTTCTCGGCGAAGTAAGCGAAATCGGTGTCGGAGAGGACGACCAGGTCGGTTTTGAGTTTGTCGCGGAAGAAGGCGTAGCCGTTGTCATCCGGTAGAGCGCGGGTGGCGAGGTCTTCGGAAAGCCTGGGCAAATTCGGGGACACCCTAGCGGTGTACTCGAAGGCTTCCAGATGCAGCTTGTCGCCTGAGAGCAATGCCGGATTGGCGATAAGGCACTGGCCTTCTCCGATATCTGGAAGGTCGGGCCAATTCGCCGCAACGCCGATGAGCCCGAGCAACCGCCGCGCCCGCGAAATCGCCTGCGGACAAGTGGCATATACGTAACCGCCCTTGAGCGAGCGGATCGGCAGGGCTACGAGTTGGGCGTCGCCGAAGCTCACGGCGCCGGCGTGGAGTTCCGAACTGTCCGCGTCCGGACCGAACAATACCGTAATCAACTCCTTCAGCGGGCGATCCTGGCTCGTTCCCTTGGCGAGGGCTTCAAACCCATGCCGCACCGCCCCCTTGATGCCGGAGCCGGCAAAGCAGGGATGGCCAGTGTGGCGCTCGCGCTGGATCGGGTTGTCGATGACGCCCACGGCGCTTCCTGCCCCGAGATGCACGGGACTGACGGCGTAGAGGAAGATGGCGGCGTGTTTCTCAAACATGGTTAAATCGTCCCGTAGTTAGTCAATGATGAGGTCATCAAGATGGTTGCGATCAATGTTCATGAGGCCAAGGCGCATCTGTCTGAGTATCTGTCCCGGGTCGAGGCGGGCGAGACGGTGATCATCGCCCGGCGCAACAAGCCCATTGCCAAACTCGTGCCCGTCGGCCCGGAGGAGACGGGAAAGACGGGAAAGAAGCGCCGGCCGATCGGACTGGCCAAAGGCATGGGACATGTCTTGCCGGCGTTTTTCGAGCCGATGAGCGAGGAGGAGTTGGCCGATTGGTATGAGATCTGTCCCGAAGATCCTCTCCATCCAGACTGGAGACCGTCCGAGGAGAAAGGCGTGTGAAGCTGCTGCTCGACACCTGCGTGTTCCTTTGGCTGATCTGGGACGAACCGGAGTTGACCGGGCCAATGCGTGAGGTCCTCGGCGATCCAGAACACGAGGTGTGGGTCAGCGCCGTATCGATTTGGGAGGCTGTCCAAAAACATCGCCTTGGCAAACTCGAGGTTATCGCGCCCGAGGGGGCGTGGGCACATTTCGTGACCCAGAGAGATACGCATGAGCTGAATCCGCTGCCGTTCGATGAAGTGCATGTGCGCCATTTGCGGCAATTGCCCGTTCTGCACCGCGACCCCTTCGACCGCATGCTGATTTGCCAGACGATCGAGTGCGGCTTGACGCTGGTCACGCCAGACCACGCTATCCGGCGTTACCCGATCCGCACGCTGTGGACATAGCCATTCATTCATCTTTTAACCTCCAGGCAGCCAAAGCCACGCGGTTGAAGCCCTCGGCGCGACGGGCGGCATCTTCGCATGGCTCGTTCCAAAGGCCGCATTCGGCAAGCTTGCGCAGCGCTTCCGGCGTGGCCTCCAGTTCATCGAGCCACCAGACGCTGCCGGTGGGGGCGGCACGCTGGGCGCTCTTGGGTCGCCATTTGGCCAGATCCCAGCCGGAAACTACCTCGGCGCGCGGCACGGCGGCGCAGACCAGACGGCCCTTGACGCCGTGCAGGTCGAACCGAAATTCGCCCTCGGCCGTTTTCGTGACGCCGGTGGGCAGCCAGCCGGCACTCACCCCCGGCCCCGAAGGGCGAGGGGAGCCGAAAATGCCGGGAGTGGCCAACACCAGGCGGCAGCGGCGGGCGGCGGCGATGGCGTCGAAATCGGCTTGCGGCATGCACGGGTCGACGGCGTGAATCGCGGCCGCCCGGCCATCGCCGCCCAGCCGCAGGGCGCCGTCCTTGGGCGGATTAGCGCCTGCCACGCCAACCAGAAAGCCCACGTCATGATTCGCCAGGATGGGTTTGCCGGATTCGTTGTCCGTGCCGATGCGGTGGCCCTGCTTGGTCATTGCCACCGCCTGCACCGAAAACAGCCGGCCATCGGCGGCGCGGCGCTTGTCGGCAACCAGCCCCACACCCACGCGCGGGTCGATCCGCCAGAGCGCGCTGGATTTCACCAGGTCGTCCGGTGTCGGCGTTTCGCCCGCAAGATAGCGTTTCCAGCCGGATTCGGTCAGCCAGTAGCCCGACGCAGGTTTGCTCCGTTCGGTTTCGGCCAGCACCGGCAGCAGCGGCAACGGGGCGGAACTCGATATCCCCTCTCCCTGTGGGAGAGGGGAAGGGGTGAGGGCGCGAATGCTTGGTGTGCCGTCCGAGCTTTCGCTCACCACCAGGTCCGCCGGCATCTGGAACAAGGCCTCCACGCTGCCGCCGCCATGGCGGCGGGCCAGTTGGAAGGTCGTCACGATGAACGCGCCGGGTTTTGCCGGGGTACCCAGCGCCGGATGGTCGATCTCGCCGCGCGCGAAAGCCGCCAAATCCACCCCCTCATCCGCCAGCATCCGCGAACGCAGCGCCCCCGCCGCGACGGAAGGCCAGGGCGGAATCAAGGATTCGCCGAAGCTGCCGGGGTCGCCGAACAGCTTGTTGCCGCGCAGGAACAGCACGTCCAGGGGTTCGAGAAAACGGTATTCGACGGCGCTCATGCGTCTTCTCCATTGCTACGGGTTTCGCGTGCGAGGAATTCGGCGACGGACAGGAAGTTGGCCAGCCATTTCAGGCCGTCCCTGGGTTGTTTCGATGCCAGATTGGCCAAGCGTCCGGAAATGGCGCTGGCCTGGTCTTTCAAGTTCTTGCGCCTGTCCTGGTCTTTTTCGTTCACTTGCCGCGCAAGCTGAAATGCAAGCAAGGATTTCAGCATCTCGGGTTTGCCTTTCGGATCGGGCAGGTCCGTCAGCCATTCCAGGCTGTTGTAGACCGCCCGGCGCGAAGTGCCTTCATCGGCGAGGAAGTCGCGCAGATCGCCGAGCAATTTCACCGGCTCGCCCCATTTCTCGGTGAGATACAAGGCCCCGCCGGAGCGCTTGATGACGGTAATGGAAAAGGCGTCACGGCCGCCTTCCTTTTTGGCGCGTTGTTCCGTTGCCCGGAGTTCCCGCAACACCGCCCTGAGTGGGGCCTGATGGTGGGCGATGACCGCGCCGCAGGACGCTGTGGCGGTATGGCCCATCATGCGCAGGAGCGACTTGATGCGCTGGTTTTTCCCTTCGCCGACGGACAGCGCCGCAAAGCCTTTCTGTAGCGTCAAGCCGTGGTGCTTTCCGCCCTCGTGTTCGGGATCGACGCCCGAATAGGCATGGCGCAGCCTTTGCATGGTCGAAAGCAAATCGGCCACCGGCAGCATGGCCAGCACGTCGTCGCCGCCCGCATAGATCACCCGCCCCAAGTGCTCGTCCTCGACCACATGGCGTACCACGGTTTGCGAAAAATCGTTGAGCGCGCCGGAAATGGCCAGATGCCGGTTGGGCGAGATCGGGCGCTTCTGCGCGCCGTACTTCCGAATCAAATCCTGCCGCGCCGCGTGCTCGTCGAATCCTTTCTGTACCTGTGGATGGAAGCTGTCCCGGTAGGCGATGGCGGTGCCGGTTTTCTCATCGCCCGAGAGAATGGCCCCCATGCGGTCGCCGTCCATCATCAGTAGGGCGTAATAGGTTTCCAGCCGGATTTCCTCCGTATTCTCCCCTCTCCCTTTGGGAGAGGGGCCGGGGGTGAGGGCCAGCGTCCGGCGCACCAGACGTCTGATTTCCGCCGCTTCTGTTTCCGTGATGTCTTCGTCGCTCTCGAGGTCGAGCAGACCGGGAATGCGCTTGGCATCATCCAGCGCCTGATTGCCGTGATGGCGCAGCATGAGGCGTCGCGGCAGCGCCACCGTGTCGCTGCGATACTTCTTGAGGGCAAAGGCAAGTCCTTCAGCCGTATGTCCGCCTCCTTCCAGCCATTGATCGAGTTGATGCGCCAGCGCCATGGTATGGGTGGACACCACGAAACGGCCTATATCTTTTTTGCGGGTGGCGTTTTCGACCTCCTCCGCAAAAATCGTCGGCCACAGGCGCTTGATCGCGGGCAGCGCGCCGAGGTGCTCGCCTTTCTTGGCCCAGGAGGGTTTGCTGGCGGCGACTTTGGCCCAAAGCGTGTCGGACTGCTGGCGATACGATCTATTCAGTTGGTCCGGATCCGTGGTCAGCCACTCCGTCTCGCCAGTCAGCGCGCAACGCCATCCCTTTTGTTCGGTTTGGTCGAAGGTGCGCGCGGCCTTGGCCGCCGCCATGACCCGCTCGGCCAGGTCGTACACCGCCGGGTAGAGCACGCCGGGGTTGGGGGCGAAGAAAGTCGTGCCGTCACCCCAGTCGATCTCTTTACTCAGCGCTTGCCAGGCCGGCGTGGCGAGAAAGCCGTAACTGCCCTCACCCCCGGCCCCTCTCCCGCCTGCGGGCGAGGGGTGGAAGAACGGCGCCATGGCGGCGGTCAGCGCCGTGGTATCGAGATCGGTCTGATTTTCCGCATTGCGCGGCCGGATGAGCGAGAACGGTACCGCTGCCCAATGCACTTCCGGGAAATCTTGTAGTTGGTCGCGCATCTGCCGGTAGGCATGGACGGATTCGTCGCGGGGCGCATTCTTTTCCTTGAAGCCGGCTTCTTCGAGCAGCCGATCCACCACCGTTTGTCCCAACGTGAGCAACCAGCCGCGCACGGCCAGCGTGACCTGCTCGGCGATGGTTCGCGCCTGGCTGGCCGGCACCACGGCCACGAAACGGTTGGGCAGCGCCGCCGAAAACAGCGGGTTCGCATCCGTCGCGCCGCGCATCCAGTCGCAGCTCTGGAATAACTCGGCGGGCAACTCCATTTGGTCGCGCAGCCATAGATCCACCTGGGGAATGCCGCGCAGGCGTGGGAACAGAATGGCGTCCGGCCCGAGTTGCTCGCACACCGGGCGCATCGCCTCCCAAGCCAGGCGCGAGAGCAGATGCGAGCCGGCCCACAGGTCGGAGGTGGTGCGGGCGGCGGCGATGAACCCCTGCACCGGGCCGATGGACAGCGCCAGCAGCGCGGCGCCGCCTTCGGGGTCGGCGGCAAAGGCGCCGGCGAAAGCCGAGGTCAGGTCGAGATGGTCCCAGATGGAATGATCGGGAAGGCGCGTGTCGGCGGGCAGCAAGCCCCACAACGCGCCCAGCTTGCCATTGTCCTCGGTATCCGCTCCGCTCAAGGACAAATCCGGGCCGAAGCGCCAGTAGGCGAGCAGCGTCTTGCGCAGATCGTGCGTTTCACCCTCTTTGGCGCCGAGTTTCACCAGCAGGCTGGAGAAATGCTCGAAGCTGCGCTGCTTGATGTCGTCGAAATCCGTGTCGGCCAGGCCGCCGGGCAACTCGTATTGCTCGCCGGTCAGCGGATGGATGAGCACCGGCTTTTTCGTCCAGCGGACCTGAGCCCATGGTGCAACGGCCAGGGTCTTTTCCTCGCCCTTCTTCGTGGTGACGGTGATTTCCTGCATCGGCCATTGCGGACGGTCGGCGGCGGCGGCCCACCAATCGGCGCGCTGGACATGGCGGTAAATCTCCAGCGGCAGACCCTTCTTGAAGATCACCGTGGAAAGCGCGTCGGCGTTGTCCGGGTCGAGGGTCTCGGCACCGATTTCGGACAAGCCCAGCAGCCGGGTCAGCGCGCGGGAGGTACCGCCCTCGTGTCCCGCCGGGTCACGCAGCAGCACCAGGGCCTTTTCCGCCGGGTCATGGATGCGGGCGGCGAGTTTGGTTTGCCAGAGGATGTTGTTGGTGTTTTCCATGATCTTGTCCTATCAACCCTAGCGGGTAACATGCGGGGATTGGTCAAGGGTGTTGCATACGACCTGCCATGCTCGTCGCAACAGATCAGCCTGCATGGATTTGCCGCTTTCCGCGGGTAGCTTGTGTGGCAGGGCAAATACTCGAATTCCCAGCTTCCCGTTTTCACTCGGAATAATCTTCCAGCGCAATGGGCTTGGCATGCGACCGGGCGTGGCAAATCCCAGCGCGGGACGCAAGTCTCTTCCGCTGATTCCCTTTAGTTCGCTACGAACCCGCCGGCGCTCAATGGCAACGACCCTCATCGCTTCATGCCATGCGTTGAATGACAGATTGCTCTGCCAGACACACAATCCGTCATCGTCTGTTGCCAGCGACATTGGCCAATCGTGGCCAAGGCATTTGTCGAGGGGCCTTGCATAACGGCTTATCTCCTCGCGACGCATCTGCTCAAGGTCCTCGACGCGAAGTGCTCCCCAGCCGCCGCGGCTGCGGCTACCGAGTAGGCCGAATGCATTGATCAATCGCATGATTTCCAGGATTTTTGGTGCGTATTCATCTGGCACGGCGATATACAGCCGGCGTGTCGTTTCGATGGTCGGTCCTTCGTTGCTGTCGGCTGCCTTGATCGCAGTACGGTCTGGTTGCCCAGCACCTCGCTTGATGAGACCAAACCAGGCATAGCTGGTCTCTAATCCGTTGGAGAGCGGTGCCACTCCTGTTTGGGTTCCAACTAGCCATGCCTTTTCATGATCATCGTTCGGGTGTTCCAACCGCATTCGCACCAAACTCTTGCGTGCCGACACTTTTTGCCCGCGCTCATCGCGGTCATCATCGAGCCAGGCATGGCCGAATAGTTTCCCTTCTTCATGCCGCATGTCCGCGATGTCCACGCGAAAACCATGATCAGCCGCATACGCCACCCGCCACCATTGCCGCAGCAGCGCCTTGAACGGCGGTGTGCGCCATTGGCCGCTTTGTTCGGCGTTGCCAAGGAAGGCCGGGGTGAGGAATTGCACTCGGTAGGACAGCGTTTTCGTCGGGCTCAAGAGGGGCTCTCCTTGATCAGTAGCCAAGCAGCGGAAGATCGGAACGTATTATGATCGAGCCGATGGCGGTTCTCCCGGTCCGGCAAGCTTGCCGACAACGAGATGCTCGGACGGGGATCACGCATGGGCATCGGTGAAGTGGTCGAGCACCCGCCGATAAATTTGGGCATCGGCCTCCCGGAGCAATTCCGCCTTGTCCGGCGCCGGCAAAAAGCCATGGGTGAATGCCTGCCGGATCATGGCCAGCGCATCCCAGAGACAGAGCTTGCCTCCGCTCATGCGCGCCGCCGTCAGGTATTCATCGCTCAGGCCGGTGTGGCTGATGCCGGGATTGTCGGTGCACAAGGTAAGCGGCAGTCCTTTTTGCCAGAGGTCCAACAACGGGTAGGCCGGGCAGTCCTGGCTTTCTGCCACGGCGGGATCGCGGTAACCGACGACTTCCCGGTTCGAAGTGGGGCAAAGCTCCAGGCAAATGCGGCGGTCGCGGAAGCGTTCCGCCAACTGGGGATGTTCGGCGATGGTGAGTCCGTGGCCGATCCGGTCCGCGTGCAGATGATAGGTGGCCTGCCAGATCGACTCGGCTGATTCGCCTTCGCCGGCATGGATGGTGATCGGGAGACAAATTTCGAACGCTTTTTTGAATAGGCTGGCGATCTGTTCCGGCCGGGTGGTGCCCTCGTCACCGGCCAGGTCCAGGCCCGCCACGAAATCCGGCATCTCCTTCTTGGCTTCGACGGCGAGTTCGATCACCTGGGCGATGCGGTCGCGCTGCCGACGGTCGGCGATGACGGTGAAGGAAAAGCGCGGAACCGGGCCAGCGGCGGGGCTGGGCAGAGCATCGTGCAGCGCCTGGCGCAATTGCCGCAGAAAGGCGAGGCCGTCGCCGTATTTCTGGGGGCTGCCGCGCAATTCGACATACAGGAGCCCCTCGCCGAGGGACTGGCGGACGACGGCGCGGGCATACTGCTGGATGGCCGCCGGGTGCGTCAACAGGGCGGAACCGGACAACTCGCCGGGCCGCTCGTAAGCGGCGAATTTCAGCGGATGCCTTTCGCGCAGGGCGACGCGCGGCTCGGTGACGCCGTACAGATTGTGGTGGAGCCGATCGTCGTCGGCCTCGACCAACAGGGCGGCGGCGCAATGCGAGCGGGGCTCCGGCGCGGCGCGGAGCAGTTCCGGCCAGTCGTTAGGCCAGTTTCGATGCTGGAGCAGGGGCGCTACCCTGGTCAATGCCGCATCGCGTTCGGACGCGGTCAAGCTCTGCCAGATGGCCCGGCCTGTTTCCCGCTGGGCGGCGAGGTCGAGACAGCCGCCCAAATGCCGGTGCAGATCGGCTTTGGGCAGGCGTTCCAGCCATTCACGGTGTTGCGGGCCGATGGCGGTGTTGCGCAGGAAATCGATGGTACGGGGCGGCAGCCGGTAGAGACTGCGCCAATTTTCGTGCTGTTCGGCGTGGCTCAGTTGTTGCAGATAATTGCCCAGAAGCCGGCTTCCCGCGGTTTCGCGTTCGGTCAGTTCCTGTGCCAGCAGACTTTCCATCGGCGCGGGCCAGGCCAGAACCGTTCCCGGCTCGGGCAGGGGCAAAGGAAAGCGGCTGGCGGCGACCGGCGGGCGCTCATCGAGGGCGACATCCAGCAACTCGCTGCGGGGCGATGCCCCCGTGGCGATCAAGGGCAGGATGGTGCCGGCGCAGCTCCGGCCTTCGGGGTCCGTGGCGGGCAGTGGCCGGGTCAGGCATTCCGCCGAGGGATTCTTCAGCACCGGCGGCATCTCGTTTTCGATCACGTGCAGCAAAGCCTGGCAGCCGAACACCGATGCGGCCCGCTGCAGATCGGCGCTCATGGTTTTGCGTCCCCCCGCCAGTGACAACAGCACTTGTCCGCCCTGGGCATGGTCATGCGCCAGCAGCGCGGCGCGGAGGACCAGTTCCCGCATGTGGTCACATTCGGCCTGGCTGGCAAGCTGGTCCGTGCCTTCGGCCTGCCAGATACGCAGTGTGACCGGAGCCTCCAGGCGGCCGAGCCAGTCGAGCAAGCGCTCGATGCCGGCGCGAGTTCTTTCGCCTTGCGTCGTGCACACCCAGATTTCGTCGGGTGCAGCCAAACCGTAGCGGGAGCGCAGCGCATCGAGTGCCTCGCGCTCGGGATGGTTCAGAAACAGCGGCAGGCGGGCGGGGGCGAGAAATCCATAGGCCTCCGGGATGACGGCCCAGGATGCGCCCAAGGTGCAAAGCAGGATGTGAGTCATCGGTTTTCCCCAGAAACGTATTGCGCCGCAAGCCGGCTCCACAATTCGAAGCGAGGCTCGGCCAGGATTTCAGGCGCCGGACGGAAGCCGATGCCCGCCAAGGCCGGGTCCACTGAGCTGGGCGGATCGCTGTCGTACCAGTCCAGCAGATAAAGCAGCCCCAAATGCACCCGCCCGATCGGAGAAAGCCCCTCGTAAATCCAGGCCACGGGCTCGATCGGCTCGGGCGGCGGCTGCCAGTTCAGCTCTTCACCGAGTTCACGCTGCAAGGTGTTCCATAGCGTCTCGCCCAGGGTGGCGTCTTCATCCTCACGGTCCACGTGCCCGCCCACTCCGCAACTGAAGCGCTCCCGCAGCCGCGCGTCGCCGCCATGGCGGCAATAACACCAAAGATCGCCTCGCCCATTACGGAGCAAGGCGTAAGGAATGAGCTGCAAGTAGCGCTCATCGGCCTCGGCATCGGCGCGGGGCAGCCACAGCGTTTCGCCCGGCCAAGCCCCCGAGTCGCGAGGCCACGCCAAGGCGGCGCCATGGCCGTCAGAAGCCGGCAACACGGGAGACGAGACCACTGGCAAGACGCGATCGCCCATCGGCAAGGACTCCTGAGCCCAACCGGGCGGTTTGGGAATGACGAGAACCTCGGTTTGCATCCTTCGCTGCCCTCCTTCGGGCCGTTGGCTAACTTTCCAGCGCTTCCAGGCCGGAGCGGAACTCCGCCTTGCGTTCCTTTTTCGAGGGCCATTCGGTCCAGTCCTTGATGGTTTCGCGTAGCAGGGCGGCGGCGGCCCGGCGCCCTTCGGGGTCGCTCCAGCCGAGGGCGGTTTGCAGCAAGGCGCGGCGCTTTTCGTCGAATTGGCTGCCCGGCTGATAGCGGCCCTTCTGTTTTTGTTCGAGGTAATAGACGCGGAATTCCTCGACGGCGCGCAGTTCCGGTCCCATCGCCTGCAAACGCGCCTGGTGCTCCGCTTGTTCGCGCTCGGCTTGGGCCAGCCGCTCGGCTTCCTGGCGGGCTTTTTCCTGTTCCTCTCGGCGTCGCGCCTCGGCCTCGGCGCGGTCCTGCGCCGCCTGGGCGTTGCGCTCTCGCAGCCGGTCCGCCAGATGGCGCGCCTCAAGCAGCCGCTCGTCACACAAGGCCTTCAGCTCCGGCCAATCGGTTTCAGGAGCATCCACCGGCCCGATCTCCACCAACAGCCAGCCGAACGGCAGCAGGTCGGCGTTCTGATCCTTGGTTTCGGCTGCGAGCCAGAGGGTTTTGGCGGCGTCCGCCTCATCGGGTTGTTGACCCTTGCCTTTCAATATCTTGATCTTTCGGGTACCGGACACCGTGATCGATTCCGCCCCGCTGTGGCGTCCCACCCGCAGCACGAAGGCCTGACCGGCCTCGAGCCTATCCTGAGACTGTTTCAGCGTGTTCTGAATGGTTTCGCACCAGTGTTGATCGGCGAAGCCGCGTTCTTTCAGCAGCTTGGTTTCCCCGGCCAGCACTGGGAGATAAAAGCGGTTGCAGGCCGTGGCCAATGCTTCCATCGAATACCGAAACTCCCGCGCGGGCAGTTGTTCTTGCCGGGGTAAACCGTCGAGCCGTTGCAGGTTGAGTTGCCCGGAAAACGCCCGGTAGCGCCAGGGCGATACGCATTCCAGGATCTGATACAAATTCTCGCCCATGGCCTTGCGCAACTGGCCTTTTTCGTCCTTGACCGGCGTTTTCTTGCGGTTCACGGCCAGATGCACCGCGGTAGCCGTGAGTCCGGAAGACTCCCGCCAGGCCAAATCCGACAGATGCACCAGACGCAGCGGATCGAGTTCCAGGCTTTGCCGTCCGGTTTTCGGATCGCGGTAACCCAGCAAGCGGCCCTGGAACTCGTGCAACCCCTTGCGCTCCGTCGCCCGGGCGCCGCCATTGATCTTGTCCAGCAATGCCGTCCGTATCGCGCCTTTCAGTGAGGAGCCGAACAGCACCGGTGCCCGGCTGATCGGATTGAAGGCGGTGCGGTCGATTTCCAGGCGGTTCAAAACTTGTCCGCCGTCGCCTTCCTGGTTGGCGGCCTGGCCCACCCGGCTTGCGTACATTCGGGCCACCTGGGGCAGAACCGGTACGCAGTGGCGGGACCACGGCATCAGCCTATTTCGGCGAGCGTGGAAAAAGCGCTGCACGGCCTTGATCATGTCCGGGTTCGGTTTGCCGCTGACGATGGACAGCAGCTCCTTCCGATCCTGGGCCGGCAACGCCGCCATCACCGCGCCCGTGTCGAACTCGTGCAGCAGATCGTCCTCGATCACGTAGTTGGTCGGCTCGTAGGATTCGCCGCTGCCGATGTGGATGGGTGACAGCGGCGTGATGTGCAGCCGGTAGCTGGTGAATGCCTTCATGCGGCCTCCCTTCGCGGCAGTTGAATTGCGAACACCGGCGCATAACCCTGGTGGACGGTGTCGTGTACGGCCCGGGACAAGGTACGGGCGCCGCCCAAACCTTGACCGACGAATGGCGCTTGGCTATCGCCGGAGCTTGGGCCACCGGCCCGCGGGGTCAGAACCGCCCCGCGCTGAGCCAGCAGCACCGGGGTTTTGAACGGGTGCCCCTGATGCACGCCGACATCGCCATGCCGTCCGAAACGAGTGAACAGCCGGTAAAAGCTGCGGTCGGCGTCCCAGTCCAAGCCCTGCGGCGCGCACGGCGCCAGCGTCAGCCAGGCATCGGCGGCGGCCGGCTCGGGCCAAGTGAACGGCGCCAGATCTTCAACCCGGAACTTGCCCAAGCCGATGCTGGCGTCGCGGCCAAAACCAAACGTGCCGATGTCGTCGAACAGCGTGGTCAGTTCTGGGCGGGTCAGGCGGGTTTCGTCCAACACCGCATAGACATCGAGTTCGGCGCCCGCGCCGTACCAGAGCTGGCTCTGGGTATAGGGTGCGAACTGGCCTTCCCCGGTCGTGCCGGTCTGGCGGTGGATGCTGTTATGCGGCTGGGAATGTTCCGAGGCGATCGCGCCGGCAATCTCGCCCGGCTTCTTGCAATGCCGGCCCCATTCGGCGGCCGGAGCCGTCGCCCGATCCAGCGGCATCCAGACCTGCTTCTTGGCTGTCTTGCGGTCACATTCCGGGTCGTGCTCAAACCAATGTCCGGGCAGGGCGGGGCGGGGCAGATAGCCAGCCGGCAAGGCATCGGAAATAACCGCGAACGGCCGGTTTTCGGTATAACCCGTCAGCAGCGTCTCCAGTCGTTCTACGCCGAAACGGTTGCGCACCGCCCAGCACAGTTGGCCGAACAGCATGTCTCCGAGCGGCTCCGACCCGAAGGCGGAGAGGGGGCGAATCATGAGGCGGTAAAGCTGATACATGCACAAAAGTCCGAAAACTCACGAATCATCGAAAATGCTCTCGGCCTTCCTCAAGCCGCCGCGCTGAAGCGGATTTTTCCGAGTTCCGGAAGCTTGTCTTCCCCTTCCAGCTCGAGCCGGGTGAATTTCAGCTTGCCGTAGCCGCGCGAGCCGGACCCGCCCAAGCCGGTCAGTTCCAGCAGCTTCAGGCCTTTCCATACGGTGGGCCAAAGATCGGCGTCGCTGGCGTGGACCCGCACGGTTAGATTGAATTCGAAGCGCGCCCCGGCCGGCACCCGTTCGGTGTTGCGCGGGTGTTCGGCCACGCCACGGATGCGGTCGATCATGTTTTCCGACTTGTTCTCGGTCAGCAGCAGATTGCGGCCGTTCATTTCCTCGATCCAGCCTGGTTCCAGCGCGCAATCCCAGAAGGCCAGCCGGGCCGGGCCGATCTCTTTCACCAGATCGCCGTCGTGGTTGCCGCCTTCCGGCGCGCCGCCGAACAAACGCAGCAGATTCTTGGCCGCCTCGTGCTGGGGCGGGTCGATCTTGCCGATGTGTTTGAAGCCCAGCGGAGCGCCGTCGGTGACGCCGACCACCCCCAGTTCCCATTCCAGCAGGCTGCGGATCTTGCCCTTGAGGCTGGAGCCGGGAATATAGGGGTGCTGGGTCAGCGGATGCTTGATCACCGGATTGTCCGTACCGCCGATGTGCATTTCGGTGTTGCCGGAACCGATGTGTAGGCCCGAGACCAGTTCGAGGGTGCCGGTGAGTTTTTGGATGGCGATCAGCTTCATGGGTTATGTCTCCTTGTTCAGTGGTTGTAGGATGCGGTGAGGAACGAACCGCATCATTCCCGTCGTTCCCCGGCCTCGATATTGCCCAAATCGATGCTGCTGCCCCAGTTCGCCGGGTACATTCCCCGGCGCATACGGTTGTGTAAACTGGAATACGGCCAATCTTTCACGCATTCCACCCAACCATGTTTTACGGGATTCCAATGGATGTAATCGATATGCCGCTGGTAATCCCCATCGTCGCGAATGAAATGCTCCCAGAAACGGCGTTGCCACAAACCTTTTTTGGCCCCGTTTGGCGCGGCTTGCGGAAATTCGCTCGCCTTTATCGATATGGCGAGCGAAATAGCTTTTGATCAGTCCCCAGCGGGTCGAAAAATCGCTATCGCCGGCCGGTAGCGTCCAAATGCAATGCAGATGATCGGGCAGAACCACAACGGCATCGATACGAAAAGTATGTTTGGCTCTCACCGTCAAGAAAGCTTCCCGTAATACCTCGATCCGCTCGACCAATAACCGATTGCCTTCCCGTTCGGCAAGGTTGACCGTGAAAAACCAGGTCGCTCCAGGGACGTAAAAACGGCGGTAGTCGGTCACGTGGGCGGCGGTGCGTTCGACGATGCGGTTCGTTCCTCACGGCATCCTAAGGGTTGTTTCAGTCCTGCCTTTCCTGTTTGTAAAAGCCCATGAAGGCTTCCCAGAACAGCTTGCAGGTGCCGAGCGTCGCGGGGTCGGTCACTTGGGCCAAAGTATCGTGCAACAGCTTCACGAAGCTGGAGTCAACAAGTTTGCGACCCTCGGCGTAAGCCGCCTTGGCGTTGATCATGCGGATGAACGGCAGGCATTCAGCGAACTTGGCGGCCCGCTGTTCGGTGGACGCCTGGTTCACCCGGGTTTCCCACAACACCAGCTCATCGTAAAAGCGGCGCAACTGGGTCGATTTGTTGCGGTTCCCGCCGGCCCGAGCGACCGCCTGCGCCATGTTTTTCGCGGTGCCGTTGAACAGTTCGGCATCCACCGGCGCCAGGCGGACGGTGCTGGTGTCCAGGGCCGGTGCCTGGAACCGTTCCTCGTGGCCTCTCCGCGGCCCTTGATTCCGCTGTTGCCCGTGATATTCAGCCATCTGTGCTCCTCAATCCCGTTGCTGATACAAATAGGTAAACAGGGCGATTTTGTAGGCCGCCCCGAACTGCCCGATGCCCTTATGGGCGATCTCCGCGGCCAATTCGCCTTGCAGCGCGCGCCGTTTGCGCTCGGTGGCCTCGCGGTCCTCGCCGCCCTTGACGCGCGATTCCAGCATCCGGCGGGTGCGGTAAGCGAAATAGGCATGCCACAGCGCATTCTCCGGGCGCTGGCTCACCGCCTCCGCCATCTCGGTCAGATGCAGCAAGCCGTAAACATAGCCGGTCGACAGCCCGAATTCGGCGGCCAGCCGTTCCAGTTCCGCCTCTTGGGCCAGAATGGCGTCGAAATCGGACCAGCTCGCCGCGTGGCCGAAACAGGTCACGGCGTTCTTGACCGGCGCGGTGTTCGGCCCCCCAGGCGAATACGCCTTGGCCGTCTCCAGCCCCTCTTCGGCCAGCGCCGCCAACTGGCGGATTGGCAAACCCGGCTTGGTCATCGACAAGCCGGCGGAGAAATGAATATCGGGATTGCCCGCGACGTAGCGATTGAACGCTTTGCGCATGCGCCCGGCCAGGCGCAGCGTGGAGTGCCAGGGCCCGATCAGGAAGAAGTCGTCGCCGCCGGCGAACACGGTGTAGGTGTTGCGGTAACGGGGCACGCCGCCGTCCTCCCCGTGCGCGCACAGCCAAGGCAGGTAGATGGCGAAAAAGGCATTCATCTGCCGCGACAGCGCCGCCATGCGGGCGAAGGTCGGCCGTTCCAGCCCGCTTTCGAAGATCCGTCCCAGATTGTCGACGTCCCCCTTTAGCGTCATCAGCGCTTCCTGGCCGTACCAGTGGCCGGCTTCGTCCGGCTTCCGGTCGTCCCGCGCGATGTGGTTCAGGGTCTTGATCTCCTCCGCGACGGGCGAATCCAGGCCGGTGTAACGGCTTCGCTCGAAGTCATTCAACTCGCCGAAGCGCGGCACGTAGGCGTTGATGTTGCGGCGCGCATAGCCGTTCCACAACGGCGCATCGGCGGATTCGGGCAGCGAGAAATCCCAGCAGCGGCGCAAATAGCCGGTTTTCGCTTCGCGCCCGAACAGGCCGGTGTCCGCCTCGCCGTGGGAGAAATTCACGTAATAGCCGAAGATCGGCAGGCCCAGCGTGTGATGGTTCAAGCGCTCGGTGCTGATCAACACCCGCTGCTGGGTGGCGAGCCAGTGCCCGGTTCGGATCTGGTCCGCCGCCAGCGCGCTGACCGCGATGCCGCCTTCCTCCTCCGTGGCCGGAGAGCGTCCATCGATGCCGCAAACCCCTTGCGCGGTGAAGGCATCGAGAAAATCCCGGAACAGCGGCTCGGCCGGCGCCGCGCCACACAGCCCAAAACGCCTCAGCTTGGTTTCCTCCAGTTGCTCGAACAGCCGCTGGGTCAGCCGGCGGAACGGGCTGACCTCGTCCGCCTGGCCGGTCTGGAAGTCCAGCGCCCGTGCCGGCAGCATCGCCAACCCGATGCCGGACTGGCCGTAGCTGTGGCTCAGGAACCAGTCATCGAATTCCGCTTGCACCGCCGTGACCGTGGCGCGCGCCTCCGCCGTGTTTGGCGCCACGATCAGGAACTTGCCCGCCGCGTTCACCACCTGGCTGGTCGGCGGCAAGCCCAGCGCTTCGAGCAATCGCAGCGCCGCCAGTTCGCTCAGCAGCGACACATAGAAGGAGCGTCCCCGCAGCAGCTTGGCCGCGCGTTTTTGGGTTTCGCCGCCGCTGGCGAAGATGAAGTCCTGGATGCCGAAGAAATCGCCCTGGATCAGCAGGAACTTCTCCTCCTCCCAAGCCTGCCGGCTGTCGGCGCCGTCGGCCCGCAAACGGTCCCATTGCGCCCGCAACTGCTCGCGGACCGCTCCCGGCGCGTCGCCGCGATCGTCATGGAAGCGCCACAGCGCCACCGCCAGCGCCGCCGTGGTCTTGGAATGGTCGTACAGCGACACGTCCGGCCGCACCGAACCGCCCAGACCGGCGGTGGCGGAAGGAATGGCATGGGTGAAGGTGAGCCACAGCCCGTCGAAATGATCCAGCCACAGCGCCAGATTGCGCCGGTGCTCTGCCGGAATCCGCGCCAGCCCCGCCCGGAATTCCTTCCACAGCGCCGCGTATTCCGCCTGCGCCGCCTTGCTGTCCGCCGATTCACAGCGTTCCGCCAAGACCGGGAAGATCGACGCCGGCGACAGCGGCTTCAGCGGATAGCGCCAGCGGCTGGAACCATCCCGCTTGTGCAACTGGATGTGCTCGAACAGCGTCCATTGGCGGGTCGTGTAATGGTTCAGCTTCAGCGCGGGCGCCTCGTCGGTGGCCTCGTTGTAGTTGGCGAAGCTCTCGCGCTCGAAGCCGGAAGCCAGCCGGTCCGCCGTCGCGATGATCCATTGCAAAAAGCTGTCCGGGCGATGGTGACGCGCCGCCGCGTTGATGAGGGAATCGTCGGCATCGCGTTCGCGCCAGGGCGCGAACGGCGTCATCTGCTTGCCCACCAGGTCCGGCAGGTGCTGCTCCAGCAGGTCGAAGCCAACCGCCGTGTAAGCCGCGTGTATGTGGGTAGCGCGGCCATTGAAAGAAGGGCAGCACAGATGCACCGCGATGTCGCGCCGCCGGTTGCCGTCCGCCAACCGCTCCTCCGCCTCCGGAATGCGGGCGCGTTCCGCGAACTTGCCGAGATCGTGAAGAAAAGCCGCCAGCGCCATCCGGCTGGAAGCGTCGAGCCGTTCCTGAAGGGTCAAAGCCATGCTCCTTATGAATTCGGGGAGAGGTCCGCTGCCCAGGGGCAGCCGTGGCGATCCGAAGTGTAGTGCAAGCCATTGGGCGCTGTCAGGCATCGCAAGCTTGCGTGGCGACGGCCGGGGGTAGCGCCAGCGTTACCCCGACGGTGAAAGGTCTTAATCCCTTCTTCATCAGGTCTCGATTACTACGCGACCAAGCTGACCAAACCGGCTAGTGACTCCAGTCTTAATCCCTTCTTCATCAGGTCTCGATTACTACGGCAGCGGAAAAGGAATCCCGTGCGCGGTTCATGGTCTTAATCCCTTCTTCATCAGGTCTCGATTACTACAACTGGAGAACTGAGATGCGAATTGAAAGAAAGGTCTTAATCCCTTCTTCATCAGGTCTCGATTACTACAGATCATGAGCATCATCAACATCGAAGACATCAACGTCTTAATCCCTTCTTCATCAGGTCTCGATTACTACCGTCACCAAACGTACAAAGCAACGAAAAAAATTCGTCTTAATCCCTTCTTCATCAGGTCTCGATTACTACGTGTTTCCACCGCTACCGGATGCAGAGAAACACTGGTCTTAATCCCTTCTTCATCAGGTCTCGATTACTACCCTCGGAGAAATCCGGGTCCGGATGGACCACCTCCGTCTTAATCCCTTCTTCATCAGGTCTCGATTACTACAGAACGTTGAGATCAAGAGCGTTTCCGGGGATTCGTCTTAATCCCTTCTTCATCAGGTCTCGATTACTACTGGGCAATCGGAATGCCCACGTTGAGCGCTTAGAGTCTTAATCCCTTCTTCATCAGGTCTCGATTACTACGTCGGCTAGAAACTGTGTCCGCCCTGGTGGCGGAGTCTTAATCCCTTCTTCATCAGGTCTCGATTACTACATTATCACCGCGGAGCGCTGGGTAACCGGCGAACGTCTTAATCCCTTCTTCATCAGGTCTCGATTACTACGAATTCGGGCCGACGAGAATGGACTCTCAGCTTAGTCTTAATCCCTTCTTCATCAGGTCTCGATTACTACAAGAAAGCTAGTAAAGGTCGCCACCCTGGGCGGCGTCTTAATCCCTTCTTCATCAGGTCTCGATTACTACAATGTGGTGGCGCATAACCGGAGGAGCAGCATGCGTCTTAATCCCTTCTTCATCAGGTCTCGATTACTACAATACAGCCACAAATACAACCGCAAAGTATTTGGGGTCTTAATCCCTTCTTCATCAGGTCTCGATTACTACGTAATCAATCTCATTCTTCCAAGAGACGGCTTGGGTCTTAATCCCTTCTTCATCAGGTCTCGATTACTACAAACAGGCCGAGCGCAATGGCGGCAATCTGGCCTGTCTTAATCCCTTCTTCATCAGGTCTCGATTACTACTCTTTCATATCTTCAAATCCACATCGATCGACGCCGTCTTAATCCCTTCTTCATCAGGTCTCGATTACTACCGCTGCTTGCCAACAACGGCTCCGGCGCCATCGGGTCTTAATCCCTTCTTCATCAGGTCTCGATTACTACGGATCATCGACATCTACAACAGCACGCCCGTTATCGTCTTAATCCCTTCTTCATCAGGTCTCGATTACTACGGAGGATGCCATGCTTGTTGAGATAATTTATGGAGTCTTAATCCCTTCTTCATCAGGTCTCGATTACTACCATGGAGGATGCCATGATTATGTTCCAAAATTGTCTTAATCCCTTCTTCATCAGGTCTCGATTACTACATGGACGGATGATGAGGGCCGCGCTGAGGAGATTGTCTTAATCCCTTCTTCATCAGGTCTCGATTACTACCCGCAAGTTTCTGACCGTACGGAAGGTCTCCGGGTCTTAATCCCTTCTTCATCAGGTCTCGATTACTACTGCTTCGTCTTTTTTCTCCTTGCCACTCAATGGCTTGCAAAGGGGGTTGAAGAAAAATCGCCGGCTCCAAAAGCTGACTCTCCCAAGGCGTGTGCCAACCGGCACCAACAAGGGGTTCGCTGGCGCCGGTCTTGGGTAGTTAAGCATCCGGGCTGGCGTCGGGCAAGCCCCTGCCCAAGCCCTTCGGCGCCGCTCACGGCACGCCTCGGAACTCAGTCGACGTCGTGCGCCGTGAGGAACATGGCTTTTTGCAGGGCGGCGAAGAACTGCTGGTAGGGTTCCGGGTCGGTGACGGGGGTGGTGTTGTACTGGGCGTTGGCCCGCACCACCATTTGCTTGTCGCCGCGTGGATGTACGGTGACGGTCATCTTGAGCTGGTAGCCGGACAGTTTGGTGCCGCTGACCACGCCGACGGTCAGGTCGGCCTTGTCGATGACGAACTGGAGGTCTTGCAGGGTGGCGATGACGCTGCGTAGGGTCTTTTCCTTGTCGGGGGTGTCGAAGGCTTTGGTCTGGATCTGGCGCAGGGCAAGCTGGCTCTGGTCGCTGTCGAGCAGGTGCTCGCGGGTACTTTTGCAGGCGGCGAGGGCGAGCGCGGCGAGGAGCAGGGCGGTGGCGGTACGGGGTCTGGTCATGACGGGCATCAGATCTGTTGGGCTTCGAGGAAAACGGATTTGGACAGCTTGGCGAAGAATTCCTGGTAGATCTCGGGTTCGAGGATGGGCTCGGCGGCGGTGGCCCTTTCCTGGGTGTCGTACACGATGCGCTGGAAGGTGATGCGCACGGCGGTTTCCTTGCCGTTGGGCTGGGGCCGGGTGACCAGCGAGGCGCGCATGATTTGGTAGCTGTCGGTGGGCATGGGTACCCGGGTGATGAGGGCGAGCAGAACCGCGCCGGCGATCTGGCCCGCCCGGCGGGCGTCGCGGGTTTTTTGGCCGACCAGGATGCCGAGGGGGGCGTTCACTTCCTCGAGGGTGAAGCCCATGTCTTGCAGCAGGGCGGAGGAGGCGCTGAGCAGTTGCGCTTCGTCACGGGTGGCGAACCGGCGGGTTTCCAACTGGCGGACCTGTAGGCTTTCCTGGGAAAGGGCGAGCGCTTCCTTGGGAATTTTGCTGGCGCAGCCGGAGAGTACGGCGAGGCCGAGTAACAGCGGGGGAGCAAGACGGTAATTCATGCCGGATTCTTCAGAAGCTGGATTGATGGTAGGAGAAGTCGCGCACCTTGTGCTGTTCGTCGAACTTGATGGCGATGGTGAGGGTGCGCTGGTTGGTGGAGCGGGCGCCGCTGTTGCCGCTGGCGCCGAGCAGCAGGAGGGTGCCGTAGCTGCTGCTGTTGGAATAGGCGACGTCGGTGGCGATTTTGTCGTACACCCAGACTTCGCGGCGCTGGTCGTCGGTGCTGACGATGTTGGGGGCGCCGAGCGCGGCGATGACGTCGGCGGAACTCATGCCGATGCGGACGCCGCGTTGCACCGTGCCGGCGGTGAGCTTGTCGCCGGGGGCCAGGGCATCCTGTACGTTCTGGCCGTGCCAAGCCGCGCCGCAGGCGGACAGAAGGAGGCCGGCGGCTGCGATCAGTGGTTTTTTCATCAAGCTGAGCTCTCCGGTGGAAGGTCGATGGCGATAGGCCGCGGTTGCGGCGGCCGGCGAGGAGTTTAGGGAGAGGCGGGGGCGGTGTCAGAGCCGGCAAGCTTGCCGCGGCCGGCGGCCGGTCCGGCGGCAAGTTTTTCAGGCCAGCGGCGTCAGTCTTCGATGCGGCCGAAGCGGATGGCTTCCGGCGGGAGGGTGAGGCCGAAGCGCCGGGGGCGGGCGCCGTCGTGGCCGATGAGATAGGGGCCGGCGGTATGGCCGAGCACGTCGTCGATACGGCGGTGCAGCTTGGATTTGGTCTGCTCGAAGAACGCCTTGTCCATGCCTTGGCGGAGCCGCTCATGGGTGCGGTCGCCATCGCCCATGGCGCCGATGATCTTCATGTATTCGGCGAGGTAGGCGCTGGCGTAGCCGGGTTCGGGAACGCCGTCGGGGGGACAGACCAGGGCCGGTGCTTGCGCCAGGCGGCGGCGGGCGAACCAGGCGAGGAAGGCCAACTGAGTCGGTGCGAGGGTGAGGCCGACGCCGCCGGCCTGGATGCTCCGATGTTCCAGATCGATCGTCAATTTCGGCTGGGTCAGGGAGGACTGCGCCGCTTCCACCACCTGCGAGAAACGGGTTCGGCCTTTCAGCAGGGTTTTGGGGAGGCTCCGGCGCAGGCGCACGAAAGGGATGTCGGCCAGTGTGACGGCGGCGGCCTTGGTATCCAACGGGCGGCTGTCGGCGCCCGCGGTGTAGATGATCCGGCTGGTCGGCGTGGGGTAGAAGAAGTCCGGGTGCGACTCGTATGGCGGCATCACCAGCACATGGGAGAGCCGGTCCTGCGGGCGGCCATACAGCGAGAGGGCGTAGCCGGCATAGAATCCCATGGACTTGCGGCCGCCGGCCAGGGAGACGTGGAGCTGGGAGGTATCGTCGGCGGTGAGGTGGCGGATCCAGTCGGTGATGGTGTCGGCGGCGGCGATGTTGTCGCTTTCGGTGCGGATGTCGGTGAGGGTCCTTCCCGCGCCATCCTCGAGGACGTGCAGGCAGGATTCGTCGAAGCGCATGGCCGGCAGCGCGTAATCCCGTCGCAGCCGGTGGAACCAGCCGGGCTCGTCGCTGAGCAGGGTGAGCCGGGCGCGTTCGATGCCTTCGGCGGTGGACAGGAGATGGATTTCGGTCGGCAGGACTTCGTCCCCTCGATGGCGAAGGGCATAGAGGGTTTCAGTGACGACTTGCGGCGTGAGGCCGGTCACCGCAAGCAGAATGCGTCGAGGGTAGCGGAGTTGTGGCGTTTCCATACGGTGCTGCGAAGATGGACACGGGGCGGAAGTATGCGGGATCAGGCGTTCGCGGTGGGCTGCGGCAAGTTTGCCGGGGTTTGCTCGGGCTTGGCGGCACTGGAGTTTGCCGGTATGGCTTCGATCCGGTAGCGCCCCAGCCCCATGCTGGTGGCCTTGCCGGCGTGTGTCCACTGACCCAGCCAGAGGTAGGGCCAGAACGGGGCGAGGCCCCTGCCGTCGAGGACGAAGCTGCCGGTGAGCCCGCCCATCTGCATCGTGGTGTCCTGCCGGGAGGAATAGCGGGTCCAGTCGTGCCAGGCCAGCTCGGCTTCTTTCACGACGAGGTCGCGCGCCCGGGCCATGAGGCCGGCGAAATCGGTTTCCAGCGGGGTGTCGGTGTGGAAATAACTGAGCATGGAGAGGCGCCGCAGCAGCGTGCCGAACAGGTCGGCGAAGCCGAAATCCCTGGGGCCGACCTGGTGCTCTTCCCGGCGCAGGCGCAAGGGGGTTTCCAGTTGGACCCGGCAGCGTTCCGGCGGCGGCGGGATGACGGGGATCGATGCGGGCAGCGGAGTGAGCGGTTGCTCGGCGGCCCAGATCCGGCGGGTGTCGCAGTCGCCGTCGACTTGGTGGATGGCCTGGAGTTCGAGCCGGTTTTCCCGTTTGCCGATGCCTTGCCGTCCCGCCTGCCGGAGGGCATGCACGAGGTAAGGCAACTGGCGTTCGGCTTGGCCGATCAGGGTCAGGCCGAGTCGGAAGATTTGGGGCTCGGGGTTGGGTTGGACGTCGAGCACGAAGGGGTGCGGGGCGGCATCGTACTTCCGCATCTTGCGGGTTCCCGGGGGTGGGGGGGTCTCGAACACGTAGGAATAGACGCAGGCGCGGTAGAGCAGGCATTGCTTGCAGGGGGTGCCGCGGACGACGCAGACCGCGCGCTTGAGCGCATGGCCGAGGGCGCCGCGCCAGGCCGAGCCGGGATAGTCGGGCAGGCGGACCGGCAGCTCAGAGGAGAATTCGAATCGGTAGTGGGCGAGAGGGAGACCAGGCCAGGTCATTGTGGGGATGGCAGTGTTGTTGTCGTCGCGCCGATCATAACATTCCGATTCTCGAACGCTGCCCGTCGGCAAGCTTGCCGATGCTTCATCCCGGAAAAAGCGGTTGGGTGAGTCTTGAGCGGCCCGAAACCCGACTTCCCCGTGGCTACGTCCTCACTTCTGCCCCGGTGGGAGAGGAGTTCTGCTTCCTTCTCCCTCGGGGGAAGGGCCGGGGATGAGGGCTGGCGGCCTTTCGGAATTTACTAAGAATCAAGAAAGGAACGCCATACACCCAGCCTGGCAAACCGAGAGACATCCCCGATGAGGAAACCACCGACTGGAGAGCCGTGTGCGGGAAAACCGCTCGCGCGGTTCGGAGGGCGGGGAGGCGAAAGCCTTCCCGACCCCTATCATCATCCAGGGCGGCGGGTCGCCATGACCGTTAGGGCGATGCAGCGAGTGGGGCGGAACCGTCTTGTCGGGCTCCGCCTGGTGCGGTGAGCCGCTACGGGTTGTCGGCGGTGGTGGTGGGCGGTTGTGGCACGTTGGCGGCGGCATCGATCAAAGGCTGCGGAAACAAGCCGGCCGCGAGGACGAGCAGCGCCGCGGCGGCCAAGGCGGTTCCGGCCGCCGGATGCAGCGCGAGCCGCTGCCCGGCGACCGCCGGCTGGATCATGGCCAGCACGACCCGGAGGTAATAGTAGATGCCGATGCCGCTGCCGACGACGACGGTGGCGACCAGCGGCCAGGTCTCCGCCTGCACGCCGGCGGCGAAGACGTAGAA
Organism: Methylococcus sp. ANG; assembly: GCF_040730495.1. Lineage (NCBI taxonomy): Bacteria > Pseudomonadati > Pseudomonadota > Gammaproteobacteria > Methylococcales > Methylococcaceae > Methylococcus > Methylococcus sp. ANG. The sequence continues at coordinate 822,816 of NZ_CP160399.1, read as the reverse complement.
CTTGCCGACGAAGCCGACCGTGAGCGGGATTCCCGCCAGAGACAGCAGGGAGAGCGTCAGTATCGCGGCGAGCCAGGGCGAGCGCCAGAACAGGCCGGCGTAGTCGCTGAGGCGGTCGGATTCGTGGGCGTCGTCGGAAATGGCCGAGATGGCGCCGAAGGCCGCCAGGCTGGTGAGCGTGTAGGCGGCGAGGTAGAAGGCGATCGTTTCCGCCTGCAGGTCCCGCCGCAGCAGCCCCGCGGCGACGAATCCCACCAGCAGGTAGCCCATGTGGGCGATCGAAGAGTAGGCGAGCAGGCGTTTCAGGCTGTCCTGCAGCAGCGCCAGGAGATTGCCGGCCAGGATGGACACGACGGCCAGGAGGCCGAGCACGCAGAGAAAGGTTTCCGAGCGCTCGGCATGAACGGTGGTGAAAAACCTGAGCAGCAAGGCGAACACGGACGCCTTCGACACGGTCGCCAGGAAGGCGGTGACCGGCGCGGGCGCGCCCTGGTAGACGTCCGGCGTCCACAGGTGGAACGGCACCAGCGACAGCTTGAAGCCGATCGCGGCCAGGATCAGGAACATGCCGGCGAGAGCGAGCGGTTTTTGTTCCAGCTCCGCGCCGCTCGCGCCGATCTGTTCGAACGAGAGTACGCCCAGGTCGCCGTAGACCAGCGCCATGCCGAACATGAGGAAAGAAGAGGCGAGTCCCGACAGCATCAGGTATTTGATGCCCGCCTCCAGCGGGCGGGAGGCCCGGACGCTGTAGGCGATCATCGGGAACAGGGAGATCGTCAGCACCTCCAGGCCGAGGAAGAACATGGCGAGATGGGCGCTGGATACCAGCAGCAGTGCCCCCAGGGTCGAGGTGAGGAGCAGCACGAAGATTTCTTCGTTCTCGTTCTCGCGCCGGCGGAAATAGGCCAGGCACAGGAGGGCGACGGCGAGCGCGGCGAGAAGGAAAAGCGCATGGAAGAACAGTCCGTAGGCGTCGACCAGCAGCAGGCCGGTGACGCGGGCCGGCGCGACCGACAGCGCGCAGGGCAGGGTGGACAGCGTGGCCAGCAGGCCGCCGACCGTCAGCCAGAAAACGAGGCGGAAGCTCCGCCGGATCGCGATGGCGAGCATCACGGCGACGGCGGCCGCCGACAGTACGATGAAGGGGAGCAGGGCGGTGAAAGCGTCGGCGGTCACGTCAGGTTCCTCGCTGAGCCAGGGTCCGGGTCAGTCCGTTTACCGTGGCATCGGTGTAGGCCAGCATCGATTGGGGATGGAGCCCCATCCAGGCAGTCGCGGCGACCAGGAACAGCATCACCCCCATTTCGCGCAGGCCGAAGTCCCGGACTTCGCGGGGCGAGGCCGGCCCGTGGAACGCTCGCTGCATCACGTATAGCGCATAGACCGGCGCCAGGATCAGGCCGAGGGCGGCGAATGCGGTGATGACGGTATCGACGCGGAAACTCCCCAGCAGCACCAGGAATTCGCCGACGAAATTGCCCAGCCCGGGCATGCCCAGCGCGGCGACCGAGAAAAACAGGGTGATCGCGCCGATGCGGGGCGCCAGTGTCCACAAGCCGCCCATCTTGTCCATGTCGCGGGTGTGCAGCCGCTCCTGCAAGGCGCCGGCGACCATGAACAGCGCCGCCGCGCTGACGCCGTGGGCGAGCATGGTCATCACCGCGCCCTGCAGCGCCGCGGCGTTGCCGGCGAAGACGCCGAGCAGCACGAAGCCCATGTGGCTGACGCTGGTATAGGCGATGAGGCGCTTGAGGTCGGTCTGGGCGAAGGCGAGCTTGGCGGCGTAGAGGATGCTGACCGCGCCCAGCGCCATGGCGACGGGTGCGAAATCCTGCGCGGCGCCGGGGAACAGCGGCACCACGAAGCGCAGCAGGCCGTAGGCGCCGGTCTTGAGCAGCACCCCGGCCAGGATCACGCTGCCGCCGGTCGGCGCCTGGGTATGGGCGTCCGGCAGCCAGGTGTGGAAGGGAACCGCCGGCAGCTTGACCGTGAAGGCGACGAAGAAGCCGAGCATGATCCAGCGGGCCGCGCCCGGATACAGATCGGCCTCGAGCAGCTCGAAATAATCGAAGCTGAGCGTCCGCGTCGTCTGGTAGTGCAGGAACACCAGGCCGAGGATCGCGATCAGCATCAAGAGTCCGCTGACCTGGGTGAAGATGAAGAACTTCATGGCCGCATAGGCCCGGTTCTCGTGCCCCCAGATGCCGATCAGGAGATACATCGGGATCAGCATGACTTCCCAGAAGAAGAAGAACAGGAACAGGTCGAGGGCGAGGAACACCCCGATGACCCCCGCCAGCGTCCACAGCAGGTTGAAATGGAAGAAACCGCAACGTTCGCGGATCTCGCTCCAGGAGCAGAGCACCGCGGCGAAGCCGAGGAACACCGTCAGCGCGATGAGCAGCAGGCTGAGTCCGTCGAGGGCCAGATGGAAGCGGATGCCGAAGCGCGGAATCCAGGCCCAGTCGGTCTGCGCCAGCCAGGCGGCTTCGGGCGCGGCGCCGGTCTCCGCGAACAGGGTCAGGACCAGCACGGCGTCGACGGCCAAGGCGGCCAGCGCCAGCCAGCGCGGGGCGTCGTCCCGCCAGCGCCCGGCGGGGAGCGACAGCAGCCCGCCAATGAGGGGAACCAGGATCAGCCAGAGCAGGATCATACCCACACCCCCACGGCCAGGATCAAGGCGGCGCCGAACAGCATGCCGGCGGCGTAGCGCCGGAGCTGCCCGGTCTGGGTGGGCGCCAGCAGGCGGTGGCCGAGGCGGGTAAGGGCGACGATGCCCTGATACGGCCGGTCGACGGCATCGCCTTTGTTCAGCCTGGCGAGCGCGACGAAGGGAAAGACGAACAGCCGGTCGTAAAGCCAGTCCATGCCCCATCCGCTGAACCACAGGCGGCGCAATGCCTCTCCTCCGGGGAGCTTCAGCAGGGCCTCGGCGGAAGCGGTTCCGGTGCGGTAGACGAGATAGCCGATCGCGACGCCGAGGAAGGGCGCCGCCGTGGTCAAGAGGCCGATCGGGCCGCCGGCTTCCTCGGTTCCGGCCTCAGGCAGCGCCGGGAACAGCGGCAGCTTGGCCAGTCCCCCGGCCAGGGAAAGAATGGCGAGGATGACCAGCGGCACACCGATGTTCGAGCCGTAGTGCGGGCGGGCTGGCGTCCGTTCCGTGCCGAAAAAGGCGACCAGGAGCAGCCGGGTGCTGTAGATGCCGGTGAGGATCGCGCCCGCCGTGCCCGCGGCCCACAGCAACGGCCCGGCGTTGCCCGATCCGTAGGCGCCGAGCAGGATTTCGTGCTTGCTGTAATAGCCCGAAGTGAACGGCAGGGCGACCAGGGCCGCCAGGCCGACGACGAAGGTCCAGAACACCAGCGGCAGGCTGCGCCGCAGGCCCCCCATCCTGAAGATGTCCTGTTCGTGGTGCAGCGAGAGGATGACGGCGCCGGCGCCGAGGAACAGCAGGGCCTTGAAGAAGGCGTGGGTGGTCAGGTGGAAGATCGCCGCGGACCAGGCGCCCACGCCGAGCGCCAGGAACATGTAGCCGATCTGGCTGATGGTGGAATAGGCCAGGACGCGCTTGATATCGGTCTGGGTCAGGGCGCTGAAACCGGACATCAGCAGGGTGATCGCGCCCACGACCGCGACCAGGGCCTGCACGTCGGGAGCGAGGGTGAACAGCACATGGGTGCGGGCGATCAGGTAGACGCCGGCGGTCACCATGGTGGCGGCGTGGATCAGTGCGCTGATCGGCGTGGGGCCGGCCATGGCGTCCGGCAGCCAGACCTGCAGCGGCAACTGGGCCGACTTGCCGACCGCGCCGCCGAGCAGCAGCAGGGCCGTGGCGACAGCCAGGGTCGAGCCCGCCGGCCATTGGGCGCTCGCCCTGGCCATGGCCTCCTGGATGTCGAGGGTGCCGAGCTGGCTGAACAGCAGGAACAGCCCCAGCGCCATGGCGGTGTCCCCGACGCGGGTCACGACGAAGGCCTTGCGGGCCGCGTATCCGTTCTCGGGTTTCTCGTACCAGAAGCCGATCAGAAGGTAGCTGCACAGCCCCACGCCTTCCCAGCCGAGATAGAGCAGCGGCAGGTTGTCCGCCAGCACCAGGATCAGCATGGCGAAGACGAACAGGTTCATGTAGGCGAAGAAGCGGGCCATGCCGGGGTCGTCGGCCATGTAGCCGGCGGAATAGACGTGGATCAGGAAACCGACCCCGGTGACCACCAGCAGCATGTTGAGCGACAGGGCATCGAGGTAGAAGGCGAAGTCGACGCCGAAGTCGCCCGCCGCCATCCAGTGCCACAGCGTCTGCCGGAACACCCGGGCTTCCGGCGCCAGGGCCAGAAGCTCGAACGCCAGGGCTGCCGCCAGGGCCGCCGAGAGTCCGACCGAGCCGGCGCCGATCCAGGGGACGCAGGCCCTGGGCAGCCGGCCTTCGCTCCCGGTGAGGATCAGGAAGCCCGCCAGAGGAATGAAGGGAACCAGCCACAACAGATTCAGCATGACGACTCCTAACCTTGCATTTCGCTCAGGCGATCCGCGTCCAGCGTTTTGTAACGCCGGTAGATCTGCAGCACCAGCCCCAGGCCGACGCCGACCTCGGCGGCGGCCAGGGTCAGGATCAACAGGAACATGACCTGGCCGTCGGGCTGGCCCCAGCGTGAGCCGGCGGCGATGAAGGCCATTCCCGCCGCGTTCAGCATGATCTCCACCGACATCAGCATCACGATCAGGTTGCGGCGGATCAGCAGGGCGACGAGGCCCAGCACGAACAGGACCGAGGCCAGGAGCAGCGTGTGTTCGAACGGAATCGGCGCCATCGCTTCAGCTCCTAGGACTTGAGGGGACGGCCGAGGTGATAGGCGCCGACCAGCCCCGCCAGCAGCAGCATGGAGGCCGTTTCGACCGCCAGCAGGTAGGGGCCGAACAGGGCGATGCCGAGCGTCTTGGACTCGACGATCCGGCCCGCCTCGTGGGCGCCGGAGCGCGTCAGGGTGACCAGCAGTTCCGCGAACAGGATGGCACAGAGCGCGGCCGGACCGTGCCAGATGCTGGGACACAGCCATTGCTTCTCCCGCTCGATCGTCTTGCTGCCGAGATTGAGCATCATCACCACGAAGACGAACAGCACGATGATCGCTCCGGCGTAGATGATCACCTCCAGCACCGCCGCGAAAAAAGCCCCCAGCAGGTAGAAGATGAAGCCCGAGGCCAGGAGCGAGACGATGAGGTAGAGCAAGGCATGCACGGTGTTGCACTGGATCACCACCATGAAGGTGGCGGCGACGGCGACCAGGGCGGAGAGGTAGAAGAGGGTCAGTTCCATGTCGGTGCCTGTGGGGTTGCGGTCAGGGCAGGAGGCTTCGGACGTCGATCGGGGGGGCTTCGTTTTCCGCCTGCCCCTTGTCCTTGCCGCCGATCGCCTTGCCCGCCACCCGGTAGAAGCTGTAGCCCGGATATTTGCCGGTGCCCTGGATCAGCAGGTGCTCCTTTTCGTACACGAGGTTGCGGCGGTCGTATTCGCACAACTCGAAATCGGGGGTGAGCTGGATCGCGTAGGTCGGGCAGGCTTCCTCGCACAGTCCGCAGAGGATGCAGCGCGAGAAATTGATGCGGAAGAACTCCGGATACCAGCGGCCGTCGACGTCCTCGGTCTTCTGCAGCGCGATGCAATCCACCGGACACACCGCCGCGCAGAGGTTGCAGGCGACGCAGCGCTCCTCGCCGTCGGGGTCGCGGGTGAGCACGATGCGGCCGCGGTAGCGCGGATAGAGCTTGGGCCGCTGTTCGGGGTACTGAACCGTGTCCGCCCGGGTGAAGGTGTGCTTGAGCACGATCCAGAGGGTGCGCAGTTGGCTGATCATCTCGCTTCCTCCCTCACGGCACCGACAGGCCGACGGCCCCGGTGACGACGATATTGACCAGCGTCAGCGGCAGCATCACCTTCCAGCCGAAACTCATGAGCTGGTCGTAGCGCGGACGGGCCAGCGCCGCCCGCAGCAGGATGAAGAACATGATGAAGACCAGGGTCTTGAGGATGAACCACGCCAAGGGCGGCAGGAAGGCCGGCCCTAGCCAGCCGCCGAAGAAAAGCGTCACCAGGATGGCCGAGTTCAGGGTGATGCCTAAATATTCCCCGACGAAGAACATGCCGAACTTCATGCCGGAGTATTCGGTGTGGAAGCCGCCGGTGATTTCCTGTTCGGCTTCCGGCAGGTCGAAGGGCGCGCGATGGCATTCCGCCACGGCCGCCACCAGGAAGGCGAGGAAGCCGGCGAACTGCGGCAGCACGTACCAGCAGTCCTTCTGCGCCTCGACGATCTCCCGCAGGTTGAAGCTGCCGGACAACATCACCACGCCCATGGCGGCCAGGCCCATGAACACCTCGTAGCTGATGCTCTGGGCGGCGGCGCGCAGGCTCCCGAGCAGGGAGTATTTGTTGTTCGAGGCATAGCCGGCCAGCACCTGGCTGTAGACCGCCAGCGAAGACAGCGCGAAGAAATACAGCAGGCCGAAGTTGAAGTCGATGACGCCCACGCCCGGCGCGAACGGCACCACCACGAAGCCGAGCAGCATGGTCACCATGACGATGGCCGGCGCGATGACGAACACCGGTTTGTCGGCGAAAGGCGGAATCCAGTCTTCCTTGAAGAAGATCTTGACCATGTCCGCCACCACTTGCCCCAGCCCCAGCGGGCCGACCCGGTTGGGCCCGAGCCGGTCCTGCCAGATCCCGATCAGGCGGCGCTCCACCCAGATCAGCCAGGCCGCGACGACCACGACCGAGAGCAGGATGCCGACGACGACATAGGGCGATCCGACGGTCATGGCGTATCTTCTCCGGGCTTGTTCGGCGTCCATGGCCGCGAGGCGGTTTCCAGGAAAGGCAGGTCGGGCAGGCCTGCCGGCACGCCGGCGATGCCGGCCGCGAGGCCGGGGAGGAGCTTCACCGGCAGCCAGATGTCCGAGGCAAGCTGGACTTCTTCGCCCTCGGCGAGAGCAAGGCGTTCGGCGTCCTCGGGGCTGAGGGCCAGATAGGGATGCGGCGCCCGCTCGGCGACCGCGGCAGACTGCATGCTGGTCTCGTCGCTGCCGAAGATGTGGGGTATCGGTACCAGCCGCAGGGCGTCTGGGGGCGAGGTGCCGGCCTCGGGCGGCGCGAACCACTGAAGGCCGGTTCCGCCGCCCTCGCCGATCAGGCGGATGCCGGGATCGCCGCCGCGCAAATGGCCGCCGGCTTCGTCCTGGAATTTCCCGACCGACTGGTTCGAATTCCAGCCCGGCGCCCAGACGAAGGGATTCAGGGCGGGCGGATGGTCCTGCCCGGCGCCTTCCATGGAAAAGGCCAGGGCCGAATCCGTATCCTCCGGCTGTTTCGGCTCGTGGATACGGACGTCGGCCAGCATGGCGGTGCGCCCGCTGTACCGGTGCGGCTGGCGCGGGATTTTCTGGCCCGCGATGCGGAAGGCCGCTCCCGGCGCGCAACCGGTAATTTCCCGGAACACCGGCAGCGATTCGGCCAGCGCATGGGTGAGATCGTCGATGTGGGTCCAGGGCCCGAGCCAGCGCCAGGCGTCGCGGCTGTCGCCGGTGGGCTGCATCGCAGAGAAGAAACGCTGGGCGCGGCCTTCGCTGCTGACCAGCGTGCCTTCGGTCTCGGCGAAGCTTGCGGCCGGCAGGGCGAGGTGAGCGCGCCCGGCGGTCTCGTGCAGGGTATGGTCGATCACGATCACCTGTCTGGCGCGGTCGAGCAGGGCGTCGATGGCGGTCCTGTCCGCCCGCCGGTAGAGATCGTTTTCCAGGATGAGCAGCGTGTCGGCCTCGCCTCGTTCGATCGCTTGAACGGCAGCCGCAAGCGAGAAAGGTAGGGGCGTAACGGCTAGCTCACCCTCTCCCTCTGGGAGAGAGGGATGTGCGCCATGCGCACCGGATCGTTCCCCGGCACCTGCAGATAGGGTGGATAAGCCTAGCGCATCCACCTCCGCGCTGACTCGAAGAGCAGCGGAGCTGACTCGAAGAGCGGCGGAGCCGACTCGAAGAGCAGCGGAGCTGAATTCGGCGGATGCGCCGCGGCTTGTCCCCCCTACGATCCCGATAGGTTCCTGGGTAGGGCCGGGGTGAGGGAAATCGCCCTCCATGCCCATCAGCGCCAGCCCCAGGCTGTTGCATTCCGGCACGGCGAAATGCGCACCCGTGGGTCGGCCCTGCCGTTTCGCCGCCAGCGCGGCGGCGATCTGCCCCGCCGCCCGCAGCACGTCCTCGCTCAGGCAGCCGGTGCCGGACACGATCAGGGGCCGTTCGGCGCCTGCCAGCGCGTCGGCGATCTCCGCGGCCAGCGCCTCGTGTTCGGGCGTCAGGCCTGAGACGGCCGGCGCCTCGGGGCAGATGCCGTGCGCGACGGCGAAACCCAGCCGGGCGATGGCGTCGGGGCCGGCGCGGCAGATCCGCGCGGCGACCTCGTCCAGCCGGGTCGGCGCCGGACTGGCGACGAACAGCGGGCTTTTTTCGGCCTGGGCCGCTTCGCGCACGGCGGCGTCCTGCCAGCGCGGGATGCCCAGCCCCTCGGCGATGGCCAAAGCGCGGTTGCGCACCGCCTGGCGCAGCGCCAGCGCCAGCCGCGGCGCGGTCTGGGTCGGGTCTTCGCCCAGCACCAGCACCGCATCGGCCCGTTCGGCCTCGCGCAGGGACACGAGATGCACCGGGAAATCCCGGACGATACCGAGCAGGCTGCGCAGGCATCCGTATTCGGCGTCGCCGATGCCGGCATGGAAACGCTCCGCACCGACCCGTTCCCGCAAGGCGAAATTGGCCTCGAGGCTGGCGCGGGGCGATCCGATGCCGATGATCCCCTGAGCGTCCCGGATCGCGGCGGTGAATCGGTTTGCGGCGGTGTTCACATCGAGCGGACCTTCCTCGGCCGACCGGGCCTGACGGAGGCGCGCCGGGCCGTTGACGAAGCCGTAGCCGAAACGCCCGCGGTCGCACAGGAAATAGCCGTTGATCTCGCCGTGATAGCGGTTGACGATCCGCCGCAGGCTGCCGTAGCGCTCGCCGGGGCTGGTGTTGCAGCCGATCCCGCAGTGGACGCAGATCGAGGGCGCGGTCTGCAGATCCCATTTGCGGCTGTAATGCCGGCTGAAGGTCTTGTCGGTGAACACCCCGGTGGGGCAGACCTCGACCAGGTTGCCGCTGAATTCGTTCTCCAGCGCCCCGTCCTCATGGCGGCCGAAATAGACGTGGTTGTGCGAGGCGAACACCTGCAAGTCGTCGCCGCCGCAATAGTCCTGGTAATAGCGGACGCAGCGGTAGCAGGCGATGCAGCGGTTCATCTCGTGGTTGATGAACGGCCCCAGGTCCTGGTTGCGGTGGGTGCGCTTGAGGCCGCGGTACTGGCGGAAGGTATGGCCGGTCATCACGGTCATGTCCTGCAGATGGCATTCGCCGCCTTCCTCGCACACCGGGCAGTCGTGCGGGTGGTTGGTCATCAGCAGTTCCAGGATGCCGGCGCGGAAATTCTTGGCATTGTCGCCTTGCAGAGATATCCGCATGCCTTCGGCCACCGGCGTCATGCAGGCCATCACCAGCCGACCTTGGCTGTCGTCGGCGTTCTGGTACTGGATCACGGCGCACTGGCGGCAGGCGCCCACCGAGCCCATGGCCGGGTGCCAGCAGAAATAGGGCAGGTCCAGGCCCAGCGAGAGTATCGCCTGCAGCAGGTTTTCCCCCGCCTTGACCGGATAGCTCTTGCCGTCGATTTCGATGTGCGGACCCGCCTTCGGCTGTCCAAAATCGTTCCTTACGATTTTGTGCGGACTCCTTCCCTGGAGTCCGTCCTCCGGACCCGCCTTCGGCTGTCCAAAATCGTTCCTTACGATTTTGTCAGGCATACACGCCTCCGCTGATGCTCTGCGGCTGGAGATAGCGCTCGAAATCGGCGCGGAAGTATTTGAGGGCGCTCTGCAGCGGCTCCATCGCGCCGGGGGCGAGGGCGCAGAAGGTGTTGCCCGGGCCGAGTAGGCCGCACAAGCGCTCCAAAGTCTCGAGATCCTCCGGCCGGCCGCGCCCCGCGATCAGTCCTTCGAGCAGGCCGACGGTCCACGGCAGACCGTCCCGGCAGGGCGTGCACCAGCCGCAGGATTCCTGGGCGAAGAACCGCTCGAGATTGAGCACCATCCGCACCGGGCAGGTCCGGTCGTCCAGCAGGATCATCGTGCCGGTGCCGAGCCGGCTGCCGGCCTTGCCGATCGAGCCGTAGTCCATGGGGACGTCCAGGTGCTCCGGCAGCAGGAAGTCGGTGGATGCGCCGCCCGGCATGTAGCCCTTGAGCCGCAAGCCTTCCCGCATGCCGCCGGCGTGTTCCTCGATGATCTCGCGCGCCGTCGTGCCCATCGGCAGCTCCCAGGCGCCGGGGCGTTTGACCCGGCCGCTCACGCCGTAGATCTTGGTGCCCGGCTCGCCGGTCCGGCTGAGGCCTTTGTACCACTCCACCCCGTTGCGGAGGATGTGCGGCAGGTTGCACAGGGTCTCGACGTTGTTGACGATGGTGGGCTTGCCGAACAGGCCGGAAACCTGCGGAAAGGGCGGCTTGGCGCGGGGATTGGCGCGCTTGCCTTCCAGCGAGTTGAGCAGGGCGGTTTCCTCGCCGCAGATGTAGCGCCCGGCGCTGGTGTGCAGGCGGAGGTCCAGGCTGAACTCCGAGCCGAGAATGTTCTCGCCGAGCAGCTTGTGTGCTTCGGCTTCGGCGATCGCCCGCCGCAGCCGGTCCGCTGCCAGCCGGTATTCGCCGCGGAGGAAGACGTAGGCGATGTTCGCCTGGATGGCGTAAGACGCGATGGCGACACCTTCGATCAGTTGGTGCGGATCGCCTTCCAGCAGCAACCGGTCCTTGAACGCGCCGGGCTCCATTTCGTCGCCGTTGACCACCAGGTATTTGGTTTTGGGCGCGTCCTCGCCCATCGGCACGAAACTCCATTTCAGGCCGGTCGGGAAGCCGGCGCCGCCCCGGCCGCGCAGCCCCGAGTCCTTGACCCTTTGCTGAACCTCCAGCGGGGCGAGTTCGGCGAGAACTTTTTTCAATCCCTCGTAGCCGCCGTTGGCCCGGTATTCGGCCAGGCTGGCGGCGGAGCCGTCGGGCTTGATGTTGCGGGTAAGCGGCTTGTCCATCAGGGCGCTCCGGTTTCGCCGAGAATGTCGTCCAGCTTGGCCGGATCGACGTTGAAATGGGTTTCCTCGCCGATCATCACCACCGGCGCCCGGTCGCAGGCCCCCAGGCAGACGATGGGCAGCAGGGTGTATTCGCCGTCGCCGGTGGTTTCACCCAGCCCGATGCCGAGCTTGTCGCTCAAATGGCGGCGGTTGTCCTCCGCGCCCAGCATCCAGCAGCTCACGCTGTCGCAGTAGTGGATCACGCGCCTGCCGACCGGACGGCGGTAGATCAGGTTGTAGAAGGTGGCGACGCTGTCCAGGTCCGCCGGCGACATCCCCAGCAGCTCGGCGACCTCCTTCAGCAGCTCGTCGGAAATCCAGCCGTGGCCCTGCTGGGCGATGTTGAGCGCCTCGATCGCGGCCGCGGAAGGGCAGGGGAAGTGCCCGGCTTCCTGGCGGATGGCTTGGATTTCGTCGGGGGTGAGGATCACGGTCTTTCAGCTCCTTCAGCGGTCCACGTCGGCCATCACGAAATCGATGCTGGCGAGGATGGCGATCAGGTCGGCGATCATCAGCCCCCGGCTCATCAGCGGGATCATCTGCAGATGGGGGAACGAGGGCGTGCGGATGCGGGTGCGGTACGACATGGTGCCGCCGTCGGAAGTGAGGTAGTAGCCGTTCAGTCCCTTGGTCGCCTCGATCGTCACGCAGGCCTCGCCCGGCGGGATCACCGGTCCCCAGGAGACGCTGAGGAAGTGCTGAATCAGCGTCTCGATGTCGTGCATCGTGCGTTCCTTGGGCGGCGGCGTGGTGAGCGGGTGCTCGGCCTTGTAGGGGCCGGACGGCATGTGGTTCACGCACTGCTCGATGATCCGGAGACTCTGCCGCATCTCCTCCACACGCACCGCGCAGCGGTCGTAGCAGTCGCCGTTCGCGCCGGTGGGAATGTCGAATTCGAAGTTCTCGTAGCCCGAGTACGGCCGGGCCTTGCGGTAGTCCCAGGCGAGGCCCGTGGCCCTGATTCCCGCGCCGGTCACGCTCCAGTCGATGGCCTCCGCCGTGGTGTAGGCGCCGATGCCGCGGGTGCGGCGCTGGATCAGCTTGTTGGCCATCACCGCCTTGTCGTACTCGGCCAGGCGCTTGGGGAAGTAGGCGATGAACTCGCGGATCAGCCTGTCCCAGCCCTCCGGGAGGTCCATGGCGACGCCGCCGATGCGGAAGAAGCTGGAATGCATCCGGGCGCCGGTGAAGGATTCGATGATTTCGAACACCTTCTCGCGGTCGATGAACATGTAGAAGATCGGCGACATCTGTCCCACGTCCTGGGCAAAGGTGCCGTAGAACAAGAGGTGGCTGGCGATCCGGTAGAACTCGGAGATCATGACCCGGATGACCCGGGCGCGCTCCGGCACCTCGATCCCGGCCAGTTTCTCCACCGCCATGACGTAAGGCAAGTTGTTCATCGAACCGCCGAGGTAGTCGACCCGGTCGGTGTAGGGGATGTAGCTGTGCCAGGACTGGCGCTCCCCCATCTTCTCGGCGCCGCGGTGGTGGTAGCCGATGTCCGGCACGGCATCGACGATCTCCTCGCCGTCGAGCTGGAGGGCGACCCGGAACACCCCGTGCACGCTGGGATGATTGGGACCCAAGTTCAGGAACAGGAAATCGGTGTCAGCGCTCTGGCGCTGCATGCCCCATTCCTCGGGCACGAAACGCAGGGCTTCCTGCTCGTGCTGCTGCACGTCGTCCGGCAGGCTGAACGGTTCCATCTCGGTGGCGCGGGCCGGGTGGTCCTTGCGCAGGGGATGGCCCTGCCAGGTCGGCGGCATGATGATGCGGCGCAGGTTGGGATGGCCGTCGAAACGGATGCCGAACATGTCCCAGACTTCCCGCTCGTACCAGTTGGCGGCGGGACAGACGGAGGTGATGCTGGGCAGGACGGGCCCGGATTCGGGCAACGCCACCTTCAGCCGGACGTCGGCATTGCGCTCCAGGGAAATCAGATGGTACACGACGGTGTAGGCGCTGACCGGCAAGCCGTCGCGGTGTTGGCGGACCCGCTCGTCCACGGCGGTCAGGTCGAACAGCAGGGCATAGGGCCGGTCGATCTCCAGCCGCAGGTAGCGGACCGCCGCCACGATGGCTTGGGAGGGGACCCACAGCGTCGGGATACCGTCGGCGGTGGTCTGCGGGATGAAGCCCTCGCCGCCGAAGCGCCGGCTCAGGTCCGGTACGATGGTTCCAGCATGTTCCGTCATCGAGGCCGCCATGTCCGGGTTCCCTCTCGTTCAATCCAGGCTGAACGGATCGTGCAGTTCGGCGGCCCGGTTGCGCTCGGCCTGTTTGAGGTCGCGCCGGCTGGGCGCGGGGGCCTTTTGAATGCCTTGCGGGCCGATCACCCAGCTCAAGGGCCGCTCCTCTTTTCCCACCGATTCCTGCAGCATCATCAGCCCCTCCAGCAAGGCTTCCGGCCGCGGCGGACAGCCCGGCACGTAGACGTCCACCGGCAGGAACTTGTCCACGCCCTGGACCACGCTGTAGATGTCGTACATCCCGCCGGAATTGGCGCAGGAGCCCATGGAAATGATCCACTTGGGTTCGAGCAACTGATCGTACAGGTGCTTGACCACCGGCGCCATTTTCCGGAACACCGTGCCGGAAATCACCATCAGGTCGGCCTGGCGGGGGCTGGCGCGGATGACCTCGGAACCGAAGCGGGCGATGTCGAAGCGGCTGGTGAAGGCCGTCGCCATCTCGACGTAACAGCAGGACAGGCCGAAATTGAAGGGCCAGATCGAATTCTTGCGGCCCCAGCGCACCAGGTCGTCCAGGCGGGCGAACAGGATGTTGCGCCGCAGGGCTTCCTCGTAGGTCTGCCGACCCGGCTGGGGCGTTAAGGCTTGGTCCGCTCGTGTCAGGCTCCAGCGCATGGGGGCTCCTACAGGTGGATTTTGGCTTCGACGATGCGCTGGCGGGGCGTGCGCCAGTCGAGCGCGCCGATACGCCACAGATAGACCAGTGTGGCAACCAGGACGCCGATGAAGATCAGGATTTCGATGTAGCCGGGCCAGCCGCTTTCGCGGAAGGCGATGGCCCAGGCGAAGATGAAGACGGCTTCGAGGTCGAAGATGACGAAGAAGATCGCGATGAGATAGAACCGGACCGAGAAGCGGAGCTGGGAGCTGCCCACCGCGACGATGCCGGATTCGTAGGGCTGTTCCGTCGCGTGGGTGCGGCGGGTGCGGCGTTCGCCCAGGAAGGGAGGCAGCGCGAGCATGGTGCCCACGACGATCAGCACCAGCCCGAAATAGAGCAGGAGCGGCCAAAGATCGGTATGTGGAACGCCAGCGGAACTCATGTACTCATGTCTCCCGATGTTCGCGTAAGCATCTTCCGCCGGGGCGGAGGATATGCCACAAAGCTGGCTACACTTTCGTCAAGCGGAGCCGGGTTGTCAATCGCAATTATGGGAGCGGATCAAAGCCCGCTTCCATCGAGTTCCCACGGGCCGGCAAGCCGGGACGCCCATACGACCCGCCTCAGCCGGCCGCTGAGGATTCCGGCTTCCCTCCTTTCTTCCGCTCGCTCCAGCGCTGGGTGATGACGTAGAACACCGGCACGAACGGAATGGCCAGGATGGTGGAGGCCAGCATGCCGCCGAACACTACGGTGCCGATCGCCTGCTGGCTGGCCGCGCCCGCGCCGCCGGCCTTCATCAGCGGGACGACGCCGAGGATGAAAGCGAACGAGGTCATGATGATGGGCCGGAACCGGCGCCGGGTGGCCTCCACCGCGGCGTCGGCGATGGCCATGCCCTCGGCGCGCAGTTCCCGGGCGAACTCCACCACCAGAATGGCGTTCTTGCTGGCCAGCGCGATCATGAGCACCAGCCCGACCTGGGTGTACAGGTTGTTGTCGAAGTGGCGGATGATGAGGGAGACGATGACGCCCACCAGGGCCATGGGCACCACCAGGATCACCGCGGCGGGGCTGGCCCAGCTTTCGTACTGGGCGGCCAGCACGAGGAACACCAGGAGGATGGACAGGGCGTAGATGTAATACGCCTGGTTGCCCACCTGCTTTTCCTGGAACGCGGTCGCGGTCCATTCGAAGTTCATGCCTTGCGGCAAGGTGTTCTTGGCGACCTGCTCCATCAGCCGGATCGCTTCGCCGGAACTGAATCCAGGGGCCGCGGTGCCGAAAACCGGTGCCGCCGGATAGAGGTTGTAGCGCGTGACCAGTTCCGAACCCAGCTTGTGGTTCACGGTCAACAATGAGCCCAGCGGCACCATGTCCTCCCGGACGTTCTTCACGTACAGATTCTGTATGTCCTCCGGACGCAGCCGGTAAGGTGCGTCGGCCTGGACGTAGACCTGGAACGACTGGTTGAATTTGTTGAACAGATTGACGTAGGCCGACCCGAGATATGCCTGCAAGGTGGCGAACACGTTGTTCATCGGGACTTCCTGCGACTGCGCCTTGGTCCGGTCGATGTCGAGGTAGAGCTGCGGGCTGCGGTTGCTGAAGGTCGAGCCCACGAAGCCGAGACCGGATTGCGAGGAGCCGGCGCGGGTGAGTTCCAGCACGCCTTTCTGCAACTCGGGCAGGCCGAGGCTGCGCTTGTCTTCGACCATCAACTGGAAGCCGCCCGCCTGGCCGAGGCCGCGGATGGGCGGGGGAATCATGATCGCGAACTGGGCCTCCGGAATGGCGTCGAGCTGCTGTTTCAAGCCGCCGAGAATGCGGGCCTGAGTCAGCGTCTCGCCGCGCTTGTCCCAGTCGTCATAAATGACGAAGGTCGTGGAGGCGTTCGAAAGGTTGGCGGTATCGAGAATCGACAGGCCCCCGATCACGACCCAGGCGTTGACGCCGGGGGTTTTCTTCAGGACCTCATCCAGCTTCCGGCTGGCTTCCCGGAGCCTGGGCTGCGCGGCGCCGTCCGGCAGGCGCGTCATGATCATGGCGTAACCCTGGTCTTCGCTGGGCAGGAAGCCGGTGGGGTGGATGCTGAACAGCCAACCGCCCACGGCGATGACGGCGAAGAAAACCGCGGCCATCGCTCCGGTCCGGTTCACCATCCACCGCACCAGCCGGGTATAGGCCGCCTCGATTGCGCCATAGACTTTGTTGAAGCCGCGGTAGAACGCGTTCGGACGGTGCTCGGCCGGTCTGGCCTTGAGGTAGAGGGCGCACTGGGCGGGTTTCAGGGTCAAGGCGTTGATGGCGCTGATGACCGCGGTGGAGGCGATCACCAGGGCGAATTGCCGGAACATCTGGCCGGTGATGCCGGGCAGGAAGGCCGAAGGCAGGAATACCGCCGTCAGCACCAGGGTGATGCCGATCACGGGGCCGGTCATTTCGCTCATGGCCTTGATCGCCGCGTCCTTGGGCGTCAGTCCCTTCTCGATGTAATGCCAGGCGTTCTCGACGATCATGATGGCGTCGTCCACGACGATGCCGATCGCCAGGATCAAGGCGAACAGCGTCATCAGATTGACCGAGAAACCGAGCATCGCCATCGCGGCGAAGGCGCCGATGATGGTCACCGGCACGGTGGTCGCCGGCACCAGGGTGGCCCGCCAATTCTGCAGGAACACCATGATGACGATCAGCACCAGCACGCCGGCTTCGAGCAGGGTCTCGTAGACCGCGTGGATCGATTGATCGATGAACTTCGTGGTGTCGTAGAAGATCGCGTACTTGAGCCCTTCGGGAAAGTCCTGGCTCATTTCTTCCATCGACTGCTTGATTTTTTCGCCGACGTCGATGGCGTTGGCCCCGGGCAGGGTATAGACCACGATCTGGGTCGACCGGTGGCCGTTGACCTCGGCGTAGTTGGTGTAAGTCTGCTGGCTCAACTCGACTCGGGCGAGGTCCTTCACGCGCACGATCCGGGCGGTATCCTCGCTCGCGACCGCCTGCTGGGGCTTTCCCCGCGTGGTCTTGATGATGATGTTCTCGAATTCCGAGACATCGGACAGGCGGCCCAGGGCATTGATGGTGAACTGGTAGGGCTGGTCCTCGGGCACCGGCGGGCCGCCGAGCTGGCCGGCCACGACCTCGACGTTCTGCTGCTGGATGGCGTCGGCCACGTCCTTCGCCGTCAGGCCGTAGTAGCGCAGCCGTTCCGGATTCAGCCACACCCGCATGCTGTAGGAGCCGGCGCCGACGACCTTGATCTGCCCGACGCCATGGATGCGGGCCAGCGGATACTGCAGATTGATGACGGCGTAATTGGACAGATAGGTTTCGTCGAAACGGTCGTCGTCCGAGTACAGGCTGATGACCTGCAGCATGTCGGTCGAGACCTTCTTGACGGTGACGCCCTGTTTCTGGACGGCATCCGGCAACTGGGCCAGGGCGCCGTTGACCATGTTCTGTACCAGGGCCAGGCCGGTATTGAGGTCGCTGCCGACCCGGAAGGTGACGGTCAAGGTGTAGGAGCCGTCGCTGCCACTGGTCGAGGACAGATACAGCGAATTCTCCACCCCGTTGACGGCCTGCTCGATCGGGATGCCGACGGTGTTGGCGATGATTTCTGCGCTGGCGCCGGGATAGCGGGTGGTCACCTGGATGGTGGGTGGCACGATGTCCGGGTATTGGGCGACCGGCAAATTGATGAGGCTGACGGCACCCAGAATGATCGTGACGATCGCGATGACGTTCGCGAAGATCGGCCGTTCGATGAAGAACTTGGAGATCATCGGGCGGGCGCTCCCGCGGACTTGCCGGCCGAGTCAGCCGCCAACGGCTGCCGGACGGGTGCCACTTCCTTGCCCGGAATGGCGCGCAGCAGGCCGTCGACGACGATCCAGTCGGTGCTTTTCAGCCCGTCGGTGATCGACATCATGCGGCCGGAAGGGGGGCCGGTGGTGATGCTGCGCCGCTCGACCAGGTTGCTGTCGTTGACCACGAGCACGTAGGGGCCGATCTGGTCGTAGCTGATGGCTTCCACCGGGATGAGCAGCGCGGACTGCGCCGTATCGACCGGCGCCTTGAGCCGGGCGAACAGGCCGGGAAGAATGGAATAGTCCGGGTTCGGGAAGACGGCGCGCAGCAGCAGGGTGCCGGTGGAGGGGTCCAGCCGGATGCCGGCGAAGTCGAGTTTGCCTTGGTGCGGGTAGCCGTCCTCGTTGACCAGGCCCAGAAAGACGGGCACGTCCGGCATCCGGGGGCTGGTCGCCTCATCCTGGTGCTTGCCGCGGACCCGCAGCAGATCCTGCTCGCTGATCGTGAAATAAGCATAGATCGGGTCGATCTGGTTGATCTCGGCGAGCACGGTTTTCTCGCCGGCGCCCACCAGGTTGCCGGGATCCTTGAGGCGGCGGCCGGCGCGGCCGGTGAACGGCGCCCTGACTTCGGTGTAGCTCAGATTGAGCCGGGCCAGGTCGACGTTGGCTTCCGAGGCCATGACCGCGGCCTGCGCCGAATCCCGTTCGTAGTGCCAGCGGTCGACGTCGGTCTGGGCGGCCGCGTTCTGCTTGAGCAGCCCCGAGAAACGGGCGAATTCGGTTTCCGCATGCATCAGGCGGGCCTTGTCGGCGAGCACCTGGGCCTTGGCCTCCTTGAGCTTGGCGTCGTAGGTGTTCTGCTGGATGAGGAACAGCAGTTGTCCTTCCTTGACGATCTCGCCCTCGCGGAACAGGATTTTTTCCAGATAGCCTTCGACGCGGGCCCGGAGCTCCACGGTCTTGATCGCCTGGGTGTTTCCCGTGAGTTCGAGGTAAGGTGTGACCGGGCCTTCGACCGGCTGGCTGACGATCACTTTCGGCGGCGGCGGCGGCACGTAAGTGTTGGGTTTCTCGCAGCCGGCGGAGGCAAGCAACAGCATGGATATGCCCGTACCGATAAGCGCTCGCCACATAGTCCCTGGGCGGCAATGAGTCGTGCGAATCACTGGAAGAGTCTCCCTGAAGTCGTTTCCGGTAGCGGCGGGACCGTGTGAGGAAGCACGCGCCGCGAGGTCTTGAATCATAAGGCTTGAGAGGGTTCCGGCCTCACCAGTCCGGTGCCCGGATGAGGTTGGCCGGCGGTGCCTTGGGGACGGCCCCCGGCTTCAACAGATCGCCCCAGTTGGTTCGCTCGGCCATCGCCTGCTGGATCGGTTCGGGGACGAAGTCCTTGCCTTCGCGAATTTGCCAGCCGCCGCCCAGGGTACGATAAACGCCGACCAGATTGGTGGCGATGTTGCCGAGGGTCTGGGCGAAGTTGTCCTGCTGCTTGAGCAGATCCTGCTCCGCCGTCAGCACGGTGGTGAAATCGGTGATGCCTTCGCGGTACTGCAGCGTGGCCAGATCCAGCGAGCGCTGGGCGGCGGCGGTGCTCTCCGCCAGGAACTCCGCGGAATTCTGGGTCTTGAGGAATCCGATCAAGGCGCTCTCGGCCTCCTGCTGCGCCTTCAGCACCGTGTTCTGGTAACCCAGGGCCAGTTCCTGGAAGCGGGCGTCCTGGGCCCGGACCTGGTTGGTGAGCTGGCCGTAATTGAACAAATTCCACTGCACCGAGGGCCCGAAGCGGTAGAAATGCTGCCCCCAATTGAAGATGTCGCCCAGGCTATGGCCCTGGGAGTTGGTGGAGACGAAGCCGAAGCTGCCGCTGATCGAGAAGGCCGGATAGAGCGACGCCTTGGCGATGCCGATGCGGGCCGATTGCGCGGCGGCGCTCTGTTCCGCGCGGCGCACGTCCGGCCGCCGCCGTAGCAGATCGGCCGGAATGCCGACGGCGACCTGGACCGGCGGGGCGGGAATCTGTCCGAACCGGGCTCCCGAGCCCAAGGGCTTGTCGAGTTTTTCGGGCGGCATGCCCAGCAGATAGCTAAGCGTGTTTTTCGCCTGCCGCAACTGTCCTTCCAGCACCGGGATGGTTGCCTGGGTGCTGGCCAGTACGGTCTTCGCCTGCTCCACGTCGCGCTGGGTGCTGGTGCCGCCGTGGAACTTGGCGTCGGCGATGCGCAGGCTCTCGCTCTGGGTCTCGACGTTGTGGCGGGCGATGTCGAGGCGCTTTTCCAGGGTCCGGATCTGCACGTAGGTGTTGGCGACATCGGCGGTGAGGGTGACCAGGATGTCGTCGTACTCGGCGACGGAGGCCATCAACTGGGCATCGGCCGACTCGATGGCCCGGCGGTACTTGCCCCAGATGTCGATTTCCCAGTTCGACATGACGCCGACGCGGGTATACCAGAGGCTGTCGCCACTTCCCAAGCCGAGATCCCGGAGGAAAGGCATGCTGATTTTCTCGGTTTGCCCCTCGAATCCCTGTTGCTGCGGAAACAGATTGCCGGTGGCGACGCCCAGTTCCGCGCGCGAGCCCAGGATGCGGACGGCGGCGATCTGCAGCGGGAGATTCTGCGAATAAGCGGTTTCGATGAGTTTGTTCAGGACCGGGTCCTTGAACACCCGCCACCACTCGCGGAAATTGCCTTCCTTCTTGGAGACCCGGGAGTCCTCGCTTTCGAGCCAGTCGGGGGAAACCCGGGTTTCGGGAGTCTGGTAATCCGGTCCGATCTTATTGCTGCAGCCGACGGCGAGAACCGCCGGAATGATCAGAAGCAGCCGGCATCCGGCGTTCTTCAATACCTCGATTTTGGGCTCCATCCTGTACGGAATCCTGCTTCAGTCAAAGTCCTGGTGATGATCGTGTCTCACCGACCGCTCGTCGGAACGCGCCATGGCCATTCGGGCCGAATGGCTGCGGTACGCGCCAAGCATGCCTTAAGCCTTCCCATCGTGTCGAGCCATGCCTTGGAATTGTAATCGAGAACACGAAGGGGCTCCCTCCCTTCGTGCCCGGCACCCGCTTACAGTTTTCCAAGCATGAACAACACCACGCCCGGCATCGCGAGCGCGGGTCCCCACCAGGCGCCGACAAGGGTCGCCACGATGCCGGCGGCAAGAGTCAGGATTCCGATGGCCTGGAATTTTCCGCCGAGCTTCCTGATGGGAGGTTCATTTTCACCGGCGGATGATTCGACCGATTTTCCGCAGCTTGGGCAGACGCTTGCGGGCGCGGAGATTTTTGCTCCGCAGTTTGCACAGGTGCCGAGTTCCATATTTTTCTCCTCGTTCTGAGATCGGGCCAACGGCCCTTTGTTGTTTTGGGAGTGGAGACTGCATAGCCTTACGCCGGAACGCTGGTCCGGTGTGGCTATTCTGACACCTCAAGCCTGGCCGTGGCACGCCGCGCTGTCACGCGGGAGCCCCGCGGCGGAATCGAACTTGCCAAGCCGTGACCGGATGCGTTTGAATGCGCGGACGGGCAAGCGCTTAAAATACTTCGTTTTTCGGATGGCGGACAACGACATGGGCGACGCGATGGACAACGATCTTGCAGGCCGGCCGGGAGGGGAAGGGGGGAGCGCGGGGCAGAGGCTCCGGGCCGCCAGGGAGGCTCGCCGCCTCGGGGTCGACAAGGTGGCGCGCGAACTGCACCTGTCGGCAGGGATCATCGGCGCGCTCGAGCGGGACGACTACGCCAGCCTGCCGCCCCCGGCGTTCGTGCGCGGATACCTGCGCAATTACGCGCGTCTGCTGGATCTGCCGGAGCAGGAAATCGTCGACGCCTACAACCGCGTCGCAGGGGAGGAGGCAGGTCCGGAGCTGCGGCCGGCGGTGCGCGGCCAGGGCGAGGCGAAACCCGCTTCCTGGCTCGGTCCGCTGGGACTGGTCCTCCTGGGCATTGCGGGTATCTGGGGCTACCAGTATTGGCGTTCGTTCCAGACTTCGTCCGGCGCGCCGGCACCCGCCTCGAGCCCAATGGCGGCTGTCGAGGCGCCTGGCTCGCCGACCGTTCCGCCGTATCCGTCAGCGCAGCCGGAGCCCTCTCCCGCGCCCCCACAGCCGGAGGTGGATACCCTGACGCTGAGCTTCTCGGGGGAATCCTGGGCCAGCGTCATCGATGCGGAAGGGAAAAGACTGCTCTTTCAGACAGTGGCCAAAGACCAGGTAAAGACCGTCCAGGGGAAGGCTCCGTTCAAGATCACGCTCGGCCGTCCGGCGGACACCCGCCTGGAATACAACGGCAGGGCTTACGATCACGGCTATACCAGCAACCGCAGTTCGGTGCGGTTTTCCGTGCCCAGGGCTTCCGGGCAATGAGCGTTCCTACAGCGACAGGCCGACTCTCCGGCGGGCATCCAGACAGTTCGCGCTGCCGGGTGTGAAGTCCCGGCAGGTCCGGGGGCGGTCCTGGTAGATCCGGCAGGCATAGGATTCCGCCGGGTCGTTGCCGCCCGCCAGGGCGGCGCAGCGTTCGCCGTCGCGGCGCAATTTCCGGCGGTTCCCGGCGGCGATGACCAGTTCGGGATGCAGGCGGGCGACCGGTTCGCGCGCCGCTATCTCCACCGCCTGGTAGGCTTCCCGGCAGCAGGCGCCGCAGGCGAGGCAATCGAGCTCTTCAGCAGGCTCCCAGCGCATGCAGGCCGGCGCGTCGGGGGCGATGCGCACTTTCGGTGCATGCCGGCAGCGAATCCCCTGGCGTTCGGCGTGTGACCATGCGCAGCCGGCGCAGCCTTTGTCCGCCCGATGGAGCGCGACGGCGGCATGGCCCGCCGGATGCCGCGGCGGGGGTGGTGCGACCGTGCCCCACAGGGACGGCATCCGCCCTTCGCCGGCGTCATCGCTCCTGATGTGGGCGGGGACGACGACGGCGACGGCCGCGGTCGCCGCCAGGGCAGCCTGGAGGTGCGGCGCCCAGCGCGGCTGCGAGGCGCGCCAAGCCGCCAGCCGTGCGGCGACGCACGAAGGCTCGCGGCGGCCGCCTTTGTCCGCCGGCGCCGTCATCGGGTCGTCGCCGAGGGTTGGCCAGAATTTGACGCGAAAGTCGGTGGTGGGGGCGAAAAAATGGCGCAGGCCCACGCCGTCGGCGAGATGGGCCTGGAGCCGCAGGCAGGCCTGCTCGCGCCACAGGTGGCGGTTGCTGGTGTTGTCCAATCCCCAATCCACTTGGGCTTCGCCGGCCTCGCCCTCCACCAGCGCATGGCACAGCTCGTGGAAGATCATCTGGGCGAGGGAGTCGTCCGGGTCGAGCAAGTCGTCGCTGCCGATCAGGATCGTGCCGCGCCCGTCGGTGGACGCATAGACCTCGGGGCTGCGTGCGATGCGGAAGCCCACGTTTTCGGCGCAGGCGATCCAGATTCGCGCCAGAGGGTCGTCGTAACGGTGATGGGGTTGGCGCAGGAATGCGGTCATGTACCGGAAGTGGCGGTGCGCGGTGAAACGGGAAAAGCGGCGTGCGAGGTGCCGATGCGGTCAAACGGCCGAAGGGGGGAACAGCGTCATAATGACGCTGTAGCTTCCCGCCACGTACGCGACGGCAAGCAGCAGGCCGGTGGTCCAGGGTTTGGACAGCGCATGCCGGAAGATGTGCGCGACGACGGCGACGTGCCAGAGCATCATGCCGAACAGGATGAGATGGATGCCGGCGGCGTCGGGG
Organism: Methylococcus sp. ANG; assembly: GCF_040730495.1. NCBI lineage: Bacteria > Pseudomonadati > Pseudomonadota > Gammaproteobacteria > Methylococcales > Methylococcaceae > Methylococcus > Methylococcus sp. ANG. Next base: position 799,254 of record NZ_CP160399.1, on the reverse strand, counting down.
ACTGCAAGGGTCCAGCCCACCAAGGGGATGGCGGGCGCGCTGATGACGACGTCGCTGCCGAGAATGGCGGTCGCCGTCTTCTGCCAGCGCGGCGTCTTCTTGAAGAGAGCCAGCAGCAGCCAGACGAATCCGAGGAGCATCGCCAGTTCCGCCACCGATTCGATGATGGCCGGCAGCCATTCCACTTCCAGCCCCAGCAGGATGAAGCCGACGATGAGGTAGGTGCCCGCCGTGAGCCACAACAGCAGCGTGGACGGCGGGATATCCTGGGGACCTTTGCGGAACAGGCAGATTTCGATGAACAGTCGGATCAGCGGCATGCGGTGTCTTCTCCGGATTCAGGCAGTGTCAGCCAAGACCTGCGCCTGTTCCAGCGCCTCGGTGGCGGCATACCAGGCCGCTTCGGCGCGGACCAGCGACTCTTCCGCCTTGGCCTTGTCCAGCAGCAGCAGTTTGAGCCGGTCCTTGGCTTCCTCGGCGTAAACGCCGGGATCGGCCAACTGCGCCTCGAGTTCGTCCCGCCGCTTCGAGCAGCGCTCCAGCTCCGCTTCGGCACGTTCGAGCCGCAGGCGCAAAGGCCGGAGCTGCTGGCGCCTTTCGGCATCGGCCCGCCGGGTCTCGCGGCGGGAGGATCCGGCGTCGCGGCGGCCCTCGGCGGCGGATTCGGGGGAGTTACGGTTGCGCAGCCAGGCGCGGTAGTCGTCCAGATCGCCGTCGAATGGGGTGACCCGGCCGTCGGCGACCAGGAAGAAATTGTCCGCCACCGCCCGCAGCAGGTAGCTGTCGTGGGATACCAGTACCGCCGCGCCTTCGAAATCCTGCAGCGCCCGGATCAGCGCCAGGCGCATTTCCAGGTCCAGATGATTGGTCGGTTCGTCCAGCAGCAGGAGGTTGGGACGCTGGTAGACGATCAGGGCAAGCACCAGGCGGGCCTTCTCGCCGCCCGAAAACCCGGCGACGGGCTCGAAAGTCCGTTCGCCGCTGAAGCCGAAGCCGCCGAGGAAATCGCGGATGTCCTTTTCGGAAGCCTTGTCGTCCAGCCGCTGGACATGGAAGATCGCGTTTTCCTCGGGACGCAGCAGTTCCAGTTGATGCTGGGCGAAATAACCCAGCCGCAGTTCGCCGGAAACCCTGCGGTCGCCGTTGAGCGGCGGCTGCAGCCCCGCCAGCAGCCGGATCAAGGTCGATTTGCCGGCCCCGTTGCGGCCCAGCAATCCGACCCGGTCGCCCGGCATCAGCGACATCCCGACGTTTTCCAAGAGCGGAACGCCTTCGTATCCCACCGCCACGCCTTCGGCCTGCAGCAGCGGACGGGGCAGCTTTTCCGGCGGGCGGAAGGCGAATTCGAAGGGTGAATCCACGTGGGCCAGCGAAATGACCTCCATCTTCGCCAGCAGCTTGAGCCGGCTCTGGGCCTGACGCGCCTTGGTCGCCTTGGCACGGAACCGGTCGACGAAACCCTGCAGGCGGGCGACCTCGGCCTGCTGTCTGCGGAACGCCGTTTGGTTCTGGGCCAGCCGCTGGGCGCGGGCTTGTTCGAAGGCGGAGAAATTGCCGGTGTTCAGGACCACTTCGCCGTTTTCGATGTGGAGGATGTGATCGGCCAGGCCATCGAGGAAGTCCCGGTCGTGCGAGACGAACAGCAGGGTGCCGGGATAGGCCGCGAGCCATTCCTGCAGCCACAGCACGGCGTCGAGGTCGAGGTGGTTGGTCGGCTCGTCCAGCAGCAGGAGGTCCGAGCGGCACATCAGCGCCCGGGCCAGCGCGAGGCGCATGCGCCAGCCGCCGGAAAAGGCGTCGACCGGACGGTCCCCGTCTCCCGCCGCAAAGCCCAAACCCGCGATGAGCCGCCCGGCGTTGGCCCTGGCCTGGTAGCCGCCGATCGCTTCGTAGCGAGCGTGGGCCCGGGCCAGCGCGAGCCCGTCTCCGGAGGCTTCGGCCGCGGCGATCTCACGCTCGACCTCGCGCAGCTCGGCGTCGCCGTCCATGACGAACTCGATCGCCGCCCGCGTGTCCGTCGGCGTTTCCTGGGCGACATGGGCAATCACCCAGTTCGGCGGAAGCTGAACTTCGCCCGCGTCGGCCTGGCCGCTACCGGTCACCAGCTTGAACAGGCTGGACTTGCCGACCCCGTTGGCGCCGGTCACGCCGACCTTCTGACCCGGGAAGATGCTGAACGACGCGTGCTCGAACAGTATCCGCCCGCCGATCCTCAGGGGGACGTCGCGAAACCCGATCATCGTGAAAGGCGCGGCCGCTCTAGTCCGCCGCGGCGATCCGTTCGTCCGCCGCCCGCACGAAGTCGCGCAGCTTGGCGGCATTGACCGTGGCCCGCGGCACGATCAGGGCCGCGTCGATCGCCACGAAAATGAATGCGTACTTGTCGGTGAGCTCGATCCGCAGGATCTCGCTCCAGGGAATCCGGCTTTCCTCGCCGTCCAGCTTCTTTTCGATCAGCGCGTCCCTGGCTACGCTCAGCCGGTAGCGGCCCAGGATGCGCCGCTTGTCTTCGTCCGAGTGCATGGCGAGCAGTTGCTTGCGCGTGGTCCACCGCATGTAGGCGGGAACCAGGAAGCCCCAGGCCAGCGCGATGACGCCGACGTAGGCCGCGGACACCAAGTCCTGGTAATAGAACCAGAGAAACAGCGAAATGGCGACCAAGAAGGCAGGGATCGTCGACTGATGCCGTTGCCGCCGTTTCTTCAGCGCCTTGGTTTCCCGTATCTGATGCTCGCTGAAGGCCAGCAGGTCCTGTTCGCGCAGTTCGTACTCGATTTCGTTCATCTGTTGAGGTGTTCCGGTCGCCGATGTTGTGGTTTTCTTGCCGCGTGCGCCGCGGATCGGGCGTATATTCGAATGTGGCAGGGTGTTTTTTGGAGCTGACTAGTATACGTAATTCTGTTTCAATTACGCACGACAACCACGAAGGCCCTGAAGGGCCGCGTCCCGGGAGATGGGGAAATGAAAGGCCAACCCGAAGTGATAACGGCGCTGAATCGGCTGCTGGCGGGCGAGCTTGCCGCCATCGACCAGTATTTCATCCACGCGATGATGTACCGGGACTGGGGATTTCATGCCCTGCATGAGCACACCGCCCACGAAATGCAGGAAGAACAGGCTCACGCTGGTGCGCTGATCAAGCGGATCCTGTTCCTGGAAGGGGTTCCGGATGTGGTCGGCCGGGATGCGATCCGCGTCGGACGGAACGTGCCGGAGATGCTGAAAAACGACCTCGGCGTCGAATACGCCGTGATCGGCCATCTGCGCGAGGTGATCGGCCTGTGCGAGGAGAAGGGTGACTACGAGACCCGGCGTATCCTCCAGATTCTGCTCGACGACACCGAGGAGGATCACAGCTTGTGGCTGGAGACCCAGCTTCGGCTGATCGAGAGCATCGGCCTGGAGAACTATCTGCAAAGCCAAATGGAAGAAGGGATTTAGGCGCCGCTTCGGCCGTTGGATCGGGAAATGCTGTCGTCCCGATTCGGAAACAAAATTTTTTTCCGATTCTTGTTTGAGAAACGTTCTCAGTTCTGCTAGTCTAAGCTCGTACCCAGTCTCGAGGTCCATGCTTATGTACGTCTGCATCTGTAGGAACGTCACTGAACGCCAGGTCCGGGAAGCCGTCGTTCGCCACGGCGCGTGCAATCTGCGCACGCTGCGGAAGCGTGTGGATACCTGCAGCCAGTGCGGAAAATGCGCGCTGGAGGTCAAGACGCTCATCCGGGAAACCCTGGCGGAAAACGCCATGCTGGAACAGCAGGACATGGCGGCCTGAATATCCCTTGGCTTCCCCGGCGAAGCTTGCGCCGGCATCCAACGCCTTCCGTAAGCCGGGTTCCCACTCCGACATCAGAGCGAGCACAGGGCGCTTCAGCCCATTCCTCACGGCCCAATCCGGATCATTTCCGAAAACGTAAAACGCCCTTCCACGACCAGTTCTCCGAGAGGCCTCCGGGACCAGGGTGGCTGGTCGCCATGATCGTCAGGATTTCGTTGAATCACGGGGGACCATTCGCCCCCCGGATCGTTGATGCCAGCCGGCATCGGTGGCAGCGGGGCCGTTTGGTCCGCCGGCCTCAGCCGGATTCGATGTCCCGGTACCGTGCGTAGTTGGCCTGGCTGGTGAAGCTGCGCGGGTCCATGCGGTCGATGTAGAGGCTGCCGTGCAGGTGATCGATCTCGTGCTGGAGGATACGGGCATACCAGCCGCTGGCCTCGATGATTCGCGCTTCGCCCCACTGGTCCAGGCAGGACACCCGGACCGAGCGCGCGCGCTCCACCCGTGCGCTGAAGCCGGCGAGGCTGAGGCAGCCTTCGTGGAAGACGTCGGTCTCTTCCGAGCGGGCGATGATTTCCGGGTTGACGATGACGTGGAAGGGCACCGGTTCGCGTCCTCGCGCCGCCAGTTCCTCGGCCGACAGGCTCTTCTGGTAGTCGGCGCGGTCTTCGATGACGGCCAGTTGCAGGCCCTGGCCGATCTGCGGGGCGGCGAGCCCTACGCCCGGCGCGTCGCGCATCGTCTCGCGCATGTGCCCGATCAGCGCCTGGACCGCGGCGCTGCGGATTTCCTCCGGGCTCAAGGGACGCGCCCGCTGCCGCAGCACCGGTTCGCCGGCCTGGACGATCTTCAATCTGAGAGCGGCGCCGGCCAAGTCAGCGCAGCTCGAAGCCGAGGGCGTTCAGGGCCGCCTTGAGGCGGTCGCGGCCGGACAGCTTGGCGGGACCGGAGATCCGGGAGGCGGAGTGTTTCGACCAGTCGCCCGTGACCGCCATGTTCTGTTCGGCATAGAACTCCGACATCGCGGCGTTGTACCGCTCCACCGCGTCGTCCTGGCTTTCCAGGGCATAGGTTTCCCGGTGCAGCACCGCTTCCTGCGGCAGGCGCGGCTTGATGGCGGGGAGGGCGGCGGGGTCGGGATGGCCGACGCAGAGCCCGAATACGGCGAAAACCCCTGGCGGCAATCCGAGTTCCGCCGCCACCTGTTCCGGCCGGTTGCGCATCGCGCCGAGGTAGACGGTGCCCAGCCTTAGCGATTCCGCGGCGACCACGGCGTTCTGCGCCGCCAGGGCGGCGTCGACCACGGCCATGGTGTACATCTCCAGATAATCCAGCCCCTCCGCGGCGATGCCTCGCTGGGCCGCGATCCGCCGCAGACGGGCATGGTCGGCCAGCCAGACCAGGAACAGCGGCGCCTGGACGATGTGGGCCTGGTTGCCGGCCAGTTCGGCCAGCCGGGCGCGCCGCTCGCCATCCTCGACAGCGACCACGCTCCAGAGCTGGAGGTTGGACGAACTGGCGGCGGACTGGGCCGCCGCGATCAGGGTTTCGAGCGTGCCTGGGGCCAAGGGCTCGGCGGTGTAGGCGCGGACCGAGCGGTGGGACAGCAGGTGTTCCAGGACTTCGTTCGAGGCGATGGCCGGCATGGGTTCGTGCCGGCCGTAACGTGAGGCGAGTAGCGTTCGGGCTTGGCTCATGGTTTTCGATCGATGGCTCAGAAGGGCCGTCCTCCCGCCAGGCTGATGCGCTTGAGCACGCGCCGGGATTCACTTCGCCGCGCTTCGAGTCGGCGGGGAACGGGGTTCGCGCATGCACGGTCGCCTGGCTTGCGCTTTGAACGGATTGTAGGTGATGAGCCGCAGGCCGTCGATGAGGGGCCTGGTGGCTTCGTCCAGCATGTCGTAAGCCAGTGCCAGGTTGATCCGGGTGGTATCGTCGACGTTGGCGATGGGGGCGATGTCCGGGGTCTTGCCGGCGGCGTCGGATGTCGGTACCGGCATGTCCTCCGGCGGAATCCGGCAAGTGGCGGGCCGGCGGGTTGGCGCGCATACCGGTTGCTTTTTGATTTTGCCCCGGCTCTTCCCGAGGAGGGGGCATTCGATTATTCAAGAGAAATCCCGCAGCCTGTCCGGTTCCGCAGGCTTGTCGCCGGGCTGCATGCCGTAGATCGCCAGCCGATGGCGCAGGACGTTTGTTTCCGGGACAACCGCCGGGTTTCCGGCCGCCGCCAAGGCTTCTGAAGGGAGGGGACGTTGACTCAGGGACTTTGTAAACTCCGCCGGGACACTGCGCGATAACGGGTACAGGGTATGGCGAACGAATCGCACTACATCATCCAAGGCGGGGAATCCGGAGCCGAGCGGCTGCACGTGCTGGGCCGCGTCATGCGGCCGGGGAGCCTCGAGGTTCTGGGGCGAGCCGGCTTGGCGCCCGGAATGGACGTGCTGGATCTGGGCTGCGGAAGCGGGGACATGACGCTCGAGATCGCGCAGATCGTCAGCGCCACCGGGCGGGTCGTGGGGATCGACATGGACGCCGGCGTTCTTGCGCACGCCAAAAGGGTTTCCGACGGCTGTGGCCTCCCGGTCGAGTGGCGGCAGGGTCGCATCGAGGACATCGACGAAGATGGGGCTTTCGACATCGTTTACGCGCGCTTCCTCCTGTCTCACCTTGCCGATCCTCGCGATGCGCTCCGGCGGATGTGCAGGGCCGTCCGGCCGCTGGGCCGAATCGTGGTCGAGGACATCGACATCTCCGCCCATGTCCACTGGCCGCCGAGCGCGGCGTTCCGGCGCTACGTCGATCTGTACGCCGCTACCGGGCGCGCCCGGGGCGCCGATCCGGGCATCGGGCCGAGTCTTCCCGCATTGCTGATCGACGCCGGCCTGGAAGACGTGGACGTAGCGGTTTCCATGCCCGTCTTCCGGCAAGGCGAAGGCAAGACGGTCGCGCGGATCACGCTCTCGAACATCGCCGAGTCGGCGATCGCGGCGGGGCTGACCTGCCGCGAGGAAATCGACCGCTTGCTTGCCGAGCTGGCGGGACACGAGGCCGATCCGCGGTCCATCCAGAGTACCGCCCAGGTGTTCCAGGCGATCGGACGCCGTCCGCTGAAAGCGCTGGACACAGCGGGTGTGTGACGATGTTGCCCTTTTTGGATAGGGTTCGATCTCTGCTGAAGCGACGGCGCCGTTGGGATACCATCCGGAAAACGCTTCGGCGTTGTCCTTCCCCCGGTATCGGCGTCAGGGAGTCTTTTACGCACTTTTTATCACCACGTAGATAAACTGCCCTCTTTTTTGCATTGGACAATCGAATGGCTCTGGTGCCGGAGAGGCTGTTTCCCTTTGCGCGTCGCTTCGCCGTCACAGTGAGTTTATGCCTCGCCTGGCCCCTGGCATCCGCCGCGGACACCGCGTCGGGCCTGCTGGATTATCTCGGCGCCGACGTAAACGGCAGCAAGGGGCTCCAGCGGGCGGGCATCCATCTCGGCGGATGGGTGAACGCCAGCGTGACTTACAACGCAAGCAGTCCGGCGGACGATTTCAACGGTCCCGTTTCATTCAACGACCGCACGGGCGAACTTCAGATGAACCAGTTCTATCTGTATCTGGAGCGTGCCGTCGCGGCCAGTCCCGACGACTGGGACGTCGGCGGCCGTTTCGACTTCATGTACGGTACCGACGCGATTTTCACCCAGGCCTACGGCATCCCCTACGTGGACCCGAGAACCGGGCGGCCGTTGAATCGGGGCCATTGGGACCTGCATCTGTCGAGCTGGTCGGACCGCTTCTACGGCATCGCCTTGCCCCAGGCGTACGCCGAATTCAATCTGCCGGTGGGCAACGGTCTAGCCGTCAAGGCCGGGCATTTCTATACCCCGCTGGGGTACGAAATGGTCACGGCGCCGGACAATTTCTTCATCACGAAGCCCTACACCTTTCAGTTCAATCCATTTACGCATACCGGCATCCTCGGCAATTACGCGATCGACGCCAACTGGGCGGTGTCGGCCGGGGCGGTCACCGGCAGCGCCACCGGCGGCGGAGACGGTACCTGGGACCAGCAGTTGGGCAATTGGGACTTCCTGGGCGGTGCGGTTTGGACCAGCGACGACAGGAGCGATTCGCTCAGCCTGACCTCGATGGCGGGGGGGCGTTCCGAACGGTTCGGCGACCTTTGGGCCGTATACAGCCTGGTGGGCAAGACGAGTTTTTTGGACGACAGGCTGCGTTACGTCATCGAACATACCCACGGTTTCGCGGATCAGGTGCAGACCGCCAATTACACGCGCAACGGCGGAAAGCTGGAAAACGCCCAGTGGTACGGTATCGCCCAGTGGCTGACCTATGCGCTCGAGGAGCACTGGTCGGTCGGCCTCCGGGCCGAATGGTGGCGCGACAACAACGGCTTCCGCGTGTCCGGTCCGCCGCGCTGCAGCGGGAGCGTGAACATCAACGGCGCCGGCGTTGCACGGCCCTATGCCTGCAACCCCGATTTTTCCACCGTCTATCCGGTTCAGGGCAGTGGGTATTACGCGCTGACGTTGGGCCTGAACTGGAAGCCCCTGAACTGGGTCATCTTGCGTCCCAACGCCCGCTACGACTGGTCCGACGACATCAAGATCTTCGATGCGGGGAAACGCTCGGACCAATTCCTGTTTTCCGCCGACGTGATCGTGACTTTCTGACGCCGGGCGGCATCCTGGAAACGCGCCGTTTCGACATTCTCGATAAAGTGGGGCGGTTGGAGTGGGACACGCTCCTGTTCTTTTACGGTGCGATGGTGGGCATCGGCGGGCTCGGTTTCATCGGCTATCTGGACGCCGTATCGGCCTGGCTGTACGGCCAGCACAACGCTACGCTTGCAAACGTGCTGATCGGTCGTTCGTCCGCCTTCGTCGATAACGGGACGCTGATGTTCGCCGTCCTGAGCATGCGCCCCGATCTGCCCGAAGGGCAGTGGCTGCTGGTGACGCTGCCCCTCGGGCTGGGCGGCAGTCTGCTGGCCATCGGGTCGGCGCCGGGCATCGCATTGCTCGGGATGACCAAAGGGCAATACGGCTTCAGCAGCCATCTGAAATGGTGCCCGGTGATCCTTCTTGGTTATTTTGCAGCCATCGGGGTCCATTTCGTCGTCAACTCGCGTTGTTTCTGACAATCCATGCCTCAATGGCGGGCGCCGTGAACGGCGTCCTGCACCTTTTCCGCGCGCGGCTGGAAAAGCTCTGGGCGTTGAGTAAATGTCCATATTTATCAACGGAATGAATCCTGATTGCCCGGCGAGCCCACATGCTTATCCACAGATTCTGTGGACATTGTTCCGTCTGGGAGCCGCGTGAATGCCCCATGATCCGGGTTTTCCTTACGACTGGTCTGGTTATTGCTACATCCTGGTCGATGCCTGAACCGTTGGCGTTTGCCGCGGATTTACGCGCCACTGTCTTTCTAAGGAACCGCCAGGCGCTGGCGGGAGTTCGCAGGGCGCGGCCGAAAGGGCCGGCCCGGACCGGTTCGGGCGCAGTATTATCCTTGTTGAACAACATGTTATAGAGGAAACAGTCATGGGGAAGATAGGGATCTTTTTCGGCTCCGATACCGGCAATACCCGCCGCGTCGCCAAGCAGCTTGCCAAGAAGCTGGGCGATGACGCGGATGCTCCGGTCGATGTCAAAAAGGCCAGCATCGACGACGTGCTCAAATACGATGCACTGATCCTGGGAACGCCGACCCTGGGGGACGGCGAATTGCCTGGCCTGGACTCCGGCGCTTCGGAGGAGAGCTGGCTCGAGTTCCTGCCGAAGTTCAAGGGCAAGGACATGTCGGGGAAGACCGTGGCGCTGTTTGGTCTGGGCGATCAGCAGGGTTACGGCCATGAATTCGTCGACGCCCTGCGCGAAATCTACGAGCAGGTGATCGAGTGCGGGGCCAGTGTGGTCGGCGCGTGGCCGACGGATACCTACGAGTTCGAAAAGTCCAAGGCGGTCGTGGACGGCCAGTTCGTCGGCCTGGTGATCGATCACGAAAACCAGAGCGAAATGACGGACGAACGCCTCGACGAGTGGCTGGAGATCGTCAAGCCGGCGCTCGTCGGCGCCTGATACCCTTCGGCTTGCTTCGGCTCACAATGATGTGCAAGGAAGCTCCGGGTCGATCGGAGCTTCCTTGAATTTCCCGCCCCTTGCCTGGTCAAACGCTACAGGCCCTGCGCGGCGTCAGGGCGAGAGGCTGAAGTTCTCGAGAGTGCTTGTGGCATTCGTCTCTTTCGGCCGGCTCTGGACGGCGCTCGCCTTCGATCCAAGCGGCAAACTGCTTTATCATCTCTGGTTTCGGTCTGCGCCGCGGCTCTAAGCAAGGGAGGCGGACGACCGTTGAACTTCCGAGGGGAATGATGTCGACAATATCGACCAGCGTCTGCGTGAACTACACGCAGGACCAGATGTACGAGCTCGTCAACGACGTGGCCGACTATCCGAAATATCTGCCGCTCTGCCGCGACGTCAGAGTGCTGTCCGCGGCGGAGCGCCACATCAAGGCGACCATCACCCTGGCGAAAGGCGCAGTGAGGCTGAATTTCACCACCGCCAATACCATGGAGCCGGGCCGGCACATCCACATGAAGCTGGTGGATGGGCCTTTCAAGTATCTGCGCGGGAACTGGCGTTTCGACCCCAATCCCCACGGCGGCTGCGACGTTTCGTTCCGGGTGGATTTCGAATTCGCAAATCCCCTCCTGCAGATGGCCTTGGGCGGGATTTTCAGGGAAGTGATGGAGTCGCTGGTGGCGGCATTCTGCAATCAGGCGGCCAAGCGTTACGGCAACGGCGGCCCCGCGTTGCCGCAGGGGCCTGTGCTGGATGGCGTCGGCCAGACCGGCCCTGCCTGAACGGAAGAAGCTCCTTCAGACCGGCGGTGGCGGCGGAGCCAGGACCTGGCGGCTGCCGTTGGTGTCGGCGGGCGTGACCACGCCGGCGCGCTCCATGTCCTCGATCATCCGCGCGGCGCGGTTGTAGCCCACCTTGAAGCGGCGCTGCACGGAGGATATGGAAGCCTTGCGGCTTTCCGTCACGAACCTTACCGCTTCGTCATAAAGGGCGTCGCCTTCGTCGCCACCGCCGCCGTCAGCGTTCCCGCCGCGGAACCCCGATCCGTCTCCCCCGTCCTCGCTGAACCGCGTGATGTCCTCGATGTAGTCCGGCTCGCCGGTGTTCTTGAGGAATTCCACCACCTTGTGGACATCGTGGTCGGACACGAAAGCGCCGTGGGCGCGCTGGGGGAAGCCGGTACCGGGAGGCAGATAAAGCATGTCGCCGTTGCCGAGCAGGGCTTCGGCGCCGCCCTGGTCGATGATGGTGCGCGAGTCGATCCGGGACGACACCTGGAACGCGATGCGGGTCGGGATATTGGCCTTGATGAGGCCGGTGATCACGTCCACCGAGGGCCGCTGGGTCGCCAGGATCAGATGCAGCCCCGCGGCGCGCGCCTTCTGCGCCAGCCGGGCGATCAGCTCTTCCACCTTCTTGCCCACGATCATCATCATGTCCGCCAGCTCGTCGATGACGATGACGATGCAGGGCAGGGGTTCGAGCAGCGGCGGCTCCTCGTCGCCCAAAGCCAGGTTCGGGTTCCACAGCGGGTCGCGCAGCGGCTTGCCGGCTTCGGCGGCCTCCCGCACCCGCTGGTTGAAGCCTTCGAGATTGCGCACCCCGACCAGCGACATCAGCTTGTAGCGGCGTTCCATCTCGGCGACGCACCAGCGCAGGGCGTTGGCGGCCTCTTTCATGTCGGTGACCACCGGCGTCAGCAGATGGGGGATGCCTTCGTAGACCGAAAGCTCGAGCATCTTGGGATCGATCATGATCAGCCGTACCTCCGCCGGGCCGGCCTTGTACAAGAGGCTCAGGATCATCACGTTGATGGCGACCGACTTGCCCGAGCCGGTGGTGCCGGCGACCAGCAGATGCGGCATCTTGGCCAGGTTGGCCACCACCGGGTGGCCGCTGATGTCCTTGCCGAGCACCAGGGTGAGGGGGGAGGACGCCTGCTGGTAGGCTTCGGAAGCCAGGACCGAGTGCAGCAGCACGATCTCGCGCTCCCGGTTGGGAATTTCCAGGCCCACCACCGACTTGCCCGGAATGACCTCGACCACGCGCACGCTGGTGACCGACAGCGCCCGCGCCAGGTCTTTCGCCAGGCCGCTGATCCGGCTGACCTTGACCCCGGCCGCGGGCTGCAGCTCGAACCGGGTGATCACGGGGCCCGGATGGACCGAGACGACCTCGACGTCCACGCCGAAATCGGCCAGGATCGTTTCCACCAGTTCGGACATCTGCTGCAGCACGGACGGAGAATAGGCGTGCACCTTGGCCGAGGTGTCGTTCAGCAGGGTCAGGGCGGGCAGAGCGCCGCTGGCGGGCTTCCGCGCGACAGGTGCCGCCGGCGGTTTCCTGGGTTGCAGAAAAGGAATCACCGGAGCGCGCTGCGCGGGGGGTTCCGGGGCCTGGGCCGGTGGGTCGGCGGGACGGGCCGGCGTCGCGGACTGCTCCTGCGGCCTGGTCGGGCGCGGTGCGGTTTGGCGGGGCTTCACCGGAGCGGCTGCGGCCGGCTGTGGCGGCGCGGGCTGGGGCTGGTGCGCGCCTCTCGCGAGGAAAGCGGGAACGGTTGTGACCGTGCGGATCAGCCTCAGCACCGTCTGGCCGACGGTATCCACCAGTCCCAGCCAGGACAGGCCGGTCGCCAGGGATACTCCGGCCAGGAAGACCCCGCCGAGCAGGACGGATGCGCCCTTGACGCCGAACGAGCCGGTCACGAGGTCCGCGAGTTCCCTTCCGACGATGCCTCCCGTGGTCTCCGGCAGAGGCAGGGGCGCCCGCAGCAACTGCAGGTCGACGATGCCGGAACCGGCCGCGATGGCGGCGCCCAGGCCGAGCCATCGCAAGGTGGAGTCGAGCAGCGAAAACCGGTGCTGCGCGCCGCGGCCCCGGTAGATGCGGTAGCCGTAGCCGGCCAAGAGCAGCGGCAGCAAATAGGCCATGATCCCGAACAGGGAAAACGAAAAATCCGACAGCCAGGCTCCCACCGCGCCGGCGCCGTTGGAGACCGAGCGGCGGCCGCCGGTATGGGTCCAGCCGGCATCCTCCAGGTCGAAAGTGACCAGAGCAATGAGGAAGAACGAGGCGAGCGCCAGATAGGCCAGAAACGCTCCCTCTCTCAATGTCCGCACCAGGGAGGAGCGCAGATCGTCCGCCGGCGTCATCTTCTTGTCCGCTCTCGCCAAAAGGCCCACCAAATCAATCAAATAAATAAACCAATTATTGTTTCAAATGTGCGCGGCGATCCGCAAGGCGCACCGCTTCCGGCGCAGGCGCTTCCCGTGCGCGTCCGGTTAGAAATCGCGCTCGGCCGCACCGTATAATGCCTTCATTTTTGCAGCAGGATAGAGGATTTCATGAGCGAACCGAAGCATTCCAGAGTACTGATCCTGGGTTCGGGCCCAGCCGGCTATACGGCGGCGGTCTACTCCGCGCGCGCCAACCTCAGGCCGGTACTCGTGACCGGCATCCAGATGGGCGGGCAGCTTACCACGACGACCGATGTGGACAATTGGCCGGGCGATGCCGACGGCGTGATGGGGCCGGAGCTGATGGAGCGGATGCGGCGCCATGCCGAGCGCTTCGACACCGAGATCGTCTTCGATCACATCCACACGGCCGACCTGTCCCGGCGCCCCTTCACCCTGACCGGCGATTCCGGCGTCTATACCTGCGATGCGCTGATCATCGCCACCGGCGCATCCGCCCGCTACCTGGGTCTGCCTTCGGAGGAAGCGTACAAGGGCCGGGGCGTCTCCGCCTGCGCCACCTGCGACGGGTTCTTCTACAAAGGTAAGCACGTGGCCGTGATCGGCGGCGGCAATACCGCGGTGGAGGAGGCGCTGTACCTGTCCAACATCGCGGCGAAGGTCACCGTGGTCCACCGCCGCGACAAGTTCCGCTCCGAAAAGATATTGTCGGACAAGCTGCAGGAGCGTGCGGCGAACGGCAACGTCAGCATCGAGTGGAACAGCGTGCTCGACGAGGTCCTGGGCGATGAGATGGGCGTCACCGGCGTGCGCATCAAGAACGTGCGGGACGGTACGACCAAGGACATCGCCCTGGAGGGCGTGTTCATCGCGATCGGCCATAGCCCGAACACGGAAATCTTTTCGGGGCAACTGGAGATGCGCAACGGCTACATCGTGGTCAAGGGCGGCAGCGACGGGGGGGCCACGGCGACCAGCGTGGAGGGGGTGTTCGCGGCCGGCGACGTGTCCGATTCGATCTACCGCCAGGCCATCACCTCCGCGGGTTCGGGCTGCATGGCGGCACTCGATGCGGAGAAATTCCTCGACAGCTTGGGGTAGGTATTCGGTGATCCATAGGCCTCACTTGAAGAGTCGCAGATGAAAATGAATGTCTGGAATTTACGGACGGCTTGCCGGTTCGCGCTGTCGGGCTTGGCCATGGCAGGGATGACGGCATGCGCCCCCCATTACGATCCGAACGCTCCTGCGCTGAGGACCGGCTATACCTGCTGCAACCTGCATTTCGAGGATGACTGGATCAGCGACGGCAACTACGGGGAAAACCCGTTCATCGCCGCGGGAACGCCGGTCCAGGTGTACGGATACAGTGGCGACCGCGCCTACGCGGAAATCGGCGGCCGGAAGATGCGGCTCGGCCACGACTACGGCCGCAAGCAGGAAACGCTGCAGCAGTGGGTCGAAAAGATCGTCGTGACGAAAGACCCGAAGATCCGTCTCGCCACGTTTCCGCCTGATGTGCGGGAGGCCATCCGCATCGGCAAAGTGTCGGAGGGCATGACCAAGGAACAGGCCATCATGGCGGTCGGTTATCCCTTGACCAGCGATACCCCTTCGCTGGACGCGCCGGTGTGGAATTACTGGCTGTCCAGTTTCGCCCAGTACCAACTCATCTGGGACAAGGAGGGTAGGATGAAGGTCTCGGCCGATCCGGGCGTCAAGGCCAGAGCGGTATACTCGCCCGGGAAATGATGTTTCCACGGCGCAGTCGGCGGCCTTTCGAGATGGTCGTGGAGCTCCGGTCGCATCCCGTTTTTTCAGGGGCGCGGAAACACCTGCCGGATGAACGGCGCCGAGCCATTTTCCCGCCTTGATCCGCATGCGCATCCGCCAACTCCCTCCACAACTGATCAACCAGATCGCCGCTGGCGAGGTCATCGAGCGGCCGGCTTCCGTCGTGAAGGAGCTGGTCGAGAATTCTTTCGATGCCGGTGCCCGCCGGATCGAACTCGACGTCGAGCAGGGCGGAGCGCGGCTGATCCGGATCCGCGACGACGGCTGCGGCATCGACCGCGAAGACCTGGGCCTGGCACTGTCGCGCCATGCCACCAGCAAGATCGCATCGCTCGAGGACCTGGAGCGGGTGGCGAGCATGGGGTTTCGCGGCGAGGCCTTGCCCAGCATCAGCTCCGTGGCCCGGCTGACGCTCACCTCCCGCACCGGCGATGCCCAGTGCGGCTGGCGGGTGAGCGCCGACGGCAGCGAGAGCGATTTCGACATCCAGCCCGCCCAGCATGCCCAGGGCACCACGGTCGAGGTGCGGGACCTGTTCTATAACACCCCGGCCCGGCGCAAGTTCCTGCGGGCGGAGAAAACCGAGTTCGGCCACATCCAGACCCTGGTGCAGCGGATGGCCCTGGCGCGGTTCGACGTCGGCTTCGGCCTGCGGCACAACCAGCGCGAAATCCTCCGGCTGCGGCCGGGCGTTGAGGAAACCGAACGGGCCGAGCGCATCGGCGCGCTGTGCGGCCCCGATTTCCTGGAACAGTCGCTGCGGGTGGATTTCGAAGCCTGCGGCCTCAGGCTGCACGGCTGGGTTGGGCTGCCGACCTTCTCACGCAGCCAGGCCGATCTACAGTTCTTCTACGTCAACCGCCGGCTGATCCGGGACAAGCTGGTCGGCCATGCCATCCGCCAGGCCTACAAGGACGTGATGTACCACGAGCGCCAGCCGGTCTACGTGCTGTACCTCGAGATCGATCCGGCCCTGGTCGACGTCAACGCGCATCCGGCCAAGCTGGAAGTGCGTTTCCGCGAGGGACGGATGGTGCACGATTTCCTGTTCAGCGCCCTCCACCGTTCGATCGCCGGACATCGGCCGGGGCAGGCGGCGAGCGTGGCCGAGGCACCCGCCGTGGAACGTCCGGCCTCGCCGCCGGAACAACCGCAGGGGCGCCAGCAGCCGCTGTTCCGGGTCGCGGAGGCGCCGCCCCGGCCGTACCAGCCAGGCGGCTTGGGCGATCTGCGCAAACTCTATTCGGCGCCGGAGCCCGTTCCGAATCCACCGGAGACCCAAGGCGAGCACGACGTCCCCCCACTGGGCTACGCCCTGGCCCATCTCAAGGGTGTGTACATCCTGGCCGAGAACGCGCAGGGGTTGATCCTCGTCGACGGCCATGCCGCCCATGAGCGGATCACCTATGAGCGCTTGAAGCGGCAATACCAGGCCGGCGGGATCGCCAGCCAACCCCTGCTGCTGCCGGTGAGGATCAAGCTGAGCCGGGCCGACGCCGATCTGGCTGAGGAGCATGGCGAGCATCTGGCGCGGTTAGGGATAGAGCTGCGGCGCACGGGCGAGGACAGCGTACTGGTCCGTTCGGTGCCGGCTTTGCTGGACGGGGGCGACGTCGAGCGGCTGGTGCGGGATACCTTGGCCGATCTGCGTGAGCACGGGTCTTCCGAGCGTTTGCAGGAAACCTTGAACACCGTCCTCGCCACCATGGCCTGCCACGGCTCGGTGCGGGCCGGGCGCAAGCTCACGGTGCCGGAGATGAACGCGCTGCTGCGCGAAATGGAGGCCACCGAGCGCGCCGGCCAGTGCAACCACGGCCGGCCGACCTGGGTGCAGCTCGACACCCAGGAGCTCGACCGTCTGTTCCTGCGCGGCCGATGACCGCTGCCGAGCTGCCGCCGGTCGTGGTGCTGATGGGCCCCACGGCGTCGGGCAAATCACGGCTGGCGATCGAACTCGCCGACACCCTGAACGGCGAGATCGTCAGCGTCGACTCCTCCCTGGTCTACCGCGGCATGGACATCGGCACCGCCAAGCCCACGCCCGCCGAACGCGAAGCCGTGCCGCACCACCTGATCGACATCCTCGACCCGAGCGAGGCCTTCTCGACCGGCCAATTCCGCGACCAGGCCTTGGCCCTGATCGCCGACATCACCGCCCGTGGCCGTCTGCCGGTGCTGGCCGGCGGCACCATGCTGTATTTCAACGCCCTGTTGCGGGGACTGGCGGAACTGCCCTCGGCCGATCCGGCTATCCGCCGCGAGATCGAAGCGCGGGCGGCGCTGGAAGGCTGGCACGCACTCCACGCCGAACTGGCCCGCATCGACCCGCCCGCCGCCGCCCGCATCCACCCCAACGATCCCCAGCGCCTGCAACGCGCTCTGGAAGTGTTCTACATCACCGGCCGGACGCTGACCGACCTGTGTGAAGGCAGCCGGACTCCCGATCTGCCGTTCCGGCCCTTGCGCCTCGTGCTGGCGCCATCGAGCCGGGCCGTGCTGGCGGAGCGCATCGCCGAGCGGTTCCGGCGGATGCTGGAGGAGGGATTTCTGGAAGAAGTCGAAGTCCTCTACCGGCGCGGCGACCTGAACGAAACCCTGCCCTCCATCCGCGCCGTGGGCTACCGCCAGGCCTGGGCTTATCTGAAAGGGGATTGCGACTTCGATACCTTCGTCGAACGCGCCATCATCGCCACCCGGCAGTTCGCCAAGCGGCAGTACACCTGGCTGAGAAAGGAGACCAAGGCTACCTGGCTGGAGAGCCAGGCGCGTGGTTTGAAGGAAAGAGCGGTGATGGAGGTGAGGGCAATGCTATAGCGCTTGGGGGCACAGTCGTGATCATGACGCCCCCTGAGCAATATTATCAAGCAAGATGTCACGTGGCGCGACGTGGCTCCTCTATTGCGATTCGTGTCAAGCGCTCTGCCAAACAGGCAAACTCAGGGTCAGCGGTCAGCAAGGTCGCCTCACGGCCCATGGCCAAGGCCGTGGCGAAGCAATCCGCGTATGACATGGGGTAGTTCGCCTTGAGCTGGACTGCCTGCCAGAACAATATGTCATCGAAAGGAATGACCGTAACGGGCAGAAGCGTGATTTCGTGACGTTTGCGTTCGGCCAAGGCCCATCCATGGGTTTTGCCGATCCGATAGACCACTTCGCCCAGATTGATTTGGTGCATCAGGATTTCACATTCCCCGCGCCGGGCTGAGTAGAGATACTCCGCCACCTTGGCCGTACCCGGTTCGGCCTGCGCCAGGCGTAGCAAGGCGCAGGCATCCATCACGAAAATAGGTTTAACACCCTTTGTCACGTTCAATCTCTACGGCGTGTTCGGAGATCAGTTCGTCGGCGAGGCTGACGTCTCCGGCCAGGGAACCTCTAAACGCGGCGATAGGATCCTTGGGCATTGGCCAAAGTTCGATGTGGTCGCTGCTGACTCGGAGTTCCAGCAACACCCCGGGCTCGATGCCGAATTGTCCCCGCACTTCGGCGGGAATGAGTGCGTCCGTGAGGACGCTTTGTTAGCAAGGTGAAAGTCCACGCCATAGGAAGTCACAACCTGTGTAGTCGAAGGTCACTGCGTCGCCGCGAGGCGGGGTGGAGAGCCACCTAAGACGAACGAACAGCCCGTAGGCTGACGAACCCGATTCGGCGGCGTGTGGCGGCGAGCCTGCTCATTCATGGCGAAGCCCGAAATTTGTTGGACGCGCTGAAGTGACTGGCAAAGCGACGTCCGGGCGCACGGTGTGGTTGGGGGCGGGATGTTCGGAAAGCAAAGCGGAGTAAGCTTCAGAGACCTGGCCTTCGGCGCGAAGAGGGTCAGGAGTCAGAGCCCGCATAGTACCGAGGCGGCGTAAGCCGCGAGAGATTCGGGTAGCAAAACCGGATCGAGGGAAGGCAGGGCAGGAAGGTGGATGCGTAAAGACAGAGAGAGGCCAATGAAAGCATCGACAGTGCCGGTGAAGGCTAAGCAAGGCGCAGAAGCCCTTGGGATACCGGGGGTGGAAGCCTCGATCTGGACGGAGCGCATGGTGTCGGCACTGGTTAACGGTGTCGAAGGAGGCAAATGGTATAGCCTGATGGACAAGGTGTATGCGCCCCAGACGCTGGTGTTGGCCTGGGAGAAAGTCCGGGCCAACCGAGGCGCGGCGGGCGTGGATGGGCAAAGCGTGGAGCGTTTTGCAGCCCAAGCCGGGCGCTACCTGGCCGAGTTGGGCCAGGCGCTGCGGGAAGGCTGCTACCGCCCCGGCGCGGTGAAGCGCGTGGAGATTCCCAAAGGGAACGGCCAAATCCGCCCGCTGGGGATACCGACCGTGAAGGATCGCATCGCGCAGACCGCGGTGAAGCTCGTGATCGAACCGATCTTCGAGGTTCAGTTTCTGGCGAGCAGCTATGGGTTCCGGCCCGGCCGGGGTTGCAAGGACGCGCTGCGAGCAGTCGATGCGCTGCTGAAGGCGGGCTATACCCATGTGGTGGATGCCGACCTGAAAGGGTACTTCGACAGCATCCCGCATGAACGGCTGATGGAACGGGTGAGCGCCTCGGTCAGCGATGGCCGGGTACTCGACCTGCTCCGGGGCTGGCTGAAGCAGGACGTCCTCCAGGGTCTGGAACGCTGGACGCCGACCGGGGGCACCCCGCAAGGCGGGGTGATCAGCCCGCTGTTGGCGAATCTATACCTGCACCCGCTGGATGAACGGCTGATGGCCCGAGGTTACCGCATGGTGCGCTACGCCGACGACTTCGTCGTGTTGTGTGCCAGTCGGGAAGAAGCCGAAGCTGCCTTGGGAGTCATCCGGGACTGGGTGGCCGAAAACGGCCTGACCCTGCACCCGGACAAGACCCATCTCGGGGACTGTCGGCAAGCGGGGCAAGGCTTCGACTTTCTGGGCTATCGGTTCGAAGCCGGGAAACGCTGGGTGCGGAAGAAAAGCCTTCAGCGGATCAAGGACGGCATTCGAGCCAAGACACGGCGGACGCGCGGGGACAGCGTTGAGCGGGTCATCGCCGATTTGAACCCGATGCTGCGCGGCTGGTTTGGATACTTCAAGCATGCCCATTCGAGTACCTTTCGCAAGTTGGACGGTTTTCTCCGCCGCCGACTGCGAGCGTTGTTGCGCAAACAGGAAAGGCGTCCAGGTAGGGGCCGCTGCCTGGCCGACCAGCAACGCTGGAATAACGCCTTCTTCGCGGCTGCCGGGTTGTTCGCCTTATACCCAGCCTGGCAAGCCGAGAGACATCCCCGATGAGGAAACCACCGACTGGAGAGCCGTGTGCGGGAAAACCGCCCGCACGGTTCGGAGGGCGGGGAGGCGAAAGCCTTCCCGACCCCTATCGACCTGGCCTTTCGCCAGTGTGCGCACCGTGTGCATTTGTGTCTCCAGCTGAGTTGTGGGAGATATCAGTTTAACCAGGTTGAATCGGTTAAACCAAGGTGTCACCGACCATTCAACACCGCCCTGCAGGCTCTGGGCAGGGCGGGCGAGGGGGCCGGGCCGTGATGGTTGTCGGGCAGAGGCCGCAGGGGCGGGAGGGATAGCCACCAGTCCAGCGACGCGTCGCAGCCGTCGCCGGGTTCGAGCGGTTTTTGCGGCACGCAGTCTGGACTGTCGGCGGGACAGGCGAGGCGCATGTGGAAATGGTCGTCGTGGCGGTGCCAGGGGCGGATTTTCCGCAGCCAGGAGCGGTCGCCGCGCACCGAGCGGCAGAGTTCCTGCTTGATGCGGGCGTTGACGAAGATCCGGTCGACGCGGCGGTCGCGGGCGGCGGCTTCCAGCACGCGGGCATGGCTGGCGTCCCACAGCATGTGGTTGAGCCGGGTCTGGTCCGAGGTCAGCAGCGAGGGCGCGGGGATGTTGCTGCGCAGGCCGTCGGCGTTGCGGACCAGGTTCGGGTCGAGCGCGAACCAGACGTCGGCGTCGATGCCGCTCTGGTGGCTGCGGTGGCCGAACCGCATCGGCCCGCCGCGGGGCTGGGACAGGTCGCCGACATGGAGTTCGCCCCAGCGACCTTGCACGGTGGCGCGTCCCAGCTCGACGATGCTGCGGATCAGGTCGGGGTGGCCGTAGTTGCGGTTGCGTTCGAGGTGCATGACCTTGTAGCCCTCGCCTTCGGTGGGCAGGGGCAAACCGCCGGCCAGGCATCCCGCGCTGGTTTCGCCGATGGCTTCGGGCGTTCCGGAGGTCGGGGAGGGGACGTCTCCCCAGTCGCGGCTCGCCGCGGGGAGGCTGACGACGGACAGCAGGGCCAGAAGCAGGGGTAAGCGGTTCGATGGCATCGGCGACTCACTTTTCCGGCAATTCGGGGGGCAGGCCGGGCGGTTCCGGTTCGTCGAATTCGGCGTCCTGGCCGAGCTGGAACCGGCGCGAGGCGTTGATGACCCAGCCCTTGGCCTTGGCGAGCTTGATGTCCCTGACTTCTTCCTCCAGCAGCAGGCGCTGGCGCTCCAGCGCGAGCAGCTCGATTTCCCGGCGCAGGCGGGCGTCGGCGTCGTCCATGGCTTCGGCGCGCCGGGCTTTCGACTGCAGCTCGGCCTCGATCTCCATTTCCCGCAGTTTCTGCTCGTGGCGCACCTGCTCTTCCTTCTGGCGGGCTTCCGCGGCTCGGCGTTCGGCCTGCAGTGCTTCTTCCGCGGCGAGTTCGGCCTTCAGGCGCTCGGTTTCGTGGGCGTACTTCGCCTTCCGCAACTCGGTCTCCCGCTGTTCCAGCGCCAGCCTTGCCCGTTCCCGATCCATCCGGGCCGTTTCGTCCTGGGCCTCCTGCTCCCGCCGCCGCCGTTCTGCTTCGGCGGCGAGGTCACGCTGGCGCTGCAGCAAAGCCCGATAGAGTGGACGATGCGGCGACCACGGCGGCAGGTTCTCGACTTCCGCCTCATCCAGCGCCCGGAATTCCGGGGTGAGGACGCAGCGGGCGCGGCAGCGGATGCCCTGTGCGGCCAGGGCCTCGTTGGTCAGGGTTTCGACGCGCCGTTCGATCCCCGCACATCCCTCCGTCAGCCAGAACGGGTCTTCCAGCACCCGCAGTTCTTCCAAGGCCATGTCGAGCAGAACTCGCTGGTAGCGCAGCTTGATGGCATGGGTGAGCTGGTCCAGGCTGTCGGGATTGCTGCGGGCATAGTCCAGGGTCGGCTGGAATCTCACGGACAGATCGACGCCGATGCGCAGCGCCTCGCCCAGCGTCAGGTCCGGCACCGGCAGGCTCCAGTCCTCGATGGCCAGTTCGGTGAGCCGGTGGTAGAAGCGCGGCGTGAAATCGCGCGGTTTGAGGAACAGCTTGCGGAACGGGCCGAGCCGGGCGGTGACGAGGTAATGGTCGCCGACGAAGCCGGGGTCCCAGCGGTCGTGGTCAGGCTCGCCGTTCATGGGCTTTTCTTTCGAGGAACTGCCGTATGTTGCCATCCTGGATACCCTCGCCGGTGCCGGCCTGCGGCGGCTCCTTTCTCATGCATTCGGCCATGATGGGGTAGAGGTTGGGCGCGAATTCCACGCTGCGTTCGCTCACCTTTCTCAGGAACCCCCGGTTGAGCAGGAAGGCCACGGTGAACATGCGGTTCCAGTCGGGATAGCGTTTCGCCCGTTCGAGCTCGGTCTTCTCGAACACGAACTCCAGCTCGTCGTTGTCGTTGATGGCGAACTGCGAGAACTCGCGCAGGCCCTGGAAGGCCAGCACTTTCTCCTCCTCGGTCAACGGCCCGGGGGCGCTGAACTCCAGCCGGTATGACAGCACCAGGGTGAAGAAATCCACCATGGCGGCGCAGGCGAGCGCGAACAGGGACAGGTCTTCCCACATGGCGAAGGAGGGGGTGATGCCGCGGACGAATTCGGAATGGCTGCCCCAGGCAGGCGCGGGAACCGGAGCGGCGCCGTGGACCGACGCGAGATTGTCCGCCTTGGACTGGGCCTGCCGCACCTGTTCCATGAGTTCGGCATAGAGGGCCGGATTCTTGAGGTCCGCCGAAAACCTCTGCACCGTGCCCCGCGCGGCCGCGATGCGCTGGTCGAGCTCGCCGAAGCTCGCTTCCATCTGGCGCAGCCGGTTTTCCTCCGCGAGCTGGAGCTCGTTGTAGTGGCTCCACATCGGCCCCTTGCCCACCCGTCTCCGGCTTTCCTCGCGGATGCCCTGCAAGGTGCCGAGATAGGCCTGGGTGGCCTCCTTCGCCGCCGTGTCGGTCCGCTTCTGCTGGCGCGCCATCAGCGTGCTCTTCAGTTTGTTGATCCGGTCCAGGTAGTCGTTCAGATTCTGGTCCAGGGTGCGGTAGCGGGTCAGCAAGGTGTTGTCCTGCTGCGAAAGCTCGTAGAACTTGAAGTAGGAGAACGACACCGAGACCAGCAGGGCGACGGCCAGCGTCACACCGACGGTGAGGAAGCGCGCCAGGTTGGCGCGCCAGTGGCAGCCCGCCAGTTCAAGGGAGCAGATCACGATGACCGACTGCACGGCGACGGTGATGATCAGCGCGATCCAGTCCGTAATGAAGTAGGACAGGCCATAATACGTGGTGTAGCCGGAGGCGAGGCTCAGCAGCAGCACCAGCGGAATGGACCAGATGCGCAGGAGGCCCACGAAGGTGCTCTGCACCGAGTTCAGTATCTGCCCGATGCGCCAGACCGATGTGTTCATGTCGTCCTCGTCCGGGCAGAATGGAAACCTTGGCGGCAGGTCATCGATCGAGTCTATGGGCGAATGTGAAGAGGGAAGCCATGGAGCTGTTCCTGATTTTCTCCATTATTGCTTTCCTCGTCATCGTCGGCAACGCATTGCTCTTGCTGCGCACGGCGCGAAAGCCGAAGCCGCCCGAGACGGTGCGGCCTAAGCCTTGCTGGGAAGACGAGGACTGAGGGCTTGTTTCAACCGGGGAGTCGGGATTTCCATGGATGCATCCGAAAATTCGCTGATCGGCCACTTGGTCGAAGTCCGGGCCGGACGTTTCGTCGCCCGTCTGCTGTCGGAGGAGGAAGGTTTCCGCAGCGAGGTGTCGCTGGGGGAGGAAGCCCAGCGTCCCGGTCAGGTCGGTGCCTACGTGTCGGTCCGGCATGGCGCATTCCGCATCCTCGCCCTGGTTCGGGAAGTCTCCGGCGGGGAAGCCGGATCGGCCGCCGGCAGCTCGATGCACCTGGTACCACTGGGCGAATTCAACGACAAGGGCGCATTCAGCCGCGGGGTGCGGCGTTATCCGGTGCCGGGCGCCGAGGTCCACGCCGCCGCGCCTCAAGAGATCAACGCCGTGTTCGCCCGCACCCGCAGCCTGCGGTTCAATCCGGGCTATCTGCCGAATCACCCCGCGACCGGCGTCTATCTCGACCCCTCGGCCCTGTGCAGCCGGCATTTCGCCATCCTCGGCCAATCCGGCGCCGGCAAGTCCTGGACCGTGGCCAGCCTGATCCAGCGCATGCTCGTCTCCAGTCCCAAGGCGCACATCATCCTGCTGGATCTGCACGGCGAGTACTGCTGGCGCGGCGCCGATGGCACGGTCCACAGCGCATTTCCGCCCGAGGCCACCCGGGCGATGGATGCCCGGGAGCTGGAAATTCCCTACTGGCTGATGAGTTTCGCCGAGCTGGTGGATCTCCTGATCGAGCGGGACGATCCGGCGGCCTCGATCCAGACCGCCTTCCTGCGCGAAGCGGTGTTCGAGCTCAAGCGGCGGAGTGCCCGCGGGCTGGGTCTGGAAGGGGTGTCGATCGATGCGCCGGTGTATTTCTCGCTGCAGGAGGTGTACGAGCGCTTCAAGGAAGCCAACGAACACCGGACCGATTTCGGCAAGACCAAGGGGCCGCTGTTCGGGCAGTTCGACGAATTCCTGCTCAAGCTCGGCAGCCGGCTGCACGACGTGCGCTACGACTTTCTGCTCAACCCGAGCCGCCGCAACCGTTCGGAGAGCCTGCCCGGCCTACTGCGGGATTTCGTCGGATTGGGCGAGCCGCGCTGCCGGATCAGCGTGATCGACCTGAGTCCCGTGCCGTTCGACGTGCGCCCGACCGTTTCCGCCCAGATCGGCCGCCTGGCCTTCGAGTTCAACTACTGGAATCCGGACCGGCGTGAATTCCCCATCCTGCTGGTCTGCGAAGAGGCGCACGCCTACATTCCCCGCGAACACGCCACCCAGTACGAAGGCACGCGGAAGTCGATGGAGCGCATCGCCAAGGAGGGGCGCAAATACGGCGTCGGCCTCGCCGTGGTCAGCCAGCGCCCGCACGAACTTTCCGAGACGGTGCTTTCGCAGTGCGGGTCCTACATCTGCCTGAGGATCAGTAATCCGGACGACCAGGCTTATGTCCGCAAGCTGGTGCCGGAGGGGGAGGCCGATCTGGTGGAGGCCCTCACCGCCCTCGGCCGGGGCGAGGCCCTGATCCTGGGCGAGACGACACCGCTGCCGGTACGCTGCCAGATATTCAAGCCGGACCCGCCGCCCAACAGCAACGACGTGGACTTCCATCGAGCCTGGAACGCCGATGCGGACGATCTCGACGTCGAGGCGATCGTCCGGCGCTGGTGGAGCCAGGGGCGGTAAGCCGCTCCCAGCGCTTGTATGCCCGCCGCCTTCGGTGTATGAGTAGGCTCATCCCCGCAGGCCGACGCCTTCCGCAAGCTCGGAAATCGGAGTCATGAACCTTACGACCGAAACCATCGACGGCAAGACCGTCCTGAGGCTGGGCGAACAGCGCCTGGATGCCCACAATTCCGGCGAGCTGAAGGACTTCATGCTCAAGCTGCTGGAGGGCGGCAGCCGCCATCTGGTCGTCGACCTGAGCGGAGTGGGATTCATCGACAGTTCGGGGCTGGGCGCCCTGTTGTCCGGGCAGAAGAATGCCGCTCTGCGCTCCAGCGTCTTGCTGCTGGCGGGTCTCCAGCCGCGGGTGCGCTCCATGTTCGAGCTGACCCGCCTGCACCGGGTGTTCGAGATCTATTCCACCGTCGAGGAAGCATTGCGCGGCGAGTAGCCGGGAGGGTGCCATGCACGGCGAAACCGATGTCGATGTCGACATCGCGGTCCCCAACCAGACCCGTTACCTCGGGCTGATCGGGAACATCGCGGAGCAGATCGCCAGGGAACTGGTGGACTACCGCGGTGACCGCGATACGCTGGGTTACCACATGAACCTGGTGCTGACCGAAGCCATGGTCAACGCGATCGAGCACGCCACGCCGGGTGAGACGGACAAGACGGTCCGGGTTTGGATCCACATCGAGGACGAGGAACTGTGCATCCGCGTCTACGACCAGGGGCAGGGTTTCGACCTGGAGTCCGTCCCGATGCCGGATTTCGACGAGCCGGGCGAACACGGCCGCGGCATCTTTTTCATCCGCACCCTGATGGACTCGGTGACCTACCGCCGTACCGAGAGCGGCAATGTCCTGGAAATGCGCAAGAAGCTGGCCTAGCTCAGCGGGAGGGCGCCGGTATGGACGGTAGGCGGCCGGCCGCCGGCCAAAGCTGGGAAAGCGCTTACGCCGCCGTTCTGAAGCGATTTTGCCGCAGCAGGAGGATCGCCGCGGAGCCGCTGCCCGATGCCCGGGTTTTCCCGGCCGAATACCGCTCGCGGATTCCGCCGGCGGCGGCAGTGCGGGATGCGATCTTGCTCGAAAAGGCCGTACGGACGGAATCCGGCGCTGCCGATCTGTGGCGGCCTTCCCCACGTTTCGGCGATGCTCACTGCCGGTTGCGAATCTACAGCCC
Organism: Methylococcus sp. ANG; assembly: GCF_040730495.1. Taxonomy (NCBI): domain Bacteria; kingdom Pseudomonadati; phylum Pseudomonadota; class Gammaproteobacteria; order Methylococcales; family Methylococcaceae; genus Methylococcus; species Methylococcus sp. ANG. The sequence continues at coordinate 772,708 of NZ_CP160399.1, read as the reverse complement.
GGCCGAGGAGGATCTCGACCGGATCATGCCGCTGCTGCAGAATCTGGGGCTCCGCATCGTCGATCAGATCCAGTTCAGGCTCGCCTTCCGAGGGCGATGCTGCTCCGTCCGCAGTTTCGTCGTGGCCTCGGGTGGAGCGCCGGCCGGTGATCTCATGCCGCTGCGCAAACCGCTGCTGTGTGCCCTGGCCGCCTTGACGGCGGGCCGCGTGGAGAATGACGCGCTCAACGCGCTGATCCTCGCCACCGGCCTGTCGTGGAAGGAAATCGACGTCTTCAGGGCCTATCACAATTACCGCCTGCAACTCGGCGGCCGGTTCGGGCGTTCGCGTTTTTTCCGGGCGCTGTTCAACAATCCCGATGCCACCCGGCTTCTCTACCGGTATTTCGAAAGCCGGTTCCACCCGGACGCGCAGGGTGACGAGGAGGCGCAGTCGGGGCTCCGGCAGGACTTCGTCGCGGCACTGAACGACGTGACGGACAGCGGGGAAGACCACGTCCTCCGGGATCTGTTCAACCTGATCGATGCCACCGTGCGCACGAATTTCTACCGCCGCCGCGACGATCCCGATTTCTTCATCGCCTTCAAGATCAGCAGCCTCGGCGTCTTCGACATGCCCGCGCCGAAACCGCTGTTCGAAATCTACGTGCATTCGGCGGCGATGGAGGGCATCCACTTGCGCGGCGCGCGAGTGGCCCGCGGCGGCATCCGGTGGTCGGACCGGCCGGACGATTTCCGGGTCGAGATACTGGACCTGATGCAGACCCAGATGATCAAGAATGCCCTGATCGTGCCGCAGGGCGCCAAGGGTGGCTTCGTCCTGAAGTCGCCCTGCCGCGATCCCGATGAGTGCCGGCGCCTCGCGGCGGCGGCCTATGCCACGCTCATCCGCGGCATGCTGGATTTGACCGACAACGTCACGGCGGGCGGTGTCATGCGGCCCCCTTTCGTCGTCGCCCATGACGATCCCGATCCGTATCTGGTCGTCGCCGCGGACAAAGGTACCGCGCGGCTTTCCGACACCGCCAACGCCATCGCTCAGGAATACGGCTTCTGGCTGGGGGATGCCTTCGCCGCTGGCGGCTCACAGGGTTACGACCATAAGCGTCTCGGCATCACGGCCCGCGGCGTATGGGAATGCGTGAAGCGCCATTTCGCGGAGTTGAATCGGGACATCGAAAAGGAGCCGTTCACGGTGGTCGGCGTCGGCAGCATGGACGGCGACGTGTTCGGCAACGGCATGCTGTATTCCCGGAACATCCGGTTGCTGGCGGCTTTCAGCGGCCAGCACATCTTTCTCGACCCGGACCCCGATCCGGAGGTGTCGTATCGGGAGCGGCGGCGGCTGTACGACCTGCCGGGTTCCAGTTGGGCGGATTACGACGGCCGGGCTATCTCATCCGGCGGCGGCGTGTTCCGGCGCGACGCGAAGGATATCCCCCTCTCGCCGCCGGTCCGGGCCTGGCTCGGCGTACGGCACCGGTCCGTCGACGGCGAAGGGCTCGTCCGCCTGCTGCTGACCGCCCCGGTCGATCTGCTCTGGCTGGGCGGCATCGGGACCTATGTGAAGGGCAGTGCGGAGAGCCACGAAGACGTCGGCGACCGGGCCAACGACGCGGTGCGGGTGGACGGCATCGAGTTGCGTGCGGCGGTGGTGGCGGAAGGCGCCAACCTCGGCTTTACCCAGCCGGGACGCGTGGAGTTCGCCTTGGGCAACGGCCACATCAATACCGATGCGGTGGACAATTCGGCCGGCGTGGATCTGTCCGACCACGAGGTCAACCTGAAGATACTGACCGGACTGTTGCGGGAGCAGGGGATATTGGGCGGCGGAGAGGAGCGCAACTGGTTTCTGGCCGAGCTGACCCGTACCGTTTGCGATTCGGTGCTGCGAGACAACGCGTCCCAGAGCCTCTGTATTTCGCTCGACCGGGAACGCTGCCTTCGTGACGCGGAGCCTTTCCTGGAGCTCGCGGAGCGGCTCGAAAACGCCGGCAGCCTGGACCCTGGCTACGAGTCGTTCCCGGGCCGGAAAGAGGTTCAGGCCCGCGAGGGGCGCGGGCTGGTCCGGCCGGAACTGGCGGTCCTGCTCGCCCATGCCAAGCTGGTCCTGAAGCGGGCACTGCTCGACGCGCCCGGCTTCCTCGAAGCCGAATGGTGCCGTCCGATCCTGGCGGAATATTTTCCGCCGGAGGCGAGGCAGCGTTGTGGCTCGGCTCTCCATGAGCATTCCCTGGCCTCTGAAATCACGGCCACCGTCATCTGCAATCGCATCCTGGACCAGGCCGGCCCGTCTTTCCTCGCTCTGGCCGACGAACTCGATCCGGGCATAGCCGCCGATCTGGCCGGCGCCTATCTGTGCTTCGACGCCGTCCTCGGGGGCGCGGCGTTGCGGAGAACGGTTTCGGCGTGGGGCGGAAGCGTGGAGGTGTCTCGCTCATACCGCATGCTTTTGGACCTGGAGGATCTCCTGTGCGCCTGTTGCGACTGGGCGGTCCGTGAGGGTCTCGGACTGCGTCCCTCTGAAACCGAAATCGGAGTCTGGCGGTCCGATCTGGCGGAGTATCTGCACTACCGGGAGGCATCGCTCGGCGACGTTGAGCGAACGGCTTGGGGCGGGCGGCTGGCCGAGTTGAAGGGGCTCGGGTTCGGCCAAGAGCAAGCTCGGATATTGGCGTTGCTCGCGGAGCTCCGGGATTTTCCGGTGCTGGCGAAGCTCGCCCGATCGGCCGGTGCGCCATTGGAAAAGGTTGCCGCCGTGGACGACGCCATCGCCGAACATCTGGGGATTCGCCGCTGTCTCAACCTGCTCCGCAACGTCCGGCCGCGCGACCGCTGGGAGCGGCGCGCGCAGGCCGCTCTCCTCGAGCGGTTCCGCAGGGCCGCGGCGCACCTGACCGGGCAGGCATTGCGGGCGGAGAGGCTGGAACCGTCGGCCTTGTTTTCCGGGGAGCGGCTTCGGCGCCGGCTGACGCGGTTCCGGCGGCTGCTGAACGAGCTGGAAGAAACCTCCTCGCCGTCCCTGACGCCTTTCGCCGTCCTGGGCGTGGAGCTGGAAGCTCTGGTCGACCTGGGGCGGTCGCCGGGCGTCTGAAGGAGCGGTCCATGCGGCAACCGGAACTCTCGCGGGCATTGCTGAACGCCTTCGACGAAGCGCTCTGCCTGTTGGATTCGGCCGGAAATCTCGTGGAGATGAACGGAGCGGCGGAACGCCTCCTCGGCTGCGGCAGGCAAGCCCTGCTGGGGAAAAAACTGTTGCCGGAGCCAGCATCCGCGACATCGGCCCGGCGGACGCGGATCAGCCTGGGGTGCGGGAAAGACCGGCTGCTCGATTGCGAAATCCGTCCGCTGGATGCCGCCGGCATCGCGATGGGCCTGCTGCGTCTGTCGGATCCCTCGGCGAAGGATGCCGGTGGCCGAGACAGCGAAGCGACCCTGCGGGCGGTGCTCGATACACTGGTCGACGGCATCGTCGTGATCGATGATCGGGGCGCCATCCAGTTGTTCACGCCGGCGGCGGAACGCATGTTCGGCTACCATGCCGATGAGGTCCTCGGCCGCAATGTCGGACTGCTGATGCCATCGCCCTATCGCGAGGAGCATGACGCCTACATCGGCCGTTATCTCCGCACCGGCGAGGCGAGGATCATCGGGATCGGACGCGAGGTCCAGGGGCGGCGGAAGAATGGCCGGCTGTTTCCGCTCCACCTCTCGGTCGGCGAGCTCCGCATGGATCGGCGCCGCTGGTTCGTGGGCATAACCCGCGACCTGACCACGAGGAAACAGACCGAGGACCGGCTCCTCATGCTCTCCAGCGCCGTGGACCAAAGCCCCTCGGCGGTGCTGATCGCCGACCCGCAGGGCCGTATCCAGTACGTGAATAGAGGTTTCACGGCACTGACGGGGTACGGCGCGGAGGAACTCGTCGGCACGCGGCCCGGTGTGGCGAGGGCAGGGGATGCGGACCGGTTCGGACGTCTGCGCCATGTCATGCGCTCGCAAGGGGAATGGCGCGGAGAGGTGAGGGATATCCGCAAGAACGGCGAAATCTATTGGGCGCTCGAAAGCATCACCCCGATTCGCAGCGCAACCGGCGAGGTGACGCACTATCTCGTCATCCAGCAGGACATCACCGAACAAAAGCGGGACAAGGAGGCGCTCGCCGAGAGCGAGGAGCGATTCCGCCAAGTGGCGGAAATGGCCGGCGAATGGCTCTGGGAGCAGGACCCCGAGGGGCATTACCTCTACAGCAGCGGCGCGGTCCGGGCCATCCTCGGCTTCGAGCCGGAAGAGGTGCGTGGCAAACATTACTTCGAGCTGCTGACGCCCGAGGACCGGCAGCACTGGATGAGCACTCTGCCGCCGGCCAAGGCGAGCGAAAAGCCGTTCTTCCGCCTCATCAACCGCTACCGGCACAAGGACGGGCACGAGGTCTATACCGAATCCACGGGGGCGCCGATCTTCGGCGAGCGGGGCGAACTCATCAAATGGCGGGGCGTCGACCACGACATCACCACCCGAAAGCGCTACGAGGACGAGCTGAGGGTGCGCAACCGCGCGATCGAGTCGGCAAGCGTAGGCATCAACATCGCCGATGCGCAGACCAAGGGATTGCCGAACGTTTATGTCAATCCGGCGCTCAGCTCGATCACCGGCTATTCACGGGAGGAACTGCTCCAACACAGCATGCGGATGCTGCAGGGATCGGAGACCGATCCTGCAAGCATCGAAGAAATCCGCGAGGCGATCCGGGCGGGCCGGCCATGCCGGCTGACGATCAGGAACTACCGCAAGGACGGCACGCCGTTCTGGAACGAGCTGCTGATCTCGCCGGTGAAGGACGAAGCCGGCGTCATCACCCACTACATCGGGATCCAGACGGATGTGACAGAGCGCCGCCGCGCCGAGGAGGAGCGGCATGAGCTGGAAATCGCTAAGCAGATCCAGCTCTCGCTCCTGCCCGAGGCTCCGCTTCACCTGGCGACTGCCGAGATCGCCGGACTCTGCGTGCCCGCGACCCATGTGGGGGGCGATTATTTCGATTATTTCCATCGCGGCGATTTGGTGGACCTGGTCATCGCCGACGTCTCCGGCCACAGCGTCGGCGCCGCGCTCATCATGGCGGAGGCCCGCAGCGTGCTCCGGGCGGAGGCTCGCAGGACGCTGGCCGAGCCCGTTTCGGGCGAAGGCGTCGCCCCGATTCTCGGCGGCATCAACGACATGCTGCATGAGGACCTGTCGGGGGCGGACCTGTTCATCACGATGTTCTACGTCCGCTACGATTGCCGGATGCGCAGGCTGAGCTACGCCAACGCGGGGCACAATTTCGCGCTGCTGCTCAGGAACGGGGAGGAGAGCTGCATTCCTCTGGACGCGGACGGTTTGGTCCTGGGCGTCAGAAAAGGCGTGTCTTTCGAGGAAAAGACCGAGGACTTGAAAGCCGGGGACTGGCTGCTGCTCTATACCGACGGCGTGATCGAGGCGCAGAACGGCGAAGGGGAGTTCTTCGGCATCGCCAGGCTCTGCCACCAGTTTTCGACACGCCGCTCACTGGCGCCTGAGGCGATGGTGGCCGGACTCCTGGCCGAGCTTCGGGCATTCGCCGGGAAGAACCCTCTGCGGGACGACGTCAGCATGGTGGCCCTGCGAGCGCGCTGACGCGGGATGCCTTGCCTCGGCCGGTCAGCCATCGCGTTGCCGGCCCACGGCGGGAACCGCCCTCATTCCGCTTCGGTGCTCGCCTTGAAGACCGGCATGGCGGCCTGGAGATAAACGACCATCGACCACAGCGTCAGCACGGCGGAAACCACCAGCAGCAATTCGCCCGTCGTCTTGACCGCACTGTGCCGGGCATCCAGACCGAGCAGCAGGAGCGTGATCGCCAGCATCTGGAAGGTGGTTTTCCATTTCCCCAGGGAGGATACTTCGACCCGCTTCCGCTGCCCGATTTCCGCCATCCACTCGCGCAGCGAGGCGATGGTGATCTCCCTGCCGATGATGATGGCGGAGGCCACCGCGATCAGCGGTTGGGGTTCGGCCTGCACGATCAGGACCAGAGCGACGGCGACCATCAGCTTGTCGGCCACGGGGTCCAGGAACGCACCGAAGCGGGTGGCCAGGCCCATCCGCCGGGCGAGGTAGCCGTCCAGCCAGTCGGTGGCTGCGGCAAACGCGAAAATGATGCCGCAGACGACGTGGGCAGCGCTCCAGGGCACGTAGAACAGCACCGCGAGGATCGGGATGAGCACGATCCGGAGCAGCGTCAGGTAGGTGGGCAGGTTGAAGTGCATGAGTTAGGCGCCATGATCGTGGAACATGTCGTAGATGCGCTGAGCCAGTTGCCGGTTGATTCCCTCGACGCTGCTCAGGGCTTCCACGTCGGCGCGGCTGATCTGCCGCAAGCCTCCGAACTGCCGCAGCAGCTGCTGGCGCCGTTTGGGGCCCAATCCCGCGATCGCCTGCAGCGGGGACTGGATCGCGGCTTTTGCCCGCCGTTGCCGGTGCCCGGTGATGGCGAAGCGGTGCGCCTCGTCGCGGATGTGCTGAATGAGCAGGGAACCGGGGTTGTTGGGTTCGACGACGATGGGATCGCTGCAGCCTGCTTTGAACAGGGTCTCCATGCCGGGCTTTCTGTCGGGCCCTTTGGCGATGCCGATTATACGGATATTTCCCACGCCGAGTTCGTCGAGTGCCTGGGCCGCCGCGTGAATCTGGCCCTTGCCGCCGTCGATGAACAGGATGTCCGGCGTCTCGACCTCGCCGGCGCGAACCCGCTGGTAGCGGCGTGACAGCGCCTGGGCCATGGCCGCATAGTCGTCGCCGCCGGTGATGCCTTCGATGTTGAAGCGGCGGTAGGCCGACTTCAGAGGGCCGTTGCGGTCGAACACGACGCAGGACGCGACGGTCTGGTCGCCCTGGGTATGGCTGATGTCGAAACATTCCATGCGGTTGGGCGGCTCCGCGAGACCCAGCATCTCGGTCAGGTGCCGCAGGCGATCGGCGATGTTCTGCTGGCTGGCCAGCCGGGTTTTCAGCGCGTATTCGGCGTTGGCTTGAGCCAGTTCCAGACGCCTGGCGCGCTCGCCCCGCAGCCGCCAGGAAATCTTGACGCCGCGCCCGGCCTGCTGTCCGAGCACGGCCTCGAACAGCTCGCGGTCGCGGATCTCGTGGCTCAGCAGCAGTTCGCGCGGGATCTCCTTGTCCAGGTAGAACTGGGGGATGAAGGCCTCTAGCACGGCCGCGGCGTCGTGTTCGTCCTGCATTCTCGGGAAAAAGCTGCGGTCGCCGATCTGCTGCCCGTTGCGGATGAACACGACGTGGACGCAGCCGATATTGCCCCTGATGGCGCAGGCGATCATGTCGAGATCGCCCTGCTCGCCGGCGACGAGCTGCTTCGCCAGTACGGTCCGAAGGTTGGAAATCTGGTCGCGGTAGCGCGCCGCCTTTTCGAACTCGAGGCGCTGGGCGGCTTGTTCCATGCGCTGCGCGAGCCGGTCGATCAGCGCTTCGCCCCGGCCCTCCAGGAACAGCAGGGTGTTGGCGACGTCCTCGCCGTAAGCGTCCGGCCCGACCAGTCCCACGCAAGGGCCGGTGCAGCGCTCGATCTGGTACTGCAGGCAGGGCCGGGTGCGGTTGGCGAAATACGAGTCCTCGCATTGCCGGACCGGGAAGATTTTCTGCAGGGTTTTCAGGCTGTCGCGCACCGCGGCGGCGCTCGGGAAGGGTCCGAAGAAGCGCCCCGGCCGCGCCCGGCTGCCGCGATGGAAGGCCAGCCGCGGAAATTCCTGGTGGGTGGAGACGTAGATGTAGGGATAGCTCTTGTCGTCGCGCAGGTTGATGTTGTAGCGCGGCTTATGGCGTTTGATGAGCTGGTTTTCCAGCAGCAACGCCTCGCCCTCGGTGCGGGTTACAGTGACCTCGATCGCCTGCACCCGCGCCACCATCGCATTCTGCTTGGGCGAATTGTCGCGCTGGGCGAAGTGGCTGGCCACACGCTTCTTCAGGTTCTTGGCCTTGCCGACGTAGATCACCTCGCCGTTTCCGTCCAGCATCTTGTAGACGCCGGGTGCACCGGTCAGGGTCGCCAGGAAGGCCTTGATGTCGAAAGCCGCTGCCGCGGTGCTCATGGTGCCGAAAGGGGAAGCCTGGGAGATTACCGATGCCCATTATATTCCTCCGCAGCCGCTTTCCCCATTTCGCCCGTCCAGCCGCCCGCAGGCGGGCCGGCCCCCGCATTTCTCCAGGGGTCCGGTTTTGCGGTATCATGCGCGGATTACGTTTTCGTCCGGAATTCACCGAATCATGCTTGGCAAGCTTGTCAGAAAAGTCGTCGGCAGCCGCAACGACCGCATCATCAAACGCAAGAGGCGTCTGGTCAAGAAGATCAACCAGCTCGAACCCACGATCGCGGCGCTGACCGACGAGGCGCTGGGACGGAAGACCCTGGAGTTCCGGGAGCGGCTGAGCGGCGGAGAGGCTCTCGATGACCTGCTGGTGGAGGCTTTCGCGGTGGTGCGGGAGGCTTCGCGGCGCGTGCTGAACATGCGCCATTTCGACGTTCAGCTGATCGGCGCCATGGTGCTGAACGACGGCCAGATCGCCGAGATGAAAACCGGCGAAGGCAAGACGCTGGTCGCCACCCTGGCGGCGTACCTCAACGCGCTGCCCGGCAAAGGTTGCCACGTGGTGACGGTGAACGACTATCTGGCGCGGCGCGACGCCGAGTGGATGGGCAAGCTTTACGGTTTCCTGGGCCTGAGCACCGGCGTCATCGTCAGTAACCTGGAACAGGAACAGCGCCGCCACGCCTATGCCTGCGACATCACCTACGGCACCAACAACGAATTCGGTTTCGACTATCTGCGCGACAACATGGCGTTCACCCTGGATCAGCGGGTGCAACGCGATCCGTTTTTCGCGATCGTCGACGAAGTAGACTCCATCCTCATCGACGAGGCGCGAACGCCCCTGATCATCTCCGGTCCGACCGAAGACCGCAGCGATCTCTATCACAAAGTCAACACACTGATCCCTCATCTGATCCGCCAGGAAAAGGAAGGCGGGCCGGGCGATTATTCGGTGGACGAGAAGGCGCGCCAGGTTTACCTGACGGAGACCGGACACGAGACCATCGAGCGGGTGATGGTGGAACAGGGCCTGATCGGCGCCGAAGAAAGCCTCTACGACGCCGTCAACATCCGCCTGATGCACTACATCAATGCCGCCCTGAAAGCGCACGCGCTGTTCCAGCGCGACGTGGACTACATCGTGCGTGACGGACAGATCATCATCGTCGACGAATTCACCGGCCGCGCCATGCCCGGCCGGCGCTGGTCCGAGGGGTTGCACCAGGCGGTGGAGGCGAAGGAGAACGTGCAGGTGCACAACGAGAACCAGACGCTGGCCTCGATCACCTTCCAGAATTATTTCCGCCTTTACGAGAAACTGGCCGGCATGACCGGCACGGCGGACACCGAGGCGCCGGAGTTCCACCAGATCTACGGTCTCGAGGTGGTCATGGTCCCGCCGAACCGGCCGATGATCCGGAACGACATGGGCGATCTGGTCTATCTCACCGCCCGCGAGAAGTTCGCCGCGATCGTCGAGGACATCAAGTATTGCGTCGACCACGGCAAGCCGGTGCTGGTCGGCACCGCTTCGATCGAGAATTCGGAGCTGCTGTCCGGCATTCTGCGCCAGGCCGGTGTGCCGCACCAGGTGCTCAACGCCAAGCATCACGAGCAGGAAGCGCACATCATCGCCCAGGCCGGCCGTCCCGGGGCGGTCACCATCGCCACCAACATGGCCGGCCGAGGCACGGACATCGTGCTGGGCGGCAGCCTGGAGGAGGACTTGGCCCATGCCGATCCGGCCATGGCCGAGCAGATCAAGGCGGAATGGCAGCAGCGCCACGACGCCGCCGTCGCCGCCGGCGGCCTGCACGTCATCGGCTCCGAGCGCCACGAGTCGCGCCGCATCGACAACCAGTTGCGCGGCCGTTCGGGACGTCAAGGGGATCCGGGTTCCACCCGCTTCTATCTCTCGCTGGAAGATCCTCTGATGCGCATTTTCGCTTCCGACCGGGTCGCTGTGCTGATGCAGCGCCTCGGCATGAAGGAAGGGGAGTCGATCGAGCATCCGTGGGTGACCCGCGCCATCGAGAACGCCCAGCGCAAGGTGGAAGCGCGCAATTTCGACATCCGCAAGCAGTTGCTGGAATACGACAACGTCGCCAACGACCAGCGCAAAGTGATCTACCACATGCGCACCGAACTGATGCGGGCCGACGATATTTCCAAGACCATCGAGGACATCCGTCACGACGTGCTCGGCCGCATGTTCGCCGAACACGTGCCTCCGCACAGCCTCGAGGAGCAGTGGGACGTCCGCGGACTGGAGGAGGTGATCGAGCGCGAGATCGGTTTGAGCCTGCCGATACGGCGATGGCTGGACGACGAACCCGACCTCCATGAGGAGACCTTGCTGGAGCGCATCATTCAGGAGGCCGACGCCGCTTATGCCGCCAAGGTCGAAGCGATCGGACCGCAGGTCATGCGGCACTTCGAGAAGTCGGTGATGCTCCAGGTGCTCGACAATTCCTGGAAGGAGCATCTGGCCTCGATGGACCATCTGCGCCAGGGAATACATCTGCGCGGCTACGCTCAGAAGGACCCCAAGCAGGAATACAAGCGGGAAGCCTTCGAGATGTTCACCGGCATGCTCGACGGCATCAAGCAGGAGGTGGTCGGCATCGTCTCCCGCGTCCAGGTCCATTCCGAGGAGGAAGTCCAGGAGATGGAGGAACAGAGCCGCCAGCCGCAGGAAATGCAGTTCCAGCACGCCGAGGTCAGCGCCCTGACCGTGGAGGAGCCTCCCGCTGCGCCGGAAAAATCGCAGGAATATGCGGTTCCGGAAGGCCCCCGCCCATTCGTGCGCCCCGGCGACAAGGTCGGCCGCAACGACCCTTGCCCTTGCGGCTCCGGGAAAAAATACAAGCAGTGCCATGGCCGTCTCGCCTGAGAAGGAAGGAGCGGCGCACGGCCGCATCAGTCCGGTATCCGGGATCCGCCTCGGCACCGCGGCGGCGGCTATCAAGCATGTCGGGCGCGACGACGTGCTGCTCATCGAAATGACGGAAGGCTCGACCTGCGCGGCGGTGTTCACCCGGAACGCCTTCTGCGCAGCGCCGGTCACCGTGTCGCGCGAACATCTGGGGCAGGCGCCGCGCTGGCTTCTGGTCAACTCGGGCAACGCCAATGCCGGGACCGGTGCGCGAGGTCTGGCGGATGCCCGCGCGAGCTGCGAGGCGGTCGCCGCACTGGCCGGCGGGCGGGCCGAACAGGTCCTGCCCTTTTCCACCGGGGTGATCGGCGAATATCTGCCGCTCGACAAGATCCGCGCAGCCTTGCCGAAGGCCTTCGAGGCCTTGTCGGAGAACGGCTGGGAGGCCGCTGCCCGCGCCATCATGACCACCGACACCCGGCCGAAGACGGCGAGCCGCAGAATCGAGATCGAGGGGCATCCCGTCTTTGTGTCCGGTATCGCCAAGGGCGCCGGCATGATTCACCCGGACATGGCGACTCTGCTGGCCTTCGTCGGTACCGATGCCCGTATCGGGGCCCAGTTGCTGCAGAGCGTTCTGCAACATGCGGTGGACCGCTCCTTCAATTGCATCACCGTCGACGGCGACACCTCGACCAATGACGCCTGCGTGCTGATGGCGAGCCAGCGCTCGGACGCGCCGCCGATCGAGCCGGGCAGTTCCCACCTCGAGACCTTCCAGGCCGCCGTCGACGCGGTGCTGGATGATCTGGCCGAAGAGATCGTCCGCGACGGGGAAGGCGCCACCAAGTTCATCCGCATCGTGGTCGAAGAAGCGGCTTCGGAAGACGAGGCCAGGCGGGTCGGGAAAACCATCGCGCATTCGCCCCTGGTCAAGACCGCCTTTTTCGCCAGCGATCCCAATTGGGGCCGGATCCTGGCGGCGGTCGGGCGGGCGGGATGCGATGACCTGGATATCTCGCGGGTGGCGATCTGGCTGGACGAGGTCCGGATCGTCGCCGGCGGCGGACGCGACCGCGGCTATACCGAGGCGCAGGGCGTCGCCGTGATGCAGCGGCCGGAGATTACCGTGCGAGTATCGCTGGGAAGGGGTAAGGCTTCCGCCCGCGTGTTGACCTGCGATTTGTCGTTCGATTACGTCCGTATCAACGCCGAGTACCGGACCTGAATTTCCGTTGACGTCCCCCGGAAACAAGGAGATTCGCGTAGCCGCCGGTGTCATCGAAGATGCCGCCGGCCGCATCCTGATCGCCCAACGGCCGGCCGAGGCGGATCAGGGCGGCCTGTGGGAGTTTCCCGGTGGCAAGATCGAACCCGGCGAGACGCCGCTCGATGCCTTGCGCCGCGAGTTGATGGAGGAGATAGGCATCGCCGTGGACAGCGCCGAACCGATGCTGGTGGTGCGCCACGACTATCCCTCGCGGCGGGTCGTCCTCGACATCTGGCGGGTTCGGCGGTTTTCCGGTGTCGCCCGCGGCTGTCTGGGACAGCCCATTCGCTGGGTCGGCGCCGACGAACTGGTCGATTTCCAATTCCCGGCGGCGAACCGTTTCATCGTGACGGCGGCCCGGCTGCCGTTCCATTATCCGATCGTGGACGATGCCGCGGGCGATCTCGCGGCCATGCGCCGCCATTTCCGGCGGCTGGTGGCTGAAGGCTATTCGTTGATCCAGTTGCGGGCTAAAGCGCTGTCGCGGACGGACTACCGCGCGTTCGCGCGGGAATGCTTGGAGTACTGTGCCGACGATCGCACTCGATTGCTATTGAATGCCGAGCCGGAACTGGCGGTCGAGCTCGGTGCCGCCGGCGTTCATCTCACCAGCGCGCGCTTGAACAGCCTGAATTCAAGGCCGCTGGACGAAAGATTCTGGGTCGCCGCTTCGTGCCACGACGCGGGTGAACTGGAAAAGGCGGAATCTCTGCAACTGGATTTCGCCGTCTTCGGTCCCGTGTTGCCTACCCGGTCCCATCCGGCGTCGGCTCCGCTGGGCTGGGAGCGTTTCTCCGAATGCCTCCGGGCCGTCAACCTCCCGGTATACGCATTGGGCGGGATGGCGGTGGAGTATCTCGCCGGCGCCAGATCGGCCGGCGCCTGGGGGATAGCGGGCATTCGGGGATTTCTGTGATCGCAATGCTCCATGGAAGTGCTGTATGCACTAATATAGTGCGCCATTTGTTTCGCATGGCGCTTAACTCGGGCGTAAAATCAAGAAGATATTTGCCCGGTACCCTTGGTACAATTTTTGTGTAACCTTTGAATTACCCAATCCTAGCTGGAGGAGACGACCTTACTATGACACCGAAAGACGTATTGCAGATCATCAAGGAAAAGGAAGTCCGCTACGTGGACCTGCGTTTCGCCGACACCCGCGGCAAGGAACAGCACGTGACCGTCCCCGCTTCGACGATCGACGAGGCCGCCTTCGAAGAAGGCAAGATGTTCGACGGTTCCTCGATCGCCGGATGGAAAGGCATCAACGAGTCCGACATGATTCTGATGCCGGACGCATCCACCGCGGTGATGGACCCGTTCTTTGACGATCCGACACTGATCATCCGTTGCGACATCGTCGAACCGGCCACCATGCAGGGCTACGAACGTGATCCGCGCTCCATCGCCAAGCGGGCCGAAGCCTACATGAAGTCCATCGGCATCGCGGACACCGCACTGTTCGGGCCGGAAAACGAATTCTTCATCTTCGACGACGTCCGCTGGGGCGCCAACATGTCCGGCTCCTTCTACAAGGTCGATTCCGAAGAAGCGGGCTGGAACTCGGAAAAAGTCTACGAAGACGGCAACATCGGCCACCGTCCCGGCATCAAGGGCGGCTATTTCCCGGTTCCGCCGGTCGATTCGTTCCAGGATCTGCGTTCGGCCATGTGCAACACCCTGGAAGACATGGGCATGGTCGTGGAAGTCCATCATCATGAGGTCGCCACCGCGGGCCAATGTGAAATCGGCGTCCGCTGCAACACCCTGGTGAAGAAGGCCGACGAAGTCCTGCTGCTCAAGTACGCCGTGCAGAACGTGGCGCACGCCTACGGCAAGACCGCGACCTTCATGCCGAAGCCGCTGGTCGGCGACAACGGCAACGGCATGCACGTTCACCAGTCGCTGGCGAAGGACGGCAAGAATCTCTTCAGCGGCGAACTCTACGGCGGCCTGTCCGAAACCGCGCTGTACTATATCGGCGGCATCATCAAGCACGCCAAGGCCCTGAACGCGTTCTGCAACGCCTCCACCAACAGCTACAAGCGTCTGGTGCCGGGCTTCGAAGCGCCGGTCATGCTGGCCTATTCCGCCCGTAACCGTTCGGCTTCCATCCGTATCCCTTACGTGATGAACCCGAAGGCCCGCCGCATCGAAGTTCGCTTCCCGGACTCCACCGCGAATCCGTACCTTGCATTCGCGGCGATGCTGATGGCCGGTCTCGACGGCATCCAGAACAAGATCCACCCGGGCGATGCCATGGACAAGGATCTGTACGATCTGCCACCGGAAGAAGAAAAGGCCATCCCCCAGGTCTGCTACTCCTTCGATCAGGCTCTGGAAGCGTTGGACAGCGATCGCGAGTTCCTGACCCGCGGCGGCGTCTTCACCGACGACATGATCGATGCTTATCTCGAACTCAAGGGTCAGGAAGTGACTCGTCTGCGCATGAGCACCCACCCGGTCGAGTTCGATATGTACTACAGCCTGTAATAATCCGGCCCGTCCCAGACGGTCCCATGTCGTCCCAGAACCCGCCTAAGTCAATGACTTGGCGGGTTTTTTATGTCCCACGCCGTTCAAGCAGGTGCTAAGGGCGCAAGACGGATATCGGCGATGCCCAGTGGCTGGCCATGCTGGCCCGCCCCGCTGTGCCCAGCGCGGCGCCACGGCGGTCCAGGTCAACCCGGCCGAAACCGCGCTGGACGGCCATGCCGGCTACAATCTGCGGGGCGCGGCAGGCAAGGTCATGCCGCTGCCGCTCCAAGCCCTCCGGAGATCACGCCCATGAAGATCAAGCGCCTGGCTGGAGCCGCCCTCGGCGTCAGCCTGGCGGCCGCCGCCGACGATGCCGCCCGCTGCTACAACATCCGCGACAAGGACCTGCGCAACGCCTGCCTCGCCGACACCCGCGGCGACAAGAGCCGCTGCTACTCGATCCAGGATGCCGACGCCGAACAGCTCTGCCTCGCCCGCCTCACCGGCGACAAATCGCGCTGCTACAACGTCCGCGACAAGGACCTGCGCGCGGCCTGTCTGGCGGGAATGGGACGCTGAGCTTGCGGCAAGCCCCCGCCGGTTTCAGAATCGGCTCTCCAGACGCAGAACCGCAGAAAACAACCGTATGACCGCTCCCGCCGAACGCCTCGCCACTTATCGAGACCTGTTCGATCTTCCGGACAACGTGATCGGCGAGATTCTGCACGGTCAGCTGATCGCCCAGCCGCGGCCCGCGCCTCGGCATGCCCGCGCCGCCTCGGTACTCGGCGGGGATTTGATGAATCCGTTCGACCACGGCAGAGGCGGCCCCGGCGGCTGGTGGATACTCTTCGAGCCGGAGCTCCATCTCGGCGCGCATATCCTGGTCCCCGATCTCGCGGGCTGGCGGCGGGAGCGGATGCCCGTGTTTCCGGATGAGGCCTATTTCACGCTGGCCCCGGACTGGGTCTGCGAAGTGCTCTCGCCGGGCACCGTGCGGATCGACCGCGTGGTGAAGATGCCGCTCTACGCCGAACACGGCGTCGGCTGGCTCTGGCTGGTGGACCCGGACCAGCGCACCCTGGAAGTGTTCCGGCTGCTCGAAGGCCATTGGCTGATGGAACAGGCCTGGCAGCAGAACGAAGAGGTCGGCGCCCCGCCCTTCGGCGAATGGCGGTTTGCGCTGGCGGACTTATGGGTGCCGGAGGCAACCTAGGCGTTGGAACAAAATAACCCTTCCAAATGCTGAGGGGTTTGTTCTAAAGTTGCGGTATGGAACATGCCGCAATCAAGAAGCGCTTTGAGAAACTCGATCGGTACCTGGACGAGCGTCTGCGGCGCTTGGTTGCCGGGGCGGAGGCGCTGGCGATTGGCCGAGGCGGAATCTCGGCCGTGTCACGGGAAACCGGTTTATGTCGAGAGGCGATTCGTCAAGGCTGCCAAGAGTTGGAACAACAGAATGCCTTGCCTCAGGGCCGTATTCGCCGGAAGGGGGCAGGCCGGAAACGGACGGTTGACCAGGACTCCACCCTGAAGGCCGATTTGGAGCGATTGATTGATCCGGTGACGCGCGGGGATCCGGAATCCCCGTTGCGTTGGACGTGTAAGAGCACGCGGCAATTGGCCGAAGCCCTCACTGAGATGGGGCACCGAACCAGCCATCGGATGGTGGGCGAACTGCTCCGCGCGCTGGGCTATAGCCTGCAAGGTAATCGAAAAACCTTGGAGGGCGGTTCGCATCCGGATCGCAATGCCCAGTTCGAGCATATCTACACCCAGGTGAAGCAGTTCCAAGGGCGGGGCGATCCGGTCATCTCGGTGGACACCAAGAAGAAGGAACTGGTCGGGAATTTCAAGCAACAGGGCCTGGAATGGCGCCCCGAAGGGCAGCCGGAAGCCGTTCGGGTGTATGATTTTCAAGACCCCGAACTGGGGAAGGTGGCACCGTATGGCATTTACGATCCGACGTTGAATATCGGCTGGGTCAATGTCGGGACGGATCACGACACCGCGCAATTCGCGGTGGAAAGTATTCGCCGCTGGTGGCACTCCATGGGCGCACCGTGTTATCCGAAGGCACGGCACTTGTTGATTACGGCCGATGGCGGTGGGAGCAATGGCTCGCGTGTGCGCTTATGGAAGCGGGAGCTTCAGGCATTAGCCACCGAGTTAGGACTGGCCATCACGGTGTGTCACTTCCCGCCGGGAACCAGCAAATGGAACCAGATTGAGCATCGCCTATTTTCCTTTATCACGATGAATTGGCGCGGTCGTCCGCTCATCAGTCACGAGGTCGTGGTGAATTTGATTGCCTCGACGACCAATCGCAAAGGCTTGCGGGTCTATTGCGAACTGGACGATAGCGAATATCCCAAAGGGATCAAGGTCACCGACGCGGAAATGGACGGCCTCAAAATACAGCGCCATGCCTTCCATGGCGAATGGAATTATACGATCCTGCCGTAGCATTCATATGGCAGATTTATTTTGTTCCAATGCCCTAGCATCCGCTCGTTCCGTTCACCCTCGGCACGGCTAGCGTTTTGTCAGATCGACCCTGATCCAAGCGGCGAAGGCAACCTCGTCCAGATCGCCGGCGGCCAAGGCGAGCATAGTCAGGACACAGTCCGCATCTTCGGCTTCCAGGCTGTAGCCATTCAGGGCCAGGAACAACTCGACACATACGAATGCCGTGCGCTTATTGCCGTCGATGAACGGATGATTGCGGGCGATGCCGAAGCCATAAGCCGCGGCGCAGTCGGCCGCATCGGGCGTTCCGTATGCGGCGAGGTTCCGGGGCCGTGTCAGGGCGGAGTCCAGGAGACCGGCGTCTCGGACGCCTGCGGAGCCGCCGTGCTCGGCCAGTTGCGCTTCATGGACGGCCCAAACGACGGCTTCGTCGATCCAGTGGAACACGGTCACTTGGCGAGTTCGCGAAGCACATTGCGCCGCCGCTTCATGATCTCCTCGGCCTCGCTCATTTGCCGTTCGAAGCCGGGATCGTAGCCCACGACGCGATAGCCGTCGGGCGACTCGGTCAGGAACACGGCGTCGCCCTTTTCCAGCTTCAGCCGCGCCAGGACTTCCTTGGGCAGGATCACTCCCACGGAGTTGCCGATCTGGGTCAGTTTGAGGGTGTAGTGCATAGCGGGTCCCGGTTGAAGTTATAACAATCGTTATACTACCGCGGCGGTCGGGTTAAAGGAACGTCATACCGGCATGGAGTGCCGGTATCCAGGGCACAGGGATGTGAATGCCTTTGGCCATGCCGCCCGCGAAGTTTGGGTTCCGCCAATCCGGAACGACCGGCAAACCGGCTTTCCGGCGGCACTTCCTGCTGCCGGTCGCCTTCGTTCAGCCGCCACGCTCGGTGCGCCGGCAGATGGTGGAGTCTCACCTCGGCGAGTGCGCGGTCCCGTCGTCGCTGTTGGACGAGCTGGCGGATGACGCGGTGCTTGCCCCGGCCCCGTTGGGCTCGGCTCGCCGATTGTGGGAGCTGCTGCCGGAAGCGCCGCCCGAGGAGACGATCCGGGCCGGTGTGGCCGCGCTGCGCACGCTGTTGCACGGTTCACCCTCGCCCCCGCCGGCGCCGGGCGGCCACCCGGTTCGATGCGGCCTTCCTGAACCTGGCCGGCGGAGTGAGCCGGGCGCCATCGTCCGGGCCCTTTCCCGGCACGGCCACGGCAGCCTGTGCTTCTACGGCCCGCCGGGCACCGGCAAGACCGCCTTCGCCGAAATCCTGGCCGAGGCGCTCGACCGGGAACTGGTGGCGCGGCAGGCTTCGGACCTGCTTTCTCCCTTCGTGGGCGAAACCGAGCAGAATCTGGCCCGTCTGTTTCTGGAGTGCGATCCCTCGCAGTCGGTCCCGCTGCTCGATGAGGTCGACAGCTTCCTGACCGACCGGCGCCAAGCGCAACGGTCCTGGGAGCGCACCCAGGTCAACGAGCTGCTGCAGCAGATGGAGCGCTACCCCGGCATCTTCATCGCCGCCACCAATCTGATGAGCGGCATCGATGCGGCGGCCTTGCGCCGGTTCGATTTCAAGTTGCATTTCCGCGCCTTGACCTCCGCGCAGCGGCTCGCTCTGTTTGCGCGGGAGGCTTTGGGGGATGCCACGGCGCCGGTGCCGGCGGACCTGATCTATGTGCTGGAGGGCTTACAGGGCCTCACGCCCGGCGATTTCTCCGCGGTCACGCGCCAGTGCACGCTGCTCGGCGAGCGGCTGGCCCCGGAGCAGTTCCTGCGCCGACTGGCGGCGGAATGCCGGCTGAAGCGGACGGAGCCCCTGGAGGAGGCTTGAGAAACCGACAGTCCGCCCGGCATCAAGCGGGGCTTGGCGCCCGGCTGGCGCGGGCGGTCTCGACGAGCTGGCCGTAGGCGATCGCGGCATCGTTGACGGGCAGACTGGCGGGCAGGGCGACTTCGAATCCGTCGGCCCGCAGCAGATCCGTGGTCAGTTCGGCGAGAACGCGGTTCTGGAACACGCCGCCGGTGAAGCTGGCCAGGTTTACCCCCGATTCGCGTCGTATCGCTCGGGCCTGGGCCAGAGCCGCTTGGGCCAGGCTGGCATGGAGCATCGCGCTGCGGCCGGCGGCCGGTCGGCTCCCGTCCATCAATGCGGGCAGCAGGGGTGTCCAGTCGACGCGGTACAGGCCGTTCTCCCGCCGCAGGGGCAGTTCGACGAAATCCCCCGTGTCGCCGGCCAGCGCTTCCAGCCACATGCCGGCCTGGCCTTCGTGGCTTTGATTCAGCGTGACGCCGATCAGGGCGGCGGCGGCGTCGAACAAACGCCCGGCGGAGGTCGTGTAGGGGCTGTTGATCCCGCGTTCCCAGACGTGCCGGAACGGCGTGGGGTCCACCGGGCAGCTGAACCAGTCCAGCCCCGCTTCCCAGCAGGCCGCGAGCGCGCAGCGCCAGGGTTCGGCGCTGGCCTTTTCGCCGCCGATGAGGCGGAACGGCCGCAGGCTCCCCACCCGGCGCCAGCCGCCGGGCCGGCCGAGCAGGGTTTCGCCGCCCCACAGGGTGCCGTCGCCGCCGAAGCCGGTGCCGTCCCAGGCGAACACCAGGATGTCGTCGTCCGGCGCGAACTCACCGTGCAGCGCCGAGGCGTGGGCGTGGTGGTGGAGGACGCGGTGGATTTCGAGCCCGCAGGTCCGGGCCCAGCGACTGGAGAAGTAGTCGGGGTGGGCGTCGCAGACCACCCGCTTCGGCTCGATTCCGTACAACCTGGATAGCTCCCGAATCAGTTGCTCGAATACGTCGAGGCTGCGCGGCGCGCCGAGATTGCCGAGGTGCGGGGAGACGATCACGCGGTCTTCGAAGGCCAGGGCGATGGTGTTCTTGAGATCGGCTCCGAGCGCAAGGGTCGGTTCGGCCACTGGACAGGGGAGGCGCATTTCGACCGGCGCCGTGCCGCGCCCCAGCCGCAAGGGCCTGAGGCTTCCGGCGCTGCGGCGGTAGACCGAGTCGTCGGCGGGCCGGCGGATCGGCCGGTCGTGGTGCAGGAAGGCGTCGGCGACGTGAGCCAGCCGGCGCTCGACTTCCGCGCCGTCGGTCAGCACCGGCTCGCCGCTGAGATTGGCGGAAGTGGCGACCAGCGGCGCGCCGTAGTCCCCCGCCAGCAGGTGGTGCAGCGGGCTGTAGGGATACATCAGGCCGATCTCGTCCAAGCCGGGCGCGATGAGGCCGGACAGATCGCTGTCGGCGGAGCGTTTGACGATGACGATGGGCCGGAGGGGGGATGCCAGCAGTTCCCGTTCGTCAGGGCGTGGCTCGGCCAGGCGTACCAGCCAATCGATTCCTTCGCCTTCGAACCAGGGGATCAGCACCGCGAGGGGTTTGTCCGGGCGGCGTTTGCGTTCGCGCAGGCGCCTGACGGCGGCATCCGAGCGGGCATCGCAGAGCAGGTGGTAACCGCCGACGCCTTTGACGGCGACGATCCGGCCTCGCCGCAGGGCTTCGATGCATTGGGCCAGGGCCTCTTCGTTCGGCTGGCTTTCATTGATACCGACTGCCCTCACCCGAACCCAATGTTTCCGGCCCATCCTGGCCGGAACCCTTCGGGCGAACGCGGTTCGACCCAACCCGCTCCCGGCGGCTTGGTCCCAGAGGGAGAGGGAATTATTCGCGGCCTCATCTTGCCGACGGAACTCCAGCACCGGCCCGCAGCAAGGACACGCCAGCGGCTGGGCGTGGTAGCGCCGGTCGTGGATGTCTTCGTATTCGCGCCGGCAGTCCTCGCACAGCGGGAAATCCGCCATCGCGGTGTTCGGGCGGTCGTAGGGCAGCCGGTCGATGAGGGTATAGCGCGGCCCGCACTGGGTGCAGTTGATGAAGGGGTAGCGGTAGCGGCGGGCGGCGGGGTCGCGCATTTCGTCCAGGCAATCGGGGCAGACGAAGTGGTCGGGCGGTACGTGGATGGGCGTTTCGTTTCCGGAATCGCTGAGCAGGATTTCGAATCCGGCGCAGCCCCGGAATTCGGCAGGCCGGCGAACCGGCGGCTGCGGACCGGCCAGCGGCGGGGCACGGGAGACCAGCGCCTCGATGAACCGCTGGATCGCGGCGGGCTCGCCCTCGGCGTGGATTTCGACGCCGCCGCCACGGTTCTTCACCCAGCCATCGAGGCTGAATTCATGGGCGAGCCGGCAGACGAAGGGACGGAACCCCACGCCCTGCACGCGGCCGCGGACCTGGATGCGCTGGGCGGTCCGCATCCGGGCTTTCAGGCGGCGGCGGTGTCCTTGCGCACGCCGGCCGCCCACCAGATGCGGCAGGCTCCCTCGTCCGAGACCATGCAGGGGCCGACCGGGCTGCGGGGGGTGCAGGGCTTGCCGTAGATGCGGCACTCGTCTGGCTGGATCTTGCCGAGCACGACGCGGGCACAGTCACAGCCGGCGGGCATTTCACCGGCATGGCGGCGGTCGCCCGCGTTGTAGTCGGGGAAATGCAGGCGGGCGTCGTGCGCGGCGAATTCCGGTTTCAGCACATAGGCCGAATCGGCGATCGGGCCGATGCCGCGCCAGTTGCCGGCGGCGACGTCGAAGCTGCGGCCCAGGAATTCCCGGGCCTTCGGATTGCCCCCCGGCTTCACCGCCTCCGGATAGCAATTGTCCAGCCGCGGCGTTTCCTCCCGCCATTGGACGATCGTCGAATGCACGGCCTGGAGCAGGCTGGCGGGCGTGAAGCCGGCGATCGCCACCGGCAGCCGGTAGTCGTCGGCGACGAAGGCCCATTCATCCGGCCCCATCACCGTGGCCACGTGGCCGGGCGCGACCAAGGCGTCCAGCACGCATTCGTCGGAATCGAGCAGCAGCTTGACCGCCGGCCAGGTCAGCCGGCCGCTGCACAGGATGTAGAGGTTGTCGGGCAGGCCTTCCGCCATCAGGGCGGCGATGGGCGCCATGGTGGTCTCGAAGCCGACCGCGAACAGCACCACCGGCTTGCCGGCCGCCTTCTCGGCGATGGCCCGCGCTTCGATGGGCGAGGCGATGGGCCGGATGTCGGCGCCCGCCGCCTTGGCCTGTTCCAGCGAGCGCACGGCGTAGCGCCCGAGGTTGACCGGCACCCGCAGCATGTCGCCGAAGCTGACGACGATGGCATCACCCTCGAGGCCGAGCCGGATGGCCTGGTAGATGTCCTCTTCCGGGCAGATGCACACCGGGCAGCCGGGGCCGGGGATCAGGCGGATGGCCGGCGGCAGCGCGGTGCGCAGCCCCGCCATGCTGATCGAGCGTTCGTGCCCGCCGCAGACGTTCATGATGCGGATGCCGCCCGGAATCGGCAGCGTTCGTATCCGCTCCAGCCAGAGCCGCGCGTCGCTCATCGCCCTATGCCGTCAGACCGTTTCGGGTTGCGAGACCGGCTTGAAGCGGACTCCCGGCTTGGCTTGGTTGTGCAGCCGCCGGCCTTCGGACTGCACGGCGGGCCGCAGGCTGCGGTTCTCGCGGCGCAGTTCCCGGTAGTGTTCCAGCCGCTGGTTCAGCCAGTCCAGCCATTCCCGCATGCCTTCGCCGGTCTTGCTGGAGATGCGCAGCACTTGAGCATTCGAGGCCAGTCGCCGCAGGCAGGCTTCCGCCTTGGTGGGCGAAAACTCGTCGAGCACCGCCAGCAGATCGGTCTTGCTGACGAGCATGGCATCGGCCGCCCGGAACATCACCGGGTATTTGGCCGGCTTGTCGTCTCCTTCGGTGACAGAAAGCAGGGTCAGATTGAGATGATGGCCCAGGTCGAAACTGGCCGGGCAGACCAGGTTGCCGACGTTCTCGATGAACAGGACATCGATGTTCTCCAAATCGAGCTTGGGCAATACATTGGCGACCAGATGCGCGTCGAGATGGCAGGCGGTGCCGGTGGTGATCTGGTGCGCCTCTACCCCTAAGGCGCGGATGCGCGCCGCGTCGTTTTCGGTTTCCAGGTCGCCTTCGATGACGGCGATGCGCAGGGCGCCGTTCGGGGCCTTGATGGTCGCTTCCAGCAAGGAAGTCTTGCCCGAGCCGGGCGAGGACATCAGGTTGATGACCAGAACGCCGTGCCGGTCGAACAGGGCCCGGTTCGCCTCGGCCTGGGCATCGTTGTGTTGTAGCAGTTTGTTCAGGACGGAGACGGCGGTGACTTTGGCGTGCGAGCCGTCGGCGCGCAGCAGATGGCGGTTGCCGTCGGTGATGTTGCATCCGCAGGTGTCGCACATGGGGGGCTTACCTCATACAGTCTCGAAAAGCGGATTCAGTCTGCGGCCTGCAGCAGTTCGACCCGGGCCAGGATCATTTCGTCGCCGGCGATCAGCGCCGTGTCGGTACCGGAGCAGGCCGGACAGCGCAGGTCGCCCGGTCCGGCGTCCGCCTCCGAGCCGCAGGCCCGGCAGCGGATGCGGGGCTCGATTCTTTCGGTGCGCAGGCTGGCGTGCTCGGCGACCGTGCCCAGCCGCGCCATTTCGAAAGCGCTTTCCAGGAGGCCGGGTTCGACGCCGGAGAGCGATCCGATCCGCAGGACGATGGTATCCACCCGCTCGGCCTCGTGGCTGCGGGCGATGGCTTCGACCTGGTCGATCAGCTCCATGCAGACCGACAGCTCATGCATCGGCGTCGCCCGCGGCGAGGATCTGGTCGAACAGTTCCCAGGTCGCCTCGGCATCCTCCCGGCTGATCTTCTGGATGGCGTAGCCGACATGGACCAGGACGAAGTCGCCGGGGACGATGTCTTCGTCCTGCAGCATGAAAAGGCTGACGTCCCGCTCGACGCCGCGCGCCGTGCAGCGCGCGGAAAAGCCGTCGAGCCGGGTGATCTGCATCGGGACAGCGAGACACATGGCCGTCGCCTAGAGTCTGCGGATCGGATCCGCAATCGGAGCGGTTCGGAACATGGTCTGCTTGAATCCTCGGAGCCGGTTCAAATGCCAGTCAATATACACCGCTTCGGATTCAGCCTAAATCCAGCGGCACGAAAATCCTCGTGCCGCCGCGCTGCACCAGCAGGGCCACGTGCTTGTCCGCCCGGTCCGCCAGTTCGCGCAATTCACCGGGATTGGCCACCGCATGGCCGTTGAGCGCGAGGATCACGTCGCCCGGCCGGATGCCGGCGCGTTCGGCCGGGCCCGCGCTCGCCTCGACCAACACGCCGCCGTTGACGTCGGCGGCCCGCTGTTCTTCCGGCGACAGCGGCCGCACCGCCAGTCCCAGCCGGCCCTTGGCCAGGCCGTTCCCGGTCGCGGCGGACTGCTGGGTGTCGGGCATTTCGCCGACCTGGACCGTGACCTCCTCGCGCTTGCCGTTGCGCCAGAGACCTAACTTTGCCTCGCTGCCCGGCTTGATATCCGCGACCAGCGGCGGCAACTGGCCCGAATTTTCGATCGGCTGGCCGTTGAGGCTCAGGATGACGTCGCCCGGCTTGATACCGGCCTTGGCCGCGGGTCCGTCGTTCGGCACCGAATCGACCAGGGCGCCCGTCGGGCGCTCCAGCCCGAAGGATTCGGCCAGCGACTGGTTCAATTCCTGGATGCCGACGCCGAGCCGTCCCCGGCTGACCTTGCCATCCGCCAGCAGCTGCTTTTCGACCTTCAGCGCGACGTCGATGGGAATGGCGAAGGACAGGCCCTGGTAGCCGCCCGTGCGGCTGTAGATCTGCGAGTTGATGCCGATGACTTCGCCGTTCAGATTGAACAGCGGGCCGCCGGAGTTGCCGGGATTCACCGCGACGTCGGTCTGGATGAAAGGTACATAGGTTTCCTCGGGCAGGCTGCGCGATTTCGCCGAAATGATGCCGGCCGTCACGCTGTTCTCGAAGCCGAACGGCGAGCCGATCGCCACCACCCAGTCGCCGGGGCCGGACTGCGCCGGCTCTCCCAGGGGCACCACCGGCAGGCCGTCGGCCTCGATTTTGAGCAGGGCGACGTCGGTGGGCTTGTCGACGCCGACGATCTTGGCCTTGAATTCGCGCCGGTCGGTCAGCTTCACCGTGACTTCCTGGGCGCCGTCCACCACGTGGGCGTTGGTCAGGATCAGCCCGTTCGGACGGATGATGAATCCCGAGCCCTGGCCGCGGGTGGGGGCGTCCCCTCCGCGTGGAATCTGCGGCTGGAACCGCCGGAAAAATTCGCCGAGCGGATCGTTGGGATCGAGCTGGGGCGTCTCCGGCAGGTTGACTCTGGTGTTGCCGGTGACGCTGATGTTGACGACCGCCGGTCCGTTGCGCTGCACGATGGCGGCGAAATTGGGCAGAGACAGAGCGGCGGCGGTGGAGGAGGGGGGCACCGGCGGTTGAGCCGTCTGGACGGTCGGCTGCACGAGATCCGATTTCGGCACCAGGGTGTAGTCTCCGTAGCGGGCATAGCCGGCGCCCAGGGCGGCGATGACGGATGCGGCAATCAAGGTGGGACGCAGGGTGTTATTTTGCATGGCGGGTCTTTCCTCACGAATCAGCGGCACTCGCTGCTTGGTGATCACGATAAGGCGGGAAACTTAAAACAGGCTTAACGATCGGGTCGTCCCGTCAGGAGCCGGCCCGTTCCGGGCGCAGATGCTTCAATGCCGCGATCGAAAAGCGGGCGATGTGCTCGGCGGTCTTTTCGATTTCCTCCGGCGTGGCGATGATCTCCGGATAGACCCGATCGATCAGCGAGCGGGAGTGCCGGTACATCAGGCACTGCCCGACGACGCTCAGGCTCAGCCGGTGCATGTCCGCTTCGCTGTAGCCCGGGCCGACCAGTGCGGCGACGATGTCGTGAAGAATCGAACAGTGCGGCTTCATGGTGGTCTCGATGACCTGGTCCAGCGCCGCCGTGGGATCCGCGATCTCACGCGCGATCAGCTTGCCGTGGCGGCCGAGATGGGTCTCGTCCAACAAGCGTGCCAGAAAGTTTGAGATGAAATGGCGCAGCCGCGTTTCGGGGGGGAGGTTCGGATCGCTGGCCAGCGTATCGGGATAACGCTCGTGCGCCTCCCGGAATGCGAACCCTAAGACTTCGGAATAAAGCGCCTCCTTGCTCCGGAAGTAGTAATTCACGGAAGCGGTGTTCACCTCCGCTCTGGCGCAGATTTCCCGCACGGTTGCGTCGCGAAATCCTTTGTCGGCAAACACGTCGAGCGCGGCTTGGAGCAGCCGTTCGCGGGTCGGGTCGTGGCAAAGCGCCGCGTTCAGTATGTTCATATTGTTATTTTATTGGGGTTCCAACCGCATTGTTCAAGCGGGCGACATGCATGTCATCCCTCGCCGGCTGGCGCCAGCGCGGCGCGGCCATGGCTCCGGTCGGCGATCCTTTGCAGGACATAGTAAAACACCGGGGTGAACAGCAGGCCGAACACCGTCACGCCCAGCATGCCGAAGAAGACCGGCACCCCCAGGGCCTGCCGCATCTCGGCTCCCGCGCCGGTGGCGAACATCAGCGGCAAGACGCCCATGATAAACGCGAACGAGGTCATGAGGATCGGCCGGAACCTGAGCCGGCAGGCTTCGATGGCGGCCGCCAGTGCATCCACGCCCTCCTCGCGCCGGGTCTTGGCGAATTCGACGATCAGGATGGCGTTCTTGGCTGCAAGCCCGACCAGCACCAGCAGGGCGATCTGGGTGAAGATGTTGTTGTCGCCGGCGTGCAGCCACACTCCGCCCAGCGCGCACATCAGGGTCATGGGCACGATGAGCACGATCGCCAAAGGCAGGATCCAACTCTCATACAGCGCTACCAGGACCAGGAACACCAGCAGGCTCGAGAGGGCGAACACGTAGACGGCGGTGTCGCCCGCCAGGATCTGCTGGTAGGTCAGTTCGGTCCATTCGAAATCCATGGACAGCGGTATGGTTCTCCTCACCAGATCCTCCATCAGGGCGATCGCCTGTCCCGAGCTGACGCCCGGCGCGGGGGAACCGTTGATCTCGGCGGCGGGGTACATGTTGTAGCGGAGCACCCGGTCCGGGCCGCTGATTTCCCTCACAGCCATCAGCGCCGCCAGCGGCACCATGTCCCCCGCGGCGTTGCGGGTCTTGAGCCGGCCGATGTCCTCGGGCTCGCGGCGGAATTCGCCGTCGGCCTGGGCCGTGACCTGGAAGGTGCGCCCGAACAGGTTGAGGTCGTTGACGTAGAGCGATCCCAGATAGATCTGCATGGTGTCGAATATCTCGGACAGCGGGATGCCCTGGGACTTGGCCTTGACCCGGTCGATGTCGGCGTAGAGCTGCGGCACGTCGTTCTGGAAGCTGGTGAACAGCCCCGCCAGTCCAGGCGTCTGCCGGCCCGCGTTGAGGGCGGCTTGCAGCGCGCCGTTCAGCGTATCGAAACCCTCGTTGCCGCGGTCCTGGATCTGCAGCTTGAAGCCGCCCAGGCTGCCCAGGCCCAGGATCGGCGGCGGGGGAAAGATGCCGATGAAGGCCTCCTTCACGCCGCCGAGCCTGGGCTGCAGCTCGCCCAATATGCGCTGGGCCGACAGGCCCTGGGCCACCCGCTCCTCGAACGGTTTCAAGGGCACGAAGATGGTGCCGGCATTGGAGGTGTTGGCGCCGCTGACGACCGAAAAGCCCGGAAAGGCCACCGTTCCCTTCACGCCCGGCTGGGCCAGGATGATTTCGGAGGCCCGGTGCAGCACGGCGTCGGTCCGCTCCAGCGAGGCGGCCTCCGGCAGCTGTGCGAACACCACCAGGTAACCCTTGTCCTGCATCGGAATGAACCCGGCCGGCACCCGCTTGAATTCGTAACCGGTGAAGGCGAGCAAACCGGCGTACAAGGCCAGGACCACGCCGGACAGCCGCAGCAGCCGTTTGACCAGCTTGGCGTAACCGCTGGAGCTGGCATCGAAGCCGCGGTTGAACCAGCGGAAGAACCAGCCGAACAGGCGGTGGATCCAAACGCTCAGGCGGTCTTCACGGGCGTGGTGCGGCTTGAGCAGGACCGCGGCCAGGGCGGGGCTGAGGGTCAGGGAATTGAAGGCGGAGATCAGGGTGGAAGCGGCGATGGTGACGGCGAACTGGCGATAGAACTGGCCGTTGATGCCCGCCACGAAGGCCGCCGGAATGAACACCGCGCCCAGCACCACCGAGATGGCGACGATCGGCCCCGTCACCTCGCGCATCGCCTGGCGCGCCGCCGCCTTGACCGAAAGCCCGAGGCCGATGTGACGCTCGACGTTCTCCACCACCACGATGGCGTCGTCGACGACGATGCCGATGGCGAGCACCAGCCCGAACAGCGAGAGGTTGTTCAGCGAATACCCCATGGCCGCCATGACCGCGAAGGTCCCGACGATGGAGACCGGCACCGCCAGCAGGGGGATGATGGCGGCGCGCCAGGTCTGCAGGAACACCAGCACCACCAGCACCACCAGGGCCAGCGCCTCGAAGAAAGTGCGGGTGACGGCATCCAGCGATTGCTCGACGAAGATGGTGGTGTCGTAGACGATCCGGTAATCCACCCCTTCCGGAAACCGCTTCTTCAGGGTCTGCATCGTGCTCTTGACCAGCTTGGCCGTGTCCAGGGCATTGGCGCCCGGCCGCAGCGAAATCGGTATGGCGACGGCGTCTTCGTTGCTCAGCTGGCTGCGCAAGGAATAACGGTTGGCGCCCAGCTCGATCCGGGCCACATCGCGCAGGCGCACCAGGCTGCCGCCTTCACCGTACTTGACGATGATCGCGCCGAACTGCTCGACGCTGGTGAGCCGCCCCATGGTGTTGACGTTGAGCTGGAAGTCCGGGCTGCCGTCCAGCGGCGGCTGGCCGATCACGCCGGCCGGCACCTGGATGTTCTGTTCGCGGATCGCGCGCACGACGTCGCCCGCGGTCATGTTCAAGGCCGCGATCCGGGTCGGGTCGAGCCAGACCCGCATGCTGTAATCGCCGGCGCCGAAGGTTCTGACGTCGCCCACCCCCGGCAGCCGCAGGATCCGGTCGCGGATGTTGAGCAGCGCGTAGTTGGAAAGATAAAGCTGGTCGTAGCGCTCGTTGGGCGAGACCAGATGGATGACCAGCAGGATGTCGGGCGAAGACTTCTTGGTCGTCACGCCCTGCCTGCGGACGTCCTCCGGCAGCTTCGGCAAGGCGTTGGAGACCCGGTTCTGCACCTGCATCTGGGCGATGTCCATGTCGGTGCCGATCTCGAAGGTGATCGTGAGCTGCATCTGGCCGTCGCTGGTCGACTGCGAGGACATGTACAGCATGCGCTCGACGCCGTTGACTTCCTGCTCGATGGGGGCGGCCACGGTTTCGGCGATCACCTTGGGATTGGCGCCCGGATAGGTGGCCGACACCACGATGGTCGGCGGCACGACCTCCGGGTATTGCGCGATCGGCAGCGCGAACATCGCGATTCCGCCGATCAGCACGGTGATGACGGAGAGGACGATGGCGAACCGCGGCCGGTCGATGAAGAAATGGGCGAACTTCATCGGGCCGCCCCTGGCTTCGCGCCCGGCATGTCGATGCGGGTGGCCTCCACCGGCGCGCCGGGCCGGACGAATTGCAGCCCGTTGACGATCACCCAGTCTTCGGGCGACAGACCGCCCGACACGATGCGCAGGCCGTCATGCAGCCGCCCGGTGGTGACGGGACGGTATTCCGCCCGGTTGTCGGCGGTCACGACCATGACGTATTTCTTGCCCTGATCCATCGCGATCGCCCGGTCGCTGATGAGCAAGCCCTGGTGGCGGCTGCCGCCGGGAATCCGGACCCTGGCGAACAGCCCCTGCTCCATCAGTCCGTCGGGATTGGCGATGACACCGCGGGCGCTCACGGTGCCCATGTCGGCGTTGACTCTCGGGTCCACGTAGTCGAGATAGCCGCGATGCGGGTAGCCCTGCTCGTCCACGAGCCCCATTTCGAGCGGCGTTCCGTCCTTCCTCTTGCCGTCGATTTCCAGACGGCGATACTTGAGCAGGGCGCGCTCGTCGGCGTCGAAATAGACGTACATCGGATCGACCGAAACGATGCCGGCCAGCACCGTGGAATCGGCCGTGACCAGGTTGCCCTCGGTGATGAGCCTGCGGGAAATGCGCCCCTCGATGGGCGAGCGGACCTGGGTGAACTCGACGTTGAGCTGGGCCAGGTCGACTTCGGCCTTGGCCGATTCGACGTCGGCCGTGGCCTGAACCAGGCTCTGGTGGCGGGTATCGTATTCCTCCTCCGAAATCGCCTGTTCCTTCAGCGGACTCTCGGCCCGCTGCAGATGGTTCTGCGCCAGCTTGAGCCTCGACCTGGCCCGCTCGAGTCCGGCCTGCGCCTGCTGGAGCTGCGCCACATAGGGCCGCGGGTCGACGACGAACAGCAGATCGCCTTTCTTGACCCGGCTGCCGTCCGTGAAAAGAATTTTCTCGAGGTAACCGGAAACCCGGGCACGGACCTCTACGGACTCCACGGCCTGCAACCGGCCGGTGTACTCGTCCGTTTCGAGGATTTCCCGCCGTACCGGCCGGCTCACCTCCACCTTCGGTGTCGGCAGTTCCGCCATGCCGCCTTCGCCGCCGCCACAGCCGACGAGCTGGAACAGGCCGATCGCGGCCAAAGTTCGAGCCACGGATTTGGACCAGGAATGGACATCTTTCTTCACGGTCAAGGATTCTCCTGAATGAGGGGCCGATTCAGCTTCCGCCGGCCAGCTTGCCCGGATCGATCAGGGCGGTTTCCCAGCCGCCGCCGAGAGCCTTGTACAGCGACACCAGGTTGGCGGCCACGTTCGCCTGGCTCCTCACCAGATCGCTCTCGGCGGAGTAAACCGCCCGCTCGGAATCGAGCACGTTGAGAAACGAGGTGAGCCCGGAGCGGTAACGCTCCTTGGAGAGCTTCAGCGCCAGCCGGTTCGATTCCACCGCCTGCTCCAAGGCCGTCCTGCGATCCTTTTCCTGGGCGTAGGCGACCAGGGAGCCCTCCACGTCCTTCAAGGCACCGAGCACGGTGGATTGATACGCCAGGAAGCTCTGCTCCTGCTGGGCCTCCTTGGCGTCGATGTTGGCCTGGATCCTGCCCCAGTTGAATATCGGGGTGGTCAAGGTCCCGGCAGCCGACCAGGATTTGCTCAAGGCGGTGACGTCGGTGATCTTCATGTTCTGGAAGCCGAGGAAGGCGGCGATGTTGAACTTCGGATAGAGATCGGCCGTAGCGACGCCGACCTGCGCCGTGGCGGCGGCCAATTGCCGCTCGGCCAGCCGGATGTCGGGTCGGCGCCGCAGCAGCTCCGAGGGCAGGTCGAGCAGGATACGGTCGGGCGCCGACGGCACCGGCTGTTCGGGATCGAGCAGGGCCTGCAATGCGCCGGGGGTCTTGCCGAGGAGCAATTCGAGCTGGTGCATGGACTGCTTGCGGGCGGTTTCGTACACCGGCAACTGGGCCTGGGTCTGCGCGGCGAGGGCTTCGGCCTGAACCGCTTCCAGAGAGTCCGACAGGCCGGCCTGGTAGCGGATACGCATCAGCCGGGCGGTCTCGAGCTGGAGCTTGAGGTTGGCCTGGCTGACGTCCAGCAGGTGCTGGTTGCTGCGCATTTCGATGTAGGCGCGGGCGACGTCGCCCAGGAGAGTGACCAGGACTGCCCGGCTGTTTTCGACTTCGGCCTCGAGGTTGGCTTCCGCCGCTTCGATCGAGCGCCGGATGCCGCCGAACAGGTCGATCTCCCATTGGACGTCGAACCCGAGCTGGAAGATGTCGATGTTGTTGCCGAAACCGATGCCGCCGGGTTGTCCGCCCGCGCCGCTTTGGCCGGCATTGTTGAGGCGCCGGCTCAGGCTCTCCTTGTTGGAGACGATCGGCAGACCGTTCGCGATGGCGACCAGGCGCTGTTCGCGGGCAGCGCGGATGCGGGTGTAGGTTTGCTTGAGATCCAGATTGGCGACCATCGCCTCCCGGATCAGCCGGTTCAGTACCGGATCGCCGAAGGCTTTCCACCAATCCGCACCGACCGCTTCCGACGGGGCCGCCGCCGGCGGCCTGGCTTCGTGCCAGCGGTCCGGCATCGCCGTGTCGGGGCGTTGATAGTCCGGACCCACCGGCGAACAGGCGGTAAACACCGCGCCGAGCAAGCATGCAAAGAGGCGCGGGACACGGCGCGGCGCCTCGCCCCGGGCGCGCTGTCCTGTGCGAACCAGCTCTGCGGATTGCGGCACGCGTTCGCGGCTCGAATTGTGATAGTCCGGCTGATTCAAGAAATTCATTCGGGTAATTCAAACGTATGTTTGAATCGAAGATACGAAACAAGTGTTTGGATGTCAACCGGAATATTTCGCTTTGTGCTTGGCGGCCATTTTCGCGGCGGGATGGACGATCCGGCGGCGGCTGGCGGAAAATGGCCTCCAATGACCCGCACACAACGCACGTCGATCGTCCGAACCCTGCAATCCGGCTTGCCCCAGCTGCTTGCCGTTTATGCATTCGGCAGCCGTATCCGCGGCGATGCGCGGCCCGACAGCGACCTCGACCTGGCTGTGCTGGTGGCGGGCTACGCCGACGCCGCCATTCCGAACATCGCCGTGCACGATGACCGGAGCCTGCAGTTGCCCATCACCATCACCATCAGCGTCATCGAGAAACATCTGGACGAATTTCTGCAGTTCAGCCGCGCGCTGTTCCTGCGCGACGCGGCCAGGTGATGCGCATCTTTCGACGTTCCTCCGTCGCCGCACTGATCGCCAGCCTGGTGCTGGAGGCCGCGTCCGCTCAGGCGGGCCCGAGTTTCGGCGGACAGGTGTCGGCGGTGCTGGACGGCGACTCCATCACCGTCGTGGATGCCGGCCAGCGCGAAGTTCAAGTGCGGCTGGTGCAGATCGACGCACCGGAATTTGGACAGGCGGACTGGCAGGCGTCCAGACAATCGCTGTCCGAACTGCTGCTGGGAAGGACGGTGACCGTGGAGGGGGTGGACGCGGACCGGTACGGCCGCGTGGTGGGCCGGGTGTGGAGGGATGGGACCGACGCCAGCCTGGAGCAGGTCCGGCGCGGAATGGCCTGGGTGTACCGGCAGTACGCCGCCGATCAGGCTTATTTCCGTGCCGAAGAGGATGCACGGAAGGAAAGGCGGGGACTTTGGTCGCGGCCTCACCCGGTTCCACCGTGGCGGTTCCGCCATCGGGCGGAAACCGGCGCCTCCCGGTTCCAGCGTTCTCCCTCGAAAAGCACCGCCAAATGCGGCGCCAAGCGCCGTTGCGCCGAGATGGTTTCCTGCGAGGAGGCGCGTTTCTATCTGCTGCGCTGCGGTGTCAAGAGTCTGGACCGGGACGGCGACGGCATTCCCTGTGAAGAGCTGTGCTGAATGGAACTGGTTCACGCCGACGCCGCATTGCTGGTGCTTTCCAAGCCCAGCGGCCTGCTCTCGGTACCGGGGCGCGGCCCCGACAAGCAGGACTGCCTGAGCGGACGGGCTCAGGCCAGGTTTCCCGACGCCCTCATCGTGCATCGCCTCGACATGGCCACTTCGGGCCTGATGGCCATGGCGCGCGGACCGGCGGCGCAGCGCATCCTGAGCCGGGCCTTCGCCTGCCGGGAAGTGGTCAAACGTTACGAAGCGGTGGTGCTCGGCATTCTGAGCACGCGGCCGGACGCCGAGGACGGCTGGAGCAGCATCGATCTTCCCCTGGTCCTCGACTGGCCCAATCGGCCGCTGCAAAAGGTGGATCCTTTGCACGGCAAGCCCAGCCTCACCCGCTGGCGAATCCTGGGCCATGAAACCGATGCCACCCGCGTCGAACTCGAACCCGTCACCGGGCGCTCCCACCAGCTGCGGGTCCATCTCGCCGCTTTGGGGCATCCCATGCTCGGCGATCCGCTGTACGGGCACGAAGCGGCGAAATCCCGGGCCGGCAGGCTGCTGCTGCACGCCAAGGGTCTGGGACTCCACCATCCGGTGAGCGGCGAATGGCTCGAATTCGAAAGCCCGGTGCCGTTTTGATGGGGACTCGGCAGGATTGACACCGACCCCGCGAGGGAAAGACCAAGAAGACCGGCCGCCAGCCTTCTAAGCCGAACTTTCCTCCACTGGGATAGGTTGTGGCTGGTTTGTCGCCAAACAGATGTTTTCAGACAGATCAATGCCCGCTTGCGGCCAATTGCGGACCTCGACGCTTCTGCTCTAAGCGGCAGCAGTGGAATGCATATCTGTCGTTCGCGTTGGCCCCAGAAGCTTGACTGCAACCTGTCTTAGTTCCCGCAAAATCCCGTTCTCCTCGATGGAATGTTGGAATGTGAGAACAGACCCCGCTTGTCCTCGTGTCCTCGCGCGATCGCTGAAGAAGTCGCATCTGCCAAGCTGGGATCCGCAGACCGGAGATGAGACCGAAGACGAGAACTGACGGCTGCCCCGCTTGCGTTGTCGGGCGGGGTGGGCTGTACCCATGATGATGGATAGGAAATCCTACGGGATTAATCGCCCATTTCGACCGAATGTTGCGCTTCGGGTGAAATGCCCTCACAAGTGCTACGAGACGGCAGAGTCGCTCGCGAGCTGCGCGTTCTTCGCCGCCGTAATCCCGGCCAGGCGCGCGGCCGCGATCTCTCCGATCCGCACACTTCGAACCGATTGATCGCGGCGATCGTCAGTCCGGTGGCGTACGGGCAAGCCCAGCGACAACCCAGTCGCCTCCGTCCGCGTTCACGCTCAGCCCAACTCGCGGCGCCGGTCGTCCGGGCGGGATGACGACAAACTTCGCGATCGACACATCAAAGGCGACTGGGGTTTTCGAATCCGCCATACTTGCCCGCGGAATGACAAACGCAACCACTGCTGACCCGACGGTGACCGCGGTTCGGGCGACGGCGTTACTCAGTCCGCTGAAAAGACTGCCGAGCGCGCCTTCCCCTCCAGCAGCGACCGTTCCGCCAACGCGAACCACGAGCCCGATCACACCTGCCGCCAGCGGGAGAGCTTCCACCACCAACCATCCCGCCGCAATCGCACCGGGTATTCCTACGGTTGCGATCAGCATCGTGAGCGCAGTTCTCTGCAGCGCCTGAACAGGGTCCGCCTTCACTTGCATCACCGCGATTTGGTTCGCGACGATGCCGGGTCCGAAGATGGCGTTGAACACCGCGCTGTTCAGCAGAATCGCGACCGAACTGCCGTCGAGAACCGTCTGTGCACAGATGCTGCGGATGCTTCTGATAAACTCCGGAAGCAATGGACCGAGCTGCGGGATGCAACCGTCCGGCGTCAGCACGGGAGGCTTGTATTTTGGTGGAGGAAGGTTGTTCGGCGGCTTGGCGCCCGGCAAAGGCTGCGGCTGGCCCACCGCGAAATAGTCTTTTACGATCTGCTGGCGAAGAGCCCAGGCAAAGTAGGGGATCAAGCTCGAGACTTCCGAGCCATTGATCCGCCACTTGTACAGCACCGCCCCCGGACGCCCCTGGTACGCAATCAGTTCCGCTTTATTGCCGTTGCCTTCGAGCCGATAGACGACACCGCCGCCGCCGAATAGATTGGTGGTGCTGTACGACGTTCCGGGCCGCCACTGCGAGCCACAGGCAACCTTCGCGAACTTTGCGTAGCGAGACGCCTCCTTTACGGCATTGTCCTCGAGGCGTTCGGGCTTGATCTCCCAGATCTCTCCGGTCGCGATCGACACGATATCGGCGAAACCGGTCTGGCCGCTGGTCGACTTGCTGGAGCCGGGGATCGCGAATTCAGCGCGCGCATCGCGCTGCACTTGCACCAGGAAGTCGAACTGCACCACGAGGTGCTCGACAGTACCGTGGCGCTCGAGGAGCGCGACGAAATCTGGTGAGCGCCACCAGGCGATGCCGCCACAGCTCACGCCAATCCCTCGCTCACGACTTTGCCGCCCGGCCTCGACGTCACCATGTTTTCAAGCGATCGTCGCAAGGTTCGAGGTGATCGCGATGTCCGTACCCGACGATGGTGTGTACTCGAACCACTCGGCGATGAGCGCGCCTTTGTCGCCGGGCTGCAGAACCGGGAGCGGCGTGGTCGCGCCGGTGTGTGCGTGAACGACTTTGTCGACGACGATGTGCGTCGGGTCCGGTATCTCCGTGATGAAGGCGACTTCCTGGACATGACGACTGTCCTCGGCGTCGAGAACGACCTGCAGGCCAACGACGAATCCCGTGCTACTGGCGACTGCAATGTTCACGCCGGAGCCAGGAGCGATATTCTCGTCGCATGTCGTGTACACGGCATCGTGCAGACGGACCGCCGACCGGGCAGGGTTAGCGGGCGGAATGCCCGGATAGTTGCGATCGTCGTAGGCCGCGATCTCCTGCGCGATCGACAGATACGGACCGGTGGTCGCCGGAGCAATGTCCGCGTCGATCGAGCCGTCCTGCACGAATTTCATCCACTTCGCCTCCCAGCCTTTGCGAACGGTGAGCACGACGCGCGCGCTGCCGGCACGGAGAAACGCCTGGCGTGTGGCATCGGGATGACGCAAACCGCGGATGAACGGCCAGCTCTGTGGAACGTCCCAGAAGTACGAATACAGAAAGCTGACGACGTTCTCCCACTCGATCGCCTGGTTGATGAAGCGAACCATCTCCTCGTGTTGACGCAGAATGGTCCACTGGCTCAGGTTGAGACCTGATAAGCTCGCGTCGTCGAAGGCGATTCCGTGTGCCAGATCCATGGCCTCGGCCTGGAAGGCTTTCTGGACCGGATCGGGCATCAGGTCGAAGTCGGTGCCGAGAACGAACTTCAGCACGTTCTTCATAATCTCGTCGCTTTCCTCGCGGCGCAGCGTGAGGGTGTCGACGTTCGCCAACCGCTCCTCGATGGCGCCGATCCGAGCGGCGATTTCCTGCTGCTGAGCGAAATGCCGGGCCTGGGCGGCGTTGTAGAGGGCGGTCCACACCTCCGCTTGCCACAGCTCGATCGTCTCGGGCGCGATTTCCAGATCGACTTTCAAACTGATCGCCGGAGAATCCGAGTGCCACATCCAGAAGAGAACATTCTGCTCGCCGGTCGCGCCCTTCAGATAGTCGCTGCCGTCGTTCGCGAACACCTTGGCGTCATGGAGCTCGAGGTTGTTCTCGTCCTCCCACGTAGGCTCGTTCCTGGCGCCGATGACACGTAGCCAAGGCCACTCGCCGTCGTTGTTCCCGATCAGAGCACTTACATACAAGGCTTTCACGCGAGTTCCTGCCGGAACGTTGAAGGGAAGCCCCATGTAGCTCCAGCTCCGGTTGCCCGCACCTGTGATGTTCTTGATGATCGGCGCGGGATTGGCAGGGTACGGCCGGACTGCGGCCCCGTATCGCTCGGCGAGCCAGATGTACTTCGGTTTGGCTTGAGGGCCCGGCGGTGCCGGGTTCCACTTCTGATCGACGACCGCCGGACTGATTTCGGTGTAGCTGAGGTTGAACACGAACGGGCCGAGTTGACTTCGGAGCGTCTCGAGCTCAACGTAGGCGCGCCGCATCGACGCGCCCGGTTCAGGGATCACCATGTCGTAGGTCAAGCGAAGTCCAAAGCGATACAAGCGCACCCGCCACTTCCGCATTAGGCTAAAGTAATCGATCCGGATTGCGTCGGTCGGGCTCGTGTTCTTCAGCATTCGCGTCGACGTCTCCGAGGCGCCGGTGACCGTTGTCGTCGAAATCGTCGTTTTGTGCTCCCGGCGCGATCGGGATGACGCCTTTTCCGTGATCGACGTCGCGTGTTTGATGCTGTCGGTTGCCGACTGCGATGTCGAGTCTTGGACGCTGAACCCTGTCGTCGTGGACCCGCTGATGATCGGGATACCTCCCTGCACGGTCGCTGTGATGTTGAACTGCGTCGCATGCTGATTCTGCGACGTCGTCGACTGCGACAAATCGGTGTTATCGGTGACGCCGGTTTCGCTCGTTTGCTCGAGCGAATCGGTCACGATGGTCGTGAACTCCTGGGATGTGACCGACCACTCCTTGTGCGTTACCGCGGTCTCTTCGTCAGGCGCGAGCGGAATGGTGGCGACGAGCTCGCCGCGTTCGATTCCGGCGGGCACCATCTCGATGCGTTCGAGGTTCAGCATGCCGATCGGCTGAGCTGCCGTGTAGGTGTCGAACGCACGTGCGGCGACTACGGCTGCGTTCAGCGCCTGCATCATCCTGCCGAGCGTCTCGTCTGGCAGGCGGTTGGCCTGGGCTGTTCTGACGCGTTCCGCCCTCAACGCGACGAGTGCTTTGGCGAACTGGGCGAGCTCGCCTGCCGGCGCGGCAGTGATCGCGGAAATTCCCGGTCGCAAGGCTGGAACGAGAGGGGCCTCGAACGAGCGAATGAGCCCAAGCGTCGCGTCGGAGACTCGCCGCACCTCTCCGCTCTGCGGCGACACGCGAGCGGGAATCTCGAGATGCTCTCGCACCGCATCCGTCTCGCCACGAGCGATCCCGAGGGTATTCACCATAGCCATCTTGAACAGCCCATGAGAATTGTTGGCTGATTCGGGAACCTTGAGCGGAACGAGCGTCCCCTTCAAGACTTGCCGTGCGGAATTCTCGAGTGGATCCATGGTGCTCCTTCAACGGCCGGAGGATAGGAAGAGGAAATCCAACGGGCGGAATCGCCCATTTCGGCCGAATGATGCGGTGGGGAGGAAATGCCGTCAAGCGATTGTGCAACCCCAAAATCCGCGACAGTAAATTTGAGCGGCCGCCTCCGGCCCTGTTTGGGGCGTCTTTTTGCGCTCGGGCGTGAGGCCCATGCGCAGAACGTGGACTATCGGGCGTGTTAGCCCCTATTGGCGGAGCGAAATGGTCGTCAGCCCAAATTTCCGACAGACCCCACTCGCGGGGGGCTTCTGAACCCCTGAGAGGGAGGGCCGGTCCGGACGACCAGGCTACGTCTCCCCTTCATTCGCCAGGAGCCAACACTGCATCCGAATGTGCTCGAACAGTTCGATGACGTTGTCGCGAACTTTGAGCATCATCCGGCCGGCATGGCGCACTAGCTTGCCGGCGATCTGGTAGAGGCGCCAGCGTAAGGTCTGTACCTGGTGTTGCCGCCACTCCTTTTTCAAGACCCAGCGCTTGAAGCCCTGGCACAGGTTGTAGGCCAACACGCCCAGGCGGAAGAACACGGCATTGGCGGTGAGTTGGCCACAGGGCATCCGTTCCATGCCGAAACCGAGTTTGAGTTCCTTGATCCGGTAATCATGCGGTATGTCCCTATACCGCACCCTTCGGGCGCTGCGCGTGCAAATCGGCAATCCTACCGATTTGTCGCTGGTTTCGCCCCGCTGGGCGTACCATTCCAGCGTGTCGGCGGCGCTTTCGATGCGGTTGCTGGCCACCGCCGTGTAGCGGTAACACGGCGCATTTGCGTCGAACAAATCGCCTGGCGGGGGGCGACGGATTACGATCAGACGGAAGGCTTTGTTCGTCTTGGCCAGGCTGTGCACGGTCTCGGCGATCTCGGCATCACGCCATTTGACCCAGGCCGCTTCGGGAATCTCGGCGATGACCGCTTTCACCGTCGCGTCCAGGTCCGCGCCAATGGCAAAGTGTTGCTTCTGCTCTTCACACGCATTGAAGATCGCTGCCTGATAGGCTGCACTGTCGGCCCGCACCGCCACGATCCGCTTGCCTTCGGGCATCTGCTGCTCACAATAACGGATGAATTCCAGATTGCCCGAAGCCGGCGCCGCATTGCCGTCGCGAAACGCCTCCCCCACGATCAGGCCGTTCTCCGCCAAGGTGCCCACCCGGGGCAGGTAACCTTTCTCTCCCTTGTAGGTCCACTTCGCCGCCTCTTTCTCGGCCACGATCTGCGTCGCATCAATATCCAGCGTGTATTCACGGCGCGACTCTTTCCTGAGCAACTTTTGCAGCAGCCGACGCTGCACCCGCGTTAAGCCGGCCAGTCCTTCGCCCGCCCCTATCCGCCGCAACCAGTCCCCCGCCGCATCGCTACTCGGTAACGCCGTCAGGTTCAGCAGCGTCCGCAAGCCCTCGTCACCACGTAACATCCGCAAGTCCTCCAGCGATCGCCCCCCGCCTTGCAGCATCAGCACCAACGATACCCCATAGACTGATGGCTTATAGCCCAAGGATTCAACGGTCCGGGCAACTCCCGGTCGAGTTGACTCGGCAAACCCATGGCCTGCAGGTACTCACCAAACAAAATCAACCCCGCCTGCGCCGTAATCGTGTCCTGAGTCGTCTCCAGCTTGAAGGGCAGTACCGTCTGTGACACCAGGCCCGCAAACCCTCCTGGGTGATGAGAAAAACGTCTCTAACAACGCTATCTTACTCATCCAGCGAGGTTTTTTGTTGCTCAAAAAATTCCGTCGCGGTTTTTGGGGCAACCTGAAAACGAGGTTGCAAGCGGGGATGCGCGAAAGCGTGATGCTTGGGGTGCCACAGAGGTGCCGGGACGCGGCCGAACCTGGCTGTCAGGTAAAGCGGTTCCGGTCGGCCCCTCAATAGCGGGGCGGGCTGGCGCGCGAATTACCAGCTTATGGTCTGATCGTATTCAAAGTCCGGGACCGGCTCGCCCGGTTCCGGATCGTTGGCAGAGTTTTGATCCCAATCGAAGGCGTCCTCAACCGGAGGGATCCGGCCGGTGAAATCGGCGGCAGGGCGGTCGGCTCGCCGATGTGGGCGACGATATGCCGGACCGGTTCCGGCTCGGCGACACAGGCAATGAGGTCGCATGCCCCCCACATTCCGGGCAGATCAAGGGCAGGACTTGGCCAGTGAGCGGCCATTCGATGGGGAAGGCCCGACTGTCGCCTCTGGGCACACTACGGACGATCGACAGGCTTAAATGACAAGACTGCTTGTTCTTCCTCAGACTGCGGACTAGCCCGGATGTTTCATAAAAATGCCCCCTGCGCCCGATAGCTTGGCCAGCTGCCTATTTTTTTAGTCCACCGAACTGACCTACGCCCCCCATGAGGCATGGGCAGCCCCTCGACCTGCCTCTTTTCGCGGGGGTGGTGGCCGGAATCCAGACACTGGACGCAATCAACCCTCCGAGTCCTGCCGGATCCTCCTCGGTTGAGGGTGACGGCGCGCTTCAGGCCATGGCCGGTGGTCGGACGAGATAGAGTATCTCGGTGACCCGGTGCAACAGCGCCTTCACCGGACAGGCGCTCGGCAAGTGCAACTTGATCCGGTCCTTGTACTGCACCACCCGCACCGCCAGCTTGAACAGCTTCAGGATGAGGGTCATGGGCTGCGCCTTGGCCAGTTCGGTGTGGCACAGGGTGTGCTCCCGCAGGCTGTGGATCAGGCTGTAGGCGGCACAGGCATAGAACAGGCGCAGGTGGTTGGCGAGGAAGGCATGGTCGGCGGTGCGATCACTGGCCAGATCGTTCTTCACCGCCTTGATGAAGTTCTCGTCCTGGCCGCGTGCGCAGTACAGATCCCGGTACAGCGCCTCCGGCGTCGGGTCGGCGAGCGAGGTCACGACGAAGCGCGGGTTGTCCCCCAGGCCCATGACCTCGGCCTTGAGCACCACCCGATAGGCCTTGGGCCAGGAACCGGCCTGGTAGGCCACCTCGTCATACAAACGGGTCGCCGCCGGCTCGGGCTGTTCGGCGCGGCGAGCGAAATCACAGCGTTGCGCATGCAAGGCGCGCGTCTTGGCAAGCAGCGGCTCGGCCTTGGGCGTCAGCACCTGGTTGCCGGCCAGGCCGAAGAGGAAATCCATCCGTGCATCGGCTTCGCACAGGGCCATCAACTCCGGGTTGGCGAAATGGCCATCCCCGCGCAGGACGAGGTGGGTATCCGGCCAGGCCTGGCGCAGGCGGCGCACGACCCGCTGGAGGATGGCGGCGTTCTCGCGCCCGGTGGGGCGTTTGCCGGGCCGCAGCACGGCGGTGATGAACTTGCCGGAGAGGCCCTCGAACAAGAACAGCGGCAGATAGCAGTGGCTGCCGTAGTGGTGATTGTAGAAGGCCAGTTCCTGCTGCCCGTGGGTGCGGTCTTCGGAGTGGTCCATGTCCAAGACGATGACCGCGGGCGGGGTGGTGTAGCTGGCGATGAAGGCATCGACGAAGGCGCGGGCCAGGCGGTAGATGTCCTTGCGGGAGACTCCGTTCTCCAAGCGCGAGAAGGTGGGGCCGGAAGCCAGGGCGTTGTCGGCATCCAACGGCGCCCGCTCGGCCGCCAGCTTGAACACGGGATCGTGGCGCAGGCTGTTGGCGTCGTTGCCGTCGGCATAGCCGCAGGCGGTCTGGAAGATGCGCTGACGCAGGAGGTCGGCCAAGCTGTGGGCGATGTAGGAAGGGTGCCGGCGATCCTG
Organism: Methylococcus sp. ANG; assembly: GCF_040730495.1. Classification (NCBI taxonomy): domain Bacteria; kingdom Pseudomonadati; phylum Pseudomonadota; class Gammaproteobacteria; order Methylococcales; family Methylococcaceae; genus Methylococcus; species Methylococcus sp. ANG. The sequence continues at coordinate 730,337 of NZ_CP160399.1, read as the reverse complement.
AATGGCCGAGGCCAGACGGGCGATCAATCCGGTCTGCCGATCCACGCCCTGCAGGAGGAGGGCGCCGAAGTCGCTGGACACCGCGCCGCCTTCGAAGTCGGCACGGACGGTGAAGCCGGCGACGGTGGGAAAACGGAGCTGGGTCGGGATAGAATCACTCATTGGGCGGTCTCGTTTAGGCTTCGTACGAAGCGTTATTGGCGCAACTCCAATTATATCAATTGGTTAAGCGAGATTCGCCCACTTTCTTGAAATATCCGGGCTAGATCAACCCGCCCATCAAGGGGTCGCTGATGCTGTCCTTGCCGGTTTCGACATGGCCGGCGAGTCGATATTCGAAGCCGGCGTCGCCTTCGACGGTGACGATCAGGTCGTACCACCCGGAGAACAGACCGAGCGACCAGCGCCTCGACCTGCCGACGCCGTTCTGCAGTTCGAGCACCGTGAACCTGCCGGTGTACTTGTCCAGGATGCGGACCTTGGCCTTTCCGTTTGCGAGGTTGGCGATGTTCAGGGTGATACCGTTTTTCACCTTGTCGTAGCTGGCTTTGATGTCCAGATTGGCCGGGCCATTTGGGCTACCTTTGAAGGACCGGAAAAAGCCGTTCGGGCCGTAAACCGACAGGTCGTAGCCAGCCGAGGTGCTCCAGCTGCCGGAGAGCGATTTGGAGGGTTCGACGGTGTACGTTCTAGGCATTTCCTGGTTGTTCCGCGAACGTACTTGAAAGACGGCGCCAGCCGTACCGGCGTTATCGAAATCGATCCGGAACGCATTGTCGATGCGAGCGCCATGGGCATTGAGTGCGTAGGGCAGAGCGCGCGCCCGACGGATACCGGTCTCCTGGACAGGCAGCGTCTGATTGACGGGCGGGGTCGGTACCTCTTTCGAGTAGGCGTCCTTGTTCAGGTCGGTCGGCAGATAGGTGCCGGTGGCCGGCAGCCTGACCTTCCAGGCGTTGGGTCTCTTGAAGTCGAAGGCGCTGGTGAGATCGCCCACCACCGCACGTCGCCACGGGGTGATATTGGGTTCGATCAGGTCGGGATGCTCGTCCGCGAAGCGTGCCTCGATGAAGCGGATCAAGGAGGTATGGTCGAACACCTCCGAGTTCACCCAGCCCCCCTTGCTCCACGGGGAAATAACCAGCATCGGCACGCGCATTCCCAGGCCGTAAGGGGCCGACGGGGGATTCCTGGGATCGGCGGGGTTGCCCGGAAAGATTTCATTGATGGTGTCGACGGTGGACAGGCCCTGGCCGTCGTTCATCGGCGGGGTCGGCGGAACCATATGGTCGAAGTAGCCGCCTTCCTCGTCGAAATTGATGATGAAGACGGTCTTGCTCCAAACCTCCGGGTTGGCAACCAGAATGTCCATGATCCGGGAGATGTACCACGCACCCCAGTTGGCCGGCCAGATCGGATGTTCGCCATAGGCCTCGGGCGCGGCGATCCAGGAAACCTGAGGCAGATTGCCCGACATGACGTCCGCGCGGAAGTCCTCCAGCAGCATCAGCGGATCCTTGCCGTGCGCCTTGATTTCCGTTCCGGTCTTGGCGCGATCCGCCAGCGGATTGCCGGGCTGCGCGTTCTGGTATTGATGGAAATACAGCAGGGAGTTGTCGCCGTAGTTGCCGATGAACGGATCGGAAGTCCAGCCCCACCAGTTGCCGTTGTCCGCGTTCAGACCGTCGCCGATGTCCTGATATACCTTCCAGGTAATGCCGGCGTCCTGCAGCCGCTCCGGATAGGTGTGCCAATCGTAGCCGGCCTCGTCGTTGAAGATCACCGGGCCGCCGCCCTGGCCGTCGTTGCCGCACCAGCCGGTCCACATGTAATAGCGGTTGGCATCGGTTCCGCCCATCAGGGAGCAATGGTAGGCGTCGCAGATGGTAAAGGCGTCCGCCAGGGCGTAGTGGTAGGGGATGTCCTTGCGGCCCAGGTAGGTCATGGCGGCGACCCCCTTGTTCGGCACCCACTGGTCGTAATTGCCCCAGTTCCAGGCGGCATGGGTGTTGTTCCAGCTGTGGGGCGGATCCGGCGAGAACCACAGGCCAGCGTTTTCGACGTCCGGGCGGAACGGCAGGAGATAGCCGGTTCCATTGGGCTGATGCCAGACCGGCTTGCCGTTCGGCAGCATCACCGCCCTGGGATCGGCGAAGCCCCGTACGCCTCGCATCGCGCCGAAATAGTGATCGAAAGAGCGGTTTTCCTGCGTCAGGATGACGATGTGTTCCACGTCCTTGATGGTGCCCGTGCGATTGTTGGCGGGAATCTCCAAGGCGCGGGCGATGCTGGTCGGCATCGCTGTAGCCATTGCGCCCGAACCCATCAACTTGAGGAATGTACGACGATCGGTATCGCCCATGGGTTGCCTCTGTCTGGATTTGTTATTTAGCCACGCCCAATGTCCTAAGCCTCATTCCGATGTGGCTGCCGAATCGTCAGGCAATACAGGCAGGCCGATTACGGGTCTGGAAGATTTTGGGCAGATACAAAATTGTAGGTCGCCAAAAATGTCAACTGTGAAACAGGCTGATTAACGATTCGTTACAGCATTTCCTTGGGGTCGACATTCTCAACGTGCCTGGGGAAGGGAGGATCGCAAGATGGCTGACGGTTTCGACAGGGGCTCGGAGCCGAACATTGCTGACACCACGCTGTCAGGAACCGGCCCTTACCATGCAGCCTCCCGACCAACTCCAAGGAGACCACAGATATGAGCAACGTAGCGAACTGGTTCGAAATCCCGGTGAAAGACCTGGCGCGTGCCAAGGCTTTTTACGGGGACGTCTTGCAAACGACGTTCAAGGACGAGGAAATGGGTGGTTACCAGATGGCGATCTTCGCTTATGAAGGCCAGGCGGTCAGCGGCATGCTGATAGCGGGCGAGCATTACGAGCCCAGCCAGACCGGCGCGGTCGTCTATCTCAACGGCGGGGAGGACTTGAGCCAGCCGCTGCAGCGCGCGGTCGAGCACGGCGGCAGCGTGCTGGTGCCGAAAACGCCGATCCATGACGGCGACTGCGGCTACTTCGCGCAATTCCTGGACAGCGAAGGCAACCGCGTCGGCTTATACTCACCGGCTTGAACCTTGCCGAGACGGGCGGCCGAGCGCACCTTGGCCGCCTGCCCACCCGATGCGACGCGCCGACCGCCTGTTTCAGATCGTCCAAATCCTGCGCAACAAGCGCTTGGTCACAGCAAGAGCGCTGGCCGAACGGCTGGAGGTCTCCGAGCGCACGATCTACCGCGACATCCAGGATATCAGCCTGTCGGGCATTCCCGTCGAAGGGGAGGCGGGTGTCGGCTACACCTTGCGCCATGCCATCGACATACCGCCCATCATGTTCACCGCAGCAGAACTGGAGGCGCTGGCGGTCGGGGCCAGGATGGTGAAGTCCTGGGCCGGAACCGAACTGGGCCATTCCGCGCAATCGGTGCTCGACAAGGTGACGGCCGTCGTCCCCGCCGAACTGAAGGCCAACATCGAGCGCAGCAAGCTGTTTTCCTTGCGCTTCGGCGAACGCGAGGACATCGACGTGACGCTCGACATCTGCCGGAAAGCCATCGATCTGAAGCGTTTCCTGTATTTCGGCTATTGCCGTGCGGACGGCGAACAAAGCCGGCGCCGCATCCGTCCTTTGGGCCTCTATTTCTGGGGGAACGTCTGGTCCTTGGCTGGTTGGTGCGAATTGCGGGAGGATTTCCGCAATTTCCGGCTCGACCGCATGCAGGCCATACTGATGGAAAACGAGTCCTTCGAAGACGGGGCGGGGCAAAGCCTACAGGACTTCATCAAGCGGATGACCTGCAATTCGTGACTCCAACGCGGTTTCGGGGGGCGAGAGTGCGCGGAGAATTGCAGAATCCAAAGGCGGAATCGTGATGAGTGGAGATTTGGCCGACGGGATACGCGGTACGATCGAAGCCATCTATCGTCAGGAATCGCGCCGCGTTTTCGCCACGCTGGTGCGCCTGCTCGGCGACTTCGACCTTGCCGAAGAAGCGCTGCACGACGCCTTTCGGGCGGCACTGGAACAATGGCCGCGGGTTGGCGTCCCCGCGAATCCCAGGGCCTGGCTGGTGTCCACCGGACGCTTCAAGGCCTTCGACGGCATGCGCCGCCTCTCCCGTTTCGAGGCGCTGCCGGACGAGGTCGCCGAGCAGCTCGCGGACGACCTGGCCGATCCGGCCGGCCTCGATGGCGAGACCCTTGAGGACGACCGTCTGCGGCTGATCTTCACCTGCTGCCATCCCGCGCTCTCGCCCGACGCGCAGGTCGCACTGACCCTGCGCGAAGTGTGCGGCCTGACCACCGAAGAGATTGCGCGCGCCTTTCTCACCGCCGCTCCCACGCTCGCCCAGCGCATCGTACGGGCCAAGGCGAAGATCCGCGATGCCCGCATTCCTTACCAGGCTCCCGCGCGCGAGGACCTTCCGGTCCGGCTGGATGCCGTGCTGCGCGTCGTCTATCTCGTGTTCAACGAAGGTTATTCGGCGTCGTTCGGCAACGCTCTCATGCGGCACGATCTTTCGACCGAAGCAATCCGCCTGGGGCGGCTGCTGATCGAACTATTGCCCGATCCGGAAGCACTGGGCTTGCTGGCGCTGATGCTGCTCCACGAATCCAGGCGCTCGGCGCGCAGCTCGCCCGAGGGCGAACTGATCCTGCTCGACGAGCAGGACCGCACACTCTGGAACCGGGATCAGATCGCGGAAGGATTATCCCTGGTAAGCCGGGCTCTGGCATCGCGGTATGTCGGCCCCTACGCGCTGCAGGCGGCCATCGCCGCGGTGCATGCCGAAGCGCCGAGCGCCGCCGCTACCGACTGGGCGCAGATCACAGGCCTTTACGAATTGCTGCTGCGCGCCGAACCCTCGCCCGTGGTGGAACTGAACCACGCCGTGGCGGTGGCCATGCGAGACGGTCCGGCGGCAGGGCTGATGTTGGTCGACACGATCCTGGCTGACGGCGCATTGGCGGACTACCATCTGGCGCATGCGGCGCGAGCCGACCTGTGCCGGCGGCTCGGGCGCACCGCCGAGGCCCGGGCTGCATACCAGCATGCCCTCGCCCTCGCAAAACAGGACGCGGAGCGGCGGTTTCTGGAGCGGAGACTGCGCGAGTTACCGGACTGAAAGGGAAACCATGGAGAAAATCGATTTCAAGAAACGGCTTGCGCCGTTGTATCAGGCCTCGGCCGACGGGCCCGTCCAACTCGATGTGCCCGCACTGAATTTCCTCATGGCGGATGGGGAAGGGGACCCGAATACCTCACCGAGCTACGCCGAGGCGGTGGGAGCCTTGTTCGGGGTGGCCTATGCGGTGAAGTTCATGATCAAGAAAGGGCCGCTGGCGATCGATTACGCCGTCATGCCGCTGGAAGGACTGTGGTGGGCCGATGATCTGTCGGTGTTCGCAACGAAGGACAAGGCCCGTTGGAAATGGACGATGATGATCCTGCAGCCGCCGTTCGTCGGCCGGGAAACCGTAGACGACGCGATTGCGGAGGTGGCGAAGAAAAAGAAGCCGCCTGCGATATCAAGGTTGCGCCTGGAAACCCTGACGGAAGGCCGCTGCGCCCAAATCCTGCACGTCGGCCCATTCTCGGCGGAAGGGCCGACGATAGAAAAACTGCACGGCTTCATCGACGCCAACGGCGAAAAGGCCGGGAAACACCACGAAATCTATCTGAGCGATATCCGAAGGGCGGAGCCGGCGAAGTGGAGAACCATCATCAGGCAACCGATGCGGTGAGGGGCTTGAATACCACATCGCCTTCGGCGCTTCATGCGGGAGAGTCGGCCTTGCGGTACAGCCATCCCACCAGCACGCCGTAGAGGCAGAATTCGAGCAGCCCCGACAAGAACCACTCCGCTGCCAGCAAGGGCGGGAGCGGGTACAGCAGATATTGGTTCAGATCCACCAGGAGGCCGGAGAGAAGCCCAAAAGACAGTCCGTGGAAAAGCCCATCCCGAACTCCGCCGTTCCGCGCGCATCGAACGTAGCTCAGGACGAAGAACAGAGCGATTCCGGCCGTCAGCGCAAGCGATAAACCCAAGCTCCGCTCCGATGCCGGTCTGATGATCCCGCTGAGGGCACTGTTGGCATCCCGGAGAACCACGCCATGGATCAAGCCGTTCCAAGCCAGGGCAAACACGAAGACGGCGGCAGTGACGAGCAGGAGACGCATCGGATTCACTTTCATGGCTTACCTCAAAGTCGATCGGGTATGGCGTTCCGATATCGGCGATGCAGGCGACCTGCTCGGACGGACGGCGGCCATGGCTTCGCCGTTTTCACAGCCGGTCCATGGCGACGGGGCTCTGATTGCCCGCCCGCACGTTCTCCAGGATGGGGTCGCCTCAGAAAACGGAAAATAAAGCACGCTAAGCCGGTTGCAGCGGTCGTAGCGGCCTGAACTTGCCCGCGCCGATCTTGGCGCTGCTGCGCCAGAGGTAATCGCCGGTGAGGTTGATGTGCTCCCAACCGAGCGGCGACAGGTACTGCAACAGCGCGTCATCAACGGCATGGCCGTTGCCACGCAGCGCGTGCGCAGCCCGTTCCAGATAGACCGTGTTCCACAACACGACGGCAGCCGTTACCAGATTGAGGCCGCTAGCCCGGTAGCGCTGCTGCTCGAAACTGCGGTCGCGGATTTCACCCAGGCGGTTGAAAAACACTGCCCTGGCCAGCGCATTGCGCGCCTCGCCCTTGTTCAGGCCGGCATGCACGCGGCGGCGCAGTTCCACGCTTTGCAGCCAGTCCAGGATGAACAGCGTGCGCTCGATGCGGCCCAGCTCGCGGAGCGCCACGGCCAGGCCGTTCTGGCGTGGGTAGCTGCCGAGCTTTCGGAGCATCAGGGAGGCCGTCACCGTGCCCTGCTTGATCGAGGTGGCCAGCCGCAGGATTTCGTCCCAATGGGCGCGGACGTGCTTGATGTTGAGCGTGCCGCCGATCATGGGTTTCAGCGCGTCATAGGCGGCGTCGCCCTTCGGGATGTAGAGCTTGGTGTCGCCCAGGTCGCGGATGCGCGGCGCGAAGCGGAAGCCCAGGAGGTGCATCAGGGCGAAGACGTGATCGGTGAAGCCCGCCGTGTCGGTGTAATGCTCCTCGATCCGCAAGTCGGACTCGTGGTACAGCAGGCCGTCGAGCACGTAGGTCGAATCGCGCACGCCGACGTTCACGACCTTGGTGTGAAATGGCGCGTACTGGTCAGAAATGTGGGTGTAGAACGTCCGCCCTGGGCTGCTCCCGTATTTCGGGTTGATGTGGCCGGTGCTCTCGGCCTTGCTGCCGGTGCGGAAGTTCTGGCCGTCCGACGATGAGGTGGTGCCGTCGCCCCAGTGCTCGGCGAAGGGATGGCGGAACTGTGCGTTGACCAGATCGGCCAGCGCCGCCCCGTAGGTTTCGTCGCGGATGTGCCAGGCTTGCAGCCAAGCCAGCTTGGCGTAGGTCGTGCCGGGGCAAGACTCCGCCATCTTGGTCAGGCCCAGGTTGATCGCGTCGGCGAGGATCGTGGTCAGCAACAGGTTCTTGTCTTTGGCCGGGTCGCCCGATTTCAGATGCGCGAAATGCCGAGTGAAGCCCGTCCATTCGTCCACCTCCAGCAGCAGTTCGGTGATCTTGACGTGCGGCAGGATCATTGCCGTCTGGTCGATCAGCGCTTGGGCGGTGTCGGGTACCGCCGCGTCGAGCGGCGTGATCTTCAAGCCTGACTCGGTGATGATGGCGTCCGGCAGCTCGTTGGCCGTCGCCATACGGTTGACGGTGGCAAGCTGTGTTTCCAGCAGCGTCAGCCGGTCGTTCAGGTACCGGTTGCAGTCGGTGGCCACGGCCAGCGGCAATTCGCTGGCCTGCTTGAGGCTGGCGAATTTCGCGGGCGGCACCAGGTAGTCCTCGAAGTCCTTGAACTGGCGCGACCCCTGCACCCAGATGTCGCCGGAACGCAACGCGTTCTTCATCTCCGACAGCGCGCACAGTTCGTAGTAGCGCCGGTCGATGCCGGTGTCGGTCATGACCAGCTTCTGCCAGCGCGGCTTGATGAACTCGGTCGGCGCGTCGGCGGGCACCTTGCGGGCGTTGTCGCTGTTCATGCCGCGCAGCACCTCGATGGCGTCGAGCACGTCCTTCGCGGCGGGAGCGGCCCGCAGCTTGAGCACGGCAAGGAATTCCGGCGCGTAGCGGCGCAGCGTGGCGTAGCTTTCGCCGATGCGGTGCAGGAAATCGAAGTCCTCGGGCTGCGCAAGCTTCTGCGCTTCGGTGACGCTCTCGGCGAAGGCATCCCAGGACATGACGGCCTCGATGGCGGCGAACGGATCGCGGCCCGCCTGCTTGGCCTCGATCAGCGCCTGGCCGATGCGGCCGAACAGCCGCACCTTGGCGTTGATCGCCTTGCCGGACGCCTGGAATTGCTGCTGATGCTTGTTCTTGGCGGCGTTGAACAGCTTGCCCAGGATGCGGTCGTGCAGGTCGATGATTTCGTCGGTGACGGTGGCCATGCCCTCGATGGCAAGCGCCACCAGGGTGGCATAGCGTCGCTGCGCCTCGAACTTGGCCAGGTCGGCGGGCGTCATCTGGCCACCCTCACGGGCGATCTTGAGCAGGCGGTTCTGGTGCACCGACCGCTCGATGCCAGAAGGCAGGTCGAGCGCCTGCCACGCTTTGAGGCGTTCGATGTGTTCCAGCATGTGCCGCGAATTCGGTTTGACGGGCGATTGGCGCAGCCAGGCCAGCCAGGTCGTTTTGCCGTTGTCCCGACGCTTGAGCAGATCGTCGAGGCGGCGGCGATGCGCGTCCGACAGCGGTTCGGCCAAGGCATCGTAGATGCGCCGGTTGGCGCGGGTGATTGCTTCGGCGCTCGCCCGCTCGACGGCGTTGAGGGCAGGCAGAATGACCGACTGCTGCCGCAGGTGCTCGATCAAGGTGCTGGCCAGCACGATGCCCTTGTCGGTCTGCAAGGCCATCTCGGTCAGCAACTGGACGGCCTGCCGGTAGTGGCCCATGGTAAAGGGCTGGAAGCCGAACACCGTTTGCAGTTCGACCAGGTGCTCGCGCCGGGTCTGCTCCCGCTGCCCGTATTCGTCCCAGCTTTCGACGCTGACCTTGAGCTGGTCGGCGACCAGTTTCAACAAGGGCGGAAACGGCGGCTCATCGACGCCCAGGATGACACCAGGAAAGCGCAGGTAACAGAGCTGCACGGCGAAGCCCAGCCGGTTGGCCGGGCCGCGCCGCTGCCGGATGATGGAGAGGTCGGTTTCGCTGAACGTGTAGTGACGGATCAACTCATCCTTGGTGTCCGGCAACGCCAGCAGGCTTTCGCGCTCGGCGGCGGACAGGATTGAACGACGTGGCATATTTACTGATCCGTTCTCAAGTATTGATACAGGGTTTCGCGACTGATTCCGAATTCACGAGCCAGCTTGGTCTTTTGCTCGCCAGCCTCGACACGTTGGCGCAGTTCGGCAATACGCTCAGACGACAGGGATTTCTTCCTGCCACGGTAGGCCCCGCGCTGCTTGGCGAGCGCGATGCCCTCGCGCTGCCGCTCGCGGATCAAGGCGCGTTCGAACTCGGCGAACGCGCCCATTACCGACAGCATCAGGTTCGCCATCGGCGAGTCCTCGCCGGTGAAGGTCAAATGCTCCTTAAGGAACTCGATGCGTACGCCGCGCTGGGTGAGGCCCTGCACCAGGCGGCGCAGGTCGTCGAGGTTGCGCGCCAGACGATCCATGCTGTGCACCACGACCGTGTCGCCTTCGCGCACGAAGGCGAGCAGCCGTTCCAGTTCGGGCCGCCGTGTGTCCTTGCCCGACGCCTTGTCGGTGAACACTTTATCCACCTGGATCTGTTCGAGCTGCCGTTCTGGGTTCTGGTCGAAGCTGCTGACGCGGACGTAACCGATGCGCTGACCGTGCAAGGTATCCTCCTGAGGGAAATGTGTCAGGAAGAAATCTATGACCCTTGACGGCGTATGTCAATCAATTCGGAAGGCAACTCTATTCTGACGATTTAGCGCCGGATGGTCTGACGCCAAGTTAGGGTATGCCTCAATCTGACGGTAGCGAGTCGCAGGCGTTCGGATCGGCATCGGTTTCGTTCCCTGTCTTGGCACGCGCTTCGAAGCGTTGATAACACTCCAACCCGCAGAAGTGCTCGACGTATTCCGCGCCTTCCGGGGTGAAGGCGGCATCGAGCGGGATTTCCTTGCAGCACACGCAGCAACTGGTGGTGGTCGAGTCACTTGCATTCATGGTGGCACCCCTCCATTGACTGACGAAGACGGCGAATGCCGCCGCCGGCATTGGCTTCGCGAACAGGAAGCCTTGTCCTGTGTCGCAGTCCGCTTGTCGCAATAGATCAAGACTCGCCGATGTTTCCACGCCTTCAGCCACCACATCCATGCCCAGCCCGTGCGCAAGCTGAATCACGGTGTGCACGATGGTTTGGTCGCGGCGGTCGTTGGCGAGCCCGGCGACAAACGATTGGTCGATCTTGAGCGTGCTGATTGGGCAGCACTTCAGATGTTGCAGACAGGAATACCCCGTCCCGAAGTCATCGGCGGCGAAGCGCACACCGATCTGCCGCAAGGCGTCCAGGGCGGGGAAGATCGCCGGATCACCAAACGCGACCGATTCGGTCAGCTCGATTTCGAGATACTCGGCGGGCAACTCGGCATCAGCCAGCACGCCCTTTACCCACCCGTCGAAGTCCGGTCCCACTTGGCTCGCCGAAACATTGACGGCCAGCCGGAACGGTCGCCATGCCAGCATTCGCCAGTCACGCATCTGGCGGCAGGCTTCGCCCAGCACCCAAGCGCCGATTTCAGGCATCAGGCCGGACGATTCGACCACGGGCAGGAACTGGCCCGGTGGCAATAGTCCAAGCGTCGGATGACGCCAGCGCAACAGGGCTTCCGCGCCGACAATCCCACCACTGCGCAGATCGACGACGGGCTGGTAGTGCAGTTCAAGCTGCCCGCGCTCGACCGCTTGGGCCAGTTCCGGCGTCGTCCATCCATCCGGCCGGAAAGCGCTCATTCTCTTTCCCTGAATGCCCGCAACGCCCGCGACAGGGACAGAAGGAACAGGCCGGTCAAACCGAGCGCCGCGATGACCCAATGCTCGCCGAGGAAAGCACCGGCGGTTGTGCCGGCCAGCACGACAGCGAGGATGGGCAGGTGGCAGGGGCAAGTCAGCACAGCCAGTCCGCCCCACAGGTAGCCGGTGATCGGTTTGTGCGTCTCGGACGGCAAGCGCTCGGGGTTGTTCATGGCAGACTCTCCGCGTGCTGTGCCGGCTCGGTCGGCAGGGTGGCCAACTGCACTTCCAGATCGGCCAACGCTTCGCGCCGACGCTCGACGAACTGACGCAGCAGGGCAAGCTGCGCGGCCGCTTCGTCGCCGTCCGCCGCATCCAGCGCCCGGCACAGCCGCGCCAGCGCGTCGAGGCCGATGCCCGCCTCGAAGGCCGCCCGCACGAAGCACAGCCGTTGCAAGGCGGCGTCATCGAACAAGCCGTAGCCGCCTGGTGTGCACGCCACCGGGCGCAGCAATCCGCGCAGCAGGTAGTCGCGCACGATATGCACGCTCACCCCGGCATCAAGAGCCAGCCGGGACACCGTGTAGGCGTTCATTGAACACCTCCTTTTTCTCACCCGGCGCAGCAGGAAAGCTGCTTCACATCCTTGTTGAAGGTCTGCGCCGCGAGCTTCAACCCCTCGACCATCGTCAGGTAGGGGAACAACTGGTCGGCCAGTTCCTGCACCGTCATGCGGTTGCGAATGGCCAGAGCCGCCGTCTGGATCAGTTCACCCGCTTCCGGCGCGACCGCCTGTACGCCGATCAGCCGATGGCTGCCTTCCTCGATAACCAACTTGATGAAGCCGCGTGTGTCGAAGTTGGCGAGCGCACGCGGCACGTTGTCCAAGGTCAAGGTGCGGCTGTCGGTCTCGATCCCGTCGTGGTGGGCTTCCGCCTCGCTGTAGCCCACGGTCGCCACTTGCGGATCGGTGAACACCACGGCCGGCATTGCGGTCAGGTCGAGCGCCGCATCGCCGCCGGTCATGTTGATCGCGGCACGGGTGCCGGCCGCTGCCGCCACATAGACGAACTGCGGCTGGTCGGTGCAGTCGCCGGCCGCGTAGATGTTCGGGTTGCTCGTGCGCATGCCTTGGTCGATGACGATGGCACCTTGCGCATTGACAGTGACCCCCGCTGCGTCCAGCGCGAGGCTGCGCGTGTTCGGTGTCCGACCGGTGGCAACCAGCAGTTTGTCGGCGCGCAATTCACCGTGCGTGGTGGTCAGCACGAATTCACCGTCCATATGGGCGACCTGGCTGGCTTGCGTGTGCTCCAGCACCTCGATGCCCTCGGCACGGAAAGCGGCTGTCACCGCCTCGCCGATGGCCGGGTCTTCACGGAAGAACAAGGTATTGCGCGCCAGGACCGTGACCTTGCTGCCCAGCCGGGCAAAGGCTTGCGCCAGCTCCAGCGCCACCACCGACGAGCCGATTACGGCAAGGCGTTCGGGAATGGTGTCGCTCGCCAGGGCCTCGGTGGAAGTCCAGTAGGGTGACTCTTTCAAGCCCGGAATCGGCGGGACCGCCGGGCTGGCACCCGTGGCGACCAGGCAGCGGTCGAACATCACGACGCGCTCGCCACCCTCGTTCAAACGGACGGTAAGGCTCTGGTCGTCCTTGAAGCGCGCCTCACCGTGCACAACGGTGATGGCCGGATTACCGCCCAGGATGCCTTCGTACTTGGCGTGCCGCAGTTCGTCGACGCGGGCCTGCTGCTGGGCCAGCAGCTTACTGCGGTCAATCGTAGGCACAGTTGCCGCAATACCGCCATCGAACGGGCTTTCCCGGCGCAGATGGGCGATGTGGGCGGCGCGGATCATGATCTTGGACGGCACACAGCCGACATTGACGCAGGTGCCGCCGATGGTGCCGCGCTCGATCAGCGTGACCTGCGCGCCTTGCTCGACGGCCTTCAGCGCCGCCGCCATCGCGGCTCCACCGCTGCCAATGACCGCTACCTGCACCGGGGGCTCGTTGCCACTGTGCTTTTCGGCGGCGGCCATCCATCCCCGCACCTTGTCGAGCAGTCCGACGCGGTTGTCCGCCAGTGGCGCATCGGCTAGCGTTGCCTTGTAGCCCAGTCCGGCCACGGCGGCAGTCAGCGCGTCCGGCGATGTGCCCGGCACGATGGCGAGTTGCGCTGTGCCCTTCGGATAGGACACCAGCGCCGACTGCACGCCTGGCACTTTTTCCAGCGCTTCCTTGACGTGCGCCGCGCACGAGTCGCAAGTCATGCCGGTGATTTTTAGATGGGTCATGCAACAGATCCTTTATCGTTTGTGGCGCCAGACAATGACGTCCGTTGTGCTGCGGTGCCGTTTTCAGTGACTCACTGCTTGACGCTGGACGGATAGCCCGCGTCTGCGGTTGCCTTGGTCAGCTTCTGCACGCTGGTCTTGGCATCGTCGAAGGTGACGACCGCTTGGCGTGTCTCGAAAGTCACGTCAACTTTGCTGACGCCTTCGACCTTGGAAATCGCCTTCTTGACAGTGATCGGGCAGGCGGAGCAGGTCATGCCCGGTACGGACAGCGTGACGGTCTGGGTGGCGGCCCAGACGGGGGCAACAACGGCGGCGAGGGCGAGGGAGGCAAACAGTTTCTTCATGGTGAACTCCGATCAGTAGAAAAATGGCATGACGTAGGGAAATCCGAGCGCGACCAGAACCAGCGCGGCCACGATCCAGAAAATGAGCTTGTAAGTAGCTCGCACTTGGGGAATCGCGCAGACCTCACCCGGTTTGCAGGCCGCTGCCTGCCGGTAGATGCGCCGCCAGGCGAAGAACAACGCCACCAGCGCCACGCCGATAAAGATGGGGCGATAGGGTTCCAACACCGCCAAGTTGCCGATCCAAGCGCCGCTGAACCCCAAGGCGATCAGAACCAACGGCCCGAGGCAGCAAGCCGAGGCGAGGATGGCGGCAAGCCCTCCAGTGAAGAGCGCGCCGCGCCCGGTTTTTGGTTCAGACATGCGCTTGTCCTTTCGAATTGAAATTGGATAGCGTAACCTTACTTCCGTACTCATGTACGGAGTCAAGCGATATGGAAAACAATTTGGAGAACCTGACCATTGGCGTTTTCGCCAAGGCGGCCGGGGTCAATGTGGAGACCATCCGTTTCTATCAGCGCAAGGGCTTGTTGCTGGAGCCTGACAAGCCCTATGGCAGCATCCGCCGCTATGGCGAGGCGGATGTAACGCGGGTGCGCTTCGTGAAATCAGCCCAGCGGCTGGGCTTCAGCCTGGATGAGATCGCCGAGCTGCTGCGGCTGGAGGATGGCACCCATTGCGAGGAAGCCAGCAGTCTGGCCGAGCACAAGCTCAAGGACGTGCGCGAGAAAATGGCTGACCTGGCGCGCATGGAGGCCGTGCTGTCTGAGTTGGTGTGCGCCTGCCATGCGCGAAGGGGGAACGTTTCCTGCCCGCTGATCGCGTCACTACAGGGTGGAGCAAGCTTGGCAGGTTCGGCTATGCCTTAGCGTGCTTTATTTTCCGTTTTCTGAGACGACCCCAGGATGCGCTGCGTTTCCGTTGCCGCGGCCATATCCCCGCGTTTTCGCTGCACTTCCGCGAGGGCCCAAAGCGCCCAGGCGTCGTTCGGAGCCTGTTCGAGCGAGGCGCGCAGGTCACGCTCGGCGCCCGCGAGGTCTCCCCCCAGGAATTTCAAGGCGCCCAGCGAGCGGCGCACGGGGTAGTACCAGTAAGGCGGTTCCATGTAGGGCAGTCTTTCCTGCTGTGCCGCCGCCCGCTCGAAGGCGGCAATGGCTTCCGCGGATTCGCCCCGTGCCTGGGCGATGCGGGCGCGGAGGACTTCACCGGCGATGCGGACCAGATCCGGCGCCGGCACTCCGGCGGCGGACAGCGCTGAAAAGTCCGCCTTTGTTCCCAGTTGCAACAAAGCGTCGAGCTCCGCCTGGGCCTCCTGAACGGCCGCCTGGCGCGCCGCCGCTACTCCCCGGGCATAGCGCCACATGGCCTGGACGTAAGGAAACTCCGAACCGGGATCGGCCAGCTTCGATACGGCCTCCGGCGTGCCGAATTGGGCCTGGGCGAGATACGGCGCCGCCTTGATGGGCTGCGCCCAGGGTACGGTCCGGACGGCGTCGTCGGCGATGACTGCGGCGAGCTTGCCCGCCGTGTCCAAAGCCATTGCGCCGTCACCGGCCATCTGCGCCGACACCATCAGGAAATGCACGTTGTGGGGATAATAGGCGAGCGCATAGATGCCCTTGGCGCCGGTTTCCTTCAGATACGCCTCGTCCGCGGCGATGGCGGCGCGATTGGCTTCCAACGCGTCGCGGTAGCGGCCCAGGCGGTAATACAGGTGGCCGGGCATGTGCACCATGTGGCCGGCGCCGGGCATCAGCCGCGTAAGCCGGTCCGCATGGGCTTCGGCCCGTTCGGGCCGGTCGGAGCCTTCCACCATGTGGATGTAGTAATGGATCGCGCCGGGATGGTCGGGATTCCGCGCCAGCACCCGTTCCAATACCTGCAGGATTTCCGCCGTGCGGCCCTTCGGTGTGTGCCCGTTTTCTTCCCAATAGTCCCAGGGCGAAAGGTCCATGAGGCTTTCCGCGTAAAGCACGGCAATCTCGTCATCCTTGGGATGGCGCCGATAAAGCTTGCCCATGGCGTCGGCATAGGCTTGGTCCAGGGGCTTGCGGCCGGTTTCGGAATTTCCGGGGTAGCGCTTGGCGAGCGCCTCGATCAAAGCCCGTTCCTTGCGATTCCCTCGCCTGGCGAGTGTCTTGGCCTGCCCGATCGCTGAGCCGGCCGGGCCGATGGCGGCGGGTTCCATGGGGGCGTTGATGTTGGGGCCGAGTACCAAGGCCTCGCCCCAGAAGCACATCGCGCAGCTTGGATCGAGCTTCTGTGCCCTGCGAAAGGCGCGCTGGGCTTCCAGGTGATTGAACGCGTAGGTGAGGCGCAGACCCTGGTCGAAGTAGCGCTGGGCCAGCTTGTCACGGGTCTTTATCTTGTAGCTCAGCGTACCGAGGTTGCTCCAAAGGGGCGGTTCGGTGTCGACATAGTCAGAAGCCGCCACGGCTGCCGCCGGAAGATGCCCCGCCTCTCCGTGACCGTGGGTATGACCGGGGTGGCCCTCGGCAAACACATTGACGCTGGCTGCCAGCAGCACGGCGAGCAGCGGTACGTTACTCCTGAGGGAGATGAGGATGAGTGAGTTGTCGCGGTTCATGGATATGCTCTTCACAAAAAAGTGTCATGAACAACGTCAAGGCGAACGGGGGTTCCTCATGATGCCACGAAACGACGTCGGCATCATGAGCGCCTACTTTCTCCTTTCTTCCTTTTGCTCTTCGAGCAGTTCCTTGAGCCGCTCCTCGATCGCCGAGTCGGTCTGGAAGTCGCGGCCCGGCGCTCTCTGCGCCAGCTTGAGGTGCAGGATCGCGTTGCGGGTCTGGCCGTCGGCGTAATAGGCTTCGGCCAGGTAGCGGTGGGATTCCGCTTCGTTGCCGAGCTGGGAGTGGGCCTGCGCCAGCAGCTCGTACACTTCCGGCGTTGCCGGGAACCGGAGCAGGTACTCCTGCAGCCGCTTGCGTGCCTCCGCGGGTTTACCGGACCGGACCAGGGTCTGGGCGTAGTTCAGGCTGAGCGCGCGGTTGCCGGGGAAGCGCTTCAGGGCTTCCTCGTAGGTGGCGAGGGCGGCGGGATAGTTCTTGGCTTCGCGCTCGGCGTCGGCGAGCGCGTTGTAGAATTGCGACTGCTCGGGATAGCGGCGGATGAGCTCCTGGAGCATGGGCCGGCCCTGGCCGATTTTGCCCTGGGCGATCAGCGCCAAAGCCAGGCCGTAATGGGCCACGTCCTGCTGCTGGCGGGTGCCGACGTCGGAAATCGCGGTGAAATAGCTGACGCTTTCCTGAGGGTTGTGGGTCGTTTGCACGTGCAGCTTGGCCCGGATGATCTGGTAGCTGAAAGAGTCGGGATACTGCTTGTAGGCGTATTGTTCGGCCCGCCCACGGGTGTCGGCGATACGGGACATGGTGACCGGGTGGGTCAGGAGAAATTCCGGGGTACTGCGGCCGGTGGAGAAGCGGGTGGATTGCTGCATCCGCTCGAAGAAGGTGGGCATCGCACGCGGGTCGAAGTTCGAGCCGGAGAGGATTTTCATGCCCACCCGGTCGGCTTCCGCTTCATTGTCTCGGGTAAAATTGATCTGCATCTGCTGGCTGGCCGCCGAGGCGGCGATGACCGCGGCCTGGCCCAACTGGCTGGAGCCGGTTCCGGCGCCCAGCAGCACGCCGGCCAGCATGGCCGCCGCGGTCGGCAGCGACATCCGGCCGGCGGCCTGGAATGCTTCGTAGAGGTGGCGCTGGGTGATGTGCGCGATTTCGTGTCCGAGCACCGAGGCCAGCTCGCTTTCGCTTTCGGTCGTGAGGATCAGGCCCGAGTTGACACCGATGTAGCCGCCGGGGCCGGCGAACGCGTTGATGACCGGCTGGTTGACGACGAAGAAGTGAAAGGGCTGCCCCGGGGTGTCGCTGTTTTCCACCAGCTTCCGCCCCAGCGCCTGGATATAGTCGGTGACTTCCGGGTCTTCGTTGATCTGTACCTGGAGGTGCAGATTCCGGTAAAACGCTTCGCCCAGCGCTTTTTCCTGCTGGGGCGTGAACAGCGTGCCGGTGGAGTCGCCCATGTCCGGCAGCTCGAGGTTGAGCGGTTCGCTGGCCGCGGGAAGAGAGGCGGCAATCAGGGAAACCGTCAGTATGGCGGTTGCCGCTCGGGACGGCAGGCAGGCGGGTCGGCGGGGGCGGGGAGGCGTCATGAAAGCGATTGGAATTGTGGGGCGGAAACGGGGTTGAAGCGGTTCGCGGCGGGAGCGGTGATCATGAAATTCGTCATACAGATCAATGCGAGCCCTCGCGAGGCTCAGGCGGCGAACACCGCGTATCAGTTTATCAAAGCCGCGCTGGCGAACGGCCACCGTATCCCGCTGGTGTTCTTTTACTATGACGGCGTCTGCAATGCACAAGTTTCATCGTTTGCCGGCGAAGACGATCTCTCCGCCCGCTGGAGCGCCCTGGCGCGTGAAACCGGCCTGGATCTGGTCCTGTGCGTTTCCGCGGCCCAGCGCCGGGGTTTGGTTTCCACGGACGGAAAGGACGAAGGACTGCTGGCGCCGGGTTTCCGTGTCGGAGGTCTCGGCCAGTGGGTGGACGCCTGCCTGAAAGCGGACCGGGTACTCACCTTCGCCGCATGAATCATCCCAAGAGTTTCGTGTTCGTGGTGCGGCAGCCGCCTTTTTGCGGCGGTCGCAACGCCGAGGTGGTGGACCAGTTGCTGGCGGTCGCGGCATTCGATCATCCCGTGGACGTCCTGTTCCTCGACGACGGCGTGTGGCAGTTGCAGGCGGCTCATATCCCCGAAGGCGCGGGGCTTCGCCCGTTGGCGCCGCTGCTGCAAACCCTGGAGTTCTACGACGTCCGCGAAGTCGCGGCGGAACACGAATCGCTCGCCGAGCGGGCGCTGTCGCCGGATGGGCTGGTCTTGCCGGTGCGGCTGCTGGCGCGGAGCGAGGTTCCGGGCTGGATCGCCGGCCACGATGTCGCTGTGGGTTGCGGATGAGCGTGCTGCATCTGGTCAATGCCTCGCCCTTCGAGAGCGCCGCCCTCAGCCGTTGCCTGGCCCGGGCGGGGGATGCCGACGCCGTGCTCCTGCTGGAAAACGGCGTCTACGGCGCTCTGGCCGGCTGCCGATTCTCGGATGAAGTCGTTGAGGCGGCGGCGCGTCTGGACATCCGCGTGCTGGCGCCGGATCTCGACGCCCGCGGTCTTCGCGCATCGAGCCTGCTGCCATCGCTCGGCCGGGTGGGCTATGACGGCTTCGTCGAGCTCGCGGCGCGCCACGAGCTTTCGCTGACATGGACGTGAATCAGTCCTTGCGGCTCGACGCCGACGGTTTCCTGCTGGATTCGCAGTCCTGGGACGAAGGTACGGCGGAACGCCTCGCCGAAACGATCGGCATCCGCCTGACCGAGGCGCACTGGGAGATCGTCCGCTTTACCCGGGACTACCATCGCCGCTTCGATCATCTGCCGAACGCCCGCCTGTTCGTGAAGGCGGTCCGGAAAGCGCTGGGGGAAGCCAAAGGCAACAACCGTTATCTGCACGGCCTGTTTCCCGGCGGGCCGCTCAAGCAGGCGTGCCTGATCGCCGGCCTGCCCAAACCGCCCGGCTGCCTGTAAGGTGGCCCTAGGGCGCGGTCTGCTAAAATCCGGCGTCTTTTTCCACCGAGCGCACGCCTTGTATTCCAGGAGCAAACTTTTCTCTTCCCTGCCGAAATTCCGTAATGCGCATCGGGGCTGCGGCCCGGCGATGCCGCGGTCCATGGAATCCTGGGTGTTCGAAAGCGGCTCCCTGACCCGGCGACTGAAGGCCGCGTGCGGCGCCCGTTTCAATGTCCGAGTGATCCGCCAGGGCTTCGCCCATCCCTTTCCGGACGAGGCTTTGCTGCTGAAACTCCGGTCCGGCCGCCGCGCGCTGGTGCGCGAAGTCGAGCTCAGATCCGGCGAACGGCCTTTGGTTCTAGCCCGCAGCGTCCTCCCGGTGCAAACCCTCAAGGGTGCCGGACGTCGGCTGACGCGCCTTGGGAATCGCCCCCTGGGGGAAATCCTGTTCGCCTCCCGGCGTCTGCGGCGCCAGGGCCTGGAGGCGGCGCGGGTCGGGATCCGTCAATGGCGCCCTGACGTTCGTGCCGGCCTGGAACCGGCAGCAACGGTGTGGGGCCGGCGCTCGCTCTATTCGATTGGGGGAAGGCCCTTGCTGGTCGCCGAATTCTTCCTTCCCGCCGTGCTTTCCGCCACGGAGTCCGTATGAACGTCCCGCCTTCGCTCGAATCGCGTGCCGATGCCTACTGGCGCTTGATGCGCTTCGACAAGCCCATCGGCATCTTCCTGCTGCTCTGGCCCGCGCTGTGGGCGCTGTGGATCGCCGGACAGGGACACCCCGCTCCGGGCGTGGCGACCGTGATCGTGCTCGGCGTGGTGTTGATGCGGGCGGCGGGCTGCGTCATCAACGACTACGCCGACCGCGATTTCGACCCGCACGTCGAACGCACCCGGCTGCGGCCGATCGCGGCGGGGGAGGTGACGCCGAAGGAGGCTCTGATCCTGTTCGTGGTTCTGTGCCTGACGGCCTTCGCGCTGGTGCTGACGATGAACGGCCTGACCATCGCCCTGTCGGTGCCGGGCGCGTTCCTGGCCGCCTCTTACCCCTTCACCAAACGCTATACCCATCTGCCCCAGGCCTATCTCGGCCTAGCCTTCGGCTGGGCCATTCCCATGGCTTTCGCCGCCCAGACCGGCTCGATTCCGGCCGTGGCCTGGGCGCTGTACGCGGCGACGGTGCTGTGGGCGCTGATCTACGACACCATGTACGCCATGGTGGACCGGGAGGACGATCTGAAGATCGGGATCAAGTCGACCGCGATCCTGTTCGGAAAGCATGACCGCGAAATCATCGGCGCCCTGCAGATCGCCATGCTGGCGATCCTGTTCGGCATCGGCCGCTACTTAGGCCTGGGCGGGCCCTACGCGCTGGGGCTGGCCGCGGCGGCGGGGTTCTCGGTTTACCAGCAGGTCCTGATTTTCCGGCGGGAGAAGCCCAAGTGCTTCCGCGCCTTCCTCAATAATCACTGGTTCGGTGCGGCGGTGTTCGCCGGATTGCTCGCAGACTATGCGTGGGCCGACTGAGCTGGCCGTTCGTAGATCACGATGCCGACGCGGTCGATGTGCTCGAGCAGTCCGGGTTCGGTGATGGCGGCGTAATCGAGCACATCGAAATAGTACGGTAAGGGCTTTTCTTCGTTCAGCACCCCCGCGAGGCGCACGGCGGATTCATGGCCGACGGCTTTGCCCTGGATCGCCAGGTCGACGTCCGAGCCCGTCTTGAAATTGCCCTCGGCGCGCGAACCGAACAACAGCACGCGCTCGATTTCCGGAAATGCCTCGATGGCATCGACGATGAGGGCGAGGTCGGAGTCGCGCAGTCCGTACGGCATCGCTATCCGTCAAGCCTAGCCCGGAAATCCCGGTACAACCGCTCCAGACAAGGGAAATACGTCGAGCGTATCTTTTGTTCCACCAGCACCGCGGTACTTTCATTGTAGGTATGCGTGGTCAGATTCCGGTCTTCCAGGGCTTCCAGCCACTCGTGTCCCTGGCTGATGAAGCTGGCTTGAAAGGCTTGCTTGATCGCGTCCCGGGGGCTCTTCGGCGCGAAACCCTCTGCCTCCTCGAAGTCCTTCAGCAGCTTCCAGCCGAGTTCGAAAGCCATTCCGAAGAACTGAATCAGCCCCGCGCGTTCCACTATCGAAGGCCGTTCGATCTCATTTGCCTCCTGCAGCAGCAGGAAGGCCTTTTCAAACTGACGGAACCGTTGCCGCCAGCGAACGTCCTCCTGACTCATAGGCTCATACCCGGTGCAGCACCAGCTCCAGCACCATCTTGCTGCCGAAATAGGCCAGCATCAACGCGGCGAAACCGCCCAGGGTCCAGCGGATGGCGGTCCGGCCGCGCCAGCCGCGGAACCGGCGCCCGCTGAGCAACGCGGCAAACACCCCCCAGGCGGCGATGGACAAGACGGTCTTGTGGGCCAGATGCTGGGCGAACAGGTTTTCGACGAACAGGAATCCGGTTACCAGGGACACGCTGAGCAGGACGAATCCGGCGCCAATCAGTTGGAACAGCAGTTTTTCCATGGTCTGGAGGGGCGGCAGCGATCGCACGAACCCGCTGGCGTGGTGGGTCTTGAGCCGCCAGTCCTGGACGGCCAGTACGATGGCCTGCAGGGCGGCGATGTTGAGAAAGCTGTAGGCCAGCATCGACACTACGATGTGCAAGCGCATCTCCAGAGAATGGTTCTTCAGGAAGTGCGCGCTCTCGGGCATTGAGAGCTTCAGGGCCAGAATCAGGGCGGCCATCGGAAACACCACGATGCCGAGTTTCTCCACCGGTCTGAACAAGGCTCCGGCCAGCAGCACGGTAGCGATCATCCAGGCCGCGGCGGACAGGGTATTCAGAAAACCGACGTTGAGGTCTCCTTCGGCGTCGAACAGCGTGGAAAGCGTCAATGCATGGCAGCCGATTGCGAGAAAGCCGAACACCAGGGTAGCCCCTTTCTGACGCCGCGTTTCCAGCGGGGAAAGGTAATCTGTACGCAACGACTGGTAGATGGATGCGGCGGCGGCGAGATAGGCCAGGATCGCGGTGACGGCGAAGATCGCGGAATGCATACGGGGTCATGTCCTCCGGGGCGTAGTCTGGCATAATGCGCGGTCTGTTTGAAGCCGAGGGGACCACCCCGGCATCCGAGCTACAAGATCAGGAAACCAGCCATGTTCGACAATCTGACCGACCGCCTTTCCGACTCCTTGCGCAAACTGCGCGGCCAGGGGCGTTTGACCGAAGCCAACATCCAGGACGCCCTGCGCGAAGTGCGCCAGGCGCTGCTCGAAGCCGACGTCGCACTGCCGGTGGTCAAGGACTTCATCGAACAGGTGAAGGCGCGGGCGCTGGGCCAGGAAGTCCAGAAGAGCCTCACCCCCGGCCAGGCCATGATCAAGATCGTCAACGAAGAACTGGTGACGATCATGGGCAAGGCCAACGAGAAACTGAATCTGGCCACCCAGCCGCCGGCCGTGATCCTGATGGCGGGTCTGCAGGGGGCGGGCAAGACCACCACCGTCGCCAAGCTGGCGCGCTGGATCAAGGAGAACCTGCGCAAGTCCGTACTGGTGGCCAGCGCCGACGTCTACCGTCCGGCCGCCATCCAGCAGCTCGAGACCCTGGCCGGCGAAGTCAAGGCCGAATTCTTCCCCAGCGACGCCAGCGAGCAGCCGGTGGACATCGCTCGCCGCGCCATCGAGCATGCCAAGAAACGCTACGTCGACGTGGTCATCATCGACACCGCCGGGCGTCTCCACATCGACGAGGAGATGATGGGCGAAATCAAGGCCGTGCACGCCGCGATCCAACCGATCGAGACCCTGTTCGTGGTGGACAGCATGACCGGTCAGGACGCCGCCAACACCGCCAAGGCCTTCCACGACGCGCTGCCGCTGACCGGCGTCATCCTGACCAAGACCGACGGCGACGCCCGCGGCGGCGCGGCGCTGTCGATCCGCCACATCACCGGCAAGCCGATCAAGTTCATGGGCGTGGGCGAGAAGACCGCGGCGCTGGAGATGTTCCATCCCGACCGCGTGGCATCGCGTATCCTCGGCATGGGCGACGTGCTCTCGCTGATCGAGGACGTCGAGCGCACCATGGACAAGGCCAAGGCCGAAAAGCTCGCCAAGAAGATCCACAAAGGCCGGCGTTTCGACCTCAACGACTACCGCGACCAGTTGCTGCAGCTCAAGAACATGGGCGGCCTCGCCGCCATGCTGGACAAGCTGCCGGGCGTGGGCAACGTGCCTCAGCACGTCAAGGACAAGATCAACGATAAGGAGATGTACCAGCAGTTGGCCATGATCGACTCCATGACCCCCGGCGAACGCTCCGACCCGGACGTCATCAATCCCTCCCGCAAACGCCGCATCACCCTGGGCTCAGGCACCGACGTGCAGGACTTGAACCGCATGCTCAAGCAGCACGAGCAGATGCAGAAAATGATGAAGAAGCTCAAGGGCGGCAACATCATGAACATGATGAAGGGCATGAAAGGCCAGATGGGCCGCCGGATGCCGTTCTGAAAACGGGCCGGCGACACTTTGCCCTTTGCCGTTCCGATACCACGGCCCGACGTTTTCGCAGCGATGGGGTAACGTTCCTGTAACCGCCGGAAGGTAGGCTGGCTGCCAAACTTCCAGCCATGGGGGCGGCATCCAATGAACGTTCGTGCACGGAATCCGCAGGGCCATTTTTCTCTATCGCTTGCCGCCGTTCTGCTGGTCTCGATCGGACCATTGAGCCCAGATGCCGCAGCGGCCGGACTTGCCACCATTTATGTCGCTCCGCACGTACCGAGACGCCTAAACAAGCTTCTCGGCGAGCGTTTCAATCTGACGCCCTTTTCGGCCGAATCGGCCCCGACCGTCTCGCTACAAGTTGGCGCAGGGGGGGTCGTTCTCGGCAGCAAGGACTTGGAGGTCCCCGAACTAACTAGGCTTGCTCGGGAAGCATACGGCCTTGGCCTCAGTGTCGCTATCGCGGATGCCGATGCCGAAGACGCGGAGCACCTACGCGCTATTCTGAGCCGGAGCCTGCCTATTCCGCTTGGCAAGAACTCCAGGCTTAGCGGCAAAATCTCCCTGTTGGCGGTACGCGAAGAAGCCGCCCCTACCTGTTGCAGGACGTCCACACTCCGAACCCACATAATGAAAAGGGCGGATAGAAAGGCGGACTCGCGAACGGTCGATTGGCTTGAGGCCGTCTTTCGAACTCGACGGACCAGTGGGTCACCAACAAGGAAGGCAGTGCTCTGCAGGTACTGAACGAGGCATGGGCAGCACGCTCTTTCGTGTCTAACGTAGATTATTACTATGTACAACAGTGGGTGACAATTGCCAATTCAAAGGGAAGTTCCCCCAAATTAATCAAGGACGTTACATACGCCGTTAACCAATTGGTAGCTCCCTTTCGCTCCATCATAATACAGGCGGCTCCGGGCACAACGCAGAACGCTACGACGTATACCAGTGGAGTAAGCTTTTCGACGGGAGCCACCGCCGGATATAATGCCGGCAATATTCTTACTGCCATGGCAGGATTAACTATTTCTAACTCCACCAGCACTACGGTTGCCCCGACACAGATCAAATATCAAGGAAGACCGGAAGCGGGAATGCCGATCTGGAAGACAATCACAAAAGAAGAAAAGAAGGGCCTTAACGGAAAGTCGTACAGTTACACACAGAACTGGATATGGGCCGTACCATTCGATTCGTACGAGGCAGGTCAGACGTCGATCAGCTACCTTACAATTACAACGGAACAGATCTATCGTGACTGGTCCGGTTTTAAGGAACCCGACCCCGTCCAATTCTTGTCCCTCGCGATAATGTCAGTCGTCCCGCTTCCGTTCAATCAGACCCAGCTTGCCCCACCATCCGTAACAGGGGTAAGTACGCTTTCCGCAAGACCAGGTGATGTAATTACCGTAACAGGCACAAATTTTTACTTACTGAATTCGGTATTGATTGGTGGTAACCCTGTGCCGGAATCAAACTACTCGGTTGTCGAAAGTGACACATCTTTGCAAATAATTATTCCAGCTAATCAACCGTCTGGGCCAGGGCAGAGCATTGTTATCAATACCGATGAAGGCTTGTCGAATTCAGATGTCACCCTAACGATCAACTGACAATGATTAGCAGGTCGCCTTCAGTTCGAAAACAAATTATAGGCGAAGGGTGACCGGAGTCATTAGGCGGTAATTTCGTCAGGAAATTACTAATCCGCTCGGACTTCAATAGTATATCCTGAATCCGTGTTCCCCTCGGCTTACACCTTCCCATCGGGCCTGAACGCATGAATTTCGAGCGCTCTCCCTTGGGATTTGCCCTCGCTACCGGCGATCCGGGGAACATTCGACCGGGGTTTCGGGGCCAATCTGCTTGGCGTGCGCTTATCGTCAGCTCATTTTCCGCTCCCTGCGCGAGACTGTCCCTTCCGGGGTTCCGGAATCAGGGATTCGAGGCGTGCGGCAGGCATTTCCCGTCATCCGGACGCCGCCGCCCACAGCCGATTCTGAAGCATCACGAACACGGCTACGTTTGCCGCCACGCCACGACCGAAATCGAGGATCAGCCGGCGGGCATGGGCGACGAACTTCGCCGCCCGGTACCTGATCTCCTGCAGCACGGTCCGGATGCGGCGGCGCTTGGCCGGATGACGGATCGGCGCAATCTCGCCAGTCAGGCCGATCTGTCCCAAGAGACGCAGGCAGTTGTAGGCGAAGGCCGCCAGATGCAGGATCACGTCGTGGGTGTCGAACTTGCCCGAGGGCAGCCGTTCCAGGTCGAGGTCGGTCTTGACAAGCCCGAAGGGCGCAGGACGCCACGCAGTGGCGGTCCTGAGCGAAGCGAAGGATTCGGCGGAGCCGAACAACTCGGAGTGGAACTGCTCATGCATGCCGTGGTGCTGGTAGAGTTCGATCACTTCCTCGGCGGAACAGGAGAGCGTCGTCCACCCGCCTTCCAGTTCGACCTCCGGGGCCAGCAGGTGTTGGCCCTTCTTGTCGATGGTGCGCTCGACGACCCTGGCGACCAGGCGGAAGGAGCGCTTCTCCTTGTGCCAGGCGCGCTCGATGTCCAGCGACAGGAGGGCCTCGCGCTTACCGGGGCGAGTCTCGGCAAAGGCGCCCGCGTCCTCGGCGCGCGCCACCCAGGCCGCCTTGTCCTGCTTGCGGGGGTTCCACTTGCAGATGAAGTCGAGGCTTCGCCCCAGCGCGGCTTGCCGGTCTCGCTCCGCGGCCTTGGCGAACAGGAGCTGTGCGCCGTCGAAACCGCTGTCCTCGCGCAGCAGCACGGGCTGATCCGGTTTGACCAGGCGTTCGATGCGCGGAAACAGCCGCTCGTAGAAGTAGTGCGTCTCGAACGCCGAGTGGCGGGACCCTGGCCTCAGTTCCAGCCCGGTGTTCCAGCCTTCGTTGCCGAGATAGGCGGCAATCGGCGTGTAACCGTCGAAGCCCTGATAGGTGCGCGACACCGCTTCCTTCTTCGTGCCACTATTGTCCATGGCGAAGGTATCGATGTCGCAGCAGACATAGCCCTTGTGCGGCGTGATCGGCGCCTCGGTTCGCTCCAGCAGCCTCAGGGAAAGCTCATCGGCCAGATCGCGGATGGCTTCCGCCTTGGCATTCAGACGCTGGCGCAGCCACACGGCTCCGGGCACCTTCGTCAGCCCCAGCGACTCCTTGAAGAAGCGGTCCTCCCGAAACGGTTCGATGGCTTCGAAGTCGCTCTTGCCCAGACTCAACAACCCGACCACGCTCTTGACGATGTCCGAGGTGCGCATGCCTTGCGACACCGGAATCTTCGGATCAATGACCGCCTCCACCTGCGCCGCCTGGCAGCACTGGCCAATCAGCGCCAGGCCGGAATACGAGGTCAGTTGCAGCTTGCTGGATTGCTTGACTTTAAAGCGCGGCATGATCAAATGGGTGACATCGAAAATGGGCTAATTATACAATGGATTCAATATGTTATGAATTATTTAGAGGGTGGGAGCACGGATTCAGGTTCCAGGCAACCCGACGCCCCCCGCTAGAACCTTTGGATTCAACATTGCCGGTCGGAAGGCGGATTCCACAGTGCGCGCGACTCCACCTTTTTGTCCCACATCTGGCACACTCACCTTGCCGACATCTCCGTGAGACTTCTCTTGGTCCCTGATGTGAGTCGCCGAAACTCAAGACTTGAAATCCAAGTTTGACGTCTCTATATCGCTGGCAGCACCCGAGTGAGAGTGCTAACCGCTGAATCCCGTGCATTTCGCACAATTCGTTGAAGCAACATAGTAAGGAGTTCCAAGTCATCATGAAAATCCGTCCCTTGCATGACCGTGTTGTGGTTGTCCGCCGGGAAGAAGAGAAAACCTCTCCGGGCGGCATCGTGATCCCCGATACCGCGAAGGAGAAGCCGATCAAGGGCGAAGTCGTCGCCGTCGGCACCGGCAAGGTGCTTGAGAACGGTCAGGTGCGCGCGCTGGAAGTGAAGGCGGGCGACGCGGTGCTCTTCGGCAAGTATTCCGGCACCGAAATCAAGATCGAGGGCACGGAGTACCTGATACTCCGCGAAGACGACATCATGGGCGTCCTCGAATCCTGATCTTTAGATTGTGCCAAGCTTTTGATTTGAACACTGGAGGAATGAACTGATGGCAGCAAAAGATGTACGTTTTTCGGACGATGCCCGTCACCGCATGCTGGCCGGCGTGAACGTATTGGCCGATGCGGTGAAGCAGACCCTGGGTCCGAAGGGGCGCAACGTCGTTCTGGAGAAGAGCTTCGGCGCTCCGGTCGTGACCAAGGACGGCGTGTCCGTCGCCAAGGAGATCGAGCTAAAGGACAAGTTCGAGAACATGGGCGCACAGATGGTGAAGGAAGTCGCTTCGAAGACTTCCGACGTCGCCGGTGACGGCACCACCACCGCGACCGTGCTGGCCCAGGCCATCGTGCGCGAAGGCTTGAAATCGGTTGCGGCCGGCGCCAATCCGATGGACATCAAGCGCGGCATCGACCAGGCGGTCGGCGTCGTGGTGGAGGAATTGAAGAAGCTGTCCAAACCCTGCACCGACAGCAAAGCCATCGCCCAGGTCGGCACCATCTCCGCAAACTCCGACGAAAGCATCGGCCAGATCATCGCCCAGGCCATGGATACCGTCGGCAAGGAAGGCGTGATCACGGTCGAGGAGGGGTCGGGCCTGCAGAACGAGCTGGATGTCGTCGAAGGCATGCAGTTCGACCGCGGCTATCTGTCGCCGTACTTCATCAACCAGCAGGACACCATGGGTGTCGAACTCGAGAATCCTTACGTCCTCCTGCACGACAAGAAGATCTCCAACATCCGCGACCTGCTGCCCGCGCTGGAGAAAACCGCGAAGTCCGGCCGCTCGCTGCTGATCATCGCCGAGGACGTGGACGGTGAGGCGCTGGCCACCCTCGTGGTCAACAACATGCGCGGCATTCTCAAGGTCTGCGCGGTGAAAGCCCCCGGTTTCGGCGACCGCCGCAAAGCCATGCTGGAAGACATCGCCATCCTGACCGGCGGCCAGGTGATTTCCGAGGAGCTGGGCCTGAGCCTGGAAAAGGTCGAACTCGCCGATCTGGGCCAAGCGAAGAAGATCCAGATCAACAAGGACAACACCACGATCGTCGACGGTGCCGGCTCCACGGATGCCATCAAGGCCCGGGTCGAGCAGATCCGCAAACAGATCGAGGACACCACCTCCGACTACGACCGCGAGAAGCTGCAGGAGCGCGTGGCCAAGCTGGCCGGCGGCGTGGCCGTCATCAAAGTCGGCGCTGCGACCGAGGTCGAAATGAAGGAGAAGAAGGCTCGAGTCGAGGACGCACTCCATGCCACCCGCGCGGCCGTCGAGGAAGGCATCGTACCGGGCGGCGGCGTGGCGCTGATCCGCGCCCAGCAGGTTCTGAAGACGCTGCAGGGCAAGAACCACGACCAGACCGTCGGCATCGCCATCCTGCGCCGGGCCATCGAGGAACCGCTGCGCCAGATCGTGGCCAACGCCGGCGAGGAGCCTTCGGTCGTGCTCGCGAAAGTCCAGGAGGGCAGCGGAACTTTCGGCTACAACGCCGGCACCGGTGAATACGGCGACATGATCGAAATGGGCATCCTCGACCCCACCAAGGTCACCCGTTCCGCCCTGCAGAACGCGGCTTCCGTCGCGGGCCTCATGTTGACCACGGAAGCGATGGTCGCGGAAATGCCCAAGAAGGAAAAGGGCGGCATGCCGGCAGGCGGCGGCATGGACGACATGATGTAATCGACGCCGGGTTCGGGGAGCGTCCGAGGCCCCAAACCGCAAGGAAAGCGGAAGTCTCCGCTGCAACCCCCGGTTCCCGCGCCGTCATGGCGCGGGATCGGGGGTTTCGTTTATGCGCCGGCGAACCAGCCCCGCGTCCGGTTGCATACCGCGCACACCGAGAGCATCACCGGCACCTCGACCAGCACGCCCACCACGGTGGCGAGAGCCGCCCCGGATTCCGGGCCGAACAGGGTGATCGCGGTCGCCACCGCCAGTTCGAAGAAATTGCTGGCTCCGATCAGGGCTCCCGGCGCCGCCACTGCGTAATTCACCCGGAACAGGCGCATCAGGCCGTACACCAGCGATGAATTGAAATACACCTGAAGCAGAATCGGCACGGCGATCAGCGCGACGTGCAGCCAGCGGCCGGTGATGTTGTCGGCCTGAAAGGCGAAGATCAGCACCAGGGTCAGCAACAGGGCGCCGATCGCCACTGGGTGCAGCCGGGGCAGGAACACCTGATCGAACCAGGCGGCGCCCTTGCTGCGCAAGAGCCAAAGCCGCGACAGCACGCCGGCGGCCAGCGGTATCACGATGAACACCACAACGGAATAGAACAGGACGTCGAACGGCACTTCCAGCCCCGCGGCCCCCGAAACCAGGTATTTCACGATGGGGACGAAGGCCAGCAACATGATGAGGTCGTTCACCGCGACCTGGATCAGGGTGTAGGCCGGATCGCCGTCGGTGAGGTAGCTCCATACGAACACCATCGCGGTGCAGGGCGCGGCGGCGAGGATGATGACGCCCGCCAGGTACTGGTCGCCGGCCTCGGGTCCGATCCATGGAAGGAACAGGTATTTGAAGAACAGCCAGCCGAACAGTGCCATGCTGAAAGGCTTGACCAGCCAGTTGACGAACAGTGTCACCATCAGGCCCCTGGGGTTCCTGCCCACTTTCACCACCGAGGCGAAATCCACTTTCAGCATCATCGGATAGATCATCAGCCAGATGAGACCGGCGATCGGCAAGTTGATGTGGGAGAGTTCGAGCGCCCGCAGAGCCACCACGGGTTCGGGCACGGCCTTGCCGAGCAGGACGCCGGCGCCCATGCACAGCGCGACCCAGAGGGTGAGGTAGCGGTCGAAGAAACTCATGCGCTTGGGCGCGATTCGAGTCGGCCGGGGCTTTTTCTTCATGCTATTTTCCCGATGCGTTCCAGTTCCACCGAAAGCTCGGCGGGGCTCATGTGTTCGATCGGCAGGGCCAGCAAGGCCCGCACCCGGTTTTCCAGGGTTTCGAATGTCGCGTCGAACACCGCGTCGATCTCCGCCAGCGTGCCCGTCGCCTTGGCCGGATCCGGCATCCCCCAATGGCCCCGGATGACCTGACCCAGGTAGGCCGGGCAGGTTTCGCCCGCCGCGTCGTCGCAGACGGTGATCAGGATGTCGAATACGACGTCGCCGAGGGCATCCCAGGACTTGCTGCTCAAGCCCTCGGCAGGCAGGCCGTGCCTGCGCAGGGCCTCCAGCGCATGGGGATTGACCTTTCCGGTCGGATGGCTACCGGCGCTCCAGGCCCGGAGGCGGTCTCCGCCGAGATGGTTGAGCAGCGCCTCGCCGAGGATGCTGCGGCAGGAATTGCCGGTGCAGAGCACCAGCACGTTGATCAATTTTCGGTTCATGAGTGTCTCCTTCGATTCAAATGCCGCAGATGCCATCTCCGTCCAACTTGCGCTAACCCATGCGTCCGATTTCGCGAAGCTTCCGCTCGAGGGCGAGCCGTTCCAGGCTGAGGGGATTGAGGGCGGTGAACAATCTGATGCGCCGCTCGAGAAGCGCGAAGGCTTGGGCGAACGCGAGCCTTCTTTCGCCCTCGGAACCTTCGACGGCTGCCGGATCGGGCAACCCCCAATGGGCGGTGAGGGGCTGGCCGGGCCAGGCCGGGCACGCCTCGCCGGCGGCGTTGTCGCAGACCGTGATGACGAAATCCAGCGGCGGCGCGCCGGGGCTGGCGAACTCGTCCCAGCTCTTGCTCCGCGCGCCATCCGTGGGAATGCCTTCTTTTTCCAGCCGTTTCAGTGCCAGCGGATTGACCCGGCCGGTTGGGCGGCTGCCGGCACTGAAGGCGCGGAAGCGGCCTTTGCCGAGATGGTTGAGCAGCGCCTCCGCCATGATGCTGCGGGCCGAATTGCCGGTACACAGAAAGAGCACGTTGTAGGTTCTCTCGCTCATTCACGGGTCTCCTGATCGCTTGCGCATCGCGTCGAGACCGATGTCGTGCAGGGGGCGCCGCTGCAACAATTCTCGGTCAAAAAGCCGATCAACTCGTTCATCGCCTGAAAATTGGCCGAATAGATGACATAGCGGCTTTCCTGCCGTGACCTGATCAGACCGGCATGGGCGAGTTCTTTGAGGTGGAAGGACAAGGATGAGGGCGCAATTCCCAACGCCTCCGAGATCCTGCCTGCGGACAGGCCTCCCGGCCCGGTCTGGACCAGCAGACGGAACACGGCCAGGCGGGAATCCTGGGCGAGAGCGGCAAGCGCAGTGACTACGGACTTAACTTCCATGTTTCTATGATTATCGAAATGTAGGGGCCGTGCAAGGGGTCACCTCACGAAACGGAAGATATCGTACGCTAAACAGCTGATAGCGACTGCAACGGCCTGAGCTTACCTATACCGACTCCGACCCGAGCGCGCGTTGCTTTTCATTCTAATATTCTGTAGAGTGTTTGCATGAATAACCGAGCACTGAAAAACGTCTTGTACGAACAGGTCGCCCGCATCGGCAAAGCAGTCTCCAGTCCGAAACGGTTGGAGTTATTGGAGTTGTTGGCACAGGGTGAAAAAGCTGTTGAGATGCTGGCCAACGAGTTGTCGACAGACATCAAACTCACCAGTGCGCACTTGCGGGCACTGAAGGAAGCGCGCCTTGTTACCTCTCGGCGCGAAGGCAAATACATCATTTATCGGCTTGCCGGTAGCGATGTCGCAGGCCTCTGGGTGAGTCTTCGACAAGTCGCCGAAGAGCACTTGCTCGAATTGAAGGTGGCAGTGAGCCAGATGGTCGCCGATCCAGCAAAACTGGCTGCGGTAAGTCGCCAGACCTTGTTGGAACAGGCGCGGCGCGGGGAGGTTATCGTCATCGATGTACGTCCACGCGATGAATACGAAACTGCTCACCTGCCGTTTGCTCGTTCGATGCCGTTGGAAGAGGTTGAGCAGCGGCTTTCGGAGCTACCGAGGGACAGAGAAATTGTCGCTTATTGCCGGGGGCCATTTTGCTTGTTGTCTGATAAAGCCTTGGCTTTACTAATTGCTCGGGGCTACCGCGCGAGCAAGATTCTCGATGGTATAGCTGAATGGCAAGCCGCTGGGCTTCCGGTCGAGTTGCCCGGAGTTTCCTTCCTATGAAAGGGCGTGAAAGTGGAATGCCTGACGAGGAATATTGGGCAACATTTTTTGACCCTGTCTCCGCCATTGGCCAGTTGTTGAGAGAAACGGAATACGCACCAAGGACACATCATCGAATTCGGCTGCGGATATGGCACCTTTACAATACCTGCCGCTCGCCGCACACGGGCTGTTAACCGCCTTCGATATTGAGCCGGCCATGGTCGAATGCGTTCGCTGAAAGGCTGAGACATTCAAACTAGCCAATATCCGGGCCGAGGCACGGGATTTCGTCGAGCATGGAACAGGTGTCAAGGATCGCTCGCAGGCGCACGCCATGATTTTCAACCTGCTGCACTTGGAACAGCCCGTGCGCTTGTTGCGCGAAGCCTATCGGACGTTGCGGGACGGTGGAATGTTATCGGTCGTCCACTGGCGTAGCGACATTCCCACTCCACGCGGCCCATCGCTGGAGATTCGTCCAACCCGTGAGCAATGCCGGGTATGGATGAAAGAAGCCTGTTTTATCGAAATTGAAACAGTCTATTTGAGTTTTTCCTGTCCTTATCACTTTGGCTTGGTCGCCAAGCGCTAAACCGTCTATGGAGGCTTCCCAAAATGCAAAAACCAGCCGTATTTATTTATGGTGTCATTTCTTACTTGGCATTTTTTGTCACTTTTCTTTACGCCGCGGGTTTTATCGGTAACTTCTTCGTTCCAAAAACCATCGACACGGGCGATCCGACTTCTTTGGCCACAGCATTGGTAGTCAATGCCGCCTTGCTTGCGCTGTTCGCGGTACAGCATTCAGTTATGGCCCGGCCAGCGTTCAAAGACTGGCTGAAAAACTTCATGCCGGCGGCGGCAGAACGAAGTACCTATGTGCTGATTTCGAGCCTTTTACTTGCGTTACTGTTTTGGCAATGGCGACCTTTGCCTGATTTTGCTTGGCAGATAGAAGCGCAGGCTGGCCGGTTCGTGCTGTGGTGCCTATTTTGGTTAGGATGGATAATCGTATTGGCGTCCACCTTTATGATTAACCATTTTGATTTGTTTGGTCTGAGACAGGTATTGCTATTTTTTTTTGGAACCGAGTATCGGCATCTGGAGTTTTCCACGCCTGGGTTATATCGCTACGTTCGCCATCCAATTATGACTGGTTTCATTATTGCCTTTTGGGCAACGCCCGATATGACCGTTGGACATTTGCTATTTTCGCTCGCCACAACCGGATACATATTTATTGGCATCTTCTTTGAGGAAAGAGACCTCGTCACTTCTTACGGGGACATATATGAAAGGTATCAGCAGGAGGTTCCGCGCCTTATGCCCAGGCTGAAGAAATCGGCATGGACACCAACTTCCAGCGATTCTACTAAGAATTAGATTCCACCGCTTTGGCTAAACACCGGCTGCCAAATGATTTATCTGGAGCTTGTTATGAAAGTATTGATCATTTTCAACCGTCAACCCTATGACGGTACGGATGTCACCTGGAATGGCCTACGCCTTGCCGATAAACTGTTAGAGGCCGGAAGCGAAGTTCGCCTGTTTCTTATGAACGATGCCGTCGATATGGCGCGCGATGCATGTGTTTCGCCAGAAGGTTACGATCAAGACTTGGCGAAGATGCTCAAGGCCCTTATCGCCTGTGGCGTCACGGTCAAGGTTTGCGGAACCTGCATGGCGCGGTGCGGCATTTACAAGAACCAACCCTATTTTGATGGTGCCGAAAAATCAACCATGATGGCGTTGGCGGAATGGGTCATCGATAGCGATAAGGTGATTTCGTTTTGAAATGCTCCAGGGTGCCGTAATGTCCATAACTCCGGCGCAATGCGATACTTGGTATAAAAGTCCGCGCGGGAGTTGGATTGACGACATAGAATATCGACTATTGTCCGAGGAACTGGGGTTGAAATCGGGAGGGCGGTGCTCGATGTCGGATGCAGAACGAGTCGGTTTACCCGCCAATTGGCGGCATACCGGGTTTGCGAGTTACTGGTATCGACCTCGATGCCGAATGGCTGGCGCTTGCCCGTAGCCGCGACCCGCATCCACGTACTTGCAGGCCGAGTTCTGATTGGGGAGGAGAAAACGCTGTTTAACATTCCCGGTGAGGTCAAGCTTTGACCCGACCTTTGCCAATCTGAACGTCGAGCTGCGCCGCCGGGTGCCGATCGGCTCGAACTAGGGCGAGGCGAAAAACACATTGACCCGCGCCGTGAACGAGCTACGCGATCCGGGTGTTGCTATTGACGACGCGCTGCTGACGTTCTTGGCCCTGCTATGGGACGGGAACACACGGCCTGACCGGCGACTGCCTCTGGCGGCAGAACAAGCCGACTGACCCTTGGCGTACGATATTTTCCGTATCGTGAGCTGCCCCCGCTGCAAGGCCTCGCCGGATCTGAACGCAAGTTTCATACAAAACCCCGCGAAAGCGGGGTCTGCCGAAGAGCGCCGGTGCTGCGCGGTGGCGAGAAGCGCGTCAGGCCGCGTTCTTCTGCTGTTCGTCCCTGAGGACGGTCACGGCCTCGCGTGCCAGCGCGCTCAGTCCTTCACCGCCGGCCTGGAGGTGGGCGATGATCTGGCGGCGCATCCGGGGCTCCCAGAACTTGTGCAGATGGTCGACCACTCCCTGAATGGCCACGGCGTGGTCGGGCTCGGCCTGGAAAAATGCGCTGATGTTGTTTGCCATCTTGACAAGGTTTTCGCTATGCATGTGGAACCTGGGCTCCTTCTTGGCGTTATGGGTTCGAAACTCGCTTATTGTTCGTGCAGCCGATGGGGATGGGCATAAACCACGCACGCCTCGCCGCGGACGAAACCGACCAGGGTCAGGCCGGTCTCCAGGGCGAGCCGGACGGCGAGGCCGGTGGGCGCTGAAATCGCCGCCAGGAAGCCGATGCCGGCCTCCGCGCATTTCTGCACCATCTCGTAGCTTGCGCGGCTGGTGACCAGGACGAAACCCTCGTTCCGGGGCGCGCGGGTTTTCGCCAGGACGCCGATCAGCTTGTCCAGGGCGTTGTGGCGGCCGACGTCTTCCCGGAGGTGAACGAGGCCCTTGCCGGGCACGACCCAGGCCGCGGCGTGGACCGCGCCGGTCAGTAAATTGATGTCCTGCCGCGCACGCAATTCCTCCTGAGCATGGCGTAGATCGGCCATCGACACCCCGGCGCCTGCTCCGACGGATGCGGGATGACGCACCGCTTGCTGCAGGGTCGCCGAACCGCACAGGCCGCAGCCGGTACGGCCGGTGAGATTGCGCTCCTTGCCCGGCAGGCCGGCGAAACGTTCCTCGGTGATGCGCAGCCTCACCTCGATGCCTTCGCTGCGGTTGTGGGCGCGGACCGCCAGGATTTCGGACGGCGAGCGGACGATGCCCTCGGTCAGGCTGAAGCCGATCGCGAAATCCTCCAGGTCCAGGGGTGTCGCCAGCATGACGACGTGCGGCACCCCGTTGTAGACCAGCGCGACGGGCACCTCCTCGGCTACCTCGTCGGTCTCGACGCTGGCGATGCCGTCACGCAGGCGCTTGACCGTGACCCGACTGTGGCTGGGCCGGCTCCCGTCTTCCCGGTCCCACGCACCCGGCGCGTCGTCCCCGCCGCTCGGGCGAAGTACGGGGTCGAAGACGGTCGCGGCCGGGCCCATCATACGGAATCAGCCCGCCGTGGCCTTTTCCAGGAAGGACAACTGCTCTTCCGTGAAGCTGCGGAACTTCTCCTGCCACTCCGAAGGCGCGTTGACCTTGGTCACCTGCACGGCAGTCACCTTGTATTCCGGACAGTTGGTGGCCCAGTCCGAATTGTCGGTGGTGATGACGTTGGCGCCGGATTCCGGGAAATGGAAGGTGGTGTAGACCACTCCGGGCTGCATGCGCTCGGAAACTACGGCCCGCAGCACCGTCTCGCCCTGGCGGCTCTTGATGCCGACCCAGTCGCCGTCGTTGATGCCGCGGTTTTCGGCGTCGTGCGGATGGATCTCCAGGCGGTCTTCCGGATGCCAGGCCGTGTTCGCCGTGCGGCGGGTCTGCGCGCCTACGTTGTACTGGGACAGGATGCGGCCCGTGGTCAGGATCAGCGGGAATTTGCTGCTGGTGCGCTCCTCGGTGGGCACGTATTCCGTGAGCATGAACCGGCCTTTCCCCCGCACGAAATGGTCGACGTGCATGGTGGGCGTGCCGTCCGGCGCCTCCTCGTTGCACGGCCACTGCAGGCTGCCGACTTCGTCCAGACGCTTGAAACTGACCTTGGTGAAGGTCGGCACCAGGCTGGCGATCTCGTCCAGGATCTCCGAGGCATGGCTGTAGTTCATCGGATAGCCCAGGGCGTTGGCCAGCATCTGGGTCACCTGCCAGTCCTCGTAACCGGCCAACGGAGGCATCACCCGGCGCACCGGCGAAATGCGCCGTTCCGCGTTGGTGAACGTGCCGCTCTTCTCCAGGAACGATGCGCCGGGCAGGAAGACATGGGCGAACTTGGCGGTTTCGTTCAGGAACAGATCCTGGACGACGACGCATTCCATCGCTTCCAGCGCCGCGAATACATGCTGGGTGTCCGGATCGGACTGGGCGATGTCCTCGCCTTCGCAATAGAGGCCCTTGAAGCTGCCGTCCAGCGCCGCCGAGAACATGTTGGGGATGCGCAGGCCCGGTTCGGGGTCCAGCTTGGCGTTCCAGGCCGCCTCGAACTGGGCGCGGATCGTGGCGTCGGAGACGTGGCGGTAGCCGGGCAGTTCGTGCGGGAAGGAGCCCATGTCGCAGGAGCCTTGCACGTTGTTCTGGCCGCGCAGCGGGTTGACGCCTACGCCTTCGCGGCCGACGTTGGCGGTGGCCATCGCCAGGTTGGCGATGCCGATGACCGTCGTCGAGCCCTGGCTGTGTTCGGTCACCCCCAGGCCATAGTAGATGGCGGCATTGCCCCCGGTCGCATAGAGCCGGGCGGCTTCACGAACGGTTTGCGCCGGTACGCCGGTGACGGATTCCATGGCTTCCGGAGAGTTGCGTTCCTGGGCGACGAAATCCTTCCATTTGTTGAAAGAATCCACTTCGCAGCGCTCGTTGACGAAGGCTTCGTCGACCAGCCCCTCGGTGACGATGACGTGGGCGAGGGCGGTCACCACCGCAACGTTGGTGCCGGGTTTCAATTTCAGGTGGTAGTCGGCCTGGATGTGCGGAGAGCGAACCATGTCGATGTCGCGCGGATCGACCACGATGAGCTTGGCGCCCTGGCGTACCCGCTTCTTCATCAGCGAGCCGAACACCGGATGGCCGTCGGTCGGGTTGGCGCCGATGACCATGATCACGTCGGACTTCATCACCGAGTCGAAGGTCTGGGTGCCGGCCGATTCGCCCAGGGTCTGCTTGAGGCCGTAGCCGGTGGGCGAATGACAGACCCGGGCGCAAGTGTCGACGTTGTTGTTGCCGAAGGCGGCGCGGACCAGTTTCTGCACCAGGTAAGCTTCCTCGTTGGTGCAGCGGCTGGAGGTGAGCCCGCCGACGGAATCCTTGCCGTACTTGGCCTGGATGCGCTTGAACTCGGATGCCGCGTAGTCGACCGCCTCTTCCCAGCTCACCTTCTGCCAGGGATCGTGGATGCTCTTGCGGATCATTGGCGAGGTGATGCGGTCCGGATGGGTCGCATAGCCGAAGGCAAAGCGGCCTTTGACGCAGGAATGGCCGTGATTGGCCTGGCCGTTCTTGTCCGGCACCATGCGCACGACCTCGGAACCCTTCATCTCGGCCTTGAACGAGCAGCCGACCCCGCAGTAAGCGCAGGTGGTGATGATCGAATGGTCGGCCTGGCCCTTCTCGGCCACGGACTTTTCGATCAGGGTCGCGGTCGGGCAGGCCTGGACGCAGGCGCCGCAGGAGACGCACTCTGAATCCATGAAGGACTGGTTCTGTCCGGGCGAAATCTTGGATTCGAAGCCGCGGCCGTCGATGGTGAGGGCGAAGGTGCCCTGGGTCTGTTCGCAGGCGCGGACGCAGCGCGAGCAGACGATGCACTTGGAGGGCTCGAACTGGAAGTAGGGATTGCTCAGATCCTTCTTCGCATCGAAATGGTTCTCGCCTTCGTAACCGTAGCGCACTTCCCGCAGACCGACCACGCCGGCCATGTCCTGCAGTTCGCAGTTGCCGTTGGCGGAGCAGGTAAGGCAGTCGAGCGGATGATCGGAGATGTACAGCTCCATGATGCCGCGGCGGACCTGGGCCAGTCGGTCGTTCTGGGTCACGACCTTCATGCCCTCGAACACGGGCGTGGTGCAGGAGGCCGGAAGCCCGCGCCCGCCTTCGATCTGAACCACGCACAAGCGGCAGGAGCCGAAAGGTTCCAGGCTGTCGGTGGCGCAGAGCTTGGGAATGTCGATGCCGATGCTGGCGGCCGCCCGCATGACCGACGTGCCTTCCGGCACAGTGGCGGTGAAGCCGTCGATTTCCAGGGTCACCATTTTGTCGGAAGCGCTGGGCGGCGTGCCGAAATCTTTGTCTTGTAATAGAGCCATGGGGCTATCTCCTCTCGTGGTCGGTGCTTGCAGGGCACCCGTCAGGGAAGGGCGGCGTCAGGCGACCTGCGCCACGCTCTTCTCGCCGAAATCTTCCGGGAAATGGTTGAGGGCGCTGAGCACGGGGTAGGGCGTCATGCCGCCCAGCGCGCACAGGGAGCCGGCCAGCATGGTGTCGCCCAGGTCCCGCAGCAATGCCAGATTCTTCGCCCGGTCCTGGTCGTCGATGATGCGGTCGATGACTTCCACCCCGCGGGTCGAACCGATGCGGCAGGGCGTGCACTTGCCGCAGGACTCGATCGCGCAGAATTCCATGGCATAGCGCGCCATCTTCGCCATGTCCACCGTATCGTCGAACACCACGACGCCGCCGTGACCGAGCACGGCCCAGATGGCGCTGAACGCCTCGTAGTCCAGCGGGGTGTCGAACTGGGATTCAGGCATATAGGAGCCCAGCGGACCGCCGACCTGCACGGCGCGGATCGGGCGCCCGCTGGCGGAGCCGCCGCCGTAGTCGTACAGCAGCTCGCGCAGGGTCATGCCGAAGGCCTTCTCGATCAGGCCCGGGCGCTTGACGTTCCCGGCGAGCTGCAACGGCAGGGTGCCGCGCGAGCGGCCCATGCCGTAGTCGGCGTAGTACTTGCCGCCCTTGTCCAGGATGATCGGCACCGAGGCCAGCGAGATCACGTTGTTGACGACCGTGGGCTGGCCGAACAGGCCTTCGATGGCCGGCAGCGGCGGCTTGAAGCGGACCATGCCGCGCTTGCCTTCGATGCTCTCCATGAGGGCAGTTTCTTCGCCGCAGACATAGGCGCCGGCGCCCAGACGGACTTCCACGTGGAAGCGCTTACCGCTGCCGAGGATGTCATCGCCCAGATAGCCGGCCTCGAGGGCGGCAGCTATGGCTTGGTTCAAGGCGACATCGGCATGCGGATATTCGACGCGGAGGTAGATGTAGCCCTGGGTCGCCCCCACGGCGAGGCCGGCGATGGTCATGCCCTCGATCAGCACGAAGGGATCGCCTTCCATGATCATCCGGTCGGAGAAGGTGCCGGAATCGCCCTCGTCGGCGTTGCAGACGATGTACTTTTCAGGCAGCGCGTCCTTGGCGCTGCCCCCTTCGGGCGCGTTCCGCGTGCCAATCGGCTGTCCTGCCGATTGGTGCTTGGCGGGGGTGTTGAGCACCGTCTTCCATTTGATGCCGGTGGGGAAGGCGGCGCCGCCGCGGCCCCGCAGCCCGGAAGTGGTCACTTCCTCGACGATGGCGGCGGGTTCCAGCCCCAATGCGTTGCGCAGCCCGCGGTAGCCCTCGTGGGCCAGGTAATCGTCCAGGCTGACCGGGTCGGTGATGCCGACGCGGGCGAAGGTCAGGCGTTCCTGGTTCTTCAGGTAGGGTATCTCCTCCGTCGGTCCCTGGCACAATGGATGCGCCTTGCCTTCGAGGAAGCCGGCGTCGAACAGACCGGGAACGTCGCCCGGCTGCACCGGACCGTAGGCGACCCGGCCGGCGGGCGTGGCGACCTCCACCATGGGTTCGAGCCAATACAGGCCGCGCGAGCCGTTGCGGACGAGATTGATCGCAGCGCCGCGCTTGGCGGCCTCCACCTGGATGGCGTTGGCCACCCGTTCGGCGCCGAGCCCGAGAGCACTGGAGTCGCGGGGAACGTAAACGGTAATCATGCGGCGATCTCCTTCAATTCATTGATGATCGCGTCGAAGCTCTGCGGGGTGACGCGGCCATGCACCTCATGGTCGATCATCATCGAGGGGGAGCAGGCGCAATTCCCGAGGCAATACACCGGTTCCAGGCTGAAGGCGCCGTCCGCCGTGGTTTCATGGTAGCCGATGCCGAGGCGCGCCTTGATGTGCGCCTCCAGGGCCTCGGATTCCATCGCCTGGCAGGATTCGGCGCGGCACAGGTGGATCGTGCGCTTGCCCGGCGGCGTGGTGCGGAAATAGTGGTAGAAGCTGATGACGCCATGGACTTCGGCCCGCGAAAGATTCAGTGCCTTGGCGATTTGCGGAACCGCGTCTTCCGGAATGAACCCGATGCGGTCCTGGATTCCGTGAAGAATGGGCAAAAGCGCCCCCGGCATGGATTTCTTCTGTTCGATGACTTCCGTCACCGCATCGCGGTCCCATTCGGTCTGCGTCATGGTGCGTCTCGTGAGTGCCTAACGAAATAGTTGATTAAAGTAGTATGGATTTATAGCACAACGGCAATCCGGTGCAACAGGAGTTAGCCGGAAAATTAAAGCACTTTTGTCTTGTCCGCTCAACGACGTATGGCCTTGCCGTTCAGCGTTTCGCCAGCAGCCTGGCGATTCTGGAATCCTCAAAGGCCTTGTCATCTGTGGGGTTTTCACAGGACTTGAGCCATTCGGACGCGGTGTCGGAGAGCAGTTCGCTGCGGCGCCCGAGGTGATCCAGGGATTGGGACACCCCGGCTCCGATTTCAGCCAGTCCGACCTCGAGGCCCGCGCGGATTCCCCGCAGGGCGGCCCGCTCCGTGGACGGTTTGAGGGCTCGGTACAACAGGTAGGGCAGCAGCCACGCCAGGATGATCAAAAGGGCGCTGTGGACGGCGAAATCGACGCCCAGATAACCCAGATGCTCGGTGCTGCTGCGGTAATAGAACGTCACTACGTTGAACGTGACCCAGCCGGACGCCGCCAGCGGCAAGAGCAAGGCGAGCATCCAGCAGAGGCGGTAAAGCACCCGCTGCAGGCGGTTGCCCGGCCGGGAGAGGGCGCCGCGCAGCCGCTCCTCGACCCGCTTGGCGACCGTGGCGGATGCGCCGGCCGATAAAGGCGCCAGCGCCTGCTGCAAGGGCTGCCGCGGCAACTGCCGGTCGTCCGCGTCGACGGCCAGGGCTGCGAGGGTATCCTCCCACCGCTGCTGCGCCCACGGGTCCCAGACAGCGTTGACGGGCGGGGCATCCCGGCCGGCGGCGGGTTCCGGCGGATTCAGCGACTTGAGCCGGCCCGCCAGAAATTCCGCCGCGGCCCGCTCCGTTACCCAGGCGAGGCCCCCCTCGATCTCGGCCGTGGCCCCCTCCCATTGCGCCTCCCAGCGGGCACGCAGCGCCTCCCACGCCGGACGTTGCTCCAGGCGCGACTTGACCGCGCCGAGGCAGGTTTGCAGTTGCCGGGCGCGGTAGGCCAGCGCCTGGGCATCGATCTGGTCGACCAGATGTTTGTCCGCCAGTTCTTCGATCAGGCTTTCCAATGCCGCGAAATCGTCCGCCACGGCGGGCGCACCGTCGTCGCTGGCGCATTGGGTGCGGAACAGGTAGGGTTCGGCGAAACCGCCGTTTTTCAGCAGACCGAGGAAATCCTGGATCTGCATGGGATCGCCGTGGTCCCACTGGTTCATGACGAAGGCCCAGGCGTGGGTTCCGCGCTGCTCCATCAGCATCCTCCAGCCGCAATCGTCGCGATAGCGCTCCGGGCTGACCACGTAGATCAGGAGGTCGATGTGAGGAAGCCAGCGCAACGCCAGGTCCCGGTTGGCGGTTTCGGCGCTGTCGATGTCCGGCATGTCGACCCAGACCAGCCGGCGCAGGGCGTCGTTGTGGTGGTGGGCCAGTCGGACCCGCTCCAGGGGCAGGCCGGCCGGGAAGCGGTCGAGCCGCACCGATTCGTGGGCATAGAGCGAGACCTCGCGCGAGGTCGGCCGTTCGACGCTCACCCTGGCGATCGCCGCGCCCGCGAGGCGGTTGAGCAACGAGCTCTTGCCGACGCCGGTTCCGCCGAAAAAGCCGATCACCAGAGGCCGGTGGACGCTG
Organism: Methylococcus sp. ANG; assembly: GCF_040730495.1. NCBI lineage: Bacteria > Pseudomonadati > Pseudomonadota > Gammaproteobacteria > Methylococcales > Methylococcaceae > Methylococcus > Methylococcus sp. ANG. The sequence goes on along the minus strand of NZ_CP160399.1, from coordinate 687,123 downwards.
CCGTCGAACAGCGTGCCCGGGCTCGTGTCGTCCTGGCCGGCGAAGGGCTCGAGATCGTCGCGGCTGAGCCAGCCGGCATGCGCCAGCGCCTGGACCCAGGCGAGGACTTCGCTCCGGAGGGTCGAATATTCCTGCTGATTCATGATTTCTCAGGATGTACCGGCGAGTTCCCGTTCCGCCGCTTCGATGGCGTCGACGGGAATGAAGAAACCGGTGTCGTAAGGCATGTCCTCGGGCAACCGGAGGAGAGTTGCCGCGAGGTGATCGTCGAACAAACCACTCACGGCGGCGGCCTGGCGTCTTTTCAGGTCCTCGGCGGCCCGCTGGACGTAGTGGCCCAGCGCGCTCTCGGTCAGCAGCGAGGTGAGCGAGAGGATGGCCGGAGCGATCACGAAATCCTGCAATCCGATCCCTCCCGTGTGCAGTCCGACCGCCAGTGCCGCCGCATCGGTGGTGACACGGGTGGCCCTGAGGCCGTTGAGCACCGCCGGATGTTCCCGCAGACGGTCGTACAGCGCATGCGCCGTCTTTTCGACTTCCGGCTCGAACTCCCGCGCGTAGGCCGAGGCGGCCTGCGAGAAACGGCCGACGGCAACAGCTTGCCTCTGGCCGAGCTCGCGCCCCAGCGCCAGCCACCACGGCCGCGTTTCCGTCGCGTTCTCGGCGATCTCGGCCACCTCCTGGCGCAGCGTGAGCATGACGTGCAAGGCGGTCTGCTGCAGCACCGACTGCTCGCTGCCCAGATTTGCGGCATCGGGCCGCCAGCGCCGTCCGAGCTGCCCGATCTGCCTGACCGGCCAGGTCATGATCCGTCGCATCTGCGTCAACACCCGCGCGACGCCGGGGATTTCCAGCAGGGTCAGCAGTTCGGCCAGCGCGCGTTGGAAGGTCTCGTAATGATGGGGGTGGTCGAGATAGTCACGGCGGTAGATCCGGTTCGCCGAAACCACCGCCCGGCCGACCAGGGCGCGCCAGTCCTCCTGAGCCTTCTGCTCCACGCGGACCGGCGCGAGCCAGTTTTCCCAATTCGCCCGCAGAAACCGTTGCAGTCCCAGGGTCTGGCGCGGCCGGTCCGTTTGCCGGAGGAGGGTCCGGGCTGCTGCGACCAGCGCGTCCACACCGGGAGGTTCGAGAGCGTCGGCGCCCAGATAGGGCAGGGCGACGATGGGAGGCGTGGCGTCGCGCCGCGCCTGGCGCCACTTCCCTGTCAGCGAACGTACCACCGTCTCAGCGGCCGCGGCGGGGGTCTTGTTCAGGCAGATGAGGCTGGGGATGCCGAGCGGCTCGATCATGGCCAGCAGTTCCCACACCGACTGGTCTGCATACTTGTCCTTGCTGAGCACACAGACCAGCAGATCCGACAGGGCGATGGCCCGGAGCAGGCCGCCCCGGTACCGCTCCGAATCGATCGAATCGAAATCCGGCGTGTCCCACACGGTGACGGGACAGCCCAGCCGGGGAAGGCCGGCATGCGCCGGCTCGAAACCGAAAAACCGGAAATCCTCGGCGGGCAGCTCGGAAATTCGCCTCGGCTGCAGGGGCTCGAAGTACCGGAGCAGCGCGGAAACGGCCTCCCCCTCGCAGCCATAGGCGAATCCTTGTGGATGCCGGGTGAATCCCGCCAGCGGACTCGCCACGGCGGCATTCTCGCCCAGGAGCCAGTTGATCACGGAGCTCTTGCCGGCCTGTGTCGGGCCGATCACGGTGATCTGGGGCGGCGTTGCGCTCGACGCGAGCCAGCGCAGCCGCAGGTTCGCCAGTTGGAGCGAGTACAGGTTCCGGCGATGATCCGCGGGCCGGGCCGCGCCGGTTTTCGCCAGATGGTCGTCCTTGCGCACGTAGCATTTTTCCAGCCTGGCGAGGAACTGCCGAAGCGCCGGACCGCAAGGACCGTCGTCGGCGTTCACCTGCAAGGCATTACGGACCGGGCCGTCCTTCCTCATCAAAGGAGGCTCCCCCGTGCCGCAATGAGGGAGGTGGGGCCGGCGGTTTCCGGGTTTCGATGGGATGGGCTGGAATACATGAGCGGTGAGGTGGTCGGGATGGGCGGGACGAAGCGGGCCTCGTGTCTGCGAATTTTAACGCGTTTGAGCGCGCGGTCAGCGGTTTTCGCGCAGCAGCACGTCCTTCGCCTGATTTATCTTGGCCGCGAGATAGTCCGATCCGCCCCGGTCGGGGTGCAGCTTCTGCATCAGCCGCCGATGCGCGTCGACGATGGCCTCGCGCTGCACGCCTTCCTTCAGCCCCAGTATCGCCAGCGCTTCGGCGCGGCTCATTTTGCCTGATTGCGACGCGCCGGCAGCCGCATCCTCCGCCCCCGCGCCGGCCCGCCAGCCGGCCCCCATCACGCGGTCCAGGTAGGCCTCCAGCAGACGGGCGGATTCGGCATCGGCCCGCAGCAGGTCGGCATGGAGTTCCCGCAGATCCGCCGGACTCAGATCGTAGAGCTGGCGGCCGGCCTGCCTTCCGGCGAGCACCTCGCCCCGGATTTCCCCCGTGGTCAGGTCCAGGCGCATCCGCAGGAATGGCGTTTCCACCACCGATTCTCCCGCGGCGTCGAAGGTTTTCCGGCGCCATAGCCGTTGCAGGATCGGCAGCAGGGGAATCAGGCCGGGCAGCAGCCGCAGCAAGGCCGCCAGCAAGGCGCCGGCGAGCGGCACGACCCAGCCGAGCCGGCCGGTGGCCGCCAGCCCCACGAACAGCAACAGAACGAGCCACAACGCGACCCGCCGAAGTCTCCCGGCCAGGGCGGGACCCATGGCGCGCAGAAAGGTTGCCAAAGCCGGCAGGACGAGCAGCAGGATCAGGAGCAGGAGGACGATCTGGATCAAGGCTGACGCAACTGGCGGGTCAATTCGGGTATCTCCGCGTTCCCGCGCTCCGGCAGTGCCTGCATCGAATGGATGCCCCCCGCGGCGTAGGCGGCCGCGGCCCGGAGCAGGCGGGCGAGGCGATCCGGGCTGCCGGCATCGAAGCGGGCATAGGCTCCGCGGCTCAATCGGGCAATCTTCCGGAATACGGCTTCGACTTCGGGCTCGTCGCCTTCCTGGAACATGAAGATGCGGACTCCGTGCAGGCCGAGTTCTCCGGCCAGGCCGCAAAGCACCGCGCCGTCCTCTTCCAGGGCGTCGCCGACGAACACGAGCGCGTTCACCGCCTGCCGCCGATTTTCCGCCAGCGCATGGCGCAGCACCCGGTCCAACTGGGTGTAGCCACTGACGCAGCCGATGCGCTCCATTTCCCGCCGCAGCGGCTCGGCCTCGGTATGCCAGGGCAGCGCTTCGAAGCCGTCGAATCCCTGGTAATAGCAGACCTGTATGGCCAGCCGGCCGGTTTCCGCCGCGACCTCGAACATCTGAGCCTGGAGGCGGGCGGCCCGGCGCCAGGTGGGTTCGCGACTCGCCGTGGCGTCGAGGGCAAAGATCAGACGGCCAGGGCTCGATGCCGGCTTGAGCCGCCGCACCGCGGCCATTTCGGCCAAAAAGGCATCGACGCCGGAAGCGCCTCCCTGGACCGCGGGACGCTTGTCGTTCATGCGAAACCTCCGGCTCCGCCAGCCATTCGCGGATGTTTTCTCATCATGCGATACAGTGTACCGGAGACGCCGCTAGCCGTTGAATCCCGGCCGGAACCGCCCTCCTTGTTCGAAGATGGGGCAACATGGTAACGTGCGCGTACCCTGGGAAGGGGAGACTTGATCCCAAAGAGGAGGTAATAACGAATGTCTAACGAAAACAATAGCGAAGGATCCGCTAAGCCAAGCATTTTAGACACGCTCAAGGCCAATCCGAAAGTGCTGTATGTGATCGGCGGGGCACTGGTCGTGATCCTGCTCGCCCTGGCCATGGGCGGTGGCGGGAACGGAGAGGTCCAGGTCAAGACCGCGGTCCAGGTCGGCCAGACGGTGGTGGTGTCCAACCCCAACGTGGGCGACTCCCAGCTGACCGCGGCGCCCGGACTGATGAACGTGGCTTCGGGGGAAGAAGAAAACGACGAGCAGAAGGTCTGCGTGGTGAAATCGGGTACCCGGGCAACGGTGGAAGAAGAATCGATCGTGGGCGCTTTGCCCTTCGTGAAGCTCAAGATCCTGGACGGTCCCTGCGAAGGCAAGAGCGGCTGGACTTCCAAGGTCAACGTGTCCACGAATTGAGTACTGTCGGCGATGGGTTGGGCAGGGGATTGAACCTCCCATCGCCGCTCCGTGCAAAGCCTTTTCCCTTCTCCTTTTAGGACAGGTCACGCAGGACGTCGTTGGGGCTCGTATTGACGACCCTGCGGACGCTCCATCGCCCCGCAAGTCCCACACTCATCGCGCCCAGGCAGGGCGCGGCGAGCCATAGCCAGGGGTGTGCCTGCGGCATCAGATTCATCACCCGGGAAAATACCACGGCACCGACCAGTTCGGCGCAGGCGGCGGCAAGGATACCGGCAAGAAACCCTAGGCTCGCGAACTCTATCCACTGGCTCGTTTTCAGAAGCGGCGCCTCCGCGCCGATGGCCCGCAACAGGGCGTCCTCCCGCATCCGTTCCTCCGCCGTGGCGTGCACCGCCCCGAAGAGAACCGTGAAACCGGCAACCACCGCGAACCCCAGAACGACCTGGACCGCCAGCGTCACCTGCTGCAGGATCGATTGAAATTGTTTCAGCAGGGCGTCGACATCCAGGAGGGTGATGCCCGGAAACGCCTTGACCAGGGCATTGAGCGCGGCGCTCCGCCCCGGAGGAACGTGAAAGCTGGTCAGATAGGTGCGCGGCTGGTCCTGCAGGCTGCCGGGCGAAAATATCATGTAGAAATTCGGGGTCATGGCGTCCCAGCGAACGCTGCGTATGCTTTCGACCGTCGCTTCCACCCGGGCGCCGGCGACATCGAACGTAAGCTGGGCACCGGTGCGGATGCCCAGTTCAGCGGCAAGCTTCTCCTCCACCGACACCCGTTGAGGAACACCCGACCACCAGCGGCCCCGGACGATGCGGTTGCCGGAAGGCGGGACCTCGCTCCAGGTCAGGCTGAGGTCCCGCTCGATGGCAGCTTCGGCCTGCGAATCCTTCGGCGCGAGCTTCCGTGCGTCGATCCCGTCCACACTTACCAGACGCCCCCGAACGATGGGATAGAGCTCGCCGCTTTCGATCGATTCGGCCGCGAGGGAGCGCCGGAACCGGTCCAGTTCGGCCTCCTGCAGATTGAGCGCGAAATAGTTGGGTGCATCGTCCGGCAGCTGCCGTTTCCATTCGGACACGAGTTCGTTCTGTACGATGTAGCTGACCAGCATGGCGGCCATGGCCAGGCCGAACCCTATGATCTGAAACGAGGCGAGCCGCCGCCGGCGCAGCAGATTGTGCAGGCCGAGACGCCAGATCAGAGGACGCCGCCGCAGCAGCGCCGGCAGCAAGCGCAGAATACCGCCGAGGCACAGGCGGAAGCCCGCCAGCGCCGCCGCGCCGCCCGTGAGGATGAGCGCTACCAGCGCGGGGTCGCGGGCGGGCCGCAACAGGAGGGCGCCCAAAGCCAGGACGGCGAATCCAAGGCTCAGCCAGACGCTGGGCGGGGTGGGCCCGAGGTCGCGCCGCAGGACTCGCAGCGGCGGCACACGCATCAGCCCCGGCAACGGCGGGATGGCGAATCCAGCGAGGACCACCAGTCCCATCAGCGGCGCGGTCAGCAACCCCTCCAGTCCGGGCTGGGCCAGGCTGTGGGGCAGGAGTCCCGCGACCGACCGGGCGATGCCGGCCTGGACGAGATAGCCGAGGGCGCTGCCGAGCACCGTGCCGGGCAGGCCCACACTCACCAGGACGAAGGCATAGATCGCCAGGATGTCGTTCTTCCCCGCCCCCATGCATTTGAGCAGGGCGGTCGTATCGGAATGACGCTCGGTGTAACGCCGGGCGCTCATACCGATCGCCACTCCCGCGATCAACACGACCATCACGCTGGTCATGCCAAGGTAGCGGTCGGCGCGGTTCAATGCGGTGCCGACCTCGGGACGGTCCTCGTGCACGTCCAGCAGCCGGTCGCCACGCTGCAAACGGGGCTTGAGCCAGGTCTTGAACCGCCCCACGGCGGCGTCCTCCCCCGCGAACATGTCGTAGTAGTGCACCCGGCTGCCGGGCTGAATGACCCGAGTGGCCGGCAGATCCCCGAGGTTCATGATCACGCGCGGCGAGAGGCTGTAAAGGTCCCCGCGCCGGTCCGGCTCATGGGTGAGGAGCCGCTCGATGCGGAATTGCGCGCTGCCGACCGTGAGCGGAGCACCGATCGTGAGGCCAAGGGTACCCAGCACCCGGGATTCGACCCATACCGTGCCCGGTTGCGGGATGTCCCTCGCCGGCTTTTCGTCCGCCGCTTCCCCAGCCCGGGTGCGGAGTTCGCCGCGCAAGGGGTAGGCAGGGCTCACCGCCTTGATCCCTCCCAGCAAAATCTGGTCGTTCTCCATGAGCACGCTGGGGAATTCCACGCTGGCCGCGTGCTTCAAGCCCAGGATCTCCGATTGCTCGATCCACTCCGACGGAATCTTGCGATGGCTCGCCAGCGTCAGGTCGCCGGCGATGAACTCCGCCGCATGGTCGACCATGGTGCGGGCCAGCCGATCGCCGAACAACTGGGTGGCGGCGGTGGCGGCCACGGCGATCACCAGGGCGACGAGCAGGACGCCGAGTTCGCCGCCCCGCCAGTCACGTCTGGCAAGCCGCCAGGCCAGGCGGAAATTGCGGGCGGCGCTCATGACTCGAGGATCCGCCCGGCCTCCAGCCGGATCAGGCGATCGCAACGCGAGGCGAGGCGGGCGTCGTGCGTCACCAGGACCAGCGTCGTGCAATGCTCGTGGTTGAGATCGAACAGCATGTCGATAACGGTCTGGCTGGTGCGGTCGTCGAGGTTCCCGGTCGGCTCGTCGGCGAAAAGGATCGCCGGCACCGTGACGAAGGCGCGGGCCAAGGCCAATCGCTGCTGCTCCCCACCGGACAACTGGCGGGGATAGTGGCCCAGACGATGCTGGAGCCCGACCCGGGACAGCATCCGGTGCGCCCGGTCCTGGGCTTCGTCGAGACGGCCGGCGAGCTCCAGCGGCAGCATGACGTTTTCCAGGGCGGTGAAACTCGGCAGGAGCTGGAACGACTGGAATACGAAGCCGACCCGCTGCGCCCTCAGCCGCGCCAAGGCGTCTTCGTCCAGGTGTGAAAGGCGGCGGCCGTCGAGCTCGATCTCGCCTGCTGACGGTCGGTCGAGCCCGGCGAGCAGGCCGAGCAGGGTCGACTTGCCGGAACCGGAGGTGCCGACGATCCCGACGCTCTCGCCCGGTTTGATCGCCAGGTCCACACCTGTCAAGATATCGAGCCTTTCACCGGCGTTCTCGACCCATTTGCCCACCTGTTTCGCCATGATCAAAGCGCGCTCGCTCCCCGGTCCGGCATCGTTGCTGTTCTTGTCCATCATGTCTGGTTTCATCTTGGGATTCCCCCCTCCTGCGGATTCCGCCGAGGCGACTTCGGTGCTCGTCGTAGGCGACAGCCTCAGTGCCGGCTACGGCCTGGCGGACAGCGGCAAGGGGTGGGTGGCATTGTTGGAGGAAAAACTGCGGACCCGGAACATCGCCGTGGTCAACGCCAGTATTCCCGGTGATACCAGCGCCGGCGGACTGGCCCGCCTGCCACCGGCGCTGGCCGCGCACAGCCCCCGGATCGTGATCCTGGAACTCGGCGCCAACGACGGCCTGCGCGGACTGCCGCCGGCTGCACTGAAAGCCAACCTCGGCGCCATGATCGATCAGGCGCGGTCGGCCGGGGCGCAGGTCCTGGTCCTGGGCATGAAGCTTCCGCCGAATTATGGTGGCCGCTATGCGGAAGTCTTCGAACGGGTGTACCAGGAACTCGCCGAGGAGAAAAAGGTCCAGGTCCTGCCATTTTTTCTCGACGGGGTAGGGGGCAACGACCACCTGCTGCAGTCCGACGGTCTGCACCCGAACGCCGAAGCGCAACCCATCCTGATGGAAAACGTGCTCGAGAAACTCGACCCCATACTGATTTCAATCAAACAACCATGACGACAGAAGAACTCATTGCCCGCGTACGGCAAGGCGACCGCATCGCCTTCAACGACGCCATCCAGGCGATCGACTCAGCTTATCATTTCACTCCCACGGAATTTCGCAACGGGCTGGGGAATGACGCCGTGATCAATCCGGCCGGCACCAACTCGGGTTCGTGCAAAATTTTCGGTTTCGCCCGACTGCATGGGCTGTCGGCCGCCGAAACCCTCGCACTGTTCGGCGACTACTACTGGCAGGACGTACTCGGACGTCCGGACGGCGACGACCATCGCAACATCCGGACTTTCATGAAATACGGCTGGGAGGGGATCGACTTTCCGGAAAGCCCTCTGGCACCGCGATGAGCTGCTAACCGTGCCCGGGTTGCCGGCTGAGAGCCGACAGCGTGGCGCCGCGCCGGCCGCCGCTTTTCCGGGGCGTTGCCGGTTTCGCGCCATCGAGGCTCGACGCCAGGACCGCGGCGCTCTCGACCGGCAGCAAAACGTCGTAGCTGCGTTTGGGCGGTTGCACGCCGGGTTTGAGGGCAGGGTTCATCTTGAAAAACTCCTGCTCGGGGAGTCCCGATCCGGCGACGACTTCGGCCACACGCACCTTCGAATCGATCTCTACCCTCGCCAGATAAGGCTTGTCCTGGATTTTCCGAAGCTTCAGCCCGTAGCCTTCCGGATTGGCGATAATGCTGGACAACGCCAGTATCCGAGGCACATAGGCCCGGGTTTCGGCCGGCAGATCGAGCGTCCAGAAACTGCCGCCGCGGCCGGCTTTGAGGCTTGCCGCGACCGCCCGCTGCACCGCCCCCTCGCCGGCGTTGTAGGCCGCCAGGGCCAGCAGCCAGTCGCCTTTGAAGACGGCGCCGAGATGCTTCAGGTAAGACAGGGCGGCGGACGTCGAGGCATGTATGTCGTAACGGCCATCATAGTTTTCGCCCACGGTGAGCCCGTGTTCTTCACCCGTGCTCCGCACGATCTGCCACAGGCCGGCGGCATCGCGGGGTGATAGCGCCTGGGGGTCGAATGCGCTTTCGACCATCGGGACGACAAGTACGTCCATGGGCAAGCCTTTGCGCTCGATTTCGCTCGCCAGATAATGCAGAAAGGGCTCGCCCCGCCTTGCCAGCGCATCGAGATGGGCCGGGTTATGGGTGATGGACTCGATTTCGGCGTCCACCGCTTCGTGCCGAATCTCGCCCAGAACCAACTTTTGCCTGATATGCTGCCACAGGCCATCTTTCCCCGGCTGGCTGGAAATCGTCCTGGTGAGGCGCAGGCCGGGCGTCGCCTTTGCTTTTCGTCTCTTGCTTCCCTGCGTCCTTGCGGTGTCGGGTTCTTCCCCTATGGGCAAATCGCCGTCCCAGAGACGGTTGGCGAGCCGGTCCTGGAGAAGCGCCAAGTCCGAGGGAAGCCGAAGGTAGGACGGGTCGTCCGGCTTCCGGCGGGGCGATTCGGCATCGCGATGCGACATCGAATGATGGCCGGCTGGCGGCAGGGAGTGAGCGCAGGCCGCCAGGAGCGGCGGAAAAGTCAGCGTACCGATCAGTCGCGTCGCTCTTCGCAGCAACACAGACCGCCACCTGTGCCCGGCGCCAATGGGAGCCGACAGGGAAATTCGATTTGTCATAAGCTTATGAATAGAGTTGCTTCCGTTGAAATAAATGGATTTGTTGTGGTATAAAACAATTAACAACAATCGAATGATGTCAGCCAATGATTTTTGAAAAGTTCATGGAAGAAACCAGTGAGCGTACCGTCAGAGCCCTGATCGGAATGAGTAAGGCGCAATTCGCCAAGCTTTGCCCTATCTTTGAGGAGGCTCATGCGGAGCTTCAGCAAGAACGCGTTCAGCAAGGCGAAATAAAACGGGTACCCAAAGGTGGCCATGTGGGCTATCTCGATCGGATAGATAAGAAGCTGTTCTTCATTTTGCATTACCTCAAGACCTACTGTACCTTCGATGTCCTGGGCTTTCATTTTGGCTTCAGCTCGGGACACGCGCATCGCCATGTGGCGCAACTTCTGCCCGTGTTACGGCGCAGCCTGGCGAAACTTGATCTGCTGCCCGAGCGGGAGCTGACGACCCCGGGAGAGATGATGAAGCTGATTGAAAAACATGGAGATATCATCATTGACGGGGTGGAATGCAGTTGCGTCAGGCCGCAGGATGACGATCAGCAGAAAGCCCACTATAGCGGTAAAAAAAACGCCATACGGTTAAAACCCTAGTCATTTCGACCCTGGCACGGCAAATTTTGTTCGTTGGAAGTATCGTGGCCGGCAGTGTTCATGATTATGCGCTGATGAAGCGATGGTTCGATCCTGCCTTATCATGGTTTGACGGTGCCGATGTCTGGTTGGATTTGGGGTTCTTGGGGGCCGCTTCCGATTATGGGAATAAAGCCAGAATTCACCTGCCTCATAAGAAACCCAGAGCCTCCAAGAACAATCCTCATCCCGCGTTGGCAGATCAACAAAGGCGCGAGAACAAAAAGCAAGCGCGAACTCGCATCTCCGTCGAACACTCCATTGGAGGAATGAAGACCTTTCATTGCTTGATGCATCGCATTAGAAACCGACTCAGTCTATTCATAGATAGCTTTTTCGGGCTTGGCGCTGGCCTTTGGAATCTAAAAATTTCTTTGTAATCATGCGGTTATCATCGGAAACAACTCTAATATTTCCGACAAAAATGGCTGATCCATATCTTATGGATTCAGGATTCTGCCTCAAACACCCTGGCTGTGACAAGTCTTTATTCCATGATCGGGCGATTCCTACCGGTTCTTCCTCATTTGGCGGATTTCAACCGGCGCTGCCCGACCCGCTGTCGATACTTTGTCATATACCTCGTCGAATGCCAGCTTGCATAACGGCAATTGTTCACGCAGACGATCGTAGCCGCCATGATCGAACATCTGCCTGAAGTCGGTGCGGCTCAGAGCCGTTTTTGCATATAGCGCCTGATAACCCTTATGCCGCAGCACGAACTGTTCGAGCAGGGTCAGCACGTACCGGGCATCTACGTCTTTCCTTTTCAGGGCACCGTATGCGCCGATATCCACGAACAGCTCGTCCTCGACACCGTTCCCGTCGCGGAACGGATGGACAAATCCATTATCCTGGCCGTTGCGCCTTATCGACATAGGAGACAGCCAGAGAGGGTAGAGCCCCGTCTGCTCGTCGAAATATTCGATGGATTTTCTCAGGTATCGAATGGGCATCAGCATGTCCTGAATCATCTGATGGCGCTCCCTCAGTTCCCTCGTGGTCTCAGTTTCGGTATATTTCAGCAGCTCAATCCTGGGCGGCAGCGCCCAACCCAATAGTACCCGAAACAACGGATGATTACCGAACGGAATGATATCTTCCATCATCCAGAAATAACCCCGCGTATGCCTGTGAAAGTAATCCTCCAAAGGAATATATTCAACACCGTTCAGGCTCGTTTGGAGATGGCTCTCCACGTGCTTGAAGAACCAAGGTTTATACCACCGGTTGATGGGATTGATGGGGCCGTCGCGTCCCGCTACGTCAGTCAGTCTCCCGCACATGATGACGGCCTTGTCTCTGCTGTAGACGATCCCTTCCACGAAATCATTCTCGGCATTCCTCGACTCGAACTCGAATAGCCTTGTCATTTCGTCCAGAGAAAATACGGGCTGGTAATGCAATCGCACATAACGCTTCGACGGTATTACTTTTAGTTCGGCGGCCACGAGAAAGCCGAGCGTGCCGTGACTCCACGGAATCTGATGAAACAGCTCCGAATTTTCGGAGCGGTTGCAGCGAACCAGCTTTCCTTCCGCGGTTACGATCTCGAAAGATTCGCATATCTGTTGAAAGAGGCCGTATTTATGGCTGCTGGTTTCGACGCCGAACCCCATGATCAAACCACCCACCGTCAAATCGTTCAGTTCGGGAACCACGGGAAGCATCCATCCCTTAGCCCTCAAGCTGGACGATATCTGCCCCATCGTGACCAACGGCTCAACCCTTACGACACCTCGAGCCGCATCGATTTCCAGAACGTCATATAAATCAAGATAGATTTTTCTGTGAGAATATTTATATCTTGGCACGAGTTCGCTCATGCTTTTCCATCCGGAGCGCCCTGTACACAATTTTCCCTTGCAGCCTTGTTCTCTCCACAGAGTGATCTGCCGGATCACTCCCTTGACTTTTTCATCATGCCGAGCCGGCGCGCTCCGCCAGAGAAACATGGCCCGATTTCTCAGATTTACATATGCACTGTAGATTACTGATATCGGCAAAAGAAATAGCGTCACAAAAATACCGCGGTGGTAGGTTAGTATATATTCGAGCATGCTGGAAAAAATATCGGTAAGTGCTTTATAAGTGCCAAGCCAGATGGCTGAAAAACCACAGATGTTACTCAGACCAGAAATCTTCATTCAAAATATAGTCAAAATTTATTTTTCTTACCATTCGCAAGTTTCCGGGAATTCACTCTTGCTGAAACCGGTATCGGTGGCAGCGAGTTTTACGGCATTCGGGTAAGCATGCTTAACGGCTTGTTCGACTGTTTGTCTAAGGCTCTGGTTATCGTTCAGAACGTCCGCAATGTCGATGCGTCGAATCTCCATCGTCACTCTCCCCTGAATCCGTGTTCCCCTCGGCTTACACCTTCCCATCGGGCCTGAACGCATGAATTTCGAGCGCTCTCCCTTGGGATTTGCCCTCGCTACCGGCGATCCGGGGAACATTCGACCGGGGTTTCGGGGCCAATCTGCTTGGCGTGCGCTTATCGTCAGCTCATTTTCCGCTCCCTGCGCGAGACTGTCCCTTCCGGGGTTCCGGAATCAGGGATTCGAGGCGTGCGGCAGGCATTTCCCGTCATCCGGACGCCGCCGCCCACAGCCGATTCTGAAGCATCACGAACACGGCTACGTTTGCCGCCACGCCACGGCCGAAATCGAGGATCAGCCGGCGGGCATGGGCGACGAACTTCGCCGCCCGGTACCTGATCTCCTGCAGCACGGTCCGGATGCGGCGGCGCTTGGCCGGATGACGGATCGGCGCAATCTCGCCAGTCAGGCCGATCTGTCCCAAGAGACGCAGGCAGTTGTAGGCGAAGGCCGCCAGATGCAGGATCACGTCGTGGGTGTCGAACTTGCCCGAGGGCAGCCGTTCCAGGTCGAGGTCGGTCTTGACAAGCCCGAAGGGCGCAGGACGCCACGCAGTGGCGGTCCTGAGCGAAGCGAAGGATTCGGCGGAGCCGAACAACTCGGAGTGGAACTGCTCATGCATGCCGTGGTGCTGGTAGAGTTCGATCACTTCCTCGGCGGAACAGGAGAGCGTCGTCCACCAGCCTTCCAGTTCGACCTCCGGGGCCAGCAGGTGTTGGCCCTTCTTGTCGATGGTGCGCTCGACGACCCTGGCGACCAGGCGGAAGGAGCGCTTCTCCTTGTGCCAGGCGCGCTCGATGTCCAGCGACAGGAGGGCCTCGCGCTTACCGGGGCGAGTCTCGGCAAAGGCGCCCGCGTCCTCGGCGCGCGCCACCCAGGCCGCCTTGTCCTGCTTGCGGGGGTTCCACTTGCAGATGAAGTCGAGGCTTCGCCCCAGCGCGGCTTGCCGGTCTCGCTCCGCGGCCTTGGCGAACAGGAGCTGTGCGCCGTCGAAACCGCTGTCCTCGCGCAGCAGCACGGGCTGATCCGGTTTGACCAGGCGTTCGATGCGCGGAAACAGCCGCTCGTAGAAGTAGTGCGTCTCGAACGCCGAGTGGCGGGACCCTGGCCTCAGTTCCAGCCCGGTGTTCCAGCCTTCGTTGCCGAGATAGGCGGCAATCGGCGTGTAACCGTCGAAGCCCTGATAGGTGCGCGACACCGCTTCCTTCTTCGTGCCACTATTGTCCATGGCGAAGGTATCGATGTCGCAGCAGACATAGCCCTTGTGCGGCGTGATCGGCGCCTCGGTTCGCTCCAGCAGCCTCAGGGAAAGCTCATCGGCCAGATCGCGGATGGCTTCCGCCTTGGCATTCAGACGCTGGCGCAGCCACACGGCTCCGGGCACCTTCGTCAGCCCCAGCGACTCCTTGAAGAAGCGGTCCTCCCGAAACGGCTCGATGGCTTCGAAGTCGCTCTTGCCCAGACTCAACAACCCGACCACGCTCTTGACGATGTCCGAGGTGCGCATGCCTTGCGACACCGGAATCTTCGGATCAATGACCGCCTCCACCTGCGCCGCCTGGCAGCACTGGCCAATCAGCGCCAGGCCGGAATACGAGGTCAGTTGCAGCTTGCTGGATTGCTTGACTTCAAAGCGCGGCATGATCAAATGGGTGACATCGAAAATGGGCTAATTATACAATGGATTCAATATGTTATGAATTATTTAGAGGGTGGGAGCACGGATTCAGGTTATAGCTTAGATCAAGGGGGGGCGGCTTTCCTCAGGAGTTGCGTAATTCTATGCATCCATCGTTTAACATAATATACATTATGCGCAGTTCGGTTGCGAAGGCGAAGAGCAGGTCGATGCGCGTTTCTAGTGGGAACGCCGGGGCGATGAGGGAAAGCAAGTGCGCCGGGAAGCGCAGCGTCATGCCGGCAAGAAGCCGCATGGCCGAGAACCCCAGCCGCCCGAGGTGGACCCGCCGGCGAAGGACGAGGTCAGTCCGGCCGATGAAGAATCGCAGATCATGCCGATGTCCTACAACAGGATGGCATCCCCGGGCGATAATGGAGCCGACTCATGGCACAAATGGAGATCCCCCCACCAGGATACCAACCAATTGACGGGCTTCGATGGTAGTCGCCAGGAGGTACGGAGACGGCAGAAGCCCTCTTGCCTCGAATCTTGCGGGCTCTTGGTACATGCAGGGATCATGCGAAACCGCTAATTGGTGGTGGCGGGCGGAATTGAACCGCCGACCTAGGGGTTATGAATCCCTCGCTCTGACCAACTGAGCTACGCCACCGTTGACCTGTCTGCACACCGAAAGCGTGAGACACCGTATTGCCTGAAGGGCGGCGCGACGCGCTGCCCCAAGTGGAGGGGCGCATTATCTTTTTTGATCACAATCGTGTCAAGAGCGCTTCATTATTGAAGAATGTCCGGCCGCTGTGGCATGATTGCCCTCCTTCCTGAGGGGATGGACCGGCATTGTCGCGACTTTCCGTGTCGAGGTTCGTCCTGTTCCCGTCCGCACCTCTACGAACAAGAGCAATATCCAAATCCTAAACTCAAGGTGAATTTGATGCCTGGTCGCAACCATCTTTACGTTCCCGGTCCAACGAATATCCCGGATGCCGTTCTCAGCGCGATGCACGTACCGATGGAGGACCATCGGCGGCCGGACTTCCCCGCCCTTGTGACCCCGCTATTGGAAAATCTGAAGAAGATATTCCAGACGGAAACAGGACAGTGCTTCATATTTCCGGCTACGGGAACCGCGGGTTGGGAAATCGCTCTCTCGAACACGCTTTCTCCCGGTGACAAGGTGTTGTCCTACCGCTTTGGGCAATTCAGCCATCTCTGGATCGACTTGGCCGGACGCTTGGGACTCGAAGTGGAATACGAAGAGGTGCCGTGGGGCCAAGGGGTGCCGCTGGACAAGCTGGAAGCGCGCCTGAAAGCCGATACCGCACACGAAATCAAGGCGGTGTTGATCTGCCACAACGAAACCGCGACCGGCGTGACCAACGACCTTCCGGCCGTGCGAAGGGCCATCGACGCTGCCGGCCACCCTGCCCTGTTCTATGTGGACGGCGTCAGTTCCATCGGCTCCCTCGATTTCCGCCTGGATGAATGGGGCATCGACATCGGTGTGGCCGGCTCCCAGAAAGGCTTCATGCTGCCGGCCGGTCTGGCGCTGCTGGGCTTCAGCCAAAAGGCGCTCAAGGCGCGCGAGTCCGCCAAGTGCAGGCGCGCATTCCTGGACATCAACGATCACATCGTTCACAACGCCGGTGGCTTCTTTCCTTACACGCCGTCGATCCCGTTGCTGTATGGTTTGCGCAAGTCGCTGGAGCTGCTGCTCGAGGAGGGTTTGGAGAACGTTTACGCCCGCCACGCCCGGTTGGCCGAAGGCGTCCGCCGGGCAGTAGCCGCCTGGGGCCTCGAGGTTTGTGCCCAGGATCCGAAATGGTATTCGAACACCGTTTCGGCTGTCGTCGTGCCGCCCGAGTTCGACGCGCGCGACGTGATCCACACGGCTTATTACCGCTACAACCTGTCGCTGGGTGCGGGCCTGACCGAAGTGTCCGGCAAGGTATTCCGCATCGGTCACTTGGGTGACCTCAATGAATTGAGCCTGTCCAGCGCCATAGTCGGTTCCGAAATGGCCATGCTGGACGTGGGCATCCCGGTGACGCCCGGCAGCGGGATCGCGGCGGCCAGCGCCTACTGGCGCGAGACCGCTCCGGCAATCCAGCCCCGGGCTTGATTCGCCAGGCCTCGCAGCGATACGGATCGTCGCTGCGAGGCAGGATTCCATCGGAGCGCGCCGGACGGCGCGCCCTCCCCTTTCTGGAGCCGCAGCCATGAGCAAGCCCAAAATCCTGGTGACGCGACGCTGGCCGGAATCTTGTGAAAGCAGACTCCGGGAGTCGTTCGACGTCTTCTTCAACGCCGACGACCATCCGATGAGCAGGGAAGAGCTGAAGGCGGCCCTGCGCGATTACGATGCGGTGCTGCCCACGGTCACCGACACCATCGATGCCGATGTGCTGGGTGTGGAACCGCTGCGCTGCAAGATCCTCGGCAACTTCGGCGTCGGCTTCAACCATATCGACCTCGAAACCGCCAGGCGCCGCGGCGTCGCCGTAACCAATACCCCGGACGTGCTGACCGACTGTACCGCCGACATCGCGATGCTGCTCATGCTCGAGGTCGCCCGCCGGGGCGGAGAAGGTGAGCGGGAAGTCCGTGGCGGCCGATGGACGGGTTGGCGCCCCACCCACATGCTCGGTACCAAGGTGACCGGCAAGACCTTGGGACTCGTCGGTTTCGGCCGGATTGCCCGCGCCATGGCAAAAAAGGCCCATTTCGGATTCGACATGCCCGTCGTCTTCTACGATCCCTTCCCACCGCCGCAGGACGTGATCGACGCCCTCGGCGCCGAGCAATGCGGCACGCTGGACGAAGTGCTGGAACGCGCCGATTTCGTTGCCCTCCACTGTCCCGGCAGCAAGGAGAACCGGCATTTGATCGGTGCGGAGCGTTTGACTCGGATGAAACCCCATGCCTATCTCATCAACACCGCCCGTGGCGACGTGGTCGACAGCGAAGCCCTGATCGACGCCCTGCGTAACCGGCGCATCCGTGGTGCGGGCCTGGACGTTTACGAAGGCGAACCCCGGCTGAATCCGGGCTTTCTCGAGCTCGACAACGTCGTGTTGTTTCCCCATCTGGGCAGTGCCACGGAGGAAACGCGGGTCGCCATGGGCATGCGCGTCATCGACAACATCACCGCGTTTTTTGAAGGGCGTCCTCCGGGGGACAAGGTGGCCTGATTGCAGGAAATGGCGACCGGTTCGTTACCATTGTGGCCCGCCCGGATATTGCCGGACGACGCATACCGGCTGATCTGGGAGCGGGTCCGGCCGGCCTTCCTGGCCTCGATGGCGAAGCAGCGTATACCCTCCACCCTCGCCGAATCTTTGGCGAGAGTCTACTTGCCGCTGGCCGCCTGGGTCGTGGCGCACAAGAAGGATGGGCCGTTCGTGCTCGGCGTCAACGGCGCACAAGGCTCCGGCAAGTCGACGCTATGCGAATTCCTGGCTCTGATTCTACGCGAGGGTTATGGTTACAAGGTTGCCGGCTTCTCCATCGACGATATCTACAAGACGAGGATGGAACGGGAGCGGCTGGCAGGGGAAGTTCACCCCCTGTTGGTGACGCGGGGGGTTCCCGGTACCCATGATGTCAGCCTGGGACTGGAAACGCTCGATCGTCTGACGACAGCCGGCATGGAAAGCTCCGTGGCCTTGCCGGCGTTCGACAAGTCGGTCGACGACCGGCATCCGATGTCCGCCTGGCCCCATGCGCAAGCGCCGGTCGACATCGTCATCTTCGAAGGCTGGTGCGTTGGCTGCCTTCCTCAGTCTCGGGAGGAACTGGCCCATCCCATCAATGCCCTGGAGGCCAAGGAGGATGGGGATGGCCGCTGGCGGACCTACGTCAACGAGCAGCTCCGCGGACCTTATGCGGAACTGTTCGGGCGGCTCGACCGGCTGATCATGCTGAAGGTGCCCGGCATGGAATGCGTGCACCACTGGCGGAGTCTGCAGGAGCGCAAGCTCGCGGCGGCGACCCGTGAGAACGGCTCCCCAGGCCACCGTCTGATGGACGAGACGGCGCTGCGGCGCTTCATCATGCATTACGAACGCCTGACGCGGCATATGCTGGCGGAAATGCCCGCGCGCGCCGATGTCACGCTGTTTCTCGACGAAAATCATCGCTTCGCCCGAGTTCACATCAACGAATGACCATGACTGCCTTATCGTCCAAGCTGGTTTCCGGCCTCCAATATCTGCTGCCCCAACACGGCCTTTCACGGCTCATGCATACGGCCGTCCGCATTCGCCGACCTTGGGTCAAGAACGCCATGATCCGGGCGGTTTGCAAACTCTATCGGGTAAATCTTGCGGAAGCCGCTTGCGGTTCGCCGGACTCATTCGACTGCTTCAACGCATTCTTCACTCGCGCGCTGAAACCCGGCGCCCGGCCGATCTGCAGCGAGCCGGATGCCATCGCTTGCCCGGCGGATGGCGCGATCAGCCAGATCGGCGCCATCGAAGGCAGACTGCTGTTCCAGGCCAAAGGCCACAGCTTCGAACTGGCCGAGCTGCTCGGCGGCGATGAGGGCCAGGCAGAAAAATTCGAGAACGGCAGCTTCGTCACCGTCTATCTTTCGCCCCGTGACTACCATCGCGTCCATCTGCCGGTGGCCGGCACCCTGGGAGCCATGATTCATGTGCCCGGCGAACTGTTCAGCGTCAACGTCGCGACGACGGAAAACGTTCCGAATCTTTTCGCGCGCAACGAAAGAGTAATCTGTTATTTCGACACCGCCGTGGGACCGATGGCGGTCATTCTGGTCGGAGCGATTTTCGTATCGAGCATCGAGACCGTATGGCATGGCGAGGTCACACCGCCCCGCTCAAAGACGATCCGGCGGTGGGATTACTCTGCGCAAGGCCTCAGTTTCGAACGCGGAGCCGAAATCGGGCGCTTCAACATGGGGTCGACGGTGATCGTCCTTTTCGGCGCCGGCCACGCGCATTGGAGCTCCGAGATAAAAGCTGGTTCATCCGTCAAGATGGGGATGTCGCTGGGTTCTTGCCGATGAAGCCGACACCCGAGCCGGCCGGCTGGATCGTTCCCCAAGCGCGGCAGGTTGGACAATGCCAATGCAGCTCACGGCATTCATATCCGCACTGGACGCAGCCGTAACCGGGCTGCTGCGTGGCGAGGCCGTCGAGAGCGGTCAGGCAGCGCCGCAGGGCCGGCACGCAATCGCCATCGATGCGGGTGGCCGACCCGGCGTAATGTAGAGTGCGGCGGATCAGGTTCAGGCTCGACCGCTCGGACAGAAGGCCCGTCAAGTAGCTTGCCGCTGCCGGCGCCCCTTCCCGTTGCGCCAGCTCGTCGGCCAGAAGCAAGGCGGCCGCTTCCGTGCGATAGCGCTGGTAGACATAGTCGAGATAGGCCAAATACCCGTCCATGTCTCGGAGATTGGCGTGGCAGAGCCGCAATTGCCCGATGACTTCCGGAAGAAAGGCGGGATTCTGGAATTCCACCGATCGAAGCAGGACACCCGCTTCCGCCCACTGCTGCCGTTGCAGCGCGAGCCTTGATTTCAGGAGGGTCGCCCGGACGCAGCGCGGATCTTCGGCCAGGGCTTGCTGGAGATGTGTCTGTGCCGCGACCGTTTCTCCCCGGGCAATCGCCGATTCAGCCTGCTCGCACAGGAGATGGGCCAAAGTGGTGTTACGCTGGCCCGCATCGAGCTTCTTGAGCGTCTGCGCACACTCGGCCGCCCTCACCCAATCCTTTTCGCTCTGGTAGATCGCCAGCATTTGCTGGAGCGAGGCTTTGCCGTGAGAAGCGCTAGCCGTCAGATCCGCAAAGACGTTCTCGGCCCGGTCCAGCAACCCTGCGCTCAGATAATCCATGCCCAGTTCGAAACGAATGGCGTGTTGCTGTTCATCCGTCAACTGAGGTTGGGAATGGAGGCGTTCGTGCAGTTCGATCGCCTTGGAAAGTTCGCCGCTCCTGCGGAACAGACTGCCGAGGGCTAGCTGCAGTTCCAAGGTCTTGGTGCTGGAATCGGCGATCTGCCTGAGCAGATGAAAGGCCTCGTCGGCTCTGGCGCCGATGGCGGGATCTGCGGGCGCCTGATAGGCTCGTCGAATGCCGTCTTTCAGTTCGCCCGACAGGTTTCGGCCGTGGTGCCTGGCCGCGGCATACCAGCCGGAAGCCGCAGCGACCGGAAGAAGCAGGGTCAGCAGTTCGAGCATGGCGCCGTCCGGCATTCCGGTACCCCGCGATTCACCGAGGGAGGGAGGCGGAGAGATCGATCCCGCCGATAGAGGTCTTATTCCTTGATCGAATTGACCCGGTCGCGCAACTCCTTGCCGGGCTTGAAATGCGGAACGCGCCTGGAGGGAAGGTGAACGGACTCTCCAGTCTTGGGATTCCTGCCGACACGGGGCGGACGATAGTGCAGGGAGAAACTGCCGAACCCTCGGATTTCGATGCGCTCGCCCCCTGCCAACGCTTCGCTCATATAGCCGATCATCTCCTTGATGGCATATTCGATGTCCCGGGGAGACAAATGCGGATACTTTCCGGCCAGGGATTCGATCAATTCCGATTTAGTCATGTCGATTTCCAGGTTCCAAAAAGTGAAACGGAAGGGGCCTTGAGACCCCTTCCTCCGGGAAAACCGGAACGATCAGCGGTTTTCCATCTGTTCCTTGAAGATGTCGCCGAGGGTCGGAGTGCCGGTCGGTCCCTGCGCGTAATCCTTGATCGCTGCAGCCTCCTCGTCCTGATCCTTGGACTTGATCGACAGCGAGATGCTCTTGGTCTTCTTGTCGACGCCGATGAACTTGGCTTCGATTTCGTCACCCACGCTCAGCAGCGCCCGCGCGTCTTCGACGCGATCGCGCTGGATTTCCGAAGCGCGCAGATAGCCTTCCACGTTGTCCGCCAGGGTGATGACCGCGCCCTTGGCATCCACTTCCTTCACCACGCCGCGCACGATCGAACCTTTGTCGTGAGCCGCCAGGAAGTTCTGGAACGGATCCTGTTCGAGCTGCTTGATGCCCAGCGAAATGCGCTCGCGTTCGGGATCGATCGCCAGGATGACGGTTTCCAGCTCGTCGCCTTTCTTGAATTGGCGGATGGCTTCCTCGCCTGGTACGGACCACGAAATGTCGGAGAGATGGACCAGTCCGTCGATGTTGCCGTCGAGGCCGATGAAGATGCCGAAATCGGTGATCGACTTGATCGTGCCGCTGATCTTCTCACCCTTCTTGTGGGTCGAAGCGAACTCGTCCCAGGGATTCTGCCTGCACTGCTTCATGCCCAAGGAAATACGGCGGCGCTCCTCGTCGATGTCGAGGACCATGACCTCGACTTCCTCGCCGAGCTGAACGACCTTGGACGGATTGACGTTCTTGTTGGTCCAATCCATCTCCGAGACGTGGACCAGCCCCTCGACGCCCTCTTCCAGCTCGACGAAGCAGCCGTAATCGGTGAGGTTGCTGACTTTGCCGAACAAGCGGGTACCGGACGGATAGCGGCGGGCGATGTTGACCCACGGATCTTCGCCGAGCTGCTTGAGTCCCAGCGACACGCGGTTCTTTTCCTGATCGTACTTGAGAACCTTGACCTGCAGCTCCTGGCCGATCTGGACGGCTTCGGACGGATGGCGCACGCGCTTCCAGGCCATGTCGGTGATGTGGAGCAGGCCGTCGATGCCGCCCAGGTCGATGAACGCGCCGTAATCGGTGAGGTTCTTGACCACGCCGGTGACGATGGCGCCTTCCTTGAGGCTTTCCATCAGTGCTTCCTTCTCGGCGCTGAATTCGGATTCGACCACGGCACGGCGCGACAGCACCACGTTGTTGCGCTTCTGGTCGATCTTGATGACCTTGAATTCCAGGTCCCGCCCTTCCAGAAAGGTGGTGTCGCGCACGGGACGTACGTCGACCAACGAACCGGGCAGGAATGCCCGCAGAGCGCCGATCGCCACGGTAAAGCCGCCGCGGACCTTGCCGACGATGCGGCCGACGACGGTCTCGCTGCCTTCGAAAGCTTTCTCCAGGTCATCCCAGGCTTTGAGCTTCTTCGCCTTGTCGCGGGACAGCAGGGTCGCGCCCAGGCCGTCCTCCACCATGTCCAGGGCGACCTCGACCTGATCGCCCACCTGGACTTCCAGTTGGCCGTCGGCATTGAGGAATTGCCACTTCGGGATGACACCTTCGGATTTCAGTCCGGCGTTGACGACGACCGCGTCGGTGCCGATGTCGACGACGGTGCCGGTGATGATGCTGCCCGCGCGCATCTCGGCTTTCGCCAGACTTTCTTCAAACAGTTCTGCAAAGCTTTCGCCCATGATCAATGATTCCAGCGTCCGAGGTGTTACATCGGACGAACGTTAGTTGAGTTGGTTGACGATCGTGCCCGCTCGCCACGCGGCGGAACACACCCTATACTGTATTGGCCCCAGGATTTCAGTGCGATTCCACCACGGAAAGGCAGGCCTCGATCACTTCGTCGACGGTCAGATCCGACGAATCGATCACGACGGCATCCTCCGCCGCTCGAAGCGGGGCGGTTTGCCGCTCCCGATCGCGCCGGTCGCGCTCCTCTATCTCTTCGGTCAAGTTGGCTAGGCTAACATCTATGCCTTTCTCTTTCAACTGGTTATAGCGCCGGAGGGCACGAACCTCCGCGCTCGCGGTGAGAAAGACCTTGTAAGGCGCCTCCGGAAAAACCACCGTCCCCATGTCGCGGCCGTCCGCCACCAGCCCCGGGAGGCGGCGGAAGCTGCGCTGCTTGTCCAGCAATGCCCTGCGCACCGCCGGGAACGCCGCCAGTTTCGACGCCAGATTGCCGCATTCTTCCGTGACGATCCGCCCGCCGACGTCGGTGTTCCACAGCAGGACGCGCGGCGCCGGACCCGCCTCGAACACGAGATCCATCGATCCCGCGAGTGCTTCCAGCGCGGATTCGTCCTCCCAGGACACTCTCCGGTCCATTGCCGCGACCGCCAATGCCCGATAGATCGCTCCGCTGTCCAGAAAGTTCCAGCCGAGCCTGGCGGCGACCGCGCGCGCCGCGGTGCCCTTGCCGGCGCCGCTGGGGCCGTCGATGGTGAGTACGGGGATGGTGTCCTGCATGTCGGCTCAGTTGACCTCGATGTCCAAACCCAGGGTCCGCGCCAGTTCGACGAAGTTGGGGAACGAAGTCGCCACATTGGCGCAGTCGTGAATCTCGATGGGACCGGAAGCGCGCAGCGCCGCGATCGAAAACGACATGGCGATGCGGTGATCGCCGCGCGAATCGACCGCGCCGCCCCGGAGGCTGCCGCCCTGAATGACCATGCCGTCCGGGGTCGGCCGGGCATCGATGCCCAGTGCGGTCAGCCCGTCGGCCATGACCTGGATGCGGTCGCTCTCCTTGACCCGCAGTTCCTCGGCGCCGGTCAGCACCGTTTCGCCCGTCGCGCAGGCCGCGGCCACGAACAAAGCCGGGAATTCGTCGATGGCCAGAGGCACGGTGTGCTCGGGAATGCGGATGCCGCGCAGTTCGCGGTGGCGGATGCGGATGTCCGCCACCGGTTCGCCGCCGACTTCGCGAGGGTCGAGAATCTCGATGTCGGCGCCCATTTCCCGCAGGATCTCGATGACGCCGGTTCGCGTCGGGTTGATTCCGACGTGGCGTAGGAGCACATCGGAGCCGGGGCTGATCGCCGCGCCGACCATGAAAAACGTCGCCGACGAGATGTCGGCCGGCACGTCGATGCGGGCGGCGGACAGTCTGCCGCCGGATTCGATGCAGACGCGGTTGCCGTCCCGCGCCACCGGATAGCCGAAGCCGGCCAGCATGCGTTCGGTGTGGTCGCGGGTCGGCGCCGGCTCGGTGACGCAGGTCCTGCCTTCGGCGTAGAGTCCTGCCAGCAGCAGACAGGATTTCACCTGCGCGCTGGCGACCGGCATCCGGTAATCGATGCCCTTCAGCCGCGCTCCGCCGGTGATGCGCAGCGGCGCGGTGCCGGCTTCGGTGGTGTCGATCCGCGCGCCCATGGACCGCAACGGTTCGGTCACCCGGCGCATCGGCCGGCGTACCAGCGACGAGTCTCCGGTCAGCGTCACATCGAATGCCTGCCCGGCCAGCAGTCCGCTCAAAAGGCGCATCGACGTGCCGGAATTCCCTAGATCCAGCGGCGCGGCGGGCGGCTTCAGACCGTGCAGGCCCACGCCGTGGATCCGCAACCGGCCGTCCTCCGGGCCTTCGATCTCGACGCCCATCGCCCTGAACGCCGCCATCGTCGCCAGACAGTCTTCGGCTTCGAGGAAGCCCGTCACCTCGGTCACACCTTCGGCGAGCGAACCCAGCATCACCGACCGGTGGGAGACGGACTTGTCGCCCGGCACCCTGACCTCGCCCCGCATCCGCCCGCCCGGCCTGGCGGTGAATACCACGTCTTCGTCATGCATGATTGTTTTCCGTCAACTGTAGAAATTTTTCGCGGGCGGCCTTGGCTTCGCTGAAGCAGGCGTATAGGCGCTCGGCGTCGTCGCTCCGGATCAGGCCCGCCACCTCGCGCAACGCGGCCTCGAACTCCCCCAGCAGCTCCAGCAGCGGCTCCCGGTTGGCCCGGCAGATGTCCAGCCACATCCTGGGATCGCTGGAGGCTATGCGGGTAAAGTCGCGAAAACCGCCGGCGGCATAGCGGAAGATTTCCGCCTGCTCGTCTTTCCGGCCCAGCATCCGCGCCAGGGTGAAAGCCAGCACATGCGGCAGATGGCTGGTCGCCGCCAGCACCTCGTCGTGGTGTCCGACCTCCATTTGCTCCACCTTCGCGCCCAGGTGCGTCCAGAACCCATTCACTCGCGCCAGCGCATCCGGCGCGCTGTCCGGCAAGGGCGTCAGGATGACGCGCTTACCCTCGAACAGACCGGAGTCGGCGGCCTCGGCTCCGCTGCGCTCGGCGCCGGCGATCGGATGGCCGGGGATGAAATTGGGCGGCACCTTGCCGAACACGCGCCGGGCGGCTTCCACCACGTTGCCCTTGGTGCTGCCGGCATCGGTGTAGACGCAATCCGGCCGCCAGACAGGCTGCAGCCTTCGGAACAACGGCTCGATGGCGAGGACGGGCGTCGCGATGAGCACGAAATCGGCCGCTGCCACGCCTCGTTCCAGACTGGCGCAGCCTTGATCGATGACGCCCAGGGTTTCCGCCCGGCTCAGGTTCTCCGGGTCCGCGTCGATTCCGACGATTTCCTCGCAAAACCCGCGGGCGCGCCGGGCCACCGAACCGCCGATCAGGCCGACGCCGATGATGCAGAGCTTGCGGATCATGGGGCCAGCACGCGGTCCAGGGCGGCGAAGAAGATATCGATTTCCTCCGCGGTGCCGACCGAGACCCGGAGATGGTTCGGCAGGCCATAATTCCCCACCGGACGCACGATGACGCCTTCTCGCAGCAGCGCATCGAAGACCGGCGCGCCGGGACGACCCAGGTCGAAGCTGAGGAAATTGCCGGCGGACGGGATAAAATCGAGGCTCCGCTCATGGAAACCGGCTTCCAGCCTGCGCAGGCCGGCGCCGTTCGCCCGCACCGTGGCCTCCAGGAACTCGGTATCTTCCAGGGCGGCGGCCGCGGCGGCCAGCCCCAGGGCGTTGACGTTGAATGGCTGTCTGGCCCGGTTCAGCAGGTCGGCGACCTCCACCCCGGCAACCGCATAACCGACCCGCAGGCCCGCCAGCCCATAGGCCTTCGAGAACGTGCGGGTGACGACCAAGGTGGGAAACTCCCCCAGCCAGTCCAATGCGTTCGGATAGTCGGATGCCGGCGCGTACTCGAAATAAGCCTCGTCCACGACCGCGACGATGCGCTCGGGCAGTGCCGACAGAAACGAATGCAACTCGCTCCGGCCGAGCAGTGTCCCGGTGGGATTGTTCGGATTGGCGACGAAGACCACGCGGGTATCGGCATCGACCCGCTCCAGCATGGCTTCCAGATCGTGGCCGAAGCGCGGCCCCCGGCTGCCGTCGTGGGCCGGGGCGACCTTTCCTGCCGCCCCGGCCGTCTGGGTCGCGATCGGATAGACCGCGAAGGCGTGTTCGGAATATACCGCGTTGAGTCCGGGCGCGAGGAAGACCCGCGCCACCAGATCGAGCACGTCGTTGGAGCCGTTGCCGAGGACGATCTGCGCCGGCTCGACGCCCAGTTTTTCCGCCAGCGCGGCTTTCAGTTCGAAGCCGCTGCCGTCGGGATAGCGGTGGCTGCCGCCGAGTATCCGCCGCACGACCTCCAGCGCCTTGGGACTCGCGCCCAGGGGATTCTCGTTGGAGGCCAGCTTGACGATGCGTTCCAGCCCGAACTGCCGTTCCAGTTCGCCGATGGGCTTGCCGGGCTGGTAGGGCGTGAGTCCGCGGACCCCGGGGGCGGCGAGTGAAGCGATGCTCATGTCGAAAATGTCAGCTCAGTGCGCGCGGATAGGAGCCGAGGATCCGCATCGTGCTGGCCTGCTCCCGTACCTCGGCCAGGGCCTGCGCCAAGGTGGGACCGGCCTGATGCCCTTCCACGTCGATGAAGAAAAAGTAGTCCCACATACCGCGCCGCGAAGGTCGCGATTCGACTTTGGTCATGCTGATCCCCAGGCGCGCGAACGGCTCGATGACCCGGAAGAGCGCGCCCGGGTCGTTGCGGGTGGACAGCAGCAGGGAGGTCTTGTCGTGTCCCGTCGGCCCCACCGGCTGGCCGCCGATGACGAGGAACCGCGTGGTGTTGTCGGGTTCGTCCTCGATATTGCGCTCCAGGATTTCCAGACCATAGAGCTCCGCCGCCACTTCACCCGCGATCGCCGCCGTGCCGGCGGTTTCCGCCGCACGCCGGGCGGCTTCGGCATTGCTGCCGAGCGGCGTGCGGCGGGCACCGGGGAGGAAGCGGTCCAGCCATTCCCTGCATTGCGCCAGCGATTGCGGATGGGAGAACACCTCGGTCAGCGTATCCAGCGCGCTCGGCGTCTTGCACAACAGGTTGTGGTGGATGCGCAGTTGCACCTCCCCGGCGATGATCAGGCTGGAGCGCACGAAGCTGTCCAGGGTATGGGTGATGACGCCTTCGGTCGAATTCTCGACCGGCACCACGCCGTAATGACAGGCGCCGCTCTCAACCGCCCGGAAGATTTCGTCGATGGCCGGCAGTGGGACGGCCTGGATGGCGTGGCCGAAATGCCTGTACGCTGCCTGCTGGGTGAACGTCCCTTCCGGGCCGAGGAAGGCGACGCTCAGCGGCTTCTCGAGGGCCAGGCATTCCGACATCACCTCGCGGAAAAAGCGGATCACGGCCTCCCTGCCGAGCGGGCCGGGATTGTTCGCCGCCAGCCGCCGCAGCACTTCCGCCTCCCGTTCGGGACGGTAGAAGCAGTCGGTCTCGCCCGCCGCGACCTTGATCTCCGCCACCTGTTGCGCACACCTCGCCCGCTGGTTGAGAAGTTCCAGCACCCGGTCGTCGAGTTCGTCGATGCGTTTGCGCAATTCCGCGAGAGAAAGATCGTTCGCCATGCTTGGGTCTTGAAAAAGGCTGCGGCCTAGGGTTCGTGGGCGGACAGGGGGTGGACGGACAGGACCCCGCGGATTTTCGCGATCCTGTCCAGAACGGCCGGCGGAACTTCGGCGTTGAGGTCGATGAGCGTATAGGCGTATTCGCCGCGCGACTTGTTCAACAACTCGAGAATGTTCAGGTTCGCCTCCCCCAAGGCCGCCGAGATCTGGCTCACCATGTTGGGGACGTTTTCGTTGGCGACGCCGATGCGATGGGCGTCGCACCGGGGCATTTCGATCGTCGGATAATTGACCGAATTGCGGATGTTGCCGTCTTCGAGGAAATCGCGGATCTGGTCCGCGACCATGACCGCACAGTTGTCCTCGGCCTCGGCCGTCGACGCGCCCAGATGCGGCAGCAGGATGGCGCCTTTGAGTCCCATGAGGCCGGCGGTGGGGAAATCGCTGACGTAAGCGGAAAGCCGTCCGTCTTTCAGCGCTGCGCGTACGGATGGCTCGTCGACGATGCCGGCACGCGAGAAATTGAGCAGCACGGCCCCTTTTTTTACGGATTCCAGCCGTGCGGCGCCGATCATGTGCCGGGTCTCGCCGTTGAGCGGCACGTGCAGGCTGATGAAGTCGGCTCGTGAGATCAGATCGTCGATGCCGCCGGCGCGGGAGACGGCGGCGGAAAGCTGCCAGGCGCGCTCCACCGTGAGCGCCGGATCGAAACCGGCCACGTTCATCCCCAGGGACACCGCGGCATTGGCGACGCCGACGCCGACCGCTCCCAGGCCGAGCACGCCCAACGTCTTGCCGGCCAGCTCGGTGCCGGCGAAATTCTTCTTGCCCTGCTCGACGGCCTGGGCAATGGCCGCGTCGTCCCCCGCGAGCGAACGGGTGAAATCCCAGGCCTCGCAGATGTGCCGCGCTGCCAGCAGCATCCCTGCGACGACGAGCTCCTTGACGGCATTGGCGTTCGCGCCGGGGGTGTTGAACACCGGTATCCCGCGCCGGCTGCAGTCGTCCACCGGAATGTTGTTGACGCCGGCGCCGGCCCGCCCGATACAGCGGACCGATTCGGGAATCGCAACGCCATTGAGGTCGAAGGAGCGTAGCAGGATGGCGTCCGGATGCTGGATCTCCGAAGCGACCTCGTAGCGGTCGCGCGGCAAGCGTTCCAGGCCGGCGACGGAGATATTGTTGTATGTCAGTATCTTGTACATATCTCCCCCTAGCCGCGCCGGCGTTCGAAGTCCGCCATGAAGGCGATCAGCGCATCCACCCCGGCCTCGGGCATGGCGTTGTAGATGCTGGCGCGCAAGCCGCCGACCGAGCGGTGGCCTTCGAGCGCCACCAGCCCGCGGGCGGCGGCCTCGGCGGCGAAGCTCTTCTCCAGCCCGGCGTCGGCGAGGCGGAAGGGCACGTTCATGCGCGAGCGGAAGGCGGGGTCGATCGGGTTGGAGTAGAACGCCGAAGCGTCGATGGCGGCATAGAGCTTTTCCGCCTTGCGGATGTTGCGGGCCTCCATGGCCGCCACTCCCCCTTCCTGCTTGAGCCATTCCAGCACCAGCCCGAGCAGGTACCAGATGTAAGTCGGCGGCGTGTTCAGCATGGAGCCGTTGTCCGCGTGCTTCCTGTAGTCGAACACCGTGGGCGTACCGGGGATCGTCTTGCCGATCAGGTCCTCGCGGACGATGACCACGGTGATGCCAGCCGGTCCCATGTTCTTCTGGGCGCCCGCATAGATCAGCCCGAACCGGCCCACGTCGACCGGCCTGGACAGGATGTTGGAGGACATGTCGCACACCAGGGGCAGGCCGCCCGAATCCGGGACGTCCTGGAATTCCACCCCGTTGATCGTTTCGTTTGCGGTGTAATGGAGATAAGCCGCGTCGGGATCGATCCGCCATTCGCCACGCGGCGGCACGGTCGTGAAGCCGCCCGCCCTGGCGGTGGCCGCAACGACGACCTCGCAGTAACGGCTGGCCTCCTCGATCGCCTTTCCCGACCAGATGCCGGTATCGACGTAGCAGGCCGCGGCCCTGTCATGCAGCAGGTTCATCGGCACCATGGCGAACTGGGCGGTGGCGCCGCCCTGCAGGAACAGCACCTTGTATTCCGGCGGAATGGCGAGCAGCTCGCGCAGGTCGGCTTCCGTCTTTTCCGCGATGGCGCCGAAATGCTTGCCGCGATGGCTCATTTCCATCACGGACATGCCGCTTTCGCCCCAGTCGAGAATCTCCTCCCCGGCGCGGCGCAGCACCGCCTCCGGCAGCATCGAAGGGCCAGCGCTGAAGTTGTAGATGCGTGTCATGGTTAGGCTCCCGGTATTCGTCGATATGCGGGATCGCTTGAAAGCCCCCGCCGGGGATTCAGTGCCATTCCCGTCCAGGTATTGAATACCCGAAAGATTTCATTGATAGCCATGGCCCGCCTGGATTCATTCGGTTTCCGCGGGTTCTTCGGAACCATTGTCCGGCTCATCCCCTTCGCCATCGGGCAGGCTGCCGATCCGATCCATGCCGACGACCTTTTCACCGGCGCCCAACCGGATGACGGTGACGCCCTGGGTATTGCGGCTCAGCACGGAGATTTCACCGACCCGCGTCCGCACCAGGGTACCGGCATTGGTGATCAGCATGATCTCGTCCTCGTCCTCGACCAGGGCCGCGCCGACCACCGCGCCGTTACGGGCGCTGGTCTGGATGGCGATGACGCCCTGCCCGCCGCGCCGGTGGCGGGGAAATTCCTCCAGGCGCGTACGCTTGCCGTAGCCGTTTTCGGTGATGTTGAGCACCGTGCCTTCGCTGGCGATGATCAGGGCGATGACTTTCTGCCCCTCCTGCAGGGTCATGCCGCGCACCCCGGCGGCGGTGCGGCCCATGGCACGGACGTCGGTCTCGTGGAAGCACACCACCTTGCCGTCGCTGCTGAACAGCATCACGTCCTGTTCGCCGTTGGTGATCGCTACGTTGACCAGGCGGTCGTCGTCGCGCAGCTCGATGGCGATCTTGCCGCTGGGCCGCGGCCGCTCGAACTCGCTGAGCGCGACCTTCTTGACCGTGCCGGAGGCGGTGGCCATGAAGATGAAATGGGCTTCGTCGAACTCGCGGATCGGCAGGATGGCGTTGATGCGTTCGCCTTCCTCCAGCGGCAGCAGGTTGACGAAGGGGCGGCCGCGCGCGGTGCGGCTGGCGACCGGGAGCTCGTACACCTTGAGCCAGTACACCTTGCCGGCGCTGCTGAAGCACAGGATGGTGTCGTGGGTGTTGGCCACGACCAGCTTCTCGATGTAGTCCTCTTCCTTGGTAGCCGCGGCCTGCTTGCCGCGGCCGCCGCGGCGCTGGGCGCGGTAATCCGACAGCGGCTGGGACTTGACGTAGCCCTCGTGCGAGACCGTCACCACCATGTCTTCCTCGGTGATGAGATCCTCCGCCGAGAGGTCGAGGCGGTCGGCGATGATCTCGGTGCGGCGGGCATCGCCGAACTGTTCGCGGATGGCGGCCAGTTCGTCGCGGATCACCTGCATCAAACGGGTGTCCTTGGCCAGGATGTCCAGCAGATCGGCGATCTGCTCCAGCAGCGCCCGGTACTCGGCGATGATCTTGTCCTGCTCCAGGCCGGTGAGGCGGTGGAGGCGCAGGTCCAGGATGGCCTGGGCCTGGGTCGGCGACAGGTGATAGGCGCCGTCCCGCAGCCCGTAGCTGGGGTCCAGATCGCGCGGCCGGGAGGCTTCGGCGGCGTCGGCCCGCTCCAGCAACTCGGTCACCGCACCCGGCCGCCAGGCCCGCGAGACCAAGCGCTCCTTGGCCTCGGCGGGGTTCGACGAGGTCTTGATCAGCTCGATGACTTCGTCGATGTTGGCCAGCGCCACCGCCAGACCTTCCAACACATGCGCCCGCTCGCGAGCCTTACGCAACTCGTACAGGGTGCGCCGCGTCACCACCTCGCGGCGGTGGTCGATGAAGGCGGCGATCAGGTCGCGCAGGTTCATCAGGCGCGGACGGCCGTTCAGCAGCGCCACCATGTTGATGCCGAACACGCTCTGCATCTGGGTCTGCTGGTAGAGGTTGTTCAGCACCACTTCCGGCACTTCGCCCCGGCGCAGTTCGATCACCATGCGCATGCCGTCCTTGTCGGACTCGTCGCGCAGGCCGGAGATGCCTTCGAGCTTGCCTTCCTTGACCAGTTCGGCGATCTTCTCCAGCAGCCGCGCCTTGTTCACCTGGTACGGCAGCTCGTTGACGATGATGCTCTGGCGGCCACCCTCCTCGCCCTCGAACTGGCAGCGGGCGCGCAGGTAGATGCGGCCGCGGCCGGTGAGATAGGCCTCACGGATGCCGGCGGCGCCGTTGATGATGCCCGCCGTGGGAAAGTCCGGGCCGGGCACGTGGGCCATCAAATCCTGCACCGTCGCCTCGGGATTCTCGATCAGCGCCAGGCAGGCGTCGATGACTTCCCTGAGGTTGTGCGGCGGGATATTGGTCGCCATGCCGACCGCGATGCCGGCCGACCCGTTGATCAGTAGATTGGGAACCCGTGTCGGCAGGACCGAAGGCTCACTTTCGGAATCATCATAGTTGGGGACGAAGTCGACGGTTTCCTTTTCCAGGTCTGCCAGCAGATCGTGGGCGATGCGAGCCATGCGCACCTCGGTGTAACGCATGGCCGCCGGCGGGTCGCCGTCCACCGAGCCGAAGTTGCCCTGGCCGTCGATCAGCATGTAGCGCAGCGAAAACGGCTGGGCCATGCGGACGATGGTGTCGTACACCGCCGTGTCGCCGTGCGGATGGTATTTACCGATCACGTCGCCGACCACGCGGGCCGACTTCTTGTAGGGCTTGTTCCAGTCGTTGCCGAGCTCGTGCATGGCGTACAGCACGCGGCGGTGCACCGGCTTGAGGCCATCGCGGGCATCCGGCAGGGCGCGTCCCACGATCACGCTCATGGCGTAATCGAGGTAAGACTGCTTCATCTCGTCTTCGAGGTTGACCGGAATGATTTCTTTGGCGAAGGCTGTCATCGGACCTGAGCAGTATGGAATGGGCGCGGCAAAGACGCCGGCCCAGAGTGGAATCGCAGCATTATAACAAAAGCGTTATGCCTTGCCCCGCGCTCAGTCCGAAGGCATCAAAGCCTTGACCGCGTCGTATTTCGGCGCGCCCGGCTGATCCCGGTATTCGAGCAGGCCCCAGCTGCCCCAGCGGGTATACGGACCGACGCTGTTCCACAGGTTGTAGAGTCCGCCGCCCGACGCCCGCCAGTCCTCCAGATGGCGAAGGTAGGCGTCGCCCATGCGGTCGTCCCGGTTGGCGGCCACGAACAGGGCGGTGATCGCCGGATCGTCGCCGGCCTCGCCCACCCCCACCAGATGCTGGCCGCCTTCGTAGGCCACCAGATCCAGCCCGTATTCGTTGGCAAGGCGCTTGTTTTCCCGCATCTGCCGCCTGGCTTCCTCCAAGGCTCCCCCGGCCGGCCCCCCGGGAAGCTCGCCGCCGTGGAAGATTTCGGCGAAAAGGCGGTGCAGTCCCCCATCGGGATCGGCGCACCATCCTTTCACTGCCGCCGCATGTTCAGGCAGGCCCAGGTAATGGCCGAAATAGGGGGCGATGGCCAAAGCCCGGATATGATGGCGGTAACACGGCGCGCCGCCACTTTCGGCCCGCCACAAGGGACAGTCCAGCGCCTGGCGCGCGGTCCAGGGATTGGCTGCCTGGCTTCCCAGGACACAGACGACCTGGTCCCCCTCCTCCGCCCACACCGCTTTCCAGATGTCGCAGACCTGCGCCGTACGCATTCCGTACCATTGCAGCCTTTTGCCGTAGGCACTCTCGCCCGCGGCCGGCCATTTCGCCAGCGCCTGCGCTTCCATCCAGCGACCGGCGGAGAAGGCATCGTTCCAGGCTTCGTTGCCGTATTCGACGTAGACCTTACGGCCTTTGTCGAGCATCTGCCGCACCAGCGCAGAGAACTGGCGCACGTAGCCGTCGTCGGCGCGGGTGGGCATGTTCACCCAGATGTCCGCCTGGAGCAGGTTGCCCAATGCCGGGATCAGCTCGGCCGGCCCGCCATCGCCGTTCCCGAACGCCCAGGTCCGGCTTTCCGGAACCGTGCGATCGGCCCAGCCGGCAGCGGTGGAATCGTTGGTGTTCTGGTAGGCCATGAAGCGGATGGCGCGGAACTTCGCCAGGTTGCGCAGGAAACGCGGATCGAAGATCTGGGTCTGGTCCGCGTCCTCGAACGGCCGGCAGGCGCGCTGCTCCCCGCATGTCCGGGAATCCTTGCAGTCGGCGGGGGCCGGCCCTTCGCACGTGCCGCCTTCGGGCACTACGCTGATACTCCGGATGTAATCCCCGCTGCCCGCCGGGTCCGTCGCCAGAATGGCGAGCTCGAACCAGGATTCGCTGCCGTCGCCGCTCACATCGACGACGTCCTGCCCGGTTGCCGACAAAGCGGCATTGCGGACGGCTCCCCGCGCATAGCCGAGCGTGCCCTGGCCTTGGTAGAGAACGATGAAGCGCCCGGCCGGTCGTGAAGGACTCAAGCCGGTCGGTACCAGAGTCGCGACGGAGGTGAAACGGCTGCCGGACGCCGCGCTTCGGGCCGGATCCGGCAAGGATTTCGGATAGCCCGCCGCATCCAGCGCCAGCTTTTCCTGCTCGAGCGTGTTCCAGGCGCTCGCGCCGGGAGGCCAGCCTTCCTCGCTGCAGCCCCGATCGCGCCCGGGTTGGCACTGGGTAAACCACGGCCCCGAGAGTTTGAACAGATCGACGAAAGGGATTTCGGTGCCGTAGTAGGCCAGGCCCGCGAGGTTCACGCCGATGCCAAAGCCGGAGTCCGGCACCGCAGCCGGAGAATCCGCTTCACCGCAGGCCGTCAGGACCAGGGCCAGTACTGCCGCGAAAAGTCGGCCGATCCACCGTCCGCCCATCGGCCCGGACACGCCATCCGCCGCCCGTCGAAGTGTCAAACCCGGTGGTTGCCGCGCAACCATACCTTGCCACGGCGCGCCAGGGCGACCAGATCCCGCACCAAAGGCCAGCGGTCGTACCACCGGTTGGGATAGATGTCGCTGCGCGAACTGCGCTGCCATCCGAGGCTGGGCACGGCCACCAGGGTAACGACATCGGGATTCTGCTGCCGGAACGTCGAGTACGCTCCGTCCACGTGCATGGGCCCCCCGTCCGGATGGCCCGGCGGGCGCTGCAACAGGGTGTCGAGAAAAGCCAGGAGGCGTTCGATGACGGGGCCGTTGACCGCATAGAAGTGCGCGGTGACGATGGGACCGGCGTAGGGCTCCAGATGCGCGCTGTCCAGCCCGGCTTCGGGAAGCTCCAGCACATGGCCGAAGAACGCGAAATCCCACCGGGTTTCGCGCAATTCGCCGAGCAGTTTCTCTTCGACTGCGGGAAACTGGGCGGCGAAGGTGAGGTCGTCCTCGAGTATCAGGACATTGCGGAGACCCTGGCCCCTGGCTTCACGCAAAATGCCCAGATGGCTCATGAAGCAGCCGTGCGCGCCGATACTGGGGAACGGCCCGGCGGATTCGGGCCGGATCGCCGGGAAGAACTCCACCCGTCCGGACTCCGGCGGCATGCCGGCCCGTTCCAGCTCCTTCTCCATCTCACGCCGGCGGTCCCTGCGTTCGGGCAGATTGATGACGTAGCAGCAGTCGAAATAATCCATCAGCGGCATGGCTTCCCCCCTCGGTCGATGCCGCCCATCATACCGCAGCCGTCGTGCGGCCAGGTGCACCCGCAGCCGGATGCCTGTGCGCGTGGCAAAATAACGCGCCCTTCGACTCACAGGAACAGCAGTCCATGGCCGACGACCACCGCAACGCCCATACCCGCCTGTCCAGGAATGCCATTGCCAGCGTCGTCGGGCAGATGATCTACCTCGTCACCCGTGTCGGCCTGCCGCCGTTCATCCTCCTGCACGTTTCGCTGCAGGACTACAGCATCTGGGCCACCTGCTTCCTGGTGCTGGGCTACATCGGCATGAGCACCTTCGGCATCGCCGGGGTGTACATACGCTATTCCGCCGAATACTACGCCCACGGCCGGCTCGATGAGATAGGCCGCATGATGGGCGCGGGCATCTGGCTGACGCTGGCGCTCGGGAGCCTCATCCTGGGTGCGTTGTGGATCTCCATGCCCTGGCTCTACGCCTGGTTCCACGTCGAGCCGGGGATGCAGGAAACGATGCGCCTCCTGGTGCTGGGTGTGGTGGGGGCGATGCTGCTGGAACTGCTGATTCCTTATGGCTACGTCATGGGGGGCATTCACCGCAATGCGGAAAATGCGGTGATCTCGCTGGTCTGCTCGACCCTGGAGGCCGTGCTGATCGTCGTCTTCCTGCTCCAGGGCTGGGGTCTGGTCGGGATGATGGCAGCCTACGTGCTGCGCGCCGTGTTAGCGCTGACGTTCACCCTGACCTGGTTTCACCGGCTGCTGCCGGGATTCCGCATCCATCTGTGGGGGCTGGGAAAGGCCCCGTGGCGGCCGTTCCTGCAATACGGCGGCGTCATGCAGGTGAACGGCCTGCTCAGCGTATTCCTGAATACCAGCGAGCGGGCGCTGGCCGGCTACGTCACCCACAATCCCGGCGCCGTCGGCCTGCTGGACATCAGTCAGAAATTTCCGATGATGGCCACCCAGCTCTTCAATTCGGCGACCAACAGCCTGCTGTCGGCGATCACGCACCTGCACACGCTCGGAGAGCGCGAGGAACTGGTGCGGCTGTATCTGCGTTCCTCGCGCTACCTGAATGCGCTCAACGGCCTGGCGCTCGGGTTCATGGCGCCGTTCTCGGCGGTTCTCATCACGGCCTGGATGGGCCACAGCGTCCCGATCGCCGACGCCGGCACCCTGCTGCTCTACGCCGCGGTCGGTTTCCATGTCCATGCGCTGACGGCGCCGGTCACCAGCTATTTCCAGGCGGTGAATTCGCCCGCCCGCACCTTCTGGGCCTTCATCGTGCCGCAGATCGTCCTGCTGGCGATTGGGCTGGCCTGGGTGATGTGGCGGGGTCAAACCGGCCTGCTCTCCCTGGCCGGGATGATCATGCTGACCCGGATTGGAAGCAGCTTGGGCGTCATCGTTTACGCCAATGCCCAATTGGGTATCGGCCAGTTCCGGTTTTTCAGGGAGGTCGCCCCCATCGGCGCCCTGCCCTATCTGGTTGGCTATATGGCTTACCAAGCCGTTTCCGGCTGGGCCGGACTTGCCGAACTCACACGCTGGGAGGCTCTCGGCGTATTGGCGTTGTTCGGCGTCGTCTATGCCGCCGTCACCCTCGGCCTCGTGTTCGCCTTCCTTTCCCGGCCCGACGAGCGGCAGGTCGTCTACGGTGCCCTGGCCAAGCTGGGCTGGAAGCCGCGCGGTGAGCACCTGGAAGACGACTCGCCATCGTGCGCGGCCAGGGCCGGCTTCTGCCGCTGGCCGGTCCCGGCGGCCGCATTGGGCGTGTTCGTGGGAATCGGTCTGTTGTATTCGCTCGCCCTGCGCGGCGGGCTCCTGGCCAACCTCACGATGCCCACCGTCGAGCCGGCGCGGGAGTGGATGTCCGGTTTGACCGTGCTTGGCATGGGGCTGTCGGCGGGCTTCGGCGGCCGCTGGGCCGACCGGGCCGGACCGCGCCCACCGCTTCTCGCCGCCTGCCTTTTCCTCTTCGCCGGTCTCCTCTCGGTCCTGCTCGGCGGGCATCTCCAAGCTGCCGTCCTGATTTTTTCCGGCTATGGCATAGCGGGCGGCCTTGGCTTGGGGCTCGCATATGCGGCTGCGATGCCCGCATTGCTGCGAGCCTTTCCCGCTTGCCGCGGACTGATGGCCGGGCTGGCGCTCGCAAGTTTCGGCGGTGGCATACTGTTGGCCGGACCACTGGCGGACGCTGTCCCGAGGATCATCGGAAATCCCGAACCCTTGGGAACGGCGGAAACCGTGTTTGCCCTGGGGTTGCTGGGCCTGGCCTTGCTGCTGGCGGGTTATGCCGCCATTCGTGTGCCGCCATCGGATGGCAATCCCGCCACGGTACGGGAATGGCACCAGCCGCGGTTTTACCTGCTTTGGCTGATGCTCTGCCTCAGCGCGGCCGCCGGCATCGGCCTTTCGAGCCTGGCCGTGCCGATACTGCGGGGCATGCCCGACGCGGCCGGCACGGCGGCGGCACTCGCAGGAATACTGGGGCTTGCCGACCTCGGAGGCCGCCTGGTCTGGAGCTGGGCGTCCGACCGCCTCGGCCGCAAGCCGGCCTATACGCTGATCTTCCTGGGAGGAGCGGCGCTCTGCATGGCTCTTCCTTTCGCCGGTCTGGCCGGCAACGTTCCGGTTTTCGTGGCTTGCTGCGCTGCCGCGGTGAGCCTTTTCGGTGGCGGACTCGCGGCATTGCCAGCCTATGCGGCGGATTTATTCGGAACGCTTCGGATCGGGCAGGTCTACGGCAGCCTGCTGACGGCCTGGGCGGTCGCGGCGGCAGCCGTTCCGCCGCTGGTTTCCCGGCTGGAAACTTGGCTGACCGGCCTCGGCCTTGCCCTGGACCACACCCGGTTCGCCATGTTGTGGATGGCGTCCGGCCTGCTGCTGATCGGCTTTCTCTGCAATCTACTGGTCAGACAAGCCGAAGGAGCTGGTGCCTCATAAAACCCGCCTGAACCGGAACGGCACCGCCACCTCGAACCGCCGCGCGGCCTCACCAGCCCCGCCCCATTCCCGGCTCCGCCGCTGCATGTAGCTCTCCGCCCAGCCGGTGAGCATGAAGAACATGGGCATCGTCTGCTGCCCCATGAATACCGTCGCTATGGCGACGAAATAGGCGAGATAGATGCCGGCAAGCGTGAAGGACAGCGAACTGCCCGGCGGTCCGGTGGGCGGCTGGCGCAGCCCGTAGATCAGGAGCCGGGCCAGGGTACCGAGCAGCAACAGCAGGAAGAACGCCGAGGCCAGGTAGCCGTGCATCAGCAATAGCAGCAGGAAATGATTGTCGATGGACTCCGCCCCCGGCACTTTCGGCCATTTGGTCAGGCCCCAGCCCCACAATGGCTGCTGATTGGCGATGTCCAGGTAGTGTTCGATCAGCTCGTACCGGTAGGCGGCGGTTTCCTGGTTCGGGTCCTTGGCGTTTTCACGGCCGACGGAGGCGTATTCGAGAAAAGCGACGATGGCAGGAACTCCCACGATGACCATCCCGCTCAGGATTGCCGCCATCGCCACCCGGCGGTACTTGCTCCTGCCCACGGCGACCAGGCCGGCGCCGATGAAGGCGGCGAGCCAGGAGCCTTTCGCCAAGGTAATGAACAGGCCGCCGGCGGTGATGAGACTCAGCCACAGCGCCGGTTTGTAGGGCAGCCAGGGCAGCAGTCTGAACTTGTCCGGCCAGGCACCGGACCATTGCAGCCAGCGCTGCAAGCGGAAAGCGACGATCATCATGATCCCGCCCAGCAGGGCATGGGCGTAGGGACCCGCCGCCCGCGCCAGACCGAAGCGGAAGGTCGTGACCCACTCCATCCCCTGGCCGGGAAAAAACCGGTCGAACACGAAGCGCCATGGGTTCATCCCCAGGCGAAGCTCGATCAGGTTCAGGATCGAAACGGCCGCCATCGACAGCACGCAGATCTTGGCGAACAGGAGGCGGTTGCCGAACGGCTCGATCAGGCTCTTCGCCAGCACATAAGGGACAACGCCGCTGAACAGCATCGCGAACATCAGGTTCTGGGCGTCGGAATAGCCGGAAGCGCGGTATTCGGAAATCGACACGCACAGCGCATAGCCGAACACCCAAACATCGTTCAGGCTGAAACGATAGCCGGGAAAGCCGGTCATCGCGAAGCTCGCCGCCACCGCGACGCAGGCCGCCTGGTTGAAGGTCGGGTCCGGCAGGCCCGGGAAGATGCAGCGGTAATAATCCGGCAGGAGCAGCAGCACCGGCAGATAGACGCGGAGAAAGGCGTATTGGGTGTCGTGCCGCGTGGCGATCAGGAAGGCCGCGATGCCGGGCAGCAGCGCGATGTAGGACAGCATCAGCCGCCGCGCGCGCGCTCGATGGGGCGGGCGGGAACCCCGGCTACGACCGCGCCGGCGGGCACGTCATGCGTCACGACCGCGTTGGCGCCGATCACGGCGGCCTCTCCGACCGTGACTCCCCGCAGGATGACCGAGCCCCGCCCGATCCAGGCGTTGCGGCCGATCCGAATCGCCTTGGCGTCATGGCCGGTGTCCCGCACGGAGCGGCCTTGGGCGACGCGGTGATTGGCGTCCCGGATGCTGGTGTACTCACCCACCATCACGCCGTCTTCGAGGACGACCGAGGCGTAGGACACGATGTGCACCCCGCGCGACAGCACGACGCCGTCGCCGATCCCGATGCGGCCTCGTTCCTGGGTTTCCAGGTACAGACCGGGATAGAGGTACAGATCCCGCCCCAGGCGGATGTTTCTGCTGCCGTGCAGTTCGGGCGTCCCCAACACCACCACGGAGGGGTCCAGGGCCGAACCGAGGGCCGCCTTGAGCCGCGCATGGGCCCACAGGCGATGCCAGGAGTTCAGGCGGTTCGCGATCGCCGCGGCCGGTGTCAATAAGCCCAACAGGAAACGTTTGGCGGTTCTGGACATGGCATCTCACTTGTACTCGATCAGAAAACGGCGGCGTTTGCGCAGGCGGTCGATCCGGCAGGCGATCTGGCCGGCCAGGATGGGGATCTGCTGGAGATGCGAGTGGATGCCGTAGAGCAACAGCGTCCAGAACCCTCCCCCTTTCCAGCGGGCCTTCCAGGCCGAGCGCAGGGCCAGCGCCAGGAAGACCGCCATCACCAGCCCCAGAGGCAGCATGCTCTTGACGACCGCCGAGGCCGATGCGCCGACGGTGAGCAGCAGGCTCAGGAAACCGCCGCGCAGCAGGTTCCGCCGCGCATCGGCCACCCAGAGCGGAAATTCGGTGCTCCTGAGCCGCTCGGATACTTCGGCATAGGCATAGCCCGCCCGGAACGCCCGCTTCCAGTAACTCGCCCAGGTTTTCATCGCCAGGTCGTGCCCGGTCATGGGGCGGTCGACGTGCAGGATGATGAACCCCAGCGCGCGTATGCGCTGGCACATTTCCGGCTCCTCCCCGGCGATCAGGCTGGCATCGAAGCCGCCGACGGAGCGGACGACCTCGGCGCGCATCAGCGCATCGCCCCCGCAGAAATCGGAGGGGCCCGGGGGATAGACCCAGTCGAGGTCCAGCGCGCGGTTGAACAGCGAATGCTCGGGATGGAGCTCGCGCCGGTGCCCCCACACCACGGCGATTCTCGGATCGTCGAACTCGGGCAGCGAGTCGGCGACGAAATCCGGGTGCAGCACGGTGTCACCGTCGAGGAAGAGCAGGTACGGCGCTTTGGCTTCCCGCCAGCCGGCGTTGCGTCCGAGGGCGGCGGAGGGGCGTTCGGGCTTCACTTCGACGACTTTCGCGCCGAACGCGCGTGCACGCGCCACGCTGTCGTCCCGCGAGGCCGAATCGACATAGATGATCTCGACCGGACCGCCGGGGTCGCGCATGCCGCGCACGGACGCCAGACAACGGCTCAGGCGCTCGCCCTCGTTCCGCCCTATGACCACGACCGAAAGCAAAGGCTTCGTGGAAAGCGTCGGTTCAGTCATCCGCAAGCTCCTTGAAAAGCCTGGCATAGCGCTCCAATCCCGCCTTGCTCGAGTAGCGCTCACGCAGCCTGGCGTCGGCCGCCGCGGCGATGCGGTCCAGGCTTGCCGGCGGGAGGCTGGCCACTTCTTCCAGCACGGTTCCCAGATCGCCGGCGTCGCCGGCACGGAACTGGAATCCCGAAATACCGGGTTCGATCAAGGACGCCGCGCCGCCGGCGTCCGGCACCAGCACGGGAACGCCGGCGGCCATCGCCTCCAGAATGGCGAGGCCGAATGGCTCGCACGGGCACAGGTGCAGCAACAGGTCGCTCCCCGCCAGGATTTGCGGAATCCTGTCGCTGAAACCTTCGAACACCACGTTCGGATGGTCCTTTTCCGCCCGCGCCCGCAGTACCTCCAGGTCCCAGCCGGTCCCACAGATGCGGAAATTCAGGCCCTTAAGTACCGGATGCCGGTCCAGGCAGTCGAGCAGCAAGTCGATCCGCTTGATCGGGTCGACGCGCGAAACCACGACGACGTTGCGGACCCCTTCGCGGAACGCAGGCCGACGGGGAACATCGGCGATCTGCCGGTCGGGCAGGAAAT
The DNA here is from genome assembly GCF_040730495.1 of Methylococcus sp. ANG. NCBI lineage: Bacteria > Pseudomonadati > Pseudomonadota > Gammaproteobacteria > Methylococcales > Methylococcaceae > Methylococcus > Methylococcus sp. ANG. Next base: position 645,121 of record NZ_CP160399.1, on the reverse strand, counting down.
TTTCGCAGACGTCGATACCGGCTTCGGCGACGCCGTGAGCGAGCAGGCGGTCCCGGACGAATTCGGACACCGCGACGAAGCGTATGCCTCTTCCGTTCAACATCCGCTTGCGCCCGTAGCTTTCGCGCTCGTCCGTGCCGCCGTGCACGAGGTGGATGTGCACGTTACGGCGCCCGTACAGCAGGTTCCAGGCCAGGAATATTATCGAATGGCTGACGCCGGTGGCGGCGAAAGCGAGCCGGCGGTGACGGGCGATCCAAGGCCGCAGTTTGATGGCCAAGTCACGCGCGCCGCGGAATTCCACTGCCTGGATCTCCAGCCGCTCCGCCTCGCCCAGGGCGGGACCGGGCGGGGCGAACAGGACGGGTTCCAGGCGATCGCGCAAACCATCCAGGGTTGCCAGCGCCATGCGTTCGGTACCATAGAGATTGCCGCTGTGCAGCACGTAAAGAAACGCCGGTTTCATCCCTCCAGCCTCCTCGATGTGTGTTCCTGCTCATTTTCGTGGCCGGCGGCGGCCAGTGCGAATTCCTCGGCCAGTTTGGCGTAATAGCCACCGCCCCGATAGACCTCCAGACGGGTGACCACGAAGCCCACCGCCTTCGGGTCGATCTTCTGCAGGATGCCCGCCGCCCTTCGCAGTTCGCCCGGCTTGACCTGGCCGGCTCCGACCAGCAGCAGGGTGACGTCCGCGACTTCCACGAGGTATTCGGTATCGGCGGACAACAGAAGGGGCGGCGCATCGACCAGCACCAGATCGTAGGCCGCCTTCAGCTCGTCGAGGCATCGGCGCAGCGTGGGATAGGCGAACAACTGCCGACTGGGCGCGATCCCCATGCCCAATCGATCCGGCAATCCGTCCGCCGCTGCCACGACCGCCGCCGGAACTTGGCCCGAACCGGCCAGGAGGTCGGCCAGGCCCGGCTTGGCCGGCTCGGCCCGGTAGCGAGGGTCCGGCTTGCGCGGATCAGCCTCCACGACCACGGTACGCACGCCGAGCACGGCCAATTCGGAGGCCAGATCCAAGGTGAGGCCCGTCACCCCGGCCTCCGGCTTGACCGAGGTCAGCAACACCAGCCGGTTGCCCTGCGACTCCCGCTCCCGGTTTACGGCGATGGCCAGCCGGCGCAGCTGGTCTGCGCTCATCCGCTTCAGTTCGGGACTGCCGTGATGTTCGACGAACCAGGCGACCGGCCTGTGCCCGATGATCTTGGCGACCTGCCCGGTAGTCCGGATACGCTGATCCAGCATGTCGAGCCCGACCGGCGTGGCGGCGCCCAGGATCATCGCCAACACCAGTACCACGGCGAAAAGCTTCTTCCGGCCGCCCTTGACCGGAAGCTCCGGCGGTCGGGCATAGGTTTCGACACGAACGAAACCGGGCGCCCGCGACTCCAGCTCGAAGAATTCGATACGCCCGTCGATCACGTCGAGCTGTTTCCGGTTGCGTTCGATTTCGTCGTTGAGGCTCAGGGCTTCGTTGTACAGTGCCGCGAACCAGGAAGCCTTTTGGCGGAACGATTCGAGCTGCTGGGCGAGTTCCTGTTCGATCTGGCGGTCGCGCTTCACGTCGGACCTGCGCTGATCGATGAGACTTTTCGCCACCTGCTCGGTGAGCTTGTCGGCCGTGCGACTGAGTTCCTCGTCGATTTCCTTGAGTTCACGGTCGATCTGGATTTTCAAGGGATGCCTGGGATCGAGACCGCTGGCCTGCTGCAGCAGGTCGCTGCGGCGCTTGTAGAGGCTGCCTTTCAGGCTGATCAGCCCAGGGTCTTTCTGGATGGTGTCGAAGGCCGCCGCGGCGATGGCGTCCTGCCCCTGCCTGCTGCTTCTGTCCTCGAACAGCGCCAAAGCGGCCTCGCTCGCCAACCGGTTGCGCTGGGCCGTGGCAAGGGCGTTCTGGCTTTCGACCAGCAGTTTGTCGTAAGGACTTGCGATCTGTTCGCTGAACGTCGTCACGCTCAGCTCCTGGGCGATCTCGGTGCGGCGGGCCAGCCTCGCGTTGATCTCGTCCTGGATCTGTGTCCGCCTTTCCTGCAGGCTGGCCAGGCGTACGTTGCGTGCGAAAAAGGAGTCCGACTCCCGGGATTTTTCGAGATAGGTATCGACGATGATGTTGACCAGTTCATCGAGATGGTCCGGCGTGGTCGATTCCAGCGTGACGGTGATGAGGTAGCTGTCCTTGACCGGCTTGACATCGAGCGCCGCCTGCAGCCGCTCCGCGGCCCGCCGGTCCGACTCCTGCTTCCTCTGCCAGACATAGCGCTTGTCGCCGAGCTTGGCCAGCGACTCCAGCAGTATGTCGTAGCGCGGTACCGTCAATGCCTGATGTTCGATGAACTGGTCATAGGCGGGGATGTCCAGCTCCTTGGATTCCTTGAGGATGTTCACGAAACGCGGCGCCACGTACAGTACCGCGGTGGCCGAATAGACGGCCTTGCCCTTGACCCAGGCGAATCCCGCGCCCAATACGACGGCCACGGCCATGACGATCAGCGCGATGCGGCGGTGCCTCTGGAAGCTCACCAGCGGCATCAGCGTGCCGCCGGGCTGCAGTGGAGTCGGGGTAGTCTCGGAGGCGGAAGCGTTCATTGTGACCGCGTTACATGGTGCCGATCTGGCGAAGCATCCAGGCCTGCATGAAGGGGTTCGCCCGCTGCAGGATGAATCCGATCTTCGAAGCGGTGTTCATGGGCACGTAGATGATGTCCCCGTGCTCCAAAGCCAGGGACAAGCTCGGATCGGGTTTCATGATCTCGCCGAAATCGATTTGCAGGTTGACTCCCTTTTGCGGGCGAATCAGGTGTATTTCTCCCTGGTGGGCATCCGGAGTGGGGCCGCCGGCCTGCCCGAGCGCGTCGACGAAGGACATCCGCGACGTGAGGCGGATGGCGCCCGGCTTGTTGACGGCGCCGAGCACGAAGACCTGGCGGTCCGACGCATCGGGGATGTACACCACGTCGTTCCGGTGCAGCTGCACGTTGAGCTGCAGGTCGCCTGCCAGCAGCCTTCCGATGTCCACCCAGAGGATGCGATCGCGCCGGATCACCGCGCAGCTCGTGAGCACCTGCTCCGGCCGGATCAAAGGGAAGACGCCGGCTTTCGACAGGATTTCCAGCAGCGTGGGAGGCGTATCGAAAGGCACCGGGCCGGGATGCTCGACCCGGCCCAACACGGTGACGCGGTTGGAAGCGTACTGAAGCACCCTCACCGTGGTGAAGGGATCGCGATAATACTTCCTCAATGCCTTGCTGATGGCATTGGCCGCCTGCTCCCGCGTCAGGTCGCGAACGGAGATGTTGCCGACCACGGGCAGAGTGACGTAACCATCCGGCCCGACCACCTGCGGCCCGGACAGTTCGGCTCGACCGACCACGTCGATGTTGATCTGATCGCCGTCGCCGACCCGATAATCGGTGACGGTGTCCTCCTGAAAAGACCTGAGCAGCTCCGCCGGCGACATCGTCTCGACCTTCTGCGGCGCGCTGAACGCCTCACGGGCACCCGGCGTGGCATCCGGCACCGACTCCCAGGAACCGCAGCCGGCCAGCCCCACGACCAGCGCGAGACTCGCTACCTCCCCTGCCCGAGGCAACATATTCATTCCCTGGCGTCCCGATTGGCGTTGGCTGTCGATGGCCGCATCGAATCCCTTCGGTCTGAGATCATTCGAGCGATGCGAGATAGCCGGCCGCACCTTCGGGTTCGGCGAAAACCAGGAAAATCTCGTTGAGACGGGTCAGTTCTATCAAGGCTTGGATTTCCGGGGACAGCCCCGCCAGGACCATCTTTCCCGACCGGCCTTCGATGGCCTTGAAGGCGGCGATGAGCACCGACAGTCCGCTGGAGTCGACGAACGTGACGTCGCCCAAATCCACCACCAGGCGGCCGGTACCTTTTTCCACGACGGCCAGGAGCTCGGCCCTGGCCTTGGCAGCGTCCGCCATCACCAGGCGGCCACCGAGCTCGGCGATGTCCACGTTGTCCTGCGTCCTGTGCTTGAGAAGCATCCCCCTACTCCTGGCGTTCATCGAGAAATAGCTATGCTTGGTTATTGTAGTTAGAACGGTTTCACAAAGTCGATGAGATTGCGCGGCGCGCTATCTGCCTGCAGCCGGACGAGTGCTACAATTCCGCGCGCCCATAGGGCAACGGCATCGGCTCGATCGCTATCGACTGGGGAAAGCATGGAAAACTTCGGCAGATTGCTCCTTTCGGCCTACCAGTGCGCGCCGGGTATGGGGTCGGTCTCCCAGATCGGCTGGGAATGGTATTCCCGGCTGGCCGGGCGTCTCCCACTCACGCTGGTGACGCATGTCCGCAACCGGAAAGCGTTGGAAGCGGCCGGAGCCCCGCTGCCCGGTACCGATGTCGTCTACGTCGACACCGAATGGTTCGCCGGCCCCCTCTACCGCCTGGCCTCACGTCTGTTTCCCCGCAGCGAGCACCCGGTATTCTTGATCTCCTCCCTGGATTTCTTCGTTTACGACCGGACGGCGCTGCGCATGCTCCTGAGACTGCGCGAGGAAGGTAAAAACTGGGACCTGGTCCATCAGCCGACACCGGTTTCCCCCCTCGCCGCGACCACCTTGCACCGGCTGGGAGCGCCTTTGATCCTCGGGCCCTGGAACGGCGGGCTGAAGTCGCCGACGAATTTCCCCGAAATCATGGCCGCCGAATCCGGCTGGCTTTATCCGGTGCGGCGGCTGGGCCGGCTGGCGGACCGGCTGCTCGGCTCCGGCCGGAATGCGCGCTTGATTTTGACCGCCAACGCCGCCACCCGCGCCGACGTGCCATCACGCTACCGGGGGAAGTGCCGGGACATGCTGGAGAACGGCGTCGACCTCGAAGTCTTCCGCGCAGCGCCCTGGCCCGAGTCCCCCGGCAACGGACGGCCTTTGCGCATCCTTTTCGTAGGCCGTCTGCTCCCCTTCAAGGGCGTGGCCATGCTGCTCGAGGCGGTGGCGAGGGTCTGCGCCGGGTCGCCCGTCCATCTCGCCGTCGCAGGTGCCGGTCCGGAGGAAAACGCGCTGCGGCAACGGGCCGGCGAACTGGGGATCACCGGCCACGTGGAATTTCTGGGTCCCCTGCCCCACGCCGAAGTAGCTCGCCGGTTGGCCGAATCCCATGTGTTCTGCCTCCCTTCGATCCGCGAATCGGGCGGAGCGGTGCTGCTGGAGGCGATGGCCGCCGCAAGGCCGGTCGTCGCCCTGGATTACGGAGGACCTTCGGAAATCGTCGACGGCGAGGTCGGCGCCCTGGTGCCCGCCACCGGCTGGAAGCCCGTCGTGGAAGGACTCGCCGGAATCTTCGAAGACGTTTTCCGCGATCCGGAAGGCTGGCGCCGCCGCGGCCAGGCTGGCCGCCAGCGGGTCGAACAGCGGTATTCCTGGCCCGCGAAGATCGACGCGGCATTGTCCCTCTACCGCGAATGCCTGGAGAGTCGATGAGCGCCCCCTACAGACTGGCTTATCTGGTCAGCCAATACCCCGCCATTTCCCATACCTTCATCCTGCGGGAAGTGCTCGGCCTCAGGGCGCGGGGTTTCGCGATAAACGTCGCCTCGGTGAACCCACCGGATCGGCCGCCGGAAAAGCTGACGGCGGATGAACGGCGGGAGGCCGAGGCAACCTGGTATCTCAAGCCGCAAGGTGCGGCGGGCGCGCTGAAGGCCTTGTGCCTGACCGCCCTGCGCCGCCCGTCGGCCCTCGCCGGCGGTCTGTGGTTCGCGCTGCGCCTCGGCGGCACCGACGCCAAGAAACTGGGCTACCAATTCGCCTATTGGGTGGAAGCCATCATGCTCGGCGACTGGATGCGGCGGGAAGGGCTTTCCCATCTGCACGTCCATTTCGCGACACCCGCCTCGATGGTCGGCCTGATCGCCGGCAAGGTGTTTCCCATCGGCTTCTCGTTCACCGTGCACGGTCCCGACGAGTTCTACGACGCACCCGGCTACCGCCTGGCGGAGAAGATCGCGGGTGCCGACTTCGTCGTCTGCATCAGCCACTATGCCCGCAGCCAGTTGATGAAGCTCTCGCCGGTGACGCACTGGAACAAGTTCGAGGTCTGCCGGCTCGGCGTCGACCCCTCCCGTTTCGCCCTGCGTGAGAGCAGATCCGCCGGCTCCGTGTTCGAGCTGCTTTGCGTGGGCCGCCTAGTGCCCGCCAAGGGGCAGCACATCCTGCTCGATGCGTTGGCCCTGTTGCTCGCCCGCGGCCGCCGGGTCCACCTCACCCTGGTCGGCCAGGGACCGGACCGTCCCTCGCTGGAAGCCCAGGCCGGCCGGTTGGGGCCGGGAAGCGCCGTCAGCTTCGCCGGGGCCGTCAACCAGGACGAGGTGTTCGGCTACTACGCCGCCGCCGACGCCTTCGTGCTGCCCAGCTTCGCGGAGGGGCTGCCGGTGGTGCTGATGGAGGCCATGGCGCTCGGCGTTCCCTGCGTCACCACCCACATCACCGGCGTGCCGGAACTGATCAGGGACGGCATCGAAGGCTTGCTGGTCGCGCCATCCGATGCCGAAGGACTGGCCGCCGCCATCGAGCGGCTGATGGACGATCCGGCGCTCCGCAGCCGGCTGACGGAAGCCGGGCGGGCCAAGGTGCTGGCCGAATACGAACTGAACGGAAGCATCGCGCGGCTGGCGGAGGTCTTCACACACAGGCTTTCCTCTTCCTGACCGCTTCGAGGCTCCGGCATGCCGACCGACACCCTCATCATGATACCCGGCGCCTTGTTGAGCGCCGCCGTCCTGCCCGGCACCTTCGAACTCGCCATGTTGACGCTCGGAGGCGCATTGCTTCCCCGAAAAACCGCGGCGGGCAACGGCGCGGTTCCGATCCGCTTCTGTATCGTGATTCCGGCGCACGACGAGGCCGAAGGCATCGAGGCCTGCCTGCGCGGCATCCAGGGAGCCGATGAGGGCATTCATGCCGTGACCGTCGTCGTCATCGCGGACAACTGCGGCGACGACACGGCCGGCCGCGCGGAAGCCGCCGGAGCGCGGGTGTTGGTCCGTGACGACCCCGGACGACGCGGGAAGGGCTACGCGCTGGACCATGCCTTCTCGATCCTGCTGAAGGAGGATCACGACGTTTTCGTGGTGGTCGATGCCGACACCCGGGTGGAGACGAACTTCGTCACCGAACTCGCGGCGCTGTTCCAGGCCGGCGCCGACGCGGTGCAGACGCGCTACTGCGTGTCCAACCCGGCGCAGTCGACCCGGGCCCGCCTGATGCACGTGGCCTGGCTGGCGTTCAACGTACTGCGTCCGCGTGGGCGGGAGTATTGGGGCTGGTCCGCCGGCATTCTCGGCAGTGGCTTCGGACTGCACCGCAGGACCCTGGAAAGCGTCCCCTTCGACGCCGGCTCCATCGCCGAGGATCTGGAATACCACATCCGCCTGGTGCGAGCGGGCAAGCGCGTGCGGTTCTGTGACGGCACGACGGTGTGGTCGCCGGTGCCGGCCACCGGTGCGGTGGCTTCCAGCCAGCGCGCCCGTTGGGAGGGAGGGCGGTTCCGGATGATGCGGGAACAGATCCCTCCCCTCGTCCGGCAGGTGGCGGGAGGCCGCTGGCCGCTGCTGGAACCTCTGCTGGACCTGCTGCTGCTGCCTTTGGCCTTTCACGTGATTCTGCTGGCGCTGCTGCTGGTCTGGCCCTGGGCGCCGGGGAGGACACTCGCCGCGTCCGGCATGGCCATCCTCGGTTTGCACGTCGCCGCCGCCCTGGCCGTAGGACGCGCCGGCTGGCGAGACTGGGCGGCGTTGGCGACGGCGCCTTTCTATATCGTCTGGAAACTCACGTTGGGCAGACGCCTCCTCTCTTCCGCGAGCCGGGAAGCCGCCTGGGTGCGCACCGAAAGGACGAAATCCGATGAATCCGCCTGACATTTCGGTTCTGATCGTATCGTTCAACACCCGCGACCTGCTGCGCCGGTGTCTGGCCAGCCTGCGCGAACAGGCAGGGCGGGCGGGGATCGAAACCATCGTGGTGGACAACGCTTCCCGAGATGGATCGGCCGACATGGTCGCCGCCGAGTTTCCGGAAGTCCGGCTGATCCGAAGTTCCGCGAACCTCGGCTTCGGCAACGCCAACAACCTGGCTTTCGAGCAGGCCCGGGGACGCTACCTGGTTCTGCTGAACTCGGATGCCTATCTCGCCCCCGGCCTGCTCGACGCCGCCTTGATGCGCATGGATTCCTCGCCGGGCGTCGGCATGGCGGGAGGGCGTCTGGTCGGCACGGACGGCGGCTGGCAGCCCTCCGCCCGCATGTTCCCCTCCTTGCTGAACGAGTTCATCATCCTGAGCGGCCTGGCGTACCGTTATCCGAAATCCCGGCTGTTCGGCCGTTTCGACCGGACCTGGGCCGACCCTGCCGAAGAAGCCGAAGTGGACTGGGTGCCGGGGGCTTTCGCGATTCTGCGGCGCGACCTGATCGACCGTATCGGCTTCTTCGATCCGCGTTTTTTCCTTTACTACGAGGAAGTCGACCTGTGCCGGCGGATCCGGGCGGCCGGCTGCAGGATCATGTACTGGCCGGAACTCGTCATCACCCATCTCGGCGGCGAGTCGGCCAAGACCTTGAGCGGCATGGAATTCTCCTCCCATGCCTCGCAGCTTACGCTATGGCGGATGCGGAGCCAGGCGCTGTATTACCGCAAATGGCACGGCTTTGCCGGCGCCTGGAGCGCCAAGGCCCTGGAGCAGGTCTGGCATTGGGTACGGGCCTTCCGCAACCGTGGAACCGTCCCTGCCAAGGCGCGCGAATCCGAGGGGCTGATCCGCCTGTGGAACCAGGCCTGGAAAGAAACCGAAGGCGGCACGGTCTCGCCGCCGCAACCGTGGTGATCCGCATGTTCGAGCACGTTCGGGAAGACTGGAAAAACTACGACGGCGACCTGACCCGGCAAGGGCTCTGGGTCATGCTGGTCTACCGGTTCGGACGCTGGCGCTACCGGATTGGGCCTCGCTGGCTGAGGCTACCGCTCTCGTTCCTCTACAAGATATTGAAATTGCTGTCGCAGATACTCACCGGCATCGACCTTCCCTGCGAAGCGCAGGTCGGGCGGCGCTTCACCATCGAGCACTTCGGCGACGTGATCGTCAGTGGCGACGCCGTCATCGGGGACGACGTGACGATCCGCAACGGCGTCACCATCGGGCTGAAACGGACCAACGAGCCCGGCTCCCCCGTGATCGGCAACCGGGTCGACATCGGCGCGGGCGCCAAAGTCCTGGGACCGATCCGGATCGGCGACGACGTCGTCATCGGCGCCAACGCGGTGGTCATCACCGACGTGCCGCCGAACAGCCTCGCGGTCGGCGTCCCGGCGCGCATCAAGCCACGGACGAACGCCGGCGCCGGACGCTGACATGGGCCACCCCACCCCCATCCCCGGCCCCCTGGGAAAACGCTCGCACTGGCACTGGCGTTTGTGGCTGCTGCCGCTGCTGACCCTGGGGGCCAGCCTGCTGCCACGGATCGTCGATTTCAGCGTTGCGGGGGCGTTGCTGATTCTGCTTGCACCGCTGCTTTTGGTCCGCGCCCTCGTCGCCAAACTGCGCGCGGGACGCGTCTTCGCCGCCACGGAAAGGGCGGGCCGTTTCCAGACGCCGTTCCGGCAGCTCGCCTTCGCCGACGACGCCCCCGGCCGCAACCTCGCGGTTCTGCTGAACGTATTCTGGGGAGACATGGCCTTCGCCGGACCGCGCCCCCTGAGTCTCGAGGAGGCCGCGGCGGCACCCGCGGACCAGGCCATCCGCTTCAGCCTCCGGCCCGGTGTTTTTTCGCCCTACGCGTTGCGCTCCAAGGTCGGGATCGCCTATGAAGGCGAAGCGGATCTGGACCGCGAGTTCTATTACACCGAAACGGCGGCGGGCAATCTCGGCCTGATCCTGCGCACCGGCGTCTCCGGATTGCTCGCCGGCGATGCCGTGCGGCCGATGCCGGAGCATCTGGATTTCTTCGGTGTTGCGATCGCCAACACCACGATGGGCGAGGCGATCGACTGGATCGTCCGCCGCGTCCGCGACGACCGTCCGGCGACGATCGCCTTCGTCAACCCGGATTGCCTGAACATCGCCCATGGCAATCCGGAATACCGCGCCGTCCTGGGCAAGGTCGAACGCGTACTGCCGGACGGCATCGGCATCCGTTTCGGCTGCCGGATTTTGGGCATCAGCCTGCGCGCCAACGTCAACGGCACCGACATGTTTCCCCGTCTGTGCGAACGCTGCGCGGACGAAAACCTGTCGCTGTTCCTGCTGGGCGCCCGGCCGGGCGTGGCCCGGCAGGCAGCCGAAAACATGCTTCAGCGCTATCCGGGCCTGAAGATCGCCGGCACCCGCGACGGCTATTTCGCGCCGGACGCCGAGGCTGAAGTCATCGACACCATCAACCGGTCCGGGGCGGACATCCTGCTGGTCGCCTTCGGCGTCCCCAAACAGGAACTCTGGCTGTGGAAACACCGCTCCCGGCTCAAGCCGCGCGTCGCCATGGGGGTGGGCGGACTGTTCGATTTTTACTCCGGCCGAATTCCGAGGGCTCCGCTTTGGCTGCGGGAAATCGGGCTGGAATGGAGCTGGCGGCTGCTGCAGGAGCCGGGACGGATGTGGCGGCGCTACATCATCGGCAATCCCCTTTTCCTCTATCGCGTCTGGCGGCAGAAAATTGGAAAACTCGTCATCTGAAAGGAAGTCCGGGCTGGCGGCGATTCTGGGAGGTGCCCTGCTGCTGCGCGTCGTGCTGGCGGCCTCCTTCAAGGGCCACCCCATCGACGTCGGCACCTTCAGCGCCTGGGCCGGTCACGCGGCGGAAGGATTGCTTTCGTTCTACAGTCCGGGTTATTTCGCGGACTATCCGCCGGGCTACATCTACGTATTGTGGCTGATCGGCGAATTGCGGGCGCTGTTGCAGACCGGCTTCGATACCCCCGGATTTCTGGTGATGCTCAAGTTCCCGGCGATCGTGGCGGACCTCGCGACGGTCTGGGTGATTCACCGCCTTGCCACCGGACAAGACTACCGTGCCCCCCGGGCGCTCGGTCTCGCAGGGCTTTATGCCTTCAACCCCGCCGTCATCGCCGACTCGGCGGTATGGGGGCAGGTCGATTCCGTGCTGACGCTGTTCCTCCTGCTCGGCGTGCTGTGGCTGGAACGCCGCCCCGCCGCATCGGGTGCGGCTTTCGCGGCGGCGCTGCTGGTGAAGCCGCAGGCGTTGATCTTCGCTCCCGTCCCCTTGCTATGGTTCGGGGACCGCCTGTTCCGCCGGCACACGGCTGCCGAACTGAGCCTTTTCCTGCCGGCCGCGATCCTGGTGTTCGCCGTCGGAGTCCTCCCGTTCGTCGCGGTACACGGGCCCGCCTGGGTCGTCGAGAAATATGCATCAACCCTGGCCTCCTATCCCTACGCCAGCCTGAATGCCGCCAACGTCTTCGCCCTCGTCGGCGGCAACGGCGCCGACGCGGCCCAGGCGGTGCTGTTCCTGAGTTTCAAAACCTGGGGAACGGTCTTTCTTTTCGTCATCCTCGCCTGGGCGGTACGGCTGGCCTGGCGTGGACTGACGGCTTCGGACTGCGTTTACCTGGCGGCCTTTCTGTCGGTTTCCGTCTACCTGTGGTCGATCAAGATGCACGAGCGCTACCTTTTCCCCGCTCTCGCCATGCTGCTCGCCTATCACATCCTCAGCCGGGACCGGCGGGCGTTATGGCTGTTCCTCGGCTTCAGCGCGACGCTGTTCATCACCATGGCGCAAGTGCTGTATCTGGGCATGCGCGAGACCTGGTACATCCCCCGTTTCGACCCGACCTTCCTTGCCGTCTCGGCGGCCAACCTGCTGCTCTGGTCGCTGCTGGCATGGACCGGCTGGCGAACGCAGCGGCAATGAAGTAAGCAGACCAGCCGGAGGAGACAAGCATGCGCGTGATCGTCCTGGCCGACCGCATCGGCCGCGAGCTCCTGCCCTTGACCGACCGCACCTGCGTCGCTCTGCTGCCGGTGGCGGCAAAGCCTCTGATCGACTACACCTTGGAAATGCTGGCGGCCGCCGGCATCGGGGAAGCGGTGATGGCCGTCGGCCCTTTCGGCGAGCAGCTCCGGGCGCATCTCGGCGACGGGCGGAATTTCGACCTGAGTCTGGACTACTGGCCCTCCCCCGGCGAAGTGGACATCGCCTTGCTGCTGAGCCAGTTGCCCAAATACCCGGACAAATCGACCCTGATCGTGCGCGGCGACATGCTGCGCTCGCCGATCCTGGGCGAATTTCTCGAGGCGGCCGGCTCCAGCAAGGCGTCGGTCCTTCATGGCTGGTGCGACGGCAAGCCGGCCGGGCTGTGGCTGCTGCGCGGCAGCGCGGATGACACTCGCGGCATGGGCTGGCAGGACATCGTCTCCGGCACGCCCGTTCCGGCGGCCTGCAAGCTGCTGCTGAAGGAAGGCACCGCATGCCTGCTGGAATCCCTGTGGGCCTACCACGGGGCGAACCTCGACGCCGCGGCCGGACGCATCCAGGGACTCGCCATTCCAGGACGGCAGATCCAGCCGGGGCTCACGGTGGGCCGCAACTCTTCCGTATCGACCGCAAACCTCGCGGACGTCACCGCGCTGGTCGGCAGCCATTGCCGAATCCATCCGAGCGCGCAGCTACAGGGCCAGGCCGTGATCTCCGACGGTGTGATCGTCGACCGCGGAGCCCGGTTGTCCAACGCCGTCGTACTGCCCCACTCCTACGTCGGCGAACTCGTGACGGTCGAGAACGGTATCGTGCGCGGGAACGATCTGCTCCGTGTCGACACCGGCGCCCAGCTCAGGATCGTCGACGCGTTCCTGCTGGCCGACCTGGATCAAGTCTCGATCAAGCACGATTTTTCCGGCCTGTTGAACCAATTGGCCGGCGTCCTGCTTCTGGCGGCGTCGGCGCCGCTGTGGCTCCTGGCTGCACTGGCCGCAGTGGCGCGGTACCCGACCCGGCCGCTGCGGTTCCGACACCTGCGCGGCAACCGGCTGGTCCGGGACGGCACCGGCGCACCGGTGCGGGCGGACTTCACGGCCGCCGAATGGACGATCGGCATTCCCGTGCTGGCGAAGCTGCCCTGGCTCCTGAATGTGGCGAAGGGCGACCTGAGACTGGTCGGCGCGGAAGCCGTCACACCCGAGCAGGCCGCCGGCCGTACCGCCGAATGGGAAAAAATGGCGGACCGGGCCCCGGCCGGCCTGATCGGACCGACCCAACTGGATCTGCCGGCGTCCGCCCCGGCCGAGGAACGGCTGATGAGCGATGCCTTGTTCGCCGCCCAAGCGGAGCCGGGCAAGGAGTTTCGCGTCATCCTGCGCGGTTTGCGCGCCCTGTTCAGCCGGCGCGCCTGGCATCCGGGGGACTGAGTGCGGATACTCCTCGTCGACGACGACCCCATTTCGGTACTTGCCGTCGCCGTGTACCTCCGCAAGCTCGGCTACGAGGTCACTTCGGCGCGGGACGGCCGTGAAGCTTTAGAGCAGTTCCAGTCCCAGCGTTTCGAGTTCGTCATCAGCGACTGGAACATGCCTCACCTGAACGGCGAGGAGCTGTGCCGCCGGGTGCGGTCGCTGAAGCTGCCCCACTACGTTTATTTCATTAGAGTTGTTTCCGATGATAACCGCATGATTACAAAGAAATTTTTAGATTCCAAAGGCCAGCGCCAAGCCCGAAAAAGCTATCTATGAATAGACTGAGTCGGTTTCTAATGCGATGCATCAAGCAATGAAAGGTCTTCATTCCTCCAATGGAGTGTTCGACGGAGATGCGAGTTCGCGCTTGCTTTTTGTTCTCGCGCCTTTGTTGATCTGCCAACGCGGGATGAGGATTGTTCTTGGAGGCTCTGGGTTTCTTATGAGGCAGGTGAATTCTGGCTTTATTCCCATAATCGGAAGCGGCCCCCAAGAACCCCAAATCCAACCAGACATCGGCACCGTCAAACCATGATAAGGCAGGATCGAACCATCGCTTCATCAGCGCATAATCATGAACACTGCCGGCCACGATACTTCCAACGAACAAAATTTGCCGTGCCAGGGTCGAAATGACTAGGGTTTTAACCGTATGGCGTTTTTTTTACCGCTATAGTGGGCTTTCTGCTGATCGTCATCCTGCGGCCTGACGCAACTGCATTCCACCCCGTCAATGATGATATCTCCATGTTTTTCAATCAGCTTCATCATCTCTCCCGGGGTCGTCAGCTCCCGCTCGGGCAGCAGATCAAGTTTCGCCAGGCTGCGCCGTAACACGGGCAGAAGTTGCGCCACATGGCGATGCGCGTGTCCCGAGCTGAAGCCAAAATGAAAGCCCAGGACATCGAAGGTACAGTAGGTCTTGAGGTAATGCAAAATGAAGAACAGCTTCTTATCTATCCGATCGAGATAGCCCACATGGCCACCTTTGGGTACCCGTTTTATTTCGCCTTGCTGAACGCGTTCTTGCTGAATCTCCGCATGAGCCTCCTCAAAGATAGGGCAAAGCTTGGCGAATTGCGCCTTACTCATTCCGATCAGGGCTCTGACGGTACGCTCACTGGTTTCTTCCATGAACTTTTCAAAAATCATTGGCTGACATCATTCGATTGTTGTTAATTGTTTTATACCACAACAAATCCATTTATTTCAACGGAAGCAACTCTATTCTCCTGACCGGGCGCGATGACAAGGATTCGCTCCTGCAGGGCATGGAGGCCGGGGCCGACGATTTTCTGGTCAAGCCGGTCGACCGCGAGGAGCTTCGGGTCAGGATCCGGGCCGGGGAGCGCATCCTCAGGCTGGAGCAGCAGATCGACGAACGCGGCCGCCTGCTGGAGAACGTGAACCGCGAACTCAAACAGGCTTACCAGACCATCCGCAACGATCTCGCCACCGCCGCCGCCATTCAGAAGTCCCTCCTGCCCGAGCCGTGGACGCTGCCCGACCTGGAAGTCCGGTCGCTGTTCATCGCCAGCGACTTCCTCGCCGGCGACATGTTCGGCTACTTCCCGCTGGACGATCGCCATGTCGGCCTGTTCCAGCTCGACGTTTCCGGGCACGGCGTATCCTCGGCACTGATTTCCGTGGCCTTGAGCAAATGCCTCCTGCAGAGCCGATCGCTCGACGTCACGGCGGAAGCTTGCGGATCCCCTGGCTGCGGCGGCCTCCCGCCCAACCGGATGCTGGAAGAATTGAACCGTTTCTTCGCCGGCCAGCCCGAATCGAACAACTATTTCGCCACGATGATCTACGCCGTACTCGACCGGGAAACCGGCCGGCTCGAACTCAGCGCGGCCGGGCATCCTCCGCCCCTGATGTGGAAGGGCGGAACGGGTGCGGTCGTGGAAAGCGGAGTTCGCGGACTCCCGCTGGGGGTCGTCGCCGACCGCCACTATGCGTCGGAATCGCATTGGATGGCAGCCGGAGACCGATTTTTCGCCTATTCGGACGGGATCACCGAATGCATGAGCCCGGCGGGGGAGGCTTTCGGCAGCGGACGCTTCCGCCGTCTGCTGGAAGAAACCGCCCCTCTGCCGTTGGCGGAAGCGATCGGCCGCATCGAACTGTCGCTGTCGGACTGGCGCGGCCGGGGCAGCTACACCGACGATATTTCGCTGGTCGCGATAGAGAGGAAGTGAACCGGTGCATCAGGCCATTCAGCTCACCATCAGCAGCGAAGCGGACAACATCAACCTCGTCGGCGTAACCATTCGCGCCTTGTGCTTCGCCGCCGAGATATCGCCGGTGGACGCCGCCCGCATCGAACTCGGCATCGTCGAAGCCCTGAACAACATCATCCTGCACGGCGGCGCCTGCGAACCGGTCACGGTGTCATGGAACCGCGCCCCGCAAAGCATTTCGATCGAGATCGAAGACAGCGGCCGGCCTCTCCTTCACTGGCCGCCGCGCAGCGAATTTCCGGAGCCCTTCGAAGAATCCGGCCGTGGCTGGCCCCTGATCGCCGCCTGCTTCGACAGCATCGACTACCGGGTGGAGGCCTGCAGGAACACCCTGACCCTGGTGAAGGCTCAAGGGATCAAGACCGCCTGAGCCGCCCCCTCAAGCCGGGGAAGGACTGCGCGCCTCTATCAGCCGCACCAGCGCGTTCAGCCGTTCGACCCGTTCCAGCCGGAATCCGGAAGTCTCCACATTCTCCACCGTGCGGCGATTGATGTGAGCGCCGACCAGGCGGGAAACCCAGGGATCGAGAAGGTCCATTATCCACCCGGCCGCTTGCCGTTCCGAACGCACGTGTTCCAGCAGGACGAGCTTGCCTCCCGGTTTCAGGACTCGCCGCAATTCCCCCAGGCCGCGGAGCGGATCGGGCACCGAACAGAACACGAAGGTGCCGACGACCGTATCGAACTCGCCGTCGGCAAATGCCAGGGCCTGGACATCCATGAGTTTCAGATCGCTCCGGACCCCGAGCCGGATCGCGCGCTCGCGGGCCCGGCGCAGCATCCGTTCGCTGAAATCCACCGCGGTGACGTGTCGCCCCACGGGGTGGAATGCGAGGTTCTTGCCGGTCCCGACGCCCACCTCGAGCAGACGTTCGCCCTCGGTCAGGCTCCAAACGCGGCGGCGCCAAGGCTTGAACCACAAGGCTTCCATGACGCCTTCGATGAAATCGAAGAAAGGCGCGATGCGGTCGTAACGATGGCGGACAATTTCGGTAGCCTCGGGGGACTCGCTCATGTCCAGCTCCTGGATTCAGCCTTTTTGCCAAGCCGCGGCCCCAGGATACCCGCGCTATTCGGAAAAATCGACGTACTGATAAACGGGGCCAACCTCGCTGCCGGGAGGCAAGGTGATCAACTGTTTGATGAGTCCGTCCTGCAGTCCGTAAACCCAGCCATGCAAGGTCGGACAGTGCTCCCGCTTCCAGCTCTGCTGAATGATCGAGGTGTGGGCCAGATTGTAGACCTGTTCGATCACGTTCAGCTCGACCAGGCGGTCGACGCGCTCCTCCTCGCTGCCCAGAGCCTCTATCTCGTCGGCATGCAGCCGGTAGACGTCCTTGATGTGTTTCAGCCATTTGTTCACGATCAGGAGCTTCGCGCTCTGCTTCTGCAGCGCCGCCCTGATGCCGCCGCAGCTGTAGTGTCCGCAGACGACGACGTCGCGGACCTTGAGCACGTCGACCGCGTACTGCAAAACGCTCAAGCCGTTGAAATCGGTCGTGACCAACTGGTTGGCGATGTTGCGGTGGACGAAGATTTCGCCGGGCTGGGCATGGACGATGATTTCCGCCGGCACCCGGCTGTCCGAACAACCGATCCAGAGTACGGCGGGATTCTGACCGCCCGCCAGTCGCTCGAAATAACCCGGTTCCTTCAGTATCTGGTCCTTGGCCCAGGCTTTGTTTTCCAACAGCATTCGTTCGAAAGCTTCCATGAGTTCGCTCTTTGATATTCAAGGGGAATGGTGAACGCTTCTGCCGGCTAGGGACTCAGCCGGAAATTTTGTACAAGGGGGCCGCGCCGGCGTCCCCTTGCCTGCTCTCCGAGTTTCTGCCGGCATGCCCGTGCGTGGCTTTGAGATTCTTCAGATGAACCACGATACGGTCATCGCGCGCGGCTTCGACGAAGTCCTCGATGGTTTCCAGGATGTCATGATCCACGAATTCCGCATAGGTTCCGTCGATGATCAGCTCGCTGTCGGGCTCGACCTGGTCCAGTTGCTCGCGCAGCAGGGCCTTGTTCAGGAACGAGACGTCCTTGCGAAGCCGCAGCAGGTAATGGTTGCCATGGCGGGTGAGGGAAATGGCGGCGTGGAAGTTGGTCCGGATGACGTAATACAGACCGCAGGCGACGCCGACGGCGATCCCTTTGAGCAGATCGGTGGCCAATATCGCCATGACCGTGACGGCGAACGGGATGAACTGGGTCGCCCCCTGGCGGTACACCTGTACCACCATCGCCGGCTTGGCCAGCTTGTAACCCGTCATCAGCAGGATCGCCGCCAGCGCTGCCAGGGGGATGTGGTTGAGGTAGCGGGCAAGGAAGCCCACGCTCAGCAACAGCAGGAGGCCATGGATGAAGCAAGCCACTTTGGTACGCCCGCCGGCGTTGATGTTGGCCGACGAGCGGACGATGACCGCCGTGATCGGTAAACCGCCCACCAGGCCGGCCAACAGGTTGCCGACGCCCTGCGCCTTCAGCTCCCGGTTGGTCGGCGCCACCCGCCTCAGCGGATCGAGCTTGTCGACCGCTTCCAGGCTGAGCAGGGTTTCGAGACTGGCAATGACGGCGATCGTGAACGCTACCGTGTACACCGCCGGATCCATGATCCGGCTGAAATCCGGAAAGATGAGGCGGCCAGCCAGATCCTCGAAACCCCGGATGTCCGGAAGCTGAACCATGTGCTCCGGTGCAATCTCCCAAGACGATCCCGCCATCGAGAGATTGAACGCCACCGCCCAGGCTATCGCCGCCAGCGGCCCCGGAATCTGCGCCAGCAGCGGCACGGAGCGGATAAGCCGGGACTCCCACAGCACCATGATGGCTATGGCGACCGCACTCACCACGGTCGCTCCCGGTGAAATCGAACCCATGGCTTGCAGCAGTTCGGAGAAGGTGCCCTCCGCGTCTTGAGGCAGATAGGTTTCCTCTCCCACGATGTCCTGGCCGTAGCCGACGGCGTGGGGAAGTTGCTTGGTGATCAGGATCAGCCCGATGGCCGAGAGCATGCCCTTGATGACGGACGACGGGAAATAGGCGCCGATGGTTCCCGCCTTGAGGAAGCCGAGAGCGAGCTGCATCAGCCCCGCCAGGATCAGGGCGAGCAGAAAGTGCTCGAAGCCGCCGAGCTTTTCGATGCCCTGCAGCACAATGACCGTAAGGCCCGCGGCCGGGCCCGACACGCTCAACTGCGACCCGCTGGCCCAGGCGACGACCAGCCCACCGATGACGCCGGCAACCACACCTGAAAGCAGCGGCGCGCCGGAAGCCAGCGCAATACCCAGACAGAGAGGGAGCGCCACCAGGAACACCACGATGCCGGCCGGGATGTCCTGCGTGAGATGCGCGAGATAGTACGCGAGATGTTTTCTGACCATGTCCGATGCTTTCCTCTCGTGTGGTACAACCGCCCCTGGCATACCGGCGAGTCCGCCGCGGAGCCTGGCCCGGTTCATTCATCCAGGCGGACGACACCGAAGGTCTCCCGCCTACTCGTTCGATTGTGGCTGAATTACACCATGGCGGTGAGGTTGATTTCAACACTTTGGTTTATATAAACCAAAACATCCTCCTCAACCACCCGGAATCCGGAATAAAGATGCCCCTCCAAGCCTGCGGAACGGACGAGCCGAAGTATCGACTCAATCATGTATTGACAGTGAATCTTCTAACGCCTACCCTTCTTCATCGTTTCGTTACGAAACCATTAGGGTCTGCATGACAAGGCAAAGCTCCGGCATGCCCGCTACGGTGAGGATGCGGCTCCGCTTTCACGCAGACGAGCACACGATCGAACGAGAGGAGAACAACAAGATGACCGAAGAGACTCAGACGGGGAAAGACTATTTCTGGATTTACGTTGCCCTGGCAACGGCCGCTCTGGTGGGCGTCGTCGTCATGGCGAAGCTGAGTGAGAACGAAAAGTACGATCCCATCCGGGCGCAGCAGAACGAAGAAGTCGCGCGCATGAACATACGCGTTCTCAACTGAATCCAGAACCGCACCACCGGTTTTGCCGGAAGGACATCCCCATGATCGACACAAGCTTGAAACTCTATTCCCTTCTTCTCCTGGCCCTGGTCTCGGTACTGCCGGGAAGCGTCTTCGCCACGGAATACATCTATCGCGACCTGATCGGCAACACGCTCCCGCCGCAGAAATGCGCGGCAAGAACGGAAGCCGAAACGGCCGCATCCGAAGAATACAATCTGAAAAAACACGCCAGGATATTCTGCGAGTCGCAGGGCTATGGCTGGCACGTCGAACAGCGCAAGAGCGCGGGCAAGCTGGTCTGCGAGGAATGCAGCGAGGGCGGGGAGAAGGACCGATTCCACTGCCATCTGGAAGACGTGGTCGTACAATGCAAGCGGATCAAACCCGGCTCTGTCGGCCTGATCCCCGGCCAGGGATGAGCATCCGTCCCCCATCCATATAGAGGAGGCTTCCGCCGGCGGACGGCAAAGGCCGCCATTTTCGGGAAAAACTCTGTTGCGTCGGACCGGGGCGGTACGTATACTGGCCGCCGAGCTGTAACCTGCTCTTTCTCTTGAAGACCAGACGTATAACATTATCTGGAGGACATTAAGATGCGTTGGGAAAAACCGAGCTACAACGACATGCGCTTCGGCTTCGAAGTCACCATGTACATCTACAACCGTTAATCCCAAACGGTTGTGCGAAAGCGGGGTTCGATCATTCGAGCCCCGTTTTCGTTTGCGCGACAGCATAAACCTCTTAAAGCTTCCTTATGATCATTCGTGTGCTCGGCGCCGGCGCCGGCGGCGGATTCCCGCAGTGGAACTGCCGATGCGGCAATTGCCGGCGCTTCCGGGAAAACAAGCTCAACGCCCGAGGCCGCACCCAGTCCTCGATCGCGGTCAGCGCCGACGGCAGGCGCTGGGTCCTGTTCAATGCCTCGCCGGACATCCGCAGCCAGCTCGAAGCCTTTCCGGCCAGCCACCCGCGTGAGGGCGTCCGCGACACCGGCATCCACGCCATCGTGCTGATCGACAGCCAGATCGACCACACCACCGGCCTTTTGATGCTGCGCGAATCCACCCGCCCGCTGCAAGTCTATTGCAGCGAGATGGTGAAACAGGATCTCTCCACCGGCTTTCCGCTGTTCCGGATGCTGGAACACTATTGCGGCGTGGAACACCATGCCGTTCCGCTGGATGGGGGCAGCTTCACGATCCCCGGCATCGAAGGCCTGAAATTCTCGACCCACTCGCTGAAAAGCAAGGCGCCACCCTATTCGCCCCATCGCCACGACCCGCACGATGGCGACAACATCGGCGTGATCGTCGAAAACTTGGAAAACGGCCGCAGGCTCTACTACGCGCCGGGCTTGGGCGAGATCGAACTGCACGTCCGCGCCGCCATGGAAGCTGCGGACTGCGTGCTGGTCGACGGCACCTTCTGGCGGGAAGACGAGATGCAACACGCCGGCATCTGCGACAAGCAGGCACGGGAGATGGGCCACCTGCCGCAGTCCGGCCCGGGCGGCATGCTGGAAGTCTTGAACAGCTTGCCGGATGCCCGCAAGGTCTTGATCCACATCAACAACACCAACCCGATTCTGGACGAAGATTCGCCGCAGCGTCAGACCCTGACCGAAGCCGGGGTCGAAGTCGCCTACGACGGTTTGGAAATCGTTTTGTGAGGAATCCCATGAGCAAAGACACGACCCCCTGGAGCCGCGACGAATTCGAAGCCCGCCTGCGCGCGAAGGACAAGTACTACCACATCCATCATCCCTATCACGTGATGATGGCGAACGGCGAACTGAACCGCGAGCAGATTCAGGGCTGGGTGGCGAACCGCTTCTATTACCAGATCGCCATTCCGCGCAAGGATTCGGCCATCATGGCCAACTGCCCGGACCGCGAGACCCGCCGCAAATGGATGCAGCGGGTGATGGATCACGACGGCTACGGCGACGACCCCGGCGGGATCGAAGCCTGGATCCAGCTTGGCATCGCCTGCGGCCTGAGCCGGGAAGACCTGACCTCGATCAAGCGCGTGCTGCCCGGCGTGCGTTTCGCGGTCGACGCCTACGTCAACTTCGCCCGCACCGCGACCTGGCAGGAAGCCGCCTGCTCTTCGCTCACCGAGCTGTTCGCGCCGACCATCCACAAGCAGCGACTGGCCGGCTGGCCGGACCTGTACCCCTGGATCGCCGCCGACGGCCTGGCTTATTTCCGCAAGCGGGTGACCCAAGCCAGCCGCGACGTCGAGCACGGCATCGAAATCACCCTGGATCATTTCAAGACACGCGAACAGCAGGAGCGGGCGCTGGAAATCCTCCAGTTCAAGCTCGACATCCTGTGGTCGATGCTGGATGCCATGTATCTGGCCTACGTCGACAAGAAACCGCCCTATTTCAACATCGCCTGATCCGCATGAGCCTTCAACCCGATACCCTGCTGGAAATTTCGCCCCTGCTGCGCTTGCAATGGGAGGAAGCCCAGCAGCGCCACGTCATGCTCTACCCCGAGGGCATGATCGAACTGAACGACACCGCCGCCGCGATCCTGGAACTTTGCGACGGACAAAACAATCTCACCAGCATCGTGGAGAAGCTGGAGCAAAAATACGAGGCTACCGGAATCGAAGCCGATGTGCGCGAAATGCTCGAAAGTGC
Source organism: Methylococcus sp. ANG (assembly GCF_040730495.1). NCBI lineage: Bacteria > Pseudomonadati > Pseudomonadota > Gammaproteobacteria > Methylococcales > Methylococcaceae > Methylococcus > Methylococcus sp. ANG. The sequence goes on along the minus strand of NZ_CP160399.1, from coordinate 622,814 downwards.
CTTGAACAATGGCTGGATCAGAGAATTCGTCCCTCAGTAAACCTCGCTGGCTGCTGGCGGAACTGACCTACGCCTGCCCGCTGCAATGCCCCTATTGCTCCAACCCGCTGGATTATGCCCGCTTAGGCGATGAGCTGAGCACCGGGGAATGGAAGCGGGTGTTGAGCGAGGCCCGCGCGCTCGGCGCCGTGCAGCTCGGGCTATCCGGCGGCGAACCGCTGACCCGCCGCGACCTGGCCGAGATCGTCGCGCACGCCCGCCAGCTCGGCTATTACACCAACCTCATCACCTCCGGCTACGGCCTGGACGAGGCCCGCATCGCCGAACTGAAATCGGCCGGCCTCGACCACATCCAGGTCAGCATCCAGTCGCCGGAAAAGCTGCTGAACGATAAGCTCGCCGGCACCGAATCCTTCGAGCACAAACTCGACGTCGCCCGCTGGGTGAAGCAGCACGGCTATCCGATGGTGCTGTGCGTGGTGATCCACCGCCAGAACATCCACCAGATGCGGCAAATTCTGGAGATGGCCGAGGAGCTCGGAGCGGATTACCTGGAACTGGCCAACACCCAGTATTACGGCTGGGCGCTGCTCAACCGGGACCATCTGCTGCCGACCCGCGAACAGTTCGCCGAAGCCGAAGCGATCGCGCAAGCCTACAAGGAGAAGGTGAAGGGCCGGATGAAGATCTACTACGTCGTCCCGGACTATTACGAAGACCGGCCCAAGGCCTGCATGAACGGCTGGGGCACGACTTTCCTCACCATTGCCCCGGACGGCATGGCCCTCCCCTGCCACGCCGCCCGCGAACTGCCGGGCCTGGCCTGCCCCAACGTACGCGACTTCAACGTGCGCGAAATCTGGTACGAATCGGAAGCTTTCAACCGCTTCCGCGGCTACGGCTGGATGAAGGAGCCCTGCCTCAGTTGCCCGGAAAAGGAAAAGGACTTCGGCGGCTGCCGCTGCCAAGCCTATCTCATGACCGGCGACATGACCGACGCCGACCCGGTATGCAGCAAGTCCCCGCACCACCATCGGGTGCTGGAAGCCATTGCCTCGACGCAGCAGCCCGCTGCAGACAAACCACTCATCTTCCGCAATGTGAGAAACTCCCGTGTTTTAACGGGCTGACTTATTTTTGACGGTTACCGGCTTTGCTCATGCGGCTACGGTAGCCGGTGCGGGATTGGAACGTCTGCAGAATCCTACTCTCCAAAGGTGCGGCGGGTTCGGCGCATCGAGCTTGTCCTGACCTCGTGCAATCCCGAGAAGAAGATATGAGTCTCTAGCCGGTGTGTTCGAATACATGGAGTCTTACTGCGACCGGCGGCAGGGCGGCATTCCGTGCTCAATTACGTGTCACCATCTGACTTTGACGCGCGAACGGCCGCTTATTCAGAATGGGTGTCACAAGAGGGGGGTAAGATCACTCTAAGAGTTCGTCTTTCGAAATACAATTTTCTACCTGGTCCCTTTTGGGGACCGGTACGCCCCGGCAGCCATGAACAAAAAGCAGCAAGAAACCGAGCTTCCATCCCCTCCCGCGCCGAGTTCATCCGTCGGCGAGCGAAATCTTGCAAAGATCAATCGTCCGCGCTTGGGGGAGGTCTATTGGCGAGAGCGGCTGTTTCAGCTTTTGGACCAGGAGCCAAACCGCCCGGTGATCCATGTCACGGCTCCTGGCGGTGCAGGCAAGACCACCTTGGTGGCAAGTTATCTGGAGGCGCGCAAGCTGCCTTGCCTTTGGTATCAGGTCCAGCGGGACGACGTCGACGTGGCAGGCTTCTTCCACTACATGAACCAAGCGGTGCGGCAAACGGCGCCGGCAACCGGCCCCATGCCCCGTTTCTCCCCCGAGTTTCTGCCGAATTTACCGGTGTTTAGCCACCGCTATTTCCGGGAGCTGTATGGCCGTTTTGAACCGCCTTTCGTCATTGTGCTGGACGATTGCCACGAGGTGGGTACAGAAGCCTTGTTACACGACGTAATCCGCGACGGCTTGGCCGAGCTTCCCACCGGATTCCGCATGATTCTGATTAGCCGCAATCAGCCGCCGCCCGCACTGGCCCGATTGCGCCTCAACCAGTCGCTCGCCCTGCTCGATTGGGAGGCATTGCGTCTGACGCCGGACGAGGCCGAAGCCATCGTACACCGCCAGTCCCACGGGCAGTGGGTTCCCTCACCGGAGTTACTGGCGCGGCTCTACGCTCGTTCCGAGGGCTGGGTGGCGGGCCTAGTCCTGTTGGCGGAATGGGCACGGAAGCCGGATCAACCGCGAATGGAAGACCACCCCCAAGCGCGCGAAATCGTGTTCGACTATTTCGCCGGCGAACTATTCTCCAGAACCGAACCGGTAGTTCGGGATTTCCTGCTGCAGACCGCCATCCTACCTGGCATGAGCGCAGCGATGGCCATGGAACTCACCGGCCATCCGGAAGCACCCGCCATCCTGGCGGACTTGTACCGGCGGCATTACTTCATCGAGCGGCGCGCTCACGCCGACGGCGCAGTCTATCGTTATCACGCCTTGTTCCGCGAATTCCTGCTGGCCCGGGCCCAGTCGACTTTTTCTCCCCAGCGTCTCAGGGAACTGCGCCGGCGAGCCGGCGCGCTGCTGGAACAGGCCGGCGAGTCGGAAGCGGCCGTGGAGCTGCTGCGGGATGCACAGGCCTGGGACGAGCTAGTTCCCGTGCTGCTGCGGCAGGCTCCGATCCTTGTGGCCGAAGGGCGATCGAAAACACTGGCGGGTTGGCTGCACGCCGTGCCTGCGGACGTCGTGGCAGCGCAACCCTGGCTGTCCTACTGGCAGGGCGTCGCCGCCATGGCGTTCGATCCCCCAGAGGCACGTCGCCATTTCGGCCTGGCTTTTAGTCGGTTTCAGGCCTTACGAGATCCCAACGGTCAATACCTTGCCTGGAGCGGGATGCTTGAATCTCTGTTTGGCGACTTGGACGTACAGGTCATCGACAGTACCTGTTGGGAAGACTTCGATGCGCTACGGACGCGCCATCCAGAGTTCCCTTCCCTCGTAGTCGAAGCACGCACCACCCTGGCGCTGTTGTGGTCGTTGCTGCTCTTTTACGGTCAGCCGCGGCGTACCGCCTATTGGGCTGCGCGCGCCGAGCGGCTGCTGGCGCTGGACGGCATCGACTCCGACACTAAAAACGGCCTCGCCGGCACGGTGCTGCACCAGCACCTGTGGTCCGGCGATTTCGCCAAAGCACGGTTGGTGTTCGACCGGCTTTGCCGTGACCCCGCCTGGCAGGCGATAACGCCCACCATGCAGGTAGCCGCTTGGGCGGCCCGGGCTCAGTACTTCCAGATGACGAGCGCCTACGACGATTGCCTGCGGGCGATGGAGGAAGGCCTGGAAAAATGCCATGCCCTGGGAATTCATCGCTCGGACATAGCGTTCCTTTGCCAGGGAGCCATGATCGCCCAGAAGTTCGGCGATCTGGCTCGGTCCCGTGACCTGTTGGAGCGCCTCGCTGTTGCCGTCGCCGCCTCCGGCGGCCGCGGCAACGGCAGCCTGACCTACCATTGCCAGTCCGTCGGCGATGCCCTGTGCCGAAAAGACTACGCTGTAGCCCTGGAACACGCCCGCACGGCGTTGCGGATCGCGAAAGAAACAACGACCTATTTTATTAAACCTTACTTGCGGCTGTCGCTTGCCTATATCGCCTGCGGCCAGGAATATCATGACGAGGCCACTGCCGAACTCACCGAAGCACGTCGGCTCGGCGTCCAGTATCTGGGCAGTCCCTTGTTCGATTTCCAATGCCAGCTGGCCGAAAGCTATCTAGTGTTTAATTGCGTAAATTAGCGATAGTATTGCGCAGCTGGGAGCCTTTGACTTCCCGCTTGCGCCAGACGAATGGGGCGGCCTTGTCGTTGTAGGCGGCGATGAAATCGTTGATCGCCTGCGCCAGTTGGTCGATGCTGTTGAAACTGGCCCCACGTAAGGCCTTGCGGGTCATGATGCCAAACCAGATTTCCACTTGGTTCAACCAACTGGCTGAAGTGGGCGTGAAGTGAAAGTGCACGTTGGGATGGGCGGCCAACCAGTCATCGTTCTTCTTGTGAGTGCAATAGTTGTCGAGAATCACATGAATTTCCCGATCAGCCGGAACATCGGCGACCACCTCATCGAGAAAGGCCTGAAAGTCAGGACGCTTCTTGGTCGTGGTGGTTTTGGACTGAATGGTACCGGTCGCCACATTCAAGGCCGCAAAAAGATTGATCGTGCCATGGCGCTTATAGGTGCTTTTCAATCCACGAACCAGCTTGCCGCTGCTGGTAAAGACGAAACCGCTGGCCCTTTCCAGCGCCTGAATGGAAGGCTTTTCATCAACGGAAATGACCAACGCATTTTGCGGCGGATTCAGGTACAGCCCGATAATGTCGGCCGACTTGATGGCAAACTGAGGGTCCGTGCTGACGCACCACGAGCGATGCCGCTGGAGTTGGATGCCTTCTTTGCGCAACAGACGCCAGACGGCATCATCGGAAACCCCCAAGGCTTTCGACAACGACCCGCCATCCCACGTCGCCTGTCCGGCCGGCGGCGGCTGTTCAATCTGCGCAAGCAATCGATTGCGCAACTCGGACGGCGGGTACCGCGGAGGCTTGCCCGGTCTTTTTCGATCACGCAGTCCTTTCAACCCTTCAGCCGCAAAGCGCCTGCGCCAGACACCGACCGTGCCGGGCCGGATACCGAGTTCAGCAGCAATTTCGTCATTGCGCTTGCCCGCCAGACAGCCCATGACAATCTTGGCGCGTTCGACCAGACGAGCCTCCTCGGTGCGGCTATTGCTCAAACGCTCCAACTCACGCCGGTCTTGGTCCGTACAACTCACCGATATGGCAACTCGCGCCATCCTTCCCTCCGTTCCTGTGGGTAACGGAGACATGATATTACAGTCGCTTAATAATGCAATTAGACACTAGTCCTGGCGCGGGGCGAGGAAACATCGGGCCTGGAGCACCTGCGCATAGCCTTGGCTCAAGGTAGGCAACGGGAATTCGTCAGTTGGCCCCATTGCCTGCCGCCGCTGGTGTTGCCCTTGTTCCTACAAGCTCTGGAGGCCGACATCGAGGTGGACTACGTACAGTCAGTTATCCGCCGGCACCGCATGATGCCCGATCAGCCGCCGCTGGAAATCGAGCGCTGGCCTTGGGAGATAAAGATTTAGGCATTGGAACAAAATAAATCTGCCATATGAATGCTACGGCAGGATCGTATAATTCCATTCGCCATGGAAGGCATGGCGCTGTATTTTGAGGCCGTCCATTTCCGCGTCGGTGACCTTGATCCCTTTGGGATATTCGCTATCGTCCAGTTCGCAATAGACCCGCAAGCCTTTGCGATTGGTCGTCGAGGCAATCAAATTCACCACGACCTCGTGACTGATGAGCGGACGACCGCGCCAATTCATCGTGATAAAGGAAAATAGGCGATGCTCAATCTGGTTCCATTTGCTGGTTCCCGGCGGGAAGTGACACACCGTGATGGCCAGTCCTAACTCGGTGGCTAATGCCTGAAGCTCCCGCTTCCATAAGCGCACACGCGAGCCATTGCTCCCACCGCCATCGGCCGTAATCAACAAGTGCCGTGCCTTCGGATAACACGGTGCGCCCATGGAGTGCCACCAGCGGCGAATACTTTCCACCGCGAATTGCGCGGTGTCGTGATCCGTCCCGACATTGACCCAGCCGATATTCAACGTCGGATCGTAAATGCCATACGGTGCCACCTTCCCCAGTTCGGGGTCTTGAAAATCATACACCCGAACGGCTTCCGGCTGCCCTTCGGGGCGCCATTCCAGGCCCTGTTGCTTGAAATTCCCGACCAGTTCCTTCTTCTTGGTGTCCACCGAGATGACCGGATCGCCCCGCCCTTGGAACTGCTTCACCTGGGTGTAGATATGCTCGAACTGGGCATTGCGATCCGGATGCGAACCGCCCTCCAAGGTTTTTCGATTACCTTGCAGGCTATAGCCCAGCGCGCGGAGCAGTTCGCCCACCATCCGATGGCTGGTTCGGTGCCCCATCTCAGTGAGGGCTTCGGCCAATTGCCGAGTGCTCTTACACGTCCAACGCAACGGGGATTCCGGATCCCCGCGCGTCACCGGATCAATCAATCGCTCCAAATCGGCCTTCAGGGTGGAGTCCTGGTCAACCGTCCGTTTCCGGCCTGCCCCCTTCCGGCGAATACGGCCCTGAGGCAAGGCATTCTGTTGTTCCAACTCTTGGCAGCCTTGACGAATCGCCTCTCGACATAAACCGGTTTCCCGTGACACGGCCGAGATTCCGCCTCGGCCAATCGCCAGCGCCTCCGCCCCGGCAACCAAGCGCCGCAGACGCTCGTCCAGGTACCGATCGAGTTTCTCAAAGCGCTTCTTGATTGCGGCATGTTCCATACCGCAACTTTAAAACAAACCCCTCAGTATTTGGAAGAGTTATTTTGTTCCAATGCCTTATACGCTGGGCCGCTTCGCCGTGGTTAGGAGCGGCGTGGAAATGCGTTTTCAAGCCAAGGCGCAAAACAAACCGATGGAACTGCTCAAGGCGCTGGTCGCCCTGGGTGGACGGGACGTCCACGCCAATGCCTTGATCGACGCTCTGTGGCCGGACGCCGAAGGCGATACACAAAAGCTCTTCGAAGTTACCCTGCATCGGCTGCGCAAATTGCTGGGCAGCGGTAAGGCCGTCACCTTGAGTGCCGGCAAGCTGAGCCTGGAGACTCGCCATGTGTGGGTGGATGTCTGGCAGATCGAGCGTCTAATCGCCGACATCGAATTGCTGCTCCGGCCCGGCGCGTCGAATCCCGCTCCATTGCTGCAAGCGTCGGATAAGCTGCTGCGAACCTACCAAGGGCATTTCCTGGCGTGCGAAGAAGATCAGGCCTGGATATTAGCGACCCGGCAGCGCCTACGAGGCAGGTTGGAGCGGATCATCGCCATGGTGGCCGCCCACTGGCAGCAGGCCGGCGATCTGGAACGGGCCATCTCTCTCTACCGCCGTGGCATTGAGCTCGACCACCTGGCTGAAGTGCTGTACCGCGGTCTCATGCTCTGTTACCGCGACAGTGGACGTTCCGCCGAAGCAGTCGAAGTCTTCCTGCGCTGCCAACGAATGCTCACCACCCATCTTGGCGTGGCGCCGGGCGCCGCCACCGTAGCAGTCTACGACGCCCTCGCACCACACTAACCAAGCCTTACGGCACTTTTCTCGGCGACATCCCGGATCTGTAGGCTATCTGTAGGTTCGCGTTCGATAACGTGTCCCCCGATAAAAAAGGAGGGCATATGCCTCAAAACCTGCTCAGGCCGTTGCAGCGGCTTTGTTCGTCGGTGTCTTTCAACCCGTTTGGGCGGCGCCCATCGCCCTACCGGGTAACCAAACCCATATCTTCGCCAGAGAGCACTGGAACCCTGATTGTTTCTTGGCTACATCCGTATAGAGAGCCAGGGATATGAGATTTGCAGGTAAGCCGAGCGCTGCCATTGCGTGCTTGCTTGCCGCCGGAAGTGCCACCTGCCACGTCCGCGCGGAGCGGGTGCGCATTCCGGCGAACGTGACCGTTGATTCCGGTGATCGTGACCGCCGGGGATCTCATGCCGCGCTGGAGGTTGGTTTTTTACTTGGACCGGTCACGTTGGGTCAAGCCGGCGGTGGTTTTGCGCATCGACTCGCCGGTCAGGGGTAGCCGGTGGGCGTTGTGCAGGAGGCGGTCGAGGATGGCATCGGCGAGGGTGGGCTCGCCGAGGTAGTCGTGCCAGTGCTCGACCGGCAGCTGGCTGGCGATGAGGGTGGAGCGCAGGCCGTGGCGGTCTTCGATCAACTCCATGAGGTCGTTGCGCTGAGAGGCGGTGAGCGGCTGGATGCCCCAGTCGTCGAGGATGAGCAGGTCGGTGCGGGCGAGCTGGTTCATGAGCCGGGAATAGGAGCCGTCGCCGCGGGCGACGGCGAGCTGTTCGAGCAGCCGAGGCAGGCGCAGGTAACGGACGGCTAGTCCCTGGCGGCAGGCCTGATTGCCGAGGGCGCAGGCGAGATAGGTCTTGCCGGTGCCGGTGGGGCCGGTGAGGCAGAGATTGTGATGGGCGCGCAGCCAAGAGCCTTCGGCGAGCGCGGCCATTGGGGGACGATGCAGGCCGCGGGGGTGGCGATAGTCGATATCCTCGATGCAGGCGGCAAGGCGCAGCTTGGCGTCCTTGAGCAAACGGCTGAGGCGGCGGTTGTCGCGGTAGAGCAGCTCCCGGTCGACGAGCAGCGCGAAGCGCTCGTCGAAGGAGAGATCGTGGGTGGCGGGCTGTTCGAGCTGTTGTTCGAAGGCCTCGCGCATGCCGGTGAGGCGCAGGGTGTGGAGCTTGTCCAGGGTTTGCTGGGTGAGCATGGTTTTGTCTCCTGTTGTAACGGGTTTCAGTTGTAGTAGTCGGGACCGCGCACGTTGCCGTGGGCCGGCAGCGCCGCGGCGGTCTCGTCATGGGCCTCATGCGGCTGGCGGTCGAGCCCCTTGTCGAGGATGGAGCTGACGGAGCGATAGGACGGTGATTGGATGGCCAAGGCCCGCGCACAGGCCGCCTCCAGCCGCGCTCGGCTGTAGCGCCGAGCGAGATTGAGCAGGCCCAGGCAGGCGCGGTAGCCGTGCTCGGGATGGGGCCGGTTGTTGAGCTGGTGTTCGACCACGTGCAGCGTCGCTACGCCGATGTCTTTGGCCCAGTTCATGAAGCGCCCCGGTGACCACTGGCGGTGCTCGCGGTGGGACTTGGGCATGTGCTCGGGGAGGGTGGAGAAGCGGCCGGCGCCCTGGCGCGGGTGCGCGGCGACGCGGTGTCCCCGGTGCAGCACCTCGATGCTGGTGGCGGTGGCGCGCAGCTCCAGCACCTGGCCGACCAGCGCATGGGGCACGCTGTAGAGGCGACCGCCGAACTCGACGTGGTAGTCGATGCCGGGCTTGACCTGTTTCCACTCGGCGTACTCGTAAGGCACCAGCGGCAGGGGTTTGAGGGCCGGCCGGTCGAGGGACTCGAACAGGTCGCGGCGGCTGTCGGGCTGGCGCTGGAAGGGGCGGCCGTTGAGTGACTCCAGCAGCTCGTGTATGGCCTGGTTGAGGGCCGCCAGGGAGTGGAAGGTGCGATGGCGCAGCCGGGCCAGAATCCACCGTTCCACGACTTGCACGGCCACCTCCACCTTGGCCTTGTCCTTCGGCTGGTAAGGGCGCGCCGGCAGGATGGCGGCGCCGTAGTGGCGGGCCAGCTCGGCGTAGGTGGCGTTGGGCTCGGGGGCGTAGCGGCAGGGCTGGCTCACCGCCGCGCGCAGGTTGTCCGGCACCCACAGCGCGGGGGTGCCGCCGAAGTAGCGCAGGGCGCGCTGATGGGAGGCGATCCAGTCCGGCAGCGCCTGGGTCCAGGTGGCCTCGGCGTAGGTGTAGCTGGAGGCGCCGAGCACGGCGACGAACACCTGCGCCTGGCGCAGCTCGCCGGTGGCGGGGTCGATCACCGGAACGGTGGGGCCGCAGTAGTCGAGAAAGAGCTTCTCGCCGGCGTGGTGAACCTGGCGCATGCTGCGCCGCTGCTGGCCCTGCCAGAGCCGGTAACGGTGGCAGAACTGGCTGTAACGGTAAGCGGCCTCGCCGTGGGTCGCCACGTACTCGGCCCACAGCAGCTGCAGGGTCACCCCCTTGCGCTTGAGCTCGTGGTGAAGGCGCGGCAGGTCCGGCTCCACGAAGCGCGCCGGGGCCGTGGGGGCGGGGAACAGCAACCGCTCCAGGGCCGCCTCGTCCATCGCCCCGGGCAGCGGCCAAGCAACGCCCTTCGCCTGGGCGAGGCTCACGTACTTGCTGACCACGCCCTTGGAGACGCCCAGCGCCCGGGCGATCTTCTCGTGGCTGAGCTTCGCCTCGTGCTTGAGGCGCAGAATCTCGGTGATGTGTCGCATGGAACTCCTCTTTGCCGGCATGTCGCCCCCTTCGAAAGTAAAAGGGCGGCTCTATGCCTGTTGGGGTTGAGAAATTCCAGCGCGGCTGAGGTGATTCCGGGAACGTGACCGCGATTTCCGGCATCGTGACCACCGATTCCGGCCGGAAGGCCAAAATCGGTCACGATCAAACGGAATCGCCGGTCACGTTCACCCGGCATGGGCGGTCACGATCAAACGGAATCGGCGGTCACGTTGGGCCGGAATACGCAACAGGGAGAGCAAAATTGACGAGGCAGGAGAAAAAAGGCCTTGAGTTGTTCAAAGGAAAGGCCAAGTGCTCGAATTGTCACACCACGAAAAAAACGAATCATGGACACCAGTTGCCGCTGTTGACAGATTTTACTTACGATAACATTGGTGTTCCAAAAAACATGGAAAACCCGTTCTACCATATGCCGACTGAATTTAATCCGCTGGGTGCAGGTTGGGTGGATATGGGGTTAGGCGGCTTCTTGGCGACTAGATCTGATTTTGCTCAGTATGCGGACGCAAATATGGGTAAGCATAAAGTTCCGACGCTTCGCAATGTGGATAAGCGTCCATCGTTGGCCCATTTGAAGGCATACATGCATAACGGTGCATTCAAGAATCTGAAGGAAGTTGTCCATTTCTATAATACGCGGGATGTCTTGCCGGTTTGCGGTGATGTTCCAAAGCCAAAGGCGGGCATCAACTGCTGGCCAGCTCCGGAGATGGCGGATAACGTCAACCGGACGGAGTTGGGAGATCTGAAACTGTCGGGTGAAGAAGAAGATGCGATCGTTGCATTTTTGAGAACGCTAACGGACGGTTTTTCGCCGACGAAACGCAATAGCGATTAGGTCGACGAAGCCATTCTCCAGGCTATACTTTCCCCATGGGAGGAACTAGAGATGATTAAATGGCATGATAGTCAGCCTCGGCGCCCCAATCTCATACTTTGCGTCATTTCAGTTTCCCTCTGGCTGAGCTCCGAAATGGTACTAGGCGCAGGCGATCCGCGTGGTAGTGTTTACGTTGCGCCAGGAGCTCTAGACTCTGGTTATCCGAACCATGCCGTGAAATTGCTGCGTCGGCGCTTCAAGTTGCGGGACATCCATAATCCTACCCCGATTACGGATCTTCCTTCCAACACAAGAGGAGTCGTACTGACCGGAAAAGATCTGGCTAATCCGGCGATAGCGAAATTCGTTCAAAATGCCTATGCCGCGGGCCTTACGGTTGCTCTAGTTGATGCGAACGACGAAGAAGCCGAACGTTTACGGGTGTTGGTTGGGCGGGATCTTCCCATTTTCTTGTCCGATGACACGACCAATTCCCTAACCGTTGCTATGGTTGCCATTCGTGAAGACGTGGCGGGAAACTGTTGCAGTAACCGCCGATTGCATAGAACACACATCTTGGGCGAGCTGACTTCACAGAGGGCGGAGCGGCGCGCGGCCCAATGGCTCAAGGCGGTATTCAATAAATGGCCTGAAGCGGTACGTCCGATCGCAGAGAGTCCTTCTGATGACCTGGTAGATCTGGCAAATTCAACCTTAACTGACAAGATAGTGAGTGATCAACGGGGTAGGGTCTTACAGATTGTCAATACGACATGGGCAGCGCGATCATTCCAATCGCAAGTCGACTATTACTATGTGCAACAATGGTTGACTTTTCGGACTCCCAAGTTTACCTATTTGCTCCAAGGGGAAAAAACGACGAATAGCTGGGTATCTCCAAGTGGCACTCCTATTACGGTGGAATTCGGTCCGGGTACGACCGAGAATGCAACGACCTATTCCAGTGGGGTAAACTTCAACATCGGAGGAGTGGCAGGGTACAATAAAGGTGCTATAGCCACTGTCAATGGGGGCGTCACAATTTCGAATTCAACCAGCACCACCGTTCCTCAGACCAATATAAAATATACCGGGAATCCACAATATGGAACAAACGAATGGGAATACTTATCTCAAAAATCTAAGAAGGAGACAACCTATGCATATACCCAGAACTGGATTTGGGCGATACCGCTAAATGTTTATAGTTCCAACGACCCCGTTACATTTTCAACAAGGGCTGTAGGGGCGACGGAGTGCGTGTGCAAAATTGACCCTGAAATAGTGCTGTCACTATCGAGTAGCGTACCGCAGCCTTTCAATCATACCCAGCTTGGGCCGCCAACGGTTGAAGGTGTCGATAGATCCCAAGCCAAGCCCGGTTCAGCGATTACTATTACCGGTAGTAACTTTTACCAGATCAACGGGGTGCTGCTTGGTGGGACGCCTGTGAATACGGCAAACTATGAGGTGGTCGAGAGCGATACTAAGATAAAACTAATAATTCCAGGAAATCAGCCGATAGGACCAAGCCAAAGTGTGGTAGTTAATACACAAGAGGGTATATCAAATACCAATGTCACGATTGATATCATTAACTAATCGGAACTTGCCAAGCGTTTGGAGCTGATTCCAGGCAGATTGTCCGAATTATGGGTTACCTCAAAAAGCAACCTGTTACACGCATTATTACTAATGGCTTGAAATAGATATTTGCGAGCTTGGTTTTGCATGAGGTATTGACGGCGAAAAGGCCGCATTCAGCAGGAGAATGGTATGTCAAGTGTCGGTTATCACGAACCCGTCGAGGAAATGTCAGATGAAACGCGCGATATGCATCGAGCAATCGTGTCATTGATGGAAGAGCTTGAAGCCGTTGATTGGTACAACCAGCGTGCTGACGCATGCAAGGATCCTGAGCTTAAAGCGATCCTTGAGCACAATCGGGATGAGGAAAAAGAACACGCGTCCATGGTGCTTGAATGGATTCGGCGAAAGGACACGAGATTTTCCAAGGAACTCAAAGACTACTTGTTCACCGAAAAGCCAATCGCACACCACATCAAAGAGGGAGGATAACGTTAGTCAGACCCCGCCGCCCATCCGGCGTTCAATGAGTGGTCACGGTTGAAATGAGCCTATTAGCATCCCTAATCGCCTTTGACAACTACCGAAGAAAAAAGGAACGAAATAATGTCGACAAATATTCAACTTGAGCCTCAAGCCATCGACTTCGCCAAGGCAACCGCAAACCCGCCGTTCCTTTATGATCTTGGTCCCGAAAAGGGGCGGGAGGTCGTTGATGCGGTTCAGGCGACACCTATTATCAAGCCGCCCGCTGCAGTAGAAGACTTGCTGATCTCTGGAGGCCCGACTGGACAAATCTCCGTGAGAATCGTTCGCCCAGAGGCAGCGTCGGGCGCGCTGCCGGTGATCTTTTACCTCCATGGCGCGGGTTGGGTTTTCGGCAACGCCCATACCCATGATCGCCTGATTCGCGAACTCGCCGTACGTACCGGCGCGGCGGTTGTCTTTCCGAACTATAGTTTGTCTCCAGAGGCAAAATATCCCACGGCGATCGAGGAATGCTATGCTGCATTGAAGTGGGTCGCCGAAAATGGCCAGGAACGCGGTTTGGACCCGGAGCGTTTGGCGGTTGCCGGAGATAGCGTAGGCGGCAATATGGCCGCAGCGATGACGCTGATGTCCAAAGCACGCGGGGGGCCTTCTATCAAACTGCAACTGCTCTTTTATCCGGTGACCAACGCGTCCTTTGATACCGAATCTTATCAGCAATTTGCTTCAGGGTATTTCCTCACTCGGGATGCCATGAAGTGGTTCTGGGATCAGTATACTGCCAACGAGGACGAACGAAACGAAATTACTGCATCTCCTCTCAGGGCAACTACCGATCAGTTACGCGGTTTGCCGCCAGCGTTGGTAATTACCGGCCAGGCCGATGTTCTGCGCGACGAGGGAGAAGCTTATGCTAATAAGCTAAGGGAGGCCGGGGTCCAGGTCACGGCGGTACGCTTCCAGGGCATTATTCACGATTTCGTGATGTTGAACGCTCTTGCTGATACTGCAGCTGCTCGCGGTGCGATGACCCTTGCAACCGGATGGCTGCGCGAGGGATTTTCCGGATAGCAGATCAGGCTGCCTTTGAAATGCATGCTCCTTGGAGTTCCACTGTGATCTTGCCGCGATCCTAAGGATAAGGTCTTCTCGCAGCCTTTGATCTTAAAAAAAGTTCGACCTGGAGCATGCCCAGGATCGATTGTTCAACGCTAAGCTCGCACAAGAGGAGCACTGGAATGACACCGAAGCGGATACCGATTGTCGGATTCATCGGATTGAGCTTGTCCTTGTTTTTGCTGTGTGCCGAAACATCGGCGGGGGCTGACGAGAGGCCTTCAAGTTATGCGCCGGTGGATATCAGGGATGATTTCGAGAGCCTCATGAAGCGGATGAAGTCCGAGAAGCAGACGGTGATGAAGCGCCATTTGGCTTTGCTAAATGAGCGCTACGATTTGAGCGATAGAGCGGCGAAAGGCGTAACCATGTTCCGTGGCAAACCTGTCCAGGAGGGCGTGCGCGTCAAATTGCCTAGTACGGTCACCTGGGGAAAGCTGGCCTCTATGACTCCGGAGGAGATTAAGGCGGCCGACGTTTTTCCGCATGGCTTCCTGCCGTTACCCCACCCCAATCATGCAGAGGGTGGGGCTCTGTTCCCCATAACCTGGTTAGAGGCCATCAAGGCACAAGAGGGTCGTGATCTGACTCGATTCGACCTTGATCTGGATGTGATGGCGCACTTCCAGCCCGAGTTTCCACCGCCGCTATTCCTCACAACCCGACCAGATCTCGGGGACGTTTCTCAAGGCCAACTTGTCACGCTTTCGAATTACTACGGGTTGTTTAATGGTGTGCTGAATCCAAAGCAGCTCGAAGGTCTGAGGTTACTGGTAACACCTTTTCCCCAACAGCAGTTCAACGCAACCGAGGATAGGCGTTCCGAAAAGCCTTCCTCGGGGGTGGCTTGTTTTGACTGCCACGTTAACGGCCACACCAATTCCGCGACGCACTTGGTCGGCGACATCCGGCCGCAGGAGTTCCGCCATCGCATTGACACGCCTTCGCTGCGCGGAACGTATGTGCAGCGGCTGTTCGGGTCCCAGAGAGCGCTTAAGAGCGTCGAGGACTTCACTGAATTTGAGCAGCGCGCGGCATACTTCGATGGTGATCCGGTCATTGCCCAGAAAAAAGGGGTTAACGTATTGGAGCGGGGAAGCCAAGTCCATTTCATGGCAGAGTTCCAGGAACTCTTGGACTTCCCTCCAGCACCAAAACTGAATGTATTCGGAAAACTGGATCCCCGTAAGGCAAGCGAGTCCGAGCTGCGCGGGCAAGAGGTTTTCTTTGGTAAGGCGCAATGCGCTGTCTGCCATATTCCACCGTATTATACGGACAATCTTATGCATAACCTGCAGATGGAACGCTTCTACAGACCACGAATGATCAATGGAATGATGGCTTCAGCCGACGGACCTATCAAAACGTTCCCCTTGCGCGGGATCAAGGAATCCCCGCCTTACCTGCATGATGGTCGACTGCTGACGTTGGAGGATACAGTGGAATTTTTTAACCTCGTCCTTGAATTGAAGCTCAATGAACAGGAAAAGAGCGACTTAGTGGCGTTTCTCAGGGCGCTTTGAAACTCCAGAAAACGGTTCCGTTACCCTCTTAGTTATGAAATGCACTGTTGCCTGATAACCAGGTTGATTCATGATGAATGCCATTGGTCATATGCTGAACAAGACTTCACCTATAACTATCTACGACTCACCTTATAGCGTCAAAGAGACCATCGACCGCATAGAGAACATCCTGCGCGAAAGAAACGTGACAATATTCGGCCGGATAGATCATGGCGCGGGAGCAAGACAAGCAGGATTTGACATGCAGGACGAGGAACTATTGATTTTCGGAAATCCGAAAATTGGAACCGATTTGATCCTGGATAATCCGGCTATCGGCATAGATCTACCCCTAAAAATACTGGCCTGGAGTGATGACTCTGGAACTAAAGTGGGGCATCACAAACTGGAAAGTCTATTCGAAAAATATGGCGTCCATAACAAAGCGGTGATATCGAATATGACTGAAACAGTGCGAGCCATTGTTACTATCGCCATTAAAAACCCATAACAATCACCTGAATCCGTGCTCCCACCCTCTAAATAATTCATAACATATTGAATCCATTGTATAATTAGCCCATTTTCGATGTCACCCATTTGATCATGCCGCGCTTTGAAGTCAAGCAATCCAGCAAGCTGCAACTGACCTCGTATTCCGGCCTGGCGCTGATTGGCCAGTGCTGCCAGGCGGCGCAGGTGGAGGCGGTCATTGATCCGAAGATTCCGGTGTCGCAAGGCATGCGCACCTCGGACATCGTCAAGAGCGTGGTCGGGTTGTTGAGTCTGGGCAAGAGCGACTTCGAAGCCATCGAGCCGTTTCGGGAGGACCGCTTCTTCAAGGAGTCGCTGGGGCTGACGAAGGTGCCCGGAGCCGTGTGGCTGCGCCAGCGTCTGAATGCCAAGGCGGAAGCCATCCGCGATCTGGCCGATGAGCTTTCCCTGAGGCTGCTGGAGCGAGCCGAGGCGCCGATCACGCCGCACAAGGGCTATGTCTGCTGCGACATTGATACCTTCGCCATGGACAATAGTGGCACGAAGAAGGAAGCGGTGTCGCGCACCTATCAGGGCTTCGACGGTTACCCGCCGATTGCCGCCTATCTCGGCAACGAAGGCTGGAACACCGGGCTGGAACTGAGGCCAGGGTCCCGCCACTCGGCGTTCGAGACGCACTACTTCTACGAGCGGCTGTTTCCGCGCATCGAACGCCTGGTCAAACCGGATCAGCCCGTGCTGCTGCGCGAGGACAGCGGTTTCGACGGCGCACAGCTCCTGTTCGCCAAGGCCGCGGAGCGAGACCGGCAAGCCGCGCTGGGGCGAAGCCTCGACTTCATCTGCAAGTGGAACCCCCGCAAGCAGGACAAGGGGGCCTGGGTCAAGCGCGCCGAGGAGGCGAAGGCCTGGGTCGAGACTCGCCCCGGTAAGCGCGAGGCCCTCCTGTCGCTGGACATCGAGCGCGCCTGGCACAAGGAGAAGCGCTCCTTCCGCCTGGTCGCCAGGGTCGTCGAGCGCACCATCGACAAGAAGGGCCAACACCTGCTGGCCCCGGAGGTCGAACTGGAAGGCGGGTGGACGACGCTCTCCTGTTCCGCCGAGGAAGTGATCGAACTCTACCAGCACCACGGCATGCATGAGCAGTTCCACTCCGAGTTGTTCGGCTCCGCCGAATCCTTCGCTTCGCTCAGGACCGCCACTGCGTGGCGTCCTGCGCCCTTCGGGCTTGTCAAGACCGACCTCGACCTGGAACGGCTGCCCTCGGGCAAGTTCGACACCCACGACGTGATCCTGCATCTGGCGGCCTTCGCCTACAACTGCCTGCGTCTCTTGGGACAGATCGGCCTGACTGGCGAGATTGCGCCGATCCGTCATCCGGCCAAGCGCCGCCGCATCCGGACCGTGCTGCAGGAGATCAGGTACCGGGCGGCGAAGTTCGTCGCCCATGCCCGCCGGCTGATCCTCGATTTCGGTCGTGGCGTGGCGGCAAACGTAGCCGTGTTCGTGATGCTTCAGAATCGGCTGTGGGCGGCGGCGTCCGGATGACGGGAAATGCCTGCCGCACGCCTCGAATCCCTGATTCCGGAACCCCGGAAGGGACAGTCTCGCGCAGGGAGCGGAAAATGAGCTGACGATAAGCGCACGCCAAGCAGATTGGCCCCGAAACCCCGGTCGAATGTTCCCCGGATCGCCGGTAGCGAGGGCAAATCCCAAGGGAGAGCGCTCGAAATTCATGCGTTCAGGCCCGATGGGAAGGTGTAAGCCGAGGGGAACACGGATTCAGGAATCAGAGAGCAAATCTTATGCTTCATGAATTAGTAGGCAGTTGGAAAGTGATCGGATGCCAGCTCAATACTAAGTGGCTGCCGGATTCGATCTTCAGGGAGTTTCGCTACAAATTCACTCCCGACGATCATTTCTTATTGGACTGGTCGGAGCTCACTTATCCTCAATTCCTGGGCGGATTTCCCAAGAGCGCAACGGGAAAGGTCATTATCAACATCGACGCCGCGCCGCAGCAAATCGATTTCATTCCTGACGAGGGACCGTTTTCCGGAAAGGCGCTGCTAGGCATATTTGAGCTGGATCACGATATCTTGAAAGCTAATTTTGCCTTTCCGGGCAACCCCCGGCCTACGGAATTTACTGCATCCGACGGTCAGGTTTACGAGATTTGGCAGCGCGTGGGCTGATTTGGCTGGTGTCTCCTTCCCAAAACCCAGGGCTTTGGGGCGTACACTGGAAAGAACCGCATGAATTCCATGGTGCACGCGTGACTCAAGCTCACCCCCGCGCGGAAGTGACACGGGATAATTCAATATTAATATTGTTGTTGAGATATTTTAACACAAGGAATCTATAGTTAGTTCGGCATTGAAGGGGCACAAGGAAGTCGAGCGAGTGCGACGCCCCCCGCGAAGCCGTAGGCCCGGATGTTTTGTCGGAGTCCGCGACTTCATCGCGGGCGGAGCCGAGGCGGACGCAGGATGGCGCGGGCCGCCGAAGGCAAAGACATCGCCACAATTTGCTCCCGAGGGTGACTGGAATGTCCCGTCGGGTTTCGCAAAAAATGGCGACGCTCCAGACTCTGAAAAGTACCAAACCAGTTACTAGATTTTGGAGTTTCAACATGAACAGTGCGCTTGCTCCTGTCTGCGACCACGCTCGACCCGACTTGCAAGCAGCAACTGCTACCGAGGTCGCCGAACTGCTGGTAGCCTACCTGGAACAGATCGGCGTCGAATACGTTTTCGGCATTCCCGGGGGCGCCATCGAGCCCTTCTACAATGCCTTGGCCCGCAGTTCCCGCCGTGGCGGGCCGCGCCACATCCTGGCGCGGCATGAGTCCGGCGCCGCCTTCATGGCCGACGGCTACGCCCGCGAAACGGGACTTCTCGGCGTGTGCTGCTCCACGTCGGGTCCCGGTGCCACTAACCTCATTACCGGCGTCGCCTGCGCCCACGACAACGAGGTGCCTTTGCTGGTGATTACCGCCCAGCCGGCGCTCCCGGTGTTCGGCAAGAATGCCTTGCAGGAGTCTGCCTGCACGGGCATCAACACCGTAGGCATGTTCCGCCACTGCACCCGCTACAACTCTCTGGTGTCCCACCCCAAGCAGCTCGAGCCGAAGTTAATCGCGGCCCTGCAGGCCGCGACCCGCCCCCCACGTGGGGCGGCACACCTCAGCTTTCCGGTAGACGTGTTACGCAGTCTAGCCTCGAATGCGGCGCCGGCCTACGATCTGCGCGGCCTCCTGCATCCGGCATCGCTGCTGGATCAGGACGCGGTCGAGCATCTGCGGATGGAGTTGCGTCAAGCTGAGAAGCCAGTGCTCGTCATTGGCGGCGGGTGCGGTGAGGCCATCGACTCTATCCTGCAATTCGCGGCTCTGAAGAATGCCGCCTTCGTCACGACCCCTGACGGCAAGGGCCTAGTCAATCCCCACCACCCCTTGTTCCGAGGCGTCTTCGGCTTCGGGGGCCATGCCTCCGCCGATGCGGCCCTACGCGATCCGGCCGTGGACCTGATCATTGCCGTCGGTACCAGCATGGGCGAATTTAACACCGGCGGCTGGAGCGACGCTCTCCTCAACAACCGCTTGGTGCACGCCGACGAGTCGGAGGAGCACTTGGCCAGCACTCCCATGGCCCGCCTTCACGTGCGTGGCCGCATCCTCGCCGTCTTCGATCGCCTGATTAATTGGGGTATCCATGAGAACGCCTCCACCGACGAACGGCACCGGACTTCCCGGCAGCGGATCGGCTTCGGTCAGCATATGGGGCCGGAGCTCGCCGAACCCGATCAGTTCGACAGCGAGGCGATACCCATCACGCCCCAGCGCTTAATTAAGGAACTGGGACGGCGCTTTCCGCCGACAACCCGCTTCCTAGCCGACGCGGGTAACAGCGTCGCCTGGGCTAGCCACTATCTGCACCCCACCGACTTCGGTATCGGCAATCGGCGCTTGGCCGGCGGCGACCCGCGGCAGAACCATGGTGGCTGGCTCCGGGTGACCATGAACTTCGCGCCCATGGGCTGGGCCATTGGGGGCGCCGTCGGCACCGCGGCCGGCAACCCGGCAGCCCCCGTGGTCTGTATCACCGGCGACGGTAGCATGCTCATGAATGGCCAGGAACTCTCCGTGGCCGTCGCCGAAGGCCTAACGGTTATCTTCGTGGTTCTCAACGACCGGGCACTGGGAATGGTCAAGCACGGTCAGCGGCTGGCCGGCGCCCAGCAAGTAGGCTGCGAGCTGCCGGCCACCGACTTCGCCGCACTGGCCCGCGCCCTCGGCGCCGAGGGCCACACCATCCGCGGCCCGAAGGACTTCGACGCCCTGGACATCAATGCGATATGCATCCGCAAGGGGCCGACCCTGCTCGACGTCCTCGTCGACCCCGAGCAGGTGCCTCCTATGAAAATGCGGGTGAAGGTTCTGAGCTCGGCCAACTGAGGAGAAGGTAATGGGACAATTCGCGGGGAAGGTCACCCTCATTACGGGCGGCTCCAGCGGCATCGGTCTGGCGACGGCGAAGCTATTCCGGGGCAGGCTGGATGTACTCTTCCTGAACGCCGCGGCCGCCAAGCCGACTCCCGTCGACCTGCTCACGGAGGCCCAGTTCGACGAAGTGATGGCAGCCAATTTCAAGGGAACCTACTTCACCATCCAGAAGGCCCTGCCGCTGCTCGGCAACAATGCGTCCATCATTTTCAACACATCCATCGTCGGCCGCACCGGCTCGCCCAACTTCAATGTCTATGGCGCCACCAAGGCGGCGTTGGCATCTCTGGGCCTAGCCCTGATCAGGCGAGGCATACGCGTGAACGCCGTTTGCCCCGGCCCCATCGACACCGGCGGCTTCCGCCGCCTGGAAATTCCGCCGGAGGTGCTGCAGACCATCAAGGGCGATATCGAAGTCCGTTCGCCAGGCAAGCGCTTCGGCACACCGGAGGAAGTGGCCAAGGTGGTGCTCTTCCTCGCATCGGAGGACTCGGCCTACGTAGTCGGTGAAGAGATAGTCGTAGACGGCGGCACCAGCTACGTGTGCCTGCCATGAGCGACGACTTCATCCACACCCGCATCTGGCGGGAAGACCCCGAAGCCGACAACCCCTTTGCCACCCGTGCTGCTTATTGCCACGGCTACGACGTCTTCGGTGAAATGCTGGGCAAGGCCCGCTGGGTGGAAATGCTCTACCTGCTCTTCCGCGGCGAAGCGCCATCCAACACCGAGGCCAATCTCCTCGAAGCCTTGGCTGTAGCGCTTGCCAATCCGGGGCCGCGCGCGCCCTCCGTCCATGCGGCCATGTGCGGCGGCACCGCCGGTTCGCCGGCGGCCTCCGCCCTGATGGCCGCCCTTGCCGTCGGGGCGGGCAATCTTTCGGGAGGACGCGAGGTTCGGCTGGCTATGGAGGCCTGGGCCACCTGCGGCGTCGACCTGGAGGTCTGGCGGAATCGGCTTGCCGCACCCGCCGCGGCAGAGCCGATTTCTCCTTGGCCGAGCCCGGAACATCCACCCGGTTTTGATCCTCATGGGATAAGTACGGCGACACCCGTCAGGCAGACGCTCGCCTGTTTTGCAGACCTCAGTCCGGGGCGCTGTTTGCCTTGGCTGGCGGGAAGCCGTGTTTCTCTCGAGGAGGCCGCCGGCCATCCGTTGGCCTTGTCGGGTATCGTCGCCGCCGCCTTTGTTGACCTGGGATTCGCTCCGGAACAAGGCGAGATGCTGCATCTCATGCTGTGCCTGCCCGGCGCCGCGGCCCACGCCTTGGAACAGTGGCAGTACGGCCATAGGAAGTTTCCCTTCTTCACCATAGATTTCGATGACAACGCCGCGGACTCCGCGAAGGAGTCGACATGACGGGGAATATCCGCGGGCCGGAATTCTTGCGCGGGCGAGTCGGCCACCTCAAATCCCGCGTCGGCGGGGTCGTCCCGGGCAGCCGCGCGGTCTTTCGGGGCCACGACTTGCATGTCAAGCTCAAAGATACGAGTTGGATCGAACTATACATATTCGGCATCACGGGGCGGCGTTTCTCGCCGGAGCAGTTGCGCCTCATGGAGGGGCTGTGGATATACACGAGCTACCCGGACGCCCGTATCTGGAACAACCGGATCGCCGCCCTGGCCGGCAGTGCCCGCAGCACAGGAACGCTCGGGGTGGCGGCAGCGTTGGCCGTTTCCGAGGCATCGATCTACGGGCACGGCATCGGTATCCGGACCATCGACTTTTTAATGCGGCTGCGACGGCATGTGGATTCGGGCGGTTCCATGGAGGAGTATTGCCGTAGGGAGCTGGCCGAATGCCGCCGCATCGGCGGCTACGGCCGGCCGCTGACCAGCGCAGACGAGCGCCTGGCCCCCATCTTGTCACTGGCCCGCGAACTCCGCTTGGCCGATGGTTCCTATCTGCGATTGGCCTTTGCAGCCGAGCAGGTGCTGCTCGCCTGCCGCACGCGGCTGTATCTGAACTACGGCGGTGTCGCCGCCGCCCTGGCTGCCGACATGGGTTTTTCTCCGCGGGAATATTATCTTTTTATGTTTCCAACTTTCCTGGCTGGAATGCTTCCCTGCTTCATCGACGCGGCCGAACAGCCGGAAGGCGCGTTGTTCCCGTTACCGTGCAATATGATTTGTTATGAAGGAAAAGCGAAACGCCCGTGGCGTAGGTGCTAGAATCGGCGCTGATCGCCGGCGTAGTTTGGGGAGGCTGGATACTCGGTCAATTTTCCTACCTAGCAGCAGTGTCTTAATATTTTTCCGAACCTCTTGAAATGCTTCAAGTAAAATATAGATTGGAATGGAATATCCCAAGATGCCTCACTCCCAAGAACCACAGAAGATAGCTGAATATTCGCTCAGCGGGCTTACCACCGGGCGGATCGAAGCATTCAGCGATGGGGTATTTGCCATTGTCATCACCTTGTTGGTCATTGACCTTAAAGTGCCTCAAATTGCTGACGACCTGGTAGCTGACCAATTAGGACCACGTCTGATCGAACTATCACCCAAATTGCTGAGCTATGCACTCAGCTTTATCATTGTGGGGGTATATTGGGTTGCGCACCATCATGTGTTTCATCATGTCGAGCGCTCGGACAGGACGTTGCTGTGGCTAAATATATTTTTCCTGTCATCAGTGACGTTCGTGCCGTTCCCAACAGCACTTATCGGTGAGTATGGCGATCAGGAGCTTGCCGTTGTCATCTACGGTGTAAATGTTGTTGTGACAAGGCTGCTGCTGCTTATGATGTGGAGATATGCCACCAACAACCATCGATTAATTGCACCGGAGCTTGATCCATTCCGTGTAAACGCTGTAGCAAAGCTAATCGCTATCCCCATCGGAATTTATGCCTTCGCTATCGGTTTTTCGCTTATCAGCACAAAAGTGACGCTGATATTATATGGGATCGTCCCCGTCGTTTTCAGCATTTTGCCCAATGTTCTTAATCGGAGACACCCTATTTAGCGGAGTATTTGGCTTTTGGATAGGGCGCGATCCAGAAACTACTCGCTATGTGGGCATCCAATTCGACCCTGTCAGACTATTTGGTGCCTCGAAAGAACCGCTATACGAGAGAATTTTGTCATTGAGAAGCCGTCTTGTAAAACAAATCAGCGCAAAGTCAGTAAGTTGTCGGCCCCAAAAAAATAGCCGCCAGATGCGCAAATCCCATAAAGTGGCGAACGGCTGGTGGCTATTTCCAATCTTTCCAACTTAAGGAAACCGCCTTCCACAGTCTTTCAACTGTCATGAATAGAGTTGTTTCCGATGATAACCGCATGATTACAAAGAAATTTTTAGATTCCAAAGGCCAGCGCCAAGCCCGAAAAAGCTATCTATGAATAGACTGAGTCGGTTTCTAATGCGATGCATCAAGCAATGAAAGGTCTTCATTCCTCCAATGGAGTGTTCGACGGAGATGCGAGTTCGCGCTTGCTTTTTGTTCTCGCGCCTTTGTTGATCTGCCAACGCGGGATGAGGATTGTTCTTGGAGGCTCTGGGTTTCTTATGAGGCAGGTGAATTCTGGCTTTATTCCCATAATCGGAAGCGGCCCCCAAGAACCCCAAATCCAACCAGACATCGGCACCGTCAAACCATGATAAGGCAGGATCGAACCATCGCTTCATCAGCGCATAATCATGAACACTGCCGGCCACGATACTTCCAACGAACAAAATTTGCCGTGCCAGGGTCGAAATGACTAGGGTTTTAACCGTATGGCGTTTTTTTTACCGCTATAGTGGGCTTTCTGCTGATCGTCATCCTGCGGCCTGACGCAACTGCATTCCACCCCGTCAATGATGATATCTCCATGTTTTTCAATCAGCTTCATCATCTCTCCCGGGGTCGTCAGCTCCCGCTCGGGCAGCAGATCAAGTTTCGCCAGGCTGCGCCGTAACACGGGCAGAAGTTGCGCCACATGGCGATGCGCGTGTCCCGAGCTGAAGCCAAAATGAAAGCCCAGGACATCGAAGGTACAGTAGGTCTTGAGGTAATGCAAAATGAAGAACAGCTTCTTATCTATCCGATCGAGATAGCCCACATGGCCACCTTTGGGTACCCGTTTTATTTCGCCTTGCTGAACGCGTTCTTGCTGAATCTCCGCATGAGCCTCCTCAAAGATAGGGCAAAGCTTGGCGAATTGCGCCTTACTCATTCCGATCAGGGCTCTGACGGTACGCTCACTGGTTTCTTCCATGAACTTTTCAAAAATCATTGGCTGACATCATTCGATTGTTGTTAATTGTTTTATACCACAACAAATCCATTTATTTCAACGGAAGCAACTCTAATGATGATATCTCCATGTTTTTCAATCAGCTTCATCATCTCTCCCGGGGTCGTCAGCTCCCGCTCGGGCAGCAGATCAAGTTTCGCCAGGCTGCGCCGTAACACGGGCAGAAGTTGCGCCACATGGCGATGCGCGTGTCCCGAGCTGAAGCCAAAATGAAAGCCCAGGACATCGAAGGTACAGTAGGTCTTGAGGTAATGCAAAATGAAGAACAGCTTCTTATCTATCCGATCGAGATAGCCCACATGGCCACCTTTGGGTACCCGTTTTATTTCGCCTTGCTGAACGCGTTCTTGCTGAATCTCCGCATGAGCCTCCTCAAAGATAGGGCAAAGCTTGGCGAATTGCGCCTTACTCATTCCGATCAGGGCTCTGACGGTACGCTCACTGGTTTCTTCCATGAACTTTTCAAAAATCATTGGCTGACATCATTCGATTGTTGTTAATTGTTTTATACCACAACAAATCCATTTATTTCAACGGAAGCAACTCTAATATATAAATTTGGGTCGGGTATGCTACGGGCAGCAAGCTGCGAACCGAACCATAGATCCGCAATAGCTTTGGGGGTAATCCATGTCGAGAACAAATTCAGCTATTCTCTTGGCCGTGGTGGCCGCAATGTTCGTTACAGGCCATGCGCAGGCCGCCAGAAAGGCGGCGCAGGGCGGTGTATTAGTTGCCGTAGACTCGAAAGGGAAGGTGATTGGGCAGGTCATCGAGGCGGATAGCCCGACGGCGGATACCAGTGCCCCTCCTGCCACTGTTGTGATGCAGGTCAAGGAAAAGACCATTGCAATCCGAATGAATTATTATGGAATTGCCAATTGGCGAAATCTATACTTCACTGAGCCTAACTGTGCCGGTAATGCATATTACTACAATGCGGTTTTCGACAATCCAAAGTCCCGTTATCTGTTGGACATGGCGATAGTATCTGGCCGGAATGCAACAGTGTTTTTGCTAAGTGGGAACTCGGTAGCCGCGAAGGATGTCGTCGTGCGATCAGTTCAGTTGGGAACGAATTCTGCGGCAGATTCTAACCTAGTGTACTGTTCCAACGATGTCGATCCTTCGCAATTGCAGAGCGGTTACATGATGCCGTTCGCTCCAGCGTTCGACCTTTATTCTGTCTATAAGCCGCCATTCGCTGTGAAGTTTATTAACACAAGCCGATAACCCGATGGTGTCCACACTGCCCGCGCAGGATGGACCGCCAATACAACCTGTTCTCATCTCAAGAGCATTCATAACAACAGTGAGATATCGCGACAGAGTGAACTCGTTAACGCGAAAGTCGCAGTACCTTGCCCCCCCTCTCCCTTTGGGAGAGGGCCGGCGTGAGGAACGATCACGGCGAGCAGTCGCTTTCATAGTCCAGGGCGGCTGGTCGCCATGATCCGTTGGGTTGATGGCGGATTTTGGCGGCGGTTGATAGCAGCGGCTCAGGCTTGGAAGTATTTCTCGAAAACTGCCTGTCTGAGAGACCGGAAACGTGGCAAGCCCTCGTCCCCGGCCCTTTCACGCTGAACTCCTGTTCAGCGCCCTCCGGGTAAAATGCACAAATCGGCAGGAAAGCCGATTCGCACGCGTAGCGCCCGAAGGGTGCGGCATAGGGATATGCCACATAAAATCTGCTCCTGGCGGATTCGTCCCAAAGGGGGAAGGGGGAATGACGACTCTGTGGTTTTCTCAGTCCGGGCTCATCAGATCGAACACCATCAGGACATGCTTGCCGGTCTTGGTGTTGGTGGCCTTGAAGGTGGCGACGTCGTTCTCCATGCCGACGCATTCGATTTCCACCGGCGGGTCGTCGTGCTCGCTCTCCGGGACCTCGAGCCGTTCGAGCAGGTCCGCATCTTCCTCTTCGGTCAGTTCCATGTTGCCGTGTTTGTCGATTCTCATGCTTTTTTACCTTCAAATTTCCGAAATCAAGTGGAAGCGGCTACGCGGAGACAAACGTCGGAGAGGCCGAGCCAGGGATCGCCCGGCTCCAGCCCTTTCGCTACCCGGTCGACCCGGGCGCACAGCCGGATCGCATCCAACACGCCGTCCCGGCCGAGCCGTCTCGCGGCCCTGGCGAACGCCTCCTTGCGCTTGTCGAATATCCGCAGCCTGGCCAGGACACTGTCCATCGGCTGGCCCCTCGCAGTCTCCCGTTGGACCGCAGCCAGCGAGCGCAGTTCGCGGGTGAGCGCCCACAACACCACCAGGGGCGCCACGCCTTCTCCTTCGAGGCCGCGCAGGACCCGCAAGGTCCGGACGGTGTGGCCTTCGAGCATGGCCGCCGCGACGTCGAACACGTCGTAACGCGCGCAGTCGCAGACCGCCGATACGATCTGCTCGTCCTCGATGCGGCCGGCGCCGTACAAGATGCGCAGCTTTTCGATTTCCTGGGCCGCGGCCAGCAGGTTGCCTTCCACCCGGGCGGCCAGAAGCCGAAGACCGGACTGGTCCGCCAGCAGACCCAAGCGGTTCATGCGCCGGTCCAGCCAGCCGATCAGTTCGCGTCCTTCCAGCGGCCAGACCTGCACCACTACGCCGGCCGAGTCGGCGGCCCGCGCCCAGCCGGCATTCAGCTCTTCCCTGGTCAAGCGCGGCAGGGTGAGAACGAGGATCGCATCCGAGGGTGGCTTGTCGAGATAGCGCAGCAACGCGGCGGCGCCTTCCTTGTCCGGCTTGCTATTGAGGCGCAGGTCCAGGATGCGGAGGTCGCCGAACAGGGGAACGGAGTCGCCGGCCTCCAGAAAAGTGCCCCAGCTGAAACCGGGCTCGACGTGAAACAGCTCGCGAAGACTGTAGCCCCGTTCGCGAGCCGCCGCTCGGATGGCATCCGCGGCCTCCCCCAACTGCAGGGGCTCGTCGCCGGACAGGACGTAGACCGGAGCCAGGCCGCGATCCAGCGCCCCGGCCAGTTGATCAGGCTTCAACCTCAAGACTTGCCGCCCGGATTCCGGCTCATCTCGATGAGCACGCGGCGAACGAGGGTTTCCGCAAGCTCCCGCTCCATTTCGGACCTGAGCAGCGATTCCTCCTCCCCTTGGCCGATCGGCGAGAGCTGATTGTTGAAATATTCGCGCTTCACCTCGACCTCCTGGGGCGGAATGATGATCTCGCCCTGCGGCGTCGTGACTTCGTACCTGACCCGGGTATAGAGGTCGAACAGGTTGCCGCGGCCGCCCAGGTTCAAGGATATCGTGCGGCGTTCGTCGGTTTCCTTGAGGATGCGGATAACGCCTTTGGCGTCGATCATATTGCGTGTGAGCTGAGCACCCGTGAGACGGATCGCGTCGGAAAGCCTCGAGCCTACGCGGGTGGAACCGGCTTTTTCCAGGTAGAGGACTTGACCGGCGCCGTCCGAGGTCTCGCCGCCACGCAGATGGAAGCCGCAGCCGGCCAATGAGACCATTAGAATCAGGAAAAGATGCCGGGACGCCTTGTTCACGCTCATACCACGATGTTGACCAGTTTTCCCGGCACCACGATCGGTTCCCGTTTCGGCTGTTTTCCCTCCATGAACCGTTGGACATTAGCACTGGCAAGCGCAATAGCAGCACAAGCGCTCGGAGTGGCGTCACTTGGCACGAAAATCTTATCTCGCAGCTTGCCGTTGACCTGAACCACCAGCTCGATCTCGTCCCGCACCAGGGCGGAGGCGTCCTCCACCGGCCAGCCGGCTTCCAGAATATCGATGCCGGGCATGAGTTGCCGCCAGAGCGCGTCGCAGATGTGGGGCGCGATCGGATACAGCAGCCGGGTCAGCAGCGAATAGCCCTCGAAGGCGACCACGGCGGCGCCTCGACGGAATGCGTCTTTTTCGCCACCTTCCGGAAGATGATCGCAATTCCAGAATCCCTTGTCGTCCGCCAGGGTGTTGAGAATCTTCATCGCCGCGGAGACCACGGTGTTGAATTGATGGCGGGCGAAGTCGAAATTCGCCTGCTTCAGGGTCGCGTGGATCAGGCGGCGGGCTTCCTTGTGGTTCGGCGCCAGCGGAAACGCGGCCCAGTCGGCAACCCGCAATTCATCCCGGCCGTACTGCGAAAACGCGGTGTTGACATTGAACGCGGCCCGCGTCCACAGACGCTTGAGGAACCTGAACGACCCTTCCACCCCGCTGTCGGACCACTCCAGCGACTGGTCCGGAGGCGCCGCGAACATGGTGAACAACCGCACGGTGTCCGCGCCGTACTGGTCTATCAAAGACTCGGGGTCCACGCCGTTGTTTTTCGACTTGGACATCTTCTCGATATGGCCCACGACGACCGGCGCGCCGTCGGACTTCAGGGTCGCGCCCAGCGGGCGGCCCTTGTCGTCGGTGCTCAGTTCCACCTCGGCGGGACTGAAATAGTGCTTCTTGCCACTTTCCTCCCGGAAGAAGGTGGGAGCGACCACCATACCCTGGGTCAGCAGATTGGCGAACGGCTCGTCGCAGTGCACCAGGCCGGCATCGCGCATCAGCTTGTGGAAGAAGCGGGCATAGAGCAAGTGGAGGATGGCGTGTTCGATGCCACCGATGTACTGGTCGACCGGCAGCCAGTAATCGGCGCGCTGGTCCAGCATGGAATCGCCGTTGTCCGGGCAGGCGTAGCGGGCGTAGTACCAGGACGATTCGACGAAAGTGTCCATCGTGTCGGTCTCGCGTTCCGCCGCGCCGCCGCACTTGGGACAGGTCGTGGTGTACCACTCCGGCATCTTCTTGAGCGGCGAGCCGACGTCGATGGTGACGTCCTCCGGCAGCACCACCGGCAACTGGTCCGCAGGCACCGGCACGTCGCCGCAGTTCGGGCAGTGGATGATCGGGATGGGGCAGCCCCAGTAGCGCTGGCGCGAAATGCCCCAGTCGCGCAGGCGGAACTGGGTGCGCTTCTGGCCCAGTCCTTTGGTTTCCAGGTCCGCGGCGATGGTGTCGAAGGCTCGTTGGAAATCGAGGCCATCGTATTTTCCTGAGTTCACACAGACGCCGTGCTCGGCATAGGCGTCGATCCAGCCGCTCGTCGCATCCACGGTTTGATAGGCGCCGGCAGTCGAGGCGATGACCATCTTGATCGGCAGGCCATACTTGTTTGCAAACTCGAAATCGCGTTCGTCGTGCGCCGGCACCGCCATCACCGCGCCTTCGCCGTAGCCCCACAGCACGTAGTTGGCGACCCAGACCGGCAGTTTCTCGCCGTTCAGCGGATGGACCACGAAACGCCCGGTGGCCATGCCCTTCTTTTCCATGGTGGCGAGGTCGGCCTCGGCGGTCCCGCCATGCCGGCATTCCTCGATGAACGCCGCCAGTTCGGGATTGCCTTCGGCGGCTTCCAGGGCCAGCGGATGCTCCGCCGCCACGGCGACATAGGTCGCGCCCATCAGGGTGTCGGGACGGGTGGTGTAGACCTTCAGGACCGCCCCCTCACCCCGACCCTCTCCCAAAGGGAAAGGGGGAACGATCCGGAAATGCACCTCGCAGCCGTGGCTCTTGCCGATCCAGTTGCGCTGCATGGTCTTGACCTGTTCGGGCCAGCCGGGGAGATTGTCCAGCTCGGCCAGCAGTTCCTCGGCATAGGCGGTGATCCGCATGAAATACATGGGGATATCGCGCTTCTCCACCAGGGCGCCGGAGCGCCAGCCGCGGCCGTCGATCACCTGCTCGTTGGCCAGCACGGTGTGGTCCACCGGGTCCCAGTTGACCGGCGCGATCTTCTTGTAGATCAGTCCCTTTTCGAACAGCTTGGTGAACAGCCACTGCTCCCAGCGGTAATACTCCGGCTTGCAGGTCGCCAGCTCCCGGTCCCAGTCGATCGCAAGGCCTAAGGATTTGAGCTGCTTCCTCATGTAATCCGCGTTGGCGTAGGTCCAGGCCGCCGGCGCGACCTTGTTCTGCATCGCCGCGTTCTCCGCCGGCAGGCCGAAGGCGTCCCAACCCATCGGTTGCAGCACGTTTTTGCCGCGCATGCGCTGGTAGCGGGCGATCACGTCGCCGATGGTGTAATTGCGCACATGCCCCATGTGCAGCCGCCCGCTGGGGTAGGGAAACATCGAGAGGCAGTAGAATTTCTCGCGGCTCGAGTCCTCCCTGGCCCGGAAAACCCCGCCCTCTTCCCACGCGCGTTGCGCGGCCTCTTCAATGGCCTTCGGACTGTAAATCTCTTCCATTCGAACCGATTCGATCAATCAAGCAAAAGTGGCTAGAATACCGGACGCCGCGTCTAATCTGAAGCCGGAACGGGCAATGAACGCATGAAGGCGGCAGCGTTCGGGGGGAACAATCATGCATAGGGTCATATTCAACCAGAAGGGCGGCGTCGGTAAATCGACCATCACTTGCAATCTCGCCGCCATCAGCGCCGCCAAAGGCAAGAAGACGCTGGTCATCGATCTGGATGTCCAGGGCAATTCCACCCATTATCTTTTGGGGCAGAAGGTGGCGGACCAGGACCGCACCATCGCCCGCTTCTTCAAGGACACATTGGGCCTGAGCCTGTTCGGCAAAGGCCAGGACGAGGGGCTGAACGCGGTCATCCACGAGACCCCCTATCCCAACCTGTACATCGCACCCTCTCATCCCGAGCTCGAACCGCTGCAGGGGCGGCTGGAATCCCGCTACAAGATCTATAAGCTGCGCGAGGCGTTGGAAGCTCTCTCGGGCTTCGACCGCGTCTTCATCGACACCCCGCCGGTCCTGAATTTCTACAGCCGCTCGGCCCTGATCGCGGCCCGCCGCTGCCTGATCCCGTTCGATTGCGACGCCTTCTCGCGCGAAGCCCTGTACAACCTGCTGGCGGTGATCGCCGAAATCAAGGCGGACCACAATGACGGCCTGATGCTGGAAGGCATCATCGTCAATCAGTACCAGAGCCGCGCCAGTCTGCCGCAGAAGCTGGTCGAGGAACTGCTCGCCGAAGGCCACCCGGTACTGGACACCCGGATTTCACCCTCGGTGAAAGTCAGGGAATCGCACAGCGAGTCCAAACCGCTGCTTTACTACGCGCCGGACCACAAGCTGTCCAACGAGTTCCAGGCGCTGTTCGACGAGTTGGAGACTTAGCAGCCCATGGTGGCCGACGACGCCTCGGATTAGAATGTTTCGCACCTATGTTTCCTGCATTGTTCAATAAGCCGGTATGACCGAAAGCCTGGACAACTTGGTGGCTCAACACCTGCGCCACATCCGTGGACGTGTGGATCAGATTGCGGACGATATGACCACCGTGAAACTGCGGCTATCGACCATCGAGGAAGGGCTGGCGATCATGAAGCGAGGTACAGCCCTGGACGAGCAAACGCTCGCACAACCACAAGCAAGTATCGATAAGCTGGCCGAACGCCTCGCCCGAATCGAAGCTCGCCTGGAACTGCTGTAACGCTCTCCTCAGCCAAGTTTTTTGAACCGGCGCCTCGCGAAACAGACGCCGACGATCCCCGCGCATAGTGCAACGGCCGGCCAGTCGCCCCACAAGGCGTAAGGCGTCGCGCCCGCCATGGGCTGCAGCATACCGGTCAGCGCTTGGCGTTCAAACATGGGCGCGACCGCGACCGGTCTGCCGCCGGCGTCGATGATGCCGGTGACGCCGGTGTTGGTGGCGCGCAGCATGTAGCGCCCCGTCTCCAAGGCCCTCATCCTCGCCTTCTGCCAGTGCTGGTAGGGGGCGAACGAGTCCCCGAACCAGGCGTCGTTGGTGACGTTGACGAGGTAGGCTCCTTCCGGCAGCCCCGCCAGCGACTCCTGGCCGAAGATGTCCTCGTAGCAGATCGAGGCGATCAGCGGATAACCCGCCGCCTGGAGCAGCGTCTGTCGGGGCGCGCCGGCGGTGAAATCCGACAGCGGGATCTGCAGGATATCCAGCACGAAGCCCAGCACGGGCCGCAGCGGCAGAAACTCCCCGAAGGGCACCAGATGGCGCTTGAAATAGCGGCCCGGCTTGGCGCCGAGCGTCACCACAGCGTTGTAGTAGCGGTCGCCCTGGGCCTCGTAGTAGGGTACGCCGACCAGAATGTCGGCCCCATGCTGCCGGGCCTCCGCCTCCAGCGGCGCCATGAAGCTCTCGGCCACCTGCTGATAGAACGCCGGCACCGCCGTTTCGGGCCAGACGATCAGCCGGGAATCCCAGTGCTGGCGGGTCATGTCTACGTACATCTGGACGGTGGCGCTTTTCGCTTCCGGGCGCCATTTCTGGTCCTGCGGCACATTGCCCTGCAGCAGCGTGACCTGGATCGGATCGCCGGCGGGATGAGTCCACTGCACCTTCGCGAACTGGGTGCTGCCGACGAGCACCGCGGCTGCACCGAGCAACGCGAACCGGCGTCCGCGCCGGTCCAGCAGCCAGGCACTCAGCACCAGACCGGCCAGTACGGCGAGCAGCCAGCCCACTCCGAACACACCGAACACCGGCGCAATACTGCGCAATCCGGTATCGGTCTGACTGTAGCCGATCTGCAGCCAGGGGAAACCGCTGAACAGCCAGCCTCGGAGCCATTCGGTGACGACCCAGGCGGCGGGGAATACCAGCAGCCCCCGAACGAGCACCGAACCGCCGCCGGCCTTGACGCCGAGCCAGCCCGCCAGCGCCGGAAACAAAGCCAGATAAGCCACGAACAGCACGGTCAGACCGGCGGCCGAAAACACGTCGCTGCCGCCGTATTCGTGCATGCTCACGAAGACCCAGGACACGCCGACCCCGAACTGGCCCAGCCCGAACAGATAGCCATACAGGGCAGCCTTCAGGGGGGAGGCGTTCAGCCAGACCCGGAACAGGAGTGCCAGAGACAGCAGCGCCACCAGCGCGTAGCCGAACGGTGCGAAGGCGAACGGTAGCAGAGCGCCGCCGGTCAACGCGAGCAGCACGGCCTTCATCTCCTCAGCCCGCCGCCGGACTGAGAGCGTCCGGAGATAGGCGCAGCAGCCTCAAGAGATGCACGCGCCGGCTGTCGGCGCGAATCACGGTGAATCGGAACGGGCCGATCTCGATCCGCTCTCCCCGCTCCGGAACGTGCCCCAGGCGGTGCACGATCATTCCGCCGACGGTGTCGTACTCGTCGTCCTCGAAATCGGTACCGAAATATTCGTTGAATTCCTCGATGGGAGTAATGGCCTTCAGGGTGTATTCCTGGTCGTTTTTCCGGAAGATGTATTCCTCCTCTCCCAGGTCGTGCTCGTCCTCGATTTCGCCGACGATCTGCTCCAGCACGTCCTCGATGGTCACCAGGCCGGCGGCGCCGCCGTATTCGTCGACGACAATGGCCATGTGACTGCGGGAGGTCTTGAACTCTTTCAACAGCACATTGAGGCGCTTGCTCTCCGGCACGAACAGGGCCGGGCGCATGATTTCGGAGACCTTGAGCTGGCGGTTGCGGAGGCTATGCGCCAGGAGATCCTTTACTAAAAGGATGCCCACCACTTCGGCGCGGTCGTCGGCGATGACCGGATAACGGGAATGGCCGGACTCGACGACCAGCGGGAAAACCCGTTCCAGTTCGGCGTCCTGGGGCACCACCGCCATCTGCGCCCTGGGAATCATGATGTCCCGGACGCGCAGCTCGGAGACCTGCAGAACGCCTTCGATCATGTTGAGGGCTTCGGTTTCGATCAGTTGACGCTTCTGGGCATGCCGGAGCGCCTCGAGCAACTCTTCCCTGCTCTCCGGTTCCCCGGACAGGAAGTGCACGAGCCGCTCCAGCCAACTTCGATGTTCGCCCGAATTTTCCTCGCTCATTCCGGCTGAATCTCCAGATAGGGATTTTCGATACCCAAGCCCCGCAGGATCTCGATCTCGCGGTTTTCCATGACTTCGGCGTCCACATCTTCGATGTGGTCGTAGCCCTGAAGATGCAGCATGCCGTGCACGACCATATGGGCCCAGTGGGCCTTGGGAACCTTGCCCTGGTCCTGCGCCTCGCGCTCGACCACCGGCGCGCAGATCACCAGATCGCCCAGAAGCTCGTTGGGAACGCCTTCCGGCACCACGAAGGGAAAGCTGAGCACGTTGGTCGGGCCGGTCTTGCCCCGGTAAGCCGAATTCAGAGCCGCGCTTTCCGCCGCATCGACGATGCGGATGACGACCTCCGCATGCCGCTTTTCCAGGGCCGCCTCGGCCCAAATCCGGAACGCCGACTCGTCCGGCACCGCCGACGCACTTTCTTGCTGCAGGGTCAGATCGATCACTCGCCACCCTCCTGCTGCGCCTTTTCGTGCGCCTCGTAGGCGGCGACGATGCGCTGCACCAGCGGGTGCCGTACCACATCGCGGGTGCTGAAGAAGGTGAAGCTGATGCCTTCCACGTCGCGCAGCACCTGCAGCACATGGCGCAACCCGGATTCCTTGTTGCGCGGTAGATCGGTCTGGGTGATGTCGCCGGTGATGACCGCCCGGGAGCCGAAACCGACGCGGGTCAGGAACATCTTGATCTGTTCGATCGTGGTGTTCTGGGCTTCGTCGAGGATGATGAAGGAATCGTTCAAGGTACGGCCGCGCATGAAGGCCAGGGGCGCCACTTCGATCACGTTGCGCTCGATCAGCTTGGCGACCCGCTCGAAGCCCAGCATCTCGTACAACGCGTCGTACAGCGGCCGCAGGTAGGGATCGATCTTCTGCGCCATGTCGCCGGGCAGGAAGCCCAGCTTCTCGCCCGCCTCGACCGCCGGCCGCGCCAGCACCAGGCGCCGGACCTGTTCCTGCTCCAGTGCCGCCACCGCGCAGGCCACCGCCAGATAGGTCTTGCCCGTGCCGGCGGGGCCGATGCCGAAATTGATATCGTGCTGCTCGATGTTCTGCAGGTATTTCCGCTGGTTGGCTCCGCGTGCCCGGATCACCGAACGCTTGGTGCGGATCAGCACCTCCTCTTCCGGCGCCCCGGCCTCGCTCACCAGCGTGTCGACGTTCGCGGTCTGCAGCGACAGATGCACCCGCTCCGGCGTGATGATCTCGTGCTGGGCCGCATCGAACAGGCTGCGGATCACTTCATAGGCCGCCCGCGCCGCCCTGCCGGCGCCGATGATCTGGAACTGGTTGCCGCGGTTTTGGATTTCAACCCCGAGCCGCCGCTCGATCTGGCGCAGGTGTTCGTCGAATTGGCCGCAGAGGTTCGCGAGCCGGGCGTTGTCCGACGGCTCCAGGAGCAACTGCATTGAACTGGGATGATTAGGCAACTTGAGCGGCAGAGGCTGGGACGGAACGGGACTCGCGGGCCAGGCCGACGAGCCGGCCTCGCAGCGAATTGGGCAGGGAGTCGGTGATGACGACATCGACGAACTGGCCGATGAGCCGGGGATGGCCTTCGAAATTCACCACCCGGTTGTTTTCGGTACGGCCGCTGAGCTCATTGAAATCCTTGCGCGACGTGCCCTCGACCAGCACCGATTGCACGCCGCCCACCATCCTCGATGCGATTTCCGCGGCATTTTCGGCGATTCGGGCCTGCAATCGGGCCAGCCGGGCGCGCTTGGTCTCCAGTGCCACGTCGTCGGCCATCTCGGCCGCCGGGGTACCCGGCCGGGCGCTGAAGATGAAGCTGAATGACTGGTCGAAACCGAGCTGCTCGATCAGCGCCATGGTGTCCTCGAAATCCTCGTCGGTTTCGCCCGGAAATCCCACGATGAAATCCGACGAGAGGCTCAGATCGGGCCGGATCCCGCGCAGCCGGGTGATCTTGTCGACGTACTCGTCACGGGTATGGCCGCGTTTCATCAGCCCGAGAATCCGGTCGCTGCCGCTCTGAACCGGCAGGTGCAGGTGACTGACCAACTGCGGAATGTCGCGAAACGCCTCGATCAGGCTGTCGGAGAACTCCACCGGATGCGAGGTGGTGAAGCGGATGCGGTCGATGCCATCCACCGCCGCCACGTAATGCAGCAACAGAGCCAGATCGGCCACACCGCCATCGGCCAACGCGCCGCGGTAGGCGTTCACGTTCTGGCCCAGCAGATTGATCTCGCGGACACCCTGCTCCGCCAGCGCGACGATCTCGACGATCACGTCGTCGACCGGCCGGCTGATTTCCTCACCGCGGGTATAGGGCACGACGCAGAAAGTGCAGTACTTGCCGCAACCTTCCATCACCGACACGAAAGCCTTCGGCCCTTCGGCACGCGGCTCCGGCAGCGCATCGAATTTCTCGATCGCCGGAAACGACACGTCCACCACCGGCCGCCGCTCGCGCCTGACCTGTTCGAGCATGGCGGGCAGCCGGTGCAAGGTCTGGGGACCGAACACGATGTCGACATAAGGCGCCCGCTTCTGCAGGGCTTCGCCTTCCTGGCTCGCCACGCAGCCGCCCACGCCGATGACGACCTCCGGACGCCTGAGTTTGAGCGGACGCCAACGCCCCAGTTGCGAAAAGACTTTCTCCTGGGCCTTTTCCCGGATCGAACAGGTGTTGAGCAGCAGGACGTCCGCCTCTTCGGGCGACCGGGTGAGTACGAAACCGTCCGTAGAGCCGAGCAGATCCCGCATCTTGGCGGAATCGTATTCGTTCATCTGGCAGCCGAAGGTCTCGATGTAGAGCTTTTGCGGCATGTGTTCGGGGCGGGGGACCGTCGGGGATCAGCGTCAGGGGATGGAGTTATTCTAGCAGACTTGCCCGCGCCGATTAAGAAAGCCGGCCCGCGCCTCCGCGGCAATGAAGGCCAGGACCGGCTGTCGCTCGAGGATCAGAGGGAAGGATGCGCAAATTTGAAGGGATTGATCAGCGTCGATCCCACCCGCAGCAAATGCGCCTCCGGCTGGGTACGCGCCATGAGCTCGCGAACCCGTTCCTCCTCCTCGGCCCTGGCATCGATGAGGATGAGATGCTTCCCGGCCTCGATCTCGTCGTGATAAGCAGCGATCTTCTGGTTCTCGGTGGCCATCCCCATCAGTCCGCCCACCCAGACGCCGAAGAGCGTGACGAAGCCGAAAATCGCAAGATAAACCATGCCACTCATGTCCGGACCGAACGGCTGCTCGCTGGCCACATAGACGCTGCCGAGGATGGAGAAGACGAAGCCCACCATGGCGCCGCGCTCCGCATAACGCACCGCGTCGGATTTCTGAATGAAATTTGCCGAATGGATGTGGCGGCGGTAAAGCCCCGCCTGATCCTTGCTGATGACATGGAAGTTCCAGTCCGAGACACCCTCCTTGTGCAGCGCGCTCGAAATCCTTTCGACGCTGTCGAGATTGTCCGTAAGGTAATACAGTCGTTTCATGACGCACCTCCTTACCCCTGTTACGGTACGAATGTCCCCGGCAAATGGTCTACTTCGCCGGGCTAAGGGAGACTCTTAGTACTTTTGCCGACCGCTGTCAATTGCCATGTCCAGGAACGGGGAAAGGCCGGCGATTTCGGACGGGATCGAACCGGCCGAGACCGCCCCAGTACACGAGGTCAGGGCGAACTGCGGAACAGCTCGCGGCTCTTGAGAGTCCGACCGTCCAGATGGTGGGCGATGACCCGCCGCATCAGGCGCTTTGCTTCAGTGCGGGTTTCCGGAATATCGAAGCGGCGGTCGCGCAATGCCAGCAGCGTTGTTCCGCGCACCGCATCGGCCTCGTCGCCGGCGGGAACGGGACCGGCGTCGATCCGATAGGTGTAAAGGCGGTCAGGCTGGATGGCTTCCCCGCTCTCGGCCTCGACCAGAAGCTGCAGACCATAGCCGATGCCTTCCAGCAGCGACAGCTCGAAACTGCGCAGCGCAGATTCCGTGTCCCCGCCCGCGGCAAGTGCTTCCAGCCCCCCTTGGTAAGCGATGAAGAGTGCCGGATACGGATCGTGCGCGGGCAGCAGCTTGACCAGGAGTTCGTTCAGGTAAAAGCCGCAGAACAGCGCGGTATGCTGCAGCCGGATGCCGGAGCCTGCGGCCTCGGCATGGCTCAGGGTGGCAAGCTCGCCGCGGCCGCACCAGGATACCAACAGGGGCGCGAATGGCTGCAATACCGCGGCGAATCCCCGCCGGCCGCGACGCGCGCCTTTGGCAATCACGCCGATGCGGCCATGCCGGAGCGTGAACAATTCGAGGATGAGACTGGTTTCGCGGTAATCGCGCCGATGCAGAACATAGGCGCTGTCGAGCAGGACCCGGCTCGGATCGCCAGAGCGCGGGGGGGCCTCACCCGGCATGGGAGCTGGAGGCCTTCAGCCTTCGGAAGAAGGCAACCGGAAAAGTGCTCCCCCAACGGCCAAGCTCATTCGGCATAGCCCAGGCCTTGCAACGCCCGTTCGTTGTCCGACCAGCCGCGCTTGACCTTGGTCCAGAGTTCCAGATAAACGCGCCGCTCCAGCATGCGCTCCAAGTCCTTGCGCGCCGCCTCGCCCACCCGTTTCAGCACCTCCCCGCCCTTGCCGATGACGATGGCCTTCTGGCCTTCGCGCTCCACCCAGATGACGGCATGGATGCGGACCAGGGTCGGCGATTCCTTGTATTGCTCGATCTGGACCGTGAGCGCATGCGGCACTTCCTGCGCCAGGCGGTTGAACAGCTTCTCGCGGATGATTTCGGCGACGAAGAAGCGCTCCGGCCGGTCGGAAATCTGGTCTTCCGGATAGATCGGCTCGCCCTCGGGCAGGAGGCCCAGGATGCTTTCTTCCAGCACGGCCAGATTGACGCCCTTGAGCGCCGAAATCGGCACGATGTCGGAGAACATCCCCATGGCGTCCGTTTCGGCGAGGAACGGCAGCAGCACATCCTTGTCCTCGATGCGGTCGACCTTGTTGACGGCGAGGATGACGGGAAGCTTGGCTTCCTTGATCCGGGCCATGACCAGTTCGTCGTCCGGCAACCAGCCGGCCCGGTCCACCAGCCAGACGATGACGTCGACCCCGAGCAGGGAGGAAATCGCGGTACGGTTGAGATAGCGGTTCATCGCCCGCTGTGCGCCGCCGTGGATGCCCGGCGTATCGACGTAAATGGCCTGGCCCCGCTCGTCGGTCTTGATCCCGAGGATGCGGTGGCGGGTGGTCTGCGGCCGGCGCGAGACGATGCTGAGCTTCTGCCCCAAGAGACGGTTGAGCAGCGTCGACTTGCCGACGTTGGGACGGCCCACCAGGGCAACGTAGCCTGATTTCAAACTCTGAACCTCGATTGTTCGGAAAGGCGGTTGAGCATGTTTTCCGCCGCCTGTTGTTCGGCTTTCTTGCGGGAGCTGCCCTCGCCGAGGCAGGGCTCGACCGCCAACGGAATCTCGCAGCGCACCCGGAAATGCTGGTCGTGCGGCAGCCCCGACTGGTCGATCAGCGTGTAAACCGGGAGCGGCAAGCCGCGTCCCTGCATCAGTTCCTGCAAACGCGTCTTCGGGTCCTTTTTCCAGTCGTCCAGCGACAAAGCGGAGAGCGGGCCCTCGAACAGCTTCAGGACCAGCGCGCGGCAGGCGTCGATGCCCTGGTCCCGCAGCACCGCGCCGAGGATGGCTTCCAGGGCATCGGACAGGATCGAATCACGCCGGTAGCCGCCGCTCTTGAGTTCGCCCGAACCCAGGATCAGGTATTCTCCCAATTCCAGCTCCCGCGCGATCTTCGCCAGGGCGGTTTCATTCACCAGGGTCGCCCTGAGCCGGCTCAGCACCCCTTCGTCCGCCGAAGGAAACCGCTGATAGAGATACTCGGCGACCACGAACCCCAGCACCGAATCGCCCAGGAATTCCAGGCGCTCATTGTTCGGGCCTTCGGCGCTGCGGTGGGTCAAGGCGTTCTTGAGCAGATTCGGCTCCCGGAAAGGGATGCCGAGCTTACGCGCCAAGTGCTCGTGGCTGCGGATCAACGCCGTTCGACCTCGATCTGGTCGTCGAAGTGAATCAGCGCTTCGACGTTTCCCATGATGGGCCGCACCACTTCGTAGGCGACCTGGACGCGCAGGATGCCGTCGCTGCGGGTGATCCTCACGTCTTTCGTGGTGACGGTGTCCACCATGTTGATGTCCCAGCGCTTCTCCAGCGTCTTGAGGATGTCCTCACGGGATTTCTCCAGGATCTCGCGGTCGGACTTCAACGATTCCAGCGAGCTGCGGACCTTGTAGTGATTGAGATAAACCGGCCCGATTCGGAACAGCAGCAGCAGGAAAAAGCCCGCCACTGCCATCAGCAGAGCGAAGCTGAGGAAAGTCAAGCCGCGCTGGTGACGGGGCATGCCGCCCATGGTTCAACTGCCGGAATTCAACACGGTGCCGAGGCGCGAGAAGCCGATGCCGCCGTTCTCGAAGTCCCAGCTCATCCAGATGAAGAAGGCCTTGCCCACCAGGTTGGCTTCCGGCACCACACCCCAATAGCGGCTGTCGTTGCTATTGTCGCGGTTGTCGCCCATCACGAAGTAGCTGCCTTCGGGCACGGTGAACTCGCCCTGCACCGTCGGCTGGCCGTGGCGGATCAGAATGTCGTGCTTGACGCCTTCCAGATCCTCCGAAAGCAGCTCGGCCCCGCTCATGCTGGCGCCCTGCCCCACCCCTTCATAGGTGCCCAGCGAGGTCTGGGCGATGGGCTTGCCGTTCACGTAAAGCTGCTTGTTGTAGTAGCCGATCTTGTCGCCCGGCAGGCCGATCACGCGCTTGATGTAATCGACGGTCGGATCCTTCGGAAAGCGGAACACTACGATGTCCCCCCTTTGGGGCTCGCCCATCTCGACGATCTTGGTGTTCAACACCGGCAGGCGGATGCCATAGGTGAACTTG
This sequence comes from Methylococcus sp. ANG, assembly GCF_040730495.1. Taxonomy (NCBI): domain Bacteria; kingdom Pseudomonadati; phylum Pseudomonadota; class Gammaproteobacteria; order Methylococcales; family Methylococcaceae; genus Methylococcus; species Methylococcus sp. ANG. The sequence continues at coordinate 581,423 of NZ_CP160399.1, read as the reverse complement.
TTGACCAGGATGAAATCGCCGATCAAAAGCGTCGGCATCATGGAACCCGACGGGATGCGGAACGGCTCCACCAGGAACGAGCGCAGCAGCATGACGACGAGCACGATCGGAAAAAACGACCGGGCATATTCCACCAGCAGCGGCTCCTTGTGCGCTGCGCCTTCCGGCACGGGGTGCCGCTTCAGCCAGAGCGCGTAACCGCCCCATACCGCACCGGTGACGACCGTGGCGGCGACGAGAAAAAACGAGAAATCGTAGTCCATCGGAGTGACCGTTATCAGGAATCCTTGTTGACGCGCAGGACGGCGAGGAATGCCTCCTGGGGAATGTCGATCTTGCCCACCTGCTTCATCCGCTTCTTGCCGGCTTTCTGTTTTTCCAGGAGCTTGCGCTTGCGGGTGATGTCGCCGCCATAGCATTTGGCCAAAACGTTCTTGCGCATGGCTTTGACCGTGGAACGGGCGATGATCTTGGAGCCGATGGCGGCCTGGATCGCCACTTCGAACATCTGCCTGGGGATCAGGTCCTTCATCCTCTCGACCAGGTCGCGGCCGCGGTTCATGCTGATGTCGCGGTGCACGATCAGCGACAGCGCATCCACCTTTTCGCCGTTGATCAGAATGTCGAGCTTGACCAGTGGCGCGACCTGGAACCGCAGGAATTCGTAATCGAAGGAGGCGAAGCCGCGGCTGCACGACTTGAGCCGGTCGAAGAAATCGAGCACCACCTCGCTCAGGGGCAGCTCGAAGCTCAGGGCCACCTGCCCCCCCATGTATTGCAGCTTCTTCTGCACACCGCGCTTTTCGATGCACAGGCTGATCACCGCGCCCAAGTAATCCTGGGGTACCAGAATGTTGGCCTCGATGATCGGTTCGCGGATTTCCTCGATCTCGTTCGGCGACGGCAGGTCGGCCGGATTGTCGACGGGAATCACCGTACCGTCGGACTTGGCCACCTCGTAGACCACGGTCGGCGCGGTGGTGATGAGGTCCAGGTCGTACTCCCGCTCCAGCCGCTCCTGGATGATCTCCATGTGCAGCATCCCCAGGAAACCGCAGCGGAAGCCGAAGCCCAAGGCCTGCGAGACTTCCGGCTCGAAATGCAGGGCAGCGTCGTTCAGATGCAGCTTGTTGAGCGCTTCCCGGAGATTCTCGTAGTCGTCCGACTCGACAGGATAGAGGCCGGCGAACACCCGCGGCTGAACTTTCTGGAAGCCGGGCAGCGCTTCCGTCGTCGGGCGGTCGGTCGCGGTGATGGTGTCGCCCACCGGCGCGCCGAAGATGTCCTTGATGCCGGCCACCACGAAGCCCACCTCGCCGGTATTCAGCACCGTCTTGTCCAGCGGCTTGGGGGTGAATACGCCCAGCTTCTCGACCAGATGACTCTTGCCGGTCGACATGATGGTGACCTTCTGCTTGCGTGAAATCGAGCCGTTCACCACCCGGACCAGGGATACCACGCCGAGGTAGTTGTCGAACCAGGAATCGATGATCAGCGCCTGCAGCGGTCCCTCGGCGTCGCCCTTGGGCGGCGGAATCTTCTTCACCAGCTCTTCGAGCAGGGCATCGACGCCGAAGCCGGTCTTCGCGCTGATCTCCACCGCGTCTTCCGCCGGAATGCCGATGATCTCCTCGATCTCACTCTTCACACGCGCCGGATCGGCCGAGGGCAGATCGATCTTGTTCAGCACGGGGAGGACTTCCAGCCCCTGCTCGATGGCCGTGTAGCAGTTCGCCACACTTTGCGCTTCCACCCCCTGGGCGGCATCGACCACCAGCAACGCACCTTCGCAGGCCGCCAGCGAACGGGACACTTCGTAGGAAAAATCGACGTGCCCCGGCGTGTCGATGAAGTTGAGCTGGTAGGTGCCGCCGTCGCTGGACTTGTAATCCAGGGTGACGCTCTGGGCCTTGATGGTAATGCCGCGTTCGCGCTCGATATCCATGGAATCGAGCACCTGTTCGGCCATTTCGCGGTCGCTCAGGCCCCCGCAAATCTGGATGAAACGGTCTGCAAGCGTCGATTTTCCATGGTCGATGTGCGCGATGATGGAGAAGTTGCGTATGTGCGTCAGGTCGGTCACTGCTTTTCGTCTTTCAATTTCATCGCCAGGAAGATGGAGCCATCGCGCCGCTGTACCAGAACCGCCAGGGATTTCCCCGTCGGCAGGGCCTTTTCCAATTCCACCAGTTGTTTCACGCTGTTGATTTCCTTGTCCTGGATCCTGAGGATCACATCGCCCCGCCGGAGTCCCGCGTCGTACGCGGGGCCGGGATTGACGCCGTAGACGAGCACCCCGCCGCGCGGCACCTCGAACTGCTCGCGCAGCTCCGGGGTAAGGTCCGCCACCCTGGCACGCATGCGTTTCAGCGGCACGGCATCGGGCTCGGCGGCGCCCATGGCCGGTTCTTCCTCATCGGGAAGCGATCCGATCTTGAGGCTCAACTCCTTGGTCATACCATTGCGCAACAGCTTGATCTTGGCGCCTTCGCCGACCTTGGTCATGCCCACCATGGGTGGCAGCGCGGCCGACGTGTCCACCGCCTGCCCGTTGAATTCCAGCACGATGTCGCCGACCTGGATGCCGGCCGCCTCGGCCGGGCTCTTCGGCAAAACCTTGGATACCAGGGCGCCTTGCGGCTTCTTCATGCCGAAGGACTCGGCCAGCTCCCGCGTCACGTCCTGGATCTGGACGCCGAGCCAGCCGCGGGAAACCCGCCCGCTGGCCTTGAGCTGGTCCACCACCTGCATGGCGACTTCGATGGGAATGGCGAAGGACAGTCCCATGAAACCGCCGGTGCGGCTGTAAATCTGGGAATTGACGCCGACCACTTCGCCGTTCAGATTGAACAGCGGTCCTCCGGAGTTGCCGGGGTTGATGGCCACGTCGGTCTGAATGAACGGTACATAGTTGTCGCTGGGGAGGCTGCGCCCCTTGGCGCTGACGATGCCGGCTGTGGCGGAATGGTCGAAGCCGAACGGCGAACCGATGGCGAGCACCCATTCGCCGACCTTGAGCTTTTCGGAGGACCCCAGCTTCACCGTGGGTAGCTGAGCGGCCTCGATCTTGAGCAGGGCCACGTCGCTGCGCTTGTCGGAGCCGACGATCTTGGCCACCAGTTCCCGCCGGTCCTGCAGGCGCACGACGATCTCATCGGCCCCCTTCACGACGTGGTGATTGGTGATGATGTAGCCGTCCGCCGACATGATGAAACCCGAACCCAAGGACTTCGCCTCGCTGGGCTGGCCGTCGCTGCCGCCGCCTTCGCCGAAGTAATGCCGGAAAAAATCGTCGAACGGGGTGCCTTCGGGAATTTCCAATCCCTCCGGCATCTGTTGTTCGTTGGCCGCCACTTTCTGCGTGGTGCTGATGTTCACGACGGCGGCATTGTTCTGCTCGACCAGATTGGTGAAATCGGGAAGCTGTGCCCGGGCTGCCGGGGAAGCAACCAGAACCAGGACCGCACAAATCGCGCCGGCAAAGCGGTATCTATCAAACATGGTGACTCCTGAATGCAAAGGCGGCGGCCGCTGGCGTAGCCGGAAAACTCCGGGCACCTCAACGGGAAATACGGCGGATGAATACCGGATGAAGATCCTGCCGATGTAGGCCGGGATGGTACTTGAGCAATACGAACGTCAGCCCCAGACCGAGCAGTCCTCCGGCGATCGAGCCGGCATCGGCCGAAGCGAACAGCCCCTGATCGGCCAGCAGCTTGCCCAGCAAGGCGCCTCCGAGCAGGGAAAACAGGGGCAACAGGTACATCCGGAAAGAACCGGCGAGCAGAGCGCCTTCTTCCACCCCGATGATGACGCGGTCCCCCGGTGACACGGGGGCCTCCGCATCGACCTTAAGGCGTATGGGTTTGCCGCCCAGCAGCCGGGCCACCAGGGAAGTGCTGCAACCCTGGGTGCAGCTTCCGCATGCCGATTTCTGAAACTTCTCCACCCAGATCGAGCGCCCTTCGATCTCGGTGACTATTGCCTCTTCCTCAATCATTCACGTCAACGTCACTTATTGGATTTCTGGTACCGGATCCCATTGGCGATCATATGAACAGTCTTGGGCGGAACCTCCCCCATCACTGTCACGACGAAGCCATCGATCTTCCGGGTATAGGCATTCACGGCGCCGATTTTCTTCAGTTTTTCCAGGAAGGGCTCTTCCTTCAGTTCGTCCACGTAGATTGAAACAGATGAGAGCCCGTCGCTCAACAATATATGTTCGATGGGGTGCTTCAGCGGCGGATGTTGGACGCGGCTGTAGCCGCTGATCCGGAACCCCACGGGAACGCTGTCCAGGCTCCAGCCCATCGTCTCGATGGGTATGATCTCTCGTTTCGACGATTGTTCCGAGTAGGTATCGGACGCCAATGCCGGGGCCATGTCCCGGCCGGCTGCTTCGCCGGATACCTCCAGGGAAGTGAACACCATCTGCTCGATGGGCCTGTTGTTTTCGTCGAGCAGTTCGAAGCGGAGCGGCAGACGGGACTCCGTGTCGATCCAAACCTTGCGCCCGTACCGGTAGTCGTCGACCGGCACGATCTCGATGGTCTGTGCGCGCCGTTGCGCCACGTACTCCTGGCCGCCGACCAGGAACGCGTAGTAATCGCACAAGCCGACGAACGACTCGGGAAGGTCGACCAGGAAGGAGCGGTTTGTGGGCACGCGTTCCGTCATGACCGACTTCGTTTCCGGAAAAAAGAACCGGACCAGATCGCCATCCCTGACGATTTCCCGCATCGGGCTGTTCAGCGAGGTGAGGCGCTCGTGCTCGACGCCGTTCGACATGCCGTGCACGAACTCCATGCTGTTGACCTTGTCGTCCTTCAGATATGCCACCAGACCCCGATAATTGAGGCGGATCATGGCATCGCGCATACTCGACAGCCATTCCACACCCGCACGGGCACCGAGCGCCTGCGGCCCCTCGTCGGCGAGGGACGGTTGCGGACGTTCAAACGCGACGGCGGCCCCCAGGGCCGCCGCAATTACTCGAGCTCTGAACATGGCAGGATTCGAATCATGTTATTGCTCATAACTGACCATCCTCATGTACGGCATCAGCGTCCCCGATCCCGCCACATGGGAGGTGCCGCTGTGCGCCAGAAGGTAGGCCTGCATTTCCGGATCCGTTCGCGCCTCGGCCAAGGCCACGCCAGAACCGGCGGACGGCCCGCCGTCGAATGCGGCGAAACCGCTCAGGCCTCGCCAGACGAAAACCGCCACCACCGCCATGGAAGCCGCGAGCGCTCCGGTCACGACGTGCCTGCGAAAGGCGTCGGAAGACTTCACCCTTACAGGGGCGAGAATCGCCGGCTCGAGCGCGATCTGGCGCGCCACCGTGTCCGCCAGCTTGCCGCCGAGGGGGGTCCGTCCTGTACGAAGCACTTCGCCGATCAGGTAATACCGGCTCACGGTGGAGCGGACCTCTTCCCGCTTTTCGATCAGCCGGAAGTAGTCCTGGGCTTCGGCCAGGTCCATTTCGTTATCCACGAAAACGGAGGCTTTTTGCGCCATATGCTCGTCCAACATCGTTCGATTCCTGTCCTCAATCAATCGAGTAACGGCCGGAGCCGTTTGTCTATGGCTTCTCTCGCCCTGAAGATACGGCTGCGGACGGTACCCACCGGGCAGTTCATGACTTCCGCAATTTCGTCGTAACTCAGTCCGTCCAGCTCTCTCAGAGTTATAGCCAGCTTGAGTTCCTCCGGCAACTCGTTCAGCGCTGCTTGAATCGTTGCCGCCAATTCGTCGCTCAAGACAGCGGCTTCGGGCGTATCGACATCCTTTAGACGATAGCCGTTCTCGAATTGTTCCGCAGATTCGATGTCGAATTCGTCTTCAGTGGGCCGACGTGAACGGGTGACGAGGTAATTCTTTGCCGTATTGATCGCGATGCGGTAAAGCCAGGTGTAGAACTGGCTGTCCCCGCGGAATCCCGGCAACGCCCGATAAGCCTTGATAAAGGCCTCCTGCGCCACATCCAGGGATTCGTACGGATCCTTGATATAGCGGGAAATGAGCTGGGTGATCTTGTACTGGTACTTTCTGACGAGTAAGTCGAAAGCTCGCTTGTCGCCGCGTTGCACCCGCCTGACGAGCTCGTCGTCCAGTTCTTCACTCATCTCCATTCCACGCATCGCCTTGGACATCACACCATTTCCTTCCGGGAAATCCTCGGAATCGCGGACATTCACGATCCACTGCTGGAACGGATAGGCGGAAACAGGATTTTGATTATCTTACGTTCGGAAGCGCGCTTCAACGCAGTGGCGATTTACTGTAACATGCCGTTAACATGACGATACCCATGGACAAGGACATCACCTACGACGCGCTCGTCATCGGCAGCGGCGCTTCAGGCCTCAGCCTGGCCTTGCGGCTCGCCGACCATGCGCGGGTCGCCGTCCTCTCGAAGGTCGCCTTGAGTGAAGGCAACACCCGCTACGCCCAAGGCGGCATTTCGGCAGTGCTGGATGCCCAGGACTCACTCGAATCGCATATCGAAGACACGCTGGCGGCCGGAGCCGGCCTGTGCGATCCGGAAATCGTGCGTCTGGTGGTTTCCCAAGGCAAGGAATGCATCGACTGGCTGCTCCAACACGGCGTTGCCTTCACGGAAGTCGAAAGCACCGACGGCGCCCACCATCTGCACCTGACCCGGGAGGGCGGCCACACCCACCGGCGGGTCGTGCACGCCGCCGATGCCACCGGTCGGGCCGTGGAGTCATCGCTCGAGCAACATGCCCGTGCCCATCCCAACATCGATCTGTTCGAACACCACAACGTCATCGACCTGATCACCTCGCACAAGCTCGGCCTCGCCGGCCCGCGACGCGTGCTGGGCGCCTATGCGCTGGATACGCGAAGCCACCGGACCCGCACGTTCCGCGCGCGAGTCATAGCGCTCGCGACCGGCGGCGCCAGCAAGGTCTATCTGTACACCAGCAATCCCGACGTTTCCACCGGCGACGGCATCGCGTTGGCCTGGCGGGCCGGCGCGCGGGTGGCGAACATGGAATTCATTCAATTTCACCCCACCTGCCTCTATCACCCCCACGCCCGGTCCTTTCTGATCTCCGAGGCCGTGCGCGGCGAAGGCGGCCGGCTGCTGCTGCCCGACGGCAGCCCGTTCATGCAGCGGTTCGATCCGCGGGGCGAACTGGCTCCCCGCGATATCGTGGCGCGCGCCATCGACCACGAAATGAAACGGCTGGGCGCCGACTGCGTCTACCTCGATATCAGCCACCGGCCGGCCGATTTTATCCGGAGCCATTTCCCCACGATTCATGCACGCTGCCTGGAATTGGGAATGGACATCACCCGGGAGCCCATTCCGGTGGTGCCCGCGGCCCATTACACCTGTGGAGGCGTCGTTACCGACCGGCTGGCGCGGACGGATATCGATGGCCTTTATGCGGTCGGCGAGGTCGCCTGCACCGGCCTGCACGGTGCCAACCGCATGGCCAGCAATTCCCTGCTGGAATGCCTGGTCTTTGCCAAACAGGCCAGCCAGGACATCCTGCGGCGCCTGCGCGACATCCCTCCTCCCTCGCCGCTGCCGGAGTGGGACGAGTCGCAGGTCACGGATTCCGATGAAGAGGTCGTCGTGTCCCATAACTGGGACGAAATCCGGCGCTTCATGTGGGACTATGTCGGGATCGTGCGGACCGACAAAAGGCTGCAGCGCGCATTGCACCGGGCGGAGCTGCTCAAGCAGGAAATCGCCGAGTACTATGGCAACTTCCGCGTCACCAGCGATCTGCTGGAACTTCGCAACCTGGTCATCGTCGCCGAACTCATCATCCGTTCGGCCCTCCAGAGGAAGGAGAGCCGCGGGCTGCACTTCACGCTGGACTATCCGGAACGGGACGAGGCCCACCCGCCGCGAAACACCGTACTCGAGCCCTGAGAGCTCCAGGGTCAGCCCGCCCGGCCGTACATGCGAACCTGATGGGCAAGATGGTCGGCGTGCTCGTCGCGCAACTGGGTCCAGTCGAAACGCCAGATCCAGTTGTCGCCCACCGTCCCCGGCGTATTCATGCGGTGTCCCCGCCCCAGCTCCAGCACATCCTGCATGGGAACGATCGCCAGCCTCGCGACTGATGCCATGGCGGCCTGAACCAGCGCCGCCGGCATGGGGAGCCCGGACCGGCCGAGGTAGTCGTAGACATAACCCTGCTGATCCGGCGACAGCCCTTCGAACCAGGACAACGTCGTGTCGTTGTCGTGCGTGCCGGTGTAAACGACACTGTCGACGGCATGGTTGTGGGGCAGATAGGGATTCCGGGGGCCGCCTTCGAAAGCGAACTGGAGTATCCGCATGCCGGGGATGCGGAAACGCCGCCGCAATGCCTCGACCTCGGCGGTGATGATGCCCAGGTCCTCGGCGACCAGGGGCAGGGTCTCGCCGAAGGTCTCGGCGCAGCAGGACAGCAGCGCCTCGCCGGGAGCCTTGACCCAGCGCCCCTCCATCGCCGTCTCGGAATGGGCGGGAATTTCCCAGTAGGCTTCGAACCCCCGGAAGTGGTCGATGCGGATCAGATCGTAGAGGTCGAGCTGGGTGCGCAGCCGATTCAGCCACCAGGAGAAACCGGAGCGCGCCATGTTTTCCCAGTTATAGTGGGGATTTCCCCAGCGCTGCCCGGTGGCGGAGAAATAGTCCGGAGGCACGCCGGCAACGACGCGCGGCTCGCCGTCTTCGCTCAGCTCGAAATAGTCCCGCCCGGCCCAGACTTCCGCACTGTCCGAAGCGACGAAGATCGGCATGTCGCCAAACAGCAGCACGCCGAGCCTCCTGGCATACTCATGCAGGCCGTGCCACTGTTCGAAAAACACGAACTGCTCGAAGCGGACCCTGGCTATGGTGTCGGCATACAGGGTGCAGGCCGAAGCCAGGGCATCGGCCTTGCGGTCCCGCAAGGCCCTGGGCCAGGCCTGCCAAGGCAGGCCGCCGTTGACTTCCTTGAGCGCCGCATACAAGGCGTAATCGGCCAGCCACCAGTCGTTCGCGCTGACGAAATCGCCGAAGGCGGAACACAAGGCGTCGGAGGTCCCGCGCCGGCGAAAGGATTCGAAGGCCCGCTGCAGCGCCTGTTGCCGGACCGCTTTCGCATCCTCGGCGGGGGAAACGGCATCGGCCTCCAGCAATCCGCGCTCGACCAGCCAGTCCAGCCCTATCAGGAGGGGATTGCCGGCATGCACGGACGTGCACTGGTAGGGTGAACCGTCCTCGTGAGTCGGATTGATCGGCAGCGTTTGCCATACGGAAATGCCCGCCGCAGCGAGAAAATCCACGAAACGGAAGGCATCCGCCCCCAAGTCCCCATTTCCCGGCCCGCCGGGTAAGGAACTGATGTGGAGCAGAATACCCGCGCGGCGCCGATCAAAAATTCCGTGAGCATCCATGTGGCTATGAGACCGAAAACAACGGGTGGAGCGGCAGTTCGGCAGGCGTGCTCCGCCCGCCAGACCGGGAGGCGGACCGTCCGGCCGGCACTTTCAATTCTTGATCAGCGGTGGAAATGCAGCCTCTGGCCGAGGCAATCGGGGGTCACCAGGACGATGCCGTCGGGGCTGACGTAAAAGCGCCTGCAGTCCTCTTCGAGATTTTCACCGATGACGGTATTGGGCGGGATGTTGCACCCCTTGTCGATCACCGCCCGGCTGATCCTGCAATGGCGTCCGACGTTCACGTCGGGCAGGATCACCGAGTCGAGCACGCGCGAGAACGAATTCACCCGCACATTCGAAAACAGCAGCGAGTGGCGGACCTCGGCGCCGGAAATGATGCAGCCTCCCGAGACCATGGAATCCACCGCCATGCCGCGCCGGTCGTCGTCATCGAACACGAATTTGGCCGGCGGCGTCTGGGCCTGGTAGGTCCAGATCGGCCATTCCTGGTCGTACAGATTGAGTTCCGGATCGACCCCGATCAGCTCCATGTTGGCGGCCCAGTACGAGTCCACCGTCCCCACGTCACGCCAGTAGGACTGCACGCCGCTCTGGACGTTGCGGAAACGGTAGGCGAAGACGCGGTATTTCTGGATGACCTGGGGGATGATGTCCATCCCGAAGTCGTGATTCGAGCCGGGGGTATCGGCATCCTTGATGAGCTGCTCGAACAGGAAAGCCGTGTTGAAGATGTAGATCCCCATGGAAGCCGCGGCGTGATCGGGGCGGTTCGGCATGGCCGGCGGATCGGACGGCTTCTCGACGAACCGCTGGATCCGCTGCTCGGCATCCATCTGCATGACGCCGAACGCCCTGGCGTCGGCGAGCGGCACCTCCATGCAGCCGATGGTGAGATCGGCGTTCCTTTCCGCGTGATAGGCAAGCATCAGGCCGTAGTCCATCTTGTACACGTGGTCGCCGGCCAGGATCAAGATGTATTCGGGATGGCGCTGGCGGATGATGTCCAGGTTCTGGTAAACCGCGTCCGCCGTGCCCGCGTACCAGCTCTCCTGGAGACGCTGCTGGGCGGGCAAGATGTCGACGAACTCGCCGAGTTCGCCGCGCAGGAAGCCCCAGCCCTGCTGGATGTGGCGGATCAGCGAATCCGCCTTGTACTGGGTCAGCACACCGACCTGGCGTATCCCGGAATTGACGCAATTGGACAGGGGGAAATCGATGATCCGGAACTTGCCGCCAAACGGTACGGCGGGCTTGGCACGCCATTCCGTCAGTTTCTGCAACCTGCTCCCGCGCCCGCCCGCCAGGATGAGGGCCAGGGTCTGCCGGGTCAGCCGACTTACGAAACGGGATGATGCGTGCATCGACTCGGGCATATGGGACTCCTGATTCCTGACTAGGGCATACGCGGTGGGAAATCTGGTAACATCATGCCGCAGACATCGCCCATTCCGGCACCGGCGTGTCGGCATTGTACTCTCAGAAATCCAACAAAGTGAATCCGAACGGGAGGGACGCGGTTTGACGGACAGCTCGACCTTGGCAGAACTCTCGCAGGACTTCCAGCGACTCATCGAAGCCCGCCATCACGATCCTTTCGCGGTGCTGGGCCGTCACCGGCGGGAAGGCAGGGATGTCGTCCGCGCTTTCCTGCCCCGCGCCGAAGAAGTGCGCGTCGGGCCCGACGGCCGGGTGATGGAGCGCATCGCCGGTACCGCCATTTTCGAATGCGCGGTCGAAGCGGGGGTCCCCGACACCCACTACAGGCTGTATTGGACCGACCAGACGGGACAGACCCACAGCTTCATCGATCCGTACACCTTCCCTCCCCGGATTTCCGACTTCGATCTCTATCTTTTCGGGGAAGGCCGGCACTGGAACATCTATCGTACTCTGGGAGCCCATCCGCACAGCGTCGACGGGATCGACGGCATTCTGTTCGCGACCTGGGCGCCCAATGCCGAACGCATCAGCGTGGTCGGAGAATTCAACGGCTGGGACGGCTGCCGGCACCCCATGCGGGTGCGCGGCGACAGCGGCGTGTGGGAGCTGTTCATTCCCGAACTGCAGCCGGGCCTGCTGTACAAGTTCGAGATACGCAACCGGCCGCACGGCACCATCCATCTCAAGAGCGATCCTTACGGACGCCAGTTCGAGCTCCGGCCGAACACCGCTTCGATCATCACCCGCGAGAGCGACTACGCCTGGAACGATGCCGCATGGCTCGCGCAGCGCAAGGACTGGCCCTGGCTGCACCGGCCGCTGTCGGTATACGAGGTGCATGCCGGCTCCTGGAAGCGCGATCTCGAGGGCGGCTATCTGAATTATCGTGATCTCGCGCACGAGCTGGTGGACTACGTCAAATCGGCGGGCTTCAGCCACATCGAGCTGATGCCCGTCACCGAGCATCCGCTGGACGCCTCCTGGGGCTACCAGACCACCGGCTATTTCGCCCCCACCAGCCGGTTCGGCACCCCCGACGACTTCCGCTATTTCGTCGATCATTGCCACCGGAACGGCATCGGCGTGATCCTGGACTGGGTGCCGGCGCATTTTCCCAAGGACGCCCATGGCCTGGCACGCTTCGACGGCACCGCGCTGTATGAACACGAAGACCCCCGGCTGGGCGAGCACCGCGACTGGGGCACGCTGATCTACAACTACGGCCGCAACGAGGTCAAGAACTTCCTGCTGGGCAGCGCGCTGTTCTGGCTGGAGGAATTCCACCTCGACGGTCTGCGCGTCGACGCCGTCGCCTCGATGCTCTATCTCGACTATTCGCGCCAGCCGGGCGACTGGATACCCAACAAATACGGCGGCAACGAAAACCTCGAAGCCATCGCCTTCCTTCGCGACCTCAACACCGTCGTGCACCAGCAGTTTCCGGGCGTGCTGGTCGTGGCCGAGGAATCGACCGCCTGGCCCCAGGTCACCCGGCCGACCTGGACCGGCGGCCTGGGCTTCTCCATGAAATGGAACATGGGCTGGATGCACGACATCCTGGTCTATATGAGCAAGGATCCGGTGCACCGGCACTACCATCACGACCAGCTCACGTTCGGCCTGCTGTACGCTTTCACCGAGAACTTCGTCCTGCCTTTCTCCCACGACGAGGTCGTCCACGGCAAGGGTTCCATGCTGGCAAGAATGCCGGGCGACGAATGGCGGCGCTTCGCCAATTTGCGCGCCCTGTACACCATGATGTTCACCTACCCCGGCAAGAAGCTGCTGTTCATGGGCTGCGAATTCGCCCAGACCGGTGAATGGAACCATACGGCAACGCTGGACTGGCCCCTCCTCGAATCCAACTTGCACAAGGGCATGCTGCACCTGGTGGGCGACCTGAACCGGCTGTACCACGGCACCTCCGCGCTCTATGCCTACGATTTCGAGAGCCAGGGCTTCGAGTGGATAGACAGCCACGACGCAGCGCAATCGGTCATCAGCTACGTGCGCCGAGACGACGACAGCCACGTGATCGTCGTCATGAACTTCACCCCGGTGCCACGCCACAACTACCGCATCGGCGTGCCCGAGCCGGTTCGATACCGGGAAATCTTCAATTCCGACGCCGAATGCTACGGCGGCGCCAATATCGGCAATTGGAAAATCGAAACCGAAACCGTGGCATGGATGGGACGCGCCCAGTCCGTCGTGCTGACCCTCCCGCCCCTGGCCGGCATCGTGCTGGCTCCGGCCGCACCGTCGGCCGAATCCGAAGCCGGGATGCCGACCGACGAATGAAAGTCCTGTTCGTATCCAGCGAGGTCTTCCCCCTGATGAAGACCGGCGGCCTTGCGGACGTGTCCGGCAGCCTGCCGGCGGCCTTGTCCGCGCTGGGCCATGACGTGCGCATCCTGATGCCCGCCTATCCGGAAGCCGTCGCCGCCGCGGAAACCTCGGCGGAACTGAGCCTGCGGCAGGCCGGCAGCCATCTGACTCTCTTGTCCACCCGACTGCCCGGCACCGCGGTTCCGCTGTTGCTGCTGGATGCCCCGGCCTCGTTCGGCCGCCTCGGAAACCCTTATCTGGCGCCCAACGGCGCGCCCTGGCCCGACAATGCCGAGCGCTTCGCCCTGCTCGCGCGCGTCGCCGTCGACCTGACCCAGGACCGGCTTGGCCTCGGCTGGAAACCCGACGTCGTCCATTGTAACGACTGGCAGACCGGCTTGATCCCGCCGCTCTTGAGCGACGAGCCGAACCGGCCGGCCGTCGTGTTCACCGTTCACAATCTCGCCTACCAGGGCCTGTTTCCCCACGACACCTTCCAGCGCCTGGCGCTGCCCCCACGCCTCTGGAGGATGGAAGCGCTGGAGTTCTACGGCCAACTGTCCTTCATCAAGGGCGGTCTGGTATTCGCCGACCGCATCAACACGGTAAGCCCTAGCTATGCGGAAGAAATCCAGACCCCGGAGTTCGGCTGCGGCCTGGACGGCCTGCTGAGAAGCCGGCGGTCATGCCTGAGCGGGATTCTCAACGGCATCGACGACGTGGCCTGGAATCCGGCAACCGATCCGTACCTTCCCGCGACCTATGGCCCGGACACCCTGGAGCGGAAAAGGGCCAACCGCACGGCGCTCAGACAGCGGTTCGGCATGCCGGACGATCCGGACGTCGCCGTCATGGGGCTAGTGGGGAGGATGGTCGAACAGAAGGGCATCGATCTCTTGATCGACATTCTGGACGACCTGCTCCATCTGCCGATCCAGCTCGTCGTCCTGGGCAACGGCAACAAGGAATTCGAATGCAGCTTCGAACGGGCGGCCGCGGCCTGCCCGGAACGCATCGCCGCCACCATCGGCTACGACGAACCGCTGGCCCATCTCATCGAAGCCGGCGCCGAGATCTTCCTGATGCCTTCCCGCTTCGAGCCCTGCGGTCTGAACCAGCTCTACAGCCAGCGCTACGGCACCGTACCGATCGTGCGGAAGGTGGGCGGACTGGCCGACACCGTCGAGGACGCCACACCCGAGCGCATTGCAGCCGGACAGGCCAGCGGAATCGTGTTCGAACCGGCGAAGCCCGCCTTCCTGCTGGAAGCCGTCTACCGGGCCCTGGCACTGTACCGGGAGCCCGAGGTTTGGCGGACTATCTGCAAATGCGGCATGGGCAAGGATTTTTCGTGGCGCAAGAGCGCCTCCCAGTATGTCGAACTCTACCGGGAAGCACTGGCCGACCTGAACGCCGGCCGCTCCGTCGCCGGTCCCCGCTGCGCGGCCTGATCCGGCCGTGGCGGATCAGGCCGCGCCGTAACGCATCCGGATCCGGTCCCGGTTCAGCGCCAGCCATTGCAGGCCGATGATGGGGATGGCCGAGCGGATCCGCCCCTCGCCGAGCAAGACCATCGCTTCGGCAAAATCGATCACGCTGACCAGGATGTCCTCATGCTCTTCGGCCAGGCCATGGACGCCGCCGAGACCGGCGGAATCGACGATGCCGCAATAGAGGGCGATGCTTTCGGAGCAGCCGCCCGGCGTAGTGAAGAACTCGGACACGGGGATGAGCTCGCGGATCCGGCTTCCGGCCTCCTCCATCGTCTCTCGGTGCGCCACCTCGTCCGGACGTTCTCCCGGCTCCACGGCGCCGGCGACGATTTCCAGCAGCCAGGGATTTTCTCCCGACTTGAGCGGGCCGACCCGGAACTGTTCGATCAGCACCACCCGGTCGGCGATCGGGTCGTAAGGGACGACCGCCACGCAACTGCTCCTGTGATACAGCTCGCGCGTCAGGACCTCGCTCCAGCCGCCGCCGTGCAGGGTATGGCGCAGATGCATCCGCAGCAGCGTGAAGAATCCGCCGTGAAGCCGCTCCTCCCGTAGAACCTCGAAGTCGCGGGTCATCAGTACAGGCGGGGCGACGAGGTGGACAGATTGGTCAAAGCCGCCCCCAGGCTGGTGCCCAGTTGCTGGGCGATGCGGTCCAGCAAGGTCTCTCTGTGCGAGTAATTCACGATTTCCTTGGCGCCGATGACCGTCTCGGCCACCTGATGCAACTCGCCGACGGCGTCCACAAGACCCAGCTCGATCCCTTCGGCGCCGGTCCACACCAGGCCCGAGAAGATTTCGGGCCTGTCCTTGAGGCGATCCCCGCGGCCAGCCTTCACCGCCGCGATGAACTGCTGGTGGACGGCGTTCAGCAACTGCTGCACATGCTGTTTTTCGGCCGGGTCCACGGGACCGAACGGATCGAGGATGGCCTTGTGGTCGCCCGCCGTCATCACACGGCGCTCGACGCCCAGCTTCTCCAGCGTGCCGACGAAGCCGAAACCGTTCATGATGACGCCGATCGAGCCGACGATGCTGGCCGGATTCACGAATATCTTGTCCGTGGCCGAGGCGATGTAATAGCCGCCCGAAGCGCACACGTCGGACACGACGGCATAAACCGGCAGCGCCGGATGTTCCTTCTTGATCCTGCGGATTTCATCGTATACGTAGGCCGATTGCACCGGACTCCCCCCCGGCGTATTCATCCTGAGGACGATGCCTTTCACTCCCTTGGCCTCGGCCGCATCGCGCAACCCCTCGATGATGGTGTCGGCATCGATCTCACTCCCTTCGGCGATGGTGCCGATCACGTCGACCACTGCCGTGTGCGTTTTTCCGGGCCCGGACAGACCATCCTGTGACAGCGGCTTGAACGCCAGAACGAAACCGAGTCCGACCGCGGCAATCAGAAAGGCTCTGAACGCCAGGTTCCACCGCCGCGCCTTCCGCTGTTCCACCAGCGCTTCGAGCAGCAGCTTTTCCAGCAGTTCCCGCTCCCAGCCGGAGGCCGGGCGAGCCGATTCGGTCGATGACTGGGGTGTTGAATCCGCATTCATAATTTTTGAACCCTGTGGAATTTTGAGACGGAAGACAAGGGGACCCGAGAATTCGCGCCGGGGAGGGCTTAAGGCCTGACGGCCGCCAGAAAGTCCGCGAGGTCCGTTTCCAGCGGCGCCTCGACGCGGACCTCCCTACCACTTCGGGGATGCGCGAATGCGAGCGTCGCGGCATGCAGAAACAGACGCTTCAAGCCGCGCTGGCGGAAAGCCTGATTGAGCGAGGGATCGCCATAACGCTCGTCACCCGCCAGCGGATGGCCCAGCGACCTGGCATGCACGCGGATCTGGTGCGTACGGCCGGTGACCGGCCGGGCTTCCACCAGCGTCGCGCCGGAAAGCGCTTCCAGGCGGCGGAACTCCGTGACCGCCGCTTTCCCCTCGGACGAAATCTTCACCATCCGCTCGCCGCTCTGCAACACGTTTTTGAGCAAAGGAGCATCCACCACTTGCCGCCGACGCGCCCAGACGCCGCTGAACAGGGCCAGATAGGTCTTTTCCACACCCTCACCCCGGAACTGTTCGTGCAGCTGGCGCAGCGCGGAGCGCCGCTTTGCGATCAGCAGACAGCCCGAAGTGTCGCGGTCCAGCCGGTGCACCAGTTCGAGAAACCGCGCTTCTTCACGCACCGCCCGCAAACCTTCGATCACCCCGAAACTGAGGCCGCTGCCGCCGTGCACCGCCATCCCAGGGGGTTTGTTGACGACCAAAACATCCTCGTCCTCGTAGAGGATCCGGCTTTCCAGCCGGTTCCGCAGCCACGGCGCCGGCAGCCGTGCATCCTGTGCCGGTGCGACGCGTACGGGCGGAACGCGAACGACATCCCCCGCGTTCAGCCGGTGCTGCGCCTTGCTCCGGCCGCCGTTGATCCGCACTTGGCCGGTCCGCAGAATGCGGTACACATGGCTCTTGGGGACGCCCTTCAGGCGCGAAAACAGGAAATTGTCGATGCGCTGGCCGGCAGCCTCGGCGTCGACTTCGATCAGGCGAGGCTGGTTCGGGTCTTGCGGGAGAGATTTCATCACGAAAAATCATATCAGCTTTACACCTTAAATTGATGCTTTTGCTGAAGATTGCTATAGTCTGTATGGCATTTCACCGGCTGTGCGCCTGACGGCGCGACTCGCCTTCGGTGAAAGCCCCAAAGAATTGTTGAGCGAATGAGCCGGTGCATCGCCTGAATATGCTGGTGTGCCCGATGCGGCTCCCGAGCGGGCGGAAGCGTCGTCAAGCAGCGGTGCCTGCCGGAATCCGATATACAAGTCAAAACAGGGTTTGGATGCTCGACCCTTGACGAGCTCGAGAGTTACGTTTTCCAACAATATTATTATCCGCCGGACCGGCCTTCGAGCCGAGCGGACTGGCCGTGTTTTCGCACGGTATGAAAGTGGACGGGCCACGACGAAAAACCTCGCGGAAAGCGGGTTCACGGCAGGCATCACGCAGCATACCGTTCGCCGAATGGGACCGGCGCAGGAACCATCTGGTTCCCCGGCTGCCCATCCTTAACACACAGGGCATCGGGATACCCATCATCCGATCGATCACTTCGATATCGCGAACCTGAAGAAGAGCATTCGCATGACAGAAGAAACAGAACAGGAAGGGATGTTGGCGGAATCCTGCGGCACCACCGGTTCAGGCGGTTCTCCAGCAAGAACGCCCAAGGAATCCATTGATGAAAAGAATGTTGATCAACGCCACGCAACCCGAGGAATTGCGGGTCGCGCTGGTCGATGGACAGAAGCTTTATGACTTCGACATAGAAATCCCTTCGAGGGAACAGAAAAAGGCCAATATCTACAAGGGACTGATTACCCGCGTCGAGCCCAGCCTCGAGGCGGCGTTCGTGAATTTCGGCGCGGAGCGGCACGGCTTTCTGCCGTTCAAGGAAATCCTGCCGAAATATCTCAGCGCCAGCGGCGAGGAGTCCGTCTCCCGGCGGGAAATCAAGGACGTCCTCAAGGAGGGCCAGGAAGTCGTCGTACAGGTCGAAAAAGAGGAACGCGGCACCAAGGGCGCGGCCCTGACCACCTACATCAGCCTGGCCGGCAGCTATCTGGTGCTCATGCCGAACAACCCCAAGGCAGGCGGTATCTCCCGCCGCATCGAGGGTGACATCCGGTCCGACATGAAGGAGACGCTGAGCCAGCTCCATATCCCCGAAGACATGGGGGTGATCATCCGCACGGCGGGCGGCGGCAAGACGGTCGAGGAGTTGCAGTGGGACCTCAATTATCTGCTGCAGCTCTGGGAAGCGATCGAACGCTCGACGCGGGAAAAACCGGCTCCGTTTCTGATTTTCCAGGAAAGCAACGTCATCATCCGGGCCCTGCGTGACCACCTGCGCGGCGACGTCGACGAAATCCTGGTCGACAACCCTTCGACTTTCAGGCTGGTGCACAGCTTCCTGCAACAGGTCATGCCGCAGTTCATCAACAAGGCGCGCCTGTACCAGGACAACGTGCCTCTGTTCAGCCGCTACCAGATCGAAAGCCAGATCGAGACGGCCTATTCCCGCGAAGTACCCCTGCCCTCCGGCGGCGCCATCGTCATCGACCACACCGAGGCCCTGACGACCATCGACATCAATTCGGCGCGGGCCACCAAGGGCGGCGACATCGAAGAGACCGCGCTGAACACCAACCTCGAGGCGGCCGACGAGATCGCCCGCCAGATGCGCCTGCGCGACCTGGGAGGGCTGTTCGTGATCGATTTCATCGACATGATGGCCGCCCGCAACCAGCGCGCCGTCGAGAACCGTCTGCGCGAGGCGGTGCGCGTCGACCGGGCGCGCATCCAGCTCGGCCGGATCTCCCGCTTCGGCCTGATGGAAATGTCACGCCAGCGCCTGCGGCCGTCGCTCACCGAAACGGCACTCCTGACCTGCCCGCGCTGCAAGGGCCAGGGGACGATACGCAGCGTCGAGTCGCTGGCCCTGTCCATCCTCCGCGTCCTGGAGGAGGAAACGATGAAGAAGAACACCGACCGGATCATCGCCCAGTTGCCGGTCGAGTCGGCCACCTACCTGCTGAACGAGAAACGCGCGGCGATCCAGCAGATCGAGACGCGGTACAACGTGTCCATCACCATCGTCCCCAATCCTCACCTCGAAACGCCCAACTACGACATCCAGCGGATCCGGAGCGGCGGAGTCGGTGCGGAGGAGGACACGCGCAAGAGCAGTTACCAGCTCATTTCGGAAAAATCCCCCGAATCCCCTAAGCCTGTACGGACGCCGGGCGCCGCGGCGGAGGCCCCGGCGGTGCGGGAATTCATCCCTGCCGCGCCGCAGCCCGGTGGCGATCAGCGCATTCAGGCTCAACCGGGCCAGCCCGGCGGCGGATTGATCAAACGCTTCCTCAACATCCTGACCGGCCAGCGCATCGAGGACCAGCCATCATCCTCCGACGCGGCTCAGCCGTCCACGGAACTGCCCTTGCCCGTGCCTTTCGTGCAGCCGGGCAAGATGCCCGGCGAACAGGCGGGAGCCGGCGCCGTCTTGGCAGACGAAAGCGAACGCCCCGGCGGCCAGCGCCGGCGCGACCGGGACGGCAGCAGACGCAGCGGCGGCAATCGCCGGAAACATCCCGCGCAGCGGGACGAAACTGGCGACAGACGCCGCGGCGCGGTAACGGCGGACACCGAGGCTACCCAAGACCTCGGAACGGAGGAACCGCCTCAGACCCCGGCCGCGCAAGAGAGCCGGCCGAAGACCCAGGAGAGCCGCAGCCGCCGGCGGGATGGCAGGGGCCAGCGCCGCCGGGCCACGGCTCAGCCGGCGGTCGAATCACCGACGGAAGATATCGCGGATGAGACGGCAACGGCGGACGTTCCGACAGGCACTGCAGATTTGAATGACCTGGTGCCGACCGCCGCCGCCGATTTCGGCGAAATTCCCGAAGAAGGCGATGCCGTCAGCGCAGAAACGGCCGGAGAAGACGCCGGGGACGCGGAACTCCGCCCGCGGTCTTTGCGGTCGCGCAGGGGCGGCATGAGGCGGCGCGGCCGCGGCAGGCGGGATCGCCGACCGGCAACGCCGGGCGAGCAAGAGGGGGGCGAAGCTTTGGAGCCGATCAGCCTCGATTGGGAAAACGACGTACCCGAACGCAACGTCGCGGAATCAGATTTCGAGCCGGCCGCACCGCGGGAAACCGGCGATCGCCGCACTGAGCCGCCTGCCGCCGAGCCGTTTTCAGCCCCCGCGGAACGGGAAGCCCACACGGAATCCCGTCCGGAATCTCAATATCGGGCGCCCGGCCTGCCGCCCAGAGCGTGGGAAGCCCCCAAAACCGATCACGAACCGCGGGATGATCGCGCCGATCCCCCTGCGCCTGCCGAACGTGGAACCGGTTCTTCGGAGTGAGGATAGCCGTCGTGCACGGACGGGTAGTCCTTGCACGATGGCGCGCACGAAAAAACACAAGCCCTTTCCCTACCGGGGCCGCTACGCGCCGGTGCCCTGCGGCGAAAAGGGCTTATCTCCCATTTCCGTAGTGATGCCAGATCTCAGCGCTGGGGGCTTACCCGCTGCGACCACAGTTCCCGCAGGCGTTTTGCGGAGACCGGATACGCGGTTTTCATCTGCTGGGCGAAGAGTGAGACGCGGAATTCTTCCAGGGCCCAGCGGAGTTCGTCGCGTTCGGGCGGGTTGGGCGCTTTCCCCTTTTCCACCGATTCCCAATACGGCCGCCAGAAGGCCATGATCTCGGCCTGCAGGCGGGCGTCCCGCGCCGGGTCTTGGCGGCTTTTGTCCAGCCGGTGCAGTAGGGCCTTCAAATAGCGGGGGTAGTGCCGCAGGCGTTCGTAGGGGGTGGCGGCCACGAAGCCGGCGCGGACCAGGCGGTCGAGCTGTTCGCCGGCGTCTTCGGCGGCCGGGCCGGCGCGGTGCGTCTTCAAGGCGCTGCGGCATTCGCCGTACAGCCCCAGCAGTTGCTCTACGGTTTTCCCTACCTCGTTGGCCTTCGTCACCAGCTCGCTGCGCAGCTGTTCCACCCTGGCCTCGAATGCCTCGCGGCTCCGTAGTTCCGGACGGTCGTCGAGAAACAGCGCGGCCATGATCCGGTCCTGCAGGTCTTCCCGCAGATCGCGTCCGGCCGGGGGCAACTGGCGGTAGAGCAGCTCGCTGGCCGCGCTCAGCGGCAGATTTTTGCGCAGGTATTTGATCTCCCTGGCCAGCGTCAGCCGGAATAAGCGAATCAGGCCGAATTCATGTTGCCGCCGGGCCTCGTCGGCCAAGTCGAACACCCTCACGCCGACGGTCTCGCCTTCGTCGACGATGGCCGGGAAGCCGTGCAGGTCCTGGCCGTCGACCCGTCCGCTGTATGCGACCGGCAAGTCGTCGAAATCCCAGGCCCGCCGCCCGGAAACCGCAACCTCCTGGCGGGCGATGTTCTGGAAGTTACGGCCGGCTTCGGCGCCGTGGCTCGCCTGGAGCCGGCCGAGGTCTCGGGAGCGGGCGATCACCACGTTGTTTTCGTCGACCAGGGCGTAGTTCATGCGCAGATGCACCGGCAGCGCGGCTTCGTCGAAGGCCGAGACCGGCGGCGCCACCCCGCCGATTTTCTTCAGCGCCTTCGCCAGTTCCGCCGGCAGCGAACCTTGGCGATAGTCCAGCATGGGCAGGGCGCGGTCGGCGAAATCGGGGGCGGGCACGAAATGGATGCGCCAGGTCTTGGGCAAGGACTTGATCAGGGCCACCACCTTCTCGCGGTACAGCCCCGGCACCAGCCAGCGCAGCGGCTCGGGGTCGATCTGATTGAGCACGTGCAACGGCACGATGGCGGTGACGCCGTCCTCCTCATGGCCCGGCTCGAAGCGGTATTCCAGCTTCAGCCGCACCGGCCCCAGCACCAATTCGTCCGGGAAATCTCCCGCGGCCCCTGCCCCGCCGGCGTCCAGCGTGATATCTTCCCTCGACAGCATCAGCAGCCAGGGCTCGCGGCGCTCGGCGGCCTTGCGCCAGACCTCGAAACTGGCGCCGTTGACCACTTCGGCGGGCACCCGCTCGTCGAAGAAGCGGTACAGGGTCTCCTCGTCCACCACCAGATCGACCCGGCGCTCCTTCTGCTGGGAGTATTCCGCCTCCTCCAGCAGCTTGCGGTTCGCCAGCAGGAACGGGGCCTTGCTGTCGTAGTCCATGCGCACCAGGGCCGAGCGGATGAACAGCTCCCGCGCCGCCGCCGGGTCGACATTCTCGTAAGGCACCTTGCGGCCGTTCTGCACGCTGAGGCCGTACAGGGCGGTGCGCTCGAACACGGCGCCGCGCGCGGCCTTGCGTTCCCAGTGCGGCTCGTAATAGTGGCGCTTCAACAGGTGAGCGCCACACTTTTCGATCCATTCCGGCTCGATCTTGGCCACGGTGCGGGCATAGACCCGGCTGGTCTCGACCTGCTCGGCCGAGACGATCCACACCGGCCGGGCCTTGAACAGGAACGAACCGGGGAAGATCTGGAATTTCTGCCCGCGCACCCCGACGTATTCGCTCTGGTCCTGGCGGAAACCGACGTGGCACAGCAGCCCGGTCAGCAGGGCCCGGTGGATCTCGCCGTAGTCGGCGGGGACCTGGTTCATCCGAAGGCTCAGTTCCCCCTTGATGACGTCCAGGATCTGCTGGTGGATGTCGCGCCATTCCCGCATCCGCAAGGGCGACAGGAAGTTGTCGCGGCAATATTGGCGCAGCTTGCTGCCGGAGAGATGCCCGCGCTGGTCCTCGTAGTCCTTCCACAGCGCCAGGATCGCCATGAAGTCCGAATCCGGATGGCGGAACCGGGCATGCTTCTGGTCGGCGGCCTGGGCCTTGTCCACCGGGCGCTCGCGCGGATCGGGCACGCTCAGGGCGGCGACGATGATGCAGACCTCGTTCAGGCAGTTTTCGTCGGCGCCGGCCAGGAGGATGCGGCCCAGGCGCGGATCGACCGGGAGTTTGGCGAGGCGGCGGCCCAGTTCGGTCAATCGGCCATTCTCGTCCAGCGCATTGATTTCCTGCAGGGTCTTGAGGCCGTCCCGCACCAGCCGCTCGTCGGGCGGTTCGACGAAGGGGAAAGCGCGGATGTCGCCCAGGTTCAGCGCCTTCATCTGCAGGATGACGGCGGCCAGGTTGGTGCGCAGGATCTCCGGATCGGTGAATTCCGGCCGGTTCAGAAAATCCTGCTCCGAATACAACCGGATGCACACCCCCGGCCCGACCCGGCCGCAACGGCCGGCGCGCTGGCTGGCCGAGGCGCGGGACACCTTCTCGATCGGCAGGCGCTGCAGCTTGCTGCGGTGGCTGTAACGGCTGATCCGGGCATAGCCGGCATCGATCACTCCGCGGATGCCGGGCACCGTCAGCGAGGTTTCGGCCACGTTGGTGGCCAGCACGATGCGGCGGCGGCCGTGCGGCTTGAAGATCTTCTCCTGGTCGGATACCGCCAGCCGCGAGTACAGCGGCAGCACCTCGCAGTCGGCCGGATGATGCTTGCGCAAGGATTCGGCGGTGTCGCGAATCTCCCGCTCACCGCTCAGGAAAATCAGGATGTCGCCGGTGTTCTCACGGTGCAGCTCATCCACCGCATCCAGGATCGCCTGCTGCTCGCCGCGGTCGGTCTCGTCGCTCTCCTCGCCGGCCAAATCGGGTGGACGGTAGCGGATTTCCACCGGATAGGTGCGCCCGGAGACGCTGACGATGGGGGCGTCATCGAAGTGGCGGGAGAAGCGCTCGGGGTCGATGGTCGCCGAGGTGATGACCAGCTTGAGGTCGCGCCGCCTGGGCAGCAGCCATTTCAGGTAGCCCAGCAGGAAGTCGATGTTGAGGCTGCGCTCGTGGGCCTCGTCGACGATGAGGGTGTCGTACTGGTCCAGGAAGCGGTCGGCCTGGGTCTCGGCCAGCAGGATGCCGTCGGTCATCAGCTTGATGAGGCTGTCCGGCCGGGTCTGGTCGTGGAAGCGGACCTTGTAACCGACCGTCTCGCCCAAGGGGCGCTTCAGCTCGTCGGCGATGCGCCCGGCCACGCTGCGTGCGGCGATGCGGCGCGGCTGGGTATGGCCGATGTAGCCCTTGATGCCGCGGCCCGCCTCGAGGCAAATCTTAGGCAACTGGGTGGTCTTGCCGGAACCGGTCTCGCCGCACACGATCACGACCTGGTTCTGCCGGATCGCCTCGGCGATCTCGCCGCGCCTTTCGGACACCGGCAGCTCTTCGGGATATTCCAGCGCGGGCACGGCGGCCACCCGCGCCGAACACAGAGCGATCGACGCATCGATCCGCCGGGCGACCGCCTCCAGCTCCTCCGTCGGGGGAGGTGTCTTTCCTGCCACGGTTTTCAGGCGTTGCAGGCTGCGCCGCAGCACAAACCGGTCTTTACCGAAACATTGGTCCAGCGACCGTTCCAGCCGCGTGATGTGGTCGAGCATGAGGGATTATTGCGTCAGCCTGCGTTGCAGGCGCCAGATGGCAAGGAAAATCGCCGCCACGGCAAATGCCAGGAGCACCGCCGCATGCCGGAACAAGCCAAGGTCCAGGTCTCCGGCCAGCAGCGGCCGGACCAGCTCCACGACGTGCAACAGCGGCAGGCACTCGCTGCCGCCCCGTACGGCGGAAGGCAAGCTGTCGGACGGGAAGAACACGCCGCTCAGCAGCACCATGGGTGTGATGCCCAGCGTGATGTAATACACGAAAAAGTCGTAGCTGCGGGCGAAGGAGGTCACCACCAGGGCGATACTCCCGAAGCAGACGCCGGCCAGGAAAGCCAGCGGCAGCACCCCGAGCGCGGCCCATCCGGCGGCGAGGCCGAGGCCGGCCAGTACGGCCAGGATCAAGCCGGCACTGATCAGGCTCTTGGTGCCCATCCACAGCACCTCACCCATTACGACGTCGGTCAGCGACAAAGGTGCCGCCAGCATGCCGTCCCAGGTCTTCAGCACCGCCATGCGGGTATAGGCCAGGTACAGTCCTTCGAAGGTCGCGGCGTTCATGGCGCTGGTCGCGAGTATGCCCCCGGCCAGGAAATCCAGATAGGGCAGACCGGAGACCCGGCCGACGTAGCTGCCCAGTCCGAAACCGAGCACCAGCAGATTGAACAGCGGCTCGACGAAACCGCCCAGTAGCGCCGTGCGCGCGCCCTTGCGCCAGACCCAGGCGTTGCGCCGCCATACGGATTTCCAGCGCCTGGCCGCCTCAAGCATCGTGCAGATCGCGGCCGGTGAGCTTCAGGAACACGTCTTCCAGATTGGCGCGCCGGTAGACGTAATGCACGCCGTCCCACGCATCCAACGAGCGAACCAGGGCTTCCAGGTCGTCACCGTAGTGGAAGATGCTCTCGCCGATGCACTCGCAGCGCTGCCCGCCTGCCAGGGTAAGCGAAGAACGCCAGCTTTCGGCATTGACGCCGTGCACCTCCAGCACGTGCGGCTCGATATGGTCGCGAATCAAGGCCTGCGGGCTGCTGTCCGCCAGAATCCGCCCGCGGTCCATCAGGATGATGCGTCCGCACAGGCGCTCGGCCTCTTCCATGTAATGGGTGGTCAGGACGATCGTCAGTCCTTCGTTCTGCAACTGGCGCAGCATGCTCCAGATGTTGTGCCGAACCTGGGGATCGAGCCCCGTGGTCGGTTCGTCCAGCACCAGCAGCTCCGGTTGATTGATGAGGGCGCGGGCGATCGACAGCCGCCGCTTCATGCCACCGGAAAGCTGGCCGATGCGGGCATGGGCCTTGTCGGTGAGAGCGGCGAGATCCAGG
Organism: Methylococcus sp. ANG; assembly: GCF_040730495.1. Lineage (NCBI taxonomy): Bacteria > Pseudomonadati > Pseudomonadota > Gammaproteobacteria > Methylococcales > Methylococcaceae > Methylococcus > Methylococcus sp. ANG. Next base: position 555,467 of record NZ_CP160399.1, on the reverse strand, counting down.
AGCTTGGGGATCCGAGCCTTCAGCGCCTTTTCGCTCAAGCCGAAATAGCCGCCGTAAATCCGCAGGTTCTCCACCACCGTGAAGTCGATGTCGAGATTGTCCTGCTGCGGCACCACACCGATCCTCGCGCGCATCGCCCGCCCCTCGGCGGGGATGACAAAGCCAAGCACCGAAAGTTCGCCCGCCCCCGGCGGCGTATTGCCCACCAGCATCCGTAGCGTCGTGGTCTTACCCGCCCCATTGGGACCGAGAATGCCCACGAACTCGCCTTGCCGGATGTCGAAGCGCAGGCCGTCCACTACCCGCTTCCCCTCGAAGGATTTGGTCAATTGGCGCGCGATGACGACGGGGGAGCCGGGAGAGTTCACGGAAGCTTGTGGAAGGGGAAATGCCGGGGAGCGAGCGTCAAAATTATACTATCGCGCCCACCGGGGCCGCCATGCGGCACGACGGCCGGGCATTGGAACGGGATGGCCCCTACGGCTCGAACACCACGCTGTCGCCGATGGCAAGGTCCAAGGCCTGGTCCGCCCTGCCCCGGTTGACGGCGACCTCGACCAGATCCAGCGAGTTGCGGTACCAGAAGGCCGCGCCCGCCTCGACTGCGCAAAAAACGTCCGCATGCGGCACCTGCCGGTCGTTGACGCGCAACACCCGTTCCGCGAATTCAGACCGGTAGCGCAGGCCGGTCAGCGCATTGCCGTAATGGTCGAAATACACGATCGAGGCGCGGTCCGCCGGCCATGCCGTAACGTCCGGCCCATCGATGGCCTGGTGCTCCCACCCGAAGTCCCGCTTGGCAATCCGGGCCGCGACCGGCGCGAACAGGTCGCGGCCGTGGAAGCTGGCCGACAGACGCGCCGGCCGCCAGTCGATGCGCAGCCAGCGCCTGGATTCCGCCTGCGCGGCGACGGTATTGAGCAGGCCGTTGCCGGGTCCGACGAACCAGCGGCCGTCCGCTTCGAGCACCAGCGCCTGCCGGTCGCCGCCCACCCCCGGATCGACCACACTGAGAAAGACACTGCCTTCCGGAAACTGCCGGCATAGCGCCGCAAGCAGGTAACCCGCGGGCAGCGGAGCGGGCGCATCGCTCACCAGGTGGATGACGTCCACGCCGGGCGCGTTCAGCCGAAGCACCGCTTCCATCTGGCCCAGGTAGGGCCCGGCCGGACCGAAGTCGGTGAACAGCAGAATCATGGATGATGAGCCCGCCGGAAACCCGGCCTCACTGCCCCGAAGGGGAGGAATCGCGGTGTTCGACGGCTTTGGCGGCGACCGTCTCGTGTTCCGGCTTGGCTTCGAAAAACCGGGAGAAGAAGAACCCGAATTCGAACAAGAGCCAGATCGGAACCGAAAGCAGCGTTTGCGACACGACATCCGGCGGCGTCAGGACCGCTCCTACCACGAAAGCGCCCACGATGACGTAGGGACGGTTGTTGCCGATGGTTTCGCGGGAGACGATGCCGCTCCATACCAGGAGTATGGTCGCGATCGGCACTTCGAAGGCGATGCCGAAGGCGAGGAACAGCGTCAGGACGAAATCCAGGTACTTGGCGATGTCCGTCATCACCGCCACCCCGGCCGGCGCCGTGGCCGTCAAAAAGCCGAACATCACGGGGAACACCACGTAGTACGCGAAGGCCACGCCGCCGTAGAACAGAACCGTGCTCGCCACCAGCAGCGGAAGCACCATGCGCCGCTCGTGGCGGTAGAGGCCCGGAGCGATGAAAGCCCAGGCCTGGTACAGGATGAACGGGATCGACAGGAACACGCAGACCATCAAGGTCAGCTTGAACGGCGTGAGGAACGGCGACGCCACGTCGATGGCGACCATCTGCGACCCTTCCGGCATATGCTTCAGCAAGGGCCCGGCCAGGAAGGAATATATTTCGTTCGAGTAGAACGCCAGCCCAAGAAACAGCGCCAGCACCATCGCCAGGGCGCGAAGAATCCGCTGCCGCAGCTCTACGAGGTGGGAGATGAACGGCTGCTCCACATCCTCTTCGGCCCTCCTCGACTTACGATCGGTCATCGGCTTTTTCCGGCGCTGCGGCTTCCGGCGGCGGATTCCCGCCGGGCTCGCCATCCTGGCCCGAAGCCGGTTCGAGAGTCCGGCCGGACTTGGCTTCCAGCATGGCCTGTTTCAAGTCCTGCATTTCCATCTCGTGCTCGATTTCCGCGCGAACGGAAGCCAGCGTGCTGCGGGCCTTGCGGATCCAGTAGCCGGTTTCCCGCGCCACCTTCGGCAGGCGCTCCGGGCCGAACGCCAGCAGGGCGACCAGCCCGATCAGCAGCATCTCGGTGAAGCCGATATCGAACATGATCCGGTCAGACCTTGTCCTTTTCCTTCTTCTCGACCACTTCACCCTCGATGGTGCGCGCCCCGCCTTCTGAGGGTTTGTCTTCGCTCTCGCTCATGGCCGAGCGGAAGCTTTTGATCGCTCCGCCCAGGTCGCCCCCGATGTTGCGCAGACGCTTGGTGCCGAAGACGACCAGAACGATCAGAAAAAGCAGCAGCAATTCCCAAACACCTATGCCCATGGCTCAAACTCCCAGGTTGGATTCATACGGATTCGCGGCTCGTCCGGGCCGCATCGCCCCGTCATTTGACGAGAAGCAGCGGCTTGCCTTCCGATGCGAACTTGCAGTACGTGCCGAGGAAATAGTCGCAATCCTTGGACTGCTCGATCACGGCCGCATCGCCTTTGAGGTGAATCTTGAGTTCGCAGTAGCGCGTTTCGCTTTCCACCTGTTTCTTCAGGACCAGCTCGTTGTCTGCGACCTTGTCCGCATTGCCGTCGATCGTGTGAGAGCAGGGCCGCTTGCCTTTGTCGACGCTGCCGACCGGCTCGAAGTCGACATCCACCTCGACGTGGATTTCATCGCCGACCTCGTTGATCTTCATGTGCTGGACATGGCCGCCGTCCCCGCGAACGTAATGCTGGGCGACGGCGAACACGTTGGCGGAAAACAAAAGGCCCACTACCGCGGCGGATACTCGTTTCATGACTCTTCCTCGATTCTCGATATATTTGTTGTTTGATGATCAGTCCCTGAGCAGCTCGTTGATGCCGACCTTGCCTCGGGTCTTTTCATCCACCTGCTTGATGATCACCGCGCAATAGAGGCTGTGGCTGCCGTCCTTGGCCGGCAGATTGCCGGACACCACGACAGAGCCCGCGGGCACCCGGCCGTAGCTGATCTCGCCGGTCATCCGGTTGTAGATCTTGGTGCTCTGGCCGATGTAGACGCCCATGGAGATCACCGAACCCTCTTCCACGACGACGCCTTCGACGATTTCGGAGCGCGCGCCGATGAAACAGTTGTCCTCGATGATGGTCGGGCCCGCCTGCAGCGGTTCCAGCACGCCGCCGATGCCGACACCGCCGGAGAGGTGGACGTTCTTGCCGATCTGGGCGCAGGAGCCCACCGTGGCCCAGGTGTCGACCATGGTGCCGGAATCCACGTAGGCGCCGATGTTGACGTAGGACGGCATCAGGATCACGCCGGGCGCGATGTAGGCGCCGCGGCGGACGGCGGCGGGCGGCACCACACGGACGCCCGCGGCGCGGAAGTCTTCCGGACTGAAGCTGCCGAACTTGGGCTCGACCTTGTCGAAATAGCGCGTCTCGCCGCCGTCCATCACGCGGTTGTCGTTGATGCGGAAGGAGAGCAGCACCGCCTTCTTCAGCCACTGGTTGACCGCCCAGCCGCCGTCCTTCTTCTCGGCGACGCGGGCCGCGCCGCTGTCGAGCAGGCGCAGAGCCTCTTCCACCGCCTCGCGCACTTCGGCGCCCACCGCGCCCGGGCTGATCTGCGCACGATTTTCGAAAGCTTCGTTGATGATGTTTTCCAAAGACATGTTATCGCTGACTATAGGGTTTGAATGAACTGCTTGATACGATGCGCCGCTTCGACACACTCCTCCAAAGGAGCGACCAGGGCGATGCGGACGTGGCCTGCGCCCGGATCGACGCCGCCGCTCGACCGGGACAGAAACCGCCCCGGCAGCACCGTGACATTCTGAGCCTCGAACAGGCCGGCGGCAAATGCCGTGTCTTCGATCGGGGTGCGTGGCCAAAGATAAAACCCGGCCGAAGGCACGGCCATTTCGAGGACGTCCTCCAGCACGGCGGCGACCGCGTCGAACTTCCGCCGGTAAAGCGTCCGGTTTTCACGCACGTGGGCTTCGTCGGCCCAGGCCCTTTCGCTGGCTTTTTGCACGGGGAGCGACATGGCGCAGCCGTGATAGGTCCGGTAAAGCAGGAAGCGGCCGAGAACGTCCGCGTCGCCCGCCACGAAACCCGAACGCAGGCCGGGCGTGTTGGAGCGCTTGGACAGGGAATGGAACACCACGCAGCGGCGGAATTCGGTATTACCCATGTTGGCTGCGATCTGTAGCAAACCCGGCGGCGGATCGGCCTCATCGGCGTACAGCTCGGAATAGCATTCATCAGATGCGACGATGAAATCGTACTTTTCCGCCAGCTCCAGCAACTGCCGCTGCTGATCGGCCCCCATCACCGCCCCGGTGGGATTGCCGGGAGAACAGACATAGACCAGCCGGCACCGCCGCCATACCGATTCCGGCACCGCATCGAAATCCGGCAGGAAGCCGGTCTCCGCCGTGGTGTTGAGAAAACAGGCCTCCGCCCCGGCCAGGATCGCCGCTCCCTCGTAGATCTGATAGAAGGGATTGGGCATCAGCACGAGGGGCCGTTCCGCCGGATCGATCACGGCCTGGGCGAAGGCGAACAGCGCCTCCCGCGTGCCGTTGACCGGCAGCACCTGCCGCTCCGGGTCCACCGTGCCCCCGCCCAGGCTGAACCGCCGTTCCAGCCATCGCGCGATGCCGTGGCGCAACTCCGGCCCACCCTTGGTGGTCGGGTAGGTAGACAGGCCGTGCAGATGCTGCAGCAGCGCCTCGGCGATGAAGTGCGGCGTCGGATGCCGGGGCTCGCCGATGGACATCGCGATGTGAGGCTTGTCCGCCGGCGGCACCCGGCCTCGCTTGAGATCCGCCAGCTTTTCGAAGGGATAAGGGTGCAGGCTGGCGAGCTTGGGATTCATGTCGGGAAGAATCGCGGGCGCCGTCTTCGTTGAAAAGGGCCGCAAGTATAAGTCATGGCACAGCCTTGTCCAATGACACATGAGCCTGAAGGGAGTGCCGTGTTTCCAAGGTGAGGTGAGCCTGGCGGCGGTGAGTGGGATCATGGAGACATGATCGTGATGCTACGGACCGCAGGACTTCAGAGCTTGGCGCAGGTACGCGCCTTCGTGGTGGGCAATGCGCCCGTTTCCTTCACCTTCGCCGATCGCACCGCCGCTTCGGTGTGGATGACACAGACACTGAAGCGGTTCTGCCAACCGCACTGCAGCCGGCTTCAGTCGGTGGGCACGGCCACACGCCCACCGCAACTGGTCCTCAAAGCGGTGGGTTTGAAAAATGCCTGCGTGGCCTCGGCGGTCGTGTGTCGGGCGACGATCCAACCCAGACATAGCCCCGCGCCCCGGGAGGCTCATCGGCTGGCTTCTTTCGCCAATTGCCGATGGTATTCGGCCATCTGCCGGCTTTCCTTGGCCGCGAGTTCGAAGTCGCGGATCATCGCCTCGGCGCGGGCTTTCAAGTCCAATATCCGTTTGCCGTATTTGTGCGGTTGCGCCTGATATTGTGCGAGCATTTCCCTTTCCTCTTCCGCATCGTCCTGCATTTGTTTGGCCACCTCCTCGTAGTGCTTCGCCAGTGCCTTGTGCGCCTCGCGCGTCTCGGCGGTTTGCACGGCTAAAGCCCATTTATGGGGACGCACCTCCCTGGCGGGGGCGCAAGCGACCAATAGGCCGAGGATGCCGACGATGGTGAATGGACGTAGTGTTTTCATGAGAGACCTCCTTCAGGAGTCGTAAATATACAACATGAACTCTTACGCGGTGCTTGGCACGCCTTCCAGTGCTTCGTACCGAGCCGTAAGGCGTTGTCCGGAATTAACTTGAACAAATTGGGGCAACGGTGCAGGTTCACCCTGCACATCCCGCAAACGGTCGGCCGTGACATCCGGAAGGACTCCATGCGTCTCGGCAAAGATCGCGCCGCTGTTTTCCGCTCCATCCGTCGGCTGAACCCGAAGGCATGAGCGACGTTCCAATGGGCACCGGCAGAGCTTTCCTTTGTGTCGCCGTCCCTCCTGTCGAGCAAATCTAGTGTTTAATTGCGTAAATTAGCGATAGTATTGCGCAGCTGGGAGCCTTTGACTTCCCGCTTGCGCCAGACGAATGGGGCGGCCTTGTCGTTGTAGGCGGCGATGAAATCGTTGATCGCCTGCGCCAGTTGGTCGATGCTGTTGAAACTGGCCCCACGTAAGGCCTTGCGGGTCATGATGCCAAACCAGATTTCCACTTGGTTCAACCAACTGGCTGAAGTGGGCGTGAAGTGAAAGTGCACGTTGGGATGGGCGGCCAACCAGTCATCGTTCTTCTTGTGAGTGCAATAGTTGTCGAGAATCACATGAATTTCCCGATCAGCCGGAACATCGGCGACCACCTCATCGAGAAAGGCCTGAAAGTCAGGACGCTTCTTGGTCGTGGTGGTTTTGGACTGAATGGTACCGGTCGCCACATTCAAGGCCGCAAAAAGATTGATCGTGCCATGGCGCTTATAGGTGCTTTTCAATCCACGAACCAGCTTGCCGCTGCTGGTAAAGACGAAACCGCTGGCCCTTTCCAGCGCCTGAATGGAAGGCTTTTCATCAACGGAAATGACCAACGCATTTTGCGGCGGATTCAGGTACAGCCCGATAATGTCGGCCGACTTGATGGCAAACTGAGGGTCCGTGCTGACGCACCACGAGCGATGCCGCTGGAGTTGGATGCCTTCTTTGCGCAACAGACGCCAGACGGCATCATCGGAAACCCCCAAGGCTTTCGACAACGACCCGCCATCCCACGTCGCCTGTCCGGCCGGCGGCGGCTGTTCAATCTGCGCAAGCAATCGATTGCGCAACTCGGACGGCGGGTACCGCGGAGGCTTGCCCGGTCTTTTTCGATCACGCAGTCCTTTCAACCCTTCAGCCGCAAAGCGCCTGCGCCAGACACCGACCGTGCCGGGCCGGATACCGAGTTCAGCAGCAATTTCGTCATTGCGCTTGCCCGCCAGACAGCCCATGACAATCTTGGCGCGTTCGACCAGACGAGCCTCCTCGGTGCGGCTATTGCTCAAACGCTCCAACTCACGCCGGTCTTGGTCCGTACAACTCACCGATATGGCAACTCGCGCCATCCTTCCCTCCGTTCCTGTGGGTAACGGAGACATGATATTACAGTCGCTTAATAATGCAATTAGACACTAGTTCAACTTGAAGAACATTGTGGTCAATCTGACGCCGCTGAACTCTGACAGTCGGCAGACCGTCTTGGATTGGAAAAATCTGACACCCGGCCCACGTATCCGTTCAGCCCCCCCCCCAGCTTTTTTGCTGGGAACGCGGCCATCCTGGCCGCTTTTTCAGCGGGGCGACGCCCACGCTCCCAGGGGGCTGAACGGTTACCGGCCCACTGCCGGCCGGTCCGGCTTTGGCCCCATGAGTACTTTTGGCGGGAACCGGGCAAGTCGCGTTCCCCATACGGCCATGGTTCGCAACGGCCGGATTGTTGAAGCTATAATCTAAAAACCTCGGTTGACCGCTTCGCATAACACCGAACCTGCATGAATACTGATATTCCCTGCTTCGGTCAGTCGCGCCTTTTGGGTGAGCGCGCTACGCGTCCGATTGCACGGCTGGCGGACCACCTTACTTCGTTGCTCCTCCTTGTGGGGGACGGCCCCACGGCGTCGTCGCGCCTTGCCAGCCGGCCCACCAGCCGCACACTCGGGCACGTCCAACTGAGGTTTTTAACGTGAAAGTCGCAGCAACCTTGCTCACCCTCTCCCTTTGGGACAAATCTGCCGGGAGCAGATTTGCATTGACCCGAAGGGTGCCGGGCAGGAGAGCCCGGCATGATTGGGCCGGGGTGAGGGAACGATCATGGCGAACAGTCGCGCTCATGCGATACCTCCCTGTATCGCACCCTTCGGGCGCAAAGCGTGCACAAATTTGCAGGGAGCAAATTTGAACATGCGGAGCATGGCCCGGAGGGCGGGCCCCAAGGACGGGACCTGTCACTCGACCTTCCTGCCGATTTGTCATCATCCCGGGCGGCTGGTCGCCATGATCGTTAGGATAATGCGCCGCCGTTCGTCACCCACCCGATCCCGATTCAATCCGTCCCGATGAACCCGCGCCCCGAATCCACGCTCGCTCAATCCGCCGAATGCGACGTGCTGATCATAGGCGGGGGGCCCGCCGGTTCCACGGCCGCCGCCCTGCTGGCCGAGCGCGGCTACCGCACGGTGGTGCTGGAAAAATGCCGCCATCCCCGCTTCCACATCGGCGAGTCCCTGCTGCCGGCCAGCCTCCCCTTGCTGGAAAGGCTGGGCGTGAAGGATGAAGTCGAGCGCATCGGCATGTACAAACCCGGCGCGGAGTTCGTGTCACCCGATCACGACGACACGCTCACCTTCGAATTCGCCGACGCCTGGGACAAATCCATGCCGTACGCCTACCAGGTGCGGCGATCGGAGTTCGACCACATCCTCATCCGGAACGCGGCGAAGCATGGCGCGGAACTCCTGGAGGGCTGGCGGGCCACGGACATCCGGTTTCTGTCCGACGGGCAGGGCGCAGAAGTCGATTCCCAGGACGACGAAGGGCGGAGGCGGCGCTGGCGAGCGCGTTTCGTAGTCGATGCTTCCGGCCGCGATACCTTCATCGCCAACCGGCTGAAGCTCAAGCAGCGCAACAGGAAACACAACAGCGCCGCGGTGTACGGCCACTTCGCGAACGCGCGCCGCCGCAGCGGCCGCCACGAGGGCAGCATCTCGGTGTTCTGGTTCGAACACGGCTGGTTCTGGTTCATCCCCCTGGCCGACGGCACGACCAGCGTGGGCGCGGTGACCTGGCCCTATTACATGAAGCGCAGGAACACACCGCTGCGTGAATTCTTCCTCGACACGATCGCCTCGTGCCCGGCCCTTGCCGAGCGCCTTGCCGCTGCCGAATTGGTCTCCGACGTGCACGCCACCGGCAATTTCTCCTATGTTTCCACGCGGACGCACGGCGAGCGCTATTTGCTGATCGGCGACGCGTTCGCCTTCATCGACCCGGTGTTCTCCTCCGGCGTCCTGTTCGCCATGCAGGGAGGCGTGACCGCCGCCGAAACGGTGGACACCTGCCTGCACCAGCCACGGCGTGCGGGCGCGGCGCTCAAGCGCTTCGACCGGCGGATGCGGCACGGCCCTCGGGAATTTTCCTGGTTCATCTACCGGATGACCGACCCGACGATGCGCGAGCTGTTCATGGCGCCGCAGAACGTGCTGCGCATGAAGGAAGCCTTGCTGTCGTTGCTGGCGGGTGACATCTTCGGCAGGACGCCGATCTGGTTTTCGCTGTATGCATTCAAGGCGGTCTATTACCTCAACAGCCTGTGGCATTTCCGCCGGACCCTGGAAGCGCGCCGGCGGCGCGGATTGAACATCCAGGACGCCGACGCCGCCTGATGTCCCTAGCCATGGTCACGCCAGCGGAAGGCGCCCTGTCAGTCCTCTACCTGCGGCAGGCCGAACTGCCGGCCTTGCTCGGCCTGATCGGGGAACGCGGGCTCGGCGCCGTCGGCTTCGGGGTGGATCCGCCGGCCGGCCTCCCCCCCTCGCTTCCCCGGCTTAGGATCGCCACGCCGCAGATGCAGCCGGCCGAGCCGGTGGTCGAGATCTGGATGGGCACGCGCCGTGCGACCCGCGGCCGGACCGGAGCCATCGACTGGGCCTGCGACGGCCACCATCTCTTCGGGACGATGCAAACCGAGGCGGGTGCGGACATCCGCCGCGCAACCCGGCAGACCTACGACTCCCTCTTCCGGTTTGCCGGCCGGCGTGGCTACCCGCACCTCGTGCGGGTCTGGAATTACTTCCCCGGGATCAATCGGGAAGAATCGGGTCTCGAACGCTACCGGCAATTCAACGTCGGGCGGCAGGAGGCTTTCCTGCGCGCGAGCCGGCCGGCCGCCGGCGCCCTGCCCGCCGCCTGCGCGCTCGGTACGCACTCGGGTCCCCTCGCGATCTACTTCGTCGCCTCGCGCACCCCGGCGGTTCCGATCGAAAACCCGCGCCAGCTCAGCGCCTACCTTTACCCCCCGGCCTACGGGCCGCGCAGCCCGAGCTTTTCCCGCGCCACCCTGCTGCGATCGGCGGACCGGATCGCGGTGTTCGTTTCCGGCACGGCGAGCATCCTGGGCCATGAGAGCCTTCATCCCGGCGATGCCGCGGCACAGACCCGCGAGACGCTGGCCAACCTGGCGGCCTTGATCGAGACGCTGAACGGGGAGTCCCGCGATACCGCCTTCGCTCTGGAGGATTTCCGCTACAAGGTCTACGTCCGGCCCGGCTGCCCTCTGGAACCGATAGAATGCGAACTCGCGGCGGTGCTGCCGGCGGCCGACATCCTGTTCCTGGAGGCCGAGATCTGCCGCCGTGAGCTGCTGGTCGAGATCGAAGCCTTCGGAAGCAGAGCGCCTTAGAAATCCAGGAGAACCGACTTGAGCCGTTTGATCCGCCCGCTGAGGATGCTGTACGAATACACCGCGCTGTACCTGGGGCTGCTGCTGTACGCCTCCATGTCCCTCGCCTGGATCGGCACCGCCGTGTTGCTCTATCCGGTGTTGCCGGAACGGCTGGGGCGGCCGGTCGGCCGATTCGGAATCATGTACGGCTGGCGGATCTTCTTCGGCATCATGCATGCGGCCGGCGCCTTCCGCTTCGATACCACGGAACTCGAAGCGCTGCGCAAGGACACGCCGCTACTGCTGGTCGCCAACCATCCCAGCCTCCTCGATGCCGTGATCGTCGCCTCGCGCCTGCCCAACCTGGTCTGCATCATGAAGGCCAACCTGAACGACAACATCTTCCTCGGCGCCGGCGCCCGCCTGGCCCGTTACATCCGCAACGACTCCGGCCACGGCATGATCAAGACCGCCGTCGCGGAGCTGCGCAAGGGCGGACAACTGCTGATCTTCCCCGAAGGCACCCGCACCGCGGAGCCGCCAGTCGGCCGGTTCAAGGGCGGCGCCGCCCTGATCGCCCGCCATGCCGGCGTGCCGGTGCAGACGCTGATCGTGGAAACCGACTCCCCTTTCCTGAGCAAGCGCTGGCCGGTGTACGCAAGACCCCGCCTTCCGATCCGCTTCCGTATCCGGCTGGGCCTGCGGTTCGATCCGCCTGACGACCCGGTGGCATTCACCCACGCGCTGGAAGCCTATTACGCCCGGGAACTCGCCGGAACCCCATCCGCCCCCATCGAATCCGATCCCACGACATGAGCACGCCCTCCCGCACCCACCTGGTCATCATTCCCAGCTACAACCCCGGCCCCAAGGTTTACGAGACGGTCAAGGCCGCCCGCCAGTACTGGAATCCGGTCTGGGTCGTGGTGGACGGCAGCACCGACGGCACCTGGGAAGGGCTGCTGAAACTCTCGGCGGAGGACGGCGGACTGGTGGTCCTGGGGATGCCGGCGAACCGCGGCAAAGGCGCGGCGGTGCTGCGGGGATTGCTGACCGCCCGCCGCAAAGGGTTCACCCACGCCCTGGTCATGGATTCGGACGGCCAGCATCCCGCCGACCGGATTCCGGAATTCATGGCACGCTCGCAGGAAGAGCCGGACGCCATGATCCTGGGCGTGCCGGTATTCGACGACTCCGCTCCCTCCCTGCGCGTGAAAGGCCGCCGCATTTCCAACTGGTGGGCGAACCTCGAGACGCTCTGGACCGGGATCGGCGACTCCCTGTTCGGCTTCCGCGTCTATCCGATCCAGGCGCTGTGCGTCGTCATGCAGGACCGCCAATGGATGCGGCGCTTCGACTTCGATCCGGAAGCCGCCGTCCGTCTCTGCTGGGCCGGCATCCGGCCGGTCAATCTGCCCGTGCCGGTCTATTACCCCCGGGCCGAGGAGGGCGGCACCTCGCACTTCCACTACTGGCGCGACAACGTCCTCCTGACCTGGATGCACGTCCGTCTGATGTTCGGCTTTCTGGCGCGTCTGCCGATCCTGCTCGCCCGAATCGTCCGCCGGCCGGAAATCTGACTCGCCGCTCCGCAGGAGCCCACCCTAGAGGAACCGAAGTGCTTGCCAACACTCACACCGCCACCGAGCAGGACCGCGAATACATGCGGCAGGCGATCCACATCATGCGGCGCGCCGGCGTCGTCGACAGAACCGGCGGCCCGTTCGGCGCGGTCATCGTGCGCGGCGGACAGGTGCTCGCCAGTGCCGGCAACAGCGTGATCCGCGACAACGACCCGACGGCCCACGCGGAAGTCAACGCCATCCGGGAAGCCTGCCGCAAACTCGGCAGCTACGACCTTTCCGGCGCCGTGCTGTACAGCAGCTGCGAATGCTGCCCGATGTGCTACGCGTCGGCTTACTGGGCCCGTATCGACAAAGTCTTCTACGCCGCCGCCTGGCACGACTACGAAGACTTGTTCGACGACTCCCGGATCAATCTGGACATCGCGAAATCCTACGCCGAACGGCACCTGGCACCGCAGCAGCTCATGCGGGAGGAAGCGCTCCAGGTCTGGCGGGAATTCCGGACGCTGCCGAATGGGGCAAGGTACTGACAGCCCGCTGAGCCCCACGGAGCCGGTTACCAGTCGTTAAGAAAGTAATGTCATTGTTTGATCGCCCTCACCCTACCCAGGAACCTATCGGGATCGGGCGGATAAGCGGCAGCGCATCCGCCAAATTCGGCTCCGCCGCTCTCCGAGTCAGCTCCGCTGCTCTTCGAGTCGTTACGGAGGTGGATGCGCTACGCTTATCCACAGGGACGACGTAGGGCGGAACCGGCTCTTTCGGGTTCCGCCATCCCGAAACAGCACGCATGCCAGCCGGGCCCACAAATCGTGTGGCTTTAGGGGATTGGTTGGCGGATCGCCTTCGGCATCCTACAGGTTCCGGGGAACAATCCGGTGCGCATGGCGCACATCGACCTCTCCCAGAGGAGAGGGAATGTTGTGTGACACTGCTTTCTTAGCCGTTAGTAACACCGGTCCAGCAATTCCACCCAATGCCGCACCGGCCGCCCGGTGCCGGAAGCCAGATGAGCCAGACAACCGATGTTGGCCGTGGCGATGACGTCGGGATCGCCGGCTTCCAGATTCCGGAGCTTGTCTTCCCGCAGCCTCGACGACAGCGCCGGCTGCAGCAGGGAATAGGTGCCGGCGGAGCCGCAGCAGACGGCGGCATCCGCGACCGGCGTCAGTTCGAACCCCAGTCCCTGCAACAGCTCCTCGACCAGGCCGTTCAGGCGCTGGCCGTGCTGCAGGGTACAGGGTGACTGGAAGGCTATACGGCGTTTTTGGACCGCAGGCAGCGATCGCCAGTCCTCGGCGGCGACGGCTTCGCTCAGGTCGCGCGCCAGCGCGGACACCCGCGCCGCTTTTTCCGCGTAGGCCGGATCGTCGCGCAGCAGTTCGCCGTACTCCTTCACCATCACGCCGCAGCCGCTGGCGGTGATGACGATGGCTTCGGCGCCGGCCTCGATGGCGGGCCACCAGGCGTCGACGTTGCGGCGCATGAAATCCAGCCCTTCCTCATGGGCACCGAGATGGTAGCTCAAGGCGCCGCAGCAGCCGCTTTCCGAGATCCGAATCAGCGAAATCCCTAAGCGGTCCAGCACCCGCGCCGCCGCCGCGTCGATGGACGGCGCCAGGACGGACTGGACGCAGCCGCCCAAGGCCAGCATGGTGCGCGGGTGTCTGGCCGGCGGCCAGGGCAACGCCGCCGCGGCGGGAAGCAGCTTGCGCCGCAAGGCCGGCGGCAGCAGCGGACACAGCCGGCGCGCCAGGCCGACCCAAGGCGCGAGCCTTGCCGGATACGGCAGGATCATCCGCAACAACTTGCGTTTGAACCTCTCGAGCCCCGGCCTCGGCGCCCGTTCTTCGACGATGCCGCGGGCGATGTCGGCGAGCCGGCCATAGCGCACACCGGAGGGACAAGCGCTCTCGCAGGCACGGCAGCTCAGGCAGCGGTCCAGGTGGTTTCGGGTGCGCTCCGTCGCCGGCTCGCCTTCCAGCATCGATTTGATGAGGTAGATGCGGCCGCGCGGGCCGTCGCGTTCGTCGCCGAGCAGACGGTAGGTCGGACAGGCGGCCGTGCAGAAGCCGCAATGGACGCAAGCCTTGAGGATGGCCTCGGCTTCCCGCCCTTCCGGCTTGTCTCTGAAACGATCGTCCAAACGCGCGAGCATCTACGACGCCTCCGGACACAGTCCACGGTTGAGCATCCCTGCCGGATCGAACGCCGCCTTCACCCGCCGGTGCAGGGCGGCCAGCGCCGGGGCCAGGGCGGCGCATCGCATCGCCGCGGGATTCGCGCTGCGGAACAACCGGGCATGCCCGCCCACGGCCTGGGCGGCGGCGAGCACCTCGTTCCGACCGGCGTCTGTGCGCAGCCAGCGCTGGGCACCGCCCCAGTCGATGAGCCATTCGCCGGACAGGCCGCCGATGTCCGCGGCCGGCGGCACCGACAGCCGCCATAGGTCGCCCTTTCCGGAGAAGAACTCACGCGTCTGCTCGCGCAGACCGTTCCAGAAGGTATCCGCCTCCACTGCCCGATCGCCGCCGACACGCCGGGCGGCGGCGGAAACCGCCTGCTCCGGTCCGGCCAGGCGGAGGTAAAGTCGCCCGTCCCAGGCCATGCCCGTCACCGGCAGTCCGCTTCCGCCCCAGCGGATCATCCGTTCGCGGCCTTCCGCGGACGGACATTCGAAGCACAACGTGGTCTCGCACTCGGGCCTGGGCAGCACCTTCACCGAGATTTCCAGCAGCAATCCCAGCGTGCCGAGCGCGCCGGCCATCAGCCGGGAAACGTCGAAGCCGGCCACGTTCTTCATCACCTCGCCACCGAAGCGCAGCACCTCGCCCCGGCCGTCGACCATCCGGCAGCCGAGCACCGCGTCGCGCACGCTGCCGGCCCAGGGCCGACGCGGTCCGGACAATCCGCAGGCCACGGTCCCGCCCCAGGTCGCGCCGGAGCCGAAATGCGGCGGCTCGAAGCCCAGCATCTGGCCGGACATCGCCAACGCGGCCTCGATCGCGGCGAGCGGCGTGCCGCTGCGGGCGGTGAGCACCAGTTCGGTGGGTTCGTAATGGACGATGCCGGTGTGGGCCAGAGTCGACAGGGCCCCGCCCTCGCCCGATCCCGAGTAGCAGGTTTTGCTGCCGCCGCCCTGAATCCGCAACGGCTCGCCGCGGGCGCAGGCTTCCGACACCCGCCCCGCCAGATATTCCGAGTCGTCCTGGCTACGCATTGTGGATATCAGAACCGCTCCAGCTCGGGATGGCGGAGCCGCCCGCCGTGCACATGCACCCGGCCGAATTCGGCGCAGCGCGCCAGCGTCGGAACGGCCTTGCCGGGATCGAGCAGCCCGCCGGCGTCGAACGCCGCCTTCAAAGTGTGAAACTGCCTCAGCTCCGGCGCGCCGAACTGGACGCACATCGGATTGAGCTTCTCGATGCCGACCCCATGCTCGCCGGTCACCGTGCCGCCGACCTCGACGCAGAGGGTGAGAATTTCCTCGCCCAGCGCCTCGGCGCGCTCCAGTTCGCCGGGATGGGAAGCATCGTAGAGGATCAGGGGATGCAAGTTTCCATCGCCGGCATGGAAGACGTTGCCTACGGCCAAGCCGAATTGCTCCGAAAGTTCGCCGATCCGCCCCAGCACCTCCGCCAACCGCTTCCTGGGAATCGTGCCGTCGATGCAGTAATAGTCCGCGGCGATCCGCCCGACCGCCGGGAAGGCGGCCTTGCGTCCGGCCCAGAATTTCCGGCGCTCGGCTTCGTCGCGGGATTCGCGTACTTCCGCCGCGCCGTGCGATTCCAGCACCCGGCGTGCCCGGGCGATCTCGGCCTCGACCTGCTCTGCCATGCCGTCCATTTCGCACAGCACGACGGCCGCCGCCTCGACCGGGTAGCCGGCGTGGACGAAGGCTTCGGTAGCGCGGAGCGTGAGGCTGTCCATCATTTCCAGCCCGGCCGGCAGCAGACCCGCGCCGATCACGCCGGCCACGGCGTCACCCGCCGCCTCGATGCTGCCGAACGCCGCCAGCAGCGTCCGGGCCGTTTCGGGCACCGGCAACAGTTTGACGACCACCTCGACGATCACCCCGAGCAGGCCTTCCGAGCCGTTTATCAGGGCGAGCAGGTCGTAGCCGGGACCGTCCAGCCCCAGCGAACCCAGCGTCAGCAATTCACCTTCGATGGTCAGCAGGGTGACCTGCAACACGTTGTGCACGGTCAGCCCGTATTTCAGGCAGTGCACCCCACCGGAATTTTCCGCCACGTTGCCCCCGATGGTGCAGGCCACCTGGGACGAAGGATCGGGAGCGTAATAGAGACCGAAAGGCGCCGCGGCCTCGGAAATGGCGAGGTTGCGGACGCCCGGCTGCACGCGGGCCATGCGGTTGGCGGGATCGACCGCCAGGATACGGTTGAACTTCGCCAGGCTCAGCAACACGCCCTCCGCCACGGGCAAGGCGCCGCCGGACAGCCCGGTGCCGGCACCCCGAGCCACCACCGGCACACCCCGCGAATGGCACAGACGCAGCACCGTCTGGACCTGCTCCACGGTTTCCGGCAGCACGGCGATCCAGGGCAGGACGGTGTAGGCGGAAAGCGCGTCGCATTCGAAGGGCCTCAGATCCTCCGGATCGCTCAATACGGCCTCCGCCGGGAGAACACGCTTCAATTCGCGGAGAAAGGCCGTCCGGTCCACGGTTCGCTCCGGAAAACTCACGTGCGCACCCGGCGCAAACCGGTCTCTTCAGGGGGCTCGCGCTCCGGCAACAGGAACAGCCGGTGCGTGAGCACCCCGATGATGAAGCCGCCCAGATGCCCCCACCACGCTACGTCCGCGTAGGGCGCATGGCTGGCGAAGCCGCTGGTGGCCTTGTAAAGCTGGAAGATGACCCAGGCACCGAGAAAAGCGATCGCCGGCACGGTGACGAACAGCGGCAGGAAAAACACCCAGATCACCAGCCGGGCGTAAGGGTACAGGAAGAAATAGGCCCCCATGATCCCGGCAATGGCGCCGGACGCCCCCACCGTGGGGACGGCCGACTGCGGACTGAAATAGACCTGGAGCCCCGCCGCCACCACGCCGCACAACAGATAGAAGAACAAGAACCGCACCCTGCCCATGCGGTCCTCGATGTTGTCGCCGAAGATCCACAGCAGCCACATGTTGCCGACCAGGTGGAACCAGCTCCCGTGCAGGAACATACTGGTGATGAAAGGGCTGTACACATCGGGTGGGAAGCCCGCCGTCGCCGCCCACTCCGGCAATCCGTAGCGCGCCGGCACCAGGCCGTGCAGGGTGAACAGCGCCTGCAGCGCCCTGGGCGGCAGCCATTGGGTGTAAAGATGAACCGCGAGATTGAGCGCCATCAGGCTCCACGTCACCCAGGGCGTATGGCGGCAGGGGATGGTATCGCGGTAAGGAATCACGCCGCCCTGCTCTCCGCTGCGGGCAGGCGCCGGAAATTCGCCAGTGCGTCGACGGCGCCCAGCACCGCCAGGCCGACGGCCCCGAACTGGGGCACGAAGACCAGGGCGAGATACGGCGGCAGCCAGCCCGTCCAGCCGATCCCGCGCTGGGCCACCACCCCGTGCACCACCGCCAGCCCCTGGAACGCGTACATCATGATGCCCACCAGCAGGAGGTGCATTTGGAGCGCGGGACGCCCGAAATGCGCGAGCACGAGCAGCGCCACAGCCACCGCCAGGGCGGTGCGGGGCAAGCGGAGGCGCTGGAATTCCGGTCCGAACTGGTCCGGGTTATAAAGGAGCGACTGCCACCAGCGCGCCAGGAGCAGGGTCAGAAAGGCGCTGGCCCCGACCAGGAAGGCGATGAGACCGTTCATCAGCACCAGCGTGCCGTTCTCCTCGAATCCCTGGACGGTCGCGCCTTTGACGCCCTTCACCGCATGCTGCAGCCAACTCTTCCAGAACGCGGTGGCATCGCCGGAGATCAGTTCTATGGCGATGACGCCGGCCATGCACACCGCGCCGATGAGCAGCAGCGGCGGGCCTTGCCGCCCGTCGCGATGCAGCAGGGCCGCCGCGCCCAGCACCAGCGGACCAATCAGGGCAAGCAGTGGCAGCTCCAGACCCGGCCGCGGCGGGAACAGGTAGCCGCAGGCCGCCACCGGCACGGCGACCGCCAGCGCCAGAAGGACTCCCCTCGCCGCGCCCAGGCGCAGGCCGACCAGGCCGATCGCCGCCGCGCTGAACGATGCGGCGGGGAGAAAATACAGGGACAGCACGCCCAACAGGCTCGCAATGAGGAAGGCGAACGCCGTCCCCCGCATGATCAGCCCGGCAAAGTCCCGCATGACCTCACGCATACCTCAGACCTCCGTTTCGTTGTTATGGGCTTAAGTTAACTTAGGCGGCGGACAATAAAAACCCCGGCAGGGTGGGAGGGTCCGGGAGCGTAGCGCCACTCTCCGAATTTTGTCAGACTGTACACAGCAACGAGGCGCGGATATGGCTACCATCACTTTCGATACACATAAATTCGTTCGAAAACTGACCGATGCAGGGGTTCCGACGGAGCAAGCCGAAGCTATCGCCGACGCTTTCAAAGACGCTCAGTCTGAAGCCGAACTCGCCACCAAGGGGGATATTCAAAACCTTGAACACAGGATCGATACGCTGGAGTATCGCCTGACCATCAAACTCGGTGCGTTCATCATGCTGGCGACAGGCGTCCTCATCGCGGTCATCAAACTGTAGGTCCCTTGCAGCTCCAAGCTAGCTAGGCCGTCCAACCCCGTCGTCATGCCGTTCAACCCGAAGGAACGAGAGCTCGACATGCAGAATTCCAGCGAATCGGAAGATCCAAAATCCGAATCCGGCCGCCGTAAATTCCTGAAGACGGGCTTGGCGCTGACCGGCACCGCCCTGACCGGCAGCGTCCGGGCGGCGGCGCCGCCGTGGATGACCCGGCCCGGCGCTCCGCTTTCCAATTACGGCCAGCCCTCGCCGCACGAGCGCGCCGTCATCCGCTGGGTCGCGGCCAATGCCGATGCGCCGGGAAACGGGATTTCCTGGACGCCGCTGGAACGGCTGGAAGGCATCGTCACTCCCAGCGGCTTGCATTTCGAGCGCCACCACAACGGCGTGCCGCAGATCGATCCCGCCGTACATCGGCTCGCGGTGCACGGACTGGTCGGCCAAGCCTCGAGCTTCGGCATCGACGACCTCCTGCGCTACCCGATGACCTCGCGCCTGTGCTTCATCGAATGCGGCGGCAACAGCAATGCCGGCTGGCACCGGGAGCCGATACAGGCCCCGGCGGGGAATATCCACGGCCTGGCCTCCTGCAGCGAATGGACCGGCGTTCCGCTGGCCACCGTGCTGGAGGAATGCGGCGTGCAGCCGAACGCCAAATGGCTGATCGCGGAAGGCGCGGACGCCGCCGCGATGAACGTGAGCATCCCGCTCGACAAGGCGCTGGACGACGCCCTGCTCGCCCTTTACCAGAACGGCGAAAGGCTGCGGCCGGAGAACGGCTACCCGCTGCGCCTGGTCCTGCCCGGCTGGGAAGGCGTCACCAACGTCAAATGGCTGCACCGCCTGCAGCTCGCCGACCAGCCGGCCATGGCCCGCAACGAAACCGCGAAGTACACCGAGCTGCTGCCCTCCGGCCAGGCACGCCAGTTCAGCTTCGTGATGGAGGCCAAGTCGGTCATCACCCACCCCTTCGCCGGCCAGACCCTGCCTGGCCCAGGCCTGCACCAGATTTCCGGCCTGGCCTGGAGCGGCCGGGGAACGATCCGGCGGGTGGAAGTCTCGACCGACGGCGGTCAAACCTGGCGCGATGCGACGCTGGACTCGCCCATCTTGCCCAAGTGCTTCACCCGCTTCCGCCTGCCCTGGCGCTGGGACGGTTCTCCCGCCGTACTCAAGAGCCGGGCCACCGACGAGACCGGCTACGTCCAGCCCGAACGTCAGACCCTGATCGCCGAACGCGGGCGCCATGGGTATTTCCATTACAACGCGATCGTGTCCTCGGCCGTCGCCGCCGATGGGAGCGTCAGCCATGTCTATGCGTGACCCGATCCTCGCCGTATTTCTTGCCCTGGCAAGCACTCCGGCGCTCGCCGCCCCCGAAGGCCCGCGCCTGGGACAAGCCCTGGAACCGGCCGCGATCTCCGCCCTGGACATCACCGTTTTCCCCGACGGCACCGGCCTTCCGCCAGGCCAGGGCACAGCGGTCGAAGGCAAGGCCGTTTACGATGCCAGATGCGCCGCCTGCCACGGCCCGGACGGCAGCGGCGGCAGCGCCGAGGAACTGGCCGGAGGCCGCAATCCTCTGACCAGCGCCGAGCCCGACAAGACCATCGGCACTTACTGGCCCTATGCCAGCACGGTCTTCGACTTCATCCGCCGCTCCATGCCCCTCGACGCCCCACGCTCATTAGGCAACGACGAGGTCTATGCCGTCACCGCCTACCTCCTCCACGCCAACGGCATCATCGGCGAACGCGACCGGCTCGACGCGACGACGCTGCCGAAAATCCGCATGCCGAACGCCGCCGGCTTCGTCTGGGCCTACCCCGAACGGCAATCGCCCTGAAATCCTGATCGATACGACCATGCAGTTCCCCGAAGACCAATCCCCCCGCGACCGCGAATCCATCTCCACCCACGCCGGCCTGATCCGGCAATGGCTGGACGCCAACATCCTCGAATTGGGACGCCAGGTCCGGTTCAGCTACCTGCCCCCACTCATGGTCTACCTGGCCGCCGGCATCTCCGGGCTCACCGGCATCGTCGGCACCTTCTTCGTCAAGGAATACCTGGGGCTTTCGGCCGAATTCCTCGCCGCGCTCGGCTTCTGGGCCATGCTGCCCTGGGCGATGAAGATGCCCATGGGGCACCTAGGAGTCTGTCGGACTATGGATTTACTCGGGTCGGGATTCTTGGAATCGAGAATTTTTCGGGGGCATTGGCGGGGTAGTCACCAACGTTTCGCGTCGATAACTAGACCAAGATGTGCCCCGCCTCCCCCATGGCGGCGCTATTGGTGTGTAACGCTTGGTTTTTACGTGAAGCCTGTCACGCTGCCGCCAACACGTGCATCCGCCTCAGATTGAACGCCATCGCCACCAGCTTCCATTCTCCGGCCACTGCCTCCAAGCCGCGCAGAGAGAACTGGCGGAATCCCAAGACCTGTTTGATGATGCCGAACACCGGCTCCACCGTGGATTTGCGCTTGGCGTAGCGGGCCTTCCCTGCCTTCGTTTTGAGTTTCCAGGCCATCTTCTCCACGGGATCGGTGGTTTCCGGTTCCGGGGCATCCGGAGCCAGGCGTTCCGCCAGCGGCACGTGATGGCTGTCCCGTCCCATCGCGATCAGCGGTTCGATCTGCTGTTCGCAGCAGGCGTGCACGTTGCCGGCGCTGAAGTAGCCCGTGTCGGCCAGCAGGGCTTCGGGCTTCCCCCAGGCTTCCGGCAGCTTCTCGATCTCGGCCAGCATCGGTTCGACCTGCTGCTTGTCGTTGGTCTGCTGACTGACGGTGGTGGCGACGATCAACATCGTCTCCACATCCACCGCAGCCTGGCTGTTATAGCCCTGGAGGAAACCCGCGTGGCTCGGCATGATGCGGGATTCCTCGTCGGTCAGATTGATCTGGTCGCTGGCCTTCGGCCCGGTTTCCGGCGGCTTCGGCTCCTGCCCACGTGGCTTCTTGCCCGCCTGCCGCTGGCCTTCGCGACGGGCTACCTTGGCTTCATAGTCCTGCTGCGCCCGGGCATCGCGCTCCGCGACCCGCTCCACGATCTTGGCCTTCGCCTCCGCCAGGGCCTTCAGCCGATCCTGCCGCCGCGCCAACTCCTCTGGCAGGTCGATGCCGTCCGGCTCCTCCGCCCCGTCGGCCTCCGCCGCCTTCTGCAACAAGGCCTGCACCTCCTCCCGCAACTGCGCTTCCAACTTCTCGATGTGGCCATGAGACAAGGCCTTGTGCTTGGAGGCGTTGGCCTTAATCTTGGTCCCGTCCAGGGAAATCTGCCCGAGCCTCACCAGCTTCATCGCCTGCGCCAGGCTCAAGACCTGAACGAACAGGTCCTCCAGCTCCCCCAGAAAGGTCTTGCGAAAGTGGGCCAGGGTGTCATGATCGGGATGGGTTTCCGCCGACAGAAAGCGGAAGGCCACCGAATCGTAGGTGGCCCGCTCAATCTTGCGGCTGGAGAACACCCCGGTGGCATAACCATAAACCAGCAGGGCCAGTAGTACCGACGGATGGTGCGCCGCCGACCCGCGCCCCGAGTAGCGGCTCGTCAGTCGACTTAAATCCAGCTGATCGATGACCTCGACGAGGAACCGTGCCAGGTGGTTGGCTGGCAGCCATTCGTCAACCGAGGGCGGTAGCAGATACTGCTGGTGGCGATTGACGGGGATGAAGCGGCTCATCGGGTCTCACCTTGTCGCGATCTATCCGGAATAGGCCGCTATGTTAACGGAAACAGCGGACTTCCGCCCCTCCAATCCGGTTCGAACCAGAACCGGAAAGTCCGACAGACTCCTAGTCGATTTGCTTTGGCGTCACAAGGGACGCCTGATTTATTTCGGCGCCGGGCTCGTCGCCCTGAGCCTCCTCATCATGATCGGACTGCTCGCCAAGCCGGCGGCGATGCGGGAAATCATGTCGCCCGAAAGCTGGTACGTGCTGTCCGTCCTGCTGGCCCCGATGGGCTACGTCATCCAGGACACGGTGGCCGACGCCATGACCGTGGAAGCCGTCCCCCGCGTGGACGACGAAGGCAACACCATTCCCGACGAACAGCTCAAGCTCGCCCACACCACCATGCAGACGCTGGGACGCGTCGCCATCATCGGCGGCACCCTGCTGGTCGCCGCCGTCAATGTGTTCATGTTCAGCGGGGTGGAGAGCATGGACCTGGAACAGAAAAAGCAAATCTACCTCGAAATCTACCGGCTGGCCCTCATCATCCCGGCCGTCTCCGTCGGCGGCGTCTGGCTTTCCGCGATGCTCAAGAATCGCGAGGCCCGGCGCCTCGCCGCCCAGGGTTTCGAAATGGACGCGATCGAAAGGCTGCAAAGCACGCATATCGAAACCCCGGACGTGAACTGGTGGATACTCGGCGGCAGCCTCGCTTTCCTCGCATTTTCGGTCGTCATGGGCCTGGCAGATTTCAAATTCAGCGCCGAAATCGTCTTCGCCGGCTCCATGGGCATCGTCCTGTTCCTGATGCGGCAGCTCACCGAAGACCTCGCTCCCGACGCCCGACTCGAACTCCTCGGCACGGCTGCCGTAATCTTCGTGTTCCGCGCCATCCCCACCAGCGGCGCCGGTTCCACCTGGTGGATGATCGACGAACTCGGCTTCGACCAGCAGTTCCTCTCCAAGCTGTCCCTGCTCGCCAGCGCCCTGGCCCTGTTCGGCATGTTCGTCTTCCGCCGCTTCATGGCCGAGCGCTCGGTGATCTACGTGTTCGGCGCGCTCACCGTCGCCGGCGCCGTGCTGTACCTGCCGAACATCGCCATGTTCTACGGCTTCCACCATTGGACTGCAGCGCTCACCTACGGCGTCATCGACGCCCGCGCCATCGCCTTGATCGATACCGCCCTGGAATCGCCTCTCGGCCAGATCGCCATGATCCCCATGCTGACCTGGATCGCCCGCTCCGCCCCGTCGGCCCTCAAAGCCACCTACTTCGCCGTCATGGCCGCATTCACCAATCTGGCGCTTTCGCTCTCGCAGCTCGGCACCAAATACATGAACCAGATATTCACGGTGACTCGCGAAGTGAAAGACACCGCGACCGGTGCCATCAAAATCCCCGCCGACTACAGCCAGCTCGGCGAGCTATACATCACCGTCGCCCTGCTTGGCCTGATCCTGCCGCTCACCACGATCTACCTGGTGCAGCGCAATGCGCCGCTGCTGGCAAAGCAGGAGGTGCGAGACTAAAGAAGGCCGTGCCTCCCGTCTTGGAGGAGAGGCTCCGGAATGCCAAGCGCGATTGGAGAGATACCGGCCAGGGGAAGAATGCAAAACCTTCCGTATTTCAAATAAGCAGCTAAACTACTATCCGACTCTCGCCAACGGCTTATCCATGCGCATCAGCCCGCAGACTCGCAGCGTCATCCGGCAAACCGCCGCCGAGCTGTTCGGCGACGAGGCGCGCGTCGTTCTGTTCGGTTCCAGAACCGACGACGACCAACGCGGCGGCGACATCGACCTGCCGAATATCGACGCGGAAAAACAACGCAAGAGCCTGACCTTCGTGGCCCGCCTTCAAAGACGGCCGGGCGACCAGCGGATCGACGTCCTGGTAGCCGACCCGTCGACGCCGGAACTGCCGATATACCGGATCGCGCGTGAAGCCGGGATAGCGCTGTGAACGAAACGACACTTTCGCCTTTGCGGCGTTTTCTCGCCACCCTGGACATCGTCCACCGGGAAGCACGCCATCTCGCCTGGAGCCACCGCAGGGTATTTGCCCAGCGGATCGACCTCGAATGGTTCGATAGTCTCGACAGGAACCCCGAGCGCGCCGAACAACTCGCCGAACGCCCGCCAGCCAGATCGAATCGCTCAATCGCGCGGAAAGGCTCGGTGTCATCGAAAGCGTCGACCGCTGGCTGGAGGCTCGGCAATTGCGAAACCGCCTCGTCCATGAATATATGACCGGGGCCAGCAATTTTCTCGCCAGCCTCACCCTGGCGGATAATTACGGCTCCATGCCGCTTCGGACCTATGAGAACTTCCGGCGAGATACCATCAACCGCCTTGGCGTTGCGCCAAACAAAGTGCCGCCTTCACTCGACACGATTTCTAGCCACTAAGGTTAAAAAAAGTAATACAATTCTGCGCTCTCTGCCTCTGGAAGAGGGTTGAGGCAAGGGCGCTCATATAACGATAAAGTATATGACACAAAATGCCACAACTGCAAAAAGCAAAACACCTGATAGGAAGAAGCTTAGTATTACGTAACGCGACTGTAGCCGACGCTGGTTTCATCCTATCGTTACGCACAGACAGAAGCAAGTCAAAATATCTATCATACACCCCTCCCGAAATAGAAAAACAAATTAAGTGGCTAGAAAATTATGCCACCAAATCTGACCAAGCCTATTTCATTATTGAAGACAAATTCGGAGGAGAGATTGGCGTTGTTCGTCTCTACGACCAACGCGGAGATAGCTTCTGCTGGGGAAGTTGGATACTTAAGAACAATGCCCCACAAAGTGCCGCAATTGAATCCGCCCTCATTATTTACGCCTACGCGATCAGCCACCTAGGATTTAACCAAGCCCACTTCGACGTCCGCAAGGATAACAAGAAGGTTTGGCAATTTCATGAACGATTTGGCGCTATGCGTATTGGAGAAACAGCCGACGATTATCTTTATCAAATTGGCTTGAAGGACATTACCGCTTCATTACGTCGATATAAAAAATTCCTTCCCGGCCCAATCGTGGTAGTGAACTACGATGAATCTTAAGCTCTGCGAGATACTGCATCTACCCAGGATAGAAGACCCGCGCGGCAACCTTACTTTTATCGAATCGAGCACCCACATTCCATTTGATATTGAAAGGGTTTATTATCTTTATGATGTCCCTGGCGGATCAGAGCGTGGAGGCCATGCTCACAAAAACCTACACCAGCTTATCGTCGCCATGTCTGGCAGTTTTGACGTCATCCTTGACGATGGGAAAGAAAAAAAGCGCGTTCACTTAAATCGCTCCTATTATGGATTATATGTCTGCCCCATGATATGGCGAGAGCTCGACAATTTCTCATCCGGCTCTGTTTGCATGGTATTAGCATCCAACAAATATGACGAAACAGATTATTATCGAGATTATGCGGAATTCATGAGGGCTCGGTGGCAACCATAGACGTACCCTTTTTAGATTTAGAGAAGGCTTACAAGGAATTGCAGGCCGAGATTGAATCAGCGGTACTCGCGTCGTTGCGGAAGGGTTGGTACGTCCTCGGCCCCGAAGTCGAGGCATTCGAAAAGGAATTTGGAGCCTATTGTGGGGCAGCCCATTGCATTGGCGTAGCTAGTGGTCTCGATGCTTTGCATCTTGCTCTCCGCGCTATGGGAGTTGGTAAAGGCGACGAAGTTATCGTACCCTCACACACATATATAGCCACTTGGCTGGCGGTAAGCCTATGCGGTGCCACACCCGTCCCCGTTGAGCCGGATCTTGATACCTTTAACATTGATCCCTCACGGATAAGGCCTGCCATCACACAGAATACCAAGGCGATTATCCCCGTACACATGTATGGTCAACCTGCTAATCTCGATCCTATATTGGACATCGCCCGAAGGCATCAGCTGAAAGTATTGGAAGATGCTGCGCAAGCGCATGGCGCATGCTACAAAGGTGCGCGGATCGGCACGCATGGCCTTGCCGTCGCCTGGAGCTTTTATCCGGGGAAAAATTTAGGCGCTCTCGGCGACGGAGGAGCTATAACTACCAACGACCCCGGAATTGCGAAATCGGTCCGACTGCTGCGCAATTATGGCTCCAACTCGAAATACCTTCATAACACGCAAGGTCACAATAGTCGTCTAGATGAGGTTCAAGCTGCCGTTCTGCGAGTGAAGCTGAAATATCTCGACGAATGGAACACACGACGCTCCGCCATAGCCGATCGCTACAGCACATCCCTGGAGCACTCCAATATCCGTTTTCCTGTTGTACCGAATTGGGCGACTCCTGCCTGGCATCTTTATGTGATTCGATCTCCAGAGCGTAATGTTCTACAACAGCATCTATCTAGAGCAGGAATAGGTACGCTTATACATTACCCAATTCCGCCACATTTGCAAAAGGCTTATAACCACCTTGGATACAAAGCCGGCGACCTTCCGGTTGCCGAAAGAATAGCTCAAGAAATACTTAGCCTGCCAATCGGCCCACATTTGGAACATCATCAGTTGCACAGGATACTCGAGGAGCTCAATAAAAGAGCAGATCGATTTAATTAGCGATGATCTGCAGAGATTATAATATGCTATTTGGCAGGGTCTTGAAAAATATAACCAGATTTCGACGGGCAGTGGGACGCAAAACACGCAATCCAAAAATCAGCGTCATCATAGCGGCCTACAACCACGATAAATATATATCCGAGACAGTGCAAAGTATATGGCAGCAGGGATATGACAACTTGGAAATCATTGTGGTAGACGATAATTCATCGGATGATACATTCACGATTCTGAACAATCTGAGTGAACAATCACCCGTCCCTATGGTGGTAACAAAAAATCCGACCAATTGCGGATCCGCTATCACTTTTAACCGCGCCGCCGCTCTCGCTAGCGGCGATCTACTGGCTTTATTCTCTTCCGATGATCTGTTTATACGGAATCGCTTCGAACTCCAGGCGCCAATCCTGATAAAGGAGCCAGAAATTGAGGCCGTGTATGGAAATGGCTACTGGTTTGACAGTATTACAAAGTGCCACATTGGAACAGTTCACTCCCCAGAGACAATATCGCTTCTACAAAATTATCCGGCAGATATATATGAGCATATAGTTTCAAATAAATGCGGCATCTTCGTTCAAACCGCTCTGATAAGGCGAGGCCTGTATGAAGATATTGGAGGCTGCGATGAAACAGGGCTTTCCGACGACTGGGCGCTTAACATTCGAATTTTCCGTCACTTGGCAGCAAAACGAAAACGCCACGCCTTTCATAACGACTTCGTGTTTGAGTACAGAGCACATGATGAACAAAGCTGGCGTAACGATGAACGCCAGCTTGAATCAAAGTGGAGGATAATAGAGACATATACGCCGGACAAATTCAAATTTGATGCGAGCAATAATATAATTCTTTTTCACATCAATAGCCGTTGGCCTTATCTTTCTCTTGCCGCCCGCACCAGTCAGCTTCTAAGGCTTGCTCGCTTTCACGCGTCTCTCGGCGAGTGGTCGTCTGCCATGGACTTAGCGAATCGTATTTTATCCCTTGATCCAAAAAACGAGGGGGCTAGTATGTTATTGTCATATCAGGATACGAAAGAAAAGACGGGCTTCTCTTTTGAGACTGCTGGACTTTTAGAACAACGTTAGATTATCGTAGGTATTTCGGATAGCCATATAATGGGAATATTGCGACGATTAACGGCTAGCATCTCGCTCGATCTCCGGTATGGCAGAAAAATCGCCCTTGCAGGCGACCTGATTAACTCGGAGAAGTTCGATGAGGCAGAGGAGATTGTTATATCAGTACTTGGTAGCAAACCGGCGCATGCGGAGGCACTACACCTTGCAGGCTTCATTGCTCACCGCAGAGGTGACCAGCATCGGGCGGTGGAGCTAATTTCTAACGCGATCCGACATGCTCCCGACAATAGCCTTTTTCATTTCAACCTGGGCAATGCGCTTCTGGCGTCCGGTGCCACCGAAGCAGGAATTGAAGCGCTTCAAAATTCGACGAAGCTGAATCCGGAAAGGGTGGACGCCTGGATTAACCTGGGGCTCGCGTTGATTGACGCGAAGCGTCATCCGGAAGCCGTATCGGCATTCGAACAGGTATTGGAACTTGCACCTGAACACGACGTCGATATCGCATTTGCGTCCGCACTAGTGGGTGCGGAAACGACGCGAAATGAGCCGCGAGTGCTTGACCGGGTGATCGAGCTGCTCGAGTCGAAACCCAGACATGGCTATGAACGTTATGCCGCGCGCGTCATTTTGGCGAGGGCGCTGGAACACCGGAACCGGCTCAGCGAGGCCATCGCGCAGCATCAGGCGCTGCTCGAACTGAACCCCGAACATGTCGGGATACGCAACAATCTCGCCCGCTGTCTGGTACAGCTCGGGCGCGTCGATGAAGCCAGGGAGCACTATCGACTATGCGTGAAAGCAGCCCCGGATAAGTTCCATGCGTTTTCGGCCTTGCTCGCTGGCCTGAATTATGAGCCGGACATGACCCCGGAAGCGCACGAGGCGGAACTGCGCAACTGGGAAACACTACTGGCGCTACCCCATTATCCGAAAGATCACGAATTCCCGAATGAGCGCGATCCTGAGCGCCCCCTCAAAATTGGATATCTCTCTCCCGATCTGCGGCAGCACGTGGTTGGCCACAATTTCCTGCCCGTACTCGAACACCGGAACCGGGAGCGGTTTTCGGTTGTTTGTTATCACATCGGAGAGCAGGCGGACGATCTGAGCCGCAGAATCGCCGCGCTGTCCGATGACTGGCGCCATATTCATGGGGTTTCCGACGATGAAGTTGCGGCGGCCATCCGTGAGGACCGTGTCGATATTCTCGTGGATTTGTCCGGCCATACCTCAAAAACCCAGCCCTTGGTTTTTGCCCGCAAGCCGGCTCCCGTCCAGGTGAGTTGGCTTGGCTATTTCGATACAACGGGGCTCGCCACGATGGACTGGTTCATCACCGATCCGTATTCATCACCTCCGGATCAGAAGCAGTATTTCTCCGAGCGGCTGTACCGGATGCCGCATACCCGCCTCTATTACCATCCTTATCCAGACATGCCGGAGGTGGGTGAACTGCCGGCCAAACGGAACGGCTACGTCACGTTCGGCTGTCTGAACAATCTGGCAAAGATCAATACGCAAGTGCTGGATCTCTGGGCACAGATTTTGGCTGCGTCGCCGACCAGCCACCTGCTCATCCAGACACTCGCTCTGTGCGACAAGCTCAACCTCGAGAGGTTTCGCGCTCTTTGTGTCGAACGGGGCATAGACCCCGCCCGGCTCGAACTTCGGCCTGCAACGCCACTGGAAAAGTTCGCGCATACTTATTACGAAATCGACATTGCGCTCGACCCATTTCCCTTTTGCGGCGGATTTACCAGTTTCGACGCACTGTGGATGGGCGTGCCGGTCGTCACACTGGAACAGCAGCGGCTGGTGGGTCGCCAGACTCTCAGCATGCTGAGGAACCTAGGGCTGCCGGAACTCATTGCCAGAACGAAGGACGACTATGTCGCGATCGCGCTTGGACTCAGCAGTGACTGGAAGAAACTCGAGCAATTGAGATCAGAGCTTCGGCCACGGTTCATCCAGTCTCCTCTGATCGACTACCGGGGGTTCACCGGCGATCTTGAGCGCGCTTATCGCTTCTTCTGGAAAAACCACTGCACCAATGGCTTTTCACCGTAGATAAAAAAAGCGCCCCAGAGGGGCGCTTCTGAAATTTGCAATGTTACCGATCAGCGGCACGAGCCTGGTACGTATCTGGCCGGCGCACCGGTGCACGACCAAACAGCCGACCCCATTGCCGAGTTCCAGCTTGGAGTAAGCGTAATACTTACAGCCGCACCTACGCTATCAGTTGCCGTACTTCCCTTTATTTTGACAATTCCATCGTCGCTAACGCTACCGCCCGTTATCTTTCCACCAATTTGGACTGTCAGACTGGTCCCAGAAGCGGTACAAGTACCAGCCAACTGGCATTTTTCAGTGATGTCGGTTCGATATTTCGCAGCCGTGAGAAGCAGTTCTGAAACCTTGGCCCGAACCGTATAGTCCTGGTAGGCCGGCAAGGCGACCGCGGCCAAGACGCCGATGATCGCCACGACGATCATCAGCTCGATCAATGTAAAACCTTTTTGCACCGCTTTCATATCATCTCCTTGTTTTCATCCGTTTGCAGGGACAGCGGCTTACGCCACTTGCATAAACATAGCAGAGACCGAACGTTATCGAAAGGCTTGACCGTTCGTTTTCAGGACCGTCCGCAGCCTATTGCGTATTCCGGCCCAACGTGACCGCCGATTCCGTTTGATCGTGACCGCCCATGCCGGGTGAACGTGACCGGCGATTCCGTTTGATCGTGACCGATTTTGGCCTTCCGGCCGGAATCGGTGGTCACGATGCCGGAAATCGCGGTCACGTTCCCGGAATCACCTCAGCCGCGCTGGAATTTCTCAACCCCAACAGGCATAGAGCCGCCCTTTTACTTTCGAAGGGGGCGACATGCCGGCAAAGAGGAGTTCCATGCGACACATCACCGAGATTCTGCGCCTCAAGCACGAGGCGAAGCTCAGCCACGAGAAGATCGCCCGGGCGCTGGGCGTCTCCAAGGGCGTGGTCAGCAAGTACGTGAGCCTCGCCCAGGCGAAGGGCGTTGCTTGGCCGCTGCCCGGGGCGATGGACGAGGCGGCCCTGGAGCGGTTGCTGTTCCCCGCCCCCACGGCCCCGGCGCGCTTCGTGGAGCCGGACCTGCCGCGCCTTCACCACGAGCTCAAGCGCAAGGGGGTGACCCTGCAGCTGCTGTGGGCCGAGTACGTGGCGACCCACGGCGAGGCCGCTTACCGTTACAGCCAGTTCTGCCACCGTTACCGGCTCTGGCAGGGCCAGCAGCGGCGCAGCATGCGCCAGGTTCACCACGCCGGCGAGAAGCTCTTTCTCGACTACTGCGGCCCCACCGTTCCGGTGATCGACCCCGCCACCGGCGAGCTGCGCCAGGCGCAGGTGTTCGTCGCCGTGCTCGGCGCCTCCAGCTACACCTACGCCGAGGCCACCTGGACCCAGGCGCTGCCGGACTGGATCGCCTCCCATCAGCGCGCCCTGCGCTACTTCGGCGGCACCCCCGCGCTGTGGGTGCCGGACAACCTGCGCGCGGCGGTGAGCCAGCCCTGCCGCTACGCCCCCGAGCCCAACGCCACCTACGCCGAGCTGGCCCGCCACTACGGCGCCGCCATCCTGCCGGCGCGCCCTTACCAGCCGAAGGACAAGGCCAAGGTGGAGGTGGCCGTGCAAGTCGTGGAACGGTGGATTCTGGCCCGGCTGCGCCATCGCACCTTCCACTCCCTGGCGGCCCTCAACCAGGCCATACACGAGCTGCTGGAGTCACTCAACGGCCGCCCCTTCCAGCGCCAGCCCGACAGCCGCCGCGACCTGTTCGAGTCCCTCGACCGGCCGGCCCTCAAACCCCTGCCGCTGGTGCCTTACGAGTACGCCGAGTGGAAACAGGTCAAGCCCGGCATCGACTACCACGTCGAGTTCGGCGGTCGCCTCTACAGCGTGCCCCATGCGCTGGTCGGCCAGGTGCTGGAGCTGCGCGCCACCGCCACCAGCATCGAGGTGCTGCACCGGGGACACCGCGTCGCCGCGCACCCGCGCCAGGGCGCCGGCCGCTTCTCCACCCTCCCCGAGCACATGCCCAAGTCCCACCGCGAGCACCGCCAGTGGTCACCGGGGCGCTTCATGAACTGGGCCAAAGACATCGGCGTAGCGACGCTGCACGTGGTCGAACACCAGCTCAACAACCGGCCCCATCCCGAGCACGGCTACCGCGCCTGCCTGGGCCTGCTCAATCTCGCTCGGCGCTACAGCCGAGCGCGGCTGGAGGCGGCCTGTGCGCGGGCCTTGGCCATCCAATCACCGTCCTATCGCTCCGTCAGCTCCATCCTCGACAAGGGGCTCGACCGCCAGCCGCATGAGGCCCATGACGAGACCGCCGCGGCGCTGCCGGCCCACGGCAACGTGCGCGGTCCCGACTACTACAACTGAAACCCGTTACAACAGGAGACAAAACCATGCTCACCCAGCAAACCCTGGACAAGCTCCACACCCTGCGCCTCACCGGCATGCGCGAGGCCTTCGAACAACAGCTCGAACAGCCCGCCACCCACGATCTCTCCTTCGACGAGCGCTTCGCGCTGCTCGTCGACCGGGAGCTGCTCTACCGCGACAACCGCCGCCTCAGCCGTTTGCTCAAGGACGCCAAGCTGCGCCTTGCCGCCTGCATCGAGGATATCGACTATCGCCACCCCCGCGGCCTGCATCGTCCCCCAATGGCCGCGCTCGCCGAAGGCTCTTGGCTGCGCGCCCATCACAATCTCTGCCTCACCGGCCCCACCGGCACCGGCAAGACCTATCTCGCCTGCGCCCTCGGCAATCAGGCCTGCCGCCAGGGACTAGCCGTCCGTTACCTGCGCCTGCCTCGGCTGCTCGAACAGCTCGCCGTCGCCCGCGGCGACGGCTCCTATTCCCGGCTCATGAACCAGCTCGCCCGCACCGACCTGCTCATCCTCGACGACTGGGGCATCCAGCCGCTCACCGCCTCTCAGCGCAACGACCTCATGGAGTTGATCGAAGACCGCCACGGCCTGCGCTCCACCCTCATCGCCAGCCAGCTGCCGGTCGAGCACTGGCACGACTACCTCGGCGAGCCCACCCTCGCCGATGCCATCCTCGACCGCCTCCTGCACAACGCCCACCGGCTACCCCTGACCGGCGAGTCGATGCGCAAAACCACCGCCGGCTTGACCCAACGTGACCGGTCCAAGTAAAAAACCAACCTCCAGCGCGGCATGAGATCCCCGGCGGTCACGATCACCGGAATCAACGGTCACGTTCGCCGGAATGCGCACCTATGGCTTCCCGGCGCTCAATTGCCGCGCAACGCCATGCAGCACGGGTGTCCAATCCCCCGAGCGCGGTTGGCGGATCAGCCGCACCGAAGGATACCAGGGCATGGTCTGTCCCGAAGCGAGATACCGCCATTCCGGCACACGTGGAACCAATACCCAGCCCGGACGGCCCAAGGCTCCGGTCAGATGGACGATGGAAGTGCACACCGTGACAACTCTGTCCAACGCCATCACCAAGGCGGCGGTTTCGTCATAGTCATCGATCGCTTCCTGCCAGTGGAGAACCTTAAGGCCGTAGTTATCCGACAGCGCTTCCAGCTCGGTTCGGCAGTCGGTGTATTGCAGACTCACGAAATGCATGCCGTCGGTGGCAAGAATCGGCAGCCATTCTTGGAGCGGAATCGAACGCGCCTCCCGCCGGGTCTTGCCCTGTCCCCCGCGCCAGGAGATGCCGATCTTTGGACCGTCGCCCAACGCCGCCAGCCGGTTTCTCCAAAATGCCACGCGTTCCGGATCGGCCTTGAGGTAACCCCGATGGTCGGGAAAGGCGGCCTCTTCGGTGCGAAAGATGCTGGGCAGATCACCTATCGCCACTTGAAAGTCGATGGGCGCCACATCCGCCAGACGCTCGAGACCGGATTGTGCTCTAGCCGCGCCGATTACCGTAACGCCCGGAAACGAACGCCGAAACAGGCATTCGAGGCGGAGGTTACATTCCAGAACCACCCTCGCCCCCGATTTCTCCAGAACATCCTTGATGCAGGATGAAAACATGATTTCATCCCCCAAGCCCTGTTCACCGTAAATCAGCAAGGTTTTTCCGGGACAGGGCTGGCCGTCCCAGTTCGGAAACGGGAAATGGCGGTTCTGCGTGCCGCGATAACGCCAGCGGAGGTGATAGTCCCGCCATCCTTCCTCGAAGCGCCGGTTTTTAAGCAGCACGATGGAGCGGTGAAACATCACTTCTTCGCGGAACGGTTCTGCCAGCAACGGTTCGAATCCGGCGAGGGCTTGCTCCACCTCGCCCGCGTCCGCTCGGGCCTGGCACAGGTTGAAGCGGGCCTCCGTCAGATCGGGTTTCAAGTCCAGTGCCCGCCTGAAACACGCGATTGCCTTGTCGACGTCGCCTTTTCCGTAGTGCCACTGCAGCCCCAGATTGTTATGGGCCGACGCATCCCGAGGGTTCAATGCGATCACCTCTTCCCAGGTGCGGATCGTCAGATCGATTTCGTCCAAATCGTCGTAGATCAACGCAAGCTGCGATAAGAATGCACCTGAATCCAAATGGCGGCCCTTGGCCTCCTTCAGGATGGCAAGCGCTTCCGGCCTGTTCCCAAGGGCAATGCAATTCCTGGCCAGCTTATGCAGAATTTCGGATGAATCGGGACGGCAGCGCAAGGCCATCCTTAAACAGTAATCCGCCTCGGCCAGCTCGTTCTTCTGCTGATAGATTTCACCCAGCGCAGCATACGCATTGGCACATTCTGGATCGTGGTCGATGGCCTGCTCCAGCCATGTCAGCGCGGAATCGAGATTGTTCGCCGCCAGCTCCGCCAGCCCCCGCTGACAACAGACGCGCGCTTTGCTCTGTACCTCATCCGATACCGTTACCATCATCGGGCTACCGCTACGTCATCGAAATTCCTGAGTGAGAATGCATTCGTCAAA
Organism: Methylococcus sp. ANG; assembly: GCF_040730495.1. Lineage (NCBI taxonomy): Bacteria > Pseudomonadati > Pseudomonadota > Gammaproteobacteria > Methylococcales > Methylococcaceae > Methylococcus > Methylococcus sp. ANG. The sequence goes on along the minus strand of NZ_CP160399.1, from coordinate 520,300 downwards.
CTCTCGAGCTCCGTACCGATCTCCACGATGACAGGCTCCCAATGCAGAGGTTCAGCCTGCCGGAACAGACGGGCCGCGGGGTACCAAGGGAGGCTTGCCCCTTCGCGCAGGTACCGCCAGCCCGGCGAACTCGGCACCAGGACCCAGACCGGCACCCCCAGCGCACCCGCCAGATGCACGACGGCCGTGCAGACACTTATGACCAGGTCCAGGCTGGCGACCAAGGCCGCCGTTTCCTCGTAGTCGCTTTCGATCTCGCGCCAGGAATGAATCCGGATACCATGCCGTGAATGGAACGAATCCAGCTCGGCCCGGCAATCGGTATATTGAAGGTTTACGAAATGCGTATTCGGCCGGCTGAGCACCGGCAACCAGGTTTCCAAAGGGATGGAACGCAGATAAGCGTTCGTCCTGCTGGTCCCCCCTCGCCAGGACAGCCCGATTTTCAGCCCCGGCCCGAGCGCGGCGAGCCGTTCTTTCCAGCGTCCAACACGCCGCGGATCGGCTTCCAGGTACCCCGAATGGCGAGGGAAATCCACCTCCTCGTTGCGAAAAAAACGGGGAAGGCTGCCGACCGGTATTTGCAGATCGATGGGGCGGAATGCCTCCAGCCAGGTATCCGGCTTCTTGAACCTTTTCCCGGCAAATTCGGCCTGTGGAAAAGAACGCCGATACAGGGTTTCGAGCCGGGGGTCGCATTCGATCACGCAACGGCCCCCTTTTGCGAACAGATCGGGGAAGCAGCCAGCCAGCATGATTTCGTCACCGATTCCCTGCTCGGCATAAACCAGCAGGTTTTTTCCGGTAAGGTCCTCTCCTTTCCATTCGGGGAATGGGAACCGGCCGCGTGGAAATTCCGGCGCCAGACGCCGGTATTCCTGTTCCTCCCAGCCTTCGCGGAAACGTCCGGCCGAAAGCAATAAATGAGCTTTCGTCAGATGAATATCACCGGATTCGGGCTCCAGTTCCAATGCCCGATCGAAAGCGGCAAACGCTTGGTCGATATCACCGAGGTCTTGATGCACAACACCGATATTGGCGTGGGCCAGTGCGAATTCGGGTTTCAGCAATACGGCATGTTCAAGCATTGCCAATGCTTCGGCCGGTCTTCCCAAATCTCTCAGCAAGAGCCCGTAATTGTGCATGGCCTCGACGAAATCCGGCTTCAGTTTCAATGCCCGCCGGAAACATGCCAGGGCTTCTTCGAGGTCCCCTTTCCGCTGCAGGGCGATTCCCAGATTGCACCAGGCATAGGCGTGCGTGTCGTCCTTGGCCAGTATCGAACGGAAGCAGGTCTCCGCCCTTGCGCAGTCATCCAGGTCCAGCCAGACGATCCCGATGCGGTTGCGGGTTTTCGCGTCGAGTCCCGGGACGCTTTCGGCCCGGTTCAGACATTCCGAGGCTTCCGGGAGACGCCTTTGAGCAAGCCTGACCCTGGCAAGATGGAAGCTGGCAAGGGCCGCCCCGGGCCGCAGGTCCAGGGCTTTTTGGCAGCAAGCTTCCGCGAGGGCGAGATCGCCCTCCGCCAAAGCTTTCTCGACTTGCTGATAAAGCCGATCTATCGCCGTGTCGTCGGACTCGATCGATTCCCCTCCATTGGTACGGGAAGGGCGCACCCCGGATAGGGGAAGTGCGCCGGTTTCCGCTTTACGCGAACTCCCCGCCCCTTCCGGGAGGCAGATATCCTTGAGTAACCGCAGCAGCATAGTCGAATCCCGTGCTGAACCGAGAGCCGCCTTCAGCGGCCCTGTCTCTGGTCGACCCGCAACATGCCGGCGAGTTCGGCGCGCCACTCTTCGGAATATTCGCAGTCATGGTATTCCTCGAAATAGGGTCCGCCTATGGTATAGTGCACGAGCGACACGTCGCGGGACGGGGAATCATATCCCACCAAGTGGTTCCAGCGATGAGGTATCTCCCCTATCAAGGCTTCGTCATCGAGCCATTTGAACTGGTGCAGTTCGAGCCCTGAAGCGGTATTGACATAATCCGGTGTCAAGGCTTTGCATTTCGCGTTATTGAAAAGCATGACGCTGGACCAGTTCTTTTTCTCGTATCGGGTCTGTGCCGCGTCCAGAAACTTGATCTCCTCCTCGGGGACGTGGTTATGCTTGACCACCTGTACGGCGTAACGCTCGTCCCGCAATGCCCAAAGCTCTACGATGTCCTCGAGGACGAGCATGTCGCAGTCCATGAAAACGGACCAGCCGGAAAATCCCGCCAGATACGGCACCAGGAACCGGCTGAACGAAAAATCCGTCGACTGCAGCGGGTTGCGTTCCCGCCTGTACACTTGGCCAAGCTGGGTCAGCATCAAGGGTGTGATGGATACCGGCTGTGAAGCTCTGACGTGAATGCTGTGGGTCAGCACGCTGAAGGCCAAGGCTTCGCGCGGATCGTAGCCGATGAATATTCGAATGGGGGAGACTTCTTGCATGTGCTTTTTGAGGATTCTGTTTTTCTTTACCACAAGGGCCGAAGCCGGTATTTTCGCTTCGACTCCGCTCAGCGAACGACTTACTAAGAGTTAAGAAACCAATGCCATATATCAGCTTCCCTCACCCCAACCCTCTCCCAAAAGGATAATACCGTTAAGTTAAGAAGAACTCGTCGTTCCGGCAGGGAATGCCGGAACCCAGAAGCCAGGGATGGCGACAGCCGTACACGTCCTTGTGGCCTGGATACCGGCAGTCCCTGCCGGTATGACGGCCTAAGTTAACTGCATTATGCAGAGGAGCATTTTGTATATTTGGACAACACTTTATTGACATCCGGCAGCCGATATCAAGAACGGTGTGGCTTCATGCCAACTATCCTCATATCCCTGGGCTCTCTCAATTTGAATTGGGCGGGCTCCTGACGCACGTTGATCAGCCCGGATTGCCGCATGATTTCCGCGAGACTCTCGGGCGTGTAACCCCAGCGGTGGACCATCAGCGGATCACGCCAGGAAGGGTCGCCGTAAAGCACCCACATCGACCGCTGACACTCCATCCCTTCCTCTTTGGCGCTGACAGGATTCCTGAGGATTTCCTGGCATGCCGCGATCAGATTCGGACACTCCAGAATCATCCTCCCGCCGGGTTTCAGAACCCTGACCCACTCCCGCAGCACATCCTGCACCTCCCATCGCCAGAAATGCTCGATGACGTGAACGGAAAGGATTTCGTCCGCCGAGTCGCCGTCGAACGGCAAGACATGGAGATCGCAAATAATCTCCGGTACCTTTCCAGCACGGCTGGGGGCGACGTCGACGTTCAAATACCCCGGAAGTATTTTGTCCCCGCAGCCGAGGTTCAAGCGAAGCGAATCGGCGACCGTCCCGGCGACAATCGGCGCCTCTTTGCGAACGGTGCCGTGGCCAGTTTCGGAGATGACCTCCAGCCAGCGCGCCCCAATGTTCTCGGCGGACAAATTATCTTTTATGAACGCCTGGGCCTGTGCCACCTGGCTCGACACCATGTCCGGATGCGTCAATGCCCACTTGATACCCGTCACCAGATCTTCGCTGATCCAGGCCCAATCGATGAAATCCTGGTAGGCCGGCAGAGGATGGGCGACGACGTATTTCCCGGCCCAAAGCGCTTCGGTCAGCCTGTTGTGACTCTTGACGGACTCTCTGCCGCCCGCGGAATCGCCGGGGATGATCACCAGGTCGCAGCGTTCCAGGGCATTTTCCATTGCCTGGGGGGACCACTCGGAGAACGTGAGACGAAAGTTATTGCTGGCCTCCGTCCCATGCTTCGACAGCAGACCTTCCAACAAGGGATTTCTGGAAGTGACGATCTCCAACGCTACCGGATATTCCTTCGTCAACACCATGAGAGAGGGAATCACCGCCAGCAGAGCGGGCAGATTGGACGGATGCCCGAACCACAGCAGGCGTATCGCCTCCATAGGGCGGAGAAGCAAGCCGAAGTGCCGCCGCCCGGCGGTCCTCATGGCGGAAGGCGGCCTTCCCCGCCCTTCGACCGGATCGGGGATGACGGCAGCGACGATACCGGTGTACTTCAAAGCCGCTTCGCCCATCGCCTCAGTCGGTACGGTCACCCGGTCCGCCAGGGCCGCCATTGCCCGATAATGGGCACACAGTTCGGGATTGATGAAATGGTTGTCGCTGACGTCGAATATGACTTTCGCACCGTTCGCTCCGGCGAAAGATGCCGCGTCTTCGTTTGCCCTGTTGAAGCTCTTGGAGAAAATGACGACGTCGGCATCCAGCGAATCACGGGGATAGGAATCCCAGGTCATGTCCAGGCCGACGCTGTGAAATTCCACCGCATGTCTCTGGCCCTGAAGATACCTGCCCGGCAAGAGCATGCGATAGCGCGCGCTTGCCATGTCCGATGCGATTTCGCCATTTTCCATCCGGAGGCTGGCGAAGGTGATCCAGCTAATTTTCATCGAGATACGCGCTCAATTCATTTTTCACGCGAAGAATGACTTCCTCCCAAGCAAACGGCACCGCCTGCCTGAAGACGCGGCAGGTTGGATACCAAGGCATGGCACCTTCGCCGATTCCATACCGCCATTCCGGGCCGGCCGGCGCCATGACCCACACCGGCCGCCCCAGTGCGCCGCCCAGGTGAACCGCCGCCGTGCAGACGCTGATGACCAGATCGAGCGCACCGAGGAGCGCGGCCGTTTCGTCGTAATCGGCAATGGCCGCAGGGAAATGATGGATGGCCAAACCCTGTGCCGCCTCGAGCGTTGCGATCTCGTGCCGGCATTCGTCGTATTGCAGGCTGATGAAATGCGCCCCGGCGAGTTCGAGCACCGGCGCGAGCGCTTCCAAAGGAATGGAACGGTAGCTCTGGCGGGTCTGGCGGGTACCGCCCCTCCAGGCGATGCCGACCTTCAAGCCAGGGCCGAGCTCAGCCAACGACCGGCGCCAGTGTGACACGCGCGCCTCGTCCGCTCTGAGGTAGCCACCGTGATGCGGGAAATCCTCCAAGCGTCTACGGAAATGCAGAGGCAGGCTGCCGATCGGGACACAGCAATCGATCGGCGGCAGCCGGGACAGCCAGGCCGGTTCGTCGTGCTGGCTGCCGCCATGCACGGTGGCCGTCGGGAAGGAGCGCCGGAAGATCGGCGCCAGCTTCTCGTGGCATTCGATCACGCAATGCCCGGCCTGGGCGATGACGTCGGGCAGGCAGGAGGCGAACATGATTTCATCGCCCAGGCCCTGCTCGGCATAAACCAGAATGGTCTTGCCGCTCAGGCTGGATCCGCCCCAGCGCGGAAACGGGAACGGACGCTTGGGGCGATCCTCGCTGAGCAGGCGGAGTTCGTAGTCGGCCCACCCATTCTCGAAATCGTGGACCAGCAGCCTTGCGAGAGCGCGGTGAAAGCGTATCGAACGGTTTTCCGGTTCCAGCGCCAATGCCTTTTCGTAACTGGCCAGAGCTTCGTCGATACGGCCGAGGTCTTGAAGCGCGATGCCGCGGTTGCCGTGCAGTTCCGCATCGTTCAGCCCCAGCTCCAACGCCCGGTCGAAATGTGCGATGGCCAGATCGGGGCGAAAGCGGCGCTTAAGCAGGAGGAATCCCAGGGCAGCCTTTATTTCGGCATCGTCCGGGGCAGCGCCGGCCCACCGCTCCAGGAGCCACTGGGCATCCCCCGGCCAGTCCAGCGATTCCTGCAACCCCACCCAGTGCCGCAGCGCCAGGCCGAAACGGGGATTCAGATCCAGCGCCCGCCGGAAGCTTGCGGACGCCTGCGCCGGTTCGGAGCGCGTTTGCTGACAGATGCCCAGGTTACACCAGGCCAAGGCGCTGGTTTCGTCCAGGGCGAGCGCCTGCCGGTAAGCCGACTCCGCCTCCGCCAGGCCGCCGGACATCTGGTGGACGTTGCCGAGATCGATCCAGGCTTCCGCGAAATCGGGTTTGAGCCGCACCGCTTTCGCCAGATTCCGGCCGGCGAGCGCCAATTCGCCCCGCATGCCCTGCAAGCGCCCGAGGTCGTACAGGGCCTCCGGTGATTCCGGATCTTGCCGGAGGAGGGAGGCGAAAGCGCGCTCCGCGCCTTCCGCATCGCCCGACGCCGCCATTGCGCGCGCCTCTTCCAGAGAGCTGGAAACGCCGGCAACTCCGCGCTTGCCGCGGTCCGCCAATACCCTTGCGGCCCGCTTGAGGACCTGAGCAAGCATGCGTTTAGGCGTTCCAGGTGTTACTTTCTGCTGAGGTAGACGATCAGCCCTTCCGTCGCCACTTCGACGAAGTCCTTGCTGTAGCCGAGATCCTTCAGCTCCCAGCGGAAGGTGTTGCCGAACTTGGCCTTCTTGTACATGCCCAGGCCTTTTTCCTGGTTGAACTGCTTGGCCTTCGCGTAGGCGTCTTCGAGGATCTTGGTGAGCCGGTTGGCGGAAATTCTTTTCTCCTGGACGGTATCCATGGATGGGGGGTAGCGCTTGGCGATGTCCTGCGCCAGTGTCTTGGCGAACAGGTCGACCTCTTTGTTGGCGGAGAACCAGGAGAACAGGCCCATGTTGCTGCATTCCTCGACTGTATTTGGAGTTTTCTGTCAATGCACTGCGACGCTTTTCGGCGTCGCGCCCCGGCTGGAGAAAACTAGCAGATTTGGAACTTTCCGCAAGGGCGTCGGCGGCCATATCCGCACTCCGGGCGAACACCGACATGCCCTTCATCGGGGTAATCCGCTGCCGATAAACGTAGTCTTTCCGCCACCACCGGCTTGACAAAAAGGCTCTGCGGCACAACAGTTCGGATACAGGGCGCGGAAAGAACGCCCCATCGTTTTCCTACCCGACGCCCGGAACATGGCCGAACACCTCTACCCCAGCTTTTTCAGCGAACTCCTGGTACTGTTGCTGGCTTCCCTCGCCAGCGTGCTCCTGTTTCAGCGCCTGCGCCTGCCCGACATCCTGGCCTATCTGTTCGCCGGCGGCCTGGTGGGGCCGTTCGGCTTCGGGATGGTCACCAACGGCGACAACATTCATTTCTTGTCCGAGCTGGGACTGGTTTTCCTCATGTTCGAGCTGGGACTCGAATTTTCGGTCCGCCAGTTGCTGCATCTCACCCGCGCGGTGTTCGGCTTGGGTTCGTTGCAGATGCTGCTCACACTGTCGGCCTTCGCCTCGGTGCTTTTCTTCGGCCTGGACTGGCCCGTCGGCGCCACGCTGGTGGTGGCGGGATCCATGGCGCTGTCCTCGACGGCCCTGGTCATCCGCGAGCTGCGCTCGCTCAAGCTCATCAACCGGCACCATGCCCAGCTCGCGGTGGGCGTGCTGATCTTTCAGGATCTGGCCGCGCTCCTCGGCCTGATCCTGGTGCCCGCGCTGGCCGGAAACAGCGAGCACGCTCTGCACGAGCAACTGCTCCATGTCGTGGAAAAGGGGGGCATTCTGGTCGTGATACTGGTAGGCGCCGGCAAGTGGCTGCTGCCGCCCATCTTCCATGAGGTCGCCCGGAGCCGCTCGGAGGAAATCTTCGTCCTGACGGTGCTGGTCATCATCCTGCTATCGGCCTGGCTGACGCAGACCTTCGGCCTGTCCATGGCCCTGGGCGCATTCCTCACGGGGGTGATGCTCGGGGAGGGCGAATTCCGCCATCAGGTGGAAGCGGACATCCGCCCTTTCAAGGACATTCTGATGGGCGTGTTCTTCGCCAGCGTCGGCATGCAGATCGATTTCGGCCTGCTCGTGCAGGAAGGCCGCATCGTCCTGCTCGGCATCGCACTGCTGATCTTCGCCAAAGCCGCCGTCATCACCCTCGCCGCCCGGCTGATGGGCGAGTCGGCCACGACCGCGAGCAAGACCGGCATCATCCTGGCACAAGCCAGCGAATTCGGGCTGGCCCTGATCACGCTGGGGGCGCAATTGAACGTGCTCGCGCCGCGGATCGCCTCGCTGGCGCTGGCCATCATCGTCGGTAGCCTGATCCTCGCACCCTGGCTGATCCGCTACAACTTCGAGATCAGCCAATGGATCGGCCGGCTCGCCGGCCAAGATGTCTCGGGCCGCGACCGCGAGATGAGCCGGATTCCGCCGCACCTGTCCGACCACATCATCCTCGCCGGGTACGGACGGGTCGGCCAGATGATCGCCAAGTTCCTCAAGAACAACGGCATCCCCTTCATCGCCCTGGACCCGGACGGCAACCGGATCAAGGAAGGGCGCGCGGCGGGCGATCCTGTGATCTACGGCTCCTGCGCCCGAATCGACCTGCTGCGGCGCTGCCACATGGAGCGCGCCCGGCTCGCCATCCTGACCTTCAAGTCGCTGAGCGAAGCGCGCCGGATCATTACCCAGATACGCCGCCAGGGCTATACCCTGCCGATCGTCGTACGCACCCAGAACGAAGCAGACCACGCCGCACTGATCGAGGCCGGCGCCGATTACGTCATCCCGGAAATGCTGGAGTCGAGTCTGGTGATCGCGGCCGAAGTTCTGAACTTGCTGGGCTATTCCAAGACCGTGGTGCAGCCCCAGATCGACGCAGAGCGGGCGCTGCATGCACAGGTCAAGGAATCCTCCGCGCCGGATCGGGAGGATGGATAGCTACGGCGAGACCGGATTCGGTCTCCCAGTTGCATTGACCGTCGTTCCGGCAGGGAATGCCGGAACCCAGTGACAGGGAGGTTCGCACGGGCAGGCCGCACAGACGACTCAGACAAAACAACCCTGCGTCTATCTCCTCGCCAGCAAACGTAACGGCACCCTGTATGTAGGCGTGACTTCCGATCTGATCCGCCGCGTGTATCAGCATCGAAACGAACTGGCCGACGGATTTACCAAGCGATATGGCGTCCATGAACTGGTCTGGTACGAGGTTCATGAACGCATGGAGAGCGCGATTCTCCGCGAGAAACAGATCAAGAAGTGGACTCGTGGCGCGAAAATTAACCTGATTGAACGCGCCAATCCTGAGTGGCGAGATCTCTGGCCAATTCTGGCGAGTCCGTCCGTGGAACCTGGGTTCATGCCGGGCTGTCCTGCCCGGCACCCTTCGGGCCAGTGCCAATCCGCTCCCGGCGGATTGGTCCGGCACTCCCTGCCGGAATGACCTCATTACGAGCTTCGGTCGCGCCTTCCTACCTGCTGGCCATGGCGTCCTGCGCCTGAATCGCCGTAATCACCACCGTGTTGACGATGTCGGCCACGGTGCAGCCGCGGCTGAGATCGTTGACCGGCTTGGCGAGGCCTTGCAGGATGGGGCCGATGGCCAGCGCTCCGGTTTCGCGCTGCACGGCCTTGTAGGTGTTGTTGCCGGTATTGAGGTCGGGAAACACGAACACCGTGGCGTGGCCTGCCACCGGCGACCCCGGCATTTTCTGGGCGGCGACGCCGGCATCGACGGCGGCGTCGTACTGGATCGGCCCTTCCAGCAGGAGGTCCGGCCGGCGTTCGCGGGCGATACGGGTCGCTTCCCGGACCCGCTCGACGTCCGCCCCTGCCCCCGAGGCCCCGGAGGAATAGGAGAGCAGCGCCACCCTGGGCTCGATTCCGAAAGCCTTCGCGGTGTCGGCCGAGCTGATGGCGATCTCCGCCAATTGTTCGGCATTGGGGTTGGGATTGACCGCGCAGTCCCCGTACACGACCACACCGCCGTCCAGGCACATGAAGAACACCGACGACACGATCGAGCAGCCGGGCCGCGTCTTGATGATCTGCAGGGCCGGCAGGACGGTATGCTGAGTGGTATGAACGGCACCGGAAACCATGCCGTCCGCATCGCCCCGGTAGACCATCATGGTGCCGAAATAGGAGACGTCGAGCAGGCAATCGCGGGCGGCATCCAGCGTCATACCCTTGTGCCGCCTCAGTTGGAAATAGGTTTCCGCATAGGATTCGCGCCGGCCGTCGGTGGCCGGGTCGACGATGTCCAGAACCGCGGGGTCCAGGGGAATGGCGTGCCGCCTCAGCGCTTTTTCGACCTCCTGCCTGGAGCCCAGCAAGGTGAGCCGGACGGCCTCGCGCTCGATCAGGAGGGCGGCGGCGCGCAACACCCTGGAGTCGGTGGGTTCGGGCAGCACGATATGGCGTTTGTCGGCCTTGGCGCGCTGCATCAGGTTGTAGGTGAACATCCGCGGCGTGATGCCGTCGAAGCGGACGTTGCGCACCTGGGATTCCAGGCGTTCCGCGTCGACATGGTCGTTGAAGGCGGTGATGCTGCGTTCGATCTTTCCGCGGTCGCCGGCCCTGAGTTTGCTCTTGACCTGGAGCGCCCGGGTCGCGGTCGTATAGGTATCCGCGGACACTGAAATGATGGGCAGGGAATCCGGCAGGCCCTCGATCAGGTTCAGAATCGAAGGTTCGGGTCGCTGGCCGCCCGACAGCAGCAGGCCGGCCAGCGACGGATAGCGGGCCGAACGGTCCGCCTGCAACATCCCGATGATGATGTCGCCCCGGTCTCCCGGCGTGATGACCAACTGTCCTTCCCGCAGCCAGGTGAGGGCATGCTGCAACTGCATGGCCGCGACCAGATAGCCGGAGACGAGCCCGTCGAGGCGGTCTTCGCCGCTCAGGATTTCCGCTTCCAGCCGGTCCGCGATTTCCCGCACGGTGGGATTCCCGAGCCTGGCGTCGAAAGGAAGGACCGCCTTCAGCCCGACCCTGTCGCCGAAATGTCCGGCCAGCGCTTCGCGGCAAGCCTCAAGCGCTGCCGGATCGGCCTTGTTCAGGAATGCCCCGGCCACCCGCCCGCCACGCTCGCGACAGGCGTCCACCGCGATCGCCAACGGATGCACCGCCTCGTCCAGCGTTCTTCCCAGGGCGCTGCCGACCATGAGGATCGGCGCGCCCAGATTGCGCGCGATCTCGCAATTGAGCTCGAACTCGAGGGAAGCCATCTCGCCGAGATAGTCCGTGCCCATGCAGACGATGAAGTCGCAGCCCGCTTCGAGCTTCTTGTAGGCCGCGATGATCCGTTCCAGCAGTTCGTCGGTCCGGTTTTCGCTGAGCAGGGCCTGCGCTTCCCGGTAAGTCAGGGCATAGGACTCCTCGTAGCGCTGCGGCAGAGCGAAATGATCGAGCACGAGGGCGATGTCTTCGTCGCGGACGCCGGCCTCGGGGATCACCGGCCGGAAAAATCCGACCCGCGTGGTTTTCCTCAAGGCGAACTCGGTCGCGCCGAGCGCCACCAGTGCCTTGCCGGCGTCGGCTTCGGTCGCCGCGACATAGAACGCATGGCTCATGTTTACATACCTTTCGACGGAAAATCCGTTTGAATTTTAGGAGCGGCGGTTCTCGCGAATTCCGCCAGAGCGAGCCCGATCGCCGAGGCATCCGCGCCGGACGGGCAGCCGTCGAGCAGCGCCTTTCGCGCCCGCGGGCCGAAGCCCCAGCATGCCCCCAGCGCGGCGAGCAGGGCCGCGATCGCGTCCCTGCCGCCGGCGGACAGCCGCTGGTTCGGCGCCTTGCCTTCGAGACGCAGCTCGCTCTCGACCAGGATAGCGCGCAAATATTGAAGGCTGTGGACGACATGGGTATTCATGTCGCTGACCAGGTAGTCGAATCGCGCCGAAAACACCGGATCGGTCAGACGCCCTTCGAAACAGCCCGCATCGAGCGCCGCGGCCATGGCGAGGAAGAAGGCCCGCTGCCCGGCATGGCGGGAGCTGTCTTGGAAGAACTTGCACGCGTGCTCCAGGTCGTGCACGAAGAATTCGAAACCGTTGGGCTTGGACAGCACCGGCTCGAGCATCCGCGGATAGACGGCCAGCAGGGTCACCGGCCGCTCTCCCCTGCCTTGCATGGCGAGCACCTCCCGTGGAGAGGGGATCCGCTCCGTGAGCCGCAGCGCCCAGCGGCCTTGAAGCCAGGCCACCAGCGCCGCCGGTACGGCCGGAATCACGCAGCGGAACTGGTAACGCTCGAGACGCCCGCACAGAGCCGAGGTCAGGACATCGCCCTCCAGGCGGTCCAGGAGATCGAGCCAGCCCTCGGCCGAAGGCCGGGGATCGAGCCGGCTCTTGCGCGAGGTGAACCGGGCTCCGTGCAATGCGATCTGCCAGATCAGGAAGTAGCCGGCGGCGTACTGGGCATCGCCAATAGCACCGTTGCGCCAGCGGCCGGCCAGCGCGCCGATCCCTCCGCGAAGCAGACGCTCGGCGGTCAGAGCGCCAAGGTCGGGACCGGGATCGACGGACACGGACTGGCGAGACATGTGAAACTGGCGCGCTCGCCGCGGGCCAGGAACGGCACACGCCAGCCCCGCGTTGCGCGCACCGCAGTGAAAACACGGCGGTCGCCGATCAGTCCGGCGAGGATGATGTGGTCGTGACGGCGACGCACCGCGGTTGCAGAAGCCATGGGGATAGCGGAATCCTTGTCAGGGACGAGCTTGGAGCGGGATATCCTCCGGAATTGTACGGCCGGAGACAAGCTCGCCATCCGCTTCGGCCGGAAATACAATTCACCGCACCAAATGCCGGCGCCCCTCTCTGCAATCCCTTTGGAACCGAGAAACTTACCCACGCTCAGCGTTACCGAGTCCGACGCTCCTGCACCTTCGCTCGCGGGGCTCGAGGCCGGCCAAGTCCATGTCTGGCACGGAGAACCGAGCGGCTTGGCCTCCCTGGTTCAGAACTGGCTTTCCGAAGAAGAAGCCCTCCGCGCGGCCCGCATCGGTATGGCCGCGGCGAGGGCCCAGTTCGTCATCGGGCGTACGCTTTTGCGCTATGTGCTCGGCCATTATCTCGGCCGCGAACCGGCATCGCTCGGCTTTGCGATCGGCCCCCACGGCAAACCGGCGCTGCGCGGCGAAGGCGCTGAACCGGACCTTCAATTCAACCTCAGCCACTCCGGCGACGAGATCGTGCTGGCGCTGGCCTGGCGATCGCCGGTCGGGATCGACGTCGAGGCACGGCGCCCCCTGGATCGTCTCGATGCGCTGGCCCGGCGCTGTCTGGCGCCGAGCGAACAGGCGGAACTCGACGGCCTTGCCGGCGCAGCGGCGACCCGCGCCTTCTTCCGCTTCTGGGTGCGCAAGGAGGCATTGGGCAAAGCCTCGGGACGCGGCATGGCGCTGGGCCTTCGGCACTGCGTGTCCAGCCTCGCAGGCCCGCCGCGCTGGCTCGAGATCCCGCCGGAATTGGGTCCCGCCGGAGGCTGGTCGCTCGCCGAGCTTCCGGTCCGGCAAGGATTCGACGCCGCGGTCACGGTGCGCGCGGCGAACGCCCGGTATTACTGGGGCGGGATCGGACTCGACGGCGAAAATCCGAAGTTTGAAAACCTCAAATCGCTTCTGTATGCTACGCCGGACTGCGTATTGGGAAACGCGGCAGCGGATTCATCGCGGTACCCTTCCCGGTAAAGCTACTGGCGCCATCGATCTCCTGCTACCAGTTCACCCGGTCGCCGTCGGCAGCGGCATAGTTCGATCCACACTGAGAGATGAGAGAGATGAGTCAAGTTCAGCAGGGCACCGTTAAATGGTTCAATGAAACGAAAGGATACGGCTTCATTCAGCGCGAAAGTGGCGCCGATCTGTTCGTCCACTTCCGCTCCATCCAGGGCGAGGGCTTCAAGACCCTGAAGGAAGGCCAGCGGGTCAGCTTCGTGGAAGTCCAGGGCGCCAAAGGTCCGCAGGCGGATCAGGTCAGCGTCATCTGATTTCCCGAACCGGATGTCTCCGAAAAACAGGCCCTGCGGGGCCTGTTTTTTTACATGCCGTTTCCCCGCGGGGTGCGAAGCCTGAGCCCCAAGCTGTGCTAAAATGCCACCCATTTTGAGGTTGTGTCCCGCTCCGCCCGCAATCCGCGCCCGGAGGCCGGACCGATATGCATACAAGATTCGATTAGAAAAATCCCGGGAAGGGCAAAACACATGAAAATCAATCTGATATTGGCTTACGCGTTCAAGTTCGTCACCTTCGTGTTCTTCAGCTTCACCATTCTGGTCTATGCCGGACTGTTGATCCTGCTGCCGCTGGACATCATGTTCCAGATCATCCGCATCTTCGCGGGCATCGGCTTTCCCACGGTCATCGCCGCCCTGGTCGGCATCGGCGCCCTGGGCTATGTCGGCTACAAGGTCTATCTGGCCCCCGCCCTGTACAAGCTGGTGTTCGACGTCGGCTACCAGTTGATCGAATTCACCCGCTTCCAGTTGAAGCGTTTCGACGACCTCATCGCCGCCGAACAGGCCGGCAAGAGCTGAGCGCTCCGGGTCGTCCCGACGTTTCCCCGATGCCCGGCGCCGCCGGGCATCGCTCGTTTTGAGACCCTGCACTTTCCGGATTCGCCATGTCCGCTGACCTGAAACAATCTCAACTCGCCGACTGGCGCCAGCGCGCCCTGGCCTTCGAGCGCGAAGTCGGCAAGGCCGTGATCGGGCTGGAGCGGCCGATCCGCCACATCCTGATCGCCGTGTTCGCCCGCGGCCACGTGATGCTCGAGGGCGATGTCGGCGTGGGCAAAACCACCCTGCTGAGGGCCGTGGCGCGCTGCCTGGGCGGCGCCTACGAACGCGTCGAGGGCACCATCGACCTGATGCCGAACGACCTGGTCTACCACACCTACATCAACGAACTCGGCAAGCCGCAGGTCGATCCCGGCCCCGTGCTCAAGCACGGCGAGGAGCTCTCGGTCTTCTTCTTCAACGAGGTGAACCGCGCCCGCCCGCAGGTGCATTCGCTGCTGCTCCGGATCATGGCCGAACACGCCGTGAGCGCCTTCAACCGCGAGCATTTCTTCCCCTACCTGCAGGTCTTCGCCGACCGCAACCGGGTGGAGAAGGAGGAAACCTTCGAGATTCCGTCGGCGGCGCGCGACCGCTTCATGATGGAACTGCACATCGAGACGCCGGCCGACCCGGCGCTGCGCTGCGCCCTGATGTTCGACCCGAAGTTCCACGACGTCGACCGCCTGCTCGATACGCTGACGCCGGGCCTCCTGCCCTACCGCGAAATCCCGCAGATCGCGCCCGTCATCCAGCAATCGGTCACGGCCAGCGAGACCCTGCAGCAGTACGCGCTAGACCTGTGGGAAGCCACCCGCCGCCCGGCCGACTACGGGGTGAAACTGGACGGCGTCGACATGGACCGGCTGATCCTGGCCGGAGCCAGCGCCCGCGGCGTGAGCATGATGATGCGCGCCGCCCGGGTCTCGGCCTGGCTGGACGGCCGCGAATACGTCGTGCCGGAGGACATCCACGGCGTGTTCCGCGAGACCATCGCCCACCGCGTGTTCTTCAATCCGGTGTACGAACTGCGGCGGACGGCGCTGATCGACGAACTCCTGGACGGCATCCGCCAGAAGGTAGCGGCGCCGTGATCCCGGAGTTCCACTACCGGGTCCGCTGGCGCGCCGCCGGGGCGCATCCTGGCCACCACGCCAGCCATCAGACCGGCGGCGGCTACGAATTCGCCGGCCACGTGCCCCTCTCGGCCTTCCCGGACCCGCGCAACATCGACGCCCATGCCACCCTGAACGATCCCTTCGGACAGCTCATGGTGAAAACCTTCCGCCAGCGCAGCGCGATTCCGGTGTTCGTCCTCGCCGACCTGTCGGCCTCGATGGGCTTCGCGGGCAAGGCGCAGGTGCTGGCGGAATTTGCCGCAGCCGCGGCTTATTCCGCCTACCGCAGCGGCGACCCTTTCGGCCTCATCGTCTGCGGCGAGGCCATCCGCTGGGACCTCTGCCTGCCGCTGCGCTGGCACAAGGGCGGATTGCCGGCCGACACGGCCGAAGGTCTCGCCAGGGTCCGGCCGGGCGCCCGCAACGCCGCGGCGCTGGAAGACGCCGTGCCCCATCTCGGCCGCGGCAGGGCGCTGGTGCTGCTGGTATCCGACTTCCATCTGGACGATG
The DNA here is from genome assembly GCF_040730495.1 of Methylococcus sp. ANG. NCBI lineage: Bacteria > Pseudomonadati > Pseudomonadota > Gammaproteobacteria > Methylococcales > Methylococcaceae > Methylococcus > Methylococcus sp. ANG. Next base: position 504,532 of record NZ_CP160399.1, on the reverse strand, counting down.
CCTTCCTGGAATCGCTGCTCGACGCTCTGCGGCCCCACGACGTGGTGCCGGTCGCCGTGTGGAGCCGGGCCGAATACGATACGCTCCCCGACTGGGGACTGATCCATCTGCGCGATCCCGAGACCGGCCAGCGGCGGCGGTTGTTCATGCGCCCCACGCTCAGACGGCGATTCCGGGACGCGTTCCGGGCGCGGCGAGACCGCCTGCGGGAGCTGGCCGCCCGCCACGGCGCCCGCGAGCCGTTCCTGCTCGAGGACCGCTTCGACGCCGACGCGTTGACCCGGTATTTCTACGAGACCTGAAGCGGCACCATGCGCAAGTTAGCCCTACCGCTCGCCATCATGCTCGCAGTCGTCGTGGCCTTCGCGCTGCTGATGAAAGCGAACGACGGGGCGGCGCCGGCCAGGTTCGAGAGCCAGGACGATCACGCCGCCACCCACACGATGGGCGATCTGATCGTGCGCGACATCGTCGTGTCCACCGGTCCCGGCGTCCACATCGATCCTGCCTCCCTCCCCGCTCCCGGCGCGATCAACGAATGGGCGGAGATCCGCGAGGTGAAAACCGATTCGACCGATGAACAGACCCGGGTCCGCGTCACCTACCAGGTCTTCCACGGCGTGCGCGGCCCGGAAACCGCCGAGCTCCCGCCGTTGCGGTTGCGTTTCGAAGGCGCCGGCGGTTCGCCCGACGTCGAAGCGCCGGCGCTGCCGGTCAGCTTCATGCCGCTGATTCCGCCCGGCATTCCCGACGAAAAAGTGGTGATCCGAGCCACGCGCCCGGCCGAACCGCGACCGTTTTCGCCTTACGGGCAATGGCTGGGTTTCGGCCTGGGTCTGGGCGGTGGCGCCGGCATCTACCTGCTGTGGCTGCGCGGCCTCCTGCCGATGCTCGCCGGCCCGCTGCCGTTCCGCCGCGCCTGTCGCGAATTGCAGCGGCTGGCGAATCAGCCTTCGCCGGGCCGGACCGCCTGCCTCATCCTGCACCGGGCGCTGAACGAAACCGCCGGGGAGGCGGTGTTCGGCAACCGCCTAGAGGCCTTCCTGGAGCGCCATCCCGAATTCGCCGGCATCCGCGATGAGCTGGACGAATTCTTCGCCCTGTCCCGCGGGGTGTTTTTCGCGGAAGCCGCCGATGGCGATGCTTATGCCCGTTGCCTGAAGCTCGCACGGCGGGCCCGCCAACTGGAGCGGAAGTCCTCATGAACTTCGGATTCGCCTCCCCCTGGTGGCTGCTGCTCGGCACCGGCGCCCTGCTGCCCTGGCTGCGTCCGGGCCAGTCCGCAGTGGACTACTCCTGCGCGGCCATGATCCCGGAAGACCGGCTTTCCGCCGCCATCGACCGCGGACTGCGTGCCCTGGCTTCGCTGGCGCTGCTGGCGCTCGCCGCGGGCATCGCCGGCCCTTACGCGCTGGAACAATGGGAGGAGCGGCTGGGCACCGGGGCCCACATCGTCCTGCTCATGGACCGCAGCAGCAGCATGAACGAAAACTTCTCGGGACGTTACCTCGGCGGCACCGCCGGCGAATCCAAGAACGCCGTCGCCCGCCGGCTGCTGTCGGACTTCGTGCGGCGGCGCGGCGACGATCTGTTCGCCATGGCCGCCTTCAGCGCAGCACCGCGCTACGTGATGCCCTTGACCCAGGACCGCGAGGCGGTGCTGGCCGCCATCGACAGCATCGGCGACCGCGGCCACGGCATCACCAACATCGCGCCGGGCCTCGCCATGGCGCTGGATTTCTTCAACGGCAAGCCCGCGACCGGCGCCCGCATCATCCTGCTGGTCTCCGACGGCGCCACCCGCATCGAGGAGGAATCGCAGGACATGATCCGGCAATGGTTCCAGGACAGCCAGGCGCGGCTGCATTGGATCTATCTCCGCAGCAAGAACAGCGCGCCGCTGGGGCGGGCACCCACGGGGTCCAGCGAGGATGCCTCGTCCGAATACCTGCTGCACCAATACTTCCAGAGCCTGGGGGTACCCTACACGGCCTACGAAGCGGAGAATCCGCAGGCGGTGGAAGACGCCATCGCCGACGTCGGGCGGCTGGCCAACCAGCCCCTGCGCTACCTCGAAAAGGTGCCCAGACAGGACCTCTCCGGATGGTTCTACGGCTGCGCCCTGATCCTGCTCGTGCCCCTGATCGCCGCCAAATCCCTGGAGGTGCGCGCATGGTGACGAAGGTCAAACTGCGCGAGAGCGCCGCCTCGGCCGTCCTCGTCCTCGGCTTGGGAATAACCGGATGGTCCGGTTACCAGCTGTTCGTCGTGGCGCGGGAGAATGCCGCCATCGACGATCCGCGGAACGTTTCCCTGGACGAAGACACGGCGCCGGAAGTGGTCCTGGCCAAGGCGCAGGCGCTGGACCTCGGGGGCGACTACCAGGAAGCGCTGAGGCTCTACCACACGATCCGGAACGACCCGGTCCCGGCGTTCCGGCAGCGGGTCCATTACAACATGGGCACGATCTATCTGCGCGAGGCGGCCGGCCTGTGGAACGCCCGTGGCGTGCTGGAATACGCCCGCGTCAATGCCCTGGTGGCGATGGCCAAGGAAAATCTGAAGGAAGCCCTGCGGCTGAACCCGGACGACCAGGACGCGCGCTTCAATCTGGAATACGCCTTCCGTATCACTCCGCCGCCCAAGGAAAAAGAAAAGGCCAACTGGCAGGGCACCAAGTCCTCCGTGTTCTCCACCCTGCCGGGCATACCCGGAGGCGGCCCATGAAGCCGCGCTTCGGCCGGTCCTTCGCCGGGCTGGCGGTGGCCGCGCTGCTCACCCTGCTGGCCTGGGCCGATCCCCGGATTCCGGCGGAACGGCCGGTCTTCCGCTACCTGTTCGTGCTCGACATCACCCAGAGCATGAACGCCCGCGACTACCACCTCGATGGCCTGCCCGCCGATCGGCTGGGCTTCGCCAAGGCCGCCCTCCGCCGTGCCATCGCCGACCTGCCCTGCGGCTCCGAAGCCGGTCTCGGCCTGTTCACCACCCAGAACGTGGAGCTGCTGTTCGAGCCGCTGGAAGTCTGCCGCCATGCCGGCGTGATCGAGGACGTGCTGGAACACGTCGACTGGCGCATGGCCTGGGCCGCCGACAGCTTCATCGTCCAGGGGCTCAACGCCGCGCTGCGCATGGTGAAGAAGCGCGATCCGGCCTTGCGGCTGGTGTTCCTCAGCGACGGCCAGCAGACGCCGGACGATCCGGTCAGACCGGAGCTCCAGGTCAAGCCGGGTGACGTCCAAGGGCTCATCGTCGGCGTAGGCGACGTCAAGCCGGTGCCGGTGCCTCGGCTCGACCGGGAAAACCGCCCACTGGGCTTCTGGGAAAAAGCCGACATCCTGGCGCCTGTAACCACCACGGCCTACCTCGACGCATCCAGCGACACCACTCACCGGCGCGGAAACGACGGCAGCCTGTATCTCTCCTGGCTGCACGAGACGGAACTCAAGGAATTCGCCAACACGGCCGGGTTGGGCTATCTGCGGCTCGATGCACCGGAAACGCTGGGCCGGGCGCTGCGCGATCCAGGACTCGGCGAGCTGCGCCGAGTACCCACCGGCATCGGCTGGATGCTCGCCCTCGGAGCCTGGGTGCTGGTACTCTGGCCGCATCTCGCTCCGGACCGGAGGGTTCGCCATGTCTCCGCCTAAGCTGCTGATCGTCATCGGGCTCGGCATCGCCGCCCTGGGCGCGCTGCTGCATTTCGCGCCCGGATTGTTCGGCTGGTTCGGGCGGCTGCCGGGCGACATCCGGCTGGGCGATGAAAACCGCTACGTCTTCATTCCCATCACGTCCATGATCGTGATCAGCCTCGTCATCAGCCTGATACTGAACCTGTTCTTCCGGCGCTGAGACGATAGGGCTTTGGGAGAGGAGTTTCGGTCCCCGAAAGGTCGCGACCTGAAGGCCCTCCCCCAAGCTGGCACGATCCTTCCGAACTTTGAATTCATGACCGAACCCGAGAACCCCTCCCCGCCCCGCCGCATCCGCAGCTTCGTGCTCCGGCAAGGCCGCATCACCGCCTCTCAGAAGAATGCCCTGGAAAACCTATGGCCGCGCTACGGCCTGGACCCGGACGCGCCGTTCGACCCGGTGGCCGTATTCGGCCGAAGGGCGCCGCTCACCCTGGAGATCGGCTTCGGCAACGGCGAGAGCCTGGCGGCGATGGCACAGAGTCTGCCCGAAGAGGACTTCATCGGCGCGGAAGTCCATCCCCCCGGCGTCGGCCATCTCCTGATCGAGCTGGACCGGCGCGGGCTGGAGAACGTCCGGGTATTCCGGACCGATGCCATCGAATTGCTTGAAAAGCGCGTTCCGGAGTCGAGCCTGGCGCGCATCCTGGTGTTCTTCCCCGATCCCTGGCACAAGAAGCGGCACCACAAGCGCCGCCTGATTTCGCCGGAATTCGCCCGGCTGGCCGCCTCCCGCCTGGCGCCGGCGGGCGTGTTCCATGCCGCCACCGACTGGGAGGATTATGCGATGCAGATGCTGGAGGTATTGAACGGCTGCGAACTGCTGACCAACCAGGCACCGGACGGGCGCTTCAGCGAACGCCCGCCGTACCGCTCGCTGACCAAGTTCGAAAGCCGCGGCCAGCGGCTGGGCCATGGGGTGTGGGATCTGGTTTACCGGCGCCGGAGCGGTTCCGCACCCGATAGCGGTGCGAACGGTACCGGCCACGGCGCCTGATTTTCCGTTTCGAGGACGAAAAACGCCGATGTGGTCGATTATCTGGACTATCACTGAGGAGCCAGACCATGCGTATGCACAACCCTCCCCATCCAGGGGAGATCCTGAAGGAAATGTGGCTCAAGCCGGCGAATCTTACCGTCACGGAAGCTGCATCCGCACTCAACGTATCCCGCAAGACGCTGTCCGAATTGGTGAATGGTAAAGCCGGCATCAGTCCGGAAATGGCTCTGCGGTTGGAAATGGCGTTTGGCAAAAGCGCGGAAAGCTGGTTGGCGCACCAAGCCGCCTACGACTTATGGCATCTGGGACAAAGCAAGAAGGCGCTGGGGGTGCGGAGACTGGCCGCCTGATGCGTGTTTAGGCGACCGGAAAGGATGATGCGCGCTCCAGCCACGGCACGACCTCGGCCGCCGGTATCGGACGGCTGAAATAGAACCCCTGCACCTCGTCGCACCCCGCCTCCTCGAGGAATTCGAGCTGCTCCGCCGTCTCCACGCCTTCGGCAAGAACCTTCAAGTGCAGTTGCTTCGCCAGTGCGATGATGGCCCGGGTGATTGTGGCGTGGTCTTCCATGCGCGTCACGTCGCGAATGAAGGACTGGTCGATCTTCAGCTTGTCGACCGGAAAACGGTGCAGGCGCCCGAGTGAACTGTAGCCGGTGCCGAAGTCGTCGATGGAAAAACGTGTGCCGCGCGCCTTCAGTTTCCGCAACGTTTCCGCCATTCGCCCCGCTTCGCGCATCACCGCGGTCTCGGTCAGCTCGAGTTCGAGGAAATCGGGCGCGAGTCCGCTGGAAGCCAGCAATGCTTCGAGCTGCTCCAGGAAATCGCCCTTCTGCAACTGCAGCGGCGACAGGTTGACCGCGACGGGAACGATGCTGAGGCCAGCGGCCTGCCACTCGCGCTGCTGGCGGCAGGTTTCTTCCAGCACCCACCGGCCGATCTGATTGATGAAGCCGGTTTCTTCGGCCACCGGGATGAAACGCAGCGGCGGCACCCAGCCCATCTCCGGATGCCGCCAACGGATCAGCGCTTCCAGGCCGACCAGCCGGCGGGAAGACACCTCGATCTGCGGCTGATAGTAAAGCCGAAACTCCCAGTTCGACACGGCCTGGTGCAATGCGGTTTCCAGGGCAAGCCGCTCGGCGGCCACGGCGCTCATCTCCGCCGAGAAGAATTGGTAGGTGTTGCGGCCCAGAGACTTCGCATGGTACATGGCGACATCCGCGCTCTTGATCAGACTCTCCGCGTCGGCGGCGTCGTGGGGATAAAGGCTGATGCCGAGGCTCGGCGTCACGACGAGTGTCTGGCCGCCGACGGCATAGGGTTTCGCGACGGCCGACACGATGTCGTCCGCGACATGAGCCGCCCGCGTCGCATCGCAGTTCGCCAGCGCGATGATGAATTCGTCCCCGCCCTGGCGCGCCACGGTGTCCCCCAGGTCGGCATTGGCCTTGAGACGGTCGGCCACCTGCAGCAGCAGTTGGTCGCCCACGCTGTGCCCCAGCGAATCGTTGATGGTCTTGAAATGATCCAGATCGAGCACCAGCAAGGCGATCCGGCTCCGGTCCCGTTCCGCCGCTTCGATGAGCTGGTCCAGCCGTACCTGGAAGAAGGCCCGGTTCGGCAGACCGGTCAGGTCGTCGTGATAGGAAAGGTAGCGGATCTGCGCCTCGGCCTGCTTGAACTCGGTGATGTCGGTAAAAATGCTGACGTAGTGCGTCGTGCGGCCATCACCGCCCTTGACCGCCGATATCGACTGCCACGCCGGGAAAATATGGCCGTCGCGGTGCCGGTTCCAGATTTCCCCGCTCCAGTAGCCTTCGGTCCGCAGCGTGTGCCAGAACTGGGCGTAGAACTCGGCATCGTTCTGTCCCGAGTTCAGCAGCCGCGGATTCTTCCCGAGCGCCGCCCCGGACGGGTAGCCGGTGATGCTCTCGAAAGCCTGATTGACCGACACGATCGTCCCCTGGGCGTCGGTGATCATCACGGCGTCGCGGGTATGGCTGAACGCCACCCCGGCCAGGCGCAGCTGCTCTTCGGCGCGCTCGCGTCCGGTCACCTCGTACAGCGATAGGACCAGATATTCCACCCTTCCTTCCCCATCCAGGATAGGCACCAGACTCCAGTCCCAATAGGTCGTTCCCCGCTCCGGCTGATCGGGAAATACGAATGGCCGCGCGAACGTTTCGTAGCGGATTCCGCTGCGTACGACCTCCTCGAAGATCGAAAGGGCCTCGGAAGGATAGAGTTCGAAATGGTTGCGGCCCGCGAATTCGGAAACGTCCCGGCGGCATGCGCGCGCATAGGCGGGATTGACCCGGACGAAATTGAAATCGCGGTCGAGGATGGCAAGGCATCCCACGTTGTGGTTGAACACCGCCTCGGCGAGATCGAACCGCTCCTTGTTTTCCTTTTCGACCCGCCGGCGCTCGGTGATGTCGCGGGAAATCGCGGCGACGCCGGCCGTCCGGCCCGCGGAATCGTGGAACGGAAACACGGTCTGGGAGACCGGAAAGGCCGTTCCGTCTTTCCTCCGCCGGACCGATTCGAACTGGACGAAATGCTCGCCTTGCCCGACGCGGGCGATGAGGTTCCGGACCTCTTCCCGCCGGTCGGGAGGACAGAGACGTGTCACGGACTGGCCGATGATCTCGCCCGCGGAATAACCGTAAATCCGTTCCGCCGCCCGGTTCCAACTGACGACGATCCCTTCGAGGCTGGCGCCGATGACCGCATCGTCACTGGCTTCCACGATGGCCGCCAGCAGGCGGCTGCCGTCCTCCAGCCTGCGCTGCTCGCTGATGTCCTGCACCGTCCCCACCGACCGCAGAGGCCGGCCGACATCACCGTAAAAGGTTTCGCAGCGTTCCCGGACATATTTGATGCGGCCGTCCGGCATGAGCAGCCGATGGACGATTTCGTAGGGCTGCCTGTCGGCGGCCGAGCGGCGGTAAGCCGCGTCGACCGCCTCCCTGTCGTCGGGATGCACGAGGGCGAGAAACGCCTCGTAGGACGCTCCGAACCGTTCGGGATCGATCTCGAAAATCCGGAAGACCTGATCCGACCATTCCAGCCGGCCTTCCGCCACATCGAGTTCCCAACTGCCGAGATTGGCCACCCGCTGCGCCTCGCGCAGGTGGAAAGCGCTCCGCCGCAGTGCTTCCTCGGCCCGCTTGGGCGTCATCCGGAACGCGCAGGCCAGCGCGGTTAGAACGAAAGCAACACCCAAACCAAGGATCAGGTAGTCCATTTGCCGCCGCCATTCAGGTGTCCGCCCCGCGCATCCTGCCCCGGCGCGCTCCTCGGACGTCTGGGTTTTCCTTCAGCCTCTTCCGGGAGAAGAGGCGCCATCGTCTCTCGCCGGAACAGGGCCGGCCGTTGCCGCGTCAGTTCAAAAGCGCCGCCAACTGCTGGAGCGGCGGCAGGATCAGCATCCTGGCCAACTGGATGCCGATCAGCGGCACGAGCGGGGAAAGATCGAGCCCGCCGGCCGGCGGCAGCAGGCGGCGGCTGCGGCGCAGCAACGGCTCGGTCAAGCCGGTGAGGAGGGAGGCGGCCGGATTGTAGGGCATCCGCCCGAACCAGCTCAGCAAGGCGCGGGCGATGATGCAGAAGAAAAAGACGTTGAATACGAGATCGAGCAGATCGTGAACCGACCACACCGCCAGGGCCGCAACCGAAACGGCGGCTGTGCCCTGAAGCAGAAACACCAGATAGCTTGCCAGCATCTGCAGCGCCAGCATCAGGACCAGCGAGGCGGTGTCGACCCGGCCAATGGCCGGAATGAAACGCCGCAGCAGCCTGAGCGGCGGATGGGTCACCTTGACCAGAAATTGCGATATGGGGTTGTAATAGTCCGCACCGGTCCATTGCAGCAGGAACCGCAGGACCACGGCGAGAACGTAGAGGCCGAACAGTGTTTCCACCAGAAACACCGCGGGATTGACGAGATAGCCCAAGTCCATCACTCAAGCCCCCAGTTCCCGTGCCAGCTCGATCGCTCTGGCGTGAGCGGCCGATACGGCATCCCGCACGATCTCACGCAGCCCTCGTTCCTCGAACACGCCGATGGCCTGCTCGGTCGTCCCTTTGGGGGAGGTGACCCGCTGCCGCAGCTGGGCCGGACCTTCTTCGGACTCGATGGCGATGCGGGCGGCCCCGAGCGCCGTCTGCTGCACCAGGAGGCGCGCGGTCTCGGGATCGAGACCCAGGCCGGCCGCGGCGTTTTCCATCGCTTCCATGAGCAGGAAAAAGTAGGCCGGTCCGCTACCGGAAATCGCCGTGACGGCGTCCAACGCTTCCTCCCGCTCGACCCAGACGGTCACGCCGACGGCACGCAGGATGCTCTCGGCCTCGCTGCGCTGGGCCGAGGCCGTCTTGCCGTTCGCATGCAGGGCGGTCGCGGAACTCTTGACCAACGCGGGAGTGTTCGGCATGCAGCGGACGATGGCTTGGCCGCCGCCGAGCCAGCGGTCGATGGCGGACTCGCCGACGCCGGCCGCGACCGACAGCACCAGCGGCCGGGTTTCCGCAACGATGTCCGCCACGCCTTCCGCCACTCCGCGGAGGATCTGCGGCTTCACGGCCAGGACCAGGATTTCCGCCAGCCCGGCCACCCGCCGGTTGTCTCCGCTCACGTTCACGCCGAATTTCAGCGAAAGCGCGTCCAGCTTGGCCTCATCCACATCCGACACCCAGATATCGCGAGCCGGGTAACCGTCGGCCACCAGCCCTCCCACCAGGCTCGAGGCCATATTGCCGGCCCCGATGAACCCCAGCGTCTTGTGTTTCATTATCCCTGCCCTCCCGACTGAAAAACTTCAATTATCATAATTTGCTGCATGCCATGCCGGAATCCTAAGCTCACGCCTTGGCGCGCGGACGGCGGCCGAAAATCGCGGTTCCGATGCGCACCAGGGTTGCCCCTTCCGCCACCGCCGCCTCCAGGTCATCGGACATGCCCATGGACAGCGTATCGAGTTCCGGCATGTCCAGTCCATCCATCAGTTCCCGCAGGCGGCGGAAAGCGGCGTGCTGCTCCCCCACATCGGCGGTCGGCGCCGGAATCGCCATCAGGCCCCGAAGGCGCAGCCGCGGCAGGGCGGCGACCGCATGCGCCAGCCCGGCCAGACCGGCCGGCGCCACGCCGGATTTGGTCGACTCCCCGCCGATGTTGACCTGGATGCAGACATTCAATGGCGCCATTTCCTCCGGGCGCTGGTCGCTGAGGCGCTGGGCGATTTTCAGGCGGTCGATTCCGTGCACCCAGTCGAAGCGCTCGGCGATGGGCCGAGTCTTGTTCGACTGGATCGGACCGATGAAGTGCCAGAGGATGTCGAGATCGGCGAGGGCGTCCTGTTTCTCCATGGCTTCCTGCAGATAATTTTCGCCGAACTCCCGCTGGCCCAATCCATAAGCCGCGCGCAACACCGCGGCGGGCTGGGTTTTCGAGACGGCCAGCAGCCGCACCGAGCCTTCCGGACGGCCGCAAGCCAGCTCCGCCTCCCGGATTCTCCACCGCACCGCCTGCAAATTCTCCTGGAGTTCCAGCATCCCACCCACCGTTGGCTATACTTTCCGTTCCGAATTTTACCCGACTGCGCCCGATGGATATCGCCGAACTGCTCGCCTTCTCGGTCAAAAACAAATCCTCAGACCTGCACCTTTCCTCGGGGCTGCCGCCGATGATCCGCGTCGACGGCGACATCCGGCGCATCAACGTGCCGCCGCTGGAGCACAAGGAAGTCCACGCCCTGGTCTATGACATCATGAACGACAAGCAGCGGCGCGACTTCGAGGAATTCCTGGAAACCGACTTCTCGTTCGAACTGCCCGGCGTCGCGCGTTTCCGCGTCAACGCCTTCAACCAGGACCGGGGCGCGGCGGCCGTGTTCCGGACCATTCCATCCAAAGTCCTCACGCTGGAGGAACTGGGCTGCCCGAAATTCTTCCAGGACGTCACCCGCCAGCCGCGCGGACTGATCGTGGTCACCGGACCCACGGGGTCGGGCAAGTCCACCACGCTGGCGGCCATGATCGACTACATCAACTCCAACGACTATTCCCACATCCTGACCATCGAAGACCCCATCGAATTCGTGCACCAAAGCAAGAAATGCCTGATCAACCAGCGCGAGGTGCACCGCAACACCTTGGGCTTCAACGAAGCCTTGCGCTCGGCACTGCGCGAAGACCCGGACGTGATCCTGGTGGGTGAAATGCGCGATCTCGAAACCATCCGCCTGGCGCTCACCGCGGCCGAGACCGGCCACCTGGTGTTCGGCACCCTGCACACCAGTTCCGCCGCCAAGACCATCGACCGCATCGTCGACGTATTCCCCGCCGCGGAAAAGGAGATGATCCGCTCCATGCTGTCGGAATCGCTGCAAGCCGTGATTTCGCAGGCGCTCGTCAAGAAAGCCGGCGGCGGCCGGACCGCGGCCTGGGAAATCATGGTCGGCACCCCGGCCATCCGCAACCTGATCCGGGAGGCCAAAGTCGCCCAGATGTACTCGACGATCCAGACCGGCCGCAAGGACGGCATGCAGACCCTGGACCAGCACCTCCAGGAACTGGTGGAAAAAGGGGTCATCACCCGCCAGGTCGCCCGCGAAATCGCCGTCAACAAGGCCGCGTTCTAGCCCGGAGCTCCACCATGGAATTCGAATCGCTGCTCAAACTGATGGTGCTGAAGAAAGCGTCCGATCTCTTCATCACCGCGGCCAAGGAGCCCTGCATGAAGGTCAACGGCACCATCGTGCCGCTGTCCAGCACCAAACTGAGCGCCGAACAGGTGCGCCAGCTCGTCCTCGGCATCATGAACCAGCGCCAGCGCGACGAGTTCGAAAACACCAACGAATGCAACTTCGCCCTCTCGGCGGCCGGGCTGGGCCGGTTCCGGGTCAGCGCCTTCGTCCAGCGGAACAGTCCCGGCATGGTGCTGCGCCGGATCGAGACCGAGATTCCCACCGTGGAACAGCTCGATCTGCCGTCCATCCTCAACGACCTGGTCATGACCAAGCGCGGCCTGATCCTGTTCGTGGGCGCGACCGGCACCGGCAAGTCCACTTCGCTGGCGGCGTTGCTCAAGTACCGCAACGAGCACTCCAGCGGCCACATCATCACCATCGAGGATCCCCTGGAGTTCGTACACCCGCACGCGGGCTGCATCGTCACCCAGCGCGAGGTCGGCATCGACACCGAATCCTACGAAGTCGCGCTGAAGAACACTCTGCGGCAGGCACCGGACGTGATCCTCATCGGCGAGATCCGCACCCGCGAGACCATGCAGCAGGCCATCACCTTCGCCGAAACCGGCCATCTCTGTCTGAGCACCCTGCACGCCAACAACGCCAACCAGGCGCTGGACCGCATCCTCCATTTCTTTCCGGAAGACATGCATCCGCAGCTGTTCATGGACCTGTCGCTGAACCTCCGCGCCATCATCGCCCAGCAGCTCGTCAAGCGCGCCGACGGCAAGGGACGCTATCCGGCGGTGGAAATCCTCATCAACACGCCCCTGGTCTCCGACCTGATCCGCCAAGGAGAGGTCCACAAGCTCAAGGAGGTCATGAAGCAGTCGCGCGAACTGGGCATGCAGACCTTCGACCAGGCGCTGTTCGAACTGTTCAAGGCGGGCAGGATCGGCTACGAGGATGCCCTCTACTCCGCCGACTCCAAGAACGAAGTGCGCTTGATGATCAAGCTCAGCGAACAGGGCGGCATCGACAAATACGCGCCCAAGGACGACTCCATCCAGATCGTCGCCAACGAATAGCGGAAGTGGCCCAGGCGCTCGCCCTCGATACGGCTACTTGCAATGTTCCGGCTTCTCGGCATCCTTCGCGGCCTGCCGCACCATCTGGTCCAGGCTCATGCCCGACCTGGGGGTGAGTACGTCGCCACCCGTGGCCCTCGCGATGCAGCTCACGGCGCCGTCACCGACGATGTCCACCACGTTGATCTTGAGTTTGGGCTTGGCGGCTTTGACCGCCGCGGCGATGGAGCAGGGGTCCGCGTTGCAACTGTCCTTGCCGTCCGACACGACGACCATGACCGCCGGCGCCCGCACGCCGTCCACCTTGTTCGCGGCCCGCACGATGCCGTTGCCCAGCGGCGTGCCCTTGCGCGGAATCAGGCCGTTGACCCGCCGCAGGAGCTGCCCCCGGCGGGCGCCGTCGTACATGCCGTAATCGGAAGCCTCGGGGCAGTCCTCCAGGACCACCAGCCCGACGTCGACGTCGCCCGGCAGGCCGGTCACGACGTTGTTCACCGCGCGCTGGGCCGCCATCAGCCGGGTGGGGCCGCGGCCGGCCTGGGTGATCGATTCGTAGGCACCGATGAGGTCCGCACAGACCACGGGGGCGAGCATCCCGCTGTCCATCATGCAGCGCTCGAAGCGGGCGATGAGCTGGGCGCTGTTCCCGTCGAGGACGGCGGGAATGCGCATGCTGCCGGAAGCATCGAGCACGATCGCGACGTCCGGCGCATCCTCGGGGGGGCGTTCACCGGGACAGGGCGGCAGGCCCTCGGCTGGCTTGACGGGGTTGGGCGAGGCTTCCGGAATAGGCGAGACGGCGGGCGGCGAGGTCGTTTCGGCGGTCTTGGCGGGCAGTTTCTTGCCGCAGGCGGCCAGTTTGTCGGCGAGCCTCCCCTGCAACGCCGCCAGCCTGGCGCGCAACCGGGCCGACTCGGCGCTCAGTTTGGCGCCGCTGCACTTTTCCAGCGCGGCTCCCAGCTCCCGCTGCAGTCCCGCGAGTTGGCCGTGCAGTGCGTCACGCTCCTTCGACAAGGCGTCCAGCGCTGCCTCGTCCCGGCAAGTCTCCAGGCTTCCGGCCAACTCGGCCGTCAGCGCCTCCAGCCTCCCGGCCAACAGTTCCCCTTCCTGCGCCAAGGCGTCACGCTGGGCCTCGAGCGCGCATTGGCCCAGGGCACGCGCCAGATCGGACTGGCGTTCGAGCAGGGCACGTCGCAGGCCGTCGCCGGCCTCCCTTTCGGCAGCGAGCATGGCGGCGTAATCCGGCCCCCAGGGCGGCCAGCGCCACAAGTCGAAACGGAAACCGGCCCACCCCAGAGCGGCGGCCAGAATCAGGCCGGCCATGGCCAGCCACAGCCGGCGGAAAAGCTTCGCCGACGACCGACCGGAAGCCGAAGCGGCAGGCTCAGTCCGTGTCGCGGCACCGTAGCCCCAGAACGTCAGTACTGGCTGGCCATCGACTACATAGACCGCGGACTCATCGGGAAAACCCGCCGCCAGGCGCATTGCATCAGCCAGGTCCGGATCGGCGGGAGCCAGCCGCTCCGCCAGCGCCAGCATGGCCTGGATGCGGTCCTCCAGCAGGTTGCGCGCACGCCGTAAGGCCTCCCCGCCCAGAGCGTGCAATGGAACGGGCTGGCCCGCCAGCGAGGTGTACCAGTCGATCCATTCGCCGTCCCCGCTCGGCACGGGCTCGGCCAGGAGGGTTGCGGCGGCGGGCGAGAGATGACGCCGCATCGCATCGGACAAGCGGGCGTGCAATGCCGCATCCGGCCGACCGGCGGGCGGAAGCGGATGGGCGGCGGCGGGGGAACGGCAGATGCGGAGACGGCTCATCGGCGCTGCTTCAATGGAGAAGGCCGGCGTTCCGGCTTTGTTGCGACATCGCGCCGCAGCGCAGCTGGACGCGGAGGCGGCGATAGGTTTCGGCGTCGACGCTGTCCCTGAACACGGGGACCGCAACCCGGCCGTGCGCCGTCGAGAAATGCAGCACCACGCAGAGGGAGGACGCGAAACTCGAGCCCATCAGCTTCGCCGGGTACGTCTCTCCGCCGGAAGAAATCAAGCTCCAGCCGCCCGTGCCGTCGAGACGCGCGCCGAAACCCCGGCGACCCCGGAGGAGCGCGGCGTAGCCCGCCAGGCCCATGGTGACGCCCAGCTTGGCCGGCAGCGGAATTCCCGCGATCCAGATGCCGGCGCAAGCCAACAGGCCGACGGCGCACGTGGCCAGCGAATGAATACGCGAGGGAACCGGTTCCACGGTCAGCATGCCGCACGCTCACCGGTGGCGAGAGCGCGGAGTTTGGCCGCCATGGCGGCCAGCGCCGGATCTTCGGGACGGGCTAGGCCGGTCAGGCAACGCCAGAGTTCGGTGTCCTGCATGTCCAAGAGGCGCTCGAACGCATGCCGCTCGGCGGCGTCCGCATGCCGGTAACCGCCGTCCACATAAAGCGCGAGTATCCGGTCCAGTTCGGCCATCCCCCGGCGGCAGCGCCACAGCAGCCGGCCCTGTCCGTTCATTTTTGGCGCTCGACCAGCAGCTTCTTGATCTCGGCGATCGCCCGCGCCGGATTGAGGCCCTTCGGGCAGGCCTCGGTGCAGTTCATGATGGTGTGGCAGCGGAACAGCTTGAAGGGGTCTTCCAGCGCATCCAGGCGCTCGCCGGTGGTTTCGTCCCGGCTGTCGGCGATCCAGCGGTAGGCCTGGAGCAGGGCGGCCGGCCCCAGGAAGCGGTCGCCATTCCACCAGTAGCTCGGGCACGCGGTGGAACAGCACGCGCACAGGATGCATTCGTGCAGGCCGTCCAGCTCGGCCCGCTCCGCCTTGCTCTGCAGGCGCTCACGGTCCGCGGGCGGCGGGGTCTGGGCCTCGATCCAGGGTTTGATCGAAGCATACTGGGCATAGAAATGGGTGAGATCCGGCACCAGATCCTTGACGACCGGCTGGTGCGGCAGCGGATAGATCCGGACCGGTTCGCCGCAGTCGCTCAAGGGCTTGGTGCAGGCCAGCGTGTTGCGGCCGTCGATGTTCATGGCGCAGGAACCGCACACGCCCTCGCGGCAGGAGCGCCGGAACGCCAGGCTACTGTCGATCTCGTTCTTGATCTTGATCAGGGCATCCAGCACCATCGGCCCGCAGCGGTCCAGGTCGATGGGGTAGGTGTCGAGCCGCGGGTTTCCACCCGCATCCGGATCCCAGCGGTAGACCTGGACGACCTTCACGCGCCGGACGCCTTCCGGCGCCGGATAAGTCTTGCCCGGCTGGACCACCGAATTCTTGGGCAGATTGAACAGTCCCATGGCGCTGTCCGTCATGCTGTCGAGGCAGAGGATCAGCCCGCCCCGCCGGTCGGCACGCCGTGGATGCCCCCGGTGGTCAGCCCCACCGGATCGAGCAGTCGCTCCAGCTCTTCGCGGGCCATGCCGGTCATTTCCATGGCCACGTCCAGGATCGGCCGCCCCGTCCGGTAGGCGGCCTTGGCGATTTCCGCCGCCTTCATGTAGCCGATGACCGGATTGAGCGCGGTGACCAGGATCGGATTCGTCGCCAGAGCACGGCGCAGATTGTCCTCGCGCACCCGGAAATCGGCGATGGCTTTGTCGGCCAGCAGTCGGGCCGTATTGGCCAGCAGCTCGATGCTCTGCAGTAGGTTGTAGGCGATCACCGGCAGCATCACGTTGAGTTGGAAAGAACCCGACTGCCCGGCCACCGTGATGGTGGCATCGTTCCCGATCACCTGCGCCGCCACCATGCAGGCGGCCTCGGGAATCACCGGATTGACCTTGCCGGGCATGATGGAGCTGCCGGGCTGGAGCGCGGGCAGCTCGATCTCGCCCAGGCCGGCCAAGGGCCCGGAATTCATCCAGCGCAGATCGTTGGCGATCTTCATGAGGCCCACGGCAATGGTCTTGAGCTGGCCCGACAGTTCGACCGCCGCGTCCTGGCAGCTCAGGCTCTCGAAGAACGAATCGTTCGGCCGGAACGGCAGGCCGGTGGCATCGGCCAGGGCTTCGGCGAAGCGGGTGGCGAAAGCCGGATCGGCGTTGATGCCGGTGCCCACCGCCGTGCCGCCCTGCCCCAGCTTGTACAGCCGCGGCAGGCTGGCCCGCAGCCGGTCGACGCCGTTGGCGACCTGCAGCGCCCAGCCGGAAAGCTCCTGCTCCAGCCGCACCGGCATGGCGTCCATCAGATGGGTGCGCCCGGTCTTCACCACGTCCGGATGCGCCGCGCCCTTGTAGCGTATCGTCGCCGCCAGGTGTTCCAGTGCCGGGATCAGATGTTCGTTGACCGCCAGCGCAGCGCTGACGTGAATCGCCGTGGGGATGACGTCGTTGCTGCTCTGGCCCATGTTGACGTCGTCATTGGCGCTCACTGGCGTTCCCGCGCGCCGGGAAGCCAGCGTCGCCAGGACTTCGTTGACGTTCATGTTGGTGCTGGTGCCGGAACCGGTCTGGAACACGTCGACAGGGAACTGGTCGGTATAGGCTCCGGCAATGACCTCCTCCGCTGCCGCCACGATCGCCTCGCCCTTGGCGGTCTCTAGATGCCGCAGCGCCATGTTGACCCGGGCCGCGCACTGCTTGATCCGGGCGACGGCACGGATGAACGCCGGCGGCAGAACCAGGCCGCTCACCGGAAAATTGTCGATGGCGCGCTGGGTCTGCGCCGCGTAGAGCGCGGAGGCCGGAACCCGCAGTTCGCCCATGCTGTCTTTTTCGATGCGATAGTCGTTCTGACTCATGGCCTCTATTCCCCTTCGATTCAGTCATGCCGGATCGGACTCCGGCATCCAGTTCCCAAAGCTTGCCCCGGACTTGATCCGGGGGATGGGAAGTATGCCGGACCCGCATTGCGCTGTGTGGTGCGTGGATTCCCGAACTTGCCTTCCATGGCCCTGGGTTCCGGCTTCCCGGCCGGAACGACGCCCGCTATGCCCAGGATTCTCCCTTCCCCATGGAACCAGTCCGCACGTAGTCATCAGCCTCCAAGAAACCGCCGCACCGCTTCGGCGTCGAACGGCCAGCCCAGCTCGCGCCCCGCGCCGTCCCGCAGCACCGGAATCCGGATGCCGTACCGCTGCGACAGATCGTCATCGCCGGCGATGTCCACCGCCGTCGCCGCCACCCCCAGGCCCGCCAGCACCGACTCGGCCTCCTCGCACAGATGGCAGCCGGCGGTGCCGTACAGGCTCAAGCCGGACTCAGTCGGCATCGTAGCCCAGACTCGGCGCCAGCCAGCGCTCGACCTCGCGAACCGCCATCCCCTTGCGGCGGGCGTAGTCCTCTACCTGGTCGCGGCCGAGCTTGCCGACGTTGAAATACTTTGCCGACGCGTGCGAGAAATACCAGCCGCTGACCGAGGAAGCCGGATACATGGCGAAGCTTTCGGTCAGCGAGATGCCGGTGTTGGCCTCGGCGTCCAGCAGGCGGAACAAAGTGGCCTTTTCGGTGTGGTCGGGGCAGGCCGGATAGCCCGGCGCCGGCCGGATGCCGCGGTATTCCTCGGCGATCAGCTGATCGTTGCCCAAGGATTCCTCCGGCGCATAGCCCCAGAACTCCCGCCGCACCCGCCGGTGCATCAGCTCCGCGAAGGCCTCGGCCAGTCGGTCGGCTAAGGCCTTCAGCATGATGCCGCTGTAGTCGTCGTGGGCCCGGGCGAACCGCTCCAACTGCGCCTCGATGCCGTGCCCCGCGGTGACCGCGAAGCCGCCCACGTAGTCCGTCACCCCGCTGCCGACCGGCGCGATGAAATCCGCCAGGCAGTAGTCGGGCTGGCCGCCCGGTTTCTCCTGCTGCTGGCGCAGATGGTGCAGCACCGCCAGCCGCTCGGTACGGCTGTCGTCGGTCCACAGCACGATGTCGTCCCCTTCCGAATTGGCGGGGAAGAAGCCGATCACGCCACGGGCGGTGAGCCAGCGCTGCTCGATCAGGAGCGCCAGCATGGCGCGGGCATCCTGCAGCAGGGTGCGGGCATGGTCGCCCACCACCTCGTCGTCCAATATCTTCGGATAGCTGCCGGCCAGCTCCCAGGTATGGAAGAACGGCGACCAGTCGATGTAGTCGGCGATCTCCGCGAGCGGGTACGAATCGAACACCTCCAGCCCCAGCAGGCGCGGCTTGGGCGGCGCATAATGCGCCCAGTCGGTGTGGAAAGCTCGGCGTCTCGCCCGCTCCAGGCTCAATAGAGTCCCCTGCGCCCGCCGTCCAGCGTGATGCTGCCGCACCTCCTCGTATTCCTTGCGCACCCTGGCGGTGAATTCGTCCTTCAGGTCTGCGCTGAGCAGGCTGCTCGCCACACCGACGCTGCGCGAGGCGTCGGTCACGTAGACGGTCGGCCCACGGTAATTGGGTTCGATCTTCACGGCCGTATGCGCGCGGGAGGTCGTCGCGCCGCCGATCATGAGCGGGATTTCGAACCCGAGCCGCTCCATTTCCCTGGCGACGTGCACCATCTCGTCCAGCGAGGGCGTGATCAGGCCGGACAGGCCGATGACGTCGACGTTCTCCTCACGGGCGGTCTGCAATATCTTGTCGCAAGCCACCATCACGCCCAGATCGACCACCTCGAAGCCGTTGCACTGCAGCACCACACCGACGATGTTCTTGCCGATGTCGTGCACGTCGCCCTTCACCGTCGCCATGAGGATCTTGCCGTTGGAGCCGGAGGCGCCCCCGGCCTTCTCGGCGTCCATGTACGGCATCAGATAGGCCACGGCTTTCTTCATCACCCGGGCCGACTTGACCACCTGGGGCAGGAACATCTTGCCGGCGCCGAACAGGTCGCCGACCACGTTCATCCCGGCCATCAGCGGCCCCTCGATGACGTGCAGCGGTCGCTCGAACTGCCGGCGGGCCTCTTCCGTATCGGCCTCGATGAACTCGTCGATGCCCTTGACCAGGGCATGCTCCAGGCGCTTGTCCACCGGCAGCGCGCGCCAGGCCAGGTCGGCCTTGCGTTCGGCCACGGCCCCCTCCTCGCCCCGGTAGCGGTCGGCGATGGCGAGCAGGCGCTCGGTGGCGTCCTCGCGGCGGGCGAGGATGACGTCCTCCACCGCGTCACGCAGTTCCTCCGGCACCTCTTCGTAGATGGCGAGCTGGCCGGCGTTGACGATCCCCATGTCCATCCCGGCACGGATGGCATGGTACAGGAACACCGCGTGGATGGCCTCGCGCACCGGGTTGTTGCCGCGGAACGAGAACGAGACGTTGGAGACGCCGCCGGAAATCAGCGCATGCGGCAGCCTCGCCTTGATCTCGGCCACGGCCTCGATGAAGTCGAGACCATAGCGGTCGTGCTCCTCGATGCCGGTCGCCACCGCGAAGATGTTGGGGTCGAAGATGATGTCTTCGGCCGGGAAGCCGACCTGTTCAGTCAGCAGTTTGTAGGCCCGCTCGCAGATCTCGACCTTGCGCGCGCGGGTGTCGGCCTGGCCCTGCTCGTCGAAAGCCATGACGATCACCGCCGCGCCGTAGCGCCGCACCAGCCGTGCGTGGTGGAGGAAGGCCGCCTCGCCTTCCTTGAGCGAGATCGAGTTGACGATGCCCTTGCCCTGGATGCACTTGAGCCCGGCTTCCAGAATGTCCCACTTGGACGAATCGATCATCACCGGGACGCGGGCGATGTCCGGCTCCGAGGCGATGAGGTTGAGGAACTGCACCATCGCGGCACGCGAATCCAGCATGCCCTCGTCCATGTTGACGTCGATCACCTGGGCACCGCTTTCGACCTGCTGGCGGGCGACTTCCAGGGCCTCGTCGTATTTCGCCTCGCGGATCAGGCGCCGGAAAGCCGCCGAGCCGGTGACGTTGGTGCGCTCGCCGACGTTGACGAACAGCGAATCCGCCGTGATGTTGCAGGGCTCCAGCCCCGCCAGCCGGCAGGCCGGCGGAATCTCGGGAATGCGCCGCGGCGGGAAATGCTCGACCGCATCGTGGATCGCCTCGATGTGCGGCGGCGTGGTGCCGCAGCAGCCGCCAACGATGTTGAGAAAGCCCTGTTCGGCCCAGTCGGCGATCTCGCGCGCCATCGCCTCGGGCGATTCGTCGTATTCGCCGAATTCGTTGGGCAGGCCCGCGTTGGGATGCGCCGAGACGTGGGTGTCGGCGATGCGGGAAAGTTCTTCGATGTACTGACGGAGCTGCTTGGCGCCGAGTGCGCAGTTGAGGCCGATCGAGATCGGCCTGGCATGGCGCAGCGAATTCCAGAAGGCTTCGGCGGTCTGGCCCGAGAGGGTGCGACCGGAGGCGTCGGTGATGGTGCCGGAGATCATCACCGGCAGGCTGTAGCCCTGTTGCTCGAAGAACTGCTCGACCGCGAACACCGCCGCCTTGGCGTTGAGGGTATCGAAGATGGTCTCGATCAGTATGATGTCGGCACCGCCGTCGACCAGGCCACGCACGGCCTCGGTGTAGGCCTCGACCAGTTCGTCGAAGCTGATGTTGCGGAAGCCCGGATCGTTGACCGAGGGCGAAATCGAGGCGGTCCGGCTGGTCGGCCCCAGGACGCCCGCGACGAAGCGCGGCCGGTCCGGCGTCTGTCGGCTCATGCGGTCCGCCGCCTGCCGCGCCAGCCGGGCCGAAGCCAGGTTGATCTCGTAGACCAGCGCCTCCATGCCGTAATCCGCCATGCTGATGCGGGTGGCGTTGAAGGTGTTGGTTTCCAGGATGTCGGCGCCGGCTTCGAGATAGGCCCAGTGGATGGCCTCGATCACGTCCGGACGGGTCAGCGACAAGAGGTCGTTGTTGCCCTTGACGTCCTGCGGCCAGTCGGCGAAACGCTGGCCCCGGTAATCGGCCTCCCCCAGCTTATGGCGCTGGATCATGGTACCCATGGCGCCATCGAGAAACAGGATGCGTTCCTTGAGCAGACGTCTTAGGAGCGAGGAACGCTCCGCTGCGGTAACGAGAATGGTCATGATCGACAGCCGAGGCGAAAGCGCTCCATTGTATTCGCTTGGGCGCCATGGATAAACTTGGCGGGTTCCTTGCCAGATGCGAGTCAACCGGGAGACAATTGATAAGGAACTTTAGGAACGGACTTGAGCGCCTCCCCGACGAACGGAAGGAGAGACGCCATCCCGCAACGGGCACTTATGAGGAGGATCGGAATGAAGCGTTTTTCTACCCTGGCGGGCATCGCGCTGCTCGCGGGACTGTCGGCGGGCACCGCAGCCGCCGACGTTTACCTGAAGGATGCGAGCGAAATCGTGGGAATCTGGCAGCTCGAAACCGTGTCTTCCTCGCTGAAGGGCCCCAGGATCGAGGAAAACCGGACATGGGAATTCCGTGCCGACGGCGTCATCGTGACCTCGGGTTACAACCGGCACCTGAAGATGAACGACGTGCACGAATGGAAATACCAGATCGTGAACGGCAAGATTTCCGCCGACGATCCCGGCCGCCCCGGCAAGACGATCGATTACGCGGTCCAGGAAATGACCGGCGACGGCATGATATTGAAAGGAGGAATAGAAGGTTTCTATTTCTTCAAGAAACGCTAGGAGAAAAACAATGAAAATCAGCGACTTTTTGGAATTCAGCGAAGTAGACAAGAAACTCTGGATCGGCATCGCCGGCGTTAGCGCCATCGTCATCATCCTGCTGTCGGTGTTCGCCACGACCTCTCCGTTCTACTGGGTCGAACGCTTCGTGATCACCATCCTGGAAATGTTCGTACCGGGCTATCTGATCGTCAAGCTCTTCTTCGACAAGGTGGCGTTTTCGGACCACCCGGTCGCCGACAAGTTCATCGTCTCTCTAACTCTGTCCATCGCCACGGTTCAGACGCTTTATTTCCTGAGCACCTACGTGCGCACTTACGGCCTGAACGTGGACGAGGACGTGATCAGCAGTGACAAGATCGCCGTGGGCATGGTGTTCCTGGTGATCGCCGGCGCCTTCGGAATCAAGTACTATCTGCTCCGGAAGAAGTCTTCCACTCCGGCATCCTGACCGACGGCTCGAACAGGGACGTTCCGCCGCGAACCCGACACCCAGCATGTCCGACACTCAAGACAAACCCAATCTGCTGCAAGTGATCGCCAGCACGCTGGCCGGCGCTTTCGGCGTACAGAGCGAAAAGAACCGGCTCCGCGACTTCCAGCACGGCTCAGCCAAGGCGTACATCGTGGCCGGCATCATCGGAACGGTCGTTTTCGTCCTGACGGTGTACGGTGTGGTGAAGCTCGTTCTGAGCGGCGCTGGAAAGTGACGCCGGCGCCATGAACCTCCGGCGCGATCGCGAGCGGGCCGCACGCGGCGGCGCCTGAGCCGGGAGGATATCGCGCCGCCCATGGAGAGAATGAACACCGAGCCGCCCCGCCCGTCCGTCCGCGAACGTCCGCTTTCCCCTCACCTCCAGGTCTATCGCCTGCCGGTCACCGCGTTGCTTTCCATTACCCACCGGATCACCGGCGTCCTGCTCAGTCTGGGACTGGTCGGACTGGTGCTGGTGCTCATGTCGGTGGTACAGGGGCCGTCGGCCTATGCACCGGTCCACGCGTTCCTGTCCGGCATCGTGGGCAGAATCCTGCTATGGGCCTGGATCGCCGCTCTGCTTTTTCATCTTTCCCATGGCATCCGCCATCTTGCCTGGGACACCGGACACGGTTTCTCGCGGGACTCCCTCACCTATTACGCGCTGGGCGAGCTCGCGGCTGCGCTCGTGCTGGTACTGGCCGTCGCCGTCGCCACCATCGCCCGGAGCTGAACCCGATGAAAAACTACAGGACCCCGCTCGCCCGGGCCCGCGGCCTCGGCTCCGCCCGCGAAGGGCTGCACGACTGGTGGCGGCAGCGGGTGACGGCGGTAGCCCTGGTCCCGCTGGGACTCTGGTTCGCCTTCAGCGTGGCCCTGCTTCCTTCCGCCAGCCATGCCGAGCTGGTGGCATGGATCAACGTGCCCTGGAATACCCTGCTGCTTCTGTCTTTCATACTGATCGTCTTCTACCACACGATGCTCGGCTTGCAGGTCGTCATCGAGGACTACGTCCATCTCGACTGGCTCAAGCTGGTCGGCATCCTCGGCATCAAACTGGTGGTTTCCTTCCTCACGCTGGCAGCGGTCTACGCCATCCTCCGCATCGTATTCGCGTAGCTGACATGAGCAAGGCCTACGAAATCGTCCGGCACACCTACGATGCCGTCGTGGTCGGCGCCGGCGGGGCGGGATTGCGCGCCACCCTGGGAATGGCCGAGAAGGGCCTCAAGACGGCCTGCATCACCAAGGTATTTCCCACCCGCAGCCACACCGTGGCGGCGCAGGGCGGCATCAGCGCGGCGCTGGGCAACATGGGCGAGGACGACTGGCGCTGGCACATGTACGACACGGTCAAGGGCTCGGACTGGCTGGGCGACCAGGACGCGATCGAATACATGTGCCGCGAGGCCATGCCGGCGGTCATCGAGCTGGAACACTACGGCGTTCCGTTCTCGCGCACTGAAAACGGCAAGATTTACCAGCGCCCCTTCGGCGGCATGACCACGCGCTACGGCAAAGGCGTGGCCCAGCGCACCTGCGCCGCCGCGGACCATACCGGCCATGCGATCCTGCAGACCCTGTACCAGCAGTCGCTGAAACACGAAGCCGAGTTCTTCGCCGAATATTTCGCACTCGACCTTCTCATGGATGAAGGCGAATGCCGCGGCGTGCTGGCCTGGCGTCTGGACGACGGTACCCTGCATCTTTTCCGGGCGCACATGACCCTGCTCGCGACCGGCGGCTACGGGCGGACCTATTTCTCGTCCACCTCGGCCCATACCTGCACCGGCGACGGCAACGCGATGGCGCTGCGGGCCGGCCTGCCCTTGCAGGACATGGAGTTCGTCCAGTTTCATCCCACCGGCATCTACGGCGCCGGCTGCCTCATCACCGAGGGCGTGCGGGGCGAGGGCGGCTATCTCACCAATTCCGAAGGCGAGCGCTTCATGGAGCGCTACGCCCCGCATGCGAAGGACCTCGCCTCGCGCGACGTGGTCAGCCGCGCCATGACGATCGAGATCCGCGAAGGCCGCGGCCTCGGCCCGGAAAAGGACCACCTGCACCTGCATCTGGAACATCTCGACCCGGCCGTCATCCACGAGCGCCTCCCCGGCGTCGCCGAGACCGCGCGGATTTTCGGCGGCATCGACGTGAACCGTGAGCCGATCCCGGTACTGCCGACCGTGCATTACAACATGGGCGGCGTTCCCACCAACTACCGCGCGGAAGTCGTGACCCTGAAGGACGGGAATCCGGAAGCCGTGGTGCCGGGCCTGATGGCGATCGGCGAGGGCGCCTGCGTCTCCGTGCACGGCGCCAACCGGCTGGGATCGAACTCGCTGCTGGACCTGGTGGTGTTCGGGCGCGCAGCCGCGCTGCGCTGCGCCGAATTGATCCGTCCGCGCCAGATGCACAAGCCTCTGCCCGAGGGCGCCTGCGATGCCGCCCTGGCCCGCTTCGACCGCCTGCGCCATGCCGATGGCAGCCGCCGCACCGCGGAAATCCGGCTGGACATGCAGCGCACGATGCAGAGCCACGCCAGCGTGTTCCGGACCGGCGAGGTCTTGCGGGACGGCGTGAATGAGCTGAAGCGGATCATGGAATCCTTCCGCGACGTGTGCATCCGGGACCGCTCATTGATCTGGAACACCGACCTGCTCGAAACCCTGGAGCTGGAAAATCTTCTGCAGCAGGCCATGGTGACCGTCGCCGCCGCGCTCAACCGGGAGGAAAGCCGCGGCAGCCATGCCCGCGAGGACTTCCCCGAGCGGGACGATGTCAACTGGCTCAAGCACTCGCTGCTTTGGCTCGATGAACGGCACGAAACGGCCGTAAGCTACCGGCCGGTCCACCTCCATACTTTGACCTCCGACGTGGAGCCGATACCGCCCCAGAAGCGGGTGTATTGAGCCGCCATTCGCGCCGCGGAAAAACACTGCTTCCCGAATTTTCCCAGCCTTGCGGGAAATCGCGTCTCGGCTCTGGTATCTTTGTCCGTTCCCCGAATCTCCCGGCGTCGACTCGGCATCCCGATGAATTGGCTTTGGTACCTCTATGGCGCGGCGGCTCTCCTGGCCGTCAGCTGGCTGATACGCGCCATCCCCCGGCGCAAGCTCAGGCGCGCCCGCACGCTTCCCTGCCAAATCAAGCGGATCCTGTTCTCCCCGGAAGAACATGCCTTGTTTGCCGTCCTGAAAAGCGCGGTCGAGGACGAATTCGAAATCTTCGCGAAAATCCGGGCGAGCGACATCCTGTCTCCGCATCGCGGCATCAGCCGCAAGGAGGCGGGCAAGCTTTACCAGTCGATGGCGGGCCGCCGCTTCACGTTCGTGCTCTGCCACAAGGCCGACCTGTCCGTCGCCGGAATCGTGGAGCTGGGCGAGCACGGGGCGGGACGAAAGGCTCAGGAAACAGACGACCCGGTCGCGCTGCTGTGCCACGCCGCCGGACTGCCTTTGATCCGCGTCCCGGCCAGCCCGTACTACGACACGGGCGAAATCGCCCGGCAGGTCCGGGACGAAATCCGCCGGGAACCCGCGATCGTCCACGGCGACAGCGAGGGCGGCCGGATCGAGCCGCGGATATCGAACCTCGAAGACCTCAAGTTCTGAACATGGCCACCCTCACCCTGTACGGCATCGCCAACTGCGATGCCTGCCGCAAGGCGCGCCGAACCTTGGAAAGCCGGGGACGCACCGTGCGCTTCCACGATCTCCGTACCGACGGGCTGGACCATCTGCTGCTCGAACGCATGGAGAGCGGCTTGGGCTGGGAGGACCTGCTCAACCGCCGCAGCGCCACATGGCGCGCGCTTCCGGAATCCGCCCGCATGCCGCTCGACCGCGCCCGCGCGCTGGAACTCATGCTGGAACACCCGACGCTGATCAAGCGCCCGGTCATCGAAGACGCGGGCAAATTCTTCCTCGGCCTTACCGACCTCCCGTCCGCGCCATGAGCGATACCCTGAATCTCGCCGTCGAGTTGATCCGGCGCGAGTCCGTCACCCCCGAAGACGCCGGCTGCATGGACCTGGTGATCGAACGGCTGGCACCGCAAGGCTTCCAGGTCGAATGGCTGAATTTCGGCGACACCAAGAACCTCTGGCTCCGGCGTGGCGACGCTGCGCCGCTCTTCGTGTTTCTCGGCCATACCGACGTGGTGCCGCCGGGCCCCTTGGAAGACTGGTCGTCCCCCCCTTTCGAGCCCGAAATCCGCGACGGCAGGCTGTACGGCCGCGGTGCGGCCGACATGAAGGGAAGCGTCGCGGCCATGACCACGGCCTTGCAGCGCTTCGTCGCCCGCCGTCCCGGGCACCGGGGTTCCATCGCCGTCCTGCTGACCAGCGACGAGGAAGGCTCGGCCCACAACGGCGTGGTCAAGGTGGTGGAGGTCCTGAAATCGAGAGGCACGGCGATCGACTGGTGCCTGGTCGGCGAACCTTCGAGCTTCGATCTGCTGGGCGACGTCATCCGGGTCGGCCGCCGGGGCTCCTTGTGCGGCGTGCTGCGGGTTCTGGGCGTGCAGGGCCATGTCGCCTATCCGCATAAGGCGGACAATCCCATCCACCGCTTCGCTCCCGCACTCCACGAACTGACGTCCGAAGTGTGGGATGAAGGGAATGAATTCTTCCCGCCCACCAGCTTCCAGGTCTCCAACATCCGCGCGGGGACCGGTGCGGACAACGTCATTCCCGGCAGGCTCGAGCTCCTGTTCAATTTCCGCTTTTCGACCGAACTCACGGTGGAGGACATCCAGCGGCGGGTGGAAGCCATTCTCGACCGCCACGGCCTGCGCTACGAGTTGAGCTGGCGGTTGTCCGGCGCGCCCTTTCTGACCCGGGAAACGGAGCTGGTGAGCGCGACCCGCGACGCCATTGCCGCAGTCACCGGCCGCGGTACGCGTGCCGACACCGGCGGCGGCACCTCCGACGGCCGCTTCATCGCCCCGACCGGCGCCCAGGTGGTGGAGCTGGGACCGCTCAATGGCAGCATCCACAAGATCGACGAACACGTCGACCTCGACGACCTCGAAGCGCTGTCCGCCATCTACGAACGCATCCTCGACAATCTGCTGGCCTCGGCCTGACCCCGCCGAAGCGGACCGCGGCCAATGCGTTTTGTTCAGTTAACAATGAATTGCTATATACCGACATTGTCAACACAATGCGATCTCTATAACCTAGAGCCGTGTTCCACTTTCAAGGCTCGAGGTATTTCTTATGACTGCTCTCGAACTTGTCCTGTTCACGGCGGTCTTCGGCACCTTCGCCGGCAGCGTCGGCTATTGCTGGAACCATTACCGCTCGCTCGGAAAATAAGCACCGGGCCCGATTTCGCAAACATCGACGGTCTCCTCCTCGTGTGCCATAGAGCTCACGCTTGACCCGCCACTTCGGCGGGTCTTTTTTTGCCCGCCGGATGGGCGGACGGCGATGGTATCATCCCGAAACCCTTCGTGATTTCAGGAACGCTCCATGCCCGACACCGCTTTCCCTCCCCTCGTCGAAGCCCGCTGGCTGGCCGAGCACCTGCACGATCCCCGGGTCTCGGTGGTCGACGCCAGCTTCTTCATGCCGGCCCAGCAGCGCGACGCCAAGGCCGAGTTCGCCGCCGCCCATATTCCGGGCGCCCGGTTCTTCGACATCGACGCGATTGCGGACACCGCAAACCCCTTGCCTCACATGCTGCCTACCCCGGAGTTCTTCGCCGAGCAGGTTGGCCGGCTGGGCATAGCCAACGACAGCCATGTCATCGCCTACGACGGCAACGACTTCATGGCTTCGGCCCGCGTCTGGTGGACGTTCCGGGTGTTCGGTCACGATCGCGTATCGGTGCTCGACGGGGGGTTCCGGTCCTGGCGGGACCAGGGCCTGCCGGTGTCTTTCGAAGACTCGCCCCGCACTGAACGCGAATTCCGGGCCGGCTTCCGCCCTGAACTGGTGTTAGACCTCGAGGCCATGAGGAAGGCGACAACGGAACGGACGATCCAGGTGCTGGATGCCCGCTCGCCCGGCCGATTCGCCGGCACCGAGCCGGAACCCCGGGCCGGCCTGCGCTCCGGCCACGTACCGGGCAGCCGCAACCTGTTCTTCAAGCGGCTGATCGACGAAACCAGCCATCGCTTCAAACCAATCGCCGATTTGGAGGCGCTATACCGCGAAGCCGGTATCGACCTCAGCCGGCCGGTGGCTGCCACCTGCGGAACCGGCGTGACGGCCTCGATCCTTGCACTGGGGCTGTATTTGCTGGGACGCTCCGATACCGCGGTCTACGACGGCTCATGGACCGAATGGGGCGGGCGGACCGATCCCCCCATCGAAACCGGCTGAACGCTTCCGGCATGTCGGCCAAGCCGGAGCAAGCCCCGGTCATCGGCGCCATTGCCGAGGTTCACGGCCCGGTGGTGGTGATCGCCTGCCAGACGCTGCCGCCGCTCCGGCAGGCCCTGTACAGCCGGATCGATCATGAAACCTATCTGTTCGAGGTCCACCAGCACCTCGATGAAAGCCATGTCCGGGCGGTGACGCTGCACCGCACCGCGGGCCTGCAGCGCGGCATGGCGGTCCATGATCTCGGGGCGCCGCTGCAGGTCCCGGTGTCCGCCAACTGCCTGGGCCGGCTGGTGAACCTGTTCGGCGAACCGCTGGACGGCGGCCCACCGCTGCCTAACTCGGAATACCGCAACGCCCACCGCCCCCCGGCACCGCTGGCCGAATCGCTCGCGGCCGGTGAAACGCTGGAGACCGGCATCAAGGTCATCGACCTGCTCTGCCCTTTCGCCCGCGGCGGCAAGACCGGCCTGTTCGGCGGTGCGGGCGTAGGGAAAACGGTGTTGATCATGGAATTCATGCACGCTGTCATCGCCCTGCACCGGGGGGTCTCGGTCTTCGCCGGCGTGGGCGAACGCATCCGCGAGGGCCACGAACTGTGGCGCGAACTGGCCGAGGCCGGCGTCCTCGACAAGTCGCTGCTGGTGTACGGGCAGATGGACGAGTCGCCCGGCGTCCGCTTCCGGGTGGGACTGACCGCCCTGACCTACGCCGAATACCTGCGCGACACATTGCACACCGAAGTGCTGTTCCTCGTCGACAACGTGTTCCGCTTCGTCCAGGCCGGCAGCGAGATTTCCAGCCTGCTGGGCCGGATGCCCGCGACCGTGGGCTACCAGCCGACCCTGGCCACCGAGGTGGCGGAAATCGAGGAACGCATCACCTCGACCGCTGCCGGAGCGATCACCTCGGTACAGGCCGTGTACGTGCCCGCCGACGACATGACCGACCCCGCCGTGGCCGCCATCCTCAGCCACCTCGACACCACCGTCGTGCTGTCGCGCGCCCAGGCGGGCAAGGGCATCTATCCGGCGATCGACCCCCTGGCCTCCGGCAGCCGGCTGATGGACCGGCATGTGATCGGAGACCGCCATTACACGATCGCCCAGGGAGTGCGGGAGCATCTGGCCCGGTACCGCGAGCTGGAAGACATCATCACCATGTTGGGGATAGAGGAGCTGTCGCCGGCGGACCGGCTCGTCGTGCTGCGGGCGCGCAAGCTTCAGCGCTATCTGACCCAGCCATTCTTCGTCACCGCCCAGCATACGGGGCTTGCGGGCGTCAGCGTGCCGCTGGAAGCCACGCTCGGCGATTGCGACGGCTTTCTGGCCGGGCGCTACGACGATTTGGCGGAAGAGGATTGCTACATGCGCGGAATGCTGGAGCGCGGCGCATGACGGCCTTCGCGCTCTGTCTCCGGGACACCCACCGCTGCGAGGAGCTGAAGGATATCGAAACCTTCGTCGGCGCGGACGACACGGGCAGCTTCGCCGTCCGCGCCAGACACGCGCCGCTGATCGCGGCCCTGGGGTTCGGCCTCGCCCGGTTCAAACCCGCCGACGGCGGCTGGCGCTATCTCGCGGTGCCCGGCGCCATGCTGAACTTCACCGACAACCGGCTGCAAATCCTCACCCGCCGGTTCTATCTCTACGACGACTACCGGATCGCCGCGGCGGCGTTGCGGGAGGAACTGGAAGCCGAGGAAAGGTCGCTGGCGGAAACCCGGGCCAGCATCCGCGCCCTGGAACAGCACATGCTGAAACGCCTGTGGCAACTGCGGCGCGAGGGAATCAAGCTTTAGATCACCAGGGACCGCCCCAGTAGCCGCCGCTCAGCGACCCGGCGCCCATGTACCCGCCACCGACGCCGTATCCGTAAGGGCTGGCATAAGGCATGCCGTAGTAATAGTAGGCGGCAAAGCTATTGATTTGCCTAATAGATGGTTGATCCAGCAGAAGTTTTGATAGTCCTTGATCGGACCCGTTCGATCGGTTTGAAACGCAAAGTTGTCACAAGAATTGGCACTACTTAACGTGGTCCTTGAACCACATCACGAGCGCTCCGAGCGGAGCGCCGAGTAGCACGAGTACGCGCAGAGCTTTGAGCACTGCGTCAGCACGCTCCCACTGCTTCTCGAGGTTGGTCACCTTCTGCTCGATTGCGTCGAGCTTGTCCCAGATCCGTTGCTCGTCCATCACAAATCACATTTGAGTTGTACCGAGGTCGGCACTTGGACAGGCGCCGACCAGTCGATGACGGGGAGTAAGGAGCATTGAGCCGCGCACCCGATCAGCCCCCCGGCCATTGCGAGACCAAGCCCCCAGCGAGAAAACCGACGAGCCAGCACGCAGCCCCCAGGCAAAAGGCTTGAACTGCAGTTAGCCCGGATGTTTCATAAAAATGCCCCCTGCGCCCGATAGCTTGGCCAGCTGCCTATTTTTTCAGTCCACCGAACTGACCTACGCCCCCCATGAGGCATGGGCAGCCCCTCGACCTGCCTCTTTTCGCGGGGGTGGTGGCCGGAATCCAGACACTGGACGCAATCAACCCTCCGAGTCCTGCCGGATCCTCCTCGGTTGAGGGTGACGGCGCGCTTCAGGCCATGGCCGGTGGTCGGACGAGATAGAGTATCTCGGTGACCCGGTGCAACAGCGCCTTCACCGGACAGGCGCTCGGCAAGTGCAACTTGATCCGGTCCTTGTACTGCACCACCCGCACCGCCAGCTTGAACAGCTTCAGGATGAGGGTCATGGGCTGCGCCTTGGCCAGTTCGGTGTGGCACAGGGTGTGCTCCCGCAGGCTGTGGATCAGGCTGTAGGCGGCACAGGCATAGAACAGGCGCAGGTGGTTGGCGAGGAAGGCATGGTCGGCGGTGCGATCACTGGCCAGATCGTTCTTCACCGCCTTGATGAAGTTCTCGTCCTGGCCGCGTGCGCAGTACAGATCCCGGTACAGCGCCTCCGGCGTCGGGTCGGCGAGCGAGGTCACGACGAAGCGCGGGTTGTCCCCCAGGCCCATGACCTCGGCCTTGAGCACCACCCGATAGGCCTTGGGCCAGGAACCGGCCTGGTAGGCCACCTCGTCATACAAACGGGTCGCCGCCGGCTCGGGCTGTTCGGCGCGGCGAGCGAAATCACAGCGTTGCGCATGCAAGGCGCGCGTCTTGGCAAGCAGCGGCTCGGCCTTGGGCGTCAGCACCTGGTTGCCGGCCAGGCCGAAGAGGAAATCCATCCGTGCATCGGCTTCGCACAGGGCCATCAACTCCGGGTTGGCGAAATGGCCATCCCCGCGCAGGACGAGGTGGGTATCCGGCCAGGCCTGGCGCAGGCGGCGCACGACCCGCTGGAGGATGGCGGCGTTCTCGCGCCCGGTGGGGCGTTTGCCGGGCCGCAGCACGGCGGTGATGAACTTGCCGGAGAGGCCCTCGAACAAGAACAGCGGCAGATAGCAGTGGCTGCCGTAGTGGTGATTGTAGAAGGCCAGTTCCTGCTGCCCGTGGGTGCGGTCTTCGGAGTGGTCCATGTCCAAGACGATGACCGCGGGCGGGGTGGTGTAGCTGGCGATGAAGGCATCGACGAAGGCGCGGGCCAGGCGGTAGATGTCCTTGCGGGAGACTCCGTTCTCCAAGCGCGAGAAGGTGGGGCCGGAAGCCAGGGCGTTGTCGGCATCCAACGGCGCCCGCTCGGCCGCCAGCTTGAACACGGGATCGTGGCGCAGGCTGTTGGCGTCGTTGCCGTCGGCATAGCCGCAGGCGGTCTGGAAGATGCGCTGACGCAGGAGGTCGGCCAAGCTGTGGGCGATGTAGGAAGGGTGCCGGCGATCCTGAATGGCCGAGGCCAGACGGGCGATCAATCCGGTCTGCCGATCCACGCCCTGCAGGAGGAGGGCGCCGAAGTCGCTGGACACCGCGCCGCCTTCGAAGTCGGCACGGACGGTGAAGCCGGCGACGGTGGGAAAACGGAGCTGGGTCGGGATAGAATCACTCATTGGGCGGTCTCGTTTAGGCTTCGTACGAAGCGTTATTGGCGCAACTCCAATTATATCAATTGGTTAAGCGAGATTCGCCCACTTTCTTGAAATATCCGGGTTAGGTAAATCACGAGGCGTTCCTCCGAACGATGATGAGCGCGAGCTTCACGAACGCACCCAGCACTGTGCTGGTGTTGCCGGCGACGAACGCTTTGATCTGCTCCTTGTTTCCGTCGTTGATGAAACTCTGCAGCAGGGCTGAGGCTTCCGCGTGCTTCTCGATCTTGTCGATCGCCTTGCCCTCCAGAGCCGTGACCACATTGATGAGACGCTGCCACTGGTCCCAGGAGATACCCAGGAGGATGGAAGCGAGGATCTTCAGTGCGAGGTTCAGCATGTCCACTTCTCCATAGCGGATTTTACTTTCGCGAGGTACCGGTCGCCGGCCTTCGAGGGCTTAGAGTTACCGGTGTTGTAGGCACGGATGGCGCCATCAGTCAGGCCGAACCGACGGATCAGCCCGGCGAGATGCAGGCAGCCATAGACGACTCCGAGCGGGCCGCATAGCGTTTCGAACTGACCCTTGAAGCCCAGCTCTCGGGCCACGGCGCCCATTACCTGCATGGGACCGTAGCTCGTAGACTGGCCGATCCGCTCCTGGTTGTTGGTGATCTTGCCCCAGAACCAGCGATAGCCTGGCTCGCGGCGCGTTGCGTCCCACCGGCCGGACGATTCCACTTCGATGATGGCCAGTACCCACGCGGCGGGAATATCATTCGTGCACGCGGCCTGGATAGCCACGCGCTTCATCTCCGCGTTCATCGCTTGCCTGCCTCCTTGTTGCTGGCCCGATGGATCGCATCGACCACGATGACCCCGAGCACCCCGAGGCCCTGGGCGACTGCGGCGATGTCCGTGCCCGTGGCGTCGACGTCGTAGCCGAACGCCCGGGCCAGCCCCACGCCGGCGGTCAGCAACGCGGTCAGTGCCGCGATGAGGCTCGCGCGCTGGCTCCACAGGCGTGAGTTCTGCAGGCTCTTTCCGGCCTGCATGCACTCGTAGAGGTATTTGATCTTGTCGAACATCCTTGTTCTCCAGTTGGGAGGTCGATCACAACCCCGGCGCTACGCCGTCAGGGCTGGTTAGGGTGATGGAAATCATGGGTCTGGTATCTGAGATGCCGCGATGAACAACTCGTCCAGTTGCGCGTCGGTCCACCCCAATATCTGGGCGACTGCCGCAATGGTCGGAGACTGGCGTTCGAATTCCATCGCATTATTGAACGCGTTGCGGTAGATGCTTGGCGATGCAGGATCGTTGATCACACTCTCGACCTGAGACAGTACCCCGGCATCCTCAAGCGCCTGGATTGCCTTGAAACGGCTCACGGTTTGCGGTACTGCCGGCGTGGTCTGAGGCCATTTGTGCTTGGCGAGCAATTGGGTAACTGCGGTAACGCCAGGGTCGGAGTTTACCAGCGCCAACTCTGCGCTATCCGCTAGCACGGTGTTAACGATGGTATTATCCGTGGCGATGAGATAATAGGTTGCCATTAGTAGTAAAACCTCAAGAATCCAGGAGAACCGTAGCCGCCATTTATATTTGCGGGAGTCACCGTATCACCGCCGCCGCCGCCGCCGCCGCATCCGTAGCCGCCAGCGTTACCGCCTGCCACTCCTGAATTACCACCAAGACCCATAGTACCGAAAGGGCCTTCGCCGCCGTTACCGCCACCGCCGCCATTGGCGTCACCGGTGCCGCCAATAATAGACTTTGCGCCATTCGCGCGATGCGATAAGCTGCCGTTGAATGTCAGAGCACCGCCCGCACCGGCTGCGATCACAAATCTATTACAGGATGCCGTCATCGGCATCGACGTGGAAGAGGAAGTGTCCAGGTTTATTTTTGATGCTATTGGTCCAGCGCCCGCACCACCTGCCGCGCCAGCCACAGAGCCGCCCCACCCCCCACCACCACTTGCCCCGCTAGTAGTCGATGCCGATACACCAGATAGCCCTGCGGGCAGCGTTAATGTGCCGAATAGCGAACCGGTAAGGGTCGTGCTACCACCGTGCGTGGCTGGCGCAGCGCCCGCTCCGATGGTATACGTAAGCACCTCGCCCGGCACCACTGGGAGCATCGTTTGTGCGGTCCACGCTGCTGCCCCGCCGCCGCCGCCGCCGCCACCATTGAGCGATCCCCGTCCGCCGCCGCCGCCGCCGCCCGAGCCATCGACCAGAATAGCGTGGACACCCGCCGGGACGACCCAGGAGCCGCTCGTCGTGAGGTCGATGCGGCGGGAGAAGCCGCCGTTATTTGCTTGGCTAGCCCAGGTCATACCATCACCTCATACGAGAACGGGGAGCTGCCGGACACCCGCGTGAATCTGATAGCGGCAACCCGGCGCAGCAACACGTCGAGAGCAGAAGCAGCGGTAATGTCACCAAGCGCCCACGGGATCCATTCGCCCGCTTCGAGAGTTTCGACGCGTTCGACGTTTCCTGCACCGTGGGCTATAGCGACTTTGATCGGGGGAAGTTGCCGGCTGAGGTCGACAACGCGAGGTGCAGCGTCGGAGACAGTCTCCTGCGCTCGCAGTGGCAGGCCGATGTAATCAGATTGCGTGGTCATGGAGATCCTTCTCCTTTAGATAGTCCTGTCCGAATTATCCCAACCCCTGGCTGGGGCTGCATCAATCCTCTTCGTCCCGAACGCCGAGCCCGAGCCGGAGAACAGGGAGCGATGCGAGCGAACGCAGGACGGCTCGGGCACCAAAGACGATCACTGTCACGCAAAGCGCGGTCGCGCAGCGTCGGGAACGCCGTCAGACACAGCGCGTCGTGGGGCTCATCGCAGTTCTGTCCTACGCCGCTCGAAGGGTGGGGCAGAACGTATGTAGAGCGGCTTTGGCCCTCAAATAGGCTTCGTGCGCGTCCTTCACGTCAACGAAATAGCCGAGATGATGCTTGCGCCCGCCGCTACTGATTTGTGCTTGCCACTTCTGGGTCCGGTGGTTGTATGTAGTGCCGGGTAGCCCAGTGCCGCGCCGACGAGACGAGGCCACATTCTGCATATTCTCGGCTCGAGTGCATGTCCGGAGGTTCGTCAGGCGGTTGTTCAACCT
Source organism: Methylococcus sp. ANG (assembly GCF_040730495.1). NCBI lineage: Bacteria > Pseudomonadati > Pseudomonadota > Gammaproteobacteria > Methylococcales > Methylococcaceae > Methylococcus > Methylococcus sp. ANG. The sequence goes on along the minus strand of NZ_CP160399.1, from coordinate 468,684 downwards.
ATCCCCATCGATATGGTCGATGTCGTCAGCCGGCCATATGCCGTGAATACTCAACCGAGCGAGTCGGTGGGCCCTATATCTTCGTCCGTCGACACTGATTTGAAGGTAGCCGCGCCCGTCGACACGCCCTGCGGGGTCACCGGGTCTTCGCCCTCCGCGAACACATGCCCAGGTAAAAAGCCCCGTCTCCGGATCATACCGGAGTAGATCGAAAACACGGTCTTGAGTCGGGTGCATAGAGTAGTCCTGTATACGAGCGGGTTTATTCTCTCCGCTCATTGTCGGGGCTGCATCACTCTTCTTCGTCACGCACTCCGAAACCAAAATTTTCGCGTAGGGATCCGCGAACTCCAGCTCGCAACCAGGGTACTTGCGCTACGACTGGGACAGATTGCGGGATGTATTCATCAGCCGTTCGGGTCATCACCAACATCGCGTGAGAGACAGTCGGCCCCGCCAGTGCTACGACGCTCGCTTGACCGTGAGTACTCGCGTCAACTGCCGTTTCGCCCAGCGAGAGGTAGACCGAAGGCTGAGTGGCGAGGAACACCCGCCACATCTTTTCCTGAATGCTCGGTGGTTCAGGCGCGCGCTCAACGGCGGGGAAGAGCCCGCGTCTCAGGAATTCCTTTATCTCAAGGCCAAGCGCTGCGAGCGGAGCGGTACAGACGAAGAACAAACCAACTGGCACCGCAGAGGCGAGCAGGTTGGGCCGCTCCTTCATGCGCTCCCACAACAGGCGAAGCACGATGTTGTGGTACTTGAACATGAAGCTCTTGAGCTGAGCGAACAATTTGAATCTTGGGTCAGAGGCCCACCAGGGTGTGAACCCCTGCTGGTCGTGGATGTGTGCCTCGTTGACGAACTTGTGCAGCGCAAGCTGCAGCGTCGGATCTTCTTCGAAGCGCGCCGCCGTAGCGATCCGCGGCGTCAGATCCGGGTGCAGCTCCTTCAGCCGTTTGAGCGACTGCTCGTCGCCAGCCGCGGCTTTCTCGCCGTGCGCGCGAATGTAGTTCTGCCCCAGCCGTGAGGCGAACATCAGCGTGGCCTTCGACAGCAGGTGCATGCCGTTCGCGTGGAAGAACAACTGCGTGATCTTCCGACTGGCGCCGGCCAGCGGGTCGCCCGACGTCATGTCCATCATCAGCGCGTGGTCGGTGAAGTCGTCCAGGTACAGGCCGATCGCTTTCAGCAGATCGAGCTGCGTCTTGCGGTCCTCACCCCTGACCAGTTCGCTCGCCGTCTTCAGTGCCAGCCCCAAGTCTTCCCCCCGCCAGGCCGCGACGCCCACGTCGCCGAACGATGCGAATGTTGACCACGCCATGGTGCGCAGGGTCTCGTACATGAGCAGCCGCCCCGTCCATTTCCGCAGCGCCGGGTTCGCCCCGACGCTCAGCGTTCCGAACAGCGCCGGCAAGCGCCGAGTCATCAGCTCTCGGTAGTCTTCCTTTCCGATCTCCCCGTCACGCGCCATCTCCGCCATGCGCAGCTCGACCGCCGCCACCGGCGAACCCATGATCTGCGGGTCCAGTCCGGCTTCAATGAACCGCTGTTCCCAGTACTTAGCCCGAGGCCCTGAGCGTTGGTCCTTCGGGATGCCGGTCGCCCACTGCCACACAGCGCGTCGTACGCCGAGCCGAGTGTAGGTGTTCAGTACGTTGACCAAGTCGCGCGAGACCCAACGGTTCAGCCCGTACTGCTGATACTCGGCATCTGAGAACGTACGACTACGCGCGAAGCGGAAGCTCTGGCCGCGAAGCCCGGAGGCCTCTGCGTCCGGGTCGAGGGAGAACAGGCTGTCAGGCTCGCCCGTCATGATGCGGTTATACTCGAACTCGGCCGCTTCTCGCGGGGACCGAAACAGCACAGTGTTACCGGCCGGGTCCGTACGCGCCGGCAGCTCAGGACGTGCGGCGAAGATCCGCTCGAACGTGTCGAGCGCTTCGGCCTTACTGTCGTCCAGGGCCACGACGTCCCACATCTTCGGGAAGTAGTTCCTGAGCTGCCCGACTCGCACCCCTCGTCCGTGCATGTAAGCCAGCATGCGTCGGAAATACTTCCTGATCTCCTTAGCTACCGGTGTGAGCTGATCGTACGGCCGCCCGTTCAAGAGCCCGTCGACCGTCGCCTTGTAGTCCGGATGCTCGGTGTCGATCCACTTCCCCCAGTCTCGACCGGCCACCGTCGCCATCGGCTTCGTCGGCAGCATTCCCAGGATCTGATCGACCTGCGGCATCCATACCGCTAACGTCCGCTTGATCGCGGTATGGATCGGCGCGGTCATCGCGCGGGTGCCGGCGACCATCCCCCCGCCAACGTTGGTCATCGGAATGATCGCCATGTCACGCATCGCTTTGCCCGGCTCCGGCGCGATCATGTCGGCCAGCGCCGGCAGGAACTGCCGAACCCGCGCCGCGTCGGGCGTGAACACCAGCCGCGACATCTTCTTGATCCCTTCCGCGTTCTCCTTCGCCTTGCGGTAGTAGCGATCCGCTACCTGGTGCTGGCCGATGGCGGTCTTCACTCGCGCGTCGGCCCAAGTCTTCGCGGCTTCCCATTTCGCCAAGCCGGCCGCTTCCGCCTCGGCCAGACTCATGTCATGGAAGCGCACACTGCCCGTCTGCAGCGGCAGACCAGCGTAAGGGTTGGCCAGGTTCTCCGCCCACATTCGCTGCATGCTCGTACTCTGTACCGGCATGCGCCCGTGGACGCCCACCATGGTGGAGAGGAACTGGTCGAACTTCGGGTACTTCGCGCGGAACTCCCGCTCTTGGCGCGCGGCCGAAGCCCAAAGCGCTTTGAGCCGGGCGTAAAGCGAGTTCATCGCGTCTTTGAGCCGGCCCGTCAGCGCGCTCCGGTGGCGGTACCACTCGGCGAACTTCTCCGCGAAGGTCTCCTCGAAGCTGTCCGGGTACCGGCCGCCGTCGGTCAGCTCGTCGTAGAGATGCGCTTGCAACTCAGGGCTCAGCCCGTCGTACCAAGCGCGGGCCACGACGTGACCGATCTCGTGGGTCAGGATCGGCGCCCACCGGCCTTTCAGCGCGTGGTCGCTTAGGATGATGACTGGTGCCCGCCGGCCGACGTCGGCGTAATGTTGGTTGTAGATCGTCCGCGCAGCGAAGGACTGATCGCTTAGCGCTTCGCGCAAGGCCTGTGCCTCTACCAACCTGTCATCGACCCCGCGTTCGAGCACCCGGATTTGAACCTCCAGGCCCTTCTTCAAGCTCGCACGCTTTTTCTCCTCCGCGCGATCTTTTGCAACGGCCGATTCAAGCCCGGCGAGCTTTCCTCGGAGCTTTTTCACCCCCTTTCGCATCACATCTATACCATCGGTCAATTCGCGGATCCTCTGCTCCAGATCCCGCTGTGCGATCACCTGCGTGTTCAGCTTCAGGCCAAGGTCGTCGTAGACTTTCTGCACGAACCGCGTCACGCGTTCCGGCACGCTCGGGCTGGTGACTTCGCGCGTCTCCGTTCGCGGCAGCTCGACGTCGCCAGCCGCCCGCAGTAGGTTAAGCTGCCGGGTTACGACACTGAGGTGTTCGCGCTCGTGCTCGTCGAGCGGCATCTTCGCGCTCAGCGTTTGGAGCGAAGCCCTGTCCGCTTCGAGCTGAGCGATCAGGTCTGCGTTCGAAGGACCGGGAGGTAGCGCTACCTCCTGAGTGGCGCGGATTTGTGGCGTCGAGACGCGAGTGCCGAGCGCGGGGAGCGCGGATACGTCCTGGCCGCTGACCTGCGAGTGACGAGGCGCTTGGTACCTCTGCCGCTCCTGGTCACCACGCGCGAGTTCAGGGTCGAGCACAGGGTCGTGGAGAGAGCCGACGGTCTCCACATTCCCGGTCTTCCGGTCGACCCGCAGCTCGATCGGAGATAGCTCACTGACGACGCTGTTCTCACCAAAGCCCGAAGGCTCCCCATCCTTGACAGGCCCGCCCGCCTCCAGCGACGTGTCCGGGCGCAGTGCGTAGGTCAGCGTCTCCATCGCTTTGTCCGAGCTGCCGACTACGTTCAGGCGCTTGACGCGGTTCTTCAGTAGGAACTCTCGGATCGCATCGGCCGCCTCATACCCGTCGTGCTCGGCTGGAATCCAAAGCGTGGGCTTCCCATTGGGGAGGCGCGCCGAAAATCCCTTCACCCCTTTCGGCGGCGACTCCAAATCGAACACGATGTTCGCCTGCGCCCTGCCCGCGCCAACTTTATGCGGGAGCCCGACTTCGCGTGCAGCGTAGGCTGCCAGCCCCTCTTTCTCCTTCCCGTAGAGTTCCCGCACAGGCAGCGAGGTGTCGAACGTAGCGCTCGGTCGCTGGTCTCCATAGCGATACTCGGCGCCGGCCTTTCCGAGCTTCGTCCGCACCCAGGCGTCAGGGTTCTTCGCGGCCTTCAGCTCCGGGAACGTGAAGCCCTTCGCCTGCAGCAGGCCGAGGCCGGCCATCGCATTGATCGCCGGGTCGTCCGTATGTCCGGGGATCTGCCGGCCGATGGCTTCCAGTCCGCGCGGGTTGAGGTGGAACTTGGCACCGCCTTCTTCGCCCGGAAGATGAGCGACGATCGCGCCGCGGTCTTTCTTGCCATACTCGAACGCGCCGCGAATCGCGTGGAACATGGACGGAGAATGCAGCTCGGAGTCTTCGCGCACCGCGCGGTCGGGAAATTCCACGACTGCCCGGCCTGGACCGGCCTTGCTCGGCGGCGTGATCTGCGCCATCGGGTACAACGCGCGGAGCGGGCGCACTACATTGTGCTGCCCGAACGAAGTCTCGACCCGACCGGTCGGCCCGCCCGTCAGCGACAGGCGCTCTTCGAACGGGTTGGTACTCGACGTGTCTTCGTCGTCCGGGTTGAAATCGTAGGAGATCGTGGGCGCGGCTTCGTGCTCCGAAGCCAGCGCCCCGAGCTCTTCGCTTAACAGCGACCCCTGCCCGGTTTCGGCGGCATCGGTTTCTTGCTGGGTTTCTTCGCCATGGACTGCTCCTTGCAAGTTGGTGAGATGTTTCGCTGTGGTCTCCGGCGTGATCGGCTGGATCTCCACCGAGCCGCCCGGATTCTGTGCCGCGGCTTCATCCGTCGCGCGTTGTGTTGCTGCTGGGTTCTGCGTGTCGACGACAATGTTGGTTGCCTGGACGCCGTCGGCATTGCGCCCGATCACCTCGGCGTCGCCCGTCGCCGGGATCCCCTCCGCCGCTCCGTTGAACAGCAGCCGGCCCTGAGTCTCAGGGCTTAGCGCTCCGGTCTGAGCAACTTCGTCCTGAGCCTCGGCGGCTTTCGCCGGGTTGGTCGTCACCAGCGTGCCGGCCGGACCAGCGTCGACGACGTGGCTATTCTCAGGAATATCCTCCGGCGCGACGCGCCCTTCAGAATGCGGCGTGACCAGTACCGCGTCACGCGAGCTCTCCGGGTTCTTCAGCGCTTCGAGCTCCGCCTGATACTCGGAAGACGTAGAGGGGGGCGGTACGGTATCTGGTGCTTTCGCTTCGCCGGAGACATTCGCTCCCAGGGCCGGATCAACCGGTCGAGCTTCCAGATCTTCAGGAGGCGGGGCTTCAGATCGTCCCACTTCCGCGGGCTGCGCAGCAGCATCGTCCAACCGAACGGGACTTTCACTCTGCGGTCGCACTGGCGGTACAGGTGAGCCCTGACCGCTCTCGGGGTTCTGGGGGGTTGGATTCGCACGCAGTCCTCCTATGAGCCCGGCGCCGGCCCCCGGCACGCCGCCGACCACGGCGGTAGCGACGGCGGTCTCGGCCAGGCGTTTAGTGATGTCGTCGGTGTTCTTCGCGTATTCCGGCTGCGCGTGGACGCGGTTAGCTATCGCCAGCCCCTCCTGCGCCAGCTCGGCCGGCTCTTCGGCCGCCAGCCCGCGTGCCGCGCCGGCAGCCGTACTCAGCAGGACGCGCTTCGCGGCCGACGACTTGGCGCTGGCCGCTGCCGCTTCGCGCGTCGCCGAAGCGACCAGCCCTCGGCCCAAGCCTTCGAGGCCGGCCACGTCCAAGGCGCCTGCGAACTCGGCCAGCACCGGCGTAAGTGCGTCCGGCTGCAGCCCGTTTTGGCGCAGCTCGTTCAGCATCTCGCCGCCCTGCGCGGCGCTCGAAGCCTGAGCTGCGCCGATCCGCGCGCCGAGCGCAGCCCGCGCGCCGAGCGCAGCCCGCGCGCCCAGTCCGCCCAGCCCGCCGCCGGCCGCCATCAGCCCGAGGTTCGGCACCTGTTCGCCCAGCGTCTGCTGGGCATAGTCGACCACGTCGCTGAGTGAGTGGATGTTTTCGTACGAGCGGAACCGGACGGGTACGGCGGCAGCCCGCGCGGCGGCATAGTCGGCGCCCGCCGTATCACCGGCTACGGCGCGGAGGGCGGACTCAAGACCTAGCGCGCCGCGCCGGATGCCGGCGGATACGTCCCGCCCGGCAGGGCGTTTCTCCGGCAGGGGTACCTGCTCGCCGCCCAGGAAGTCATCGGCGCCGAGCGCCGAGAAGTTATCGCGTAGCGCCATAGACGGGCATCTTCGGCAAGGCATCGGGGAGCCCGCTCAAACCTTTGAGCAAGCCGCCGACAGAACGGATGTTATCGCCCGAGGGCAGTCCCGGTCCTTTGTCCGGGTGGGCCGCGCGGAACTCCGTGCGCAGTTTTTCGAGCTCGCGCTTGGCCGCCCCACCGAAGAACTCGGAGCCGGCAGACCGGTGCGAAGCAGCGATGAAGCTGAACACGTCGTCCGCGCTGACCTTTCCTTTGGTCTTCGCACGAACGGCGTCGTTGACCGGGTTCGGATCCTGCTCGTACTTGAGCGTCGCCTGGATAGCCTCGTCCGCCCCCATGCCTTTCGAGATCAGCGCAGTCGTCATGCGCAGCCGGTCGGTCATCCCGCCCGGTGTGGTTGGCGCCGCGGCCTCGGACGCTTTGGTCAGCGGCAGCACCACGCGGTTGACGTAGTCCTCCGCGCTGTCCATCGTGCCTCCGCGGTACTGGTTGCGCCAACGGTTGCGGTAGTAGAGCGGGCCGACCAGATTGTCGGCGACGTACTCCGGGTCGCGCTGCTGCAGCGCCCAGGCTTCGCGCGTAGCACTGGCGGCTGCGCCCTTGGCCGCATCGTCGGTCTGCGCGATCGGTCGTTCGCCATTCGCCGCGATGAACCCGTTGAGCGCCCCGAAGATCGTGTAGCCTTCCGTCGTCAACGGCGTCACGTCGTCCTGCTTCACCCCGGCGGTCACCGCAGGCTTGACATCGTCGAACGTCGCCGGCTTCGGCGGCTTGGCGCCGGCCAGCGCCTTCGTGCCGCTGATGCGGCCATCGGCGAAGTCAGCCTCGAGCAGCCGGGCGCGCGCAGCATCCTGTTCCTCGGGCGAGCGCGGGTTCATGATGGCCTGGCCCAGCTCGCCGCGTACCCGCGCGCGGGCGTCCGGCCCCATCTTTGCGTACATCGGGACGAATCGCTCCGGCTGGCGGAAGTGTCCGCCACGAGACGCGTAGTCGTCAGCCGCCTGTTCCAAGCGCTTGGCCTGCACCTCGTCGGGCTTGAGCCCCGCGGCGCGGAGCTGCGCGCGCTCGGCCAGGGTCATGGGTGCCGGCGCTTGGGGCTCAGCGCTGGGACTCGGTGCTGGGGTCATCGCCGCGCGGACTTTGCCCGCGTACTCGGCGGCCTCCTTCGGCAGCGGCTCGCCGGAGCGCAGTGCTTTCATCAAAGCGCCCGGCCCCAGGTTGTACGCCGTCAGCGCTTTGTCAGTGTCGCCACCGAACATCTCGTGCAGGTCGCGCAAATACCGTGCAGCGCCCTGGGCGGCTTGCGCCACGTCGTGTGGGTCGGTCACGCCGTACTGGTCGGCCGTCGCCGGCATGAACTGGAACGCGCCGCGCGCGCCCTTCGGGCTGACCGCGTTCGGGTTCAGCCCGCTCTCGACCAGGCCGACGGCCTTGAGCAGGCGCGGGTCCAGGTTGTTGTCAATCGCCGCCTGGGTGATGGCGGCGTCCGCGTCGTGCGGAGTATCGACGCTTGGTCCTCGGTACGCCGGCTGCTGGCCCGTCAGCGCCTGCTCTACGCCGAGCGCCTGCTGGTACTTCTGCGCCTGGTCCTGCGCGTTTCGCGCTTGGTCCTCGGCCAGCGTCCGGGCCAGGGCCGAGCCGAAGTAACGGTTGGAGAGTTCGTCCTGCGTCGCAGCACGCGCGGCTTGCACTTGGTGCTCAGCATTTAGCGCTGCGCGCTGAAGGCCGGTGTCGACGCCGCCGAACGACTCGTTGCCATAGGGGTCGGTGGTGATCTTGACGCCGTTGGCGCTCAGCGCCGTCTTCGCCAGGCCGGCCGCTTTGCCCAACTCGCCCAGATCAAGCCCTTGCTGAACGGCGAAATCCTCAACGGACCTGCGTTCCTCGGGAGTCTTCGCACTGCGGAGCATGGTGGCGAGGCGGTTAGCCTGCCCAATCATCACGCTGCGATCTACCTCCTTGGCGAATTCTGGGTCGTTCCCGTGCAGGTCCGACATGATCGCCGAGTGGATACCCGACAAGTTCATGAGGTGAACCGGAGACTCGGGACCGTTGCCTCGGTCGGTCGTGGCTGGTCCCTCGCTGATGACGTTGCCGTCGCTGTCCAGCCACTGAAGCTGGGCCGCATGAATCGGTTGCCCTTGCTGATCCGTCCCGACTTGGTGGAACCCCGCCACCTGCACTTTATCAACGCGCGGATCGGTAATGCCTTGCTTGAGATACTGCTGATAAACCGGGGAGTTGATACCCTCGAGAAAGAGCGGATCCTTTAGAACCTCGCCTTCGTCCCGCGTGATGACCTTGCCATCCGGCCCCCTCGTGAAGTAAGCTCCGGCTATCTTGCTGACTGCAAGGCGGCGCTCCTTCTGCTCCGAAGATTCGCGCCGTTGCCTGGCGTGGTCCTGTAGGGCCACAATGTCGCGGTAGGCGCCGAGTGCGGCACCGATCGGGTTACCGAGGTCGTATAAAGCCATGAAGAACTTCCTGTTCTTAGTAACTGCATTATTTCCGGTAGTAGCCGTTGCTGCGACCTGCGAAGAAGCGAACCGGGTTAGCGCATTCAAAGTAGACTGCGCAGAGGACCGAGAAATATATCGCCGCCTCGCGGACTCCGACCAAGTTCAGGAAAACGCTCGTCAACGATCTGAGATCTACAGCACTTGGTCGACGGGGCCACGAGGTGAGTACAGGCAATTCTTAGTCATACCTGACGACCAGGGCCGGCCCGAGCGGGTCACGCCTGGGATTCAACCTTACTGAGTCGAGCGGGGGGCTGCAAGCATGTCGGACCAAGACCTTCTACCGGGCGAGACGCTTCCGTGGACCCCCTGCGAAAAGCGGCACCTGGAGTTCCTCTACCTCCCCACAGAATCCCTGGAGGAGTGCGCCGCCAAGCTTCCTCATTCAACAGGGGCAGCACGTCGAAGCTCCACTTGAGGTGGAACGCCGGGCTGATCCACATCGCGTAGGCGTAGACCAGTTCCTTGCAGACAAAGGTGCCAAGCCCTTGTTTGGAAAAGATTCCTGGCCGGCCAGGAATGTTGACTTCGTCGACCAACTCTGCTATGTGGGGCAGCGCGAGCTAGTTCGATGGCTGGTGGCGTTTCTCACCTCCAGCGGCCTTGTGCAGATCATTGAGGCAGAAGCGCCCTTCGGCGTCTTGACGAACGCGGACGTCAGCAACGGTGAGTGCGGTATAATTCGATTGCATTTCGGTGTCTCCTGGTAAGACATGGGAATGAAGCGCCGGCCGCGGACCCCCTCTGCGGCCTGGTACGATGCCCTACCGAAACGATTCTGGGGCTGCATCACTCAGCGCTTTCAGCGCAGGAACCAGCTCCTCGCTCCGACGCCCGATCTCATCCCATATCAACTGCGTGCGGATCTGCAGGTCGGCGTACGCCTCCGGGTAGTAGCGCTTGGTAAACTCCAACCGCTCAACTTCGGACGGCGTGTTCAGCCACGCGGTGCAGCGCAGGCAATCCCAGGATGTGTTCAGCCCTTCGCGATAGTGCCGCGGCAGCACCACGCCGTGCGCGGCGAGGTGGTTGTACACGTCCAGGTCGGTCATGTCCCACAGCGGATTGACAATCTCGACCCGACCGTCGCGCGTACCGGACGTCACGGAGACGTGCGCGTCGGACTTCTTCGACCCCCGGAACAGCAGCGTGGTGCCGCTGTCCTCCACCGCTTGCCGCATCGGAACCCAGAGGTTCCGCGCGCAGCACTCGAGGCCTGAGATCAGGCGGGTAGCCGGGCGGTCCTCTTCGGCCAAGAACCCGTCGGCGAACGGCGTGCTCCAGATCGGGACGATGTCGGCCGGCAGCCCGACACGGGCGTGGTACTCGCGAATGGGCGTGGGTGGATCGACGACTGTGAGCTGGAACCCCCACATCTCGCAGAGGTTGTAGACGTAGTCCCGGACATGCTGAGGGATGTCGTCGAGGTCGACGAACATCACGAGCACTCGGTCTTCGTACCCGCGGCAAGCATGAAGAACCGCGACCGAGTCCTTGCCCCCGGAGAAGGAGACAACCGCCCGGTCGTGGCGGCTTAGCGCTTCCGCAACGATCTGCTGCGGCGTCATGCAATCGCTGCCGCCATCGCCAAAGCCATAGCGATGCTCACGCCCATCTGCATGTTCGCTGAGGATGCGGCGGCTTCGTTCGCCCGCTCCGCGTTCCGCGCCTGCAGCGCCGCGGCGGTGCGCTGCTGCGCGAGCGCAGACGCGCTTCCTGCTGCCGCGGCCGCATTCGATGCCACCCCGCGGCCGATGTCCACCGCTTGGGACAACGTGCTGAGCTGCGCGTCGTAAGTGCCGCGCTGCGCCAGGTTGGTCGCGCCCGCGGTGCCCAGCGCTTTGGCCATGTCCATCGAGCGGTCCGCCTGCTGCATGACGTTGGGGTCCACCGCGCTGCCGGAGCGGGACAGGTTCCGCATGAATTGTTCACGGGACATCGCGGCGCCGGTGCGTGCTTGGGCGTTGGCCTGCGCGCCGGCCGCGTTGTCGGCGTTCTGATTCAGCGCCCACTTGAGGGTCTGCTTCTCGAGCGGAAGGTAGAGGTCCTCGAAGTGCTGCTGCTGCCGGCTGAGGATCGTCGCGTTGAGCCCCTTCGCGTCCTTGGCCCCGAAAGGCAGCGCCGGGGTGGTGGGGGCCACTTGCTGTGCCGAGGACTTCCCGTCCAGCAGCTTGGTTGCATCAAGCAGGCTCATTTCACAGGCTCCCGTCCAATCATGCCGCGACCGAAGTTGCCCCAACTAAACGCCTGGTCGCCGTTCGCACCCCACGCGGAGCTCAGACCGCCGCATCCCCGTCTCGATTGCGAACACGATGATCGATGTCATGAGAGGGTCCGCCTCCGCGAGAAGCCGACGCTCCTCGTCGGCGAATATCCGCCGGTCTCTCGCGTTTCGCACTCTCGGTTTCTGCAGTTTCTTCACCGGGTTGTCCAGGCCCTCCACCCCCCACTCCCGCGCCGCTACCGTGTAGAGGTGCGAAAGCGTCGCCAGTTTCAAGCCGACAGTCCCCGGCGCTGCGCCTGCAGCGATCTGCGCGTCGCGCCAAGCGCGAAGATCTTGGACCTGCAGCCTGGTCATGGGCCGGGAGGCAAACGGCTGTCGTTGCAACCAGCGGATCCGCTGCGCTTCCGTGCGGCCGCCCTTCTTGTGGGGGGTGATCTCCGTGAGGTAACGCGCCAAGGCGTCACGCACCGTGAACGTTGCCCAGTCGCCAGGGTCTTTGAACGTCCCGCGGCGGAAGCTGAGCTCGACTTCCGCCGCCCAGGCTTCTGCCTGCTCACGCGTGTGGAATGACCGGCTTTGCTCTGGGAACCCGCGACGCCGAACCCTGGCTAGAAACTGATACGCCCCCCGTTTGGTGATGCTTGCCACGCTGTCGCTCCGAAGAATAGATCGGAGACATACAGTGCCACATTGTCACAGACATTGCCACAAACAGAAGGGTGTCCGTAAATACACTTGGTATTTCAATAGGCTAGGTACGACCCGAAGTAGGGAGACCCGTAGTAATAGTACGGGTTGCCGCCATAGAAGCCTCCCCCGCCCAGAGGGTTGCCGGCCGCGCCGGCGTAATAGCCCATGGGCTCGCCGTCCTGCGTCAGATAGGCATCGGGTCCCGGCCCGCAGCCCGCCATTGTGCAGACGGCCAGACAGGCAAGAAAGCGCGGAGTCGAAACTCCGGGATCAGCGATGGTGGTCATCGACGACACCCACGTAAGGATCCCCCCAGTAGCCGCCCGTACCGTACGGCATCCCATAGTAGTAATAGGGGTCGCCGTAGAAGCCGCCGTAGCCGCCGTAATAGCCCATGCCCGCGTAGGGATCGCCAGCGCCCACGGAGTAATAGCCGAAGGGCTCATCCTTGTTCAGATAGCCCTGATAGCCGGGATCGGCGCAGCCGCCCCCGAGGACCGCCAGGCCTCCTGCCATGATTCTGCTCAAAACCTTTTGCCGGAATTTCAAGACGGTCTCCCGCGGCGGATGAACGAGCGCAGAGGATAGCCGGTTTCACGGCCGCAAGCACGCCCGTTCCCGGGCCGCACCCGATTCCCGGCTCAGTCGCCCGGCTTGCGGAAAGCGAGGATACGATAGCGCAGGAACCCCAGGCGGCTGGCCAGCTCGGCAAACAGCGTTTCCGCCACGGCGGATAACCGCAACTCTCGCAGCCGTGGGCTCAAGCGGCGCAGGAACGGATAGGTGGGAAGCGTGTTGCGGGTGATATCGCGATCGAGTAACGGCAGGAAGCCGGCTTCGGCGGCGAGCCTCGCGTAACGGTCCGCGGTACAGCGCATATCGACCTTGCCGTAGAACCCGCGGGAACCCGGCCAGAAGCCAGCGGCCACGGCGGCCGGCAACAGCGCTCTGCCCGGCACGAAATCGGACAATGCCAGCCGGCCGCCGGGCTTCAGCACCCGCCAGGCTTCGGCGAAAAAGCGTCGGCGATCGGGGAAATGGAAGATACACTCCACCGCGAGAACGACGTCGAAAGACGCATCGGCGAAGGGCAGTGCGCAGGCATCGGCCCGAAGCCATGCCAGGGTATTTCCTGCGCTGGGGGCATGCATCCGGTCGGCGCGGAGCAACTGGCGGTGGTCGATGTTCAAGCCGGTGAGGGCGACCCCGCCGCGATGCGCGTCGATGCTGGCCAGCGTCCCGCCGAAGCCGCAGCCGACGTCCACCACTCGTTCACCGTCACGGATGCCAGCCGCCTGCCAGACCTCTCGGGACAAACGCTCCGCCGCCGCCGCGAACTCGCCCGGCGTCGGTGCACGGTCCGGTTCTTCGTCCCAATAGCCCCAATGGACGTGGTGGCCGAAAGCCTCGGAGACGGCCATATCTCCCGCCTCGAAGCTCTCCAGCAGTGCGTCGAAATAGGGAAGTCGCGGATCGTGGGAATGCCGGGCCACGGCTGCTCCTGTCTCTCGGACATGCGGCCCTGCGCCCGGCCTCCCCTTGCCCAGTGTCAGATCAACGCAGTCAAAACGATCAGTGAAACGAAACCGACCAGGACGAAGGTAAGGACACGTTCGTGATGGCCCGCCTCCTCGTCCGCGGAGAAATTTTCTAGCTCATCGAGCGCCTTGTCCAGAAGTTTCATGGTGTTTGTATCCGAATGCCGCGCACGGAATGAGCCGCGCTCCGATGAGGTTTACGTGAAAGTCGCAGCACCTTTACTCCCTTCTCCCTCTGGGACAAATCTGTCGGGAACAGATTTGCATTGCCCCGAATGGGGCCGGGCAGGAGAGCCCGGCATGAAAGGGCCGGGGATGAGGGGAACGATCATGGCGAGCAGCGGCGCTCATGCGATACCTCCCTGTATCGCACCCTTCGGGCGCAAAGCGTGCACAAATTTGCAGGGAGCAAATTTGAACATGCGGAGCATGGCCCGGAGGGCAGGTCCCAAGGACGGGACCTGTCAATCGGCCTTCCTGCCGATTTGTCATCATCCCGGGCCGGCTGATCGCCATGATCGTTAAGCACAATTCGAGCCAAGAAACATGTATTTTTAGATCAAAAACTTAGGAAAAAAGAACCGGGGCGAATTCCTGCCCCCCCTGGTTGATGGCAACCAGGCTGGCGGCCTTTGAACCCACGGCAAAAAACCGTGGCGCACCTTGTACAGCCCAGGACATTTTCCCGCCGACGTTTTCCGGTCTCACGACAGCCTCTCGGCGACTTGAAAAACTCCGCTCCGCCCCTATGAATTCCCGCGGACTCTCAAGCAACTGCAACCCATAAGGAGGTAGAACGCATGCTTGCTCACTTGGACCCGTCCTCCCAGCCGTCGAGGTATCAGCCATGATCGAAGCCTCGGCACTCACCAAACGCTACGGCCATTTCACTGCCGTAAACAACGTCACGTTCGAGGTCACGCCCGGCCAGGTGCTCGGTTTCCTCGGTCCCAACGGCGCCGGCAAATCCACCACCATGAAGATGATCGCCGGCTTTCTCTCCCCTACGGCAGGACGCGCCAAAGTCTGTGGCTTCGATGTCGAAATCAACCCGATCGAAGCCAAGAAGGCGTTGGGTTATCTCCCGGAAGGCGCTCCCAGCTACGGCGAAATGACGGCCCGCTCGTTTCTCGAATTCATCGCCGGCGTCCGAGTCCTCACGGGAGAGTCGAAACGGCGCCGGCTCGACGACGTGATCGGACGTCTGCGCCTGGAAGACGTGCTGGAACAACCCATCGACACCCTCTCCAAGGGCTTCAAACGCCGCGTCGGTCTGGCGCAGGCCATACTCCACGATCCGCCCGTACTGATTCTCGACGAGCCCACCGACGGCCTCGATCCCAATCAGAAGCACGAGGTCCGGCGCCTGATCAACGACATGGCCAAGAACAAGGTGATCGTCATTTCCACGCACATCCTCGAGGAGGTCCACGCGGTCTGCAACCGCGCCATCGTGATCGCCGGCGGCACACTCTTGGCCGATGCCACACCGGGCGAGCTGGAAGCCCGCTCCCGCTACCACATGGCGGTATCCCTGACCACGGATGAAACCGCGAAAGCCAGGGAAGCCCTGACGGCCATCCCGGAGGTCGAGACCGTCGAAGTCGATCCGCAGAACCAGCGCCTGACCGCCTTCCCCCGCAAGGGCAAACAGATACTGACGGCGGTCGGCGACGCCCTGAAAGCGCAGGGAATCACCGTCAGCGAACTCCAGCTCGAAACCGGACGCCTGGACGAGGTGTTCCGGAGCATCACCCAGCCGCATCTGAGGGAGGCGCGCGCATGAAGCCGACACTCACCCTCTTCGAGCGCGAACTGCGCAGCTATTTCGCCACGCCCGTGGCCTACGTCTTCATCGTCATCTTCCTGCTCTTGTCCGGCGCCTTCACCTTTTACCTGGGCCGGTTCTATGAGCGCGGCCAGGCCGATCTCGATCCGTTCTTCCAGTTCCATCCCTGGCTCTATCTGTTCCTGGTGCCGGCGGTGGCGATGCGGCTTTGGGCCGACGAACGCAAGAGCGGCACCATCGAGCTGCTGCTGACGCTGCCCATCACCATGGGGCAGGCCGTTTTGGCCAAATTCCTCGCGGCGTGGTCCTTCGTCGCCCTCGCCCTGGCGCTGACCTTCCCCATCTGGATCACGGTGAATTATCTGGGCGATCCGGACAATGGCGTCATCGTCACCGGCTACCTCGGCAGTCTGCTGATGGCCGGCGCCTATCTCGCCATCGGCGCCTGCCTGTCGGCGGCCACACGCAGCCAGGTGGTCGCTTTCATCCTCAGTGTGGTGGTGTGTTTCCTGTTCCTTCTGGCCGGCTTTCCGCTGGTCTTGGACGCGTTCCGCGCCATCGCCCCGCAGGGCCTGGTGGACGCGATCGCGGGCCTGAGCTTCCTCAGCCATTTCAACGGAATTTCCCGTGGCGTGATCGATCTGCGCGACCTGATCTATTTCCTCCTCACCATCGGCTTCTGGCTCTATGCCAATGCCATCGTCATCGACCTGAAGAAGGCCGATTAAGGAGCAAAGGAGCATGACTCTGAATCGCAAGACCCTGACCGGCAGCGCCCTCGCCGTTATGGCGGTGCTTTTCGTGTCCCTGACGCTGCTTTCCAACACCCTCTTCCGCGGCGCCCGGCTCGACCTGACCGAAAATTCGCTTTACACCCTGTCGGAGGGAAGCCGTAACATCCTGGCGAAGTTGGATGAGCCCGTCCACCTGCGCCTCTATTTCTCCGACAAGGCGACCGCCGAAAGCAACCGTCCCGATGTGCGCGGCCTCCGCCTGTACTTCGACCGGGTTCGGGAAATCCTGGAAGAAATGAGCTCCCGCGCCAGCGGCAAGATCGAGCTCGAGGTGATCGATCCCCTGCCCTATTCCGAAGCCGAGGACCGCGCGGCGGCGGCCGGACTCCAGGGCATTCCCCTCGGACCGTCCGGAGAAAAGGTGTTCCTCGGCCTGGAAGGTACCAACTCGACCGACGGACGGGCCACGATCCCGTTCTTCGAACCCGGCAAGGAGCCATTTCTGGAATACGATCTGGCCAAGCTCATCCACGACCTCGCCACACCGAAAAAACCGGTGGTCGGGCTCGTCTCCGGGCTGCCTCTGGCCGGCGGCTTCGACCCGCAACGGGGCGACATGGGTGTGCCATGGACCGTCTATGAACAACTCTCGCAATTGTTCGACGTCAAGTCCCTGGATGCCGGCAGCCTCAAGACCGTCGCTCCCGAAATCGAGGTGCTGGTCGCCGTCCATCCCAAACGGCTCGGAGAGGATGCCCAATACGCTCTGGACCAGTTCGTTCTACGCGGCGGACGTCTGATGGTATTCGTCGACCCCCATGCAGAGAACGACACGGGAGGAGGCGATCCGCGCGATCCGATGGCAGCCATGCTGGCTTCCAAGGCCTCGGACCTTCCCGCCCTGTTCAAAGCCTGGGGCGTGGAGTACAAAGCCGATGAGGCGGTGCTGGACCGCGCCCGTGCGGTCACGGTCAATACCGCGCCGGGCGCTCCTCCGAGCCGGCATCCGGCGATTCTGCGGCTGGGCAAGGCGGACCTGAACGCTGCCGACGTGATCACCGCCAATCTGGACACCATCCACCTCGCCAGTGCCGGCCACTTCAGGCTGGCGAAGGACAGTGGAACCAGGCTTACCCCCTTGCTCCAGACCAGCGACCAGGCCATGACCGTCCCCACCGACCGGATCCGCTTCCTCAGCGATCCCTCCGGCCTGCTACAGGACTACAAGTCCGGCGACGAGCGCCTGGTCCTCGCCGGCAGACTGGAAGGCAAGTTCAAGACCGCCTTCCCGCAGCGCAACGATCCGGGCCACCTGGCGGAAGCCAAGGAAACCGGGGAGATACTGCTGGTAGCGGACACCGACATACTCAGCGACCGGCTGTGGGTCAGGTCGTCCAATTTCTTCGGCCAGAAGCTGCTCAACACCTTCGCCGGCAACGGCGACCTGTTCATCAATGCGGTGGACAATCTCGCCGGCACCTCGGATCTGATCTCGATACGAGGACGGGGCACCTCGGCACGTCCTTTCACCAAGGTCGAGGAACTCAAGGCGGCAGCGGATGACCGCTTCCGCAGCAAAGAGCAGGAACTCCAGCGGGAACTCGGCGAGACCGAGCGCAAGCTGGCCGAACTGCAAAGGGGCAAATCCGGAGACGACGCATTCGTCCTCAGCCCCGCCCAGCGGAAGGAACTGGACGACTTCCTGAGGCGCAAACTCGAAATCCGCAAGGAACTGCGCGAGGTGCGGCGGCGGTTGGATGCCGACATCGATGCGCTGGGAGCCCGGCTCAAGTTCATCAACATCGCACTCGTGCCCCTCCTGCTTACCCTAGGCACGTTGGGTTTCGTCGCCTGGAACGCCAGGCGAGGAAAAGCTTGAAGGAGACCCCCCATGACTCATCTCAACTCCAAGGCGGTGCTGGGACTCGGCGCCGCCGCCGTCGTCGCCGTGATCGCCGCCATGGCCATTTCCTCGGGCCGCCAGCCCGTCAGTGAACCCAAAGGCGCCGGCTACGCGCTGCCCGGACTACGGGATCACCTCAACGACGTCCGATCCGTCATCATCATCGGCGCGGAAAACAAGACAGCGGTCAGCTTGCTGAAGGAGGGGCAAGACTGGCAGATCCAGGAAAAGGACGGCTATCCCGCC
Organism: Methylococcus sp. ANG; assembly: GCF_040730495.1. NCBI lineage: Bacteria > Pseudomonadati > Pseudomonadota > Gammaproteobacteria > Methylococcales > Methylococcaceae > Methylococcus > Methylococcus sp. ANG. Next base: position 450,573 of record NZ_CP160399.1, on the reverse strand, counting down.
GACGCCGGCAAATTGCGGGAAATGCTGATCACGCTGGCGAACGCAGAACTGCTGGAGCGGAAGACGGCAAACGTTCAGCGTTACGCCGACCTGGGCATTGAAGACGTCCAGGCCAAGGAGGCCCAAGGTGTCGAGCTCCGGCTGGAAGGCTTGGGCCAACCGGCCCGTCTCATCGTCGGCAAGGTCGATGACAACAACGGCGCCACTTTCATCCGGAGACCGGAAGAGAAACAGAGCTGGCTGGCGAAAGGGGTGCTGCGCATCGAGCGGGACCCGGTCCGTTGGCTCGACAAATCCTTAACCGACATCCCCTCGAGCAGGATCGCGGAAATCATGCTGTCCCGCCCGGCGGGCAAGGGCCTGCGCCTGTTCAAGTCGAAACCCGAAGACAGCGCCTACAGCGTCGCCGACTTGCCGTCGGGGCGGGAGGCCGATCCCGCCGCCGCCGGCCTCGCATCGACCCTGGCGGGTTTGAACCTGATCGACGTCTTCCCGGCTTCGGCGGTTGCAGCCCCGCCCGAAAGCAACCTGCTCAAAGCCCGCTACCGGACCTTCGACGGACTGACGATCGAGGTCAAAGCCTGGAATCGAGACGACAGGCACTACGCCCAGTTTTCGGCGAAACTGGACCGCGCTCTGGCCGAAAGCCACCTCCAGGCCGAAGCGGCAAAAGCTTCTCAGAGCGCCCAGACGCACGATGCCGAGAAAACCCAAGGTTCGCCGGCCCAGGCGACGCCCGCCCCCGACATCGGGCAGCATCTGGAAGCTTTGGACAGGGAGGCCGAGCGGCTCAACCGGCGCTTCGCTGGCCGCAGTTTCGCCATTCCGGCGGACAAGTACGACAACATGGACAAGTCATTGGCGGATATCTTGAAGCCGGCTACAACCGGACCCAAACAAAAGAAAAAATAGCGTCTGATCCGGTCGATAAAGACCACTTTCATCGCTCGGACGAACGCCAGTACGCCGGCCAGATCGCCTCTGGCCGGTGCTTCCGAAACAGCGGCAAGGGGGGGGCACCATGTGGTAGATTGTCGGCGACCGCGTCTTCCACGCCGAGCCTCTTGCATGAATCCTCTCCCCGCCACCGAACAGCAGATCGCCGAACTGGTCAGGCGTTTTTACGAACGGGCTCTCGCCAACGACAGCCTGCGGCCCGTCTTCGAAGCCGCCATCACGGACTGGGACACGCATCACCGTGTGGTCCAGGATTTCTGGTCGCGGACTTTGCTGGACACGAGCAGGTACCGCGGGCATCCCTACCCTGTCCACGCGCAGCTTCCGTTGCAGCCGGAGCATTTCGACATCTGGCTGGAGCTGTTCCGCGAAACGGCGCGGGAAGTGCTCCCAGCCGATGCCGCCGCCAAGGCCATTTCACGTGCCGAGCACATGGCTGAGAGTTTCAAGGCGGGTATGTTCACTTTTCCACGGTACGAAGGCCCGAAGCTGTGGAAGTCGGCACTGTGAAGCCGCGGCCGGCCGCCGATGCCGAACCCCGCTTCCTGCTTTATCACCTGCATCCCCTCAGTTCGCGCCTGCTGTTCGTGCGCCACGCCTCGGGCAGCGTACTGACGCCGCGCCCCCTCCCGTTTCTGTCCAGCCCTGTCGAAGACGACGGCGCCGATCAAGAGCTGGATCCTGTCCTGCAATTGCGCCTGGGCATGCAAATCCACGCGGGGCTGGGTTTCGAGCCCGGAACGCTGGTGGTCGAACGGACATTTCTGCGCCGGGCGGAGATCCCCAGGGCGGTGGTGAACATTCATCTGGCCAAATTCATCGCGCTCGACCCGCCGCACGACGAAATGCGGGCCAAGGGCGGCGAGTTCCGCCCCATAACGGAGCTTCACGGCGGCCATCCGGTGGAAATGACCGTACTCCGCTGGGCCTACCAATTCCTGCTCGGCGGCTGAATCCTCCGCGGACGAACTGCCTGCCCAGGCCCAAGAGCTCAAGATGGGATACCACTAGACGCACGCTGCGCCAATCACTGCGCTGCTGCCGCCCTTGTCAAGGATTCCTGCATCCGCTGCGATTCTTTCTGCGCCTCGGCCAGGAGGCGATCCCAATCATCGGGCGGATGCCCGCTTTCCAGCGTCTGGCGAAAGACCCGGTAGGCGTCGTCGCTGCGCTCATTGGACGAGGCCGGCATCCACGGATTGAAGCCGCTCAGGATGGCGAGTGATGTCGACGGCCAGAAAGCCGAGGAACTGACCGAGCACCGGGTCGTCACCCTCGGAAGCTTCTGCGCGCGTCAGCACCACCTCGCCATTAGGGCGAATGGTGTAGTGGATTTTGTCGCGCTTGCCCAGCTTGAGGGCACGGCGCACGGTTTCCGGCACCGTGGTCTGGTAGCGATCGGTGAGTGTGGACTCGACTTCGAGGGTCGCAGCCATGGCAGCCTCCTACGGATCTGAGTTGACGCTGGAGTGGTAATGCAGTCGCATTGCCATGTCAATGCAGTTGCATTGTCACAAGAGGCGCTCGGCTTGAATGGGTGTAAATGGGTGTGCTTTTGGCTGTGGCGACTGGCGAGCCCTGCTACGATCTGCACTGACTGACGCGGGTTCGATTCCGCCCTCGGAATTGAACCAGTCCCAGAAAGCAGACAAGGTTGAGCAGCCTTTCCGGCCAGAATTCCCGCACCGTTCCGCAGCCGTTTTTGATGGCCCGTAATGCGGAAAGATGACGGAATACTGGCCGATGGGAGGGAATTACGCAGAGGCACGCCCTAGGTAGGCGCAAGCATACAGACACCGTTCCGGAGGAAAGCCAAGCGCGATTCGCGGAATCCGCCCGGCCGAAAGACATCAGACCAGTCCGAAAAACGGCTGCACGTCCACCAGGCTGCCCGGCTCTACCGGCCCGCTGTCCAGCGGGAGCACGATGAAGCAGTTGGCTTGGCTCATCGAGGTCAGGATACCCGACCCCTGCTGGCCAGTCTTGCGAACCACCATCCGGCCCTCGCGATCCGGCTCGACGATGCCGCGCTGGAACTCTACCCGGCCCGGCCGCTTCCTGAGTTTCGAAAGACTGACGGCCTTGAACACCGTCGGGGCCGGCAACGGCCACTCGCCCGCCATCCGCCGCAGGGCCGGCTGAACGAACTGGTAGAACGTCACCATGGCCGCCACCGGATTTCCCGGCAGGCCGAAGAAGGCAGCGTGGCCGATGGCGCCGACAGTGATGGGCCGACCCGGCTTCATCGCGATCTTCCAGAATTCGGTGCATCCCGTCCGATCCAGCGCTTCCCGGACCAGGTCGAATTCACCCACGGAAACTCCGCCGGTCGATACGATTGCGTCCGCTTCGGCGGACGCCTGGGCCAACACGGCCTCCAACCGTTGCCGGTCGTCACCGACGATCCCGAATTCGCGTACTTCGATTCCCAAGCGCTTCAGCATGCCGAGCAGGGTATAGCGGTTGCTGTCGTACAGGCAGCCTTCCCTCGGCGCTTCTCCCGGCTCCTGCAACTCATCCCCGGTGGTGAACAGCGCGACCCTCAACTTGCGGTAAACCGAGACTTGCGCCTGCCCCTGCCCCGCCAAAACTCCCAAGTCGGCGGGCACCACGCGCCGCCCCTGCGCCAACACAATCTGGCCGATGGCAACGTCCTCCCCCGCTTGCCGTACATTCTGGCCGGGCTTTTCCCCCGAACCGACTAGCACCCGGTCATCTTCGGCAACGACATGTTCCTGCATGACGACGGTATCGGCCGCCACCGGCATCACGGCACCGGTAAAGATCCGCACGCACTGTCCCGCCCCCACCGCGCCGTTGAACGGCGCGCCTGCACGCGATACACCGACGACTTCCAGGCGGCGCTGTCCTGATGATGGCAAATCCGCACCCCGCAGGGCATAGCCATCCATCGCCGAATTCGGCGCCGCCGGGACGGCAACCGTGGCACGGACATCCGCCGCCAGCACCCGGCCCAGCGCGGACCGCAGATCTACGGTCTCGGTTTCCGCTACGGGATGCACAGCGTCCAGAATGCGGGTCTGTGCGACCTCTACCGTCAATGCACTGGGGTCGTAGTCGTCTTTACAGGTAATGGCTTGGATGGCGGAGTTCATGAGGAGGCAGGGAACTGAGTCTTTGTTCAAATTGGCCGCACTGCTGGTGCGTGGGGCGGGAATGATAGCGCTATCATCCCCGCGCTCGAAAGGCGGCTATGCCGTCTTCTTGAACCGAGCCGCCTCCTCCGACCCTCCGGTCGCATCGCCTTTGCTGTATGAGTGCGCCCCCATGCCGGCCAGCTTTCCGCCGTCGACGATCAGATATTCTTCCCGGATGGGACGGGCATCGAACCAGCATTCGAGCACTTCCCGCACCCCGGCGGCATAGCGGGCCTGTGCGGACAGGCTGGTGCCGGAGATATGCGGCGTCATGCCGTGGTGAGGCATGCTCCGCCACGGGTGGTCCTGCGGCGCCGGCTGAGGGAACCAGACGTCGCCGGCGTAGCCGGCCAACTGGCCGCTTTCCAGCGCAGAGGCGATAGCGTCACGGTCGCAGATCTTGCCGCGCGCGGTATTGATGATGTAGGCGCCGCGCTTCATCTTGGCCAACATCGCCTCGTCGAACATATGTTCCGTTTCCGGATGCAGCGGACAGTTGATGGTGACCACGTCGCACATCCGGATCATGGATTCGACGTTCGGATGGAAAGTCAGATTCAGCTCTTGCTCAACTTCCGGCGCCAGCCGATGACGGTCGGTGTAATGCAGCTTGACGTCGAAAGGCTTCAAACGCCTCAGCACCGCCAGACCTATGCGTCCTGCGGCGATGGTCCCAACCGCCATGCCCTCCAGGTCGTAGGACCGCGCGACACAGTCGGCGATATTCCAGCCCCCCTTTACCACCCATTGGTACGACGGAATGTAGTTGCGCACCAGCCCCAAGATCATCATGACCACATGTTCCGCCACACTGATGCTGTTGCAGTAGGTGATCTCGGCGACCGTGATGCCGCGCTCCATCGCCGCCTGCAGATCGACATGATCCGAACCGATGCCAGCAGTCAACGCCAGCTTCAACCTAGGCGCCTTGGCGATCCGTTCACGGGTCAGGTAGGCCGGCCAGAACGGCTGGGAAATCACGACGTCGGCGTCATGCAGATGCCGATCCAGCTCGCAATCCTCCCCGTCCTTGTCCGAAGTCACGATGAGAGTATGGCCCTGAGCCTCAAGAAATTTCCGCAGGCCCAATTCACCCGAAACGCTGCCCAGAAGGTGACCGGGCAAGAAATCAATCGCCTCGGGACTGGGAGCGGTCTGCCCGTCGGGATAAACGCGAATCTCCGGGATGGAATCGCGCGCATAGGATTGCGGATAGCCGTCGACTGGGTCGTCGTACAGCACACATACGATTTTAGCCATGACACTTACTCCAAAAACTGAAATTGTCTCCGGCGTCCTGAGTGGACTGCCGTCCTTGATCGGGAGTGATCAAGTGCGAAACATTCTCAACGTCGCAACAGGGAGCAAGCCAATCGTTTGCGACAATCGTTCAATAACTCACGCTTATCAAAGCATCCAGCCGAGATTGCAGGCCCAGGTTTTCGGCGAGCATCCAAGCTTCGGCAAGAATAGGAGGCAGCAGTTGGTGATTGCGCGCTACCAGACCAATTTGCCGGGAAAGCTCGGGCCGCACAGGAATCGCCACCACCTCCTGCCGCATCTCGAATAGCGTCAACAGGCTATGGGGAACCACGGAATAAAGGCCGGCACAGCGGACGTGGGCGTAAAGCGCGAACACCGAATCTGTTTCGACCATGACCCGCGGCGTAGCGCCTGCGTCACGGAAGGCGGCATCGATCAATCTGCGGTTCTGCATGTTGGCGGACAGCAGGCAAAGGGGAAGCTCAGCCGCCTCCCGCCAGCCGATGGTCTGTCCCGCAGCGACTCCCGCGCCATCCCTGGCCAGCAGCACATGGGTTTCGCGGTACAGCGGCAAGACGCGGAATCCCCGCAGGCGGGGATCCTCGAGGTAAGTGAGACCAAGATCGAGTTCGAAGGCATCGAGGCCGCGGATGAGTTCTTCCGCGCACAATGCGCTCACGCTCAAACGGATGCCGGGGTGGACCCGCTGCAGGGATTCGGTGAACAAAGGCGAAACTGGCAGGGTGGTCGGAATGGCTCCCAGCCGCAGCACCCCGCTCAAACTGCCGCGAAGCTGTGCCGCCGCTTGCCGCATGCCGTCACAGTCGGCCTGAACCCGCCGTGCCCATTCGAGCAGGCGCTCACCTTCCGGAGTAAATCCTTGAAAACGCTGACCGCGCTGGATGAGCATCACGCCCAGCTCGGCTTCGAGATTCTGAAGTGCGATGGAAAGCGCCGGTTGCGAGACATGGCAACTTTCGGCGGCGCGTCCGAAATGCCCGGTCTTGGCCAAGGCGACGAGATAGCCGATCTGGCGTATGAACATGGTTGTCCCCGCTCTAAACAGGCAGGTATTCCACGATAGCCATCCCGATGATGCTGGCTAATGCCGAATATGCGCCGTAAAACCTGAAATACTGCGGTGAGTTTCCGACCGGCAACGCCCGTTGCGCTACCGGCCGGACTTAGGGACGTCGGGACAGGTATCCCGAGTGCGGCCGATTATTTCTTGGGCTGGGCAGCGGGAGCGGAAGTCCCTGCTGGCGCTGCCGCCGGCTTGGCGGCGGCAGGTTCGTTACCCTCCGGTGAGCCAGCCGGAGCCGCTGCAGGGGAAGCCTCGGAGGCCGGCGCCGGCGTCGCAAAGCGCTCGACCTTTGCCTTCGCCATCAGATCATCGATGTACTGATGCAGCTTCTGCGTCTGCAACATGGACTTGATCTGCTCCTTTACGGCATCGAACGCCGGCGGAGCGGACTCCCGCGACTCCTCGCGCTGGATCACGTGCCAGCCGAACTGCGTCTGTACGGGCGCCTGGGTGACCTCTCCGTTTTTCAGACTCTCGACAGCGGCGGAGAAGGGTTGAACCATCTGCTGAGGGCTGAACCACCCCAGTTCGCCGCCTTCGTTCTTGGAGCCCGGGTCCTTCGAAAATTTCTTCGCGAGGTCTTCAAACTTTGCACCTTTGCCGAGCTTGGCGATGATGTCCTTCGCCAAGTCTTCCTTGTCGACCAGGATGTGGCGGGCACGGAATTCGGCGCGCTGCATGGCGCCGACACGGTTGTCATACTCCTTTTTGAGCTCCTCATCGGAAACGGTGAGGTTTTTCATGAAATCCTCGGCCGCGACCTGCGACAGAATCACCCTTTCGGCGTTGTCAATCCGCGCCTGGTATTCCGGATTCTTGGTCAATTGCTTGGCCACCGCATCCTGCCGCAGCAGTTCGCGCTTAACCAGCTCGTCGACGATCTTATCTTCCGAAACGTCGCCGCTGCGACGCTGGGCGAGTTCCGATTTGATGGCGCCGACCTCAGCCTTTGTGATGGCCGTTCCATTGACGCTGGCCACCGAATTCTCCGGTGTCGCAACGACGCCGGCCTTGGCTGCGGACGCCTGGGATTTCGGTGCTTCCGGAGCAGGCTGATTACAACCGGTCAAGGCGACTGCCAAGATCGCTGCGCCGCTGGCAAGAGTCTTTTTCATCAAGAATTTCCTGTTGTTTGATGTTCAGAAGGAGTCAAAGCTTTCATGCTGAGGGCATGAATTTCGTTGTGCATCATGTCACCCAACGCCGAATAGACCATCCGGTGACGTTGCACCGGAGATTTCCCGTCGAATGCGGCTGACACGATTGTGGCATAGAAATGCCCACCGCCCGACATCGCCCCCGCATGACCGGCATGGGATGCGCTATCGTCGGTGATTTCCAGATGAAGGGGCTCCAGCGCCCCCTGAATGCGTTCGCGAATCTGTTCGACCCGGCTGCTCATTTTGGGTATACCTGCCGAAAAGGTTTGACCACCACGCGGGCATAGACGCCGGCGCGACCATATGGATCTTCGTCCGCCCAGCGTTGCGCTTCTTCCAGGCTCGGAAATTCGGCGACGATGAGGCTGCCGGTGAAACCGGCCTCACCCGGATCCTCGCAATCGACTGCAGGATGCGGTCCTGCCAGCACCAGCCGGCCTTCGTCCTGCAGGCGGTCAAGCCGCTGCAGATGAGCCGGACGCGCGCCCTTGCGAAGCTCGAGGCTGCCGGGGTGATCTTCGCAAAGTATGGCGTACAGCACTTGCATCACTCCTCGGTTTTCGCTTCGGGAATGTGGCGCGCAAGGAAGATCGATTGGGCTACGACGAACACCAGGGTCAGTCCCAGCATGCCGAACAGCTTGAAGTTGACCCAGGTTTCGGTATCGAAGCTATAGACGACGAACAGATTGGCGGCGCCGACGGCCATGAAGAATACGACCCAGGCCAGATTCAGCCGCTGCCAGATTTCCTTGGGGAGGTCGATCTGCTTGCCCATGATCCGTTCGATGAAAGTACGCTCGCCGATGAACTGGCTCAGCAGAAATCCGGAACCGAACGCCCAGTTGAGGACGGTCGGCTTCCATTTGATGAACAGCTCATCCTGGAACACCAGGGTAGCTCCGCCGAAGCCGGCAATCAGGATCAGGGTCACCAGGTGCATCGGTTCGATCTTGCGGGTCCGGTACCATGCGATGCCGACCTGCAACAAGGTCGCAGCGATGGCCACCGCCGTGGCAATGAAGATGCCCTGAAACTTGTAGGCTACAAAAAACAGAATGATGGGGAAGAAATCGAACAGCAGTTTCATCGGTACTCGAGTATTTGGAAGGGCGCCGGATACAGCCCTCGCCTTCCGGCGTCGCCGCCTGCTGGATCGGACTGCATCGAAATCGCCGAGCAGAGGCAGTTCATAAAAGCCATAGTTTACACATCCCGGTGACGGCGGGCATTATGATCTTGATCCGAATTCAACCTTCACTTCCTTCATGGACCAAGAGCAACGTACAGAAATTGAAGCGCGGGCGTTCCGCCGCCTCGTCGCCCATCTCCAAGCCCATACCGAGGTCCAGAACATCGACCTGATGATTACCGGAGACTTCTGCCGCAACTGCCTGGCGAAATGGTACAAGGCGGCGGCGGACGAAATCGGCGAAGAGCTTCCGTATGCCGACGCGCTTGCCGCCGTCTATGGCATGCCTTACGAGGAATGGAAAACCCGTTTCCAAGCCGATGCCTCGCCCGAGCAATTACGGCAATACGAGGAAAAGCAGAAGCGCAGCAAAGCCCCGTCGGCCTAGCCCGCCCGCTTGTGTTCGATCAATTCGATTCGGTAGCCGTCGGGATCCGCCACGAACGCAATGACCGTGGTTCCATGCTTCATGGGGCCGGGTTCGCGCACGATCTCGCCCCCTGATGCCCGTATCCGGTCCACGGCCGTGTGGATGTCGTCCACGCCCAGTGCAATATGGCCAAAGCCGGTGCCCAAATCGTACTTGTTCACGCCCCAGTTGTAGGTCAGTTCGATCACCGCGTCGTGCGCCTCGTCTCCGTAGCCTACGAACGCCAGGGTAAATTCGCCGTCCGGAAACTCCATCTGCCGCAGCAATCGCATTCCCAGAACTTCGGTGTAAAACCTGAGGGATTTCTGAAGATCCCCGACTCGCAGCATGGTATGCAAAATACGCATGGTTTTTTGTTCCTTCTTTTCGCCATCGTGACCGGCCGACGAATCCGGTGCGGAGATGATAGCGCGGTGGGGAGAGAAAAACTTCTGCCTTTCCCTCTTGCGGGTCAATGGCTGCAGGTGAGGGTGAGGGCTGACAGTCGACAAAATCTCGGCTAAAATGCGCGCCTTCCAGCGGAGAGATGTCCGAGTGGTTTAAGGAGCACGCCTGGAAAGTGTGTATACGGTAATACCGTATCGAGGGTTCGAATCCCTCTCTCTCCGCCATCCGACTGTTCCAGGCAGTCCCAGAATGTCCCCAAGCCCGCAGATCTGCGGGCTTTTTCGTTGAGCTTTCCAACTCGGCACTTTCCATCCCCAGGCAGGCGCCGGCCGTTCCCCGCTCCAATGCCGGCGAGGAGACCGGCCAGATACCCTGCTCGGCCCCGGCCCCGGCCGCTACCGCTTCACGCCGCTGGAAATGCCACCCGTACCGAAGGTGTTGCTCCACTGCCCCACGAAGACCTGCTTGTTCCTGGCGATCTGCAGATCAAACGTCGAGCTGCCGCCGCTGAAATCCATTTGCAGGGATGCACCGCAAGTCTTGTCCACGCTGGCCGTTCCGGTTACATCGAATTCCATGTGATGGCCCATCACACAATGGCCGGTGAATGCTCCCCGCAAGACGTTGATTTGGCACCGTCCGGTGTGCTGTTCAGCGAGATTGGACTGGTACATGATCCATGTGCCGTTGAGGTCTGGGGTTTTGCATCCTGCCTGCAGTTGTGCACTGAACAGGACGGCAGAGAGGGCAGCAAGCAGCAGTTTTTTCATCTTCGTAATGCCTCACTTTCTTTTTCTCGGGACCGATCGCCTCATCCACAAGGACAAGGCGACGTTTCTTGCGCGCGATGTCGCGGCCTGTTCCTTCGCAAACCTCGTGCCCCACACATCGCGGAGCCATCCGATTGATTTGGGAGTGGGGGAAAGGAAGGATTTGCGCCTTGTATGCTTGTATAGAGTGATATGCCGCAGTTTATGCGCGATATCACATGCCCGCATAAGACCGCAGGCGACGATACTTAAGCTGGAACATTACTCGCCGAGTGATAAGCTTATTTTCGATGGCCGCGACGCTCGAGGACAAATTCATGACGAAGGTCCCGCTCACTCAAGCGTTATTCCCTCATCCGGGCAGTCCGCGGCATCGCGCCGAGGTCGCCGGCACCCCCACCGCCTCAGACTGAATTGCGGCCAGGAGGACGGAACAGCCATGGCACCGATCTCGGCATTGAAGGCTTCACTGGATTACCTGCCCCATGGCTATTGCTATGCGTGGGTCCCTGAACTGCTCTGGTTGCACGTGGTTTCCGATCTGGTCATCGCCGCCGCTTACTATGCGATCTCCATTGCGCTCCTCTATTTCGCGAAACGACGGCGAGACGTGGTTTTCCGCAGCGTGTTCCTCCTGTTCGGCCTGTTTATACTGGCATGCGCCAGTACGCACTTCATGGGGGCCTGGACGGTCTGGTATCCCGCCTACTGGACCGACGGCGCCATCAAGGCAATTACGGCAGTGGTCTCCCTCGGTACCGCGATTCTGATCTGGCCACTGATACCGCAAGCCCTGCAGATCCCTTCACCCAGACAATTGCTTGAACTTAACGAGAATTTGGCGAGTGAGGTCATCGAGCGCAAACAGGCGGAAGAACGCTTGCGCAAGCTCATCGACGCGGAACCCGAATGTGTCAAAACGGTAGGCGCGAACGGCACCCTCCTCGACATGAACCGGGCGGGCCTGCGGATGATCGAGGCGGAGTCGATCGAAGATGTCCGGGGAAAGCCAGTCTCCTCGCTCGTCGTTCCTCCGGATCGGGAGCGGTTCGAAGCTTTCAATCGGCGGGTATTGGCAGGCGAAAGCGGCACGCTGGAATATCAGATCATCGGCCTCAAGGGCGGAAAGCGCTGGATGGAGACTCACGCGGTGCCTTTTGCAAGCAGGCCCGGCGCCCCCGACACGGTGCTAGCGGTCACCCGTGATATTACCGAACGTAAACTGGCGGAAGAAGCCGTCCGGCTGGCGGCAACGGCTTTCGAGACCAGCGAAGCCATCATGATCACCGACGCCGCGGGGATCGTGCAGCGCGTCAACTCGGGCTACAGCGCGATCACCGGCTATACCTCCGATGAAATCGTCGGCACGCCTTCGGAATTTCTACGCCCTGGCGCGAACGAAGGCAGGATTTCGTCGCCGACAATTTTGGAAACCTTGACCGCGACCGACTGCTGGAAAGGAGAGGTCACTGCCCGACGCAAGAACGGGGACGTCTTTCCGGTATGGCTTTCTATCAAGGCGGTACGGAACGACGAGAAAATCCTGACACATTATGTCGTGACGTTCGTCGACATCAGCGAGCGCAAGCGCGCACAGCAGGAAATCGAACAGTTGGCCTATTTCGATTCGCTGACGGGACTGCCGAACCGGCGCCTATTTCTCGAGCGGTTGAATCAGGCCGTCGGCGACAGCCGCGTCAATGGATCCCGCTGCTCACTGCTATTCGTCGATCTCGACCGGTTCAAGCATCTCAACGATGCGCGCGGCCACACGGTGGGAGACCAACTGCTGCGCAAGGTAGCCGAACGGCTGACCGAGGGCATTGGTCGCGACGACATGGTCGCCCGTCTGGGCGGCGACGAGTTCGTGATCCTGCTCGACAACCTGGATGACGAAATCGAACCTGCATACCGGCGTACCATGGAAGTTGCAGAAAATCTCCGGCTGATGCTGCAACGGCCCTTTCTCCTTTCCAGCGGCCAGCATTACGTCACCGCGAGCATCGGCACCGCTGTGTATCCGTTCGATACCGGCTCGGCCGACGATCTGCTGAAAGCGGCGGACATGGCCATGTACCAAGCCAAGGCGGCAGGCCGAAATACGGTGAGGGCCTATGCGTCGACCATGCAGGCGGTGGCCGAAACGCGCCTGACCCTGGAGAGGGACATGCATGCGGCATTGGAACGCGGTGAGTTCCGGCTCTACCTGCAACCGCAGGTCGACGGGGCTGGCAGAACCGTCGGAGCGGAGGCGCTGCTGCGCTGGCAACACCCGACCGAAGGACTGCTGCTGCCCGACAAGTTCATCGCACTGGCCGAAGAAACTGGGCTGATTCTGCCGATTGGGGAATGGGTGTTCGAACAAACCTGCCGCGAAAGCGTCCGTCTGTCACAGGCCGGACATACGCTGAGCCTGTCCGCGAATATCAGCCCCCGCCGTTTCCAGCAATCCGACTTCCTCGAACGGGTCCAGCGAATTCTCACCCGGACTGGCGCCAATCCTCACGATCTGATCTTCGAAATCACGGAAGGGTTACTGGTTTCGGACATCGACGATGCCATCGCGAAAATGAGCGCCCTGGAGCGGGTCGGAATCCGGTTTTCGGTCGACGACTTCGGCACCGGTTACTCGTCGCTGGCCTACCTGAAGCGCCTGCCACTCAGCGAGTTGAAGATCGCACAAACCTTCGTGGAAGACTTGCCAGACGACCCCAACGACGTTGCGCTGGTCGAAACCATCCTGTCGATGGCCTACCATCTGAACCTGGAAACCATCGCCGAAGGCGTCGAAACCCGCCCCCAGCTTGAATTTTTGAAAAACAGAGGCTGCACGCGATTTCAAGGGTATTATTTCAGCCGGCCGCTCCCGGCTGCGGAATTTTTCGAGAGGCTGGCTGACGCCAGCCCCTCGCCTTGACTCAATCTGCCGGCCGCATCAGAGGCGTTTCGATACCGATCTCGCTCTCGCATTTCGGGCATGCATACCAGGTCTCGGCGTCCGATCCCCAGGCATAACTGCCGTTCCCGTCCGCCTCCATCGGCACGAGTTCCCTGCCCCGCCCCCGCCAACCGCATTCCGGGCACAAGTACATGGACCGCTCCATCTCATCCAAGAAACGCTGAAAGGCGACGAAGCTCATCTTGTCCATCGACATTCGGGCGGAGCTGATATGAAAGCGGATCCCTGCCGCCTTATCGTCGCAATCCTTGATAATGCGTCTGGCCATGGCGATTCCCCGTTATTGTTGTTGGTAAGCTGGCGCCGGTAATTGTGCTAGCTGTGTCGAATAACGTACTCCTTCTTGGATTAACAGGTCAAATCCCACACCCCAGCCGCCCGACCGTGGTCAGGGGAACAGGCCTGTCACCGACGAGGGCGATATGAGGACATGAAGGATCAGGGACGACAACAGTCCGGCTGCCACATCGTCGAGCATGACGCCCCAGCCGCCGGCCGTGCGGCGGTCGATCGCCCGGATCGGCCAGGGTTTGACGATGTCGAAGAACCTGAAGAGGGCAAAGCCCAGCAATACGTTCGGCCATGAGGCGGGGATGCCCCACATCGTGATGAGAAAACCGACGATTTCGTCCCACACGATCGCGGGGTGGTCGGCTTGACCCAGGGCTCGGCCGCAGCGCCCGCAGGCGACCACGCCGAGCCCCAGCAGCACAACGACGATAGCCGAATAGACCGCTGGACTGGCGCCGGTGAACAGAAGATACAGCGGGATTGCCGCCAGGGTCCCAAAGGTGCCTGGCGCCCACGGTGCCAGCCCGGCACCAAAGCCGATGGCAATCAAGCTCCAGGGGTTTTGGCATGCCTGGCGGAACTCGATGCAGCGGCGCTTCATCTTTGCGTCTCCCCGGAAGAAAAGTGCAGATAGCCGGACCGTGACAGCTCGACTGGGCGGCCGGAGCGCCGGACGCTCAGACCGGTTCCGGCACGGATCGTGCCGATGCGCGTCACCGGCGTCGCGGCAGCTTCGGCGGCAAGCGCGATCGCCTGGGCATGGAGGGGTGGCGCGGTGAAGCACAATTCGTAGTCGTCTCCGGCGACCAACGGCATCTCCCAGTCGCCGGAATCCGCCACGTACCGGCAGACGCTCGCCGATAGCGGCAGGGCCTCCCAGTCCACCTCGGCTCCGACGGAACTCTGTTCGAGGATATGCCCCAGATCCGCCGCCAGACCATCGGAAACATCGATGCCGGCGCTGGCCAATTCCCCGAGGCGTAAGCCGAAGGCAGTCCTGGGTTCGGGAGCTTCCAGCCGATCCAGCGCCTCCTCGTCCGGGACAAGATAGGCTCCCCGCCTGATCTTCAGGCCCAGGCCGGCCAAGCCGATACTGCCGGTGACATAAACGGCATCACCGGGCTCGGCGCCCGACCGTTTCACTGCCGATCCGCCGTCTACGGTCCCCAATGCCTGGACGGTGACGGCAAGTGGCCCCCGCGTGGTATCCCCACCGATGAGCTGTACGCCGTAGCGCTCGGCGAGTCGGAAGAAGCCTTGAGCAAAGGCAGCGATCCAGTCGGGATCGTTTTCCGGCAAGGTCAAGGCCAGCAAGGCCCACCTCGGCCTGGCCCCCATGGCGGCCAGATCGCTGAGACTGACCGCGAGCGCCTTGTGGCCGAGCCTCATCGGGTCGGCGTCGGGAAAAAAATGGATGCCAGCGACGAGGGTATCGGCGGTCAGGGCAAGCCGGGTGGCCGCCATAAAGTTGAGGACCGCGCAGTCGTCGCCGATGCCGAGCTCCGTGTTTTCGTCCACCACCCGCTGCTCGGAAAAAAAGCGCCGGATGATCTCGAACTCGCCCGGTCGCTGCATGGAACCGGGCAAGCTCAACCCCGTCTGCGAGCCGCCATCTCGACCGCCCGGCAGTCGTGCGCCACCCGGTCGAGAATGCCGTTCACGTAACGGTAGCTCTGGGCTGCGCCGAACTCCTTGGCCAGATTGATGGCCTCGTTCAGGATCACCCGGTATGGCGTCTCGGGGCGACGCAGGAATTCGTAGCAGCCGATTCGCAGAATCGCCCGCTCCACCGGATCGACCTCATCGATGGGACGATCGAGATATTTCGCCAGCGCGGCATCCACCAAGGCCAGATTGCTCGCCACACCGTGCAGGAGCTCCTTGAAATAACCGACCTGGACATCGGGCACCTGGCATTTGCTGGCCCGCTGCTCCAGCGTGGCATCCTCTTCCTCGAATTCGTCCGTTCCCTCGGATCGGCCGAATTTTTCCAGCAGTTCCTCGAGCTGCTCCCTCTCAGGCGGGCTCAGTTCGAAACCGTTGGCATGGCGCCGGTACAACGACTTGGCAAGCTGCAGCTCCTCAACGAACTGGCGTTCGATTTCCGGAAGGCTTTCCCGCGCTAGCTGCCATTGGTAGACGGCTTGCACGGCGGCGCGGCGCGCCAGCGTCCGCGCCAGACTCATTCCGCCCCCAACTGCCGCAGCAGATTGACCATTTCGATCGCGGACAATGCCGCTTCCGCCCCCTTGTTGCCGGCCTTGGTTCCGGCCCGTTCCACCGCCTGCTCGATGGTGTCCACGGTGAGCACGCCGAAGGCGACCGGCAGACCGTGCTGTAGCGAAACGCTCGCCAAACCTTTCACGCATTCGCCGGCGACGTAATCGAAATGAGGCGTCGCGCCCCGGATGACCGCTCCCAACGCGATGATCGCGTCAAAACGCCCGGAGCCGGCGATCTGCTTCACCGCCAGCGGCAGCTCATACGCTCCCGGCGTCTTGGCAATGCAAATGTCGTCCCTGTTGGCCCCGTGGCGGACCAAGGTATCGATCGCACCGCTGACCAGGTGGTCCACGATGAAACTGTTGAAGCGCGAAGCGGCGATGCAGACGCGCAGTCCTGCGGCGTTCATGCCGCCTTCGAAAGTCTTGATATGAGCCATGTCGGTTCCCGATCAGTCGGTTGTCACGTAATCCACGACTTCCAGCCCGTAGCCGGAAAGCCCCAAATATTTCTTGTGCGCGCCCAGAACCCGCAATTTATGCACACCCAGGTCGGCGAGAATTTGCGCTCCGGTTCCGGTCGTACGCCAGTCCACGCCGGGGTCCTCGCGCTGGCCGATGTCCACGCCGTGGTCCTCCATCTGGTAATGATGAATGCGCTCCACCAGGCAGCGATCGTCTTCCTCGTTGCGGATCACGACCAGCACGCCACGTCCCTCGTCCGCGATCCGCTTCATCGCCGCGCGCAGCGAGATGCCGACATCGCCGCGCCTCACCCCGAACAGGTCGGTCAGCAGGTTGCGGCCGTGCACCCGCACCAGCACCGGCTCGTCGCCGGCGATGTCGCCCAGCGTCAGCGCAAGGTGCAGCTTGTTGTCCAGACGGTCCTGATAGGCGTGGAGGCGGAAGCGGCCGTATTCGGTCGGGAAATCACATTCGCAGATGCGTTCCACCGTCTGTTCGTTCTGCATCCGGTAATGGATCAGGTCGGCGATGGTGCCGATCTTGAGGCCATGGACCGCCGCGAACTGTTCCAGGTCCGCGCGCCGCGCCATCGAACCGTCCTCGTTGAGGATTTCCACGATGACCGCTGCCGGCACCAGTCCGGCCAGGCGTGCCAGATCGCAGCCCGCCTCGGTGTGGCCGGCACGGTTCAGCACGCCGCCGGGCTGCGCCATGAGCGGAAAAATATGGCCCGGCTGGACCAGATCATCGGGCTTGGCGTCCACGGCCACGGCGCACTGGATGGTGCGGGCGCGGTCGCTGGCCGAAATGCCCGTGGTGACGCCGGTCGCGGCTTCGATCGACACCGTGAAATTGGTCGAGTGCGGCGTCCGGTTCTCGTTCACCATCAAGGGCAACCGCAACTGCTGGCAGCGCTCCCGGGTCAGCGTCAGGCAGATCAGGCCTCGGCCATAGCGCGCCATGAAGTTGATGTCCTCCGGCCGCACGTGGCCCGCCGCCATGACGAGATCGCCCTCGTTTTCCCGGTCCTCGTCATCCATGATGACGACCATCCTGCCCCGGCGGATGTCTTCGATGATTTCTTCGATCGTATTCAGAGTCATTCTGCGATGAATCCATGGCCGCGCAGCAATTCGCGCGTGAGTGAACCGGCGGGCCGCGCGGCGGCCTCGCCTTGAATCAGCCGTTCCAGGTACCGCGCCAGCAGATCGACTTCCAGATTGACGCGCCTGCCGGCCGGGGCTTCCCCCAGCGTCGTTTCGGCCAGCGTATGGGGAACGACGTTGACGTCGAAGGTGCAGCCGTCGACGCGATTGACCGTCAGGCTGATTCCGTCGACGCAGATCGACCCCTTTTCGGCGATGTATTTCGCCAGCTGCGCAGGCGCATCGATGCGGAACCTGACCGACCGTCCATCCCCGCCCCGTGCGCTGATGGTACCGACGCCGTCGACGTGACCGCTGACGATGTGTCCGCCCAGGCGGGTGCTCGGTGTCAGCGCCAGCTCCAGGTTGAGCGCCGCCCCGGCCCCGAGCTCTCCCAGTGTGGTGCGGGACAGGGTCTCGCGGGAGACGTCGGCGCTGAAACCGCCCCCGCCGAATTCGACCACGGTCAGGCAGACGCCGTTGACCGCGATGCTGTCGCCGAGCCTCACTTCGCCCATGGCCAGCTTGCCGGCGGCGACGGTCAAACGGCAGTCGCCGCCACGGGGCTCCTTGCGCTGTAGCTGCCCTATGGCCTGTATTATGCCTGTAAACATCGCTTCAAAGTTCTCCGGGACCGATCGGCCGTAGGATCAGCCGCATGTCCCTGCCAACCCGCCGTGCGTCCACGATCGCCAGTTCCGGACGGTCCGCCATCCCGGCCAGACCGGGCAGGCGGAACAGTCCGCGCGCCTCGTCCCCCAAGACACAGGGCGCGAGGTAGACGACCCACTCGTCGACCGCGCCGGCCATCAGCAGCGCTCCGTTCAGGGTTGCGCCGGCCTCGAAAAGCACCTCGTTGAATTCCATCTGTCCCAGCACCCGCACAACGGCCGACACTTCCGGCTTTCCCGAAGCATCGGGCTCCACCTCCATCACCTCCGCGCCGGCATCGACCAGGGATTGCCGCGCCGGAGGATCGGCCGCCGTGGTCAGCACCAGCGTACGGCCGGCCTGCCGGAAAACCCGTGCGTCCGCCGACGATCGCAGGCGGCTGTCCAGAATCACCCTCGCCGGCTGTTCCAGATCGGTATCTTCGCTCAGGCGGGCGGTGAGCAAGGGATCGTCGGCACGCACGGTGCCGATCCCGGTCACGATGGCGGAGCTGCGCGCCCTCAGGCGATGGACGTCGTACCGCGCCGCTTCGCCGGTGATCCATTTGCTCTCGCCGGAGGCCAGGGCGGTGCGCCCGTCGAGGCTCATGGCCAGCTTGCTGCGGACGAAAGGCAAGCCCGAACGCATCCGCTTGACGAAGCCTGGATTCAAGCGCTCCGCCTCCTGCCACAACAAGCCGCAGGACACTTCGACCCCCGCCCGCCGCAGCCGTTCAAGGCCTTGCCCCGCCACCCGCGGATTGGGATCCTGCATGGCCGCCACTACACGGCGAACTCCCGCCTCGATCAGGGCGTCGGCGCAGGGCGGCGTCCGGCCGTGATGCGAACAGGGCTCCAGCGTCACATAGGCCGTGGCGTCCCTGGCCCGTTGTCCGGCGTCCCGCAGCGCCGCGATCTCGGCATGGGGGCCGCCGGCCCGCTGGTGCCAGCCCTCGCCGACCACTTCATATCCTTGCACCAGGACGCAACCCACCCGAGGGTTGGGGTCGGTCGTATACAAACCCTTTTCGGCAAGACGCAGGGCGCGCGCCATGAAGCGGTGATCCTCGGCGCACCAGTTCGCGGCATCGGGCAAGGGGAGCATCGATGAAGGCACGGAACGCCCGTTTTCAGGCATCGAAAGCATCGGCCTGCCTGCGGGCGGTTTCGGAATCCGGCTCGCTTTCCAGGCGGTCGATCACTTCGCGGAATTGGTTGACGTCCTCGAACCGGCGGTAGACCGAGGCGAACCGGACATAGGCCACGTCGTCGAGCTGGCTCAGCTCGTTCATCACGTACTCGCCGACCAGGCGGGACTGCACTTCACGCTCGCCGGTGGCGAGCAGGCGCTTCTTGATGCGGGTGATGGCCGCCTCCACCCGGTCGCTGGGCACCGGGCGCTTTTCCAGGGCGCGCAGCATGCCGGCCCGCAGCTTCTCCTCGCGGAACGGCTGCCGGCTGCCATCCGATTTCACCACCCTGGGCATGTTGAGTTCCGCCGCCTCATAGGTGGTGAAGCGCTCCTTGCACTCGCCGCACTCGCGGCGGCGGCGCACCTGGTCCCCCTCCTGCGACAGCCGGGAATCCACGACTCGCGTATCTTGAGCACCGCAGAAAGGGCACCGCACGGGCGAACTTCACCCCTCAAAAACCGCGGGGCTCCGGTGAGCGACCCGCACGTTCAGTTGGCATAGACCGGGAAACGCCGGCACAGATGGGTCACCTCTTCGCGCACCTGGCCGATGACCGTTTCGTCCTCGGACTTGTCCATGACGTCGCACATCCAGCTCGCCAGCAGACGGCATTCCTCGACCCCGAAGCCGCGGGTCGTCACGGCGGGCGTCCCCACCCGGATGCCGCTGGTCACGAAGGGAGACTGCGGATCGTTCGGCACCGCATTCTTGTTGACGGTGATATGCGCCCTGCCCAACACCTCTTCGGCCAGCTTGCCGGTCAGGCCTTTTTCGATCAGATCGACCAGAAACAGATGATTCCGGGTGCCGCCGGACACGATGCGGTAGCCGCGCCCGATGAAAGCCTTCGCCATGGCGTCGGCGTTCTCCATCACCGCAGCCTGATAGTGCTTGAAATCGGGCTGCAAGGCCTCTTTCAACGCTACGGCCTTCGCCGCGATCACGTGCATCAGCGGGCCGCCCTGAATGCCGGGGAAAACCAGCGAGTTGAGCTTTTTCTCGACGTCGGGATTGGCTTTGGCCAGGATCAGGCCACCGCGCGGCCCGCGGAGCGTCTTGTGGGTGGTGGTCGTCGTCACGTCGGCGATCTGCACCGGGCTGGGATACAGGCCGGCCGCGATCAATCCCGCGACGTGGGCCATGTCGACCATGAGCCAGGCGCCGACCGAATCGGCGATCGCGCGGAAACGCTGCCAGTCGACCACCTGGGAATAGGCGGAGAAACCGGCCACGATCATCTTCGGATGGTGCTCGCGGGCCAGTTCTTCGACCTGGCCGTAATCGATTTCGCCGGTTTCCGGGTTGAGCCCGTACTGGATGGCTTTGTAAAGCTTGCCTGAAAAATTGACCTTGGCGCCGTGGGTCAGATGTCCGCCGTGCGCCAGGCTCATGCCCAGCACCGTATCGCCCGGATTCAGCAAGGCCATGTAGACGGCGGCATTGGCCTGCGAACCGGAATGCGGCTGGACGTTGGCGTAATCGGCCTCGAACAGTTGTTTGGCGCGCTCGACGGCCAGGGTCTCCACCACGTCGACGTACTCACAGCCGCCGTAATAGCGCTTGCCTGGATACCCTTCCGCGTACTTGTTGGTCAGCACGGTCCCCTGGGCCTGCATCACCCGCGGGCTGGCATAGTTCTCCGAAGCGATCAGCTCGATGTGGTCCTCCTGCCTGCGTTCCTCGTCCTGGATCGCAGTCCAGAGTTCGTCGTCGAATCCGGCAATCTCCATACCCTTGCTGAACATGGGAACCTAAACCTCTTCCGTCGGAGTGAAAAAAACACGCCTTGGCGGCGCAAAATCGAACGTGAGAGTTTACACCGATTGATTGCCGGCTTCCAAACGCGTTCCACGGAGCGGCCCGGAATCCACACCCCCCCAAGCGCATCACGACAAACGGAAGATGGCGATTTCCTTGCGGAGCTCGGCGATCGCCGTCTCCAGCCGCTGCGAGGCCCGGTTGGTTTCTTCCAATGCCTGCGCGGACTGCATCGCGCTCTCCGACAAAGCCACCATGGCGTCGCGAATCTGGAGCGCGCCGGCCGACTGCGAGCGCATGCCCTCGTGCACGGCATCGAACCGCGGAGTCAGCTCCCCCACCTGCTCGATGATCCGGGAAAACTGCTGGCTGATCCGACTCGTCTCGTCGACCCCCCGCCGGACCTGCTCGGAGAACTTATCCATTTCCATGACCCCGACCGACACCGCGGCATGCATCTCCCGCACCACGGTTTCGATGTCCAACGTAGCCACGGCGGTCTGGTCCGCGAGGCGGCGGATCTCGCGGGCGACGACGGCGAATCCCAGACCGAACTCTCCGGCTTTCTCCGCTTCGATCGAGGCATTGAGCGACAGAAGATTGGTCTGCTCCGCCACCCGCTTGATGGTGGTAGTCATCGTGGAGATGTCGCTGGCGCGCGCACTGATGGCGTTGAGCTTGTCGGCGATGGAACCGGTGGACTCGGCCAGGGTGCGCATCACCTGCTCCATGTCGGCCAGCTCGTTACGCCCGGCATTCGCCATCTCGGCCGTGCTCCCGGCCATGCGGGTCACGTCCGCCATCGTGCGCAACAGCTCTTCCGAAGTCGCCGAGATTTCCCGCGAAGCCGCCGCGATCTGATTCGTGGTCGCACCGAAGGCCGATATGTCCTCTTCCTGGGCCCGGTTCATCGCCGTCAGCGTGTTGGAGGTCGACACCAGCTCGATGATCGACTTCTGCACCTGTCCGACCAGCGAATTGAGATAGGTCGTCATGCGCCCCAACGCCCGGAGCAGTTTGCCCGTTTCATCGTTCCGGTCGCTGTCGAGATTCGCCGTGAGGTCGCCGGCGGCGACCGTCTCTGCCGCGGCTATGGCTTCGCCCACGGGGCGCGAGATGGTGCGCGAGACCAGGGAAGCCGCCAGGGCGGTGGGAATCAGCAGCAACGCCAGCAGCCCGCCGTTGACCAGACGCTGGGTGTCCACCAGGGCCAGCGCCTCGTCCACGTCCATCTGCACCGAGAGTCCCCACCGGAAAGACGGCAGGTAAGTCCAGCTCGCCAGCACCGGCTCCTTGAATATTCCGGAAATCTCCCCGAAATCGCGGTTCCCCAGCACGGCCTTCTGGATGCCCTGACCCTGGCTGTCCCCCATCTGGATACGGAGCTTCTGCGCCGCATCGGGCTGGTTTCTCAGTGGTGAAATGATGCGTATCTCGTTGTGGTCCAAGAGGCCCACGACCGTCTGACCGGTGTCTCCCAGGCCGCTGTAGTCCAGGAACGGCGCAAATATCTCGTCCGTATCCAACTGCAAGGCGATGATGGCGACGAGCCCTCCCCCGCTGTCGAACAGCGGCGTCACGACGTATCCCACCGGCTTGTCGCCGCCCGGATAGGCACCGAAATCGGAGATTTCGGCGTCGAGCAGCGTCGTGGCGTGCTGCACCGCTTTGGCAAGCGGCGACTCCTTCAGTTGGCCTTCAAAGAGGTTCTTCCCGAGCTGCTGGACCGGATGCGACTGGTACAGAACTTCCCCCCGGGGATCGAAGGCGATCAGATTCCTGAAAGCCAGGTTTTCTATCATGAAATCCAGCACGGGGCGCGCCTCCAGGTCGAATGCCTGCTGCTCCCTGGCGTAACGCCCCGGTTCGCGCCGGTATTTCTGTAAAGCATTCATCGACGCGACCAGATACTGGTCGTTGCGCAGCACCACCGCCGCCCTTATCCGCTCATAGGCATAGGTTTCCACGTCCTCGGCCTTGGAAAGGGCGATGAACATCAGCTCGCCCTGGACGCGGTCGCGCAGCGCCTCCGCGGAAAGATAATTGGTCACCAGGGTCAATGCGATGGCGGGGACCGTCGCCAAGATCAGGAACCAGCGGAGTATGCGTCCCGCGATGGTGCCTTGCCCGAGCCTCGAAGCCGAGATTTTCACTGCCGCTTGTCCTTTCTTTCGACGGTCGCGACGGTGGGCACGGGATTCGCCCAGTTGTGGTTCCACCCTATGTAGAGCTCGTTGAGAAAGTTTTCCCATTCGCGTCTGCTGCGGGTCCTGGGATACGGCACGGGCCTGATGGGGTGATCCGTCGACCAGACGATTTCGACCTGGCCATTGTCGAGGATGCGCCCCATGTTGAACGACCTCCAGGTATGGCGCGTGGCCGGATCGATCGTCACCACGCCCTCGGGGGCGTCGATGCTCTGGCCGAGCATGTATTCGTTGACCAGGCCGGCCTCGGGCGACCCGGCCTCGCGCACCGCCTCGGCCCACAGCAGCATGCTGAAATAGGCCGTCTCCGGAAAATCCGCCGTCACCCGGTCCTGGCCGTAGCGCTCCCGGAACCGCCTCACGAAAGAGGTGTTTTCCTCGCGGGCGACCGCCTGAAAATAACCCCAGGCGGAATAATGGCCGGCGGCGTCCCGCGGTGGAATGTCGCGGAGTTCTTCTTCCCCCACCGACAGCGACACCACGGGAACGTCTTTCGCCTGGATACCGGATTCCCGCAGCACACGGTAGAAAGCCAGATTCGATTCCCCCGCGATCGTGCTGATGACGACGTTCGGACGTAGGGCGGCGATTTTCTCGACCACGCTGCCGACGTCGCTGCTGCCGAAGAAAACGTATTCCTCGCCCACGATTTCGCCATCCAGCCCCTTGATCCAATCCCGCAGAACGGCATTGACGCTGTGCGGCCACACGTAATCCGAACCCACCAGGAAAACGCGCCTGCCCAGCTTGTCCAGGCTCCATTTCAGGGCGGGGACGATCTGCTGATTAGGGGCCAGCCCCGTGTAGATGATGTTCTTGGAAATCTCCAGGCCTTCATAGGCCATGGGATAGATCAGCAGGTGGTTATATTTTTCCACCACCGGCTTGACGTTTTTCCGGCAGGCGGAAGTCCAGCAGCCGATGATCGCACTGACCTTTTCCTCGGTGATCAGCCGGCCCGCCTGCCTGGCGAAAGTCCCCCAGTCCGACGCGCCGTCGGCCACCACCGCTTCGACCCGGCGCCCCAGCAGGCCGCCCGCGGCGTTGATCTCGTCGATGGCCATGAGTTCCGCATCCACAGCCGATTTCTCGCTGATGGCCATGGCGCCGGTCAGCGAATGCAGTATGCCTATCCTGATCGGCGGCCGGGCGTGCTCGCGCAAGCCCCATGCGCCGGCCAAAGCGGCCAGGACCGCGAGTGCCGCGCCCGAAACGACCAGCTTCTTCATGGCAGACACCAGGATGGCCGCGCCGGCATTCGACTCAGGTCACATGTTCCAGCGACGGATAGATCGAAAACAGCCGGCTGAATCCGCTGATCTCGAAAACGTCGTTGACCGCCGGCGTGAGCGCGCAGAGCTTCACCGAGCCTTCCGCCTCCTTGAGTTTCTTGGCGATCAGCAGAAAGACCCGCAAACCGGCGCTGCTGATGTAGCTGATGGACGAAAGATCCATCACCAGGTTTCGGGTTCCCGCATCCAGCCAGGCCAGCGCCTGTTCCTCGAAGGCGCGGGACGCGGCGGCGTCGATGCGGCCGCTCAGATGCGCGACCAGCACCTCGCCCCGGGTTTCACAAGTGATATCAAGCATCGGTTTGCTCCAGGCAACAAGTTGAAATGCAGCGAATCATTCGACAAAGGTCAGGCGGAGCTCCGCCATCCCATTGAAAAGCGCGCGCGAACGCACCCTGTCCGCGAGCTTGTAAAGCAGATAGCCCGCCATCTCCAGGATACCCGTATCGGACTCCAGAAGCTCCTCATGACTGGGGGCGTGGGTGGAGAGCGGGATCGCGTCGCCGCGGTAACGGGCGATCACCGTGAACGTGAATTCGTCGACCAGGGTCTCGACCTCGACGACACCCTCGCCTTGTTCGTTCCGCGTCACGAAACCGTGGTCGTGGAGGATCTCGAACGCCTGCCATATCGCGTATTCGCTGCGCCGCACGACGTCCGGGCGGGCGCCCCAGGCCCGCCCCTGCCGGTCCAGGTAGTCGATGACGTCGTCGAGCTGCGATTCTCCGAGGACGAACGACCGCCGTCGCCGCGTGCCCGCACCGATGCGGAACACACCCGACAGCAAGGTCGCACCGGCCACGCCGAGAGCGACGCTCGACTGGGTTACCGGCACCAGGAAGGAAGGCAGCTCTTCCCGATAATGGTGCTTCAAAGGCTCATGGCTGACCCCCAGCAAGAGGCCGATGCCGACGGTGAGAATCTTGCGGTTGTCGAGCATGCGCGATGCGATCATCTGCAAGCCGGCCAGCAGGGTGAAGGATGACAGGAATACCGCCGCCGCCCCGATCACCGGCACGGGAAGCACCGACCAAAACACCGTGATCTTCGGTACGAATGCCAGGACGATCATGATACCGCCGAGCCAATAGGCAATATGGCGGCTGGTACAGCCGGTGGCCGCTGCCAGGGAGACGGCACCGCCGCTGGAAGTGAGCGGCAGACTGTTCACCAGTCCGGCAATGAGGTTGGAAACCCCCTCCGCGCGAATGCCCCGCGATATCTGCGCCATGTCGGGATGCCGCCATTCCGAATCGTTGAAGCGCTGAGCGGCGGCGAGCGCACCGAATCCGTGCAGGGAAAAAGCCAGACCCAGCACGATGTAAGGCACGATCAGCGCCGGATCGAATGCCCAGCCGAAGGTGGGCAACTGGGGCAGCGCCAGCAAAGGCGTCTCCTTGTAGTTCTCGGCGTCCTCGGGCCGAATGCCGTCGACCAGAACACTGACGGCCAAACCTGCGGCCAATCCGGCAAACGCCGAAAACAAGCGAAGACTGCTGGACGACCAGACGTTGCAAACGATCATGACCGCAAGCGCGAGAAATCCAATGGCGATGTCGTGCTTCCACAGCCCACCGGGCGCATCGATGCCGCCGAGCAGGGTGACCCCCTTGTAACCGAGGCCCAGTCCGACCAAGGTCACGGCCACGCCGGCAAGTTCAACCGAAAATATGCTGCGCAGCCGCCGGAACACCTCGCCGAACAGGACCTGCGCCGCTCCCATCACGCCCACCATGCCGAAGGCAAGCTCCATGCCCCCGGCAAGCCGTGCCAGTTCCATGGTCGCGAACGACGCCGAAGTGGCCTGCAAGGGGCAAAAATACCCGGAACCTATGCCGAGGCGCCCGGCCGCCTGCAACATGACCCCGATTCCGGAAACCAGGAGCGTGGTCGCCAGCAGAATCTGCGAGTCGTGGTCACCGATGTTTTCGGTCCTCACGAACAGCGGCGAAATCACGAGGTAGACGCCGAGAAAGGACATCTGCTGCAGGCCGACGAACGCGGAGATCGCGGCCGGCGGTTTGTCGTTCAGCCAATAGACGATGTTCTCGGGCCGCTTCATCCGGGAGAAGTCAGTCGGTAACGGGCAAGAACTGCGAATTGTCGCCGCTGGTGACCCACAGATCCCCGGACTCGAGATCGAACCACCACCCCTGCAGGAAAAGCCGCCCCTGCTCCACCGCCTCCCTGACCCAGGGATAGGTCAGCAAATTCCCCAGGGAACCCTGAATGGCCGCGCGCTCGACGAGATAGGAATAGTCCTTCAGACGCTCCAGAGAGACCTGCCTGAGCCCCTCCCCGCTGGCATCCGGCACGTACTGCCAGCAGGCGTCCATGGCCATCGAGACCCACTCGCCGATGAAGTCACTCTCGAACTTGGCACCGGTCGCCATGTCGAGCAAGGCCTTGATTCCGCCGCACTGGGCGTGCCCGAGGACGATGATGTGGGGCACTTGGAGATGACGGACGGCGTATTCCAGCGCCGCTCCCACACCATCAGGGGCGAACGAGGCATGGTAGGGCGGAACGAGGTTGGCGACGTTGCGCACCACAAACAGATCACCCGGCGCCACGTTCATGAGCAAAGCCGGATCGACCCGCGAATCGCTGCAGGCGATCATGAGCGCGACCGGACGCTGTCCTCGCTCGATGAGCCGCTGCATGTGTTCCGGGTAGCGCCCGTAGAAACGGTCCTTGAACCCCTTGACGCCGGAAATGAAACGTTCGAGATCGCAGCAGGAGCATTCGACCCCACGCTCATCCTTGCCTTCGATGTCAGACTCTTGCACGATTCCTGTCCTTAAGATGATGGATGCGGCCCGAGCACGGCCCGCCGCGTCGAGAGACGCTTACGCAAAAGCGGCGTTATTCTACACCGGTTTTTTCCCGACCCAACCCACATCGAGCCTCCATGGAACCGAACGAGCCCGACGTGCAATGCGCCAAATTCGAGCGCACCATCGAAGCCGGAATACAGCCCCTGATCGAGGTCATGGAGCAACTGGAAGCGTTCTGCTCGGCTTCTGGCGTACCCGAACCGGTCGCGGTCCAGTTGAATCTCGTCCTGGAAGAGCTGGCGACCAATACCATCAAATACGGATACGGTGCGGGTGAACGGGGAGAAATCGGCATCCGCCTCTCGCTGCACGGCGGCCGCGCCCTGCTCACCGTCACCGATGATGGCAATGAGTTCGACCCCACGGCCGCCCCTTCGCCCGAGGTACACCGCAAGCTGGAGGAACGCGCCATCGGCGGCCTGGGGATTCTCCTCGTGATGAGGATGATGGACTCGGTCGGCTATCGGCGCCTGGACGGCAGGAATATCGTCACGGTATGGAAAACACTCCCCGCGCAAGGGTCGGAGGGACGCTGCCCGACCCCGCCGTAAGTGAAACGGATCGCCCCAACTGGTACTATGAATATCCGCTCGATTGACCGAGTTAGGGGACGCCATTTGTCCCTGGCCGGCCGCCGACGCAACGGGCCACTGGAATCCACATAACCAACGTACGAGTAATCTCATGCCCCCTTCCGACACTACTACCCCGGCTTTCAGGATCAAAGCAGTAAGTGCAGGAATCCTTTTTCTGTTCGCCAGCGCCTGTGCGCATCGTCCGGATGAAACCCAGCTTCCTTCCGAAGCGGAAATATGTTCGTCCCTGAACTACGTTGTCAGTCAGGCCGATTCTGATTTCAAAGAGATAAGACGCAACGTGGCCGTAGATCCCTTGGTGAACCGTTGGGACACGAAACCGATATTCCCGGGCACCGAATGTGATGTATTGGACTGGGGCGGCGGACGCTTTACCTACAATTGCGTGTGGCAAGAAAGCGACCAGCCTACAGCAAAGGACAATTACGAAAGCAACGTAAAGCTTGCCACCCGCTGCCTCCATGCGGACTGGCGTGCCTCGGAGCAGCCGGGAAAAACTGGCCGGACTACCCTGTTTTCCAAATCCGGAACAGACACCAAAATAGAGTTGCGGTATTTCCAGGAACGCGCGCCGTCGACGTTGTGGCAAACCTCGGTAACCATTGGCGACCGCATCACACCGGATGCTCGTTGATTTGATATGGCTTACCGATTCAAGGCGGCTCCACCGCCCCATCCAATCCGCCGACGCAGACCCTCGTGAACGTCAAACTGCCCATCAGACTCGGCGTCAATATCGACCACGTGGCGACGATCCGGCAGGCGCGGCACACCCCTTACCCTTCGGTCCTGCACGCCGCCTTGGTCGCCGAACAGGCAGGTGCCGACGGGATCACCGCGCATCTGCGCGAAGACCGCCGGCATATCCAGGACAGGGACATCGAGTTGCTCCGGGAACAGATCGAAACCCGGCTCAACCTTGAGATGGCCGTCACGGACGAAATGGTCGCCATCGCCTGCCGCGTGGGTCCGCATGCCTGCTGCCTGGTGCCCGAAAGGCGGGAGGAGCTGACGACCGAGGGAGGACTGGACGTGGCGGGCCACTTGGAACGGATCGGCGAAGCGTGCCGGCGCCTTGGCGACGCCGGCATCGAGGTGTCTCTGTTCATCGACCCGGAAACCGCCCAGATCGAGGCCGCGGCCCGCGCCGGTGCGCCGGTGATCGAACTGCACACCGGCCGTTACGCGGATGCGGGAACCGACGAGGAAAGGTCCCGCGAGTTGGAGAAACTACGCCATGCCGCGTCGGTTGCGGAGGCGTTGGGGCTGCAGGTCAATGCGGGGCACGGCCTGACCTACGCCAACGTGGCCGCGATCTGCAACATCCCGCAGATCGTCGAGCTGAACATCGGCCATGCCATCGTTGCCCGTGCCCTGTTCTCAGGGCTAGGAAAAGCGGTGGCGGACATGGTGGACATCATGCGGATCGCCCGCTCCGGATGAAATTGACCGGCCGCCGACGATCTGTCATATTTAAAAGTCAGTTCCGATCCGGCTGAATCGCTGTGAGCGCGCGCAAACCAACCTTCAATGCCCATGGATAAAAGGGGGAGCAAGATGTCCCAGGGTCATCCTCGCCCGGATTTCGGTGGAATCGTGCTCGCCCGGCCGACCGTGGCGGAGAGTCGGGGAGCGTCCTGGCTGCGCACGGCGGGAATTCTTTTCCTGTGGCTTACGCTTGCGATCATGGTACTGATCCTGTGGCGGGGAGAAGCCCTGCTCAGAGGACTGAACGCGTCTTACGGCGAACACACCGCCATTCGGAATCCCGATCTGCAGCAATATCAGAACGAACTCGATTCCCTCCAGGGGAGGGTCGCCGGCCTGATGAAGGACTCCGTCGAGAACAAGCTCAGAATGCTGGAAAAGAGCGTCCAGGGGGGGCGCTTCGGACCGGACGAAGCCGGGCTTCTCGAGGCCCTGAAGTCCGAGCTCCGGTTCCTGCAGAATTACGCAACCCAGGGCGGCCAGTTCAAATCCGCAGGCGAGCACGAGCGCTACCGCATGTCGCCGGAACCGGCCGAGGACTCGGCCACCGCCCAAGCCGTGCGGGAGTGGGTGGAATTCGAGAAACTGCTTTATCTCGGTGCCGGGGCGCTGGGCGCCGGCACGCTGATGCTGAGCGGAGCCTGGTTGAGTGCCCGCTCCGTGCAGTACCAACCCTCCCGCCAAGATGTGTTCCTGACCGGCCCCTCGGAAGACAATTCCGGATCGTGACCTTTCCTTGAGCGCTTTCAACGTCCGGCCATCGGGCCGTGATCCAGCCGGGGCATTGGCGATGCCGACGCTGCCGACCGACGCCCCGGGACCCCGGCGCCGTCTGAGCGTCGCGCCGATGATGGACTGGACCGACCGGCATTGCCGCTATTTCCTGCGGCTGATTTCCCGCCATACCCTGCTCTACACCGAAATGGTGACGACCGCTGCCATCCTCCATGGCGACCGGGAGCGACTCCTCGGCTTCCACCCTGCGGAGCATCCCCTGGCGATCCAGCTTGGCGGCAGCGACCCCGCGGATCTGGCCCAATGCGCGAAGATCGCGGAATTCCGGGGCTACGACGAAATCAATCTCAACGTCGGCTGCCCCAGCCCCAGGGTCCAGACCGGCCGCTTCGGCGCCTGCCTGATGGCCGAACCGGGGCGCGTGGCCGACTGCGTCAGCGCCATGTGCGAGGCCGTCTCGGTGCCGGTCACCGTCAAGACCCGCATCGGCATCGACGACCGCGATTCCTACGAAGACCTGTTTCGGTTCGTTATGGCCGTAAGCCACGCAGGCTGCCGCACTTTCATCGTCCATGCCCGCAAAGCGTGGCTGCAAGGCCTTTCGCCCAAGGAAAACCGGCATACGCCGCCGCTGCGCTACGACGTGGTCCAGCGGCTCAAATCCGACCTGCCCCAGTTGGAGATCGTGCTGAACGGCGGTATCCAGACGCTGGACGAAGCCGAACGGCATCTGTCATGGTGCGACGGCGTCATGATCGGCCGGGCCGCCTATCACAACCCCTACCTGCTGGCCGAGGCCGACCACCGCTTCTACGGACACGGCGACCTCAGACCCAGAACCCGGCAAGAAGTCGTCGAAGACTTTCTGCCCTACGTGCGGGACGAACTCGCCAAAGGCAGCCGGCTGCACGCCCTCACCCGGCATATCCTGGGCCTTTATCATGCAACGCCGGGCGGAAAACGCTGGCGCCGCCATATCAGCGAAGGCGCCTCCCGGCGGGGCGCCGGTGAAACCTTGCTGCTGGAGGCCGCGAATGCGCTCGGCGCAGATGGATGTCACGGAAACCGGGGCCGGCACGCCTCGTTCCTTTAACCCGATTCAAGAGGCTTACCCGATGCACAGCGCGATGGAAAAACTTTTCAGCCAGCTCATTCAGGAAATCGGCGAAGACGTTTCCCGCGAAGGGCTCATCGACACCCCCAAGCGGGCGGCGAGCGCCTTCCGGTTCCTCAACAGCGGCTATCACCAGTCGCTCGATCATGTCCTCAACAACGCGGTTTTCGAGGCGGATTCCGAGGACATGGTGATCGTCAAGGACATCGAGCTGTATTCGCTGTGCGAACACCACCTGCTTCCGTTCATCGGCAAATGCCATGTCGGGTACCTGCCCCAGGGCAAGGTCATCGGTCTGTCCAAGATCGCACGGATCGTGGAAATGTATGCCCGCCGGCTGCAGATACAGGAGCGCCTGACCAAGCAGATCGCGGATGCGATCCAGACCGCGGTCAATCCGCGCGGCGTCGCCGTCGTGGTCGAAGCCAAACACCTGTGCATGATGATGCGCGGCGTCGAGAAACAGAACTCGGTGATGACCACTTCCTCCATGCTCGGACTCTTCCGCAAGCAAAGCAGCACCTGGGCCGAGTTCCTGGACCTCATCAACCGAAAATAGGGCCATGAGCTCCGGCACCGCCCGACTCGGAGTCCTGCTGGTCAACCTCGGCACGCCGGAGGCGCCGACGCCGAAGGCGGTCCGGCGCTATCTGCGCGAATTCCTGTCCGATCCGCGGGTGGTCGAGATTCCCCGCGCGCTGTGGTGGCCGATCCTCAACCTCGTCGTGCTGCGGGTCCGGCCCGGAAAATCGGCCCATGCCTACCGTACGATCTGGACCGAACGCGGCTCGCCGCTGCTGGCCTATACGGAGGACTTGCGCGATCTGCTGGCCGCCGACGGCAGATTCGCCGCCGTCGAAATCGCCATGCGCTACGGCAGTCCCTCCATCCGTTCGAAGCTGGAGGCGCTGCGGCGCCGGGTTGAAGCGATCGTCGTGCTGCCGCTCTATCCCCAGTATTCGGCCGCTACGACCGGCTCGGCATTCGATGCCGTGTGCGACGCCGTGAAACCCTGGCGCCACATTCCCAGCCTGCATTTCATCGGCGACTATTACCGCTCGCCGGCGTACCTGGAAGCCGTCGCCTCGAGCATCCGCTCGTTCTGGCGGGAACACGGCCGTCCCGAACGCCTGTTGTTCTCCTTCCATGGACTGCCCAAACGCTGCATCGACCTGGGCGATCCCTACGCCGGCCAGTGCCAGGCCACGGCGCAAGGCATCGCCCGTTTGCTCGAACTGAACGATGACGAATGGCTGCTGGTCTACCAGTCGCGCTTCGGCCGAGCCGAATGGCTCAAGCCCTATTGCGTCGACACCCTGCGGGAACTTCCGGCCCGGGGTATCCGGCGAGTGGATGTGGTGTGTCCCGGTTTCGCCGTGGATTGCCTGGAGACCCTGGAGGAAATCGCGATCGCCAACCGCAACGAATTTCTCGGCGCCGGCGGAAAATGCTATCGCTACATTCCCGCCTTGAATGCGAGTCGGGAGCATGCCGATGCCCTGATCGGCCTGCTGGAGCCTTACCTGGCACCGACCGCCTGACCGGCCCGCCATTCCCCGGAAACCTTCGATCGGTGATCCCCTGTGACGTCCGACTCCTCTCCCCCAAAGCGCATGACCCGCAAGATCCTTTACATACTTGCACTGGGCCTGGCGATCGCATTGATCGTCTATCTCGCCTATCAGGACTCCGTGATCCGCGAAAAATTCGAAGGCCGGCGCTGGGCTCTGCCCGCCAAGGTGTACGCCACGCCGGTGGAACTCTATGCCGAGGCTCCGATCTCGGCCGAGCAACTGGTGTGGATGCTGGATCAGCTCAAGTACCGCAACGATCCCGAACTGACGTCTCAAGGCAGCTACACGCGCAAGGGCAGCGAGATATGGCTCAGAACCCGGGAGTTCCTGTTTCCCGACAAATCCGAACCCTCCAGCACGGTTCGAGTCGCGTTTAACGGCGGCGCGGTGCAAGCGCTGGAGGGCCTGGACCCGACCGACGCCCCGGCCCTGGTGCGGCTGGACCCGGTGCAGATCGGCAGCTTCTACCCGGCGCTGAAGGAAGACCGGATACTGGTCAAGCTCGAGGAGGTGCCCAAGTCGCTGATCGACGCGCTGCTCGCGGTCGAAGACCGTGATTTCTACGAACATTTCGGCCTTTCGGCCAAGGGCATCCTGCGGGCGACCTGGCAGAACGTCAAGGCGGGCGGCTTCGTCCAGGGCGGCAGCACGCTGACTCAGCAACTGGTCAAGAATTTCTTTCTCAGCTCCGAACGCACGCTGGAGCGCAAGATCAGCGAAGCCTTCATGGCGCTGATACTGGAAGCCCGCTACAGCAAGGACGCGATTCTCGGAGCCTATCTCAACGAAATCTACCTGGGCCAGGACGGCACCCGCGCCATCCACGGCTTCGGCCTGGCGAGCCAGTACTATTTCAGCCGTGCCCTCAACGAACTGGAGCTGCATCATGCGGCGCTGCTGGTCGCCCTGGTGCGGGGACCGACCTATTACGACCCCCTCAAACACCCCGAGCGCAGCCGGGAACGGCGCGACCGGGTGCTGGATGCCATGGTGGAGCAGGGATTCGTCACGGCGGCCGAGGCCGACGCCGCCAAACAGCGGCCGCTGGACGTGATCAAGAACCCGCACCAAGCCATCAGCCGCTATCCCGCCTTTCTCGATCTGGTCAGGCGCCAGCTCCAGGAGCAATACCGTCCCGAGGACCTGACCTCCGAAGGGCTGCGCATTTTCACGACACTCGATGTCTTCGCCCAGGAGCATCTCGAATCGGCGATCGCCAAATCCTTGGCGCGGCTGGACCATTCGACCCGGCCGGAAGAACGGCTGGAAACCGCGGCCGTCTTCACCCGACGCTCCAACGGCGAGATCGCGGCCTTCGCGGGCGGCCGCGATGCCGAGTCTTCGGGCTTCAACCGCGCGCTCGACTCCGTCCGCCAGATCGGTTCCCTTTACAAACCGGTGGTCTATCTCACCGCCCTGGAGCAGCCCGGCGGCTACACCATCGCCACCCCTCTGCTGGACGAAGCCATCAAAGTGGAAGGCGGAGGCAAACCGTGGACACCCAAGAATTACGACGGCAGGGAGCATGGGCAGGTGCCGCTGCACACCGCGCTGGCCAACTCCTACAACCTGGCGACGGTGCGGCTGGGCCTTGGCATTGGCGTCGAACGCACCGCCGAGACGCTCCGGAAGCTGGGCGTGAACCGTGAGGTTGAAACCTATCCCTCGCTGCTGTTGGGCGCGGCCGACTTGACGCCGATCGAGGTCGCCACCCTGTACCAGACACTCGCGAGCGACGGTTTCGTCACGCCCCTGCGGGGAATCCAGGCCGTACTGTCACAGGACGGCCAGACCCTGCAGCGGTTCGGGCTGGAGCTTCGCCAGGCCGTGGACCCGGGCGCGGTCTACCTGCTGAATACCATCCTGCAGGAGGTCATGAGCGGGGGCACCGGGCGTTCCGTCCACACCTACCTGCCGGAGGATTTCCACGTCGCCGGCAAGACGGGAACGACCAACGACATGCGCGACAGCTGGTTCGCGGGTTTCAGCGGCGACTACACCGGGGTGGTCTGGGTGGGGCGCGACGACAACCGTCCGGCGGGCCTGACCGGCGCCCGCGGGGCGCTGCAGATATGGGGCGCCACGATGCAGAAAATAGCGAAGGAACCCCTCGATCTCGTCCCGCCGGATAACATAGAAATACTCAGGGTCGATGAACATACTGGGCTGCGCGCCGACGCTGGCTGCGCCGACGCACGGGAATTGCCGTTCGTCAAAGGCTCGGAACCGGCGGCCTGGGCGCCCTGTGCCGAAGGCGGGGAAACCGGTGGAGATTCGTGGATCAAGAAACTGTTCTGAACGGCCCCGGCTACCCCAGTCCGCCGATTCGCCCGCGGCGAGCGGCGCGGAAGCAGGCCAGCCGTCGGGCTTCCGCCTCCAACGCGGACGGACGGCATCAGTCCCGATAGCGCAGATCCGTCTCCAGGCGCATCGCATGCTCCATACGCCATTTGGTGAACTCCTTGGAACTGAGCGGACGCGAGAACAGATAACCCTGGCCGAAGTCGCAGCCCTGCTCCAGCAGGATGCGCCGCTGTTCTTCGCTTTCGACCCCTTCCGCGATGACCTTTAGCCCCAGGCTGTGGCCCAATGCCACCACCGTGCCGGAAATCGTCCTGTCATCGGCGTCGAAGGCGATGTCGCGGACGAAGCTGCGGTCGATTTTCAACGTGGCTATCGGCAGGTTCTTGAGATAGGACAGGCTGGAATAGCCGGTGCCGAAATCGTCGATCGAGAGGCTGCATCCCAACGCGATCAGTTCCTGCAGCACGATCATGGTCTGGGCGTCGGCATCCAGCAAGGTGGATTCGGTCAGTTCGAGCTGCAGGGACGAGCCCGGGACGCCGTAACGGCACAGCAACGACTCGACGCGCCGCACCAGCCGCGGATCGCGGAAATGGCGGGCGGCCAGGTTGACTCCGACGGTGATCGGCGCCAGATCGGCTTTCTTCCATTGGGCGAGATGGCGGCAGGTGTCTTCGAGCACCCAGTCGCTGACGGCGACGATCAGATCATTGCTTTCGGCGATGGGAATGAACTGGTCGGGCGACAACAGGCCCCGCGCGGGATGCTGCCAGCGCACCAGGGCTTCGGCCCCGACCAGCTTCCCGTCGGCCAGATCGATCTCGGGCTGGAAGAAGGTCCGGAGCTCGCCGGCAGGGATTGCCTCCCTGAGTTCGGACAAAACCGTCAGCCGCGCCAGCATGTCCACGTTCATTCCGGGATCGTAGAAACGGAACTGGTTGCGGCCCTGCTGTTTCGCGTGGTACATCGCCGTGTCCGCGTTGCGGAGCAAGGTTTCGAAATCGGTTCCGTCATGGGGGTAAAGGCTGATGCCGATGGAGCCCGTCACCGCAAACGCCTGGCCCGAATGCTCGAAGGGCTTGCGCAGGGCAACCAGTATCTTGTCGGCGACTTGCGACACCCCGTCACGGCCCAGGTCCGGCAGAAGCAGCGCGAACTCGTCCCCGCCGAGGCGCGCGATCGTGTCCGTGTCACGAGTGAATTCCTTGATCTGCGCCGCCACCCGGACCAGCAGTTCGTCGCCCACCTGATGCCCGAGGGAATCGTTGACATCCTTGAAGTGGTCGACATCCAGGAATACCACCGCAAGCTCTTCCTTGCGGCGTTCCGCCCAGGCCAGCGCATATTCCGCCCGCTCCATCAGATAGCGCCGGTTGGGCAGGGCGGAGAGAGGATCATAATAGGCCAGGTGGTGAATGTGCTCTTCCGCCTCCTTGAGGCTGGAAATGTCCGCGGCGACGCCGATGTAGTTGACCGTCGCCCCGGTCTCGTCGCGAACCGCCACGATCGTCTCCAGAACCGCAAACAGCTCGCCATTCTTGCGCCGGTTCCAGAATTCGCCCTGCCAGGATCCTTCCTGTTCGACCGCCCGCCACATCGCCGCGTAGTACTCTTTGCCATGCCGGCCGGAGTGCAGGAATGCCGGCGTCCTGCCCACCGCTTCCTCCGGGCTGTAGCCGGTCATGTCGCTGAAGGCGGGATTGACCGCCACGATGACGCGGTTCGCATCGGTCACCATGATCGACTCGCGTACCGCTTCGAACACCTTGCCTGCCAAAAGCAGACGTTCATCTCCTTTTTTCCGGTCGGAAATGTCGATGCATGACCCGACATAGCCGACGAATTCGCCGCCCGCATCGAACCGCGGCGTCGCCTTGCCCAGCATCGTGCGGTACTCCCCGTCGCGACGGCGCAGGCGGTATTCGATCTCGAACGGCTTCCGTGCGTCGAACGCAGCGGAATAGGCGCCGGTCCAGCGGGAACGGTCCACGGGGTGTATGCCCTCCAGCCATCCGTCACCCAGTACGTACTCGAGCGAACGCCCGGTGAAATTCAGCCACATATCGTTGAAAAAAGTGCAGGCGCGCGCGGTGTCCCCCATCCAGATCAGCACCGGTGCCGAATTGGCCGCCAGCCGGAACCGCTCCTCGCTTTCCCTGAGCCGCATCTCGCTCCTTTCCCGTTCCGCGTCGCGGGCGAGGATCTCCAGCGCGAAAGAGACGTCCATGGCCATGGTGTCGAGCACGGCAACGATGTCTTCCGAAAAGAAACCCGGTTCGCCCGCGTAGAGGTTGATCGCACCTACCACCTTTCCGAGCCGCCAAACGGGAAAAGCGCCGGAAGCCCGTACGCCCGCGGCACGGCCTGCCTCATGCCACGGCCGGGTGGCGGGATCGGCGAGAAAATCGTCACTGATCACGTGGTGGCCGGCGGTCACGGCCATCCGCGCGGGACCGCGGTGCTGCCCGGTGTCTCCCCCGGACAGGTTCAGGCTTCCCACATAACCAGCATCGTCTCCGTACCGGGCAACGGGGGCCAGGGTACCGGTTTCACTATCGATCATC
This sequence comes from Methylococcus sp. ANG, assembly GCF_040730495.1. NCBI lineage: Bacteria > Pseudomonadati > Pseudomonadota > Gammaproteobacteria > Methylococcales > Methylococcaceae > Methylococcus > Methylococcus sp. ANG. The sequence goes on along the minus strand of NZ_CP160399.1, from coordinate 412,779 downwards.
CCGATCCAGGCGAAGCGGAAGCCGCCATTCGTGACGGCGATCCGGCAGATCGAGTCGAACAGCTCCTGCTCGCTGGTATGGCGGACGATGACCTGGTTGGTCTGCGCCAGCAGGCTGTACAGATCCTTCTGCCGAGCCAGCGCCAGTTCGATACGCTTGCGCTCGCTCACGTCCCGCACGATCGCCTGGACGAAATCGGCCCCCTCCACGCTGATCGAGCGGACGCTCAGCTCCACCGGAACCGGCACCCCGTCCTTGCGGGTATGCACCGACTCCCAGACGCCTCCCCCCCGGGCGACCGCTTCCTCCAGACGCATCTGCTGGACACCTTCCGCATCCCCGGCCACGACCTCGGCCAGGGCCATCCCGGCCAGTTCCTCCCTGGAGTACCCATAAAGCTCCAGCGCGCGATCGTTGGCATCGACGATGTGGTGATCCCGGTCGGCGAGGAGAATGGCGTCATTGGCGTATCTGACGAAGTATTCGAAGCGCCTCAACAGGTCGGCCCGTTCCCTTTCCGCCCGAAGCGCGGCTTGCGCGTGATGCCGGTCGGACCATCGCCCGAGCAATGCCGCCGCGGCCGCGAGGGTGCCCAGCAATCCCAGCAACGACGCGCCGAGAACGAACGGCTGGGCTTCCTGCGGAAGCGGCGTGGAGCGCATTTCCGCCATCACGTACCAGGCTGATCCTGGAATCGGCGCCCCCAGCGACAGCAGGGCCGCTCCGGCGTCACGTTCCTGCGTGAGCAGTCCACGCTCGCCCCGGACGATTCTGAACGCCGCTTCGGAAACCGGTGTCGCCTGCGCCGAAGGCTCCCCGTCACGCGCGAGAAAATTCCGGTCCAGGGATACCACGCGGTTTCCTTTCTGACCGATCAGAGAAATCTCCGTGTTGAACTGCGACAGCGATTCGAGCAAGGCGCGCAGGAAATGCCCGGCATCGGCTACCATCACGATGGCGCCCACGAGCCGACGCTCTCCATTCATTTCATGCGATACCGGGATAAGCGCATCGGCCAGAAAGTCGCTTTCGTCCCGCGAAAGGTACCAGTCGCCGAGGACCGGGCGTGCGCCCTCCCCTTCCGCCGGCATTGGAATGCGCTCGTATTTGCCCTCCCTACCGTGCTCACCCTGGGCCTTCAGCGACAAACGGATTCTGCCGGCCGCATCGAGCAGCAGAACATCCCGGTAGCCGCCCGCCTCCCGGGACGATTGCATTTGGGACAGCACCAGCCGGGTCGAAGCCGTATTCTGCTTGTCCGCGGCCAGCCAGGCGCCGGCCGCCGCGAGGAACGAAGCATTCCCGGCCACTTGCTCCGCATCCGCCAGCCTTTCGGCGCGCCATTGCACAATATGCTGGAATTTCGCCTGAACCACCGCTGCCAGTGTGTCGCCGGCGTGCGACCGCAAATGCTGCACATGGGACAGATAGAACTGCAACCCGCCGAGGAGGGTGGTGCAAACCGCCAGCGCGATGATGACCGACCATCGGGGGAAGCATCGGACCGAGCGCACCACCGCTACCCGCTTCACGCCAAGTGATGCACCCTTTGTCTCGTTACTCATTATTGCCCCTGGAAATAACGCGAAAACACAGGGAAAGGCCGTACCGCCGCGAAAGCGATTTACAGCCTGAACTTGCCGATTTCAGCCTGCAGCTCCTGCACTGCGGTGTGGAGCTTGACCACCATCGAGCTCAAGTGCTCGGACGATGCCGCCGCCCCTTGGGCTTCATCCTTCAACGCGACCATCGCACCATTGATCTGCTGCGCGCCCTCCGCCTGCGCTCGCATTCCTTCATAAACCCGGCCGAAACCCGGCACCAGATGGTCGATCCGCTCCAAAACGGCGGTGAAATGGTCGGCCAGCCGCCGCACATTCGACAGACCGGCCGTGCTCATCTCCTCCTGGAAAGACTCCAGGACCTGGACTCCCCCTGCGACCGCCCGTTGCATGTCGCGCACCATCGCCTCCACATCCAGCGCCGCGACGGCACTCTGGTCGGCCAGCCGCCTGATCTCGCTGGCGACGACGGCGAACCCCGCCCCTTGCTTCCCTGCTTTCTCGGCTTCGATCGATGCATTCAACGAAAGCAGATTGGTCTGGACGGCGATATCCGTCATGGCATTCATGATCCGGTTGATGTTCTGCGCCTGCTCGCCGATGGCGGCGAAGCGCTCCACCACCGACGACATTCCCTCGCTCATGCGATGCATCGCCGCCTCCGTTTCCGCCAGGCACTCTTTCCCGGCCGAGGCGACTTCCGCCGTTTCGGCGGTTGCCCGCGCGACATCGGCGATGCTGCGGACCATCTCATCGCCGGTTGTCGAAATCTCGCGAACCGAAGCGGCGATCTGCTGTGTCAGCGCGCCGAAGTCATGGGCCAGGCTTTCTTCATGCCGGGCCGCCACGGTGATTTCATCGCCAACGGCAACCAGCTGCTGGCTGGACCGCTTCACCCGCCCGATCAAATCGGCCAAAGCCTGCCGCATGGCCTCCATGGCCCGCACCAGATCACCGATTTCATCCGTGCCCGCAGCATCCAGCCTTGAACTCAGATCGCCGGCCGCGACCTGCGCCGCGACCTGCGCGGCATCCTCGATACGGCGGCTCACCGCCCGCAAGGCCAGGAACGCCACCCCCAGGACGGCTGCCAGGATAGCGGCCGACACTCCCAGTGCCCCCTTGACGGTACCGATCAGGCCAGCCAGGATTTCCGCGCGGCTGGCAGCCAGAACCAGCGTCCACTCGCCAGTCGCCAGACGGGTCGATACAAAATAGGTTTCGGCGCCGTTGCGGGGATCGGGGACCAGTTGGAAGGTACCTCTACCGGTATCGAGATACGCCGGCTCCAATACCGGCAACCAGGGGGTATCTTCTATGGGACGGGCCCGGGCGGACGGGTCGACCGTCGACGCGATGATGCGCCCCCGCTGGCTCAAGAGGAAAAACCCGCCCGCTTCATGGCGATGCATCCCCCGAAGTGTTTCGTCGATGTCATTGAGTGCCTTGTCCACTCCCGCGATGCCCAGGAACCGCCCTTCCCGCATCAAAGGGACGGCATGCTCCACCATGTATTTCCCTTCATAGTCATAAGGTTCGGTCACCATCGCGAATCGCTGGCCTTGCGCCCCACGCCCGGAATGCCGGTAAAGCCGGCTGATCCCTCCGGCCAGACTGATGCCCTCCTCCTCGGCCTTCCCTTCGTGGCGATTCTTGACCCCGCGGTAATAGTAACTCGACTCCGTGTTCGCCAACGGCGACAGCCTTATCCGCATGGGGTCCTCACGGTCGCGAAACCAGTAAGGCAGAAACCGTCCTTCCCGGCTCACCGCGTCCGACGGAATCCCGCCGGCCTCGGAAACGGAACGGTCGTGGCCGTCTCCATCGGGTTCATAGCCGAAATAAGCGCCGGTAAACTCGGGAAAGGCCTCGAGTATCTTGCGCGCGAACTCCAAGGATACCAGCCGATTGCCGAACAGCCCCGCTTCTTGCGCCAGCGCCATGGTCCTCGGGACGGTCAAGGCGGTGATATTGGCCAGTTCGATCCTCAACCCCGCCTCGTTGACCTCGGCCCGAAGTCTCAGCTCCGACTCCCGGACCAGGTCCCGGTAATAATTCCAAATGACGAACCCCAGCATCAAGGCCATGGCCAGAGCCATTGGAAGAACGCAGGCGACCAAGAGGCGCGCGCGCACCGTCAATCGGAGTCGCATGTCGAAACCCTAAGAAGAGCTAACGGGGTATGGGAAAACGCAGTCTCCATCTGCCCGCGAAGGACTGGGTCTGGACGGCACCGCAAGGGTGCTGCACCCGCCAAGGGTCGGAATTGCCGCTAAACGGTGTCAGCCGGCCGGTTCGACGACCGCACCATCCCGAATTTCTTTCCAGGACCAGCGGCCCTCGGGTTCCAGATCCAGCACGGCATCGTAGAACGACAGATTGTCGTGGCTGTTGCCGAGAGTGATGTAGGCGATCGAATTGTCATGCAGCATTTGCAGCACCCGGTCCAACTGCTCGGCATCGAGGGCGGTTCCCGGCCGGTCCAGAAACACGAAGCGCGGCCCCAGGAGCAGGAGATGCGTGAAAGCCAGAAGCTGCTGCTCTCCCAGGGACAGGACGTCGTCCCAATCGGCCTCCGTATCCAAACCGCCGACCCGGACGAGGATGGAATCGATGTCCAAAGACCGCAATGTCGCCATGATCCGGTCGTCCGGAATCTGATCTTCACCGCCCGTGCGCAGCAACGACTCGCGCAGAGTTCCAGGGGGCAAGTACGGCCGTTCCGGCAGAAACAGCGTATCCTCGAGGCCGGGACGGATGATCTTTCCGGTTCCCACATTCCAAAGATCCGCCGTCGCTCTGAACAAAGCCACCTTCGCGGTCTGGTTCTCACCTCGGATCAGAAGACGGCCACCCGCCGGAATCTCCACGGAAAGCTGGTCGATCAGAAGCCGACCGTCCCGCGGCGAGTACAGGGTCAGTTTCTCGTAGGCGATCCGGTCGCACATCTCGCAGACTTCGATCGGTGCCGCGGTTCCCGAGCGCACCTTCTCCACGGCCTGGACCAGACCGCGGAGCCGGGCTATCACCGCGGTGTATGCCGAGATGGACTGAAACTGCGTCACGATCAGCGAAAACGCGCCGAGCAGATAGGTGAACGCCATCGCCGACTGGGTGATCACACCGAATTCGACTTTACCATCGATGAACAAGGGTGCTACCACCAGTGCCGGTATGACCGGGATCAAATAGTTGTACCAGGTCGTGAAAAATCCGAGATTGCGATTGACCGCGATCAGCCTGCGGAAATTGGCGGTGAGCGCCTCGAGCTGACGCAGCAGACGGGACTGAATTCGCCGTTCGCGATGCAGCAGCGCGATGGATTCGGCGTTTTCGCGGACATGGATGAGACCCGCCCGAAAATCCGCCTCGCGGTCGAGCTGATCATAATTGAGCTGGACGAGGGGCCGCCCCAACCGAACCGTGAAGTAGGAACCGGCCACGGCATAGACGACCGCGACCCCGAACAGCAGCGGACTGATGCTCCACATCACGCCGGAAAAAGCCAGCACGGTGAACGAACTGTTGAGAAGCATCAAGGTAAAAGAAAGGGTGGTGACGGTGAACGCCTTCACGTCCTCCGCGATGCGTTGATCGGGATTGGCAACCTCCTGGCTCTCGTCGAGACGGAAATAAATGCGCTCGTCCAGATAAGCATTCACCAACCTTCGAGTCAGCCATTCCCGCCAGAGCAGACCCAGCCGTTCTTCGCAAAACCGGTAGATCACCGCCGCGACGGTGGTCGCAGCGAACACGCCGAGATAGATCGCCGCATACCAGACGAACCCACCCATGTAGCGATTTTCGATCGCGGTCATGAAATCCCGGCCCACATAGCTGTTCAGCACGTTCAGACCGTTGATCGCCAGCATCAACAGAAGGAGCGAAGCAAACAGGATCTTGGCCTTCCAGCCCACTTCCGAGCCGGCGAAATCCCTCACATTGCCAAGGATGCGCTTCAGGATCAATCCATATTTTGAGACTTGTTCGGCGCTCATGATTGTTCTTCTCGAATGCTTTTCCCGCAGATGCCGAAGCGGAGATCCGCCCGCGAAAAAAAAGGGCGGCCGGCCCGGCCGAGCCGCGGCTCATCTTGCCGGCACCGGAACTGGACGGCGTTGAGGCATTATCGACAAAACGCGAAAAGACACAATCGACGCGTCCGCTGCGAACGATTATCGTCCGCCGATTCAGCAAATGCGGGGGAGTGGATCGTCTTCGAGTTCAGGGAGGATTCTTTCGCCACCCAGGGATGTCTGAAGAACGACTCGCGGAACCCCTGCTTCGATCACGCCCGCGATGCCCGCCTCCGTGAATCCCCCTCGGTGGAGCGCCGCCACCGCCTCAGCCGCGGCAGCAGCGTCCACGACCGCCACGACCCGTCCTTCACAGGCCAAGTAATAAGGGTCGTAGCCCAGAATTTCGCATACGCTGCGAACTTCCGGCCGAACCGGCAAATCACACTCGAGCAGGCGAACGGTCGCACCGGCAGCCCGGGCGATCTCGTGCGAGACGGTTGCCACGCCTCCACGGGTGGGATCCCGCATGAAACGCAGAGCCGGGAAGCCGAGCAGAATTTCGGCAATCGGCAGGACGCTTCCCGCATCGGACCGGAGATTGCCGGACAACCCGAACTGCTCCCGAGCCAGCAATACCGCGGCGCCGTGGTCTCCCACCGGACCGCTCACTATGACCCGGTCACCCGGGCGAACGCGGTGCAAGCCCAGATCGAGACCCGACAGCCTTTGCCCTATGCCGGTGGTCGCCAGATAGAGCCCACCGCCCTGCCCCCGCCGGACTACCTTGGTATCCCCGGCCAACACCCGCACACCGCAATCCGCGCAGGCACGCGCCATGGATGCAACGATCCGCTCGAGAATCTCGACGTCCAGCCCCTCCTCGATGAAAACGTTGAGGCTGAGAAAGCGCGGCACCGCCCCGGAAACGGCAAGGTCATTGATGGTGCCGTGCACCGCGAGACTCCCCACATCGCCTCCCGGGAACTCCAGAGGCTCTACGGTGAAGCCGTCCGTCGTGATCATCCACTCGGCGTCACCGGCTTCCAGCGGAAGCCTTGCCGCATCGGCGGCGGTATCCAGATCTTCCCGGCCGAGGTGGAAAGCGAAAATTTCTTCGATGATTTCCCGCATCAAGCGGCCCCCGTTACCATGGGCCAGCGAAATCCGAACGGCATCACGACGGTCGTCGTCATTCATTAGGGTTGGTGGAAAGATTGTCTTGAAAACGGATCAGATGGTAGCAGAGTAAGCGGTCGCCGTAGCTCTTGAATAAAGCTTGTTGACATCCCAATCAGGATCAGTAAAATGCTGCGAATCGAATGCGGGAATAGCTCAGTTGGTAGAGCACAACCTTGCCAAGGTTGGGGTCGCGAGTTCGAGTCTCGTTTCCCGCTCCATCGCTTTCGGAAAAGCCGCGTTCCTAACCGCGGCTTTTTGCTTTAACGTGAAAGTCGCAGTACCTTATCCCCCCTCTCCCTTTGGGAGAGGTGAGGGGAACGATCATGACGAGCAGTCGCTTTCATAGTCCAGGGCGGTTGGTGCCATGAACGTTAACTTCAAAGGCTGAGTGGCAGAGTGGTTATGCTGCGGATTGCAAATCCGTCTATGCCGGTTCGATTCCGACCTCAGCCTCCATCTTTCTCCTTCCAGATCAACAGCGTAAGGCAAACCGCGCTTATGCCGGTCTTGCCAGAGCACGTCCAAAGCCGGTAGAAATCGGCCAAAAACCCGCCCCGAGTGGCCGAAACCACTCCACTAACGGACGATTTGTCCGTCACCGTTGGAGCTGGAATGGCCGTCATACGGAAGCGCTCGTCCGGAGCGTGGGAAGTCGTCATCCGTCAAGAATATGCGTCCGCGGCCCCCACTACGCAACTCTCGATTCCGAAGCCGAGGCGCGTGCCCATGCGCGCAAGCTCGATGCCATCTTCGACTCCGGCATCGTTCCACCCGAGCTTCAGGAAAACCATGAGCCCGATGTGACGTGCCCTCGGGGCATAGTCTACGGAAAAGCCGCGCCGTTTCAGGTCGCATCCGGCGCGGAAATTCGTACGCGACCTGAACCGACGTCCGGTGCGGCTAGGCTGAGGGCTCCTTATCTCCCGGGAGCACCGCCATGGACCGCGAAACCGGCTATTTCCTGCCCAAATCGATCCGTGAAATCGATCGCCGCCACGCCCGGCCAAATCCAGCCCAATACCTACCCTTCCCGCTGGAGCCGAACTCGTCTCCCGCACCCCGCCGCCCGCCTTCGGCGCTGAAATTCTCCTCCGGCCTCCTCACCGGTGTGGTTCTTGCCACCGCCGCCGTGCTGCTGTCCGACCTCATGGGCATTCGCGTCAGGCTCCCTTCCCTGGCTCCGGACACCAGCACCGCCGCTGCAACGGCAGTCCGGCTTCAAGCCCCCGCCGAGGTGATCGACAAATACGAGCAGCTCAAGCGGCAGGTGGAGGAGGCCGACCGCCGGGTGCTGGACGCCGATCAGCGCGTGGTCGAACTCAACAAGGCGCTGGCGGAGCAGACCCTGAAAGCGCAGTTGGCCCAGAAAACACTGGATCAGGTGCTGGAGGGATTGCAGAAGAATGCCGAGGACCGCGGCGACGGCGGCGCCACCGCCAGCCTGCGGGAACAGGCGCACAAACTCTCTCCCGCGATCATGGCCTGGCTGGCGGCCGGCGGGGAGAACCTGACGCTGTGCAAGAAGACTTCGGAGCGGTAACCGCGATGCGTCCCGAGACTCCGAACCCGTCTTTCCGGTTTTCCAATTTCATCGAGGCCCGATCGAACAGCAAGGCCGGAACGGCTGCGCTGCGGGTCGCCCGGAACCTGGGACCGGCGCCTGTCCCTCTGGGGTGCGGCCGGCCTGGGCAAGACGCATCTGCTCCAGGCCATCGGCAACGAAAGGCTCCGCCTGAATCCCGAGGCCCGTATCGTCTATCAGACCGGCGAAGGCTTCGAGGCGGACATGGCCGCCGCCCTGCAGGAAGGGGCTATCGCCGGCTTCAGAGACCGCTACCGGAGTACCGACCTCCTGCTCTTCGACGACGTTCAGCGCTTGGCGGCGAAGGTTCGCGCCCAGGCCGAACTGGTCCGGCTGTTCGATGCCCTGCTCGAAAGCCGCCGGTCGATCGTGCTGGCGGGCGACCGTTCTCCCTACGACATGACGGGGATGGCGGGCGATCTCAAGACCCGATTGAACCTGGGACTGTCCATCTCCATCGAACCACCGGACCTGGAGACCCGCGCCGCGGTCCTCATGCAAAAGGCGCGGACATGGGGGATCGACCTGCCTCCGGAGGTGGCGTTGTTCCTCGGCAGGCGTATCCGTACGGATCTGGCGGAGCTGGAAAGAGCGCTGTTTCGGGTGTCGGCATGCGCCCGGCAGCCGATCACGCTCGAAACCGCGGCCTGGGAACTGCGCCACATCATCGCCTTGCCGGACCGGACGATCACCGTCGAACGCATCCAGGCAGCGGTGGCGAACCATTTCGGCATCGCTCCCGGCGATCTGCTGTCCAACCGGCATGCTCTCCCGCTCCAGCTTGCCATGGCTTTGTGCCCGGAGCTTACCGACCATGGCCTCGAGGAAATCGGCCGCAGGTTCGGAGGCGGGGACGCCGGGGCGGTGCTGCTCGCCTGCCGTGAAGTGCAGGCGGCGCGGGAAGCCGATGCGCGATTCCGGGACGATTTTTCCCATCTGCTTGGAATGCCCGCCCTCTGAACAAGGCGCGGCCTGGATTCCGGGCGATGAATGCCGGACCGGAGGGAACAGGCGTGGGCTCAGTTGCGCTATGCTTGCCCGGTTTACGGCCACCCGACGGTTTCGATGCGCTCCATGCAGACCCCCGCTCCCCTTCCCCGTTCCTCCCGCCTCGAACGCGATCTCGACCGGCGCCGCATCGGCGGCGTGTGCGCGGGGATCGCACGCTATTTCGCGCTGGACGTGTCGCTGGTCCGACTGATCTTCCTGGTCTCGATCTTCTTCAGCTTCAGCTTTACCTTCTGGCTCTACCTGGTGCTCTGGCTGGTGCTGCCGGCGCGGGGAGCGGGTTTGTCCTGGGGGCTGCGGAGAAAGGCGCGGCGTCTGGCCCGGCGGTTCGACGGCGCCCGCGCGCGGGCGAGGCTGCCGGCGCTGCAAGCCAAGCTTTCGGAAACCGAGGCTTTGGTGCAGTCACTACTTCCACAGCTCGATCTTCCCCGCTCGCAGCAGTCGCCGACATTGCTGGCGGTGCGCAAAGCGGCACTGGAAGAGCTGCCCGCGCTGCTGAACCATTATCTGGAACTTCCCGAGCATTACGCCGCCAGACACAGGCTCGACGACGGCAGAACGCCCGAACAGCAGCTCGTCGCCGAACTCGACACGCTGGAACAGAGCCTTCGGCAGGTCGCGCTCGAAACCTTCAGCGAGCGTTTCGCCCGCACCGCCGGCAATCTGGACCAGCTTCGCGAACAATTCGACGAAGACCCCGCGGCGACGGTGCGGGTGCGGCTGGAAACCCTGCAAAGCCGCCTCGCCGGACGCCTCGACCCCGAGGCGGAAGCCCGGATCGCCAGCATCGGCGAGTCGCTGCTCGCGGCGCTGGACCGGCTACTGCGCACGGCCCATGAGGCGGACCCCATGCTTTACGACGTCCGCCGCATCGCCCTGGAATATCTGCCGGACGCGGTGGAGCACTATCTCGCGCTGCCCGCCGACCTGGCCCGCACCGAACCGCTGCTGCACGGCAAGACGGCCCAGGCGGTGCTGCACGAACAGCTCGACGTGCTGGACCAGTCCCTGCGCCAGATGCTGAACAGCCTGTACCGCGACGACGCCCAGGCTATCGCGGTGCATGCCCGGTTCCTGAAAGAGAAATTCGCCCGCTCGCAGACCGAATGGAGTTCCTGATGGCGACACACAGCCTGCGCCGCGCCGCGGGGGCGCTGCTGGCGCTGCTCGCTTTGGCCGCGCCCGCCGCATCCGGCCAGACGCCTGCGTTACCGGGCGGCAATGCCCAGGCGGAAGCCTCCCCCTCCCCCGCCGCGATGCCGCCCCCCGCGGAGCTGCGTCCGGAAATCCAGCGGAAACTGGAAGACGCCATTGCGCTCCGCGACAGACTGGCGGGTGAGGACAACGCAGCGGAATTCACGCCCGAGGACAAGGCGCTGGCCCGCCGCCAGTCCGACCTCCTGGTCTACATCTATCAAGTCGAATTGGAGACCCTGTCGGAACAGGAAGCGGCGAGCCGGGCGCGCGACGAGGCCAAAGCCAGGGAAGCGGCCTGGTCGGGCTTCGATCAGCCGCCGCCCTATTCGGTGCTGCTGCTGGACGATCTGCAGGATGCGCTCGACGCCGCCCGGACCAAGATCGCGGCGTTCGAATCCGCCCAGGTCCAGCTCCAGCGCGACGCCGTCCGGTTCGAGGCGGACGCCAGGCAGGAAAAAGCCGCCGTGCGGCTGGCCGCCGAAGCCGTCGAACAGGCCAGGACGCCGGAGGACGCCGCCAAGGCGAAATCGAACCAGGCGCTGGCCCAACTGCGCCAACGCGTGACGGACAACCGTCTGGCCTGGAGCGGGCTGGAACTCACCCTCGCCAAGACTCGGCTCGACGCCTCGAAATCGGAAGCCACGCTGCTCCGGAGGCAGATCGCCAAGGCCCGCGACGACAGCACGTTCACCCCTCAGGATCTGGCGGCTGTACAGGAACGCCTGCGGCAGTCTCAGCAGCCCCTGGAGCGGGAGCAGCAAGGCATCCTGGCCGATCATGAGCGCTGGAGCAAAGAGCGCGAAGCGGCTGCGCGCGCACTGCAGCAAGCCAAAGCCGGTGCGGATGCGGCCACGCCAGGGCCGGAGACCGACGCTCTCGCTGCACGTCTGAAAGCGGCCGACGCCTGGCTGCAGACCCTTCGGTTCCGCAGCTATGCCGTGAACACGAGGGGGGCGATCGGCCGCTATCTGTCCGACCTCTGGAACCAGCGCTACATCCTGGTGACCAGCCCCGCCCCCGAAGCCCGGCGTCCGGCGTTCGACCTCATCGGCCAGAGCATCGAACGGCTGCAGCCCGTATTGGCCTATCTCGCCGCCGAATCGGATCTGGCGTACGCGGAAGAACGCGGCCAGGCGGCGCGGCTGGACAAGCTGCAAGGCGGTACCGACCAGGTCCGGGGCTACGAACAATCGGCGGCCGAAGCCTACCGCGCCCGCCAGGAGGCCGTCCAAAAATTGCGGCTCTTCGTGGACCGGACCGAACGCACGCTACGGCGCTGGCGGGACGAACACAAGGTTCAGCTCAGCGCGCTCGGCTTCGAACAGCGGCTGGGCGAGTTTATCGCCGCGGCAATCGGTGTCGCCAAATCGGTTTGGCAATTCGAACTGTTCGCCGTCGACGACAGCATCGAAATCGAAGGCAAAGCGGTCGCCATCAGCCGTGGCGTCACTTTCGGCAAGAGTGTCGGCGCGGTGCTGCTGTTCCTGCTCGGCTACTGGCTGTCCGGCGTGTTCAGCCGGCGGTTCCAGCATGTCCTGATCACCCGCGGCGGCATGGACGCGCCCCAGGCCAATCTGTTCCGCCGCTGGCTGCGCGCTGCTGTCATCCTGGTGCTGCTCCTGATCGTGCTCGACTTCATGAGCATCCCGCTCACCGCCTTCGCCTTCCTGGGCGGCGCCCTCGCCATCGGCGTGGGTTTCGGCACCCAGACCCTGCTGAAAAACTTCATCAGCGGCGCCCTGATCCTGTTCGAACGCAAGATCAAGGTCGGCGACATCGTGGAAGTGGACGGCATCGTCGGCACGGTGACCGACGTCGACGTCCGCTCGTCCACGGTACGCGGCTTCGACGGGGTGGAGACGATGCTTCCGAATTCGACTTTCCTCGAAAACAAGGTCACCAACTGGACCTACACCACCCCCAAGCTGCGGCGCTCGGTCAAGGTCGGCGTCGCCTACGGCTCGCCTTCGCACCGGGTTTCGGACATCCTGCTCGAATGCGCCGGCCGCCACGGACTGATTCTCGACGATCCGGCACCGTTCGTGTGGTTCGAGGACTTCGGGGAGAATTCGCTGGTGTTCGGACTCTATTACTGGCTGGAAATGCACCCGTCCATGAGCGCCTACCAGATTGCCAGCGACCTGCGCTTCATGATCGAAAAACGCTTCGCCGAGGAAGGCGTCACGCTGGCCTTCCCGCAGCGCGACGTCCATCTCGACAGCGTCCGTCCGCTCCAGATCGAGATGGTGCCGCGCCGGACCTGACTACAGAACGATCTCGTCTTCCTTCGCGGCGGGCAGGGTGCCGGCCACTTCCGCCACCGTCTCCTCCCGGCTGCGGTCCAGATAGGTCTTCGACCGGGCGACCGCCTGGGTCAGCGCGTCCACCGTCTGCCGCATGTTGTCCAGCGCCTGCAGCTTGTAGCCGGCGACCATGTCCATGGTCTCGTAGATGTTCTGGAACGCGGCCTGGAGCTGCTTCAGGTCGACGGCGGTGCCGCCGGCCTGCTCGTGCACCCTGCCGGCCTGCTGCTTGAGCATGGCCGAGGTGGATTCGATCAGGCTGCCGGTGGTGGCGCGCAGGGCGCCTACTTGATCCAGCACCAGCTTCTGGTTGGCCAGGGCCTGGGCGACGATGACCGCGGTGCGCAGCGCGGAGACGGTGGTCGTGGTCGCCCGTTCCACACCCTTGATGAGCTCCAGGTTGTTCTTGCGAATCATGTCCATGGCCAAGTAGCCCTGGATGGTCACCGCGAGCTGGGTGAGGATGTCCTGCACCTTCTGGCGCACATAGAACTGCAGCTCTTCGCGGACCACGCGGGCTTTCTGCGGGTCCTGCGCCTCGATTTCGGCGAGTTTCCGCTCCAGCGCGGTGTCGATCTTCTTGCCGACGTAGGCGTACTGCTCCAGTTTTTCCATGATCTTCCAGGCCTGGATCTTCTCCTCCTCGATCGCGGCATTGTCCTTGCGCAGCTCGTCCTGGCCGGCATAGAGCGCCTGGATGATGCCGTTGATGTGCGCCTGGGCCGATTCGTACTGGCGGAAATAGTCGTGGATGCGGCTGCCCATCGGGATCATCCCCAGCAGCTTGCGCGGCTCCAGCAGATCGCCCTGGCGCGAGGGGTCCAGCTCTTCCACCTTGGCGCGGAGGTCCAGCAAGGCGCGGGAAATATCCGAGCCGCTGTCGAAGACCCCTGTGCTCATGGCCCGCATGGGCTTTTCCAGCAGCCGGTTGGAAATGCCGGCCGCCGCCCGGATTTCCTCGTTCCCCAGGGTGTGCGCCCCGGCCAGCCTGGACTTGAACTCCTCGCTATGCAGCGGATGGCCGATGACGGCGGCGATGAAGTCCTCGACCTTCACGTCCAGCTTCGCCAGGGTCTCGGCTTCCAGCCGGACCATGCCGGCCGCCTGCGCCTCGTCGACCGGCTGGACCGGCTGCGGCGGACTGAGGGTTTCGGGGGGCGTCAGCTCGGAATTTGCGCTCATCGGGACTCCATCGCGGAAGAAAATGAAAGCGCAACTGTATCACCCGGCCGCGCGGACATGCGAACCGGCGCGGGCTGGGGCCGCTTTTCCACAGGCTATCCACATCTCATCCACCGCTTTGACACAACATGATGTGCTTGACTCGATTCAAAAGCACCGTCTATAGTGTTTGTACGCGCGACCACAACCCCAGGAGGTCCTATCCATGCTTACCGAAAACGCCGCACGCCCCCTCTCCGACGCCCCGCTAGACGCCGCTCCGGCCGAACTCCGCAGCCTGTCCCCCGGCGAAGTCCGGGTCATCCGCCGCAACGGCAAAGTCACGGGTTTCGATGCCGCCAAGATCAGCGTCGCCATCACCAAGGCCTTTCTCGCCGTGGAAGGCGGCAACGCGGCGGCGAGCCGGCGCATCCACGAAAGCGTGGAAGAGCTGACCGACCTGGTGGTCAAGGCGCTGCTGCGGCGCCTGCCCGGCGGCGGCACCATCCACATCGAGGACATCCAGGACCAGGTCGAGCTGGGGCTGATGCGGGCCGGCCACCAGAAGGTCGCCCGCGCCTACGTGTTGTACCGGGAGGAACGTGCCCGCCTGCGCGCCGAGAAAAGCCGCGAGGAAAAAGCGCAGCCGGGCGGCGAGGACGTGGTTTACGTCACCCTCGAAGACGGCAGCCGCAAACCGCTGGATACCGCCCGACTCCACCGCGTCGTGGAGGAAGCTTGCCGGGGCCTGGCCGACGTCGAGCCGCAATGGATCATCGAGGAAACCCGCCGCAACCTGTTCGACGGTGTGCCGGAGAAGGACGTGGCTCCCACCCTGGTGATGACCGCCCGCACCCGCATCGAGCAGGAATCCAACTATTCCTACGTCGCGGCCCGCCTGCTGCTGGACGCGCTGCGCCGGGAAGCCCTGAGCTTCCTCGGCCATGGCGCCGTTTCGGCCACCCAGGACGAGATGCGCGAGCGCTACGGCGAATATTTCAAGGACTACGTGAAGCGCGGCGCCGAGCTGGAGCTGCTGTCGCCGGAGCTGACCCGCTTCGACCTGCAGCGGTTAGGGCAGGCGCTCAAGCCGGAACGCGACCTGCAGTTCAATTACTTAGGTCTCCAGACCCTGTACGACCGCTATTTCATCCACAGCGGCGACATCCGCTTCGAGCTGCCGCAGGCCTTCTTCATGCGCGTCGCCATGGGGCTGGCCATCCAGGAAGTCGACCGCGAAGAGCGTGCGATCGAGTTCTACGACCTCTTGTCCTCTTTCGACTTCATGTCCTCGACGCCGACGCTGTTCAATGCCGGCACGCTGCGGCCGCAGCTTTCCTCCTGCTACCTGACCACGGTGTCGGACGACCTGGACGGCATCTACAGCGCCATCAAGGACAACGCCCTGCTCTCCAAGTTCGCCGGAGGCTTAGGCAACGACTGGTCACGGGTACGCGGCATGGGCGCCCACATCAAGGGTACCAACGGCAAATCCCAGGGCGTGGTGCCCTTCCTCAAGGTGGCCAATGACACGGCGGTAGCCGTGAATCAATGCTTCGCGCCGGAAACTTCCATTTATACCGCCGACGGCATCAAGGCCATCCGCGAGGTTCAGGTTGGCGATCTGGTTTTGGGCATCAGCGGAACCTATCGCGAAGTCACCGACAAGATGGTCTACAACCAGACCGATCCCATGATCTCCGTGCACGTCAAACACAGCGTTGAACCGCTGGCCGTCACCGCCGGCCATCCGTTCTTCGCGATCCGCGGCGTACCGATGGAGCAATCCTGTGAACGCACCCTGGACTGGCTGGAAAAGGGCAAGGTAAAGGCTGAATGGATTGAAGCCAATGAATTGCGGCGCGGTGACTACATGGCCCAGGTC
Organism: Methylococcus sp. ANG; assembly: GCF_040730495.1. Taxonomy (NCBI): domain Bacteria; kingdom Pseudomonadati; phylum Pseudomonadota; class Gammaproteobacteria; order Methylococcales; family Methylococcaceae; genus Methylococcus; species Methylococcus sp. ANG. Next base: position 396,883 of record NZ_CP160399.1, on the reverse strand, counting down.
ATCCCCACCGAAACCGTGCTGGTGGAAAACTTCGGCGAAGAAGACGCCCGTCTCTACGGCATCCTGCTGGGTGACGGCCACCTTTCCAAGGACGGCATGCAGTGGGGCGTTTCCGGCAATCCCAACAAGGACGCACACATGGCCTTCGTCCGCGCCTATCTGGCGGAACGCGGCATCCATTTCTGGGAAACCGGACGCGGCGAAACCTATGGCCAGATCCATTGGGCGTCCGGCCGCGGCGTGGTACGCGACGGCAGCACCGGCCGGATCAGCGGTGCCGGCGCCCCCACCCTGCCCTTTGTTTATGACGACGTGTACGACGCTCAAGGCCGCAAACGCGTCAGCCGCCGTTTCAGCCATCTGCCGCGCATGCAGACGCTGGCATTGATTCATGGCCTGCTGGAAACGGATGGCGGCGTCAGCCGGGGCAAGGAAATCTACTTCACCAATACGTCCAAATCGCTGATCGAAAGTTTGCGCTACCAGTTGCTGCGTCTGGGCATCCCGACCGCCGGTCAGTACCGTGAGCGGGAAAACGATCACATCGCGCGCCGCCAGGATGGTTCGAAAATCTCGTTCAAAGGTCTGACCAAAGTCTACGACCTGCGCATACCGGCCGTGCCTGAGATCGCCGAACTCGTCGGCTGCAAGGCTTTGACAAAACGTAATTGGATCACCTGGCAGGGCTGCGTGTTCAGCCGAATCCGTTCGATCAAAAGTTTGGAAGTGAAGCCCTTCGTGATCGACCTGAAGGTGGAAGGCGACGAGTCCTACATGACCGCCGCCGGCCTCGCGCACAACGGCGGCAAGCGCAAGGGCGCGGTTTGCGCCTACCTGGAGACCTGGCACATCGACATCGAGGAGTTCCTAGACCTGCGCAAGAACACCGGCGACGACCGCCGCCGCACCCACGACATGAACACCGCCAACTGGGTGCCGGACCTGTTCATGAAGCGGGTGGCGGAAGACAAGGACTGGACGCTGTTCTCGCCGAACGACACCCCCGACCTGCACGACCTGACGGGCCAGGCCTTCGAGCAGCGTTACCAGGAATACGAGGCCAAGGCCGACCGCGGCGAGCTGAAGCTGTACAAGCGCCTGCCCGCCAGCCAGTTGTGGCGCAAGATGCTGTCCATGCTGTTCGAGACCGGCCATCCCTGGCTGGCCTTCAAGGACCCGTGCAACCTGCGCTACACCAATCAGCACGCGGGCGTGGTGCATTCGTCCAACCTCTGCACCGAAATCACCCTGCACACCAACGATAGCGAAATCGCCGTATGCAACCTGGGCTCGGTCAACCTGGCGGCGCACATCACGCCGGAAGGCGCGCTGGACACGGCGAAGCTGCGGCGGACCATCGCCACCGGCATGCGCATGCTGGACAACGTCATCGACATCAACTACTACAGCGTGCCGCAGGCGCGCCGCTCCAATCTGCGCCACCGCCCGGTGGGCTTAGGGATCATGGGCTTCCAGGACGCGCTGTATAAGCTGCGGCTGCCCTATGCCTCGCAGGAGGCCGTGGCCTTCGCCGATCTGAGCATGGAAGCGGTGAGCTACTACGCGATCCAGGCCTCGAGCGACCTGGCCGAGGAACGGGGCCGCTACAGCACCTTCGACGGCTCGCTGTGGAGCCGGGGCATCCTGCCGGTCGACTCCATCGCCCTGCTGGAAGAGGGCCGCGGCGGCTACCTGCAGATGGACCGGAGCTGGACGCTGGACTGGGATGCCCTGCGCGAACGGGTGCGCACGGTCGGCATGCGCAACAGCAACACCATGGCGATCGCGCCCACCGCGACCATCTCGAACATCTGCGGCGTCTCGCAGTCCATCGAGCCGACCTACCAGAACCTGTTCGTCAAATCGAACCTGTCGGGCGAGTTCACCGTGGTCAACCCCTATCTGGTCCAGGACCTCAAGGCGCTGGGGCTGTGGGACGCGGTCATGATCAACGACCTCAAGTACTACGACGGCAGCGTGCAGAAGATCGAGCGCATCCCGGAACCCCTGAAGCAGCTCTATGCCACCGCGTTCGAGATCGATGCCCGCTGGCTGATCGAGGCCGGTTCGCGCCGCCAGAAGTGGCTGGACCAGGCGCAGTCACTGAACCTGTACCTGGCCGAGCCCTCCGGCAAGAAGCTCGACACGCTCTACAAGCTGGCCTGGGTGCGCGGCCTCAAGACCACGTACTACCTGCGTTCGCTGGGAGCGACCCACGTCGAGAAGAGCACGGCCTTCGACGGCAAGCTCAATGCGGTGAAGACCGACCCGATCGACGACGCCATTCCGGGCCTGCGCCAGATGGAAGCCGCCCACGCCGACGTCCGGCCGGCCGAACCCAAGGCCTGCCTGATCGACGATCCCACTTGCGAAGCGTGCCAGTAGCCGGAACGCTCATCCTTGTGCATCATGGGCCTGGCGTCCGGTAAGGCCGTCAGGTCCTGGCGGAAGGCTCCCTGAAAATAACTGAACTATCGAGAGGTATGGAGAGGCAAATGAGCGAACTGACCAAACTCATCTACGCATTCGTAGGCATCATGATCATCGGCTTCGGGATCGTGTATTTCTCCAAGGAAACCGAGCAGGACAAAGTCGGCCAGGCGCTGCTGATGTCGGGCAACATGTTGAACACCTATGCGCGGGAATCCTGCACCCAGGCCGGCGAAGCCAAGGCCGGCACTCATCTTTACATGCCGAGCGAGTCGCAGAGCGACGGCAACAGCTACGTGAACCTGACCTGGAACTACACCAACAATGGCGACCACGTGCTGACCTGCCGCTACGAACGCGACAAGGGCATCACCGAAATGACGCTCGACGGCGCCCCGGTCGGCAACGTCAGCGTGGACCGCAGTGCGGATGCGCCGTCCCGCGCCGCCGGCGCGGCCAACGGCAAGCACGACACCGGCCACTGAGGCCGTCTCCGGTCCTGCAAGCGGGAAGTGTGTCCATGAATATGACTGACGGCGAATACACGGGGACCGCCAAGTGGCTGCACTGGGTCATGGCCGCGCTGATCGTGCCGGCATGGCTGATCGGCTTCTACGTCTCGGACCTGCCGAAAGGACCGGAGAAAGCCGCCATCATGGCCTGGCATAAAGGGTTTGGCACGGCGGTGCTGGCCCTGATAACCGTCCGGCTGGCTTGGCGGCTGCTCAATCCGCCGCCACGGCTGCCGGACACCATGTCGCCCGGCCTGCAGCAGGCGGCGCATTCGGCACACTGGACCCTGTACGGCCTGATGATCGCCCAGCCCATGAGCGGCTGGGTCATCAGCTCGGGCTACGGCTACCCGGTGAAGCTGTTCGGATTGATTACCCTGCCCGCCCTGGTCGAAAAGAACGAAGCCCTGGCGGGGAAACCTTCGTGGAGATCCATCGATTCCTGGGTTGGGCTCTGGCGGCCCTGGTGGTGGGCCATGTCGTCATGGCGATCAAGCATCACCATATCGACCGCGACGGCGTTCTGAAACGGATGCTGCCCGGCCAACACCCGCGCGCCGACTGACCCGGCCTTTTTCCTTGAGCGGCACCGACACACATTTTCATTAAGGGAGCAACAACCATGCTGAATTGGGACGATCCCCTCGCCGGCCTGACGGCCCGGTCGAATCCGCCGGCAAATACCGCCGTCACCCTGGACATCGAAACCTTCGTCGAACCCGCACCGACGCCGCGTGCTCCCATCGCCGAAATGCGTCTGGACGGGGTGGCGCCTTCCATCGCCACGACCGGCGCCACCGGCCTCGAAACCATCGAGATGGGCGCCCGCCGCATCCAGGTGGACGACAAGAAGATCATCAACTGCCGGGCCGACCTCAACCAGCTCGTGCCCTTCAAGTACCACTGGGCCTGGCAGAAATACCTGGACGCCTGCGCCAACCACTGGATGCCGCAGGAAATCAACATGAACGCCGACATCGCGCTGTGGAAGAGCGCCGACGGATTGACCGAAGACGAGCGCACCATCATCAAGCGCAACCTCGGCTTCTTTTCCACCGCCGATTCGCTGGTCGCCAACAATCTGGTGTTGGCCGTGTACCGCCACATCACCAATCCCGAATGCCGCCAGTACCTGCTGCGCCAAGCCTTCGAAGAGGCCCTGCACACCCACGCCTACCAGTACGTGGTGGAATCGCTGGGGCTGGACGAGGGCGAGGTGTTCAATATGTACCGCGAGCTGCCGGCGGTGGCGCGCAAGGCCGAATGGGCCCTGCCGTTCACCCAGTACCTGTCCGATCCCCACTTCAAGACCGGCACGGTGGAGAACGACCAGCGCCTGCTGCGCGAGCTGATCGCCTTCTACGTGATCTTCGAAGGCATCTTCTTCTACGTCGGCTTCACCCAGATCCTGTCCATGGGACGCCGCAACAAGATGACCGGCACCGCCGAACAGTTCCAGTACATCATGCGCGACGAGTCCATGCACATGAACTTCGGCATCGACGTCATCAACCAGATCAAGGTCGAAAACCCCCCTCTGTGGTCGGAAGGCTTCAAGGCCGAGATGATCCGGATGATCCGCGAGGCGGTGGACATCGAAACCCAGTACGCCTACGACACCATGCCGCGCGGCATCCTGGGCCTCAACGCCCCGATGTTCAAGGAATACCTGGAGTTCATCGCCAACCGCCGTTGCGCCCAGATCGGCCTGCCGGAGCAGTATCCCGGCGTATCGAATCCGTTCCCGTGGATGAGCGAAGTGCTGGACCTCAAGAAGGAGAAAAACTTCTTCGAAACCCGAGTCACCGAGTATCAGACCGGCGGCACCCTGAGCTGGGACTGAACGAGCCTCGAAAGAGCAACGCGCCCGCCGTGATTTCCGCTTGACGCACGAGCCTCTCTCCCCCGTCTGGCTCGTGCGGGAAATCCGGCGGCTTTTTTTGGCCTGATCAACGGAGCGGGCATGAGTGATTCGACGCAGAACCCATACCGCTATGCGACCCTTTGGCGAGGCCTCGGCTGGGCCATGGTCGCCGCGGTCGTCGTTCTCTCCCTCCTTCCCCATTTACCCAAGCCACCGTCTCTTCTGGGCTGGGACAAGGCCCAGCACTTCATCGCCTATGCGGTCCTGACCTTCTGGTTCTGTCTGTGTTATTCCCGGCACTGGCGGTGGCCGGCTTTCTTCATCGCGCTGGGGAGCGTCCTGGAAGTACTGCAGGGCTTCACCGGCATCAGGACCACGGACCCCTTCGATATCGTTGCCAACAGCATCGGGGTGTTCATAGGCCTCGGCCTGAGCTTTACGCCGCTGGCATCCAGCCTGCGCCGGCTCGACGATTTCATTTCCCGCCGCTTGGAAACACTGCCCGAATAGCGCTTCATGCCGCATCTGCTTTCCGAAGGCGCGACTCCAACCCTCCCCGCTCCAGATCAAGCTGAGGTTCCGCCCAAGTCCGGTAACTCTCGTTCCGCCGCTGCACCCACAGCGCCATGCCCATGTAGCCGTAAGGCATCTTCGGTCCTTCCGCCGCGGTGCGCAGCGCCGCGAAGCACGCGCCGGGACGGAGATGGTGGTCGGCATGGCGAGTCAGCGCCAGGAACATGAACAGGCTGATGGCCGAATCGTTGCGCCAGGCGACGGCATTCCCCGAATCGGAATCTTCGGTCAAACCGTAGTGCTGGAAGTAGTTGACCGACTCCAATGTCCGCACGGCCCCCCGCGCCTGATGCAACAATACCAGCATCGCCAGCGGGCCGAACAGCACCGCGTAGAGCGCAAGCCACGCCAGTTCGAACGCCATCCCCGCCAGGGCCGCACCGCGCCGGACCGACCAGGCGATGCGCCATTGCTGGCGCAGGCCGCGCCGGTAGAACGCATCGAAGCTCTCTCCTCTGAATGCGGTCGAGGGATCGTCGGCGGTTCCCAGCCGGGCGTGGTGCCCCAGCTTGTGCGCCAGGTAGAAATGATCGTAGCCCAAGGTTGCCAACAGCAGCCGTCCCAGACAGCGCTGTCCGGCGGACCGGCGGTGAATCAGCTCATGCGCGGGACAGATGCCGGCGGAAACGAAATCGGCCGAGACCATCGCCCGGATTGCCAGCAAATCGGCCAGGCTCGCCACGATTTCGGCCACGCTGCTCCAGCCCAGTTGCGAAACCATCCGTCCCAAGGCGAACAGGTTCGCCAGTTGCAGCACCGACAGCAGATACAGCAGAGCATCGAAGAATGGCACCGGCGCCGATTCCGGCACGATCCGGGTTTCCGCCGGCCCGAAATACTCGGCCAGCAGCAGGAGCAGCATGGGCAGGGTCCAGAGCAATGCCGTCAGTGGACGGTGTGGACCGGTGGCGAGGAAGCCGAGCACGGCCAGAGGGAACACCAGGCTGAGGCTGTAGCCGGTCCACCACGGCAGCGGCCAAATGGCCCCCAACCGGGTTTTCGATAGAATGCTCATGGGCTTTGCGGAACCTCACGATGCGGCCATCAAAAGCGCGAACCTATTATCTCGGCCTGTGCCTGACCTACCACGATCCGGCCCTGGCGATCGTCGGCCCGGACGGCGGTGTCCTGTTCGCGGAAGCCGCCGAGCGGAGGCTTCAGAGCAAGCGGGCCCTGAACGCTCCGCCCGACGACCTGTTCCAGTTGCCCGCGCTGCTGCAGGCGCATTGCGCCGATGCCGACGAATTCGTCGTCGCCTGCAACTGGCAGGAGTCGCGCCCGCTGCACGAGCGCCTCGCACGCTGGCTGGGCTGGCTGTCGCCCCGCGGCATCCTCGCCAATGCCGGCCGCCGGGTGCATGCCTGGCTGGAGCCTTACCAGCTCTACCACATGCAGGCCGCCCAGCATCACGCCCTGAAAAGCCGCCTGCTCAATCTGGCGAGGAGCCTGCGGCGCGATTTCCCCGGCATCCCGGTCCGCTTCCGCGGCTACGACCACCACCTCTGCCACGCCGCCGTGGCCTGCTACGGCAGCCCTTTCGACACCGCCGCCTGCGCCGTGATCGACTCCTACGGCGAAACCGGATCGATGGCCTTCTTCGCCTACCGCGACGGCAGACTGCGCCCCATCGCCGGACTCGAAGGACCGCAGAGCCTCGGATTCTACTATATGAAGCTCACCGAGCTGTGCGGATTCGACTGGCTGGGCGGCGAGGAATGGAAAGTCATGGGGCTGGCTTCCTACGGAAAGACGGACGCGGAAGTCCTGGGCTGGCTGCGGGAGATGATGCGGGTGGAGGCTCTTGGGCTTTCGACCCGGCACGATGTTTTTTTCGACCGGCTGCAACGGCTCGAAGCCCGCAGGCGCCGTCCGGGAGAAGCGCCGGAAGCCGCCGCCGACCTGGCCCATACCGGCCAGCAGTTCTTCACCGAGACCGTTCATTGCTTACTCACCCATCTGCATGACCGTGAGGGCTCGGACAATCTCGCCTTCGCCGGAGGGTGCGCCCTGAATTCGACCTGCAATGGCCAGATTCTGGAGTCGACGCCGTTTCAGGCCCTCTACGTGCCGCCGGCACCGACCGACGACGGCACGGCCCTGGGCGCCGCCTGGCTGGCTTATCGGGAAGATCACCCCGAGCAGGTCTTCGAAGCCAGCCATCTGTCGCCTTATCTCGGCAGTGAAATCCCGGTGGCGGACATCGAGCGTTTCGCCCGTTACGCCGGCCTGCCGGTGCGGCGTCTTCCCGGTCCCGCCCTGGCCGACGCCGCCGCCGGGCTGTTGGCCGAGGGCAAGATCCTCGGTTGGGTGCAGGGACGGGCCGAATTCGGTCCCCGCGCCCTGGGCAACCGCTCCATCCTGGCCGATCCCCGCCGCGCGGAGACAGCGGAGCGCATCAACCGCGAGGTGAAGTTCCGCGAGCGCTTCCGTCCCTACGCCCCGGCCATCCTGCACGAGCATGGCCCGGACTGGTTCGAGGCCTATCAAGAGTCCCCTTACATGGAGCGCACCCTGCGGTTTCGGCCGGAGGCCCGCGAGCGCGTGCCGGCGGTGGTCCATGTGGACGGAACCGGACGGCTGCAGACCGTGAATCCGGAATGGAATCCGCGCTTACACGACCTGCTTAGCCGGTTCCACCGCCTGAGCGGCGTGCCGGTGCTGCTCGACACCAGCTTCAACGTCATGGGCAAGCCCATCGTGCACAGCATGGAGGATGCCTTCGGCGTGTTCCTGGGATCGGGCCTGGATGCCCTGGCGGTCGGCGATCACCTCTTCACCAAACCGGAAACGCCGTCATGACCTGCCTGCGCGGACTGTGCCGGACCCTGCTGCACGGCCCCATCGATGCCGGATCGCTGAGGACGGCCGAGGTGTTTTTCCAATCCGGGCTGGCCGGGGCCGGGCCGGATGGAACGGCCCCGGATTTCGGACGCCCCTGGCCGGCGCCGGCGTTGCCCCCGCCTGACGATCCGGCCGGGCACCGCGGCGTGCTTCACGCCCTGGCGCCGGCCTTGTTGCTGGAACAGATATGGCTGGCCCGCGCGGCGCAGCCTGCGACGGCCCATGGTCCGGCCGAATGCCATTTGTTCGAGCTGTATTGCCGCAGCATCGGTCTGGACGATCCCGCGACCTCGGCGTCCTCCAAATTTCGGGCGGGACTCACCCTGGCCGGGGTGGCCCTGCCGGGACTGAACGATCCGGGTTTCTTTCGGTTCCCCGGTATCCCCGATTTCGCCTGGAACCTGCCGGCCGCCCAGCTATGCCTGTTCCACCGGCCGCGCCGCTACTTTCCCGAGCTGCTGGGCTGGACCCTGGCCCAAGGCCTGCGCGAGCCGGCCTGGTGGGACGGCACCGGCGAAGCGGAAACGGCCCAAAACCGGGCCTTGGCCCGCGCGGCGCTGGAGGCTTGCGAGGCCCGCGACGAAGGACGCGTCCGCGCCGGCTGGACCCTTTATTGCAGGCTGTTCGCCGACTTGCTGAATCAGACCGCCGCCGCGGCTGCCCGGAAGATTCCGGCGAGGGAGGCGCTGGCCGAGATCGTCCAGGCCAAGCGCGGCCATGCCGTCGGCCATCACGGACGCATCCTGCTGGCCGGACGCGGCCTCGATGAATGGCTGGCGGACCCCGATCCGGAACCGCTGCTCCGAGCCCTGCGCGATTCGCCCTGGGTGGACCCGGCCTGCCCGGAGGCCAGCCGGCTCGTCCGCGCCATGGATTTCGGCGGGCCGATGTTCGGGGTGTTCGACCGCGCCGAGCGGCAGGTCTGCCTGGACTGGATCGAAGACGAGGACCGCCCCCTCCCGCTTGTCCCGCAGGCTCCTGCGTCCCTTCCACGGCCCGTCGAGGCGGAACGTCCGTCGTGCGCCGGTCTTCGGTCGAAACGCGCGCTTTACACCGCCTTGCTGCGCGCCGAATCGACGGCGGACGTGCCGGAAGAGGCAAGCGCCGTGGTGAACCGGATACTGCGCCTGACTCGCATCATGATGCCTCTGCAGCGCGGGCACCGGCGCTTCTTCCCGTACACCGAAGCCGATTTTCACGCCCGGATCGAGGCCATCCATACCCATGAGATTGGACGTTACCGGCCACCGGACGCGCTTCCCACGATCGGCGGAGAGTTCTGCCGCTGGGTCATCCTCCAGTTCGCCCCGGCGATCCTGGTCGACGGCTGCTGGCTAGCCGGAATCGGCACCGCGGCCGAATGCCTGGATACCGCAGGCCGCCATCTCCTCAAGATCTACGCCGACGAACTGGGCAACGGCCGGCCCGAACGCAACCACCCCAACGTCTACCGCCACCTGCTCGACCAACTCGCCATCGAACTGCCGCCGTTCGACGGCGAGGCTTTCGCCAACGACCCGCGGTTCCTCGATGCCGCCTTCGACCTTCCGGTCTACCTCCTCGCCATCGGGCAATGTTCACGGCGCTATTTTCCGGAGCTGCTGGGCCTCAATCTCGCCATCGAACTCAGCGGCCTCGGCGCCGGCTACATGCGGATGATCGACCTGCTGCGCAGCCACGGCATCGATCCCGCCATCGTCCAATTGCACCTCAGCATCGACAACCTCGCCTCCGGCCATGCCGCCAGGGCGAGGGAGGCCGTCATGATCTACCTGGACGAAATGGAACGGAAAGGCGGGATGGCAATTTCGCGCCAGCTCTGGAAGCGTATCTGGACCGGTTATCTGTCGCTCTACACCGCCGGGTTGAGCTTGGCCTGGCGGCTTCGCTACCAGCTACGAAGCCGGCGAGGTTGAAAACAGGCTTCAACAACGCTCTGCCGAAGGGGTGTTTTCAGACATCCACCCCGCGCTCCACTTCCCCCTGCCGCCGCAACTGTCGCTTCAATATCTTGCCGGCCGCGTTCCGGGGCAGTTGCTCGATCGCTACGATCTGGCGGGGAATCTCGTGCCGTCCCAGGCAGGGCTTGCACCAGGCGCGGATTTCGGCCTCGGTGGCGGGCGCATCCAGTACCACGTAGGCCACCACCCGTTCACCGTGCAGCGGGTCCGGGTCGCCGACCACGGCGACCTCCCGGACCGCCGGATGCCGGCACAGGACCTCTTCGATCACCCTGGGGTAGACGTTCATGCCGTTGACGATGATCAGATCCTTCTTGCGGTCGACGATGCTGAAGTAGCCGTCCTCATCCACATGGCCGAGATCGCCGGTGAGGAACCAGCCGTCGCGGAAGCTTTCCCGCGTCGCCTCCGGCTGGTTCCAGTAGCCTTTGAACACATTGGCGCCGCGCACGGCGATTTCGCCCATCTCGCCCACAGGAAGTTCGGCGCCGTTCTCGCCGACGATCTTCATTTCGACGCCCGGCACCGGCAGGCCGACCGTGCCGCTTTTGACGGGGCCGCCCACCGGGTTGACGCAGGTGACCGGCGAGCATTCGGTGGGACCGTCGCCTTCGTGAATGGGTAAGCCGAAACGCGCCTCGAACTGCTGCATGACGGTGGGCGGCAAGGCCGCGCCGCCGGACACGCAAAGCCGGACGGTTCGGAACCGGGCGATCCGGTCCTCCCGCAGCCGGCACAGCAGGGCGTACATGCTCGGCACGCCGAGGAACAGGGTCGCGCCGTGGCGGCCTATGGTATCGGCCACCAGGTCCGGCTCGAACTTCGCCAGCGGCACCAGGGCGCAGCCGTGGAGGAGCGGCGTGAGCATACCGACGGTGGCCGCGAAGGCATGGAACATCGGCAGCACCACCAATACCCGGTCCTCGCCGGGGCGCCAGTCGAGGGCCTCCCGCACGCTTGCGGTGTTCGCCAGCAGGTTGCCGTGGGTCAACATCGCGCCCTTGGGATGGCCGGTCGTGCCGGAGGTGTAGAGGATCGCGGCCAGGTCTTCCCGAGCGTCGAATTCGACGGACGGGGGCGCCGCAACCTCTTCCAGCAAGGCCCGCCAGACCTCTCCGTCCGGACCGTCGCAGCCGATGCCGGCGCGAACCTTGAGCCCGGGAAGCCGATCCAGTGCGGCTGCGGCGTTTGCCGAGACCTGGCCGTGATAGATCAGCCCGCTGACTCCGGCGTCGGCGAGGTTGTAATGCACCTCTTCGGCGCTGAGCAGCAGGTTGATGGGCACGACGACGGCGCCGGCCTTGAGGATGCCGGCGTAGGCCAGGGCGAATTCCGCCGAGTTGATGCAGTAGAGGCCGATGCGCTCGCCCTTGGCGACGCCACGGGCGGCGAGTCCGGCGGCGATGGCGTCGGAGGAACGGTCGAACTCGGCGAAGCCGACGCGCCGCTCGTCCGTCAAAATGGCGGGAAGGGACGAAAAACGGGCTGCCGCCTGCCGGAGCGCAGCCGTGAGCGATGCTTGCATTCTTTGGGGACTCGAGGAACGTTTCGTGCCGCGCGCCCGAGTCGAACACGGGCGGTGTCCCCCTCTCCTGGCAGGAGAGGGGGGCAAGCGTCAGTTGATGACGTTGTGGCCGCGTCCGCGCATGCAGTTGATGAAGGCGCGCTTGTACTGCTCGTCGCCGGAGACGCCCTGCTGAGCGGCGCCGCCGATGCCGCCGGTCGCCGCACCGATGGCCGCTCCGGTCCCAGGGCTTCCCACCGCCGCGCCGATGGCCGCACCGGCCGCCGCGCCGACCAGGCCGCCGACCGCGCCCCCCTTCAAGGCTTCCGTACCCGCGCTGCCGGCTTCCTTGGCCATCATCCGGCATTCTTCCTCATCGAGGGGAATTCGGGCCGCATTGGGGTCCTTGTACGTGTCGTAGGTCGGTTTCCAACCGGAATAGGTGGCGCAACCCGAAACGGTCATGGCCGAGATCAGCAGTACCAATATATTTTTCAGCATGTTCGTAAACTCCTCGCTCGAAAATTCCATCCTTACAGCCAGACGCCCAGGTCCGGGAGGCTGGAAGACGGAGCCACTATATCAAAACCGGGTTCCCGCCGAACACTCGGCCGATTCGGGAATATCCGGCGCTTCTGTTATGATCGCACTATCCGATGAGCGCGACGAGCCGCCGCCTTTCCCTGACGACCGCCCGAACCCCTCCGCCGATCGACGTTCCGGTGCGCGGTCCCTCTCATCTGACGTTTTTACTCTTTGACTTCCCATCCTGATGCAATCGACTGAAACTCCTTTTTCCTTTTCCGATCTGGCGATCTCGGCCCCCATTCTCCAGGCCATCCGCGAAATCGGATACGAGACCCCCTCGCCCATCCAGGCGGCGAGCATTCCCCATCTCCTCGCCGGCCACGATCTCCTGGGCCAGGCCCAGACCGGTACCGGCAAGACCGCCGCTTTCGCCCTGCCGATTCTGAACGGCATCGACCTCGAGCGCCGCGAACCGCAGGCCCTGGTGCTGGCACCGACCCGCGAGCTGGCGCTGCAGGTGGCCGAGGCATTCCAGAGCTATGCCCGCCACCTGCCCGATTTCCACATCCTCCCGATCTACGGCGGCCAGTCGATGGATGCCCAATTGCGCCATCTGCGCCGCGGCGTCCACGTCATCGTCGGCACGCCGGGCCGGGTGATGGACCACCTGCGCCGCAAGAGCCTCAACCTGGATGGCCTGCGCACCCTGGTGCTGGACGAAGCCGACGAGATGCTGCGAATGGGCTTCATCGAAGACGTCGAGTGGATCCTCGAGCACACGCCGCCCGAGCGCCAGATCGCCCTGTTCTCGGCCACCATGCCGGAAGCGATCCGCAAGGTCGCCAAACGGCACCTCCGCCACCCCAAGGAAGCCAAGATCGAGGCCAAGACCGCGACCGTCGAGGCCATCACCCAGCGCTACTGGCTGGGTTCGGGCGTGCACAAGCTCGATGCGCTGACCCGCATCCTCGAGGTCGAGGACTTCGACGCCATGATCATCTTCGTCCGCACCAAGGTGCTGACGGAAGAACTGGCGGAAAAGCTCGAAGCCCGCGGCTATTCCGCCGCCGCGCTGAATGGCGACATGAGCCAGGCGCTGCGCGAGAAGGCGGTCGACCGGCTGAAAAAGAATACCCTGGACATCCTGGTCGCCACCGACGTCGCCGCCCGCGGCCTGGACGTCGAACGCATCAGCCACGTGGTCAATTACGACATCCCCTACGACACCGAGGCCTACGTCCACCGCATCGGCCGCACCGGCCGCGCCGGGCGTAAGGGCCAGGCGATCCTGTTCGTCACGCCGCGGGAAAAGAGGATGCTGAGCGCCATCGAGAAGGCCACGCGCCAGCGCATCACCGAAATGCGCCTGCCCACCCACCAGGACATCGCCGAGCGCCGGGTCGAGCAGTTCAAGGCCCAGGTCATGGCGACGCTGGAGGAAGAGGACCTGGAGTTCTTCCGCCGGCTGGTGCAGCAGATCGGCCGGGAACAGGGCCTCTCGCCCACCGACGTCGCCGCCGCCCTCACCTACCTCGTGCAGAAGGACCGTCCGCTGGTTCCGGACGAGAAAGCCGCCCCGGCGGAACTCGCATCCGAGAGCCGCGAACCGCGCAAGAAATTTCGCGACGCAGAGCCCGGCGAAAAGAAACGCAAGCGCAAGGACCGTGAAGAGACCGGCGTGCTCTACCGCATCGACGTCGGCCGCAACGACGGCGCCGCGCCCAAGGACATCGTCGGCGCCATCGCCAACGAAGCGGACATCCCCGGCAGCGCCATCGGCCACATCAAGCTGTACGACGACTTCAGCACCGTGAGCCTCCCCGCGGACCTGCCGAAGAAGTCGCTGAAACGGCTGGAAAAAATCTGGATCGTCGGCAAACCGATCAATATCCGGCTCTGGCACGGCGACGCGCCCGCCCCGCAGACATTCGAGAAGCCGAAGAAAAAAAAGGGCTATCCGAAGAAGAACGGCTGACCTTCACCCCTGTCCCTCTGGGACAAAACCCGCCAGGAGCGGTCTTGGTCGAGCGAAGCTCGCCCGAAGGGTTTCGGGCAGGACCGCCCGAAAACAAAAAGTGGCCCTCAGGTCCGGATGAGGGAAACGGGCTTCGTCAATTCCCGGCCGGCTCCCCGCCCAGCGTCGCCATATCGATCACGAAGCGGTATTTCACGTCGCTTTTGAGCAGGCGCTCGAAAGCCTCGTTGATCCGCTGGATCGGGATCAGCTCGATGTCGCAGACGATGCCGTGTTCGCCGCAAAAGTCCAGCATCTCCTGGGTTTCCCGGATGCCGCCGATCAGCGAGCCCGCCAACTGGCGGCGCCCGCCGATCAGGCTGAACGGCATGACCTGCACGCCTTCAGGCGGTACGCCGACCAGGGTCAGCGTGCCGTCCCGCTCGAGCAGATTCAGATACGCGTTGATGTCGTGCGGGGCGGATACGGTGTCGAGGATGAAATCGAACCGGCCGGCCTGCCGCGCCATGGCCTCGGGGTCCCTCGACACCACGACCTCGTCCGCTCCCAGCCGCCGAGCGTCCTCGGCCTTGCCCGGCGAAGTCGTGAACAGCACCGTTTCGGCGCCGAAGGCATGGGCGAACTTGAGCGCCATGTGTCCCAGACCGCCCAGGCCGATGATCCCGACCCGACGGCCCGGCCCCACCCTCCAATGCCGCAAGGGCGAATAAGTGGTAATCCCGGCGCACAGCAGCGGGGCCGCAGCCGCGAGATCCAGGCCGTCCGGCACTCGCAGCACGAAGGCCTCGTCGACCACGATGCTGTCGGCGTAGCCGCCGTAAGTCATGCCGCCGCTGTGGCGGTCCGGGCTGTTGTAGGTGAATACCGGGCCGTGCTCACAATGCTGTTCCAGCCCGTCCGCGCAGCTCTCGCAGGTCCGGCAGGAATCCACCATGCAGCCTACCGCCACGGTATCGCCCGGCTTGAACTTCGTCACGCTGCGGCCCACTTCAGCCACCGTGCCAACGATCTCGTGCCCCGGCACGCAGGGATAAACAGTGGCGTTCCACTCGTTGCGCGCCTGGTGCAGGTCGGAATGGCAGACACCGCAGTACAGGATGTCGATGCGGACATCCTGGGGCAGCGGGTCGCGCCGCTGCAGGACGAACGGCGCCAGGGCCGAGTCGGCACTTTGGGTGGCGTAGGCATTGGCGGTGTACATGCGGATATCCTCCCATAGATACGATTATTTCAGGCAGGCCGGCAAACCGGTCAGCGCCTCCGCTTTGGGCATGCTCATGATCTGTTTTTCTCTGCGGCGTGAACGGCAGCGACAAGGCCCTCTAACCGCGATGCCATTGAGCCATACCTGCAGAGGTTGTGACGCGGCCTCACCATGAATAGATTAACTCCTTACAAGGGAAATCCGAGCAAAGCCAAACACAGTACTGGGATGGGCGGTCATGTCGCCCTTGCTCGGATGACCATTAGAGCAGAAAATAAGGCCATATCTGACCATGTTATGACTTTGCCCATGAAAACCACCGGCATCGCCGACGCCAAATCGCATTTGTCCGCTCTGCTCGCAGACATCGAAGCAGGTGAAGAGGTTGTCATCACCCGGCGGGGAAAGCCCGTAGCCCGTCTGGTCGCGGAACCCTGTGCCGAAGGTTTCGGCTGGTCCGATTTGCGCACCTGGGTCGCCCAGGGGGCTGCGCCTCAAGGTCTGACGGTCGCTGAAATGCGCGAACAGGATAGGCTGTGATTTATCTCGATACCTCCCTGCTAGGAGCGATCTTCTTCCGGGAGGCGAATGCCGCCGAACTGCTGACCTGGCTCGAACGGCTGCGCCAACGCAAGCTGATGGTTTCAGCCTGGACCTTGACCGAAATGGTCAGCGTCGGCGGTATCAAAGCGCGTACCGGGGCCATCGATGCGGCCACCCGCCAGCAAGCGCTGGCGAATTTTCAGCGGTTCGTTTCGGCCGAGCTCGGTGTGGTGGAAATCGAGCCGGCTGATTTCCGTACTGCGGCGGTGTTCATCGACGGCCCGCTGGTTCTGCGGGCGGGCGACGCCCTGCATCTCGCCGTGGCCCGGCGCTTGAGCGCCGCGATGTTCAGCCTCGATCAGCGGCTGAATGCGGCGGCGGAAGCGTTAGGTATCGGCTTTATCGTGATGTGAGACAGGGTTCACCCCTCCTCGGTTTTCCTGCCGCCCGACCGCACCAATGTCTTGGAAACGGCGCTCAGCGAGGACGATAGCGGCTAGAAGAGCGGCCGAATCGAAGCCAGGCATGTCCCGCCACACCCCCCATTGGCTCATGGGTATCGCCCTGCTGATACTCTCGGCCGTCGCCGTCGTTTTCGTGAGTCTCCCGGAAGCCTCCATCCCCGAATTCCAAACCGTCAAGGCCGAATGGATTCCGTCCGAAGCCTATCTGCTGGACCGCAACGGGGAAGTCATCCACGAGCAGCGAGTGGATTTTTCCGCCCGGCGCAAACCTTGGGTGCCTTTGAATTCCTTTTCACCGGCCTTGCTGAAAGCGATCGTCGCGGCGGAAGACCGGCGGTTCTACGACCACCGCGGCGTGGACTGGCAGGCCATGGCCGCGGCGGCATGGGGAACGCTCGGCGGCCACAAGCGCGGCGCCAGCACGATCACCATGCAGCTCGCCGCCCTGTTGGATCAGCGGCTGGCCATGCACGGCGGCGGGCGCTCCATCCGGCAGAAGCTCGGCCAGATCACGGCGGCGCGGTCGCTGGAGCGCCGCTGGAACAAGGGCGAGATACTGGAAGCCTATCTCAACCGGGTGCGGTTCCGGGGCGAACTGGAAGGCGTGCCGGCCACGGCCCTGGGGCTGTTCGGCAAGGAGGCTTCCGGCTTGGATGAGGCCGAGTCGGCGCTGCTTGCCGCCATCCTGCCCTCCCCCAACGCGGGCGCGGCGAGGATCGCCCGCCGCGCCTGCGCCATCGCCCAGCCCGCCGCCTTCCCGGTGGACTGCGGCGATCTGGAGCGGCGGGCGGAGGTGGCGCTGACCCATGCCAACCGCCCGCCGCCGTCGACCGCGCTCGCCTCGCATCTCGCCCGCCGGCTGCTGAAAAAGCGCGGTGAGAAGGTCAGGACCACGCTCAGCGCGCCGGTCCAGCGCCGTGCTATCGAAGCGCTGGAGCAGCAGCTCCAGGGTTTGAAAGCACGCAACGTCCGTGACGGAGCCGCCCTGGTCGTCGATAATCGGAGTGGAGAAGTCCTCGCCTACGTCGGATCGGCGGGTCCGAGCAGCCGCGCACGCCAAGTCGACGGCGTCCGCGCCCGGCGCCAGGCCGGCTCCACCCTCAAGCCCTTCCTCTATGCGCTGGCGTTGGAGAAGCGCTACCTCACCGCGGCCTCCATCCTGGACGACTCGCCGCTCAACCTGGAAACCCGCACCGGCCTGTATGTGCCGCAGAACTACGACCGCAACTTCAAAGGCCGGGTCAGCGTCCGCACCGCGCTGGCCGCCTCGCTCAACATCCCCGCCATCCGCAACTTGATTCTGGTCGGCCTGGAGCCTTTCCACGAGCGGCTGTGGAACCTCGGCTACAAAGGCTTGACCCAGGACGGCGAGTATTACGGCTATTCCCTGGCCCTGGGCTCGGCCGAAGTCAGCCTCTGGGAACAGGTCAATGCCTTCCGTGCCCTCGCCAACGGCGGCCTCCTGTCGCCGCTCCGCTGGCTGGCGAGCGATGAGCCCGGCGACGCCCGCACGCTGATCGACCCGCGCGCCGCCTACATCGTGGGCAGCATCCTCAGCGACCGCTCCAGCCGCGCCCTCAGCTTCGGCCTGGACAACCCGCTCACCACCCGCTACTGGACCGCGGTCAAGACCGGCACCAGCAAGAACATGCGCGACAACTGGTGCATCGGCTACAGCGAGCGTTACACCGTCGGCGTGTGGGTAGGGAATTTCGAGGGAGACGCCATGCACGACGTCTCCGGCGTCTCCGGCGCCGCCCCGGCCTGGCTGGAAATCATGAACGGCCTGCATGCGGACCTACCGAGTCAGCCGCCCTCGCCGCCGGAAGGCGTGGTCGGCCGCCGCATCCGTTATGCCGACGCCCTGGAACCCGAACGCCAGGAATGGTTCGTCGCCGGCACCGAAACCGCGGAAGTGGCGGTTCCGGATGCTCCGACGCCACGAATCGAAACGCCCGCCGACGGCATGATCGTCGCTCTCGACCCCGACATTCCCGCCCGCAACCAAAAACTAGTCTTCCGCGCCCGGCCCGCCCGCATTGGCACTTCGTTCGTGCTCGACGAAAAACCCGCGGGCGATGCAGGAAATCCGGTCAAATGGCCGCCGGAACCCGGCAACCATGTGCTGAAACTCAAGGACAGCCACGGGAGGATCGTGGACACGGTGAAGTTCCAGGTGCGTGGTATGCGCTGACAAAAACTATCGCCCCGGCGGAAACGCCTGAAACGCCTTTTCCACCGCCTCCCTGATTTCCGTCCTTTGTGTGTCCGGGTCGTAGCCGAAGTCGCCGTCGTCTTCGACGCTGGCATGCCAGACCACGCGCTGGGTCTTGCCGTCCACCACCACCAAGTCCAGCTTGGCTTTTTCGTAGGACGAACCATAGGGATCGACGCTGGGCGGCAGAGCCCGTCCGCTCGCCCTGAGCGAAGTCGAAGGGTTCGGCGCGGGCACGGCGTGCATGCCGGGGTAGAACAGGCCGACAGCCCCCCATTCGGCGCTGGATTTGGGACGGCGGTCGATCTTCCATTCGCCGAAGGACCAGCCGACCTGGAAGTCTGCGCCGGCTTCGCGCCTGCTGTAACCCTTGGCCGCCAGCAGCGGTTCGAGCGTGTCCTTCATCAGGGTATCGAGTCGCAAGCGCTCGACGGCAGCCTGGTCGGAGCCCGGCATGACGGCATAGCTCCAGGTCTTGGCCCGGACGAAGTCGTAATCCTTGTCGAACCCGCTCTTCAAAGCCGGTCCGGCGCACGCGGCCAGCAGCAACATGGCCCATATCGCAAACGATGGTTTCATCACGGCCTCCCTTGTCAATATTCCCGGTCCAACACCGCACCGTTGGATTGAGCCACTTCGGCGTAAAACCCGGCACTGGCCTTGGGTCTGCGCTGCTGGCTCGCTGGGTCGACCTGCACCAGGCCGAAACGCTTGGCATAGCCGTAGGCCCATTCGAAATTGTCGAGCAGCGACCAGGCGAAATAGCCTCGGACGTCCACGCCTTCGGCGATGGCCTCGTGCAGCGCGCGCAGATGGCTGCGGTAATAGGCGATGCGGCGGGGGTCGTCGATCCGGCCGTCTGCCGGAGGCGGATCGGCGAAGGCGGCGCCGTTTTCGGTGATGTAGAGCGGGATGTCGCCGTAGCGGGCCTTGACCCAGAGCAGGATGTCTTTCAGGCCTTGGGGGTAAACCTCCCAGCCCATCTCGGTGTGCTCGGCGCCGCGCTGGGGTATGGCCGAAACCTTGAGCGGCCCGCCCAGCGGGTCGTGCTTCACCACCGCACGGGTGTAATAGTTGACGCCGAGATAATCGATGGGTTCCTGGATCAGGCGCAGGTCTTCGCTCTCGAACCGGGGCCAATGCGGCCCGAAGATTTCCGCCAGCTCCTCAGGATAGGTGCCGCGCAGCACGGGGTCGAGATACTGCCGGTTCATGTAGGCGTGGGCGCGCTCGGCGGCGGCGCGGTCTTCCCGGCTGCCGGTCGCGGCGTACTTGGGCTCGAGGTTGACCACCAGGCCGATCCGGCCCTGGCCGTCCGCTCTGAAGGCCTGCACGCCCAAGGCATGGGCGCGCAGCAGGTTGTGCGAGACCCAGGGCGCTTCCTTCGGCGAGACATGGCCCGGCGGGTGGACGCCCGACATGTAGCCCGCGTCCATGACGACCCAGGGCTCGTTCAGCGTCGCCCAGAAGTCGATCTCGTCGCCCAGCGCTCGGATGACGGCGTGGGCGTAATCGGCGAACCAGCCCGCGCTGTCGCGGTTCGCCCAGCCGCCGGCATCTTCCAGCGCCGCCGGCAGGTCCCAGTGGTAGAGCGTGGCCATCGGCTGGATGCCGTGGGCCAGCAGCGTGTCGACCAGGGACTGGTAATGGGCGAGTCCGCGCGGATTGGGCCTGCCCTTCCCTTCCGGGAACACCCGGCTCCAGGCGATCGAGAAGCGGTAGGCCGAGAGCCCTAGCTCCTTCATCAGCGCGATGTCCTCCCGGAAACGCCGGTAGTGGTCGCAGGCGAGGTCGCCGGTGTCACCGTTGAGGATCCGCCCCGGCTGGTGGCAGAAGCGATGCCAGTTGCTCGGCCCCGCGCCATCGGCCAGGGGCGAGCCTTCGACCTGGTAGGCCGAGGTGGCCGCGCCCCACAGAAAATTCTCGGGAAACTCGTATCTGCTCATGCAACGTCCTGTCTGTCGAAAACTTCGAATTATCGCCGCTTGCCCAGGTAGGCTCGCAAACCGGGCGCCACCGGCGGCCGTGCCAACGCTTGTCGTGGGTCGACCGGGCCGCCTTCGTCGGCGAGATGCACCACACCGTGCGCCGTTCCCACCGCCACCGGCACGCCATTCCGCAGCACCAGCCGCTTGCCGCTGTTGGCGGCGATGCGCTCGCCGGGCAGCACGGTGCCGGCCAGGTTGAGCGGATCGGCGCCGTCGACGGAGACGACCACCCCGTCGGGCGGCTGGCTGCGCAGCTTGCGCAGCGACTCGACCGCCTCCGGCAAGGCGAATTGCTCGCCGTAGCGGCCGGCGATAAAACGCCCGCCGCGGATTTCGCCTCGCGCCTCCAGCCGCCGGTACACCCGGACCAGCTCCAGCCAGGCCGGCACCGACGGTTCGCGTTCCAGTAGGCTGCGGAACACCACGCCGTAGCGCTTCAGCAGCGCTCGGGCGGCATGCTCGGTGCGGTCTGCCTGGTTCTCGCCCGGGTCGGACGGCGCCAGGCTCCAGCGCCCCGCCTCCTCGATCCCCGTCACGCCGCGGTAGCGCCGCTTGCGCTGCTCCGGCATCAGCAGCGCCCTGAGGCCCATGAAGCTGTCCGAGGTGACCCGGCCTTTCGCAGCCAGTTCCGACAGGGCTTCCTCGGCTTGCGTCTTGAGCAAGCCGGTCGAAGCCACCAGTTCATCGAAGAACTGCGCGCCGCGCCGTTCCAGGCTCTCGGCCACGCGGGCCGCGGTGCCCGACACTTCCGGAGACGCAGCGGGCAGCCACTGGGCGTTGTGCACGCGCGGCAACAAGACCAAGGGCGCGACCCGCAGCGCGCCTCCGCCCGAACCCTCGCGGGGCAGACGCCGCCATAGGATACGGCCGGAGACGCAGAGCGCGTCCAGCCAGGCCGGATCGTAATCCTCCACCCGCAACGGCAACAGCTCCCGTTCCCAAGCCGCGGCGGTGGCCTGGAAGCCTTCCAGCCGATCCAGCACCAGGGCGAGGCCCTCCTTGCCGCGGACCTTCGCCGCCGGATGGACATGCTGCCAGTGCAAGAGAAACCGCATGAAATCGGCCGTCGTGACCGGCTCGATCGATTGCCGCAGCCGCCCGAGAGTGTAGCGGTGGATGCGCGCCAGGATGCCGCGCTCGCACCATTCGGTCTCGCCGCCGCCGGGGGTGAAATGGCCGCGCAGCACCGTGCCTTCGTTTTCCAGCGCGTAAAGGGCCGCCTCGACCGTCGCCGCGGCCAGCCCGGTCTGGGCGGCGAGCCGCGCCACGTTCGCAGGTCCGGTCACGCCGAGGCGGGCGCGCAGGATCTCGACCAGGGCCGGCTCGGGCTCCCAGAACTCCGCGTCCAGGGTCGGCGGCAGCCGCAATGCCGGCTCGGTGGCAACGCCGGGATAGATGGCCCGGAATTGCGGCCAGCGCTCGGCGGCGAGCCACAGCCCCGCACCGCCGCAAGGCAGGCGGGCGGCGCGGCCGGAGCCCGCGAGTTCCGCCAGGAAGCGCATCCAGCCCTTTTGGGCCGCCTCCTGCACCGTGACGTAGCCGGAGACGCTCAGCGCGTCGTGTACCTCTTCGGCGGTTCCGCCCTGCGGCTCGATCTCCTCAAGCACGCGGGCGATCGCCGCCCCATCCAACTGGCCCAGATCGGAAGCGGCGGCGGGCTCCAGCCAGCGGCGCATGGATACGGCGCGAGTCCGCCGCTCCTCCAGCGGCGCGCCGTCGAGGAAGGTGTAGACCTTGGAATTGACGATCTCGGCGGCCAGCGGCGAAGGCTCGGTCAAGTCGCGGCATTCGACCCGGATCGAGCCCTCGCGGATGCCCCGGATCACCTCGATCAGCCGATCCAGGTCCATGGCCTCGGTCAGGCAATCGTGCACGGTCTGGTTGACCAGGGGATGGTCGGGAACCTCGCGGTCGCCGACGATGTTTTCGAAACAGGCGAGCTGGTCCGGGAACACGCAGGTCACCAAATCTTCCGCCTGCATCCGCAGCAAATAGGGCGAGGTCTTGCCGCCGCCCTGGAAGCGCTTGAGCGCCAGGGCGCACACCGCGTTCCAGCGCCAGCGCACTTTGAACATCGGCGCATCCAGCAGCGCCTGGACCAGGATGGTCCGAACGGTGTCGACGCTCAGGAACTGTTTGACTTCCTCCAGCGCGAAGCTCTGCGCCACGCCGAGCGACAGGATCAGTGCGTTCTCGGTCGCCGCGGCCTGCAGCTCGAAGTTGAAGGTGCGGCAGAAGCGCTTGCGCAGCGCCAGCCCCCAGGCGCGGTTGACCCGGCTGCCGAAGGGGGCGTGGATGATGAACTGCATGCCGCCGGATTCGTCGAAGAAGCGCTCGAACACCACCGTGTCGAAGGTCGGCAGCGCACCCAGCACCGCCTTGGCGGCGGCGAGGTAATGGACCGCCTGTTCCACCGGCCCCGGCGCCAGCGCCAGTTCGGCGGACAGTCCCGCGGCGACTTTTTCCGGCGCCGATCGCTCCAGGCTGTCCCCGATCCGCGCCCGCAGGCGCGACACCGCCAGCGACAGCTCGTGGGAGCGCCCCGGCGCCTCGCCGAACCAGAACGGAATGCTCGGCGGGATGCCGGCGGCGTCCTCCACCCGCAGCGCCCCGCCCTCCAGCCGCAGCACGCGCCAACTGGTGTTACCGAGCTGGAATACGTCGCCCGACATGCTTTCGATGGCGAAATCCTCGTCCACGCTGCCGACGACCTCCCCGCTGGGCTCGACGATCACCCGGTATTCGGCGTTGTCGGGGATCGCGCCGCCGCAGGTGACCGCGGTCAGCAGCGCGCCCTTGCGGGGCCGCAGCCGGCCGTGGATGCGGTCGCGGTGCAAATAGGCGCCGCGGATGCCGCGGCGGGTGCTGTAGCCGTCGGCCAGCATGGCGAGCAGCGCATCGAAGTCCTCGCGCTCGAGATTCCGGTACGGATAGGCGCCGCGCACGGCGGCGTAGAGTTCGTACTCGCCCCATTCCTCGCAGGCCACCATGGCGACGATCTGCTGCGCCAGCACGTCCAGCGGCTGGGCCGGGATCGGAATGCGGTCGAGTTCGTCCTGCCGCAGCGCATCGACCAGCGCGATGCAGTCGACCAGGTCGTCGCGGCTGGTCGGGAATAACCTGCCTTTCGGCAGCCCGCCGGCGTAATGGCCGGAACGGCCTACCCGTTGCAGAAAGGCGGCGATGGTCCCGGTCGCGCCGAACTGACAGACCAGGTCGATTTCGCCGATGTCGATGCCCAACTCCAGCGAAGCCGTCGCCACCAGGGCCTTCAGCTCGCCGGCCTTGAGCCGGGTTTCCGCTTCCAGCCGCTGCTCCTTGGACAGGCTGCCGTGATGCGAGGTGACGCTGTCCTCGCCGACTCGCTCTGCCAGCGCCCGCGCCAAGCGCTCCGCCATGCGCCGGGTGTTCACGAACACCAGGGTGGTGCGGTGCTGCCGCACCAGCTCGGCCATACGGTCGTAGACCTGCCCTGCGGCCTCGTTCGACAGCACGGCCTCCAGCGGGAAATCCGGCAGCTCGATGTCCAGGTCCAGCCGCCGCCGGTGGCCCTCGTCAACGATCACGCAGCCGCCGCGCCCGCCGGTGAGGAAACGCGCGACCTCCTCGACCGGGCGCTGGGTGGCGGACAAGCCGATCCGCCTGAGCCCCCGGCCGGCCAGGCGTTCCAGCCGCTCCAGCGACAGCGCCAGGTGCGAACCGCGCTTACTGCCCAGCACGGCGTGGATTTCGTCGACGATCACCGTCCGCACCGAACCCAGCATCCGCCGCCCGCCGGCACTGGTCAGCAGGATGTAGATCGATTCGGGCGTGGTCACCAGGACGTGCGGCGGCTGCCGCGTCATGGCGGTGCGCTCGGCCGCCGGCGTGTCGCCGGTGCGGACCTGGGAACGGATCGCCAGCGCGGTCTGGCCGGCTTCGAACAGCATCCGTTGGATGCCTTCCAGCGGCAGTTGCAGATTCTTGTGGATGTCGTTGCTCAACGCCTTGAGCGGCGAAATGTACAGGATGCGGGTCTCGTCCGGCAGACCGAACACCTCCCCTTCCCGCACCAGCTCGTCGATCGCCGCCAGGAACGCCGCCAGGGTCTTGCCCGAACCGGTCGGCGCCGCCACCAGCACGTCGTTGCCGCCCTGCACCGCCGCCCAGGCGCGGAGCTGCGCGGATGTCGGCGTGCCGATGGCGGTTTCGAACCATGAAGCGACGAGGGGGTGGAAGCCGTTCATAGGCATCTTATTGCACCAATAGGTGCCGAATCCGTCATACGTTGCACCATAACAAATCAGGCCGGTTGCGCCCCACCGTTGGACATATAGCGCCAAAACAAGGCAATAGCGCCATCATCCGTGACGGCCCGCAATTTGCTAATGTTGCGTTACCCAATGAAATACCGCGATTTAGGGAAAACAATGACAAAAAGTGCAGACGTACTCTTCGTACTACTCGGCGCCATCATGGTGCTGGCCATGCATGCCGGCTTCGCCTTCCTCGAAGTCGGCACGGTGCGGCGCAAGAACCAGGTCAACGCACTGGTCAAGATAATCAGCGATTTTGCGATGTCGACCATCGCCTATTTCTTCATCGGCTATTATCTCGCCTACGGCGTCCATTTTTTCGACGGCGCCCAGGCGCTCACGGTGGACAATGGCTACGGCCTGGTCAAGTTCTTTTTCCTGCTGACCTTCGCCGCCGCCATCCCGGCCATCGTTTCCGGCGGCATCGCAGAACGCTCGAAGTTCAATCCCCAGCTCGCCGCCACCTTCCTGCTGGTCGGCTTCGTCTACCCGCTGTTCGAAGGCATCGCCTGGAATTCCAACCTCGGCTTCCAGGGCTGGCTGCAGGCGCATTTCGGCGCGCAGTTCCATGACTTCGCCGGTTCCGTGGTGGTCCATGCCGTCGGCGGCTGGATCGGCCTGGCCGCGGTGCTGCTGCTCGGACCCCGCCGCGGACGCTACCACCGCGACGGCATGATCGCCGCCCACCCGCCGTCCAGCATCCCCTTCCTCGCGCTCGGCGCCTGGATACTCACCGTCGGCTGGTTCGGCTTCAACGTCATGTCGGCCCAGAACCTCGACGGTATCAGCGGCCTGGTCGCCGTCAACTCGCTCATGGCCATGGTCGGCGGCACCCTCGCCGCCCTGCTCGCCGGCCGCAACGACCCCGGCTTCGTGCACAACGGCCCGCTGGCCGGACTGGTCGCCGTCTGCGCCGGCTCCGATTTGATGCACCCGGCCGGCGCCCTGGTCGTCGGCGCGGTCGCCGGCTTCCTGTTCGTCTATTTGTTCACCCTGACCCAGAACCGCTGGAAAATCGACGACGTGCTCGGCGTCTGGCCCTTGCACGGGCTCTGCGGCGCCTGGGGCGGCGTGGCCGCCGGCATCTTCGGCCAAAGCGCCCTGGGGGGGATCGGCGGCATCGGCTTCATGGCACAGGTACTGGGGACGGGACTGGGGATTGCAATCGCGCTGACCGGAGGCTTCGCCGTTTACGGTACCGTGAAAATGCTGATTGGCCTGCGTCTGACGCCGGAAGAGGAATTCGACGGGGCGGATTTGACGCTGCACAAGATCTCGGCGAGCCCGGAGAAGGAAGCGGGCTGGTAACAACCCATGGGAAGGGCCGTAGTAAAGGTATGCGGCACCGTTACGGCCCATGCCGGTCAATCCTGCCACGTCTCCTCCTTGCCTCCTTGGCGTTGCATCCCTGTGATCCGGCCATACCCGAGACATCATCAGCCGCGTCCTAGACGCCACGAGTCATTGACGGCGGGTAGCCTCCACAGATCGACCTCCATGATTCACCCTGAGCGCCGCCCCACAGAGCGGCGCAATGGGATGCCTTCAGAACGTGAGCAGGCGGTAGCCCTCGTCGAGATACCGGGACAGGTCGATGATGCCCGCAATGCCGGCGATGTTCTTTTCCCGTAACAGCGGCAGGCCCGTCGCTTCGGCGCCGGCGGTTGCGCCGAAGACGTCGGCACAGCCGCCGCAAACGCCGACGACAACATCCTTGACGGCTTCGTAGAGGCCATGGGCGGGGTGGTCGGACTTGGCGATCTCGCTGACCCAGCGCGTGCCGGCGCCTTGAAAGATCAGGGCAACTTCCTGGCCTTTCTCCTTCAGCTCGTAGGCAAGGAACAACGCGTTGAAGAGGCGTCCCAACGCTTCCTCGGAGCCGGACTGCGGATCGGATAGGACGACGATGGCGGTCTTGGACATGGTGTTTCTCCTCATCTTTGATGTCATTCGGCATATTTACCGAACGATCGGTATATTATGAGTCGCGGCGGCCTTTGTCCAGAACAAATTAACCGTTCGTTCGGTAACGTGCTAAGGTAATGCTTTACATGGAGAAATATTGTGGCGCGCCCCGCTAAGATCGAGGATTCCGCACTGCTCGAAAGGCTGAGCGATGTCTTTCGCGAAGTCGGCTATGAGGCCGCCTCGCTTGCCGTCCTGTCGAAAGCCTCGGGACTCAAGAAGGCGAGCCTCTACCACCGCTTCCCCGGCGGCAAGGAACAGATGGCGCTAGAGGTGATGGCTCGTGCGGAAGCGTGGCTGAGCGAGCATATCCTCGCGCCGCTCAAGTCGGGGGGAGCGCCGGAAGCGCGGATCCAGGCCATGATCCGCAGCGTCGATGCGTTCTATTCCGGCGGCCGGCAGGCCTGTCTGCTGAACATGCTGTCTTCGCCGCGTGCGGACCACGGGCCGTTTTCAAGCCTGATCAAGCATGCGTTCGAGGCCTGGATCGAAGCGCTTTCCGCCGTCCTCACCGATGCCGGATTCGATGAGGATACCGCGCGCTTCCGCGCCGAACGCGCCATAGCGCTTTTGCAAGGCAGCCTGGTGGTCTCCCGCGGGATGGGTACGACCCGCCCGTTCCAGAACTGCCTTGCCAATCTGGAGCGGGAATTACTGGCTTCTCACGGGACCAGCCGCGCGTCCTAGGGACCCGCCTGAATCGGGTATATCGAGGGATATTTAGAACCTGTCTTGAAGAATCTATTCAAGCAAAATTAATCAGTTGAAATCAGGAAAATTCTCCGCTCAGGTAGGGTGGATAAGCGTAGCGCATCCACCTCCGCGCCAACTCGAAGAGCAGCGAAGCTGACTCGAAGAGCGGCGGAGCCGACTCGGAGAGCAGCGAAGCTGAATTTGGCGGATGCGCTGCCGCTTATCCGCCCTACGATCCTCCATTTTCTTTTTCAAGACAGACCCTTACACTCCTCGGAGTGCGCCCTCACGCGGAAGGCGCGTTGCCGCCTTCCGCCGCCGGATTCTTCCGCAGCCGGATGCCGAGCTCGTGCAACTGAGCGTCGTTGACCTGGGCCGGGGCGTCGATCAGCGGGCACCAGGCCGACTGGGTCTTGGGGAAGGCCATCACTTCGCGGATGGAAGAGGCACCGGACATCAGCATCACCAGGCGGTCCAGGCCGAAGGCCAGGCCGCCGTGGGGCGGGCAGCCGTAGCGCAAGGCGTTGAGCAGGAAGCCGAACTTCTGCTGCGCTTCCTCGTCGCCGATGCCGAGCAGGTTGAACACGGTCTGCTGCATCTCGGTGCGGTGGATACGCACCGAGCCGCCGCCGATCTCGGTGCCGTTGAGCACCATGTCGTAGGCGCGGGACAGGGCCTGACCGGGGTTCTGCTTGAGCGCTTCCTCGCTGCAGTTGGGTGCGGTGAACGGATGATGCAGGGCGACCCAGCGGCTGGATTTCTCGTCCCACTCGAACATGGGGAAATCGGTGACCCACAGCGGCCGCCAGCCCGCCTCGACCAGGCCGCGGTCCTGTCCCAGCTTGACCCTCAACGCGCCCATGGACTCGTTGACGATGCACGCCTTGTCGGCGCCGAAGAAGATCAGGTCGCCGGTCCGGGCCTCGGTGCGCTCCAGGATGTCGCGGATCGTGGCTTCCGGCATGAACTTGAGGATCGGCGATTGCAGGCCTTCCAGCCCGGCGCCGAGGTCGTTCACCTTGACATAGGCCAGGCCCTTGGCGCCGTAGATGCCGACGAAACGGGTCAGGTCGTCGATGTCCTTGCGCGAGATGTCGCCGCCGCCCGGCACCTTGAGCGCCACCACGCGGCCTTCGGGGTCCGCGGCGGGCCCGGCGAATACCTTGAACTCCACCCCGGTCATGAGATCGGCGATGTCCACCAGTTCCAGCGGGATGCGCAGATCCGGCTTGTCGGAAGCGAACCGGCGCATGGCTTCGGCGTAGGTCATGCGCGGGAAGGGATCCGGCAGTTCCTCGCTCAGGGTTTCCCGGAACAGATCGCGGATCATGGCCTCCATGAGGGTCATGATCTGGTCCTCGTTCATGAACGAGGTCTCGATGTCGAGCTGGGTGAATTCCGGCTGGCGGTCGGCGCGGAGATCCTCGTCGCGGAAGCAGCGCACGACCTGGTAATAGCGGTCCATGCCGGAGATCATCAGCAGTTGTTTGTAGAGCTGCGGCGACTGCGGCAGGGCGAAGAACGAATGCGGATGGGTGCGGCTGGGCACGAGGTAGTCGCGCGCGCCTTCCGGCGTAGCCTTGGTCAGGAACGGCGTCTCGATCTCGTAGAAGCCGTGATGATCCAGGAAATTGCGCAGGAAGCGGGTGATGTCCCGGCGCAGGCGCATGCGCTGCTGCATGACCGGCCGGCGCAGGTCGATGTAGCGGTAGCGCAGCCGCATCTCCTCGTTCACCTCGATGTCGCCTTCGATGGGGAACGGCGGGGTTTCCGAACGATTGAGGATTTCCAGCGAAGTGGCCAGCACCTCGACCTTGCCGCTCCTGAGGTTCGGGTTCTCGGTCCCCTCGGGGCGGCTGCGGACCTTGCCCGTTACACGGATGACGTACTCGCTGCGGACGGTCTCGGCGAGCTTGAAGGGCTCCTGGTAATCCGGATCGAACACGACCTGCACCAGCCCTTCCCGGTCCCGGAGATCGATGAAAATCACTCCCCCGTGGTCGCGCCGGCGGTGCACCCAACCGCACAATCCGACTTCCTGGCCCAGAAGGCTCTCGCTCACTTCCCCGCAACGGTGACTGCGCATAGTTCGAACTCTGTTGATCGACTGAGAAAAACTTCGAATGTTACGCGCTGGCTTCGAGCCAGCGCAAGCCGATCCTAGGCCGCAGGTTTGCCGGAGGAAGCGGCGCTGTCCGCCGGCTTGCTCTCCGATTTCGGCTTGGCATCGCCGGCCAGATTCTTTTTCTTGTCCTTGCTGCCCTTGAAGTCGGTTTCGTACCAGCCGCCGCCCTTGAGCCGGAAACCGGCGGCGGAAACCTGCTTGGTCAGTTCCGGCTTGCCGCAGGCGGGGCAGTCCGTCAACGGCGCATCGGCGATCTTCTGCATGGCCTCCAGGCTGTGGCCGCAGGATTTGCACTGGTATTCATAAATCGGCATCGGAAACTCCTCGGTTTGTTTAAGGACCAAAGGCGCATATATGAACGCCCGAATTCTTTATCAAGGCCGGACGGACGCAATTTCCGTATCCAGGGCCGGTCCGATTACCGCCGCACCGCTCCGGTGCTATGATTCGCCCGGCCTCTTCCCTCACCCCAGCCCTCTCTCAAAGGGAGAGGGACAACGACTTCGAGATCGCATCATGCAAACCACCGCCGCCTCCGCCGCGGTTACTACCCGTTTCGCCCGCATCGGCATCATCACCATCGCCGCAGTCTATTTTTTGATCATGGTGGGTGGCATCGTCAGAGCCTCAGGCGCCGGCATGGGCTGCCCGGACTGGCCGACCTGCTTCGGCCGGCTGGTGCCGCCGACCGACGAGTCCCAGCTCCCGGCCAATTACCACGAGATCTATGCCGAGCGCGGCTATGCCGACACCCGTTTCAACCCGGTCAAGACCTGGACCGAATACGTCAACCGACTTGTAGGCGTCAGTATCGGCCTGCTGATCATCGCCACGCTGTACCGCTCCCTCGCCTTCTGGAAGACCGACCGGGCCGTGACCTGGCTTGCGCTGGCGGTGTTCCTGGCGGTGGGCTTCCAGGGCTGGCTGGGCTCCGCGGTGGTAGCCAGCAATCTGCGCCCCGTCATGATCACGGCCCACATGCTGATGGCCTTCGCCATCGTCTGCCTACTGATCTACGCGGTCACACGTTCACAGCGCAGCTATTTCGAGGCCCTGGACCTGTCCGGCCTGCCCCCGCGCTTCCGCGCGGTCCTGATGGCCGCCATGGGCATGACCCTCCTGCAGATCGCCATGGGCACCCAGATCCGCGAGTCGGTGGACGTCATGGCCACGGCCGCCTCGACGGACCGCGGCCTGTGGCGCGAGAACCTCCCGCTCATCTTCTACGTCCACCGGTCCTTCTCCGCCCTGATTCTCGGCGTCAACCTGTGGCTGGCCTGGAAGATGGTCAAGGCTTTGCCGGCGGGCTCGCTCTACGCCCGCTTCGGAATGGCCTTGGCTGGCCTCGTCGCCGCCGCCATCGCCGCCGGCGTCACGCTGGACCGGCTCGGCTTCCCGGCCATCGCCCAGCCGCTGCACCTGGTGCTGGCGAACCTGATCTTCGGCACCCAGTTCTTCCTTTTCGTCGCCGGCCGTTACGCCGGCCGTTAAGGCTTGCGCGGCGGGCAGGGCTTGAGCGGCGGCACCGACACCTCCGGATTCTCGCCGCGCAGTTGGATCATCACCTCGTCCAGCTCCAGCGGGGACTTGTCCCAGGCGAACTGTATCCAGGCCGTTTCAGACTGCGTGATCCGGGGCCGGATCTGCGCCCGCACGTTGAGTTTGGACAAACGGACCAACTCGGTTTCGGCCTCCTCCCGGGTCTTGAAAATGCCGAGCGAAATCATGCCGGCCATGTCGCCCTTGTCGATCAGCCAGACGTCCTTGATGCCTTTGTCCATCAGCATCTTGCGGTTGCCCTTGGCCTCGTCCATGTTCTCTGCCTTGGGATAGAGCAGCCAGTAGCCGTCCAGGGACTCCGAAGACTCGCTGGTCACACTCGCCTTGTCGATCCACTCCTTGACGAGCGCGAGCACCTTCCGGGCTTCGGCCGTCTCGGCGAACGGCCCGAGACGATGGCAGGTACCGTTGCCGACGAGCAGGCCCGTGTCGGCCCCGGCCGGCGGCGGCGTGCCGACCGGCGGACTCGGGATTCCGCCATGGGTGTCTGCGACCTCCGAGCGCAGCAGAAGCCTTCCAGGCGCCTCCACGGCCTTGATATCGACGTGCCGCCTGGTATCCCGATGCCCCAGGCTCCAAAAGAAGAAAGCCACATTGGCGACGAGGAGAAAATAGAAAAGGAGTCTCATGTCGATCGCTCTGCTAAGGCGTGCAAGCCTTCAAGGACGAGGTGAGGCACCAGCCGGACCGGAGCCTCGATGTGAGGGCGGAGCGTCTCGGCATCGCCGCCGGTCAGCACCAGTGCGGGCTCGGCTCCCAGGAGCGCCGCCGCCCGGCCCAGGGACTCCCGTATCAAACCCACGGCGGAATGGAGAATGCCGCTGGACAGCGCGGGTCCGGTGCTGTTGCAGAAAAAGCCGTCCCAGCTTTCCGCCGCCCCCCCCAAAGCCTCCAGGGACGCGAGGGCGGCACGCATCATCGCCAGACCGGGGCCGATCACACCGCCCCGGTGCCTGCCCTCCGCGTCCAGCAAGTCGACGGTCAAGGCGGTGCCGGCGCTGACGATGCAGCAGGATTCGCGGTGTATCCGCCAGGCTCCTATCAGGCCGAGCCAGCGGTCGACACCCAATTGGGCCGGGTTCGCGTAAGCGTTGACGACTCCCAGGGCCGAAGCCTCGCTGCGTACGAAACGGACCGGCACGGCCCAGCGGGCCGACACCCAATCCGCGAGCGTCTCGCCCGCCCTTGCGCCGGCGACGTTGGATACCAGCACGGCCTCCGGCCGCGGCAGCGCCGCCATCTGGCGTTCGCACGCGTCCGCCAGGCTGAACACATCCGTGGCAAAGGCCCCGCCAAATGCGTACCGTCCCGGCTCGGACCGAGCCCATTTCACCCGCGAGTTGCCGACGTCGATCAGCAGCTTCACAGCGGCCTCACCCGCACGTCGCCGGATGCGAATTCGCGCACTTTGCCGTCCTCGCACGCCAGCATCAGCAGTCCTTCCGCCGAGACGCCGACGATCCGCCCCGTCCGTACCCAGTCGCCCTGCTGCACGCTGGCCTGCGCGCCGTCGAAGCCGTGGTAGCTGCGCCATTCGTCGAGATAAGGCGCGAGTCCCGTGGACTCGTAATCCGCCAGCATCGGCGCCAATTCGTTGAGCATTCCGGCGATCAGCCGATTGCGCGATACGCCTGAGCCCCCCGGAATTCGCGCCAGATCGACCCAGTCCTGATCGATGGCACCGGCATGCCGTTCCGGCAAGTTCACGTTGATGCCGATACCGATGACCACGGCGTACTGGCCGTTGTCCTCGCCCGTGACCTCGATCAAGATGCCGCCGAGTTTCCGACGCGACCACAGGATGTCGTTCGGCCATTTGAGCGCGGAATCGGCGATGCCCTGTGCCCGCAAGGCCTGTACGACGGCCACGCCCACTGCGAGGCTGAGCCCGGAAAACCCGGCCCTGCCGAACCGCCACAGCAGCGAGAGATAGACGTTGCCGGACAGCGGCGACACCCAGTCCCGGCCGATCCGCCCCTTGCCCGCGGTCTGCCGCTCGGCCAGGCAGACGGTACCGGTGGGGGCGCCCTCGACGGCTCGGCGCATCAGATGGCTGTTGGTGGAATCGAGCTGCGCGTAAATTTCGATGCCGCCGATGGTTTCCACGGCCGCGCCGGTCAGCGCGCCCGCGATCGTTTCTCCGTCCAGCAGCTCCAGCGGATGCGCCAGGCGGTAGCCCGTGCCGGGAACGGCGTGTACTTCCACCCCCAGGGCGCGCAATTCCTCGATGCGCTTCCAAATGCCGGCACGGCTGCAACCGGTGCTCGCCGCGATGGCCGCGCCGGAATGGAAACCGCCGTCCGCCAGCAGCGCCAGCAGGTTTCGGGAAGCAGGGGAAAAGCCGTCGGCAGCGCTCACCGCTTGCCTGCTTCCTTGTCGAGGGTCTTGAGGCGTTCGAGCTTCTCGGCGATCTTGATCTCCATGCCGCGGTTGACCGGCCGGTAGTACTCCCGAGTCCCCAGCTCGTCGGGGAAATAGTTTTCGCCCGGCACGTAGGCATCGGGATAGTCGTGCGCGTAGCGGTATTCCTTGCCGTAATCCAGGCTCTTCATCAGCCCGGTCGGCGCGTTGCGCAGATGCAGGGGCACCGGCAGGCTGCCCGACTGGGCGGCGTCGGCGCGGGCGGCCTTGTAGGCCTCGTAGACCGCGTTGCTCTTGGGGGCGACGGCCAGATAGGCCACGGCCTGCGCCAAGGCCAGTTCGCCTTCCGGGCTGCCCAGGCGTTCCTGGGCGTTCCAGGCGTTCAGGCACAGCTCCAGCGCCTTGGGGTCGGCGTTGCCGATGTCCTCCGAGGCGATCCGCACCAGGCGCCGGGCCAGATAGAGCGGATCGCAGCCGCCGTCCAGCATCCGGCAGAGCCAATACAAGGCGGCATCGGGCGAACTGCCGCGCACCGATTTGTGCAGGGCGGAAATCTGGTTGTAGAACTCCTCCCCCTGCTTGTCGAAGCGGCGCGTGGTTCCGGACGACAGGACCTGGTGAGCAATCTCCTCGCTCACCGCGGTCTGGCCCTCGTCCAGCAGGTCCGCCGTGATCTCCAGCAGGTTCAGCAAGCGCCGGGCGTCGCCGTCGGCGGCGCGAACGTAGGCCATGCGCACCGGCTCGGTCATGTCCAGGCCGTGCCGGCCCAGGCCGCGCTCCGAATCCGACAACGCGCGTTCGATGACGCCCAGCAAATCGGCCTCGGTCAGCGCCTTCAGCACATAGACCCGTGCCCGAGACAGCAAGGCGCTGTTGACCTCGAAGGAGGGATTTTCGGTGGTGGCGCCGATGAAGCTGACCGTGCCGTCCTCGACATGGGCCAGGAACGCGTCCTGCTGCGACTTGTTGAAACGGTGCACCTCGTCGACGAACAGGATGGCGCTGCGCCCGGCGGCTTTGAATTTCGCCGCCTGCGCCAAGGCTTCGCGGATTTCCTTCACCCCCGACAGCACCGCCGAGACCGACAGGAACTCGGCGTCGGCATGGCGGGCGACCAGCCGCGCCAGGGTGGTCTTGCCGGTGCCAGGCGGCCCCCAGAAAATCATCGAGTGGATGCGGCCGCGCCGGATCGACTCGTACAGCGGCCGGCCCGGCTTGATGAGATGGGTCTGGCCGATGTACTCGTCGAGCGTCCGGGGGCGCAGCCGGTCGGCCAGCGGCTGGGAGAGATCTGCGAACACCGGAGGCTACTTGTCCTCGAACACGTCCACCCCGGCCGGCGGACTGAACTGGAACAGCTTGGGATCGAGCACGATTCCGGTACGCAGGTTGGAGAAATAGATGCGGGTCAACTGGCCGAAGTTGTCGCTCAGCTCCATGCCGGCCAGCTTGTCGCCCTCGAGCCCGATCAGTACATACCGGAATCCGCCCTCTTCCGACTTGGGCACCAGTTTGATCCAGAACATGCCCTCGTCGGCGCCCTGGTCCTCGATGGTGAAATTGTCCTCCAGCGCCATTTCGCCGCTCAGCAGCAGCGCCGGGGTGGAACCCACGGCCTGGCCGAGCTTCTTGGCGGTGACCTGTTCCAGATCGACGTCGTAGAACCAGACCTTGCCGCCGCTGGAGACGATTTCCTGGTGGTACGGCTTGGCGTAGTCCCAGCGGAACTTGCCCGGCCGCTGCAGGTAGAAGAAACCCTTGCTCTCCTGCTTGAGCCGTCCGCTTTCGTCGAGCTGGACCTGGGTGAACTCGGCCTGCAGGGTGCGGGCGGAATCGAGGAAGCTCTTCAGCCGGCTCTGCGGCGTGGTCTCCGCCTGCGAGGCGAGGCTCAGGAACAGCAGCGGCAGCGCGATCAGGTATCGGAATGCGGACATGGGCTCAGATGGCTTTGGCGAAGGTTTCAGCGTAGCCGATGTAGTCGCGCGGAGCCAGGTCGGCCAGCCGGCGGCGCGCTTCCTCCGGTATTTCCAGGGTCTCGACGAAGGCCCGCATGCCCTCCGCGTCCACCCGCTGGCCGCGGGTCAAGGCCTTGAGCTTCTCGTAGGGCTGCTCCACGCCGTAACGGCGCATGACGGTCTGGATCGCCTCCGCCAGCACTTCCCAGTTGGCGTCGAGATCGGCCTCCAGCACCTGCGGATTCAGCTCCAGCTTGTCCAGTCCTTTCAAGGTGGAACTCAGGGCGATGAGGGCGTGGGCGAAACCCACGCCGAGGTTGCGCAGCACTGTGGAATCGGTCAGGTCGCGCTGCCAGCGGGAGATCGGCAGCTTCTCGGCGAAATGCGAGAACAGCGCGTTGGCGAGGCCGAGGTTGCCTTCCGAATTCTCGAAATCGATCGGGTTGACCTTGTGCGGCATGGTGGAGGAGCCCACTTCGCCGGCCACGGTCTTCTGCTTGAAGAAGCCCAGCGAGATGTAACCCCAGACGTCGCGGTCGAAGTCGATCAGCACCGTGTTGAAGCGGCTGAGGGCATGGCACAGCTCGGCCAGATAGTCGTGCGGCTCGATCTGGATGGTGTAGGGGTTCCAGGCGAGCCCCAGCGACTCGACGAAACCTTGCGCCAGTTTGGGCCAATCGACTTCCGGGTAAGCGATCGTATGGGCATTGAAGTTGCCGACCGCGCCATTGATCTTGCCCATCAGCGCCACCGCCGCCACTTGGTCGCGCTGCCGCGCCAAGCGGGCGGCGACGTTGGCGAACTCCTTCCCCACCGTGGTGGGCGTCGCCGGCTGCCCGTGCGTCCGCGAAAGCATCGGCTGGCCGGCATAGGCATGCGCCCGCTCCCGGACCGCGGCGATCAGCTTGTCCATCTCCGGCAGCAGGACCGTGTCGCGGGCCTCCTTCACCATCAGCCCATAGGCGAGATTGTTGATGTCCTCCGAGGTGCAGGCGAAATGGATGAATTCGGCGACCCGCTCCAGCTCGGCGCAGCCCTTGATCTTCTCCTTCAGGAAATATTCGACGGCCTTGACATCGTGGTTGGTGGTCCGCTCGATGGTCTTGACACGCTCGGCCTCCTGTTCGCCGAATTCGTTCACGATCCGGTTCAGGCGATCGCGCGCCTCGCCGCTCAAAGCGGGAACCTCGGCGATCGCGGGCTCGTCCGCCAGCGCCTCCAGCCAGCGCAGCTCGACCAGGACCCGGAACCGGATGAGCCCGTATTCGCTGAAGGTGTTGCGGAGGGCGTCGGCCTTGTCGGCGTAACGCCCGTCTACCGGCGATAATGCCTTGATGGAATTCATGGTTTTCCTTATGTCTTGGGTCTACGCGGCTTCGGCCTTCGAAGCCGTGTTGAAGGTCAGGTCGATGACGCCGCCGCCGAGGCAGCGATCACCCTGGTAAAACACGACCGACTGGCCGGGAGTGACGGCGCGCAGGGGCCGGTCGAACACGACTTCCAGGCGGTCTTCGCCGACCAGGCGGATACGGCAGTCCTGGTCGCTCTGGCGGTAGCGGGTCTTGGCGGCGCAGCGCAGCACCTCGCCGGCGGCGGGGCCGACGCCGTCGACCCAGTCGAGCCGGCCGGCCTCGAGTCCATCCCTGAAGAGCAGCGGATGATCGTGGCCCTGCCCCACCACCAGCGCGTTGTTCGCCAGGTCCTTGTCCAACACATACCAGGGCGCCTGTCCGCCCTCCCTGGTGCCGCCGATGCCGAGCCCGGAACGCTGGCCCAGGGTGTAGTACATCAGACCGTCGTGCCGGCCGAGCAAGGCGCCTTCCGGCGTGCGGATCTCCCCGGGCTGGGCCGGCAGATAACGCTCCAGGAAGTCCTTGAATCGCCGTTCGCCGATGAAACAGATGCCGGTGCTGTCCTTCTTGGCATCGTTGGCAAAACCGGCCTGTGTGGCCAGCGCACGCACCTCGGTCTTGTTCAGCTCGCCCAGCGGAAACAGGGTGCGGGCGAGCTGTTCCTGCTGCAGCGTGTACAGGAAATAGCTCTGATCCTTGCCGGCGTCGCAGCCCTTGAGGAGCCGGAACCGGCCGTCCTCCTCCGCCACGCGGGCATAATGCCCCATGGCGATGAGGTCGGCGCCCAGGTCTCCGGCATAGTCGAGGAAGGCCTTGAACTTGATCTGCTTGTTGCAGAGGATGTCGGGGTTCGGCGTCCGGCCGGCCCGGTATTCGTTCAAGAACACCTCGAACACGTCGTCCCAGTATTCGGCGGCGAAATTCACCGCGTGCAGCTCGATTCCCAAACGCTCGCACACCTGCCTGGCGTCGGCGAAATCCTGCACGGCCGTGCAGTACTCGGTGCCGTCGTCCTCCTCCCAGTTCTTCATGAACAGGCCGCTGACACGGTAACCCTGCCGGAGCAGCAGCAAGGCGCTGACGGAAGAATCCACCCCGCCCGACATGCCGACGATCACATGCGGTTTCATGTCCGCCTCAGCCGAGCATGTGTTTCAGGAGGCTGAGCGGATGGCGCTCGCCCCGGAGGTAGTCCTCCACCGTATGCAGCACCAGCGGGCTGCGGTGGCGGCTTCGTTCGCGCAGCAGCTCGTCCCGGCTCAGCCAGAGCGCCCGCTCGATACCTTCGTCCAGCCGAACCTCGCCCATGGGGGCATCGGCCCGGCCGGTGATGGCGATGCGCAGGAAGCTCCTGCCGGATTCCGGATGACGCCACAAATAGATACCGGTCACGGCCTCTGGTACCAGACGCCAGCCGGTCTCTTCCAGGGTCTCGCGGACCGCCGCCTCGACCACCGACTCCGCCGCTTCGACATGGCCCGCCGGCTGGTTAATGACGAGTTCGGGGGATGCGCCGGCGCGCTCCTCCACGCATAGAAAACGGCCGTGCCGTTCGATGACGGCGGCTACCGTGACCCGAGGACGGCCGTCCGACGGGGTTTCCAAATTTTGCATACTGTTTTCAATTGGAAGCGAATTGAGTTGTCAATTCGCGTGTGTTATTAAACCGTTAAGACGCAGGATTCGCCTGCAAAGTTCGTGATGATTCGTGGGAGCCGCGGGAATGCCGCTGAACTTGAGCAACTTGGGCACATCGGTCAAGTTGTTATTTTCCGGTTATTTGATCGTCGTCGCAATCGGCTACGGCTTGGCCATGGTGCAGATCTTGTTTACGCATGGCATGGCCGACGGCAAGTTCGGACTGTCGATCGAGGATATCGTCTACAGCTATTACGGCAACCGCTCGGGCTCGGTGCTGGAGGCCAAGCTCAACGGTTCGATGAAGGCCAATGCGCCGGACGAGGCGCGGTTCCAGATCATCCAATGGGTTCGGGACGGCGCCGATGAAAACGCCTACGCCAGGCAGATCAGGCCGCTGTTCGAAGCGCATTGCACCGCTTGCCACAACGCCGACAGCGGATTGCCGGATTTCACCCGCTACGAGAACATCAAGGCGCGGGCGCAGTCGGACGAAGGCGCGACGTTTTCGTCGTTGACGCGGGTGTCGCACATTCACATGTTCGGTATCGCTTTCATTTTCATGTTCGTCGGCATGATTTTCGCTCTGGCTTCCGGAGTACCCTGTAAGCTCAAGTGCTCGGCCATCCTCATGCCGTATGTTTTCCTGCTGCTGGACATCGCCTCCTGGTGGCTTACGAAACTCGACCGCCATTTCGCCCTTCTCGTCGTCATGGGCGGCGGCGGCCTCGCCATGGCTTTCGTGTTCATGTGGGTGGTCTCGATGTACGAAATGTGGATCCTGCCGCGGCAACTGCCCTATTTGGACCAGCGTGACGCGCTCAGGCGGTGCTGACACCGGCCGCTGGCTTGATCTCGGGAAATCGCGGCCCATATTCGTAGCAAAGGCAACAATTTTTTCGTGGGATCGACGGACAGATGTCTCAGGAATCGGATCACGGCTCCGGCGACGGTTTGGCCCTTCAAGAGGCCCAACCCAAGGTCAAGCGTCCACCGCTGTACAAAGTCATGCTGTTGAATGATGATTTCACTCCGATGGAATTCGTCGTTCAGGTGCTGATGCTGTTTTTCGGCATGAACGAAGAGAAAGCGACGCAGGTGATGCTGCATGTTCACACGCGGGGCGTAGGGGTGTGCGGGGTCTTTTCCAAGGACGTGGCGGAAACCAAGGTGCAGCAGGTGAATGCCCATGCGCGCCAGAACCAGCATCCTCTCCTCTGTACCATGGAAGAAGCTTAATTTTTCACCAGTCTCGAGCAGGTTCCACTATGTTGAGCAAAGAACTCGAACAATCACTGAATTCGGCCTTCCGTACCGCATACGAGAAACGCCATGAATTCATCACCGTGGAGCACTTGCTGCTGGCCATGCTCGACAACGGCGCCGCCATCGAAGTCCTGCGTGCCTGCGGCGGCAATCTCGACCTGCTCCGGACCGAACTGAGCGAATTCCTGGATGAAACCACGCCGCTGATACCGGCCGGCGTCAAGCGCGATACCCAACCCACGCTGGGATTCCAGCGGGTACTCCAACGCGCGGCCTTCCACGTGCAATCGTCCGGGAAGAAGGAGGTCACCGGGGCGAACGTCCTGGTCGCCATCTTCAGCGAACAGGACTCGCACGCCGTCTATCTGCTGCACAAGCAGGACATCACCCGCCTCGACGTCGTGAACTTCATTTCTCACGGCATCTCCAAGGTGCGGGACGAGGCTGACGGCGCATCGAGGGGCGCCGCACCCGAATCCGAAGACGCCGAAAGCGGAGGCAGCGCCAACCCGCTCGAAAAATTCGCCACCAATCTCAACGAATCCGCCCGGCGCGGGAAAATCGATCCCCTCATCGGCCGCAAAGACGAACTGGAGCGTACCGTCCAGGTACTATGCCGCAGAAGGAAGAACAATCCGCTGTTCGTCGGCGAAGCCGGGGTGGGCAAGACAGCCATCGCCGAAGGTTTGGCGAAGAAAATCGTCGAAAACGACGTACCGGAAGTGCTCAAAGGCAGCACGATCTATTCGCTGGATCTCGGCAGTCTGGTGGCGGGAACCAAGTACCGCGGCGATTTCGAGAAGCGTCTGAAGTCGCTCCTGGCGCAGCTCAAGAAAGAGCCGAACGCCATCCTGTTCATCGACGAGATCCACACCATCATCGGCGCAGGCTCCGCCTCGGGAGGGGTGATGGATGCGTCCAACCTGATCAAGCCGGTCCTGGCCTCGGGCGAATTGCGCTGCATCGGTTCGACGACCTACCAGGAATACCGCGGCATCTTCGAGAAGGACCGTGCGCTGGCCCGCCGCTTCCAGAAAATCGATATACCCGAACCGTCGGTCGAAGAAACCTACCAGATCCTCAAAGGACTGAAGACGCGGTTCGAACAGCACCATGACGTCAAATACTCCCTCGCCGCGCTGCGCACCGCGGTGGAACTGTCGGACCGGTACATCAACGATCGCCATCTCCCCGACAAGGCCATCGACGTCATCGACGAAGCGGGAGCGAACCAGCGCCTGCTGCCTCCCTCGCGCCGCAAGAAGACCATCGGCACGGTGGATATCGAGGACATCGTTTCGAAGATCGCGCGGATTCCCGCCAAGACGGTGTCGGCCAACGACAAGGAAAAATTGCGCGACCTGGAATCCAACCTCAAGATGCTGGTCTTCGGCCAGGATGAGGCCATCTCCGCGCTGTCGTCGGCGATCAAACTGTCCCGCGCCGGTCTGCGCGATGGGCAAAAGCCCATAGGCTCATTCCTGTTTGCCGG
This sequence comes from Methylococcus sp. ANG, assembly GCF_040730495.1. Classification (NCBI taxonomy): domain Bacteria; kingdom Pseudomonadati; phylum Pseudomonadota; class Gammaproteobacteria; order Methylococcales; family Methylococcaceae; genus Methylococcus; species Methylococcus sp. ANG. Next base: position 355,579 of record NZ_CP160399.1, on the reverse strand, counting down.
CCCCACCGGCGTAGGCAAGACGGAAGTGACACGCCAGCTCTCCCACATGCTCGGCGTCGAGCTGATCCGCTTCGACATGTCGGAATACATGGAGCGGCATACCGTATCACGCCTGATCGGGGCGCCGCCGGGCTATGTCGGATTCGACCAGGGCGGTCTCCTGACCGAAGCCATCAGCAAGCATCCGCACGCCGTGCTGTTGCTCGACGAGATCGAAAAAGCGCACCCGGACGTCTTCAACCTGCTCCTGCAGGTGATGGATCACGGTACGCTGACCGACAACAACGGACGCAAGGCCGATTTCCGCAACATCATCCTGGTCATGACGACCAATGCGGGCGCCTTCGAGGGTGCCCGTCCGTCGATAGGCTTCACCCCGCAAGACCACTCCACGGACAGCCTGAAAGCGATCGAGCGGATATTCTCGCCCGAGTTCAGGAACCGCCTCGATGCGATCATCCAGTTCAACCCCCTCAGCACGGAAACGATCGGGCATGTGGTGGACAAATTTATCTTCGAACTCGAAGCCCAGTTGGCCGAGAAGCAGGTAGCCCTGGTAATCGAGCCGGACGGACGGGCGTGGCTGGCCGAGCACGGCTTCGACCCGAAAATGGGCGCGCGTCCGATGGCCCGCGTGATTCAGGAAAACATCAAGAAGCCGCTGGCCGAAGAAATCCTGTTCGGCCGCCTTGCGCATGGAGGTACGGTGCGCGTCGGCGCTTCGCCGGACAGGCTGACATTTACCTACGAAACGCGCCAGAAAGCCGCCGAGCCCGTGTGATCACGGGCTGGCGCTAGCGATGGCGGAAGGTGATACGAGCCTTGCTCAGGTCGTACGGGGTGAGTTCGACCTTGACGCGGTCGCCGGTCAGAATCCGGATATAGTTTTTCCGCATCTTGCCGGAAATATGGGCGATGACTACATGCCCGTTATCCAGCTGAACGCGGAAAGTCGTGTTGGGCAGGGTTTCAATCACCTTGCCTTCCATTTCGATATGATCTTCTTTCGACATCTGTTCGCAGGGTAAAAAAATTTCCCTAATTATAGCACGCTCGAAGGTAGCGGCTCATCCACTTCGAATCTGCGCCATCGATCCGTGACAAGCGCTTCCAAGGGCCTGTACTTCGCCTTGTATTCCATCTTGCGGCAACCGTCGATCCAATAGCCGAGATATAGCCAGTCCCGTCCCAGCCGCCGGGCCTCCGATATCTGCCACAAAATGGCCAGCGAGCCCGGACTTCGCGCCGCGGCATCGGGGTCGAAAAAGGTGTATACGGCGGACATGGCTCCGGGCACGTGGTCGACGACCGCCACGCCGAGCAAGTCCGAGCGTGAGCGAAACTCCACGAAGCGGGTTTCCGCCCAGGAGCTCCCCAGAAACGACCAATAGTCATCTCGCGATACTGGCGTGTCGGTGGGGTGCCGCACCGCCAGATATCGGACATAAAGCCGAAACTGCCGCTCGTCGAAGCGAGCGGCAGAAACATGAATCTCGATGTCCGCATTCCGCTTGAGAATGCGCCGCTGACCGCGAGTCAAATGAAAATCCTTCACGGGAAGGCGCACCGGAATGCAGGCGCTGCAGCCGATGCAGCACGGCCGGTACACCCAGTTTCCGCTGCGCCGGAACCCCCGTTCCAGCAGCCCACGATAGCTTTGCGGGGAAAGCGGCCGATCCGGCGAAACATAGGCAAAGCGCGCGTCCCGCCCCGGCAAGTAGCTGCACGGATGGTCAGGGCCCGTCCAAAGCACCGCCCGTTCCGGGTTCAAGGGAAGTCCGCCGGCGCATGTTTCCATGCTTCAGGATTAACGGGCATTTCCGAATATTCGGATACCAAGGCCTGAAATTCGCTGCGCGGAATGGCGGATGCCCCTAGACTGGCGAGATGCGAACTGTAAACTTGGCAGTCTATCATGTAGTAACCCCAGTCCGACAGGCAGGCCACCGCAAACGCCAGCGTCGCCTTCGAGGCATCCGTCACGCGGTGGAACATCGATTCTCCGTAAAAGATCCGCCCCATCGCCACTCCGTATAGCCCTCCCACCAGGCAGCCGTCCTGCCAGGCCTCGAAAGAGTGTGCAAAACCGGCGCGATGGAAGGCGACGTAGGCCGACCGCATGTCGGCGCTCAGCCAGGTTCCTTCCGATTTCCCACGCGGCTCCGCGCAAGCCCTTATCACCGCCCCAAAAGCACGATCGAAGCTGAATTGAAATATCCGCCGGCGCAAGGTCTTGCGCAGACTCCGCGAAATCCGCAGATTCGCTGGAAACAATACCAGCCTGGGGTCGGGCGACCACCATAGAATCGGATCGCCCTCACCGTACCAGGGAAATATCCCGCGCCGATAGGCGAGTTCCAGGCGAGCGATACTCAACGAACCGCCGACCGCAAGGAGACCGTTCGGCTCCTTCAATGCCCTGTCAGGGGGAGGGAACGCTTGCTGTTCGTCGTTGGAATCGATGAGGGTCAGCATCCGGATTCCTTTTTGAACGGCAGCCGACATTCGAGCGCCTGCATGTAACCTTCCATATGCAGACGCTCGGCTTCGACGTGACGCGCAATCGCCGCCCGCAAACGCGGATCGGCAATCCAATGCGCCGACCAGGTTGGCGTAGGCTCGAAGCCGCGGCTGACTTTATGCTCCCCCTGGGCGCCGGGCTGGAAGCAACTGAGACCCCGCTCCAGACAAAACTCCAGGCCCTGATAGTAGCAAACCTCGAAATGGAGAGAAGGCACGTCCTCCGACGCCCCCCAATAGCGGCCGTACAAGGTGTCCTCGCCCACGAGAAAGAAACCGGCGGCGACCAGATTGGACTTCCGTCTTGCGAGGACGAGCATGATCTTTTCGCCCATGGTCTCGCCGATGCGGTGAAAAAAGCCTGCGCTCAAGGCCGGATAGTTGCCGTGCTTGTCGAATGTGCTCCGATACAGGGCATGAAACCGGTTCCAAATCGCAGCGTCCACTTGGCTTCCGGCGATCCTTTCGATTTCTATCCCGGCATCGAGGACCTGACGCCGCTCCCGTTTCAGCTCCTTTCGCCTTTTCGCATTGAAGCGGTCCAGGAAATCCGCGAAGTCTCTGTAACCGGCGTTATGCCAGTGGAATTGGCACCCCATGCGCTGAACGAGCATCGGCGCTTCGAGCAGCACCGGATCGGTACAGAACAGCCAATGCATGGACGAGACGCCGACGGCCTCGCCCGCTTTGACGGCACGTTCCAGCATCGCCTCCCGTGAAGAATCCGGCACCTCCGCAGGCGCCAGCAGACGCCGGCCAGTGACGGGTGTGAAGGGCGACGCGATCACCCACTTCGGGTAGTACGCCTGACCGGCCCGCGAATGCGCTTCGGCCCATGCCCAATCGAATACGAACTCGCCGAACGAATTGGTTTTGATGTAGGCGGGCATGGCGGCGAACGGACCCCCCCCGCCCTTCGCAGCGAAGGAGAGGTGCATGGGAATCCAGCCCACGGCTTCACCCAGGCAACCGGTCTCCTCCAGCGCCGAGAGAAACTCGTGGCTCAGCGGTGCGTCGGGACTGCCGAATGTGTCCCACTGCTTCGCCGGCACCTCTGCCAGTCTCGAATGTGCACGTACGCTGAGTTCAGCGTTCATCCGCTGTCCTAGCCCCTCAAGCAAGCCTGTCCCTCACGGGTGCGAACGTGAAATAATACTATGATCAAAAGTCCCATAACGCACTCAAGATGGCACAATATATTTACACCATGAATCGGGTTTCCAAGATCGTTCCCCCCAAGCGGACGATCCTGGAAAACATCTCCCTCTCCTTCTTCCCGGGCGCCAAGATCGGCGTGCTCGGCCTCAACGGCGCCGGAAAATCCACCCTCCTTCGCATCATGGCGGGCGTCGACAAGGAATACGACGGGGAAGCACGGCCGCAACCCGGCATCAAGATCGGCTACCTGGCGCAAGAACCGCAACTGGATCCGGCAAAAACGGTGCGGGGAAACGTCGAGGATGGCGTCGCCGAGACCAAAGCCCTCCTGGACCGGTTCAACGAAATCAGTAACGCCTTCGCCGACCCGGACGCGGATTTCGACAAGCTCCTCGCCGAACAGGCCGAACTCCAGGACAAGATCGATGCCGCCGGCGCCTGGGAGCTGGACCGGAAACTGGAAGTCGCCGCCGATGCGTTAAGACTCCCGGACTGGGATGCCGACGTCACCAAACTCTCCGGAGGCGAACGCCGCCGCGTTGCCCTGTGCCGCCTGCTGCTGTCCAACCCCGACATGTTGCTGGTCGACGAGCCGACCAACCATCTCGACGCGGAATCCGTGGCCTGGCTGGAAAGGTTCCTCCAGGACTATCCCGGAACGGTCGTCGCCGTCACCCATGACCGTTATTTCCTGGACAACGTGGCTGGCTGGATTCTCGAACTCGACCGGGGCCGCGGAATTCCTTGGGAAGGCAATTACTCCTCCTGGCTGGAACAAAAGGAAGCCAGGCTGGAGATGGAAGAAAAGCAGGAAACCGCCCGCATGAAAGCCATGAAGGCGGAGCTCGAATGGGTAAGATCCAATCCGAAAGGCCGACACGCCAAAAGCAAGGCGCGTTTGGCCAGGTTCGATGAACTGAGCCAGAACGATGTACAGAAGCGGAATGAAACCAAGGAAATCTACATTCCGCCAGGCCCTCGCCTCGGCGATCTGGTCGTTGAATTCGAAGGCGTATGCAAGGGATTCAGCGGACGTATTCTGGTCGAAAACCTGAGTTTCCGGCTGCCTCCGGGAGGCATCGTCGGCGTGATCGGACCCAACGGCGCCGGCAAGACCACGCTGTTCCGCATGATCGCCGGTTTCGAATCGCCGGATCAAGGCTCCATCCGCGTCGGCCCAACGGTCAAACTGGCCTATGTCGAGCAGTTTCGTGAACATATGGACGACAATAAGACCGTTTGGGAAGAAATTTCCGACGGTCTGGACATGATTACGGTGGGAACCTATCAAACGCCCTCGCGCGCCTACGTGGGACGATTCAACTTCAAGGGTTCGGACCAGCAGAAACGCATCGGCGAACTTTCGGGCGGCGAACGCAACCGGGTCCACCTCGCCAAGCTGCTCCGCAGCGGCGGCAACGTCCTGCTGCTCGACGAACCCACCAACGACCTCGATGTCGAAACGCTCCGGGCTTTGGAAGATGCCCTGCTGGATTTTCCCGGCTGCGCGGTGGTGATCTCCCATGACCGCTGGTTCCTGGACCGCATAGCCACTCATATCCTTGCGTTCGAAGGAGAAAGCGAAGTGGTCTGGTTCGAAGGCAATTACGCCGATTACGAGGCGGACCGTCGCCGCCGCCTCGGCGACGAAGTGAACACTCCGCATCGGATCAAGTACAAGCGAATCGACGCCTGAGTCATCCGCCGAATGGCACCGGACCGCTCCGATCTCGTGCTGGCGGCGTTGCAAAGGCTGGCGGACGCCGTGGAACGCCTCGCGCCGCCGGTTCCTTCGGCTATCGATTGGACGTACAAAGCCTATCGTTGGAGCGGAGGCGGCTGCGAACCAGCTTTGAGGCCCGTGCGGCGACCTCATGACATCGGCCTCTGCGATCTTTTGTGCATCGATCGCCAAAAAACGGCGCTGGAGCGTAACACCCGGCAATTTCTCCGAGGCTTGCCAGCCAACAATGCGCTGCTTTGGGGCTCGAAGGGAACAGGAAAGTCGTCCCTCGTCAAGGCGCTGCTCCACGATTACGCCGAATCCGGACTCCGCCTCATCGAAGTAGACAAAGCCCATCTCGAGGAATTGCCGGAGATACTCGAGTATATCCACGACCGCCCCGAGCGCTTCATTCTGTTTTCCGACGATCTGTCATTCGAAAGTGAAGAACCCGGCTACAAGGCTCTGAAATCGGTGCTGGACGGTTCGACGAGTGTGTTGAGCGCCAATCTGCTGATTTACGCCACATCCAACCGCCGGCATCTGTTACCGGAATATATGGCGGAGAACCTGGAGACGCGTCCCGCTGGAAATGAAATCCACCCTGGCGATTCGGTCGAGGAGAAAATATCGCTGTCCGAGCGATTTGGCCTGTGGCTATCGTTCCATCCGTTCTCCCAGGACGACTATTTGGCGACGGTCGAATATTGGCTGGCGAAACTGGGAGCTCCCGACCTGAAAACCCATTGGAATGACATCCGGACGGAGGCATTACGCTGGGCGCTCACTCGCGGTTCGCGTAGCGGACGAGTCGCTTGGCAATTCGCACGCGACTGGTGTGGCCGGACGGCTCTCGGAGCCTGACCGGAAGTTCTCCGCGCTCCGTCCAGAACAAAATTCTCCATAAACAAAACCCCCGACCGTCACCGGCCGGGGGTTTTTGCTTTCACCGCCGGAAGGGGAGTCCCGAAGGCCCCCCCTTGGACGATTACATGAACGACGGGATCAGCGGTGCGTCGATCTGCACGATCTGACGGTTGCCTTCAGCGTCGAAGAAGAACAGCAGACCGGCGAAACGGCTGTCCGGGTCGTAGATGATGTCGGACAGACGATACACTTCCCACGCCGCGTCGGACGCCGTCACGTCGACCGTGCGGGTCTCACCGGGGGCCAGCGGGCTGTTGTCGCTGACGCTCAGACCGTCTTCGGCCAGCAGGTCTTCCGGATAGCCGGTGGTGTCCTTGTAGACGTTGGAATCCAGGAAACGCACCGAGGCGGTGTAGAACTCACCCAGCCGGATCGGGCTGTTGCCGTGGTTGGTCACGGTCAGCTTCATCCGCATGGCGCGGCCCGGTACCCGGTAGGTGGCGTCTTCCACTTTCACCGCCACCGTCGGCGCCGGCAGGTCGATCGGCTTCATGCCACGCATGGTACCGGCCTGCAGCGGGATGGTGATCGGGTACTTGCTGTTGGCGCTGGACATGGCCATGACCACGATCAGGATGGTGGCGGCCAGGAAGCCCATCGCCACCTTGCGGTCGGTGGTGGACACCAGTTCGTCCCCACGGCCCGCATCCACCATCAGCAGACGGGGGATGAAGATCGGACGACGCGACCAGTAGCCGATCCAGGCGAGGCCGATGGCGTACCAGAAGGCGTGCCAGAAGTAGGTGTTGCCTTCGTTGTAGTTCTCCAGGTCCACCGTCTGCCCGGTCAGGGTGGTGACGGGGTTCCGGAATTCGCTCATGGAGCCTTCCACGGTGATCCACTTGCCGGGGCCGATGATCGGTCCACCGCCCTGGACGTTCATCATGGTGTGTACGTGCCAGTCACCCGGACGCCGGGCTTTGAGGACGACCCGGAAGTCGTAGGTCTTGCCGATTTCCAGACGTACCGAACGCGGCACCAGCTGACCCCCGATGTACGATTCCTTGCGGACGAACACGGGGCCCGGCATGCCGACGTTGAGGAACGCGACATCCGGTTCGTCGACCGTCTCCGGCCAGCCTTCGAACACGTGGAACTTGCCTTTGATTTCCACGGTTTCGTTGACTTTGACTTTCTCTTTCGACCAGCTCAGGTCGTACCAGTGGATGGTACGCATACGCATGAACGCGGCCTGCGATTTCTCACCGTGGGCGGCGGCGTTCGGGGCGTAGAAACTGGTCGCTGCCACGGCGGACAGCAGTCCGATTGCAGACCATTTTGCAATCCGGTCCTTTATTGTTTTCATGATCTCTCCTCTTTCGAGTTCTTGCTGTTGGGTCACTCGCCGGCCTGTCGCCAAGCCGGACGGCGGTCTTTCACATGGGTCTTGCGTCGGCCCGATCTGTCAGGATCAGGTGCTCTGCAGGAACCGTTCGTTGGAGAACCAGCGACCGATGAAGTGCCACATGAAGTAGATCAGGATCGACATGAACGCGGAGAAGAATGCCGATACCGGGGCGACGTCCTTACCGAAGGTACGCAGGGTGCCCTTCTCTACCATGCGGATGTATTCCGGGGTGCCCGTGCGGACGTAGTTGTAGCCCTGGATGTCGGCGATCGACATCAGCATGCCGTTGTATTCCACCGGGACGTGCAGCGGCGCGATGATCGGCCAGTTGCCCGGGTAGAAGATCAGACCCCAGCCCATGGCGCCGACGATGGCGGTGAACAGGTAGCTGCCCGACAGCATCAGGACGGTGTCCAGGATGATGGCGCCCGGTACCAGCGAGGCGGGGAAGACGAAGTTGATCGGGAAGTAGGTCCAGCCCCAGAAGTTGAAGTAGCGGTTGATCCACTCACCCAGCAGCAGGCCGAGTACGCAGACGGTGGCGCCCCAGGGCAGACGATACCGTTCCCACAGGTAGGATTGGACGGCCGCCGGGAAGGTGATCAGCACGATCGGGGTCACGGTGACCCACAGTCGACGGTCTTTCCAGTCCGACCAGAAGTCCCAGTCGCCCATGGTGAGCATGGCGTGAATGTGGTACGAGCCCACGATCACGAAGAACACCACGAACAACGCCATCCAGTCGATGGTCCGGGACAACTGGACCGCTTCGGCGTGCGAACGAACCGCAGATTGCGCAGCACTCATTAAAGTTACCTCCAAATTTGTCGTTTCTTATTTTCGACGGTGCCCGGGAAAACCCCGGACACCCATCGCCGCGAGTCCTTTCCGGCCGCCGGACCGGCACGGAGCCTGTCGCCAGAACCCCAAAAAACCGGCCCGCCGGCCTGACAGTTCCTTATTTCGCGATCAAGCCTTCGTCCACGGCTTCACAGAGGGACTGTCCCAGTCCGCCCTGAGCGAAGCTGTAGAAGGTCTGGGTCAGCGTGCCCATGACGGCCAGCGCCAGCCAGCCGAAGATCACGAAGCCGTAGTGCAGCGGCGCCACGAACAGCTCTTCCATGAACCAGAAGGTGTGGCCCCATTCGTTCAGACCCACGTTCGGCAGAATCATGAACGGACCCACCACCAGCACCAGGTACGGCAGCGAAATGCCCTTCGCGAAGAACGGCAGACGCGTCTTGGCATAGATGAACGCCGCAAAGCCGGTGATGATGTAGATCGGGTAGCTCAGATAGAACTCGATGATGTGCGACGGGGTGAAGTCGGTGTCGCGCACGATCGTCTGATGCCAGGTGCCGTCCTGCTCGGTGAAGTAGGAAGCGCCCCAGTAGAGGGCCCAGGCGTAGGCCACCAGCCAGGTCAGGTGAGTGAAGTTGCGGCGCAGTTCTTCACGCGGGGTCAGCGCGGCCAGGTTGCGGTCGCGGGTCTTCCAGAGGTAACCCCACAGGATCGAAGCCGTCACGATTTCCAGGACGATCTCGGTGTACAGGAAGTTCATCCAGTAGGTTTCGAACTCCGGTGCGAACGAGTCCAGGCCGGCGGACCAGCCGTAGACGCCTTCGTACCAGCGCACCCACATGTAGAACACGGTATAGATAGCAATCGCGAAAACCAGCCACTTCTTGTCCAGCATCGGCGCTTCGGCCGCGGCTGCACCACCAATGGTTGTTGCTGCCATTGTTTTATCCTCCTCGTTATGGTTGAAAGGGGCCGGCGTTTCGGCCGACACCCCGCTTCTCTAATTCCCTATCTTTCCTGCCTCTAACGGGCGTTCTATTGGTCCCGCAACAGAGGCGGTTCCGGTCCGTCGGTGCGAGGGAGTCTATCACCCTTCATCAAACTGTCAAGGAAAATCTGCGACATTTTGACGCAGGGGTGGCTCCATATAAATCAATGGGTTGTGCAGCGCTTAATGCAGTATCCTCGATGGAATCGCCGCTTGGTCGAATCGTCACGCTTGCATAAAATCGGTCAGGCCGATCTTTGCAGGATATCCCGCCGTGAGTCATCAGTTGAACACCCGCCGTACCGTTCGATCGTTTGCGAGGTCCGCACACGTCGGTACGATCGCTGTCGCTCTCTGTCTCCCCGCCCGCGCCGAAAGCCCGGATACAGCTTTGGCGGCCCTCGGTTGTCTCGGCTGCCATGCTGAAGAGGGAGGGCAAGAAAACGGACCGCTTTCCGAGCTGACATCGCCACGCCGCTTCGAGGCGAAGGAGATAGCGTCCATGTTGCGGGACTATCGTGAGGGCAAGCGATCGGGCACCGTCATGAACCGGATCGCAGCCGGTCTCAAGGATGGTGAAATCGAAGGGATCGCCGGCTTTCTGGGAAAGAGGCCATGAATCCCCGGCGTCGATTCCTGCGTCTATTGGCGGCCTGCGGCTTGGGTTGGGGGTTGGGCGGATGCGCTTCCGGCAGGTATCGTCGCGGCACCGGCTCCGGCCAGGTCGTGGTCGTCGGGGGCGGCCATGGCGGCGCCACGGCAGCTCGCTATCTGAAGCTGATGAATCCCGACCTGACGGTCACGCTCATCGAGCCTCGCGACACCTATCTCTCCTGCCCCGGCTCGAACGAAACCGTCGCCGGCCTCAAAGACATGGGCACGCTCGTGCGCTCTTATGATTCGTTGCGACGGGAACTGGATATAAAGAAGGTCAACGCCCAGGCCACCCGGCTGGATCGGCCGCGACGGCGCGTAGTGCTGGCGGACGGTGCCGAGGTACCCTACGACCGGTTGGTCCTCTCTCCCGGCATCGACTTTCGCTGGGATGCGATAGAAGGCTATGACGAGGCGGCGAGCCGAACCGTTCCCCATGCCTGGCGAGCCGGTCCCCAGACCGCGATGCTCGCCCGGCAAATCCGCACGATGCCCGACGGCGGCCTGGTGCTGATCACCGCGCCCGCCAATCCCTACCGCTGTCCGCCTGGGCCCTACGAACGTGCCTCGCTCATCGCCTGTTACCTGGAGAAGTACAAACCCCGTTCCAAGATTCTGATACTGGACGCCAAGACCCGGTTTTCCAAGCAGCCGGCGTTCGAACAGGCCTGGCGCGAACACTATGGAGACATGCTGGAATGGATTTCCTCGGAAAAACAGGGGCGGCTGGAGCGGGTCGACGCCGCCGCGCGGACCGTCGAAACCGAATTCGACGCCTTCCGTGCGGACGTGCTCAACGTCATCCCACCGCAGAAGGCCGGGGCTTTGGCGGAACAGTCGGGTCTGACGGACACCTCCGGCTGGTGCCCGGTCGACCCCTTGAGCTTCGCATCTGTGTACGACTCAGCGATCCACGTCATCGGCGATGCCTGCCAGGCGGGCCCCATGCCCAAATCGGCCTTTTCGGCCAACTCCCAGGCCAAGGTCTGCGCGGCTGCCGTCGTCGCCTCGCTTGCCGGCGAGCCACCGCCGGAACCACTGCTGATCAACCACTGCTATAGCTTCGTCGCATCCGACGAAGCCATCTCCATCACCGGCGTCTACGGCTACTCGCGAAACGACGGCCAGCTCGAGACCCGATCGACCGGCGAGACGCCGCCTGGCGGCGACCGCAAGCGGGAGGCGATTCATGCCCGGGCCTGGCAGCGCAGTTTCAGAGCAGACGTCTTCGGCTACTGACGCCGCCCTGCCGGCGTCGAGCGCCAAGCCGCCGTCGCGCCACCAGAATCAGGACGAAACCGAGCAGGGCCGCGGCCAGCGAAAGATCGATCCAGACCCCGGACACCACCATGCTGGAAGCACTGCCGCCCACGAGCAAGACCGTTCCCGTCGCTGAAGCGATCCGGAGCCGCCGCGATTTGCGGTGAGACGGACGGGAAACCCGCACGGAACGGGAATTCGCGATTTCCGGAACGATCTCCGGAAACGGCTCATGATGGTCGAACGATGCCGGGTCCTCGACCGGCTCGATGTGAGTCACGACGGTGAGATTCGTCAGCGCGGCACACAGCGCCGCCTCGATCTCCTCCGCCAGATCGTGCGCCGCCTGCACCGTCCAGGCGCCGGGTACCAGAACGTGCACGCTCATGAAGCGATGCGCTCCGGACTGGCGGGTTCTCAAATCGTGAAAGCCGACGCCACGCGCGCGGAACGTCTCGAGAACTCCTCGTATCCTCTGGTTTTCTTGCGGCGGGAGCGAGGCATCGAGCAAGCCGGCGATGGAGCGCCGGAGGAGTCCGGCGCCGGTCCACACGATGTTCAACCCCACCAGTGCGGCAACGCCCGGATCGAAATCGTGCCAGCCGGTGAGACCGGCTGCCGCCACGCCGCATACGACGCCGACCGACGTCCAGACGTCGGTCAGCAGATGCTTCCCGTCCGCCTCCAGCACAATCGAGCCGGCTTTCCGCCCCACCGAAACCAGGAACCAGCCGGCCAGACCGTTGACCGCCGCCGCCGCCGCCGACAGCCCCAGGCCGAGATCGAGCGAAGCCAGTTCACGGGGATGCAGATAGCGGTCCCAAGCCGCGAACAGAATCGCCGCGGCAGCCGCGATGATCAGCACGCCTTCGAATCCGCTGGCGAAGTACTCGGCCTTGCCGTGCCCGAAATGGTGCTGCGCGTCCGCCGGCTGCGCCGAAAACCTCAGCATTGCCAGCGCCACGACCGCGGCCGACAGGTTGACTATCGACTCCAAGGCATCCGACAGCAGCCCCACCGATCCCGTGACCTGGTAGGCGGCGGCCTTGACCGCCATGGTGAAGAGCGCCACGAAGATCGACAGCCACGCGTACCGGGTCAGCGATTCCGGCCGAATCATCGCAATATCCGCGGAAGGTGAGGACTCAGGAAGACCCGGTATCCAGCGCCTTCGCCACGATGGCGCCGAGATTGCCCGGAAGATCGAGTTCCAGTGCGCGGGCCCGGGCCGCGTCCGACATCTTTCTCCAGGTCTTGCGGACGATGTCGATGAGCTTGGGTTCGTCGTGACCGGCGGCGAAGGGAGCGAAATAGTGCTCGAGGAAAACCAGGCAAGCCGTGTCCTCGAGAGTCTGCGATTCCGGGTCGGTGCGCAGATCCCGCTTGCTCAGCAGGCGCTTCACCCGCTGGATCGAACCTTCGTCGTAACCGACCCCGGCCATGATCAGCCCGAGCTGGTCACCGTGAAAGCCGTACAGGCGGGTCCGCCAACGCAGGTAACCCTCGCGGGTGCCGGGATAGTCGCTGCGCGGAATCTCCCATCGCCTGATATGCTGTCCCCGCGCCGCCAGCCGTAAAACTTCCGAAGCGCCGGGACAACTCCGTTCCAGGCATTCGGTCATCCGCCGGCCGTAGAGCAGCTCCTTGGGATGCGGCGCCCCCTCCCAATCCTCGAGATTCGGATCCTGGGCATTGGCGGCGTCGATCGCCTGCAGCGCCCGGTCGAAACGGTCGGAACTCATCGGATGCAACTCCGTGGAATACACTGGCCGCGGATTGTATCACCCGCCATCGGGCCGGCGCTCTCCCTCGTCGTTGACAAACCCCGACGACGGGCGCACCCTTTTCCCCGATGGGCGGAAGCGCCCATTAGAAACTCCTATCCTTAACCTCACGATCGGAGTCAAGCATCATGAAAACTAACGAACGCTTGATCTTAAGCACTGCCGCGGTACTGCCGTTGCTGGTTTCGGTGCCGGCGGAAGCGGTAACACCCCCGGATACTCAGAAAGGCGCATCCGGCATTCAGTTGACCGAGCAGCAGCTCGATGGTGTGACGGCAGGAGTCGAGTTACCCGAGTATTCCGGAGGTTGGCACCGGTGGCATCCACCCCTGGGTAATCCGATCTATAATCCGCCCTATAATGGTCCGGGCGAGGTCACCACGATGGCTCTCGGCGAGGAGGGCGGACCCGGAAATCTGCAAATGATTCCACTCTAATCAGGCCAGGGTCACCAGAACAGCCGTCTCCAGGAAACCGCAACGTGACGGCTATTGGGTTCCGAGCCGGTTTCTCCACTCGGATCTCAATGCCGCTCGTTGTAAACGGTTCACGCCGGTCCTGTGCCGAACTTATAAAGCGACCGGCGTGAACCGTTTTTGCGCTCAACCGGCATCGCAGGCCGTCACCACGCATGATTTCGCCATACTCGGCAGCCCAACCGAATTGGAAGTCGTCAGGCTTAGCGATTCCCTCTCCGAATTGGACCACCCGCCGCTTCTGATCGATACTTCGGAATTTCCCCGCCGACATGCTCTCGGCTTTTCCGATTGCGGCTGGCAGTACGATTCCGTAAGCCTGAACAGGATCAAGGCCTTTTTCCTGCGGAGCCTCCATTGCAACGACTGGCACAAGCAGGATTCCGGCAACGGTCACAAGGACGGCGAGCCGTTGCGCTTGCAGCTTCGGACATTGCGGGAAAAGGATTCGATGCTGGGAAGCCTCTTGCGGTGGGCGGTAACCCATGGAAAACCCGTGGTGAATCCCCTGAGCACCCTGCTTTGCCATTACTATAAATTGCACACCGTGGACCACCTGAAACAGGCGGGGATTCCAGTGCCGACGACTTTTGCGGGCAATGATTCCGAGTCGGTGAAAGGCTTTATCGCACGGCATGAGCAGGTGATTTGCAAACCTCTGGCGGGGGGTGGCGAGGCGGTGGCGCTCACCGCAGACGATTTGTCTGCGGAGTTCCTGGACCGGTTGTCGGAGGCGCCGGTCCTGCTCCAGGAACGCATCCATGGGACCGATGTCCGTGCCTATGTTCTGGGCGGCCAAATCATCGCCGCCGGGGCGCTGGTGACCGATCGGGTGGATTTCCGCACAGGTCCTCAGAACTTCGCGCCGACTCCCCTGAGCCCGGAGGAATGCCTCGACCTGGTCAAGACCGCGCGGGCCATGCACCTGGCCTTCGCCGGTATCGATTTCAAGCGCACCGATGCCGGCCGCCACGTCATCCTCGATGTCAATCCGGCGCCGATGTTCGCGGGTTTCGAAAGGCTCACGGGGCTGGACATCGCGGGACCGATTGCGAGATTTTTGATCGAGATGGTGGAGTAGTGCAGAAAATCCCAATTCGCCCGGTTTTTACATCAGGAACAGCAAAGGAGAATGCACTCATGACCGGAGATTTTCGTGAAGTCCCTCCATGCTCGAAGCCTTCGGGCAAGCGCTGGGCCGGCTGCGGGCATGACTTTCTGGTCGCCTTCCGCTGCGAGGGCCGCGGGGTCTGCCCCTCGTGCAGCACCCGGCGGATGGTCGAGACGACACCTCTGGTGGCTCACGTGTTTCCCGAGCTGCCGGTGCGGCAGTGGGTGAAGCGGCGCAGCGCTCCCGTGGCCTGGACGTGCCCGGCGGTTTGGTGCGGCGACGTTTGTCCACTGCTTCGGCTCCGCGCTCAATGCCAATCTGCACACCGATGAAATACGTCCGGGTATTTCACCCAACGGGTCGCCCCGCGGTCCCAATCTGCTCCCGGCAGATCGGTCACTGTTGCGTCATCGATGGCGTGTTCAGCGCAAAAGAGGAGGGCTTCCGGTCTCATCCGGCGTTCCCTGACCGGCGGCGCCATCGCGCGGGGCCAGCAGCAGACCCGGCTAGTCCTTGTGTCGCGCCACGTTAACGGGCATAATGCGCCTTCTCTGATGAGCAGCCGGCTCACCGATTCTATGGCAAGCCGCATCGGTCCCCTCGCAATGATACGCTGTGAACCCCGCCAGGCCCGGAAGGGAGCAACGGTAGCAGCGGACTCGTGTGCCGGGGTGTGGCTGGTGCGGTGAGCCACCCATTCCCTACTCTTCCGCCGCAACCCCATGCTCTACCAGGCACTTGCGCGTAAGTGGCGACCCCACAACTTCACCGAAGTCGTCGGCCAGGAACATGTCGTCAAGGCGCTGACGCATGCGCTGGAAGCCGGTCGCATGCACCATGCCTATTTGTTCACCGGCACCCGCGGCGTCGGCAAGACCACGCTGGCCCGGATTCTGGCCAAGGCGCTCAACTGCGAAGACCTCCAAGGGGCGAATCCCTGCGGCCGCTGCCTGATCTGCCGGGAAGTGGACGAGGGCCGTTTCATCGACCTGATCGAGGTCGACGCCGCATCCCGCACCAAGGTCGAGGACACCCGAGAACTCCTGGAGAACGTCCAGTACGCCCCCAACCAGGGACGCTACAAGGTCTACCTGATCGACGAAGTCCACATGCTCTCCGGGCACAGCTTCAACGCCCTGCTGAAGACCCTGGAGGAACCGCCGCCGCACGTGAAATTCCTGCTGGCGACCACCGATCCGCAGAAGATCCCGGTCACCGTGCTGTCGCGCTGCCTGCAGTTCAACCTGAAGCGGCTGACTCCGGAACAGATCCGCACGCAGATGGCGCAGATCCTCGCGGCGGAGAATCTGGAGTTCGAGCCGGGCGCCGCCAAGGCCCTGGCCCGCGCCGCCCAGGGCAGCATGCGCGACGGCCTCAGCCTGCTGGACCAGGCCATCGCGCACTGCGGCGGCCGGCTCACCGACACCGGCGTCAGCGCCATGCTCGGTACCGTGTCGCGGGAGCCGGTCTACGGCCTGCTCGAGGCGCTGGCCGACGGCGCCGCCGACGCCCTGCTCGAGGTGTCCGCCGCACTGGCCGAGTTCTCTCCGGATTACCAGGACGTGGTGCAGCAACTGCTGGCGATCCTGCACCAGGTCGCGATCGCCCAGTTTGCGCCGGATGCCGTCCGCCGCGACGACGAAGCCGAGCGTGTCCAGGAACTCGCGCGCCGCCTCGCGCCGGAGGATACCCAGCTCTACTACCAGATCGCACTGCAGGGGCAGAAGGACCTGCAGCTGGCGCCGGACCCGCGCGACGGCTTCGAGATGCTGCTGTTACGGATGCTGGCCTTCCGCCCGCACTCCGGGGCGGACGCTACACCGAGGACCGCCCCACCGGCGGCGCGGACGCCGTCCGATGCCGGCATCCGGGAGCCGCGCAGCATCCCGGAAGGACCCCGTCATGCCGCCGTTCCGCCCGTCGCCGAAACGGCAGCACCCTCCGCGAAGCCTGCCCCGGCCGGCACAGGCCGGGATTGGCCGCGGATGATAGAGGCCATGAACCTCGCCGGCATGACCCGCCAGCTCGCCAGCCATTGCGTGCTGCGTACACTGACCGAACAGACCTGCGAGCTGGCGCTGGACCCCAGGCAGGCGCAGATCCACACGCCAACGGTGACGAACAATCTCGAGGCCGCCTTGCAAAAGCTCCTCGGCCGCCCCATCAAGTTGACGATACGCAGCGAATCCTTGCGGGAGGAAACGCCCGCCGCCGCCGACCAGCGCGCGCAGGCGGAGAGGCAGCGCGAGGCCGAACTCGAAATCGAAAACGATGCGACCGTCCACGCCCTGAAGGACATGTTCGGCGCGCAGATCGTGGCCGGCTCGACCCGGCCACTGGACAGCCACGAAAACCCGAGGTAACCCATGAAAAACCCGTTGGCCAACCTGATGCAGCAGGCACAGCGCTTCCAGGAGACCTTCCAGAAGACCCAGGAAGAGATAGCGGCGACCGAAATCCATGCCGAATCCGGCGGCGGCCTGGTGAAAATCCGCATGAACGGCAAGCGCGAAGTGCTGAAGGTGGAAATCGATCCCAGCCTGCTCCAGGAGGAGCGCGAAGTGCTGGAAGACCTGATCGCCGCAGCCTTCAACGACGGCGTGCGCAGGGTCGCCAAGCTCAAGCAGGAGAAGATGGCAGGACTGACGGGAAGCCTAGGCATCCCGCCCGGCTTCAACATGCCGTTCTAATCCCGCATGCGGCAATCCGGCGCCATTTCCGAGCTGATCGAAGCGCTGCGCTGTCTGCCCGGCGTCGGGCCCAAGACCGCCCAGCGCATGACGCTGCACTTGTTGCAGCGCGACCGCGATGCCGCCGCCAGGCTGAGCGAAGCCCTCCGCCATGCCCTGGACAAGGTGGGTTTGTGCGGCCAGTGCCGCACCCTGACCGAGCACGCACTGTGCGAGCATTGCGCCAATCCCGGCCGAGACCGGTCCCTCCTCTGCATCGTGGAATCGCCGGCCGAGGTGTTCGCGATCAGCCGCTCCACCGGCTACAAGGGCCTGTTCTTCGTGCTGAACGGACGGCTCTCGCCGCTCGACGGCATCGGCCCCGAAGAGCTGGGGCTGGACGTCCTGGAGAAACGGCTGAAGGAGGACGGCGTCGCGGAACTGATCCTGGCGACCAACACCACCGTCGAAGGCGAAGCGACCGCCCATTACCTCAGCGACATGGCCCGGCGGCACGGCGTCCGGACCACCCGGATCGCCCACGGCATCCCGTTCGGCGGAGAACTGGAATACGTCGACGGCGCCACGCTTTCGCATGCCTTCGACGGCCGCAAGGATTTCTAAAAAACCCCATCCACCCAAGGAGCCGCACATGCCGCAATGTATCTTCTGCCAGATGGTCGCCGGGGAAATCAAACCCGCCGTGGTCTACGAGGACGAGCTGACTCTGGCGTTCCGGGACATCAATCCGCAGGCGCCGGTGCACGTGCTGGTGATTCCCAAGGCGCACGTCGCGAACCTCAACGAGCTGCCGGCGGATGCGCCGGGCTTGGCCGCGGCGCTGTTCGAGACGGTCAAGCGGGTCGCTGCACTGGAAGGGATCGCCGAATCCGGCTACCGCACGGTGGTCAACTGCCTGGGCGATGCCGGCCAGGCGGTCGACCACCTGCATCTGCACGTTCTCGGCGGCCGCCGCCTGCACTGGCCGCCAGGCTGATCCGCCCGTAGCCGGAACGGGCGGAAGGGTAAAGCCTATTCGCCGCCGTCGGCGGGATTCAGCTCGGTGCCGAGGATGGACCAACTGTCGGGATTGGTCTGGTCGTCGCCCGTCATGCGCAGTTTGCACACGAATTTCTCGGCGGTCCGGCCCTGCTCGGAATCGACCAGCACCTCGGACCGCAGAATGTAATTTCTGCCGCCCAAAGCCCAGGCTTCGTATTTGTCATCCAGGAATTCCGAGTTCTCTGGCACCACGTGGTCTTCCAGCATCGCGGCCTTGCAATGCAGGTAAGCGAAGTCGGTGCGGACATTCTTGACCTTGCCGAGCTGCTCTTCCTCTTCCTCCTTCATGTCGAAGAGGTCGGATTCAAGAACCTTCATCACGAATGGCGTCACGCCCTTGTTCTGCAGCACGTAAAGGCCGACGATGAATAAAACCAATAATAGGAGGGAGATGTTCCGGCGCATGATGCTCCTCTTGTTTTGTTCTGCTTTTGTTCTGTTTGCCAGGAATCCGGGGACCTCTTGGGGAGACACCACGGAAAGCAATCAATTGTGCGGCACCGCTGCCGAAATGTATACCGGCGCCGCCGAAACCTTTGCGATTTTCAAGCCATGAACCAGCCCTCCAGCCTCGTCGTCGCCATCTCCTCGCGCGCGCTTTTCGACCTCGACGAATCGCACCGCATCTTCGAGCAGGAAGGCCGGGAAAGCTATTGCCGCTACCAGATCGAGCATGAAGACGAAATTCTGGCGCCGGGCGTCGCCTTCCCGCTGGTCCGCAAGCTCCTGGCGATGAACGACCGGCTCGGCACCCCGCTGGTCGAAGTCATCCTGCTCTCGCGCAACAGCGCGGACACGGGGCTTCGGATTTTCAACTCCATCCAGCACCACGGACTGGACATCACCCGCGCGGCCTTTACCGGCGGCCGGTCTCCGTTCAAGTACGTCGCGGCCTTCGGCGCCCATCTGTTCCTATCGGCGGATGCCGGCGACGTCGCCGACGCGCTCAACGACGGCCAGGCGGCGGCCACCATCATCACGGCCCCCGCCCGCAGCAGCGAGTCCGACCAGTTGCGCATCGCCTTCGACGGCGACGCCGTGCTGTTTTCGGACGAATCCGAACGCATCTACCGCTCGGCGGGATTGGAAGCCTTCTCCGAGAACGAACGCGCCACCGCGCGCGAACCGTTGCCCGGCGGCCCGTTCCGGAATTTCCTCGCGGTGCTCCATCACATTCAGACCCAGTTCGATGCCGACAGTTCGCCGCTGCGTACCGCCCTGGTGACGGCCCGCGGCGCACCCGCTCACGAGCGGGTGGTGCGGACGCTGAGGGCCTGGAACATCCGGATCGACGAGGCGCTGTTCCTCGGCGGGCGGGACAAGAGCCAGTTCCTGGCCGCTTTCGGCGCGGACATCTTCTTCGACGACCAGAAAAGCAATTGCGAAGCGGCCAGCCGCCATGTGGCGACCGGCCACGTGCCGCATGGCGTGGCCAACCAGCCTAGCTGACCGGCAGCTTGTACGGCTGCCCGTCGATTTCCCGAACCAGGCGCGGCACGAGATATCCCGGCAGCCGGCGGCGCAAGGCTTCGTGCAGATCCCGGGCCTCCGCTTCCGGAACTTCGAAATGGGCGGTGCCGCGCACTCGGTCCAGCAAATGCAGGTAATAAGGCAGCACCCCCCGTTCGAACAGGCATTCGCTGAGTTCGCACAAGGTCCCGACGGAATCGTTCACCCGCCTCAGCAACACGGCCTGGTTCAGCAGCATCAGGCCCGCACGCCGCATGGCGGCCAGCGCGCCGCCGGCCTCGCCGTCCAGTTCCCGGGGATGATTGGCGTGAATCACCACCACGGTCCGCAGCCGGTGGCTGGAGAGGACTTCCAGCAATCTCTCATCGATGCGGGACGGCAACACCAGTGGCACCCGGCTGTGGATACGCAGCCGCCGCAAGTGCGGAATCGCCGCGAGCTGGCCGGTCAGCCGCGCCAGGCGGTCGTCGCTCAGCAGCAGCGGATCGCCGCCGCTCAGAACGATCTCGCCAAGCTCCGGATCCCGCGCAATGTAATCCAGGGCGGCCTTTTCCCGCTGCCGGGTGAACTGGCTTTCGGCATAGGGGAACTCGCGGCGGAAACAGTAGCGGCAGTGGATCGCACAAGCCCCCGTGGTTATCAAGAGCGCCCGGCCCCGGTATTTGTGCAGCAGGCCGGGCACCTTGAGGGCGTGCCGGTCGCCGACCGGGTCGCTGACGAAACCCTCGGGCGACGCCAGTTCCTGCGCACGCGGCAGAACCTGCCGGAGCAGCGGGTCATGGGGGTCGCCCGGCCTCATCCGCCGGGCGTAGGCACGCGGAACGCGGAATGGAAACCTTTCTGCGGCCTCCGCGGAAAAGGGCACGGTGGTGCCCAGAAAATCCAGCAGTTCCCGAACGCTGCCAAAACCCTCGGCCAGCTCGGCCTGCCATTGCTCACTCATGTCGTCTACCGTCCCTGACCGGGGCTGCGCGGTTTCGCGATAAAAAACGGTCCATTATAATGGTCTGTATTTTTTTCAGATGCACTGACCCGAGGTATGCATGGCCATTGTTAGCACGAGTGAATTCAAGAACGGTATGAAGGTGATGCTGGACGGCGATCCCTGCACGATGCTCGAAAGCGAGTTCGTCAAGCCGGGCAAGGGCCAGGCCTTCAACCGGGTCAAATTGCGCAACCTCAAGACCGGACGGGTGATCGAACGGACCTTCAAGTCCGGCGATACCCTGGAAACCGCCGACGTGGTCGACGTGGAGATGCAGTATCTCTATAACGATGGCGAACTCTGGCATTTCATGGTACCCGAGTCGTTCGAGCAGTACGCCGCCGAGCCGACTGCCGTCGCGGACGCCAAGAAATGGCTGAAGGAACAGGACATCTGCATCCTGACCCTGTTCAACAACGTCCCGCTGGCCGTGCAGCCGCCCAATTTCGTGGAACTCACCATCACCGAAACCGACCCCGGCGTGCGCGGCGACACGTCCGGCGGCGGCGGCAAACCCGCCACCCTGGAAACCGGCGCCGTGGTCCGGGTACCGCTGTTCGTCCAGACCGGCGAGGTCATCAAAGTGGACACCCGCACGGGGGAATACGTCTCCCGTGTCAAATAGGGCGCCATCCGACTGGCGTCCGTCCTGTCCGCCGGCGATGCTGCGCCGGCGGGCGGAACTCCTGCGGAAAATCCGGCAGTTCTTTGCCGAACGGGAAGTGCTGGAAGTCGAGACGCCCCTCCTCTCGCACGCCACCGTGACCGATCCGCACCTGAGCGTTTTCTCCACCGGTTACGGCAGCGGCGCATCGAGGCGGCTGTTCCTGCAAACCTCCCCGGAATTCGCGATGAAGCGGCTGCTGGCCGCCGGCAGCGGTTCGATCTATCAGATATGCAAAGCCTTCCGCAACGACGAATCCGGCCGCTTCCACAACCCCGAGTTCACCCTGCTGGAATGGTACGGGGTCGGTTTCGGGCTCGATGAACTGATCGAAGAAACCGATGCGCTGTTGCGGGCGCTGAGCGAAGGCGTCCGCCCCCTGGCGCCGTCCGAACACCTGAGTTACCGCGGGGCCTTTCTGGCGCATGCCGGCATCGACCCGCTGGAGGCCGGGTTCGGCGATTTCGCCGCCTGCGCCGCGAGCCATGGCTTGCAGGAAGCGGCGGCGATCTGCGGAACGGACCGCTCGATCTGGCTCGACCTGCTGTTCAGCCATCTCGTCCAGCCGCATCTGGGACGGGACCGTTTCACGTTCGTGCGCGATTTCCCGGCGATTCTGCCGTCCCTGGCCAGGTTCAAGCCGGACGATGAGCGGCTGGTGGAACGGGCGGAGGTATTCCTGGACGGGATGGAGCTGGGCAACGGGTTTTTCGAACTCAACGATCCGCTAGAGCAGGAACGCCGCTTCGACCGGGACATCGCGGCCCGCATCGATGCCGGCCTTCCCGCTCGGGAAAAGGACTACCGCCTCCTGGACGCCCTGAAAGCCGGCCTGCCCGATTGCGCCGGCATCGCCCTCGGAATCGACCGGCTGCTGCTCGGTCTCCACCGGCTGGACGCGATCGCCGACACCCTGGCGTTCCCCCTGGCGAAGGCCTGATCCGGTTGAGCTTATGGGGAGATCCGCACCCGCTGGTGCCCCTCCGGCGTCCAGCGCAGGAATTCGCCTTCGCCGCGCCACTCCGCCAGCACGATCCGGCGGACCGGACGGCCGCCGCAGGCCAGCTCATGATCCGCCGGACGGTGGGTGTGGCCGTGGACCATGACCTCTACGCCGAAACGCCCGAATATCCGCTCCACCTCGGCGGCGTTGACGTCCATGATCTCCGGCGCGTTGCCGCGCTTGTCGAGCGCCGAGCGCAGGCGGTACCAGCGCGCGTAGAGCCTGCGCGCCCACAAAGGCTTGCCCAGGGCATGGCGCTTCCATCCGTCGGTGCGGATCCGCGCCCTGGCCTGCTGATATTTGAGATCGTCCGTGCACAAGAGGTCGCCGTGCGTGACCAGCACTTTGCGGCCGTACAGGTCGATGACCGCGTAATCTTCGAGCAGGGTCGCCCCGGTGGCCCCAGCGAAACCCGAGCCAACCAGGAAATCGCGATTGCCCTGCTGGAAGAACACCTGGGTGCCGGACTGCGTCAGCTCCCGGAGACTTTTCCGAACGGCGCCGGCGGGAAAAGCGGTGTCGTCGTCGCCGATATAAGCGTCGAACAGATCGCCGAGTA
Source organism: Methylococcus sp. ANG (assembly GCF_040730495.1). Lineage (NCBI taxonomy): Bacteria > Pseudomonadati > Pseudomonadota > Gammaproteobacteria > Methylococcales > Methylococcaceae > Methylococcus > Methylococcus sp. ANG. The sequence continues at coordinate 332,417 of NZ_CP160399.1, read as the reverse complement.
TGTACAAAGCCTCGGCGCCTCGGGCATGACCGGCGATGAAATCCTGGAACAGGCGGACCCGCCCGGGCCCCGCCGCGCTCAGGTGCAGATCGGCAATGAACAGCGTCTCCGGTCTCAAAGTCTGCTCCGTGGATTCCGAGGGAAAAGCGCCGGTTCGGCCAAACGGCAGAGTAAAGTGCTTGAGAATCTGGGGGTTTATCTCCTCGAGGCATTTATGTTAGCATACGCGGACTGATGAGACGGGTCTTCCAGCCTGGAGGACCAGGTCCCGAACGGCGCCCCTTGCGGGCGTTTTTAGTTTCTGAAGGAACGGGATAACAACATTGGGCCTTGCGCCCTTTTTTTGTGGGCCGGAAACTGACCATGCGGATGCCCGAACACTTGCAGCGATTGATCGAGCCCGTCGTTACCGGGTTGGGTTACGAACTGGCGGGAATCGAATTCGACGCCCGCGCCAGGATTCTGCGCGTCTATATCGACCATCCCGACGGGATAGATCTCGACGACTGCTCGAAGGTCAGCTACCAGCTCAGCGGCATGCTGGATGTGGAAGATCCCATCCCCGGCCAGTATCAGCTGGAAATATCGTCGCCCGGCCTCGACCGTCCGCTGTTCGCCATCGAGCATTTCGAACGCTTCACGGGCCGCCAGGTGCGGCTGCAGACGGTGCGTTCCCTGGATGGCCAGCGCCGGTTCAAGGGCCGGATCGCGGGCGTTCGGGAGGGAGTGATCGACATCGAGGACGACAACGGCCTGCATGCCATCCCTTTCGACCTGATCGACAAGGCCCGGCTCATACCCGAATTTGATATCTGACATTGTAGGACGACCTGATGGCGAATAAAGAAATCCTGCTGGTAGTCGACGTGGTGTCGAACGAAAAGGACATCGAAAAAGAAGTCATTTTTTCCGCGATCGAAGAGGCGCTCCGCACCGCCACGATCAAGCGGCATGACGGCAGGTACGACGTGCGCGTGAGCATCGACCGCAAGACCGGCGACTACGAGACCTTCCGCCGCTGGCAAGTGGTGGAACCCAGCGAGGAATTCGGCGGCGGCGTCGAATTCCCGGAAAAAGAGATACTGCTCGAAGAGGCGCGCAAAACCCACCCCGACATCGCCGTCGGCGAGTTCGTGGAAGAGCCTTTCGACTCCATCGAGTTCGGCCGCATCGCCGCCCAGACCGCCAAGCAGGTGATCGTGCAGAAAGTGCGCGAGGCCGAACGGCGCAAGATCGCGGACGCCTACCAGGGCCGCGTCGGCGAGCTGATCACCGGCGTCATCAAGCGCATCGAACGGGGCAACGTCTTTCTCGACCTCGGCGGCAACGTGGAAGCCTTCATCCCGCGCGACGAAATGATCCCGCGCGAGTCCGTCCGTGCCGGCGACCGCCTGCGCGGTATCCTGAGCGCGGTCCGGCCGGATGCCAGGGGGCCTCAGCTTTTCGTCAGCCGCACCGCGCCGGAACTCCTGATCGCCCTGTTCCGGCTGGAGGTCCCGGAAGTCAGCGAAAACCTCATCGAAATCAAGGGGGCGGCGCGCGACCCCGGCGTACGCGCCAAGGTCGCCGTCAAGAGCAACGATCCGCGGCTCGACCCGGTCGGCGCCTGCGTCGGCATGCGCGGTTCGCGGGTCCAGGCCGTGTCCAACGAACTGGCGGGGGAGCGCGTCGACATCATCCTGTGGAACGAAAACGAGGCCCAGTTCGTGGTCAACGCCATGTCGCCGGCCGAAATCGTGTCCATCGTCGTGGACGAAGACCGCCACAGCATGGACATCGCCGTCGCCGACGAAAACCTGTCGCAGGCCATCGGCCGCGGCGGCCAGAACGTCCGGCTGGCGTCCGAACTGACGGGGTGGACCTTGAACGTCATGAGCTCCACCCAGGCCGACGCCAAGACCCTGGAAGAAACCCAGCGCCTGATCCAGACCTTCGTCGAACAACTGAGCGTGGAAGAAGACGTCGCGGAGATCCTCGTCAGGGAAGGTTTTTCCAGCGTGGAGGAACTGGCCTACGTGCCGAGCAAGGAATTGCTCGAAATCGAGGAATTCGACGAGGATATCGTGGAAGAATTGCGCAACCGGGCAAGGGACGCGCTGCTCATCAAAGCCATCGCCTCCGAGGAGAAGCTCGAAGACACCGAGCCCAGCCAGGATCTGCTGGAACTCGAGGGCATGGACCGCGAACTGGCCTACCGCCTCGCGCGCCACGGCATTCGCACGCTGGAAGACCTGGCCGACCAGGCCGTCCCGGATCTTTTGGACATCGAAGACATGGAAGAGGAAAAGGCCGCTGAGCTCATCATGAAGGCGCGCGCCTCGTGGTTTTCCTGAAGACGTAAGGACGATTACCGATAGGGGCTGAATCATGAGTGACGTAACAGTGAGACAATTGGCCGGGATCGTGGGGATTCCCCTCGACAGGCTGCTCCATCAGCTCGGAGACGCGGGTCTTCAGATCTCCGATGCGGACGATGTGCTGAGCGATGCCGAAAAGATGAAGCTGCTCAACCACCTGCGCCAGAGCCACGGCAAGGTGCAGGAAAGCGTGACCGAGCCCAAGCGGGTCACGCTCCAGCGCCGCTCCGTCACCGAACTCAAGCAGGGCACGGTACCGGGCAAGGGCGCGAAAACGATCAGCGTGGAAGTGCGGAAGAAGCGCACCTACGTCAAGCGCAGCGAACTGCCTGAAACCAGCGAGCGCCTTTCCGAAGCCGAGCAGGCCCGGCGGGCCTTGGAGGAACAGCAGCAGCGCGAACTGGCCGAGCAGGAAGCGCGCCGGCAGCAGGAGGAGATGCTCCGCCAGCAGGCCGCCGAAGAAGAGCGCCGCAAGCAGGAAGAAGCTGCCCGAACCGCCGAAGAGCGCCTGCGCCGGGAAGAGGCAGAGCGCAGAACCCCTGCCGAGCGGGAAGCCCCAGCGCCCAAGCCCGCACCGGCCGCCGCTCCTTCGGCCCCTCGTCCTGCGCCGGAACCCCGCCCCGCGGCGCCGCGCCCACCCGCCGCCAAGCCCAGGGGAGAAGCTCCCCGCGGCTATGTCGCCGAACGCGAAGCGGAAGCGCGCGGAGAGAAGCGGGGCGCGGGCTTGAGCCGAAAAGACGAATACCGGGAACTCCTGGGCGACGATTTCCGTAAAGGTGGCGGAAAAAAGAAGAAGCCCAGGCTCGGCAGGCCGATGGTCATGCCGGAGCAGAAGCACGGTTTCGAGAGACCGACCGCCCCCATCGTGTACGAGGTCGCAGTACCGGAGTCCATCACGGTCTCGGACTTGGCCCAGCGCATGTCGGTCAAGGGTATCGAAGTCATCAAGGCCCTCATGAAAATGGGCGTGATGGCCACCATCAACCAAGTGCTGGACCAGGAGACCGCCATTCTGGTAGTCGAGGAAATGGGCCACAAGGCGACCGCGCAGAGGGAAGACGACCTGGAAGCGGAAATCATGGCCAATCTCGCCGCCGAAGCGGAAGCCCCGCACCTGCCGCGTCCGCCGGTGGTCACCATCATGGGTCACGTCGACCACGGCAAGACCTCGCTGCTGGACTACATCCGTAAATCGCGGGTCGCCGCCGGCGAAGCCGGTGGCATTACGCAGCACATCGGCGCCTACCAGGTCAAGACCGACCATGGCTCCATCACCTTCCTCGACACGCCCGGCCACGCCGCGTTCACCGCGATGCGGGCCCGCGGCGCCAAGGTCACCGACATCGTGGTGCTGGTCGTGGCGGCCGATGACGGCGTGATGCCGCAGACCAAGGAAGCGGTGGAGCATTCCCGCGCCGCCGGCGTACCCCTGGTCGTCGCCATGAACAAGATGGACAAGGCCGACGCCGATCCCGACCGGGTCAAGCAGGAGCTGGTCGGACTCAACGTGGTCCCCGAAGAATGGGGCGGCGACGTGCAGTTCGTTCCGGTATCGGCCAAGGCCGGCACCGGCATCGACGCATTGCTGGACGCCATCCTGGTCCAGGCCGAAGTGCTCGAACTCCAGGCGCCGGCCGATATTCCGGCCACCGGCGTGGTGCTGGAATCGAAGCTGGAAAAGGGCCGCGGCCCGGTGGCGGACATCCTGATCCAGCGCGGCACCCTGCGCAAAGGCGACTTCCTGCTGTGCGGCAAGGAAATCGGCCGCGTCCGCGCCATGTTCAACGAGAACGGCAAACCGCTGAAGGAAGCCGGCCCCTCGGCGCCGATCGAAGTGCTCGGCCTCTCCGGCGCGCCGGACGCAGGCGACGAATTCATCGTGGTGGCCGACGAGCGCAAGGCCCGCGAGATCGCCATGCACCGGGAAGAGAAGCTGCGCACCACCAAGCTCGCCGCGCAGCAGGCCGCCAAGCTGGAGGACGTGTTCTCGCTCATGGGCAGTGAGGAAACCATCGACCTCAACCTGGTCATCAAGGCCGACGTCCAGGGCAGCCTGGAGGCCCTGCGCAGTGCACTGACCGAGCTGTCCACCGACAAGGTCAAGGTGAGGGTCATCGGCGGCGGCGTCGGCGGCATTTCCGAAACCGACGCCAATCTGGCACTGGCCTCCAGCGCCATCCTGATCGGCTTCAACGTGCGCGCCGACGGCAGCGCCCGCAAGCTGATCGAGGAGCGGGGCATCGACTTGCACTACTACAGCGTGATCTACAACGCCATCGACGAAGTCAAGAAGTCGATCAGCGGCATGCTGGAGCCGGAGTTCAAGGAGCAGATCGTCGGCATTGCCCAGGTACGGGACGTGTTCCGTTCGTCCAAGTTCGGTACCGTGGCCGGCTGCCTGGTCATCGAGGGTCATGTCCGCCGCAACCTGCCGATCCGGGTACTGCGAGAGAACGTAGTCATCTTCGAGGGCCAGCTCGAATCGCTGCGCCGCTTCAAGGACGACGTCAACGAGGTCAAATCCGGCATGGAGTGCGGCATCGCGGTCAAGAACTACAACGACGTGCGCGAAGGCGACCAGATCGAAGTGTTCGAGAAGGTCCAGGTCGTGCCGCACTGACACGGTGATCCGGAAACATGCCTAGAGAATTCAGCCGCAGCGACCGGGTCTCCGCCCAGATGCAACGGGAAATCGCCGAATTCCTGCGCACCGGCATCGATGCGCCGGAGCTTGGCATGGTCACCGTCAGCGACGTCGAGGTCAGCCGCGACCTCGCCGTGGCCAAGGTGTTCGTGACTTTTCTCGGCGGGCGGCTGGAAACCAGGGCGGCCGTGAAGCGGCTGGACGAGTTCGCGCCTCAGCTCCGGCAGGTGCTGGGGCGGCGGATGCGCATGCGCATCATCCCGGAAATCCGCTTCGCCTACGACGACTCCCTCGAGCGCGGACTGCACATGGACGAAGTGCTGCGATCCCTCGATAAGGACGGCGATACCTGAGGCATGAGGCCCGCTTCGACGGCCACGCTGGCGGGGGTTCTGCTGCTCGACAAGAGCAGCGGCATGACCTCGAACAGCGCCTTGCAGCGTGCCCGGAAACTGCTCGACATGCGCAAGGCCGGCCATACCGGCAGCCTGGACCCTCTCGCCAGCGGCATCCTGCCGCTCTGCTTCAACGAGGCCACCAAGCTCTCCGGCTACCTGCTGGATTCGGACAAGTGCTACCGCGTCGTGACGCGGCTCGGTGCCACCACCAATACCGGCGACGCCGACGGCGAAATCCTGTCGCAGGCACCCGTCCCCGTGCTCGACGAACCGGCTCTCCTCGCCCTGCTGGGAAAATTCACCGGACCCATCCTGCAGGTGCCGCCGATGTTTTCAGCCTTGAAGCACCAGGGAAAGCGGCTCTACGAACTGGCGCGCAAAGGCGTGGCAGTCGAACGGCAGGCACGCCCGGTGACGATCTTCGGCATCGAACTGACCGGAAGGGGGGCGGATTACCTGGAACTGGACGTGCACTGCTCCAAGGGCACCTATATCCGAACATTAGTGGAGGACATCGGCAACGCTCTCGGCTGCGGCGCCCATGTCGAAGTGTTACGGCGCACGGCGGTCGCCGGATTCTCCGTCGATCAGGCCGTCACCCTGGACCAACTGGATGCGATGGCACCGGCGGCCCGGCTCGATTGCCTGCGGCCGATGGACGCCATGGTGCCGCACTGGCCCGCGGTATCGCTCGATGCCGAAACGTCCCGGCTTTTCCTGCACGGACAGACCGTCAGCGCGGTCGATGCCCCCGATGGCGACCTGCTCCGGGTTTATGACGACGGACACGTGTTTCTCGGCATAGGCCGCAACGACGGCAAGGGACGGGTGGCTCCCAAGCGGGTGGTCGCCCTGCATGGCGGCGATGGGGGATCGAGGTCTCGATGAGCCGGTCTTGCCCGCATTGCCTTGACGGAACCTTGTCCTGCGCCGGTCCCAGACGGTACAATTAGCGATTGTTCAAAAGGTTTTCAACGAGTTTTTTGGAGATTATCCCCATGGCTTTCACAGCAGCAGAAAAAAGCGCCATCGTGCAGGAATTCCAGCGCGCCCCAGGCGATACCGGTTCCCCCGAGGTCCAAGTGGCCCTGCTGACCAACCGCATCAACTACCTGACCCCGCACTTCGTCAAGCACAAGAAGGACTTCCATTCGCGCCGCGGCCTGCTCCGTCTGGTCAACCAACGCCGCAAGCTGCTGGACTATCTGAAGAGCACCGACAACGAACGTTACCGTACGCTCATCGAGCGGCTGGGTCTCCGCAAATAACCTTCGCCCGCCGACAGCCCAAGGAGAACCCGTGAACCCGATCCGGAAGCAATTTCAGTACGGCGCTCATACCGTTTCGATCGAAACCGGCGAGATCGCCCGTCAGGCCGATGCCGCGGTCATGGTGGACATGGCCGGCACCGTGGTGCTGGTTACCGTGGTGGGACGCAAGGAGGCCTCCCCGCACGGCGATTTCTTCCCCCTCACCGTCAATTACCAGGAAAAGGCCTACGCTGCTGGACGCATTCCGGGCGGATTCTTCAAGCGGGAAGGGCGTCCCAGCGAAAAGGAAACGCTGACCGCGCGCCTGATCGACCGGCCCATCCGGCCACTGTTCCCGGACGGCTTCACCCACGAAGTCCAGGTCGTCGCCACCGTCATGTCGCTGAATCCGGACGTGGACCCGGACATTCCGTCGATGCTCGGCGCGTCGGCGGCACTGACGCTGTCGGGCCTGCCCTTCAAAGGCCCGATCGGCGCCGCCCGGGTGGGATTCGTGGACGGCGCCTACGTCCTGAATCCGGACAGCTCGACCATGAGGGTTTCGGAACTCGACCTGGTGGTCGCGGGTACCGCCAACGCCGTGCTCATGGTCGAATCGGAAGCGAAGATTCTGCCCGAGGAAGTGATGCTGGGGGCGGTCGTCTTCGGCCATGAGCAGATGCAGACGGCCATCCGTGCCATCAACGAGATGGCGGCGGAAGTCGGCGTGACACCCTGGTCCTGGGAACCGCCGGCCGTCGACACCGGCTTGGTCGCCGCGGTCGACCAGTTGGCGCGGGCGGGATTGAGCGAGGGCTACGGCATTGCCGACAAGCAGCTCCGCCAGCAGAAGCTCAAGGAAGTCCGGAAGGCGGTGATCGATGGCTTGACCGCCGAAGGCGCCCATGACGAAAACGCGGTCAAGCGGCAGATCGAAAAGCTGGAGGAAGAGATCGTCCGCGGCAACATCCTCCACCACGGCAAACGGATCGATGGGCGCGACCTCTCCACGGTGCGTCCCATCACGATCCGGACCGGCGTCCTGCCCCGCACCCACGGCTCCGCCCTCTTCACCCGCGGCGAAACCCAGGCGCTGGTGGTCGCGACGCTGGGTACGGGCCGCGATGCGCAGCTCATCGACGCGCTGGAAGGCGAGTACAAAGAAAACTTCATGCTGCACTACAACTTCCCGCCCTACTGCGTGGGAGAAACCGGCGCCATCGGCTCGCCCAAGCGGCGCGAGATCGGCCACGGGCGCCTGGCCAAGCGCGGCGTGCAGGCGATCATGCCGACGATGGACGAATTCCCCTACGTCATCCGCATCGTCTCGGAGATCACCGAATCCAACGGCTCCAGCTCCATGGCTTCGGTCTGCGGCAGCAGCCTGGCGCTGATGGATGCGGGCGCGCCGACCAAGGGCGCCGTGGCCGGCATCGCCATGGGGCTGATCCTCGAAGGCGATGAATTCGCCGTCCTGTCGGACATCATGGGCGACGAGGATCACCTGGGCGACATGGACTTCAAGGTTGCCGGCACCCGCGACGGCGTCACCGCGCTGCAGATGGACATCAAGATCGACGGCATCACGCCGGAAATCATGCGCCAGGCACTGCATCAGGCCCGCGACGGACGGATGCACATCCTGGACAAAATGGCGCAAGTCCTGCCGGCACCGCGCGGCGAAATGTCCGATTACGCGCCGCGCATCACCAGCTTCACCATCGACCCCAGCAAGATCCGGGAAGTGATCGGCAAGGGCGGCGCGACCATCCGCGCCATCACCGAAGAGACCGGCACCAGCATCGACATCACCGACGACGGCGTCATCAAGATCGCCTCGGTCGACAAGCAGGCCGGTCTGGAGGCCCGCCGCCGCATCGAGGACATCACGGCGGAGGTCGAGGTCGGCAAGATCTACGAAGGCAAAGTCGCGCGGCTGATGGACTTCGGCGCCTTCGTCACCATCCTGCCGGGCAAGGACGGGCTGGTGCACATCTCCCAGATCTCCGACGAGCACGTCGAGAAGGTCAGCGACAAGCTGGCCGAGGGCGACGTGGTCAAGGTCAAGGTGCTGGAGATCGACCGCCAGGGCCGGGTGCGCCTGAGCATGAAAGCCGTCGAGTAACCTTCGGCCGACCCGCCCCAATGAAAAACCCGGCCTAGGCCGGGTTTTTCGTGTCCGAAGGATCGGGAGGATCAATCGTCGCTGCTGAACACGCCGAGCAACTGCAGCAGGCTGGTGAACAGGTTGAAGATCGTCACGTACAGCGTCACGGTGGCGAGGACGTAGTTGGTTTCGCCGCCGTGGATGATCGCGCTGGTCTGGAACAGGATCATCCCGGCCATCAGCACCACGAACATCGCCGACACCGCCAGGCTCAGCCCCATCAGGCCGGGCACGAAGACGGCGACCAGACCGGCCAGGAAGGCGACCAGGATGCCGGCGCCCAGCATGCCGCCGAGGAAGCTGAAGTCCTTGCGTGTCGTCAGCGCATAGGCCGAAAGGCCCAGGAACACCGCGCCGGTGCCGCCCATGGCCATCATGACCAGCTGGGTGCCGTTGGCGAAATGCGTGACGTAGGCGTTCAGGATCGGGCCCAGGGTGTAGCCCATGAAGCCGGTCAGCGCGAAGACCCAAAGGATGCCGAGCGCGCTGCTGGAATACTTGTTGGTCAGCCACAGCAAGCCGAAATAGCCTACCAGGGTGATGATGATGCCCGGATGGGGCAGCGCCAGCGCCATGGACACGCCGGCGGTCATAGCGCTGAACAGCAGCGTCAGCGACAGCAGGGCGTAGGTGTTGGTCAGAACCTTGTGGCGGGGCACGACGGCATAAGCGCCGCAGCTCAAGACCTGTTCACGGGGGGTACTCATTCGATAGCTCCTCAAGTTACTTCACACAAGACTAATGTAGACCGCTTTATATTAGCGGAGTTTCGCTGCAACAGGGTGCGCTTTCATCCGCCGATGTCCTCGTTCCAGAGCGCCGGATGGGCTGCGATGAAATCCTTCATCAGCGCGGCGCATTCCGGATCGTCCAGCACCAGCAGATCCACGCCGAGCGAGCGGATGTAGGCCTCCGGTCCCTGGAACGTCCGGTTCTCTCCGGCGACGATGCGGGGAATGCCGTAGAGCAAGGCCGCGCCGCTGCACATGTCGCAGGGCGATAAGGTGCTGTAGAGCGTCGCCCGGCGGTAATCCCCGGCACTCAGGCGTCCGGCGTTTTCCAGGCAATCCATTTCCGCATGCAGGATCGCGCTGCCTTTCTGCACCCGCCGGTTGCGACCCCGACCTACGATCTCGCCGTCGATCACCAGGACCGAGCCGATCGGAATGCCGCCTTCCTCCAGCCCTTCACGGGCTTCGGCGATGGCGGCCTGCATGTAGATATCCATGGAATCTCCTTAGGGAACAAAAACTTGATTACTTGCCCCTCACCCCGCCCCAAAGGGGTTTTTCAGGGTGCCCCAGTATCTGGCTTCCCTCCATTCACGACATGATAGATGTGGCGTGGAACGGATACGAATCCTGATCGGCTGGGGCATGCCGGTGGGCGGCGCCGCCAGCGGACCGGAGAAGGACGAGACCAGTTCGACGATGCGTGCATCGGTTTCGTGGCTGCCGCTCGACTGCTCGATTTCGCACCGGGAAATCTTGCCGGCAGGGCTGATCCAGATTCGCACCACGGCGACGTAGTACTTACCGCGAAGTTTGGGTTCAGACATCAAGTGACTTTCCAATTGGGAGGTAAGCGTACCGCCGTAGGCAAGAAAAGTCCGCCCACGATGGCCCGACGGCCCCGATTGCAGCAGGTCCTTGCCCCCTTTCCTGGCGCGCAGCCCAAAACTGTCGGCGCCGGCTCCGCCTTCCTCATCGACGCCCAATTGGTCATCAGTGGCGGATTCCGCCTCCGCCGGTTCCTCGACCACCTCCTCCTGAATCTCGGACTCGGGCGGCTCGTCCATGGGCTCCGGCTCCGGGGGCTCCGGCTCCGGAGGCGGCGGTTCATCGATCAGTTTCACCCACTGGGGCTCCTCCGTCCGGTAGTACGGACCTTGGGCCAATTGCTCGCGTATCCACCACGCGGATGCCAAGGCCATTGCCAGTATCGCCAAACGGATCAGGGTCTTCATCGGCGGAAGCGGTTTCCCTCAGCCCGTCCCCTTCCATGAACCCGCGGCCGGAGGGCCGCAGGGCCGGATGAGGGAGAGGAGCGACAAGGAGTGCGTTTCGCGACTTTCACAGCAACAGGCCGAGATCGGAATGGACGCGAACGCGCCGCCCTGGGCGCTATTTCACCAGACGTTTCGTCACCAATCCCAGATGAGTGATGTCGGCCCGCTTGATCGCGTCCAGGGCCGCGACGACCTCCTGGTAGCGGACATCGGCATCCCCCCGGAGCACGACCGGCACCTGGGGGTCGACCGCCTTGTACTGGCGCAACTTCTCCTCCAGTTCTGCCAGCGTCACCTGCATGGTGTCCAGGTAGATGCGTCCGTCGGCCAGAACCGTCACGGCCTTGGTCTTCGGTTTGCTCAAGCTTGGCGCCGGGTTGGCCTGGGGCAGCTTGACCGCGATGCCCTGGACGGTCACCGTGGCCATGATGATGAACACCACCAGCAAATTCCAGGCGAGGTCCATCAGGGGCGTGACGTTGAGTTCATCGTATGGCTTCGGCCGGGTTCGGCGTCGCATGGGGAGCCTCCGCGGGGGAATACGTGCTCGAATGGGCCAGGGCCAAGGTGCCGATCAACTGGTCGGCGTAGACCTCCATGGCCGACATCCGCTTGCCGATCTGGGTAGCGAGATAGTTGTACCCGAACATGCAAGGGATCGCGATGACGAGGCCCACGACCGTGGTCGCCATGGCCGAGGCGACCCCCGGTGCTATGGTGCTGACATTGACGTCGCCCGTCGCCGCCACCGTCGCGAAAGTCATCATCACGCCCACGACGGTGCCCAAAAGGCCCAGAAACGGCGCACCGCTGATGGCGATGGTCACCAGGACCAAGCGGGCGTTCAGCCGATTGTTTTCCTCGACTATCGCCGCGTCGAGACTGGAGCGGATCACCTCCAATCCCTCGACCGCCAGGGTCTTGCCGCAAGCCCGGGCGGCCGCCAATTCCTGGAGCCGGTCGAGTTCGTCGATACCGGTCTGAAAAAGCCGGAACAGGGCGCTGTGCCCGTAAGTCTGGCCGATTCTCTCCAGTTCCCGCTGTTTCGAGGCCGCATCCTGTTCCTTGAGGATGCGATTCACCAATTCCCGCGCTTCGGCGGCGAACCGGGTGTCCAGCTTTTCCACCCGCCTCACCAGGACGTAACGCGTGACCATGGCATCGAATGCCAGGAATCCCAGCGCCAGCGTCAACCCGATGATCGCCCAGCCCTCCACGCTGACCGTGCGCGCGAGAGTCTTGATCAAGGCGAACTGGTCGAAACCGCCGGCCGCCGTGACGGTCTCGTCTTCGCCGTAAACAACCAGCTTGCCGTCCGGTCCCTCCCCCTTGGCGGTCAGTTGAATCCAGTCGGCCGATCGCTCGACAGAGGCGATCCGGGTCTCGTCCAGCAGGCCGGTGAAGCCGTTGCCCGCCGCGGTCGCCCCCAGGACCAAGTCGCCGGCCAGGTCGGGCGGGTTGGGGTTTTCGGCTTCCGCCACCCGTACTCCATCCAGGTATAGCTTCAGCTTCGAACCCCAGGTCGCCGCGACGTGATACCAGCGGTCCACCGCGAGGGGGGCGGTGGTTCGCGCTACGACTTCCCTGCCGCCCGCGGTCTGGCGGAGGACGAGACCGTTGTCGACGACTTCCAGACGCAGACCCGAATCCGCGGCCCCCACGGTCAATATCCTCCCCAAAGGCTGGGTTTGGGTGAGCTTGAGCCAGGTGGACAGGGTGTATCCCTTGCTTGCGGAGATCGAGAGGGCCGGATTCGCGGGTACGCGCAGCGAGGCCGTGGAATCGAAGGCCGCGGCCAGACCGACGATGCCGGGTTGGCCGAGCGTAATGGAACCTTCGCTGGGGTGGTTGGCGAACGCGCTGGCATCGCGGGGCAAGCCCGTGCGTTCGGCGTAGTGATAGACCAAGACGGTGGCCGCGTCGTAGGTCCCCACCGGGTCGGCGGCCGGCGGCGCCTTGGCGTTGCCGTAGTACATCCAGATATGGGCGTCCGCGGTACCCGGCGGCAGGACTGGAACCAGGACCCAGACGTTGGCCAGTCCGCTGATCTGATCGTACTGTTCGATGTGATAGTTGAGGGGGGTCTTGTCGTCGCCCGCGATGAAGCGCAGATCGGAGCCGTCGGCCTGGGTATCCAGGAAGTAATGGAAGTTCCCGCTGTGCAAACGGACCAGGACCGGCACCTGGGCCAGGTTTTCCGCGACGGGAACCCCGCTGGCGGAGGTATCCAACACAATTCTCTTCCGTTCCGGCCAATCCTTGTTCCACCAGGCCTGGGCGGGACTCGCCAGAAGCGCAAGGAAGATCAGTGAAACCGTCGTCCGCAAGAATGCGTCCTCCCGAGATCGGCAGTACCCTAAGAATCGTGGGCGAATTGTAACCAACGCCGGGGCGCGTCCCGTTACAACTCCGTTACGGGCTCGTTACGGAATCGGGACCAATTTGAACTTCCAAGCACGCCCGGCGGATTTCGTTCAGCCAATGCTGGAAATCCGGCGTGTCCCGTTCCGCACAGTTGAAATCCTTGAACAGCCCCGCCAATCGGGTGAAATGAGTGCGCGCCGTCTCCCTGTCGGGAAAGCGATAGGCTGCGGCTACCACCTCGGCGACCAAATCGAACAGGGCTTGCTGCCGCTCCAAGGGCGAGGAAACGTCCACAGGGTCGAAAGCATCCTGCTGAAGATAAACGGTATCCAGCAGCCAGGCTTTCTGGTATTTGACCCAGTCGTCCAGGCTGATCCCTTCTTCCCCCGTGACCTGCATCATGCGCGCAATGGCATCGCCTTGTTTGATCAAATCCAGCATGCCACTTACGCGGCTGACCCAGCCGGGTTGCAGGTGCGCCTCATACCAGGGTTCCAACTGACGCAGATAACGGGACCAGGAAATCAGCGGATCGATGGCGGGGTAGCAGCGCCGGTAGGCCCGCTGACCGGAGAGGCCGAGAAAGCTCTTCACCGTGGCCAGTGTGGACTGGGTCACTGGCTCTTCGAAATTGCCGCCGGCCGGCGACACCGTGCCTATTATGCTCAGGCTGCCGGTGGCGTCGTCGCCCGCGCGGATGACGCCGGCCCGTTCGTAGAACATCCGTATCGAGGAATCGAGATAGGCAGGAAAGGCCTCTTCCCCCGGTATCTCTTCCAGGCGCCCGGAAATTTCCCGCAGCGCCTGAGCCCACCGGGACGTCGAGTCGGCCAAAAGCAAGACCTGATACCCCATCTGGCGGTAATACTCCCCGATGGTGACACCGGTGTAGATCGATGCTTCCCGCGCTGCGACGGGCATCGACGAGGTATTGCAGATGATGACGGTGCGATCCATCAAGGAACCGCCCGTCAGGGGGTCGGTGAGCTTGGGGAATTCCGCGATGGTCTCCACGACCTCGCCCGCCCTCTCGCCGCAGGCCACGACGATCACGATGTCGACATGGGAATGGCGGGCGATGAGCTGTTGCAGGACGGTCTTTCCGGCGCCGAAAGGTCCGGGTATGCAGCAGGTGCCGCCCAGCGCTACGGGAAAAAACGTATCGATCAGCCGCACGGTGGTGATCAAAGGCTCGCTCGGATAGAGGCGCAAGGCTTGACCCTGCGCAAGGAGCATTTCCGGGAGAGGTCTGCGTACCGGCCAGCGCTGATGAAGTGTCAGCGGGCGCTCCTCGCCCCCCGCGGCGCGAAGCCTCGCCACCGGCGTATCCACGGTCACCGCGTCTTCCTGGATCCAGGTCACTTCCACGGGTCCCGGCTCGTTGAACGGGACCATGATCCTGTGGGTGAAGCGGCCTTCCTGCACCGCTCCGACCACTTCCCCGGCGCACAGCCGGGCGCCCGCCCGGACACGCGGCTGGAAAGCCCATTTCTTGTTGGGATCCAGGGGGGGCGATTCCACGCCCCTGGGAAGGAAATACCCGTGGCTGATGGCCAGCGCCTCCAGGGGATTTTGCAGGCCGTCATAGACTTGGCCCAAAAGGCCGGGGCCGAGCGTCACCGAGAGCAGTTCGTCACTCTGGATGACCGGATCGCCCACCGCGATGCCCTGGGTGGACTCGAAAACTTGCACGTCGGCATGGCGGCCAAAGATGCGGAGAATTTCGCCTTTTAGCCGTTCCCCCGGTCCTTCCGCCGAGGATGGCGGGCAGATATAAACGATTCCGTTCTTGCGCAGTGCCGTGAGGGCATCACCCGACGGGCAGGATTCGATGGTGACCAAATCGTCTTGCACCGCCACCACGCGCGCGCTAGCCTTGGGCGCGTTCATCCTCCCAACCTCAGTTGGACATGCCGGCGAACGCCGGCGAATCGGCGACGCGGTCGTAGTGTCCCAATCCCCGGATCAATAGCGCCTTGAAGCGCTCCGTCGCGGCCGGGGGGTCGTAACGTGTCTGACGGTCGATCAGATGCCAGCGCAAGACATACAACACCACGGCCTCGAAATCGAAATGATGATTCCAGGCCAAGCGGGTGTAGTGATCCCAAACAGTGGCGAACAACAGGTGTTCCAAGGCGGTATGGTTGCCCTCCCGGAGCAGTTGATCGGCTACGGCCACCCAAGGATAACGGTGGCTCAGGTTGAAATCCGACCGCTCCCAATAGCGGCGGATGTAGTCCGCGCATGGGCCATATCCGAAGGCTTCCTCTGCGGCTGGGCCGGGTAAGCCGCGGTGGCGACGCCGCAAGGCCCCGACCAGGGTCCTAAGCTCCAGACGCCAGCCGAGCAGTTCCCGCAAAGATGGACGATCGAGCTTCCGTAGAGCATCCCTCGCGCCGGCCAGAAAGGTCCGGTCGCTGGTCGCGGGTGGAATGCGCTCCCAGTGCGTTACTTCCTCCAGGGTCGCCAGATCGCGGGCATCCTCGGGATCCAGCAGGGTCAGACGGCGGTCCAGTTGCAGCCGTGACAAGGGCGTTTGCTTGGTAGCGAATGGATGCAGGGGCAGAGGTGGCAGATAACATACCAGCATCGCATAGCGACAGGAGGCGCGGCGGCTCATTTCACCACGCCTTCCAAAAGGGCGCGGAACCGGGGTTGCAGGTGTTCGAGCAGGATCGCGGCGCAAGCCTCGTCGGTCAAATCCACCTGCATCGCGCCGTCGCGAAGAAACAGCCGGATGCCCCGGCCCGTGTGCGCTACTGGGTGGAACTCCACCCCCTCGCGCAGCAGATTGCCGGTGATCGAGGAGACCAACTGGGTCAAGGTGCCACCTTCGAGCTCTTCGGGTTTTTTTCGAAGCTCCTCGAGACCCACCAAACGCGCTGGCAGCTGCACCGTAAAGCGCGCCTGTCGATCGAGGCGAGCCTGGTCGCCGGCGATGATCCCCAGTTGCAACAGCAGCTCGCGTATCACTTCGGTTTGCTCCAGCTCCTGTCCCACCAAGCGGCCCACTTCCACCTGAAAGCGCCGCGTCAATTCATCGCGGAGCCGAATGACGGTATCCCGAAAGGCCATCGCCAAGGCTTCGCGGCCCGCGGCGTCGAATCGCTCGGCTTCTTGCTTAAGCTGTTCCCGCACCTTCCCCGCCTCCGCATAGGCCGCTTGCAGCATGGCCGCCGCTTGTTGCTCGGCGGCGCTCACCAAGGCTCGCGCTTCGGCCTCGCCCTTGGCCACACCCTCTTCCCTAAGGCGCTGGATCAGGGCTTCGACGCCGCTCGCGGCCTTCGTTGGGCTGATATCGGTCATGGCTCATGATGTCTCAGGGTTTGGGAATGCCCGCGCTCAACACCAACAAGAACACGAAGGCGAAAACGGCGAAACCTTCCACCACGGCGGCTGGCGCCAGCGATAATCCGAATACTTCGGGTTTGATCTTGCTCGCCTGGATCGCCGAAGCACAGCAGTGTCCTTGGCGGATAGCGCTGTAAGCCAGTACCAACCCGCCCAGGAAACCCAGACCGATCAATCCGCCCGCAGTATCCGCCGTGACCCCGCGATTGAGGGTGAACGTGGCCACGATGCCGTAGATGGTCTGCGAAGCGGGCATCACGGAGACGCCGATAAAGCGCGCGTGACCGGTCTCGGCATCCAGCATGGCGCCGATGGCGGCTTGGCCGGCTATGGTGCAGCCGATGATGCTGCCGAACGCACCCATCGCCAGCGGCGCAAAAATTCCGGCCCAAGCAAGCGCCGTGATCAATTCATTCATAGGATTCACCGTGGTATTTCCTTCTTGCGAAAGGGCCTGAACGGGTGGCCTTCGCCCTTGAGTCACCAACTGTAAAACTCAATGAAATTCAGCCTGAGCCCGTGCACGACGCCGCTCATCAAGCCCAGCAAAAGGTTGAGGGAATGCCCGACCAGGAGGATGAGAACGGATGCGAACAAGCCGGCTCCGGCCAGGGTCCGTGAGGCCGAATGAGCGAGACCATTGAACGTTTCGGCCAACGACGAACCCGCCAAGCCCAGCGCGAACAAGCGCAAGTAGCTGAGCACATCGCCGAATAGCTTGGACAAATTACGCGCGATTTCCAGCAAGCCGGCCAACAGACGGCGCAACAAGTCGCTCATCCGCCGCACGGGCATTTGCTCCGCGAATGAAAGAACCAGGGCAACCCCGCCTATGAGCAGCCACCGCGCGAAGGTGCCAAAACGCCCTGCCCCGTCGGCCGACCACCAGAGATAACCTCCCGCCATCACCGCGATCCAGCCGAGCGGCACCCAGGCTGCCCCGCTTCGTCGCGACTGCCAGGCGCGTGCCAGATTGGCGCCACCGAGGTGCAACACGCCGAGGAGCAGGGTCAAACGCATCATGGCGTCAAAATCCGCCACGGATAGGATACGCATCTGGCCAAGCCATGATTGGGACGGTGGCGACCAGCCGAAATAACTCCCCACCAGCATACCCCAAACGACGGATACACCGGCGATGAGGACGACCAGCCGCCGCATGCGCACCCCGGACGGGCTCGCTCCGAAGGAACGACAGAACAGCGGCACGCATACACCCAGCAACGCCCCATAGCCAGCGTCGGACAGGATGATGGCGAAAAACAAGGCGAAGGAGAACAACACCGGTGCCGAGGGGTCCCAGCTTCCGTAGGGAGGCAACTGATAAAACGACACCAAGGACTGCCCCGCCTCCAGCATCGGCGCGTTGACCAGCAAGGTGGGAGGCCGATCGCCGGGGTCGGGGACCGCCATCTGCAGCGCCAATCCCCGCGCCTCGCAATAGGCCTCGACTCGATCCACTTCGTGCCCAGGCACCCAAGCCTGAAGAATGAATAACGGCGCCGCGTCGTACGTCGAGCGCATCGCTCTTCGCAGAGCCGCCACGTCTTCCACGGCGGCCAAAGCCGCCTCTAACAGGTCGATCCAGCGCGTCAGCGACTCCCGTTCGGCCTCCAAGTCTTCCAGAGTCAGATTGACCGCATCGAGCTCGGCTTCGAGTTCAGCCAGCGGGACGCTGCCGGTGCGGGTGCGGGGCACGGGCATGGCATGAGGGGACGGCTCGCGCTCGGCGATGACCACGATGTAGAGGTAGCCACGCTCACGATGAACCACCTGCCAGACGAGCTCGTCGTTACGCAGACGGTGCTGGAATCCGGCCGGGACGATGTAAAACCAAAACTTGAGGCCAAGTTCGCCGAACTCCCCGGGCAGCAGCAAGGTGCCCCAGGGCGCCAACTCCTTGATGCGATGCTGCAAAAAATCGCGCCGGTCGGACTGTTCGCGCTTTTTGGCCTGGTTGCGCAAAACCAGACTGGCGACTTCCGCCGCATCGAAACCAATGGCCTTACCGACCCGCCGCCGCTTACGCGGGCAGTCGCGGAGGTAGCGCAAGGCCTTGACGATGTCCTCCGGCTGCTCGACCACATCCCCGCCGTCTGAAGTTGTTCCTTGGGGGGGCAGCAGGTGCAGGCAGCCGAGATCACGCAGGTCCTCGAGGATCCGCGACTTGTCTTTGACGAGGCCGCACAAGGTGGCTTTCTTGAGGGGGGCGATGCTCACAGCCGAAGACCCAGGCGTTTGCGTTTCGCAAGCTTGGCGCGCACCACCGCCGCTTTTTCGGCATCGGAAAGCGCGATCTGGATGGCTTTGACGTTCCGTTCGGCTTGGGGAATCAGAACCTTCTCAAACAGGTTGATGCGCTGGTTGACCTTTTTCAAGGCCCGCTCCACGATCGCCAGGCGTTCGCGTTCCACTCGCAGGCTCAGCCGGAGTCTCATCGCCGTTCCGAGGCGCGACGCCACCGCGTCAACCCAATGCGGCGTGGTGAGGCAGCCATAATCCGCCACGGCGATATCGACGGCCCGCAAGACCGGCAAAGCCATGCCCAACACCCGCTCGCGTCCCATGTCGACCGCACGGACCCGGACCAGTCCATCGAGATCGACGCCCTGGTTGGCCAGCATGGGGAGCGCCTCCCCCACCGCCCCGACGAGTTCGCGCAGGTCGCGATCGGTGTCGGCTAGCCGACGCGCGGCTCTGGTCCGTTCGACCAATAGCTGGTCCCTTTTCAGTTCCAGGGAAGGCAAAAAGCGGGCATAGGTGCCCAGTTTTTCTTTTTCGTCATTGAGGGCGGTCTTGTTCAAGGACAATCTTCGCACGCTATCCGGCCTCCGCCGCTCGCGGGAAATACTTGTCGATCAGCGATTGTTTGATGACCAGTTCCTCGGGCGAAAAACACTCTGCCAGGGTTTGCCAGCCCAAATCCAGTGCCTCTTCGAGCGGCATCGACACGTTGATGTCCATGAACCGCCGCCGGAACGACTCGCCGAATTCGAGCAGCCTCAGGTCGAAGGGCGACAGGTCGAAGGCCATGGCCTGCTTTTGCTCCGCCGAAACCGCCGCCGCGTACAGGCGGATCATGGTGTTGGCCAAGGCGGCGTGGTCTTCGCGGGTGACCTTGCCGATCACGTGCTGCTTGAGCCGCGACAGGGAGCCGAAGGGGTCCAGCATGCCGCCGTGCAGATAGAATTGGCCCTCGGTGATGTAGCCGGTGTTGTCGGGCACTGGATGGGTCACGTCGTTGCCCGGCATGGTCGTCACCGCGAGTATGGTGACCGATCCGGCGCCGCTGAAATGGCAGGCCTTTTCGTAACGGCGCGCCAGTTGCGAGTAGAGGTCGCCGCCATAGCCGCGGTTCGCCGGTACCCGTTCCAGAGCCACGCCGATCTCCTTCATGGCGTCGGCATAAGTGGTCATGTCGGTCAGAAGGACCAGGACCCGTTTGCCGTGCTCGACGGCGAAGCGCTCGGCCACCGTCAGGGCGAGGTCCGGGGTGATGAGGCGCTCGACGATGGGCGCCGTGGCCAGGTTGCAAAACATCACGGTGCGGCCGAATACCCCGGCATCCTCGAAGGTTTTGCGGAAGAAGTGGTAATCGTCGAAGAGCAGCCCCAAACCGGCGAACACTACCAGGTCGGCGTCAGCCTGGATACCAATGCGCGCGAGAAAGGCGTTGTAGGGTTCTCCGGGGATCGAGAAGATCGGGATCTTCTGGCTCTCGACCAGGCAGTTGAACAGGTCGATCATCGGCACGTTGGTGCGGATCATGCGGGCGGGCACGGTCCGCCTCAAGGGGTTCACCGATGCGACGCCGATCGGTACCTTGGGATCGAACTCCAACCGGGAGTTGCCGTCGAGAGGCTCCCCCGTCCCCGAGAACACACGGCCCAGGAGGTTCGAGGAATAAGTCACGCGCATGGGGTGTCCGAGGAAATGGACCGAAGCCTGGGTGGAAAACCCCCTGGTTCCGGAGAAGACCTGTAGCGACACCTGTTCTTGCTCTATCCGGATCACTTGGGCCACGGAGCGAAGCGCTGCGGTATCTTCGATCATGGCGAGGTCACCTAAGCGAACCTCGACCGCACCAAGGCCGGCCTCACCGATGGCGGGCACCTCGATCTTGATGATGTCGCCCACGATGGAAAGGATCTTCTTGAAACGGACCAGACTCAGGGCCATCGTCACACCTCATCAGGATTCTTCCAGGATGCTAGGAGTCTGCCATGACCATTGTATGACGGGCCGACGAGAAACGGCCAAAGGCTGTGTCCAGAGTTCTCGTCTTAGACCCGACGAATTTCCTGGGGGAGACCAACGTTTCGCTACGCGACCTACTCCTAATCGACCAGCCGCAAGCCGGGTGGCAGACCCTCGCCGAAAATGCGCTTCTCGTCCGCCGCATCCAGCACCCTGACCTCGGTCACCAGTTCCAGCCACGATTCCGGCGAGCGGGAGGCCGCCAGTTTTTCCGCGACCCGGTTCCGCAAGGCGGTGTCGAGGTCGCGCTCGCGGTCTCCGGTCAGACGCGCCAGCAGGGTCGCGGCGAAAGCGACGAAGCTCTGTTTCTTCCAGTCCCGCCGCAGGGCCATCTCCACCCAGCCTTCGGCTACTTCGCGGTCGACGAGATTGTGGGCGCTGCCATGGAACGGCGCACGCGCGCCGACGCGGCCCAAGGCCCACCAGAGCTCCGCCGAATCGGGCGCCTTGTCCAGGCGCTGGATGAGCCAGCCGCCCAGCAGGGCTTTGTCGCCGGACGACAGGCGCTCCATTGACGCCGCCAGCCGCAGCATGTCCTCGAAGCCGCGCTTCCTGGCCAGCGCTTCGGCATTGCCCCGCCGCGCCCGGACCGGATCGATGAAGCCGGCGATGTCGGCGAAGATGTGCTGTTGCGCCGCTGCCTCCAGCCCCCCGGCGATGCGCCGCCACAATATCCACCATTCGGACCAGTTCTGCGCCTCGTTCACGAACTGCAAGCCCTGCGAATACAGATTCCAGGCTTGCCCTACCCGCCAATCGTCCAGTGGCGCGCCGAAGCCGGGCCGCAGGCAATAGCCGGCCAGGCTCAGCCAGAGCCGCTCGTGATCGGGCGAGCGGCGGCGATGCGGGGCGCCTTCGAGCAGGGCCGCGTACAGTTCGCGGCACAGCGCGGTATCCCAGTCCTCGCGCTTGCCCAAAATCCTTTCGAGATCGCTGCGGAGCGCTTTGACGGCCTTGGGATCGAGCTGCTTGGCTTTCTTGCCGAAGATCAGCCCGATGTGACCCACCGCTTCCGCGGCGCGCGGATGCAGACTCGCGGGCACCGCCGGCTTCGCGCCTCCCGAACGGAGTTGCAACTCGAGGTCCCAGCGCTCTTTCGGGTCGGCGACCGACACGCATTGCAGCTTCAGCGTGCCGATCTCGGTGAGCCGCGCGGCGAGGCGCACCTCGACGTCGCCCTTCTCCTCCGCCTCGAAGGCCACCGCCAGCGGCGGCAGCTCGCCGAACCCGGCCTCGTCCAATACCGCCAAGTCACCTGGACCGTGGGCCGAGTCGGCGGTGGAGAAATACACGTGGAACCGTACCGGCCGGCCGACGCTCAGCAGGAAATTCCGCTGTTCCACGTTCCATTCCTGGCCCTCGGCGGCACCACGCGGCAGAATGCAGACGCCGCGGCGGACCTCATCCTTGCCGTCGCCGACCAGCAGATAATAGGCCCGGGCCGAGCCGCCGCCGATCTTCTGCACGGCGAGCCCCCGCCGCGCCAGCCCAAAGGCCACGGCACCGAAGGCGACGGCCTGGTCGGGGCGCGGGTTCCGCAGCATCGCCGGCGCCCGTCCGGACCAGGAACCGACGACTTCCGCCATCCGCCCGGCGATCACCGGGCTGTGGAATGCGCCCCCGTTCAGCAGCAGCGCGTCCGGCGCGGCTCCGCCGGCATCGTTCCGGTGCCGGGCCAGGAACGCCGCGGCATGGCGGGTGATCGCCGGATCGGACGCATATGGCAGGCCGAACTCGACCACGCCGCTGCGCCGCTCCGGCACCGCATCCGCCCCGACCCGCGGGAAGAATCCGTCCAGCACGACCTCGAGCGCTTCGTTCCGTCCCAGCTCGACCGAGCGGGCCCCGCCGATCAGACCGCCGCCCTTGCCGAGCAGGGTGACGGTCACGGACTCCGGTCCCTGCGCCGCCAGCAGCGTCTCCTTGGCCCGCCGGCACTGTTCGGCCAGCAGGATCAGATCGGTGGCGGAGAGGCTGCGCTCGGCCCCGGTCAGACGCGGCTCCAACCGGTGCGCCAGGGTGAGGTCGATGTTGTCCCCGCCCAGCATCAGATGATTGCCGACGGCAATACGTTCGAGCCTGGGTTCCGGCCCGCCGGCAACGACACGGATGAGGGTGAAATCGGTGGTGCCGCCGCCGACGTCGCAGACCAGCAGGAGGCTCACGCCCTCCAGTGTCTCGGTCAGACGGCCGCGATGGGTCCACAGGAAGTCGTAGCAGGCCGCCTGCGGTTCTTCGAGCAGGCGGACGTTCGGAAGGCCCGCCCGGCGCGCCGCCTCGACCGTCAGGGCACGGGCCGCGTCGTCGAACGATGCGGGGATGGTGACGACGAGCTCCTGCGCTTCCAGCGGATGCTCCGGGAAGTGCCGGTTCCAGGCACACCGCACGTGCCGCAGGAAACTCGCCGATGCCTCGACCGGCGAAACCTTGGGCACCTCGTCCGGCGCGCCCCAGGGCAGAATGTCGGCCGTGCGGTCGACGCCCGAGTGACACAGCCAGCTCTTGGCGCTGGCGACCAGCCGGCCCCGGCTGCGGCTGCCGAGCTGGCGGGCCAGCTCACCGATCACCGGGCGGCAGCCCGGCGCCATTTCCTCTACCGGCCAGGGCAAGGCGTTGTCCGCTTCGGCGAGTTCGCCCGCCGCCGGGTGGTAGCGCACCGAGGGCAGCAGCGGCCGTTCGGCAATCTGTCCCGGCGCGACGAGCTGCTCCAGCGGAAACAACTCGATCCGCGACGGATCGCCGCCGTCGGCGTAGGCGACGACGGTGTGCGTGGTGCCGAGGTCGATGCCTACGACGTAGCGTGGCGCAGCGGAAGACATGCGGAAATCAGCCGCCGAAGAGGAGCGGGGCCGGCCGCCGCCCCTTCGGTCAAGATCTATTTGTTGAAGGACCAGAACGGCTTCCTTTCGGCCGATTCGTCTCCGGCTTCCGGTTCCGGATCGGCGGTGCCGAGATAAGGCGCTTCGGGAACCGCCTCGCCGAAGGCTTCCGCCGGCTTCTCGCCGCTGCGCACCTCGAACTCGACCTTCCAGCGCTCGCCGCTGTCCCGCGCCACGGCTTCGAGCTGGAGCGTGCCGACCTCGGTCACCCGCGCCGCCAGCCGGACCGGCACCACCTCGCCGGGCTGGTGACCTTCGACCGGCAGGGTCACCTCGATTTCGTCCAGCTCCTCGATCTCGTCCTCGCGCCAATCCTCCATCCGGGTGCCGACCAGATCCTCGCGGCGCAGGGTCGAGGCGAAGAAACGGAAGCGCACCGGCTCGCCCACCACCAGCCCGAACTCCTCCGGCGGCAGCTCGGCCTCGGTGCCCTCCTCCATGCCGAACGGCGCGATACACAACGCCTGCAGCGGGGCAGGGAAGCCGGGCACCGCCGGCATGGCACTCTCCACGCCGACGTAATAGGCCGCCGCCGTGCCGCCGCGGATGCGCACACCCTGGCCCTTGCGCACGTAGCCGTAATAAGCCGCGCCCCGGGCCACGGCCAGATCCAGATCGGCCCCGTGCAGCAGACGCGCCGCAGGCGCGCCGTCGGCCTCCAGCCAACCGTTCAGCACCTCCAGCAGCCGCCGTTCCAGCGCTTCGGACTTGAACACGCCGCCGTTCAGCAGCAACGCGGTGGGATGGATGAAGCGCGCGCCCTCGGCCGCCGCGAAACCTTCCAGCTCGGCGGCCGCGTTCACCTGCTTGCTCAGGAAGCCGGCAAGATGGCAGGTGATGCGGGCGTCCTTGGCATAGGGCAGACCAATCGTGGTCAGGCCGGTGCGGGCCTGGACCAAAGGCTTCTCTTCAATCGAGACCTTGGGGAAGAAGCCCTCGATCAGGGTACGGTTGACTTCGTCCTTGGTCAGCTCGGTGCGCAGCGTCCCGCCGATGAGCGAGGAACCGCGGCTCGGCACCACCACCGCCACTTCGGAGACATCCGGATCGGACAGCAGCGATTCCTTGGCGTCCCGGCAGCCGTGCATCAGGGCCTGCACCTGCCAGGCCTCGAGCTTCCGGCCTTCGGCTTCCAGCTTCAGCTTGAGGCCGTAGGCCAGCGCCAGATCCATGTTGTCGCCGCCCAGCAGAATGTGATCGCCGATGGCGACGCGGTTGAGTTCCAGGTTGCCATCGGATTCGGTGACCGCGATCAACGAGAGGTCGGTGGTGCCGCCGCCCACGTCGACCACCAGGATGACGTCGCCCGGCTTGACCTGTTCGCGCCAGCCGCCGCCGCTGGTCTGGATCCAACTGTACAGCGCCGACTGGGGCTCCTCCAGCAGGATGGCCTGACGCAGCCCGAGGGCATGGGCCGCCTCCACCGTCAGTTCGCGCGCCGCCGGGTCGAACGAAGCCGGCACCGTGATGGTCAGGTCCTGCTCGCTCAAGGGATATTCGGGATGACGCGCGTTCCAGGCATCGCGCATGTGGCGCAGGTAGGCGACCGAAGCCTGCAGGGGCGAGACCCGCTTCACCTCTTCCGGCGCCTGGACCGGCAGGATAGGCGCGCGGCAGTCCACGCCACTGTGGCACAGCCAGCTCTTGGCGCTGGCGACCAGACGGATCGGGGTCTTGGAGCCGAGCTGGCGGGCCAGGTCGCCGGTGATGGCTTCGGGGTGTTCGTCCCAGGGCAGGACGACGTCACCCGGCGCCAGTTCGGCCTCGTGGGCCTGATACAGGAAGGACGGCAGTTGCTTCTTGTCGCCGACCGTACCCGGCGCGGTGAGCTGGGGGATTTCGAGGACTTCCAGCGGCGCTTTTTCGCCGTCGCAGCCGCTCAGGTCCACATAGGCCACCACGCTGTTGGTGGTGCCGAGGTCGATGCCGACCGAATAGCGGGTCTCGCTCACAGTTCCACCTCGGCTTGGGCGATGATGCGGCTGTCGTGGCCCTCCGCGACCTTGGGCAGGCGGATGTTTTCCACCTTCCAGCCGCGGTGGACCAGGGTGCCGGTGAAGGGCGGCTCGCCCACGATGTTGCCGGCCAGCCGCACGCTGGCGGCGTCGAAGCCCTTCGGGAGCGTCAGACGGCTGCCTTCGGTCTCGGTGCGCACCGGCGCCAGGTCGAAGGACTGGCCGATCACCTTGCGGCAGCCCTCGTGCACCACCCGCGCCGCCGCGCCGATCTCGGCGTCGGAATACTGCGCCACGTTTTCCTGCACGAAGTCGACGAAGCGCGCTTCCTTCTGCAACAGGGCCAGGAGCTGGAGCGCCGCGTCGGGCGTGGCTTCCTTCAGCACCACGGTTTCCTTCTTCACGACCGGCTCCGGCGCTTTCACGGGCTCGGGGGCGGGAGCAACCGCCGCCGGCGCAGCCTGAACCGTCACGGCGGGCTCGGGCTTCCGCCGCAACAGGGCGATCACCGCCACCGACAGCAGGATGATTTGCACCAGCAGCAAGGCCACCACTATGGCGGCCAGGCCGGCATGCACCGCGTCCAGCTTCGCGGGAATCAGATTCAGATCAATTTCCATGGCTTTCCCTTCTGGGGGGTGAGGATTGAGGGAGGGTGGATCGGCCGTCGCCGGCGGATTCGATTCGGACTCGGCATCCGCCGCACGTGCGGCCTGGGCCGACATCAGCAGCCGGACGAGGTCCCGGGCGCCGCGCGTGCGGTGCGAACGCATGTAGCGCCCGCTGATCGAATCGGGCACTTTCTCGGCATCGAACGCGGCTTTCATCGGGGTCAGCCGGTTTTCGCAAGTATGCAGAATCCGGTCGGTCTGAAGACGGGAATCGACGGCTTCGCCGACGTGAGCGCGGAATTCTTCGTTCAGGCAATCCTGGTACGCCTTGGCCGCCTCGTGCACCTTGGCCAGGGTCGCCTCGGACAGTGTCGTCGGTTGCCACTCGCCCTCCGCCCGGAGGAGCGCCGGCGCGCCCAGTGCCGCCAGGAGCACGGCGCCTGCCACGCATCGGCTATGCAATCGTGTGGTTCTCAATATTCTTCTAATCATCGGCAACGGGGGAGGTGCGATTTTACGCCATGTTGACGCGCTTCTCATGCCCTGGGCCGATATGAGGTTGCCGCAGCGGCATTACAAGCGTACGGGTGGAGCCGGGAAAGGCGGCGGATCGGCGAACAGGCCGTTTCCCCCATGGGAGCTTGCCCGACGCCCGGAGCTCGTTAGGCTTTCGAGAATCCGACTTCGCGAACCGCAACCGATGAAACTCTACATGACCCCCGGCTCCTGCTCGACTGGCATCCACATCCTGCTGGAAGAACTGGACATCCCCTTCGAGGCCTACATCGTGAACCTGCCGGCGGGCGACCACCGCAAGCCGGAGTACCTCGCGATCAATCCCAAGTCCACCATACCGACGCTGGTGCGCGACGACGGCACCGCGCTGACCGAATTCCAGGCCATCGCCTTCTGGTTGGCCCTGGCCTACCCCAGAGCCAAGCTCCTGCCGGAAGACCCCGACGGTGCGGCCAGCGTGATCGAAACGCTGGCCTATGTGGTCGGCACCCTGCACGGACACGGCTTCGCCCGGATATTCACCACCGAGAGCTTCACACCCAGCGCAGCCGACCACGAGGCCGTCCGGGCGCACGGCCGGGAGATCGTCGACAAGGGATTCGCGATCGTGAATCAAGTCCTGGCCGGGAGAGAGTACGTGGCCGGGAGTTTCTCGATCGCCGATGCCGCGCTGTTCTACGTCGAATTCTGGGCCGACAGGCTCGAGTTCGAGCTGCCCGGGCACTGCCTGGCGCACTACCGGCGAATGCTCCAGCGCCCCGCGGTGCAGCGGGTACTCCGGGAGGAGGGCTACCGCTGAAATGACACAGCCCCGCCGGCACCTGTGAACAAGGCCGAGCCTGGCTTCGTTTGCCGCTCCAAGGCCCACGCGACGTGCTCGCGCACCAACGCGGATGCATCGTCGAGCCGCTGCCGCAAGGCATCCGCCAGGTTCGGATGGGGCGGCGCGTTGCCGATGGCCACCGCCACGTTGCGCAGCCAGCGCTCATGGCCGATGCGGCGAATGGCCGACCCTTCCGTGCGGCGCAGGAATTCGGCCTCATCCCAGGCGAAGAACTCCAGCAACAAGGCACGATCGAAGCCCTGGCGGGGCAGAAAGTCGGCTTCCTCCGTCATCCGCGCGAAGCGGTTCCACGGACAGACCATCTGGCAGTCATCGCAGCCGTAGATGCGGTTGCCGATGCCGGGGCGCAGCGCCTCCGGAATCGATCCCTTGAGTTCGATGGTGAGGTAGGAGACGCAACGGCGGGCGTCGAGCCGGTAGGGGGCGACGATGGCCTGGGTCGGACAGACGTCGATGCAAGCCCGGCACTGGCCGCAGTGATTGGTGGCCGGCCGGTCCGGAGGCAGCGGCAGGTCCGTGTAGATTTCGCCGAGGAAGAACCAGGACCCGGCCTCGCGGTTGATGAGATTGGTGTGCTTGCCGATCCAGCCGAGTCCGGCGTTCTCCGCCAGCGCCTTTTCCAGCACCGGCGCGCTGTCGGTATAGGCCCGGTAGCCGAACGGCCCGGCGTGCCGGGCGATGGTCTCCGCCAGCCTCTGCAGACGGCCGCGCACGAGCTTGTGGTAATCCCGCCCCAGCGCGTAACGCGACACGTAGGCGGCGGCCGGGTCCGCCAGCGCCTCTTTCATGTCGCGCACAGGTTCGGGCAGATAGTCCATCCGCACGCTGATGACCGACAGCGTGCCGGGCTCCAGCTCCGCGGGACGGCTGCGCTTCAGCCCGTGCCGGGCCATGTAGTCCATTTCGCCATGAAAACCCGCCGCCAGCCATTCGAGCAACCGGGCTTCGTGTCCGCCCAGGTCGACGCCTGCGAAGCCCACTTGCTGAAAGCCCTGCGCCCTGCCCCATTCGCGGATGCGTTCCTTCAGCGCCGTGAAACCGGGGAATGGGACATCGGCATGGGATGCCGGAAGAAACCACCCTTGACACATACAGAGGTCGCTCCAACTTCGGATAAGACTCTAACGTCTATTGAAAAAAATGCCATGCAACACGGATCATCTTGTCCATGCTGAAAAATACCGTCATCAGCTTCGATAGAAACGGCATGGGGCCGTACATGGCCCAGGTTACCTCCGTGGTGGTTCACCTTCAGGCTCCGGCGAAAATTCCACGATATTGTGAACTGCGAATGGACGGGCGGAATCCCGTTTCATGACCACCCTGGACGACGGCTGAGATTCGGTGATCTCCATGCTGCCCGCGCCGATTCCCCTGCTGCCGTCCCTGGCATACCTTGCCCCGACGCCAGCGGCCGGACCGCCGAACGTCCTTTTCATTTCCGGATCCTTCTTCTCGTAAGGCGACCAGTCCAGCCAGGCGTGCAGATCGTCGATGAACGGGAATATTTTTTGGGTGGCGTGTTGATGCGGATAGTCCGCTGGACTTGAAACGTATCGGGTCTGGTCGATGCATAGATGAGCAGGGCAAGGAGCAAGACCACGAACTTGACGCATGAGTGACTCCAGTCGATATCGAAATCAAACGGCCGAGGCGTCCGGCGGCTGTTTTTCGAAACAGACGTCGAGTTCCCGGAGCCGCTCGATCGCCTCACCGGGGGCGAAGTCTTCCAGCTCGAACAACTGGCGAACTTCGATCTCGCATTCGACGCCGTCGATGGTTGGATTGGGAAAGCGCCGCGTCCATTCCATCGCTTCTTCCCTCGATTTCGCCTGGATGAGCGTGTAGCCGGCGATCAGTTCCTTGGTTTCGGCAAACGGACCGTCGACCACCGAGCGCTTGTCGCCCGAGTACCGGATGCGCCAGCCTTTCGCGCTCGGTTGCAGGCCGGAGCCTTCGAGCAGCATCCCGGCTTTCTGCAGTTCCTCGTGGTAGCTCGCCATTTCGGCAAGGAGATTTTCCGGAGGCATCACCCCCGCCTCGGAATCCTTCGTGGCTTTGACGATGATCATGAATCGCATCGGTCTTCTCCTCTCGGCTACGCCGGCTCGCTGCATTCGGCGAGGACCATCCAGCATACGCCGAAGCGGTCGATGACCATGCCGAACCGGGGGGAAAAGAAGGTCTTCGCCAGAGGCATCTGTACCTGGCCGCCCTCGGCCAGGGCGGCGAACAGGCGATCGGCCTCGTTTTCGTCCGCCACCGTCAGCGTCAGCGCAAATCCCTGGAAGCTGGGCTGTCCGCCGCAGCGGCCGTCGGATGCCAGAATGACGCTGTCACCGACGCGGAAGCTCGCGTGCATCACCTTGTCTTCGCCTCCCTCGGGAAGCGCGCATTGCGGCGGCTCTGGACTCTCCTTGAAACGCATGAGCATGATCATCTCGGCGCCCAGTGCCGACCGGTAAAACTCGAGCGCCTCGTCGCAGCGTCCGTCGAAAAACAGATAGGGCTGAATTTGCATGACGATGTTCTCCTCTGATGGTGGGTCGATCCCGACGAAGTCGGACCTGCCGGCATGCTGCTCGCACAGGTCTCACTGAACAGTCGAATGACGTACACGGCAATCGACAGGGGCCGCGAATTTTTTTTCGTTACGGATTCAAGGCCCCGACCGGCCGCACCTCGACGCTGCCAACCCGCGCCGATAATGGGGTTTCTCTACATGGCCGAGTGAACCTCTTATTATTTAGATGATGACATATATCCTGCAGCGTCCAATCGCGGGAGGTATACGGTAAACTCGCTACCTCCGTCGATGGCACTCTGGACATCGATTTTTCCTCCATGTTCCTTCACAATGGAGTAGCAAATCGACAGACCGAGGCCTGTACCTTTTCCTGCCGCCGAAGTGGTATAAAAAGGATCGAAAATTTTGTCGATGTCCGACTCCGGTATACCGCAACCCGTATCTGTAACCCTGATACGAATATCCCGGGCATCCTGTTCCAGTCGCAACTTCATCGTACCGCCATCAGGCATGGCATTGATGGCATTCAACAAGATGTTAATCAGTACTTGTTGAATCAGGTTGGCTATGCCTTTGACCAAGACGGGTGATGGAGGAATTTCCCAATGAAGCGCAATACCTTGAACCTTGGCTTGGTTGATTATCAACTGAAGCGTTTCCTCAATAACCGGTACCAGGTCGATCGGAGCCAGATCCGTTCGGGTAGTGGGGCGGGCAAAACGCAACAAATTCTCGATGATGACCGAGGTCTTGTTTATTCCAGTGCGGATATCTTCGACACACTCCCGGCGAAATTCGTCCGTAATATCGTCTTCCATGAGGAACTGGGCTGCCGAATAACAAATCGCCAAGGGATTTCTTATTTCGTGTGCAATACCGCCAGCCATGACCCCCAGTGCGGCAAGCTTCTGAGACTGGACCAACTGCATTTCCAGCTTCCTGTATTCGGTGAGATCTCTCCCTACTGCAACGATACCGGTGGTTTCGCCGCCGTCGGTACGCATCGGCGAGCAGACCCAGGAAACTGGAAGCGCCGCTCCAGTCCTGGTTATCAAATGCCATTCACCTATTTGGGAACGGATGGATCGTCCCGCCTTTAGCGTTTCGAATGCCACCTCGACCTCTATCCTATGCTGCGAGGCGCAATATTCAATGAAATGGCGGTCTCGGACTTCCTGCAAGGAATATCCGGAAAGCTGCTCAGCTGCGGTATTCCAGGTCAGTATTCGACCATCGATCGTCACCGAGAGAACTATGTCGCGCGCACTTTCCACGACGCTAGCCAAGTGGCGTTCCACGCGCCGCACCTCTTCGCTCAAGAGCACCTGCTCGGTAACGTCGTCCAGCAAGAGCAGGACACTTTCCACGCTCCCATCCCACATGAACGGCACGATGCGATAATAATAGAGTTGTTTCCGATGATAACCGCATGATTACAAAGAAATTTTTAGATTCCAAAGGCCAGCGCCAAGCCCGAAAAAGCTATCTATGAATAGACTGAGTCGGTTTCTAATGCGATGCATCAAGCAATGAAAGGTCTTCATTCCTCCAATGGAGTGTTCGACGGAGATGCGAGTTCGCGCTTGCTTTTTGTTCTCGCGCCTTTGTTGATCTGCCAACGCGGGATGAGGATTGTTCTTGGAGGCTCTGGGTTTCTTATGAGGCAGGTGAATTCTGGCTTTATTCCCATAATCGGAAGCGGCCCCCAAGAACCCCAAATCCAACCAGACATCGGCACCGTCAAACCATGATAAGGCAGGATCGAACCATCGCTTCATCAGCGCATAATCATGAACACTGCCGGCCACGATACTTCCAACGAACAAAATTTGCCGTGCCAGGGTCGAAATGACTAGGGTTTTAACCGTATGGCGTTTTTTTTACCGCTATAGTGGGCTTTCTGCTGATCGTCATCCTGCGGCCTGACGCAACTGCATTCCACCCCGTCAATGATGATATCTCCATGTTTTTCAATCAGCTTCATCATCTCTCCCGGGGTCGTCAGCTCCCGCTCGGGCAGCAGATCAAGTTTCGCCAGGCTGCGCCGTAACACGGGCAGAAGTTGCGCCACATGGCGATGCGCGTGTCCCGAGCTGAAGCCAAAATGAAAGCCCAGGACATCGAAGGTACAGTAGGTCTTGAGGTAATGCAAAATGAAGAACAGCTTCTTATCTATCCGATCGAGATAGCCCACATGGCCACCTTTGGGTACCCGTTTTATTTCGCCTTGCTGAACGCGTTCTTGCTGAATCTCCGCATGAGCCTCCTCAAAGATAGGGCAAAGCTTGGCGAATTGCGCCTTACTCATTCCGATCAGGGCTCTGACGGTACGCTCACTGGTTTCTTCCATGAACTTTTCAAAAATCATTGGCTGACATCATTCGATTGTTGTTAATTGTTTTATACCACAACAAATCCATTTATTTCAACGGAAGCAACTCTAATAAAACCGCATTGGCAGACCCGGTGCGCGATAGGTGATTCTTTCCCCATGACTGGACACATTGGTGGAAAAGGCCTGCTGTATCCTGAACAGAATATTGGTGTGATCCAGAATCCCAGGCGGAAAGACGTCGTGAAGTTTTCGACCGAGTGTATCGGCAGAAGAACGCCTGCTCCTTTCAAGGAAATTCCGATTGGTGGACAAGATACGGAATTCTCGATCGACCAGCAGCACGGAGGATGGGATAGCATCAACCAGCATCGCGTAAAGTTTTGAATATATCTCGTGCGACGGCATTTCCAGTGCGCCGTGGGCCGAATCGATAAGGCGGGAGTTATCGCTTTGGCCGACCATGACTCACGTCAAAATAGTCCAAAAGGATATCTTGTTAGTCCAAGGTCAGCATGGATCGGAAACTGTAGGGAGGCCACGGACCACTCCACTGGACATCAATTCCTAAACGCCGATGTTCTGCTCGCGCCTCTTCCATGCGTTCGTCGATTTCGGACGAAAATGTCGCCGGCCACAGGGCTGCCCAATGGCCCAAAGGCTGCTTGTCGGAGTCCTCCAGCGGAGGGAGAGCCCGGCCACAAACGCCGGCAGCATCATGTGTCAGCTCCTCCAATATGCGTACACAAAGCGTTTTATAATCTGAGACTACGCTGTATTTCGCATCCCGGCGCAATCGCTGTTCAACGAGATAACGTTTCCCGCCGGACAAACCCCCAATGACATCCCTTTCCATATCTATGCGGTCTTGTACCCATTTGTCCTGGGCTTTGCTGGGATTAAAGAATACTTTGATGTCCCATTCCGCCATCCCCGCAGTGGCCCGAAAAAATCTGTCAAGACTCGCGTGTTCCCGGACAAGCACGCTCTTAAGGGAGTCGAGGGACCCGTACAAGGTCCCGAATTGGGCCGGATAGACTGGAACTTTGGACCATACCAACTCGATAACCCTTGCATGATGCAAGGCGCGATGTGTGGCCCAGTCAGCATCGGCAAACAAATCGTCGCTGACCCAGCCCTCTACATTTTCAATACGGCTTAACACCGCTCCTATTTCGCCACAGGCCTCCCAGTGAACTGAACCAAACAGGTTCGGAAACTCGCTTAGGCAAAGATCCTCAGGCGCCGCCTGCGGCGTCAAACAATAGAGATAAAGGGCGGCGCTCATCTTACTCCTGCCTCCTCTACCAGCGCAGCTTCCAAATCCGCGGCCTCGATCTTTACCTCGATGGGCATCTCGGCCTCGAGTTGCCGGCTTCTCACCGCGCGCCTCACCGCCCTAAGCGCGGCATGCTGGCACACGGCAGCGACGCGGGCTCCACTGAAACCCGCACACTTTGCAGCAAGGGAAACGACATCGACGCCCTCGGCCAGGGGCTTGTCCTTGAGATGCACGGAAAAGATCGCTGCCCGATCGGCATCCCCCGCGACGGGAATCTCGATGATTTCATCGAAGCGCCCCGGCCTGACTACGGCCGGATCGAGAATATCCGGACGATTGGTCGCACCCAGCACGAGCACCCCTTTCAGCTCTTCGACGCCGTCGAACTCGACGAGGAACTGGCTCAACACCCTTTCGGTAACGTGAGCATCCGTCCCCCCCATGCCACGAGCCGGTAACAAAGCGTCGATTTCGTCGAAGAAAATGATACAAGGGGCTGCCTGCTTGGCCTTGTGGAAAATCTCGCGCACTGCCCTTTCCGATTCGCCTACGAACTTGGAGAGCAGTTCCGGTCCCTTGACGGGGATGAAATTGACTTGGCTCTCGTTCGCCAGTGCCTTCGCCAGCATGGTTTTACCGCAACCCGGAGGACCGGCCAGCAAGATGCCTTTAGGCGGACGAGTGCCTGCCTGCTCGAAAATATCGGCAAACTTCAGTGGCCAGATCACGGCTTCGATGAGGCGTTCTTTTACCGAATCCAAACCGCCTACGTCCTGCCAGCCTATACTTGGCACTTCCACGAACACTTCACGCACTGCCGACGGCTCGACCTCCCGCAGAGCCGAAAGAAAATCCTCCATGGATATCTCAAGCCCCTGCAGCTTCTCGTAGGGGATGGTCTGCAAGCCGAAATCGATTTCCTGGATTAGCCCCCGCAAGCAACTCATGGCCGCCTCGCGGCACAGCGCTTCCAGGTCCGCCCCGACATAGCCGTGGGTGATTTCCGCGAGATGAGACAGATCGACATCATCGGCCAGGGGCATCCCCCGACTGTGGATTTCCAGGACTTCCTTTCGTCCGAAGCGATCGGGGATGGGAATGGCGATTTCCCGATCGAACCGGCCGGGGCGACGGAGTGCGGGATCCAGCACATTGGGCAGATTGGTGGCGGCGATGACGATCAGATTGGGACGGCGGTTCAATCCATCCATCAGCGCGAGCAACTGGGCCACCACGCGCTTTTCCACTTCGCCGACGACCTGCTCGCGCTTAGGCGCGATAGCGTCGATTTCGTCCAGAAAAATGATGCTCGGAGCCTTGCGCGAGGCCTCATCAAACACCTTTCGCAGATGGGCTTCGCTTTCCCCGTAGAACTTATGGATGATTTCCGGCCCGCTGATTACGAAGAAGTTGGCTTCCGTCTCCTGGGCAATCGCCCGTGCAATCAATGTCTTACCGCAGCCCGGAGGCCCATACAGAAGTACACCTTTCGGCGCGTCGATGCCGAGCCGTTCGAAGACCTCGGGGTGGCGGAGCGGCAGCTCGATCATTTCTCGAATACGGTACAACTGGGGCTTGAGACCGCCAATGTCCTCATAAGACAAACGTTGAACCGCGGCCTGCTCCGCCTTTTCGGCGGCGCCCCCTGCGCGCGGCTGCTCTAGAACCAAGTGGGTCGGCGGACCGATCAACACGGCGCCTTTCGGCTTTGTGCCCGTAACCGTAAACTCAACCGCACGACTGCCGAACAGATTGATGCGGATACGATCGCCGTCGACCACCGGCAGTCCGTCCATGCGTGCGGCGATGTATTCCAGATCCCCCTGTTTCGGCGTGGCGTTGACCGGCGCCACTACGATCTGGTCGGCAATGGGACACGAAACCCGCCGCAACGTTACCGATTCGTCCAAGCCCACCTTGGCGTTTATACGACTCAAGCCATCCAACTGTATGCGCCCCTGGCCCCGCATCTCCTTGTAGGCGGGCATGGCTCGGCAGACGGTGGCACGCTTACCGCTGACCTCGATGATGTCGCCCACCTCGACACCCAGGCGTTCGATATCCATTGGGTCGAGGCGGGCGATGGCGCGCCCGACATCCTTAGGCAACGCCTCGGCGACTTTGAACTTTTCCAGGTTCTGTTCGTCATCGCTCATGGCTCGCCTCATTCATTTAAACATTTGATTTCCAAGATTCCGTTGTTACAGGAGAGCCGCAGGTGGTCGCGGTCGTAGGCCCGTGGCAACAGGATTTCCTTGTGGTATTTCTTGGTACCGCTGGATGCTTCCAGAGTCATGATGTCATCCGCCATCTCGACGTTGACGTCTTCCAGGCCGATACCCGGCATTTCAGCGACGACCAAGGTGTGGTCGGCTTCTTCGAACACGTCCACGATTGGCTCGGAGACCTCCGGGGTCACGGTATAGCCGTGCTCCTGATCGCCGCGGAGATTGCCGAACGGCTCTACTTTCGGGCCCTCTTCTCCCAGCCCTACTTTCACCTTCAAACCGTAGACGGCGCGCAATGCCTTATCTTTGCCACTGCCGGCTACGTCGCCGAGCTCGTGTAATTCCTTGCCTGTTTTGGCCAGCTCGTTCAGCTTGTCCACCAAGCCCGTAAGTCCGGAGAGAATGCCCTCCAGCGCCTCGCCCCCGGTAAGACCTTCTTTCTTTTTGTTCATGAACCATCCTCCTCTTCCCAATTCAATGTGAATAACATCTCGACCGGAACGTGCTCCGTTCAGTTGTAGCCGATGTCTATGGAGTATTCCTTGACCTTGTTGAGCAGTGTCTTGTAATCGATGCGCAGAAGTTGGGCCGCCTTGACCTTGTTACCAGTGGTATGGCGTAAGGCACTTACCAGGATTTTTCTTTCGATTTGGGCGACCTCCCGCCGCACGACATCTTTCAGCGGTGTGTCCAGCCATTCCTTATCGTTTCCTACGACCAGATTCGTCAATGACGAAGCGGGGATGATCGACGGGTCCAGAAGATTCATATGGTGTAACTCTACATATTCGTCGGCCATCAGGACTGCTTGCCGGACGACATTGCGTAACTGCCTCACGTTCCCTGGCCAGTTGTAGCAATGCATGCGCTCTACCGCCTCGGCGCTAAAACCCTGGACAGCCCGACCCAGTTCCTGATTTGTCTCGTTCAGGAAACGCCGAGCCAGATGGTTGATGTCTTCACGCCGGTCGCGCAGCGTTGGAAGCCGCAACATGAACTCATTCAGACGAAAGAAAAGATCGGAGCGGAATTCGCCCCGTTCTGCTGCGAAGGTCAGATCCTGATTGCACGCTGCAATCAAGCGGACGTTGGCGCGTATCGGTTCCGTACCGCCAAGGCGGTAAATGACGCGCTCCTGAATCGCCCGCAACAGCTTGCCTTGCGCTGTCCAGGAAAGATTGGAAATCTCGTCCAGGAACAAGGTGCCACCGTTCGCCAATTCAAACTTGCCCGGCTTGCGGTGGACGGCGCCGGTAAAAGCTCCTTTTTCATGACCGAACAGTTCGCTTTCCAGGAGCTGATCCGGTAACGCTCCACAATCGACCGGGATGAATGGTCCTTTCCTCCTGGAACTGGTTCGGTGAATAGCCTGGGACACGAGCTCCTTGCCAGTCCCGGTTTCTCCGATGAGCAATAGAGTTGCTTCCGTTGAAATAAATGGATTTGTTGTGGTATAAAACAATTAACAACAATCGAATGATGTCAGCCAATGATTTTTGAAAAGTTCATGGAAGAAACCAGTGAGCGTACCGTCAGAGCCCTGATCGGAATGAGTAAGGCGCAATTCGCCAAGCTTTGCCCTATCTTTGAGGAGGCTCATGCGGAGATTCAGCAAGAACGCGTTCAGCAAGGCGAAATAAAACGGGTACCCAAAGGTGGCCATGTGGGCTATCTCGATCGGATAGATAAGAAGCTGTTCTTCATTTTGCATTACCTCAAGACCTACTGTACCTTCGATGTCCTGGGCTTTCATTTTGGCTTCAGCTCGGGACACGCGCATCGCCATGTGGCGCAACTTCTGCCCGTGTTACGGCGCAGCCTGGCGAAACTTGATCTGCTGCCCGAGCGGGAGCTGACGACCCCGGGAGAGATGATGAAGCTGATTGAAAAACATGGAGATATCATCATTGACGGGGTGGAATGCAGTTGCGTCAGGCCGCAGGATGACGATCAGCAGAAAGCCCACTATAGCGGTAAAAAAAACGCCATACGGTTAAAACCCTAGTCATTTCGACCCTGGCACGGCAAATTTTGTTCGTTGGAAGTATCGTGGCCGGCAGTGTTCATGATTATGCGCTGATGAAGCGATGGTTCGATCCTGCCTTATCATGGTTTGACGGTGCCGATGTCTGGTTGGATTTGGGGTTCTTGGGGGCCGCTTCCGATTATGGGAATAAAGCCAGAATTCACCTGCCTCATAAGAAACCCAGAGCCTCCAAGAACAATCCTCATCCCGCGTTGGCAGATCAACAAAGGCGCGAGAACAAAAAGCAAGCGCGAACTCGCATCTCCGTCGAACACTCCATTGGAGGAATGAAGACCTTTCATTGCTTGATGCATCGCATTAGAAACCGACTCAGTCTATTCATAGATAGCTTTTTCGGGCTTGGCGCTGGCCTTTGGAATCTAAAAATTTCTTTGTAATCATGCGGTTATCATCGGAAACAACTCTAATACGTTGAAGTTCGAAGCTGCGACTCGCTCCACTTGTTGCGCCAGGTCCCGGATTACCCGGCTTGGCCCCATGGAATCCTGGAGTCCCGAATGTATTTCGCCCTCGGTGGTCAATCGGTGAGCTACCGACGGAGAATGCGAAGCTTCTTGTCTGGCTAACGTTGAACGAATAATGTTCAACAGCTTTTTGTGATCGAACGGCTTGGCAAGAAAATCAACCGCTCCGGCGCGCATTGAATCGACGGCGGTCTGAACACTGGCATAAGCCGTAATCACGACGACCGGCAATTCCGGCAAGATCAGCCGCGCCTCACGCATGACATCCTGCCCCGTCATGTCCGGTAGCCGGTAATCGAGGAGCAACAGATCCGGCGGCGATTTGTGGATGGCATCCAATGCCGAAAGACCGGAATGTGCAACCTCCGCACACAAGCCTTCTTTCCTGATCAAACGCGCAAGGAGGTTGCAAATGGCAGGTTCGTCATCGACGATCAGGATATCCCTGGCGGTGTCGCTCATACACTTTGTCCCTCTTGGCTGGGAATCCTTACCGGAGACACGATTGGGCAAATTACCCGGATATCAGATGGCAACTTACCCTCCAGCGAATGTAGCAAGCCGAGGAACAGCAAACCGGATTCTCCCGGCCGCAGAGTTGCGGCAATTCTGTCCGCGATGAAGCCATCACGCCGTTTCAACAGTTCCGCGCTACGAGCCTCCATTTCCGTGAAATTGGTCGTCGTCTTCGTCTTGTTATGGGCCAGATAGTGTGTGACAATTTGATATTCTTCAATAAGTAAATCGGGAGATTCTGTGCCCATCAGCATCGCGCCACGCTCGTACAGCGTCAGAAGTAATTGATGATTGTGGCTCCCTGATTTCGCCAAATCCCTGACAATCAGCAGCTCGTGGCCGCAGACGGGAAGGCCGTCCTGGTATAGTCGACAGGAGGGATAATCCAGATGCAAGCTTTCGATCAATTCCTCGATGCGGGCCCAGCCCTGTTCGATCGACCTGCATTGGGCTTCCCATTTCGCCAGCCCGATCTTCTCGATGGCCTTCATGGCAGCCTGCTCTCCCAACCCGCCCATGTCGGCCCTGCTATGAAGGATAGGAAAGTAGTAGAGAACCCGCTGCGGCCCATGTTCACTCGACCACGTGGGTAAAGCATCACTACCGGACTGCATTTCCCCTCCCTCATTCCGAGTCTTGGCGGAACCGGCGAAAATGAATCTAAGCGCCCAACACGTTTCCTTGGGGCGGCTCGATTGACTCTCGGCCCTCGATTGCCGCCAAACCTGAAAACCTCTCTTCCATGCCCGACAGCCGCTGTTCGAGGCGTGTAAGCGCGTCCAGAACGGACCGCTCGTCGCGGTGGGCGCGCTGGAATGCCGGGTGGTCATTCCACCAATCCAGGCCAATTTCCTTAGCCCTGTCGACGGAACAAACCACGAGGCGCAATTGAATGGTAAGAAGCTCGACTTGCACCAGGTTGATCCGGATATCCCCCGCAATGACGACGCCTTTGTCGAGAATACGTTCCAGGAGGTCCCCCAGAGACGTAGTGTTGGTAGCATGCTGCAGCTTGCGTTGCTGAATAGGCATGAACGTAGTCCTAATCGAAAAGGCGCCCCAGAGGCCCCAGGTCAAGATTCAACTCTTCCGGCTCGAGACCCAATACGTCGCAGAGCCGATCGATCTCCTGTGTCTGCTGCATCAGGGCCTGTCCTAAGCGCTCTATCTCTTCGTCGCTCAGTCCCCCTGATTCCACCCGCCTCAAAGCTTGCCGCTCGAGCAGCTCGTGGAGCAGCTTGACCAGGGTCAGAACCAATTGCGCCAAACCTTTTGCCGCTTTTTCCCCGCCAAGCTGAATGTCTGGGACCTGCTGCTCAGGCGCCGCTCCTTCAGCAGCGCCCTCCTCCCCGACGGCCGAAAGAGCGATTCGGATGCTGTGGCTCACGGCCAGCCCCGGCTTTCCTCGGCAGAGCTGACAACGATCTGACACTGGAGCCGGAGCAGGTCTATGTCCGCCACCGTCAACGTCGCGTCGGCAACCACCACGACACCCGTGGTCAACAATCTGTCTAAGGCGTCGCACAACGACGCGGGAGCGGCGGTACCGTATTTCCGAACGGACCCCGGGAGATCCGGGCCGGATTCGGCGATCACTCGCCTAGTGCTCGCTGGACCGGCCATAGCCCTGCTCCTCCAGTTCGTCCATCCGGTCGAGCAGTTGCTTTTCACGCCGGTCGAATTCTTGTTCGGAAATTTCCTGCCGCTCCAGCATCAGGTGCAAGCGGCCAAGTTCCGAGGTTATGGTTTCATATTAGAGTTGTTTCCGATGATAACCGCATGATTACAAAGAAATTTTTAGATTCCAAAGGCCAGCGCCAAGCCCGAAAAAGCTATCTATGAATAGACTGAGTCGGTTTCTAATGCGATGCATCAAGCAATGAAAGGTCTTCATTCCTCCAATGGAGTGTTCGACGGAGATGCGAGTTCGCGCTTGCTTTTTGTTCTCGCGCCTTTGTTGATCTGCCAACGCGGGATGAGGATTGTTCTTGGAGGCTCTGGGTTTCTTATGAGGCAGGTGAATTCTGGCTTTATTCCCATAATCGGAAGCGGCCCCCAAGAACCCCAAATCCAACCAGACATCGGCACCGTCAAACCATGATAAGGCAGGATCGAACCATCGCTTCATCAGCGCATAATCATGAACACTGCCGGCCACGATACTTCCAACGAACAAAATTTGCCGTGCCAGGGTCGAAATGACTAGGGTTTTAACCGTATGGCGTTTTTTTTACCGCTATAGTGGGCTTTCTGCTGATCGTCATCCTGCGGCCTGACGCAACTGCATTCCACCCCGTCAATGATGATATCTCCATGTTTTTCAATCAGCTTCATCATCTCTCCCGGGGTCGTCAGCTCCCGCTCGGGCAGCAGATCAAGTTTCGCCAGGCTGCGCCGTAACACGGGCAGAAGTTGCGCCACATGGCGATGCGCGTGTCCCGAGCTGAAGCCAAAATGAAAGCCCAGGACATCGAAGGTACAGTAGGTCTTGAGGTAATGCAAAATGAAGAACAGCTTCTTATCTATCCGATCGAGATAGCCCACATGGCCACCTTTGGGTACCCGTTTTATTTCGCCTTGCTGAACGCGTTCTTGCTGAATCTCCGCATGAGCCTCCTCAAAGATAGGGCAAAGCTTGGCGAATTGCGCCTTACTCATTCCGATCAGGGCTCTGACGGTACGCTCACTGGTTTCTTCCATGAACTTTTCAAAAATCATTGGCTGACATCATTCGATTGTTGTTAATTGTTTTATACCACAACAAATCCATTTATTTCAACGGAAGCAACTCTATTCATCCCGCAAGGCCTGTTCCGCAGCCTTCTGCACCTCGCGAAATACCCACATGAGCCCCCTCACAGGGGCGAACGCCAAATTGTCGACCACTAACATCGAATTCTCCCCTGCTCCAAACAACAATTTTAGTCGAGATATGTAAACTACAAGTCGAGTTCCATGCTTACGAAGTTATAGGGTGCCCAAGGCCCGCTATATTGAAATGTAAAACGATCATCAAATTCATCTGCTATCTTTTCAGCCCCCCGTTCGAACTCAGGGAGTTTTTCCCGGTCAACCAGAAAGGCAAGGTTAGCGATCTCTTTATCGCCCTTGACCGTGTTGGAATGAATCTCGAAACAAAACGGTGCCAGGGCCGCCTCGATTTTTTCCAATGACGCGCTTCTTGTATCCTCGAGCAGTTCCGCAAATTGCCGTCCCAACTCGATTTTCTCACTGTGCGCCCCTCCTGCGTATTCCGGCCCAACGTGACCGCCGATTCCGTTTGATCGTGACCGCCCATGCCGGGTGAACGTGACCGGCGATTCCGTTTGATCGTGACCGATTTTGGCCTTCCGGCCGGAATCGGTGGTCACGATGCCGGAAATCGCGGTCACGTTCCCGGAATCACCTCAGCCGCGCTGGAATTTCTCAACCCCAACAGGCATAGAGCCGCCCTTTTACTTTCGAAGGGGGCGACATGCCGGCAAAGAGGAGTTCCATGCGACACATCACCGAGATTCTGCGCCTCAAGCACGAGGCGAAGCTCAGCCACGAGAAGATCGCCCGGGCGCTGGGCGTCTCCAAGGGCGTGGTCAGCAAGTACGTGAGCCTCGCCCAGGCGAAGGGCGTTGCTTGGCCGCTGCCCGGGGCGATGGACGAGGCGGCCCTGGAGCGGTTGCTGTTCCCCGCCCCCACGGCCCCGGCGCGCTTCGTGGAGCCGGACCTGCCGCGCCTTCACCACGAGCTCAAGCGCAAGGGGGTGACCCTGCAGCTGCTGTGGGCCGAGTACGTGGCGACCCACGGCGAGGCCGCTTACCGTTACAGCCAGTTCTGCCACCGTTACCGGCTCTGGCAGGGCCAGCAGCGGCGCAGCATGCGCCAGGTTCACCACGCCGGCGAGAAGCTCTTTCTCGACTACTGCGGCCCCACCGTTCCGGTGATCGACCCCGCCACCGGCGAGCTGCGCCAGGCGCAGGTGTTCGTCGCCGTGCTCGGCGCCTCCAGCTACACCTACGCCGAGGCCACCTGGACCCAGGCGCTGCCGGACTGGATCGCCTCCCATCAGCGCGCCCTGCGCTACTTCGGCGGCACCCCCGCGCTGTGGGTGCCGGACAACCTGCGCGCGGCGGTGAGCCAGCCCTGCCGCTACGCCCCCGAGCCCAACGCCACCTACGCCGAGCTGGCCCGCCACTACGGCGCCGCCATCCTGCCGGCGCGCCCTTACCAGCCGAAGGACAAGGCCAAGGTGGAGGTGGCCGTGCAAGTCGTGGAACGGTGGATTCTGGCCCGGCTGCGCCATCGCACCTTCCACTCCCTGGCGGCCCTCAACCAGGCCATACACGAGCTGCTGGAGTCACTCAACGGCCGCCCCTTCCAGCGCCAGCCCGACAGCCGCCGCGACCTGTTCGAGTCCCTCGACCGGCCGGCCCTCAAACCCCTGCCGCTGGTGCCTTACGAGTACGCCGAGTGGAAACAGGTCAAGCCCGGCATCGACTACCACGTCGAGTTCGGCGGTCGCCTCTACAGCGTGCCCCATGCGCTGGTCGGCCAGGTGCTGGAGCTGCGCGCCACCGCCACCAGCATCGAGGTGCTGCACCGGGGACACCGCGTCGCCGCGCACCCGCGCCAGGGCGCCGGCCGCTTCTCCACCCTCCCCGAGCACATGCCCAAGTCCCACCGCGAGCACCGCCAGTGGTCACCGGGGCGCTTCATGAACTGGGCCAAAGACATCGGCGTAGCGACGCTGCACGTGGTCGAACACCAGCTCAACAACCGGCCCCATCCCGAGCACGGCTACCGCGCCTGCCTGGGCCTGCTCAATCTCGCTCGGCGCTACAGCCGAGCGCGGCTGGAGGCGGCCTGTGCGCGGGC
Source organism: Methylococcus sp. ANG (assembly GCF_040730495.1). Lineage (NCBI taxonomy): Bacteria > Pseudomonadati > Pseudomonadota > Gammaproteobacteria > Methylococcales > Methylococcaceae > Methylococcus > Methylococcus sp. ANG. The sequence continues at coordinate 288,551 of NZ_CP160399.1, read as the reverse complement.
CTTGGCCATCCAATCACCGTCCTATCGCTCCGTCAGCTCCATCCTCGACAAGGGGCTCGACCGCCAGCCGCATGAGGCCCATGACGAGACCGCCGCGGCGCTGCCGGCCCACGGCAACGTGCGCGGTCCCGACTACTACAACTGAAACCCGTTACAACAGGAGACAAAACCATGCTCACCCAGCAAACCCTGGACAAGCTCCACACCCTGCGCCTCACCGGCATGCGCGAGGCCTTCGAACAACAGCTCGAACAGCCCGCCACCCACGATCTCTCCTTCGACGAGCGCTTCGCGCTGCTCGTCGACCGGGAGCTGCTCTACCGCGACAACCGCCGCCTCAGCCGTTTGCTCAAGGACGCCAAGCTGCGCCTTGCCGCCTGCATCGAGGATATCGACTATCGCCACCCCCGCGGCCTGCATCGTCCCCCAATGGCCGCGCTCGCCGAAGGCTCTTGGCTGCGCGCCCATCACAATCTCTGCCTCACCGGCCCCACCGGCACCGGCAAGACCTATCTCGCCTGCGCCCTCGGCAATCAGGCCTGCCGCCAGGGACTAGCCGTCCGTTACCTGCGCCTGCCTCGGCTGCTCGAACAGCTCGCCGTCGCCCGCGGCGACGGCTCCTATTCCCGGCTCATGAACCAGCTCGCCCGCACCGACCTGCTCATCCTCGACGACTGGGGCATCCAGCCGCTCACCGCCTCTCAGCGCAACGACCTCATGGAGTTGATCGAAGACCGCCACGGCCTGCGCTCCACCCTCATCGCCAGCCAGCTGCCGGTCGAGCACTGGCACGACTACCTCGGCGAGCCCACCCTCGCCGATGCCATCCTCGACCGCCTCCTGCACAACGCCCACCGGCTACCCCTGACCGGCGAGTCGATGCGCAAAACCACCGCCGGCTTGACCCAACGTGACCGGTCCAAGTAAAAAACCAACCTCCAGCGCGGCATGAGATCCCCGGCGGTCACGATCACCGGAATCAACGGTCACGTTCGCCGGAATGCGCACCTCCACCCCTGAGCGCCATCTGGTCACGCAGCGCAAGGATTTCTGGCGATTGTGCAATCAGATATTCGTAGGTATCCGGCGCATCGAGCGCTACCCGCAAGCCCATTTCCACTTTGCCGCCGAGCTCACGCAGCTGTTTGACTAACCGTGACTGATAGGTTTTCAGCATCTTGCTGACCGCTTTCCGGCTCTCCGCAACCGTGCCGAAAGCCATGGGAAGAACGGTATCAGTGGCCATCAAGCGCCGAAGGACATCTTGATGAGCGGCGATGTTGCGTCGCTCGGGACGGATTTTTTGCTGGTCAACGTCACTCAGGATCGCGGCCAGATCCCCTTCCACCAAGGCATAAACGGAGCCTCCGGCGATCCCCGCAAGCGGCTCGTCGATGCGAACCGACGCCTTCGAAACGGCGTAGAGATAAACGCCTTGCGCTGCCTTCGAATGGGATCTAGCCATCGCTCAGGCTCCCTCGACGACCCGAACTTCGGTCTGAGGACTCTGAACCTGCTGGCATGCGCCAGGTAAGCGCAAGCGGCGAATGCTGCCCTCGACAGTGGTGACCTCCAGCAAGGTGCCACAGACCCAGCAACGAACCAAGCCTTCATAATCGTGATACGCCTCGTCCACTTCGAAGTTGTGACCACAGGCAATGCAGTTGATCTTCATCTCACACTCTCCTGGAGCTTTGTACCGATCGGATGTGGTCGTCCCAGCAGGCGGACAGCCAGCGGCGCCTGATTTCCCTGGCGAAAAGGCGCAGCTCCGCCCACTCGCGACGACGGCGGTCCAGTTGATCGAGCCCGATTCCGGTGGACGTTGGATGGGAGCGGAAGCTCTTCAGATGGAGACTGCGTCTGATGTGGGACGCCGTTCTGATGTTCAACATACCGACCTCTTCTTCAATATTTCAGCCTCAAACCGGCGTCAGGTGGCCGCTCGGCTCTTCGGTGGGAAGTCTCCTTCCTTTCCACCGGCTGTCTCGGCAACCCCTGCATATCCAGGGCGGATTCCAGCTTGGATTTCTCAGACTCGATATCGCTCAGGCGCGCATCTATCTCCGCGATCCGGGCTGCGGCGTTTCTTCGCTCCTCCAGCCGCCGGCTCTTTTCCATCTCCAGACAACTGATCTGCATATAAGCGCGGTATGGCGTGAATGTCTGGTGCACACGGCCCGATATCGTTCGAATATTGCTTAACCCCCTACGTAGTTTTGTCATAAACCATCTCCCGCAGGTAAATACGTCGGATTCAGCCTGCCCTCTTCGCACTCTTCGCCGATTTCCTGCTCCCACCGGAAGCCCGATCAACCTCCATTTCCGACGCTGTTTCAGGAATGTCCTGTCCTTCCTCCATGGCCGCGGGACTCCGTAGCGGAAACGAGCGCTTTTCGAACGCCGGACTTGTTGATCCAATGCCAGACTGGCCAACATCCACGCCCAACACGTCCCTGCACACCCACCGGTATACCGGATCGTCGTTTCGGGCTCGAGCATTGTGATACATCAGCACCCGTGCGATCGCTATGCAGGCACGGATCGTCGGCCGGTGGCCGCTATCCCCTCTGATCTGGCGAACCAAATCGACGATCGCGGCAGCGTCTTCAAGCGCAATGCCCGACTTGGCGCGCGTGATCTGAATCTCCGTTTCTTGATCATGGTGACCCACGTCAATGGTGATCATCCGGTCCATGAGTGCGTCTTGCGTCCTATGGACACCCACGTACTCTTCCGGATTCGAAGTGAAGATGGCGCGGAATTGCGGATGGACCTGAATATAACTTCCGCCGGAGTGTTGACGCCGATTCGGCAAATTCAGGATGCCTTCGGCCAGAACGCTGAGGAGAGTGTTGTTCGCTTCGGCCTTGGACCGGTTGAATTCATCGTAAATCAGGGTGTATCCCTCTTCACAGGCGGTGGTCAGCCGGTTGTCCATCCAGAACGTGGTCATCTGCTCTTCGGTCTTGAGCACGGAATGAATGTAGTTGTCCACGACGCGGGATTTACGATATCCGGAACCTCGTCCCACCAGATCCGAGCCGGTAAATTCGTCGTCGCCATGAAGCAGCATCACCGGACGTGCAAGTTGTGCGGCGACATGCAAAGCCAGCGTGGTCTTTCCAGTACCAGCCGGGCCGGCGAAGTGCACGGCATAGCCGACGGACAAATATGTCAATGCGCGTTCGGTCAACGCCTGCACATAGGGTGTATTGACAAACTCCTCGCTCGCTTCGATCAGGACATTTTCGTTATCCGCGGACAGCTCGAGTACTTCCTCGGCAACGGCAGGGATCGGCAGTTCTTCAACCAGCATATTCATGACGGACTTTTCCTCGCGGTGATTTCATGGCCATCTTGATTTCTTTCGGCTTCTTTAGGCCGGCGGTAGCCAAAAACGGCTGTACTCCAGCGGAGATAAAACCGCTGCCGCGGCAATTCAGGCACGCCAGTCCGGCATTTGACACATCATCTCCGGTACCGTGACAGGTTCCGCATACGGTGGCCGTACCCGGCCAGGCTGGAACGGCGCCCTTCCCCCCGCAGGCTGTACAGGTAAAGGTTTTTATCGAACCGCTCCCCACACAATGAGCGCATACGATATGGGGCACCGTAACCCACACCTTCCCTCTCCCCCCACACACACAACAGGCCGAATACTCCGACGGCACCCCGTAGGGGTCTACTCCTCGGCCTTTGCAAAATGCACATGTAAGCTCTTCAACGTTGTCGCCGGCCATCACGATGACCTCGCTGTCTAGGCAAGAGTTGGTGGGCAGACGCCGGACTGGACGCCCCATTCGGCCCAGCCGGCGATCCTAAAAGAACTCCAAAAAGGCACCCAACGCCCCAATCGGCGTTTCAAGATCTGCCATCCTTGGCGATTTTCTGGAGCAGCTTCGGTCAACCGCGCCAAGCTTGGCGCGCGCCTTTCATATCGTCGGACACCAAGCGTAATAAGTCCTTGACTTGGTGAGAAATATCCCTGACGTACGTCTCCCTCGTCTTGCGCGAGGCTTTCGCCATGTCTGCATGGGCCCGGTGAAAAGCGGCCTGTGTCTTGGCGACATCCTGCTTCAAAGTCGCCACGGCGTCTCTCAAGTCCCGCTGCAGGGCATGGCGTCCTTCGCGCATCGCAGTGATTTCACCGCGAAGCCGAGCCATATCACTCGTCAAACGTCCCATAATCATTCCCCTCTCAACGTTGAAGAAGGACGACTTGCCCGAGCCGGTGAAGACGCAGGCAAGCCTCCCCGTCTCATCTCAGCGCGCTGAGAACATCAGGCCGGCGCAGCAGCACTGGCGGTAAGGCCAATGGCCTCGGCATACTTCAGGTAGGTTTCGACAGAGGCAACGACCACGCGTGCCTCTACGGACAGCAGTTCGATGCCGACCAGCGAGACCTTGGCCCAGACGTCGACGACGATCCCTTTATCCAGGATGCGGTCAACAACTTCGGCCAGGCTCGAAGAGTCAGTAGATTTCTGGATCTTAGCCATGGAGATTCCTCCTAAATGGGGTTACTGAACGTTGCGGTTGATGACCGGTGTCGCGACAGGGTCATTGTAGAGAGAGCAACCATCGTGCCAATAGCGGATTTCAATCCAAGTCTTTGTTTAAGCGTCCGCTGTAACCGAGCTGAAACGGAAGCCCTGTGGTTGTTGGAATCGGAATCCATAGGAGTGGAGGAACGCAATTCCATATAACCCGAATTCGGCTGGGCACCACTGACAGCCAATGCTTTGAAGACACCACCAGGAACCCGAAACGCAACCATGAACACCTCACGTTCAAATCCTCCGATTCACGCTTCGCGTGCAAACCATCAGACGCTCTTCGTACTTGCCGCGATCGTTCTCGGCGTCATCGCCGGGGAGGTCCTGAATCTCGCCATCGGCAAAGGCGAGGCGCTGACCGGCATTACGAACGTGTTCGGCGCGATGACGGACGTTTTCATGCGGCTGATCAAGATGATCATCGCGCCGTTGGTGTTCGCCACCCTCGTGGCCGGCATGGCGAAGATGGGGGAAGGCCGCGCCGTGGGGCGGGTGGGCGGCAAGGCGATCCTGTGGTTCTTCTCGGCCTCGCTGGTGAGCCTCGTGATCGGCATGGCCCTGGTGAATCTGCTCGCGCCGGGCGAGGCGCTGCACCTGGAGCTGCCGGCGGCCGGCGCCGACACGGGCTTGCAGAAGCACGAGCCCACGCTGGCCTCGTTCGTCGCCCACGTCGTCCCCAGGAGCCTTTTCGAAGCGATGGCGCAGAACGAGATACTGCAGATCGTGGTGTTCTCGATTTTCTTCGGCATCGCCTGCGCCCACCTCGGCGAGCTGGCCCAGCCCACGGTGCGGCTGCTGGATTCCCTCGGCCATGTGATGTTGAAGGTCACCGGCTACGTGATGCACTTCGCGCCGGTCGCGGTGTTCGCCGCCATGGCCTCGATGGTCGCCAAGAACGGTTTCGGCGTACTGGGCTCCTACGGCATCTTCATCGGCGAGTTTTACCTCGGCCTGGCCGTGCTGTGGACGGTGCTCGGCGGCGTCGGCTTTGTGCTGCTGGGCCGGCGGATCGCCAGCCTGCTGCGGCATGTCCGTGAACCGGCGTTGATCGCCTTCGCCACGGCCACCAGCGAAGCGGCCTATCCCAAGCTGCTGCAGCAACTGGAACGTTTCGGCTGCCCCGAGCGCATCTGCGGCTTCGTGCTGCCGCTGGGCTATTCCTTCAACCTGGACGGCAGCATGATGTACATGACGTTCGCCGTGCTGTTCATCGCCCAGGCCTACGGCGTTGCGATGGCGCCGGCGGATCAATTGCTGATGCTGCTGGTGCTGCTGTTTACCAGCAAGGGGATTGCCGGGGTGCCGAGGGCGTCCCTGATCGTCATCGCCGCCACCCTGGACATGTTCGACCTGCCGGCGGAAGGTCTGCTCCTGTTGCTGGGGATCGATCAGGTACTGGACATGGGACGCAGCGCGACCAACGTGTTCGGCAACAGCGTGGCCGCGGCGGTGGTGAGCCGGTGGGAAAAGGCGCTGAAGTGAGGCTTCCCGCCTCTTCCCTTCCCGGTTTGGGCTAGTTCAGATCGTCGTCCTTGTAGTACTTGGCGCCGGCGACACTGATGCCGACGATGGCGCCGGCTTCGCTGATCTGGTACATCGTCACGCCCGGCGACACCGACACACCCAACCGTCCGCCCGCCCCCTGGGTGGTGGTCTGCAAGGCGGCTTCGGTGTTCCCGCCGAACTCCCAGCCGGAATTCACGAACGTGTCGAAGGCTTCCCGCGTGTCGAACAGGAACACGACGCGGAACTTCTGTGCCCCGAAGCCCAGGCCTGGCGACAGCTCGAACATCTTCATGAAGGTTGCCTTCTGGGTCGCATTGTTGATGGCGACGCCTTCGCCGTGTGAACCGCCGCCGAAGAGAATTTTCATCCCGAAATCGCTGAATACCGCGTAACCGGCCGACTTGCGGACGCGCGCCCTGGCCTCGGGATAGCTCTGGTAGAGCTGCGCCAGGGTCTGGTTTGCCATCGAGCGGATTTCCGCCCGTTGGGCTTCTTTTTCGGCGCGAGTCAGGGGCTGCGACGCGCAAGCGGACAAGAAGAGAACGAAAACGGCGAACAGCGCAAATGCTTTCGGGGTTCTAGTCATCTGGAGTCTTTCCTTCGCTGGAGTTGTTAAAAATGTAGTCAGACAAAACCTGCGGCATCAGTTTAATCCGAGCGTGCCCCGGTCAATACCTGCTAAATCTACCAAATTGCCTTGGCATAGAACGCCCGCACAATTTCGTCCTTACTGAGCAAAGGCAAATCGAACAGCTTCGCCGTGGCGACGATCGTCCGGTCGGCCGGATCGCGATGCTCCCACTGCAGTTCGAGATTCGCCATCCAATGGTCCGCGTCAACCGGAACGATCTTCAAGCCCTTCACGAGCTGGAGCCGGCGGACATAATCGGCGAAGTCTATGCCGAGATCGAGCTGGCCACGTTTGACCTTGATGCCGACCTCCCACAGGGAGATGGAACTGATAGCCGCACCGGCTGAGGCGATGGCGTCGCAATGCCGCTTGGCGATTGCGGAAAGCTTGGCCGGATCCAGCGTCCACCATACCAGCACGTGGGTATCGAGAACGACCATCAGGTGATTCCCCATTCTTCAGTCGTGGGCGCCAGTAAATCACCGTGATAGGCGATCTTACCCCGCACGTCGGCAAAAGCTTCGTCCACCGTCATTTCCCGATGATAGGGAACGACTTTCAGCACCGGCTGGCCGTTGCTGGTAACGACCAGTTCCTCGCCGCTGGCTTCGATATCCCGAAAAAATTCGAGCATGTGCGCCTTCAAGACACTCTTGGATACGACCTTCATCATCGAGCCCCGGATACGACTATAGTCATTACTATGATCATAACAAGGATATGCGTCAAGGCACCTAAACTTCCCGCAAACTCTCCGCCGGCTCGATACGGAGCACGTCCGCCACGCCGATCAGCGAGGCGATGACGGCGAGCGCTTCCGTCAACAGCGCCGCTATCGCCCCATCGCGCAGCAGCAGGCGGCACACGAATTCTTCCCTGGCAAGGTCTGCCTGGAAGGTCCGGTTGATCGCCTCCGCCGCGGCGAAATAGGCGGAGAACGACAGCGCGATCCCAACGGCGGCGACGCCTGCGGCCTGGAAGGCGGGGAAGCCGGCGAGCAAGGCATTGCGGATGCCGACCAAGCGCAGAAGGGCCAGTTCGCGCCGCTTGCGCTCGACGTTGGCCCAGAGGCTGGCGCCCAGTGACAGCACGCAGCCGGCGATGCCGACGCCGGCGATCAGACGGAACAGGAAGCTCAGAGCATGGTCGACGTTCCTGACCAGTTCGATGTCCTTGCTGCGGGTGGAGACGTCGTAGCCTTGCCCGCGCAGCGACTCGGCCAGCACCGGCACGGCTTCCAGACTACGCGCATAGAGCCGGAGCCGGGCATAGCGGGACGAGCCGGAGGTGTAAGACGTGCCGTCGGCAACGCCCAGCTCGGGCACGGCGTAACCGTCACGGTAACGTTCCAGGGCTTCCAGCAGGGGGAGCGCCACGAACGCACCCCAGCCGGAATAATGGGATTCGGCCAGCACGGCGCTCACGCGCAGCGGCAGCCTCAGCACCTGCCGCTGCTGGTGGAGATTGCGGTAGACGACGCCTTCCACCCTCATCCCGGCCGAGACGCCGAGTCTGCCGGCCGCCTCATGGGTCAGGGCCAGTTCGCCCATCCCTTCCGGAACCGCATCCGCGGCGCCGAACAGCGGATCGCCCTTGTCCGTGGGAATCAGGTCGACGTCCTGCAGGCCTTTCCCATCGGCTGCGGCGAGGTCCAGGGTAGCGGCCAGGGTTCGGGTGCTGGGCACCGCGAAGCCGACTTGCGGATCCGAACGGAGCCGTGCCAGCCAATCGCGGTCCAACGAACCGTTCAGCCGCCAGACGATCTCGAGGTTGCGCGGATCGGATTTCAGCCGCGCCGTCAGCGTGTCGACGATGCCGGACTTCAGGCCGAACAGCACCAGCAGGGGCGCCAGCACGGCGGCGATCGCCAGCGCCAGGCAGAGCGTTACCCGCCATTCGTGGAGCAGGTCTCGGCCGGCGAGCCCGGCGACGCTACGCAGTTGGCACACGGCATCACGCATCGGCTACCCGCTCCAGGCGGCTGCGGCAACCGTCGGGGCCGGGTTCCGGCAACACCCGGATTTCGGCCAGTCCCAGCCGGCGCACCAGCGCCCAGTCGTGGGAAACGATCACGAGGGCGATGCCGAATTCCGCCGCCAATTCCAGCATCAGCCGGCAGACTTCCAGCGCCTGGGGCGGATCGAGCGCGGCGGTGGGTTCGTCGGCCAGCACCAGGGCGGGCCGGTGGGCGAAGGCGCGGGCGATGGCGGCCCGCTGGCGTTCCCCCACCGAAAGGGCGCGGGGCTTCTTGGCTTTGAGACGAGTCAGTCCCAGGCGGGCCAGCAGCTCGCCGGTCAGCGCGTCCGGTTTCAGCCCCAACAGGCGGCGAGACAGCTCCACGTTTTCCCGCAAGTCAAGGAAAGGCAGCAGGCCGCCGGTCTGCAACACATAACCGAGGTGCCTGGAACGCAGGGCGGCGAGTCCGCCGTCTCCGCCGGAACGCCACAGCGCGGCCACGTCTTGGTCGAGAAACCGGAACGCATCCGCCCGATCCGGGCGCAGCACCAGCCCGAGCAGGTCGAGCAGGGTGCTCTTGCCGGAGCCGCTGGGGCCGGTGACGGCCAGGCATTCACCTTCGCGTAGGGACAAACCCTCGACCGCCAGCGTGAAAGCTCCCTCGCCTTCGCCCCGGCGCCGCTCGACGCCCGCGAGCTCCAGCAACGGCATCACGGCAAGGCGCCGATCGGCACCGGGTAGACCGCTTCGCTGGGGTCGTTCGAGCCGTCCAGCATCACCCAGCGGTCGGCATCGTCGTGGTATATCTGGTAGTGCCGCAGCTTGCGGCGCAGCCCGTCGAGGAAGTCCTCCTGCTGGCGCTGGCTCCACTGCTCCCATTGGTCGGAAGTCAGGTTCATCACCGCGCTCTTGTAGGGCAAGCCTTCCAGGTATTCGCCGAGCAGGCCGAGTTCGGCCAGTTTGCGGGCCTTGGGGTCGGCCAGCTTGGCGGGATCGCGCACCAGATGCGCCGCCGAGGACCGCAGCAGGTCGAAGAAGGCGGCGGTGCCGGTGGTCTCCTGCGACTTCTCGCCCTGGTCGAGGATGAGCTTGACGGTCTGGCTGAGATTGCTCAGTTCGTTCTTGGTCAGCAGCACCCGCACTTCGGTGGCGGCCAGCTCGGGGTGGGCGTAGTCGCGGTCGCACAGCCAAGCCTGGAACAGATTGGGCGCCTGCGTACCCTTCTCCCGGCCGAGATAGGCGAGCTGCATGGCATGCCCCAGCAGCAGGGCGTCGCTGGTGATCCGTTCGCTCTCGTCCTTCGGTTTGGCGCTCGCCGCGGTGCGCGCGCTACCGGCCACCATCTGGCCTTGCGAAGCCCCTTCCACCAGCTTGGCCATGGTGTCGGCCAGCGAATCGACGATCTTCCCGAACCTGCCCACGTCGCCGGATTCGACATCGTAATACAGCGGCCGGCCGGCGACTTGGTTCTGGGTCAGGGCCTTGTACTGGCCGGCAGCCTTGGCATGGTCGGCCTTGCCGGCGGGCGTCTTCAGGTGCAGTCCGAACAGAGCCACACCGAGCTGCTCGGCTTCGATGCGGACCTGCTCCGCACCCAACTTGGTCTGGGACAGCGGGTCGTTGCCGTCGATGGCCCCGGCATCGGTGATGAGGACCACGTAGCGTCCGCCGAATTCGCTCCATTTGATCTTTTGCAAAGCGGTCATCACGCCGGCGTAGGCGTCCTCGTCGAAGGCCGAGCTCGACACCTTGGCCGGGCTGAGGCTCGCGATCTTGGCGAGAAAATCCTTGCCGGTCTTCACTTCGCTGGGATCGGCGAACACCTTGGAGACGTATTCCAGCCCCGGCACCGCCTGGGTGCTGGACCGGAAGGCGACCAGCCCGAAGCGGACCTGGTCGGCCAGCCCGGCTTTCTCGATCCTGGCGTAGACCCGGCGCACGGCGTCGCGGGTACGGTCGATGTACGGCCCCATGGAGATGGTCGAATCGATCACGAACACCACCGCGGCGCTGAAGCTGCGCAGCACCGAAGGCGCGTCCTGGGCCTTGCGCTGGGCTTCCGCCGGTGAAGTCTCGCCGGACTTGGCGGTGACCGAGGCGACCTCCAGTACCCGCACGTTGCGGGGCGAGGTCAGCTCCTCCGCCTGCAGGATGGGCAACAGGTAGAATTTCCTGGCCGGATCGACGTATTCCTGGGGCTCCACCGAAATCAGCCGAGGATCGGGTTTGCCGGATTCCACCGTCTTCAGGATGGACGCGGCCGCGGCGCCGGGATCGGCCGCCTTGAGCACCTCCAGCACGCCATCCTTCTTCTCGAACAATAGCGCCCTGGAACGGTTCGCCGGGTTGGTGAACGCCAGCGTCAGTTGCTGGTTCCACGGCACGCTCTGGGCGGCATCCAGCCAACCGTCGATCTTGCCACGGGCATTGCCGCCGACTTGCAGCCATTCCTTGCCGTCCAGGGTTTCCCGCTCGTAGACGTAGTAGCGCGACAGCGCCGCCGCGGGCTTGCCGTCGGTCTTCCCCGGATTGGGCACGATGCGGGCGCCGGGGCGGGTCAGGACGCGCTGGTAGAGGGTCTTCTTGCCGGGCATCAGCAGGGGCTCGGCGGCGAAAACCGGCGCCATGAACAGAACGGCGACCAAGCCGAATACCCTCAAGCGCAGTTTCATTTCGCCTTCTCCTCGCATTCCTTCAACAGTGCCTCGGCGGCCGCATCGCCCGGCGCTTCCAAAACGAACTTCCTCAGCAGTTCCAGGGCGTGGGACAGGAAGGCCGGGTCCCGGGTGTTGCGGCAGTACAGTCGCCCCGCCGCGAGCCTGCCATCCTTGTCTCCGGTGCGGGCCGCCTCGTCGTACCAGTAGGCCGCGGTTTCCCAGTCGGCGTTCGCCGCGGGGCTGGTTTCGGCGGACCAGGTGTCCGGATCGTACATCCGCGCCAGTTGGATATAGGCCTTGGGCGCGCCCAGCTCGGCTGCCTCCTGGAACAACTGGCGGGCGGCATCCGGCTGGCGCGCAGCCAGGCTCTTTTCCGCGGCGGCGAGGCAATCCTCGGCGCTTAAGCCCGTGCAATGCCGGGGCGGTGAAATAGGCTGAACTTCGGCCTTCTGCTCCGGTTTCGGCCCCGCGGCTTGGCACCGCGGACCCGGCAGCGCGGGGATCCGGCAATCCCACCAGGCCCAAGCGCCCGCGCCGGCTAGCACCAGCAGCAGGGCGAATCCGTACCAGAGGCGGCGCGACGAACGAGGAACAGGCAGCGGAACCGGCTCGGGCGGCGGCTCCGGCTCAGGCATGGGCTCGGGTTCGGGAACCAGCTCAGGCTCCGGAACCGGTTCGGGTTCCGCTTGGGGCAAGGGAGCCGGTTTGGCCTCGAAATAAGCGCCGGAGCCGAGCAAAGGCCGCTGAATCCGCAGAACGCAAGGGTAGCGGGCGCCGTCCACCGACAGTGTCAGGCGGAACACCACGCTGTGGGGCTGGCTGACGATAAGGTCGACGATTTCGGGGCCGACCGGGATTTCGTGGGGGATTGGGGGGGCTTGGGCGGGTGCGGCTTCGATATCCCTCCCTTCGCCGATACCGGCCGGCCCCGCGTCCACCTCATGCCAACATTCCTGCGCCTGCCAGCCTCCATCCCGCCCCAGAAAAGGCGCCGAGCCCTGGTTGCGCTCCAGACAGAATTCGAGCCTGCCACCCGTCTGCTCCAGCCCGCCGATCCGGATCAGCCCGTGGCCGGGACCCATGACCGGGTCGTTGACCAATTCGCACTTGATCGCCATCGCCGCCTCCCTCAGTGTCCGGCCACGATACCCAGCGTCGCCAGGATTTCGCCCAGCCGCAGATTCTGCTCCGGCGTGATCTCGCGGCCGGCGCTGTGGCCGGCGTTGTCCATCGCCAGTCTGCGGAAGGCTTCCAGCCAGTCGACGATGAAGGCCGCGGGGTAATTCAGCTCCTCCGCCCCGAGCTGCGGAAGCGCCGCGGCGGTAATGGGCGCCGGCGGCTCGAACAGCCTGCGCCCGCCCAGCGGCGATTCGGGCCGGGCAACAACGGGCGTATCGGCCCATCCCAGCAAGTCGACGAAATCACCGATGACCCGCCGCACTGCCATCACCTGCTGGTCGACGATGCCGATGCGGGTGGTGCCGCGCATCTCTTCCAGCGGACGCAAGGCCTCCACCAGCTTCCTTTCCAGCTTGTGGCGGTCGGTGCCGGTGACCAGCTCGTCGCTGACGATACGCGCCGCCCCCTCGCCCAGCCCCAAATAGCGCAGCAAATCTGCCTGCTCCGGCAAGGCCCGGAGCTGGCGGATCCAGGCCGAGACCGCGGCCTTGGCGAAATTCTCGGCGCGGCCGCTGCGTTCCGGCACCGGCGCCGCTTCGGCGGCTTTCGCTACCGGCAGGTTGATGAGGCCGCGGCGTGCCGGCGCCGGCTTGGCGGCATCGGCTTCGCCTTCTTGGCCGGTAGCGTCCGCGGCGAGATACAGCCGCCGCAACTGCTCGGCGGCGGGATGCAGGCGGTAGAGCAGCTCGCCGAAGCCGTCCGGGGACTCGACCACGGCCTGGTAGAGCTGCTCGGCGCAGCGCTTCTTCTTTTCGACCTCGCCCGCGCCTTCGGCCTGGAAATACGGCAGCAGCCGGTGTTCGCCGATTTCCTGCTGGATCTTCACGACCTGCTCCCCGATCCGGCTCCACTTTGCATCGAGCAGGCAGACGGTGCGCAGGTACTCGGCCAGCCGGGTCATGCCGCCGTCGTTGACGCTCAGCACCGCGTCCCAGGCCGCGCCGGCATCGCGGACATGGCGCTGCACCGCTTCGTTGTTCAGGAAATAGTCACGCTGTCCCGCCAGCCTCTGTCGTTCGTCCTCGGACAGAAAATCGGTTTCCATGCCTTCCGCATCGACCTTGAATGCACTGCGCAGCATGCCGGGCTTGCGCACCAGGAACACGTTGTCGAACGGCTTGCCATCGGTCCAATCGTTCAGCCAGTCGCACTGGGCGAAGCGCTCCAGCAGAGTGATGTGGACCATGTTGGCCCACTCCTGCCGCTGCTGTACGGCGGTCTGGCCCGGCTTGGCCTCCAGCCGGCGGTCGAGCTGGGTGACCACCCAGACCAGCCCCGGCGGACGCGCGCCGCGGTCGGCCGGCGTCTCGCCCTGGGTGCCGTGGACCCAGGCCGACAGGGCCGGCGCCAGCGAGGTGACCTCGATCTGGCTGTCGCAGCGGGTGCACATCAGGAGCACGTTCATCTCCTGATCCTCGGTATAGCGCTCGAACAGATAGGCGACCTTGGCCCGCAGCATGAGCTGCGCCACCGGGTCGGCGTCCTCGCGCTTGAGCTGCTTGCGCACCTCCTCCAGGTCGGCGATATCCAGCCGGCCGCGGTAGCCGGGGAAGTCCAGCAGGTCGACCTCCTCCAGCAGGCCGATGGCCGGGGCGTCGGCCAGCACGAAGCGCAGCTCCGCCGTCAACGCCGCCAGCACCGGGCGCGATACCGCCGCCTCGGCCAGAGTTTGGTCCTCGCGCTGGGGCAAGACCTTCAAGCTTTCGCCGCCATCCTTGCCCAGCTTGTCCAGCACGTCCACGTTGAGGATGCTGTCCGCCCGCCAGGCCAGTTCGCTCCCGGTCTCGGACACCAACGCGGCCAGCGGCACGAACACCGTGCCGGCGTGCGACATCCGCGCCAGGGCCTCGGCCAGCAGGCGGTAGGCGCGGGTCAGGTCGGGAATTTCGCCCCACAGCACCGAAAGCAATTCCGCCCGGTGTTCGGTCCGCAGCCGCGGCGCGAGTTCGATCACCTTGGGCCAGTAGTCGGCGCGCAGGGGCGCGAAGGATTTCTCGAAGCGGCGCTCGAAATAGTCGATGAGGTCGATGACCTCGTCGCTGCTCAGGCCCCCGGTCGGTTCGGGCTGGGCCAAGGGTTCCAGCCGTCCCAGCAGGGCGCGGAGCTTTTCCGGATCGGTGTCGAAGCTCACCCGCTCCCGGTCGAAGTCGTTGAAGAAGCTGTTGCCCAGGATCTTGGCGATGTCGCCTTCCGAGAACAGGGTCAGCTCGACCGGGAATCCTTGCGGTGCACCCCCCGGCTTGCGGGTGAAGCGCGTCACCAGCCCCGTCGCCTCCTTGCCGCCGCCGGGCGGATTCAGATGGCCGATGAAATCGACGCGCTTGCCGTCCAGCAGTGTCTGCAGATCGCCCTCGGCGGAACGCGCCAGCGTGGAAATCAGATACGACTTGCCGGCCTGCGACATGCCGAAAACCCCGGCGGAAAACGGACGCTTGGCCGCGGCCCCCAGGCGCCGGCACAGATTGCGCGAACGCCGGAGCTTCTCGATCAGGCCGTCCCCCTCGCGGTCCAGCCGCTGGGCGTTGTTGCGCACCTCCGCCACCCAATCCAGCGCCTCCCCGGCGCCACGGAAGATCGCGTCGCAACGCTCGGTCAGTGACTTGTCGTCCCAGTTCGTCATTCGAATGCCCTCAACGGATGATGCTGCCCGTATCCAGCCAATAGCTGCTCTCGCCGATGCCGACCGTCGTCAGGGTGTTGAGTTTGAGCACGATGTCGCGCGCCGGGTTGAGGGCGGTGCCCTGGCTGGTGACGGCGGAGGCCACGCTGAAGCTCTCGGGCCCTGCGCCTTTCTTGCGGTCCAGCTTGAGGGCGATCTGGATCACGGCGGGCGCGGTGCGGTCGGCGCTGGCGAGGAGCTGCTTGGCACGGTCGCTCAGGTCCAGCACATAAAGCGGCGTCGCCGGCCAGCGCTCGGAGGCGAGTTGGCGGAAGCCTAAAATCATCCGGGCGCGCATCTCGAACGGGCGGTCCGGCAGCTCGTAGTTTTCGTCATCCAGGTTGATGTCGCGGTAGTACACGTCTGCGTCGCGCAGCACGAGGTTCTGGTCGATCAGCCCCAGGTGGCGGACGGTCGAGTACACCTTGTAGGCATGGGCCAGGAAGTTGAAATTGGGGATGCGGCGGGCGCCGCCGACTTTGCAGATCATCGCCCCGACCACCGCGGTGGTCTTGGGGTCGCCGATCCGGCCGTCGCGGTGGAAGGGATACCAGACCCCGGCGCGGAACCCCGCCAGCGGCACGACCCGCTCGGGCGGCAGCGGCAGCAGCCGGCGGAACAGGGCCAGGATGCCTGGCATGCAGGAAGGCCGCCCGCTCAGCAGCAGCACGTCGCAGTGGTACAGGTGGACGATCTCGCACAGCGCCCGGATGGTCTTGCAGATCTCGAACTGGTCTTCCAGGAACAGCCGGTGCAGGCGGTGCAGGTCGAAGGGAATCGCCACTTCGAGCAAATCGAAATCCTCAGTTCTGGCGCCGGCCGACCGCCTCACCCCCAGCGCGAAATGCCGCACCACGTGCTCGGAGGGGCGATCCTCCCCGGCCAGCAGTTCGCCGATCCTGAAGCTGCGGGATTCCGCCGGCAGGGTCGGATCGAAGCGCTCGTAGGCATGCAACAGCTTCAGCCCCAGCGGATAGAACACCTCCAGGGCCAGCCGCTGACGCGAGGTGCGGTCCTGTACCGACAGGGTCTCGGCGCCGACGAGCTGGGACAACAAGGGCGCGGGATCGGCCACACCGTAGTCGAGCAGCGCCGCTTCGATCGCCGGCACGATCATCTTCTGCACCGTCTCCAGCAGCAGATCGTCGCCCGCCACCTTGAAACCGTCGCGGAAGCGCTGCTCCGGCAGGATGTAGACGTTGGCGCCCTGGCCATGGTCGAGCCGGTAGTCGGCCACCACCAGGTCCGTGGTGCCGCCACCAATGTCGATCGAGGCCAACGTGATCGCTAAGGTCCCGCGGTCCGAACCGGCCCGCCGGAGAGAACGGAAGAAATCCTCGGGCCGTCCGCCGAAATGCTCGTGGATGCCGCTGAAGAGGAACACCGCCTGGGCGCAGGTGGCCTCGTCCCATTCGGTGTGGACCGTCGGGAAGCGCGGCCAGGCGGTGGGGTTGCCGGCCGCGTCCACCGCGTCGATGCCGTCGTCCTCCGGCTGCCAGCCCAGTGCCTTCCATACCAAGACCATGGCCTGGCGCAAGCGCGAAGCGAAGATCTGCCGCTCCGGCTTGGGCATGGAGGGCGGCACGGTGATGATGATGGAGCGCAGATGCCGGGGCTTCTCCGGATCGCCCTGCTTGATCCGCTGGGCCGGGCTGTTGATCTGGCCGAGCGCATGGATGAGGATTTCGGCCAGGAAGAAGCACATCAAGGAGCTGCGGGAATACTTGGGCACGAACACCGGCATGCGCTCGGCCTCCGGCAGCTCGTGCAGGGCCTCGCCGCGCTCGTTGATCAGGTTGCTGAACGGCGCGCCGGTGGCGTGGGGTTCGATCTCCTCGCGGCTGTAGGCGACGTTGAAGCGCCAGCCGGGCTCGTAGCGGTCTTCGTCCCAGAGGTAGCGCTTGGGGCTGGAGAGCCCGGTCGAGCCTTCGGTGCCGCGGCGATGGTTGGCCAGCCGCGCCGCCTCGCGCCCGACCCGGGCGATGGTCGGCCAGACGAAAGCGTCGTTGCGTCCGCTCTTGCAGGCCAAGTGCTCCTTCCCCAGCAGGGCCTGGGCGAATTCCACCCGGCTCTCGAAGGGTTCGTGGTAGACCTTGTGCGGCTCGGACAGATCGCGGATGGTGAGTTCGTAGCGGTTCTTGAGGCCGTCGTGCTGCTGCGGGTGCTCCTCGACCAGGATGCCGCAGGTCCGGGAATTGCCGACATCGAGCACCAGATCGACCGGGATAGGCGCGTAGATGTCGTCCGGCGCGTTGCTGCGCACCCGGACTTCCGGAATGCCGGCCCGGGTACCGATCAGGTGCAGGAAATTGAGGTAATGGGCGTGATGGCTGAGCTGGTCGATCTCGCTGTCGACATCCTCAGCCGGCAGTTTCAGCCTAGCCGCCGCCTCGTCGCGGAACACCTCCGCCAGCCATTCGTCGACCCAGGACAGCTCCGGATACCAGCCCATTTCGTGCGCACGGTGGGCGAGTTGGAAACTGGCGCCGGTCTGCACGTCGGCGCGGGTCGGCGCCAGATAGGCCGTGGCCTCGCGCGCCTCCAGCACCTGGGTGTCGAAGGCCAGCGTCAGGCGGTGGGTGTGGCCGCGCAGGTCCTCGCCTTCGCCGAGCTTGACGATCCGGCCACGGGCCCAGGTCGTCGGTCCCTGATCGAAGCGGCGCTGGGGACCGGCGCGCAGCATGGGCAGCGGCAGCCAGCAGCCGTCCAGCAGCTTGATGGACTCGTCGACGCCGACGCTGAATTTGGGTTTGACCACCAGCACCGGATCGCCCGGATGGACGTGGCGCTCACGCCGCTCGTCCCACTCCAGCCGCGCCAGCGAGCGCTGGCCGCTCTGCAGGGCAAATTCGCCGGGCGGCTCCCGGCGCAGATCCAGCGTCAGCCCGAAATCCATGAACTGGACCCCGCTGCGCATGATCAGCGTGGCGTTTTCGGCGAACTCCACCAATTCGCTCAGCATTCGGCTTCCCCGCTCGATCCGCTATTTCTTGGTGATCCGGACATTGTAATCGGAGCCGTCCGGATTCTTGCCCTTGCACACCGCATGGCCTTGCGGGTCGGTGGCGCACTCCACCTTCGAGCGCTGGATGCTGCTGCCGTCGGGACAGCGGATGTCGCCGGCCTGGTCGATCACCAGCTTGGAGCCGCTGAAGCTCGAAGTCACCGGCGCAGTGCATTCCATCTCCTTGCCGCCGACCGAACGCTTCAGCCGGGCCATGCCTTCCGTGCCCTTGAAGTCGTATTCGAGCTGGACCGGATTGCCGGAGCTGTCCTGCAGGCCGGTGACGGAATGCCACTGGCCGTTCAGGAAATCCGTCGAACCCTGCCTGGCGGCCTCTTTGGGAATCGTCAGCGGAGCGCCGGAAGCCGTTACGCCGCTTCCGGTCCCCGAAGCGCCTTGCCCGGACGGACTCTCCGCTGGCTGGTCGGTGCTTGCGGCAGATTTTTCGTCGGCGGGTGTTCCGCTCCCTTCGGACGGACTGGCATCGGCGGTTTGTCCGTCGGCGCCGGAATCGGATTTCGCCGCGTTGCCGTCAGACGATTCGGTCCCCGCCATGTCGGCATCGGCCGATTCGGCCTCCGGGGCGGATGTGCTTTCTTCGTCGGTGGCCGCGCTTGCGGGCGGCATCGCGGCCGAGGTGTCCCGGTTTTCGATGTCGGCCGCCCCCTCCGGGCTCCGTGCCGCACGAGTGGTATCCCCGACGGTACGGGAACCGTCGACCGTACGGCTTACGCTCATATCCTCGCGATCATGGCGCTCGCTCTGATCGCTCCGCTCACCGAAGGCGGCATCGCCACGGCGTATTTGCTCCCGGACCGCCTCCCCGGGCCGGGCGGAGGGAGATGCTTCGGGAACAGCGTCACGGTTCTGGGCGAGCGGCACCGGAGACGGCGTGGGCTCCTGCCGCATGAGCCCAGCGAGGCCGTCCGGCCCGCAGCTCCTCAAGCCGAACAGGAGAAATCCCAGCAGCAGCAGCGGCAGCAAGAGCCACAGCCAGCGCCACCAGCGCCGGCGCTCCGGCGCCGGGGGAGCCATGCCCGGCCCCGCCTCGAACCGCGCCGGCGACACCGAGATGCCGCCGACATCGAGGCTGGCCAGCACGTCGCGCTCCGGCGGCTCGTCACGCCCTCCGAAGCCCCAGAATGTCATGACCGGCCGGCCCCCGACGAGATACACGTGATCCTCTCCCGGAATACGCGTCGCCAGCGCCAGCAGCTTGCCGAAAACCTGCTGCTCGCTGTCCTCCGACGCCTGCAGCGCCCGGCTCTTTTCGAGCAGGCGCTCTCGCGCGGCCAAGAGGCTGGCTCTCGCCGGACCGCGCTCCTCCGGCGTCGCCGAAGTCCAGGGCACCACGTCTCCATCGAAGGCCGAATACCAGTCTATGGTGTCCCCTTTCTCGTCCTGAACCGGTACGGCGAAGTGATCCGCCGCCTCCTGGCCGAGTTGCCGCCGAATCGCGGCCCGCAATTGCGAAGCCGCCCGGTAGACCGGATTGCCGGTCGCACCCAGGGGCAAAAAGTGCTTCAGGCTGCCGGATCGAAGCAGGACGCCAGCCATAGGGAACTCCTTGGAATCGTCGAAACTGGGGGAAGGTCGGACGGATCGCAAACACGGCCGGCAGCCGGATTCCGCCCCTGCCCGTACGGCCCGATTGTAGCAAAGATGCTGATCGAGAACGGGGAGCCGTCCGAATGCATGACGCGGGAGGTGTTCATTGCCGCCTCCATGGCGTGAGCCGGACGGGGCCCGCGCCGGAGGACGACTCAGGCGGAAAACGCCCGCGCTACGGCTCCGGCCAGCCGGTCCGCGAGTTCGTGGACTTTGCCCTCGTCCGCTCCTTCGACCATCACCCGGATCAACGGCTCCGTCCCGGACGGGCGCAGCAATACGCGGCCGGAGTCGCCAAGCTCCGACTCCACTTCGGCCTTCACCTTCTGAACCAGCGGTGCCGAATCCAGGCTGACCCGTTCCTCCAGCCGCACATTGACCAGCCGCTGCGGATATTTCCTCATGCCCTGCTTCAGTTCGTGCAGGGTTTTCCCGCTACGGACGATCTCCGCCAGGATCTGCAGGGCGGAGACGATGCCGTCTCCAGTGGTCGTGCGATCGCGGCATATGATGTGGCCCGAACTTTCGCCGCCCAGAATGCTGCCGTGCTCGAGCATCATTTCCATGACGTAGCGGTCGCCGACCGCGGCCCGCCTGAACTCCAGCCCCAGGCGCCGTATGGCCTGCTCCAGGCCCAGATTGCTCATCAGGGTTCCCACCACCGAACCGGCCAGTTCGCCGCTGGCGCTCCGGGCATTGGCGATGACGAAAAGCAGTTCGTCGCCGTCGACGACCTGTCCCTCGTGGTCGACCATCATCAGCCGGTCGCCGTCGCCGTCCAGCGCGATGCCCAGATCGGCTTTTTCCTTGAGCACCGTCCGGCGAAGGTTTTCAGGATCGGTGGCGCCGACGCGGTCGTTGATGTTGAGCCCGTCCGGCGCGGCCCCGATGGTGCTCACCGTGGCCCTCAGTTCCGAAAACACGTCGGGGGCGACGTGGTAGGTCGACCCGTGCGCGCAGTCCACCACGATCCTCATTCCCGAAAAATTGATGCCCAGGGGGATCGTGCTCTTGCAGAACTCGATGTAGCGCCCCGCCGCGTCCCTGATGCGCGTCGCCTTGCCGATGCGTGAACACTCCACGGTGGTCATCGGCCTGCGCAGATGGTCTTCGATCTCCAGCTCGACTTCGTCTGGCAGCTTCATGCCGTCCGGCCCGAAAAACTTGATGCCGTTGTCGTAGTAGGGATTGTGCGAAGCGCTGATGACGACGCCCGCCTGGGCACGGAACGTCCGGGTGAGATAAGCGACCGCCGGGGTCGGCATCGGACCCAGCAGTTGCGTGTCCACGCCGGCGGCGGAAAACCCGGCCTCGAGTGCCGACTCGAACATGTATCCGGAAATCCTCGTGTCCTTGCCGATCAAGACACGCTGGCCCGGCTTCTCGCGCGCGAAGACGCAACCCGCCGCCCAGCCGAGCTTGAGCATGAAGTCCGGCGTGATCGGGTATTCGCCTACCTTGCCGCGAATGCCGTCGGTCCCGAAATATTCTTTCTTCACTGCTTACTCCTCATATCTGCCGTCTAAAAAAATAGCGAACTCGCAGACAACAGAAAACCCCTGGCGGGCTGGAGTCCGCCAGGGGTTCGAAGGCCTGTGCCGCCCGAAAGCTTCTTAAGTCTGCTCCGCCGGCTTGCCGAAGGAACCCGATACCGGCTGATCGCCTCCTTTCGATGCCGACTCGCCGCTGCCGGGAGGCGTGGTGTCCTCCCAGCTCTGGGGAGCCCGCGGCGGCTTCCCTTCCATGATGTCGGCAATCTGCAGACGATCTATGGTTTCATACTTGATCAGCGCTTCGGCCATGAGGTGCATCTTATCCATGTTTTCCCGGAGGATACGCTCGGAGCGCTCGTAGTTGCGGTCGATGATCGAGCGGATTTCCTCGTCGATCAGATGCGCCGTTTCTTCCGAAACGCTCTTGTGCTTGGTCACGGACCGGCCGAGGAAGACTTCGCCCTCCTCCTCGCTGTAGGCCAGAGGCCCCAGCCGCTCCGACAGTCCCCACCGCGTCACCATGTTCCGCGCCAGGCTGGTCGCGCGCTCGATATCGTTCTGGGCGCCGGTGGTCACGCGCTCGCGGCCGAACACGATCTCCTCGGCCAGCCGCCCGCCGAACAGGCTGGAAATCTGGCTCTCCAGTTTCTGCTTGCTGGCGCTGTAGGTGTCGCGCTCCGGCAGGAACATCGTGATGCCGAGGGCGCGGCCGCGCGGCATGATGCTGACCTTGTAGACGGGGTCATGCTCCGGCACCGACAGGCCGACGATGGCATGGCCGGCTTCGTGATAAGCCGTGAGCTTCTTTTCCTCGTCGCTCATGACCATCGACTTGCGCTCGACGCCCATGAGGATCTTGTCCTTGGCCTTCTCGAAATCCTCCATTTCCACGACCCGCTTGTTCTTGCGGGCCGCGAACAGGGCGGCCTCGTTGACCAGGTTGGCCAGATCGGCGCCGGAGAAACCGGGCGTGCCGCGCGCCAGATACTTGGCTTCCACGTCGTCGGCCAGCGGCACCCGCTTCATGTGGACCTTGAGGATCTGCTCGCGCCCGCGGACGTCCGGCAGACCGACCACCACCTGACGGTCGAACCGGCCCGGCCGCAGCAGCGCGGGGTCGAGCACGTCAGGACGGTTGGTCGCGGCGATCACGATGATGCCTTCGGTGCCTTCGAAACCGTCCATCTCGACCAGCAACTGGTTCAGGGTCTGCTCGCGTTCGTCATGACCGCCGCCGAGGCCGGCGCCGCGGTGGCGGCCGACGGCATCGATTTCGTCGATGAAGATGATGCACGGGGCATGTTTCTTCGCCTGTTCGAACATGTCGCGCACGCGCGAGGCGCCCACGCCGACGAACATTTCCACGAAATCCGAGCCCGAGATCGAGAAGAACGGTACCCTGGCTTCGCCGGCAATGGCGCGGGCCAGCAGGGTCTTACCGGTGCCCGGCGGCCCGACCATGAGCGCGCCGCGGGGAATCTTGCCGCCCAGTTTCTGGAACTTACTCGGGTCCTTGAGAAAATCGACCATTTCGGAGACGTCTTCCTTGGCCTCGTCGGCACCGGCGACGTCGGCGAAGGTCACCTTGACCTGGTCTTCCTCGATCAGCCGCGCCTTGCTCTTGCCGAAGGACATCGCTCCCCGGCCGCCGGCGCCGCCCTGCATCTGGCGCATGAAGAATATCCATACGGCCACCAGCAGCAGCATCGGGAACCAGGAGATGAATATCTGCATCAGGAGCGACTGCGACTCCGGCGGCTGCGCCTTGATCTCCACGTGGTTCTTGAGCAGGTCGTCGACCAGGTGCGGGTCTTCCGGGTTGTAGGTCGAGAATTTCTCGCCCGTTCCCAGCATGCCGCGCACGTTCTGTCCGTCGATGATCACCGATTTGACCTGCCCTTCATTCACGGCCGCAATGAACTGCGAATAGGACATGCTGGAATCGACCGATTTACGGGACCCGAAGTTGTTGAAGACGGACATCAGCACGACGGCGATGACCACCCAAAGAAGAATGTTCTTTAACATATCGTTCACGACTCGAATCTCCGTAGTCGGATTGGGATGGAGAGCGGCTTTTATTATTTATGTCAGACCGATGACGGCAATATTATCCATACATGCTCGCGACCGCCACGAAATTCCCCGCGGCACGGCAAAATCGTCGACGCAACATGACATAAATATGACACATGGACGGCCAAAATCGTTCCCGGACATGCCCCATCATCGGTCTCCGCCACGGTACCCCTTGCCGACGAGATAGATTTCCGCGCTCCGGGCACGGGAGGCCTTCGGCTTCCTCATGACGACGGACGCGAACGCCTTTCTGGCCAGCGCGACGTATTCCTGGAATCCTTCACCCTGAAACAGCTTCACGGCGAAGCGTCCATTCGGGGCCAGGACCCTTTCCGCGAGATCGAAGGCCAGCTCCGCCAGGTACATGCTGCGCGGCTGGTCGACGTTGCGGTTCCCGCTCATATTGGGTGCTATGTCCGACAATACCACATTCGCCGAGCGCCCGCCGATGGCTTCCAGCACCCCCTGGAACACCGCGTCGTCGAGGAAATCCCCCTGCACCACGGTGACGCCGGGCAAAGGCTCCATCGGCAGGATATCCAGGGCGAGGACCTTGCCCTTGGGGCCCACCCGCTGCGCCGCATATTGCGACCAGCCCCCCGGAGCCGCACCGAGGTCGATCACCGTGGCGCCGGGCTCGAACAAACGGTCGCGCTCGTCCAGCTCGATCAGCTTGAAGACGGCTCGTGAGCGGTAGCCTTTTTCCTGCGCCAGACGCACGTACTCGTCGGAGAAGTGCTCCGCCAGCCAGCGGCCGCTGCTTCGGCTACGCTTTGCCATGAGAAATTTCTTCAATCACGCTAGAATGTACGGCTTTCTCTTCGATAGTGTAAACGTATGACCCCCGAACTCAGACGCCAGTTGCGCGCCAAGGCCCACAAACTGAAGCCGGTCGTGATCACCGGCCAGGCCGGCATCACGCCGGGCGTGCTCGGCGAAATCGACCTGGCACTGGAACATCACGAATTGATCAAGGTTCGGGTCAATGCCGGGGACCGTGAAACCAGGGCGGAGATGACGGCGCTGATCTGCGGGGAATCGGGTGCCGAGCTGGTCCAATCCCTCGGCCACGTGATCACGCTCTTCCGGAAGTCGCCTGAGCGGGGCAAGAAAGCCTAGATGTATTTGACCGATACGATTTCGTATTCGCGGGTACCGCCTGGCGCCTGCACCGTCGCCACGTCGCCTTCCTGTTTGCCGATGAGGGCGCGGGCGATCGGCGAAGTCACCGAGATCCGGCCTTCCTTGATCTCGGCCTCGTCCTCCCCGACGATCTGATACGTCACCACTTCACCGGAAACCAGGTCTTCGATCTCGGCGGTCGCCCCGAAAACGATCTTGCCGCCGGGATTGAGGCGCGTAACGTCGATGATCTGGGCATTGGCGAGCTTGCTCTCGATCTCCTTGATCCGTCCCTCGATGAATCCCTGCTGTTCCCGCGCCGCCTGATACTCGGCGTTCTCCTTCAGGTCGCCATGGGCGCGCGCCTCGGCGATCGCCTCGATCACTCGGGGCCGCGCCACCGACTTCAGATGATTGAGTTCTTCGCGCAGCTTTTCGGCACCGCGCGTGGTCATGGGAGTCTTGTTCATCGCTGTTCCTTCCTATTCTCCGATTCAGGATAGAGCGCCGTGCAAATCCTGCAGCCGGTTGACGTCCACCGAGCCGAGTTCGTCGAGCGCACAGCAGATGGCATGGGCGCCGGAAATCGTCGTGGTGTAGGTCACCTGATGCTGCAAAGCCTGCCGTCGAATGGTGAACGAATCGGCGATGGCTTTCTTGCCCTCGGTCGTGTTGATGATAAGCTGAATCTGGCCGTTCTTGATCATGTCGACGATGTGCGGCCGCCCTTCGTACACCTTGTTCACCTTTTCGCAGGGGACGCCGGCTTCCTGCAGCACCTTCGCCGTGCCCCGCGTGGCCACCAGGCGAAATCCCTTGGCGACCAGCGCCTGCGCGATCGGAACGATCTTGGGCTTGTCCGCGTCGCGGATGCTGATCAGCGTCGCCCCTTCGTAAGCCAGCCGGACGCTGGCAGCCCGCTGCGCCTTGGCGTAGGCCTCGCCGAAGCTGTTGCCGACGCCCATCACCTCGCCGGTCGACTTCATCTCCGGCCCGAGCAGCGGATCGACGCCGGGGAACTTGATGAAGGGGAATACCGCTTCCTTGACCGAGAAATACGGCGGGATGCGCTCCTCGATCACGCCCTGCTGGTCGAGGCTGCGGCCAACCATGCAGCGCGCCGCGACCTTGGCCAGCGGATAGCCGGTCGCCTTCGATACGAAAGGAACGGTGCGGGACGCGCGCGGATTCACTTCCAGCACGAAGATCTCGTCGCCCTGGATGGCGAACTGGGTGTTCATCAAGCCGACCACGCCCAACGCCTCCGCCAGCAGACGGACCTGCTCCCTGACCCTGTCCTGGATCTCCGCCCGCAGGTCGTACGGCGGAATCGAACAGGCGGAATCGCCCGAATGCACTCCCGCCTGCTCGATGTGCTGCATCAAGCCGCCGATCATCACGCGCCGGCCGTCGGCGACGGCGTCCACGTCCATCTCGATGGCGTCGGACAGGAAGCGGTCGAGCAGCACGGGGGACTCGTTGGAAACGCTGACTGCTTCGAGCATGTAGCGCTTGAGGTCGTCGTCGTTGAACACGATTTCCATCGCCCGGCCGCCCAGCACGTAGGACGGGCGCACGACCAGCGGATAGCCGATTTCCTGGGCGCCGCGCAGGGCCTCTTCCAGGGAGCGCGCCGTGCGGTTGGGCGGCTGTTTCAGGTTGAGCCGGTCGATCAGCTTCTGGAAGCGCTCGCGATCCTCGGCCAGGTCGATGGAGTCGGGCGAGGTGCCGATGATCGGCACGCCTGCCGCCTCCAGCGCACGGGCCAGCTTCAGCGGCGTCTGGCCGCCGTATTGCACGATCACGCCCTTCGGCTTCTCCAACTGCACCACCTCGAGCACGTCCTCCAGCGTGAGGGGCTCGAAATACAGGCGGTCGGAAGTATCGAAGTCGGTGGATACCGTCTCCGGGTTGCAGTTGATTATGATGGTCTCGAAACCATCCTCGCGCAGCGCCATGGCCGCGTGCACGCAGCAATAGTCGAACTCGATGCCCTGGCCGATCCGGTTGGGGCCGCCGCCGAGCACGACGATCTTCTCGCGTTCCGTCGGCGCGGCCTCGCACTCTTCCTCGTAGGTCGAGTAGAGATAGGCGGTGACGGTGGCGAATTCGGCCGCACAGGAGTCGATCCGCTTGTACACGGGTCGGATGCCGAAACGGTGCCGCACCGCCCGCACTTCCGCCTCGCTGCGGTCCAGCAGACGAGCCAGCCGCGAATCGGAGAATCCCTTGCGTTTCAAGGCCAGCAGTTCATCGGCGGTCAGCGAAGCGAGCGTACGCCGGGCCAGCGCGGACTCTTCGAGAATGATGTCCTCGATCTGGGCCAGAAACCAGGGGTCGATGGCACTCAGCTCGTGGATCTCGTCCAGGCTCCAGCCCAGCCGGAAGGCGTCGGCGACATAGAACAGGCGGTCGCAGCCCGGATGACCGAGCTCGCGCTGCAGGCGCTCGACCCGGTCCTCGCTGTCCACGGCGAGTCTGCCGACCAGCCCGTCCACCCCGATCTCCAGGCTGCGCAGAGCTTTCTGCAGCGACTCCTGGAAGGTCCGGCCGATCGCCATGGCTTCGCCCACCGATTTCATCTGGGTGGTGAGGCGGTCGTCCGCCTGCGGGAACTTCTCGAAGGTGAAACGGGGAACCTTGGTCACCACGTAATCGATGGTCGGCTCGAACGATGCCGGCATGGCGCCCCCGGTGATCTCGTTGCGCAGCTCGTCCAGGGTATAGCCGACCGCCAGTTTGGCGGCGACCTTGGCGATGGGGAAGCCTGTGGCCTTGGAAGCCAGCGCCGACGAGCGCGACACCCTGGGATTCATCTCGATCACGATCAGGCGGCCGTCCCTCGGGTTGACCGCGAACTGCACGTTGGATCCGCCGGTATCCACCCCGATCTCGCGCAGCACCGCGATGGAGGCGTCGCGCATGATCTGGTATTCCTTGTCGGTCAGCGTCTGCGCCGGCGCGACCGTGATCGAGTCGCCGGTGTGGACGCCCATGGGATCGAAGTTCTCGATCGAGCAGACGATGATGCAGTTGTCCGCTCGGTCGCGCACCACCTCCATTTCATATTCTTTCCAGCCGAGCACCGACTCCTCGATCAGCAGCTCGTGGGTGGGCGAGAGTTCCAGGCCGCGCTCGCAGATTTCGACGAACTCCTCGCGGTTGTAGGCGATGCCGCCGCCGGACCCGCCCAGGGTGAACGAGGGCCGGATGATGGCGGGATAGCCTACCGTGTCCAGCACGGCCAGCGCCTCCTCCAGGCTGTGGGCGACATCGGACTTGGGCACCGACAGGCCGATCTTGACCATGGCCTTGCGGAACTGGTCGCGGTCCTCGGCCTTAGAGATGGCTTCGCGTGTGGCGCCGATCATCTCAACGCCGAAGCGCTCCAGCACGCCTTCGCGGTCGAGGTCCAGCGCGCAGTTGAGTGCAGTCTGGCCGCCCATGGTCGGCAGCAGCGCGTCCGGCCGTTCCTTTTCGATGATACGGGCGACGGTCTGCCAGTCGATCGGTTCGATATAGGTCGCATCGGCCATCTCCGGGTCCGTCATGATCGTGGCCGGATTCGAATTGACCAGGATGACCCGATAGCCCTCCTCCCGCAGCGCCTTGCAGGCCTGCGCGCCGGAGTAGTCGAACTCGCAGGCCTGGCCGATGACGATGGGCCCTGCGCCCAACAGCAGAATCGATTTGATATCGGTACGTTTTGGCATGAACGAAGGACGCGATTAATGGCGGTTGCGGGCGACTTTCATGTCGGCGATGAAGCGGTCGAACAAATCGCACAGATCGTGCGGACCGGGGCTGGCTTCCGGATGCCCCTGGAAACTGAACGCGGAACGGTCGGTGAACTCGATGCCTTGAAGACTGCCGTCGAACAATGAGCGGTGGGTCGGTCGTACGTTTGCCGGCAGGCTGGCTTCCTCGACGGCGAAACCGTGGTTCTGGCTGGTGATGATCACGCGCCCGGTGCCCAGGTCCTGCACCGGATGGTTGGCACCGTGATGGCCGAATTTCATCTTCGAGGTGCGCGCGCCGGCCGCGAGGGCCAGCAACTGATGCCCCAGGCAGATGCCGAAAACGGGGATGCCGGTGCCCAGGAATTCCTGGATCGACGCGATGGCGTAGTCGCAGGGCTCCGGATCGCCGGGCCCGTTGGACAGAAACAACCCGTCCGGCTTCAGCGCCAACGCCTCGGACGCCGGCGCTTTGGCAGGTATCACGGTGACGCGGCAGCCGCGATCCGCGAGGAGGCGCAAAATGTTTCGCTTGACGCCGAAATCGTAGGCGACGACATGGAAATCGCCTTGGCCTGCCCGCACCGGGTCGGCGCCGAGCCGCCAGGAGCCTTCGGCCCACTCATAGGACTGCTGCGTAGTCACGACCTGGGCCAAATCCATGCCCTGTAATCCGGGGAAACCGCGGGCCATGTCCACCGCGGCATCGGCATCCAGGGCGTCGCCGGCGGCGATGCAGCCTCGCTGAGCGCCCTTGTCCCGCAGGATGCGGGTCAGCCTGCGGGTATCCAGACCGGCGATACCGACCACGCCGCGCTGGCGCAGGTAGTCGTCCAGCGGAAGCTGGCATCGCCAGTTGCTGGCCCGCAGCGGCAGGTCGCGGATCACCAGGCCGCTGGCGAAAATGCCGGTGGACTCGACATCCTCTTCGTTGACGCCGGTGTTGCCGACGTGCGGATAGGTCAACGTGACGATCTGCCGGGCGTAGGACGGATCGGTGAGAATTTCCTGGTAGCCGGTGATCGAGGTATTGAACACCACCTCGCCCACCGACGAGCCTTCGGCTCCAATCGCGTAGCCGCGAAACACGGTACCGTCTTCAAGAGCAAGCAGCGCGGGAGTTTTCAATAAGGCCACCTTAAGATGTGCAAAACGGGGCAGACCCGAAGATATGCCCCGCTTGTTGGAATTCGATGCGTTTTAGCCGCTCGATTATAGAAGATCGCCCTAATGGAGTCTATCCAAGGCATCTTTCGCTAAGAGTTATGCACGGCATGAGGTTTCCCGCTTTAGTCCCCCCGTTAGGCCGCGCCGAGCATCGCAGCTTTCGGCGAGAATAGCCCGAAGGGGAGCCGCAGGGATGCGGCTCGTCCATCGAGGGGCAGGAGCCCCTTCGATGGACCCTCGTTGAAAGCGAGAAGCACAGGAAGCTGTCGCGGCCTCCGGGCGGCTTTTCTTTGCGTACTTTCTTTTGGCCGTCCAAAAGAAAGTACGTCGGCCGTGGGTCCGAAAACCCACATTCACACCAGCGTCGCGCAGCGTTTCCTCAGCAGGCGTTATGGCGTTATTCATGCAACCCCAACACATCCTGCATATCGAACAGGCCTTTGCCTTGGGACATCAGCCAAACGGCCGCCCTTACCGCGCCCTTGGCGAAGGTCATGCGGCTGCTGGCCTTGTGGGTGATCTCGATGCGCTCGCCTTCGTCGGCGAACATGACGGTGTGCTCGCCGACGATGTCGCCGGCGCGAATGGTGGAGAAGCCGATGGTCTTGGCGTCGCGCGCGCCGGTGATGCCTTCGCGGCCGTAGATCGCGCAATCCTGTAAGTTCCGCCCCAAGGCTTTCGCTACGACCTCGCCCATCCGCAGGGCGGTACCCGAGGGTGCATCGATCTTGTGGCGATGGTGCGCCTCGACGATCTCGATGTCGGAATGTTCGCCCACCACCCGGGCGGCGATGTCCAGCAGCTTGAGCGCCAGATTCACGCCCACGCTCATGTTGGGCGCAAACACGATACCGACGCCTTCCGCGGCGGCGGCGATGGTCTGGCGCTGCTCCGCGCTGAAGCCGGTCGTCCCGATCACCAGCCGGATTCCGGCCGAGCGGCAGAATTCGAGGTGGGCCAGCGTGACTTCCGGCAGCGTGAAATCGATCAGCACGTCGACTTTGTCCAGCACCTCGCTCAGGTTGCCGACCACCGGCAAGCCGATCGCCGACAAACCCGCCAGCTCGCCTGCGTCGCGGCCCACCGACGGGCTCCCGGGACGTGCGATCGCCGCCGTCAGTTCCACCGCCGGCTCGGCCAGACAGGCGCGCACGAGATTGCCGCCCATCCGCCCCGCAACACCCGCTATTCCAACTCTGATGACCATGGTTCCAGTCCGCCCCTCAAAGTCCCAGACGATCGAAGAACTGCTTGACGCCATCCAGCCAGCCGTGCGCCTGCGGACTGTGATGGCTGCCGCCGCCGCGCAGGGACTCGTCGAGCTGCTTGATCAGCTCGGTCTGCTCCTTGTTCAGATGCACCGGCGTCTCCACCCGCACCCGGCACAGCAAGTCGCCGGCCACGCCGCCCCGGACCGGCTTGACGCCCTTGCCCCGGACCCGGAACAGCCGCCCGGTCTGGGTCTCGGCCGGAATCTTGAGCACCACCTTGCCGTCCAGCGTCGGCACTTCCAGTTCGCCGCCCAGGCAGGCGGTGGGGAAACCGATCGGCACTTCACAGTACAGATCGGCCCCGTCCCGGGTGAAGATCGGGTGCTCCTTGACCCCGATGTGCACGTAGAGATCGCCCGGCGGCCCGCCGCCCTCCCCCGCTTCGCCTTCGCCGGAAAGCCGGATGCGGTCGCCGGTGTCCACGCCGGGCGGAATCTTGACCGACAATGTCCTGGTTTCCTGCACGCGGCCCTGGCCGTAGCAGACCCGGCACGGATCGGAGACGTGCTGGCCGCTGCCGCGGCAGGTCGGGCAAGTCTGCTGGACGGAGAAAAAGCCCTGCTGCATGCGCACCGCGCCCTGGCCGTGGCAGGTGGGGCAGATGACGGGCGAGCTGCCTTTCTTGGCGCCCGATCCGCCGCACTCGGCGCAGGTCACCCAGGTCGGCACCTTGATCTTGGTCTCGGTCCCGGCAACGGCCTCCTCCAGCGTCAGCTCGAGGTTATAGCGCAGGTCGGCCCCGCGCTGCCCCCTGCCTCGCCGGCGTCCGCCTCCGCCGAAGATGTCGCCGAAGACGTCGCTGAAAATATCGCTGAAATTGTCGCCGGTGAACCCGAAGCCGCCGCCTCCGCCCATCGAGGGATCGATGCCGGCATGGCCGAACTGATCGTAGGCGGACCGCTTCTTGGGGTCGGACAGCACCTCGTAGGCTTCCTTCACGCTCTTGAAACGCTCCTCGGCCTCGGGATTGTCCTTGTTCCGGTCGGGGTGGTATTTCATCGCCAGGCGACGGAACGCCTTTTTGATGTCGCTGTCGCTGGCGTTGCGGGGAACCCCGAGCGTTTCGTAATAGTCTTCTTTTGCCATAAACGCACAACCGCCGGCTTGACGCCGGCGGCCCGATCAAGAGGGAAAGGAGGGACCGCATCCTACCCCGGGAGATGCGATGCGGTCCGCCGCGGGTTAACGCTTGTCGTCGCGGACTTCCTCGAATTCGGCGTCGACGACGTCGTCGCCGCCACCCGCCCCGCCGGCCTTTTCATGACCGTGCGTTTCCGCGCCTCCCGCTTCGCCATGCTGGGCGTAGAGCCGTTCGGCGAGCTTGCCGGAAAGCTCGGTCAGCGTCCTGGTCCGCTGCTCGATCAGGTCCTTGTTATCCCCGCCCATGGCATCCTTCAGATCGTTCAAGGCCGCCTCGATCTTCGCCCGTTCCTCGCCGGAAACCTTGTCGCCCAGTTCGGACAAGGTCTTGTTGGTGGCGTGTACCATGGCGTCGGCATGATTGCGCGCGCTGACCAGTTCGTGCATGCGGCGGTCTTCCTCCGCGTGCACCTCGGCATCCTTCACCATACGCTTGATCTCGTCCTCGGACAGGCCGCTGGAGGCGCGGATGACGATGGACTGCTGCTTGCCGGTCGCCTTGTCCTTGGCCGAGACGTTCAGGATGCCGTTGGCGTCGATGTCGAAGGTCACCTCGATCTGCGGCACACCGCGGGGCGCCATCGGGATGTCGCTCAGGTCGAAGCGCCCCAGCGACTTGTTGTCGCGGGCCATTTCGCGCTCCCCCTGAAGCACGTGGATGGTCACGGCGGTCTGGTTGTCCTCGGCGGTGGAGAATACCTGCGTCGCCTTGGTCGGAATCGTGGTGTTCTTCTCGATCAGCTTGGTCAGGACGCCGCCGAGGGTCTCGATGCCCAGCGACAGCGGGGTCACGTCCAGCAGCAGCACGTCCTTCACCTGGCCGCCGAGCACGCCGGCCTGGATGGCGGCGCCGACCGCCACGGCTTCGTCCGGGTTGACGTCCTTGCGGGGCTCCTTGCCGAAGATCTCCTTCACGAAATCCTGCACTTTCGGCATGCGGGTCTGGCCGCCCACCAGGATGACTTCGTCGATGTCGCCCGGCTTCACGCCGGCATCCTTCAGCGCGGTTTCGCAAGGGCCGCGGGTGCGCAGGATCAGGTCCTCCACCAGCGCCTCCAGCTTGGCCCGGGTCAGCTTGATGTTGAGGTGCTTGGGTCCGGTCGCGTCGGCCGTGATGTAGGGCAGGTTGATCTCGGTCTGCTGGCTGGAGGACAGCTCGATCTTGGCCTTCTCGGCGGACTCCTTGAGGCGCTGCAGCGCCAGCGGGTCGTTGTGCAGATCGATGCCCTGCTCCTTGCGGAATTCGTCCACGATGTATTCGATGATGCGCAGGTCGAAGTCTTCACCGCCGAGGAAGGTATCGCCGTTGGTCGACAGCACTTCGAACTGGTGCTCGCCATCGACTTCCGCGATCTCGATGATGGAGATGTCGAAGGTGCCGCCGCCCAGGTCGTAGACCGCGATCTTCTGGTCGCCGCGGCTCTTGTCCATGCCGTAGGCCAGCGCCGCCGCGGTCGGCTCGTTGATGATGCGTTTGACGTCCAGGCCGGCGATGCGGCCGGCATCCTTGGTGGCCTGGCGCTGGGAATCGTTGAAATACGCCGGCACGGTGATGACCGCTTCCTTGATTTCCTCACCCAGATAGGCCTCGGCGTCCTTCTTGAGCTTCATCAGCACGCGCGCCGAGATCTCCGGCGGCGCCATCTTCTTGCCGGCGGCTTCCACCCAGGCGTCGCCGTTCTCCGCCTCGACGATGGTGTAAGGCACCATCTTGATGTCCTTCTGGACGACGTCGTCCTTGTAGCGCCGGCCGATGAGGCGCTTGATCGCAAACAAGGTGTTCTTCGGATTGGTGATGGCCTGCCGCTTGGCAGACTGCCCCACCAGCACTTCGTTGTCGGGGGTGAATGCGATGATCGACGGCGTGGTGCGCGCGCCTTCGGCGTTCTCGATCACGCGGGGTTTGCCGCCTTCGAGGATGGCCACGCACGAATTGGTGGTACCCAGGTCGATCCCGATAATCTTTGCCATGGATTTCTCCGGTTTATAGGTGATTGTTCTGAAAGCTTAGAGGCTATGTGAGGCCGATCCTAAGGGATTTCAAGCCTGGGCCACGACGACGAGTGCCGGCCTGAGCAGCCGGTCGTTCAGCAGGTAGCCTTTCTGGAAGACCTTGACTACGGTATTCGGCTCGGCCGCCCCGGCGGATTCCATGGCCATGGCCTGATGCTGGTCCGGATTGAACTTCTCACCGACCGGATCGAGGGCCACGATGCCGAATTTTTCGAACACGTTCTGGAACTGTTTCAAGGTCAGCTCCGCGCCTTCCCGGAGTTTGGCGACGTCGGGCGTATCGGCGGATGACGCCGCGATGCCCAATTCCAGGCTGTCCATGACCGGCAGAAGCTCCTTGGCGAATTTTTCCAGGGCATACTTGTGGGCGTTCTGGAGGTCTTTTTCCACCCGGCGGCGCAGGTTTTCCATTTCCGCCTGGGCCCGAACGAAACGGTCCCAATTTTCACTTGCCTGCTGCCGAGCCTCGAGCAGGGCCTTTTCCGGCTCCCCGGCGGGCGCTTCTTCGGCGGGCTTGGCCTCCACCTCCAGGAGTTCCGGTTGAGTCTCTGCGCTGGGGCCGTTGGTCAATTCTTCTTCGCTCATAGTCCGATTATAGGGTTCAAAATTTTCTCGATCGGGAAAAACGAAACCGCCCGGCTCCTTCAGGAGAGCGGGCGGCGGACGTCCCGGTGCCGTCACAACTCCGGAGACGTTAAGTTGGGGCCAGCGTCCGCTGATTCAAGGCCGCCCCCACCAGTTTCGCGGTGACGTCCACCAGCGGGATCACCCGCTCGTATTTCATCCGGGTCGGCCCGATCACGCCGAGCACGCCCACCACCCGGTCGTCGACGGAATAGGAGGCGGTCACCAGACTGCAGGGCTCCAGCGGCCTGAAGCCGCTCTCTTCTCCAATGAGTATCTTCACTCCGGGCGAGTCGAGGCAGCGATCGAGCAGGCCGACGATGCTTTCCTTCTGCCGGAACGCCTCGAACAGGCCACGCAGCCGATCGACGTCGGCCAGCTCCACGAAGTCCATGAGGTTGGTCTCTCCACGCACCAGGAACGGCTTCTTGGAGCGCCCGCCCTCGAGCAGGGCCTGCTCGGCGATCTCGCCCGCCTGCAACAACTGTTCGCTCAGACGGTTGCGTTCGTTCTCCAATTCGGCGCGCAGATGCTCCCGCGCCGAGGCCATGTCCTTGCCGCCGCAGACAGCGTTGAAGAAGTTGGCGGCGGCCTGTAATTCCGCGGCGCTGAAACTGTGGGGCGTGTGAATGATCTTGTTGTGGATTTCCTGGTCGCTCGTCACCAGGATGGCCAGCACCCGGTGGTCCGACAGGGGCAGAAATTCGATGTGCTGGAACGCCAGGGCTTCCCGCCTCGGCATGGAGATGATGCAGGCCATGTGGGTCAGCTCGGACAGCAGCTTGGAAGCCGCCTCCAGCAAGTCGCGCGGGTTGTCCCGGCTTTCGAGATCCAGCCACAACTGGTCGACGATGCCTTGCTGCAAAGGCTTCACCGTCAGCAGAGAGTCGACGAACAGGCGATAGCCGCTCACGGTGGGCAGGCGCCCCGCCGAGGTATGCGGCGAGGTGATCAGGCCGAGCTCCTCGAGATCGGCCATGACATTGCGTATCGTTGCCGGACTCAAGCCGGCATCCCTGGCGAGAACACGCGAACCGACCGGCTGGCCTTCGCCGATATAACGCTCCACCAGCGCCTTCAAAAGGTGCTGCGCGCGCTCGCTCAGTTCGGGGAAACTCGCCACGGAAACTCCGGAAAGATTCTGGATTAGCACTCGACCGTATGGAGTGCCAAAAACTAACAACCCCTAGATTAAGTGTCAAGAAGGTCCTACCATTTGGCGAAAATACCGTATCCGGAGCATTTAACCGGCGGCGGCGATTAAGCCTTGCCAATTCTGTCAAGACCTTAAGGCATCGAACTTTCAACCCTTCCCTTTCTCACCCGAGTTCAGGCGGATGCTTTCGCAATTTCGCACCATCGCGCTCATCGGCAAACCGGACGCTCCCCGGATAGCGGATACTCTCGCCGCCATCCATGCCTATTTGCTGACTTCCGGACTCGAAATCCTGGTGGAACGCGGCTGCGCGACGCTTTTTCCACATGCCGCCCGGATATGCACGATGCCCGAACTGGCGCAGCGGGCGGACATCGCCGTGGTCGTCGGCGGGGACGGCACTTTGCTGGGAGCCGCGCGGAGCCTTTATGCGCACGGCGTTCCCCTCATCGGGATCAACCTGGGCCGGCTGGGCTTTCTGGTGGACATTTCCCCGAACGAGGCCGTCGGCAAGCTCCATGCAATCCTGACCGGCTCCTATCGCGCCGAGGAACGTTACCCCCTGGTGGCACGGCTGATCCGGGACGGTGAGACCGTCGCACAGGGCAGCGCCGTCAACGAAGTCGTCGTCCACAGCGGCAGCGCGACCAGCATGATAGAACTCGAAACCGCCATCGACGGCGTATTCCTGAATTCGCAGCGCTCCGACGGCCTGATCGTCTCCACGCCCACCGGTTCGACCGCCTATGCGCTGTCGGCCGGCGGCCCGATCCTCTACCCCGCGCTCAACGCGATGGTGCTGGCGCCGATCAACCCCCACACGCTGTCCAACCGTCCCATCGTCATCTCCGGGGACAGCCTGGTCACGATCGCGTTCCGGCCGAACAAGGAATTCCGCGCCCAGGTGAGCTGCGACAACGTCCCCTTCCCGGACGTCGCGTTCGAGGACCGCATCGAGATTCGCAAGGCGGAGCAGCCGTTCCGCATCCTCCACCCGACGGATTACGATTTTTTCCAGATCCTGCGGCTCAAGCTCAACTGGAGCAACCGCTAGGCCATGCTGACCAGCCTTAGCATTCGGGACCTGGCGGTGGTATCCGCCCTCGACCTGGACCTCCGGCCCGGCTTCACCGTGCTCACCGGCGAAACCGGGGCGGGCAAATCGATCCTCCTCACCGCCCTGGGGCTCGCGCTCGGCGACCGGGCCGACTCCGGCCTGGTGCGGCCGGGCGCGGAGCGCGGCGAAGTCAGCCTGTGCTTCGATCTGGAGGACGCTTCGCCCGCACGCGACTGGCTCATCGACAACGAACTGGCCGAAGCCGATGAAGAAACCTGCCTGATCCGCCGAACCATCAACACGGACGGGCGCTCGCGCGCTTTCATCAACGGCCGTCCCGCGACCCTGCCGAACCTCCAGGCCTTGGGGAGGCATCTGGTGGAAATCCACGGCCAGCACGCCCATCTGAACCTGTTGCAGGCCGGCGAACAGCGGGCCTTGCTGGACCGGCACGCGGGCAGCCGCGAACTGGCCTCGGAACTGAAGCGGATTTTCGATCGCTGGAAAGAGATTTCCGACCGGATCGACCGGCTGCAACAGGACGCCAGCAGCCGCAACGCCCGCCAGGAACTGCTCCAGTACCAGGTGAACGAACTGGAACAGCTCGAGATCGAGACCCTGGATTACCGCGCCCTGTCGGAAGAGCACGAGCTGCTGGCCAATCTCGGCCGGGTCTCCGAAATCGGCTATGCGCAGCTCAAGCTGCTCTACGAGGACGAGCAGTATTCGGTGAACGGCCTGCTGGCCCAGTCCACTCACGCGGTCGGCGAACTCGCGCAGATTTCCCGGGACTTCGCCGAGTCCTTGGATCTGCTGGAAAGCGCCCGTATCCAGGTCAAGGAGGCGGCGATGGCATTGCGCCATCACCTCGACGCGCTCGATCCCGACCCGGCCAAATTCGCGGCGCTGGAACAGCGGCTGGCGGAGGTTCACCAGCTCGGACGCAAGCACCAGGTCCGTCCGGAAGAGCTGCCCGGCCACCTCGAAACGCTCCGGACCGAACTGAGGAGCCTCGAATCCGGTGAGGAACGGCTCGAGCACCTGCTTGCCGAACAAAGCGATCTGCTGTCCGCCTATGACGCCACCGCCCGCAGCCTTTCGGCAAAGCGGCGGGAAGCGGCGGAGGCGCTGGAGACGGACATCTCGCGGCTGATCCACGAACTCGGCATGCCGCACGGGCGTTTCGCCGTCGCGTTCGAGACGGACACGGAAACTCCGCCCGCTCCCCACGGGCGCGACAGGATCGAGTTCCTGGTCAGCGCCAATCCGGGCCTGCCGCCGCGGCCGCTGTCGCGGGTCGCTTCCGGCGGCGAACTCTCGCGCATCAGCCTGGCGATCGAGGTCGCATCGATCGCGCAAAAGACTACGCCGACCCTGATCTACGACGAAGTGGACACCGGCATAGGCGGCGGCGTCGCCGAGATGGTGGGGATCAAGCTGCGCTCGCTCGGCATCAACCGCCAGGTGCTGTGCGTGACCCACCTGCCCCAGATCGCGGCCCTGGGCCATCAGCATCTGCTGGTGGAGAAACATGCGAAAGACGGCATCACCCAGTCCACGGTACGCCCGCTGAACATGGACGAACGCACCGGCGAGATCGCCCGCATGCTCGGTGGCCTGCGCATCACCGAGCAGACTCTGGCCCACGCCCGGGAAATGCTGGCCCTGGCGCATTGAAATCGATTTCTCCGCCGGATTTTGCTTTAAAATTGGCTCGAGCATCGCCATATCGGTCATCGCTGACCCGATTATCCCCTTAACCACCAGGAATCCCCATGACTGACTCGACCCAAGAAACGAAGCCGACACGGTCTCTCACGGAAAATCTCCAGGAAACCCTGGAAATCCTGAAAAGCGGCGAGTCCGTTACCCTGCCCAGGAAAGTGGTGATCGCGGCCGTGGTGATCGCGCTGGGTCTCATCATTTTCTGAATTCGACAGCGTCCGCACCGTGCGCCGCCGGCTCACGGTCTTTTCGTTCCGATACCCGTTTCCTGAACCCGGCGGCGCAAAAGCCGTACAGCCCAATCTTGCCGAACCAAGTGAGCTCGATACGATTCATTCCCGAATGGGAAAAACAATCCGCAGTACTGATCGCCTGGCCGCCGGGCCGCGGCGATTTCGCCCCCTGGCTGGACGAAGTCGAGCAGACCTATGCGGCCATCGCCGCGGCGGTGAGCCGGCGCGAGACCCTCTTGATCGCCTGCCTGGACCAGGCCCATGAACGGCGTATCGGCGACATCCTGAAAACTACCGGGGTGGACGATAGCCGAGTCGTTTTCATCCGGATTCCGTACGACGACATCTGGGTGCGCGACACCGCGCCGTTGAGCCGCCTGAATGATGGCCGGCTGGAATTGCTGGATTTCCGCTTCAACGGCTGGGGCGGAAAATACGAATGCGCCGACGATGCGGCACTGGCCGCCCGCCTCGTTGCGACGGGCATCTTCGGCCAGACGCCGCGAGTGGCGGTCGACTTCGTGCTGGAAGGCGGCAGCGTCGAAACCGACGGGCACGGTACCGTGCTGACGACCAGCCACTGCCTGCTCAATCCGAACCGCAATCCCGGCTACGGCCGCGCGGAGATCGAGGCCTGCCTTTCGGAGACACTGGGGGCCGATCGCATCCTCTGGCTGGATCACGGCAAAGCCGAAGGCGACGACACCGACGCCCATG
This sequence comes from Methylococcus sp. ANG, assembly GCF_040730495.1. Lineage (NCBI taxonomy): Bacteria > Pseudomonadati > Pseudomonadota > Gammaproteobacteria > Methylococcales > Methylococcaceae > Methylococcus > Methylococcus sp. ANG. Next base: position 249,258 of record NZ_CP160399.1, on the reverse strand, counting down.
TCGACACCCTGGCGAGATTCTGCTCGGAACACACCATCGCCTACACCGCCTGCGACGACGAATCCGATCCGCACCATGCACCGCTCAAAGCGATGGAGCGGCAACTGCAAGAGATGAAACAGCGCGACGGCCAGCCCTACGCCCTGGTGCCGCTGCCGATCCCGAAACCCATCCGCGACGAGGAAGGCCTGCGCCTGCCCGCCACCTATGCCAATTTCCTGATCGTCAACGGCGCCGTTCTGGTCCCCGTCTACGGCGATCCGGCGGACTCGGTCGCCCTCGAGCGCCTGGCGCCGTGTTTCCCGGACCGCGAAATCATACCCATCCACTGCACGCCGCTGATCCGCCAGTACGGCAGCCTGCACTGCATGAGCATGCAGTTTCCCGAAGCCGCTGGAGTCTCCCGCTCATGAAATCCACCCTCAGGCTGGCCCTGGTACAGCAGGCCTGCAATGGCGGCCGGGAACAAAACCTGGCCTCATCCGTCGAAGGCATCCGCAACGCCAAGGCCCGAGGCGCCGATCTGGTGATGCTGCCGGAACTGCACCTCGGCCCCTATTTCTGCCAAACCGAGGACTGCGGCTGTTTCGACGGCGCGGAAACCATCCCCGGCCCCACCACCGCCGAACTGGCGTCCGTGGCGCGGGAGCTGGGCATCGTGGTGGTCGCCTCGCTGTTCGAACGGCGGGCCCCCGGCCTCTATCACAACACGGCGGTGGTGCTGGACAGTGACGGCAGCCTAGCCGGAAAGTACCGGAAGATGCACATCCCGGACGATCCCGGCTATTACGAAAAGTTCTATTTCACCCCGGGCGATCTCGGCTTCCGCCCCATCGACACGTCGGTCGGACGCCTGGGGCTGTTGGTCTGCTGGGATCAATGGTATCCGGAGGCGGCGCGCCTGATGGCGCTGGCGGGTGCCGACCTCCTGCTGTACCCCACGGCCATCGGCTGGAACCCGGCCGACGACGAGGCCGAACGGTCGCGCCAGCTCGAGGCCTGGGTCACGGTGCAGCGCGGCCATGCGGTCGCCAACGGACTGACGGTGGCCGCCTGCAACCGCATCGGCAGCGAGCCCGACCCCAGCGGCCAGACGCCGGGTATTCTGTTCTGGGGAAACAGTTTCGCTGCGGGCCCCCAGGGAGAATTCCTCTGCCGTGCCGGATCGGCGGACGCGGAATTGCTGATGGTTGAGGTCGACCGCAAGCGTTCCGAAGACGTCCGGCGCATCTGGCCTTTCCTGCGGGACCGCCGTATCGACGGTTACGACGGATTATTACGGCGCTATCTCGATTGACTCTTTCCCCGGGGGCAGCCCCCGAAAAAAAAGCCGGGGACGAGCACGAAGCTCGCCCCCGGCTTTTTGCCGCCGGAATCAGGCCTTGATCTCGAATTCCTTGATATCGCGGCCCTGCGCGACCAAAGCCTGCAACCAACGCGGTTTCACGCCCCGGCCGCTCCATTTTTCCGCGGGATTATGCGGATTCTGGTATTTCGCGGGCACTTTGGCACCCCGGCGAGTACTCGGTGCAGCCGCTCCTTTCGAAAGATCTTCGACGATCTGGAACTTGACGCCTGCCTTGGAAGCCAGTTCATTCATCTGGCGAAGATATTCGCGCCGCTCCGATTCCTGTTTTTCCTTGAGCGTCTTGGTCGCCGCATCGATCAGCGACTGTAATTCCTGTGCCGTATAACCCGAAAAATCATGTGACATTGACAACACCTCTCTGAGCAAGTCTTAAGCTATATTGTTGCGACGCTTAATATAATACATAAATCCGAGAACACAATACAATATGTCTCAGCCGATCTGCTCCGAAAAGCGTGAATTGCCGGCGGGGAGCCGGTCGTTTTCTGTCCGATGCCGTTTAGCGCGTATCGGACGGAGAGGAACCGGGTCATCGGCTTCGCCAAGCCCAAGGCAATTCATCAAGGCCGTGCAGCCCGATTTAACACCGCCGCGCACTCGCTTCCATTCCCGGAAATTTCCCGTCCCCAGCCTCGCGCTTTAGGGCGCCGCTCCACTAAAATACGCCCCTTTCCGCGGACATATCATCGGACGTCCGGTATCCCGATAGCATGAAACCACAAGCCTCCTCTTCCTCCCTGTCCTCGCCGTTGAAACCCGCCTTGCCCGCCTCGCGCCGCCAGGCGGTCTGTTGGAGCGGGCTGCACGGCTGCAGCGATTCCCTTGCGATCGCCTCGGCTTTCGGTGCGTCGCCCGGCTTGTTTCTCGTCGTTACCGCCGACGCCCAAAGCGCTTTGCGCATTGAACAGGAAGTGAGGACATTTCTCGGCAGGGAGGCGGCGATTCTCCCCTTCCCCGACTGGGAAATCCTTCCCTACGACGTGTTTTCCCCGCTGCCCGAAATCACCTCGCAGCGGCTGCGGACCTTTTACGAGTTATCCCGCATCCAGCATGGCCTGCTCATCACGCCGGTATCCACCCTGATGCATCGGGTGGCCCCGCGGACCCACACCCTGGCCAATACGTTTTCCATTCGCGCCGGAAGCGCCGTGAATATCGACCAGACCCGGCAGACACTCGAAAGCGTAGGCTACCAATGCGTGTCGCAGGTATACCAGCACGGCGAATTCGCGATCCGGGGTTCGATACTCGATCTTTACCCCATGGGCAGTGAGACGCCTTATCGGATCGAGCTGTTCGACGACGAGGTCGAAACGATCCGCACCTTCGACCCGGAAAGCCAGCGCTCGATCGAAAAAGTGGCCGGAATAGAGCTTTTCCCCGCCCGGGAATTTCCGTTCGACGATGCCGCCATTAAAAGGTTCCGGCAGAATTTCCGGGCCGAATTCCCGGATGCGGTGAGTCGCAGCGTCCTGTACCAGGATGTCAGCAAGGGAATCGCGGTCGGCGGGATCGAATACTACATACCTCTGTTCGTGGAGCGGATGGATACGCTGTTCGATTACCTGCCGGGCGACGCGACCCTGATATTGCACGGCGACGTCGAGCAGGCCGCCGCGGCCTACTACGCCGAGGCCGCCAGCCGTCACGACCAGCGCATCCACAACCTGGACCGGCCGCCACTGCCCCCGGCCCGGCTGTTTCTGGAACCCGAGGCGCTGACATCCGCCCTCGCATCCTTCAGCCGCATCGCCATCCCGGCAGCGGATGCCGCTCCCACCGCCGCCGCGGTGAAATTCGACTGCGCTCCGCCGCCGGCACTGCATCCCGAAGCGAAGACCCAGCCACCCTACGAGCCGCTGCAACGCTTCATCGGGGAGTTCACCGGGAAAATCCTGCTGGTCGCGGAATCCGCCGGCCACCGCGAGACCCTGGCGGCGAACCTCGCCAAGTGCCGGATCCGTCCCAGGATCGTGGACGGCTGGGCCGACTTCCTCGCCACCCCCGATCCGCTGTGCCTGATGGTCGCCGCTCTCGATCAAGGGCTCGTCATTTCCGAACCGCCCCTGGCGATCGTGACCGAAGCTCAGCTCTCCGGCGACAAGGCCCAGCAGCGGAGGCGCCGGCAGCGCGCGCAATCCAAGGATTTCGGCCAATTCCTGCGCAGCCTGGAAGAACTGGAAATCGGCGCGCCGGTGGTGCACCGCGAGCACGGCGTCGGCCGCTATCTCGGCCTGCAGCGGATCGAGACCGGCGGAGTGGAATCGGAATTCCTGACCCTGCGCTATGCCAACGACGACAAGCTCTACGTGCCGGTTTCGGCCCTCGGCATGGTCAGCCGTTATGCGGGCTCGGACCCGGAACACGCGCCGCTGCACCGCCTGGGCAGCGAGCAATGGGCCAAGGCCCGCCGCAAGGCGCTGGAACAGGTCCGCGACGTCGCCGCCGAACTGCTCGACATCCACGCCAAACGCGCCGCGGCGAGCGGCAAGAGCTTCGCCACCCTGACCGAGGAATACTTGAGCTTCGCCGCCCAGTTCCCGTTCGAGGAAACCCCCGACCAGGAAACCGCGATCCAGGACGTCATCCGGGACCTCGCCGCTCCGCGTCCGATGGACCGGGTGGTCTGCGGCGACGTCGGCTTCGGCAAGACGGAAGTCGCGATGCGGGCCGCCTTCATCGCCGCCCAGAACGGCCGCCAGGTGGCCGTGTTGGTACCGACGACCCTTCTGGCCCAGCAGCATTACAAGAACTTCTGCGACCGCTTCGCCGACTGGCCGATGCGGATCGAGGTGCTGTCGCGCTTCGTCTCCAAGAAGGACCAGGCCCAGGCCATCGCGGACATTGGCGAGGGCAAGATCGACATCGTGATCGGCACCCACCGCCTGCTGCAGAAAGACATCCGCTTCAAGGACTTAGGTCTCGTCATCATCGACGAGGAGCACCGCTTCGGGGTCGCCCACAAGGAGCATTTCAAGAAACTGCGCAGCGAGGTGGATTTCCTGGCGCTGACGGCCACGCCCATCCCCCGCACCCTGGACATGGCGCTGACCGGCCTGCGCGAGATCTCGATCATCGCCACCCCGCCGCCGCACCGCCACGTCATCCGCACCTTCGTCACCGAATGGGACGACGCCCTGGTGCAGGAGGCCCTCAACCGCGAGATCAAGCGCGGCGGCCAGGTCTATTTCGTGCACAACAAGATCGAGACCATGCCTAAGCTGGCGGAACGGCTGGAGAAGCTGGTGCCCGACATCCGCACCCGCATCGCCCACGGCCAGATGCCGGAGCGCGAGTTGGAAAACATCATGCTGGACTTCTACCACCAACGCTTCAACGTGCTGCTTTGCACCACCATCGTGGAAAGCGGCATCGACGTGCCCAGCGCCAACACGATACTGATCGACCGCGCCGACACCTTCGGCCTCGCCCAGCTCCACCAGTTGCGCGGACGGGTCGGGCGCTCGCACCACCGTGCCTATGCCTATCTGCTGGTGCCGCCGAAGAAAGCCATGACCGCCGACGCCGTGAAGCGCCTGGAAGCGATCGAGGCGGCGGGCGAACTCGGCGCCGGCTTCCTGCTGTCCTCGCAAGACCTGGAGATTCGCGGCGCCGGCGAGCTGCTCGGCGAGGACCAGAGCGGCCAGATCCAGGAAATCGGCTTCACCTTATATACCGAGTTGCTGGAGAAGGCCGTCAACGCGCTGAAATCCGGCAAACAGCCAGAGCTGGAAACCGACCACCTCGGCGGCACCGAGGTCGACCTGCAATGCGCCGCGCTGATCCCGGAGGAATATCTGCCCGATGTGCACACCCGTCTGGTGCTGTACAAGCGCATCGCCAACGCCCGCAGCGACGAGGAACTGCGCGAGCTGCAGATCGAGATGATCGACCGCTTCGGCCTGCTGCCGGAAGCAACCAAGAATCTGTTCGCGGTCAGCGCGCTGAAGAACGAGGCCGCCAAGCTGGGCATCGCCAAGATCGAAGCGGGCGCTAGCGGCGGGCGGCTGATTTTCGAAGCCCAGCCCAACATCGACCCGGCCGCGATCATCCTGCTGATCCAGAAGGAGGCCGCCACCTACAAGCTGGATGGCCCGGACAAGCTGCGGTTCATCGCCAAGCTCCCCACCCCGGCGGAACGCGTCCGGTTCGTGGAAACGCTGCTGGGCCGGCTGGCGGCCAAATGAGTTGCCGAGACCAGAAGAGCCACACCTGGTGGAAACCGGCACGCTGGACCACTGGGCGGCTTAGAACTCTTACTTTGAACGGAGGAACCGTCCCCCCATGTTTACCGGAATCGTCCGAGGCCGCGGCCTGATCGTCGCCGCCGACCCGCAAGACACCGGCACCCGTTTTCGCATCCGCTTTCCCGATGACCTGCTCGGCGGCCTGGAAACCGGCGCCAGCGTGGCGGTCGACGGGGTCTGTCTCACCGTGGCGCGGATCGCCGGCAACGAAATCGACTTCGACGCCGTCGCCGGCACGCTGGCGCTGACCAATCTCGGTGACCGCCGGGGCGGCGACGAAGTCAACCTGGAGCGTTCCGCCCGCTTGGGCGACGAGGTCGGCGGCCATCACGTCTCGGGCCATGTCTCCACCACCGGCGTGATCACTTCGATCGAGCTGGAAGGCCCCGGCAGCCACCACATCGAATTCCAGGTGGACCCGGAGTGGAGCCGCTACATCTTCCTGCGCGGCTTCCTGGCGGTGGACGGTGCCAGCCTCACGGTGGCGGAAGCCGATCCCGGGCGCGGCCGGTTCCGGATCAACCTGATTCCCGAAACCCTCCGCAACACCTGCTTCCGCCGCTACCGCGCCGGCGACCGGGTGAACATCGAAGTGGAGCACCAGACCCAGGTGCTGGTGGACGTGGTGACGCGGACGATCGAAGCCGCGCTGGCGGGCCGGGAGATCGTCAGGCCGAGAAATGAATCGCCTTGACCGGCCTGGACTGGTTGTTCCCGAACCGGGAATCCCTTGACCGCGAGGGTCGCCCATGGCACCGGATGACCGCAAACGCTGGTCCCAGCGCGTCACCGAGACCAGCAACGCCCTGGACCTGGAGCCTGGGGTGTTCACTTGGGACGATCCGCGGCAAATCGCGCTGTCGCTCAAGCGCTCCGCCGAATCCAGCGGGCGCCGCAAAGCGGGGCCGTTCCAGTCGGCGATGTCGATGCTAAATTTCTACATCAACCGCGCCGGCAGCCAGCTTTCGGAATCGCGGCGGGCTTGCCTGGAAGCGGCGAAGGACGAGCTGCGGGAGCTTTACGGCAGGCCGCGCCGACGCCCGCCGCCATGATCAGTCCGTCGCCAGGCCGCCGCGGGAGGCGATCACGTATTCCGCTACTGGCGTACCGCCGATCAGATGCTCCTGGATGATCCGCTCCAGCACTTCCGGGGTGCAGTCGCGATACCACACGCCCTCCGGATAGACCACGGCGATCGGACCCTGAGCGCAGACGCGGAGGCAGTCCGCCTTGGTGCGGAACACGCCGCGCCTGGTCAGGCCGAGTTCCTCGAGCCGGCGCTTGAGGTAATCCCAGGACGCCAGGCTTTCCTCCCTGCCGCAGCACTTGGGCTTGGTGGCGCCGGCGCACAGAAAGATATGCCGCTCGATGTCGTTCAACCCGAGCTGGGCCACGACGGCTTGCAATTCTTCCATTGTTCCTCCTTCCTCGCTGTAGGAGCGGCTCCGCCGCGATTCAGTTTGACTCCCCCCAGGAAACCAGCAGGCAGCGCAAGACGCCATAGTCGTAGCGCCCTTCCAGCGCCTCGAACAGGGGCTTGATGGCGCCCGGCCGATCCTGGGGCAGATTCCGCCAGACGCTTTCGATCCGCGCCGCCTCGTCGGCCGACAGCCCGGTCACCTCCAGCGCATCCAGCGCCCCCCGGGCCACGGCCTGGGCCAGATGGGTATAGATGGTGGACGGCTTGAGTTCACGCCGGGCGGCGATCTGCTCGACGCCGAGGCCGAGCCGGAACAGCGCAAGACTCTCCTCCGCCGTGGGCTGCTCCGCAACGGCCCCTCCGCCGCGCTGACCGGAATGCTCGCGGATCAACTCGAGAAACTCGTCGCCATACAGCTCCAGTTTGCGCTCGCCGATGCCGGGAATCCGCGCCAACCGGACGTGGGTTTCCGGCCGGCTCTGGACCATTTCCATCAACACCGCGTCGTGCAGGATGACGTAAGGCGGGACATTCTGTTCTTCCGCCAGCCGGCGGCGCAAGCCGCGCAGGGCCTGGAACAGCTTTTCGTCGGCGGGGTCGGAGAAGCGGATGGCTCCCCGCCGGGCCTCGCGGCCGGAGGAAGCGGCCTTCTTCGGCGCGTCGTCCTTGCGCAGCAACAGCGTCTCTTCGCCCTTGAGCAGGGGGCGGCTGGCAGGGCTCAGCCGCAGGGCGCCATGCGCTTCCCAGTCGACTACGAGGAAACCGCGGGTCACCAGTTGGCGGAACACCGAGAGCCATTGCTGGTCGTCGAGTTCCCGGCCGATGCCGAAAGTGCTGAGCCGGTCGTGGCCGAAGCCGCGGACGCGTTCGCTGGTCTTGCCGAGCAGCAGGTCGATGACGTAATGGGCGCCGAAGCGCTGGCCGCTGCGGTAGACGCAGGACAAGGCCTTGCGCGCGGCTTCGGTCGCATCCCAGGTCTGCACGGGATTGAGGCAGTTGTCGCAGTTGCCGCAGGGCTGTTCCAGGACATCGCCGAAATATTGCAGCAAGGTCTGGCGGCGGCAGGAGGTCAGCTCGCAGAAGCCCAGCATGGCGTCGAGCTTGTGGCGCTCCACCCGCTTGTGCAGTTCGTCGGCGTCGGAGGATTCGACCATGCTGCGCAGGGTGATGACGTCCTGCAACCCGTACACCATCCAGGCATTGGCGGGCAGCCCGTCGCGGCCGGCGCGCCCGGTTTCCTGGTAATACGCCTCCAGGCTTTTCGGCAGGTCCAGGTGCGCCACGAAGCGCACGTTGGGCTTGTCGATGCCCATGCCGAAGGCGATGGTCGCCACCACGATCAGCCCTTCCTCGAGCAGGAAGCGGCGCTGGTTGTGCTGGCGGATTTCGGCGGACAGACCGGCATGGTAAGGCAAGGCCTTGAGGCCCTTGCTGCAGAGCCAAGCGGCGGTTTCCTCGACCTTCCTGCGCGACAGGCAGTAGACGATGCCGGCATCGCCTTCGTGCTCGCGCCGGATGAAATCCAGCAACTGCTGGCGGGCGTTGGATTTCTGGCCGATGGCGTAGCGGATGTTGGGCCGGTCGAAGCCGCTGCAGAACACCCGCGCCTCGTCCAGCCCCAGCCGTTCGATGATCTCCCCGCGGGTCCGCTCGTCGGCGGTCGCGGTGAGGGCGATGCGCGGCACCGTGGGGAAGCGCTGGTGCAGCAGCGACAACTGCCAGTAATCGGCCCGGAAATCATGCCCCCACTGCGACACGCAATGGGCTTCGTCGATGGCGAACAGCGCGATGCGAACCCGGTCGAGGACGCTTAAGAAACGCTCGGTCAGCAGCCGCTCCGGCGCCACGTAGAGCAGGTCCAGCTCGCCCGCCAGGAAGCGGCTCTCCACCTGGCGCTGGGTGTCGAAATCCAGGCTGGAATTGAGGAACGCGGCCTTCACGCCCAATTGCAGCAGGGCGCCGACCTGGTCCTCCATCAGCGCGATGAGGGGCGAGACCACCACACCGGTGCCCGGCCGCAGCAGCGCCGGAATCTGATAGCAAAGCGACTTGCCGCCGCCGGTGGGCATCAGCACCAGCGCATCGCCCCCGTTCAGCAGCTGCCCGATGATCTCGGCCTGAAGGCCGCGGAAACGCTCGTAGCCGAAGACGGTCTGCAACGTTTTCAAGGGACTGGAAGCATCGACGGGCATGGAGGCGGCGGCGGAAACCAAAAAAGCTCCACTATAAAGCATCGAAGGGCGATAATGGCGCCCGATCTCCCCGAGAGCGCCGGTATGCCGAAATCCGACAACCTGTACTCCGCCATACCCGCCAATCTGCCCGAGGAGCTGTTCGAGACCCTCGAACAGACCGGCGGCTTCCGGCTGGAGCGCATCGTTTCCCGCGGGCATGTCACCCCGGAAGGCGCATGGTACGACCAGCCGCAGGCGGAATGGGTGGTGCTGGTGCAGGGCGAAGCCTTGCTGCGCTTCGAGCAAGAAGCCGAACCCCGCCGCCTCGCCCCCGGCGACTGGCTGTGCATCCCACCGCATTGCCGGCACCGGGTGGAATGGACTTCGAGCCGGCCGGAAGCGGTCTGGCTCGCCCTGCATTATCCCGAACCGGTCCGCACCGAACCCCTGGAATCCGAATGAGCCCCGGCAAATCCGTCTACCGCCTGTTTCCCCCGCCGTTCGAGGAAGTCGCGCTGCACGGCCTGTATCTGAACCTGAACCTGCGCCGTTTGGGACACGCGGGCAAGCCCTTCGTCTACGCCAATTTCCTCACCAGCCTGGACGGGCGCATCGCCCTGGAGGACGCCAGCGGCCAGACTTTCCTGCCAAAGTCGCTGACCACGCCGGACGATTTCCGGCTGTTCCTCGAACTGGAAGCCCAGGCCGACTGCCTCATCACCCACGGCGGCTATCTGCGCTCGCTGCAGGAAAAACGGCTGGGCAACATCCTGCAGATCGGGCTGGAGGAACGCTCGCGCGACCTCGCGGCCTGGCGTCGGACCCAGGGGCTCAAGCCCCAGCCGGACATCGTCGTCGCCAGCGCCAGCCTCGACTTCCCCATGCCCGCCTCGATCCGGGAACACGGCCAGCGCTGCCTGATCGCCACCGGCCGCCATGCCGACCCGGACCGGGTCCGCCATTGGGAAAGCGAAGGCTATGAAATCCTGTTCGCCGGCGACGGCGCCATGGCGGAAGGCGATACCCTGGTCGACCAGCTCGACGCGCTCGGCTACCGCTCGATCTATCTGATCGCCGGCCCCCACATGCTCGACACCATGGTCCGCAACGGCCGGCTGTCGCGGCTGTTCCAGACCATCACCCACCAGCTGCTCGGCGGCGAAGGCTTCCGCACCCTGGTGCCGGGCCCGGAACTCGGCCCGCATGGCCACCTGAAGATGCAGTCCCTGTACTACGACCCGACCTCGCCGCTCGACACCGGGCAGTGGTTCGCCCAGTTCGAAAACCTCACCAGCGCGGCTTGAGCTACACTGCGCCGACTGGCACCATTGCATCGACCCCATGCTCGTCGAAACCTTCAACACGCTCCGCGACTTCGTCCGCCTGCACGAGATCGCCTCGGTCCTGGTCCGGTTCGGATTCGGCGAGGCCGTGCACCGTCTGGGAATCCACCATGTCCTGGAAAAGGCCGGCAAGTCCCTGTCCTGGAAATACGCCGAGGAGCAGGCGCAGCTCTCGCTGCCGGCCCGCATGCGCCGCGCGCTGGAGGAAATGGGGCCGAGCTTCATCAAGCTCGGGCAAATTCTCTCGACCCGCGTCGACCTGCTGCCGCCGGAATGGATCGAGGAACTGAGCCACCTTCAGCGGCGGGTGCCTCCCCTCCCCTTCGAGGCGCTGCGGCAGGAACTCGAAAGGGACCTGGGCGCCCCCGTGGACAAGGTGTTCGCGGCGTTCGACACCCGGCCGATCGCCGCGGCCTCGATCGCCCAGGTGCACCGCGCGAGGCTGCATACCGGCGAAGACGTGGTGGTCAAGATCCGCCGTCCCGGCATCACCAAGACCATCGACGCGGACCTGCGCCTGATGGCGAAGCTGGCGAAACTGATCGAATTCGAATTCCCCGAGCTCGATTACCTGCGCCCCGGCGAAATCGTGCGCCAGTTCGGGCTTTCGATCCACCGCGAGCTGGATTTCATCAATGAATGCCGCAACACCGACCGGCTGGCGGCGAACTTCCGGACCGATCCCAGGATCGTCATTCCGCGGGTGCACTGGCAGTACGTGCGGGAGCGGGTCTGCGTCCTGGATTACATCGAAGGCATCGACGCCATGGATCTGGACGCCGTCCGTGCGGCGGGGCTGGACCAGCGCACCCTGGCGCGGGTCGGCGCCGACGCCATGCTCAAGATGATCCTGCTGGACGGCTTCTTCCACGCCGACCCGCACCACGGCAACCTGCTGTACCTGCCAGACAACCGCATCGCCTTCCTGGATTTCGGCATGGTGGGCCGGTTGCCGGAGCTGCGCCGTCACCAATTGGTCGACCTCCTGTCCGCCATCGTCGGCCGGGACGCCCAGACGGCGGCGGACGTCCTGCTGGACTGGGCGGGCACGGTCAACGTCGATCCCGATCTGCTGATCGCGGACATGGACAACCTGATCGACGACTATCACGGCGCCACGCTGAAGCAGTTGAGTCTCACCCAGATGCTGACCGACCTGACCCAGCTCATGCGGCAGCACCGGCTGGCGCTGCCGCCGGACCTGACCCTGCTGTTCCGGGCGCTCATCGCCCTGGACGGCATCGGCAAGCAGAACGATCCGGACTTCGACATCTTTACCCAGGCCGCGCCCTTCATCGAGAAAAGCCTGAAGGAGCGCTACGACCCCGAGAAGATCGGCCGCAACGCCTGGCGCAACGCCCTGCACGCCATGGACATGGTCTCCGGCCTGCCGACCGAGCTGCGGCGGGTGTCGCGCGCGGTGCAGAAAGGCGCCCTCAAGCTCAACATCGACCTGGCCCGGCTCGACCACCTGGGCTGGCAGGTGGAGCGGGCTTTGGGCTGGCTCAGCTTAGGGCTGGTCGCCTCGGCGCTGATCATCGCCTCGGCCATCGTGATGACGGTGCAGGGCGGCCCGACCCTGTGGGGACTGCCGGCGTTCGGGCTGCTGGGCTACGTCGGCGCCAGCGCCATGGCGACCTGGCTGCTGGTCGCGATCTGGCGAGGCACGCGGGGCAAGCACTGATCGCGGCGTCCAGACACTGCTCCCGGTGTCTTCGACCGCCCGCTCCCAGCGGGTGACGGCCAGCGTGGCGACGGCGTTGCCGATCAGGTTGGTGATCGCCCGCGCCTCCGACATGAACCGGTCCACCCCGAGCAGCAGCGCCAGCCCCGCGACCGGCACCACATCCAGCGAGGACAGCGTGGCCGCCAGGGTGATGAAGCCGGCCCCGGTCACGGCCGCTGCGCCTTTGGAGGTCAGCAACAGCACCGCCAGCAGGGTGAGCTGGTGCCCGAGGGTCAGCGGCGTGTCCGTCGCCTGGGCCACGAACACCGCCGCCATCGTCAGGTAGATCGCCGTCCCGTCCAGGTTGAAGGAATAGCCGGTCGGAACCACCAGGCCGACGATCGAACGCGGGCACCCCGCCGCCTCCAGTTTTTCCATGAGCCGCGGCAAGGCGGCTTCCGATGAAGAAGTGCCCAGCACCAGCCACAGTTCCTCCTTGATGAGCTTCAGCAGCCGCCACAGGCTGAAGCCGGCACACCGCGCCACCGCGCCCAGCACCAGAACCACGAACGAAACGCAGGTCAGGTAGACCCCGCCCATCAGCTTGCCCAGAGACAGCAGGGTGTCCGGTCCGTATTTGCCGATGGTGAACGCCATCGCCCCGAATGCGCCTACCGGCGCCGCCCGCATGATGAGGCCGATGGTAGCGAACAAGGCTTCCGACACCCGTTCCAGAAAATCCAGCACCAGCTTGCCGCGCTCGCCCTGCCTGCTCATGGCGACGCCGAACAGTACCGAGACCAGCAGCACTTGCAGGATGTCGCCCTTGGCGAAGGCGTCGACCGCGCTGGCGGGGATGATGTTCAACACGAAATCGACGCCGTTCAGAGCCTTGGTGCCGCCGGTGTATGGGTTCAGCGCCGCGGCGTCCAGGGTCTTGGGATCGGCGTGGATGCCCACCCCCGGCTGCAGGAGGTTGACCACGACCAGGCCGATCACCAGCGCCACGGTCGTCAGCACCTCGAAGTAGATCAACGCCTTCAACCCGACGCTGCCGATCTTGCGCAGATCGCCGACCTTGCCGATGCCCAGCGTCACCGTCAAAAACACGATCGGCGCGATCATCATCTTGATGAGCTTGACGAAGCCGTCGCCCAAAGGCTTGAGCTTCACCCCCAGCTCCGGCCAAGCCGCACCCAGCGCCACGCCGACCATGACCGCCAAGATCACCTGGACGTAGAGTTCCTTGAATATGCGCCGCCCGGCCATCCGCCATCCCCTGCCCAAAGGGGTAAGCATACCCGAGCGGCCGGAGCCGTTCAGCCGCCGGCATGACAGTCGGCCGCAACGGGGAGGGTAACGGCCCTCCTTTACGACCGTTTGGATACCGAGTTTTTTCCAACCCCAAGATAGACCGTTACGCCCGGCGGGACGACAATAGGATCGGTCTCCGGTTTCTCCGCCCCGGCGATCAGCCGCCACGTCGGCGATGGCGCGGTCCTTCCGTGATTGGGACAAATGAGCGGATGATTGGATTCCGAATAACAACACCTGGGAGAGATCGCCCGTGAAACGCATCCTGAACCTGTGCCGTGCCAGCCTTCGCCCCACGGTCTACGGCCTGCTGCTGCTCATTCCGGTGGCCCAGACACCGGCGCACTCGCGGCAAACGCAATGTCAGGTGAAACTCTACCGGCATCTCGGTGATTACTTTCACTGCCGCCTGAACGCCGAGGCCGCCTTGGCCAAGGGACAGGATCCGGCCAGGAACGAGCGCCTCCGAAAGGCCTGTGAAGATGCCTACAAGAAGGGTTATCACGCGGCCCTGAAGCTATCGGCCGAAGGCTGCCCCGCGATCGGCGACACAGAATCCGGCACCCCGTCGCCGTTGGAGCAAGAGGTCCGGCAAACGGTGGCCGAAGTGCGCGGCATGGTGGCGGGAACCCCGCCCGAGCCGGTACCGGGGCAACTCACGCTCTACAACAACTGCAACACGCCGATAAAGATCATGTCGCCCACCAGCAGCACGATCAACGGCACGACGCTGCAGCCGTATGACAGCACCTTTTATCCGACCGCCGCCGGCGGGGCTTTGGGCCAGAACACGCCCAACACCTTCCTGTTCGCGCCGATCACCACCGATGCCCAGTGCGCCCAGGTGCAATGCGGCAACTGGGCGGATATACGGGCCGCGGGGCAGCGGATGGGCTACATGTGGATGAACAACACTTCCAACAACCCTCCCGGCAACGACAACCTGGTTTACGCGGCCTTTTGCCAGCCGACGAACGCGGCGGCGGGACAGTGCACCACCACGTCCACGACCCCGTGCTGCGGCTCGCAGATGAATTACGACAAGACCTTCGGCACGACTTTCGAGATCACCCCGAACGGAGGCACCTCGAAAACCCAGGATTTCGTCGATCTCAGCACGAATTACGGCTCGGGCCCGAACTCGCCGCCCACCTTGTGCAGCGCTCCCGGTGCCGATCCCAACGACTGCGTGACCGCGACCGCGAACATATTTTTCAACGTTCCGATCGGCGTGACCATGAGCAGCGATGCCGGCTGCACCTTCCCGCAAGGCGGCTCGAGCCTGAGCTGTACGGACGTATCCTGCCCCGACGCCTATCAATATCCCGAAGACGACAAGCAGGTCGCCTGCCCGGCCGGCACCGGCTACGTCGTCACGCTTTGTCCGGGTACCAATCAACTGCCGGCACTGAGCCAGGCCGAGGCCACCCAGAACAAGATCACGGTCCGGAACAACCTGAGCCAGAGCTCTCCCTGCTCCAACGGAAACACCGTGAGCATCTTCACCTCCGGCGGACAGCAGGTCGTCCAGCCCGGAGGCGGCTCGGTTACCCTCCAGGGCGATTATTCCGCCTACCCCGGCCTCGGCTTGCAGGTGAACAACTGGTATTGGACTTCGGAAAACCTGCCGGTCCAGAAGGGTCCGCCGCAGAATCCGGACAACTCCGGCGCCCAGTTCATGATTTCCGACCAGTGCGTCTTGTCGCAGGCGCCGCCGGTCTACGGCGAAGGCATCGAGACCTATGAGATTTCGACGGTGACCGCCCAGACAACCGGGACCAACGAGTGCCTGATAACGATCGACGAAAATCAGCCCTACACCGACGCCGTCACGCCGGGCTGCTGCGCCCCGCCGCTGCAGAACATGGGCAACGTCTGCACCGGTCCATGGGGCGTGACCAACAACCAGCAGCCCTGGCCACCGCAATGATCGTCGGCGGAATCGGTTCAAGGATTTGGCGGATCGCCTTCGGCATTCCCTCTACGATGTGTCCGCGGAACCGGCTCGTCCGGGTTCCGCCGTCCGGGAACGGTATTCGCGCCGGCGGGTTTACAATTCGCCTGGCTTGCGGGGCGGTTTGGGATTCGCCGGGGGGTCGGCCGATCGCCGGGGATTTGGCGGATCGCCTTACGGCATCCGCCCTACAGTGTTACGGGAGGCGGTATGCCGGACTACCGGCGGTTTCGGGTTCCTGGGGGAACCTACTTCTTTACGGTAAATCTGCTGGACCGGCGAGCGGATACGCTGGTCCGGCACATCGACGCCTTGCGAGAGGCTGTGCGGCTGACGCGCCGGGAGCGTCCGTTCCATGCCGACGCCTGGGTGGTTTTGCCCGACCACATGCACTGCGTCTGGACTTTGCCGCCCGGCGACGACGATTTTTCCAACCGCTGGAAAGCCATCAAGATTCGTGTCGTCCGGGCGGTTCCGCAAACCGAACATCGGTCGAAGGTACGGATCGCCAAGGGCGAGCGGGGCGTGTGGCAACGGCGTTTCTGGGAACACGCCATTCGCGATGACGAGGATTACGCCCGCCACGTGGATTACGAGCACTGGAATCCCATGAAACATGGGTTGGTCGGGCGGCTGGCGGATTGGCCTTATTCGTCCTTCCACCGCTACGTCCGCTTCGGCCTCCTGCCGCCCGACTGGGCCGGAGGGGCGCCCGAAAACTTCGGCCCCAAGGGGGAACCCACGTAGGGTGGAACCGGCTTTTTCGGGTTCCGCCATGTCGAAACAGCCCGTGTGCCGGCCGATTTCCAAAGCTCGTGGGTTGTTCGGGGCTTGGTCGGCGGATCGCCTTACGGCATCCGCCCTACATCCGCTGCCGTAGGGCGGAACCGGCTCTTCCGGGTTCCGCCAACCCGAAACGGCATCTGCCCTACGGTCCTGCATCGACATAAACCAGCGCTCCCGCGGAAACCCGGTCGAACAGGTCGATGACGTCGGCGGAGGTGAGGCGGATGCAGCCATGGGACCGGGGCGTGCCGTCGACGCCGGTGTCCGGGCTGCCGTGGATGTAGATGTAGCGCCAGGCGGTATCGACTTCGCCGTAGCGGTTGAAGCCGGGCTGAAGGCCACCCAGCCAGAGGATGCGGCTCAGAATCCAGTCGCGGCCGGGATGGCGGGCGGCGAGTTCGGGCGTATAGATCTCCCCGGTGGGCCGGCGCCCGACCAGGACGGCCCCCGGCGGAAGGCCCGCACCAATCTTGGCGCGGACCCGGTGCCAGCCGCGCGGTGTACATTCCGAGCCGCGCTTTTCGCCCACGCCGTTCTTCGCCGTCGACACGCGGTAGCGGGCCACCACCTTCCCCGCTTCGATCAACTCCAGACATTGCCGCGGCACGCTGATGCGCAGGAAGTCGGTGGCGTTCTCGGGCGCGGTCATGTTCTTGTCCCAGGACTTTGTTGGGCAGGCCAGGATCGATTGCCCTCACCCCGGCCCAATCATGCCGGGCTCTCCTGCCCGGCACCCTTCGGGTCAATGCACAAATCGGCAGGAAAGCCGATTTGCACGCGTAGCGCCCGAAGGGGGCGGCATAGGGATGTGCCGCGTGAAATCTGCTCCCGGCAGATTTGTCCCAGAGGGAGAGGGAGCGCCGCGTCATTGGTTTCGGTGTATCCGGTACAAGCAGCGGCGATAACTTGTACACTTCGCGGTTTCTCTTCCACGGCTTCCGACGATGCTTCGAATCTGCAATTCATTGGCGAACCTGTTTCCGGTCTGGGTGCTGCTGTGCTCGGGGCTGGCGCTGTATTTCCCCGCCTGGTTCACCTGGTTCACCGGGCCGATGATCGTCTGGGGATTGTCGGTCATCATGCTCGGCATGGGCATCACGCTCACTTTCGACGACTTCCGCCGGGTGGCGAAGATGCCGCGGATCATCATCGCCGGCACGGTCGCGCATTTCGGCATCATGCCGTTCCTCGGCTGGTCGATCGCGCATGGATTGGCGCTCGAACCGGAACTGGCGGTAGGGCTCATCCTGGTGTCGTGCTGCCCCTGCGGCACGGCTTCCAACGTGGTGAGCTACATCGCCCGCGCCGACGTGGCGCTGTCCGTGCTGCTGACCATGGTGTCGACCTTCACCGCGGTGGTGATGACGCCCCTCCTTGTCAAGTTCCTGGCGGGCGCCTACACGCCGGTGGACGGCTGGGGCATCTTCCTGAACACCCTGCAGGTGATCGTCATGCCCGTCACCGCCGGCCTCCTGCTGAACCGCTATGCGCCGCGGCTGGTGCGTGCGGTCGGCCCAATGACGCCGCTGGTGTCGGTGATCTTCATCGCCTTCATCTGCGCGAGCATCATCGGCGCGAACGCCGAAACCATCAAGGCCACCGCGCTCAAACTGTTCGGCGCCGTGGCGCTGCTGCACGTCGGCGGATTCGGGCTGGGCTACGTCTTCGCGCGCGTTCTGGGCTACCGCGATGCGGTGGTCCGCACCATCGCCATCGAGGTCGGCATGCAGAACTCGGGACTCGCCACCGTGCTGGCCAAGGCCAATTTCGCCAGCATGGCGCTGGCGCCCATCCCTTCGGCGATCTCCGCGAGCTTCCATTCCATCATCGGCAGCCTGCTGGCGGGCTGGTGGCGGCTGCGCACGCACCAACACTTACCGGCCATGGGGCACGGATTCGACGCCGCTATGCCAGTCCCAGCGGATTGTCCGGATCGATGTGAGCCATGAAGGGTTTGCGGCGGTCCTGGTCGGTGATCTGATAGATCTTGCCGAGCCAGTTGTTGAACACCGCCTTGGCGGTATCGCGCCAGGTATTGTCCAGGTGCCGCAGCACGAATTCCTCCGGGAATTCCGGCGGCGCCTTGCCCGACCGGCGGGCGCTGCGCAGGGCCTGCCCGTAGTCATTGAGCGCTGCACCCACCTCCAGCGAGAAATAGTGTTCCGGGAACGGCGGGTAATCCTCGCGCTCGCCGGAATAGTGCCGCAGGATCTCGCGCTTGTATTCCTTGAGGAGACTCACGGTGTCGTATTCCGGATGGGCCTGGAAGTAGACGACGCGGAACAGGTCCGGGCTCACCGCGAGATGCACCCCGGCCTCCTCGCTCTCGACCAGGACCCGCAACCCCGCGGCCTCCATGTCCTCGCGGAAGATTTCGTTGTAGCGCGAATGGGGCACGTCGAAGCGGGTGTTGATGTCCGCCACCAGCGGATGCAGCGGCTCGACCACCCGGTGCGAGTACACGCCCCAGCGCTTGAAGCCGAGATGGGTGCGCTCCACGCCGTGGCCGTACTGGAACAGGGCGTGGGTGGCGAGGCACGAGCACAGGATCGAAGTGACGTTGGCGCGCGCCCAGTCGAACACCTCGGTCAGCGGCTGCCAGAAGGCTTCCTGCTGCAGATGCGGCTGGGTGACGTTGGCCCCGCTCACGATCAGGCCGTCGAGGCCCTCCTCGCGGATGCGGTCGAAGCTCTCGTAATAGCGGGCGATGTGCTCCGCCGCCTGTTCGCCCCGCGGCAAGCCCTCGATGGTGAACGGGTGCATGTGGAACTGCACGATCGGATTGGCACCGCCGACCAGGCGGAAGAACTGCCGCTCGGTGGCTTCCAGGGCGGCATCCGGCATCATGTTCAGGAGGCCGATGTGCATCTCCCGGATGTCCTGATGGGCGGCCCGCTCGACGCTCAGGACGTCCTGGCCTTCCTCCCGCAGGCGCTGGAAGGTGGGCAGATCGGTATGTGCGACCAGAGGCATGGCAATCCCTCCTTCAGCCGCCCAGGACCGAAGCCACGAGCCTCAGGAAATCGCTCTCGTCCCGTACCCGGGCGACGTCCGCGACGTCCACCGTATAGCCGTACCGGTCCGCGATGGCCTGGTAGCGCGGCAACCGCGATTTGAACAGGCAAGGAAACACCCAGCTCACGAATTCGTCCGGCGGCATCGCGTCGACCGAAGGGTAGCCCTTTTCCTTCAGGAAAGCCGGCAGGTGTTCGTCCAGGAAAGCCTCCCGGTAGTACAGCGGCTTGGGATCGCGCGCGGCGCGCTCGACCAGCATCTGCTCCAGTTCCGGGCTGGTGCGGATGTAGAGGATGAGGGTGTTTTCCGCCAGCACTTCCAGGGTTTCCGAGTCGTCCAGTTCGCACACGCTGCCGCCGGCGTCGTTGATGAAATGCTGGTAGCCGTAAATCTCGCGCACCTTGTCGATGAATTCCGGCACGTCCCGCATCGCCGCGATCTCGGCCTGCCGGTGCAGCGCCTGGCGCCGCTTGAACTCCTTCAACGGCAGCCCGCCCTTGGCCGGATCGCCGAGCTTGCCCAGGAAGGACGAGATCGGCGCCAGATTGTCCACGGTGATGTTGCTGCAGATGTAGATCGAATCCGACATCAGCAGATCGCGCAGGAACGGCACGTCCATCGCCTGGCGCTTGATGTTGTCCAGGATCGGCTCGTCCAGATAGCGGGTGCCGATCCGGTAGTCGCCGGAATAATGGAACCAGGTCCGCTTCGGCAGCCTGTTGGCCAGCGTGGTCTTGCCGGTACCGGACATGCCGAGCAGGGTGATCTTCTTGCGGTCCCAGTCCAGGAATTCTTGGGGGGTCAAACGCATCGGGAGTTCTTCAATCTTCGCGGTTGATCATGTGATGGGCGGTGCGTGCCAGCGCCTCGTACAGTGCCTCGCGGAACGGGCCGTCCATCGGGATGTCGTCGAGCGCCTTGCGCATGCACAAGAGCCACTGGTCGCGCTCGGGCACGCCGATCGAAAACGGGAAATGCCGCGCCCGCAGACGCGGATGGCCGAACTCCTGCATGAACAGGTCCGGGCCGCCCAGCCAGCCGGAGAGGAACTTGAACAGCTTGGACTTGGCGCCGGACAAGTCGTCGGCATGCATCGCCCGGATCGGCGCCGCCTCCGGCAGCGTGTCCATGTAGCCGTAGAAGCGTTCGACCAGTTCGTGCAGCACTTCTTCGCCGCCGAGGCGCTGATAGGGCGTCTGTGTCACGGGTTCCTGCATGGCTGAAACGATCTCACTTGGCGTAAAGCGATTCCCGACGGATCAGCTCGAGCACCGCGTCCGGCAACAGGTACTTGGCGTTGCGCCCTTCCCGCAGCATGCGGCGGATCGAAGTGGAGGCGATGGCGAGCTGAGTCACTTCCAGAAAGTAGATCATCCCTTCCGGCTGGGCCGTGAGCTGCGACGGGTCCGCCACCTGACGCTCCTCGACGCAGCGCTCCAGATCTTCAGCGTATTCGACGTCGTAATCCGGCCGCTGCAGCACCACGATGTGCGCCAAGGCGAACAGCCGGCGCCAGCGGTGCCAGGCCGGCAGCGCCAGGAACGCGTCGAGGCCGAGGATGAGGCAGAGCGGCTCGTCGCCGACCTCCTTGCGAATCGAGCCCAGGGTATCGACCATGTAGGACGGGCCGCTTCGTTCGAGCTCCCGCGTATCGAGGGCGAAGCCGCCGTCGGCATCGGCCAGCGCGATTTCCAGCATGCGCAGCCGGGTCCCGGCATCGGCCACGGGCGGCGGACGGTGGGGCGGCTGGCGGCAGGGCAGGAAGCGCAGCTCCCTCATGCCGACCGCCTCCTTGACCTCCAGCGCGGCCCGCAGGTGTCCGTAGTGGACCGGATCGAAAGTGCCGCCGTAGATGCCGATCATCCTTGCGTCATTTTAAGTTCTGACCTGGCCGTCGCCCAGCACGATGAATTTCTGGGTGGTGAGCCCTTCCAGGCCGACGGGCCCTCGCGCATGCAGCTTGTCGGTGCTGATGCCGATCTCCGCCCCCAGGCCGTACTCGAAGCCGTCGGCGAAACGCGTCGAGGCGTTCACCATGACCGAAGCCGAATCGACCTCCCGCAGGAAGCGGCGGGCGCGGCTGTAGTCTTCTGTGATGATGGCGTCGGTGTGGCCGGAGCCGTGCTGATGAATATGCTCGATCGCCTCGTCCAGGCCGACGACCACGCGAATCGCCAGGATCGGCGCCAGGTATTCGGTATCCCAGTCCGTCTCCGAAGCCGGACAGCAATCCGGCACGATGCGGCGGGTTTCGGGGCAGCCGCGCAGTTCGACGCCCTTGTCCCGATAAAGCGCGGCCAGTTCCGGCAGGATCGCCTGCGCGACGCCCGCGGCGACCAGCAGGGTTTCCATGGCGTTGCAGACCCCGTAGCGCTGGGTCTTGGCGTTGATCGCGATGTTGCGGGCTTTGGCAAGGTCCGCGCCGTCGTCGATGTAGACGTGGCAGATGCCGTCCAGGTGCTTGATGACCGGAATCCGCGATTCGGCAACGATGCGCTCGATCAGCGAACGCCCGCCGCGCGGCACGATGATGTCGACATATTTGTCCGCCGCCAGCAGCGCGCCGACCGCCGCCCGGTCGGTGGTCTCGACGAGCTGGACCGCGTCGGCCGGCAGGCCGCCGGCTTCCAGGCCCTGGCGGATGCAGGCCGCGATGGCCTTGTTGGAATGGATCGCCTCGGAGCCGCCGCGCAGAATGCAGGCGTTGCCGGACTTCAGGCACAGCCCCGCCGCATCGGCGGTCACGTTGGGGCGGGATTCGTAGATGATGCCGATGACGCCGAGCGGCACCCGCATCCGCCCGACCTGGATGCCGGACGGCCGGTAGGTCAGCCCGCTGATTTCACCCACCGGGTCGGGCAGCGCGGCGATCTCCCGAAGGCCCGCCGCCATGGCCGCGACCCGTTTGGCGTCGATACCCAGCCGCTCGAGCTGGGCCCGGTCCAGCCCCTTGACCTCACCCGCCTCGAGGTCCTTGCGGTTCGCCTCGATCAGCGCGCCCGCCGATCCCTCGAGCGCATCGGCGATGGCCAGTAGCGCCCGGTTCTTCGCCGCGGTCTCGGCCCGGCCCAGGACCCGGCTGACTTCGCGGGCGCGCCGCGCCAGGCCGTCCACGTATGTCGCCACGGCCTCCGGTTCGGCCGGACGCAATGCGCTCACCGCCGTCATTGTTCCTTCGGCCCGCTGCGTTCGATCGCCTGGCCCATGCAGGTCATGATGTAGTCGGTCATGCGCAGCGCCGCCTGGTTCGCGGCCTTGACCGATCCGAACAGGTCCTTGTACTCCTCTGCGACTTTCTCGAAATCGCCCGAGCCTTTCACCGAATAGAACTTGGCATAAGCCGTCAGATATTGCTTGCGCCGCGGGTCCCCCGGAAAGCCCGGCAAATCGTCCGTCAGATCGTGGATCACGCAGTCCGCGATTTCACCCGGATCGAGCTTGTAATCCTTGAGATCGCTGTCGTCCTGGAGCTTGGTCAGCAGCGCTTCGCGCAGATCGCCCTGTTCCTTGCCGGCGCACGCGGTCAGAAGCGCGAGCACAAGAACCAATGAGAATTTCCCCTTCATGCAATCAACCGTTTGATGATAATAATGCCGACTCGGCCGCTCGCCGCCATCGGTCCGGATTGTACCCGCAACTCGGGTATACGAGGCCTGACAGTGGAAATGATACAGCGAATCCGCACCTTTTGCGGAATGGAGCGGCACCGGCTTTCGCCGGACCCATGAATATCCTATAAATGTCCAATCGCTTACACATCTTGAGGCTATTCTGGGCAAGACCCGTGGCACTACGGTAAGGACGTAAGGGAGCAGAACGTGACAGATTGCTACGCGCTTTCGCCGATGCAGGGAAACATGCTCTCGGCGACCCTGTTCGATCAGCGGGAAGGTACCTATATCCAGCAACTGGTGTTGCGAACCGGCGAAAACCTCGACGAAGACGCTTACCGGGAAGCCTGGACCCGCATGGTCGCGAGGCACGACATCCTGCGGACGGCATTCGTCTGGCGGAACCTGGAGGCGCCGCTGCAACGGGTCGAACCCGCCGTGACGATGCCCTGGTCTGACCTCGACTGGCGCGGGCTGGCGCGGACGGAACAGGAGAGCCGGTTCGACGCCTTCCTCGCCGAGGACAGGCTGCGGGGCTTCGACATGGCTGAGGCGCCTCTCCACCGCCTGACCCTGATTCGCATCGCCGAGGAAGAATACTGGGCAGTCTGGACTTACCACCACGCGCTGCTGGACGGACGGGCGCGGCTCATCATCATGGAAGAGCTGTTCCGGGTCTACCAGGCGCTGCGCGACGGCCACGAGCCGGAACTGCCGCCGGCGACGCCGTACCGCAGCTACATCGACTGGCTGGACTCCCTCGACTTCGCGGCGAGTGAAGGCTACTGGCGCGGTCTGCTGGCGGATTTCGAAGAACCCAACCGCGTCCTGAGCGCCCTGCCCGAGCCGCGGCCCCTGTCGCCCGCCCACACCGGCGGACTGGTTCAAGCCTGGGCGCCTCCGGCCCTTTATGAGGCGCTCCAGGAACTCGCGAAGAAACAGGACGTCACGCTCAACACCCTGGTCCAGGCCGCCTGGGGCCTGCTGATCGCACGCCACAGCGGGCTCGACGACGTGGTGTTCGGCGCCACGCGTTCCTGCCGGAAATCCGTGCCGGAGGGCGAGGCCATCGTCGGACCGATCATCAACACCACGCCGGTGCGCCTGAAGATCGACCCCGACTTGTCCGTCGCCGAATTCATCCGCGAGCTTCGGCGCCAGCACCTGAGCGTGCGCGAACACGAGCATACGCCGACGGCCCGCATCCACGCCTGGAGCGGCCTGCCGGCCGGCATGCCGCTGTTCACCACCATCGTAGTCTTCGAGAACTACCACGTGGTGAAGTCCCGCGGCGGCGACTGGGACAAGCGCCGCTTCGAACTGAAGGAACAGACCGACCACCTCATCCTGGCGGGCTACCTCGCCGACGGCCTGCTGCTCAAGATCGAATACGACCGCCGCCTGTTCGAGGACGGCACCGTCGAGCGCATGCTGCAGCAGCTCCTGACGATCCTCGAGAGCCTGGCGGCCTGCGCCGGCGGCAAACTCGCAGACCTGCGCAGCCTCCCGGACGACGAACTACGCCGCCTGCTGGTGGAGTGGAACGACACCGGCACCAGCTACCCCGAAGCCACGCTGGGCGAACTCTTCTCCGCACAGGCGCGCCGCACGCCGGACGCCATCGCGGTCCAAAGCGGAAACCAACGCCTCAGCTACGGCGAGCTGGAACGGCGCTCGAACCGGTTGGCGGCGCTTTTGCTGCGCAAAGGCACGGGTCCCGGTTCCGTGGTCGCCCTGCTGCTCGACCGCGGTTGCGAACTCGCCGTCGGCCTCCTCGGCGTGCTGAAGGCCGGCGGCGCCTACCTGCCGCTGGACCCCGCCTACCCCGAAGAGCGGCTCGCCTACATGCTCGAGGACTCGGGCGCGCGGATCGTACTGACCCGGACCGCCCTGGCCGATGCCCTTCACCATCCCGGCGTCGAACTGCTGCGGCTGGACACCGGCTGGGAAACCGACCCCGCCGGCTCGGACGAAGCTCCCCCGTGCTGCGCGACGCCGGACGACGTCGCCTATCTGATGTATACCTCCGGTTCCACGGGCCTGCCGAAAGGCGTGATGGTCCCGCACCGCGGCGTCGTCAACCTGTGCGCGGCGATGCGGCGCCGCTACGGGCTGGGACCCCACGACCGCGTCCTGCAGTACGCCTCCATCAGTTTCGACATCTGCGTGGAGGAGATATACCCGACTTGGCACGCCGGCGGCACGGTCGTCTTCCGCGACGAGACCCAGGGCCATTCGGTCCACGAGTTCCTGGAGTGGGCCGCCCGCGAAGGGATCACCGTGTTCGACATCCCTACCGCGTTCTGGAACGAACTGGTACGGGGACTCACCGCCAGCGGCGGAGGTCTGCCCGACAGCCTGCGATTGACCGTGGTCGGCGGGGAAAAGGCCTCCCGTGCCATGCTGGAGGCTTGGGACCGGCTGCCCGGCGCGGAACATGTGGCTTGGCTCAACACCTACGGCCCGACCGAAACGACGGTCACCGCGACCGTCTACCAGCCGCCGCAGTTCTCCCCTGCCGGCCCGTCGGCCGCCGATCCGCCGATCGGCAGGCCCATCGACAACGTCCGCCTGTACGTGCTCGACCGCCATCTGAAACCGCTGCCCATCGGCGTGCCGGGCGAGCTGTACATCGGCGGCGCCGGCGTGGCGAAAGGCTATCTGCGGCGTCCCGAACTCACCGCCGCGGCCTTTCTCCCCGATCCGTTCGCCGGCGACCCCGAGGCCCGGATGTACCGCACCGGCGACTTGGTGCGTTACGGCGCGGATGGCCAGTTGTCATTCGTGGGACGCAACAACGACCAGATCAAGATCAGCGGCTTCCGCGTCGAACCGGGCGAAATCGAGGCGGCGATCGAGCGCCATGACGGTGTGGCGCAGGCCGCGGTGAAGGCCATCGAAGCGGCCGGCGGGAAATATCTCGCCGCCTACGTCGTTCCGGCGCCGGGCAGCCGGTTCGAAGCCGAGGGCCTGGAAGCCTTCCTGCGGAGCACCCTGCCGGAGCACGAAATCCCCCGCGTATTCGTAGCCATGGCGGAATTCCCGCTCACGCCGGGCGGCAAGCTGGACCGCAAGGCGCTGCCCGATCCGGCCACCCCCTCTGCCACAACCAGCAGCGCCGAAGTTCCCCGCAACGACACCGAGCGTAAACTCGCCGCGATCTTTGCGGAAATCTTCCCGGCCCGTTCTATCGGCATCCGGGACAGCTTCTTCGCCATGGGCGGCGACTCCCTGCGCGCCTTCCAGCTCCTCACCCGGATCGAACTGGTTTGCGGCCAACGGCTTTCGTTCGCCGCCCTGGCGAGGGCCGCCACGGTCGAACAACTGGCGGCACTGGTCGACGGCAGCGGCAAGACCGAGGCGCAGAACACCCACATCGTTCCCCTGAGCCTGGAGGCCGCCCAGGCACCCGCGCTTTTCCTCGTCCACGGCGTGGGCGGCAGCGTGCACTGGTATCACGCCCTGGCTGAACTTCTGAAAGCCGACTTCAACGTCTACGGCATCCAGTCGCCCGGCATGGACGAAGGCGAGGACGACATGGTCGGCGCCGATGTCGAAAGCCTGGCCCGGCTCTACATCTCGGAAATCAAGGCCGTCCAGGCACAGGGACCGTATTGGATCGGCGGCCACTCCATGGGGGGCATCATCGCCTTCGAAATGGCCCGCCAGTTCCACGCCCTGGGAGACGGGGTCGCGCTGGTGGCGAACTTCGACAACTGGAACCGCGCGGCGGACGCCCCCGGTTTCATCACCAAGCTGCTCCGCCTCGCCGTCCATTTCCTGAAACTCGGCACCGCGGACAAGCTGCGGTTCCTGCGCGACAAAATGCAGTGGGCGAAACAGTGCTTCAGCGCACGTCTGGCGCGCGACCGAGCCGACGTCCGCCCGCTGGAGGAAATGAAAGCCGCGAACGTCAAGGCCGCCTACCGTTACGCGCCCGGCTTCTATCCCGGCACCCTGACGCTGTTCCGCGCCCGCCAGCAGGCCGCCACGGCGCTGGACGATCCGCTGCTCGGCTGGAACGGACTAGCGGAGGAAATCGACGTCGTGGAGGTGCCCGGCAACCATTACACCCTGCTCGGCGAACCGCACGTCCGCTCGCTGGCCGACGAACTGAGGCGCCGGGCGCGGACCCCCGGAAACAGCGGGCGTTGATCCCGCTCCCACACCTCGCGGGATACCATGCCGTTCAGCCATTCCTACCCGTTCGACCCGGCCTACGGGTTTTCTCTCGACCAGTTGCTCCGGGTGGAACCGCCCGACCCGCCGGAAGACTTCGCCGCTTTCTGGTCGGCGCGGTATGACGAGGCCAGGAACGTTGCGCCCAGGCCGGAACTCCGCCGCTGCGGCTGGAGCCATCCTCGCTTCCAGGCATTCGACCTCACCTACCGATCGACCGGCGCGATCACCATCGGCGGCTGGGCGCTGGTTCCGGCGCACGGCCGGATCCGCCGCGGCTTCGTGGTCGGCCACGGCTATGGCGGCCGCGACGGGCCCGATCTCGACCTCCCCTTCGACGACGCCGTCGTCCTGTTTCCCTGCTTCCGCGGCCTCTCCCGCAGCCGCTGCGCCGACATTCCGGAAACGCCGGACCGCCACGTCCTCTGCGGGATCGAGGACCGCGACCGCTACGTCCTCGGCGGTTGCGTCGAAGACCTCTGGCTGGCCGTCAGCACCCTGCTCGATCTGTTTCCCGAGGTGGAGGGCCGCGTCGGCTACCTCGGCATCAGCTTCGGCGGCGGCATCGGCGCCTTGAGCCTGCCCTGGGAACCACGCCTCCAGAGGGCCCATCTCAACGTCCCGACCTTCGGCCATCAGCCGCTGCGGCTGACCCTGCCGACCGTCGGCAGCGGAGAATCGGTCCGGCGGTATCGGTCCTCACACGGTAACGTGACGGCAACCTTGGCCTACTACGATGCCGCCATCGCCGCGCGTTTCACGGGCATCCCGGTACACGTCGCCGCCGCCCTGTTCGATCCAGCCGTCGCGCCCCCCGGCCAGTTCGCCGTCTTCAACGCGCTCGCCGGACCGAAGGAGCTGTTCGTGTTGGACGCCGGGCATTTCGACTATCCGCGCAAGCCCGAACAGGACCGATCGCTGTCCGCCGCCATCGCGGCATTTTTCGAACCGCTATGAACCGGGAATATCACCGCTGGTACACCGAACGCCTGGGCCGAGACATGGAACTGCTGGTTTTCGGCCATGCCGGCGCCAAAGTCCTGGTCTTCCCGACCCGTGACGGCCGCTTCCACGAGTACGAAGACCTCCGGCTGGTGGAAAGCCTGCGGCACAAGATCAAGGCCGGACACCTGCAACTGTTCTGCCTGGACAGCATCGACCACGAATCGCTCTATTGCTTCTGGCGCCATCCGGCCGAGCGCATCCGGCGCCACGTCCAGTTCGAGGAATACATCCTCAACGAGGTGTTCCCGCTGATGGCCGCGAAAAACCCGCATCCCTGCACCATCGCGCACGGCTGCAGCCTGGGCGCGTTCCACGCCGTCAACATCGCCTTCCGCCACCCTCACCTGTTCCGCAAGGTGGCCGCCTTCTCCGGCCGCTACGATCTGACGCTTGGCGTGGAACACTTCCGCGACCTGTTCGACGGCTATTACGACGACACCATCTACTACCACACCCCCTCCCATTTTCTCCCCAACCTGGAATGCCACTGGCGGCTCGAAGCGCTGCGGCGCATGGACATCGTGCTCGTGGTGGGCGGCGACGATCCTTTTCTAGGCAACAACCGCGACCTGAGCCGGATTCTGTGGTCCAAGGGCATCCCCCACGCCCTCCATACCTGGGACGGGCGCGCCCACCAGGGTCGTGCCTGGCGGAAGATGGCGCCGTTGTACGTCTGAGCCATCCCGTTATACACAACTCCCAGCCCCTCGACTCCCGTCCCCTCTCGCAAAAAGACCGGGAGAATACGGCTTGCCACAACTTGGGTATAACGGGATGCCAATAACCGAGCCACTTCTTCCTGGGTCAGGCGCTTGGCCTGCCAACCCCGATACGCTTCTTCAAATCGCATCTTCCCGATCTCCTGTGACAACTCCGTCCGTCTCATCAGGCACCTCCTTACAGCACCCAATAAAACCGGACAAACCTCGCGCTACGAGTCCGGACAGTTTATTTGCTCTCAACACGGGACGTTGGCTGTTTCAAAGAATTAGTGGTAAAGTCAGGGTTCGTGGTTTCGCTCGAGGTCGGTATCCGGCGCGCCGCTTAGTTGTCACGCTGGACGTAACACAAGAGTTCGTTGTAATGCCTACAATCTCAATGTTCTATGGAATACTTATCCGAATGTTTTTCTATGATACGGATAAGCATAACGTGCCACATATCCACGCCGAATATCAAGGCCAAGTAGCCGTTTACTCGATTCTCGATGGAACCGTCTTGGCGGGTGAACTTCCACAGAAGAAACACAAACTGGTCGTCGCATGGATTGAAATACACCAAGATGATTTGCTTGCTGATTGGCAATTGGCCATCAATGGCAAGAAGCCGTTTCCAATTCGAGGACTCGATCAATGAATATTGCCGAGATCATTCCGAAAGATAACTATATACTATATATAAAAGCCGAAAATGGAAAAGCGGGTTTATTCGATGTAAAACCGTTTCTTGACTCCGATGCCTTTGCTCCGCTGAAAGATAAAGCTGAATTCGAACGAATTCATAACGGTAAGTACTTTATTGAGTGGGACTGCGGAGCAGACCTCTCTGCCGATACTATTGAGGCACGATGGAAAACTACATCAACTGGAGACGCCCTGCAATGCGCCCCAGCGGACTCCACGGACGCTGCGCCGCCGAGCTGATTCGTTCGGGTCTATGAGGACTGATGTGACAACTAGTGTCTAATTGCATTATTAAGCGACTGTAATATCATGTCTCCGTTACCCACAGGAACGGAGGGAAGGATGGCGCGAGTTGCCATATCGGTGAGTTGTACGGACCAAGATCGGCGTGAGTTGGAGCGTTTGAGCAATAGCCGCACCGATGAGGCTCGTCTGGTCGAGCGCGCCAAGATTGTCATGGGCTGCCTGGCGGGCAAGCGCAATGACGAGATTGCTGCTGAGTTGGGCATCCGGCCCGGCACGGTGGGTATCTGGCGCAGACGCTTTGCGGCTGAAGGGTTGAAAGGACTGCGTGATCGAAAAAGACCGGGCAAGCCTCCGCGGTACCCGCCGTCCGAGTTGCGCAATCGATTGCTTGCACAGATTGAACAGCCGCCGCCGGCCGGACAGGCGACGTGGGATGGCGGGTCGTTGTCGAAAGCCTTGGGGGTTTCCGATGATGCCGTCTGGCGCCTGTTGCGCAAAGAAGGCATCCAACTCCAGCGGCATCGCTCGTGGTGCGTCAGCACGGACCCTCAGTTTGCCATCAAGTCGGCCGACATTATCGGGCTGTACCTGAATCCGCCGCAAAATGCGTTGGTCATTTCCGTTGATGAAAAGCCTTCCATTCAGGCGCTGGAAAGGGCCAGCGGTTTCGTCTTTACCAGCAGCGGCAAGCTGGTTCGTGGATTGAAAAGCACCTATAAGCGCCATGGCACGATCAATCTTTTTGCGGCCTTGAATGTGGCGACCGGTACCATTCAGTCCAAAACCACCACGACCAAGAAGCGTCCTGACTTTCAGGCCTTTCTCGATGAGGTGGTCGCCGATGTTCCGGCTGATCGGGAAATTCATGTGATTCTCGACAACTATTGCACTCACAAGAAGAACGATGACTGGTTGGCCGCCCATCCCAACGTGCACTTTCACTTCACGCCCACTTCAGCCAGTTGGTTGAACCAAGTGGAAATCTGGTTTGGCATCATGACCCGCAAGGCCTTACGTGGGGCCAGTTTCAACAGCATCGACCAACTGGCGCAGGCGATCAACGATTTCATCGCCGCCTACAACGACAAGGCCGCCCCATTCGTCTGGCGCAAGCGGGAAGTCAAAGGCTCCCAGCTGCGCAATACTATCGCTAATTTACGCAATTAAACACTAGCTGTCTCTGCACCACGGCACATCACCTGTTCACTCGAAGAACGTAGCGACCCCCGTTAGCCCTCTTTGAACCCCATTACTTTACCCAGCCCACCGGCTGAATCTAGTGTCTAATTGCATTATTAAGCGACTGTAATATCATGTCTCCGTTACCCACAGGAACGGAGGGAAGGATGGCGCGAGTTGCCATATCGGTGAGTTGTACGGACCAAGACCGGCGTGAGTTGGAGCGTTTGAGCAATAGCCGCACCGAGGAGGCTCGTCTGGTCGAACGCGCCAAGATTGTCATGGGCTGTCTGGCGGGCAAGCGCAATGACGAAATTGCTGCTGAACTCGGTATCCGGCCCGGCACGGTCGGTGTCTGGCGCAGGCGCTTTGCGGCTGAAGGGTTGAAAGGACTGCGTGATCGAAAAAGACCGGGCAAGCCTCCGCGGTACCCGCCGTCCGAGTTGCGCAATCGATTGCTTGCGCAGATTGAACAGCCGCCGCCGGCCGGACAGGCGACGTGGGATGGCGGGTCGTTGTCGAAAGCCTTGGGGGTTTCCGATGATGCCGTCTGGCGTCTGTTGCGCAAAGAAGGCATCCAACTCCAGCGGCATCGCTCGTGGTGCGTCAGCACGGACCCTCAGTTTGCCATCAAGTCGGCCGACATTATCGGGCTGTACCTGAATCCGCCGCAAAATGCGTTGGTCATTTCCGTTGATGAAAAGCCTTCCATTCAGGCGCTGGAAAGGGCCAGCGGTTTCGTCTTTACCAGCAGCGGCAAGCTGGTTCGTGGATTGAAAAGCACCTATAAGCGCCATGGCACGATCAATCTTTTTGCGGCCTTGAATGTGGCGACCGGTACCATTCAGTCCAAAACCACCACGACCAAGAAGCGTCCTGACTTTCAGGCCTTTCTCGATGAGGTGGTCGCCGATGTTCCGGCTGATCGGGAAATTCATGTGATTCTCGACAACTATTGCACTCACAAGAAGAACGATGACTGGTTGGCCGCCCATCCCAACGTGCACTTTCACTTCACGCCCACTTCAGCCAGTTGGTTGAACCAAGTGGAAATCTGGTTTGGCATCATGACCCGCAAGGCCTTACGTGGGGCCAGTTTCAACAGCATCGACCAACTGGCGCAGGCGATCAACGATTTCATCGCCGCCTACAACGACAAGGCCGCCCCATTCGTCTGGCGCAAGCGGGAAGTCAAAGGCTCCCAGCTGCGCAATACTATCGCTAATTTACGCAATTAAACACTAGGTATCGCATGTCCGACCCACCTCTATGGTTCTGGATCGACGCTAGCGGCATCTTATCTTCCAACGCGTCACCCAAAGCAGAGTGAATCGAAATAATGCCGCTGTGATTCACCTTTTCATCCCAGCTCGGAGCGCCGCCTCGGCGCAGAACGCGGACAGGTCTTGGAGTACGGTTTGTACCGTCTGATTGGCCGCCACCACTCCTCCGTAGGGATCCTCGCTGGAGGCCGGAACGACGGCCTCGAACTCGCGCCGAGCCAGCACGCGGCGCGTTTTGTCGTCGATGAGATAGGCGCGGAGCGTGAAACGCACGCGGCTGGGCTGGGTTCCGAATTCGTGTTGCAGCCGAATGATCTCGGTATCTAGCCGCAGGTCGCTGCCC
Source organism: Methylococcus sp. ANG (assembly GCF_040730495.1). Lineage (NCBI taxonomy): Bacteria > Pseudomonadati > Pseudomonadota > Gammaproteobacteria > Methylococcales > Methylococcaceae > Methylococcus > Methylococcus sp. ANG. The sequence goes on along the minus strand of NZ_CP160399.1, from coordinate 216,721 downwards.
GCGGCACTGGGTGTCAGTATCACGGCGCGGAATGCCCCGGAGCGCTCGAGAGCCGCGACCAGCAGCGGCGCGAGCATGCGCGCCGGCGGGTCCACCCATTCGCTGTGCGCGAAATATTCGAGTTTATGGGCCTCCCGCACATAGATGATGCGCGTGCTGTCAAAACCGGCAGCCGCGAGCGGAGGACTGACGGTCAAGGTCGGTGCCGCAGCGGCCAAGGACTCCGTCGGCTCTATGCCCCGCGCGCTGTCGAGCGAATAGAAGGCCGGGTGCGGCGTCGCCGCCGGAAACAGTAGGCTGCAGGCGCAGGACGCCACGAGGGCTGAACCGGCGGCAAAGCGCCGGCACCAGCGAACGATCGCTATTTTGGTCAAGGCTTTGATGATTCCGTCTCCCGTTCTCCCGGCCCTTCTGGGACCGCTGCATGGCCGAACAACAGTCCGGCCGGATTGCGTTCGGTCTGCTCGCTAAGGCGTCGCAAGGAGGTCGACAGGATGTTGAGTTCGCCGAGCAGGCGTTCCAGTTCGGGCAGTGTTTCCCCGGTGAATCGCGTTAGGTCGGCGCCGAACGAGTCGACTACTGTGCCGACACCGGCGCTTGTCCGGGCGACGGTATTACCCATGTTCTCCACCGCATCGGCGCCGCGTCCGATGCGATCGATCACGGGCCCGGCCTGCGCGGTTATCCGCGCTGTGTTGCCGAAAGTGCGGGCGGCATCGGCTATGCCCGCGTCCAGGGTGTCCTTGCGCGCCGCGAGAGTGCGCGCCACGGTGGCGATATCGGCGAGCACGCTGGTGAACGCTGCCCGGTTCTCGCCGCTGAGCAAGGCATTGAGGTTGTTCGAGGTGCTGTCCAACTTGGCAAGCGCGGTGGTGAGCACATTCTCCAGCCGCGCGCTGAGCGAGGGTTTGGTGCGGATCACCGGATATCCGCTTCCCACGGCCGCGCGCAGTGGCGGCGAACTCGGGGTGCCGCCGCTAAGTTCGACATAGGCGATGCCGGTCAGACCCTGGGTTTTCAGAACCGCCAAGGTGTCCTCCTTGATGGGCGTGCCGCGCTCGATGGCGAACACTAGGTTCACCCGTTCCGGGTTGCCCGGGTCAAGCCGGATTTCCCGCACTTTGCCCACGTCGACACCGTTGTATTTGACCGGCGCGTTCAGGTTGAGGCCGGCCACCGATTCGTCCGAGACCGCCAGATATGCGCATTCCGGCGAACGTGACCGTTGATTCCGGTGATCGTGACCGCCGGGGATCTCATGCCGCGCTGGAGGTTGGTTTTTTACTTGGACCGGTCACGTTGGGTCAAGCCGGCGGTGGTTTTGCGCATCGACTCGCCGGTCAGGGGTAGCCGGTGGGCGTTGTGCAGGAGGCGGTCGAGGATGGCATCGGCGAGGGTGGGCTCGCCGAGGTAGTCGTGCCAGTGCTCGACCGGCAGCTGGCTGGCGATGAGGGTGGAGCGCAGGCCGTGGCGGTCTTCGATCAACTCCATGAGGTCGTTGCGCTGAGAGGCGGTGAGCGGCTGGATGCCCCAGTCGTCGAGGATGAGCAGGTCGGTGCGGGCGAGCTGGTTCATGAGCCGGGAATAGGAGCCGTCGCCGCGGGCGACGGCGAGCTGTTCGAGCAGCCGAGGCAGGCGCAGGTAACGGACGGCTAGTCCCTGGCGGCAGGCCTGATTGCCGAGGGCGCAGGCGAGATAGGTCTTGCCGGTGCCGGTGGGGCCGGTGAGGCAGAGATTGTGATGGGCGCGCAGCCAAGAGCCTTCGGCGAGCGCGGCCATTGGGGGACGATGCAGGCCGCGGGGGTGGCGATAGTCGATATCCTCGATGCAGGCGGCAAGGCGCAGCTTGGCGTCCTTGAGCAAACGGCTGAGGCGGCGGTTGTCGCGGTAGAGCAGCTCCCGGTCGACGAGCAGCGCGAAGCGCTCGTCGAAGGAGAGATCGTGGGTGGCGGGCTGTTCGAGCTGTTGTTCGAAGGCCTCGCGCATGCCGGTGAGGCGCAGGGTGTGGAGCTTGTCCAGGGTTTGCTGGGTGAGCATGGTTTTGTCTCCTGTTGTAACGGGTTTCAGTTGTAGTAGTCGGGACCGCGCACGTTGCCGTGGGCCGGCAGCGCCGCGGCGGTCTCGTCATGGGCCTCATGCGGCTGGCGGTCGAGCCCCTTGTCGAGGATGGAGCTGACGGAGCGATAGGACGGTGATTGGATGGCCAAGGCCCGCGCACAGGCCGCCTCCAGCCGCGCTCGGCTGTAGCGCCGAGCGAGATTGAGCAGGCCCAGGCAGGCGCGGTAGCCGTGCTCGGGATGGGGCCGGTTGTTGAGCTGGTGTTCGACCACGTGCAGCGTCGCTACGCCGATGTCTTTGGCCCAGTTCATGAAGCGCCCCGGTGACCACTGGCGGTGCTCGCGGTGGGACTTGGGCATGTGCTCGGGGAGGGTGGAGAAGCGGCCGGCGCCCTGGCGCGGGTGCGCGGCGACGCGGTGTCCCCGGTGCAGCACCTCGATGCTGGTGGCGGTGGCGCGCAGCTCCAGCACCTGGCCGACCAGCGCATGGGGCACGCTGTAGAGGCGACCGCCGAACTCGACGTGGTAGTCGATGCCGGGCTTGACCTGTTTCCACTCGGCGTACTCGTAAGGCACCAGCGGCAGGGGTTTGAGGGCCGGCCGGTCGAGGGACTCGAACAGGTCGCGGCGGCTGTCGGGCTGGCGCTGGAAGGGGCGGCCGTTGAGTGACTCCAGCAGCTCGTGTATGGCCTGGTTGAGGGCCGCCAGGGAGTGGAAGGTGCGATGGCGCAGCCGGGCCAGAATCCACCGTTCCACGACTTGCACGGCCACCTCCACCTTGGCCTTGTCCTTCGGCTGGTAAGGGCGCGCCGGCAGGATGGCGGCGCCGTAGTGGCGGGCCAGCTCGGCGTAGGTGGCGTTGGGCTCGGGGGCGTAGCGGCAGGGCTGGCTCACCGCCGCGCGCAGGTTGTCCGGCACCCACAGCGCGGGGGTGCCGCCGAAGTAGCGCAGGGCGCGCTGATGGGAGGCGATCCAGTCCGGCAGCGCCTGGGTCCAGGTGGCCTCGGCGTAGGTGTAGCTGGAGGCGCCGAGCACGGCGACGAACACCTGCGCCTGGCGCAGCTCGCCGGTGGCGGGGTCGATCACCGGAACGGTGGGGCCGCAGTAGTCGAGAAAGAGCTTCTCGCCGGCGTGGTGAACCTGGCGCATGCTGCGCCGCTGCTGGCCCTGCCAGAGCCGGTAACGGTGGCAGAACTGGCTGTAACGGTAAGCGGCCTCGCCGTGGGTCGCCACGTACTCGGCCCACAGCAGCTGCAGGGTCACCCCCTTGCGCTTGAGCTCGTGGTGAAGGCGCGGCAGGTCCGGCTCCACGAAGCGCGCCGGGGCCGTGGGGGCGGGGAACAGCAACCGCTCCAGGGCCGCCTCGTCCATCGCCCCGGGCAGCGGCCAAGCAACGCCCTTCGCCTGGGCGAGGCTCACGTACTTGCTGACCACGCCCTTGGAGACGCCCAGCGCCCGGGCGATCTTCTCGTGGCTGAGCTTCGCCTCGTGCTTGAGGCGCAGAATCTCGGTGATGTGTCGCATGGAACTCCTCTTTGCCGGCATGTCGCCCCCTTCGAAAGTAAAAGGGCGGCTCTATGCCTGTTGGGGTTGAGAAATTCCAGCGCGGCTGAGGTGATTCCGGGAACGTGACCGCGATTTCCGGCATCGTGACCACCGATTCCGGCCGGAAGGCCAAAATCGGTCACGATCAAACGGAATCGCCGGTCACGTTCACCCGGCATGGGCGGTCACGATCAAACGGAATCGGCGGTCACGTTGGGCCGGAATACGCAAGATACAGGTCGTAGCGTTTTTGGAAGGCGCCGCCCGAGGCGAGCCAGAGCGTTCCGGCGATCATCCCGGCGCCGAGAATGAGGACAAACGCGCCGACGAGGGCGTAGTTCACTTTGGTTTCGATGATGGCCCCCGTGGCCTTGTTCTTGCTTTGGCCTGCTGATTTTTCTGTTCCAGTGCTGCCCTTCCGCGCGGACCGTCGAAGAATTGCCGGATGGCGGGATGGCCCATCGCCGAGAGTTCGGACATCGAGCCGACGCCTTGCACCTTGCCCTCGGCGAGGACGGCGACGCGGTCGGCGACCTGCCACAACAGGTCAAGGTCGTGGGTAATGATGACGAGGGTCAAGCCGAACAGGTCGCGCAGCTTGAGCACCAGCTCATCGACGCCGCTAGCACCTTCCGGATCGAGCCCGGCGGTGGGTTCGTCGAGAAACAGCAGTTCCGGATCGAGCGCCAGTGCGCGGGCGAGGGAGGCGCGCTTCATCATGCCGCCGCTGAGTTCGGACGGATACTGCGCGCCGACCGCTGGCGCAAGGCCGGCCATGGCGAGCTTCCAGGCCGCGATCTCATCGATCAGCCCGTCGGCCAGCCCAGTGTGTTCGCGCAGGGGCAGGCCGACGTTTTCCTTGACCGTCAGCGAGCCGAACAAGCCGCCATGCTGGAACATCACGCCCCAGCGCCGGCGCAGCGCTCGGGCGTCGTCGTCGCCGACTTTTCCAAGATCAACGCCGAGCACCCGGATGGAGCCGGAGTCCGGACGTTGTAGCAGGATCATTTCCCGCAGCAGCGTCGATTTGCCGGAACCACTGCCGCCGATCACCGCGAAGATTTCCGCGCGGCGCACTTCGAGGTCGATGTCGGAATGCACCACATGGTCGCCGAAGCGCGTCGATACCTTGTCCATCTCGATGACCGTTGCGTCCGTGGGCGTATCGCTGGGCATTTCAGAGGTCCAGGGCGCTGAAGGCGATGGAGAACAGCGCGTCGGCGACGATCACCAGGAAGATCGATTGCACGACGCTGCGCGTGGTCTGGCGGCCGACGCTGTCGGCCCCGCCCTTGGTTTGGAAGCCCTGGAAGCAGCCGACCACGGCGATGATGGCGGCGAATACCGGCGCCTTGCCGATGCCGACGCCGTAGGCCGCGACGCCGACGGTCTTGACGAAACGGTCGAGGAATTCGCCATAGCCCACGCCGAGTTGCTCGCGCGCCATGAGCATGCCACCGAACACGCCCAGCGCGTCGGCGAACACGGTTAAGAGCGGCAGGGCGATCATCAGCGCGACGATCTTCGGCAGGACCAGGAGTTCCAGGGGCGCGATGCCGAGGGTGCGCATGGCGTCGATCTCCTCGGTCACGGCCATGGTACCGATCTGCGCTGCGTAGGCAGAGCCCGAGCGTCCGGCGACGATGATGGCGGTGATCAAAGGCGCGAACTCGCGCAGCATCGACAGGCCGACCAGATCGGCCACGAAAATGTTGGCGCCATACTGCCTGAGCTGGTCGGCACCTTGGTAAGCGACCACGATCCCGAGCAGGAACGACAGCAGCCCGACGATAGGCAGCGCGTCGAACCCGGCGCGACGTAGGTTGTAAAGGATGGGACGCCATCTGAATCGCGCCGGGCGCGCTACGCATCCGGCGAACGCGGCCGCGCTTTCGCCCACGAATTCGAGTAGCGCGACAGCCTGTTCGAAGACGGTTCCGGCGCTTCGACCGATGCGCTCCAGCGCCGTCAGGGACGGGACAGCGGGGGGCTGGTCGACCGGGTCGGCAAGATATTGCGCCACGACTTCCAGCAGCTTCGCGAATTTCGGGCGCAAGCCGCGCAGAGTCGCGACCCTGTCTTGTTCGCGCAACCGCAGCAGCAGCTTTTGCAGAACCCACGCTCCAGCTGTATCCAGCGCCTCTATACGCGCGCAGTCGACTCTTGCCTCCGTCACGGAGGGAAGGCTCAGCGATTCAAGCTGGGATTCTATGGCGCCGATGCCGAGCGCGGTCCAGCATCCCGATAACTCGAACTCAGCCGGGGCTTGTTGAGCAATTGCCGCAGGTGCTACCGGCATGGGATTCATAGATAGATATTCCGCGAGCTAACTCAATAACCACCAACTCCCAGCTGATGGGTTGAAGATCGGCGAACTAAATCCGCTGACTGAAAGCCAGTGGTATTCTTCCCTATTTAAGCCGCATGTCGTTTTTGACCGATTTCACGCCGCCAACCCCACGCGCCACCGCAACCGCTCTGTTAATATCGGCGCGGGAGTTCACGAAGCCGCTCAGTTGAACCACGCCCTTGAATGTTTCAACGTTGATCTCCGCAGAACTCAAGGAAGGTTCGCTAAATATGGCCGTTTTGACTTTTGAGGTTATTACGCTGTCGTCAACATATTCTCCCATTCCCTCCTGTGTTTGCGTCGACGCGCAACTTACGGTAGTGAGTAACATCAGAGTCAAAAAAAACGCATAAAATAATCTCACAAGGCATTTCATGGCTAATTCTCCTGTTAAACGGCTATCCCAGCAGACTAAATCAAATCATCAATACCGCAGCAAAAAAGGCCTACTGAGATAAGTTCAAGACGCAATAATATGAAGTTTGGGTCGGGATCTAGGGGCAGGTCAAACTTAGAAAACACCTTAGCTTTAGAATTCGCTGGAGTCGGTACGGTAACGCACATACAGGACGCCACCGCAAACTCCACATCAAGACCGCAATTCTACGGTCCAAATCGCTTCGTTCTCGCCCGCCAAATCCATACATAATTGAGGTCCGCGGTCACAGCCCTCATCTGGCGGCCGTGAAGCCTCCACCAGAGCCCTGGAGTCTTGCCTGCCTTCTCTTAGCTTAGGGCCAGGTGAACGACAGCGAAGTCGTCTGCTTGTTTTCGAGCGTTGCGGCTTTATGGATGACCTGCCCGGCCCGATCGGCGGTAACGATGTAACGGCCGGGCTTGAGTTTGGCGAAAAGTTCAGGGCCGTCAGACACCGTTTCCAGGACAGTGTTGCCCCTAGAATCCGCAATATGGACTTTCACGTCGCTGGCATATTCACCTGTGCGTTTCATCGAAAATAGCAGCCTCAGGTTGTAGTCAGCGCGGATGGCTTGCATAGCGCTCCGTTCATCGGCCCCCACCCCACCGCTGACGAACGTAACTTCGCCTTGGGTTTTGGGTTTGATCGGCGACAGCTCCGCAACCGAAAGCAGGCTGAACAATATGCAAGAAAAAATAACCACTAAGTGCAATCGTTTCATGGGAAGTGCTCCTTGACCGTATAGAATAACGACATTGAACACAGCATACAGACGCTGCCGTCTATGTCTGTACGCTACCGTACCGACTGCAAAATTGCTCAACTGAAATGACTGTCAGGGTTTCAGCCCATCCCGTTTACGCCGAGAAGATGGGTTTTGTCTCTCCATGAAAGCCGTGCTCTAGACATAAGGTTCTGGCCTGGACCTCGTCCTTGGTGTCGCTGCCGACTCTGACGAAAGGATCGCGATTCGTCACGCTACATAGTAGAGAACCGCAACATAATGATTGAAGCTGCCTGCCATTACGAAAAGATGCCATATTCCGTGAAAATAGCTGAGTTTTTCATCGAGCGCATAAAACAACACGCCAATGGTATAGAACAAACCACCCAATAGAAGGCAATAAAAGCCCTCAATGGGCATGGCTCGCAACAAGGGGTCGAGCGCGACGATAATCAGCCAGCCCATCGCGAGACAAATAATTATGCGAAGCACTCGATTCTGGTTCTTCGGTGTCAAATCAAGAATAATCCCAAAGCACGCCATTCCCCAGATGGCGACAAATACTTGCCAACCTACGCTTTCGCGGAGAGTAACCAGGGTGAAAGGTGTGTAGGTGCCGGCAATCAAAAGATAAATGGACAGGTGGTCGAGTTTTGAAAAGACGGCCTTGGCGCGGCCCTCTGAGCCGTGATAGAGCGTTGCAAAAACGTAGACCGAGATGAGCGTAAACCCATAAATGCTGAAGCTTGCTATCTTCCAGAGATCGCCCTGACGGACAGCAAACGCCACCAACCAAACAACCCCAAAAATTGCGGCCATCGCACCCGAGAAGGCACTGAGGGTATTGAATCGCTCGGCTTTATTCTCGACCACGAAACCAAGCCAGCTATTTCTGCGTTTCGGATGCGACGAAAACGAACTGGACTCCATAGTGAACCTCTTTAAATATTTACAATGGGCTCAGCGACTCGTTGATTTCGGTATTAGGTAGCGAGATGGAAAGAGAGTAAAACCAATGGTCCCAAGAGTCGCCGGTGCCTGCGAACGACTGTCAGGGGACGACGCTTAATCTAGATCGAGTGCTTGAAGGAACTTCTTGAACGGTTCTTTGAGTTCGGCATGCTTCAGGCTTTGTTTCACCGTAGCGGCCAGATAGCCAAGCTTCGAACCGCAGTCGTAGCGCTGACCTTCGAATTCGTACGCGAGCACCGTCTCATCCGCCAGTAGCATGGCGATCGCATCGGTCAACTGAATTTCTCCACCTGCGCCCCGCGGCACGACTTTCAGTTTATCGAAAATGGCAGGCGTCAAGATGTAACGCCCTATTACCGCCAAATTCGAAGGCGCTTGGTCGGGCTTGGGTTTCTCAACAATCGCATCGAGCTTGCTCAGACGATCGCTGACGGTAGAAACGGCGACAATGCCGTAATTTCCGGTTTCCGAGGGCTGCACTGTTTGAACGCAAAGCACGGAACACTGCTGATCTTCGAATACTCTCATCATTTGAGCCAGACAACCCGATTGCTCGTCGTCTATCATGTCGTCGGCCAGAACAACGGCGAAAGGCTCGTCGCCGATCACGGCTTTTGCGCAGGCCACAGCATGACCCAGGCCCAATGCTTCGGCTTGTCGAATGTAAACGCAAGTCACATGAGGCGGCACGATGTTCTGAACGATCGTCAGGGTTTCCGCCTGGCCGCGATTTGCCAACTCGGCCTCCAATTCATAAGCCTTATCGAAATGATCCAGTATGGCTCCTTTACTCCGTCCGACGATGAAGATCATTACTTCGATACCCGCCGCCACGGCTTCCTCGAGGGCATATTGAATCAACGGTTTATCCACTACCGGCAGCATTTCCTTGGGACTGACCTTGGTCGCTGGCAAAAAGCGGGTGCCCAGGCCGGCGACGGGAAACACGGCCTTCCTGACGACTTTTTTCATTCCCGCCCGTCGCCCTGACATAGCTCCATGAACCGGCGTTGGCTGTTCCAGGGTGCGAAGCCGATCGCCCAATCGTCCCCTCTGATGTGGCGTCAAATGCTCGATCTGCGCGATCAAGCGCTGGAATTCTGCGGCATTCATGAAATTGTCCTTGGTCTACTCATCGACGTAGCCGCTAGCTCTTCCTGCTTGCAAAAAGCAGGAGCACGCCGCCAGCCACTATGGCTCCCACACCAGCCCAGACCGGGACATTGACCGTTTGGGTGTCTTTAACCGACAGTTCGAATGGGCCCAACTTGGCTTCCTGGGTTTCCCGGGTATAGCTGAAACGGCCATATACCAACCCAAAGATGCCAGCTAGGATCAGCACGGCGGCCACGACCTTGACAGCGTTCATTTTCTCACTCCCATGATTGAAGGCCCTGGATCCCGGCCTCGGACTGCGCGCCCAGAAGTACCGACCTAGGCCGGAACCCTAAGCGCGCCGAACCGGTTCTCGCACTCCTGGCGCATAGATCCATTCAGGCGCGAGTCGTTTTGCCGGGGGTCACCGGAAAAGCCGATGGAATAGACCCACCACAGTATTAACGGCGCTTTTCATTGTGTCGGCGACCGCGTTAACTGTGGTCGTCAGTGCATTGCCAATGGCACCTACCACGCTGCCGATGGCACTGCCAATATCATCGATTAGGCTCATGACCGCATCTCCTGATTTCAATATTAAAATAAGAATTATTGGTACAACTGTAAGCAGCCTGTGCGAATTTTGGATGTAAGCTCCCGGGTGACCTGACGTTTCCGGATCTGCCCGACGGCACTTCGTCGCAAAACCACATTCCAGGGGCGCTACAGTGGCCTTCGACCTTGAATGACACGAAGGACGATCACGATGATCGCGATAACCAATAGAATGTGAATGAATCCGCCCAGTGTGTACGAAGAGACCAAACCCAGCACCCAGCCAATAATCAAGATAATCGCTATAGTTTCTAACATTGTTGCTTCTCAAAAAAAAGGCCATCCGTAGCCGATACTACCGCCTAACACGGTCAAGGGGTTGTCGGAAATGACACATCATGGAAAGTCCTCGACCGGAACTGAAATTAAGGGCTTCCGACGTGGATCCGCGGGAGTCCACTCAAAACACCGAATGCGCTCAGCAGCCACAGAACCACCGCGATGATCACCACGATATTCAGGATCTGCTTGATCCGAGTCTCCATCGGTATATAGCTGTTAACCAGCCACAGTAAAATGCCGACGACAATCAGCGCCACCACTACCGAAAGCAACTCTCTCGGAACGGCGCCCAAGACACCAAATACGTTCAACAGCCATAGCACCACCGCAATGATCACGACGATGTTCAGGATCTGTTTAATCCGTGCTTCCATCGGTATGTAACTGTTGACCAACCACAGCACCACACCGACGACGATAAGAGCTACAACAAGTGAAATTAAGTCCATCGCCCTTCTCCTAGAAATAAAAAATCGGGTTGACGTATAAAACCTTGGCACACATTATTTTACTTTCTCCTCTTCGGCATTTTATGCCATGCTCGAGACTGAGCCGGCGTACAGAGCAGCAAACCATTCGAACAAGTTATTAACCCAGTAGTACCCGCACCCGATGCTGTTGTCTATCATCCTGTAACGCAATGCTATTACCGTCTAACTGGCGTACGCCATCCAGCTCTATCGCGGCGACACCACGTGCCACGCCATTCGGGTTTTCAATCGTGACTTCATAAGAGGCATTTCCGTGCTGATAAACAATGCTGTAATTGTGCCAGGCTCTGGGAATGCATGGGTCAAACACCAATCTGTTGGCGCGGACCTGCAGACCTAAGATCCACTCCAATCCGGCACGGTAAAACCAGCCTGCCGCTCCGGTGTACCAGGTCCATCCGCCACGCCGCACGTGGGGAGGCTCGGCATAGATATCCGCCGGCAGCACATACGGCTCGACCTTATAGGCGTAAACGCCGGTGCGGGTGGCCGTTCGGTTGATTGGATTTAGCATACGCATCAGTTCCGCCGCCTGGTCGCCATCACCGAGCATGGCATAGGCGATGACGGACCAAATCGCCGCGTGGGTATACTGACCACCGTTCTCCCGAACTCCTGGGGGATAACTCTTGATATAACCCGGATCTCGCTCGGTTTTGTCGAAGGGAGGGGTGAATAGCAACACCAGGTCGTCGCCGTAGCGAATGAGGTATTCCCGTACCGACAACATCGCCCGCTGCGCTCGTTCGGCTTCCGCGGCACCGGAAATAACACCCCAGCTCTGAGCAATCGAATCGATGCGGCACTCGGCATTGGCGGCGGAACCTAAGGGTGTGCCATCATCGAAATAGGCGCGCCGGTACCATGCCCCGTCCCATCCTTCCGTTTCCACAGCGGCCTTGAGTTGGCCGGCGTGTTCACGCCAGCGCATGGCGCGCTCGTTATCTCCCCGCGCCTCCGCCACAGTTGCGAATTCGGAGAGCGTGGCGGTCAGGAACCAGGCCAGCCATACGCTCTCCCCCTTGCCTTGGTGGCCGACCCGGTTCATACCGTCATTCCAGTCACCACTCCCCATCAGGGGCAGCCCGTGCGAGCCCGTTTCCAGGCTCAGGTCGAGCGCACGTGCGCAGTGCTCGAAAAGACTCGCTTGCTGGGCCGACGGGGTCGGCTCGTAATAGGCGTCATCCTGCTCCGGCGCCAGCGTGGGGCCCTCCAGAAAGGGTAGTTCCTCCTCAAGCACGCCGGCATCGCCGGTCACTTTGATGTAGTGGGCCACGGCGTAGGGCAGCCAGACCCGGTCGTCGGAAAAATGGGTACGTACGCCGCGGCCGGTGGGTGGATGCCACCAATGTTGCACATCGCCCTCGACGAACTGGCGCGCCGCAGCGCGCAGGAGATGGGCGCGGGTCAGATCGGGCCGAGTAACCACCAGCGCCATGCTGTCCTGCAGTTGATCGCGAAAGCCGAATGCCCCGCCCACCTGATAGAACCCGGCCCGAGCCCACATGCGGCAGCTCAGGGATTGGTACAGCAGCCAGCGGTTCAACAGGAGATCGAGCTCCCGGTCCGGTGTTTTCACTTGAATCTTGCCGAGCATTTGCTCCCACGACTGCGTCACCCGGCTAAACGTCGCGGCGACCTCGGTTGCTCGATAACGCCGAACCAACTCGCCGGCATGGGCACGATCATTGCCTTGTCCCAGCAGGAATACGATCTCGGCTCGACCGTTGGGCTCGAGTTCGATCACCGTCTCCAGTGCTGCGCAAGGATCCAGCCCGGCGCCGACGCGGTTTCTCAGCGCCTTGGGACGCAGCAAGCCCGCCGGTGCATCCAGGCTCCCGTTACGGCCGATGAATTCAGCCCGATTCCCGGTCCACCCGGTCTGCCGACCGGCGAGATCGGCGAATGCGATGCGATGGCCGAATTCCACGTCCCAGGGGTTGTAAGCGAACAGGGCGCCCGTTTCCGGATCAAGCTCGGTGATGATGTGAGCTGCCGTCACGGTACGCGAGGCACCGAGCACCCATTCCACGTAGGCCGCGACCGTCAGCCGGCGGGTTCGCCCGGAAATATTCTTCAGCGTTAAAGACGAGATCTTCACCGGATCGTCCGGGCTGACGAATTGCAGAAGCTCGCTATGAATCCCATGGGAGGCGTGCTCGAAACGGCTGTATCCCTGCCCATGGCGAATCACATAGCTCGCATTATCGACCCTGATCGGCAAGGCGGTCGGACTCCACAACTCGTTCGTCTCATCGTCACGCAAATACAAGACTTCCCCGGGGGGATCACAGACCGGATCGTTCGACCAGGGTGTCAACTGATTTTCGCGGCTGTTGCCACACCAGGTGCAGCCGCTGCCCAACTCCGAGACCATAAAGCCGAAATCAGCATTGGCTATCACATTGATCCAGGGGGCCGGTGTCCATTGGCCGCTGTCGAGCACGATCACGTATTCGCGTCCGTCGTCGCTAAACCCACCGAGACCGTTGAAGAATTCGAGCGTGGGCAACGCCCACCGTGGCGAATGGGCTCCGGGAACGGGCAAGGCTTTTGGAGCAACGAAAGCAGCCGCCGGTCGGGGGTGCCTCAACAGTTGCTCTGCCAGCGTGCCCCGATGGCTGACGAGCACCGCACGTGCAACCGTTTGGAGCAGAAGCCGCTCTTCCGCCGAGAGCTGATCGCCCCGCATGACAAAAATCGCACCGTGGTCCCCATGCTCGTGATGGGCCGAAAGCGCCTGGTTCTCCCGCACCATGCCCTCCAACAGAGTCTGCAGATCCTCGACGTACGACAACTCCTTTGCGTTCAAGATCACCAGGTCGACGGCAAGGCCTTTCATGCGCCAGTACTCGTGGGCGCGCAGCAATTGCTCGACGATGGTCCGGTCTTCAGGCTGCGTGACGCTCAGCAACGCGATCGGCCGATCTCCCGAGATACCGTGCCGCCACAGCCCGGAGCGGTCCAAGGTATTCATCTGCATCAACTTGCCGGCCGGACGCAGCGAGGGATCGGCGTAGAGCAGGCGGTTGGCCAGATTTTGAAACAGCTGGGCCTCGTCCGGCTTGGTCCGCAGATGATGCAGCTGCACATGGGCGTGCGTCCACGCCTGAGCGGACACCCGGTCCCACGCAGCCACGTTGTGGTATTTGTCGGCGGCATCCTCCACTGCCTGGCGTGAGGCAGCGACCAGGGTCGTGAACGTCACGTGTTCGGTTGCACCTGCGGCAATCCGAACCCGTGTGCGCAGACTGAATATCGGATCGAGGACGGCGCCAACGGTGTTGGTCAGGGGACGCCCGTCCATCACCGCAATCGGTTCCCGCAACGTTTGTCCACGTCCGACAAAGCGGGCTCGGTCAGTTTCGTATTGGAGCCCGTCACCGGTTCGGCCGTCGGCCAGCAGGTGGGCTGCCCAGATTTTCGGGTCGCCGGCCGCACGCTGGCGCCGCTGCGCGATCAACCCATGCGCCTGGGGCAGATACTCGGTCTGGACGAACAGATTGGAAAAAGCCGGATGCGCGATGTCCGCAGGAAAGGGTGCGAGTACGACTTCCGCATAGGAGGTGATTTCGATTTCCCGAGCGAGTGCCCCATTATTGGTCAAACTCAAGCGACGGATTTCCGCATCGTCCTCGGGCGACACGACGATCTCCAGGGTACTGACCATGCTGCCGTCCATGCGGGTGATACGGACACGGTCTTCGAGAAAGACCACCTCATAATGGTCGGGAGCTGCCGCCGTCGGCTGGTACCCGGCTGACCACACCTGGCCGCTCGCTACATCGCGCAAATAGATATAACTGCCCCAGGCATCCCGCGTCACGTCTTCGCGCCAGCGCGTCACCGCCAAGTTTCGCCATAGGCTGTAGCCCGATCCGGAGGCGGTGATCATCACCGCGTAACGGCCGTTGGACAGCAGATGCGCCGAAGGGACGGAAGACGTGGGGGAAGGCACGCGCCGGACCGGGGGTTGCACGGATTCCTTGACTTCGGAAAGAACCTGGAGAAACGGCATACTGCGGGTATCCGCGCCCCGCGGAATGCGCTCCTGCAGCAACAAGTCGGCCGCCTGGATCAGTGGCGCGCGGTGGAAGCGATGGCGCATTGCCCCGTCATGCACCACATTGGAGAAGGCCACCAGGGACATGCCCTGGTGGTGGGCCATGTAGCAACGCACCATCGCGAAGCGCTGGCCCTCCGCAAGCCGGATCGGGGTGAAATCGAGCGCTTCATAGAAGCCGAAGCGGCCCAATGCGCCCTCCTTTTCCAATCGCTCGAAGTTTTCCACGGCGGCATGCGGGAGGTACATCGCGGCCAAGGCGGTGGCGTAGGGAGCAATCACCAGTTCTTCGCCGAGGCCTCGCTTCATCCCCAGGCCGGGTACGCCAAATGCGGCGTACTGATAGATGAAGGAGAGGTCGCGGCCGTTGAAAGCCGACTCCGACACGCCCCACGGCACGCCCCGTTCTTTGCCATATTCGATCTGTCGTTTGACCACCAGGCGGCAGGTCTGATCGAGCAGGCTGTAACGTGGGGTAAAGGTCACCAGGGAAGGCATCAGGTATTCGAACATCGACCCCGACCACGACAGCAGCACGGTGCCATGCGCAGCGCGTGTCACCCGGCGGCCGAGGTGGAACCAGTGCGTGCTCGGCACATCGCGCTTGGCGATCGCGACGAAACTGGAGAGGCGAGCCTCGGAGGCAAGCAGATCGTAATAGCTGGGATCGAGGGTACCTTCCGCCACACGATACCCGAGTGCGAACATGTGGCATCCGGCTTCATAAAGAAAGCGGAAATCCATTTCGTGGAACAAGGTGTCCAGCTGTGCGGCCATCTTCTCCAGGCGGTCCGTGAGCGCTTCGGCCCGTTCTCCGGCGCTCCGCAGCACCATCGCCAGTGCGTCCAGATCACTTGGTTCCAAGGGTCCGTCAGGCGATGCCTCAAGGTAGGCCAAGCCCAGGGCATAGCAGCCGGCGAGGTCACTCAGGTGAGTCTCCAGGGTCAGCTGTTGCCGGAACGCCGCAGGATGAGGGCACTGCGATTCCGATTCCGCCCCGGCTTCGAGGCGGTCCGCGAAATGGATCCAGGGAACCAGGCTATCCACATCGCGCGCGTGAGAGCGGATGTCGTCGCACAGCAACGTAGCCCACGCCAACACTTCGCTGTCGCCCGCGTCGCCGCGTTCGGCGGCATAGGCACGTGCCAGGTCCAGCAGCGTGTCGGCGCAGAGTGTCGACTGCCGCCACAACAGACTCCATCCGGCCGGGTCAGCAGGCTGGCTTCCCAAAAGGTCCCCGAGGACGCCTACTTTTTGTCGCAACTCTTTCAGCGTCACGGTGAGCGTACGCCTGTCGTCGCTGATTTTTGCGAGCGCGGCCGTGAGCAGTTGATGGGTATCCAAAAGGCCGGTCAACGCGGTGGAGAACGCGAGCGGTCGCGTCAGTGTTTCCCGGCACGCCTCGGCCAGCGCGAGCAGATGCCCCGCCAGGTTGCCGCTGTCCACGGTCGACACATAGCGGGGTTCCAGCATGTGCAGATCGCGGGTGTCGTACCAGTTGTAGTAGTGGCCGTGCAGACGCGGCAGCGCGGCGAGTGTCGTCAGCGTGGCTTCGATCCGGTCGACGGTGTCTATCAGCCCGAGCCAGCCGAAATCACGGGCGGCCACGACGGACAATAGATAGAGGCCGAAATTGGTGGGCGAACTGCGATGGGCGATAACGGGTAGCGGGTCCTCCTGAAAATTATCCGGCGGCAAATGGTTCTCTTCCGCCGTCACGAAGGTAGTGAAAAAGCGCCAGATCCGCCTTCCGATCAAACGCAATTGCACGCTATCCCGAGGCTCCAGGCATTCTGCCCGATCCAGTCTGGGCGGGAGGCTCAACGCGCGGGCGGCGACCGGTGCCAGCCACCATAACAGCAGGAACGGCGCAGCGTCCTCGATGCCGGCCGGATTGAAAAACAGCACCACGGCGCCGGCACCCATGACGATCGTAGACGAGTTGCGCAGGGGCCGGATGAGGTTTGTGAGCGCGTGACCTGCCGCTGTCTTTGCCTGCAGGGCGGTGACCCACTTCAGCAATTGGCGCCGGGTAATGAATAGCCGCACCAGGGTACTGACGATGGCGTCCACCATCAGCCAAGCGTGTTGCGCGAGCAAGGTCAGCGCCACCAGGCTGTTGCCAATTGCCCATAGCACATCCTCTCCCGCCGCACGCAGATGGGTGCCCAGCGAGATACCGCGACGGGGCCGACCTGAACCCACTCGCGGTCGCCAGAATCGCGGGAAAGGCCAGCGCCGTTAGCACGAACCCGATTAGGATCGACTGCGGTGCATTCGGGATGGCCCAGATTGTGACCAATGCACACAAGGTCCCCGGGGCCGAGAGAGATCGCCGCAAATTGTCGAGCATCTTCCAGCGTCCGATCATGGGCATACCCTTGCCGCGAGCGCCAAAGATCCACGGTAACAACTGCCAATCGCCGCGTGCCCAACGGTGCTCGCGCGATGCTGCGACCTCGGTATGGGAAGGAAATTCCTCGAAAAACTCGATATCGCTCACCAGCGCGCAACGCGCGAATACGCTCTCGAACAAGTCATGACTAAGCTGGGTGTTGTCCGGTACCCGCAGGGCCAGCGCGGCTTCGAAAGTGTCTACGTGATACAAGCCCTTACCGCTGTAAGTACCGAGTGCGAACAGGTCCTGATAAAGTTCGGATACTTCGCTGGCGTAGGCGTCCGTACCGGAGGCGCCGGCAAAGATCTGGTGAAACATCGAGCGCTCCAGCCGCTGCGGCAGGGTCGGTGTCACGCGCGGCTGGAGGATGCCGTAGCCTTCGACAACACGTTGGGTAGCCGGATCGAACACCGGCCGGTTCAGCGGATGGGCGGCCACGCCCACCAATTGCGGCACGACGCCCATAGGCAACTTCGTGTCGGCATCGAGGGTAATGACATAACAGACACCGGGCGGTGCGGCGGCCGGCTTACCGTCGATCGGGAGAAAAGACGTATCGGCGGCGCCACGCAACAGACGGTTGAACTCGTGCAGCTTGCCGCGTTTGCGCTCCCACCCCATCCACTTGCCTTCGCATGGATTCCACAACCGTTTACGGTGGAATACAAAGAATCGTCGTTCGCCGTACTTGGCGTTGAGCGCGGCCACCGAGGCCGCGGCTACACTTAGCAGCCGGTCATCGTTCGGCAGCGTTTCCTCCTCCGCGTCTGCCCAATCGGACAACAGGGCAAAGCGCACCTGGCCGTCCGGATTGGACAGATAGCGGATTTCCATCTGCTCGACCTGCGCCTTAATTCCGGCCTCATTGACGAACATCGTCGGTACGACGACGAACGTGCTCAGCCTCTCGGGCACGCCGTCCTTCAGTTCGAGCCGAGGCAGGTGACGCGGCGGAAGGCTCGCAATGATGAGCCGGTTCACCAGGCCCACGGCGATATCCGAGGCGGGAAATGCGCCGAACAGCGCGAGCAAGAACAGTTCAAATTCGCTAAGCCCCGCCGTGAAGCTCGCGCGCAAAGGAAGTGAGAGCAACAACAGCGTCAACACTCCGAGACTCCCCACATAAGCGAGCCCCGCGTGGGCCATATAGGCGCGCAACAGCCGTTGTTTCAACGACGGCCGATAATCCACTTCCCGTTCGAACGCGTACCGGCCGGCACTGATCAAATAGTAGCCCGGTTCCTGCTGTCGTCCGTCGGTCGTAACGTGCTCGCTGAAGCGCTGGACCTTGTCGATCACCCTGCGAGCGATCTCCACCTCCGAATGCGGCGAGCGTCTGGTGAGATCCTCGATCGCGTGGCGGTAGCGATCACGGGTCAGGAAGTCCATCGCACCGTAGCCGTCGTGAGCGCGCAGGCACTTATCCACCAGGCTGACGTCCTCGACGAATTGGGGCCACTCGAACGCAGAGATGGCGCGCATGCTGGTGATGATGTTACGGACCGTCAGGTTATCGGCGACTTGATCGGCGTGTTCCCGATGCACGATCTCATCGAGACTGACGCCTTGCTCGTTGAGCCAGTCATTCAGAAAATCGAGGGAGAGCGCGGCGCCCGGATGCGGGTCGTGCAAACGCTGCAGGATCTGGACGGCGTACGCCTGACGCAGCGGGGGGGCGGGTAATACCGCCGCGGGAAGCGGCTGGTCTGGCTTATCGGTTTGAGCGGCGATTCGTTCGACCTGATCAACGAATTCATCCGCCGCTCGACGGGCGGTTTGGGAACGCATGATGCGAACCGCCAGACGGCGAAGATTTTCGACCAGCAGGACCCGTAGAGTACTCGGTATCGCCCAGAGTTCACCGAGCGTGAGGGGCTCGACGGTTTGGTACGCCCGCACGAACAGCGTTAGCAACTCCGGGGCGAAGCGGCTGTCCGTATGGGCCATCAAGGCCCAGGCGATGCCGTAGACGCGGGGATAGCCGGCGAGTACGCCCTCGGCCAACTTGGGCAGTTCCCGGTAATAGCTTTCGGGCAAGTCGACATGGTTGTCGATGACCTGCTCTTCGACCACATGAAAATTATCGAGGAGCCACTCCTCGGCCGGCGTGATGGCGTGTTGCTCGCGCACCGCCTTGGCGACGGCTTTATAGGCCGCAAGCAACACCCGGGAATTCTCGCGCACCCTCGGGATCAGTTTCCGTCCTTCCTTGCGGCTACTGATTTTTTGCGCTTGCGCCAAACTCACTGCATGTTGTTCGAGCCGTTCGGCGCTGAACAGCTCGAACCGGATGGGTGTCTCATCTCCCCCCGGATGCTCCACTCTATCGTGCCGCCTTCGTTCTGGCCTTTTCAACATGGTTTGCTCCGAGCCCAAACAAAAAAGCTGTCAGTCGGCTGCATTCGATTGAGCAGAGAGCCTAAGCGACCGGCTTAGGCGACTCTCCAGTAGGCTGAAGAAACCCTTCTATATCTCAGGGCGAGCAGCCTACTGAGACAGGTTCTAAGGCATTGGAACAAAATAAATCTGCCATATGAATGCTACGGCAGGATCGTATAATTCCATTCGCCATGGAAGGCATGGCGCTGTATTTTGAGGCCGTCCATTTCCGCGTCGGTGACCTTGATCCCTTTGGGATATTCGCTATCGTCCAGTTCGCAATAGACCCGCAAGCCTTTGCGATTGGTCGTCGAGGCAATCAAATTCACCACGACCTCGTGACTGATGAGCGGACGACCGCGCCAATTCATCGTGATAAAGGAAAATAGGCGATGCTCAATCTGGTTCCATTTGCTGGTTCCCGGCGGGAAGTGACACACCGTGATGGCCAGTCCTAACTCGGTGGCTAATGCCTGAAGCTCCCGCTTCCATAAGCGCACACGCGAGCCATTGCTCCCACCGCCATCGGCCGTAATCAACAAGTGCCGTGCCTTCGGATAACACGGTGCGCCCATGGAGTGCCACCAGCGGCGAATACTTTCCACCGCGAATTGCGCGGTGTCGTGATCCGTCCCGACATTGACCCAGCCGATATTCAACGTCGGATCGTAAATGCCATACGGTGCCACCTTCCCCAGTTCGGGGTCTTGAAAATCATACACCCGAACGGCTTCCGGCTGCCCTTCGGGGCGCCATTCCAGGCCCTGTTGCTTGAAATTCCCGACCAGTTCCTTCTTCTTGGTGTCCACCGAGATGACCGGATCGCCCCGCCCTTGGAACTGCTTCACCTGGGTGTAGATATGCTCGAACTGGGCATTGCGATCCGGATGCGAACCGCCCTCCAAGGTTTTTCGATTACCTTGCAGGCTATAGCCCAGCGCGCGGAGCAGTTCGCCCACCATCCGATGGCTGGTTCGGTGCCCCATCTCAGTGAGGGCTTCGGCCAATTGCCGCGTGCTCTTACACGTCCAACGCAACGGGGATTCCGGATCCCCGCGCGTCACCGGATCAATCAATCGCTCCAAATCGGCCTTCAGGGTGGAGTCCTGGTCAACCGTCCGTTTCCGGCCTGCCCCCTTCCGGCGAATACGGCCCTGAGGCAAGGCATTCTGTTGTTCCAACTCTTGGCAGCCTTGACGAATCGCCTCTCGACATAAACCGGTTTCCCGTGACACGGCCGAGATTCCGCCTCGGCCAATCGCCAGCGCCTCCGCCCCGGCAACCAAGCGCCGCAGACGCTCGTCCAGGTACCGATCGAGTTTCTCAAAGCGCTTCTTGATTGCGGCATGTTCCATACCGCAACTTTAGAACAAACCCCTCAGTATTTGGAAGAGTTATTTTGTTCCAATGCCTAAGTAAGAGAACAAGTTAGTGGCAGGGTCGCGCGCGGTCTGTACGGTATCGAACAGAAGGTCGCTGTCGGCCGTCCCCGGAACCTTGGCACCGGGCGGGAGTAAGGTTTCCTTTTATTTCCTCCGATCCCGGCGGCTTCGACAAGTTTAGGACAGACTGCTGAGGCGTGGGACGAGCCATAAAGAAAGGCAACGCCATTCAGGCAGGGGAAATCGAATCAGGGCAGGGGGTTTCCGCCCTTGGCGCAGCAATTTATCCCGCTGAGCCGAAAGGCCGCGCTTGCGAGGCGCCGCCATTGGCTTATTTGAGCTTGGAAACAGCATTGGCCAAGCCGGTCCTCAGGTCATCCCAGACCCTATCCGCAGTCTCTTTGACCGTCTCCCACGCATCGCCGCTGTCGTCCTGTAACTCTTTCATCTTTTCAGCGGCCGCATGCTGTTTGGCACGTAAGGCATCGAGTTCTTCGAGATACTTGAGCTTCACATTTGCCGCGGCGTTCTCCGCCTTGGCTGCCAAGAGATCGATCTGAGCGCTCCACTCTTTCAGTTCTGAAGCCAGGCTTTCTATATACTCGTCTTTTGTTTTCATGGGTTTCTCTGTGGTGTTGATCGGCGTTCTTACGTCGTTCCGTATCGGTTTGTGCGGCTTCGAGAGGCGTTGATGCCGATGTGATCCCCGGAAAGAGCGCGCTTTGCGGCAAGTTGTTGCTTGTCGTTTCAGTCACTGGAACGCAGCCTAACCGCAACATCAGGCGCCGTCGGTACGGTAACGCACGTAAGCAGCTGTCGCGGATAGGTTTCCGGATTCCCGTTGGGAAACCGGCAAGGCGGCTTTCCCCTCCAGGCCATAAGAATGGCCGGGTTGGCGGTTGTTCCCGTTCCGGGGCTCAACGCCTCTTGCTATGCCGCGCACAGCGAATCCCACACCGTTCGAATGCGCAGCGAAAAATCTGCTTGCGCTCTTGCAGAACGCCATAGGGTTGCTTTAATTAACGCCGAAATACGAGCTTTGTGCGAATCGCATCACCTGGAATTTTGCGCTTGGCCTCACGGATGCAGGCCTTCGATCTCGATCGGTAAATGTGAGTGCTGCCTATGACCGACCTGGAAAGTCCTCGCCAAAACCATCTCCTCGATGCGCTACCTGCAGCCGAATACGAGCGCCTTTTGCCCCATCTTGAGTTGATCCCAATGCCGCTCGGCCATGTTCTTTACGAGGCAGGGAGCCAGTTGCGTTACGCCTATTTCCCTGCGACTTGCATCGTCTCCAAGCTTTACGTCATGGAGAATGGCGCGTCGGCTGAAATCGCCGTGGTCGGCAATGACGGCGTCATCGGTGTTGCCCTCTTCATGGGCGGTGCGACCATGCCGAATCGTGCCGTCGTGCAGAGTGCGGGCTGCGCTTATCGGCTGCCGGCCCACATCCTTATGCGGGAGTTCGACCGCTCCGGGGAATGCCGAAACGGGGCATTGCACGATTTGTTGCTGCGCTATACCCAGGCGCTGATGACTCAGATGGCGCAGACGGCGGTCTGCAATCGGCATCATTCCATCGACCAGCAACTCTGTCGCTGGCTGCTGCTCAGCCTGGACCGGCTGCCCGGGAACGAGTTGACCATGACCCAGGAATTGATCGCCAATATGCTGGGTGTGCGCCGTGAAGGCGTGACGGAAGCCGCTGGGAAATTGCAGCGAGCAGGATTGATTGATTACAGCCGCGGCCACATCGCGGTGCTGGACCGGCCGGGATTGGAAGCCCGGGTGTGCGAATGCTACCAAGTGGTCAAAGCGGAATTCGAGCGCCTGCTCCCCCCCGGCAGGGCGACCCTCGAGACGATCAGTTTAGCGTGTCCGCCTAAGCCCGATCCAGCGTAGGTGTGTTTGCCAACGCATAGACGGTGGCGAATTTTTTGGATAAATTTAAATTTTTGAGACGCGGGTATCCATCTCCGTGTCTTCGGCCTCCTGCGTCGGGACGACATTGCATCCTCTCCCGGTGTCGCCGGCTGGGTTTTCCAGTGATTTCCGGAGAGTCGCCGTGCCATACACCCAAGCTGTTCCCGCCACCAATCGCCTATTGGCCGCCCTCCCGGAGAAAGACCGTCAACGTTTACTGGCGAGCTGCGAGACGGTCGAACTCGGAGTGGCCGATGTCCTGGGAAACCCCGGCGATCCGATAAGCCATGTCTATTTTCCCACCGGCAGTGTGATTTCGCTGGTGCTGCCCGTCGATGGCAGTACAGGTTTGGAAGTGGCGCTGATCGGCAATGAAGGCATGCTCGGAATCACCCTGATTCTGGGAGTCGATATCGCGCCATTTCAAGCTCTGACCCAGGGGGCAGGTCCTGCGCTGCGCACAACGGCGCAATCGTTTCTCAGTGAGTTCGAACAGAATCCTGCACTGCAGCGGGCGTTGAAGCGCTACCTCTACGTGTTGTTGGTTCAGCTCGCGCAAACGACCGCATGCGCTGGCTTCCATCTGGTGGAGGCGCGCCTCGCCCACCAGTTGCTGACGGCTCGGGACCGGGCGCAGTCCGACACGCTTCATGTCACACCCACCTCTCTTTGGCCTATCGGCTGGGTGTACGGAGCGTGGGCATCACCAAAGCGGCAAATTCGCTGCAGAAGCAAGAACTCATCAGTTACCGCCGCGGGGACGTCACGATTTTCGACCGCGTGGGCCTGGAATCCGCTTCTTGCGGGTGTTATCGGGCCGGGAAAGAAATCTACGAGCGCATACTGGGTTAGGTGGAGGCTTACTGCGCCGGGATTCCGCTCACCTCCACCCTCACCCGCATGACAGGCCATTGGGGGGAGGCAGACAAAAAAGCGCCGGAGACGGGGGGCACCGATTCGGGATGCCGGCCCACGGCCAGGGCGATGTGGTCGTTGCCGACCACTTGGCCGGAGGTGGAGTCGAATCCTTTCCAACCGGCGCCGGGCAGGTAAACTTCCGACCAAGCGTGGGTTGCACCAGCGTTCTCATTCGAGGTGGGCATACACAGATAGCCGCTGACAAAGCGTGCCGCCAAGCCCAAGTAGTGACAGGCTTCGATGAATAAGGCCGCGAAGTCGCGGCAGGAGCCGGTGCGTTTGGCCAAGGTGGCCGCCGGGGTCTGAACGCCCGGTTCTTCCCTTTGCTGATAGGTGAATCCCGTAGCGATGGCTTTATTGATCCATTCGAGCAGGAGATAGGTTTCCACTACTTGACCAGACTTCCAGAAGGACTCCAGCCACTGGCTCAACAGCGGCTCGTCCGGGGCAAATATCGGTACGATATAAGCGTACAAGTCAGCCTGCTCGGCGAGATCGTACCGGAACGGATAGCGCACGGCGTAATCAGCCACGAGAAAGTCTAACGGCTGGTCTTCATAGTGCTGGAGGATGAGGCGGCTGTCGATCGACAGCCGATCGCCCGGCTCGGTGAAAGTGGCCAAGGCCACGGAGTTATCGTACATGTCGCGCTGCCATTGCAGGCGATGGGCGGGGTAAATCGCGAGGTTGGCGGATTCTATGTGGACGTCGTGTCCTTCGCGAGGCCGCAAGATCAGTTTATGCGGCAGCAGGGTTACGGCTTCGGCGTATCGGTAAGTAGTTACATGCCTTATTTGCAGGCGGCGCATCGTCATCACTCCTGGGCTCGGGGCCACGGCGAGCTTCGATCAGCATTCTGACCCAAAGACTGATGTTGCGTCGAATTGGGCGCAGGGCCAATCAAGACAGCGGCACTACAATGCAACCCATTGAACTTGTTTACTGAATATCGCTTCTTGCCCAATGAAATACAAAGACTATTACGGCATCCTGGGCCTCGACCGGAACGCTACCGCCGAGGAAATCAAGAAGGCTTACCGCAAACTAGCGCGCAAGTATCACCCGGATGTGACAGCGCCTACCGCTCGGAAAAACACGAAGAACGTCTGGCCGAAGCGGGGATGGTCAGCCAAATCCACGAAAAAGGCACGCGCGCCGCACCGCTGACGGAAGAACAAACCGTGTCGAACCGCAACAAATCCAAGGTACGGGCGCGGGTCGAACACATCTTCGGCGCCCAGGCCGCCATGGACGGACACATCGTCCGGACCATCGGCCTGGAGCGAGCGCGGGTGAAGGTGGGCCTGCTGAGCCTGGCTTACCACATGAAGCGTCTGGTGCAGTTGACGGCGAACGAAGTCAGAAGGCAGGCCCGCCGGGCGGCAAGCCCGGACGGGATCGGTCTGCCCGCTGTGGCCTGAAACGGGGGAAACACCCCCGCAACAGGCCTTTGCGGACCGGATCAACCCCGAATTTTGCCGTCCTGGGCGCGAAAACCTGAATTTTTCCGGTACGAACGAACTGGAGAGCATGGAATTCGGATTTTTAGAGGTTCCCTATAGCTTTTCATGCTCCGCGGCAATTGCACATCCCTAGTGACCTCCCCCCAACACGGCATGCCAAGCAGTTTCAATCACCCAACCACCGCCGGAATTTCTGATTCGGCCCTGCCCAGCTTGTGGGAGGAGGTCACAGCTTCTCATCCTCTTGCAGCGTTTCCTCTGGCAGCTTGCGCGATGTTGATGGCTGTCTTAAGTCCTCGTCTGGCTCCCAAACTCCAGCTTGGGAGCCAGTGCTCAGCGCACTTCGGTTCCCGTTACTTCACCCCGGCCACCGGCCGCATCTGGGTATCGCATCGCCCGCCGACTACGGCTGTTTTTTCCACCGCAGGCGCTTGGCAATTTTCGCCGCGGTCCTTGATATGGCAGCGCAGCTCCAGCGATTTGCCCGAGTTCAGCCATGCCGGCGTGGTACGGTAGCGTCCGGGTTCGCCGGTTTCGCAGCCGGCCGGGATGCCGTAGGGCACGCAGCGGGCGGTGGGCTTGAGATCGATCTTGCGGGCGTCGATGACGAAACCGGGGTAGTGGTCGGCGATCCTGACCTCGTCCCGGTCGTCCTTTTGCGTCACGATGAAGTCCTGGAAGAAATAGCCGCCGTCGGTGCGATCGTCCACCTGTATCCGGGTGTTGGCGATGAGCGCGAAATCGGTCCCCTTCCTGGCGACCGCGCCGGAGATGTACTCCGCCCGTGTGTGGCCGGGAAAGCATTTGCCCATGGCCGGAGCGTGGTAATAGTGCCTGAGGCTCTTCAGGTCCGCCAGGGAGGCGCCGGGAAAGATGTCCTTGAGGTCGGCGTCATCGCCGAACAGGATGCGCTGCACATCCGGCAGGCTTTGCTCGTACATGGCCTGCAGCTTGGCATAGCGCTCGGCGTGGCTCAGATCCTGGCGCAGGAAGCAGGCCGTGAGGCCCGTGACCTGGGTGAGGTACTCGTCCCAAATGTTGTACTGCGAGGGCTTCGACGCCACCCCCTGGAAATCGCCTGGCCCGCCGCAGCCTTGGCCGCTGCTGCAGCCTTCCTTGCCGCGGTTGCGGATGGACAGGGCGATGACGTTGCGTTCGCAGGCGCCGTAGGCGTTACAGCCCCGCTCCAGGTGCCCCTCGAACAGGGCGGTGCGCATGACGTAGTCGAGATGCCTGGCCTGCTCCAGCGCCCGCGCCGGCCAATGGCCGGGGTTGGCTTGCGAGAACTGGTCCCAGGCGCGGTCCAGGGCGGACCGGCGGCCGGTCAGGTTGCCGTTGCCGCTTCCGCATTGAGGCGAGTCATGGAACGCTTTCACGATCCGGTCCAGTTCACCCTGGTCGGGCCTGGCCGGCCGGCGCGCCGGAGCCGGCGGCGGATCGAAGAAAGGCGCTTTTTCCATGGGATAGAGCTTACGAACATCGATCACGTGCCGGACCGAGCCGTCGCAATGATGGTTGGGAACGGCCATGGCCTTGCGCTCCGCCACGGCCTGCTTGAAGTTCTCCGCCGAGGCGGGAGTGGCGGTGCGGGAATCCACGACGAGCTTGAAACCGACGTAAGGCGTGCCGCCGGCGTCGGTCAGCGGTCGACCGTTTTTCAGAACCAGGCAAGGGATGACCGAACTGCCCTGGCTCAGCGTCCCGGCCGGCGACGCGGGGCCGTTGCGCAGAAAGGCATCGGCATCGTAGTACGGAATATCCAGCGGACCATTGAACTGGTATAGCGTCATCACCGGCGTGGCCGGAATGGCCAGGGCGAGTCCGGGCACGGCGGCCAACGCGAGCAACAGTCTTTTCATGGTGAAAACCCGGTTCAGCGCTCGAACAGAGCGATGGATTCGACGTGGGCGGTGTGCGGGAACATGTCCATCACGCCGGCCCGGAGCAGACGGTAGCCGTATTCATGGACCAGGATGCCGGCATCGCGCGCCAGCGTAGCGGGATTGCAGGACACGTAGACGAGGCGCCCGGCCTTCCACTTCGGCACGCACTGGAGGATTTCCAGGGCGCCGGCGCGGGACGGATCGAGCAGCACCTTGTCGTACTCCCGCTCGGCCCAGGGGCCGCAGCGCTCCGGCTTGGACAGGTCGGCGACGTGGAATTCGACGTTGCCGATACCGTTGTCCGCCGCGTTCCGGATCGCCCGCGCTACCGACTCCGCGCCGCCTTCCACGCCGGTGACATGGGCGGCGCGGCGCGCCAGCGGCAGGGTGAAATTCCCCAGGCCGCAGAACAGGTCGAGCACGCGCTCGTTCGGCTGCGGATCGAGCACCTGCATGACCCGGTCGATCATCTGGCGGTTGATCGCCATGTTGACCTGGGTGAAATCCAGGGGGCCGAAGCGGAAGGTCACGTCCCATTCCGGCAGGCTGTAGCTCAAGTCGTGCGCGGTCTCCGGATAGACCGGCGCGACCGAGTCGCGCCCCTCGCGCTGGACGTAGACGTCCAGCCCCTGGTCCTTGCCGAACTGCGCCAGCCGGGCGAAATCCTCGGGGGTCGGGTCCTCCAGCACCCGGAACACCAGCGCGGTGCGCTCCTCGCCGACCGCCGCCTCGATCTGCGGCAACCGTTCCCGCAGCGAAAGTCCTTCGATCAGCTCGGCGAAAGCCTGGATGCGCTCGCCCAGAGCGGGATGCAGCACCGGGCAATCGGTCATGTCGACGATCTTGGCGCTGGAGTGCTCGCGAAAACCCACCAGCTCCCGGCCCTTCTTGGCGACGTAGCGTGCCCCGAGCCTGGCCCGGCTGCGATAGCCCCAGTGTGGACCGCGTAGCGGCGGAAACCGGGCCGCCGGCTCGACCTTGCCGATGCGGCGGAACTGCTCCAGCAGCAATTCCTGCTTCAGGGCGATCTGGGCGTCCTCGGACAGATACTGCAGGCTGCAGCCGCCGCAGAGGGCGAAATGTTGGCATCGCGCCGGCACGCGGTCGGGCGAGGCCGTGACGATATCCGCCACCCGCCCGGCGGCATAGTCGCGTTTCATTTCGGTGTAGACGAAGGTGACGTCCTCACCCGGCAAGGCGCCGTCGACGAACACCACCCGCCCGTCGACGTGGGCGATCCCCTTGCCGTCGTGAGCGAAGGATTCGATGTGCGCCGCGATCGGCTCGACCGGCAGCGGCTTTCTTTTGCCTCGATAACCCATCTTATTCCGGAAATACGCCGGTGGAGAGATAGCGGTCGCCGCGGTCGCAGACGATGACGGCGATCACCGCGTTCCCGACTTCCCGCGACAGGCGCAGGGCGGCCGCCACCGCGCCGCCGGAGGAGATGCCGGCGAAGATGCCCTCCTGCGCCGCCAATTCCCGTGTGGTGGATTCGGCTTCTTCCTGGGTCACGTCGAGTATCCGGTCCACCAGCGAGGCGTCGTAGATCTTCGGCAGGTAGTCCTCCGGCCAGCGCCGGATGCCGGGAATCTTGGCCTCGTCCTTGGGCTGGACGCCGATGATCTGGATCGCCGGATTCCGCTCCTTGAGATAGCGCGCCGTGCCCATGATGGTGCCGGTGGTGCCCATGGAACTGACGAAGTGCGTGATCCGCCCCTGGGTGTCGCGCCAGATTTCCGGCCCCGTGCCTTCGTAATGGGCGCGCGGATTGTCGGGGTTGGAGAACTGGTCGAGGATCTTGCCCTCCCCTCGCGCCTCCATCGCCCGCGCCAGGTCGATCGCCGCCTCCATGCTGCCCGCCGCCGGCGTCAGGATGATCTCGGCCCCGAAGGCCTTCATCGTCGCCCGGCGCTCGGCGCTCATGTTGTCGGGCATGATGAGCGTCATGCGGTAGCCTTTGATCGCGGCGGCCATGGCCAGGGCGATGCCGGTGTTGCCGCTGGTCGCCTCGATCAGCCGGTCGCCCGGCTGGATATCGCCCCTCGCCTCGGCGCAGCGGATCATGCTCAGAGCCGGCCGGTCCTTCACGGAGCCGGCGGGGTTGTTGCCTTCCAGCTTGGCCAGGATGAGGTTGCCGGTGTCGCCGGGCAGCCGCTGCAGACGCACCAGCGGCGTGTTGCCGACGAAGGATTCTATGGTGGGAAACATGGAGGGGGATGCCTGTGGAAACTTGGGATGACCCTATTGTAGCCGGCAATAGTTTAGCGATTTTCTAAGGATTAGCCGCCAAACGGCCAACGCTCTGTTCATCGCACGACAGCGGCTCATTCTTCGTGATAGCGGTGATTCGGCCGGGAAATGTCGCAATACAGGAGATCCGGCTGGCAGCTCTCGGACTCCAGTTGCAGCGTCGTATGCGCGATGCCGTAACGTTGAGCGAGCAGACGGGTGACCCGCTTCTGCAGCCCCTCGCCTTCGCTGAGCCGGATGTCGTCCGTCACGACATGGGCCGACAGCATGCGCAGTTGCCGCGAGATGCTCCACACATGGAGATGGTGCACGCCGTGCACGCCTTCGACCTGCATCAGATCCCGCACCATCGAACTCATGTCCACGTCCCGCGGGGTGCTCTCCAGCAGGATGTCCAGAACCTCCGCCAGCAGCCCTTTGGCGTTCCAGAGGATGAGCAGGGCGATCAGAATGCTCGCCGCCGGATCGAGCCAGTACAGGCCGGTGTAGCGGATGGCGACGCCCGCGGCGATGGCGCCTAGGGTCGAAGCCACGTCGCCCATCAGATGCAGGAATGCGCTGCGCATGTTCAGGTCGTCGTGGCTGCCGTGATGGACCAGCCAGGCGGTGAAGGCGTTGACCAGCAGCGCCGCTCCCCCTACGCCGATCAGGATGTCGGCCTGAACCGGCGCGGGGCTCTGGAGGCGGAGGTAGGCGTCGTAAATGATGTACAAGGCCACGACCACCAGGCCCGCGGAGTTGCCCAGGGCGGCCAGTATGCCGGCGCGGTGGTAGCCGAAAGTCTTGGCAGCGTGCGCCGGCTGCGCGGTCAGCCGCATGGCGTACCAGCTCAAGCCCAGCGCCAGCACGTCGCTCAGGTTGTGCACCGCATCGGTCAGCAGCGCGAGACTGTTCGCCTTCCAGCCCGCCAGCGCTTCGAACACGACGAAGCCGGCGGTGACGATCAACGCCCAGACCAGTCGCCCTTGTGCTCCGGCGGAATCAGCCGCATGATGATGTTCGTGGTCGTCGTGAGGCACAGCATTCTCCAGGCCGCGCGAAAATACCCATTTTAACGGATTTGCCGCACCGGCAGCCGATCAGCGTCCCGAATCATCCGCTTTACGAAAAATCCGAGCAGGTCATCCCATGGCAAGACTTTTCCGGCGCATCGCATGCGCAATCCTCGCATCCCCTCTTTCCGTCATCCCGGCCTTCGCCGACAGCACTCTGCAATATCAGGTCGCCGGTGAAAAAGCGCCGCAATCGCTGTTCGTCAAGGACGGCCAGGTGCTGATCAAGTCGGCGGGGGGCGACACCAAGCTGGACATTCTGTTCAATCAATCCCGAAACGCGGCTTTTTTGATCGATCACCGCAAACAGGCCTATATGCCCGTGACCGAGCAGCGGGTCGCAGAACTCGCCTCCCAGGTCCAGGACGTGCAGCCGCTCCTGCGCGGCCTGGGCGAACAGTTGAAGAAAGTGTCTCCGGAACAAAAAGCCAAGTGGTCGGACATGCTGGGCGGCGTCGACCTGGACCGGGTCACGGCCAAATCCGAAGACAATCGGCCGATCCTGGTGACGCAGGCCGGCACCGCAAAAACTCAAGGAGGCTATGCCTGCAGCAAAGTGGAATTGCGCCAGGGCGGGGACAAGAAGGGCGACATCTGCCTGGCGTCTGCGGAAACGCTCAAGCTTCCGGCCGGAGACTACGAAACCCTGCGCGCCATGATGATGTTTTCTTCCAGAATCGCCGACAAAGCCAAGGGCGCCGCGGCGCGCTACGTCGATCTCGGGCCGCTGCCCACCGTGAACCTCAGCGAATATCCCGGCATTCCGGTCGAACTCCACGACACCTCGTCCAAACAGGCCGCCACCCTGACCCTGAGCAGGATCAGCTCGGATGCCCTGCCGCCCGGCGTCATGGGCATTCCGGAAGGCTATTCGGCAAAGAAGCTGAAACTCTGGTAAGCGATCAGACGACGTCCGTCACGGCCTGAACGGAGCGCGGCGGTTCCTTGGCCCGCTGCCTCGAACGCTGGGCCAGAAGCGACAGCGACACGACCACGATCAGAGTCGCCAGGCTGAGTTCCAGCAGCAGGAAAGCCCCGATCTTGAAATATGCAAAGGCCGGATGGGCGAAACGGACCAGCCAGCCCGCCGCTTCGTCCGCCACCGCGCCGAAAAACGTCAAGCCGGTCAGCCAGACTTTCAGGCGGGTCGGCAGAGGCGTGAACAGCACCAGGTGTGCGAGCGTGACCACCAGCATCCCCATCGAAAACAGGTGGAAATGCGTAACTTCCAGCAGACTCTGGTAACTCCGGGGCTGGGTGAATTTTTCCGGCGAGCCGAGGTAATACTCGACGACCGATTGCGCCGTCAGCCCCATCTTGTGGAAATACATCAGGCCGTTGCTGATCCAGAACAAGGCGATGTACCCCAGGAACAGAAGCACGACGGCGTTGAGCATCATCTGCCGATTCTGCTCTCCGGTAACGAAAAATCGCATCATTCACCTCCGGCGGGATGCGCCTGCCTGAAAATTGCCTTGACTTTCCTGACGCTGGCCAGCGCGGCCACCGAACTCAGCGTCGCCCCGGAAACGGCGTCGATGCCGTTGCCCGGCATCAACTGTTCGATCGTCCTTCCCTTCATCTGTTCGAACCAGCGGGCCGTGGGCTGATACTCCGGCGGCTCGTGGAACGCCAGCACCTCCACCCGGACCACCTCGCCCTTGGGGGAAAGCACGATCAGGAGACTCTCCGGCTGGGTGCGCACGGTGTGGGACTCGAGGGCGGCGAAGCCCAAGGACTTTCCATCCCGCTCGGCGGTGTAAAAGGTAAAGAGGCTCGACTCGAGCTTCACCCGCGCCTCCCGCTCCACCGCGGCGATCTGCTCGTCGGTCAGGAACACGGGTTCGGACGTCACGGCCACGCCCGGCCCGAAAGCCAGCTCGAAGGCTTCGTCCTGGCTGTAATAAACCGTGGCTCCGCTGTCGGGAACGATCCCTAGCAGGCAGACGCCCATCAGCAGGCCGGCGAAAAACGCGATCTTCCGTTGCCCCTGTTCGCCCCAGGAGACACAAGACTGGCTATGCAAAGGAAAATACTCCTCAATGTCATTTACATGCCCATGCTACACCAAAGACCGCGTCTTCCGGACCACCCGAAGTCACGAAAACGTCAAAATCCGCTGAGAATGCGGTAAACGATCTTGTGGTTGTCGGCCGCCAGCACCTCGGCCTTCAGGTTGCGGAAGGTGATGGTGGTCGGGAAGGCGTCGACCGCGTAGCTCATGTCCAGGGTGACCATGGGCCGGTCGAAATCTCCCCCCTTGTACTCCAGGAACCGGAGACTGAGGGTATTGTTGGCGAACCCCTGATACATCAGCTCGTAGCGGAAGGCGCCCCCGTGCGGCACGACGATGTCCTGGGTCTTGTAAGGCAGCCGCGGCGACAGCGGCTGCTTGAGCCAGGACGATTCCGGCGCCACCCGGACGTGGTCGAAGAGGCCATCACCCGTTTCGTCCGAGAAACAGGCCGTCTTGTAGGCGCCGATCAAGGGATCGATGTACATCAGCTTTTCCGAGCAATAGACCGGATCGTTCTGCACCGTCGCCGGGAACACCGCGTCGCCGGCATCGACGAAGACCGCGCCTTCGCCGACCACCTGCCGGCTCGAATCGGTGAATACGGCCCCCTTGCGGTGCCAGTAGTTGTAGACGGCGAACATGCGGCCACCGGCCGGCGCCTGCGCTTGCTGTCCCAGGGGCGGCTCGAGCCCCGAAACGTCCGAGAAATTCGACTTGTCGACGACCGGCGCCGGCGCGCAGGCGACGCCCGCTATCGCCACCACCGCCAATAAGAGTCCGCGATACAGCATGGATTTTCCTTTCGACTGGATTGATCAGTAAATGAACCCAACACCGAGGTTGAACTGGCCCGGCAGTTGCCCCGCCCCGGAACTGATGTTCTGGTAGTCGGCCTTGATGACGATGTTGGTGATGGGTTTGTAGGTGAGACCGGCCTGGTAGATGCGCTGATCGTAGCGCCCGTCGTAATCGGGGAAGCCGTCCGGCACGGTCGCCAAGGTATTGTAACGTTGGTAACGCACGAACGGCGCGAGGTACTGGGTGGTCCCCTGCCACAGCCAGGGCAGCACATCGTAGGCGCCTTCCACGTACCAGCCGTAATTGGAACTGCCCACCGTCTCGCCTTTGGCTTCGCTGAGTATCGCCGCATCGCCGACCCCGCCCCAGGCGCCCAGGGCCCGGAATTCGAAGCCGCGGTAATGCCATTGGAGATGGCCTTCGTAGAGCTGGGTGAACACGTTCGGCTTCTGCGGACCCGCGGCGGTCATGAAGACATTGCCCTGCCCCGCATCGCCCAGGAATGTCGAGGCGCCGACCATCAGCCCCGGTAACTCGGGCGGCATGTAGTCCACCCGTCCCGTGAATGCCAGGTTTTCCGCCAACGCTTTGCTGCCGCCCTGGCGGCCTTCCTGGATGCCGAGCGAATCGAAGCCTTCCGCATTGAGGCCGTTGATGCCGTAGGCGCGGTAAACCAGGCCGGGCACGATCTCGCCGTGCACGCCAACGCCCATTTCCCGCCAGGTCGTCGGGATGATCAGCTGCTCGACCGCAGGACGCCGGTTGCCGTGGAAGAACGTCGGCTCGTGGATTTCGTTGATGAAGCCCATGGGCACGAGCATCAAACCGGTACGGACGTTGGCCCTGGGGTCGAACAGAAAGTCGAGGTACGAAAATTCGACGGAAACCTCGCCCTTCTCTTCGTCACCCTCGCCGGTCGAACCGTGCTCGAACTCGATTTCGTTGTTCAGCACGATCCAGTCGTTGAACTTGTAGCCCGCGTAGAGAACGAGTCTGGCCATGTCGGCCGTGTTTTTCCGCTGCAGCGATTTTTCCACCCCGTCGTTCTGAAAATTGGTGTAGAAGAATTCGCCGTAGCCGCCGATCGACAGCCCCCGCTTGTTCATGTACACCTGAGAGGCCGCCGGCGCCATGCCATACATGCTCTTGTATTCGCGCTTTTCCGGGATGATCAGCGAGGTCTTGAGCTTTTCGACCTCGGCCGCAAGGATATCGGTCTTGCGGTCCGATTCGGACTTGGCTTTTTTCTTGCCGGCCTCCTCACCCGGCTTTCCCGCCTCGGAGGCCGCCTCCGCCTTGTTGGCCGTCTTGAGGTCCTGCACCTCCTGCTTGACCTCCTTCTGTACGGTCTCGGTCTGGCCGAGTTTGGTCTTCAGCGCTTCGATTTCCTGCTGTTGCTGCTGAATCACTTTCCACAGATCCTCGACCGAGGGCAGCTTCTGGGCGGCAATCGCTTCTCCCGCGATACCGCAGGAAAGAAGGGCGGTGGACAACGCCGCCCGTAGCGGGCTCGGCTTGGCTGCTGGTTCACTCATTGCTGATTCTCCCCTTGTGAAAAAATAACACGCCTGCAAATGCGATTGATTTACGTTTGCGCAGACATTAGCATTAGCATGGAAATCATGCAAGCGCCCACAGGCTGAGCGAATCCATTTCAGGCAACGAACGCTGATGGGACGCGGGAAATCAGGCGGCGGTCAAATGCGGCGCTTGACCCCGCCAGAAAACATAACGAGAATAGTTCTCATTATTTGCATAAACAAGAGTGGGGGAACCTCGAATGAACTACCGTCTCACCGTCGCAGCGGGCATCTTCGGCTTGATGGCGTCCCATTCGGCTTTCACGGAAGAGCTCACCCTGCCGGGCGGAAAACACCTGTCCAAAAAGGCGCAACTCGGCCAAAAGCTGTTCTTCGACACCAACCTGTCCACGCCGCCCGGCCAGTCATGCGGCAGTTGCCATGATCCGGCCACGGCATTTTCCGATCCGAACAAGAACCAGCCGACCTCCAACGGCGTGCTGAAAACCCTCAAAGGCAACCGCAATGCGCCGACCGCGGCCTACGCCGCCTTTACCCCGCCGTTCCACTACGACACCAGTCTGCGCCTGTTCGTCGGCGGACAGTTCCTGGACGGACGCGCGTCGACACTCAAGGACCAGGCGAAGGGACCTTTCCTCAATCCCGTGGAAATGGCCAACCCCGACAAACAAACGGTGGTGAACAAGGTCCGGGAGGCGGAATATGCCTGGATGTTCGACGCGGTCTTCGGGCCCGGCTCGCTCGACAATACCCGCAAGGCCTACGACCGGATCGCCGCTGCGATCGCCGCCTTCGAACGGTCGCCGGTGTTCGCCAGGTTCGATTCCAAGTACGACTACTATCTGAAGGGGAAAGTCAGACTCACACCGCAGGAAATGCGCGGGCTGGTGGTTTTCGAATCCGAGGAAAAGGGCAATTGCGCCGCCTGTCACCCGAGCAGGCCGAGCGCGAACGGTACCCCGCCGCTGTTCACCGATCACACCTACGACAACCTCGGTGTGCCCAAAAACCCGGACAACCCCTTCTACGCCCTGCCGCCGAAGCTGAACCCCGACGGCCCGGCCTTCGTCGACTTAGGGCTGGGCAAGCAGGTGGGCAAATTCTGGGAAAACGGCAAGCTGAAGGTGCCTACGCTGCGCAACATCGCGCTTACCGCGCCCTACATGCACAACGGCTATTTCAGCA
Source organism: Methylococcus sp. ANG (assembly GCF_040730495.1). Taxonomy (NCBI): domain Bacteria; kingdom Pseudomonadati; phylum Pseudomonadota; class Gammaproteobacteria; order Methylococcales; family Methylococcaceae; genus Methylococcus; species Methylococcus sp. ANG. Next base: position 180,914 of record NZ_CP160399.1, on the reverse strand, counting down.
CCCTGCGCTCCGTGGTGGACTTCTACAACACCCGCGACGTCCGCCCCACCTGCTGGAACGAACTCGTGACCGAAGCCGAAGCCCAACGCCTGGGCTGCTGGCCGGCGCCCGAGGTCGGACAGAACGTCAATGGCGACGAACTCGGCAATCTGCGCCTGAGCGACAGGGAGGTCGACGATCTGGTCGCGTTCCTCAGAACCCTGACCGACGGCTACCGGCCGGAGTGAACGGCTCAGGAGGACGGCGCGGCGGGGATGTAGAAGAACCCGATGGCGAGGATGCAGTAAACGCCTATCAGCAGGAGTCCCTCGAACCAGCTCGACCGACCGTCGCGGACCAGATCGCGCGTGACCACGACGGCAAGCATGACGGCGACGATCTCGAACTGGGAAAACAGGAGGTCCATGTCCTGCCCGATGAGCATGCTGAAAAACACCAGAACCGGAGCCACCAGCAACGCCACCTGGGTGCTGGCGCCGACGGTGACGCCCAGGGCCAGTTCCACCTGGTTGGAGCGGGCGAACCGGATGGAGTTGAAGGTTTCAGCGGCGTTGCCCACGATCGCCAGCAGGAAAACGCCGGCGAACAAGGGCGTCAATCCCATCGCATCGGCCGCCGGCTGGATCGCGTCCGTCATGATTTCGCTCATGACGCCCAGGGCGACGGTCACCACGGCCAACACCCCGAGCGCACGGTTCCTGCTCCACCCGAGCTCCCCGCCCAGCGGCTCCGGCTCGGCCTTGCCTTTTTCTTCGAGCTCCTCGGCGGCCGCCGCGACACCGAACACCGCCTTCTGGCTTCGGAGGGTCAGAACGATGCTCCCGCAGTACACGAAAAAGAGCACGGCGGCGATGTGGACGCTGATTTCCTCCTCGGAGCTCGCACTGAAATGAAACACGGCCGGAATGATCAGAGCGATCGCCGCCAACATCAGCGACCCTGCGTTGCGGCGCGCCGTCTTCGAATCGAACTGCTGCTCGCCCCATTTCGCACCGCCGACGAACAGCGACAAGCCCAGGCCGAGCAACAGATTTCCGATGATGGAACCGGTCAGCGAGGCTTTGACGACGTCGACCAGCCCTTGATGAAGCGCGAACAGCCCCACGATGATTTCGGGGGCGTTGCCGAGGGTCGCGCTGAGGAGGCCACCGTAAGTCGGCCCCAGGTAACTCGCGAGCGATTCGGTGGCATCGCCCATCAGCGCCGCAAGCGGCACGATCGCCAGGGCCGACGCCAGGAACACCAGAATGGGGTGGGCATCTCGCCAGTCCAGGCCCAACGCGATCGGAATGAATACCAGCAACCAGTTCAGTCTCACACTCGGCTCCCAAGGCTCGTGGCCAATAAAAAATCCCTTCAAAAAATTATCACGCCCGCCGACTATAATCGCGCGATTTGAAAAATAGCTGAATGAGGCTGCGGATGAACCTGAACTGGCTGCTTGCGCTGATACCCGTATCGGTTGCGCTGAACTGGTTCCATGCCGATCCGATTCTGGTTTTCTTCTGCTCCGCCCTTGCCATCGTGCCCCTCGCCGGCCTGATGGAAAAAGCCACGGACGCCCTGTCGGAATATCTGGGACCCACGTACGGCGGCCTGCTCAACGCCACCATGGGCAACGCCCCCGAGCTCATCATCGGCGTCTCCGCCTTGCGCAACGGATTGATCGACATCCTGAAAGCCTCCATCGCAGGCTCGATCATGGGCACGCTCCTGTTCGGCATGGGCCTTTCCCTCCTTGCCGGCGGGCTGCGCAAGCCACGCCAGAGCTTCGACAGCGAGATGGTCTCGGTCAACGGCGCGCTGCTGATGCTCGGCACCTTCGGGCTCGTGATACCGGCGGTGTTCAAGTTCGGGGCCAAGCCAGACCAGGAAATCAGCCTGGAAATCTCCATCGTCCTGTTCATGGTCTACCTCGCCAGCATGGTCTTCACCCTGCTCACGCACCGGCCGGCGGTCGGCGCCGTCGCGGTGAAAGCGGAACTGCAGGAAAAAGGAGAAGCCACCAAGGAAGAAAAACCGGCATGGAGCCCCAGGACCGCCTTCTGGATACTCGGCGGGGTGGCCGTCGTGCTGGCGGTCGTGAGCGATGCGCTGACCGACTCCATCGACGACGCAGCCGACGCCATCGGCCTCACCCCCGTGTTTGCCGGTGTGTTCCTGCTTTCCATCGTAGGCAATGTGGCCCAGTACATGAATTCGACCGCTTTCGCCTACCGGAACCAGATGACCCTCGCCCTGTCGGTCAACCTCGGCGCAACGACCCAGCTGGTGCTGCTGGTCGCTCCCGTCCTCGTCATCGCCGGCAACCTCATGGGCATGAGCATGGACCTGCTGTTCACTCAGTTCGAACTCGTCGGCATCATCCTGTCGGTGACGGTCGCCCGGAACCTCCTGGCCGACCAGACCTCGACCTGGCTCGAAGGCGTGATGCTGATCGGAGTCTATATGATGCTCGGCATCGGTTTCTTTTATGCGCCGTCGCCGTAAAACTTACATCTGACCCCAATAAAATCTTAACGGGCCTGCCGGATACTTATACGGCTCGGCCTTGAGAACGGCCCCGCGATATTACGGTAAGGTTAAATCGGGTTCCCGGCGGCATCTTCGTCTTGGCTTTCGCCGGACATGCATGTTAGCCTGGACCCGGGTGCTACAGGCGGTTTCGAACGGCCGGCCTGTCAGGCACAACGAATTTGTCAAACTTCGAGGGAGTATCCAATACCATGGCAGATCCAACCGCGAACAGTACCAGCACCGATGCCGGCGAGGCCGAAGCCCTGAAATCGATCTCGGACGCAATGCGTGACGCTGTACAGAACGCGACGGAAGACGCGGCGAAGGTAAGAGAGAAGCTGGCCGGCATGGACGTGGGACGCTCGCTGTCGCGCTTCGCCTATACCAGTTCCTACATGGTGTCCTACGGCATCGTTTACGGCACCGTCTTCATAGCCCGCGCCATCCCCCAGGACAATCCCATCGTCGAGGGGTTCGTCGACGGCGGCCGTGCAGCGATCGATGCGCTGAACGAAGCCAAGGAAGTACAAACGCCCGCTTCCGGCGCCTGAGCCGCACACGCCGCGGGGCGCGATGACGCCCCTTCATCTCAAGGAATCATCGTAAATTCTCGTTCGTCAATCAGGACAGCTGACAATGCCCCAACTCGCTCCCAACTCCAGCGCTCCGAAACTCTCCGGCTCCACCAGCATCACCGTCTCGTTTCCCGCCCCCGGAACCATTGCGGTCCACGGACAGGAGATGTTCGGCGATCCGGATACGCCGGTCTGCCGGGCCTTCCTGCGGCGGGTATTCCTGGTGCCGGAAATCCGGGGAGCGACGATCAAGGCGGCCCCGGCCTGCTGTGCCGAGCTGCACTTCGACACGAAGCGTCACGCCGCGAAAGAAGTGCTGTGGAAGGTGGCGGATTGTTTGGCGGAAGAAGACGCCGTTCCGGCGGAGGGCGAAGCCGCTCCGGTTTTCGCGCCGATGATCACCGCGCGCGACCGCCACGGCGTCGTGCATTACCATCGTTTCGGCAAGCGGGTCACGGGCTGGCAGGTCGTGAGCGACCAGACCGGTTCGATCAGGCTGAAGAACCCCGTCCTGTACCGCAAGAACAATCTCTGCCAGGCCATCGAGCGGGAGCTGATGAGCGTACTGGGGGTCGATCGCTACAAGACGCACTCGCTGCGCTGCACGGTGCAGATCGACTACGATCCGCGCCGTCTGAGCCAGGCGAATCTCATCGAGATCCTCGACAGCGCCCTGGAAACCGCCGAGCACCAGGAAGAGCTCGATAAACTCGATCTCGACCTGACCATCTGCACCCTGTCCATCCCGCTGGCGGCTACCGCGCAGTTCGCGGTTCCGGCCCTGCTCCCGGTGTCCGCCGCGGTATTCGCCTACACCTCGATCCCCTGCTTCCAGGGCGCGTACGAACATCTCTTGAAGGAAAAGCGGATCGGCTGCGATTTCCTGGATTCGATCGTCGTGCTCGGCTGTCTGGGCACCCTGCAGATTCTGCCCGGCGCGGTGCTGGCCTGGTGCCTGTCCTTCGGCCGGCTGCTGGTCAAGAAGACCGAGGACAACTCCAAGAAGATGCTGCTGAACGCGTTCGGCAAACAGCCTCGCTATGTCTGGCTGGTCAAGGACGGGGTCGAGATCGAAGTATCCATGGACAAGGTCCAGAAGGGCGACATCGTCGCCGTCCACACCGGCGATACCGTGCCGGTGGACGGCCACATCGTCGAAGGCATGGCGATGATCGACCAGCACGCGCTGACCGGCGAATCCACCCCTGCGGAAAAGGGCGTGGGAGACAGGGTGTTCGCTTCCACCATCATGGTGGCGGGCAAGATCTTCGTCTCGGTCGAGCAGTCGGGCAGCGAAACGGCCTCCTCCAAAATCAGCCAGATATTGAACGATACCGCGGGATACAAGCTGTCGTCCCAGAACAAGGGGGAGCGGCTGGCGGATCAAGCGGCCGTCCCGACCCTGGTAGTGGGCGGCATCGCCATGGCGACCATCGGACCGGGCGGCGCCGTCGCCGCCCTGAACAGCGACCTCGGCACCGGCATCCGCATGGCGGCGCCGCTGGCACTGTTGTCCTCCCTGGCACTGTGCGCGCAAAAGGGCATCCTGGTCAAGGACGGCCGGGCGCTGGAACTCATGAGCAAGATCGACACCGTTCTGTTCGACAAGACCGGCACCCTGACTCGCGAGTGTCCGGAGGTGGGCCGCATCATCACTGCGGACGGGTTCGCGGAAAAAGAAGTGCTGATGTATGCCGCCGCCGCGGAGCAGAAGTTCCATCACCCCATCGCCCTGGCCATCCTGAACAAAGCGGAGGAATGGGGGATCGGGCTTCCGGCGACCGATGAGACCCAGTACAAGGTGGGCTACGGCATCGACGTCGGCGTAAACGGCCACCGAATCCGGGTCGGTAGCCCCCGCTTCATGGAAATGGAGGGCATTGCGTTGACGCAGGAGATCAAGGAAGGGCTCGATGCCGCGCATCTCGAAGGCTTTACGATGGTAATGGTTGCGATCGGCGACCGGATCGGCGGAGCGCTGGAACTCCGGGCCGCGGTCCGCCCCGAAGTGAAGGAAATCGTCGCCGGCCTGCGGGCACGCGGCGTCAAGCATCTGGCCATCATCTCCGGCGACCACGAAGCGCCCACGCGCAAACTGGCCGAGGAACTCGGGATGGACCGCTATTTCGCCCAGGTCTTGCCGGCGGACAAGGCGGATTACGTGGATAAGCTGCAGCAGGAAGGCCGCACCGTCTGCTTCGTCGGCGACGGCATCAACGACTCGATCGCGCTGAAGAAAGCCAACGTGTCGATCTCGTTGCGTGGCGCCACCTCCATCGCCACGGATACCGCCCACATCGTGTTCCTCGAGCAGGGCCTGGGCAAGCTCTGCGAACTGCGGGACATCTCCCGGGAACTCGAGCGCAACATCGCGCGCAGTTGGGCCATGATCATCGCCCCCAACGTTGCCTGCGTCCTCGGCGTGTTCACCCTGGGCTTCGGCGTGGCGGCCTCGGTTTTCACCAACAACGTCGCGGCGCTCGCGGCGCTCGCCAACGGCCTGCTGCCGATGCGGAAGGTCGCCCTTCTGGAGGCCGAACGGCGCCATCAGCTCGAACTCGAGTTGAAGCGCGCGGGCTGTGCTAATGTAGACCCGACCGGAATCCATGAAGCCGGCACCGCGGCGGAAGCTGTCGACGCGGCGGCGGAAATCGACGAAGCCGATGACGGCGGGCGGAGCGCGCTGGCGGCCTAGGAGTTCGGTTCCGCCGCTCGCATCACCTCACCCGCATAGCGGCATTCAGGCCATCGCTCACATGCTTCGGAATATTCCAATAGAGGATTGCCCATGTCCGAACCCAGCACACCCGCATCCCGCGGCCGCAGAAGCAAACCAGTACACGCCGCGGCCCCGGAAAGCGCCGGCGGCCGGCCGGCTCCCAGGTTTCGCATATTCATTTTGGATACCGGCTGGACCTCCCCCGCCGCGCAGGTGATCCGGGACAATTTCGAGATGATCCGCTCTTTCCAGGACGGCGATCCGCTTTACGTGCTTTCCCCGGAACAGTCCCGCGACATCGTCAAGAGGCATCCGCAGTTCATCGGCAAGGATCCGGTGCTCATCGTCCGGGACATGCACCGCTCCGGCCCGCGCGACGGCGGCGAATACCACGGATTCCATCTCAATCTGGGACTGATCCAGAAGCCCGTGCGGGCGCTGCACGCTCTGCAGGAGTTCCTGCGCTTCCTGAGCCTACACCACGACAGCCCCAATATCGAACGGGACATCAAGGACAGGCTGCATAAGGACGGGTTCATCGGCACGATCGAGGTGATCCGCGAAGGCGCCAAGGACGCCATGGGCGCCTGACGGAATCGCCCGTCCGATCCGCATTTTCACCACCCCGAAACCGGAGGATAGACGCATGGAACAGGTGACGAACGCACTGACCACCGCCCTGGCGGCCATTTTTCTATCGGCAATGATCATCGAAGTCCGGCGCCGCCAGAGGCAGCTGCAGGAGATCTACAACGTCCTGGACGAGCAGGATAAACAGATCGTCATGGAACTCGACCGTATGGTCGAACTCGGCGAAATCGAGCCCTACGCCGATTAGCCGCCTCTCAAACTAACAGCCCGACAAAAACTGGTATATGGCTGATAGCATCACGTTCGGTTCCAACTGGCTGCGCATCGAGGATGACTCGGTCTTCGGCCCTGGCTGCGGAAGGATTGCCCGCCGCTTTGCCCGGCAGGTCCTGGCCCTCCCGGAAGTCGAATCACTCGGCCTCGAACCCTCCCAAGGAAGCGCGCTCATAAGACACCGCACCGCGAAGGGAGACGCCGGCGCTTTCCGCCGGCGGCTGGCCGCCGCGGTGGGCGCCGATAACGAAGGATTGGAAGACCGGGATTTGCCGCATTGGCCGGCGGATTCCGCGCTGACGCTGCATCGGCACGCGGGCTTGATCTCACTGTTCCGGATCGGAGCGGCCGATGATGGCTGGCTGGAATTGCGGCATCCCCGCCTGAAGGGAAACGCCTCGCTCCTCCGGAACATCGAAACCGGGCTCACCGCACTCGATGCGGTCACGCGCGTCTCCGGCAATGCCGCTTCCGGAACGATCCGGATAAGTTACGACGCCGAGTCGCTGGAACCTTTGACCCTTGTCCGCATCGCCGAGGGACTGCTGACCGGTGAAGTGGCATCGCGTGTTCCCGAACCCGGAGCGGTGGATTTCCGGGTCGCCAACGCCAGCGTCGGACTCGGCGCCGTTGGGGAATTGATGCTGCCGCTTGCGACACCGGTCGCGGCGGGCCTGCTGGTTGCGAGCAATCTCAAGGTCTTGCAGGATGCCGGCAAGCAGATCGGCCGCGGGAAGCTGGGCGTGCCGGTGTTTCATACCGCCCTCCTCGCCTGCTCGATCGCCACCGGCCAGGTCCTCGCCTACGCCCTGACCGAATGGTCTCTGCGCTACTGGCAGCGGAACTGGCGGAAAAATCTGGCACGGGAAGCCCATGCGCTCCTGGAGGACAGCCTGCCACTTCCGGCGCAGACCGTCCTGCTGAATGCCGATGGAAGCGAGTCGCTGACCGCTGTGGCCGATTTGCGCGCCGGCGACCGTGTCAAAGTTCCTGCAACGGAAGCCATCCCGGTCGACGGGGTCGTCCTCGCCGGCCAGGCCCTTGTCCAGGAAACCAGCCTCCGAGGAAGCCAGGGCCCGGTGCGGAAAATTCCCGGCGATGAAGTACTCGCGGGGTCCGTCGTGGTCAACGGCTCCCTGGAAATCGAAGCCGTCCGCACCGGATCGGAAACCCGGGCCGCCGGGCTTACGAGGTCCGTTCTCGAAACCGCCACCCTGATACCCTCCGACCGGGCCATGCGGCGCGAAGCCGAAAACCTGGCGGACCGCACGGTGCTCCCTACGCTGGCCACCGCCGGCGTCGGATGGGCCGCCGGCGACCTGATCACGGTGGGCGCCATCCTGCACCAGGACTGGGTCAGCGGGCCCGGCATGGCGCTGCCGATGCAAGTACTCCGGGACATGCGCCTGGCCTTGCACAGCGGCGCCCTGCTCAAATCGGCTTCCGCCCTCACCCGCCTGAAGGAGAGCGACTTCCTGGTGATCGACGGCGATCTGCCGGGCCTCCTCAATCCGCAGCTCGAACTGGCCGAAGTGGCCAGCCACCTGCCGGACACCGACACGATTCTGCGGCATGGCGCTGGCGCCGCACTCTTCCTCGGCGACGAACGCGCCGAGGCGCTGGCCCAAAGCTGCCTCCGGCGCGGGCTGGTCGTCCGCGAGCCGGAACTGCTGTCGCTGAACGCCGATGCGGTCGAAGTGCGGATCGGCCGCCATACCGTCAGTCTGGTTGGCGGCCCCAGCCGTTCCAAGACGGCCCCGGCGCCGTTGCTGATGCGCATCGACGGCGTCGACGTCGCCGAGCTGCGGTTCGCTTACTCACCCTTGCCGCGCGCGGCCCATACCTTCGCCCGTCTCCGCGCGCTCGGCATGCAGCAGATCTTCATCGTCTCGTCCCGACCGGACGATGAAGCCGCCGAACTCACGCGGCGCCTGGGTGCCGATCTCTCCGGCGGTGGACTGAACGCGGAGCAAAAAATCCGCTTTCTCCAGGGGCTGAAAAAACGGGGCGTGCGTGCCACGCTGATCGGCGACTTCGGCAGGGATCCGGCTGTTGCCGGCGAAGCCCATGTCGCCGTGGCGTTCGGAAGCCAGGCAGCCGACGGCGGCCCCTGCGACATCGCGATCCTGGGCGAGTCGCTCGATCCCCTGGTCGATCTGATGGAGCTGGCCCAAGGCCACGACGCCAACGTCGTTTCGGCCTGCCGCATGGCGGCGATCCCCAATCTGCTATGCATCGCCGGCGCCTTCGCCGGACTGCTCAACGGCATCACTTCCGGAATCCTCGCCAACATCGGCGTCATGAACGTCGACCGCCGCATACGGCGAGACCTGCAGGCGGCAAGGACCCGCCGCGTTCCGGTTCTGCGCTGACCCGTTTTCCGTCGGGGAGGAAGTAGCGGCCTCTTCCCCACTCAATCTCGCGGATACGCATGAAACCCCTCATTCCAGCCGCGCCGCCGAGCCGGTACGAGGCGGAACAGATCCGGGCCATCGCCGCCTGGAAACGGCGCAAGCCGCATCCGGCGAGCCCTCTCCTGAACCGCGCGCAGCGGCCTCTCATCCGGCTGAGCCGGAAGATCGTGCCCGCCCCGGCCTCGCGATTCGCATTCGATGCCCTCAACAGGGTGGCCGAACAACTGGTGCGGGACGACTGGATTCTGCGCCATAGCGGATTCCGCAGCCTGGAGGAAATCGGCGCGCAATCGCTGGAATTCAGCGACCGCCTGGCCGACAAGGTCATCGAAGAAGGACTCAAGCTCGCCACCGGGGTGGGAGCCGTGACCGGCACCGGCAGCCTGGGTACCGTCGTGGTGGGCGTGCCGGCCCTGCTGGGCGTGGCCCTGCGCCTGATCCACCGCGTGTCCCAGGCTTACGGTTATTCCGCCGAGCGCACGGGCGACCGCGGCTTCATGCTGCACATCCTGGCGCTGTCCACCGCCGGCACGCCCGAGGAACAATCGCGCGCCATGGAGAATTATCATCGGCAGTTGGAGCACCACCTCGTCGGCGACGCCGTGAACGAGGCGGCGCTGGCGGTGCTGCAGCGGATCGTGCTCGGCCGCAAACTGGCATCCTTCATTCCCGGCTTGTCCGTCGCCCTCAATGCCTACGCCAACCGCTCCTTCAGCCGGCGGGCCGGCCTTGCCGCCAAGCGCGTTTACCAGGAGCGCTGGCTGCTCGATCACGGCAGGATCGAAGGCTGGATCGCGCCTGCGTGAGTTCCGGTTGAGACGCACCGCCTGCTGGATGTAATATGCGCGGTCCAACCCTGAAGCAGCATGAACATGACCGAAAGTCCTCATTCCGGCCGCAAATCCCCAAGGCGGCGTGACAGGCCTGCCGCCGCCCCCGGCGGACAGGAAGCTGGCGAGGCGTCCCTCGAAAAAAGCCTCGAAACGCTGGACGCCCTGGCCATCGAACAGAAAACCGAACAGCGGATACGCCGCATGCCGCATGACGTCGCCTGGCTGCTGATCACCGCCGGCGTCGTCGGCCTGGTCACGCCCGGCGTGCTGGGCCTGCCTTTCCTTGCCATGGGGGGATTGGTATTGTGGCCCGGCAGCAGCGCGCGGCTCGAACATTGGCTGAACGGGCGACCGCCGCGGCTGCTGAAAGGCAGCATGAAACAGATCGGCCGTTTTCTCGACGACCTGGAACGGCGCTACCCGCCATCCACCCGCTAGCCTTCCCCGCCCCGGATTTTCCGGGTCCGGGTCCGGCTCCCCCTCGAATCGACCGATGCTGAGCTACCGTCACGGCTTCCATGCCGGCAATTTCGCCGACGTTCTCAAGCATGCCGTGCTGGCGCAGATCGTCCGCTCGCTGCTGCGCAAGCCGGCGCCGTTCTTTTACCTCGATACCCATGCCGGCGCCGGCCGTTACGACCTGGAGTCGGCCATGGCGAAGCAGAACCGGGAGCACCGGAGCGGAATCGAGCGCTTGTGGAAGCTGCCCTCGGTACCGCCCGAACTGGAGGACTACCTCGCCGCGGTGCGGGCGCTCAATCCTGGCGGCAGACTGCGGCTTTATCCGGGATCGCCGCTCATCGTCCGGCATTTTCTTCGCGGGGGGGACCGGATGGCCCTGTGCGAGCTGCACGGCACCGAAGTCCAGTCGCTGCGTTCCCTCTTCGGCGGCGAACGCCGGATCACGGTCAACCAGATCGACGGCTACCAGGGCCTCAAAGCCTTCCTGCCGCCCCCCGAGCGGCGCGGCCTGGTGCTTTGCGATCCGCCATTCGAGCTGCGCAACGAGCGCGAGCGGATGGTGGAAGCCGCGGCGGCGGCATGGAAACGCTGGCCCACCGGCATTTTCGCCTACTGGTACCCGATCCAGGACCGCCGCACCGCCGACTGGATGCGCCGGAAATTCCGCCAGACCGGCATCGACCGATTGCTTGCGATGGAGCTGTCGGTGCTGCCGGAGACCGGCGAAAAGGGGATGAGCGGCACCGGCATGATCGTAGTCAACCCACCGTGGCGCCTCGACGAGCACATGAAGACCCTCCTGCCCTGGCTGCACGCAACCCTGAGCCCCCAAGGGGAAGGCGGCTGGCGCCTGGACTGGCTGGCGGGCGAACCGGACTGAGATTCGATGGAAGCGGGCCTTCGGGCCCGCCTCTGACTCAGTGCAGCTTGATCTTCGGCCGCAGCTTCTGGCTGAAGAAATGGGCGACCATGATCAGGCCGACCCGGAACGGCCCGAACAGGGCGTTCTGGTGCATCTTGTAAAGGCTCAGGTAGACCAGGCGGGCGATCACCCCTTCGATCATCACGCTGCCCAGGAGATTCCCCATCAGATTGCCCACCGTGCTGTACTTGCCCAGGGAAACCAGGGAGCCGTAGTCGCGGTAGCGGTAATCCGCCAGCGCCTTGCCGGCCAGGAGCCGCAGAATGTTCTTGTAGGCGGTGCTGGCCTGCTGGTGGGCCGACTGGGCGCGCGGCGGCACCGTGGCGTTCTTTTCCGGCCAAGGACAGGCGCTGCAGTCGCCGATGGCGAAGATGCGGTCGTCCCGCGTCGTCTGCAGAGTCTGGCGCACCACGACCTGATTGATGCGGTTGGTTTCCAGATCGGTCTGCGCCAGGAAGTCCGGCGCCTTCACCCCGGCGGCCCAGACCTTCAGCGCGGCGGGTATGAATTTGCCGGTATGGGTCAGGACGCCGTCCGGCCGCGCCTCCACCACGCGCTCGCCGAGGTGCAGTTGCACGTCGAGCGCCAGGAGCTGCCTGACCGTGGACTCCGAAAGGCGCGGCGGCAGCTCGGGCAACAGCCGGGGCGCGGCCTCGATCAGATGAATCTTGATGTCCGACGGTTTGACGTTGTCGAGGCCGTACGCGGCCAGCAGCCGGGTGGCCTGATGCAACTGGGCCGAAAGTTCGATGCCGGTGGCGCCGCCGCCGACGATGGCCACGTCGAGCTGGCCGGCCTGCTTCGCCCCGCCCGTCGCATGGGCGCGCATGTAGGCTTCCAGCAGGCGGCGGTGAAACTGCTGGGCTTCTTCCGTGGTATCCAGGAAGATGCAGTTCTGCGCCACGCCTGGCACGCCGAAATCGTTGCACACGCTGCCGACCGCGATCACCAGGATATCGTAGGGATAGGAACAGGCGGGGATCACCTCCTCGCCCGCGGCATTGAGCGTCGGCGCGAGCTTCACCTGTTTGGCCGTACGGTCCAGGCCGTTCATGCGTCCCAGGACGAAACGGAAATGGCAGGCGTTGGCCTGCGCCAGGTAATCCAGCTCGTCGTCGTTCACGTCCATCGTGCCCGCCGCGACTTCATGCAGCAGCGGCTTCCAGATATGGGTGGGGTGGGCGTCGATGAGGGTCACCTGCGCCTTTCCTTTCTTGCCGAGGGTCTTGCCCAGTTTGGTTGCCAGCTCCAGGCCACCGGCGCCGCCGCCGATGATCAGAATGCGCGGTAGCGGTTCCTTGTTCTGTTTTTGTTGCATGAATCCCGTTCCATTCTTAGGTTGAGTCCGAAAAAGTTTAAACCCCGCGCCGGTCCCTGTCTCCTTCGCCGTGGCCGGGCCCGAACAGCTTGCGATAACGCCGGCGTGACGGCCTTCCGGCGAATGCCGCGAAGCCGTCCCCGAAAGCCTGGCGGCAGCGCGACTGACGCCGCTCCATGTGAGCTACCAGGATCCCCATCGCCAGCAGGGTTTCGACCGGCTGGCCGTCCTGTCTCAGGGTTTCCGCCAGGCGCAGGAGGCGGGCGCGCTGGACGGCGGTGTCCTGGAATTCGCCGAGGACGTCCTGGAGCTTCTTCAATTGGGCGATGAGATCCCGGAGTTTGCCGTCGTCCCGGAGCGAAGCCGAAAATTCCAGCAGATAACGCAGTTTCTTGCCGCGCTTGCGTAGGGCGTGGAACGCTTCCGAGGGACTGTCCGGCCCGAGCGAAGCGCCCTCCCGCAGCATCCGCCGGTAAAGCTTCCAGATGTGCCGGCCGCAGACCTCGCCGGCGGAAGCGCGGGCATTCGGCGCCGACGGCTGCTTCGGCGCGGGCCGTTCGAGGAACCGGCGCCAGCTTTCGATCGTGCGCCGGTAATCCTTACGCTGCAAACGATCCGCCAGGATCCGGTGAGCGGACGCCGTTTCCCGTTCGAGATACGACTGCAAAGGCGCCAAGGCCGGCCTCAGCGACTCGGGCAGCACCGAATGGTAGAGCGGCAGATCGGCGAGCATGACGTGGCAATCCCGCAGCGGTCCGGTCAATTCGCCCAGCCGACCGAGCCGGTCCAGCCAGCGGCGGGCATCCCGTTCGGGGAAAACGCCTTTCATCTGCCCCAGCAAGGTCCGGCTGCGGCGCAGGGCCACCCGGTAGTCGTGCAATGCCTCGGTGCCGCGGTTTTCCAGGATTCCGGTTTCGCTGGACTCCATGCGATCGAGACACTGCGACGCGAACCGGCGTACGACGGCATCGGCACGGCATTCGGCCACCGGCTGGGTACCTGCTTTCCCCGTTTCCTCCTCAATCTCCTGCATCACCCGCGCTCCTCGAGCAACATACGGTTTCGGCGCTGGCCCGCGGGCGGAAAGCATCAGTTCTGTTAAGATTGCGGGAGTGCCACACGCAGCCCGATTATGGAAGCGATCTCCCGCCCGCGGCAACCGGCCGCGCCCGCTCGCCCCAAGGCCCGCGTCTCCGCCCGAAACTGAATGAAGCACACGCACTACCAGTCCGACGCCTCGAAATTGGATGCCGAGCAACTTCACCGGCTGTTCGAGCAGGGCTATCCCGCCGCCCAGGCGGAAAGCATCCGCAAGGCTCTGAACCTCGCCATCGACGCGGCGGCCAAGGATTCCGAACCCCGGCCGCGCGGAGTCGACGTCGGACACATCCTGCTGAATCTGAAGGTCGATGCCTACAGCGTCCAGGCCGCGCTGCTGGCGGACCCTTATCTGCGGGAGACGCTACCGGCGGAATTCATCCGGGTCCATTTCGACGAAGAGACCGTCCGGCTACTGGAAAAGGTCAACTGGCTCAATACCTTCAACGAATATTCGCTGCAGGAGAATCCCGGTCCCGAACAGGCCGAACTGCTGCGGCGCATGCTGCTGTCCGTGGTCAACGACGTCCGCGCCGTGCTCATCCGGCTCGCCTACCGGGTGCAGCGCATGCGCATCCTGAAATACCAGGACGGCGGCGCCCGCGAGTCCATCGCCCGCGAGACCCTGGAACTCTACGCCCCCTTGGCGCACCGCCTGGGCGTCGGCCAGTTGAAATGGGAGCTGGAAGACCTGTCGTTCCGCTACCTGCATCCGGATGAATACCGCACGCTCGCCAAATCCCTGAGCACCAACCGCGCGGAACGCGAAGTCTATATCCAGAATTTCATGAGCCTCCTGAGGGACGAGCTCGAGAAACTCGGCGTCAATGCGCGGGTGTCGGGCCGCCCCAAGCATCTGTACAGCATCTGGAAGAAGATGGAGCGCAAGCACGCCCAACTGGCCGATCTGTACGATCTGCTGGCAGTGCGGGTCATGGTGGACACCATCCCGACCTGCTATACCGTGCTGGGGGCGGTTCACAGCTTGTGGCCGCACATTCCCAAGGAGTTCGACGACTACATCGCCAACCCCAAGGACAACGGCTATCAGTCGCTGCACACCGTCGTCATCGGTCCCGACGACCGTCCGGTGGAAGTCCAGATCCGCACCGCGGCGATGCACGAATTCGCCGAATACGGTGTCGCCGCTCACTGGCGCTACAAGGAAGGCGGCGGGCAGGACGCGGCTTTCGACCGCAGCATCGCCTCACTGCGCCGCCTGCTGGAGAGCGAGGAGGACAACGATTCGCTGTTGCAGGACTTCCGCGAAGAGCCTTTCGGCGATGCGATCTTCGTGCTCACGCCCCGCGCCCAGGTCATCCGCCTGGTCAAAGGCAGCACCCCGGTCGATTTCGCCTACGCCATCCACACGGAAGTGGGCCATCGCTGCCGGGGCGCCAAGGTCAACGGCGTCATGGTGCCGCTGACCCACCCGCTGAAATCGGGGGACAAGGTGGAAATCCTCACCGCCAAGCAGGGCGGCCCGACCCTCGGCTGGCTCGACCCGCGCCTGGGGTATGTGCGGACCGCGCACGCGCGCGGCAAGATCCGGCAGTGGTTCAAGCAGCAGGACCACGACAAGCACCTGCGTGCCGGCAAGGCCATACTCGACAAGGAAAAGCACAAGCTCCAGACCCGGGACTTCGACCTCGACGCCCTGGCGCGCCACTTCCACCTGGCCAGGCCCGACGACGTCCTGCTCGCCATCGGCCGCGGCGACATCGGCCCCGGCCAGTTGGCCGCGGCGCTCCAGGTGCCCGGATTCCAGCCGCCGGCACCCGCCCCGACGCGGAAGCCGGCGCCCGCAACCGTCCGCGGGACCGGCGAAGTGACCGTGCAGGGCGTCAGGAACCTGCTGACCCATTTCGCCCGCTGCTGTTCGCCGATTCCCGGAGATCCGATCATCGGCTACATCGGCGTCGGCCGCGGCGTCACCATCCACCGCCAGGACTGCCCCAACGTCGTCCAGCTTCCCCCAGGCAAACGAAACCGGTTGATCGACGTCGCCTGGGGAGAAGAAACACGGGTGTTCCCGGTCGACATCGAGGTCCGCGCATTCGACCGCAAGGGACTGCTCAAAGACGTCACCCAGGTGCTGGCGCACGAGCACATCAACATTCTGCGGACTTACACCGAGACCAATCCGCGGGACCAGGGCGTCGCCATGGACATCACGATCGAAGTCCACGACCTGGGTCAGCTCAGCACCGCATTGGAAAAGATCGGACAGATTCACAACGTACAGGAAGCGCGGCGCAAATTGCATGGCTAGACGAATCGGAGCTGAAAAAGCAGCGCATCTTGACGACCCGCTATAGCCTTCCGAGCTTCAGAAACAACCGATCGGAAATATTCACATGGACGTAGGAAATCAGCGACCCCACCGCCCCGAGAATCGCCAGCGGGAATACCAAGCCGCCCACGTTGCCGGTACGGAAACCGCGTATGGCATCGAGAACAAATCTTAGCCCTGATGTATGAGAGAGCTTTTTCAACAGCCATGACAGCAGACCGACCGCGATCACCACGACCAAGGAACCTGGGGATTTCAGAAGATCGCAGAATCCCCACATCGATTGATAGAAACCTGTATTGGACAGCACCCAGAGCAATGCCAGCAGTCCCGATACCAGCAGCACAGCCATAACCAATCCGACATATCCGAGCAAAAAGAAAACCTTGAACAGCATGTTCTTGCCAACGGCAAGGTGCCTGATGAATTTCGCCCGGTCGCGAAGCATCAAGTCGCGAACTCTCAGAAACCCCCATGGATTGGACGGCGCCGAAATTAGACCCTCGCCATTGTTGAGATGGCTGTCGCAAAGGCAATAGCCGTCATACATCAGCGCGCATGCCTCGATGTCCGAAAACGAATCCAGATCGGTACGCAGCGCAGACAACAGGAACACCTCGCCGTCGGTTTCATAGTCGCTACGGTCCACCGGTTCACTCGGGTTTGGAAACTGATCCGTTCCTGAAAACGTATTTCGCAGGTGAAAACAAGCGGCGGATTTGAGCAGCCCATGCTTCTTCCTGCTGCGCAACTCTTCCAGGGTCTCCTCACGCACCCGTTTCATCAATATTTCGTTGCTCCGCGCGCCCACCGACGAGGCGGAACTCTCCGGCGTACGGTCGCTTTGGGGTTGGCCGGCGGCGTCGCTGCAGATGATGTGAGTACACTCCTTGCGGAACAGCGTTTCCAACCCCTGATTGTCATAGACGCCCCCGTCGACCAGTTTGACGACGACCTCCTTTCCCTCCTCCCGATACAAGTCGTGAATGGCAAAAGGTGACAGAAGAACCGGCACGCACGCGGACGCCGCCACGGCATCGGCAAGGTTGATCGTATCGAGCTTGGCGCGTACCTTTGGTGGCAGGCTTGTGTCGTCAAAGCGGAGCCGCGAATACGGACGAAGGGGATCCTCGGATTCATCGCCGGCCAACCCGAGGTAAGAAGCCGTGAATAGCCATGACTCCCCCGTGTTCAGAAGAGTTGCGTTAATGGCTATGACAGGGATCTTATAATGATTCTGCTCATCCTCGTTGTATTGACGGACGTTGAACGCCGGCTGATATCCCGCCGGCGTTATTTTTATGTCTTTCAAACGAATATTTCCCTGATACCCCGGAAACATGTCTTGCCAGATTTTCCTATAAAAATATTCCTCGTAGAGCTCCGCCATGCGATCGCTTCGGGAGTAATCATCGCTGAGCATCATCCTGGCGTTCTTCAACGGATCCAATAGGGCACGCGTACGCAGATTGTTTTGCACACCGGTTACGAATTCACGTTCCATTTCCTGCACGATCGTGACGTAGGCCTGGGGCGAAGGCGTCAACCCGTCGAGTCTGCGGCCTTCCAAGAGCTGCTTGACCTTGAGGTAATAGAAAGCGCCTACGATGGAACCTCCGGATACCGTCGACAGCACTTCCACGTGTCGCAACAGGTCGAGTTCCGCGAGCCTGGCGAACACGCCGATGTGGAACAGCGACGCCCGGAATCCGCCCCCGGACAGCGCCAATCCAAGCTTGCTTTTTTTTCCAGTTTCCACGCATTGAGATCAGCAGACATGGCACTCTCCACATTTCGATACACGGCTCTTGGAAATGGCATCCCTATCTTGGGATGACTTCCGTTTTCCAATTCAAGCGCGCCTCCGGATTCGGAAAACCAGGTAAAGCAACGCCACGGCCAGAATCAAGACGGTCGCAACGGTAGCCCAGGGCGGGGAATAATAGCCGGCCCCGCCGCCGTAGCGGGCGCGCAAAGCCACGCCGCCGATATCCACGAAATCCTCGGTGCCGAAGGGCGCGGCCTGTGCGGTCACGAAGAATACGATGTCATCCTGCTTCGGCGGCGAAGCCGTCGGCGTCACGACGGCCTGGATGAGCCTGGCGCAGTCGTGCACATCCAATACGAACTTGTCTTCGCTCAGCTTGACGTTCCAGTCCGCGAACTGATTCTCGACCCGGAGCCGGATGGTGGCTTTTACAGGCAAGGTATTTTCGACGCGGAAATCGAACTTCGCCGGCGAGGATGTGTCATGGACGCGGACGTTTTTCTGAGCGACGTTGGAGCGGTTCCCGAATTGGGTATCGTAGCCATAGTCGATGGTGACGAGGATACATCCATGAAACTCGCCGGGAGGCAGGTCCGGCGGCGTCCATGCAATCGAGACTTCCCGCGTCTCCCCGTTTGCGATATCGACGATCTGGCTGCCAAGGTCGTAAAAGGTGGGGATGCCTGCGGTGAAGGGATAGAATCCAAAACTGATCCGGACCCGCTGGGCATTTCCGGGTCCGTTGTTGTGAACACGGGCATAGATGCGATCCGCTACCCCGGAACCGATGTTGCGCCCCCCGCGTTCGCTCTCGGTTTCCACGGCGTGAGAGTAGTACCAGGGGTCGCTGGGATTCGGGTGCGCGCTGCCGTCGAATCCCAGGAAGGTCAGATCGGCCACCCCTCCTTGGGAGCCGTTGGACAGGTTATGGAAAACCTGGTAGGCGTCGATCTCCCCAAAGCCCCAATGGTTGTCCCAGGTTGCGGCCGGCTGCGGATAGGCGACGGCGGTATCGGCGGTATCCCGGGCCTCGGCGCTGCGGATCAATAAGTCCTTGACGTTGGCTGCGGCAGCGTTGTCGAAATCCCTCAACTGGGGGTTATGGCCGAAGGCAAGCGCAGCGAGTCCCGCCGTGGCGGCGGTCGCAGCCGAATTGGAGGGACGCCACACGGAGCCGCCCATCGGAAAAACGACCTCGGGCTTGAGTTCGTCCAAGGGGTCGTCATCCAGATCGTTCGCGCGGGGTCCCTGAACCGTCGTGGCGGTGTCGTTGGCGCGATCGACCGTATTATGAATGTCCGCCGTGGCCACGGCGAGGGCCCGGGTCGCCGCGCCCGGCGTGAGGACCGGCGAGTCCGCGGCGTTGTCGCCCGAGCCGGCGACCACGAGAACCCCCATCCCCGAGACCAGATCGACGAGCTGGTTCCAGCTTTCGCGGCCGTCGGCCGCCCCGCTGAAAGCCGCCGAGATGGAGACGACATGGATCTGCCAGGCGCGATGCATCTCGTAGACCTTTTCGAGAGCACGGACGTACGCCGCGGGATCGGGTCCGGAACCGTCGCCGATCTTGATGTCGATGAGCCCGGCGCCGCGGGCGATGCCGTTGGCCGGATCGTAGATCAGTTGAGCCATGTGGCCGGCGTGATCCCCGCCGGCAGGTTCGGCGGACGGATTTTCGATGGCATCGGTCAAAGCGTTGTAACCGTGCCGGAACGACGCATCGTAGGCAACACCCACCCCGGTATCGAGAATCGCGACGTTGGCACCGCTTCCATTCAGAGTGGCAGGCCAGCCGAAGCCGCTTTCCAGGGTTTGGGCGTAGGTCGTGCTGGCGCGGACCTTGGCCGCCTGGTAAACGTCCCAGGTCCAGCGGCCCTTCTGGGCCAGTTCGACCATCGCGACTTCGGGCCGCGCTCCGATTTGCCTGGCTTCGTCGCGGTCGATACCCGTAACGACCACGAGGCTCAGGTATTTGCCGACATACGTGACGTCGCCCAGGGTCTTGAGGTAAGCGATGAAAGGACTCGAGGCAGGGTCTCCGACACACCCGTTCAAATCCACGATCACGGCCGTCGAATCGGTACGGGCTTCGATCAGGTCATCCACGAAGTTGTCGTTGGTGTCGCGAACCCAATGGCGCAGCTTGCCGTTGTCCTTCCATACCGTCGGAGTCCAGGGAGTCGCTGCCACGGGACCCGAGGCGGCGATAAGGAAAAACCCGGCTGCGCCAAGCGCGGCGAGGGCCCGAAAGATCAGCGGTCGATTCATGATGTGGCCTCCTTTGGTTCGACCGGAAATCGAACAAATTCAGCTCGCGCTGCACAGGGGCAGCGAAACCCACGCGCAGCTTGAAGAAATGAATTTCACTGGGCGGATATTCGCCCGGCTCAGGTTTAAAGATGGACCCAGAAAATCATGCTGTCAAACAGTGAAACCGAATATCTTTGGCTCCGCGCCATTAACGTGAAAGTCGCAGCACCTTTACTCCCTTCCCGCTCTGGGACAAATCTGCCGGGAGCAGATTTGCATTGACCCGAAGGGTGCCGGGCAGGATAGCCCGGTATGAAAGGGCCCGGGATGAGGGGAACGATCATGGCGAGTAGCCGCTTTCATCATCCGGGGCGGCTGGTCGCCATGATCGTTCGCATGAAATGAACGCACGCCGCCGCCGAGCGGCATTTCGGTCAGGGTTACCGTAACTCTACTATAAAAATTACAATCGATTACCTGAGTAGACAAAAAAAGCCGGGCACGAAGGCCCGGCCATATCGAAATCCTTATCCGAAATTCCCCATCCGTTGGGATAATAAACTTATCTCAGATTCATGCAGTTGGCGTAATACGTCACCGTCGCCGGCCAGTCGGAGAAAATACCCAGAATGCCGACCTCCTTGGCCAACACGTCGAGCACACGCATCATGTCGCCTTCGCGATGGACCGCCGAGTCGAAGGTCTGGTAATAAAAGCCGTTGTTGCCGTCCGCGAGGATGCCGGAACGCTCCAGCGTCCAGGTGATGATGTCCAGACCGGCACGCCTCGCGTTCCTGGCGTACTCCGACGGCACGATGTTCCCGGCGGCATCCACGTCCAGCAGGGCGAAGATCGGCGGCGCGACGATGTTGATGCCTTCGGCTTTGTACTGCGCCAGTTCGGCGGCACTGGGCAGGTCGGCCACCACGTCGGCGTCGTCCAGGTACACGGCCTGTCTGCCGAAGGCGGGCTCATGCCGGATCCAGTACAGCACGTCCGCCTTGTTGAAGGATTGGGCAAAAACCCTGCTGGCCGGAACCAGCGCTTCCTTGTACTCGTCGATCATCTTCTGCGCATAGTCTTCCTGGCTGAAGCCATCGAAAGGCATCGCCACGGCGGGACTCTTGAGCTCGGGCGTCATCTTCACGCCCAGCTTCTTGAACAACGCGATGCTTTCCTTGTGAGTCATCAGCGTGCCGCTGGTGGGACCGGCATAAAGATCGGTGCGCCAGTTGGCCGTGCCGCCCTGGAATTCCGCCGGGGTCTTCGCCCTGGGGTTGAAGGCGTCCATCTTGCCCCTGAGCGTCTTGAATTCGGCCAGGGTAATGTCGCTGGTGCGGCATTCCGCGCTCGCCGGCGTCAGCAGGTTGCCGCTGGCGTCGAAGGTGGCCGGGGTGAACGGCTTGGTGCATTTCGCAGCCAGCTCGGGGATGGTGAGGATGTTGGTGGTGGTGTGCAGATCGTTCTGCGCATGGCGGCAGACCAGTTCCTTGTCCTTGGTGAAGGTCACGTCGCATTCGACGATGCCGGCACCCATGCGTGCCGCCGCCTCGTAGGACTCCCGGGTATGCTCGGGAAACTGCATCGCCGCGCCGCGGTGGCCGATCGAGAACCCGGTCTTCCTGAACGGACCTGCGGAACACTTCAGCAGCTTGCTCTTCAGCTTGCCGTCCGTCATGTCATTGACCAGGAAGAACGGACGCGGCCCCAGTTGCACGTTGTCTCCGAGCACTGCCTTGCCGGCCATCACATCGCAAGAGGCCCCGACCAGGAATGACGAGCCCAGGAGCAAGCCGAGCACCCGACGTTTTTTCGACATGTTCATCTCTCCGATTACGCACTGATCAGCGGCCGACGCGGCTCGGGCCCGAATCCGGTAAAGCGGAAAGGAGGGGGAAACCGCATGTCGGCCATCGTTGGGTTGGCCGGAACGGTTCCGTCGATGGTGCTCTGCGGATGTCCGGCGCCATTCGGCCCGGCGGACCGGATCGAATCGGCCGCTACGGTAATCGGTGGAAATGACAGGCTTGTGACCGGCCGCCGGAAGGCGACATTGGCGGGCGTTGCGATCGCGCGGCTATCCCTTGACGCCGC
Organism: Methylococcus sp. ANG; assembly: GCF_040730495.1. Classification (NCBI taxonomy): domain Bacteria; kingdom Pseudomonadati; phylum Pseudomonadota; class Gammaproteobacteria; order Methylococcales; family Methylococcaceae; genus Methylococcus; species Methylococcus sp. ANG. The sequence goes on along the minus strand of NZ_CP160399.1, from coordinate 158,787 downwards.
CCTGCAGCAACCCGCCGAGGTAGTATCGCTGCACCGCCAGGAACAGGATGATCACCGGCAACACCGTAAGGGCCGCACCCGCCATCATCAGCTCCGTATCCACCGCATGCTCGCCCATCAGGTTGGCCAGCGCCACCGGGAGGGTATGGAGACGGCTGTCGGTCAGAACGATCAACGGCCAGAGAAAATCGTTCCAGCTTCCCAGAAAGGTGAAGACCGCGAGGGTCGCCAGGATCGGCCGGCACAGCGGCAGGACCAGCGACCAGAAGATGCGTAGCTCCCCCGCTCCGTCCAGCCTCGCCGAGTCGAGCAGGCTCTGAGGGATCGACAGCGCATACTGCCGTACCAGGAATATCCCGAAGATGCTGGCCAGCCCCGGAACGATCACTCCGGCGTAGGTATTGATCAGGCCGAGATGCTTCAGCAGCAGGAACAAGGGCAGCATGGCCACCTGGCCGGGAATGACCATGGCCGCCAGCAGCAGCCGGAACAACGCATCCCGCCTTGCGAACGGCAGGCGGGCGAAGGCATAGCCGGCCGCGGCGTTGATCAGCACCGACAGCACGGTGACCGCGGCGGCCAGCGCCAGGCTGTTCAGCGCATACCGTCCCACCGCGACCCGGTCGAACAAAGCCCGGTAATGCTCCAGCGTCGGAGCCTTGGGCCATAGCGGGGGCGGATAGCGCATGGCATCGGCCGCCGGCATCAACGACACCGAAACCATCCAGACCAGCGGAAACAGCGTCGCCGCGGTCGCCGTCAGCAGAGTCAGCCGGAAGGCCAGGGAGGACAAACGCATCAAACCCCTCATGGCGGATTTGGCCGGAATCACGATAGCCTTGGCCGTCGGAACCAGATTAGCCGATGCTCGAAAGGTACAATTCGGAAGTGGAGGAGCGTACGGAAGAAGCGCGCCTCTTCCAGTCGTACCCAGCCAATGCAACGAATCGGAGAAAACGCAATGCCAGTCGACATCATGCTGACGATCGTCGGCACGTCCATGATCCAATCCATCTTCGGCGCCGGCGTCTTGCTGTTCGGCACTCCCCTGCTATTGCTGATGGGGCACAGCTTCGTGGATGTGCTCGTGGTGCTGCTGCCTATCTCCATCACGATCAATCTCCTGCAAATATCCAAACACCATGCCCGGATCGATTTTCCCTTCTACCGCAGGGTGCTGTCGCTGACGCTGCCCCCCATCGCCCTGTTCCTGTTCCTCGTCACTCATGTGCGAATCAATATCGGCCTTCTGATCGGCGGCTTTCTCCTGTTCATTGCGGCCAAGGAGTTTTCGCCGGCAGTGGCACGCATCGTCGACAACCTGATGAAATATGAGAAGGCCTATTTCATCACCATGGGTGCCGTACACGGACTGAGCAACCTGGGAGGATCTCTCCTGACAGCCTTGGCCCACCACAAGGGTTACGAGAAAGACGTCACCCGCGTGACCGTCGCAGCTTCCTACGCTACGTTCGCGCTGGTGCAGATCGCCACCCTGTGGCTCTTCAGTCGAGAGCGGATCGAGGTGCCGTACGCTGAAAACGGGATCTACGTCGTCGTCGCCACGCTGGTTTTTTTGCTGACGGATGAAGTGATTTTCCTCAACATCGACCAAGCCAAATACCGGCGCTTGTTCGGGATGTTTCTGGCCGTCGCAGGGATGATGCTCATCGGACGGGCAATGGCCTGAACAGGCCGGACATCCCGGCTCGCCGCATCTGGAAATTTTCCCGAATCTCCTTACGCTAATCTTACGCGGCTTTTCCGCTTGCCCGCTCTTTGCGGGCATCACGGGCCAAACTCACGTACTTGCTGCGCATCAGCGCCAGTTCCTCCTCCTCCAGCTCTTCCAAGTCCAGCAAGGTATTGTCGGCACGCTCCACCGCCCGGATCAGTTCGTCCAGCTTCACCTGCAAGGCCTCCGTGTCCCGGTTCTGGGTGTGCTGGATCAGGAAGACCATCAGGAAGGTGACGATGGTGGTCGCCGTGTTGATCACCAGTTGCCAGGTGTCGCTGAAGCCGAAAATCGGCCCCGTGATCACCCAGGCCAGAATCACGAACAATGCGATGTTGAAAGCCAGCGGCCGGCCGGAAAGGCGCGAAAACAACCTGGCGAAGCGATCGAACCTGGCGTTCCAGTACGCGATGTCGCCCCTGCTTTCGGACAGCTTGGCGGCCCAGGACCGAACCAGATCGTAAATATTCGGCTTTGATGACATCGGGGTCTCCTCCTGATTCATGTCGTTTTGGGGGGGGTGTTGCCCGATATTCGGAAGTCTCTCACCCAGAGCTTCAGCAGCAATGCGGCCGTCAGCGCGCAAGCGGCGGCGAAACCGAAGGCGGTTTCCGGGCTGGCGTATTGCCACAACATTCCGAATACCATGGACGCCGGCAATAACAGGATGCCGGTGGTGAGGTTGAACCAGCCGTAAGCCGTCCCTAACAGGGCGGGCGGCGCGATATCGGCAACCAGCGCTTTTTCCGCGCCTTCGGTCGCGGCCAGAAACAAGCCGTACAAGGCGAACAGCGGCCACAGCAGCGCAAGATCGGCCCCGTTCAACCCGATGCACAGATAAAACACGGCATAAACGATCCACCCCGCGAAAATCACCGGAACCCGGCCGACACGGTCGGACAGCCCCGAAAGCGGCGTGGAAAACAGCATGGCGACCAGCGAGGTCGCGCCCCATAACAAAGGGACCTGGTATTCCGGCAAACCCAACTCGCGTGCGCGCAGCAGCAGGAACATATTGGACGAATTGCCGAGCGTGAACAAAGCCAGCACCCCGAGATAGCGCCTGAAGACCCGGGGAAGCTTCCGCAGATCCCAATCGAGCGGCTTGCCGTCGTACCGGATGTCCCTCACCGGCTCCTTGACCGAAACGGCCAGGAGAACCGCCACAGTGCCGGGGAGCGAAGCCCAGAGGAAGATTTCCTTGATGGGCATTTCCGCCGCCAGCATGACGGCCGCGGCCAGCGGCCCGATCACCGCCCCGGCGTTGTCCATGGCGCGCTGCAATCCGAACGCCAGACCGCGCTGTTCGGAGGATACGCTGGCGGCGATCATGGCATCGCGGGGCGACGAGCGCAGCCCCTTGCCCAGTCGGTCGGCGAAGCGGATGGCCAGGACGACCGGCCAGGCGGACGCCAGCGCCAGCAAAGGACGCGATATCGCCGCCAAGCCGTAGCCGCCCACGACCATCGACTTGGCCCGGCGCACCCGGTCGGCGATGATGCCGGAAAACAGCTTGAGCAGGCTGCTAACCATTTCCGCGATGCCCTCGATGATCCCCAACGCCCTGGGGCCAGCCATCAACACGGAGGCGAGGTAGAGCGGGACGAGGGGATACACCAGCTCACTCGCGGAATCGTTGAACAGGCTCACCAGTCCGAACAGCCAGACGGTGGAAGGCAGGGCTGCGAGCTGTCGGAACATTCGGCATCCTCCTAGGGTTTGGGCAGGGATCGGCTTTCGGAGTCCTCTTCGGCCGCGCCCCGCGGCTTCCTCAGCCCCGCCGCCAGCACCGTCAGACCCAGCACCAGGCCGAACAGCACGAAAGCGATCGCGGAAGCATAACCCAGATTCCACCAGCGGAATCCCTGCTGGTACATCAGGAGGGCGAGACTGAGCGTGCTGCCGGCGGGACCGCCCTGGGTCATCACATAAGGTTCGGCGAACAATTGAAAATGGCCGATCATGGTGATCACGGCGACGAACAGGAAGGTCGGCGCGAGCAGCGGCAGGGTGATGTGGAAGAACCGCTGGCGGGCGCCAGCACCGTCGATGCTGGCCGCCTCGTACAGCGATTCGGGGATGCTCTGGAGACCGGCGACGAACACGATCATGTTGAAGCCGAAATTCTTCCACACCGCCATGAGGATGATCGCCGGCATCGCCCAGTCCGGATCGCCCAGCCAGTCGACCGGTCCGACGCCGAAACCGCTCAGCAGGTAGTTGAGTACGCCGTAGCGCGGCTGGTACAGGTAGCGCCAGACCACCGCCACGGCCACCAGGGTCGTCACCACCGGGAGGAACAGCAGGGAGCGGAACAGCCCCTTGAACGGGGTCAGGCGGTGATTGACCAGCAAGGCAGCCGCCAGCGATACCAGTACGGACAACGGACCTCCCACGGCCACGAAATACAGGGTGTTCCGCAACGCCGTCCAGAATTCCGCATCGCCCGCCAGCCGGCGGTAATTGTCCAACCCCACGAACCGGAGCCGGCGGATGTCGGCGAGGGCGTAGATGTCGAAATCGGTGAAGCTGAGGCCCAGCGCCGCCGCGGCCGGCAGGAAGAAGAACACGGCGAGCAGTGCCAGCGCCGGCGCTACGAACCAGAAGGCCGGACTGAGCCTCACAGCCCCCGCTCCAGCAGCCAGCGGCGTTTTTCCAGAATCCGGTCCACTTCGTCATTCAAGGCCTCCAGAGCAGCGTGCGGGGCCATGTCTCCCCGCACGGCCTTCTCGGCGCAGGCCGCGATCCGGCTGGCAATCCGCTCCCACTCGGGGACTTTCGGGGGCGAAAGCAGACGGTCCATCTGGCTACGGAAGGACTGGGCCTTGCGGTCCCCGGCCAGGACCGGATCGCGCCAAGCCGTCCGTCCCGACGGCAGGTCGCCGGTGAGCCGGTACAGGCGGACCTGCTGCGGCGGCGCGGCCAGGAACTCGACCAACTTCCAGGCCGCTTCCTTGCGCTTGGAAGCGGCGGCAAGCGCGAGACTGGCCCCGCCGGCCAGGGAGATACCGGGATAGGAACCGTCGAAAGACGGCAAGGGCGCGGTGTCCCACACGGCGTCGATATTCGGCAGCCGCCGCCGGAACTCGCCGAGGTTCCAGGGACCGGTGATCAGAGCCGCGAAATAGCCGCGTCCGAATTCCCGATAAAGGTTGGCCATCTGACCGGAGGTTTCCGCAGGCGCCAGTTTTTCCCGGAACCAGCGCAGGTAAGAGTCGAACGCCGCCCGGAAATCGGGATGGAGAAAACCGCCATAACGGTTCCCGTCCTTCAACAGAGCCGCCCCCTGCTGCATGGCGAAAATCACGGGGACCTCCCATGCGTCGATGGGAAGGAACAGCCCGAAATCGCCGGTGTGCTCACGGATCCGGGACATGGCGTCGAACCAGTCCTCCCAGCTCCGGGGCGGTGATGCGATCCCTGCGGCTTCCAGCAAGTCGCGCCGGTAGAACAGAATGCGCGTGTCGACATACCAGGGGACCGCCCACATCCTGCCGTCGACGACGGCCGCATCCAGCGCCCCTTCGAAGTAATCGTCCTTCCGTCCGGTGTTCCCGAAACGGACGGCGACGTCGTCCAGCGCCCGGAGCGCGGCGAATTCCGCTATCCAGGTATTGCCGAGCTGGAACACGTCGGGCAGGTTGCCGCCCGCGTAAGCCGTCAGCAGCTTTTCGTGGGCGGCGCTCCAGGGAATTTGCTGGACCTCCACGCGAATCTCAGGATTCAGCCGCTCGAATTCCCCGGCGAGCTGGCGGGCCACTTCGCCCTCGCTGCCGAACGCCCAGAATTCCACCACCTCGGCGTTTTCCGCCGGCTGGCAGCCGTTCAGAAGCACGGCGCAGGCCAGGAGAATCGAAGAGGCACGGAGCTGGCCGGTCCGGCTCATCGAAAATGACGGGCCCACCGGTTTGGCAAGCCGGCGCGGGCAGGCTGAACGTGAAGACCGCTCCGCGGCCGTCCCCGCTCGATGCTTCGTTCGGCCATGTGTGAAAACGACGCCGCCAGCCGGCCGACCTCATCGGGGCTGTTTTGCAACGCGCCGTCGAGCTGCAAATTGCCGGCAAAGCTCGCGTCGTCGAAAGCGGCGATCGTCCGTGTCAGCGCGTCCAGACGCCGGATGAATTCGGGCCGCGCGGGATCGCGTTCGATCTTCGCACGCAGGCGATTGATGTGGGAATTCACGGTGTGCTCGTAGCCGACGGGGTCGATGGTCAACGGCCCGCGAACGATGACGCCGGCCTTTGCCTGCGACTCCCGTTGCATCGCTTCGACGCGCCGGAACAAGGCCCGAATCCGCGCGACGAGTTCCGGGACCGGAAACGGTCTGGTCAAGTAATCGTCGGCCCCCAGTTCAAGACCCAATACGCGCTGCGTTTCCGTGGATTTTGCGCTGATGATCACGATCGGCCGGTAATGCGGTATACGCCGCACCTCACGGCGGATTTCCAGGCCATCGATGCCGGGAAGCATCAGGTCCAGAATCAGGAGGTCGTAACGGCCCGTCTTCAGACGCGCCAGGCCCGCGGTACCTTCGTTCGCGATCTCCACGGCGTAGCCTTCATCCCACAGGTTGATGCAGAGCATCTCTCCGATGTCCGGATCGTCTTCGATGACCAGAATGCGCTTCATTGGCGGACTCCCGCCGACCGGAAGGGGGCCTCAATTATCGGCAAGCGGCAAGGCTCCGGCCAGTCACATTATATTTGAGCACTCCGTGAGGAATTCGTGATTCTTGGCCGCGCACAATGGCTGCGCCCGGGAAGCCTCGGCTTCCGGGCTGGAACCTTGTCCAACCTGAAGAGAGGCCTGTCATGAAGAACCCAGTCAAACTCAGCTTTACCGCATTCGCGTTCATATCGTTGATTCCGGGCGTCGGCCTGGCGGAGCCGGACCGACGCTTCGGCGTCGGCGAAAATCCGGCGGCCGAGACGGTATACACCCTTTCCAACGACCCCGCCGGGAACGAGGTGCTCGCATTCCACCGCTACGGCGACGGCCAAATGGCGCCGGCGGGCCGCTTCGCCACCGGCGGAACCGGTACCGGCTCCGGCCTCGGCAACCAGGGCGCTCTGGCACTGAGCGAAAATGCGCGGTACCTCTTCGCGGTCAATGCGGGCAGCAACGATCTGTCCGTGTTCCGGATCGGCCGGGACGGCCTGGAACTCACCGACCGCACCGCCGAGGAAGGCGCAACCCCGGTCAGCGTGGCGGTCAGCCGGAATCGGGTCTACGTCGTCAATTCGGGAGACGATTCCGTCTTCGGCTTCCGGTTCGACTACCGCACCGGCAAGCTGCGCTCCCTGCCCCAGTCCCACCTGAAGCTCAGCGGGGACGGCACGGCACCGGCCCAGATCAGCTTCGACCGCACGGGCGACACCCTGGTCGTCACCGAAAAAGCGACCAACAAAATCACGACATTTTCTCTGAAAGAGAACGGCAGCCCCGAGGCCAGGCATTCGATCGATTCCGCCGGATCGACGCCCTTCGGCTTTGCCTTCGGCAAGCGCGACCAGTTCTTCGTATCCGAAGCCCAGGGCGGTGCTCCCAATGGCGCGACCGTGTCGTCATACCAATTGCTGGAAGACGGAACCGTGCAACTGATAGACGGAGCGGTCGCCGCCGGGCAAACGGCCGCCTGCTGGCTGGCCACGACGCCCACGGGCCGCATTGCCTTCACCGCCGACACCCCCGCCAACGCCATTTCCGCATTCTCGATCGATGCCGCCGGCCATCTGTCGCTGCTGCACACCCGTGCCGCCGAGGAGAACCGGCCCACCGACCTCGCCGTTTCCACCGACGGCCGCATGCTCTACGCACTGAGCGGTGGCGACCATAGCGTCGGCGTGTACCGCATCCTGAAGGGAGGCGCGCTGCAAAAGCTTCGGACTCTGGACGGCCTGCCGGCGGGCGTCACCGGCCTCGTTGTCCGCTAGCAGGTAAATCGTTCGCAGTACGCGAACCAACAAGGGCGGGACCTGAAGCCCCGCCCTTGTCGTTGCCTTGGCGTAGCGCCGTGACTGCCAAGCGGGGCGGCTTTTTTCGCGTTAGCGCAGTCCCGAGTTGAGGCACCACCCCGCCGATACCAAGAGGAATTCCATGCCGGCGCCAACCCGATCGGGTACCGCTCCCCTGTGCTGCTCACCTCAATCCCTTGCGTCTTCCTCGTCCAACTTGACGTCGCCGTGCCACCGCCAGATGACGTAAATCGCCGGAATGACCACCAAAGTCAGCAACATGGCCGAACCGATGCCGCCGATCATGGGAGCCGCCAAGCGCTTCATCACATCCGCACCGGTCCCCGTCGCCAGCATGGTCGGGAATAGGCCAACGATATTGGCCAGGCCTGTCATCATCACCGGCCTGACGCGCTCCCTGGCGCCCGTATGGACCGCTTCCGTCAGATCCGCGAGCGAATGCAGCCGGCCGGCGTCCCGACGCCGCCGGACAGCTTCGTCGAGGTAGGCCAGCATGACCGCGCTGGTTTCGGCGGCGACACCGGCCAGCGCGATCAGTCCCACCCACACGGCGATACTCAAGTTGTAACCGAGCCCGTACAACGCCCAGACGCCGCCCACGAGAGCCAGCGGCACACCCAGCATGACCATGAGGGTTTGCGCCACCGAACGGAAGGTGAAGTAGTACAGTACGAAGATGATGGCCAGCGTCAGTGGCACGAAAATCGTAAGCCTTTCCCGGACCCGCTCCATGAATTCGTATTGTCCGGACCAGGTCAGGATATAACCCGCGGGTAATTCGATTTTCTCTTTCACTACGCGTTTCAAATCTTCCACGTAACCGCCCACGTCCCGGTCGGCCATGTCCACGTAGACATAACCGGAGAGCATGCCATCCTCGTCACGTATCATTGCCGGCCCGCTGACCATCCGTAAATCGGCGAGCTGGGCGAGGGGCACCTGGGCACCGCTGGGCGTACTCACGGTCAGGCGGCCCAGTTTGTCCAGATCATCGCGCAGTTCCCGCAGATAGCGAAGATTGACGGGATAGCGCTCGCGGCCCTCGACCGTCGTGGTAATGCTTTCTCCGCCGATGGCGGATTCGATGATTCTGCCCACATCCATGACGGTCAGCCCAAAGCGGGCGATCTCGTCGCGCTTGATCGCGAAGTCCAGGAAATACCCCCCCGAAACCCGTTCCGCGTAAACGCTGCGGGTGCCGGGGACAGCTTTGGCGATCATCTCGATGGCTTTTCCGATCTCCTCTATCTTCTCGATATCCGGACCGAAGATCTTGATGCCTACGGGGGTGCGCACACCGGTGGTGAGCATGTCGATGCGAGCCTTGATCGGCATGGTCCAGGCATTGGTCACCCCGGGGAATTGCAGCGTGCGATCCAGTTCGGCGATCAGGTCTTCGTAGGTCAGGCCATCCCGCCACTGCTCCTTCGGTTTGAGCTCCACCACCACCTCCATCATGCTGAACGGGGCCGGGTCGGTGGAGGTCTCGGCACGGCCGGATTTGCCGAACACATGCTCGACTTCGGGGAACGCCATGAGTTTGCGGTCCATCTCTTGCAAAAGCCGCCCGGCCTCGGTCACCGAGATGCCGGGCAATGTGGTCGGCATGTAGAGAATGGTGCCTTCGTACAGTGGCGGCATGAATTCCGAACCCATGCGCTGGAACGGTACGGCGATGCTGGCCATCAACAGGAGGGCGAGTACGACCACCAGTGCCCGATAGCGCAGCGCCAGCCTCAGTATCGGGACATAAAGCGCTTGCAGGATTCGGCTAACCGGATTGCGCCGCTCCGGAATGATCCGGCCCCGAATAAAAAGGGACAGAAGAGCCGGGATCAGCGTGACGGCCAGCACCGCGCTCATGGCGATGGACAGGTTCTTGGTCAGCGCCAGGGGTTTGAACAATCGGCCTTCCTGGGCCTCCAGGGTGAACACCGGCATGAAGGCGACGGCGATCACCAGGAGTGAGGCGAAAATCGGCGGACCGACCTCCTTGGCGGAATCGATGAGGACCCGATTGCGTTTCGCCACCCGCCCGCCTTGTTCCCATTCCTCCAGCCGACGGTGGGCGTTGTCCACCATGACGATGGACGCGTCCACCATGTCGCCCACGGCGACGATGATGCCGCCGATGGACATGATGTTCAGGCCGACACCGAGCCAGTACATCGGGATGAACGCAATAAGGATGGCGAGAGGCAGAGTGATGATGGGGATCAAGGCGGAGCGGATATGGAGCAGAAAGCCAATGATCAGCAGGCTGACGACGAGCAGCTCTTCGGCCAGATTCTCGGCGGCCGTTGCCACCGATTCCTTGATCAGGTCGCTGCGGTCGTAGGCGGTGACGATCCTGACACCCTTGGGGAGAGAGGGCTCGATTTCCTTGAGCTTGGCCTTGACGCGGTCGATCACCTCCAAGGCATCTTGGCCGTAGCGCATGATGACGACGCCGCCTACCGCCTCGCCCCGGCCGTTCCATTCCGCCAGCCCACGCCGCATATCCGGACCCAGGGTAACCGTGGCGACCTCGCGCAACAGGACGGGTGTTCCGTTCGGATTCACGCCTACCGCAATCTGCTCGATATCGGCGGTCGATTTGATATAACCGCGACCCCGGATCATGTATTCCACCCCGGAGAACTCCACGACACGCCCCCCCACATCGAGATTGCTCATCCGCACTTTCTCGATGATCTCATTGAGGTTGAGCCGGTACGCCAGTACCTTGGTGGGATCGAGATTGATCTGGTACTGGCGCACGAAGCCCCCCACACTGGCGACCTCGGCCACGCCGTCGACGCTCCGCAGCCAATAGCGCAGATACCAGTCCTGAAAGGAACGCAACGAACCCAGGTCTTGCTGGCCGGTTTCATCCACGAGGGCATACTGGAATACCCAACCCACCGCCGTAGCATCCGGGCCAAGCTGAGGTGTCACCCCTTCCGGCAGACGTCCCGAGAGCTGGTTGAGATATTCCAGTACACGGGAGCGCGCCCAATAGATGTCGGTGCGGTCCTTGAACAGGATGTAGACATAGGAGTAACCGAAGTCCGAAAATCCCCGCACGACCGTCACATTGGGTGCGGACAGCAACGCGGTGATGATGGGATAGGTGATCTGGTCTTCCACCAGGTCCGGCGAGCGCCCCATCCATGGGGTATAGACGATCACCTGAGTGTCGGATAGATCCGGCAGGGCGTCGATGGGGGTGTTCCTCATGGCCCAAAAGCCGCCGGCGGCCAAGCCAAAGACCAACAGAAAAACGATAAAGCGGTTCTTGGCGCAGAACTCGATGAGTTTTTCTACCACACGGTTACCTCATGGTTCCGATCCGAAGGTTCGCGTCAGCGTTAGCTTGCCGCTCTCATCTCCGCCTTTGCTGCGGTCATGACGCCAAGGGCGGAACGCATCAAGAGCAGCACGAGACAGGACGCGACGACGATATCGGGCCAGCCCGATCCGCTGAACCAAACCGCGCCGGCCGCGATAAAAACGGACAGATTCGATGCAATGTCGTTTCGTGAACACTCCCACACCGAACTCATATTCACGTCGTCACGGCGATGGCGCCATAGAAGGAACAGGCAAAGGGAGTTGGCGGCAAGGCCTAGAAGGCTAAAGCCGCCCATAACCTCGAACAGGGGGATGGTGGGGGCACTCAGTTTGAAAGCTATTTGAACGGCCACGGTGCAGGCGGCCAGAAAAATGAGCCCGCCTTTGAACAAGGCTACTTTGGCCTTGACGACACGCTCCCTTGAAACGGCATGAAGGCTAAGGCCATAGGTCAGCGCGTCTCCGAGATTATCGAGACTGTCGGACAACAGGGCGGATGACTTTCCATAGAAGGCAGCGGCGACGATGACCAGGAACATCGCGGCGTTGATGCCGAGAACGATCTGCAACGTTCCTCGCTGTCGTTCGCGCAGCCGATCCAAAGAACAGCCGTCATCGCAACAACCACTCATGAGAAAAAACCCCGATCGATAAAAAAGTTAATGTTTCATGCCAGGCATGCCACCGACCGCCGATTTCAACCGACTTTCGGAGTCGATGAGGAAATTCGCCGAGGTCACGACGTGTTCGCCCTCCCGAGTACCCTCCAGGACTTCCACCCAGTCTCCGCTGCGAAGCCCGATCCTGGCGTTACGCCATTCGAGCCGACCGCCGCCGAGATGGATAAAAATGATCTGCCGCTCCCCGGATTCCAGGACCGCATCCTTGGGCACGACCAATCGCATACCGAGTGGAATCTTCAGTTCCAGATTGGCGTACATGCCGGGTTTGAGCCGTTCGCCCGGATTGTCCAACTCGAAGCGAACCTTGGCGGTGCGGGTCTGCGGGTCTACCGTGGGATAGATGAAGCCGATGCGCGCCTGGAGAGAGACTTCCGGCACGTAGGACAGACTCACGCTGGCGACTTGACCGACGGAAACGAGGGGCATTTCGTACTCGTAAATGTCGCCCATGATCCAGATGCGGGACAGATCGGCGATCGTGTACAACTCATCCCCCGGCTTTGTCTGCAAGCCCTCCACCGCCATCTTGTTGATGACCGTGCCGCTGCGTGGCGCGTGGATCGGCAAGGTCGTCCATACCTTCCCCGTACGCTCCAGGTCACGGATATGGCTTTCCTGGATGTCCCAAAGCAACAGCCTGCGGCGTGACGCTTCCAACAAGGCGCTTGCACCGGCCGCAACTTCCGGGAACTCGCTTTCGCCCAAGGTTTCGATGCTGCGAAGAGCAATCAGGTACTCCTCTTGGGTAGCCACCAGTTCCGGACTGTAAAGCGTGAACAAGACTTGGCCCCGCCTGACCGACGCTCCGGTGGTATTGACCAACAGCCGATCGATCCAGCCTTCCAGCTTGACGGTGACACGGGAGAGCTGCCGCTCGTCGACGTCCACCCTGCCCACCGTGCGGATCGTCCGCTCCAGGAGGCGCCGCGCCGCGGGCTCGAACTTGACGCCGATGGATTGCAGCCGCTCCGGGTTGATGACCAGGGAGTTTTCAGGTGCCATCGAGGTTTGTACATGGCCTGCATGATCTTCCCCTGTCGCGGGAAGCTCCACCGCCGTTCCACGATCACCCTGAGCCGGTTTTTCCGTTCCATCGGCGGGCGATGCCTGCCGTAGGTTCGGGTGATCCGCGCGGAAGAGCAGGACCATGGCCAAGGTGACGACCGACCCCAGGACCGCACCGACAAGCACGTCCCGATAGCGAAAGGTCACGGCGTTTCTCCGATGATGCCTTCCAGACGCGCCAGTGCCTTCTCGTGCTCGGTTATCTCGCCGTGAAACTCCAGTTCGTTTTCCTGAAGCGTCAGCAGGCTGTTGAGAAGGGTGAGGAAATCCACTTTGTAACCTAGCAGAAATAACTTGAACAATAGCCTTTTAGCCGCCGAGATCGCGAGGCTTGAGCCGATAGTTCCACTCGCCATGGAACTCGTCGCGTTCAATGGCCAGTTCCGCGAGTTCCTGGTCGGAGACTTTAACTCCTGCCGGATAATCCCGGTCGTCGAGTTGTGCCTGGATGCGCAGCCCTTCGGTGGTCGTCGTGTTGCCAATCAGGTTCACGACAACCTCCCGACTGACCAAAGGACGACCACGCCAGTTCTGGGTGATGTGACAGAACATCCGGTGCTCGATTTTGTTCCACTTGCTAGTGCCGGGCGGAAAGTGACAGACCTGGATCACCATCCCCAGTTCGTCGGCCAGTTGCTGCAGCTCAACCTTCCAGAGCCGCACACGATAGCCGTTACTGCCGCCGCAGTCGGCGGTGATCAGCAGGCGACGCGCGGCCGGATAGAGTGGCTGGCCCATCTCGCGCCACCACCGGCGGATACTCTCAACCGCAAATGCCGCCGTGTCGTGGGTGATCCCAACACTGACCCAGCCCTGGTTGGCGCCCACGTCATACACGCCATAGGGCGCGACTTTACCCAGTTGCGGATCGATGAAGTCGTAGACGCGTACGCCCTCCGGACGACCTTTCGGCTGCCATTCGCGCCCGCCATTCTTGAAGTCCCCGACCAGTTCTTTCTTTTTGGTATCAACCGAGACCACCGGATCGCCCGCCGCCTGATACTGCGCCGCCGTCGCGGCAATGTGGCTGAACTGCGCATCACGATCGGCCTGCTGACCCCCTTCGTGAATCTTCCGGGTCGCTTGCAGACTGTAGTCCAACTGCGCCAGCAAATCACACACGGTGCGCTGGCTCACCTGATGACCTTGGGCCACCAATTCCTTGGCCAAACGCGGCGTACTCTTGCAGGTCCAACGCAACGGCGACTGCGGGTCCCCACGCGTCGTCGGTTCGACCAACGCATCCAGGTCGCGCAACAGCGTTGGGTCTTTGGCCGTCAGCTTCTTGCGCCCACCACCCTTGGCCCGAACACGGCCCATCCTCGCCGTGACTGGCTCGCCACCGGATGGCGCCATAGCGAGCTCGCGCAGACCGGCATAGATCGTCGTGCGCGACAAACCCACCGCGCTCGCTACGGTACTGACGCCCCCATGGCCGAGGGTAAGCGCCTCAACCGCTGCCCACAACCGCAGCGTTGCTTCGTCCAGACGGCCGGAAAGCGCCAGAAATTTTTCCTCAATCACCTTGGTGGCGTCCATGCACAAAGCGTAGGCACAGACCGCTCACTGTTCAAGTTATTTCTGCTAGGCTCCTTTGCCGACCGCATAGCTGGCCTGGGCGGAGGCCAGCGTAAGCCGGGACTGGGGAATGATGCCGTCTCTCAACAGCCTGACGAGTTGCTCCGCCCGCTCGGCCTGCGCCACGTTGTCTTTGATCCGGGCCAACAAGTCCTGACGCAGCGCTTGCAGATCCTGAAGAACAGCCTCGCGGCTGGCGACAGCCTCGCGCACGCCTTGCCGCTGTTTGGTGGCGAAATAAAGCGGAACCTGAACGCGCAACATGACCTGGTAGCCTTCCGCATGCATGGCGGTATCGTGTTGTCCCCGTGCGTCCAGTTCAAAGTCCGGATAATACTGCCGGTTCGCCAGCGCGACGGCCTGATTGCCGCGTTCGAGACCCTTCTGTTGGCCGCGCAGCAGCGGGGAGCCCTGCTCCAGCAAGGTGTTCAACTCCGTGAGCGCATGCCTCATCGGCGTGATCCGAATTTCCCGCGGGGCGCCCAAAGGATCGCTGGGCAAGCGGTTCAGGATGCGGTTGATTTCGGCATGCAGAGACTGCCTGCGCTGCTCGAGTATGGCCAAGCGGGCCAATAGACGAGATATTTCGGTCTGCGCCCGCAAGATGTCCTGCTGGGCGGCCTGTCCGACCGAATAACGTGCCTCCGCGGTTTTCGCGAAACCCTCCAGCAGAGACTTGTTCTTGGTGATGACCTGGTTGGATTTATGGATGAAACAAAGTTCGTAAAACAGCTCTTTCAAGCGCGCGATGACAGTCAACTGGGTCGCCAGATAATCCTGTTCGGTACGCTCAGCTTCGCGAGAGGCAATTTCACCCTTGAGAGCCAGTTTGCCGGGAAATGGGATTTCCTGGCTTATCCCGTACATCGGGCCCTTCATCGGGGCTATATCGGTGTACCCGACGGCAATCTTGGGGTCCGGCAAAGTTTGCACCTGCGGAACCACCGCTCTGGCGGACTCCCATCGCTGGCGCATGGCGTGAATCTCCGGGTTATGGTCCCGCGCCTCCTGGATCAATTGCTCCAGTGACACCTGCGGGAGGTTCTCCCGAGTGGCAGCGAAAACGGGCCACATCAGCCCCAACCAGAGTAATGCGGATTTCACGGCGCCTGTCCTCCGCGCTATATGCCATATCTCATCAATGAAATAACCACCTGGAGTGACGCGACAGACCTGAAAGCCCGCTTCTGCCGCGCCCCTTGGTCTTACCGATCAATTCGCACTTTCGGCCAACTGCCGGTGCGTTTTTGCCATCTCCGAGTTGGCATTCGCAATCTGCTGATAAGATCGAATAATCGCTTCACAATGAGATTGTAAGTTCAAGGCTTGTTTTCCATAAAGATAGCCCCGCGTTTTATATTGCTCGAGCAGCTTCTTGTGCTCGTCAATCTTGCTCACCGCTTCCTGGGCGGCTTGCTCATAATGCGCCGCCAGCGCTTCGTGATCGGCTCTGGTCTTGGCGCTCTGTACCGCCGCGGTCATGTCCATGGGATGAAGATTCGGTTGGGCACAACTCGCCAGCATCCCAAGGACTATAGCAACTGGCACTAATGTTTTGATCATTAGAGTTGTTTCCGATGATAACCGCATGATTACAAAGAAATTTTTAGATTCCAAAGGCCAGCGCCAAGCCCGAAAAAGCTATCTATGAATAGACTGAGTCGGTTTCTAATGCGATGCATCAAGCAATGAAAGGTCTTCATTCCTCCAATGGAGTGTTCGACGGAGATGCGAGTTCGCGCTTGCTTTTTGTTCTCGCGCCTTTGTTGATCTGCCAACGCGGGATGAGGATTGTTCTTGGAGGCTCTGGGTTTCTTATGAGGCAGGTGAATTCTGGCTTTATTCCCATAATCGGAAGCGGCCCCCAAGAACCCCAAATCCAACCAGACATCGGCACCGTCAAACCATGATAAGGCAGGATCGAACCATCGCTTCATCAGCGCATAATCATGAACACTGCCGGCCACGATACTTCCAACGAACAAAATTTGCCGTGCCAGGGTCGAAATGACTAGGGTTTTAACCGTATGGCGTTTTTTTTACCGCTATAGTGGGCTTTCTGCTGATCGTCATCCTGCGGCCTGACGCAACTGCATTCCACCCCGTCAATGATGATATCTCCATGTTTTTCAATCAGCTTCATCATCTCTCCCGGGGTCGTCAGCTCCCGCTCGGGCAGCAGATCAAGTTTCGCCAGGCTGCGCCGTAACACGGGCAGAAGTTGCGCCACATGGCGATGCGCGTGTCCCGAGCTGAAGCCAAAATGAAAGCCCAGGACATCGAAGGTACAGTAGGTCTTGAGGTAATGCAAAATGAAGAACAGCTTCTTATCTATCCGATCGAGATAGCCCACATGGCCACCTTTGGGTACCCGTTTTATTTCGCCTTGCTGAACGCGTTCTTGCTGAATCTCCGCATGAGCCTCCTCAAAGATAGGGCAAAGCTTGGCGAATTGCGCCTTACTCATTCCGATCAGGGCTCTGACGGTACGCTCACTGGTTTCTTCCATGAACTTTTCAAAAATCATTGGCTGACATCATTCGATTGTTGTTAATTGTTTTATACCACAACAAATCCATTTATTTCAACGGAAGCAACTCTATTTTGTTCATGGCATACCTCATTGACCTATTTTAGATTGATCACCGGATTATTTATTCAAACACAACATATTATTAACTGTCCGCCTAATGTTACCTCCTTGATTTCTGCGTGATGTTCGGAAAACGGACCTGCGACCTCTGATGGCATCCGTTCAGCCCCCGGTTTTTTGCGGGCGAACGCGTTCCTCGGATAAGCCCCGATGACATAAAGCGCCACAATGAACGAATTTGAGTTTGCCGGGTAAATCCGGCGTAACAAAGACATAGCCACTCCTCGTCGTAAAAAACCTTATATCTCGAGGCTTTTAGACGGGAAGGGGGCTAGTTGAGCAGACTGCAGAATCGATAGATAAGGGGGATTTCGCGCTCTCGCAGCCGGAAATCGCGTGAATGACGCGGGTAACTGCAAATCTCAAGAAGCGCGACGGATATCAGCGTCTGAAGGATAGCCATGGCTATCCAGATAACCAACTCAGGCTGGTTTTCTTTTTTCAGGACGGCATCGTCGTCGCTGCCGGAAAAGGCGTTTATACACGGATGGGCCGCACAATCCAGCAATACCGGGACACGATGACCACCACCCTCATGCACATGGGAAGATTGGCCCGTACAATCCAGCGAGACAGGATGTTCCTCGGGTGTCACAGGCCCGATGCAGCTCACCCGCAGCAAGGACGACACCTGCAAGGCGATTAACGTCAACGCCAGAAAGCCTATCCAGCATCGACGTCTTCTGTATCTGAACAAGTTCAGCACGATTGGACAATCCCCCAGGCCCGCTTGCATGCTGATCCAGACAGCCAGATATGTCAAGTCGTATACAATTGTAAGGTCACCGCGGTGTCACTTGCATTTATGGATTTTCGCTGTCGGGATAACGCTCATGTCAGCCAGCTCAATCGACGGAATGGCTAGGATATCTGGCCCCCCATGCTCATGAAAAACCGGGATGTCCGCTCAGGCACGGGAGAGGCGGGTTCCTCCTCCATCCGAATCGCACAATCCTGCGCCGAAGACCCCCGCGAAGCCGTGCGTGAATTCCATGCGGGCGTCGCGTCCCAACAGCCGGCACTCGTGACGTTCTTTTGCTCCAGCGAATACGATCTCGATGCGATCGCCGCTGAAATGCGCCGCCTGTTCGCCGGAATCCCCGTCGTCGGCTGCACCACGGCGGGAGAAATCGGACCGGCCGGCTACCGCGACCACAGCCTGGCGGGCGCGAGCTTCCAGGCCGGCGGCTTCCAAGCGGTGGCGGACATCCTGACCGGTCTGCGGCAATTCGACGGGGCCAGAGCTTATGCCCTGGCGCAAGCACTCCTGCAACGGCTCGAGGTTTCGGCCCCAGGGGCGCGTCCGGAGAACGGTTTCGCCCTCTTGATGATCGATGGCCTGTCGGTTCGCGGGGAAGAGGTCGCCCATGTGTTGCAGGACGCTCTGGGCAAACTTCCGCTGATCGGCGGGTCGGCCGGCGACGGCATGAAGTTCGCGAAGACCCAGGTCTATTTCGACGGCCATTTCCACACCGACGCCGCGGTTCTGACGCTTTTCAGCACGCCCTTGCCTTTCCAAGCGTTCATGACCGAACACTTCGCCGTCGCCGACGAACGGGTGGTGGTCACCGAAGCCGACACCGCCCACCGCATCGTCCGGGAAATCAACGGACGGCCGGCGCTCCAGGAATATGCGCGGCTGATCGGCGGCACCGACGGCGTCGCGGCATTTCCGGGCCATGGCGACACCGGCGACCTCCTGATGCGCTCCGCCGACCGGGCGCTGTACGCTGCCAAGCATGCCGGCCGCAATCAGGTGAAGTGCTATGTCGGCAACGGATCAGGCGACTCCGCATGGGCAGCATCGCATTCGAAGGCTTGAGCAAAACCTACCCGGGCGGCTTCCCCGCGCTGTCGGACCTGAGCCTCGACATCGCCGGCGGCGAACTCCTCGTCGTCGTCGGGCCCTCGGGCTGCGGCAAATCCACGCTGCTGCGGCTCATCGCCGGGCTGGACCGCCCCACCGCCGGTTCGATCCGGATCGGCGGCACGAACGTGAACACGCTCTCCCCGGCGGCGCGCAACGTCGCCATGGTGTTCCAGGATTACGCGCTCTATCCCAACATGACGGTACGCGGCAACCTCGAATTTCCGCTGAAGATGCGCCGCATGGGCCGCGCCGAACGCCGGCGCCGGATCGAGCAGGTGGCCGCGATGCTCGAACTCGCGCCGCTCCTCGACCGCAGCCCCGCCCAGCTCTCCGGCGGCCAGCGCCAGCGCGTGGCCATGGGACGGGCGCTGGTCCGCGAGCCCGCGGTGTTCCTGCTCGACGAGCCCCTCGCCAACCTGGACGCCCGCCTGCGCGTGCAGGTTCGCGCCGAAATCGCCGAACTGCAGCGGCGGACCGGGACGACCATGATCTATGTCACCCACGACCAGGTCGAAGCCATGACGCTGGGCCGGCGCATCGCGGTCCTGGACCGCGGCCGGCTGCAACAGGCCGCCTCGCCCCGCGATCTCTATGCGCACCCCGCCAACACTTTCGTCGCCGGCTTCATCGGCAGCCCACCCATGAACCTCCTGCCGGTCCGGCTCGAGCACTCCGGCCGGATCGTCCTCCCCACATTCGGCGCCTGCCTGCTGCCGGGAAGAACGGAGGCGCCGAAACAGACGGCCGTCGCCGGCATCCGGCCGGAAGCTGTCCGTCTGGCGGAACAATCGTCCGAGGGGATCGCAGCCCGGGTCCAGGAGGTGGAATATCTCGGCCATGAAACATTGCTGCATTTCGCCCCTGAAGCGGGACCGGCCTGCCTCATCGCCCGCCTCCCCGGCCTGCAGCCCTTTGCCCGGGGCGATGCCGTCCGCCTCAGGATGGCGCCGGAAGACTGGCATTTTTTCGACGGGGACGGTCAGGCGTTGGACTGATTCCCGCGCGCTTCCAGTACCTTAAGCTCCTCGAGGGAATTCGCATTCGCGAACAACTCCGGCACGTCGCTGTAGTCGGTCCGGTGGGTCCGGTGCCGGGCCAGCCAGGCTTCGACCTTGCGCTCCCCCGAAGCCAGGAATGCCTGGAGATCGGCCAGCAGGGACCGCCGCGCGATGAGGAATACCGGGTGCAGCCGCTCGCCATCGTGCGCCACCGCGATGTCGCAGTCCGACGCCGCCTGTTCCTCGGCCAGGCGTTTCAACATGCAGCCGGTGACCAGCGGCGTATCACAAGGCACGGTCAGAACGAATTCCGTGTCGGCCCAGGCCATTGCGCTCAAGAGTCCCGTCAGCGGCCCCTCGAATTCCCCGCTCGCGTCGGCGATCACCGGGCAGCCGAAGCCGGCGTAAATTTCCCGGCTACGGTTGGCGCTGACCACCACCTGCCCTGCCACCGCCCGCAAGGCATCCAGCGCATAAACCACCAGCGGCCTGCCCCGGAACGGCACCAGGCCCTTGTCGCGGCCGCCCATGCGGCTTCCTCTTCCGCCGGCCAGCACGCATCCGGTAATCTTGGGGGAAGGGTATTTCACGGCGCAAATCCTGACGATGATCGAAAAACCAATGCGGCACCTGCCCCTCCTGGCGGTAGCGGTCTTGTCCGCCTGCGCCTCGAAGCCGGCGGACTGGCGCGCGGACTATTACGAAGTGGAAACCACCAAACCGTACGCCGACGTGATGGCCGAGCTGGAGCTGGCGATCACCGAGCAGAATTTCCGGATCACCGGCCACAACAAGATCGGCAGTGTGATACGCCAGCGAGATCAGATAGACTTTCCCGATTATGACACGCTGCAATTCTGTAACCTGACCCTGGCCCGGCAGATGCTCGAAATCGAGCCGGCGGCGGTGGCCTGGATGCCCTGCAACGTCGCCGTCCGCTTCGAGGGCGGCCGCACACGGATCACGGCGCATCTCTTGCCCGAAACCACCCGAAACCCGCCCCTCGACGATTTCGCCAGGGGCATGAACGAAAAACTCAAGAAAATCGTCGACTTTGCCGCCGAGAATTAGTTTCCTCTCCTCTCACCGATCCGACACGACCATGAAGAAAACCTTCCCTGCCAGAACGACCCGGCCCGTTGCACTGACCCTGCTGCTGGCGGGTCTGGCTGCCTGTGATCCCCAACCGGTGCAGCCGACGGTCCAGACCTCCGCCGCTTCCGAGCAGCCCGCCGCCTCCCAGGGCACCGGAGATTTCCCGACGCTGACGCGGGTCGAATACGTTCTGCAGTGCATGCAGGAACACGGCGGTCAAAACTACGACAACATGTACCACTGCGCCTGCGCCGTCGACGTCGTCGCCAAGGCGATGACCCCCGACGAATACGACCAGGCCGTGACCTTCACCAACCTGTTCGGGATGGGGGGCGAACGCGGCGCCGTCTTCCGCGACCCGCCGCAATCCGAAGAACTGCGCAAGAAGCTCAAGGACGCCAAGGCAGCCGCGAACGACACCTGTTTCCCGAAGACGCCGGGGAGCGCCGGGGGCCAGGAAGGACAATAGCCGCGAGGACGTGCCCGGTAGTGCATCTCAGGCATCGAGGTGCACTGCCGGGCAAGCCTCATCTGAAATCTGGGGCAATGATGCGCAGACCATCTATCTCTCCGACCAAGTCCGCCTTGGAGACGCGCCCAGAGGCCAGCGTCCACAAGGGGGTCGTCTTCAAATACGTATAGGGCATCGCGAGACAGCTCGTTGCGGGACAAGGACAAAGCCAGATCGCGTCCGACACGGTCGATCTTGGCGTTATCGGCTCTGCCAAAGTAAGCCGCGTTCACCGTCATTCCGTTACTGGCAGCGAGGTGTACCAAAGGCACCCAATTGGCCGGCTCGTTTTTCGGCGGAACGAACACAATGTGTTTATATCTGGCAGCGATTTCGGTCCACACCGGCGAAGTCAAGGGGGACGACCAGGTATATCGGCTGGTAAACATCTCGCGCAGCCGGGCCAAGGCCTGAGACATATCCACCACCTGCACGAGAAGCATCAGCACACATAAGATTCTGGCCGTTTTTATGTCCAGCTTTTTCAGGACAACATAAAAGGCGGCCGTGTACATGATGTAAAAAACTGGCCAGAACATTCTTCCTGCCGCTCTGAAAATCCGTGCAAAAGGTTCTACCGGCACCGGAATACCATAGGCAACGATTTCGTTGTCTCCAATTGCAATATGGTTCGAAATCGCGAGCAGATACAGACATAGCGACAACAGGACGAGCGGCGTGAGTCGCCTGGCGTTCCATTCAAGGCCACGGGACTTCAGGGTTTCATACAAACCCACGGACATGAGACCCAACATTCCCAGGCCGAGATAGCTGAATCCACCATAATCTCCCGGACCTTGCCTCTGATCACGCAGCAATATCGACCAGTCCGAGTCGGGATCGATCGGCGCCAGAAGATTCATCCGATAATATCCGAAGCCCCCGATCTCGACACCGGCACCCACCATGAAATATCCGACGGCCCACATCACCAACACGGTGAGGGCGGTTCCGGCAGCGAACACGGTGACGGTGCGCGCCGTACTCGTCTGCCCTAGCCAACGACGCTGCAGCAGATCGGCTACGAATAGCCCTGCGACCATGAAGAGCAGATAAGCGTGGATGAGCGCGGTCACCGCCAGCAGCAAATACCACGACGGACCGCTGAACGAGCGCCTGACATAAAGGTACAGTCCGGCCAACAACACCCATTGAGCGAACAGAGCATAATGAGCGGTCAACCGCCAAAGCGCGGGCGGAGCCAGCGCAAAAAATACACAGCCCGTCAGCGCCAGGATTCTGTCATTGCCAATAGCGAACAGAATCTTCCAGGCGAACACAGCCTGCAGGCAAAATGACGTCAGTATCCAGAATCCGGAATACTGAAAAGGCTCGGGCAGAATTCCATCGAACGGCTTCAGCAGCAGGGCCAACAAAGGTATCGAGTCGGTAAATACGATCGAGCTGCTGATCTCGCTGCCGTAGGCAGGATTGGCGCCGAGCGGGAACTGCAAGACCGGCGAGTGCCGAAAGAACTCCCAGCCGAGGTAGTGCATGGCGCGATCGACCATGATGGGATCCTGCCCTATCAGCCAGTCGACATAGCCGGGATCGAGAACCCGTCCGCCGGTCAGCGCAAAGAATACCACCAGTCCCACGAAGGACGCGGACACCGGATTTATCGCCTCACGGCGCGGGGCTGCATGATTCACCACTTCCGCCTCCCAAAGAAATCTCCCGGCTCAGAACGCATCATCCAGCCTCCGTCTCATATTCGGGCGGGCAGCCGGCTTTCCAGCATCTGGCCGAGCAATTCGATGTCCACCGGCTTGGCCAGATAACCGTCCATACCGGCGAGTATGCATTTCTCCTGGTCGCCGGCGACCGCACTGGCCGTAAGAGCGATGACCGGTATTGCGGGATCGGGCGCACCGGACTTCCCCGCCCGGATCAGCCGGGTGGCTTCGTAGCCGTCCATTTCGGGCATCAGGCAGTCCATGAGCACCAGATCGTACCGGCGTTCCCCCAGAACCCTGAGACAGACCCGCCCGTCGCCCACTGCGTCGGCGGCGTACCCCAGCCTCTCCAGAATGGCGAGCAGCAGCTTGCGGTTGACGGGACTATCGTCGGCCACGAGGATCCTGTAAGGGCGCCTCGGTGTGGGAGAAATCCCACTCGTGGCCGGACCCGGCTTCGGGGCGAGTCCCCGCGCGCCGGCCAAATGTCCGCCCTGGCCGGCTGGAACGGCGGCGCCGGTCGACCCGCTCGGAGCCTGGCCATTCCCGCGAATCCCGTGCGTCTTGCCGAAAACCGCGGTGAACCAGAAGCGCGAACCCTCCCCGTCCGTGCTGTCGACGCCGCATTCGCCCCCCATGAGCGTCGCTAGCTTCCTACTGATGGCAAGTCCCAGGCCCGTCCCGCCATATTTCCGTGTCGTCGAGCCGTCCGCCTGTTCGAACGGCGAGAATATCCGGTCCCGGCAGTCCGCCGGAATACCGATGCCGGTATCCGAAACGGTGAAACGCAGCGTCGTGGCCTCCGGCGTCTCCTGGTCCAGCGAGACCTCGAGCGCCACTTCTCCCCGCGCGGTGAACTTGACCGCGTTCCCGATCAGATTGGCGAGGACTTGGCGCAGTGCGCCGGGATCACCCTTCACCCGGTACGGCACGCCGGGTTCCACATCGCAGCGAAGAGCGAGGTTTCGGCTCAACGCCTGCGCCCGGAACAATCCGACCGCCGCGTCGACGACCTCCCGCAGTTCGAATTCGGTCGATCCGAGCTCGAGCTTTCCCGCTTCGATCTTGGACAGGTCGAGGATGTCGTCGAGCATCGCCAGCAAGGTCCGGCCGCTGCCGCGGATGATCTCCGCATACTCTCTCTGCCCGGCGTCCAGCCCGCCGTGGAGCAGGAGTTCCACCGCGCTCAACATGCCGTGCAAGGGCGTGCGGATCTCGTGGCTCATGCGGGCCAAAAATTCGCTCTTGGCCCGGGAGGCGGCCTCGGCCGCCTCCCGGGCGCGGCGCGAGACGGCAGCGATCCGTTCCTGCCGGCGGTATAGCAGGAAGGACAGCACGCCCGCCTCCACGACGACCGTCAGAACGGGCGAGGCGAAATCGAGGGCCACACCGGCGCCGGTGAACATTCCCACGCCGAGCCCCACGAGCGCCGAGACGAGCGCCACGACTCCATACGTCGCCTGCAGTGCCGGCAGACGGGCGAACAGGAGAGCGGTCGCCAAGCCCGAGGCCAGAATCGTGCCCGAGACGAAAACCTCCTGCCACGGAGGCTCGCGGTAGTTAACTCCGCCCAGGGCACCGTCAATGAGCACGGCGTGCGCCTCGGCACCGGACAGATCCGGGGCAACAGCGGTACGGTGGAGATCGCCCAGCCCGACGGCGGACGAGCCGACCAGCACGATCCGTCCCGCCAAGTCCTGCGGGGAGTAGTCTTCCCGCAAAATGTCGAGGGCGGAGACCCGCCTCTGGGCATGGCCTGCAACCCGAAAGCGCAGCAGCGCCACGCCTTGCCTGTCCACCGGAACGGCCAGGCGGCCGAGCTTCAGTACCGGTCCGAAGGCATCGGTCCCCACCTCGACGGCATCGGCACCGGTGATGCGCATCAGCAAGGCCAGCGACAGGCTCGGGTACCACCCCCCTTCGTAGGCGTACAACATGGGCTGGCGCCGCAGGCGTCCGTCGGGATCGGTCACGGCATTGATGAATCCGTGCCCGGCAAGCCCGCTGTGCACCGGGAAGGTATTGCAAAGCACGCTCTTCCCTTCGGGCGGGACGATGGCAGGACGCGCGCCGCTTATCGCGAGGGGAGCCAGAGGACAGCGCGGTCCGGTGTCGCGCAGATCGGGGGGGAAGTAGATCGAACCGATGGTCCCGCTGGCGGCGAGGACGGCGCCCAGGTAGCCGTCGTTGTCCTCCATTCCCGGAGGCACGCCGCTGAAACCCAGTTCGAGCCCGAACTCGCGCCGGAAGCTCTCCCGCAGCGTGGAAAGCGAGGTGCGGTCCGGTTCCGGGAACAGGATGTCGAGACCGATGGCCCGCGGCTTGGCGGAAGCGATCGCCTTGACCAGGGCCGCCACTCGATAGCGAGGCCACGGCCACTGCCCCGCTGCCGACAGGGTGTTCTCGTCGATGTCCACGACCACGACTTGGGACTCTGCCCGCGCCGCGAGGCGCATACGGACCAGCTGGTCGAAAATGGCGCCGTCGAATCCGGCCCAGGGCGCCCAGCCCGCCAGCCGCAGCAGCAGCGCCAGCCCGGTCAGCAGACACCCCGCGGCCAGCACGGCGCGGGACGGCGTCTCGCCGGTTCGGCCCGCGGCGCTCATGGAGCGCCCGCCTCTCCGCCGCCTCAGCGCAGAAAGACCTCGACCCGCCGGTTCCTGGGCTCCTCCACACCCTCCGCGGCCGGAAACAACGGCGCGCGGAAACCGTAACTCTCCACCCGCACGATCTTCGGGTCGATGCCCTCTTGCAGCAGCAGCGAACGGACGGCCTCCGCCCGTGCGGCCGACAGCCGCTCGTTGTGGTCGACGTTGCCGACCTGGTCGCTGTGGCCGATCAGGGTCACTTCCGGCAGGGTGCGCGCCTTGATAACCCGCGCGATCTCCGGAACTTCCGCTTTGGAATCGGGCTTGGGTTCAGCCGAATCCTTGCCGAAATACAACAAGTAGCTCAGCGGCTTGGCCGGGGCGGCCGCCAGCGCGGCACCGAACAGCGCCTGCACCTTCGCCTCGTCCATGCGCCTGGGCTCGGAAATCTGGTCGGTCACGTCCACATAAGCCGACGCCTCGGCGATCGTGCGGCTGGCGCCGCCGCCGCTCACTTCCACCCGGCCCAGTTTGCCGTCGTCGTCGGGAACGAGGACCACGGTGGTCGCCGGCGCGCATGCCGCCAGCAACAGGCAGAGCAGCGAGATAAAACCGATACGCTTCATCGCGACCTCCCTACTCCGCCCTGACCAGAAACTTGGTGCCGCGAATCCCGATGCTGGCCTGCGGCGTATTGACCTTTACCGCTTCCGGCGCGAGCTTCCCGAACTTGCCGGTGGAGAAAACCGCCGAACCCTTGCGCAGATAAACGTCGAACGCGTAGTCCTGGTTGATGGGGACGAACCGGTATCGGTCGATCTTGAGCTCGGAACCGGGCCCCATGCTCATCCGGGTGCCATCCTGGAAACTGACGCCCGCGGAACTCGCATCGGCGGTCTTGAGAACATCGCCGGTGAACAACGGCGCCCCCGCGGAGAGCGCGATGACCCGATCGTTGCGCGAAACTTCGACCTTGCCGCTGGCGGTTTTCAGGCTCGCCACGGGGTCGTCGGCCACGGCGGCGGCCGAAACGAGCGCGGTTGCCAGCGCCATTGTGGAACGAACGTATTTCATGCCAAATTTCCTGCGGTTTCGTAAGGAAAGCAGGCATTTTCGGCTGCGGACTCCCGGGTAGCAAGTGAAAAAGCCGTCAATACACGGTGCCGTCCCACCCGACATCGAAAATCCTGTAGCGATGCCTGCCCGCTGCCTTGGCACGGTACATCGCCCGGTCCGCCCGCCGCAGCAGCAATTCCGGCTCCGATCCATCGGCCGGACAAAACGCCACGCCGATGCTGGCGGTAACGACGATGTCTTCCTCAAAGAGAGACAGGGGCTCGGCAATGGCCTCCAGGATTCTGGCGAACACGGTTTCGATGTCGCTCGCAATCTCCAAGTCCGGCAGGATCAGGACGAATTCATCGCCGCCGAACCGCCCGACGGTGTCGCTCATCCGCAATACTCCGCTCAGCCGCTCGGCGATCCGTGCCAGGACGGCGTCACCGGCATGGTGGCCCAGACGGTCGTTCACCGGCTTGAAGCCGTCCAGGTCCAGCACCGCGACCGCCAGCGGCGTCCGATGCTGCAGACTCAGGGCAATAGCGTGCTGCAGACGGTCCATCAGCAGGCGGCGGTTGGGCAGGCCGGTCAGTGCGTCGTGATAGGCGAGGCGTTCGAGCTGGCGAGCCTGGTCCAGCAGGAAGCGGATGTCGGAATGAAGGGCGACGAAGTGGCTGATCCCCCCTCCGGCATTCTCGACCCGCGAAAGGTTGAGCAACTGGGGATGGCTCTCCCCGTTCTTCATGCGGCTCCAGATTTCACCGGCCCAGTGGCCGTTGCGCCGCACCGCGTCCCACATGTCATCGTAGAAGTAAGCCTCGTGCCGGTCGGACTGCAGCATGGTCATGCTCAGCCCCAGGAGGTCGTCGGGCCGGTAACCGGTCATGCCGCAGAAAGCCTCGTTCACCTTGATGATGATCCTGTCGGCATCGGCCACGAGGATGCCTTCCATCGTGTTGAGAAACACGCTGGCAGCCAGCCGCAATTCGGCGAACGCCCTGTGGAGTGCGAGCTGGTTACGGATGCGGGTGCGGAGGACGGGGATGTTGATCGGCTTGCTGATGTAGTCGGCGGCACCCGCTTCGAAGCCGTGCACCTCGTTCTCTTCGCCGCAGGCCGAAGTAATGAAAATGATGGGGATGTCGCGGGTGGCCGGATCGGCCTTGAGTCGTCTGCACACCTGATAACCGTCCATCGCCGGCATGACGACGTCGAGCAGGACGAGGTCGGGGGAAAGCCGGCCGGCGAGCCGCAGAGCCTCGTCGCCCGAAGTGGCGAACCGAACTTCGTAATCGTCGCCCAATGCGCCGCCCAGCAAGCGGATGTTGGAAGGCGAATCATCGACGATGAGCAGGGTCGGCCGGTGTCGGCTCACGGCGCGCCCTCCCTCGGCCAGACCCGGAGCGCCGCTTCCGCACGGAGGCTCTGCAAGGCTTCCGCGAATCGAAGCCGGACCATGAGGGCGCGCAGGCCGGCGAGGAATGGCCGATGTTCGGGGCCGGCAAGCAGCGCTTCCAGCCGGTCCAGCGTGTCGTTCGCACGGAGACTGCGGTCGGCCAATTGGCCTTCCAGCGCCGCGAGAACGGCGGCGAGAGCGGGCGCGCCGGCAGCGGCGCTCCGGGGCCCGGCCACCGCAGCCGCCTGAGGTGGAAGGCTGGCCTGGAGTTCCCGGACGCTCCGGGCCACAGCATCCGCCAACATTTCGGCCGAGGCTGCGATCTCCGGCTCGGAACACGCCCGGAGCGCGGCATCCAGTTGGCCGGCCGCGGTCCGGACCGCGGTGATGCCGAGGTTCCCGGCCTCGCCCTTCAGGGTATGAGCCAGGAGACGCAGGGCTTCGGCGTCCGGATCGAGGCCAAGCCGGCGGAGGCGCTCCGGCGTGTCCTGGTGGACGTCGGCGAAGGCGCGCAGGCTGTCCAAATAGAGTCCCCGATCCTGCCCCAGGCGCCTCAGCGCCGAGGCGGTCTCGACTCCCGGCAACTGCGGACATCCGCAGCGATGGGATTCTGGGGTGAAGCTGTCGTTCATGTCTTCTCAGGACTCCAGACGGCGAAGCCGTTGCGGCGCCGGCCAATACGGCGCCCGGCGAGAGAAAAAACATTTTTTGATCAGTCCTCTATGCGTCGCAAGGCACGGCCCAATGCCATCAATCATGGAGCATAAGAACGTAATCCGAAAAGCCATTGTATTCAAGCGTCAAGCACAAACCCATTTGACGTAAGAATCACCGCCACCTTGTTCATTTTCCCGACGAAACGCCCGCCCGCGATGTCAGACGTTTCCTCTCAACTCCCCATCCCCTTGTCCGGGCGCCTCGGCCGTTCAGCGGGTTACCGGGCCCATGCTAAACTGCGGCTTCCGAATTCCCTGGCACGACCATGAGCGTAGCGCTAAGACTTTACGAACAACTGACCGAGGCGGGCGAGGATAAGACGCGCGCCAAACTGATCGCGGAAGCCTTCGAGCATCTGGAGGACCGCTATCCCCAGTTGAAGGACGTGGCGACCCAGGGACAGGTGCGCGAGACCGAATTGCGGCTGCAGAAGGAGATCAAGGAGGTCGAAGCAAGATTGCAGATAGAGATCAGGGAGGTCGAGTCACGATTGCAGATGGAGATCAAGCAAGTCGAGGCGAAGCTGCAGAAGGAGATCAAGGAGGTCGAGGTACGACTGACACAGGCCATCCATCGCCAGACGCTCTGGGTGGTCGGCTCGGTCGGCGCGGTGGTGGGCCTGATCCGGCTGCTGGAATGGTTCCTCACCCATATGCCAAACCCGTAGGGATAACGCCTCACCTACCTTGGCGGTTGGATCGTTCCCACGCTCCAGCGTGGGAACGCATCCCAGGGTGCTCCAGCGCCCCGTACCGTTCAGCACCATCAATCCATGCCGACCACAGAACCGATGTTCCCGATCAGGCTTGTGTACCTTCTTCGCAAAGCGCAGCCGCTCCAATAGGCGCTCCGCCTTGTGCGCTTCCCGCAACTCGATGAGCCTGGCGGCGGTGTACGACTTGAAACCGCTCGGGCATTTAGCCACGCTCGGCGCCTGGGCGATGGAAATGCAGAGAGTTTTCCCGCATCACATCACAAAAAAGCCGCCAGCCATCGTGCAGGCGCTGATGTGTCTAGTGTTTAATTGCGTAAATTAGCGATAGTATTGCGCAGCTGGGAGCCTTTGACTTCCCGCTTGCGCCAGACGAATGGGGCGGCCTTGTCGTTGTAGGCGGCGATGAAATCGTTGATCGCCTGCGCCAGTTGGTCGATGCTGTTGAAACTGGCCCCACGTAAGGCCTTGCGGGTCATGATGCCAAACCAGATTTCCACTTGGTTCAACCAACTGGCTGAAGTGGGCGTGAAGTGAAAGTGCACGTTGGGATGGGCGGCCAACCAGTCATCGTTCTTCTTGTGAGTGCAATAGTTGTCGAGAATCACATGAATTTCCCGATCAGCCGGAACATCGGCGACCACCTCATCGAGAAAGGCCTGAAAGTCAGGACGCTTCTTGGTCGTGGTGGTTTTGGACTGAATGGTACCGGTCGCCACATTCAAGGCCGCAAAAAGATTGATCGTGCCATGGCGCTTATAGGTGCTTTTCAATCCACGAACCAGCTTGCCGCTGCTGGTAAAGACGAAACCGCTGGCCCTTTCCAGCGCCTGAATGGAAGGCTTTTCATCAACGGAAATGACCAACGCATTTTGCGGCGGATTCAGGTACAGCCCGATAATGTCGGCCGACTTGATGGCAAACTGAGGGTCCGTGCTGACGCACCACGAGCGATGCCGCTGGAGTTGGATGCCTTCTTTGCGCAACAGACGCCAGACGGCATCATCGGAAACCCCCAAGGCTTTCGACAACGACCCGCCATCCCACGTCGCCTGTCCGGCCGGCGGCGGCTGTTCAATCTGCGCAAGCAATCGATTGCGCAACTCGGACGGCGGGTACCGCGGAGGCTTGCCCGGTCTTTTTCGATCACCCAGCCCTTTCAATCCTTCAGCCGCAAAGCGCCTGCGCCAGACACCGACCGTGCCGGGCCGGATACCGAGTTCAGCAGCAATTTCGTCATTGCGCTTGCCCGCCAGACAGCCCATGACAATCTTGGCGCGCTCGACCAGACGAGCCTCCTCGGTGCGGCTATTGCTCAAACGCTCCAACTCACGCCGGTCTTGGTCCGTACAACTCACCGATATGGCAACTCGCGCCATCCTTCCCTCCGTTCCTGTGGGTAACGGAGACATGATATTACAGTCGCTTAATAATGCAATTAGACACTAGGAGTCTGTCGGACTTTCCGGTTCTGGTTCGAACCGGATTGGAGGGGCGGAAGTCCGCTGTTTCCGTTAACATAGCGGCCTATTCCGGATAGATCGCGACAAGGTGAGACCCGATGAGCCGCTTCATCCCCGTCAATCGCCACCAGCAGTATCTGCTACCGCCCTCGGTTGACGAATGGCTGCCAGCCAACCACCTGGCACGGTTCCTCGTCGAGGTCATCGATCAGCTGGATTTAAGTCGACTGACGAGCCGCTACTCGGGGCGCGGGTCGGCGGCGCACCATCCGTCGGTACTACTGGCCCTGCTGGTTTATGGTTATGCCACCGGGGTGTTCTCCAGCCGCAAGATTGAGCGGGCCACCTACGATTCGGTGGCCTTCCGCTTTCTGTCGGCGGAAACCCATCCCGATCATGACACCCTGGCCCACTTTCGCAAGACCTTTCTGGGGGAGCTGGAGGACCTGTTCGTTCAGGTCTTGAGCCTGGCGCAGGCGATGAAGCTGGTGAGGCTCGGGCAGATTTCCCTGGACGGGACCAAGATTAAGGCCAACGCCTCCAAGCACAAGGCCTTGTCTCATGGCCACATCGAGAAGTTGGAAGCGCAGTTGCGGGAGGAGGTGCAGGCCTTGTTGCAGAAGGCGGCGGAGGCCGACGGGGCGGAGGAGCCGGACGGCATCGACCTGCCAGAGGAGTTGGCGCGGCGGCAGGATCGGCTGAAGGCCCTGGCGGAGGCGAAGGCCAAGATCGTGGAGCGGGTCGCGGAGCGCGATGCCCGGGCGCAGCAGGACTATGAAGCCAAGGTAGCCCGTCGCGAAGGCCAGCGGCAGGCGGGCAAGAAGCCACGTGGGCAGGAGCCGAAGCCGCCGGAAACCGGGCCGAAGGCCAGCGACCAGATCAATCTGACCGACGAGGAATCCCGCATCATGCCGAGCCACGCGGGTTTCCTCCAGGGCTATAACAGCCAGGCTGCGGTGGATGTGGAGACGATGTTGATCGTCGCCACCACCGTCAGTCAGCAGACCAACGACAAGCAGCAGGTCGAACCGATGCTGGCCGAGATCGAGAAGCTGCCGGAAGCCTGGGGGAAGCCCGAAGCCCTGCTGGCCGACACGGGCTACTTCAGCGCCGGCAACGTGCACGCCTGCTGCGAACAGCAGATCGAACCGCTGATCGCGATGGGACGGGACAGCCATCACGTGCCGCTGGCGGAACGCCTGGCTCCGGATGCCCCGGAACCGGAAACCACCGATCCCGTGGAGAAGATGGCCTGGAAACTCAAAACGAAGGCAGGGAAGGCCCGCTACGCCAAGCGCAAATCCACGGTGGAGCCGGTGTTCGGCATCATCAAACAGGTCTTGGGATTCCGCCAGTTCTCTCTGCGCGGCTTGGAGGCAGTGGCCGGAGAATGGAAGCTGGTGGCGATGGCGTTCAATCTGAGGCGGATGCACGTGTTGGCGGCAGCGTGACAGGCTTCACGTAAAAACCAAGCGTTACACACCAATAGCGCCGCCATGGGGGAGGCGGGGCACATCTTGGTCTAGTTATCGACGCGAAACGCTGGTGACTACCCCGCCAATGCCCCCGAAAAATTCTCGATTCCAAGAATCCCGACCCGAGTAAATCCATAGTCCGACAGACTCCTAGGTATCGAGGAGGCTTTGCACCGCCTCCGGGCGGGTAGACACCGGCAACCATTCAACCACCGTGCAGGTCAGAGAATGCGGCGGGTCCGGATTGGGGATGACGGCTTCGGCTCACGGTCTTGCTCGGAGTCGGGACGCTGGACTGGAGCCGGAAAAGCCCTTCCGCGGCGCGATCTCCTTCAAAGACTCCACCATGTCCACCGGAATTCGCAACGTGATCGAAGTCATCGGCCGGTCTTTGGCCAGGCGTTTCTTTAAGTGTTCACGAATCATAGCGTTAGCGATGCTACGCAGGCTAAAGGTCCTCCGGCTCCAGTCCCGTATGCTTCGCGATCCGTGCCAGCATGCGCGGTCCAATGTCGTCCGCGTCATGAAACGCAAAGACGTAGTCCGGAAAATCGTTGTGCTCTAACGTCTTGTGCGACCCTGTTTTGCCGCTTGATCCTCCACCCGGACCGAAGCAGTGCAGCGAGAATTTGTTTCGCCTTCTTTGACGGCCATTGCGTCATGCCGCGTTCGGCACCGAAATATTGATTGAAACCGGCTGGCTCTCGTTATTCTCCAGGCGCTCCGCGATCACCCTAAGCGCCAGGACTTCCGCCTTGACTGTCGCCTCTTCCCAGCTCAACCCATAGGCCATGACTCCCGGCAACTCGGGAACCTCTGCGATCCAGCGGCCGTCCGATTCCTGCTCCTGTTCGATGCTGTAGTTCATCGGATTACCTTCGCTTCATTCGTAAAAGACACTTGGTCAAGACCCAACCCCCGAAACCAAAGGAAACCGCTCCGGATGGCGGATCGAATCCACGTGCAAATCAACGTCCAAATCCGGCCAGTAAAGGTGGTGCGGCTGCGGCCGCTCGACATGAAACAACTGCTCCACCGGCGCCTTGGAAAACCACGGAAAATCTGCGAACGCCACGAACAGCTCCTCCTCGTCGTCAAGGAGTAGCCAAAAGCCGTGCTTTGAAACGCCGGAAACCTCAACCGGCGAAATGTCTGTGCCAAGCATTCCGAATCTCCTGCTCATGTGACCGCGCCAAGCGTTCCGCTTCGCGCAAATCCTGGGATGACAACCAGCGTTGTCAACGATCCTCCTTGTACAGCCTCCCGAACTTCCGGTTCAAGTAAGCCACATGCTCCACATCCGTCCTCTTCGAGATCGCCAACCGCTGGCATTCCAGACGGCCTACGCACTGCTCCACCTGCGATTGCGAAAGCCGCTCCCGGCTATGACGGACGAAGAAAGCAGTCAAGTCAACATCCCGAGACTCCGTACCCGCTGCCATACATCTCGCGAGAGATGTATTCCGCGCTGTCCGGCATGGACTGGCGATGACAAGGCGGTACGCTTACCTCTCGCCGGATCACCTGGAACAAGCGGTCCGTTTCAACCCGCTTTCGGGTGTGCGTGGACAGTTTGTGGACGCTCCCGAGATCGGAGCAGATCAAAGTAGCGCGCGAGAAGTTTTAAGGAATTGATTTTCCTGGTGCCTCGGGCCGGAATCGAACCGGCATGGCCTTGCAGCCGAGAGATTTTAAGTCTCTTGTGTCTACCAGTTTCACCACCGAGGCGTGGGTCGTGCAGTAGCGGCTCGCATCTTACCATTTCACGTCGGGCCCTGGCAGCGCGCACCGCCTCCCGCTCAGGTGAGGCATGATTCCGTGCGCTCCCCGATCGACACCTGGCTCCGGCTTACCGCTTCCGACATCTCAAGCCGTGCCTCTCGCCTATCCGCAAGGGGCGTCACTGCAGCGGGTAGCCTTCGTCCCGGAAAAGGGCCGTGCAGGCATCGACGACCCGCGCGTCATACCAGCTTCCGCGGCGCGCCTCCAGTTCCGCCAGCGCCGCTTCGTTGCCGAGACCAGGCCGGTAGGGGCGATGTGACGACATGGCCTCCATGACGTCCGCGACCGCGATGATCTTCGCGCCGAGGAGGATGGCGTCACCGGCGAGTCCTTGCGGATACCCCGACCCGTCCAGCTTCTCATGGTGCTGCAGGACCATGTCTGCGATCGGCCAGGGGAACGCGACGTCCTTGAGTATGTCGTATCCGACCTGGGAGTGGGTTTTGATGAAATCGAATTCCAAGGGGGTCAGCCGGCCCGGCTTGGTCAGGATTTCGGCGGGGATGCGAATCTTGCCGAGATCGTGGACCATGCCGGCCAGCCGGATGCCGTGCACCTCGTCTTCGGACAAATTCAGTTTTTTCGCGATGGCCGCGGCGAGATCGGCCACCCGCCGCTGGTGGCCAGCGGTATAGGAGTCCCGCATTTCAAGGGTGGTGGCGACGGCTTGAATCGTCTGCTCCAGGCTTCGCGTGATCCGATCGGCATTCTTCAGGCGTTCGGCCTGATCCCGCAGATGAGCGATGCCGTACGCCATATCCCCCGCCAGCTTTTCCAGCAGCGCCATTTCGTCGCCATCGAAGGCTTCTAGAGTCTCCGCACAGAGCCCCAGCATGCCGGCGACATCCGAGCCATTCCGTATCGGAATCAGCGCGAAGGCATCGCAGCCTTGCTCGATGGCACAGTGCCGCAAAGGGAACAGCGGCGACGCTTCGTCAACCTCCCGCAACACCCGCCTGACACCGGAATGGCCCACGCTGCGCAAGATGGAATCGAACACTTCGCGCTCCCGCAGCCGTGAAACGAAGTCCGCGATTCCCGGCGTTTCGCTGTGATAGACCTCAGGCGGCACATGTGCGTTCGGACCCTCTGGAAGCACGCCCACCCAAGCCTTGCCATACCCGCCGGCGTCGGCGATGACGCGGCACATCTCGCCGAGCAGTTCGGCTTCGCTCCGCGCCCGGACCAGGATGCTGTCGCAACCGGTGACGGTCTTGAGGACCCGGTTGAGCCGCCGCAACGCTTGTTCCGATCGCCTGAATTCGGTGATGTCGCGTCCGATCGCGGAAGCTCCCACGACCTTCCCCTCTTCGCCGCGCACCGGGGAAATCGTCAGCGAAACGTCGATTGGCTCTCCGCTCCTGGTCATGCGCCGGGTCTCGAGATTCCGCACGGCCCTGCCGTCGGCGACTTCCGCCAGGCACCGGCGGATCTCGCCGTGCAGCTCCGGGGGCGCCAAACGGGTGACGGGCTGGCCGATGATTTCCTCGGCACGGTAACCGAACATCCTCTCGGCGGCGGCGTTCCAGCTCGTGATGATGCCGTCGAGGGTCTTGGCCAGGATGGCGTCCTCCGACGACTCCACGATGGCGGCCAGCCTGGCCTTGAGGGCATCCGCATGTTTCCGCTCGGTGATGTCCCGGATGACGCCGATGGCAGTCCATTCTCCGCGGATCTTCACCGAAGATACCGAAAGCTCGATTGGAAATTCACTGCCATCCTTGCGCATCGCGTACATTTCCCGCGTCAGGCCGATCGCCGCGCCCGTGCCGCTCCGCCGGAACTCGGCGATTCCCGCGCGGTAAGGCCCGAGGTAGCGTTCCGGCGCCAGCACTTCGTGGAGATCGCGTCCGACGATTTCATCGCTCGAGTAGCCGAACATGGCCTCCGCCGCCGGGTTCCAATAAGTCACCCGGCCGCGGCCGTCGATGATCGCGATGGCGTCCAGCGCCGCCGTGCTGATCTGGCGGAACTTCTCCTCGCTCTCGGCCAGATCGTCCTGGATGGCGCGGCGGATTTCGCATTCGCGCTGAAGCTCGACGGTCTTCTCGGACAACGCGCGGGTACGCTCGTCCACACGCTGTTCGAGCAGGCGGTTGGAACGGGCCAGTTCCGCCACGAACGCGCGATTCTCCAGCGTCCGTGCCACCACGTTGGCGATATTGCCCAGGAAGTCCCGGTAATTCCGGAACTCCGCCGGGTCCGACAGACGCAGCAGCAGTACGCCGTAGAAGCGGGACGCGATCCGCAAGGGGTAGACGAAAAGCCGCTGGCCTTCACCCATGGGGCCGGCCGCAATCCGCGCATGATTCGGTTCCATGCCGGCGCAAAGGGGGGCGAGGTCGGGAGAAGCCGGCACCAGCTTGCCGTCGACGCAAAGATGGGCGCCCGCCACCCCGGGCACCTCGGCCAAAGCGGCATCCAGAAACTCCCCGATGCCAGCCGGATCGGGGAGTATGTCCAGCGTTTCCTGAATCACGAGGAGGCGCCCGAGGACGGTCGCCTCCAACTCCAGCCGGGTCATCGCTCAGGCATTTGGCGCCGGATAACGGGCGAAATATTCCTGGGGAGGGAGATAGTACGGATTGTGGACGACCTGTCCCCGCACGATCATCATGGGATGGGCGTTGAGCACCTTGAACAGGGTGGCGCCGTCGAAGTGATTGGCGTCGTACTGGCAGATCACGGTGAGCGGGCAATCGACCACCAGGAGGTTGATGCGGGACTCGTATTCGGCCAGCCGCTCCGAACCCGGCAGCCCCCGCAGCGCCCAATGCATTTCACCGGTCAGCCGGACACCGCCGAACCCGTCCCTGATACCGTCCTCATAGGCCGAACGTAGGCGGCCCAACATCCTGTCGGGCGAGAAGCGGCCATCCGGGCAATACACCTCGACGGACGGATCGATGTCCAACTGCGCTTCTTCCGCGGGCACGATGCCAAGGTCCGCGAAGTAGTCGCGCAGCGCCTGAGGGCTCATCTCCTCGACGAAATACGCGATCTTTTCCCCGGCTTCGATACCGCTGCGCACGAACGCGGACATGATTTCCAGGCGTTCCTGTTCGTCGTTGTAGAGGTAGCACATATGGGTGCCGGGCGGAAAAAGCTCCGCGGTGAAACCCAGCGAAACCATGGGCCGTGCGAATTCCGTCATACGCTCCTCCTTGTTTTGGGTTATCTCGACCGCAGCGGAAAAGGATAGGCTTTTTTCCGCCGATTCATAGCCAGCGCAAACGATTGGCGTTGGTCACCACGGTGACCGAAGAAAGTGCCATGGCGGCACCTGCGATCATCGGGTTCAGCAGCACGCCGGCGAACGGGTACAGGATACCCGCCGCGACCGGTATGCTCAGGGTGTTGTAAATGAACGCCCCCAGCAGATTCTGCTTGATGTTGCGCACCGTCAGCCGCGACAAATGAACGGTTTCGGAGACTTTCAGCGGCGAACCCGCCATGATCACGACGTCGCCGCTTTCGATCGCGATGTCGGTGCCGGTGCCGATGGCGAAGCCCACATCGGCTTGCGCAAGGGCCGGCGCATCGTTGATGCCGTCGCCGACCATGCCGACGATCTCGCCGCGCGACTGGAGATCCTTCACCACCGTCGCCTTGTCCTGCGGCAACACCTGGGCGCGGACCTCGTCGATGCCGGCCGCGCGGCCGATCGCCTGGGCGGTGGCTTCATGATCGCCGGTCACCATCAATACCCGGACGCCGAGTTCCTTCAGGCGCTGCACCGCCTCGCGGGCGTCCGGCTTGATCGGGTCGGCGACCCGCAGCAGGCCGACCACCTGGCCGTCGGCCGCAAGCAGGAGCGGCGTCAGCGCCTCCTCGAAGCAGCTCGCCAGTTGGGTTTCGAAAGCCCGCAAATCCACGCCGTACTTTTCCAGCATGACCACGTTGCCGAGCAGCAACCGAACGCCGTCGACGCTCCCGGCGACGCCGTGACCGGGCTCCGCGACGAAACCGTCCACCGTAGACGTCGCTATCCCGCCCGCCTCCGCGGCGCGCAGCACAGCCGAAGCGAGCGGATGTTCGGACCCTGCCTCGAGGCTCGCGGCCAGACCCAGCACGCGTTTCTCCGA
Organism: Methylococcus sp. ANG; assembly: GCF_040730495.1. NCBI lineage: Bacteria > Pseudomonadati > Pseudomonadota > Gammaproteobacteria > Methylococcales > Methylococcaceae > Methylococcus > Methylococcus sp. ANG. The sequence continues at coordinate 120,338 of NZ_CP160399.1, read as the reverse complement.
CCAGCCCTTGGCCGTATCGATGCCCATCACGCTGGGCCGGCCTTCGGTGATCGTCCCCGTCTTGTCCAGCACCACGGCGGTGAGCCGGCCCGCGCTCTGCAACGCCTCGCCGCGGCGGATGAGGATGCCGTGCTGCGCGGCACGCCCGACCGCGACCATGATCGAAATCGGCGTCGCCAGCCCCAAAGCGCAGGGACAGGCGATGACCAGCACCGTCATCGCGGTGACGAAGGCATAGCCGAACGAAGGCGCCGGCCCGAAGATCCACCAGACCAGGAAGGTGAAGGCCGAGATACCGACCACCGCCGGCACGAACACCGCGGAGACTTTGTCCACCAGACGGGCGATCTCGGGCTTGGTGGCCTGGGCCTGCCGCACGCTGGCGATGATCTGGGCCAGGACGGTATCGCGGCCGATGCGGGTGGCGCGGAACAGGAAGGTGCCGGACTGGTTCAGGGTACCCGCCACCACCGTATCGCCCTCGCCTTTTTCCACCGGAATCGGCTCGCCGGTCAGCATGGACTCGTCGACCGTCGACCGGCCCTCGACCAGGGTACCGTCCACCGGAATCTTTTCGCCCGGCCGCACCCTCAGGACCTCGTCCAGACCGACCTCGGAAATCGGCACGTCGAGTTCCTGGCCATCGCGGATCACCCGCGCGGTACGGGGCTGCAGGCCGATCAGTGCGCGGATCGCGGATGAGGTCTTGCCGCGGGCGCGCGTCTCCAACGCCGAGCCGAAATTGATGAAGGCGATGATGATCGCCGCCGCCTCGAAATAGGCGTGCTGCCCTTGCGCCGGCAGCAGATCGGCGGAATCGATGGCCACCGTCGAATAGAACCAAGCCGCGCCGGTGCCCAGCGCGATCAGCGTGTCCATGTTGGCCTGGCGATGCTGGAACGACTTGACCGCGCCGCGGAAGAAATGCCCACCGGAGCAATACAGCACCGCCAGCGTGAGCAGCGAAACGAGGGTCCAGAACGTCGTTCCGGCCGACGTCCCGATCATCGGAAACCAGTCCAGGTGCGCGCCCAGCATCAGCGGCACGCCGAGGGAGCCGGCCCAGGCGGCTTTTTTCAGCAGTTCGCGGTAGCGCTCCTCTTCGGCCCGCTCCTGTACCGAAGGGTCTTCGAGGGCTTCCATCACCGCGCCGTCGTAGCCCGCCTCCTTGAGCGCGGCCTTCAAGGTTTCCGGATCGGCCTTGCCCTTCACCAGCGCGGAATGATCGCCGAAGTTGACGCTGACGGCCTCCACTCCCGGCACATCCTTCAATGCGGTTTCGACGGCCTCGACGCAACCTGCGCAGCGCATCCCTAAGATGGACAGGCGCAGGCCTTGGTCGTCGCTCGAATCGTTACGGTCATTCATGACTTGGGAATCCTCGGTGGTCGATTACGGATGCCGGTACAACCGGCAGATACGGCTTCTCTGTATTGGGAAAACATATCACGGACGGCGGAGCGCCCGCAGCAGGCTAGGTTAAAATCCGCCGCCGCCCCCGCCGCCGAAACCGCCGCCGGAACTTCCCCCACTGAAGCCTGACCCGCCGGAGCTGCGCGGCGCCGAGCTCATGGCCGACGCGGCCTGCGCGGACATGCGGCCGAGATCGCGGGAGAAACCGCCGGCATCGAAATCCATGGCGCTCCCGCCCCGATACCATGCCGGCGGCTGGGTGCAGATGCCGGCGAAAGCGGCCGCCCAGCGTTTTTCCAGCCCCAGCGCCATGGCGTAGGGAAGCAGCTTCTCGAACGTCTCGGGAGTACGGATCATCCGGTCCATGCGGTCGGCTTCCACTTTTTCCAGAAAGTCCTCGAATCCCAGCGCGGCTTCCAGCACCCGCGTCCCCGCCGGCGTCCGGGCCGGCATGAAATATCCGAAAAGGGCGACGATCGCCGCCGAAACCAGACCGGGCAGGACCAGGGTGCCGGGCGCCATGCCCCAGTGCAGGCTGGCGTAATTGGCGCCGAGAATCGCGCCGAAGAACCAGACCACGCCGAGCACCAGAGCGCCCAGCATGTAGTTCCTCCGCACCCGGTCGGGGCGGGCGGCGAAATAGCGCTGCGCCATCAGGGCGTCGAAGATCTTGTCGCGGATGCCGGGCAAATGGACATGGAACTTCCGCTCCAGTTCGGAAAGCCGGACGCTTTCCTTCCCTCCTGAAAACACACCGCTCAGGAGCGCACGCTCATGCGGACGGAGCACACTCCAGGCGGAAGGCGGCTGGCGCGACCGGAACAGGTAATCGGTGTCCTTGAAGACGCCCAGCAGCCGGTCGGTTTCCTCTTTTTCGATCAGGACATAGCCTTTGACCGCGAGATCGACCAGGGTGGCGGTGATGTCCCGCATGTCCGCGGAATTGTCGATCAAGGTTCCCAATTCGGCCGGCGTCAGTCCCTCCGGCGGGCGGTATTGCGGGGCGATGGGGCGAAGGCGCGGGTCGCGGCCGCGGACGGACCAGTGCCGGTACATCGCGGCCAGCACGACCAGGGGCAGACCCAACGGCCAGTTGGCGCGCAGGAAATCCGCGGTCCGCGCCATGGCCGCAGGCCGCTGCACCACGCCTTTGTTCCAGCCGACGACCGCGGTCAGCCCCTCGTGGAAAGCCAGGGGACGCTGCATGCGGAAATCGATTTCGCGGCCGCGCACCTGCACCTCGGCGGCCTCTTCCCGCGAACCGTAGCTGCCGGTGAAGGCCAGCGTGCGGACACCTTCGGCGCCGGACGGCAGCACGATGCGGGCGCTGGCGGCTTCGATGGGAACCTCCCATTCGTCGCCGGTGATGTTCCAGTACAGCTCGTCGTGATCGTCGAAAAACTTGAGGCCGTTGCGCACCCGGTAATGCAATATCACAGTCTTCGCGACATCCTCCGCACCCGGGATCCAGATCTTGAACTTGCGGTAATGGCGTTCACTGCCATCCTCCACCTTCAACGACGCCCCCTGCGAATCGGTCGCGCCGAGCAGGTCGAGGAACAGGTGATAGTTGAACCCTTGCGGCGTACGGTACTCGACTGGAATCGAGCGGTAGATGCCGTTCCAACTGCCCTCGAAGCGAGGACGGATGGTTTCGGTGACGTCCAGCCCACCGTCGGCTCCCACCACGATGTCGGCGTGGAAACTCTGGATCACCAGAGACCGTGCCTGGACCTGAAAGCTGCAAACCAGCCAGACGAACAAGAGGACTGGCCACCGCATCATCGCCCCCTTCAGCGGGCACCGGTATCGAAACGCACGGCCGGCGCCTCGCGCTGGGCGGTTTCGCTGAGCTCGAAGAAAGTGCGGGAGGTGAAACCGAAGCCGTTCGCAATGAGATTGGAGGGGAACTGGGCGATCCGGGTGTTGAGATCGCGCACCGCGGCGTTGTAGTAGCGCCTGGCGTTCTGCACCGTGTCTTCGATTTCGGTAAGGGTGCCCTGCAGCTGGTTGAAACTTTCGACCGCCTTTAGCTGGGGATACTGTTCGGCCAATGCGAAGAGCTGCCGCAGCGCGCCGCTCAGGGCATCCTCCACCTCGGCCCGCCCCGCGGCACCCTGAACCGACATGGCCCGGTTGCGCGCATCGACGACGGCCTCCAGCGTGCCCTTCTCATGCGCTGCGTATCCCTTGACGGTTTCCACCAGGTTCGGGATCAGGTCGTAGCGGCGCTTGAGCTGCACGTCGACGTCGGCCCAAGCGTTGTCGCACTGCACCCTGAGGCGCACCAGGGCGTTGTAGATGAACACGATCAGCAGAGCGATCAGGATGAGAACCAGGACTGCATACTGCATGGCTGTCATTACTCCTTATTGATTGATTCAAAGGGACGCGATCGGGCTCCGAAACGTCGCGGCAGTCTCTTGGCGCAGGGTGGTTTTGTCAAACCCGAAAGACTTCCGAACGGCGGGATTTTTTTCCCTATCGGTATCGGGCGGCCATTCCCTATCATTGCGCGATTTTTTGAGAGTGACATCGACATGCGCAAGATCACCGTTTGCGGCATCGCCGCCTTGAGTTTCGCCCAATGCGCCGGCGCCGCGGAGGAAACCGCCAAGACCGCCGAATCCCAAAAAACGGCGGACAAGACGGTGCAGCTGGAGACCGTCAAGGTCATCGCCGACTCGCCGGTCGGAGATTCGGGCGTGGAGGAGTACAAGCTCCCGTCCCGTGTCCAGACCGTCGACGCCAAGGAGCTGGACCAGGCGGAAAGCGTCACCCTGCCGGACTACATGAACCGATTCTTCGGCAGCGTCAACGTCAACGACGCCCAGAACAACCCGTTCCAGCCGGACGTGCAGTACCGCGGTTTCGTCGCCTCACCCTTGCTGGGGTTGCCGCAGGGCCTTTCGGTGTACGTCAACGGCATCCGCTTCAACGAGCCCTTCGGCGACACGGTGAACTGGGACCTCATCCCCGAAGGCGCCATCGACAGGATGAGCCTGGAATCCGGCTCCAACCCGGTGTTCGGCCAGAACACCCTGGGCGGCGCGATCAGCGTCCGCACCAAGAACGGTTTCACGGCGCCGGGCTACCGGGCCGAACTGTTCGGCGGCTCCTGGGGCCGCAACTCGGAGGAGGTCGAGACCGGCTGGAACAACGGCGAATTCGGGGCCTATTTCCATTTCCGCAATTTCCACGAGGACGGCTGGCGCGAATACTCTCCTACCGGCGTGATGCAGTGGTTCTCCACCCTGAGCTGGAAGAACGACGACCGCTCCAATCTCAACATGAACTTCGCGGCGACCGACGACAACATGGTCGGCAACGGCGCGGTTCCGATCCAGCTCTACAACCAGCAGCCCAACGCCGTCTTCACCTATCCGGACCAGACCAAGACCAACCTGTTCCTGGCCTCGCTGGACGGCAACCACTGGCTGACCGACGACATCGAACTGTCCGGCAACGCCTTCTTCCGCCAGAACCTGATCAGCACCTTCAACGGCGACGGTTCGGACTACGAACCCTGTGAAGACGACCCCACCTACATGTGCGACGACGGCGGGGAAGGCGAGGAAGTACTGGACATACTGGACATATACGGACGCCCCGTGGTGTCCACCCCCAAGGTCGAGGGCGCCACCAACAATTTCACCCAGACCAACCAGCGCAACTACGGCGGCAGCCTGCAGGCTGCGTTCAACCAGACGCTGGGCGGTTACGGCAACCGCTTCCTCGTTGGCGGCGTCTACAACCAGGGACAGGTCGATTACGGCGCCGACACCGAACTCGCCGAACTGTTGCCCAGCCGCGGCACTCTCGGGAGCGGCGTCATCCTCGAAGAGCCGCGGGTGCGGCTGCATACCAGCGTCTACAACTACGGGATCTATCTGAGCGACTCGTTTTCGCTCACGGACGAACTCACTTTCACCGTGTCGGGCCGCTACAACCTGACCCAGATCGAACTCGTCGACCAGATCGGCACCGAGTTGAACGGCAATCACAGCTACGACCGGATCAATCCTTCCGCCGGCCTCACCTATAACTGGCGGCCGGAACTCAACTTCTTCGGCAACTTCAGCCAATCCAACCGCGCTCCGACGCCCCTCGAACTCAGTTGCGCCGATCCCGCCCGGCCCTGCAAGCTGCCCAACGCCTTCCTGTCCGACCCACCGCTCAAGCAGGTGGTCGCGACCACCGGCGAAATCGGCGCGCGCGGCGGATTTGCGGACATCGATTTCGGAGGAGGGGTAGAGGGCGACATCAGCTGGAACGCGACGCTGTTCCAGACCGAAAACAGCAACGACATCCTCTTCATCGCGGCCAGCGGCGTGTACAACAACGAGGGCTATTTCGACAACGTCGGCCAGACCCTGCGCAGGGGCTTCGAGCTTGGCGTCAACGCCGAGTTCGAACGATTCCGGCTGGGGCTGAACTACACACTGCTCGACGCCACTTTCCAGACGCCGTTCGTCGAAAACAGCCCGAACAACCCCTACGCCCAGGACGGCCTGATCTACGTGCAAAAGGGAGACCACATCCCCGGCATCCCGCAGAACATGCTGAAGTTCAACGCTTCCGTGACCATTATGGAAGGACTCACCGCCGGCACCGAGATCATCTACAACAGCGGACAGTATCTGCGCGGCGACGAAGCCAATCTGACCGCGCCGCTGGAGGACTACACCATCGTAATGCTGCACGGCGAGTACCGTTACGACGAGCACTTCTCGATGTTCTTCCGCGTCAACAACCTGTTCGACGCGCAGTACCAGACGTTCGGCATGTACGGCAATCCTCAGGAAGTGCTGGGGCCTGACTACACCAACAACCGCTTCGTCGGGCCGGGTTCGCCCAGGGCGGCCTGGGCCGGCGTCAAGCTGGCGTTCTGAAGGAAAACCGGCGGGAGGCCGGTATAATCCCCGGAGAACCACATCTCCCCGGAATCGGCATGGACTCGATCACGCTGGCGACACCCGACGACTGGCATCTGCACCTGCGCGACGGCGCGGCCATGGCGGACATAGTGGACCATAGCGCCCGTCAGTTCGGCCGGGCGGTCGTCATGCCCAACCTGAAACCGCCGGTGACGACGGTGGCGGCCGCGTTGGAATACCGTGGCCGCATCCTGGCGGCCCTGCCCGAAAATGCGCGCTTCGAGCCGCTGATGGCGCTTTATCTGACGGATGCCACGCCGGCCGACGAGATCCGGCGCGCGGCCGAAACGCCGGAGATCATCGGATTCAAGCTCTACCCGGCCGGCGCCACCACCCACTCCGAGGCCGGAGTCACCGGTATCGAAAAGGTCCACCGGGCGCTCGAAGCCCTGGAACGGCATGGCGTACCGCTGCTCATCCACGGCGAAGTCACCGACGCGGAAGTCGACATTTTCGACCGGGAAGCGCGTTTCATCGAATCGGTTCTGGAACCGCTGGTCAGGGGCTTCCCGGAATTGCGCATCGTCCTGGAACACGTGACGACGAAGGAGGGCGTGGAGTTCGTGCAGAGCCGCGGTCCCCGCGTCGGAGCCACCATCACGGCCCACCATCTGCTGTACAACCGCAACGCCTTGCTGGCCGGCGGCATCCGTCCCCACCATTACTGCCTGCCGGTGCTCAAGCGCGAATCCCATCGGCGGGCGCTGGTGGCGGCTGCGACCAGCGGCGACGCCCACTTCTTCCTCGGCACCGACAGCGCCCCCCACCCCAGGCCGCAAAAGGAGAGCGCCTGCGGCTGCGCCGGCTGCTACACGGCGTTGACGGCCATGGAGCTCTACGCCATCGCGTTCGAGCGGGCGGGCGCGCTGCACATGCTCGAGCGGTTCGCCAGCCACAACGGCGCCGATTTCTACGGGCGCCCCAGGAACCGCGGAACCCTTACCCTGCACCGGACGCCGTGGCAGATTCCGGACGCGCTGCCGTTCGGAGCGGAAAGCCTGGTTCCTGCCATGGCCGGAGAACCCCTCGCCTGGCGGGCATCTCGCCACACGGGCTAACAACCGGCCATGAAAAAGCCCGCTTCGTGAGCGGGCTTTTTCATGCAACTGCGGAAAAAACCGTCAGGGTGAAGCCGGCTCTGCCTTTTCCTTCTCTTTGGCTTCGTTGGCGCGGTCTTCGATGCCCTGCAGCTCCAATTCCATCTCCACGCCTTCGCCGCCGCCGAAATCCTCTTCGAGCGGTGGATTGCCATCGTGAATCAGATAGTTCCGCTGCTGGAAATAGGCGTTTCGGATGAACTCGTAACGGTCCACCGAAGCCTCGTCGGCGATCTTGGTCGCGCTCAGCATGTCGGCCCGGACGTCCACGTACCGCCCGGCTCCGGCACCCCAGGGAACCGCTGCCGGCGTGACGTAGTTGATGGGGTTGGCCGCGGTATCGCCGGCGAAGCCGACCACGCCGCGCGGCGAACCCGGCCCGATGACGGGCAGCACGAGATACGGACCGGAAGGCACGCCCCAGATCGCCAAGGTCTGATCGAAGTCCTCGTAGTGTTTGGGCAGATCGAGCTTGTCTGCCACGTCGATGAATCCCGCCATGCCGATCGTCGAGTTGACGATGAAGCGCCCCAAATCCTGTCCCGTCTGCAGCAGTTTGAACTGGAGCAGATCATTCGCAATCACCGAAACGTCGTCGACATTACTGAAAAAATTCGTGACCCCCTTGTCGACGAATTTGGGAGCGGCCCATTGATAGCCCTTTGCCACGGGCTTCATGAAGTAGTCGTCCAGTCCGTCGTTGAAGGACTGCACGCCGCGGTTCCACCCCTCCCAAGGGTCACGCGAATCGACATGCGTCTGGGGAGTGCCCGCCTTGACCGGCTCCTCCTGTTTGACGTTATCCGACGCACAGCCGGCCGCCCCCGCCGCGACTAGAAAGACCAGCACAAGCCGGTCGGGCATGATTCGAGAATTTTCCATACTGTTCTTATACCCTTGATCTCGTGATTCCAGGGGAGCTTGACGCGTGTGCGTATTCTAAACGCTATGCCGCAATCCGCAATGCAATCGGCCCCGAAATCGCCTTACAATGGGTGCTAATGCACCGCAAACCCGCGATCGGCACTCTTTATGACTTCCCGCAAATCCCCCCTGGCCAGGCGCTTCCGGAGTTACCTGCCGGTCGTCGTGGACGTCGAGACCTCCGGTTTCGATCCGCATGCCAACGCCCTCCTCGAAATCGCCGCCGTCCACCTGGACATGGATGAATCGGGAAATCTTCACCCCGTCCGCACCCATCAGTTGCATGTGAAGCCTTTCGAAGGCGCCAAGCTGGATGAGGCCGCGCTGAGCTTCAACAAGATCAATCCATTTCATCCCTTCCGGTTCGCGGTGGACGAACGCGATGCGCTGTCGCAGATTTTCGACGCCATCCAGCAATCCATCCGGCAGCACGGCTGCACACGGGCGATCCTCGTGGGCCACAACCCGGCTTTCGACATCGCCTTCCTCAACGCCGCATCGAGCCGCGCCAGGATCAAGAAGAATCCCTTCCACCCCTTCAGCACGTTCGATACCGCGACCCTGGGCGGCCTCGCCTACGGCCAGACCGTCCTGGCGCGAGCGGCGCAAGCGGCGGGGCTCAGCTGGGACCATCAGGAAGCCCATTCGGCGGCCTACGACGCCAACCAGACCGCTCGCCTCTTTTGCACCATCGTCAACCGCTGGAAGCGGATGACCGAACTCCTGCCGCCGGAATGACCGTCCGGGTTCAGGCTTGCCGCTCCCCGGCCTTTTTTGCTCCGGCAAGCAGTTTCTGCAGTTCGCCGCTCTCGTAAAGCTCCATCATGATGTCGCTGCCGCCGACCAGTTCGCCGCCGATGAACAACTGAGGAAAAGTCGGCCAGTTGGAAACCAGCTTCAGGTTCTCACGAATGCCGGGCGCCTCGAAAACGTTGACGAAGGCGTACTCCGCTCCGCACTTGTCGAGAATCTGCACAGCCCGTCCGGAAAATCCGCACTGCGGGAAATCCGGCGTTCCCTTCATGTACAGGATGACGGGATTGTCTGCGATCTGGCGCTTGATACTTTCGATCACGTCCACGGTTTGCCTCTTCATTTGCTCCGGGTGAAATTTTTTGATTGTTCGATACCGAACCCAGGACGTCAAGCGGAATGGCCGAGTGGCCGACACCGGCCGGCCTGGCTGAAACGGCCTGCCGTATCGGGTCGATGAAGTTCTTGTGCTGCTCCTTCTTTTCCGTTAACCTTCCTCCCCTCCTAGGCAGTCTGGCTCGACTGCCTTTTGTTTTTTTCGGGTTTTTCCGCACATCGATGACGAGCAACATCATGCCGACTTACGCCCGGCAACCCGTGACGTTCACCCAAGGTGAGGGCGCATGGCTTTTCGACACCGAAGGCAAGCGTTACCTCGACGCCGTTTCCGGCGTCGCCGTTTGCAGCCTGGGCCACGCCCATCCGGCAGTGGCGAAGGCTTTGTGCGATCAGGCCGGGCGGCTGGTCCACAGCTCCAACCTGTACCGCATCGGGCTGCAGGAAGAACTGGCCGGACGCCTCTGCGGCCTGAGCGGAATGGACAACGCCTTCTTTTGCAACTCGGGCGCCGAGGCCAATGAGGCCGCGATCAAGATCGCGCGGCGTTACGGACATCACCGCGGCATCGACGATCCGAAGATCGTCGTCATGGATGGAAGTTTCCACGGCCGCACGCTGGCAACGCTGAGCGCCACCGGCAACCCGAAGGTCCAGGAAGGATTTGCGCCCCTGGTCGGCGGCTTCGTGCGCCTGCCCTACGGCGACGCGGAGGCCGTCGCCGCCGTCGACGATCCCGACGTCGTCGCCGTTCTGGTCGAACCGGTGCAGGGCGAAGGCGGGGTCCGCATTCCACCTCACGGTTACCTGGCGCGTCTCAAGTCGCTGTGCGAGCGCCGCGGCTGGCTGCTGATGCTCGATGAAGTTCAAACGGGCATGGGCCGGACCGGCCGGATGTTCGGCCACCAGCATGCCGCAATCGTCCCGGACGTGATGGCGCTGGCGAAGGCGCTCGGCAATGGCGTGCCGATCGGCGCGTGTCTTGCGCGCGGCGTCGCCGCGGAAATGCTCACGCCCGGCAAGCACGGCTCCACCTTCGGCGGCAATCCGCTGGCCTGCGCCGCGGCCCTGGCGGTGATGGACACCCTGGAACAGCAGGCCTTGGTGACGCGGGCGGAGAGCCTTGGCCAGCGGTTGCTGGGCGGCCTCCTGGCCCGCCTTGGCGAACATCCCGGCGTAACCGAAATCCGGGGCCTGGGCCTCATGATCGGTATCGAATTCGAGCGGCCCTGTACCGAGCTCGTCGGGATCGCCCTGGAGCAGGGCTTGCTCATCAACGTCACCGCGGAGCGGACCGTGCGTCTGCTCCCGCCCCTGATACTGACGGACGCCCAGGCCGACGACCTGGTGGAGCGATTGAGTTCCATCGTGGAAAGCCATCTCGGCACCGTTGGTTGATATCACCGATCCAGCAGATTCGCCATGAAACCGCGTCACCTCGTCACCTTGCGCGACCTCAGTTCCGCCGAATTCCGGGAGCTGATCGCCCGCGCGATCGAACTCAAGGCACGGAAAGAAACCTACGAACCCCTGAAAAACAAGGTCCTGGGGATGGTGTTCGAAAAATCCTCGACCCGTACCCGGGTGTCGTTCGAAGTCGGCATGGCCCAGTTCGGCGGCAGTTCCATCTTCCTGTCCCCGCGTGACACGCAGCTCGGACGCGGCGAGCCGATCGAGGATTCGGCACGGGTGCTGTCCCGCATGGTGGACTGCGTCATGCTCCGCACCCATTCGCACCGCACGGTGGAAATCTTCGCCGAGTACTCCAGGGTACCCGTCATCAACGGGCTCACCGACCGTTTCCATCCCTGCCAGCTTCTGGCGGACATGCAGACTTATTTCGAACACCGCGGGGACATCGCCGGCAAAACCGTCGCCTGGATCGGCGACGGCAACAATATGTGCCAAACCTACGTCCACGCCGCCGAACTGCTGGATTTCGAATTGCGCATCGCCTGCCCTCCGGGCTACGAACCCGAGACCGATCTGGTCGAAGCGGCGGGAAAGCGCGTCGAGGTCGGCCAGGACGTCAGAACCGCGGTGGCCGGCGTCGATCTGGTCGTGACCGACGTCTGGGCCAGCATGGGACAGGAGAGCGAGCAGGCCGAGCGCACCGGCGCGTTCCAGAGCTACCAGGTGGATTCCTCCATCATGGCCCTGGCGCGCCCCGACGCGCTGTTCATGCACTGCCTCCCCGCCCATCGCGGCGAGGAAGTTTCCGCCGAGGTGCTGGAAGGTCCGCAGAGCGTGGTCTGGGACGAAGCCGAAAATCGGCTGCACGCCCAGAAAGCTTTGCTGGAATTTCTGCTGGCGGCTTGAAGCGGGTCCAGGCCGCGTTGGTGAATCCGCAGTCGGCGTTATAATCGGTATCCATTGCCGGGATACGGCGTGTCCCGCCATCCCTAACCGCATTCGTCCGTTTTTTTCATTGGTATTTCGGCCCGAGATGAAAAGAACCCTAGCCTGCCTTCTGCTTGCCGCGGCTTCGGGAGCGAGCGCCGCACCGGAACGCGGCCGTGTGCCGGCCGAGTCCGCCCCGCCGCCGGCCCAGGCCCCGAAACCGCGCGGCGCCCAGGTCGTTCTCCTGAAGGACTTCAACGAGGTAAAGCAGAAAAACCTCGAGCTCAAGCAGAAACTCGCCGAACTCGAAAACCAGCGCAAATCGCTCGAAGCCGAGCTCGCCGACCTGCGGTCCGGCCGGGAGGCGGCGGAATCGAACTCCCGCAATCTCGGCTCGGAAAACGAGCGTCTGACGGAGGAACTGGCCTCGATCCGACAGACCGCGGCCAACGCCCTTCAGATCGAAGCGGAACGCAACCATCTACGCGAAACGCTGGCGACAGTCGAGCGCGATCTCGAAGCCAAGCGCCTGGAAAACCAGGCGCTGGCGGAGGACGCCCGGCAACGCTGGTTCCTGATCGGCGCCGGCGTGCTGGCCGGCGGCTTCGTGCTGGGCCTGATCGTTCCACAGCTCGGCTGGCGCAAACGCAGCAGCTGGGACTCGTTCTGACGTCTCTCATCCTCGCCATCCAGGGCGAACCGGACATTCCCGAAGGAAACGCAACATGACCGACAAGCACCCCCGTCCCTTTTCGTCCCAGGTCGTCGACGGCATGGAGCGCGCGCCGAGCCGCGCCATGCTGCACGCCGTCGGCTTCGGCGATGCCGATTTCGCCAAGCCGCAGATCGGCATCGCCTCCACCTGGGCGATGGTGACGCCGTGCAACATGCACATCAACAAGCTGGCCGAGGATGCGGCGCGCGGCGTCGACGGCAGCGGCGGCAAAGCGGTGATCTTCAACACCATCACCATCTCGGACGGCATCTCCATGGGCACCGAGGGCATGAAATATTCCCTGGTGTCGCGCGAAGTGATCGCCGATTCGATCGAAACCGTGGTCGGCTGCCAGGGTTATGACGGCGTGGTCGCCATCGGCGGCTGCGACAAGAACATGCCCGGCTGCATGATCGCCCTGGCCCGCCTGAATCGTCCGGCGGTGTTCGTCTACGGCGGCACCATCCTGCCCGGCTGCCACGGCGGCAAGAAGCTGGACGTGGTGTCGGTGTTCGAGGCGGTAGGCGCCCGTGCCAACAACCGCATCGACGACGCCGAACTGCACGCCATCGAGTCCAACGCCATCCCCGGCCCGGGCTCCTGCGGCGGCATGTACACCGCCAACACCATGGCCTCCGCCATCGAGGCGCTGGGGATGAGCCTGCCGGGGAGTTCGGCCCAGGTAGCGATTTCCAGGGATAAGGAGGTGGATTGCGAACGCGCCGGCATGCAGGTGCTCAAGCTCCTGGACCTGGGGCTCAAGCCCCGCGACATCATGACCAAGCCGGCGTTCGAAAACGCCATCACCGTGGTGATCGCCCTGGGCGGCTCCACCAACGCGGTGCTGCATCTGCTGGCCATGGCCAACGCCTGCGGCGTCGACCTGAAGCTCGACGATTTCACCCGCATCGGCCGGAAGGTGCCGATGCTGGCCGACCTGAAACCCAGCGGCAGATACTCCATGGCCGAACTGGTGGAAATCGGCGGCATTCAGCCGTTGATGAAGGAATTGCTCAAAGCCGGCCTGCTGCATGGCGACTGCATCACCGTGACCGGCAAGACCCTGGCGGAGAACCTGGCCGAAGCGCCCGACTACCCGCCCGGACAGGACATGATCCGGCCGCTGGACAACCCCATCAAGAAGGACAGCCATCTGGTGATCCTCAGGGGCAACCTGGCGCCGGCAGGCGCGGTCGCCAAGATCACCGGGAAGGAAGGACTGAGCTTCACCGGCACCGCCCGCGTGTTCGACTGCGAGGAACAGGCGCTCAAGGCCATCCTCGACGGCACGGTGGTGAAGGGCGACGTCATCGTCATCCGCTACGAAGGTCCCAAGGGCGGACCCGGCATGCGCGAGATGCTCTCGCCCACCTCGGCGGTCATGGGCAAGGGCCTGGGCAAGGAGGTCGCGCTCATCACCGACGGCCGCTTCTCCGGCGGCACCCACGGCTTCGTGGTCGGCCACATCACGCCGGAAGCCTACACCGGCGGGCCGCTGGCGGTCGTCCGGGACGGCGACACCATCACCATCGACGCCGAGACCCGCGAACTGACCCTGCACGTCGCCGACGACGAAATCGGACGGCGCCTGGCGCAGTGGAGCCAGCCGGCGCCGCGCTATACCAAAGGCGTGCTGGCCAAGTACGCCAAGCTGGTGGGCTCGGCCTCGGAAGGCGCCGTCACCGACAACGATCTCTAGCCTCGCACGGCAACCATGGCCCGGCGCCTGCCGCCCCTGTGCGAGATGATCCGGGCGCTGATCGCCCGGCCCTCGGTCAGTTGCACCGACCCACGCTTCGACCAGTCCAACCGGGCCGTGGTCGACCTGCTGGCCGAATGGGCCGAAGCGCTGGACTTCCGCGTCGCAATCCAGCCTCTGGAGCACGGCAAGGCCAACCTGATCGCCAGCCTCGGGCCGGCGGAAGGCGGCGAAGGTCTGGCGCTATCCGGCCATACCGACACGGTGCCCTGCGATCCCGACCGCTGGCACAGCGACCCGTTCACGGCGATCGAGAAGGAAGGGCGGATCTACGGGCTCGGCAGCGCCGACATGAAGTCCTTCTTCGCCCTGGCGCTGGCCGCCGCGAGTGAAATCGATCCCACCGCACTGCGAAGGCCCCTGCTGCTGGTCGCCACGGCGGACGAGGAGAGTTCCATGGCCGGCGCCAAGGCGCTCCTGCCGGAACAGCTCGCGCCGGCCCGCTGCTGCGTGATCGGGGAGCCTACCGGCCTCAAGCCCATCCGCATGCACAAGGGCGTCATGATGGAATCGATCCGCGTCCGCGGCCAGGCCGGGCACTCCAGCGATCCCTCCCTGGGTGCGAACGCCATCGAGGGCATGCACCGGGTGATTTCCGAACTGCTGGCCATCCGCGAGGAGTTGCAAGAGCGCTACCGCAATCCGGCCTTCGCCGTGCCGGTGCCGACCCTGAACCTCGGCGCCATCCACGGCGGCGACAACCCCAACCGCATCTGCGGCCATTGCGAACTGAGCATCGACCTGCGGCCTTTGCCCGGCATGGACATCGAGGATCTCCGCAGCCTGCTGAAGCGACGGCTGGGACAGGCCCTGCTTGCTTCGCCCCGGCTCGAGCTTTCCGTCGAATCCCTGTTCGGCGGCGTGCCGGCTTTCGAAACCCGGGCGGACGCCGGGCTGGTGCGCTGCTGCGAGCATCTGAGCCACGCCCGGGCCGGCGCGGTTTCCTTCGGTACCGAGGCCCCCTTCCTTTCCCGGCTCGGCGTGGAAACCGTGGTCCTGGGCGCCGGCCACATCGAGCAAGCCCATCAGCCCGACGAATACCTGCCGCTGGAACACGTCGAGCCGGCGACGGCGATTCTCCGCGGCCTCATCGAGCGCTACTGCATCGCGCCGGTTCCTGCGCCCTGACGGAGGACGCCTCGGGATGAATTCAGGCATCGCCCCCCAGACCTTCGTACGCTGGTTCCGCGGCGCCGCCCCTTACATCCATGCGCACCGGAACCGCACCTTCGTCGTCAGTTTCGGCGGCGAAGCCCTTACCGAGGGGCGCTTCGCCGAACTGGTCCACGACTTCGCCCTGCTCCACAGCTTAGGGATCAAGCTGGTGCTGGTGCACGGCACCCGCCCTCAGGTGGAGCGGCGCCTGCGTGGCCGCGGCGCGGAACTGCGCTACCACCGGGGCCTGCGGATCACGGACGCGGCCGCGCTGGAATGCGTGCAGGAGGCCGCCGGCGCCGTGCGGGTGGAGATCGAGGCCTTGCTGTCGATGGGCGCCGCCAATTCACCCATGGCCGGAGCGCGGATCCGGGTCGCTTCGGGCAACTTCGTGGTCGCCAAGCCCTTGGGCGTACGCGACGGCGTGGATTTCGGCTATACCGGCGACGTGCGCCGCGTCGACGCCGGCGCGATGCGCCGGCTGCTGGATGAAGGCAGCATCGTTCTGGTGTCTCCGCTCGGCTATTCGCCCACCGGGGATATCTTCAATCTCAGCGCCGAGGAGGTGGCAACCGCCGTGGCCGGCGCCCTTGGCGCCGACAAGCTCCTGTTGCTGATGGAACAGCCCTGCGCCGGCCCCGACGGCCGGATGATCCACCAGATCACGGTGCAGGAGGCCGAGCGCCTGCTGGAACGGGCCGGTTCGCTGGAATCAGGCGTGGCCGCGCACCTGGCCGCCGCCATCAAGGCCTGCCGGTCCGGCGTGGCCCGCGCCCATCTACTCGATCGCCACATCGACGGCGCCCTGCTGCTGGAGCTGTTCACCCGCGACGGCGTCGGCACCCTCGTCAGCGCCAATCCGTTCGAAGAATTGCGCCCGGCCCGCATCAACGACGTGGTCGGCATCCTGGACCTGATCCGGCCGCTCGAACAAACCGGCGCCCTGGTGAACCGCTCCCGCGAACGCCTGGAGACCGAAATCGAAGATTATGTCGTCATCGAGCGCGACGGACTGATCGTAGGCTGCGCCGCCCTGCACGAATTTCCGGCCGAGGCCCTGGGCGAATTCGCCTGCCTCGCCCTGCACCCCGATTACCGCGGCGAAAGCCGGGGCGAAAGGCTGCTGGAATTCGTCGAGCAGCGGGCGCGCAAGCTCGGCCTGACACGGCTCTTCGCGCTGACCACCCAGGCCATGCAGTGGTTCCGCGAACGTGGCTTCGAACCCGCCTCGGCCGCGGACCTGCCCGCGCAGCGGCGTGCGAGCTACAGCCCCGAACGCAATTCCCAGGTGCTGATCAAGACGATCAGACCGGCCGAAATTCCCAGGAAAAGCTGACACCATGCCGGACTCAGGAACGCTGCGCCTCCTCCAGATCACCGATTCGCACATCCTGCCCGATCCGGAAGCCAGGTTTTACGGCATCGACAGCGCAGCCAGCCTGCGAGCCGTCATCGACCATGCGAACCGCAACCGCTTCGACCTGGTCCTGTTCACCGGCGATCTGGCGCAGGAGCCGTCGACGGAAAGCTACCGGCGTCTGGCCGAACTTTGTGCCGGCCTGCCGGCCCCCTGCTACTGGCTGCCGGGGAATCACGACGAACCCGCGCTCGCCCGCCGCATCCTGAGCCAAACGCCGCTGCTGCACGAACCCGTGATCCGGAAGGGCCGCTGGCTCATCGTCTGCCTGGACAGCACCGTGCCCGGCTCCGCCGGCGGCTCCTTGTCGGAAGAACGGCTCGACCTGCTGGAACGGACGCTGAGCGGCCATCCGTCGCTCCACACCCTCATCGCCCTGCACCATCATCCCGTCCCCTCAGGGAGCGCCTGGATGGACACGATGATCCTGGACAATGCCGGCGAGTTTTTCGCCGTGCTGGGCCGGCACCCTCAGGTGAGGGCCGTCCTGCACGGCCACACGCACCAGGTTTCGGACATGGAAATCGAGGGAAAGCGCGTGCTCGGCACGCCCTCGACCTGCATCCAGTTCCGGCCCGCCAGCCGGAGCTTCGCACTGGACGAGGAACGGCCGGGCTACCGCTGGCTCGAGCTGGGGCCGGAGGGCTCGCTGGAAACTGGGATCTGCCGGGTCGCGGTGCCGCCGGCGTCGGACGACGCCTGAGTACCCGCCGGCCGGCCTGCCTGCAACGCCCGCTGCAGTTCGCTCAGGGCCTGGCGGTAGACTTCCCGTTTGAAGTAGACGACGTCGCTCAGGGGATGCCAATAATCGACCCAGCACCAGCGGTCGAACTCCGGGCGCTCGGAGCAGTCCAATCGGATATTGGCTTCGGCACCGGTAAGACGCAGGATGTACCAGATCTGTTTCTGGCCGATGCAAAGAGGATAGGAGCGGCGGCGGATGAAGCGCTCCGGAAGCTGGTAGCGCAACCAGCCCTTGGTACGGGCGATGATCTCGACGTACTGGCGCTCCAGCCCGACCTCCTCGTAGAGCTCGCGGAACATCGCGGCATCCGGGTCTTCATCGACCTTGATGCCCCCCTGGGGGAACTGCCATGAACGCATGCCCGCCCGGCGCGCCCAGAACACCCGGCCCTCGTCGTTGCTGAGGATGATGCCGACATTCAGGCGATAGCCCTCGGCATCGATCATATCTCCCGCTAATCCGCCCATTGTCTCCAACTGGTATACTGCTCCCGGTCGCAAGTGACTTAGCGTCGTTTCGCCCGCCATCGACCCCACCCCGCACCGGCCCTACGAGCCCAGTGGGAAAGCCTCGAAGGCTGCGAGCAGTACACCGATGCGAAATTCCGTTAATGTATCTGGAATGTAAAGGAAACCCGTGACTCTGGCAATATTCGACCTCGACAACACGTTGCTCGCCGGCGACAGCGACTACCTTTGGGGCCGCTTCCTGGTGGACAGGGGCATCGTCGATCCGGAGGCCTATGAAGCGGCCAATACCCGATTCTACGAAGCATACAAGAACGGCACGCTGGATATCGGCGAATTCCTGGCGTTCGCCTTGCGGCCGCTGGCGGAAAACGAACCCGAGCAGTTGTTTCGCTGGCGCGAGTCGTTCGTCGAAGAAAAAATCCTGCCGATCGTGCAGACCGCGGCCCGGGAACTGGTCGAACGGCACCGTGCCGCCGGCCACACGCTGCTGGTCATCACTGCCACCAACCGTTTCGTGACCGAACCCATCGTGCGGCTGTACGGCATCGACAACCTCATCGCCACCGAGCCCGAGTTCCGCGAAGGCCGCTATACGGGCGGGGTCGAAGGCATCCCCTCCTTCCACGAGGGCAAGGTCCACCGGCTGTCGGCCTGGCTGGCGGACAACGATGGCTACGATCTGGAAGACACCTGGTTCTACAGCGATTCCCACAACGACATTCCCTTGCTCTCGCGCGTCGCCCATCCGGTGGCGGTGGATCCCGACCCTGCGCTGCGCCGCACGGCCGAGGAGCGGGGCTG
This sequence comes from Methylococcus sp. ANG, assembly GCF_040730495.1. Taxonomy (NCBI): domain Bacteria; kingdom Pseudomonadati; phylum Pseudomonadota; class Gammaproteobacteria; order Methylococcales; family Methylococcaceae; genus Methylococcus; species Methylococcus sp. ANG. The sequence continues at coordinate 101,476 of NZ_CP160399.1, read as the reverse complement.
GCCGGTCATCAGCCTGCGAGCGGCCTGAAGGCCCCTTCAGCCTTTCCGGATCAGGAAGAGGTGCGCCCCGGCCTCTTCGGCATATTCGACGAGATCATGGCCCGCCTGTTCGAGATAGACTCCGAAATCGAGGACGGACGCGGGATCGGTTGCCCGCACACGCACGGTCTGGCCGCTGCCCATGAGCTGCAGGGCTTTTTTCAGGCGCAGCAGCGGCAGCGGACACATCAGTCCGCTGGTATCCAGCTCCTGGTCTATGAACATCATGCTTTGACTCCGTTGTACGTGGCCGCATTCTAACAAAAGCCCCCTCCATGGATTACCTCCCGATTTTCCTGAAGCTTCGCGACACCCCCTGCCTGATCGTGGGAGGCGGCGAAGTCGCCGTCCGCAAGCTCGGCCTGCTACTCGATGCGGGTGCGGAGGTCACCGTGATCGCCTCCGCCGCCGACGAGGCCATCGTCGAACTTGCCGGCCGCGGCCTCGTCCGGCTGCGCGCGAAAGCCTTCGAGGCGGCCGACAGCGAAGGTTTTCGGCTGGTCATCGCGGCAACCGACGATCGCGAGGTCAACGCGAGCGTCGCAGCCGCCGCCAACCGGCGTGGCATCCCGGTCAACGTGGTCGATTGCCCCGATCTGTGCGACTTCATCTTCCCGGCCATCATCGACCGCTCCCCGGTGGTGATCGCGGTATCCACCGGAGGCGCCTCACCCGTCCTGGCCCGGCAACTTCGGACCCGCATCGAGGCTTGTATTCCGTCCCGTTTCGGTACTCTGGCCCGGATCGCTGCCGGCTTGCGGGAACGGGTCAGGCAGGCGATTCCCGAACCGCGCGCCCGCCGGCATTTCTGGGAGCGGACACTGCAAGGACCGGCCGGTGAGCTGGCGCTGCAGGGGCGCGAGGAGGAAGCCGAGAGCCTGCTACTGGGAGAAGCGGACGCCGCCACCCGGCAAGACGTGCCGGAGCGGGGATCGGTCGCGCTGGTCGGCGCGGGCCCTGGCGATCCGGACCTTTTGACCCTGCGCGCCTTGCGCCTGGTCCAGGAGGCCGACGTCGTCGTCTACGACCGTCTGGTCTCGCCCGAGATACTGGAGCTGGTGCGCCGGGACGCACGGCGCGTCTATGCGGGCAAGGAACGCAGCCGCCATAGCATTCCCCAGGACAGCCTCAACGAGCTGCTGGCAAATCTGGCCGCGGAAGGCAACCGCGTGGTCCGCCTCAAAGGCGGCGATCCGTTCATTTTCGGCCGGGGCGGCGAGGAGATCGAAACCCTGATGGCGCGCGGCATTCCATTCCAGGTAGTCCCAGGGATCACGGCGGCGGCAGGATGCGCCGCCTATGCCGGCATTCCCCTTACCCACCGCGACCATGCTCACGCCTGCGTGTTCGTCGCCGGCCACCTGAAGGATGGAACCCTGCAGGGCCTCGACTGGCCCCAGCTCGCCCGGCCCCGTCAGACCGTAGTGGTTTACATGGGCTTGCAGGGACTGCCCCAGATCTGTGCCGAACTGATCCGCCACGGCGCGCCGCCGTCCCGGCCGGCGGCGCTGGTCCAGCAAGGCACCACCCGCGACCAGAAGGTGGTGACCGCCACGCTGGAAACACTCCCCGCCCGGGTCGCGGACGCGGAGGTCAAGGCGCCCACCCTCGTCATCATCGGAGAGGTAGTGAAGTTGCGGGAAAAACTCAGTTGGTACCGCAGCCGGCACGGAGAGGAAGGAGCGGCCGGAAACGGCCGATAGGCGCCGAGTCTCAGCCGGCGGGAGGCTCTTCCCCGCCGTTCCGATCTTCGGACGGCTCCCCGGTGTCGGCCGGTTCTCCGGGAATGGCGTAGTCCTCGTTGGCCCAGCCGCCCAGATCGATCAGCCGGCAGCGTTCGCTGCAAAACGGCTTGAACTTCTGCCCCTCGGTCCAGGGCACCGGCTTGCCGCATCGGGGGCAACGCACGACGGTGTAAACGCGCGACATCGGGGGAGCTTCAGAGCAGGCAGGCGGTCAACTGGAAAGGCACGTCCTCGCTGCACTGCACGGGACGCTCGTTCGGAAGGCCGGTGAGGAAGCGGACGGTGAAGCGGTGCTTGCCGCCACTGATTTCCGCGAAATAGGGCAGCTCGATGGGCACCGCAACGCGAAGCAATTGTACTGCCGCGGCATGATCCAGATTCTTCTGGAAGAATCCGCCATGGGCGGTTTCCCAGATGCCTGCGGCACTGTCACGAAGCAGGCCGAGGATGAGCCCGATCCCCTCCTGTACGGGACGGAAGCTGTCCAGCCATTCGGCAGCCTCGTTCCGCCGCCGTTCGGCATCCCGCTCCAGCCAGAAATGGTAGCCTGGCAAATCGAACGAACAGGTGCCGCCCGGAATCGCCGTCCGCTGCGCGACCGATTTGAACAGCTCGTTCTCCATCACCTGAAAGCCGATCCGTCCGCTATGGCCGTAGATGCGCTGGCCGGCGGAATCGAGCTGGCCGAGAACCGAAGCCAACGCCGCCTGGTCGATGTGCTGGTTGCCCTGCATCTTGCCCAATGCCCCGCCGAGCCGGTCGAGCTCCTTGAGCATCTCCGACTTGATGTCGTTCCGGCTGAGCAGCGCGACGATCTCGTTCAAGGTCGCCACGACCGCGCGGCAATCCCAGACCGAACCGCCCTGGGCGAAATGTCTCGCCTGACGGAACAATTGCTCCAGGCGCAGAAACAAGCGCATCCGTTCGTTCAACGGAAACTCATAAACGATTTGATTCTTCAAGTTCGGGAAACCGGTCGGATTGGGGATACGGGGTAAGCCCGCGAGATCGTCGGGCCGGACGATCGGTCGACGGCGTCATTGTCAACTTTGGCCCCCATTAGTCAAGCCGCGGCGAGAACGCTGTAGCGCCGGTGCAAGGCATCCACTTCCGCCTCCAGGCTGGCCGGGTCGGCGGCGTTGACGATGACGTCGTCCGCCGCCGCCAGCCGCTCGCTACGGGATACCTGGGCGGCCATGATGGCACGCACCTCCTCGGGCTGCAGACCGCTCCGCCGAACCACCCGCTCGATCTGCACGGTCTCCGGGCAATCCACGACCAGAAGGCGGTCCACGAACCGGCGCCGGCCGGTCTCCAACAGCAGCGGAACGCACAGCAGGCAGTAGCTGCCCGCCGCCCCCAGCACCAGACGCGCGAGTTCGGCATAGACCAGGGGATGCACGATCCCTTCCAGGCGCCTGCGGGACTTCGGTTCGGCGAAGACGCGGCGCCTCAGCGCCGCCCGGTCCAGTCCGCCGTCCGCATCGAGGATTCCGCTGCCGAATGCCCGGACGACGGCCTTGAACGCCGGCTGCCCCGGCTCCAGCAGCCGGTGCGCCACTGCGTCCGCGTCGAACACCTCGATGCCGCGCGCGGCGAACATGCGGGCGACCGTGGACTTGCCGGCACCGATGCCGCCCGTCAAACCGACCACAAGCATCCTTAGGCTAACCTCCGACACTGGCCCAGCGCCAGTAGGCGTCGTTGAGCACGTTTCCCCACAGCAGGGCGATCCAGCCGCCAGCCGCCAGAAACGGCCCGAACGGAATCGGGGTATCCCTCTCCTTTCCGCCCACCGCCAGCGCAATCGAACCGATCACCGCCCCGGAGATCGATGAGAACAGGATGATCACCGGCAGCATCGGCCAGCCCATCCAGGCACCCAGCATCGCGAGCAGCTTGAAGTCGCCGAACCCCATCCCCTCGCGTCCGGTCAGCAGCAGAAAACCGCGATGCACCGTCCACAGGAGGAGATAGCCGGTTACGGCGCCGTACAGCGCCGTCTCCAGGCTGCAGAAGAAGCCCTGGGCGTTCAGCAGCAGGCCCAGCCAAAGCAGGGGGAGGGTGATGTCGTCCGGGAGCACAAGATGGTCGAGGTCGATGAAAGCCAGGGCGATCAGGCCCGCCGTCAGGCCGGACGCGGCCAGGGTTTGCCAGGACGCGCCGAAATGCCAGGCCACCGTTGCGAACAGCACGCCCGTGAGCATCTCGACCAGAGGATAACGCCGGGAGATCGCGGCGCCGCAGGCGGCGCAACGGCCGCGAAGCCACAGGTAGCTGAGCAGCGGGACATTCTGCCAGAACCGGACCGGCGCCCGGCAATGCGGACACTGCGATCCCGGCCTCCACAGGTTGTATTCGGGCTCCCCGGAAGGCGGCTCGCTGCCGGGCTCGAGAAATTCCCGGCATTCCCTGCGCCATGCCCGCTCCATCATGAGCGGCAGGCGATGGATGACCACGTTGAGAAAACTGCCGATGATCAGTCCGAACAGGCCGCAGATGGCGATCAGCGCTGGACCCTCCGGAAACAAAATAAAGTCGTTCAAGACCACCCCTTCAGACGACGGAACCCAGCTTGAAAATCGGCAGATACATGGCGATCACGAGCCCTCCGACCAACACGCCCAGAACCACCATGATCAAAGGCTCGAGGAGGCTGCTCAACGAGTCCACCGCATTGTCCACTTCCTCTTCGTAGAAATCGGCGACTTTGGACAGCATGCTGTCGAGCGCGCCCGATTCCTCTCCGATCGCCACCATCTGCATCACCATATTGGGGAACAGGTTGGCCTGGCGCATCGACATCTGGAGCTGCTGGCCGGTGGATACATCGTCGCGCATCCTCATGACCGCCTCGCCGTAAATGATGTTTCCGGTCGCGCCCGCCACCGACTGCAATGCCTCGACCAGGGGTACGCCTGCCGCGGACATGGTGGACAAGGTCCTGGCGAAGCGGGCGACGGCGGCCTTGTGCAGAATGGCGCCGACGACCGGGACTCCCAAGACCAGCCGGTCCAGCAGATGATTGAACGCCGGCGAACGCTGCCGAGCCTTCACGAACGCCGTCGCCGCGACGCCCAGCGAGCCGAACGCCACGTACCACCAGTCCCGCAGCCAGCGCGAAAGATCGATCACCAGCTGGGTGAAGGCGGGCAGATCGGCGCCGAAGCTCTTGAACAGGTCCTCGAAGGTCGGCACCACGAAAATCAACAGAATCGAAGTCACGATCACCGCGACGACGACGACCGCGATCGGATAGGTCAAAGCCTTCTTGATCTTGCCCTTGAGGGACTCGGTTTTTTCCTTGTAATCGGCCACCTTGTGCAACAGGGTTTCCAGCACACCGGCCTGTTCGCCGGCCCGGACCAAATTGCAGAACAGCTCGTCGAAATGGACCGGGCGCTTCGATAGCGCATCCGCCAGGGTCGTGCCGCTCTCGACGTCGGCCTTGATGCCCAGGAGGAGATCCTGCATGGCCGGATTATCGTGGCCGCGGCCCACGATGTCGAATGCCTGCACCAGCGGGACCCCGGCCGACAGCATGGTCGCGAGCTGGCGGCTGAACACCGCGATGTGCTTCGGCGTGATCTTCTTGCGCGGACCGCCGAACAGCGGCTTGGGCTTCTTCTTGATCTTGACGACGCGGATGCCCTGCCGCCTCAGCTCCGCGCGCGCGGTGATCTCCGAGCGGGCGCTGACTTCGCCCTTGGTCCGGCTGCCGTTCCTGTCCAAGCCCTCCCAGACGAACGATGCGGTTTCCTGGTTCGCCACCCTCTCAGTCCCTCGTCACGCGGTCGATTTCCTCGAGGCTGGTGATGCCCGCCCTCACTTTCTTCAAGCCGGACTCCCTCAGATCGGCGATGCCTTCCGCATGCGCCTGCTCGGTCAGGGCCATCACGTGCCCGCCTTCCAGGATGATGCGGTTGATTTCCTCCGAAATCGGCATGACCTGGTAGATGCCGACCCGCCCCTTGTAGCCTTTCACGCACTGCTCGCAGCCCCCCGGTCCGTAAAGCGTGAAATTGCCGATATCTTCCTCCCGGAATCCGGACGCGAGCAGAACCTCGGGCGGCAGCTTCTCCTCCCGCTTGCAGTGCGGACAAAGCCTGCGGGCCAGCCGCTGCGCCATGATCAGGAGGACGGAGGAGGCGATGTTGAACGCCGGGATGCCCATCTGCATCAGACGGTTCAAGGTCTGAGGGGCATCGTTGGTATGCAGGGTCGAAAGCACCAGATGGCCGGTCTGGGCCGCCTTGACGGCGATCTCGGCGGTCTCCAGGTCGCGGATCTCGCCCACCATGATGATGTCGGGGTCCTGGCGCAGAAATGCGCGCAGCGCCTCGGCGAACGTGAGGCCGGTCTTGTAGTTGACGTTGACCTGATTGATCCCCGGGACCGTGATTTCGACCGGGTCCTCCACCGTGGAGATGTTGGCTTCGACGCGATTGAGCAGGTTCAGGCCGGTGTAGAGGGTGACGGTCTTGCCGCTGCCGGTGGGCCCGGTGACCAGAATCATGCCGTAGGGTTTTTCCAGGGCACGCAGGAAATAGTCCCGCTGCTCCGGTTCGAATCCCAGCATTTCGACGCCGATCTGGGCTGAACCCGGATCGAGGATACGCAGAACGATCTTTTCCCCGAACAGCGTCGGGCAGGTATTGACACGGAAATCGATGGCGCGGGAACGCGACAACGTCATCTTGATGCGGCCGTCCTGGGGTATCCGGTGTTCCGCGATGTCCATGCGCGACATCACCTTGATGCGGGCGCAGATCTTGATTCCCAGCGCCGCCGGCGGGTTCGCCACCTCGTGCAGGATGCCGTCGTGCCGGAACCGGATGCGCAGGAATTTTTCGTAGGGCTCGATATGGATGTCCGACGCCCCTTTTCGCACCGCGTCCAGCAGGAGCCGGTTGACGAAACGCACGATCGGCGCATCGTCGATGCCGGAAATTTCCGGTTCGGCATGCGAGCCTTCGTCGTCCCCGGCGGTGATCTGGAGACTGTCCAGGTCCTCCTCGAGCAGTTGCTTGAGGCTGGTGTCGGCCGCGTCCAGGACCGCTTCGATGCAGCGGGAGAGTTTGTTCTCCTCGACCAGGATGCAATCGGTGACGAGACGGGTCTGGAAGGTGATTTCGTCCAGCCCCAGAAAATTGGTCGGATCCGAGACCGCGACGAACAGATGGTTGCCCCGCCGCAGCAAGGGCAGGATGTGATGGCGCCGTATCAGCTTCTCGCTGACCCACTGGGTCGGGGGAATATCGAAGACGACCGCGTCCAGATCGAGCAGCGGCAGCCCGAACTCCTGGTGGGCGACCTGGGCGATCTGGAGACCGTCGAGGATCTTGTTGGAGACGAGATAGCTGACGAAAGGGGTCTTCTTCCGGCGCGCATCCTCGAAATGTGCCTGGGCATCCGCCTCGGAAAGCATCCCGGCCTTGACCAGGCTTTTCGCCAGGCCGCTCAGTTGCTGGACGCCGGAAACCGCGGCCATGTTCAGGCCGCTCCCCCGAGCCCGCCCCGTTGTGAAGTAGGCGGGAGCGTCACAGGGCCTGAATGCGTTCTTTCTGGGCGATGAGCGATGCAAGGCCGGCCTGCAAGTCGGCGAGACGGGCCTTCTCCTTTTCCACCACCGGCGGCGGTGCTTTGCCCAGGAAGCCGGCATCGCCGAGCTTGCCTTCCAGCCGCGGCAGTTCCTTGCTCAGGCGCTGGATTTCCTTGTCCAGCCGTGCCAGCTCGGCCTCCTTGTCGATCAGGCCGCGCATCGGAATGAGGACGCGCAGGTCCCCCACCAGGGCGATCGCCGATTCCGGCTCGGCCTGGCCCGGCGCCAGCCAGCTCAGGCTTTCCAGCCGTGCCAGTTTCTCCAGCAGGGGGGCCGAACGCTCCGACCAGGCGCGGTCCAGATCGGTCCCGTTGCTCAGCAGCACCGGCAGCGGCTTGGCCGGGGCGAGGTTCATTTCCGCCCGGATGCGCCGCACCCCCAGGATCACCTCCATCACCCAGGCCATTTCGCGTTCGGCCTCGGGATCGGCCTGCGCCGGGTCGATTTCCGGATAGTCCCGCCGCATGACGGTGGGCGCGGATGCCCCCGTCAGCGGCGCCACCCTGGCCCAGATTTCCTCGGTGATGAACGGCATGAACGGATGTGCCAGCCGCAGCAGGGCCTCCAGCACGCCCACCAGGGTGCGGCGGGTGCCGCGGGCGGCGGCCTCGTCGCCGGACTGGAGCACGACCTTCGCCAGCTCCAGGTACCAGTCGCAGTACTCGTTCCAGACGAACTCGTAGATGGCCTGCGCCGCCAGGTCGAAGCGGTACTGGCCCACCGCTTCCGTCACGGCGCCGACGGTCGCCTGGAAGCGGCTCCTGATCCAGCGGTCCGGCAGGCTGTAGTGGCAGACGCCGCCCAGGCCGCAATCCTGGCCTTCGGTGTTCATCAGCACGTAGCGCGCCGCGTTCCACAGCTTGTTGCAGAAGTTGCGGTAACCCTCGACCCGCTTCAGGTCGAAGCGGATGTCGCGGCCGGTGGACGCCAGCGAGGCGAAGGTGAAACGCAGGGCGTCGGTCCCGTAGGACGGGATGCCCTCGGGGAAATCCTGGCGGGTGCGCTTCTCGATCCGCGCCGCCATCTGCGGCTGCATCAGCCCCTGGGTCCTTTTCGCGACCAGATCCTCCAGGGCGATGCCGTCGATCAGATCGATCGGGTCCAGCACGTTGCCCTTCGATTTGGACATTTTCTGGCCTTCGGCGTCGCGCACCAGGCCGTGGATGTAGACCTCACGGAACGGCACGTCGCCCATGAACTTCAAGCCCATCATGATCATCCGGGCCACCCAGAAGAAGATGATGTCGAAGCCGGTGACCAGGACGCTGGTGGGATAGAAGGTGTCGAGCTCCGGCGTGCGCTCGGGCCAGCCCAGGGTGGAGAACGGCCACAAGGCGGAGGAGAACCAGGTGTCCAGCACGTCTTCGTCCTGGCGCAGCGCGACGGACGCACCGAGGCCGTGCCTCGCCCGGACTTCGTCCTCGGAGCGGCCGACGTAGACTCGGCCCTCGCCGTCGTACCAGGCCGGGATGCGGTGTCCCCACCAGATCTGCCGGCTGATGCACCAGTCCTGGATGTTGTACATCCACTGGTAATAGGTGTTGCTCCAGTTCTCCGGCACGAAGCGGATACGCCCTTCCTCCACCGCCTTGATCGCCGGCTCGGCCAGGGGACCCGCCTTGACGAACCACTGGTCGGTCAGGAACGGTTCGACCACCACGCCGGTGCGGTCGCCGCGCGGCACCATCAGGCGGTGCTCGTCGATCTTCTCGATCAAACCGAGTTCGTTGAGATCGTGGACGATCAGGTCACGGGCCTCGTAGCGGTCGAGGCCGTGGTACTTGGCGGGGACGTCCGCCAGCGGCAGGATCGCCGCGCTCTTGTCGAACACGCTGATCATCGGCAGCGCGTGGCGCACGCCGATGGCATAGTCGTTGAAATCGTGGGCCGGGGTGATCTTGACGCAGCCGGAACCGAATTCGGGATCGACGTAGTCGTCGCCGATCACCGGAATCTCACGCCCGGTCAGCGGCAGCCGGATCGACTGGCCGATCAGGTGGCGGTAGCGCTCGTCCTCCGGATGCACCGCGACGGCGGTGTCGCCGAGCATGGTTTCCGGACGGGTGGTCGCCACCACCAGATGGCCGCTGCCCTCGGCCAGCGGGTAACGCATGTGCCAGAGATGGCCCTGCTCTTCCTCGGAGATCACCTCCAGGTCGGACACGGCGGTGTGCAGCACCGGGTCCCAGTTCACCAGGCGCTTGCCGCGGTAGATCAATCCTTCCTCGTACAGCCGGACGAATACCTCGCGTACGGCCTGCGACAGTCCCTCGTCCATGGTGAAGCGCTCTCGCGACCAGTCCAGCGAGGCGCCCATGCGGCGGAGCTGGCGGGTGATGGTGCCGCCGGAGGTCTCCTTCCATTGCCAAACCCGGTCGATGAACGCCTCGCGGCCCAGATCGTGGCGGGTCTGGCCGCCGGCGGCGAGTTGGCGCTCCACCACCATCTGGGTGGCGATGCCGGCATGGTCGGTGCCGGCCTGCCACAGGGTACGGTTGCCCTTCATGCGGTGATAGCGGATCAGGACGTCCATCACCGTGTCCTGGAAGGCGTGCCCCATGTGCAGGCTGCCGGTGACGTTGGGCGGCGGGATCATGATGCAGTAAGGTGCGCCCTCGCCCGCCGGGGCGAAGAAGCCGGATTCCTCCCAGAGCTGATACCAGCGCTGCTCGATGGCGTGGGGTTCGTAGACTTTGTCCATGGATTTCAAGAAAGATGAGCGAAACCGGCCGGCTCCGAAGCCGGCGTTTTCCGGCAATTATAATATGCCAACGATAGCGGACCCGCAGGGGCGGTCATGCGGCGGATTCGAGGTCGACCATTTCGGGACTCAGCCCCTGGCTGCGGTAATAACGGAAATGCTCGCGTCGGAGTGCCCGCGCCGCATCGTCCGGCTCGACCAGCTCGATCACGCGCCGGAACCGGCGGAACGCCTCCGGCACAGCGGAACCCAGATTGATCATCACGTCGTCGAAGCCGGCGGGCGGCACCCGGCCCACTGCCACCGGACAGGGGCCGGCATCCGTGTTTCCGGTGACCGCGCGGTGCGGGACGAAACTGCCCTGGCGGAAGGTCCACAGCAGCTCGTCCAGCCGCGCCGCCTCCTCGTCCGTGTCCGTCAAGAGGAATACCTTGTGCCCTTGCCGGTAAGCCTTCTCGGTCAACCGGCAGGCATAGGGAAAGACGCTTTCGTTGGCCGGCAGCAGATAGAAATCGACGCGGGTCATGCCGCCCGGTCGATGAGGTATTGCACCAGGAGCGGCACGGGACGGCCGGTGGCACCCTTGTCCGCCCCGGTCTTCCAGGCGGTCCCCGCGATGTCGAGATGCGCCCATTTGAAGTCCTTGGCGAACCGCGACAGGAAGCAGGCGGCGGTGATGCTGCCGCCGTCCGGGCCGCCGATGTTGGCGACGTCGGCGAAATTGGACTTGAGCTGCTCCTGGTAATCGTCCCAGATCGGCATGCGCCAGACCCGGTCCCAGGTGGCGTCGCCGGCACGGGTCAGCTGTTCGCACAGCGCGTCGTCGTTGCCCATCAAGCCGCTGGGATGACGCCCCAGCGCCACGATGCAGGCTCCGGTCAGGGTCGCCACGTCGATCACCGCCACGGGGTCGAAGCGCTTGGCGTAGGTCAGCGCATCGCACAGGATGAGGCGCCCTTCCGCATCGGTGTTGAGGATCTCGATGGTGATGCCGGCCATGCTCTTGACGATGTCGCCCGGCTTGTTGGCGTTGCCGTCCGGCAGGTTCTCCGACGCCGGCACGAGACCGACCACGTTCAGCGGCAGGCCGAGCTCCGCCACCGCCTGGATCGCGCCGATCACGCCGGCGCCGCCGCACATGTCGTACTTCATCTCATCCATGTTGGCGGCGGGCTTCAGGGAAATGCCGCCGGCGTCGAAAGTCAGCCCCTTGCCGACCAGGACATAGGGCTTGGCCTTGCCGCCGGCGCCCCGGTATTCCATGACGATCAGCTTGGCCGGCTGGCGGCTGCCGCGCGCCACCGACAGCAGGGCGCCCATCCCAAGCTCCTCCATATCGCTCTCCTCCAGCACCGAGACCTTCAGCTTCTTGTGCTCCTTGCCGATCTTCAGCGCCTGCTCGGCCAGGTAGGCGGGCGTGCAGACGTTCCCCGGAAGATTGCCCAGGTTGCGGGCCAGGGTCATGCCGTGGGCGATCGCCTGCCCCTCCCGGATTCCCGTTTCGGCCAGGGACTGATCCGCGTCGGACGCCACGAGGAATTGCAGCCTGGAAAGGCGCGGCGGATGGTCTTCGGCGGAATCCCCCTTCATTTCCTGGAACCGGTAGAGCCCGCTTTCCAGGAGCTCGACGGCCTGGCGAACCTTCCAGTCCGCCCCGCGCTGGCCGAACTCCACCTCGAGCAAAGCCGACGCCGCGTGCTTGGCGCCGCATTCCTTCAGCACCTTGAACGCCGCCGCCAGGCTCTTCCGATAGACGGCGACGTTCAGCTCCTCGCGTTTCCCCAGCCCCACCAGCAGCACGCGGTCGATCCGGCCGCCCGGCACGTGGTTGACCAGCAAGGTATCGCCGGCCTTGCCCTCCACATCGTCGCGCTTGAGCAGCTTGGCCAGCAGCCCGTCGAGCATCGCGTCCAGCGCTTCCGCCGTGGGCGCGAGCTTGCGCTTCTGGAACACGCCCACGATCAGACAATCGGTCGAAAGCCGTTCCAGCGCATCAGTTCTTGTCGAATACTCCATGCTATCATCCGCCTGCTTTGAGTCGCCCGGCACCGCCGCGTCCACACGCTGCCCAGCCGCCGGAAAAGCCGCTAGGTTAGTATGAATCCGCAGCCTTTTGAACCCAGAAAAGCACACCGCCCCTTCGGACTCCCGACGATCGACCGCCTGATTGCAGGCGAATTGGCCAAGACGCTGTTCGCGGTGCTGTTCGTTCTGGTGGCCATCGTGGTCAGCCGCAAGTTCCTGGCCATCCTGGCACGCGCCATCGAAGGCGAAGTCGCCACCGACACGATCTTCACTCTGCTGGGCCTGAAGGTCGTCGTCACCCTCGCCGCGCTGTTGCCGGCATCCATGTTCCTCAGCGTGCTGATGGTGCTCGGACGCATGTACCGCGACAACGAGATGACGGTGTTCGCCTGCGCGGGCGTCGGCCCCGTGCGGATTTACCGCTCCATCCTCCTATTCGCCGGGCCGGTCTGCGTTCTGGGCGCGTTCCTTTCCTTGCAGGCCATGCCATGGTCCGAACGCTTGAGCCAGGAACTCATCAGCAAGGACGAGAGAGGCGCCGACGTGCGCGGCATCAAGGCCGGCCGGTTCAACGAATTCAGCCAGGGCGACGTGGTGCTGTACGCCGAGGAGCTGAACACCGACAAGACCATGAGCAAGGTTTTTGCGCAAAGCCGCCGGGGCGAGGAAACCGGCATCGTCGTCGCCGAGAGCGGCCATATGGAAATCAATGACGCGGGCGATCATTTCGTGGTCCTGAACAACGGCCGCCGTTACCAGGGCGTGCCCGGACGCCCCGATTTCGTCCTCAACGAATTCCAGGCTTATGGCGTGCGGATCAACCCGCCCGAAGGCAGCCAGGCGGCGCTCAAGCGCGAAGCCGCGGACAGCCTGCATCTGTGGATTTCGGGCCGGCCCCGCGAACTCGCCGAACTCCAGCGCCGCCTGGCGGTGCCGCTGGGCACCCTCACCCTCACCCTCCTGGCGGTGCCGATCGCGCGGACCTCGCCGCGCGGCGGCGTATGGGGCAATCTGATCAGCGCCTTTCTGATCTACATCATTTACGAGAACCTGCAGAAAATCTCCCAGGGCCTGCTCGCCACCGGCAAGTTGTCACTGGGAACGAGCTACGGCGGCATCTATGCCGTGATGCTACTCGCCACCGCCCTGCTCCTGGCCCGCAACACCGGCTGGCGCTGGGTTCGCGACACGGCTCTTGGGCGCCGATGAATACGCTGAACCGCTACATCGGACGGGAAGTCGTCAAGGGGGCGGCATTCGCCGCCCTGGTCCTCCTCGCCCTCCTCAACTTCTTCACCTTCGCCGACGAACTGCGCGATCTGGGCGAAGGAAATTACGGGCTCGGCAGCATCTTCCTCTATCTGACGCTGACCTCCCCCCATAGCCTGTACGAACTCATTCCCTCCGGCGCGCTGATCGGCGGGCTGGTGGTGCTCGGCAACATGGCGAACAACCATGAACTGGTGGCGATGCAAACCGCCGGAGTTTCCCGGGGCCGCATCGTCTGGGCGGTCCTGCGGGCCGGCATCGTGATTTCCTTGGTATCGGTGGTCATCAGCGAATACGTCATCCCGCCGGCGGAACGGGCCGCCCAGATGCTCAAGGCCACCGAGACCCGCCAGCAGGTCGCGTCCCAGACCAAGTACGGGGTCTGGATCCGCGACGGCAACGTTTACGTCAATATCCGGGAAATCGAGAACCAGGAACAATTGGGCGACATCCACATCTTCGAAATCTCGCCCGATGGCCGACCTGCCGTGGCGATGCATGCGGCGCGCGCCAGTTTCGACCGCGGCATCTGGAAACTCAAGGACATCGGCGTCACCCGCTTCGATGCCGCGGGGAACGCCGCCGTCGCGGAACACAAGGAGCAGGAGGACTGGTCCTCCGTGCTGTCTCCGGACATGCTCGACGTGTTCATCGTCCGTCCGGAAAACCTGTCGGCGCAGGATCTCGCCAAATACATGGCCTATCAGACCGAAAATGCGCAGAGATCGCTGGCCGTGGAGCAGGCCTTCTGGGGACGTATGGTCAACCCGTTCATCACGCTGGCCATGCTGCTGCTGGCCATCCCCTTCGTACTCAACGTCCGCCGCGACGTCAGCAGCGGGCAGCGGATCGTGGTCGGCGTCACGATCGGCCTCGGCTTTTATCTGGCCAACAGGATGGTGTCCCATCTGGGACTGGTCTACGAACTGAATGCCCCGCTGACGATGGTCACGCCTCCCCTCGTCGTCCTCCTCGCCGCCCTGGCCGCCTTCAGGCGCAGACCCTAGCCCGCTTCAACCCGTCCGCAGCACCCTCGTACGGGACACGATATCCTGCAACGTCCGGCGCTTCGCGTCGAACCAGGCCCAGAGGGTACCCAAGCCCAGCGTCAGCATAGCGGTCAGCAACCGGAGCGCGACTTGGGACCAGCGGAGCGGCCCGGGGTCCACCGGACGCAGCCTGATGCGCCAGGCACGCATACCCGGCGTCTGCCCGCCATGCACCCAAAACCAGCCGAAGTAAAGGAAAACGAACGCCGCCAGGAGTCCCGAATAAACCGGCTGCCCGGGACGGAAAGCCTGACCCGCGTTCAAAGGCAGTGCCAGCGCCGTGACCGCGAACAGCAAGCCCGCCAGCATGACTGCGTCGTAAAGAAACGCGGCGAAGCGACGGAAGACCCCCGCCACCTCGCCGCGCCCTGGCGCGCTGCGGTCCGCGGAACCCGCAGCGGATGTCACAGGTTTCACCTGGGAAGAATCACTCCCGAGCCACCAGCTTTGCACCGAAATACATCGACAGATAAATCAGCCCGCCGACGAAGAGCATGTTGAGTACGACGGGGGGACGAACCAGCGGCATGAACATCAGGATGCCGATGTCGGCGACCAGCAGGCTGGTCAGGAGCGGATGACCGACGAACGTATTGAGATCGAACTTGAACGGCATAGAACCTCCTCCAAATTATCGCTATTGTTGTGGACCCGGAAGGCCGCGATTGACACTAATGTCCTCCCGGACCAAAAACACCGGGAAGACTGTGGGATTATAACCGTCGCTCGCGCGGCAACGCGCGTTGCGGAAGCGTTCCCACGACGCGGCGCCCAGGGCAGCCGGGAGCTGCCGGTCGGCAGGATCATAGCGTTTGTGGACTGCCTCGGTCCATTGCAATCAACGGGCTGCGAGTCGGGGAGGATGGGGCACGGGAAACGGGGAGCGCCCGGCGAAGAGCGGCGTCGCCCGAGAGAACGGGCGCGACGCGTTCGCCGAACAATCAAGAAGCCCTGCTTACGGAGAGGGGAATCCGTCGATCGGAAAGAGCCGGAACGGCTGGATGGGGGAAAACCCTCCCGTGAAGAGTGCCGGACGTTCCCTTGCCCGGCACCTCAGTGATCCCAGCTTCAGGGGGCCTTTTCTTTTTCCTTGACGTCCGACAGGGCCTTTTTGGCTTCGTCGGCGGCATCGCCCGCGACTTTCTTTTTCGCATCCTTCTCGGCTTTCTTCAGCTCCCGGAAGGCCTTGCGGTCGGCTTCCGCCTTCGGGGCGTCGCCGCTGATCTGTTTCATGGGTTCGGCGTAGGGATGCGCCTCGTTTTCCTTGATCAGATGCTTCTCGGCCTCGTCGAGCTCTTTCGCCGCTTTCGAAGTGGCACCTTTCGCGCTGTCCCGCGCCGCCTTCTCCAGATCCTCGATGGCTTCCTTTCCCTGCTCGTCCGCGAAGACCATCGATGGCGCCGCGCACGAAACGAGCATTGCGAGGGCCGCACCAATAATGCTCATATCATTTTTCATTTCAACAATCTCCTCGAAGAACCGACCCCGGTCAGACCAGGTCAGAAGCTGATGACCACGTCCGTCGAAAACAGGATCTGGTCGCCCCTGTCGCCGGCATAGCCCACCGATGCGCCGCCGTTGTTGAACGGCCTCGAACCGTCCGCCCAATCGTAACGCAGATTGGGACGCACCATCAGCCACTGCGACGGCTTCCAGTTCAGGCCCAGGGTGAACGCGTAGAAGCTCGATGCCGGCAGTCCGGAACCCAGACCGACACCACCGACCTGACGGCCGATCGAGAACACGCGGCCGAAGTTGGCGCCGGTCGGGTCGGACGACACGACCGCGTCGTCGTCGCGGAACCACTCGCCGCGCAGGCCGACCGACAGATCGTCCGTCAGGTCGTAGAAGACGTAGTTGTTGATGCCGTACCAGGTGGCGTCCTGCGGCTTGCCGTTGGCCCCCACGGAGGCCCCGTCGGCAAAACCATGATCATGCTGGAAGACATAGTGCAGGTCTTCCGTGAAATCGTGCTGGATCACCAGGCTATAGATGCTCCATTGGTTGGAGTTGGTCTCGGAGGTGGGGCCGGTAGTGCCGGAAATGTTGACCTTGGTGCCCTGGTCGTCGCTGGCCCAGCCGATGCCGCCGATGCCGGACCAGGCGCCCAGTCCCTGGTTGAAACCGCCGTCCCAGCCGCCGACCACGCTGCCGGTGACGACACCGCCGGTCAGGGTCCAATTGGAGTCGATCGGATAGCTGCCCAAGAGGCCGGTATGGGTAAAGGGCTCGCCGTACTGCATGGTGTAGGCGTGCGAATAGAAGAAATTGTCCGGCGCGGTGACGACTTCATAGCCGATGATGGTGTAGAAGTGGCCGAGCTTGAGGGTGAGGCCGTTGCCGATGGGCGCATAGACCGAGGCGTAGGCCTGGGGCAGCGCGGTACGGTAGTACTTGATGTTGCTGGCGTTCAGGTGCAGGTCCCAGTTGCCTTGCGGGGCGCCGTAGGCCTGGGTGAATCCCGCGTCGGTGCCGTACATGAAGTCGAAACGGCCGCCGAAGTCCCAGTCGTCTCCCGAGGTCGCCACGGCCCGCTCCAGATAGACGTAGAGCTGGTTCATCTGCAATTCGGCCGAGCGGTCGCCGAAGGTCACGGGCCCGTTCCACTTGCTGTTGTTGAAATTCGTCGATATCCCGGTATCGATCCAGCCACCCCACTTGACGCCCCATTCCTCGAAAGGCTGCACATTGGCGCCGTCGGTCGCCCAGTCCAGCAGCCCCGTCGTTTCTGCGAAGTCCTTCGCTTCCCCACCGGCGGAAAGTGTCGCCAGGATCCCGAACACCAGCGGTCTCAGCTTGGCTGTTTGAATCATCATCGTCTCCTGTTGGTTATGCAGCGTTGTCTTGGATCGCCACTCTCACCATGAGCCGAAGCACAGGGTATGCCATCTCAAAAACGTCAAGTAAACAATAGGTTGGAGCGGATGACAGCATCATGAGCCGCTAATGATTGCACCATTATGATGCGCTCGCGCTCCATGTTTGCACAGTTGCAACAGAAACCGGCATATCGCCAACACTGTTTTCCGGCGCGCATCCAGCCAGCCCATACCGCAACGTTCGGCATTGCGCTAAAGTGTGCCCCTGTGTCCCGCCTCACCGGCCAGCCGAAAAGCGACCCCGCCCCCAAAGCACACCCTGCGGAATCTTCCGGATAAGGCACTTTCAGACGACCGATTTACGATCTACGCGGCATCCTACGGCTATCGTCAGCATCGCGCTGCTTACAGGGACCGTCCTCGCCGGCTGCACGGCCATCAGAACCCGCACCCCGGAAGGCGGCGACGTCACCATGAACGAAAAGGAATTCGCAACCTACGTCGAATATGTTTTCCGCCATCACAACCAGGTATTGAACGAGCTGATCACCTCGGAGGAAACCACCATAGGGAATGGAGACGTCGACGCGGACGATCTGGAGGACGCCGAACTGGACATGATCCGGACCTGCGATCCCCTGAACGAAGTCGTCGCCGCGGAAGCCGAACAGCGCCATGCAAGCTTTTCCACTCTGATGAAGCTCGCGGACGTGGTGCCGGAGTGTGAGTCCCTGACCCGTGAGCTGGAAGCCCTGTTGCACCCCACGCCCGCCGGCCTCACCGACACGAACGTCGACAAGAGCGGCGGCGAAACCTCCGGTGCCGCCGGCGGTCCGGCTAGTGATACTGCGCCTTGATCGCCTGCGCCAGCTCGTGCACGGCCATGGCGTAGTAGGTGCTGTTGTTGTAACGGGTAATCACGTAGAAATTCGGCAGGCCCAGCCAATATTCGTCTCCCGCCTGCGCGCGCAGGCGCAGCAGGCTGACGGCCGTCTCCGCGCCCAGGTTTCGTCGGGGCGCGATCCCGTTGCGGACGAGCTCAGCCACCGAGTAGCGGGTGTTGTATCCGGTCTCCAGCTCGCAAGCCGCTCCCGGCTTCAAGGCCGCCGGCATCACGACGCTCTCCCCGTTCCGCCAGCCGTGCGCGGCGAAATAGTTGGCGATGCTGCCGATGGCGTCCGCCGGCCGCCAGAGGTCTTTCCTTCCGTCGCCGTCGAAATCCACCGCCCAGTTCAGGAAACTGCTCGGCATGAACTGCCCCAGCCCCATGGCGCCGGCGAAAGACCCTTTCGGCTGCGCGGGGTCGATCCGCTCCTGCCTCGCCATCAGCAGAAACTTCTCCAGTTCCTCCGCGAAATAATCGGCACGCCGCGGCGAATCGAACGCCAGGGTCGTCAAAGCGTCCAATACCCGGTGGCTGCCGAGGTTGGCCCCGTAAACGGTCTCCACCCCCATGATGCCGAGGATGTATTCCGGAGGCACGCCGTAGCGCTCGCTGGCCTGCCGCAAGGTACCGGCATGCCGGCGCCAGAAATCGACCCCGCGGGAGACGTGCAGATTGTCCAGGAACTGGGCGCGATACCTGGACCACCCGCCCGGACTGGGCGGCCCCGGCTTGGATTCCTTGCGCATGTAGTTGATCGTCCAGGTTTTGCGCTGCGCCTGGGAAAACAGACCGTTCAGGTAGTCGCGGGGAAACCCGTGCTGCTGCGCCATCCTGGCGATGAACCGGTCGAGCGCCGGATAGCCGGCATAATCGCCCGACACCGTTCGCGCCGAATACCCTCCTTTCAGCGGCGCGCCTGATTCGGCCACGGTGGCGCGGGACGTCTCCGCGGCCGCGGGCTGAGACACGGCGGCACCGACCGCAACGGCGCCGCGCCGGGCGGGCGGATCGGAAGCGCAGCCCGACAGCAGGGCGAGCCCGATGAATATCGCAGGGGAAACAGTAAATCGATGATGCATGGCGAAAGGGGTGTCCGTGATCACGCCCCGCCGGCCGGGGCCAGGCCGGCATTCTAATCCATCGGCCGGCCGATGGCTGGCGCGCCGCCCTGTCCGAGCGGTATCCTTCGTCCGGATAATCCATGCAGCCGCCAGCCCCGGATCAGATGCAGCCTCCGCCGATGGAACCCGATTCCGCGCCGACACCGCCGGACCCGCCCGCCCCCAAGCCCCGGCCGAAACGGCAATCCAAGCCGCGGCGCCGCAAGAAGAAGAAAAAGAGCGTTCCGGCCTGGAAGCGCACGGCCATGATCGGCACCGAGGCGGGGGCTCTGACGGCCGCGTCGCTGGTGGCGATCATCGCCGTCCTGGGCCATTCGGCGGACTGGTTTTCCGGAACCGGTTTCTGGGCGCATCTGCTGCCCTTCGCGGCGACGGTGCTCGCCCTGGCCCTCGCTCACGCCCTGGTGCTCCGCCTCTGGTTCCTCATCCGGCCCTGGCTCGCCGGTAAGGCCGAAATCCTGCCGGCCATCCTGGCCGTTCTCGTCGCCGCCGGCGCCGGCACCCACGCTTCCCGCGAGCAATTCCGGCACGAACTCGGCAGCCTGCGGACCCTGGTCGGCGGCAAGGAGGAGGCCGAACGCATCACCCTCTCCCACCAGGTCTTCGCGGCCTACCGGCGCTCCAATCTGGCCGACCTGCAGCGGCTGATCGAGCGGAGCCAGCTCTTCCGGCCCGCGATCCAGGAGGCCGCCGCGAGCTTCGACGTCGACACGGAGCTCCTGCTCGGCGTCGCTTCCACGGAATCCTCGTTTCTCCCTCGCGACAGCAAGGACGGCGGCCGCGGCCTGTTCCAGATCACCGCGGCTCCGGCACCGGCCGTGGAAGCCGCCCGGAAAAGGCTGGACGCCGCCAGGCTGGACTTGGCGAATCCGCGCCACAACGCCTACGTCGGGGCGGCCACTTTCCGGCACTACCTGGCCGAAATGCGCGGCGACCTGTTCCTCGCGCTGCTGGCCTACAACATCGGCCCCAAGAACGGCGGCCTCCAGTCGATCATGAGCCAGTACGGCGCCCGCGACTTCGTCACCATCCAGCCCTACCTGCAAAACCTGCCGCGCGATTATCCGATCCGGGTATTGAGTTCAGCCCTCGCCTTCCGGCTCTGGCGGCTGGACGGCAAGCTGCCGCGCTACGAGGAAGGCGGCAACGCCATGCACATCCAGAACGTCGGCATTCCCGGCCTGGAACCCGGCAGGCCGGCCGGATCGCCGCTGAGCGCCGCGCTGCTGCGCTGAACGGTCACCCCCCTGCCAGCCGCGCCCGGACCACCTCGCGCACCTCTTCCACCGGGTCGTCGAGCAGCTCCCGCAGGGCTTCCGTCGGCGCCTTGACGGCGGCGAGGTAGCGGATCAGCCATTCGCGGTCGCGCAGCAGCAGCGTCGCGCTGTCCGGATCCATCCGCTCGGCGACGATCTGGCGGACCTGCAGGTTCTCGTCGTAAGCCATCAGGGCGAGGCTCTGCGGCGGCAGCCGCCGCGCCACTTCCTTGCGCACCTGCTCGTCCGGGTCGGCGATCATGCGGAACAGCCGGCCCGCCGGCATCCGCCGCGCCACGTAGACCCGCACCAGGTAATCCGTATCCCCGACCATCGCCTCCAGCCGCTCCGCGGGCAGGCGGTCGGCCACGGTGATCCGGACCTCCCGGTCGACGTCGTGCATCAGGGCCTCCAGCCAGTCCACCGGCACGCGATAGGCCACGGTGCGCCTGACCGCCTCGTCGTCGTCGAACAAGAGCGGCTTGAGCGCGCTCTGGGCGGCATAACGGGCGGCGACGGCCCGGCGCTCCCATTGGGAGTCGAAGAGATAGCGCTCGGCGAGTGCCGGATTGCGCTTCAGGAAGCCGTCGATCCGCCGGCTGTTCAGAACCTGGATGCAGGCCTCGGCCGGATCGCAGCGGCCCGCCGCCAGCAGATCCTTTTCGAATTCGCAGCCGCCGCAGTCCGGCGCCGAGGCGGGACCGGCGCCCGTCCCGGCTGTCGCGGCATGGTCGGGGACGGGCTCAGGCATGGCTTTCGCGCCGTTCCGCGCGCCGCAGCAGACGGAGGGTCTCGATGTTAGCCGCAAGATCCAGGGCCGTGAAATCGTCCTCCGTCCGGATGCCGGGATCGGCGCCGCGGTCGAGCAGGAGCGAAACGGCTTCGGTCCTGCCGGACGAAGCGGCGAAAATGAGGGCGGTCGCGCCTGAAGGGTTGCGGCGGTCCGGATCGACGCCGGCGTCGAGCAGGGCCGCAATGGTCGGAAGATCCCCGCTGTAGCACGCAGCCCACAGGGCGTCGTTGCCGTAGGCGTCGGTCACCGTGAGGTCCGCCCCGGCGGCGGCAAGCGCCTCGACGACATCGGCCCTTCCCAACTGGCAGGCCTTGATGAGGGGCCATGTCCCGCCGGCCTGCCGGTTCGGCTCGCCCGGCTCGAAGCCGTGCTCGCGCAGCCAGCCGGCCAGCGAATCGGCCGGCGCCTGGGCGGTATCGGCGTACCAGGCCTCGAAACCGCCGTCCAGGCTGTATACTTCGCCGAAACCGAAATCGGCGAACATCTGGGCGACGTCCTGGCTGGCGATGCCGTGATAGCAGTACACGAGCAAAGGCTTGTCGCGCGGCAGACTCCTGCGCAGTTCCAGCGGATTGAGATCGGAGAACAGCAGCGCGCCGGGTATGTGGCCGCCGCGGTAGGCGGCGGCATCGCGGACGTCGAGCAGCAGCGGCTCTTTCGTCGCGATCACTTCGCGCGCTTCACGTGTCGATATGCGTCGGAACATCGTACAGTGTCGGATCGGTTGTAGGGTTCGGGACAACGGCCGCGGCGGCCCAAGGCCGCGCCCCGCCCGGCGGGAGCCGGGACCTGCGGCCTTGATCGTTCCGGCGGCGCCAATGTCTCAACCACTATCGAGCAAATAGTCTGCCAAACCGCCCATCCACGACGAAAACGACGTTATCCGGAGTCCAGCGACGATGACCATCCACCATGCCCTGGTGCTGAACCTGCACCAGCCTCCCGGCAACCTGGAACACCTGCTCGACCATCAGGACTGGGAGGCCAAGGAAATCCTGTTCGCCTACGACCGCATCGCCCGCTCGCTGTGGGACTTTTCCGACGTCGGCCGGGTGCATCTGTCGGTCTCCGGCGCCCTGCTGGAAACCCTCTCCAGCCCGGGCTTCCAGGAACGGGTTTACGGCATCGTCGACTGCGGCTCGCTGCTCTGGCACTGGCAGAACCAGTCCATCATCGACATCCTCGGCACCGGCTACTACCACCCGGTGCTGCCGCTGATTCCCGAGCGCGACCGGCTCGAACACCTCAAACGCTGGCAGGGCATCGCCGGCCATGTGTTCTGGCGCCAGCGCTTCAACGGCTTCTGGCCGCCGGAAATGGGCTTCTCCATGGAGCTGATCCCCCTCCTGCGCAAATGCGGCTACCGTTACGTGATCGTCGACAGCGAACACGTGGAGCCGGTCACCCCCATGGCTTGGCAGGAAATCCGCTACCGTCCCCACATCGCCCGCCACGGCAGCATGGAGATCATCGTCATCGTGCGCGACCGCGACCTGTCGGATGCCCAGGAAGCGGGGATGGAGCCGGGCTGGTTCGAGAACGAGCTGAAGGAGCGCACCAAGTGGTGCAATTTCGAGCCGCTGGTCACCACCTGCACCGACGGCGAGAACGGCGGCTGGTTCCGCAACACCACCCACGAGGCCAATTTCTGGGGGGCGTTCTACCAGCCGCTGCTGGCGGCGGCGCGCAAGGGCGGCGATATCCAGCCGGCCTTCATCCACGACTACCTGGACCGCTACGGGGTGTTCGGCGAGGTCAAGGTCAAGACCGGCGCCTGGAACACCGGCTGGCACCACGGCCGCGACTTCACCCAGTGGACGGGATCGGAAGCGCAAAAGCGCGGACTGGCCGAACTCCAAGCCTTGAGCGACGCCCTGCACGCCGAATTCGACAAGGCCGGTGCACAGCGGGCCGGACACGAACTGGACACGGCGCTCTGGCGGTTGCTGCGGGCGGAAACGAGCTGCAACTTCTATTGGGGAGAGGATTGGGTCGGACGCGCCCGCGCCGATCTGGAGGAAGCCCAAGCCGCCCTGGCACGTCACCTCGCCGCCCGCCCGTCAGCGGATTCTGAAACGGGCATCGTGGCGCTGGAAACTCGGCGTCAACCGGAAACGCCCAAATAGCCCGCGGGCGGACACCAATCCGGCGCAACCGCTTGTGTATCATTACCGGACGTTACTTGCATTCCCCCGCCCCAATTCGAGGAGTTGTTCATGACTGAGATAGCGGAATACGTGGACGGCCTGCCCAACATCTGCGGCAGCGAAAACCGGATCGAAGAGGCGCTGAAGCATCGCCCGGCAGAGGTCTTCAGGCCCTCGAGCCCGATCGCTTTCGATCGCGTCCGCGGCGCCTGCGCCATCGCCCTGCACATGCACCAGCCGCTCATACCGGCCGGCGGCGGCGACCTCGCCAGCGCCGAGATCATCAGCAACCTCCAGTACATGATGGAGAACCAGCACATCGGCGACAACCACAATGCGCCCGTGTTCCACTGGTGCTACAAGCGCATGGGCGAATTCATCCCCCAGCTCATGCAGGAAGGCAAGGAACCGCGGGTGATGCTGGAATACTCGGGCACGCTGTTCCACGGCCTGCGCAAGATGGGCCTGGACGACGTCTTCGACAGCCTGAAGACCATCACCTGCCATCCGGAATACCGCCGCGCCGTGGAGTGGCTGGGCTGCCCCTGGGGGCACGCGGTCGCGCCGTCCACCCCGAGCCAGGACTTCCGGCTGCACGTCAAGGCCTGGCAGCAGCATTTCGCCGGCATCTTCGGCCTGGAGGCCCTGGAGCGGGTGCGCGGCTTCTCACCTTCCGAGATGGCGCTGCCCAATCATCCCGACGTCGCCTACGAATACATCAAGACCCTCAAGGACTGCGGCTACCTGTGGGTGCTGGTGCAGGAGCACACGGTGGAGCGTCCCGAGAACGGCTGGGGGCCGGAGCTGAAGCACCTGCCCCACCGGCTGGTGTGCCGCAATTCCGCCGGCGAGAGCGTCAGCATCATCGCCATCGTCAAGACCCAGGGCAGCGACACCAAGCTGGTCGCGCAGATGCAGCCCTATTACGAAGCGAAAAGCCTGTCGCGCTGTGAACTTGCCGGCAAGAGCGTGCCGCCCCTGGTCACCCAGATCGCCGACGGCGAGAACGGCGGGGTGATGATGAACGAATTCCCGCCCAAGTTCATGGAAGTGGTGCACGAAGCCAGCGGCAGCGACACCCCGCTGATGAACGCCACCGAATACCTGGAATTCCTGTTCGGTCTGGGCATCCGGGAATCCGACCTGCCCGAGCTCCAGCCGATCCACCAGAAAAAGATCTGGGAACGCTTCCAGCCGGGCGACGGCCCGGAGAAGCTGGCCCACACCATCGAGAAATTGAAGAAGGAAGACCACCGCTTCCACATGGAGGGCGGGAGCTGGACCAACGACATCTCCTGGGTGCGCGGCTACGAGAACGTGCTGGGGCCGATGGAGGAAGCCAGCGTGGCGTTCAACGCCAAGGCCATCGCAACCGGCGTGAGCCCCGCCGAAGCGCGCTACCGCAAGGCCCTGTTCCACCTGCTGACTGCGCAGACGAGCTGCTACCGTTACTGGGGACAGGGGCTGTGGACCGACTACGGCCGGGAGCTTTGCCGCCGCACCCTGTCCATCCTCCAGCACGATTTCTGAGAAAACCGCAAAATATCCCGACCGGAAGGCGCTCTGAGGCGGCTTCCGGATGTTATCCTTGCGCTTTTCGCCGCCGGCGTCCTGCAAAGCGGGTCCATCGCTTCGTCAAGGATAAGGAAACGGCCGGGACCAGCCAGACCTGACATGGAACACCAGCCCAACGTCTCCCAAAAACTCCGCGTCACCTGTACCAACTGCAGCCTCAATTCGCTCTGCATACCGCGCGGCCTCGCCCAGGAAGACGTCGACCGGATCGCCGACATCGTCGGACGCAGGAAGACCCTGGCACGCGGCGAATACCTGTACCGGCGCGGCGATTCCTTCCGCGGCATCATCGCGATCAAGGCCGGCACCGCCAAGCTGATCGCCCAGGACCGGCGCGGCGAGGAATTCGTCTCCGCATTCCTGCTGCCGGGCGAACTGCTCGGGTTCGACGGCCTGTCCACGGACATCCACCAGTGCTCCGCCATCGCGCTGGAAACCTTCAGCTATTGCGAGCTACCCGCCGCCCAGCTGGACTCCCTGTGCCGGGAAGTGCCCAAACTCCTGCGCGAGCTGTTCCGGCATGCGGGCAAGAGCATCGACAGCGCCACCGATCTGGCCCTGCTCGCCAAGCGGCCTGCCGAGGCGCGTGTCGCCGCCTTTCTCGCCGATCTGTCCGAACGCCTGCAGCAGCGCGGATTTTCCGGCGCCGAGTTCCGCCTGAGCCTGACCCGGCAGGAGATCGGCGAATACTTGGGGATGGCGCTGGAAACCGTGAGCCGCATTCTCAGCCAGTTCGCCAAGGAGGGCGTGATCACCATCAACAGCCGCAACGTCCAGATCCTCGACACCGCCGCCTTGAAACGGATCGCCAGGGGCGACCAGTTGCTCAAGCCTTGAGGCCCGTTCCCCGCCGCAGCAGGATCAGCGCCGCCAGCGCCAGACCCAGGATCAATATCCCCACCATGGCGAAGGCCAGTGTGACCGGCACGTCGGAAATCCCCAGGAAGCCGTAGCGGAAGGCGTTGATCATGTACAGGATGGGGTTGAAGCGCGAAGCCTCCCGCCAGAAATCCGGCAGCAGTTCGATCGAGTAGAACACCCCGCCCAGGTAGACCAGCGGCGTGAGCACGAAATTCGGGACGATGGAAATGTCGTCGAAGCTGTTGGCGAATATCGCGTTCAGGAAACCCGCCAGGGAAAACAGGGTCGCCGTCAGCACGAACATGGCCGCCACCGCCCAGGGATGCGCCGGGTGGAAATCGGCGAACAGCGCCGAGATCGCGAGCACCACCCCGCCGACCACCAGCCCCCGCACCACCCCGCCGCCGACGTAGCCCGCCAGAATCACACCATCGGGCACCGGCGCGACCAGCAGTTCCTCGATGTTGTGCTGGAACTTGGTGGAATAGAACGAGGACACGACGTTCATGTACGAGTTGGTGATGACCGACATCAGGACCACGCCGGGGACGATGTAGTCGATATAGCTGAAACCGCCCATTTCGCCGATCCGGGCGCCGACCACCGTGCCGAAGATCAGGAAATATAGCCCCGTGGTCACCGCGGGCGGCAGCACGGTCTGCGGCCAGATCCGCAGGAACCGGTAGATTTCCTTGAACAGGATGGTCTGGAGGGCGACGCGGTATGTCATATCGGCTCAGATGTCGTCTTCGGAAGTCTCGAGCATGTCCACGAAAAGCTGTTCCAGCCGGTTCGCCGCGTTGCGCAAGCTCGCCACCTCGATGCCGGCTTGGCCGAGCGCGTCGAACAGGCCGTGGACCCCCAGTTCCGTCGGCACCGTGGCCAGGACGCTGCGCTCGCCCCGCAGCTCCAGCCGGTAGCCGGGAACCTCGGGCAGCGCCGATACGGGGTGGCGCAGTTCCAGGATGAAGGCGTTCGCCTCCAGCTTGGCCAGCAGACTGGCCATGTCGCTGTGCTCCACGATCCGCCCGTGATTGATGATGGCGATGTGGCGGCAGAGGTTTTCGGCTTCTTCCAGGTAATGGGTGGTCAGGATGATGGTCGTGCCTTCCCGGTTGATGCGGCGCAGCAGTGCCCACATCGAACGGCGGATCTCGATGTCGACCCCCGCTGTCGGCTCATCGAGGATCAGCAGCCGCGGCCGGTGCACCAGCGCACGGGCGATCATCAGGCGCCGCTTCATGCCGCCGGACAACTGGCGGGAGACGGAATTGCGCTTGTCCCAGAGCCCCAACTGGGTGATGCACTCCTCGGCGCGGCGACGGGCCTCGCGGCGGGGAATGCCGTAATAGCCCGCCTGGTTGACCACGACGTCGATGACTTTCTCGAACTGGTTGAAATTGACTTCCTGCGGGACCAGCCCCAGGCAGCGCTTGGCGGCTTCCCGCTCGCGGTCGAGATCGTGGCCGAAGATGCGCACGGTTCCCGCGGTCTTGGTCACCAGGGAACTCAGGATGCCGATGGTGGTGGACTTGCCGGCGCCGTTCGGCCCCAGCAGGGCGAAGAAGTCCCCCGCCGCCACATCCAGGTCGATGCCCTTGAGAGCCTCGTGTCCGTTGCGGTAGGTCTTGCGGAGATTGCGGATGGAGAGGGCCGGCGTCACGGAAATTTAACGGCTCGATTGATTACAATGGAGGCATCCGTTCCCCCGCATTCAAGGCCAACCATTGTATCAGAACCCTCCCGCCGCCTCGTCCCCGGTTTCCAGCGCAAACCGCGGGCCGCAAGGCCGCCGCCCCCCGCCGGAACTCGTCGCCGCCGTCGACCTCGGTTCCAACAGCTTCCACATGATCGTCGCCAGCCTTCGCGGCAGCGAACTGGTCGTGGTCGACCGCCTGCGCGAAATGGTCCGCCTGGCCGCAGGCCTCACGCCGGCGCGCAATCTGAGTCCGGAGGTCCAGCTGCGCGCGCTGGAATGCCTGGAACGCTTCGGCCAGCGGGTACGCGACATGCCGCCCGGCACCGTCCGCGCCGTGGGCACCAATACACTCCGGGCCGCCCGCAACGCCCAGGCTTTCCTGATCATGGCGGAACAGGCGCTGGGTCATCCCATCGAGATCATTTCCGGCATCGAGGAAGCCCGCCTCACCTATCTGGGCGTCGCGCAAAGCCTGGCCGCCAACGGCCGGCGCCGGATGGTCATGGACATCGGCGGCGGCAGCACCGAATTCATCATCGGCGTGGACAACGCCCCACGCGACAAGGAAAGCCTGCGCCTGGGCTGCGTCTCCATGAGCCTCGCCCATTTCGGAGACGGCAAGATCACGCCCAAGCGCTTCCGGCGCGCGGTCCTCCACGCCGAACAGGAACTCGAACCGATCGAGCATGTCTTCAACCGCGACCGCTGGGACGAAGCGGTCGGCTCATCCGGCACCTTGCGCGTAATCCAGCGCATCATCCAGGCCGCGGGCTGGAGCCGGGACGGCATCACCCCGGAAGGACTGAACCGCCTGGCGGACGCGATCCTTGCGGCTGGCCACGTCGACCGCTTGACGCTTCCCGAACTCAGTCCCGAGCGCCGGCCCATCATCGTTGGCGGGGCAGCGATCGTCCATGCCGCCTTCAACGTGCTGCGCGTCCCCCTCATGAAGGTCGCGGACGGCGCCCTGCGCGAGGGACTGCTGTACGATCTGCTGGGCCGCCTGTTCGACGACGACGTCCGCGGCCGCAGCGTGTCGGCCCTGGCGGCGCGCTACCACGTCGACGCCACCCATGCCGGCCGGGTACGCGACACCGCCCGCCATCTGTTGGAACAATGGCCCTGGACCGGCACCATCGACCGCGACGTCGCCCGGCTCTGGCTGGACTGGGCGGCGGAACTGCACGAAATCGGCCTGGACATCGCCCACAGCCAGTATCAGAAACACGGCGCCTACATCGCCGCCAACGCCGATCTGGCGGGATTCTCACGCCACGAGCAGAACATCCTCGCCGCGCTGATCCGCGCCCACCGGCGAAAGTTCCAGGCCAAGCTATTCCGCGAACTGCCCGCGCCTTGGAATGAGACGGGAAAAACCCTCGCGGTGATACTGCGGCTCGCCGTCGTCCTCAACCGCAGCCGCCACAACGTCCCGCCGCACACGACGCTGGAGCGCCGAGGCAATGCCATCGCCTTGCGCTTTCCCGAAGGCTGGCTCAACGACCACCCCCTCACCAGCGCCGACCTGGAACAGGAAGCCGAATACCTGCGGGGAGCGGACCTGGTGCTGAATTTCGCCTGAATTCGTGTCCTCAGGCGGGAAAATCCCAGGCAAACACGACCCGAAGTACCGTAACGAAGGCGCCTGGGCATGGAGCCAGCGCCATCGAGACCGAGAGGCCCAAGGAACCGGCGACAGCAGAAGCGACGGACGGCGGAAACCCCGCCCCCAAAGCAGGATCGCCAGGAGACGGACTCAACGGCACCTCTAACGCACGGGCTCGAAGCACCATTGCTCTACCGGCCATGTCCGGCGCTCTCCATGACCTTAACCCAGAACCCCTGTTTCTTCACTCCACCGGCCGGGCCGTTTTCCGCGAGGTTGAATCGCTAACGCCAAGCTCAGCTACCCCGAGCGCGCGTTCTCTTTCCGGTGAAGGTCAACGGAAAGAAAAGCGGTCGTGAGAAAGTCGCGCGAGGCGGCTAGGGGTTAACTGCAGCGTCTTGTTCGGTGCTATTGGTCCTGCTTGAAATAGGGGTGGAGCCTCAATTTCAGCATTATGATTGGAGAAGCCATCAGTACGGATCCAACGATGAAGGAAAGGATCAGTGTAAATGCAGATAAAACTCCATCAAGATATGCTCCGTAATATGCCCAGATCGAGATAGGGTAGAACAAAAGAACGGCAGTTCCAAGTCCCGGCGAGAACCTGCCATTGGTAGTCACAAAAGGTAAGACATGAAAAAGTGTCGCATTAATCAGCATCAAGGCGGGGAGGCTGAGAGCATAGGCTGGCAACGACCAAGCCACCGACGAACAAGAAACGCCTAAAACGATCACTACGCCATTTACGACTGCGAAGTGAGCCCAGTTAACGGGTAATTTTAGGACATTTGTGGCCCAGCCTTTCCAGTCAAACGTGTATTCCTCTACGATGTGCAGAGCATAGGCGAAGGTTGCTATCCAAAGAACGTAGCCGTGATTCATTTTTTATTATCACCGAACAGTTGATTAAACAGAATCATTTATAACGGTGTTATGCCGATTTCGCATTCAATGTTAATCAGGTAATCAGGGGTCAGGTCTTGCAAAGAAATACTACCCATTTGTTGCGGATGCCACTACCGCTCGACTTACTGTAGTGTAATGCACGCAAAATATATATGCGATAGTTTTCGTTGAGTAATCAACGGAAAGATAAGCTAAGGTCATGCCCGTGCGAGGATCATCAGCAAATTCTTCGCGATTCGGACAGATAGACATCCTCGCGCCGGTCGCCACAACGTGACGTGATACAGGCCGCCGCACAGTTCTATGCGTAATGGTCTTGCCACGGGGACAGAGTCTATGGGGTTGTCTTGCTTCGCAAGACCTGACCCCGCAACGTTACGAGGATATTGCGAAAGCCGCTGATCTCCCGCCAGGGAATATTGGGGAAGGCCAATTTCCTGTCGTCCGGCAATAATTGCGTGGCTTCGGAAAGCGTCTGCAAATTCCGCAGCGCAGCGTCGTACAGCACTTCATCGCTGGCAATGTCGCCGCGCATCTGGATGCGCCGGATTTTTGCGATGGCGTCCAGGATATGCCGCGCATACGGCTGCCACGACTTGCTCATAACTCCACGGCCTCGTTCATCACCCGCTCGCGGATATGCCGGTTGAGCTCATGCTCCGGTACCAGTTCCACCTTGCGGCGCAGCAGGTTTTCCAGTCCGGCGGTCAGCGGCAAGCGCTGGCGGAACAGGTCGTAACCGCGCGGAAGATCAACCAGAAAATCCACGTCGCTGTCGGGCCGCTCCTCGCGCCGCGCCACAGAGCCAAACACCCGGATATGCCGTGCGCCATACCGCCGCGCCAGTGCCTCGATCCGGTTTTTATTCAGCCACAATTCGTCCAGTAACATTCTTGTCCCGATTGATCATGGCAACATTGGCGCGATTATACTTCTCAGTGATCCGTTCATCCCTGCCTTCGACAAAGACCGGCTGGTCGGATGGGTGTGTCACATCCCCGACGATTATTCAGTGTCCCGCGCCAACAAGCTGCCGATAAATCTCCGCCAGACGCCGCCCTTGTATCGCCGCGTCGTATTCCGTCTCGATGCGCCGCCTTCCCGCGGCGAGGATGCCATCCCATCCGGGCGCCGCGGCGAGGCACAGGCGCAGGCAGTCCAACAGGCCGTCCACATCGCGCTCCCCGGCCAGCCAGCCGGTCCGGCCGTCCAGCACGATCTCGGGGATGTCGCAATGCCGGCTGCTGACGATGGGCATGCCGCTGGCCGCCAGCTCGATGATGGCGACCGGGGCGCCGCCTTCGGTATCGCCGTCGTGCCCGGTGATGCTGGGCGAGAGGAAGACGTGGTTGGCGTAGGCTTCGCGCCAGAACACCTCGTGCGGCTGGAACCCCAGCATCCGTGTCGCCGGTCCGAGATTCGTCCGCTCGATGACATCCAGGATCTTACGCTTTTCCTCCCGGCTTTCCTCCGAGGCGCCGGCATCGCCGATCACGGTGATTTCCACCGGCAGCTCGCGATTCAGCCGGGCCAGCGCTTCCAGGGCATAGGGAATGCCCTTGCGCTCGTGGAAGCTCGCGGCGATCAGCACTTTCAACGGCGTACCCGGACTCCAGGCCCTGGGCTGGTAGCGGATCGTCTCCACCGGCACGCCGAGATGCTGGACCCGGATGCGTTCTGCTGGGCAGCCAAGGCCGGCCAGGGCCTTGGCCATGGCGTCGCCCTCGCACAGATAGAGCGTGCCCTCGTCGGCGAACATCTCCCGGTAGCGATCCCGCCAGATGGGGTGGACCGCCGGCATCCGCGACACGTCCTGGCCGTAGAAGGTCACGACATGGGGTACGCCTAAGCGCCGCACGGCCTTGTGCACGGTCCAACCGTTGTTGCCGAAATGGGAATGGACGAGGTCGGGCCGGATTCGGGCGGCGACCTTGTCGAAAAAGCCGAATCCTTCCCGGAATCCCGCCAGGAACAGGGCACGGTGCAGCAGATAGCCGGCCGGGCTTTCCCGTTTGAGGCAATGGATGTTGGGCACCTCGAACTGGTGCAGGTTCTTGACGCTGCGGCAGACGACGTGGTTTTCGATCGTGGCGGGCAGGTGGCGGACCTGGCTGTACAGCCAGGTTTCGGTCAGCGGCAGCCAGACCGGCGAGTAATGAAGGACCTTGAGCGGCTTATCTGTCATGGTTCCGAGCGAAAGAAGTGGGCGATCAGCGCAGTACGATGGCGCGGACGGCGTCGATGACGTAGGCGACGTCGCTGTCGCTCAAGCCGGGCGACAGTGGCAGGCTCACGGTCTGGCGGCCGATACGCTGGCCGTGGGGAAAATCCTCCGGCCGCCAGCCCAGCGCCTCGCGGTAGTACGGGTGCTCGGGCAGGCTGAGATAATGGACGCCGACCCCGACCCTGCGCGCCGTCATCGCATCCAGGAACCGGTCGCGGCTCACGCCGGTCTCCTTTTCGTCGATCAGCAGCGTGTAGAGGTGATAGGCATGGCGGGAATCCGGCGCCGCCTCGGCCGGCCGGGTCACCGGCAGGTCGGCGAAGGCCTCCTGGTAGCGCGCCCAGATCTCGCGGCGGCGGCGCCAGCTCTCCTCCACCCTGGCGAGTTGATGGATGCCGAGCGCCGCCTGCAAATCCATCATGTTGTACTTGAATCCGCATTCGACGACCTGGTAATGCTTGAAACCCTCGTCGCCAAAGCGCTTCCAGGCGTCCCGGCTCATGCCGTGCAGCGCCAGGGTCTTGACTCGGCCGACGCTGTCGGCGTCCCTGCCGATCACCATGCCGCCTTCGCCGGTGACGACGTTCTTGGTCACGTAGAAGCTGAAGCAGGCGAAATCGCCGAAGCTGCCGGCGGGCCGCCCGCGGAATTCGGTTTCGATGGCGTGGGCGCAGTCCTCGACCATGCGCAGGCCGTGGCGGGAAGCGATGGCGCCCAGGGCGGCCATGTCGCAGGGATGGCCGGCGAAATGCATTGGCAGGATGGCCCGGGTCCGCTCGCCGACGGCGGCTTCCACCGCCCGCGGATCGAGATTCATCGTCGCCGGATCGACGTCCACCAGCACCGGCTCGAGCCCGGCGTGAAGAATGGCGTTGACGGTGGCACAGAAGGTCAGCGGCGTGGTGATGACCTCGTCGCCCGGCTCCAGCCCCAGCGCCAGGAGGCTCAGGTGCAGGGCCGCGGTACAGGAATTCACGGCGGCGACGCGCTGTTCCGGCACGCCCTTGTAGCGGGCGAAATCCGACTCGAACCGGGCCACCCGCGGCCCCGTCCCTATCCATCCGGATTCGAGGCAGGCGACGACTTCGTCGATCTCCGCGCGGGAAATGGCGGGCGCGCCGAAAACCAGGAAATCGTCC
The DNA here is from genome assembly GCF_040730495.1 of Methylococcus sp. ANG. Taxonomy (NCBI): domain Bacteria; kingdom Pseudomonadati; phylum Pseudomonadota; class Gammaproteobacteria; order Methylococcales; family Methylococcaceae; genus Methylococcus; species Methylococcus sp. ANG. The sequence continues at coordinate 68,014 of NZ_CP160399.1, read as the reverse complement.
CTGAGCGCCGGGCTGGTCTGCTTGTTCATGTGATGTGGTATCTGCTGCGGATTGGAGCCGTGGCCCGGCGCCGCGAGGCCCGGTCCCCCATGCCTTGGTGTAAACTTCGAGGTTCTTTTGACGGCCTCTCGGAGAGCCTCCCGATCATGCCCTGCGCGTATCGCATCCCCCCGGTTCGTTCCCTGGCCCGAAACAGCGGGATTATAGCCGCCGCCAAGACCTTCGTCCTGCCCCTACAGGAGGACCGCCGATGAAGGTGCTGCACGTCGAGGGCGGCAGAAACCTCTACGGCGGCGCCCGCCAGGTGCTGTACCTGCTGGAAGGGCTCGAGCGGCGCGGCATCGACAACGTGCTGGTCTGCCCGGCGGGCAGCGATCTCGCCCGGGAAGCCGCAGCCCATGCCGAGGTGCGCGCCATCCCGATGGCGGGTGACCTCGATTTCCGCCTGATCGGCCGGCTGTACCGTATCATCGGGCGGGTCCGGCCGGACCTCGTGCACCTGCACAGCCGGATCGGGGCGGATGTCATGGGCGGCATCGCCACCCGTCTGGCCGGCGTGCCGGTGGTGCATTCCCGGCGCCAGGACAATCCCGAGATGCGCTGGGCCGTCGCCGTGAAATACCGTCTTCACGACCGGGTGGTGGCGATCTCCGAAGGCATCGGGCAGGTGCTGGCGTCGGAAGGCATGCCCGCGTCCAAGCTGCGCTGCGTGCGCAGCGCCATCGACCCGGCCCCCTTCCGCCGCGCCGGCGACCGCGCCTGGTTCCGCGCCGAATTCGGACTGCCCGAGAACTGCACGGCGATCGGCGTGATCGCCCAGCTCATCGAGCGCAAGGGCCACCGCTTCCTGCTCGAAGCCCTCCCCGAATTGGCCGGGCGCTATCCGGGGCTGCATGTCCTCATTTTCGGCAAGGGGCCGTTGGAATCCTCCCTGGCCGAAACCGCCCGCAGGCTGGATCTTACCGATCGCGTCCATTTCGCCGGCTTCCGGGACGATCTGCCGCGCATCCTGCCCTGCCTGGACCTGGTGGTACATCCGGCCTCGCGCGAAGGGCTGGGCATCTCGCTGCTGCAGGCCGCCGCGGCCGGCATCCCCATCGTGGCGTCGCGCGCCGGCGGAATTCCCGAAGCCGTGCGCGACGGCGAAAACGGTCTGCTGGTCCCGCCGGGCGATGCCGCGGCCCTGGCTGCCGCCATCCGCCGCCTGCTCGATGACCCGGAACTGGCGCGGGAAATGGGCAAGCGCGGCCAGGCGCTGATCGACCGCGAATTCTCGGTCGAAGGCATGGTGGAAGGCAACCTGGCGGTCTACCGGGAACTGCTGGCCGAAAGAGACGCTCCGCTCAGCTGATCCAGTCGAGCGGGTCCTCGTCGGGCGACGGCTTGAGCCCCGGCCGCTCGAGAAATAGCCGGTGCCAGATCGCAAACTGCATCAGGCAGAAGATTTCCCGGCTGGCATTGCCCTTCTTGCGCTGCGCCTGGAACAGGGCTGGAAAATGCCGGGTGTCGAACCACTCGGCAATCGCCGGGTTGGCCGAGAGCTTGCCTTCCAGCCGGTCCAGCGCCTCGCCGCCCAGCCATTCCCGCACCGGCACGGTGAAGCCGCGTTTCTTGGTGTAGAGATGATCCTTAGGGACATGGCGCTCGGCCCAGCGGCGCAGGAACACCTTGGGCTGCTCGCCGTCGGTCTTGAGCGCATCGGGCAACCCCAGGCCGAATTCGACGACCCGGTGATCGAGGAAGGGCACCCGCCCTTCCAGGCCGAAACCCATCATCATCCGGTCCACCTTGACCAGCAGACTGTCCGGCAGGTCCGTGACCAGATCGGTGTACTGGCAATGCTGCAGATGGCTCCAGGCCGCGGGCGCCTCGCCCCAGGCTTTGAGGTAAGGCGCACGGAAGTTCCGCCGCTCGGCCGCCAGCGCCGGCCCGAACAGGCGCTGCGAGCGCTTGCGCCACCATTCGCTGCGGGTGCGGAAGCCGCCCGTCCCCGGCGCCAGGAGGTTCTTGGCGAGCCAGACCAGCCGGGGCTGGCGGTAGCGCCGGTAGCCGCCGAAGGCCTCGTCGCCGCCTTCGCCGGTGAACACCACCTTGAGCTCCTTCGCCGCCGCCTCGGACAGCGCCGAGGTCGGAAAGCTGGCGTAGTCCCGCATCAGGTCGTCGGCGGCCCACACCGTGTGGGGAATCCGCCGGAACAGGTCTTCGCGGCGCAACCGGATCGACGTGTGCCGGCTGCCGAACACCTGCGCGATCCGCTCGGCATCCCCCAGCTCGTCCTTCATCGCCGCATCGACGTAGCCGATCGAGAACGTCCGCACCGGCTGCGCCTGCAGGCGGCTGAGCATCGCCAGCAGGATCGCCGAATCGTTGCCGCCGGACAGGAACAAGCCGTAGGGCACGTCGGAGCGGACGTGCTCCTTCATCACCTGTTCGAACAGCCCCTCGAACTCGGCCTCGGCCTCGGCGAAATCCAGCGGCCGGGTCGTCACATCGAGCGGCGTCCAGTAGCGCCGCTTGCGCAGGTTCAGCTCCGCGTCGACTTCGAGGATCTCGCCCGGCCCGAGGCGCCGGATGCCGGCAAACAGGGTGTGCTCTCCGGTCGAGCAATGCGCGTGCAGGAACTGGGAAAAGGCGCCGGCGTCGATCGTGGGCGCGTTCGGCAGCAGCGGCAGAATCGCCTTCAGCTCGGAAGCGAACACCAGGCGGTCGGGCAGCGCGGCGTAGAACAAGGGCTTGATGCCTAAACGGTCGCGCCCCAGCACCAGCCGCCGGCGGAAGCCGTCGTACAGCGCGAATGCGAACATGCCGTGGAGGCGCTCGGCGAATCCCTCCGGGTCGAGCGAGTAAGCGTGCGGGATGGTTTCGCTGTCGGAATGGGTGGCGAAGCGGCGCCCTTCCCGCTCCAGCGCCTCGCGGAGCTCGACGTAGTTGTAGATTTCGCCGTTGGCGACCACGGCGAGCCTGCCGTCGTCGGCCAGAATGGGCTGACGGCCGCCGCTGAGATCGATGATCGACAGACGGGTATGGGCCAGACCGAATCCACCCTCGATGAACACCCCATGACCGTCCGGCCCGCGATGGGCCAGGCGCTCGATCATGGGCTGGAGCATGTCTGCCTGGACGCTCCGCCCTTTCAGGACGAGCCCCGCAATTCCGCACATGTTCTGTGGTCGACGAAACGGTTCGCAAGAAAAAAGGCGCCTTCCTCGAAGACGCCTTCCCCTCGGGGTACGAGATCCCCTGTCCGGCCCGCTATTTCTTCTTGCCGCGAGCCGAGTGCATCAGCCGGCTGATGAGGCCGAGCGTGATGTCGATCATGTGGCCGAGGAAACCGCCGACCATGGCCAGCACGTCGCCGCCCGTCATGCCACTCAGGCGCTCGCGGCCCACCCGCAAGGCAATCGGAGTTCCGAACACGCCGAGCACGATCCCCAGCACCAGGCTGCCGGAGAACCAGGAACCGGACGGCGCCGCCGCGGTCTGTTCAGGCTTTTTCACCGTGGACTCACCGGGTTTCTCCGCACCGGCGGTCGGTGGCGCCACCGCCGGCTGCACCTTGCCGTCGGGACCCGGCGTGTAATTGTCCGGGATCGCGGCGTCGGTCACGCCGGGAATGGTCGGGAAGGTGCCGCTGCCCTTGCCCACGATCAGTTCACCCTTCATGCCCTTTTCCATGTGCTGGGCGATGTCGCAGTGCACCAGGTAGGTCCGGTCCTCCTTGGGCAGGATCAGCGTGCCGCTGATCTTCGCGGGGCCCGTGACCTCCAGATGGAACATACCCTTGTCGTACAGGTACTTGGGCAAGCCGTGCATCATCCACTGGTGGCGGATGTTGTCCTCGTTGATGAAATGGACGGTGAGCCGTGTGCAAGGCTTGAAGCGCCACTCGTGCTCGCTGAATCCGTACATGGTGCCCGGAAAGTCCTTCGCGTACTTGTGGCCTGCACGAACGGTGATTTCCGCGTCTTCGGCGATCCTGCTGCAGCCGCCCGGCAGCTTGTCCTTGTTCTGCCCCATGATCATGCCGCCGTCCATGTCCATCAGGTGGCCGTCGCCATGGTCCATGAGCCGGGTGTGTTCCTTGATTTCGGTCTTCTCCGCGGCCGCGGCGCCAACGCTGACGGCGAACAGCCCGGCCGAACAAAGGTAACTCAAACGGGTCGTGATCGACTTGGTATTCATGTCTATTTATTCCGTACGGCGGCGATCCACTCGGATGCGGTTTCCAGCAGCTTCACCCGGTTCAGATAGGCGAAATAGGCGGCGATACCCAGCAGAAGTCCCAGAAACAGGTTGCGGCCGGTGTTGCCCGGCGCCGCCGGCTCGGCCGCGGGAGCCGCCGGCTTGGCGGCAGCGGCTGGCTTGGCCTCCTCCTTGACGAAAGTCTCGGGATCGCCGAGGCTGGCGTCGAACACTTCCTGCCAGGGCGAAATCTTCCGCTCCCAGTATTTCTTGGTGAAATACTGGGCCAGACTCATGCCGTGGGTATGGGGCGTACCGTTTTCGTCGAGATACTGCTTATAGGCGATTAAGTTGAGACTGCCGCCCTCGCCCATGCCATCGGTCGTGAACGCCCGCTCGACGTGATCGTGCATCATCCAAAGACCGGGGCCGAAGCTGCGTAGGCCGTCGTCGACGGTTTCCAGCTCCAAGTCCAGGCGCTGGGCCGGCGCGAGGGTGTACACATCGCGCCGCACCCGAGCTTCCGGCCGCTGTTCGACACCATCGTAATGCGTCTCCACGGCCTTGTGGCCATGCGTGTGCAGCGCGAGAACCTCGGTGTGGCCGTTGAGCACCCGCAGCTTGATCTTCTGGTTGGGCTCCACTACCACCAGGGATTCCCGGAGGGTATACGGGAAGGCCCGGCCGTTGAGGAGGTAATAGTCGTCGGTCGCGTCGGTGATGTCGTATTCCTGATTGATGGCGCGGGCGATCAGCCGCGGATCGTTGAACGACTGCGGCAGCTCGTGCAACTCCTTGTCGACCGACTGGTAGTGCAGGTCGTACTCGGCATCGTACTTTTCCGCCACCGCCTTGGAGGGATGCCGCACCTGCCCTGCACCGACATTGAAGACCTGCACCCAGTTGTTCGGACGGTTTTCCTCAACGATGAACATGCCCGCCAGCCCCAGCGGAATATGGGTATGCGGCTGGACATGGCAGTGGTAGTACTGAGTGCCGGCCTGGCGCGGCTTGATCACGTAGGTCTTGCTCTGACCCGGCATCACGTCCATCGCGCTGGTCTGCCCGACGCCGTCGTTGCCCTCGCCGCTGAAATCCATGTAAGGGTGATCCACCCCGTGGAGATGGATGGAGTGCGGGAAATAATGGGTGTTCTCCAGGACCAGCCAGATGACGTCGCCCTGCTCGACGCGAATGACCGGCGCCGGCATGCGCAACATGGGATTGGCTTCGGCGCTGGCGAAGCTGCGGGTGGACATGTCGCGGGTCTTGGGCGCGAACACCCAGAACGCCGGCTCGATGCCGGGCGCGATGTCGTAGGTCGGCACGACGCCGGCGAAATCCGGCGAGTGGCCGTTCAGCTCCATGACTTCGAGCTTGATGATGTAATGGTCCGGGTCGCCGTCGTTGTCCATGTCGTTCGACAGGATGAGGGCATCGGCGGCCAGGTTGGTGTCCATCAGCGTCTGCATGGAGATGTTGTTCGTGCCCTTCACGAACGCCGCGATTTCGGCGGGGCTGTCGGGATTGCACAGCCTGGACTCCCGGATTTCCACCCCTTCCAGCACCTGGGCCTTGCGCCAGTCCGCCGGCGCTCCACTGTTGCAGAACGGCTCGACTTCGCCGAGCTCGACTTTCTTGGTTTCGGGTATGGCGGTCACGGCCGGCGCACTTGCGGACCAGGCCAGAAAGGCAGACCCCAGCGCTGCCGACAAAGAGCGTTTGATCATGATCATGTTAACCAAGGCACGGTGACTGGAAAATGCAAAAGCAGACTCGAAGCGCCCATCACCCGGCCAGCCGGGCGATGGGCCGGTACCTTTAGGTTTTCTTCTTGATCAGCAGCAGCGAATCCACGACTTTCTTGAAGCCCGCATTCGAGAGATAGAGGATGTAGCCGAGCGCGACGACGATCACCAGGATGATGATCCAGGTGGTCCCGGAAAGGCTGGTCTGGTTGACGCCCACCTTGAAGGGAATGTGCGCGTCGATCTTCTGGCTGTCGTTCACCAGCGTTACGTGCGCCAGATAGTTGGAAGGCTCGGTGAAATTGATGGTGGCGTTCACGGTACCGGTGGGATACGCCGCCGGCGCCTGGTAGAACACGCGGCTGCCTTCGGGCTCCTTGGTGATTTCGAACTCGACGGTCATGTTGCGGAGCGCCTTGCCTTCATAGTCGAAGACCAGGGTGGTGGATCCGGTTTCCGGGATCTTGTCGCAGTATTCGGTGGTGCCGGTGAGCTGCGGCTGATAAGCGGTGAAATGGACCCAGAAGCCGCCTACCGGGATACGGCAGGAGTCCACGTCGACGCCGGAACCGCCGCCATGCGCCCACAGGGTCGCCGGAATCAGGGCGCCAAGGCCCAGAACCGCAGCCAACAGGCCGCACTTAAGAAATTTCGTTCTTATCATTGGAGACGTCCCTCGCTGAATGTAGTGATTTATTCTAATAATCGCCGGAGCCCGCACTCGTTAAGCCCCGCGAGCACACCACGTCCGTAACGGCGCGGCGGCATGGCATTGCGCGCGGGCAGACTAACATAGACAACCCTTGAATTAAAGGCCGCCAGCCGGGCGCGCAGTACCACTCTAGACCACGCCGGCCGCCCTTTCGTTCCCCTCGTCCGGCGCCTTCGGCGGCCTGGACAGCAGGGTGTAAACGGCCGGGATGATGAACACCGTGAACACCGTGCCGATGAGCAGTCCGCCGACGATGACCCAGCCGATCTGCCGCCGGCTCTCGGCCCCGGCGCCCGACGACAGGGCCAACGGCAGGGCGCCCAGAATCATGGTCAGGGAGGTCATCAGGATCGGCCGGAAGCGCAGCACCGAAGCTTCGACCACGGCCTGCAGGGCGCCGCGCCCTTCCCTCCTGAGCTGGTTGGCGAATTCGACGATCAGGATGCCGTTCTTGGTCACCAGGCCGATCAGCATGATCATGCCGATCTGGCTGTAGACGTTCAGGGTGCCGCCGGTCCATTTCAAAGAAAGCAGCGCACCGGTGACGGCCAGTGGCACGGTGAGCATGATGATGAAGGGATCGGAGAAACTCTCGAACTGCGCCGCGAGCACCAGATAAATGAACAGCAGCGCGAACACGAAGGTCAGGTAGAGCGTGCGGCTGGATTCGGCGAACTCGCGTGACTGGCCGTCGAGGTCGGTCTTGAAATCCGCCGGCAGAATCTCCTTCGCCGCCGCGCCGAGATAGGCCAGGGCCTCGCCCAAAGTGAAGCCGGGCGCGACGCTGGCGGACAGGACCGCCGAACGCAGCCGGTTGAAATGGTTGAGTTCCTTCGCCGCCCCTTTTTCCCGGGTTTCCACCAGGTTGGCGAGCTGAACCAGCCCGCCGCCGGCGCTGCGCAGGTAGATCGAGCCCACGTCGTTCACGGTCGTCCGCGCGGCGTCCTCCAGTTCGACGATCACGTCGTACTGCTCGCCGCCCTTCTTGAAGCGCGTCACCTGGCGCCCGCCGAGCAGGGTCTGCAGCGTCCGGCCGATCTCGTCGACGTCGACCCCGACGTCGGCGGCCTTTTCCCGGTTCACCTGCACGCTGATCTGCGGCTTGTCGAGCTTGAGGTCGGAATCGGCATTGACCATGCCGGCGTACTGGCGGGCCCGGTCGACGAGCTGCGCCGCTACGCCGTCGAGCTTTTCGTAGGTCGGGCCCTGGATCACGAACTGCACCGGCGGACTGCGGAAGCTCTGCCCCAGGGAAGGAGGATTGATGGCGAAAGCCATCACTCCCGGCAAGGCCATCAGCTTCGGCAACAGGGTCGCCGCAATCTCCTGCTGGGAGCGCTTGCGCTGGTCCCAGGGCTTCAGGCGCACGAAGCCGATCGCGGAATTCACCGGGTTCGGCCGGTCCAGACCCGGCGCCACCACCATGAAATAGCTCCTGACTTCCGGGATCGGCTGGACCATCGCCTCGATTTCGCGGGCGTAGCGGTCGGTGTACTCCACGGTCGCACCCTCCGGGGCCGCGATCACGATGATGATGTTGCCGCGGTCCTCCAGCGGCGACAGCTCGGCGTTGAGGGCGCCGAACAGGAAAACCGCGCCCGCGCCGATGCCCAGCATCACCCCGATCACGGCCCAGCGGCGCCGCAAGGCGGCTTCGAGCCGCTTCCGGTAGAGCCCCGCGAATCCAGATGCCTCACCCGATTCGACATGCCCGGCCCCTCCGCCGGCGGGTGGCTTCAGCAAGCGTGAGCACATCATCGGAGTCAGCGTCAGCGCCACGAAACCGGAAACCAGCACCGCGCAGGACACCGCCAGGGCGAACTCGGAGAACAGGCGGCCGGTGTTGCCGCTCATGAACGCCAGCGGCGCGAATACGGACGCCAGCGTCAGCGTCATGGCGATCACGGCGAAGGCGATTTCCCGGCTGCCCTCGACCGCCGCCCGGAAGGGGTGCGCGCCGCGTTCGATGCGCCGGTAGATGTTCTCCATCATCACGATGGCGTCGTCCACCACCAGGCCGATGGCGAGCACCAGCGCCAGCAGGGTCAGGATGTTGACCGAAAACCCCAGCGCATAAATAAAGATGAAGGCGCCGATCAAGGAGACCGGGATGGTCACGAACGGGATCAGGGTCGCGCGCACCGAGCGCAGGAACAGCCAGGTGACCAGCGTCACCAGCCCCAGGGACTCGGCCAGCGTCTCGTAGACGGAATGGATGGATTCGTCGATGAACTGGGACGTGTCGAAGGAAACCTCCAGCTCCATCCCTTCCGGCAGGGTTTCCAGGATCTTCGGCAGTTCCGCCCGAACCGACCGAGCCACCTCCAGGGTGTTGGCCGTGGCCTGCTTGACCACGCCCAGCGCCACCGCCGGGTTGCCGTTCACCCGCACGATGTTCCGCTCGTCCGCCGCCCCCAGATCGGCCCGGCCGATGTCCGACAACCGCACCGGAAAGCCGTTCACTTCGCGCACGATCAAGGCGTTGAATTCTTCGACCGTCTTCAGGTCGGTCTCGCTGAACACGGTGAACTCGCGCTGGGCGCTCTCGATGCGTCCGCCCGGCAGTTCGACGTTGCGCTTCTGCAGCGCGGCCTCGACGTCCTGCACCGTCACCCCGTGGGCCGCCATCCGCTCCCGGTTCAGCCACAGCCGCATAGCATAGCGGCGTTCGCCGCCGATGATCACGCTGGCGACGCCGGACAGCGTCTGCAGCCGGTCCTGCACGTAACGGTCGGCGAAATCGGTGATTTCCAGGGGACCGTGGCGGTCGCTGGAGAAGGCGAGCCACAGGATCGGCTGGGCGTCGGCGTCGATCTTGCTGATGACGGGCTCGTCGATCTCGCGCGGCAGCCGGGCCCTCACCCGCGACACCCGGTCGCGCACGTCGGCCGCCGCCGAATCCTGGTCGCGGCTGATGTTGAACTCGATGGTGATCTGGCTGACCTCTTCGCGGCTGACCGACTTCATGGTCCGGATGCCTTCGATGCCGGACAGCGAATCCTCCAGCGGCCGCGTCACCTGGCTCTCGATCACCTCCGAACTGGCGCCCTTGTAAACGCTGCGGACCGAGACCACGGGCGCGTCGATGTTGGGGTATTCCCGCACCGGCAGGCGCTGGAAGCACATCAGCCCCACCAGCACCAAGGCGAGGCTCATCACCGTCGCCAGGACCGGCCGCCGGATGGAAACGTCGCTCAGCATCATGGGGCGGGCGGATTTTTCTTCGCTTCCAGAACCGCGACCGGAGCGCCGTCCCGGAGCTTGACCTGGCCTTCGGTCACGACGCTGTCGCCCTCGGCGAGGCCCTGCACGATCTCGACCTTGCCCTTGTAGCGCGCGCCGATCGCCACCGGGGTCGCGACCGCTGTGCCGGAAACCACCCGGAACACCGAAGCCGAGCTGCCCTTCACCACCAGGGCGGATTCCGGCACGAACAGCGCCCGGCGCGCCGCCCCCAGCGCCAGATGGATACGGGCGAACATGCCCGGACGCAGCGCCTGGTCCCGGTTCGGCAGGCGCGCCCTCACCCGCAAGGTACGGCTTTCCTCTTCGAGGCGCGGGTCCACGGCGTAGACTTCGCCGGGGAAGGCACGGCCGGGATAGGCCGCCACCTCGGCGGTCAGGGCGAGGCCCTTCACCACGGTCCCCGCGTATTTCTCCGGCACCTTGAAGTCGAGCTTGACCGGGTCCAGCGCCTCCAGGTTGACCAGCGCCTTGCCCTTGTCGAGGTACTCCCCGACACTGACCTCCCGGATACCGACGATGCCATCGAACGGCGCGCGCAGCACGGTCTTCTGCAGCAGCACACGGTCCCGCTCCACCAGCGCGTTGGAATACTTGAGCTTGGACATGGCCTCGTCGTACTGCTGGGCACTGACATGGGCACGCTCGCGCATCGCCTTCATGCGCGCGAAATTGGCCTGGTCCAGCTCCTGCTGGGCCAGGCTCTGGGCCAAAGCCGCCCGGTATTCGTCCTGCTCGAGCTCGAGCAGCACCTCACCGGCCCTGACCGGCTTGCCCTCGGTGAAACGGATGGCTTTGACCCTTCCCTGAACTTCCGGGCGGATCACGACCGACTCGTCGGCGAGGAGGGTACCGACGGCGTCGATGGCATCGTCGACGGACTCCGCCCAAACCCGCGCCGCGAACACCGGGGCCGGAGGCGGCACCCTGACATCGGTGGGCGGCGCCGCAGCCGGCGGCCCCGCGACGAATCGCCACCATCCGGCGATGGCGGCCAGCGAGGCGGCCAGGACCAGAATAGCGAAGCCTTTTCTCGACATGGGGGGATGCCCCTCGAACCGGCGGGGAATGAAACGAAGTGGAGGTGTCAGGCCGTTCCGGACAGCAGTTCGTCCAGCTCGCCGGCGCGGTCCAGCGCGGCCAGATCGTCGAACCCGCCGACGTGCGTGTCGCCGATGAATATCTGCGGCACGGTGCGCCGACGGGTGATCGCCATCATTTCCTGGAGTCTGGACGCGTCCAGGTCGACCCGTATCTTTTCGATCTCGGCCACACCTTTGGACTTCAACAGCCGTTCGGCCGCCGAGCAGAAAGGGCACATTGCAGTGCTGTACATTCGGACTGGGGGCATAATCGTAGCGCCTGCCTCTGGCAGTAAGAGCTTTTGAGTTTAACACGCGGCCCGGGAGCGAATGCGGACGCGGAGCGTTCACCGGACCCTCTTTACAAATCCCTGTTCCGAGACAATATTAGAGATTACTAAATTTCCGAGGTGAACACCATGACTACTGAACGCTGGGTACGCATCGTCGCCGGATTCTTCGTCCTGCTCTCCCTGTCCCTGGGCGCTGAGGCCAGCCCCCTGTTCATCAACGCCAACTGGCTTTGGTTCACGGCCTTCGTGGGCGCCAATCTATTCCAGAGCGGCTTTACCCGGATCTGTCCGCTGGAAAGCATCTTGCGGAGACTGGGCGTGAAAAGCGCCTGCGACGCGGGATAAACCATGCAGTTGGTCTGCCCGGCCTGCCTGACCCGCAACCGCGTGCCGGCCGATCGGCTCGGCGAGCAGCCCAAATGCGGCCGCTGCTCCACGGTGTTGCTGAGCGGCCATCCGGTCGAACTGGACGATAGCCGGTTCGACACTTACACCCGCCATTCCGATCTGCCGGTGCTGGTGGACTTCTGGGCGGCCTGGTGCGGCCCCTGCCGGAGCCTCGCTCCGGTGCTGGCCCAGGCGGCGGACGCCCTCAAAGGCCAGATACTGGTCGCCAAGCTGGACGTCGACCGCGCCCCTGCCACGGCCCAACGTTTCAACATCCGCAGCGTCCCGACCCTGGTGCTGCTCCGGAACGGCCAGGAAATGCGCAGAATCAGCGGAGCGCTCGGCTTCGGCCCGCTGATGGATTGGCTGAAACGCGGTTGATACTGGAGAAAAAGCGATTCGGCGAACTGCCGAGAGTTCCACCCCATGGCATCAAAACCACCCGATCCGTTTGATCTCCATCGGTTCCTGGCCGCCCAGGCCAACGACTACGGGATTGCGATCGCTGAGCTTCGCGCGGGTCGCAAGCGCACGCATTGGATGTGGTACGTCTTCCCCCAGCTTCGAGGTCTCGGGATCAGCCCGATCTCCCAGTTCTATGGCATCGGCTCCGCGGCGGAAGCCCGGGCATATCTTGGCCACGAAGTGCTGGGCATGCGGCTCGGGGAATGCGTTTCCGTGCTCAATGAGCTGGAGACCGATTCCGCGGAAGAGGTCTTCGGTCGCGTCGATGCGGCGAAACTGCGGTCGTCGCTGACGCTCTTCGAGGCCGTGGCGGCTGAAAAGAAACCTTTCGCGCGGGCGCTGGAAAAGTTCTTCGGCGGGAAGCGGGACGACAGAAGCCTGGCGATCCTCGCGAAGATGACATCGAGAAAGTGAGATTGGTGGCGCGGTCGTAGCGGGCGCTGATGGCCCAGGCCGAGGCTCCGGCAAATGCCCCTGGCAGGACATCTTCCGATGCCCTGCCGGGGGTGTTCCGGAAAAAATCCAGGATCAGAGGTGATACGCGGTTTCGCCGTGTTCCCGGATGTCCAGCCCCTCGCGCTCGGTCTCCTCGGAAACCCGGAGGCCGACGAGCAGGTCGACGATCTTGTACGAGACGAAGGACACCACGCCGCTCCACACGATGGTGAGACCCACGCCCCAGGCCTGGCTGATGACTTGGCTCACCATGTCGTATTCCGCAACGGCGTTGGCCACGTAGTCGTAGACCCCGGCGCCGCCGAGGGCGGGCGAGGCGAAGATGCCGGTGCCCAGTGCACCGATGATGCCGCCTACGCCGTGGACGCCGAACACGTCCAGCGAGTCGTCATAGCCCAGCGCGTTCTTGAGGCTGGTCACTGCCCAGAAGCACACCGCGCCGGCCAGCAGACCCAGCACGATCGATCCCATGGGGCCGACGAAGCCGCAAGCTGGGGTGATCGCGACCAGGCCTGCGACCGCGCCCGAAGCCCCGCCCAGCATGCTCGGCTTGCCGCGTGCGATCCATTCCACGGCCGACCAGGCCAGCGTGGCGGCGGCGGTGGCCAGCATGGTGTTGACGAAGGCCAAGGCGGCGGTGCCGGTGGCTTCGAGGTTGGAACCGGCGTTGAAGCCGAACCAGCCGACCCACAGGAGGGATGCGCCGATCATGGTCATGGGAACGCTGTGCGGCGCCATCGCTTCCTTCTTGAAGCCGATGCGCTTGCCGATCAACAAACAGCCCACCAGGCCGGCGATGCCCGCGTTGATGTGGACCACGGTGCCGCCGGCGAAATCGAGCGCACCCTTCTGGAACAGGAAGCCGGCCGTTGCCGTGGCGGCGTCCGCCGCGGCGGCATCGGTGTAGGCATCCGGCCCGGCCCAGTACCACACCATGTGAGCGAAGGGCAGATAGGAGAAAGTGAACCAAAGCACCATGAACAGCAGCACCGCGCTGAACTTCATGCGCTCGGCGAAGGCGCCGACGATCAGGGCCGGCGTGATGCAGGCGAAGGTCAACTGGAACGCGACGTAGATGAGTTCGGGGATCACCACCCCCTTGCTGAAAGTGGCCGCGACCGAATCCGGGGTGACGCCGGCCAAGAACGCCTTGTCGAAACTCCCGAAAAACGCATTGCCTTCGGTAAAGGCCAAGCTGTAGCCATAGACGGCCCAGAGCACCGCCATCAGCGCGAAGATCACGAAGACCTGCATCAGCACGGAGAGCATGTTCTTGGCGCGGACCATGCCGCCGTAGAACAGCGCCAGCCCCGGAATCACCATCAGGGTCACCAGCACCGTGGCGACGATCATCCAGGCCGTATCACCCTTGTCCGGCGTCGGGGCGGCAGGGGCAACGGCTTGCTGGACGGCCTCGACGACGGTTTCGACGATCTCGCCAACGCCTTCGGCCATCGCCGTGGTTCCGAAACCGAGACACGCCACGCCCGTCAGGGAAGTCAGGATTTTTTTCATTTGAGGGGTCTCCTATCGTCCGTTATTGTTGTTACAGGGCATCCGGACCGGTCTCTCCGGTGCGAATCCGGACGACTTGTTCGAGATCGGCCACGAAAATCTTGCCGTCGCCGATCTTGCCGGTATTGGCCGTCTTGGTGATCGCGTCGATCACCGCCTCGAGCTGGTCGTCGGTGATCGCCACTTCGAGCTTCACCTTGGGCAGAAAGTCCACGACGTACTCCGCGCCACGGTATAATTCGGTGTGCCCTTTCTGTCTCCCGAATCCCTTGACTTCGGTGACCGTGATGCCGGTGATGCCGACCTCGGACAGGGCCTCCCTGACGTCGTCAAGCTTGAAGGGCTTGAGTATTGCGGTAACGAATTTCATGCAGGTCTCCTTGGTTGAAGTATTACACGGCCGGCCTTACGCCCCCTTAGCCGGGCGGGCCGAGCGCGATCCGATGGCTCCACTGGATGAAAAGCATGAGCCATGCCACAGGGACTAAAGAGCACTCGAGCGCCGATATACCGTAAGGCCCCAAACAAATTGCACCTTTGTTGTCAAACAACGGCAACATTACGCACCAAATTAAGGCGCTCTTGCGCACATCCGACCCTTACCCATTCCGAACCTCCAGGCGGCCCGCCATGATCGACAAGACCACCCTCGACGAACTTTCCAAACGCCTCGCCGACGCCGTGCCCACAGGACTGCTCGGCGTCCGCGACGAGCTGGAAAAGAATTTCCAGGCGGTGCTGCAAAGCGCGCTGAGCCGCCTCAATCTGGTGAGCCGGGAAGAATTCGACGTGCAGCGCGCCGTCCTGGAGCGCGCGCGCACCCGCCTGGAAGAACTCGAGGCCCGCATCGCCGAACTGGAAAAGCTGCTGCCTCCCACTTGAACCCGGCCATGGCGCTCGCCATCGTCCATAGCCGGGCCCGCCAGGGCATCGAGGCGCCGGAAGTCACCGTGGAAGTCCATATTTCCCCGGGGCTCCCCAACCTCACCATCGTCGGCCTGCCGGAAACCGCCGTGCGCGAGAGCAAGGACCGGGTGCGCGGCGCGCTCATCACCACCGGTTTCGAATTTCCCGCCCAGCGCATCACCGTCAACCTGGCTCCGGCCGATCTGCCCAAGGAAGGCGGCCGTTTCGACCTGCCGATCGCCCTCGGCATCCTGGCCGCTTCGAAGCAGCTCCGCGCCGATCGGCTGGCGGACCTGGAATGCGTCGGCGAGCTGGCGCTCACCGGCGAACTGCGCCCGGTGCCCGGCGCCCTGCCGGTCGCCCTCCAGTCGCGCCGCGCCGAGCGGAACCTGATCGTACCCTGGGACAACGCCGGCGAAGCGGCCCTGGTCTCCGGCGCCTGCGTGCTCCCGGCCCGCCATCTGCTGGACGTGTGCGCCCATCTGGACGGCAGCCGCCCCCTCGCCGCCGTCGAATCGCGCACCGTAGCGGTTCCGGCCAGCGAGGAGCCGCCCGATCTCGCCGAAGTCCGCGGCCAGTTCCAGGCCAAGCGCGCCCTGGAAATCGCCGCCGCCGGCCGCCACAACCTGCTGATGCTGGGCCCGCCCGGCACCGGCAAATCCATGCTGGCCTCGCGCATGCCCGGCATCCTGCCCGACCTGACCGAGGACGAGGCGCTGGAAACCGCGGCGGTCGCCTCGGTCAGCGGCATGCCCTTCGACCCGGCGGCCTGGCGCCGCCCGCCGTACCGCGCGCCCCATCACACCGCCTCCGCCCCGGCGCTGGTCGGCGGAGGAAGCGCGCCCAAGCCCGGCGAGATTTCGCTGGCCCACAACGGCGTGCTGTTCCTGGACGAGCTGCCGGAATTCGACCGGCGCGTCCTGGAAGTCCTGCGCGAGCCCTTGGAAAGCGGCGGCATCACCATTTCCCGCGCCGCCCAGCGGCTGGATTTTCCTGCCCGCTTCCAGCTCATCGCGGCGATGAACCCCTGCCCCTGCGGCTACCTGGGCGACGCCTCCGGGCGCTGCCATTGCTCGGCCGAGCAGGTTGCGCGCTACCGCGCGCGCATCTCCGGACCACTCCTGGACCGGATCGACATGCACGTCGACGTACCCCGCCAAGACCCGGCCACGCTCCTGGACGGCGCACCGCGGAACGAAGAAACCAGCGCCCAGGTCCGGACCCGCGTGATCGCCGCCCGCGAGCGGGCGCTCCAACGCAGCGGCCAGCCCAACGCCCTGCTCACGCCGCGCCTGATCGAGCGCCACTGCATGCCCGACAGCGCGGGACGCGCTTTGTTGGAACAGGCCATGGCGCGGCTGAACCTGTCGCACCGCGCCTATCACCGCATCCTCAAGCTCGCCCGCACCATCGCCGATCTCGCCGGGAGCGATGCGATCACCTCCGCCCACATCGGCGAAGCCATCGGCTACCGGCGTCTCGACCGGGCTCCCGCCGCCCGATGAACGGTCTCAATCCCCAGCAACGTGCGGCGGTCACCACGCTGGACTGCCCCCTGCTCGTGATCGCCGGCGCCGGCAGCGGCAAGACCCGCGTCATCACCGAGAAGATCGCCTACCTGGTCCGACAGGGCACGCCGGCGCGCCACATCGTCGCCGTCACCTTCACCAACAAGGCCGCCCGTGAAATGAAAAGCCGGGTCGGCAAGCTGGCCGACGACAAGTCGCTGCGGGGGCTCACGGTCTCCACCTTCCACGCCCTCGGGCTGGAAATCGTCCGGCGCGAACACAAGGCGCTGCAACTCAAGGCGGCCATCTCGATCTTCGACGAACAGGACCGGCAGGCTTTGCTGCGGGAACTGGTCCGCCACGGCGACCACCGCTTCGACCCGGAAGAAGTCGACGCCTATGCCGCGCGCATCTCGCGCTGGAAGAACCGCTTCGTCACGCCCGACCGCGCCGGCATGCTCGCCGAACCCGGCGCGGCCGAGACCGCCGAGCTGTACGAAGCCTACATGCGCCACATGAAGGCCTATAACGCAGTCGATTTCGACGACCTGATCCTGCTGCCGGTGATGCTGTTCCAGCAGAACGCCGAAGTGCTGGACAAATGGCGCAACCAGATCCGCTACCTGCTGGTCGACGAATACCAGGACACCAACCAGACCCAGTACGAACTCATCAAGCTGCTCACCGAAGCCTTGGGCAAGTTCACCGTGGTCGGCGACGACGACCAGTCGATCTACGCCTGGCGCGGCGCCCAGCCGGAAAACCTGGCCCAGCTCCGCAACGACTTTCCGCGGCTCAAGGTCATCAAGCTGGAACAGAACTACCGCTCCATGGGCCGCATCCTCAAGGCCGCCAACCAACTCATCGGCAACAACCCCCACATCTTCGAAAAGAAACTGTGGAGCGCCATGGGCCACGGCGACCCGATCCGGGTGCTGAAGCACCGCGACGAAATCGCCGAGGCACGCCAGATCGCCGCCGACATCGTCCACCACAAATTCCGCCACAACACCCAGTTCGCCGATTACGCCATCCTCTACCGGGGCAACCACCAGTCGCGCCTGTTCGAGCGGACCTTGCGCGAATTCAGCGTGCCCTATCACATCAGCGGCGGCATGTCCTTCTTCGGCTATACGGAAGTGAAGGACGTCATGGCCTACCTGCGCCTTCTGGTCAACCCAGACGACGACGCCGCCTTCCTGCGCATCGTCAACGTCCCGCGCCGCGAAATCGGCCCCACCACGCTGGAAAAGCTCGGCCAGTACGCCAACCGCCGCCACATCAGCCTGTACGCCGCCTGCTTCGAACTGGGCCTCGAGCAATCCCTGCCCGGCAACGCCGTCCAGCGCCTGCGCCGCTTCGGCGAGCACATCGCCGATACCGCCGACCGCACCGCACGCGGCGACACCTTCAAGGTCATCGACGATCTTCTGGGCGCGATAGGCTACGAAAACTGGGTGCGGGAGAACAGCAACGACGCCAAATCCGCCGAACGCAAGTTCGGCAACGTGCGGGAACTGCTCGACTGGCTCCAGCGCATCGCCGAGAAGGACGGCGAAAACCGCAGCCTGGCCGAAACCGTGGCCAAGGCCATGCTGCTCGACGTACTGGACCGCAACCAGGAAGACGACGCCGGCGACCGGGTCAGCCTCATGACCCTGCACGCCGCCAAGGGCCTGGAATTTCCCCACGTCTACCTGGTCGGCATGGAGGAAAACCTCCTCCCCCACCAGACCAGCATCGACGAGGACAACATCGAAGAAGAGCGCCGCCTCGCCTACGTCGGCATCACCCGCGCCCGCCGCGACCTCACCCTGAGCTACTGCAGCCACCGGAAACGCTACGGCGAAATGATCGGCTGCGAACCCAGCCGCTTCCTCGCCGAATTGCCGCAGGACGACCTCGAATGGCCCGACCGCCAGCCGCTCGACCCCGAAGTGAAGCGCGAACGCGGCCGCGCCTCGCTCGCGCAAATGCGGAGTTTGTTAAGCGACTGATGAATTTGTATAATACGCCGCTCAGCGCGCCCGTAGCTCAGTTGGATAGAGCGTTGGCCTCCGGAGCCAAAGGTCGGACGTTCGAGTCGTCTCGGGCGCGCCATTTGAAGACTGAACGAATGCCCAACCAGGGGACATTCGCAGCAAAAGCGGTAAATCTCGGGGCGTAGCGCAGCCTGGTAGCGCACCTGTATGGGGTGCAGGTGGTCGGAGGTTCGAATCCTCTCGCCCCGACCAAATTCCCAAAACAAGAAAGCGGCTTAGGTGATTTCACCTGCCGCTTTTTTATTGCCTGCGCGGCGACTAAGACGTGACATCTCGCCAAGCTTGCACGCTGCCGCAAATTCGGTCTTCTGTGTGAAGATTATGGGAAAAAAAGCGGGAGTTGCGATGGCGCCACAATCTGGTCATTCCATTTGATCTGTCGAGCCACACGGCGCTTTCCGCCGTTAGCGCCGAATACTTCAATTGCCTTTTGTTCCAGCAGGAACCCAAGCGATTCGCGATAGATAGCCGCCGATGCTGGAGAGTCGTTGCAGGTGGTAGAGAACAGTTCGCCGAAGCTGAGGCCTATATCATTTGCATACACACGGCGGGGAATTTGTTCGCTGAGGGCCAGGAACCCAAGCGTTTCTGCTCCTCAAGATCGGAAAGCGGACAACCCCAGCTCCCCGAGCTTGACACCCTGGTGCTGGGCTTGGACGCGTGCGCAGAGGCCGCCGGCCGGGCAGCCTGCGATACTAGTGTTTAATTGCGTAAATTAGCGATAGTATTGCGCAGCTGGGAGCCTTTGACTTCCCGCTTGCGCCAGACGAATGGGGCGGCCTTGTCGTTGTAGGCGGCGATGAAATCGTTGATCGCCTGCGCCAGTTGGTCGATGCTGTTGAAACTGGCCCCACGTAAGGCCTTGCGGGTCATGATGCCAAACCAGATTTCCACTTGGTTCAACCAACTGGCTGAAGTGGGCGTGAAGTGAAAGTGCACGTTGGGATGGGCGGCCAACCAGTCATCGTTCTTCTTGTGAGTGCAATAGTTGTCGAGAATCACATGAATTTCCCGATCAGCCGGAACATCGGCGACCACCTCATCGAGAAAGGCCTGAAAGTCAGGACGCTTCTTGGTCGTGGTGGTTTTGGACTGAATGGTACCGGTCGCCACATTCAAGGCCGCAAAAAGATTGATCGTGCCATGGCGCTTATAGGTGCTTTTCAATCCACGAACCAGCTTGCCGCTGCTGGTAAAGACGAAACCGCTGGCCCTTTCCAGCGCCTGAATGGAAGGCTTTTCATCAACGGAAATGACCAACGCATTTTGCGGCGGATTCAGGTACAGCCCGATAATGTCGGCCGACTTGATGGCAAACTGAGGGTCCGTGCTGACGCACCACGAGCGATGCCGCTGGAGTTGGATGCCTTCTTTGCGCAACAGGCGCCAGACGGCATCATCGGAAACCCCCAAGGCTTTCGACAACGACCCGCCATCCCACGTCGCCTGTCCGGCCGGCGGCGGCTGTTCAATCTGTGCAAGCAATCGATTGCGCAACTCGGACGGCGGGTACCGCGGAGGCTTGCCAGGCCTTTTTCGATCACCCAGCCCTTTCAATCCTTCAGCCGCAAAGCGCCTGCGCCAGACACCGACCGTGCCGGGCCGGATACCGAGTTCAGCAGCAATTTCGTCATTGCGCTTGCCCGCCAGACAGCCCATGACAATCTTGGCGCGTTCGACCAGACGAGCCTCCTCGGTGCGGCTATTGCTCAAACGCTCCAACTCACGCCGGTCTTGGTCCGTACAACTCACCGATATGGCAACTCGCGCCATCCTTCCCTCCGTTCCTGTGGGTAACGGAGACATGATATTACAGTCGCTTAATAATGCAATTAGACACTAGGGATGCCGCGACCGCCGTGAAGGGCGTGGCCGGCGCGTCGTACCAGTTGGTAGCGCTGGTGATCGCCTTGATGCGGTTCGGCAGACGGCTTCGGACCGCGCCCGAATCAACTGCCTTGCTATGGAAAACTCCTGTTCCAAGTCGTCATAGGCTTGACGGATGTCCGGGTCTTCCAGCAGTTCGCGTTTTAGATCGTCAAAGGTTTTCATGGCTGCTATGCCAGTCGGTGGAAACGGCGGACGTTTACTTCCACCCCTTCGGAAACTGCCTGCTCCGCTTGGCGCAATAGCTCTTTGGTGATGTCGGCATCGTGGTAAGTTTCCCCGCAGTTGCCGCAAATCCGGGCGGGTACTTCCCTGAAAATTACGATTGACGCCCGCCTTTCCAGGGTTACGGTTACCGTCCCAGGTCGGGTAACTCCGTGCCGGCAAATTGCACACAAGTTCATTTTTAGGCTGCGCGGGGGTGAACCTCTCGCCTTAACCGATCCCCTTCTCGTGCGAGCAAAGTTTCCATGTCGTATTGCGCCTGCAATCGCAGCCACCATTCGGCATTGCCGCCGAAGTAAAGGGCTAGCCGGTAAGCCGTGTCCGCCGTTATGGCTCTTTGGCCCCGCACAATCTGACTTATCCGCAAGGCGGGCACGCGAATGTCTTTGGCAAGCCGGTACTGGGACAGCCCCAGGGGTTTCAAAAAGTCTTCGGCCAGCACTTCGCCGGGGTGGACGGCTGGCAACCGCTCGCCCGTGCTGGCACTGCTCAGGTCCAGGATATGAAGTTGATCGCGGGTAATGCTCATAGCGGCCTCAGTGATAGTCCACGATCTCTACGTCGTAAGCATGCTCCCCCTCCCAGCGGAAGCACACGCGCCATTGATTGTTGATTCGAATGCTCCAACACCCTGCCCGGTCGTCCTTCAACAGCTCCAGGCGATTGCCTGGACGAATCCGCAACTATTCCACCACCGTGGACTGGTCAATTTGGATCAACTTGCGTCGGGCCGTTGCCTGAATGTCTCGCGGTAGTTTGCGGGCTACCCGCCCCCGGAAAACCAAGGCAGTAGCCTCATCGGCAAAGGACTGGATCATCTGGGCATACTAGGAGTCTGTCGGACTTTCCGGTTCTGGTTCGAACCGGATTGGAGGGGCGGAAGTCCGCTGTTTCCGTTAACATAGCGGCCTATTCCGGATAGATCGCGACAAGGTGAGACCCGATGAGCCGCTTCATCCCCGTCAATCGCCACCAGCAGTATCTGCTACCGCCCTCGGTTGACGAATGGCTGCCAGCCAACCACCTGGCACGGTTCCTCGTCGAGGTCATCGATCAGCTGGATTTAAGTCGACTGACGAGCCGCTACTCGGGGCGCGGGTCGGCGGCGCACCATCCGTCGGTACTACTGGCCCTGCTGGTTTATGGTTATGCCACCGGGGTGTTCTCCAGCCGCAAGATTGAGCGGGCCACCTACGATTCGGTGGCCTTCCGCTTTCTGTCGGCGGAAACCCATCCCGATCATGACACCCTGGCCCACTTTCGCAAGACCTTTCTGGGGGAGCTGGAGGACCTGTTCGTTCAGGTCTTGAGCCTGGCGCAGGCGATGAAGCTGGTGAGGCTCGGGCAGATTTCCCTGGACGGGACCAAGATTAAGGCCAACGCCTCCAAGCACAAGGCCTTGTCTCATGGCCACATCGAGAAGTTGGAAGCGCAGTTGCGGGAGGAGGTGCAGGCCTTGTTGCAGAAGGCGGCGGAGGCCGACGGGGCGGAGGAGCCGGACGGCATCGACCTGCCAGAGGAGTTGGCGCGGCGGCAGGATCGGCTGAAGGCCCTGGCGGAGGCGAAGGCCAAGATCGTGGAGCGGGTCGCGGAGCGCGATGCCCGGGCGCAGCAGGACTATGAAGCCAAGGTAGCCCGTCGCGAAGGCCAGCGGCAGGCGGGCAAGAAGCCACGTGGGCAGGAGCCGAAGCCGCCGGAAACCGGGCCGAAGGCCAGCGACCAGATCAATCTGACCGACGAGGAATCCCGCATCATGCCGAGCCACGCGGGTTTCCTCCAGGGCTATAACAGCCAGGCTGCGGTGGATGTGGAGACGATGTTGATCGTCGCCACCACCGTCAGTCAGCAGACCAACGACAAGCAGCAGGTCGAACCGATGCTGGCCGAGATCGAGAAGCTGCCGGAAGCCTGGGGGAAGCCCGAAGCCCTGCTGGCCGACACGGGCTACTTCAGCGCCGGCAACGTGCACGCCTGCTGCGAACAGCAGATCGAACCGCTGATCGCGATGGGACGGGACAGCCATCACGTGCCGCTGGCGGAACGCCTGGCTCCGGATGCCCCGGAACCGGAAACCACCGATCCCGTGGAGAAGATGGCCTGGAAACTCAAAACGAAGGCAGGGAAGGCCCGCTACGCCAAGCGCAAATCCACGGTGGAGCCGGTGTTCGGCATCATCAAACAGGTCTTGGGATTCCGCCAGTTCTCTCTGCGCGGCTTGGAGGCAGTGGCCGGAGAATGGAAGCTGGTGGCGATGGCGTTCAATCTGAGGCGGATGCACGTGTTGGCGGCAGCGTGACAGGCTTCACGTAAAAACCAAGCGTTACACACCAATAGCGCCGCCATGGGGGAGGCGGGGCACATCTTGGTCTAGTTATCGACGCGAAACGCTGGTGACTACCCCGCCAATGCCCCCGAAAAATTCTCGATTCCAAGAATCCCGACCCGAGTAAATCCATAGTCCGACAGACTCCTAGGCGGATCAGCTAGTATCGTCAAGCGATACGCGTGGAGGATACTGCACTTGGGGCATCGTCTCGGACGAGTGAACCGCCCCGGAGGTCCGAGAGCGACCCTTCCGGACGGTTCTGGAACAGGCTTCCCGCTTTCAGCGGGAGAGGTCGTCGCACGGACGCCCGTCGGCACCGGACGAGAAGATTGTGCGGCCCTCGTGATCGTACGCAGCAACACACCGCTATAGCCATCCCGTTATACACGTGTCTCAGCTCGGCGCGCGGCGTGCGCTTATCCCCATGGTGAAGTCCACGACCCGTTGGAGTCCTTGCCAGAGGCTTTTCGCGCCCGGTTTACCATCGCCTTTGCGACCGAGGAATCCGCCGAAGCTGGCGATGAGGCGGATGGCATCGTTCAGGTTCGGCGGCGACGGTTTGCGAGCGACCAGCCAAACCGCTTGCCACTCGTCCCGTTCAAACACCACCTCGCAATCCATCTCCGGACAGCTTGCCGCGACATGCGCATAACGGGATGCATTGGGCCCATGCTTTTTTTCTTGCTCGTGTCAACTGATTCAAAGGACTGAGCTTCCCGGCTTCATCCGGCGGCTCCTGGCGACATCATATTGACATGAATCCTTGTTAGAAATGCCCCGGCCGGGACCTTCTCCGGCCGCCCAGGTTTCACCCCATTCCCGATCAACTGGAGTCACATTATGCGTAGCACGCGATTTTTCGGATCTCTGAGCACGGTGGCTGCGATTTCTCTCCTTGCGGTTCCCCAGGTTCAGGCAACGCCCAAGGTGATCCTGATCTCGCTGGATGGGGCCGAACCTTCGCGCATCCAGCAATACTTGACCCTAGGTGTTCTGCCCCGCGATAAAGGCCTAGGACTGCTGGCTAGCAAGGGCCTCATGGCGAAGCAGAACGTTACGGCTTCACCTTCGCTGACGGCGGTTGGCCATATCGCCATTGCCACCGGCTCCAGCGCGGCCAGAAATGATATCGTGGCCAATACGTTTCATCTGCTTGCCAGCCCGATCAATCGCAGCATCAGCGGGTTCGCGGCTCCCATCGGGGGCTACTCCATCGATGGCCCCATGGAAAGCGCCGACCCCACGGCCGAGCCGATGTGGCTCGCCTTGCGCGCGGCCGGCAGGAAAGTCGTCGCGGCCACTTGGCCCGGCGCCGATGGCGCCACGGTTACCGCACCGGGAATTACGCCAACCGCGATATTGCAGAAGTCCGACACCCGCACGGTGGACTACACCGTTCCGTACGGTTCGTTCGCCGGCCCCGGCGCCACGGGTTTCATTTTGACCTCCGGGGATTTTTCTCCGGCCCCGCAATCCACAGTGGATCAACTGACCTCCGCCGGGCGAACCTTTTATGGGGAGGTCAAGCAAAAAACCGACGCCCTGGAAACTTTCACCAGCAACGGCGTGAGCTTCAAGATTCAAGTTGCCGCCATGGACACCAGCAACGATAACACCGTCAATTACGATACCTTGGTGTTTTTCGACACCGCCAATGGGATCACAGCCGGCCCGTTTGCGCTGCCCTCGACCGGCCCCGCCTATGTCAAGGCAAGTGAAAAAAAATCGGCGCCGTTCTTCTTCGAAGGGACGCCAAACAAGGTGGGGGCGGCTTTTTTTGTCAGCAGACTGGATCCCGATCTGAGCGAGGTCCATGTCGCCCGATATAGCGGCAACTTCATCCCGCGCAACGCGCCCGTACTTGCCGATGTCGATGACATCAACAATAACGTGGGTTATTGGGCGCCGCAGGCGGACTATCGCATCCCCGAACGCATCAGTCCTGGATTTCGCAGCTTTCCCGATCACGAGCTCGAAGACATCTACGAGGACCAAGTCAGGCTGTTTGTCGATTACCAAACCCGCGTAGCGCTACACGCCATCGAACGAAACCCCGACGCCGATCTGGTGATGACCTATATCGAGCAGCCGGACGGTTCAGGCCATCAGTTCATGCTGACCGATGACCGTCAAGCGACGGACCCCACCGATCCCAACAGCATCGGCAGCGGCCAGGACCGTGCCAAGAAATTCCGTTATGCCAGATATCTGGAAAAAGCATATCAGGCCGCGAATGAGGCGGTGCACCGGATAATCCAAAAGGTGGGTGTGAACCGCAGGACCGGCAAGCCTAACAGCGACATTTTCGTGGTCTCGGATCATGGCTTCGCACCCTTTCACACCGCCGTGAGCCTGCCCAACTATTTTGCCAACCTGGGCATGGACACCAGCAAGGTGCGGGTTTTCACTTCTGGCCCGGCAGTCAATGTCTATATCAATTTGGCCGGTCGCGAAAGCGGCGGTACGGTCACCAAGGCCGAGTATGTGGAACTCCTGGACAGGATCGAAACCGCGCTATGGAAGTTGACTGACGACAATGCGATCTACACCCGAGGCCATGCCGGCAAGCCGGTGTTCGACCGCGTTTACAAGCGCCCCGTGCCGGGAGACCTCAATGATCCCACGCTGGGTCGGTCGACGGATGTCTTCATCGGCCAGGATTCGGGCGACGTCTACGCGCTGCTTCGGGTTGGTTACAACTTCGACGGCACGCAAAATCCTGTGATCGTCCGCAAGGGCGACGTGGCGGCGGTCGCTCCGCAATTACCCGTGTTCTCGGTGCCCAACTTCTATGGCGCTCACGGTTATGCCCCGGAACATAAAGCCATGAGCGCGTCCTTTCTGGCTGCGGGACCTCACATCGGCAAAGGCCGCCCGAACAAGGTACGCAACATCGATGTGGCCCCGACCATCCTGGGCATTCTGGGCGTCCCGCCCGCATCCACCGTGCAGGGAAAACCTATTGAGCTCTCGGGCGATCTGAGGTGGCCCCGGTAGGGCGGGTGCGCCGAGGAATGAGGCGCACCGCCGAAATTCAGGCGGCCTTCATGACGAAGTCCACGTGCACGGAATCATAAGGGAAGACGACCTTGCCGGCTTCGGTCTTGTCGAGCAGGCCGGCATTGAGGAGGGTTTTGACATCGCCGTGCACGGCCTTTACGTCGCGCCCTACCCGTCGCGAGACCTCGCGGATGGTCATCGGCCCGGCGGCGGTCATTTTCTTGAGGATGTCCCAGCGCTTGGGGGGGGGCAGGGTTTCCAGAGCTGTTCTTCGGTCTCGAAGTTGATACGAGCCCCCTGGGGCTGGCCGGTCTCTACGGCTAGGATAAACCGGGCGGAGACCCGTTCCCGGCTGGCTACGCCAATGATGACTTCATTTTTCAGCAGCGAAAAATGACTTGGCGATTATTGCCTTCGGCGGCCCCGATTCGCCCTGCGTCCGCGCCACTCCGCCACATCATCGTTAACTCGATGCCGGCTCCGTAGCACTCCCACAAATGGCTTTAGCCGTGTCGAGATGCCTTGTATTTCGCCTCCACCTGCGCTATTCGCGCAGACTCCGGCAAAACACCCGGCGCTACGGCTATCGGGGACTAAAAATCTTCACTTCGCTACCGCTACGTTTCCAAGATTTTCAGCCTTCGAATCGGTGGCATAGCCTTTAATGATGTTAGTGACGATGTCGATTGGCAGCGGAAATACGATTGTCGACGACTTTTCTCCGGCGATCTCGGTCAACGTCTGCAGATAACGAAGCTGTATGGCTTGTGGCTGCTGCGCGAGTATTGTCGCGGCCTGCAATAATTTTTCCGAGGCTTGCATTTCGCCTTCCGCATGAATGATTTTAGCTCGGCGGGTGCGTTCCGCTTCGGCTTGTTTGGCGATAGCCCTTACCATGCTTTCGTCGAGGTCGACATGCTTGATTTCGACATTCGCGACCTTGATTCCCCAGGCATCGGTTTGCTGGTCGAGAATGGTTTGGATGTCGATATTCAATTTGTCGCGCTCGGCCAGCATTTCGTCCAGTTCATGTTGGCCCAACACCGAGCGAAGCGTCGTTTGCGCCAATTGGCTGATGGCTTCGTAAAAATTTTCGACCTGAATGATCGCCTTGTCGGGATCGATGACTCGGAAATAGACCACGGCATTGACCTTGACCGATACATTGTCGCGCGAGATGACATCTTGCGATGGCACGTCCATGACGATGGTACGCAGGTCGACCCTGACCATTTGTTGTATGATCGGAATCACGATAATGAAGCCGGGGCCTTTGACTTTGTAAAAACGGCCGAGCATGAAAATCACGCCGCGTTCGTATTCGCGTAAAATTTTAAATGCGCTAATCAACAACAGAAACGCGAATAACAGCAACGCGAAACTGCTGAAAACTAAACCGAAATATTCAAACATCTTTGCGCTCCTGGTTGGGCGTGGAATTAACCTCAAGGATAAGGCCGTCCCGGCCGGTTACGCGAACCCGCTGGTTTTTTTTGAGTGTTTCGCGGGTGCGGGCTTGCCAAATTTCGCTGTGGATACGGACAGGACCTAGGTCGGCAAAATCGGCAAGTGCAATACCGGTTTCGCCAAGCAGTTCTTCCCGACCGGTTACTATAGGCTTTTGCCGGGACTTTAGCAACATGCCCAAGGCGAAGACCAAAAATGCTGCGCTGGTAAGCGCGAAAGCGCCGACCAAGGCAATATTGATGCCGAAGCCCGGTGCGTCGGTGTCCATCAGAATGACAGAGCCGATCACGAACGCGGTCAAACCGCCGAAACCGAGTATACCTATACTGGGCACGAAGGCTTCGGCAATCATTAGAGAAATGCCTAATAGGATCAGTGCGAATCCGGCATAATTAATCGGTAAGACTTGAAACGCGAAAAGGGCCAGCAACAAGCAAATGCCGCCGATGGTGCCCGGGACAATCGCTCCGGGATTGGAAAATTCAAACACCAGGCCGTAAATCCCGGTAATCAGCAAGAGATAGGCAATGTTTGGGTTGGTGATTACCGCCAATAATTCGCTGCGCCAGTCAGGTTCTAAGGTTTGAATCGCCGCATTGTCTGTCGATAGAGCGATATATCGCCCGAGTACGTTGATTTTTCGTTGATCGAGTTGTTTTAGCAAATCGTATCGATCGGTGGCCAGAATATCGATCACATTGAGTTCTAGGGCTTTTTCGGCCGAAAGGCTTGCGGCTTCGCGGACGGCTTGCTCTCCCCAATCGGCGTTTCTGCCGCGCATTTCGGCAAGGCTTCTGATATAGGCGACGGCATCGTTGACGGCTTTTTGCGGCATCGCGTTTTTAGGCGATTTGCCGGAAGAAGTTTGCTCGACGGATTGATCTTTGTCATTTTTTTCACCGGGCGCTTCGGTTGGACCGATCAATTGCACCGGTGTTGCGGCGCCCAGATTGGTTCCCGGCGTCATTGCGGCGATATGACTCGCGTAAAGGATGTAAGTTCCGGCGCTGGCAGCTCGTGCCCCGCCCGGTGTGACATAAGTGATCACCGGAATCGGCGAGGCGATGATTTTTTTAATAGAGTTGCTTCCGTTGAAATAAATGGATTTGTTGTGGTATAAAACAATTAACAACAATCGAATGATGTCAGCCAATGATTTTTGAAAAGTTCATGGAAGAAACCAGTGAGCGTACCGTCAGAGCCCTGATCGGAATGAGTAAGGCGCAATTCGCCAAGCTTTGCCCTATCTTTGAGGAGGCTCATGCGGAGATTCAGCAAGAACGCGTTCAGCAAGGCGAAATAAAACGGGTACCCAAAGGTGGCCATGTGGGCTATCTCGATCGGATAGATAAGAAGCTGTTCTTCATTTTGCATTACCTCAAGACCTACTGTACCTTCGATGTCCTGGGCTTTCATTTTGGCTTCAGCTCGGGACACGCGCATCGCCATGTGGCGCAACTTCTGCCCGTGTTACGGCGCAGCCTGGCGAAACTTGATCTGCTGCCCGAGCGGGAGCTGACGACCCCGGGAGAGATGATGAAGCTGATTGAAAAACATGGAGATATCATCATTGACGGGGTGGAATGCAGTTGCGTCAGGCCGCAGGATGACGATCAGCAGAAAGCCCACTATAGCGGTAAAAAAAAACGCCATACGGTTAAAACCCTAGTCATTTCGACCCTGGCACGGCAAATTTTGTTCGTTGGAAGTATCGTGGCCGGCAGTGTTCATGATTATGCGCTGATGAAGCGATGGTTCGATCCTGCCTTATCATGGTTTGACGGTGCCGATGTCTGGTTGGATTTGGGGTTCTTGGGGGCCGCTTCCGATTATGGGAATAAAGCCAGAATTCACCTGCCTCATAAGAAACCCAGAGCCTCCAAGAACAATCCTCATCCCGCGTTGGCAGATCAACAAAGGCGCGAGAACAAAAAGCAAGCGCGAACTCGCATCTCCGTCGAACACTCCATTGGAGGAATGAAGACCTTTCATTGCTTGATGCATCGCATTAGAAACCGACTCAGTCTATTCATAGATAGCTTTTTCGGGCTTGGCGCTGGCCTTTGGAATCTAAAAATTTCTTTGTAATCATGCGGTTATCATCGGAAACAACTCTAATGATTTGCCGCATCGACGTATCGAGGCCGCCCGGCGTGTCGAGTGTAATCAAGACCGCTTTAGCCCCGGACTCGGCGGCCTTGTCCATGCTGCGCTCGATATAGTCCGAAGTCGCAGGACCAATGGCATCCTGAATGGTCAATTGGACAATCGTTGTCGCGGGAATGGCGGCTTGATTGTTTTCAGCCGAGGCGGAATTGACAAACAAAGCCATGACAAATAGTAGCAACTGGACTATGCGGCGATCGATGAGTCTTTTCATGAATGGCTACCGGACTGTTCCAAGCAAGATATGGCGGTCTGGAGCGTCGCCATTTTTGCGAAACCCGACGGGACATCCCAGTCACCCTCGGAAGCAAATTGTGGCGACGTTTTTGCCTTCGGCGGCCCGCGCCGTCCTGCGTCCGCCTCGGCTTCGTCCGTCTCTTAAGCGACGCACTCCGCCAAGGCTCCCGCAATGACTCGACGCCTGTCAGGAAAGGTGTCGAGTTTGTCGCTCCTATAGATTCACCGCTCCCTTGACGAGCAACTCCGCTTCCATGTTGGAAACATTGACAACACCCTTGCTTGTTGTCAACAAGCAGTTCCGGACTGTGGAGGGGGGCATCCTGAAACATACCCGGAAAGACGTATGAACTGCCCCAGAGGTTCCCGGACATTCCGTGTTGGAGACCACGGAGCCACGAACCGAACATCGAAATTTTCACCGGGGGGCCGGGCGCGAACCTTCCGGTCGGTTCTCGAGGAGAGGCCGTTGCACGGACGTCCACCGACGATTGCTCGCGTACGCGGCAGCGGCACCGTGACAGACACCCGCCGATTGTCGACGTCGCGGTTTTGGCGAAACCTGGGTTCCTGATGGACGTTTGTACTACCAGCAACAAACCCGTCGACCCATGTCGGAATTGTTGACTAAATGACATGGTTGTTTGTGCGGGATTTTGCCGGAGCGGTTCCGCCTTCCCAAAGCAGGATGACCGTATCTCTTTACCATCTCTTGGAAGTTCCACTCGACAACGCTCCATCTCGAACGTTCCGGCGGCTGGCATCGAATATGCTGAGAATCAGCAAAGCCATGTCAGGCTTGGAGTTAAACCCATAGAACGCCGGGGGAGTCCACGATGATCGAGATTACAGCAGCCGACGGCCACGTGTTTTCAGCTTATCGGTCTGATCCGGCCGGAGGTACGAAAGGTGTGGTCGTGGTTCTACAGGAAGTATTCGGCGTCAATTCCCATATTCGAAAGATGACCGACGCCTTTGCCGCACAAGGTTTTATCGCGGTTGCCCCCTGTCTTTTCGATCGCATTCGGACAGGGGTCGAACTGGGCTACGACGAAGCATCCGTCGCTCAAGGATTGGACCTCGTCAAGCAGGTAGGGTTCGATCATGCGATGGCCGATATCGAAGCCACGGTCGGCAGTTTGAGCGGCGAGGGCCGGGTTGGTATCGTCGGATACGATTGGGGCGGGTATCTGGCCTATAACGCGGCCAACCAGGTCCAAGGCCTGTCGACGGTCGTGGCGTATTATGGCTGCGGAATCATCAACGATTTATCGCAGCGGAGAAAGGTTCCCACCCTGCTGCATTTCGGCGCCATGGACCCCTATATCCCCCGGAACCAGTTGGTTATCTTCCGAGCCAGCAGGCCGGACCTTCGGATTTACGAATACCCCGCGGGCCATCATTTTGCCTGCGACGACCGCGATACCTACGATGCAGCCTCGGCCGACAAGGCATGGACCACGACCTTGATGCATCTTACCCATCGGCTCGAAGGACCGCCCGCGGTTACCCTGAAGAATCAGGGCGCCTACTCTTCGTCCGGGGGTAAGGAAAAGAAGAAGAAAGCGGCTGCCGTGTCCGATGACATGGAACCCCCGATGTGAACCAATACCTTGCCTTGTCTGCGATCTCCGGCGTCACAGCCGGCCAGCGCGGACACAAGATTCCCCGCCTGCAACTGCGACTCTTTGGAGAAATGACGATGGCTATGAACCTCAAGGCTTTCTTTTCCGGTCCCGAATGGGTCGAGGTAAGCGTTCCCGATTGGTTCAGGGAAAGGACGGAAACCGTCATTCGGGCATTGGGGGACGATCACGCCGATGTTCAGCTGTTCAAGGACATCCTCGCCGCCGGGAAAGTCTCGGAAGAGGCCGCGGAACGCGCGGACGCCTTGGCCGGGACCACGCAGAACTCCGATGTTTTTCTCCTTGCCGTCGACATCGCGTACTACGCCTTTACCGTGTTACAGACGATTACCCAGGTCGTCCCGGTGACGAGACCCCAGGCAGCCTGATTCCCTCTATCCAGCGCTGCTGTAACACGGCTTACAACGCCCGCCGCCGTCCTGCGGCAAACCGAAGCATCTCGTGGTACTGCTTCACGCCGCGGGATCGAATGGCTCGGACTGGGCGTTCCCCTGTTCACCCAAGCCCATGGAGCTCCTACGTGTCGCAGTCACTCTCCGCCATTCTGGCTCGCACCGACGTTCCCGCCCGCGAGGCGCTCGAAGATGCCGTCGAGGCACTGAAATTCAAGCTGTCCGTCGATGAGTCGTACGTCCCTTTCGAAAGCAAGGGTTACTTGCCTTGCACGCTCAATGGCGAGGACGGCGGGTTGAACATCCGGTTCGATGCGGTGGAACCGTATCTGGCCGAGTTTCCCGGCCTGAAGGATCAAATCGGCCTGCGCGACACGCTGGTCGGCTTGCGGTCCGGCGGCGATCCTCGCGAGGATGTGTGCGTCCTGATGCTCGCGGCCGCCCTGGCCGAAAAATTCGACGCCATCGTCCATGATCCCAAGAAAGGCACGATCATCCCGGCGGACAAGCTGGCCGCCTGGGCACGGAGCCAGTTCGCGGAACTGGATTAGGGCGGAAGCTAAGGGTTTGCCCCAGGTGATCTTCCGGTTCATCAGTTCGTCGCTGACCCGGTCGGAATCGCCACAAGCCTCGAGCGCCGTGGGAATCACGGCCGGAGCGATCTGCGAGAAATTCCTGAGGGTCTCGCCGCGGCAGGCGACGACGTCCTTGTGAAGGGCCGCCAGGGTCTGTGCCTCTTCCGGCGTCGGCACGGCGGGATCGGTAAGCTGCGCAGCCGGCAGAGCTTCCGCCCTCCGATTGCGCTGTCATCGGGAAGCGGCTCATCCGGATTCCCCAGAAACTATTTGGGGGCGCCCGATCCCTTCTTGACGGGTGCGCCGGCGGCCTCGTCCGGTTCCAGAAGCTTGGCCGCTTCGGGATTCGAACAGACGTCGGTCTTCAGCACCTGCTCGATCCTAGCGATTTTGGCCTTGAGCGCCTCGTTCTCCGCCCTTTGCCTTTCGATCCGCTCCTGCAGGCTGGGCGCGTCCTCCGCCGCTATACCTGAGCCCCCATAAAATGCCGTCGCTAGAACGGCCGGCAGCCAAATTCGCTTCGTCATTCCGCTTCGGATCCCAGTTTTTTCGTTCATTTGCCACGCGCCAGATCGACTTCCCGCTCCAGCTCCTTCAATCGCCGGTCCAGTGCGGCGCGCCGCTTGTCGATTTCGGCCTGGGGCGACATGGTGTCCGCCTTGAGCAGATCGAGCTGGTTCTGGACGCTCCTGATCTCGCGGCTCAAGTCCTTCTTCTTCGTCCTGGATTGAGCCGCCTTGGCGTTCAGGGCGTCGATGTCGCTCTGCAGGCCCGCATACTCCTTTTCGGCGGCCTGCCGCTGAGCGTCGCTTTCGATGGCTGCCTGGTTCGCCTGCGTATACTGGCGCTGCAACCCGGCCTGGGTCTGTTGCTCCCGGCTGACGGTGGACTGCATCTGCTGCTGCCGCTGGCCGTAGCTGCCGCTCGCCGAACAGCCGATGCCGCGGAAGAAGCCGCCGCGGCCGGGATCACAATCGGTGGTGGCACAACCGCTGGCAAGCATGGTGAACACCGCCGGCAATAAGATGCCTGGCCGGAAATCAAAGAAAGGATTAGCCGACACGGTCCACACTACGCAGTTGGGTGAGCGTATTCAGTTCCGATTCGAGCGCCTGGACCTGCTGTTCCTTTCGCGCCAGCTCCTCGTGCGCGATGTTCGCCAATTGGGGATTGGCGTTGTGTGTGTTCATCGCGATCGCCGCATGCTGCTCGGCCAGGCGCTTCTTGGCGCTGCCCAGCGTCGCCTGCAACTGGGACCGGCTCGCATCGAGATCGGCCAACTGGCTGGCAGCCTGCGCGCGGCTGATCCGCCCGGAAGCGATGGCTTTGTTCAGCTCCGCGACCCGCGCTTTGTTGTCCTCGACGACGCGCTGAGCGACAGGAATCAACTCGGCGAGCGACTGGTTGTCGCGGCGGATGTCGATGATCACCGCATTAAGCCGGTCCTCTTCTCGGGCGTAATTGTTCTGCAGGTTGCCCATGTAACTTCCCGCGGCGCAGCCCAAGGCGGCGCCCGCGAGCAGACCGGCCACCGCGCCTTTCCAGTCTCTGCCGATCAGGCCGCCGGCCAGGCCGCCGACCGCGGCGCCGGTGACGCAGCCTTCCGCCAGGGTCTGGTTGTAGGCTTCGGAAAGCTGCGCCAGGCGCGCCTGGCTGGAGCTCGCGTAGGGCTGCCGGTAGCCGCCAGTGCTGGCGCAACCGGAGACGAGTAGTGCCGGGATCAGTGCCCCGGCGACCAGACGCCGCCCTGCCGGAGGCAGGGGGAAGACGCCAACCCCGTTCGAATGTTTGGGAACTTTCAAACCACACCCGTTCATTTCTTGTTCAGCGCCTTGCATTCGTCGAGCCAGGCACGCTGCCTGACCACCGGCTTCCCGCGATACGCCGCCAGTTGCCTGTAATAGGTATCGGCATACTCGAGCAAGGCCTGGTAGTTCTTCAATTCCAGCTCGGTTTTCAGGACCTCGAACTGTTCGCCCAGTACCGGTCCGTCGTAGATCGCCGCCGAGCCCAGGATCGTTTCCGAATAGTACAAGAGATTCTCCGTCAGGGCAGCACGGTCGGCCCTCAACTGGTCGCGGCGGGATTTGACGCCCGGGTCGTCCGCACCGAACACCGCCTCCCGCTGCTTGAGCAGGGTTTCCGCGGCGTCGACCCATTTCCCGTCCGCCCCCATCTTCTGGCACAGGAAAGCCCCCAGACGCAATGCCGCCTTGGCCGCCAGCTTGCGCTGGTCGTCGCGTTCCTGGATGGTTACTTTGAGCCGGTTCTGGACGTTCCTGAGCCGGTTCTTCATGTTGGCATCCTGCGCCGCGTCGGAGATCACAGCCAGCTCTGCGACCGGGTCGTCCAGCCCCTCGGCGTCGATGGACTTGGGCTGGGCGGGCGAGGCTTCCGGCGCGACCGCCGCCGAGCCCAGTTTGTTCCAGCTCTCCCGCAGCGACTTGAGCTTTTCACGGGAGGATTCCACCGGCACCGTCATGACCAGCCGGAATCCCGTGGTCTCGGCCCGCCGCGGCTCGCCTTTGACGTAGAACGGCACCTCGATGCGCTGGGCGGTACGGACCTCGGCCTGCGGAGTGAAGTAGTTGCCGCCGCGCACCACGAAGCCGCCGGCTTGGCCGTGGAGCCGGTCGAGCCGGTTCAGACGGTAGGGGTCGAAGACCATTTCGTCCACGTTGCCGAGGACGTCATGTAGACCCAGCGGATTCGGCTTGAGCATGCCGATGGGCTGGGGTTTGCCGTTGGCCGATTCGGTGCCTTCGAACCAGACGTAGCGCACCATTTCGTCATCCATCGGATACACCCGCTCCCGAAACTGCGCGACCGGCACGGCGAGACCGCCGCGGGCGGCGAACTCCCATTCCACTTCGGTCGGCAGGCGCAGGAATCCGGGCTGCTGGCCGTCCTTCGGCAGCTTGTCGGCGGCGTTCTTCAGCAGCCATTGGGTGTAGCGGTCGGCGAACGCCATGGCTTCCAGCCAAGTGACGTCGTTCTGCGGCAGCCGCTGGTCTTCCGCCGTCGGCTGGCATTGCGATCCCAGAGCGGCGTACTGGGCGCGGTTCACCTCGTATTTGCCGATGAGGTAGTAGCGGGTCTTGGCGTCCTGGTCGAAGCTTCCGGCGATCTGAGCCGGCCGCGGGTGCTCGGCATAGGCGTAGTCCGGATCGTCCCCGCCCACGACGATGCCGTAATCGTTGAGCGGCCCCTGGTTCGGGATCGGCACCTTGCGGAAGGCCATGGCGCCGCCGCAAGGCATGGGAAAAATCACGTCGCCTTTCTCCGGCACGGGGTTGGACAGGTTCCTGGGCCAGTCCGCGGCCACGCTTAGAGAGGCGCCGGTCAGGAGCAGCGAACCCATGAGCTCCCCTTGCAGTACGGAGGCCAATCCGCCCCTCTTCTCTCGCTCTCGAATCCACATGAGTCCGCCACTTCGGTCGATCAGCATTGGCGACGGATTTTACAGGCGGACCTTGGCGATGCGGAGCGCTTTGGCGACCCTTTGGACTTTTTTGCAGGCTCCCCCGCTTCGCATTAGATTCGGCCCACATATTCCGTTTACCATGCGCCGTCCCTTCCTACCGCCCACCCCAACCTCCCGATGAGCCGTTATCGCACCGCGCCGCTTGCCTCCACCGAGCTCCCTCCCGGCATTCCCTTCATCGTGGGCAACGAGCTGGCGGAGCGCTTCAGCTACTACGGGATGCGGGCGATCCTGGTGGTGTTCATGACCCGCTATCTGGTGGACGCGGCGGGCAATCCGGCGCCCATGCCGGAAAGCGAGGCCAAGGGCTATTTCCATCTGTTCGTGTCGCTCACCTATTTCACGCCGTTCCTCGGCGCCCTGCTGGCCAACGGCGTGCTGGGCAAGTACCGCACCATCATCGCCCTCTCGCTGGTCTATTGCCTCGGACACTTCGCCCTGGCCCTGGACGACACCCGGATGGGCCTCCTGCTGGGTCAGTCGCTGATCGCCCTCGGGGCCGGCGGCATCAAGCCCTGCGTTTCCGCCCACGTCGGCGATCAGTTCGGGCAATCCAACCGGCATCTGCTGAACAAGGTCTACGGCTGGTTCTACCTTTCCATCAACCTGGGCGCGTTCGTATCCATGCTGTTGATTCCCTGGCTGTTGGAACAACACGGCGCCGCCGTCGCCTTCGCCGTACCCGGACTCCTGATGCTGACGGCGACGATCGTTTTCTGGTCGGGGCGCCACCGCTTCGTGCACATTCCGCCAGGGGGCATGCGCTTCGTCAGAGAGGCGTTGAGCGGCGATGGCTTGCGCGGACTGGGCCGGCTGGCCGGCGTGTTTCTCTTCATCACCATGTTCTGGGCGCTGTTCGACCAGACCGGCTCGTCCTGGGTGCTGCAATCGCAGCGCATGGACCGCGTGCTGTTCGGCCACGAAATCCTGCCCTCGCAGATCCAGGCGGCCAATCCCTTGCTGATCGTGCTGCTCACCCCCCTGTTCTACCGCCTGCTGTACCCGGCACTGGCGCGCTTCGTACCCATGACGGCGCTGAACAAGATCGCGCTGGGGCTGATGTTCACTGTGGTGGCCTTCGCCCTCGCCGCCTGGATACAGATGAAAATCGACGCGGGATTGAAGCCCTCCATCGGCTGGCAACTGCTGGCCTATCTGCTGCTGACCTCGGCGGAGGTGATGGTTTCCATCACCTCGCTGGAGTTCGCCTACACCCAGGCGCCGCTGACCATGAAGTCCTTCGCGATGTCGCTGTACCTCGGCGCCGTCGCGCTGGGGAACCTGTTCACCGCCCTGGTGAATTTCTGGATCGAGCGCTCGCAGGCACCGTGGCTGGATGGCGCCGGCTATTTCTGGTTCTTTACCGTGCTCATGCTGGCCACGGCGCTGGGCTTTTTCGCCTACAGCCGGGGATACAAGGAGGAAGTTTATCTCCAGGCGGAAAATTGATTTTCCGGCACGGTGGAAGAAGAAATCTTTTCGATACCCTCACCCTGTCTCAGAGGCGAGAGGGAACGTCGCACCGCCCGAGGCTGCCGTCACTTGACCTCCGCCGCGCCCTCTCCGCGCGGATCGCTGGCGGCACTCAGCCTGTTCCGCACCCGGTCCCATTGCGCCGCGTGCATGTCGCCGTAGCGGTAGCCGGTCGGTTTCAGGGTGTGTCCCCGACTCTCCAGCCCCCGGATGTCCTCGTCCGACAGCCCGCCGGGCTCGTACTCCACGACGTCGGGCAGGTATTGATGATGGAAACGCCCGACCGAAACCCAGGATTCCGGCCCCCGCCCCTGGGCGAAGTCCAGCACGGCCAACAGCACCATGGAGATGATCCGGCTGCCGCCGGGCGTCCCCAGCACGGCGGTGCGGTCCTTCGTCTCCAGGAAAGTGGGCGACATGCTCGACAGCATGCGCTTGCCCGGCGCGATCGCGTTCGCGCCGCCGCCGACCAGCCCGTAGGCGTTGGGCCTGCCGGGCGCCGTCGCGAAGTCGTCCATTTCATCGTTGAGGAGGACGCCCGTGCCCGGCGGGACGAAGCCGGAACCGAAGCTGTTGTTGATGCTCAAAGTGGCGGCGACCAGATTGCCGTGCCGATCGATGACGGAGAAATGGCTGGTGTTGTCGCCCTGTCGGGACGGCTCCGGCACCGTACCCAAGGCCGCGCTGGGCAAGGCTCGGTCGGGCCGGATGGCGGCGCGCAGCCCCGCCGCATAGTCCGGGCTCAGCAATCGGGCCAGCGGCATCCTCACGAAAGCCGGATCGCCCAGGTAAAGGTCGCGGTCGCGGTAAGCGCGGCGTTCCGCTTCGATCACCAGGTGCTTGCGCGTCAACGCATCCGTGCTGTCGAGATCGTAGGCGGACAATATGTTCAAGGCTTCCAGCAGGACCGTGCCGCCGCTGGACGGCGGGGCCGCGCTGGTGATCCGGATGCCGCGATAACTCCCCCGCACCGGCGCCCTCTCCACCACGCGATAGCCCGCCAGGTCGCCGGCCTGCCAGATGCCGCCGCCGTCCTTCACCCCTTGCACCAGGAGCCGCGCCGTCGTTCCGCCGTAGAATCCGGCATGGTCCTGTTTCGCGATGCGCCGCAGGGTTTCGGCCAGATCCTTTTGCACCAGCCGGAAGCCGGCCTGGGGCGTGGTGCCACGATCGAGGAAAATCGCGCTCGCGGCGGGCGATTGCCGCAAGGCGGACTCGCGGTCCTTCGCCGCCTTCGCGTACCGCTGGCCCACGGCGAAGCCGTTTTCGGCATGGCGGATGGCGGGCGCGAGGGATTTGGCCAGAGGCAGGCGCCCGTAGTCCTTGGACAGCCGCACCAGCGCCGCTGGCAGCCCCGGAATCCCGGCTGACAGCGCGCCGTCCAGCGAGGCGCGTGGGCGGGGTTCGCCGCGGGCATCGAGGTACATGTCGGGCCGGGCCGCGCCCGGCGCGGTTTCCCGTCCGTCCAGCATGACAGTCTTGCCGTCGGCCGCGCGGCGCAGCAGCCAGAATCCGCCCCCGCCTATCCCCGAGCTTTGCGGCTCCACCACCGCCAGGGCCGCGGAAATCGCGACCGCCGCGTCGAACGCATTGCCGCCCTGATCCAGGATTTCGAACCCGGCCTGCGTGGCCAGGGGATGGGCACTGGCGATGGCGGCATGACCGGGTCCGCCGGAAGCCTGAGCGGCGCAAACGACGGCCGCGAGCAGCAGGCATCTCGAGAAGGCCACAGCGGCACGCCGCCAGCCGGGCCGGCTCCGCCCAAACCCGTAGCGGATTGCTTCAAAGCGCCTTGCGGACGGCGCCTTCTCCCCGAAGTCCGCCATCAGCTGCCGCTCCGGGATGATGTATCCACAGTATGTCGTGCCGTGCCGGGAGAATTCCCATGGCTGTAAAGGGGACCGCACCCACGGGCTGCCCCCAAATTGACGCCAGCGGGGCAGTTCGTCCCGCTGGGACTCGGTTCCCTGATCACAACGCCTCCCGGCATTCTTTTCAGTTTGCCTGCCAGCCTGCTGTATATCAGAAAGATAACGGGCCCTGAAGGCTTGTCTGAAACCGGGACCACTGTCTTACCCCCCAGGATGACCGGCAGATTGGTGTTGAACCCGGTCGAGAATGTCAGCCGGCCTCGGGCGGATACCAGCAGCGACAGACAGTCCGACACGCCCGCCGCCACTCCATTGAGCTGCAAGCCGACGCAACTGCCGGTACCGTCATAATGACGTACCGTACTGATCATGGGGTGACCATTCTGCCTCTGCGGCGCCTGCCGCCGGTCATGCGGCTAACCGCATGACCGCGGAGAACTCGGTTCATGACGAGCCTTGCCTCATGCTCATTTACATCAAGATCATTTCCATGGCCCGGGGCGTGGAAAAGTCGAAACCTATCACTATGATCCAAATCAGAGCATGCAAGGCAATGATTGCCCTGAAAATGGTCTGGAATTTCGATTTCCTGAGCTTGTGCCGGTATTCGCGCTGGGCGATCAGGGCGCCCGGCCAGCCGCCGAAGAGGGCGAAGAGATGCAGGTAGGTTTCCGGAATGCGCCAGTGCCCGGTGATCGAGGAGCGTTTGTCCAGGCCATAGAGGAAAAGCGTGATGGCGCTGATGAACACGTACATCAGGAGAGGAATGGGGTTGCCGACGCTCCACAGCAGCCAGGTCGACAGCAGGAAAGGCAGGCCGATGACGCCGTTGACGTAGGGCGAGCGCTCCAGGGGCTTGACCTGGGTGGGCCCGAACCGCGGCGCGGCGTACTTGATCCCCTCGATCGCCGCATGCCGCAGCCGCTCCCGGCCGTCGGCTTCGGTCTCGATGCGGTAGTGCACGATATCGCCGATCTGAGGCCGCCGGCTCATGCCCTTCTTGAAAGCGCTGATGTGGATGAAGAGGTCATGGTCACCCGCGAACGGGCGGATGAACCCGAAACCCTTCTCGTCCTGCCAGACCACCAGTTCACCGACCTGGAATGGCGATAGCTTTCCCATGTGCGCACCCTGCCCGATTGTTTTCGTTGTCCGGCCCTCCCCGCAGGCCGGACGTTTATTCTAATCGGTCGGGAACGGGAAAAATCAGCGGACGGGCTCCCGGTTGATCATCCAGTAGACGACGGGTACGACCCACAGGGTGAACAGGGTGGAGGCGAAGATGCCGAAGATGAAGCTCCAGGCCAGGCCGGAGAAGATCGGGTCCAGGGTGATGACGAAGGAGCCGAACATGGCGGCGCCGGCGGTGAGGAAGATGGGCCGCAGGCGAGTGGCGCCGGCTTCCACGAGCGCGTCGAACAGCGGCCTGCCCTGTTCCCTCAAGCGCTCGATGAAGTCGATGAGGATGATGGAATTGCGCACGACGATACCGGCCAGGGCGATCATGCCGATCATGCCGGTGGCGGTGAACAGGATGGGGTTGTCGTAGCCGGCCACCGGCGAGGTGAACAGCAGGTTCAGCAGCCAGAATCCGGGCATGATGCCGATGATGGTCAGCGGAATGGCCACCATGATGACCAAGGGTATGCCGAGCGAACCGGTCTGGGCCACCAGCAGCACGTAGATCATCACCAGCGCGGCGCCGAACGCCAGCCCTAAATCCCGAAACACGTCGACGGTGATCTTCCATTCCCCTTCCCCGGCCAGGTCGACCTTGTAGCCCGCGGGCAGCGGCCTGGCCTTTTCGATGTCGCCCCAGTCCAGCACCGCTTCGACCGGGGTGCGGCCGGCCATTTCGGCGGTGACGTAATTGAGCCGGAGCAGATTCTTGTGGTAGATGGTGCGGTCGGCCTGGTCCTCAACCAGGGTGCCCACTTCGCCGAGCGGCACGAGCTGACCGTCCGCCCCCCTCACCTTGAGCGTCATGAGTTCGGCCATGGACGAGCGCTCGGCGCGCGGCAGGCGGAGCACGATTTCGAGCGGCTCCCGCTCTCCCCGCACGTGAACGCTGCCGATGGGTCGCCCGGCCGTCGCGGCCTGCAAGGCATCGGCCAGCGCCGCCACGCTGAGTCCGTTGAGCGCCGCCTTGTCGCGGTCCACCCGGTAGCGGATCAGGGTCTTGGGCTCGTCCACCAGATCGTCGACGTCGACCATGCCGGCGATGCCGGCGATGTCGTCCCGGACCCGTTCGGTCACCCGGTCCAGCTCGGCGGGTTCGGCATCCAGCGGACCGTAGACTTCGGCGACGAAGGTGGAGAGCACCGGCGGTCCGGGCGGGGTTTCCACGATCTTGGCCTTGGCCCCGAAACGCGCGGCGATGCGCTCGACGTCCGGGCGTATCCGCAGCGCGATCTCGTGCGACTGCTGCTCGCGCCGCTCCTTCGGCAGCAGGCTGATGCGGATTTCGCCCACGTAGCCGCCGCGGCGCAGGTAGTAATGCCGCACCATGCCGTTGAAATCCATGGGCGAGGCCAGCCCCACATAAGTTTCGAAATCGGTGACTTCGTTGACCCGCGCCAGATAATCGCCCAACGCCCGCGCCACGGCGTCGGTACGTTCGAGGCTGGCATCGCGAGGCATGTCGATCACCAACTGCAATTCGTTCTTGTTGTCGAACGGTAGGAGCTTCAGCGGCACCACCCGGGTCACGGCGAGCAGGCTCGACGCCACCAAGGCGCCGACCATCAGCCAGATGAACAGCTTGGCGCGTCCGGGCTGCAATACCAGCGCACCCAAGGTGCGGCGGTAGAACTTGTAGATCGGCCTGTCCTGCAGGGAATACGCGGCCTCGCCCGTGCCGTATTCGCTCTTCAGCAGGTAATAGCTGGCCCAGGGGGTGACGGTGAAGGCGACCAGCAGCGACATCAGCATGGCGATCGGCACGTTGAACGCCATCGGCCCCATATATGGCCCCATCATGCCGGTGATGAAGAACATCGGCAGGAACGAGACGATGACGGTGAAGGTCGCGAA
The DNA here is from genome assembly GCF_040730495.1 of Methylococcus sp. ANG. NCBI lineage: Bacteria > Pseudomonadati > Pseudomonadota > Gammaproteobacteria > Methylococcales > Methylococcaceae > Methylococcus > Methylococcus sp. ANG. The sequence goes on along the minus strand of NZ_CP160399.1, from coordinate 25,693 downwards.
GACGGTCGGCGGCCGGACTTCGTCGACGGCGGTGATCGCGGCCTCGAGGGGCGGTTCGCGCCGCAGCTTGAAGTGGCGGTAGATGTTCTCGACGTCGACGATCGGATCGTCCACCAGAAGACCCAGCGAGAGGATCAGCGCGAACAGCGTGACGCGGTTGATGGTGTAGCCGAAGATGAGGTCGAACAGCAGGGTGATGCCCAGCGTCATCGGCACCGCCAGCGCCACGATGAAGGCCTCCTTAGGCCCCAGGGCGAAGGCCAGCAGCACGATGATGGTGACGATGGCGATGAAGAGATGCTTCACCAGCTCGTTGACCTTGTGGTTTGCGGTCTCGCCGTAATCGCGCGAGATCGTCACGGTAACGTCTTCCGGGATGAGCGTGCCGTAAAGTCCTTCGACTTCCTCGATGACCCGCTCGCTCACGCTCACCGCGTTCGCGCCGCGGCGCTTGGCGACCGCGAGGGTCACCGCCTGGCGCTCCTCGCCGGGCCTGGCGCTGGTGGTGAGCGGCGCCGAACCAGCCGCGGTCTGGCCGACCGACCTGCTTTCCGCCGCCGCCGCGCCGAAGCCGATGCGGGTGTAGCTTTCGACCTCGGCCGGCCCGTCGATCACCTCGGCCACCTCGCTCAGACGCACCACCCGACCGTCGCGGCGACCGACGGCGGTGTCGGCGACTTCGGCGGCGGAGGCGTAATGCGGGCCGGCTTCCAGGTCGACGCTGTGATTGGCGCGATCGAAGCTCCCGGCTTCCAGCTTGACGTTGGCACCCCGCAAGGCCTGCATCAGGCCGCCGATGTCCAGCCCGTGCGCCGCCAGCCGCGCGGGGTCCGGATGGATCCGTACCGTCCGCCGCTGGCCGCCGACCACGTAGATGCGGCCGGTGTCCTCCCGGGAAGACAGCTTGTCCTTCATCTCGTCGGCCAGGCGCCGCAGCGTCGCCGCGTCGTACAAGGGATTGGGCGAAGACAGGGTGAAAGTGAGTATGGGGACGTCGTCGATCTCGACCGGCTTGACCAGCCAGGACTCGACGATGGACGGGATCGTGTCCTTGTTCGACATCAGCTTGCTCCACACCTTGAGCAGGCTGTCCTCGCGGTCTTCGCCGACGTAGAAGCGCACCGTCACCATGGCTTCGCCGGCGCGGGAGGCGGAATAGACGTACTCCACGCCGTCGATCTCCCGCAGCCGGCTCTCCAGCGGCGTCGCCACCAGTTTCTCGACCTCCTCGGCCGAGGCGCCCGGCGCGCTGACGAACACGTCCGCCACCGGCACCACGATCTGCGGCTCCTCTTCCCGCGGCGTCAGCAGCAAGGCCGCCGCGCCGAGCAGGAAGGAGGCGATGAGGAAGACCAGGGACAGCTTGGAGGTAATGAAGACGCGGACGATCGCCGCCGTCAGGCCCCGCTCGTCGTTTGGTTTGGCCATGCGGTTCTCCGGGACGGTCAGCGGCTCGGAATCTGGATGGTCTCGCCCGGCTCCAGCCCGGACAGGACTTCGAGCTGGCCGTCGAGGGGCCTGCCGGTGCGGATGTGGCGCAGCACGGAACGGCCCTGTTCGACGACGCGCACGCTTTCGATCTGGCCAATGCGCGTCACGGCGGCCGCGGGAATCAGCAGCACCTCGCGCTGACCGCAAGGCAGCTCCACGCTGGCGTAGGCGCCCGGCTGCCAGGCCGCGGTATCCGGGAGGCGGGCCTTGAACCAGACCGTGCGCGTGGCCGGATCGGCGGCGGGGGCGACTTCATCCACCTCGACCGGGTAGGCCTGGTCCGGCGCGCCGCCTCTTGCCATCAGAGGCGTTCCGGCCCGCAAGGCGCCGGCGCAGCGCTCGGCGACCGCCCCTTCGATCCGCAGCCGGCCGCTTTCCTGCACCGTCAGCACCGACATGCCGGGCATGGCGGTGTCGCCGCGGTCAAGCTCGCGCGACACCACCGTGCCGTCGACCGGAGACTTCAGTTCGGTCTCCCCGAACACCGAACCGGCCTCGGCGATCGCGTTCTGCGCCGCCTTCACCTGGGCGTTCGCGGCACGGGCGGCGGCCTGGGCGGTTTCAAGAGTCTGTTGGGTGGCCGCCTCCTTGGCATAGAGGCTTTCGCTGCGGATCAGCTCCGCGCGGGCCCGCACCGCCTCGGCTTCGGCCGAGGCCAGTTGCGCCCTGGCCTGGCCGAGCCTGGCGCCCAACTCCTTCGCTTCCAGCCGCGCCACCACCTCCCCCCGCCGCACGGGATCGCCGACCTTGCGGGTGATCTCGACGATGCGCCCCGCGACCTTGGGCGAGATGCGGGCGACGACCCGGGCAGACACGGTGGCCGGCCAGACAGTCGTGTCTGCGATGGTCTGCGGCACCAGCGTCACAGTTTCTCCGATCGCCTGACTCTTCTGATCCTCGGCCCGTAGCCCCGGCGCCGCTTTCCCGACGAAGCCGCCTTCCATCCAGACCAGCATCAGAACCAGGGCCGATACGGCGGCGGCGCCGTACAGCAGCGTCCTGCGGGAATTCGAACCGTGCGCTTGAGCGTGCATTGCTTTGTTCCTTATATCTTGTCTAGCGCCAGAAACCGGATGCCTTTTTTAGATTTGCCGTCGCCACTTCCACGGCATAGCGGGCGGCGATGGCGCGGGTCTGGGCCTGGGCGCGGTCGGCCTCGGCTTCGAGATAGCGCGTCACCGTCGCCGCGCCTTCCCGGTATTGTTCGTGCACCAGCCGCAGCGCTTCCTCCGCCGACCTGGCGCCGGCTTCCGCCGCGTCCTTGCGCGACAGGGCTTCATTGAGCTGCAGATAGGCCCTGCGCACTTCCTCCTCGATTTCCAGCCGGGTGCGCGTTTCCAGCGCCTGGGCTTCGGTCAGGCGCTTCTCGGCGGCGGAAATCCGCGCCGTGACCGCGCCGCCTGCGTACAGGTCGAGTTCGGCGTTGACACCCAGGGTGACGTTGCCCTGCTCGGTGGAAAAGCCCGGCGTCCGGCTGTTCTGGCCATAGGCCGCGAAGGCGTTGACGCGGGGCAGCCGCGCGCCCTGCTCCATGTCGAGCTCATGCTGGCGCATGGCGACCTGGCTGGTGGCCGCCTGCATTTCCGGCCGCTGGGACAGGGCCTGGGCCAGCGCTTTTTCCATGCCGTCCCGGCTTGCGGCGCCCGGGGCAGCCGGCTCCACCGCCTCCAGGTTGGCCGCCGATTCGCCGCCGAGCAGGGTTTTGATGGCGGCACGGGCGAGTTCGACTGAGTTCAGCGCGTGGGTTTCGTTTTCGCGGGACTGCGCCAGCCGGACTTCCAGCGAGAGCACGTCGGATTTGAGGCTGGAACCGGCCTGATGCCGGTGGCGCGTGTGTTCGAGTTCGCTGGTGACCGCTTCCACCGATTTCTTCGAGACCTCGACCTGGCGCGGCGCTTCGAGCAGCGCGTAATAGGCCGCGGTCACCGCCGCCGCCAGTTGATTGCGCAGGACGGAATGCTCCAGCTCCGCGACTTCCACCCCCAGTTCGGCCGCCTTCTTGCGGTAATAGTCCTGGCCGCCGCGGAAGATCGACCAGGTCGTGAACACCTCCGGGCGGAAGTTCTCGACGTAGCCCGGATGGTTGATGTTCATGCCGAAATTGAAGCGGCGCTGGGCTACCACATAGGAGAACGCCAGGGCCGGGTTGTCCGAATAGTCGTAGCCGACGCGGGCGGTGAGGCGGGGATAGAACGCCGCGGCGGCCTCTTCGACGCTGGCCTGGGCCTGGCCCAGCCGGGCCTCGGCGGCATGGATGTCGGGATTCCTTTCCCAGGCCAGTTCGATGGCCTGCTGCAAGGTCAGCCGAGCCCCGCCGGCTGCGGCGGGAAAAGCCGGCGGACTCCCGAGTGCCAGTGCCAATAGGACCGGAGAGAACCGCATCCGGAAACGGGCAGACCTGATTTCTATCGAATTCATGGGCGCGACGCTGCGTGTCGATGTCGACGGTTCCCTGCGGGAAACTCCTTTCGAATGATAGCCAGTTCCACCGCGTGGAACCACCGAACCCCGTAACATAACTCGGGCTTGTGATGAATTTTAGCATTTGCTAATATTCTCGACAAGCGATCGGTACACGAGCAGAATTCCCAATCCGATCGTCAACAGCGTTGCCCAACAACACCATCAAACACGCAGACGGACTGCGCGGGAGGAAAAACGCAATGGCTCGAATCGTCATACTCGGCGCCGGCATCGGCGGCATCCCCATGGCCCTGGAAATGAAGCACCTCGCCCGGAAGAAACAGGACGAGGTCGTGCTCATCTCCGACAGCCCCACTTTTCACTTCGTCCCCTCCAACCCTTGGGTCGCGGTCGGCTGGCGCAAACCGGAGGACATCAAGGTCGAACTCGCCCCCATGCTGAAGAAGCGCAAGATCGAGTTCATCCAGCAGAAAGCGGCCAAGGTCGATCCGGCCAACAACCGCATCGAGCTCGCGGACGGCAGTTCGGTGAGCTACGATTTCCTGGTCATCGCGACCGGCCCCCGCCTCGCATTCGACGAAGTGCCCGGCTTCGGCCCGCATGGCCACACCCAGTCGGTCTGCCATGTCGACCACGCCGCCGAGGCCATGGAATTCTGGGACGGCTTCGTCAAGGACCCCGGCCCGATCGTGGTCGGCTCGGTGCAGGGCGCCTCCTGTTTCGGCCCCGCCTACGAATACGCCTTCATCGCCGACACCGACCTGCGCCGCCGCAAGATCCGCGACAAGGTGCCCATGACCTTCGTCACCTCCGAACCCTACATCGGCCATCTCGGCCTGGGCGGGGTGGGCGACTCCAAAGGCCTCCTGGAAAGTGAGATGCGCGACCGCCACATCAAATGGATCACCAACGCCAAGGTCGACAAGATCGAGGACGGCAAGATGTTCGTCACCGAAGTCGACGACGACGGCAAGGAAAAGAAAAAGCACGAACTGCCGTTCAAGCACAGCATGATGATCCCGGCCTTCACCGGCGTCGACGCGGTGCGCGGCATCGAGGGGCTGGTCAACCCGCGCGGCTTCGTCATCGTCGACGAACATCAGCGCAATCCCACCTTCAAGAACGTCTATTCGGTCGGCGTCTGCATTGCGATTCCGCCGCTGGAGCAGACCCCGGTGCCCACCGGCGTGCCCAAGACCGGCTACATGATCGAGTCCATGGTCACCGCCACCGCCCACAACATCCGCGCCGAGCTCGACGGCAAGGAACCCAGCTTCAAGGGCACCTGGGCCGCGCTGTGCCTGGCCGACATGGGCGACACCGGCGCCGCCTTCATCGCCCAGCCGCAGATCCCGCCGCGCAACGTCACCTGGGCCAAGAAAGGGCGTTGGGTGCATCTGGCCAAGATCGCCTTCGAGAAGTACTTCATCCGCAAGGTGAGAAAGGGCATCAGCGAGCCCATCTACGAACGCTTAGGCCTCAAGGCCCTGGGCATCGTCCGGCTGAAGAACTAAGGCGTCGCTATGAAATAAGTTCCGCAAAATTAACCCGATACGGCTCGTCTTTCCGGCAGGGAGTGCCGGAACCCGACAAGCCAGGGATGGCTAGACCTATACATCCATATAACCTGGATGCCGGCACTCGCCAGAGCGCGTAGCGAATCCATGCCGGCATGACGTCGCAAATCGCAAGATTTATTTTGTTACACCTACCAAATGACCGCCGACCGCGAATTCCTTCCGCTCGACATCGCCGTACTCACGGTTTCCGACACCCGCACCGAAGACAACGACAGCTCCGGGAGGCTACTGGTCGAACGCCTCACCGAGGCCGGCCACCGCCTGGCCGAGAAATGCATCGTGCCGGACGACGTCTACCGCATCCGGGCGGTGGTCTCCCGCTGGATCGCCGATCCCGGTATCCAGGTCGTCATCAGCACCGGCGGCACCGGCATTACCGGCCGCGACGGCACCCCCGAGGCCGTATCGGTGCTGTTCGACAAGACCCTGGACGGCTTCGGCGAAGTGTTCCGCGCCGTCTCCTACCAGGAAATCGGCACCTCCACCATCCAGTCGCGCGCCATCGCCGGCGTCGCCAACGGCACCTACGTCTTCGCCCTCCCCGGTTCCTCCGGCGCCTGCCGCACCGCCTGGGACAACCTCATCCGTCAGCAGCTCGACTTCCGCACCCGCCCCTGCAACCTTGCCGAACTGATACCGCGGCTGGGGGAAAAGTAAGCAAAAAACCGGGCATCCGGCCTCGTTGTCGTACCTGCCCCTCATTACCCCAATGCAAATCGACGCGGACGATGGCATTGGCATAGACTGAACTCCCGGGCAGGGGCCGAATCCGGCTTGCCGGTCGAGGAGCCGGTAAGGCGCTCGGGGCCACCGCTTACCGCCGAGAGCCAAGCCCATGAAATCCCCCGAACGCTTGTTTCCCGCTGTCAGCTCGCAAGTCGCGGACACCTTCAAGGTGCTGAAACTGCTGGCCCTGGTGCTTCTGCGCGAGTACCGCGAAGGCGGGATCAAGCATCGGGCGATGAGCCTGGTCTATACCAGCCTGCTCTCCTTGGCGCCGCTGCTGGCGGTGAGCTTTTCGGTGCTCAAGGCGTTCGGCGTGCACAACGAGATACAGCCGCTGCTCCTCGAAATGCTGGCCCCCCTCGGCGACAAAGCGAAGGAGATCACCGACAAGGTGATCGGCTTCGTCGCGAACATCCAGGTGGGCGTTCTGGGCTTCGTCGGCTTTCTGATGCTGTTCTACACCGTAGTGTCGCTGCTGGAGCAGATCGAGGACAGCTTCAATCACATCTGGCGGGTGTCCAGGACGCGCCCGCTGTACCGCCGGTTCAGCGACTACCTCAGCATCGTCCTGATCGGTCCGGTGCTGCTGTTTTCCGCTATCGGTATCGCGGCCTCGATGAGCAGCATGGAAATCGTGCAACGGCTGATCGCTCTGGAGCCCTTCGGCACGGCCTACTATCTGGCCGGCGTCGCCCTGCCCTATGTGCTGATCGTCGCCGCCTTCACCTTCGCCTATTCGTTCATACCCAACACCACGGTGAAATGGCGGCCCGCGCTGACGGGCGGCCTGTTCGCCGGCCTGAGCTGGAAAGCGACGGGCTTTCTGTTCGCCGAGTTCGCGGTCAATTCCGCCCGTTACAGCGCCATCTATTCCGGCTTTGCCGTCATCCTCCTGTCCATGATCTGGCTGTACCTCAGTTGGCTCATCCTGCTGCTGGGGAGCGTCGTCTCCTTCCATGTCCAGTTTCCGCGCTATCTCGGCTACAGCAGCCGGCGGCCCCACCTGAGTCCACAGTCCCAGGAGCGCCTCGCCCTGCTGCTCATGATACTGATCGGACGGAGCCATGCGCGCGGCGAACCCGCCTGCACGTTGCCCGGCCTCGCGGATCAAGTGAACCTGCCTTGGGAAGCCGTGGCGGACCCGCTCGAATGCCTGAAACGGCGCGGCCTGCTGCTAAGCCTGAATGGCGAGCAGAAAGCTTACGTTCTCGCGCGGGATACCGATGCGATCCTGTTGAGCGAAGTGGTGGAGGCGGTTCGAACCGCGGGCGATCAGCCGGTCCTGACTCTTCAAGAAGAACCCGATGCCGTCCGGGAAATCCTGGCCGCCATCGACCGCAGCCCGGAAGCGGTTCTGGGAAACCGCAGCTTGCGGGACGTCGTTCGGATCGAAGGATAGCACCTATCACACACGTCCCGTCTCCGCCTGTCCCGGCTATCTGAGCGGCAGAAACACGTCGGTGACCGCTTCGCTCTCCGCGACGTCCGGAAAGAGTTCGATCCGCTGCAGGTACACCGGGAAATCCCGCAACGCCTCGCCGCTTTGCGGAAGCCATTCCGAATAGAGATACCGCACCGTTTCCGCCAGAGTATCGTCGGAACCGACATACCGCAGCACGGCGCAGCGGCCCCCCGGAATCGTCTTCGCGACGACGCCGAATTCGTTCTCCGCCACCTCCCGCTCGGTCGCGGCACAGAGGTCCATCCGGAAGTCCCTCGGCGCCACGACGGCCGGGTCGTCATAAAGAATATTGAACGTGGCGCTGATTCGAGGCGGCAGACCGTTCTGCCTGCGCCAAGCGATGAAACTTCGTATGGAATCGCCGATCAAGCTCGGATCGCCGCGATGCTCGAAAACGGCGACTCTCGTATCATCGAAATCAATGATCCTGATCTGTTCGGGATGCTTTACGGACGGCATGTGAAGGCTCCTCAGTTGGTTCAAAGGTTGGTAGGTCGCATGCCAAGGTTCCCACTGCGGCTGCCGCCTGAATTCGGACGGCGATTGCCCGAAACTCTTCTTGAACGCCCGGGCGAACGACTCCGGCCTCTCGTAGCCGCTACCCATTGCGATATCGATGATGGGGCGGTAGCTGCGGAACGCGAGCTGATAGGCGGCGCGCTTCAGACGGCGGAGCTGGACGTATTGGTACACACCGATGCCGAAAAGATCGGCGAATCGCCGGTGAAAATGATATTTCGAGAATGCGGCGACGCCACAGAGCCTGTCGAGCGTGAGATCGCCGTCCAGGTTCGCATCGACATACTCGAGCACCTTGCGGAATCTGGCGCGGTATCTGTCCAAATTTGTTGCGTTCAACGAAATATCTCCTTGGCGACGCCAGCTTAGCGACCCGAATTCACTGCTGCCTGACAGAAATTGCTGAATCGGTGGAGTCGCGTTTGACATCAATCACAGAACATTTACGAAATCGTGTTCCGTCCCCAACATTTCTTTACTTTCTGAGCGGAGGCGATTTATAGGGGCTAGAGGCATACCCTTATACACATCTCCTGCTGCTGCATATCTGGCAATCTGCAACTCGTTGATTTCGTGCCTCTGCTTATCACAATCAGCGAGACCTGGGGTCGCTTCAAGTGACTGATACGCAAGATGTCACCGATTTGTGTATAACGGGATGGGCTAGAGGATCAGCGAAGAGTCGCCACCGTAACGATGATTTGAATCGGGTTTCCGCACCCGAAGGCGGGTTACTTTCTTTTGCCCGGCCAAAAGAAGGTAACCTAAGAAAAGGCCGCCCGACTGCCGCGAAAGCCCCCGAGTGCCAAGCCTTTTGCCGGGGGGCGATCGAAGAGGCTTTCTTCCCCTCAATCGCGAAAGCCGCATCCCTGCGGCTCCCCTTCGGGCCATTCCCGGCAAAAGCCTTGGCACTCGGGCGCGGCATACGGGATTCTCCTCCACTCGAACGTCGATTACTAAATCTTTGTCAGGGACGTTACACCAGCCGGCTGGAAAAAGAAGAAGAGGCTGGAGCCGCCTATATTGACCCGGAGTCATGCTTTGTTTCTTTCAATCCAGTAATCCGGCTTTCTGTGTTGATGCGCTATAGCAATCACGAAGAGATGGTCCTCTTCGATCGAATATAGCAATTTGTATGGAAACTTATGAAGCAGGTATTTTCTGACATCCTTCCGCTCGACCGACCACGCTTTAGGATATTCAGACATTCTGCGTATCGCTTTCTTTACCTCCTCTCTAAACCTTCGACCCAGCCCCTCGTATTGAAGCTCATAATAAGAAACGGCGTCATTCAACTCCTGGACGGCGTACTTTGAAAATACAACCTTCATGTCTCATCCTTGAGAACTTCCTCCATTGGTATTCCTTCCAATCTTCCTTCTCGATACGCCTTTAGCCTCTTTTCCGCCTCTTCAGCCCAGACATCATCGAGCTTTTTGTCCGGCTCGTCCAAGCTCTTCAGCAAACCCTCAACAATCGCAAATCTTTCTTCTGGCTTTAATTGCAAAGCCTCACTAAGAATTTCTTTACTACCCATAAGAATTACCTCATATATTTTAAATATATCACTCTGGATAAATCATAGCACCTTAGATTTAGCGCTTTGTTGGGCATAAGAACCAAGCAAACTTGGGGTCATGAGCAAACTTGGGGTCAGGTCTTGCAATACTGCACTACCCCTTGGTTTCATACACTTTCACCGCCCAGCTTACCGCAGCGTAATGCACGCCAAATACCTCAGCGATAGCTTTCATTGAGTATTCGCCGGACTGATAAACTTAGACCACGCCCGATGCATTGCGGACCCAATTAAAGCGTCGGCAGACCTCACCTAACAACACCAGCCATCCTTTCCTGTCATCCTCGGACAGTTCGATGCCTCATGGTCTTGCCATGGTGGCATGGTTATATGGGAATGTAGTGCTTGGCAAGACCTCATCCCAGTCGCTCCTTTGGATCGGCCAGTTTTTTTCTAATCAGTGTAATCAAGAGTCAGGACCCGCGAATGGGTTCAAGAGGCGGACATTGCAAGTACGGAAGTCCGGCGTATTTCGTGTTACCAGCGTCAGCCCGCGTCAGATTAGCGCAGCGTAATCGGACGCATGAAAGCTGACGCTGATTCGACGCCCCGGACAATCTGACCGGCAAGAGCGGGCGCCGAAGGAATCCTTGGCGTAGTCGCGGGGTTCGGCCAGAATAGCGTCTTTACCAACACTCCGCACAACGCGCCTTCGTCCACCCGATGCCATCTCATTCGAACGACACCCTTCCCACCGCACTTTTCACCGCGGCCCAGGTGCGGGCCATGGATCGCCACGCCATCGACGGCCTGGGGATTCCGGGACTGGAACTGATGCACCGGGCCGGCACCGCGGCCTTCGCGGCACTGCGCGAGCGCTGGCCGGATGCGAAGACCCTGTCCGTCGTCTGCGGCCCCGGCAACAACGGCGGCGACGGCTACGTGATCGCCCGGCTGGCGCTGGCGGCGGGCTTCGACGTCCGCGCCTATCCCGTCGGTCCCGTCGAGCGGCTGCGGGGAGATGCCGCGGCCGCGTTCGCGGAGTACCGGGACGTCGATGGGCCGGTGCTGAACTTCATTCCGCCCGGCTTCGAAGGCGCCGAGATCCTGGTCGACGCCCTGCTCGGCACCGGCCTGGACCGGGACGTGGCCGGCGAATGCGCCGCCGTCATCGAGGCGATCAACGATTTCCCCGGCGAGGTGGTCTCCGTGGACATCCCGTCCGGACTCAACGCAGACACCGGGGCGGTGATGGGAAACGCGGTCCATGCCGACCTTACGGTCAGCTTCATCGGCCTCAAGCAGGGCCTGTTCACCGGAGCCGGCCCCGCGCACTGCGGCGAGATCGTCTTCGACGATCTGGACACGCCGCCAGATGTCCGGCTGGGCCAGACGCCTTCGTCGCGCTTGCTGCGGAGCACCGAGTACGCCCCGTCGCCTCGGCAACGGGACGCGCACAAAGGCCAATGCGGACACGTGCTGGTGATCGGCGGGGAACGCGGTTACAGCGGGGCGGCGCGGATGGCAGGCGAAGCGGCGGCGCGTACCGGGGCGGGACTGGTCAGCATCGCCACCCGGACGTCTCACTCGCCCCTGCTGAACCTGGCCCGGCCGGAGCTGATGGTGCACGGCGTCGAATCCGGCCGAGAACTCGAGCCGCTGCTGCAACGCGCATCGGTGGCGGCAGTCGGCCCCGGTCTGGGATGCTCGGACTGGGCGAAGGCACTGTTCGACACCGCCGTCGCCAGCGGCAAACCGCTGGTGGTCGACGCCGACGCGCTGAATCTACTGGCGGAGCACGCGCTCCAGTGCGACCGCTGGGTACTGACGCCGCATCCCGGCGAAGCCGCCCGCCTGCTCGGGCTTTCCAGCGCCGCCATCCAGCGCGACCGCTTCGCCGCCGTGTCCGCCTTGCAGCGGCGCTACGGCGGCATCGCCGTGCTCAAAGGCGCCGGCACGCTGGTCGCCGGACCGGATGGCGTCCCGCACGTGGCTCGCTGGGGCAATCCCGGCATGGCCAGCGGCGGCATGGGCGACGTGCTCACCGGGGTGATCGCGGGGCTTCTGGCGCAGCACGTACCGCTCTTCGAAGCCGCCTGTCTGGGGGTGCGGCTGCATGGCCAGGCGGGCGACCTGGCCGCAGCGGCCGGAGAGCGGGGTCTCCTGGCCGGCGACGTGATCGAGGCCTTGCGCGCCTGCGTCAACCGGTGATCCTATACCTTCCCGATGAGAAGGCGACGCTGGCCTTCGCCGCCCGCCTGCAGACGACTCTGCCGCCCGGATGCGTCGTGTTCCTCCACGGCAATCTGGGTGCCGGCAAGACCACCCTGGTGCGTGGTTATCTCCGCGCCGCCGGCTACCAGGGCACGGTCAAGAGCCCGACTTACACCCTGGTCGAGGAATACCCTCTGGCCGACCGCACCGTCTACCATTTCGATCTATACCGCCTGAACGACCCGGAAGAACTCGAATGGATGGGCATTCGCGACTATTTCCGGCCGGACGCCCTGTGTTTCGTGGAATGGCCGGAGAAGGGCGAAGGCTTCCTTCCCTCGCCCGACCTGGAAATCCACCTGGAGCCGGAGAACACGGGAAGGCGGCTCCGAATCAGCCCGAATCCGTTCTGATCTCATCCGCTCCCAGCGCGCACAAACTTGGGGTCACGCACAAACTTGGGGTCAGGTCTTGCAATACTGCACTACCCCTTGGTTTCATACACTTTCACCGCCCAGCTTACCGCAGCGTAATGCACGCCAAATACCTCAGCGATAGCTTTCATTGAGTATTCGCCGGACTGATAAACTTAGACCACGCCCGATGCATTGCGGACCCAATTAAAGCGTCGGCAGACCTCACCTAACAACACCAGCCATCCTTTCCTGTCATCATCGAACAGATCGATCTCCTCGCACCGGTCGCCGCGTGAGGTGACGTGATACGGACAGTTCGATGCGTAATGGTCTGGCCAGGGGGGAGTATTTGGGAATGTTTCGCTCTGCAAGACCTGACCCCAGTCGTTCACAGTCGCTTCGCGTCGATGGCTCACTCGCTCAGCCGCCGGCTCTGCTCGACCGGCGTCACCCATACGATGCCGTCGCCGAGCCGCCCGGAGTGGGTGTTCTCGTAGATGATCCGGACGATTTCCTCGACCTGGGCTTCTTCCGCGAGTATCTCGATCCGGACCTTGTGCGAGAAATCGGTCAGCTCGCTGCGCAGGCTGTCGTAGACTTCCTCGCCTTCGTGGGAGCTGCAACCCTCCACCCGCCAGACGCTCATGCCGGGGAAACCGGCCATGCGACGGAAAGCGTTGCGCAGGGATCTCAAGCGGTAGGGCTGGATGACAGCCTTGATCTCTTTCACATCATCACCCGAAGTTTATGGATTTTATGGTTCGCGCTCAGGCCTCGATCCGCTTTTCCTCGAACCAGCGGTAAACGGTCGGCAGGACCAGCAGGGTCAGTGCCGTGGAAAACACCAGCCCGCTGATCACCACGATCGCCAGGGGGCGCTGGATTTCCGAACCCGGGCCGGTGCCGAACAGCATGGGGATCAGGCCGAGCAGCGCGGCCGATGCGGTCATCAGCACCGGCCTCAGGCGCTGCATGCAGGCCTGCATGCACGCATCGTACTGGCTGTAGCCATTCGTGCGCAGGTCGATGATGCAGGAAACCAGCACCACACCGTTCAGCACCGCGACACCGAACAGGGCGATGAACCCCACCGAGGCCGGCACCGACAGGTATTCGCCGGTCGCGAACAGGCCGAAGATCCCACCGATGCAGGAAAACGGCAGTTCCAGCAGGATCAGCGCCGCGTAACGCAGCGAGTTGAACAGCACGAACAGCAGGAAGAAGATCATCGCGATGGTGATCGGCACGGTGATGCCGAGCCGGGCCATGGCCCGCTGCATGTTCTCGAACTGGCCGCCCCAGTCCAGGGAATAGCCTTCCGGCAGGTCGACCATCCGGGCGATCTTCTGCTGGGCTTCGGCGACGTAGCCGCCCACGTCGCGGTCCTCCAGATTGGCACCGATCACGATACGGCGCCGGCCCGTCTCGCGGCTGATCTGAGCCGGACCGTCCTGCAGCCGGATATGGGCGACGTCGTCCAGCGGCACCACCGCGCCGTTCGGAGACAGCAGGGCGATCGTATGGATGCGCTCGACGCTGTTGCGGAAGCTCTCCGGATAGCGCACCACCGCGTCGAACCGGCGCTGGCCTTCATAGATTTCGGTGGCCTTCTTCCCGCCCACGGCCGTCTCGATGATGTCGTGAATATCCGAGGCATTGATACCATGGCGTGCGATGGCGGCGCGGTCCACGTCGATGGTGAGGTACTGCTGGCCGGTCACGCGCTCCACCCGCAAATCCTTGGTGCCCTTGATGTCCTTGAGGACTTTGGCGATTTCGTCGCCCTTTTCCTTCAGCACGGACAGATCGTCGCCGAACAGCTTGATGGCGACCTGGGAGCGGACGCCCGACACCATTTCGTCGAGCCGGTCGGCGATGGGCTGGCTCATCACCAGCTGGATACCCGGCAACACGTCGAGCTTGCGGCGGATTTCCTCCTCGATGCGCGTCTTGTCCCAGCCGTCCGGCATGTCGCTTTTCGGCATCAGCGTCACCACCGGATCGGCCTCGTTCGGCCCGGCCGGGTCGGCCGGACTCTCGCCCCGGCCCAGCTTGGACACGGCCATCTTGACGCCAGGCACTTCCATGACCAGCTTCATGGCCTCCATTTCCATGCGCAGCGATTCATCGAAAGCAATGCTGGGCACGCGGGTGACGCCGGGCGTGATCGTGCCTTCGTTGAGCGTCGGGATGAACGAAGTGCCGAGGAATGGAAACAATGCCAGCGCCGCGGCCAGCAATGTCCCCATCACGGTGCAGACCAGGGCGCCGCGGGGCATCAGCCAGTGCAAAAGCCTGGCGTACGGACGCTTGATCCAGGTGATGATCCGGGTTTCGGCATGCGCCTGCGGCTTGAGGACGTAGGACGAGAGCACCGGCGCCAGCACCATGCCCAGCACCAGCGAAATCGCCTGGGCGATGGCGATGGTCAGGGCGAGCGGGGCGAACAGCTTGCCTTCCATACCCTCCAGCATGAGCAGGGGCAGGAACACCAGCACGATGATCCCGACGCCGAAGATCACCGGAATGCCCACCTCCAGGGTCGATTCGAACACGATGCGGACCTGGCTTTCGCCGGTGTCGCGGCGTTCGCTCAGTTGGCTCACCGCGTTCTCCACCACCACCACCGAACCGTCGACCACCATGCCGATGGCGATGGCGAGCCCGCCGAGCGTCATCAGGTTGGCCGAGATGCCGTAGTGATTCATGACCAGGAAAGTCAGGAGGGGGGTCAGGATCAGGGTGGAAACCACGATCAGACTGGAGCGGATTTCTCCCATGAAGACGAAAAGTACCCCGATCACCAGCAGGATGCCTTCGGTCAGCGCCTTGGTGACGGTGTTCAAGGCCGCGTCGACCAGGTCGGTCCGGTCGTAGAACGGCACGATCCTGAGTCCATCCGGCAGCATCCCTTTGCGGTTGATCTCGTCCACCCGCGCCTTGATCCGAGCGACGATTTCCTTGGCGTTGCCGCCCCGCACCATCATCACCACCCCGGCGACCGACTCGGTGTAGCCATTCTTGACGATGGCGCCGGCTCTCACCTCGTGCCCGAACCGGACTTCCGCCACGTCTCCCAGATGCACCGGCACGCCGCTGATCTCCTTGAGGACGATGCTGCGGATGTCTTCCAGGCTCGAGATCAGAGCCACGCCCCGTATCAGGTACTGCTGGGCGAAATGGGGAAGAATGCCGCCGCCGCTGTTGGCGTTGTTGCGGGCCAGGGATTCGTAGACCTCGCGCAGGCTGATCTCGTAGTGACGCAGCCGGTCGGGGTTGGCGAGAACCTGGTATTGCTTGACGAAGCCGCCTTGCGAATTGATCTCCGCCACGCCGGGAATGCTCCGCAGCAGCGGCCGCACCACCCAGTCCTGCACCGTGCGCCGCTCCACCAGTTCCTCGTAGGTCAACGCCCGCTGGCCGTCGTCGGGGCGCTCCAGCGTGTACTGATAGACCTCTCCCAGCGCCGTCGACACCGGCCCCAGCACCGGCGTGACGTCTTCCGGCATACGCGATGCCACTTCGATCAGCCGCTCCATCACCAGTTGGCGGGCGAAGTAGACGTCGGTGGCGTCGGTGAACACCAGGGTCACGATGGACAGGCCGTTCTTGTTCAGCGAGCGCAGCTCGGTCAGGCCGGGCAGTCCGGTCATGGCGACTTCGATCGGCACCGTGATGAAGCGCTCGACCTCCTCCGGCGAGCGGCCGGGCGCCTCGGCGGCGATCTGCACCTGGACGTTGGTGACGTCGGGGAAGGCGTCGACCGACAGCTTGCGCGCCGCATCGATGCCGAAGCCGAAGAGGGCAAGAGCCACGACCAGCACCACCAGCCGCTGCTTGAGCGCGGCCCGCAGCAGAGCTTCTATCATGGACTACTGCTCCAGTTCCTTGCGGAGGCGTTCGTTGTTGAGATGGAACGAACCCTCGGTTACCACCTCGTCGCCTGCGGAAAGGCCCGACAGCACCGGCCGCTGGCCGCCGATTTCCTTGCCCAACGCCACCGGTTTGATTCGAAACCTGCCATCGCCGAGGGGGACGAACACCGCGTCCTGGTCGCCTTCCCGGACCACCGCTTCCGCCGGCAGCATGGGCAGACGGCTCACCTTGCCCGAAATCAGCATGGTCGCCAGCATTTCGGGCTTGAGGGAGCCGTCCGGATTGGCCACCTCCATGCGGACGGTGACGGTGCGTGTCTCGGGATCGACGGTCGGCGCGATGTAGACCAGATGACCCTTCACCCGCCGGTCCGACAGCGCCGGAATTTCCGCTTCCACCTGCTGCCCGACACGTGCCCACTCGGCCTGCTGCTCGGGCACTTCCGCCACGATCCAGAGCTGGGAAAGGTCGGCCACCACGAAGAGGACGTCCGCCGGCTGGACCACCAGCCCCGTACTGACGTTGCGCTCCATCACAATGCCGTCGATGGAGGAGGCGACCGGCACCAGCGGCTGGATCGACCGGTTCTTCTCCAGCAAGGCGAGGGATTCGTCCGACATGCCGAGCACCTGCAACTGGTCGGCCATGGCGTTGTATTCGGTTTCCGCCTGGGACAATTCGCTGGCACGGCGCTGGAATTCCAGCTCGCTGATCACGCCGGATTTGTAGAGCTTGCGCGCCCGCTCGACGATCACAGCGTGAAGCTGTTTCTGGGCGAGTGCCTTGAGGAATGCCCGCTGGGTGTCGGAAAACTCAGTGCTGTTCAGCACCGCGAGTTTCTGGCCCCGCTTCACCCGCTGGCCCACGGAGGCATCGATATGGGTGATCCGTCCCGTCACCGTTGCACCGATGCGAGCCAGACGGCTGAATTCTTCGATGCTGACCCTGCCCGGCACCCGCAGCGGCTCATGCAGTTCACCTTCGGACAACACCTCGATCCGCAGCCGTTTCATGAGGTCCGGGGGAGCCGTGACGACCGAGCTGTCCTGTTCCGTGGATTCCTGCGGAGCCGCCTTGGCCGCGACTTCCACATGCACCATTTCGGAACGCTCCGGTTCGGGTTCGCCGTGGCAGGACCACAGAAAGACGGCGGCCCCGGCAAGCAGCGCCACGCGCATCACACCAGCCAACGCGAACCTCATATCGCCAACTCCTTAAGAAAACCTGGAAATAATGAATTGCAGCCATCGTGCCACAACCCATTATATCCATGCCGGCGACGGCGTCCCGCACGCAGGCGCTCCCACGCCATGCAAGGGAAACGCTCTCTATCCGGCAGGTCGCCCAGGACTCGGCCTCTTGTTGCGGAGCCCCGGCACGCGGAGTATCGTTACCGCGCCCCGGCCGACGCCTTCCTGAGATGCGATATCCTTTCATAGCCGCCCTGGTCTTCTCCGCCCTCGCCCTGCTCGCGCCGGTTGGATCGGCGGACTCGGCGGCGAACGCCTCACTGAGCCTCAAGTCCGGACCGAACGTCACGCGCCTGGTGCTCACGGGGCCAAAAGGCGCCAACTTCAGCCTGCAGGCCGGACGCGCCGATCAGGTGATCGTTGCGATGGAGGGCGTCGAAGCGCTGCCGGGACTGCCGAACCCGGCGGGAGACCGTTATGTCTCCGCCCTGCATACCCGAAGCAAGGCCAAGGGCAAGCTCGAGCTGATCGTGGAACTGCGCCCCGCCGCACGGTACCGGACCTCGCTGTCGACTACCGACCTGGGGGGGCCCAGCCTGACCATGGACGTCGCGGCAGGCAAGGCGACGGCATCCCGGCCGCCGCAAGCCCCTGTGGCCGAAGCGGGAGACAGGCCGCTTCGCAAACGCTTCGTGGTCGCCCTGGACGCAGGTCACGGGGGAAAGGACACCGGGGCATTGGGCGCCGGCGGCAGCCAGGAAAAAGACATCGTCCTGGCAATCGCCCGAAAACTGGAAGCCCTGCTGAAAGCCGAACCCGGCGTCCGTCCCATCCTGATCCGCCAGGACGACGAGTTCATCGAGCTGCGGCAGCGCATGGAACGGGCCCGCAAGGAACGCGCCGACCTGTTCATCTCGCTGCACGCCGACGCCTATAGCGATCCGCATGCCAGAGGTGCATCGGTGTTCACGCTTTCCGAGCACGGCGCCACCAGCGAAGCCGCCCGCCGCCTGGCCGACCGCGAAAATGCGGCGGACCGGATCGGCGGCGTCGCCCTGCACGACAAGGATGAGGTCCTGGCCTCGGTGCTGCTGGACCTGACCCAGAATGCCACGCTGGAGGCCAGCGACCGCGCCGCGGCCAGCATCCTTCAAGCGCTGCAGAAAACCCATGCAATCCATCAGCCGGGGATACAGAAAGCGGGTTTCGTCGTGCTAAAGTCGCCGGACGTGCCTTCGATCCTGGTGGAAACCGCCTTCATCTCGAATCCGGAGGAAGAGCTGAAACTGCGTTCCCCCGCTTACCAGGACCAGATCGCCGCCGCGATCGCCGAAGGGATTCGCACCTATTTGAAGCAGACCCGGCCTACCGCAGCCACGCCCGCCGGCCGCTCTCCCCGCCAGGAGGTAGCGGCGTCGGCAACCGAGAAAGTGGTCAAATAGTCCGCTGGGTCAGGTCTCGTCGCCGCGCTCGCGTTCGCCCTGGACAACGACGAGCCCCAGCGCGATTGCGGCGATCGCGCCCGCCAGTATGGCGACTCCCTCGACCGTACCGTCGGCGTAACGTTCGTAATGGTGTACGGTCCCGCCGTAAATCAGGCGAAAGCTCCAGTCGACGAACATGTATATGAAGTAGTAACCGACGATCCCGGTGATCGCCGCCGTGGCGGGATTCCGCTTGCGGACCATGGCTCGGTGAAAGAACCAGACGCCGATGCCGAGAGCAACCAAGAGACTGAGCATGACACACCCTCCCCGATGTTGTTATGGCAGCCAGTCTATCGGGACAATATTGCAGCGGCTTGACTCTGAACGACCGCCCGCAAACCTGCGAGACCTCCCTCGCCGCCGTGCGATAATTGCCATTTACGAAAATATCCTGCCTGCCGGCACGAAAAGGCGGCCGTTTTCCGTCCTGGATGAAACCTCCCGATGAACTTAGGCGAACTCGCAAAGCGCATTCCTGACGCAATACTAAGCGGCGATGCCGAAACCGGTTTCGACGGCGTGTCGACCGACACCCGCGCCATCCGACCCGGCTCGCTGTTCTTCGCCCTGCGGGGAGACCGCTTCGATGCCCATGACTTCATCCCCGATGCGGTGAATCAAGGCGTCGCGGCGCTGGTCGTGGAACGGCGGATCGACACCAGAGTGCCGCAGATCGTCGTCCCGGACAGCCGCAGGGCGCTGGGAGCCGCCGCGGCCGCCTGGCGCGCGCAGTTCGACATTCCGCTGATCGCCGTCGCCGGCAGCAACGGCAAGACTACCGTCACCCAGATGATCGCAGGCGTGCTGGCGGTCGCATTCGGCGAGGAGCACCGCCTGGCGACGCGCGGCAACCTCAACAACGATGTCGGACTGCCGCTGATGCTGTTCGAACTGAAAGCCGGCCACCGGATCGCCGTGCTCGAACTCGGCATGAATCATCCGGGGGAAATCAGCTACCTCGCAGGCCTAGCCCAGCCCACCGTGGCGCTGGTGACCAACGCCCAGCGCGAACACCAGGAATTCATGCCCAGCGTGGAGGCCACGGCCCACGAAAACGGGTCGGTGATCGCGGCGCTGCCACCCGGCGGCACCGCCGTGTTCCCGGCGGACGACGCCTGTGCGGACATCTGGCTGGAACTGGCGGGAACTCGCCGGGTGATGGATTTCGCGCGCGTCGGAAAGGCGTCGGTCACCGGGACATTCAGCACCGGCGCCGGCTCCACCGAAGTTTCGATCGCGACTCCCGCCGGGTCTTGGCAAGCCACTCTCCCGCTTGCCGGCGAGCACAACGTCCACAATGCGCTGGCAGCGACGGCGGCTGCGCTGGCGGCCGGCACGCCTCCCACGGCCATCCGGCAAGGCCTGGAAGCCTTCCGACCCGTCGCCGGCCGCGGCGTCCACCTGCAGACGCGGACCGGCGCGAGGCTGATCGACGATACCTACAATGCCAACCCCGATTCCGTGCGGGCGGCGATCGACGTGCTCGCCGGCTTTCCGGCACCGCGCATCCTGGCCCTGGGGGACATGGGGGAAGTCGGCTCACAGGGCCCTGCTTTCCACCGCGAGATCGGCCGCTACGCGCGTGAGCGCGACATCGACGCCCTGCTCGGCCTGGGCGAACTGTGCTCCGAAGCGGTCCTGGCATTCGGTGAAAACGGCGGCCACCACTTCGGCTCCATGGACCAACTCATCGAGGCGCTGGCATCCGCCGACCATCCCGGCGCCACGCTGCTGGTCAAAGGCTCGCGCTTCATGCGGATGGAACGTGCGGTCAAGGCACTGGCGAAGCCCGACTGATCCAGGAATTTCACCTTATCGGCACCCCGCATCCGGGAAAGAGCCCTGGCGCCCAGTGAACGGGACTGGGAGATGACAAAGCAGATATTTGCTGGCGAGAATTAAAGATCCGCAAAACACAAAAATGTGGCGCCCTGTCTGGAATTTTCAAACATATCTACCCGGCGAAAGAATCGAATTGGGGTCGAGCGCCCGCTTGAGTTCGCGCACGACTTGCCAGTAGGTACCACCCTCCGCCGATAACCAACGCATGGTTTGGATGCCTACCCGATAAGGAATAAATCCGGCGTCTTTTCCGGCCTCCAGCAAAGTCCAGTAGCAACGCTCGGCCCGATTCCGGTCCGGCTCGGAACTCGCATTGAAAATTAGAGGTATAGTGCTGTCGAAACATCGGTCCGACATACTGGTCAAGGTGATAAGCGGTTCCATCTCATGGTCCCGCAGGATTCGTTCGACCAGGGACAAATATTCGGCGACAGCCTCCGGCTTCATCGGTATCAATGGGGCATACCAGATTAACCCGCAGGCATCGCGAGCGGGATCGAGCGGAAGAACCGGAGCCGCCGATCGGCCTCGCAACCAATAGGCGAGACGCAAGGCCGTTTCGTTGGGTCGGCCGGCTACCAGTTCCATCAAGTGCTTGAGCGTCACGACGGAAGCTCCAAACCCGTTGACGAGACCGAACGGAATCCAGGAGGTGAACCTGCTCAGACGCTCCACCCAATTCAGAGAGACGAATTGCAGGAATCCGACCGGCGGCCGCAACCCCCTCCGGAGCTCCTTTTGCGCGGCAGCCACTACGCCCGCCGTCCCATACAACGTCCCGAGTCCCGTCCAGGCGGGCACCCGGAACTTCTTGCGCAATTCCGCAACAAGCTCCGGTCGTACCAGGCCCCCCGTCCCAGGCAGCGCGCTGGAAATTTCCCCTGTCATCGCCAATACTTGATGCGCATTCATCAGCTTCACGCCGCCCACAACTCCCGGATAACGGACCAGTATCTCCCTCATCTGCGGAATAACCTCGCGAATCTGGCTTTCTTCCTCAATCGCGAACACGAAGATTTTTACGGTCTCCGGTTTGCGCGCCAAAGCCACGCTCATCCGTGTAACCACGCCTAGACCCGACTGAGTAAACAAACCGTCCAGATACGGACCAATGCCCCATTTGAATACCCGATCCAACGGCGCGCCCTTCAATTCCGAAAGCGCCGGACGATAGATCCTACCATCCGCCAAGACAGCTTCGAGGCTGGTAACGGCACTGAAGTGATCCGAATAGGGCGCAATGCCGTACCCACGCTCCAGGGCATTACCGATGATGCTGCACTGGGGCCCAGCGCCGGTTACCGGAACCATGTAAGGATGGTTCCCGCGCTCAAGGAAATCGGCCAGCATACCCTGGGTCACGCCGGGCTCCAGCGTGACCACGCCCGACTCCGGGTCGAAATCCAGAATGCGGTTCAATCCCGACAAATCCAGGACTACGCATCCGTCTTCCACTGGCAAAGCAGTCCCATAACCCCAATTGCGACCCGTACTGATCGCATAGAGCGGAATGACACAGAGATTCGCAATGGCTACAATTGCTGGAATCTCGCCGCCGCCGGATGGCCGGACAGCTCCAAGGATGCGCCGGTTCTCACCCGTGGTACAGCGTCCATATTCCCCCTGGGCTTCGCTCTCGCCCAAGACTCGCCTTTCTCCCACTATACTGGCCCACTGCTTAAACGCGTCTTGTAATTCCATCGTCCAGCGGTCCTCTGCCTCTAAATATATCCCGACCTTTTCGAAGAGCTTACTATTGGGGTTTCCTAAAAGGACCTAGGATAAGTGGTATATTCATCAACCTGATGCCGTAATCGGTTACCATTAAGCAAAATAATCTGGCGCATTTACTTAAGAGTTAAGAAAGTAATGCCATATACCAGCCTACCTCACCCCGGCCCTCTCCCAGAGGGAGAGGGGTGTATGCGACATTACTTTCTTTATCATTAGTGAAACGGCCAGTTATGCGCCCGCCACCAACCAAGAATTGATATCCATTCCGCACTGACGAGAAGGCTCTGGGAATTTTATATCCCCCTTATTGACAAACCCCCATATATCTGGCCGAGACTTTCGCAATCCCGCCAGAACATCTGATACTGCGCCAGCGCACGGAATTCTATCTCCATGATAATTGGCGACTGGCCCCACCTGTGTCAATACCACCCCCAACCCTTTAAGCAGTCTTAACAATTGCGGTTCCATCACAGCCACCCAATAAGTAACGTTCTGCTCGTAACTCATAATAAAAATGGCCCGAAGCAGTCCTAACGTCATTAACGGCATTAAGCTTCGCCTCTCCTCACGAAAACTTAATACACCAGTCATTTCGGCAACCCCATGGACATTATGACTTTCATATAAGCGCCTGCGAAATTGTTTTGAAACTGCGAAACGGGATATTTCGGCAATCCGCTCGCGATGAACGTGCGACAGCTTCTTACGAAAGTCGGAATCGATTTGGCAATTCAATTCCACCGGCAGCAGACCGTTCTCGACCTCTTGGTTAGGTCTTATAAGACGCACGGTCCCGGCCACTTCCCGGGTGGCGCGATGGCGCAACAGCGCTTGAACCGACCCTTGATCGAACTTGTCTTTTTCCAAACCGTCTCGGAAAACTCTTGGATTTTCGTATTCACACTCTTTACAGTATATCTGATATCTGAGAGCCATTGCCTCTCGAATCAGCTCCGGCGTATCCGCCAATTGCACACAAAAATATTCAGAGAATCTTTCCCTCCAGCCATCCATACCATCCTCCCAGCCGCTGTCAAGACATTCGCCAAAACCAGGATTGCAGGCAATCCTCATTGCTAGTTCGGTTTAGTAGTTTAGTATTTGTGATAAATCGAGAGAATGGTCACTGTCCTCACCATTCAAAGCAGAGCACTTACGATATTGGAACCCACCAGGAACGGGAAATCATTGCGTCACAGGCATCAAATTAACAGCTGCTTGTTACTCTTGAACGATAGCCGCGTTACCGTTTCATTGCACTTTGCCTGAAACCAGCGATTGGCGACGGGCTGTACGCACCTATTCTTGAGAGAATCGGGATGCACATGCTTCGATGGCGACATCAGGGCATCCTCCAATTAACTCGAATCAAATTGGAATAAGCCCAGACAGGTTGAGTTGAGAATATTCCAAGATCATTCAAATAACGCTTCAGCATTAACCAAACCTGTGAAGGATACAAGTTATTTTGGGGATCAGAGGCTAACCTGCAAAGTAGACGGAGGCGAGGCCACTGCTGATTCGAAAGCCTCGCCTCGCATATGCCTCAATACTGAAACTTACCTTGTAAAATCGGCGCGGTATCTAGCGATACGGCGGCGACATCTCCCCCCTGTACCGTTGGCACGACCGAAGCAGCACTGGTTCCTTCCGTGCATTTGCCAATCTTGGCCGTCAATTTTCCCGAGCCGGTGGGCTGGCTTGGAAAGTTCACTGTCCCGGCAGCGGTGCCCGTCGAAGTATTACCGCCTGCCCTCTAGCTGGAGCTATACGATACGTCCAAGGCATAGTTCGCGTACTGCAGTCTGGTGCCGTCCGGCTGGTCCTTCCAGGAAATCGTGCTGATCGGGAGAGAGCAGGAAAATGTTCTGCCGACAGTTGAAATTTTCAGCACGACTGCAGCGCTCGTCGCTGCCATCTGGTCGAGTAATACTCGACCGTCGACCGGTAGCGTCACAGCGGCAACAAACCTGTTACACACGGTTACTACCTTGCCGGTCTTGGAGTTCGTGAAGGTGGACGTAGCGCTCCCCGCCCCTCCCTCACCTGTGAGGTCTGCCGTAAGTAATGTCGCTTGAGTCGCGGCGAGAGCGGATTCGCCAGCCATGAGAACCAAAGCCATGGAAAATACGATCGCTTTGGAAGCAGATTTGGTGTTCATACAACATCTCCGCTTTTCGGTAGAATCGGATCAATTTTCAAACACGTTCTCTGGAAAAGGATTTCACTTAAGCGGAACAAACCCTAGCTATTCACCTAGTTTACAATCGGCACATGTCAAGGAAGGAAATTCAAGATCGGCAGACATTCCCGGACCGCCGGCGCCACTGCAGGGCTTGTTACCTTAAGAACCTGTCTTGAAAAACAAAACGTAGTAAAGTCAATGGTCCCTGGACCTGACGAGCGAAGCCATTGAGTTATCCGAGTGATTTGAAAGAGCACGAATGGGCGCGGATAGAGCGCTACTTTCAGCCCAATGATCGGCGAGGCAGCGGGTGTAAGCATTCGCGAAAACGCATCGTCGATGCCATTCTGTACTTGGTGAAAACGGGTGCCCAGTGGCGGCAGTTGCCCAACGACTTTCCTCCGTGGAAAACGGTGTACGACCATTTCAGCCGCTGGAACAAAAACGGCGTTTGGGAACGCGCGCTGGACGACTTGAATCGGCAACGGCGAAAAAAAACGGCAGAGCGCCCTGCCCCGCTACGGCATCATTGATTCGCAAAGCGTCAAAACCCAGTACGACAGCGAAGAGCGTGGCATCGACGGCGGCAAAAAAGTGAAAGGCCGCAAACGCCATATCGTGGTCGATGTCTTGGGCAATCTGTTGCACGTCCAGGTTCATGCCGCCAACCTTCACGATACGGTGGGGGCTTGCGAGGTGCTGCGTCGAGCCGCGGAAAAGCATCCCGGTCTACAGGCCTTTTCCGGCGACGCCGGGTATCGCGGCACCGCCGTTCGGTTTGTCGACGAGACCTTGGGGTTGACGCTGCATATTTCCGAGAAGATCAAAGATGGCTTCGCAGTCCTGCCCAAGCGCTGGGTGGTCGAGCGCACCTTCGCTTGGCTCGGGTCGTTCCGCCGACTCGCCAAGGATGTCGAAATCCTCACCGCCACTGCCGAAAACATGATTCGCATCGCCATGCTCAAGCTGACTCTTGCTAAATGTGCTTAAACTTTTACCAGACAGGTTCTAAGAACCGGTCTAGG